>NZ_CP108825.1:4800000-7475168 GCF_045207375.1 Micromonospora sp. NBC_00860
TCACCGATCAGACCGTGGTTCTCGACTGCCGGGTAGCTGTCCACGCTGTCCCCCGCCACTCGTACTGGCAATGGCGGCGACTACCCGGGAACCGACGAAAGATGCGGGCCGCAGCTCATTGCGGAAGCAGAGCTTCCGCAATCGTCGATAGCGTCGATACCAACGACATCGACGAGAGGACACCTGATGAGCCTGCGAGGATTCGCCACCCTGAACATCTGGGCGGACGACGTGGAAGCGGCCACGGCCTGGTACGCGGACTTCCTCGGCATCGAGGCGTACTTCATGCGCCCCGGCCCCGACGGACGCCCGGCCTACACGGAGTTTCGCATCGGGGACTACCAGGCCGAACTGGGCATCATCGACAGCAGGTACGCACCGCCCGGGGCCGCGACGGGGCCCGGCGGCGCGGTGATGCACTGGTGCGTCGACGACCTCGACGCCACCGTCGAGCGACTGCTGGCGATGGGTGCCACGGAGTACCAGCCGATCACTCCGCACGGAGACGAGGGGTTCATCACCGCGGCGGTGGTCGACCCGTTCGGCAACGTGCTGGGGGTCATGCGGAACCCGCACTACCTCGACGTCCTCGCCTCGCTGAAGACCACCTGACGGGCGTGCTGGGGCGGTTCAGTCCCACTCGTCCCGGTCCGCCGTCCGCCGCACCAACGCTGCCGCCTCGTCGGTGTCCAACCCGCTGGCGATGAGCAAATCGTGAGCGGCCGTGCGGAATTCACCCACGGCGATCATTCCCGAATAGCCCAACCGGTGGGAGTGGGGACGGGTGGGATCCGGGGCGGCGGGCCCCTGCGCCTCTCCGACCAGCTTGAGAGCGGTCAGGATCTGCTGGCGCGCCTCCTGCGGATCCGCCCGCTCGGGGGTGGTGGTGCGTCTCAGCGTATGCATGCTGGTGGCCAGCAGCTCGATGGCTGCCGCAAACTCCTCCGGTATCGGCTCATCCTCCCGGAGAGCCTTGGTGAGTCTCCGCGCAACGGCCCGACAGCCGTAGAGGCTCCGCTCGAGATGTTTGATGGCCTGGGTGGAGCGGGCCAGGAACCTGCGTTGGTGCCACCGTAGCGGCGCCAGTCGCACCACCTCCTGGGCAGCCCCGAGCCCCTCGTCCAGCGCGGTCACCCGAGACCCGAGGATCCGCAGGCCGATCAGACTCTGCTCGGTGGCGTCATGGTCCCGACGACGCAACGCCCCGCCCAGGCTGTGCAGGGCGGCGATAGCCGGATCGAGGACGGGTTCGGCCAGACGCTGCACGGTCCGCTGCGGGTGGATGGGCACCACCAGCAGACCGACCGCCAACCCGACCAGTCCGCCGACCGCGGCATCGACGAAGCGAGGAACGGACAGGTCACGCACTGGCGGTTCCAGGGTGGCGATGAGCACCGCGGTGCCACCGGCCTGGGTGAGTAGGGAGCCACCGCCTTTGAGCAGAATGGCGACGATGATCGCCAGCACGACGACCAAGCCGGTCTGCCAGGCCCCGATGCCGAACAGCGGCATGACCGCGTCACCGACGGCGAGCCCGAGAACGACACCGACCAGCAGCTCGATGGTGCGCCGCAGGCGTGTGCCCATCGAGGCGGCCACGATGCCGACAGCTGTGGTGGGCGCGAGGACCGGCGAGGGATTGTCCAGGAACTGGGCCCCCACGAACCAGGCGATCGTCGCCGCGACGCCGGCCTGCACGGCGAGCAGTCCGAAGAGGCGGAACCGCCAGGCGCGGGAGCGCAGCCCGTGCCGCACCCGCTCGGGCACTCTGGACCAGGTTCGGTCGACCCGGGACACCCCGTGCGGGGGCGGGTCGTTGTCGGCTGCCGGCTCCTGCTTGGCGGGCATCCGCGCCGCTTACCCGGCGGAGGCGAACCTATCCGGCGAGCGCGCCGAAACGTGCGAGCATCCCGTCAGTGGGCGGGATTCGGAGTGTGCGGGAGCTTGCCGAGTTGACGCCAGTTCGTCTCGGCGACGTCGACACCGTAGTGCTTGGCTGCGGCGAGGATGTTCTGGAAGGCCAGGTCCCGGTCCTTGTCGGTGACGCCCTGGACCTGATCGAACCGGGCGATGGCGTTGCGGACGTGGCTGGCATCGGTCATCGGTTCCTTGCGTTTGCCGGGGAACGCGAAGACGGTCTCCGGCAGCTCGCGCTTGTCCTTGTCCGACAGGCCGCCGTGCTTCTCGTGCGGCTTCCAGGTTGATGTCATCGCCCTGCAATACCCGCGCGCTGTCCGGCAGCACCTTCCCGGCCGACATTTTCCGGCCGAGCCGACCCGGCCCCAGCGTGGGGGCACCCGACGTCGACATCGACGGCGAGTGCCCCCGCAACCGGGGTGTAATCAGCTCAGCGAGTTGCTACCACCGGGCTGGACCACACCGTTCACAGTGAGCTTGTACGGTGCGTACTGCCGCACCTGCTCGGTCGGCTCGTCGTACGCCACCACGGCGACGACCTTCGGGAAGGCGTCCAGCACGGCCAGCTCAAGCTTGCCGATCGTGACCTCGGAGCGACCGTTCTTCTCGAACTGCCAGGCGATCGAGTGCTTCTCGTCGATGCCGATGAGCCGCAGGTTCCAGTTGTTGATCTGGGTCGGCCGGATCTCCGTGGGCGAGTCGAACGGTGCCAGGCTGGCGCCGTCGCTGAGCAGGTTCCCGCCGACGGTGATGTCGTCGAGCAGCAGGCCGCCCTCGTTGGTGCCGCCATCGCTGATGTACTGGAAGCCGAGCAGCACGCTCTTCCCGGCGTACGCCGACAGGTCGTACGAGCGGGCCTCGAAGCCGCTCGTCGTGCCGTTGAGCGCCGGACCGCGCGGCCCGTCGACCGTCTTGTCACCGGGGATCGCGGTGTACGTGGCGCCGCCGTCGGTCGACACGGTGACGTAGCCGTAGTCGTAGCCGAGCTCCGCGCCGTACTTGGCCTGGAACCGCAGCGTCGGGTCGGCGGTCGGCACGGCGACGGAGGTGACCGCCGTCGAGTCGAGGCTGTTGGCGTTGCCGGAGAAGAGAACCGCGTTGCCCGGCCGGTCCGGGTCCTGTGTGGTGGTCGTCCACGACAGCGGGAGCGCGGGCAGGGTCTTCGCGCCCTGGAACTTCACAGATCGAAGGTCACGACCGCTGAGCACCTTGCCCTTGGCCGCGGCCAACTGCACGTAGTCGGCACCGTTCGGCGCGGCGCCCGGCGTACCGTTGGCCGCCGCGCTGGCCAGGTTGACGGTAGAGCGCAGGCTCGGCGTGGTGACCCGGCTCTTGGCGACGCCGAGGGTGATGCCGAACTTCGACTCGCCGACGAGCTTGTCGAGCAGCGTCATCGACTGGAAGTCGTGGATGACCTGGTAGACGTCGTGGACCCCGACCGTCTCCAGCTCGGCGTCCAGGCTCGCGAGGCCCTGCCGGGCACCGTCGCGGTGCAACCGGGACATGAAGTCGGCACCGTAACGGTCGTACAGGAAGAGCATCAACGAGTACGCGTTGCCGTAGTCGGCGAGGACCGCGTTCGGGTTGGGGCTCTCGTCCCAGAGGGTGAGGGAGTTCTCCGGCCCGCCGCAGTCCCGCGGATTGGTGTTGTACGGCGTCTGGACCGTGCCGAACCCCTGGTAGCAGTAGAGGTGACCGTCGGCTCCCCGGTCGAAGACCGTGGCCTTCGAGTCGCTGTATCCGGTCAACGACATGGCGAAGTCCGAGAGACCCTCGTTGATCCAGTTACCCTCGAACGGGTCCGCGTAGTAGTGGGCGAGGTGCTGCCACTCGTGCGCGAACGTGCCCTCGTAGCTGTTCGGCCGGGCGCCCCGACTGGTGCACAGGTCGCTGGTCGGCTCGTCCGGCGGGTTCGCCGTCATGCGGTGGAGCCAGTCGAACGCGTCGACGGTCATCACGTTGCGGTCGAGCAACTCGTTGAACTGCGCGGAGAAGAACCCGGCGATGTACGTCGGTGCCGCCGGGAACGTGTAGTAGTTGTCGTCCCGCACGTTGTCGACGAGGGTGACGGTCTTGTTGCCGGCGCCGGTGTAGACCCCACCATTGCCGTTGGCGTCCGGACCGATCTGGGCGTTGGTGCCGTCCCGGTCCGGCGGGGTGCTGAAGGCGTTGGTTTCCTTCGGGTACATGTTCGTGTCGAACTCGTCGACGAGGTGCTTCACCTGCGCGTCGGTGATCTGCGTCGAGGACGGCACCTGGGCGCGGCAGTCACCGGCCGGGAAGGACAGGTCGTTGGCGACCCAGACCTCGATGTGCTCACCGACCGCCCGCAGCGTGTAGTCCTTGCGGTAGACCGAGCCCTGGACGTCGTCGAGGCCGAGCCACTGACGGACCGTGCCGACCGCCGGCGTCTCGACCGACTGCGCCTGCCTCCGCGCGCTCGTGCGCGGCTGGTACCGCGAGGGCGTCTCGATCGGTCGACCGTCCAGCGTGAAGTCCTTCCGGGTGAGCTCACGCATGTCACTCGGCGGGGCGACCTTCGGCGCGGCGGCTTGCGCCGACGCCGGCGACGTCACGGCTGTGACAGTGAGAGCCGGTAGGACGAGGACAGCGGCAAACGCCCCAATCATGCGGGTGCGAGCCATGGAACCTCCTTCGGGTATGCAACCCGGTTCCCGTGAGTCCGGTCGGGGGTCGACCGCTCACGATGATCACTTGAACCGGGGACACGGTAGCCCGAGGCAACCTTCACCTTCGACGGATTGGGAAAGCGATACATATCACCCAGCGAGAACGGTAATCCGCAACATTCGGCTGCTCTGCGTCCGTGGCCAGGCGCGACCCACTGACCAGTGTGGACACCAGGGGCCGCGCACTTTAAGGAAGGTATAAGGAACTGTCGAGTACGGGCGGTGGGGGCCTACCATTCGGCGGCCGTGGCCATTCGGGTCAGCCTCATGTCGGCTCGTTGGGAGTGACAGGTGTCGTACGAGAGCCCGCCGCCGTCCCGTCATCGCCTTCCGGGGTGGCCGGCCCGCAACAAACTCGGCGTGGCCGCCGGAGTGGCAGTCCTGCTCGTCGTCGCGGCCGGGGGCGTGTACCTGGGCAACGGTTGGGTGACGCCCGAGCCGTCGAACGCGGCCAACGCCCTGCAATACCCGTCGCCGTCGGCCGGGCAGCCACGGTCCGACGCGGCGACGTCGGAATCCGCGCCGCCGACGGTTCCCCCGACCCCATCGACCGGCACGACACCGTCGACAGCCGTCGCGCCGAAGATCCCCGCTACCGGCTGGATTCCCGTCGACCGGGCGGCCTGGAAGGCGCAGGCCGACGCGTACCGGGCGTTGAAGGTCGACCCCGTCCCGTCCGGTGTGGGCAACCTGCCGGAGTTCCGGGCGGACTGCCAGTACAGCCACCGGCTACCTGACGACCCGATCGTGGCCCCCGGCCTACCGGGCGCGTCACACATGCACTCGTTCGTTGGCAACAAGGCCGTCGACGCGAACACCGTCGCCGGCGACCTGACGACGTTCACTGCCACCTCCTGCAAGCCCGTCCAGGACCACTCCGCCTACTGGGTGCCCACGCTCTACGACAACGCGACGGGAAAACCGGTCGAGACCACCGGGTTCCGGGTCTACTACCGCTCGCTCGCCAAGAACTCGACCGGCCAGATGCCGATGCCCAACGGCCTGCGCATGATCTCCGGTGACGCCAAGAAGAAGAAGCCGACGCCGCGCGGCGCGACCGGCCAGTTCTACTGCGCCTTCTACGGCCCCGGTGACCTCGACGGCATCGCTCGCAGCACCAACGGCAACTGGCCCATCTGCGGAGGCGACGCGACGCTGCACTTCATGATGCAGTTCCCGGACTGCTGGGACGGCAAGCACCTGGACAGCCCCAACCACAAGGACCATGTGGCGTACGGCAGCGGCAACTCCTGCCCGACCAGCCACCCGGTGCGGATCCCGGCGATCACCTTCGACATCCAGTACCCGGCCAAGGGCACCCCGGCCGGTTACTACCTCTCCTCCGACAAGGAGGGTAAGAGCGCCTCGTCGATGCATGGCGACGCGTTCGTGATGTGGGATGTCAACACCATGAACAAGCGCACCAGGAACTGCGTCCAGGGACGCCGGACCTGCGACAACTACGGCTACCAGAAATAGCCGGGGCCAGGCCCGTGTCGGCCTGGCCCCGGGGTCTTGCCGGTCAGCTACGCAGCGTCCACCGCTGGTTCGTGCCGCCGTTGCAGGACCAGAGGATGAGTTTCGTGCCGTTGGCGGTGGCGGCACCGTTGGCGTCGAGGCAGAGCCCCGACTGGGCGTTCGTCACCGTGCCGTTGGCGTTGACGTTCCACTGCTGGTTGAGCCCGCCGTGGCAGTCCCAGATGATGACCGCGGTGCCGTTGGCAGTGCCCGCCCCGGAAGCGTCCAGGCACTTGTTGCCGTACACGGTCAGCTGCTTGCTGGCGGTGTGGGTCCACCGCTGGTTGGCGCCGGTGGAGCAGTCCCAGAGTTGGGTCTGGGTGCCGTTGGTGGTCGAGGAGTTGGGCACCTCGGCACAGCGGCCGGACTGGCCACCCACGAGTTGCCCGCTCCCCGTACCGCTGCCACCGCCCTGCTGCTGCCGGACGATCGATGTCGACTCGGCCGACCGGTTGCCCTGTGCGTCGACGACGAAGAGCCGGTACTCGCCCTGAGTGGCCGGCACGGCGATGGACGTGGCGGTGCCGGCCGCCCTGGTCATCGTCGCCCCGGCGGTGAAGGTGGTCGTGCCGGACGGAGCCAACCAGACCGACCTGGTGGCGTCGCCGATGCTCCGGATCGGGATCGACGCGGTGGCACTGGCGACGAAGGTGCTGGCCGGCAGCACATAGTTCGGTGCGGAGAGATTGCTCGCCGGAATGATGTCCCGGTACGCGTCCTCAAGGCCGGAATTCGCGGCGATGCCGTACGCCGCCGCCGGCCAGACGTAGTCGGAGGAGACGAGGATGTCGGCGACGGTGCTGTTCGGCAGGTTCTTGTTCGAGACCTTGTTGATCGGGCCGTAGATCTGCGTGATGCTCAGATCGTGCTTCCGGCCGAAGTCGTCCGAGTTGATCATCCAGGTGACGTTCTTGTCGATACTCAGCACGTTGTCGCGGAACGTGATGAACGCCGATCCCTCGTCCGGGTGCAGTCCGTACTTGTGGCCCGACGGAACCCCCTGGAGATAGTTGTTGGTGATGGTGGTCCCGGGCTGACTTCCGAGCGTGTAGATGGGGGCCGTGTCGCTGAGGCGCTGCACCGTGTCGATGATGTGGTTGTAACTGATGGTGTTGTTCCTCGCCGTCGTGGTCGGCCGGTTCGGCACGATCGAGCCCGACGACCCGTCGAAGTTCCACCAGCCCCAGCCGAGCGTGATGCCGGACCACGGGGTCTTCTCGATCCGGTTTCGCTGGATGGTGAGGGTGTCGGCGAAGTACGCGGAGATGGGGCTGTGCCCGTTGAACAGAACCGCGCTGTCGTAGAGGTAGTTGTTCTTGATGTCGATGTTCTTCGGTAGCCCCTCGACCGACGCCGAGTACTTCTCCCGGTTGGTCGACGTGCCGTCCCCGACGTAGACGTGCTGGGGATGGCCGACGAGGATCGCGGACCCGGCGATGTCGTTGGTGTGGTTGCCGATCAACTGTGTGCCCTGCACGTCGTTGACCATGCTGATCCCGTCGGCACCGGTGTGTTGGATCCGGTTGCGTTGCAGGAGGATCCCGTCGGCGTTCTGCACCTGGACGATGCCGGGAACCACGTCGACGTTGCGGTAGTGGTAGACGTGGAAGTTGCCCTTGGCGTACACGTTCGCGCTCAGATTGCCCTGCTGCGCCTGCTTGAGGACCGAGCCTGCGACGTTGACCAGGTTCCAGTCGGAGTGCTGCACCGTCAGGCCGGAGAACGTGATGTTGCGCGCGTGGCTGCTCGTCGAGGTGCCGGCGACCCGCAGCACGGTGGAGACGTTGTTCGGCGCGTAGACCGTCGCGGTCGACATGTTCTCGGAACTGGCCTTGTAGTAGTAGAGCGTCCGGGTGCCCTTGTCGAAGTAGAACTCACCGGGGGCGTCCAGGAACTCGTACGCGTTCATGAGCTTGTGGGTTCCACCGACCTGGGCGTTGCCGTTGAACGCGCCCTGCGCGATGGCCGCGCCTGGTTGCTGGAAGAGGGCGACCCGGTTCGCGCCGTCGGAACTCGTGGTCACCTGGCGGACGCCCACGATGGCAGTGGTCCAGGTCGTGCCCGTCTCGATCTCGATGTCGTCCTGGTTGCGGGCGACGGCAGGGAAATCGTTCAGGCTGTATTTTGCGCCGTCGCACTGCGAGCCCGATTCCCAGGCCCACGCGGCCTGGTTGGCAGTGATGTTGTACGTTCCGTAACAGCCCGCCGAGCTGATCGTCTTCGACGCCATGAACGCGCGCTTGTCATTGACGTAGAGCGCCCGCAGTTTGTTGGCGCGGTCGAGCGGCGCCTTCCAGATATTGCCGGTGTGCTGGGACCATCCGGTCACCGGGACGCCGCCGTCGAGGACCGGCGTCTCGCCGGGATAGGCGGCGTAGGCGACCCGGAACCCGTTGTTTCCGGAGTCGCTGGCACCGAACTCGACGGTGCTGGTGACCGGGTATCTACCGCCGCGGAGATATACGTTGATGTCACCACTCATTGTCGAATTTATCGTGCGAACGACGTCCCGCGCGCGTTCAACAGTCTTGAACGGCGATTGAATGGTCCCCGGATTGGCGTCGTTACCGTCCGGAGCAACATAGTAGGTTGCCTGGACTGCGGCCGAGGCCGGTAGTTGGTTCGTCAGCACTGCCGGCAGCGTGGCGGCGACAAGCGCCGCCACCGCCAACACTGACATTCGAGCGGTGGATATGGCTGACTTCACGTCTGTTCCTCTCACTGGTCGTCGATGTCGTGCCCACAGTGCGTATCGAGCGACGAGTACGGAACAGCGACGCCACTAAGGGCCGGCGGGGACTTCCGTCGCCCCGACCGCACTCTTTGTTAACCGCCCCGAAATTCTTACTGGGAGCGTAGGTCACACGTCTGACCAATGCAACCGGCAATTGGAGGGCGTCTATGCCGAAATGCCCCCGGATCGGGCAGATCAACCCTGCCGACCGCACACCCCTGCTTACGTCGTCCGACGAATCCGCAGCCACGACACGGGGCTCGTCGCGAGCAGTCAGGGCGACCCCGGGGGCTGCCAGACCAGGGGCTGCCGCCGGTCCGGCCTTCCTTTGGAGCTGAATCGTCTACGACATCACCGATAGCCTGCCCCCTCGAACCGCCCCCGCGACAAGCCCTCGCGCGATCCCCCGCGATCGTCACGACGCCACCGTCAGGCGGTTCCCCCGGCCGACCCCCGCGATCCCACCGCCACGGATTCCCTTGCCTGATTCGTTTGCGGCATCAGCTCCATAGGCACCGAAGCCCACTGACACCCCGCCCACGCCGACGGTCACGAGAGGCTCAGCGGCCACCCCGGACCAGACCGACGGCCATCCCGCCCCGGGACCCGATCAATCGAGACGCCGCGACGTCGGGTTCCTCGGCTCGTCCACCGGCACGCCCAGCACGCCGACGTTGACCTGCACCGCGAGTTGACCAGCCGCAGGCCCGGGGCCGGGTCGACGATCGACCCGGCCCCGGGCTCCGGTCACCTGATGGAGAATTCCGCCAGCCGCAGCGGGGAGTCGAACACCAGGAACACGTCATGGTTGCCGACGGCCCGGGCCAACTGGGTGCTGGTGCTGACGTACCGGTAGTCGTCGCCGGTGCTGGGCACTGTGGCCGTGCCCAGCAGCCGACCGGTGGGCGACCCCAACCGGATCTGGACGGTTCCGGCGCCCGCACCGGCCCTGGCGACCCTCGCGGTGAAGGTGCGCGCGCAGGCACGCAGCGCGGAACCGTCGAAGGAGATCCACTGACCGGCCGCGGTGGCGCCGACCGCCGTACCGCTGGGTTTCGTCTCGTCGACGAGCCTGACCCCCGCGTACCTGTCGAAGTTCTCCGCCCTGGTGGGCCGGGACAGGTCGCGAGCCGGGATGGTCTCACCGCGGACCCGGACCGCGGCGCGGGCCCGGATGTCCTCGACGGACGCCCCGACCATCAGGTCGTGGACGGACGACTCGACAACCCACCTGCTGCGGGTGACGTCCCAGTGCGCCAGGTCGGCGGCGGGCAGGCGCAGGGTCACCGTACGGGTCTCCCCGGGGGCGAGTTTCACCTGCTGGAACGCCTTGAGCTGGCGGATCGGGGTGGTGTCCCGCGACGTGCGCTGGTGGGTGTAGAGCTGGACGACCTCCGTCCCGGCCCGGCTGCCGACGTTTGTCACGTCGACACTGGCCGTGATGGTGCCGTCAGCCGCGACCGACTGGGCACCGGCACGTAGCTGGCCGTACCGGAAGCGGGTGTACGACAGCCCGTGGCCGAACGGGTAGAGCGGCTTCGCGCGGCTGTACAGGTAGGTCTGCCCGGACGAGATGATGTCGTACTCCAGCAGGTCCGGTGGCAGTTGCGAATCCGAGCGGTACCAGGTCTGGGTGAGCCGGCCGGACGGGTTGCGGTCGCCGAAGAGGACGTCGGCGATGGCGTGACCGGTCTCCGCTCCCGCGTGGGTGGTCCAGACGATGGCCGGCACGTGCTCCTGCTCCCACCGGATGGTGACCGGGTAGCTGGTCTGGAGCACGAGCACGGTCCGCGGGTTGGCCCTGGCCACGGCCTTGACCAGCGCCTCCTGGCCGGCGCTCAGCGCGGTGGAGGTCCGGTCGTGTGCCTCGCGGCCGTTGATGAACGGGTTGCTGCCGACCACCAGCACGGCGGTGTCGGCGGCCTTGGCCGCCGCCACCGCCCGGTCGATCCCGCTGCTGATCACCTCGCGACTGAAGTGGGTCGCGGCGGCCGGGGTGGATGCGCCGAGCTTGAGGGCACCGTCGTCACCGACCGTCACGTACGTGTCGGCGCCGAACCAGCTCTCCTTGGTCTCGTAGCCCACGTAGCGCAGCACCACAGTGCCGTCGGCCTGCGGCTCCAGCTTGAACTGCTGCTGGACGTACCAGCCGTTCGGCTGCTCGTCCCGGGTGAGGAACGGCCCCCAGTTGTAGCCGAGGTAGCGGCCGTTCGCGGCGTTGCGCAGCGTCACCACATCCTGCCCCCAGTCGACCACGTCGAACTGGGCGACGAGCGCCGGGGTGGCACCGGTCCCGAGGACGCGGTCGGCGTCGGTGGTGCCGGTGGCCGAGACGTACCGGCCGGTCGACACGTCCTTCAGGGCGATCCGGTCCGCCCCGTCGAGCCCGCTCACACTGGCCGAGCTGCCCAGCCGCTCGCGGATGCCGCCGAGCGCCGTCACCTGGTACGGCAGGTCGCCGCCGTACCAGTCCGAGTAGAGGGTGTCGGCCAGCGGGCCGAGCACCGCCACCTTGCGGGTCCGGGCCGGGTCCAGCGGCAGTGCCTGCCGTTCGTTCTTCAGCAGCACCATCGCCTCGCCGGCGGCCTGCCGGGCCAGTCGCTGGTGTTCGGGGCTGTTGATGACGTCAGGGGTGATGCCGCCGTACCGGCCGCCGCCCGGGTCGAACTCACCCAGCCGGAACCGGACGTTCAGGATCTCGCGGATCCGGGCGTCGATGTCCCCCTGGGTGAGCAGGCCGGTGGCGAGGGCCTGCTTGATGGCGGTGATGGTCGGCTGGGCGTTGGTGTCGTCGGTGATGAAGCTGTTCAGGCCGGCCTTGATGATCGCCGCGTTGCCCTCGGCCTGGGTGGCGTAGTACCCCTGCGAGGCGACGAGGTTGTTCGGCGCCCAGGCGTCCGTGACGTTCATCAGCGGTTGGTCGGTCCAACCGCGTACGACAGTGGCCAGGTCCGGGTCCACTGTGGCCGGACGGCCGTTGACCAGGTTGTACGCGGCCATCATCCCGGTCGCCGCGTCGGCGGCGATGGCCGGCTCGAAGGCGGCCCGGTCGTACTCGTTGAGCACCCGAGGCGGCACGTTCGACGAGGTCACGTCACGCCGGACCTCATTGTTGTAGGCCAGGTAGTGCTTGAGGGTCGGAGCACTCTTCAGGTGGTTCGGGTCACCGCCGGTCATCCCCGAGCCGTACACCGTGGAGATCGCCGCGGTGAGCAGCGGGTCCTCCGAGTAGCCCTCCTCGTTGCGGCCCCACCGGGGGTCACGCAGCAGGTTGACCACCGGCGCCCAGAGGTTGAGCCCCCAGACCCGGGGGTTCTGCGCGTGGTAGCCGCGCGCCTCGTCGCCGACGGCAGAGCCGACCTGCTGGATCAGGTCGGTGTTCCAGGTGCTCGCCATACCCACCGGCTGCGGGAAGACGGTGCCGCGGGCCTTGACCACCGCGCCGTTGTTGTCGATGTCGGTGGACCACGCCACCCCGTGCAGCGCCTCGGTGCCGGTCTTGAACAGGCCGATGCCCAGCCGGGGAATGGCCGGCTGGTACTGGTGCAACCACGAGATCTTCTCGTCCTGGGTGAGACGGCCGAGCAGGTCGTCGACCCGGGCGTTCACGGGTAGGTGGGGATCTCGGAACGGGTAGGTGGGTTCGGCGAGCGCGGTGCCGGGAACGGCCGGTAGGGCTAGCAGGGCGAGCGCGAGCGCGGTGATTCCGCGCCGGAGGCGCCAGTTCCGCATGCGGTTCTCCTCATGTCGTACGACAGACGCCCAGCGGGGCGTCGAGACCGGCGTGACCAGGCTCGACACCCGGCTGACGGGCCTGAAACGACGAATCGTCGAAGCGCTTCGACGACCCGGCCGCGTCACCACGGCCATGATTGTTGTGATCCGCGCAACTATAGATGTGCGCCAATGACTCGGCAATAGCCGCTTGCCCTACCGGCCGCTAGACCTCAGCCGCTTGACCAGAACGCCCTCAATGTCTTTCAGCGGCACGAATCCCCACCGACGCGAGTCAACGCTGTCCGGATGCTCGCCGAGCAGCACCGCCATGCCGGCCGGCACCTGCCGCACCCCGGCACCGACGGCCGGGGCGACCACTTCCGGGACGGCGTCGCCCGGCAGCGCCACGAGGCGCTTGACCAGCCAGCCGGACGCGGGAGAGCCCGCGACGACAGCCCGGGGACCACCCTCCTGATGGCGCGCGACGACGATGCCACCGGCCCGGAGTCGGCGCGTTCGGCGCACCACGAGGCGGTCGCCGTGAGCCAGAGCGGGAACCATGCTGTCACCCATCACATCGACTATCATCAGTCGTTGGCGTGCCAGGGCAACGCCGACGACGGGTGCCGCAAGCGCGGCAAACCCACCCAGGACGGTGATCAGGAATTGTGACTCCTCGGTCATAAAACCCCCCTGAGGGGTATTACTCTCATCTTTCCGGCGGCAAATCAACCCGTTGACAGCATCGAATCACGCCGATAACCTCGGGTTCCCCAGCCGGGGTTCTTGAGGTCTGTGCGACTCGCACCTCGGCACAGGGGCGCCACGGGGAATGGGGGACGATGTGGGTGTCGCTGTTGTCGTGTCCATTTTGACGCTGGCCGGCGTTCTTGCGATATCCGCCATCGGAAAAGTGCGTAGCCGAATAGGTTTTCGCGCGTTCGCCGACGCCATTGCCCAACTGCGGGTGGCCCCCGTGCGCTGGTCCCGCCCGGTGGCGATGGCATCGATCGCGTCCGAGGTTGTCGTACTGGCGCTTGTCCTCTGGCCCAACGGCACGGTCATCGGCCTGTCCGCAGCTGCGCTGCTCTTCGGCGCGTTCACCGTCGTGCTCGCGCGGGCCGTCCGACAAGGGTCCACGGCGGGGTGCCACTGTTTCGGCCCGACGGACACGCCCGTTGCGTGGCGGCACGTCGCTCGCAGTGGTTTCCTCGCCAGCACGGCCGTCGGCGCCCTTCTTGGCGCGATCACCCTGCCCGCCATATCACTCAGAAGTCTAGAGCCGCCGGACCTCATATTGGCTCTTTCCCTAACGGGATTCATCGTCACGACGCTGGTCAGGCTTGACGACCTCACCTGGCTCCTTCGTGGAGCGTCGCACGCGCGCTGAATCTCTCCAATCGATCGCGCACTTCTCGTGCGCTGCGCCTCGACGCCCCGATCCAAGGAGCCCACAGTGCTATTTCTGTCCACCGCCGTCGGCATACTCGCGGCGCTCGTCCTCGTCGACCTCGCGCTGAGCGCCGCGGTCATCAGGCGGCTACGCGAGACGGAGGCGAAACTCATCGAGATGAACTCGCCGCCCGCCTCGGGGCTGTCGGTCGGTGCCACCCTGCCAGAGTTCGTGTCACCGGACGGCCAGGTTTCCAGCGCCGACCTCGCGGGCAGCCCGACCCTCATCGGGTTCTTCTCCGCCGGATGCCGACACTGCCCCACGCAGGCGGAGAAATTGGCCGACCGAGCCGAGGAGTTCGGCGGCACGGGCGTACGGGTGGTCAGCTTCCTCACGGTGGGTGAGGGCATGACCGACGAGCTTGGCCCGACGCTGCGGAAGGCCGGCCTCCTCGTCATGGACGACAGCCCGAGCGCGGTGATGGCCGCCTTCCAGGTGCAGGGCACTCCGTCGTTCGTGCTCTTCGGCGCGGACGGACGACTGGCGGCACGCGGGCATGACCTGGGCGAGGTATTGGGCAGCCGATGAGGCGGTCGGCAGCGTTGATGCGTCGCGCGTTCGGGATCTACTTCGGCGCCGCGCCCTGGGCGGCGGCGGTGAGCATCGTGATCATGGTGGTGGGTGGTCTGACCGCGGTAGCCACCGCCTGGTTCACGCGAGCCCTCATCGACGGTCTCTCCGCCGACGCCACGTCGACGATCTGGCTCGGTGTCGTCGGTTTCGGCGCGTTGGCCATCGTGTCGCCAGTCATCCTGCACGTCTCGCAGTACGTACAGCGGGACGCGGAACGCCGGGTGACGATACGCACGCAGCAGGAACTGTTCACCGCGGTGTCGGCGCACCCTCGGCTGACGGAGTTGGAGGACAGCAAGTTTCATGATCGGCTCCGGCTCGCGCACGAGGCGAGTCGCTTCGCGCCGACCCAGCTCAACAGCATGGTCCTGGGCATCGGGCAGGAGATGATCACCATCATCGCCTTCGGCGTGACGCTGGTGCGCTGGTCTCCCCTGGTTAGCGCGTTGGTCATGCTGGCGGTGCTGCCCACGCTCGTGGCCCAGATCCGGTTGGCTCGGATGCGCGGGGCGATGTTGGAACGCACCGTGCCGATGTTTCGCAGGCAGACGTTCTACGCGGCACTCCTGCTGGACATGCGCGCCGCGAAGGAGATCCGGCTGTTCGGGCTCGGCCAGTTCTTCCAGGGTCGCCTGCTGCGCGAGCTGCGCGCGGCACAGGGACAGGAGCGTCACCAGGACCGGTTGGCCCTGTGGGTCGACAGCGCCCTCGCGACGCTGACCGGCATCGTCTCGCTGGTCGCTCTGGCCGTCTTCGTCGCACGGGTGGTCGACGGACATGGCACCGTCGGTGACCTCGTACTCGTGATCGCGGCACTGACCGCGTTGCAGATGTCCGCGTCGAGCCTGGTCCGACAGATCGCGATGCTCGGCGAGACGTTGATCGTGTTCGGCCACTACGTCGACATCACCGCGGTGATCCGCGAGGCTCGACGCGCTGTTGCGCTGCCCGCGCTGCCGCCACTGAGGCGAGGCCTGGAGTTCGACGACGTTTGGTTCCGGTACGCCCCCGAGCACGACTGGGTCCTGCGCGGTCTCACGTTGCGGATCCCCTGTGGCTCGTCCCTCGCCCTGGTGGGCGACAACGGCGCCGGAAAGTCGACAGTGGTCAAGCTCCTCTGCGGCTTTCACGTCCCGAACAAGGGCGTCATTCGGTGGGATGGCGTCGATATCACCACCATCGACCCGGCTTCGCTCCGCGCCCGTCTCGGGGCGACATTCCAGGACTTCATGACCTACGAGTTCTCCGCCCACGACAACATCGCGGTCGGCGACATCAGCGCGTTGGACGACCGGGCGCGCGTACGGGCAGCAGCCGCATCGGCGGACATGGACGCCACCCTGGGCGCGCTTCCGAACGGGTACGACACCATGCTGACGCGAACCTTCAGCGACGGGGATCTGCCCGGGGTGGGGGTGGTGCTGTCCGGGGGGCAGTGGCAGCGGCTGGCGTTGGCCAGAGCCCTACTCAGGGAGGGCGCGGACGTGTTGATCCTCGACGAACCGTCGTCAGGTCTCGACGTGGCGACCGAGCACGAGATCAACCAGCGGCTGATGTCGCTGCGCCGCACACACACCAGCCTGCTCATCTCGCACCGGCTCAACACCGTCCGGGAGGCGGACAGCATCGCCGTGCTGGCCGCCGGCCGCATCCTCGAACAGGGCAGCCACGACGAGCTGATGGCATCGGGACGGCGCTATGCCGAGCTGTTCCAACTCCAGGCATCCGGTTACGACGGCGCAATCACCACCCGGACCTCGATGTGAACGCTAACACCCTGCTCAGAGTGTCACTGTTGGGTCCGATCGAGGCAACCGTCGGCGGGCAGCCGATGGCCGTCGGCGGCCTGGGCAGGCGAGCACTGCTGGCGGCGCTCGCCTTCAACCTGGGCACGGTGGTCGCCGTCAACCGTCTCATCGAGGTGATCTGGGACGACCACCCGCCAGCGACGGCGACGACGAAGCTACAGGGCCACGTCTGCGCCCTGCGGCGAAGCCTGGTGCGACTCGGCGGGCCGGACGCCGTGAGCATCCTGCAGACCCGTCCACCGGGTTACCTGTTGTGCGCCCGCCTCGCGTCGACAGACCTCGCCCGTTTCGACGACCTGACGCAACGGGGCGCCGGCGCTCGGCTCCCCGAAGGTGCCGAACGCCGGGTCGCCTCCCTCTCCGCGGCACTGCGGCTGTGGCGGGGGGACGCCTGCGTCGATGCCCGGTCAGCTGGGGTGGCAGTGGTGGCGGCGTCACTGGACGAGCGACGGTGGCGGGCGATGGAGGACCTCGCCGAGGCGCAACTCGTCCTTGGCGACCACAACCCCGTCATCGACGCGATGGAGCCGCTCGTACGCCAGTGGCCGTACCGGGAACGGGCCTGGGAGCACCTCATCGAGGCACACATGAGGCGTGGTGACGTCGCGTCCGCCCTGGCCGCTCACGACCGGTTGTGCGAGATCCTGGCCGGGGACCTCGGCGTCGCACCCGGTCAACGAATCGGCCGCTTGGTCAGCATCATCCGCGCGAGCGGTCAGCGGTAGCACCGCCGCCCACCTGCCACCGACGACCACCGCACGGGCGGCAGCATGGCCGCCATCATCGTGCGCCGGGCGGTCGTGACCAGTGTGAATGCCGATCCACAGCCGCTCGTCGGGGCATTAGCGCACCGTTAGCGAATCGTAAGCGGTCGATGAAATCGTGGCCTCTGTCGACAAACCGTCGTACCGACGGAGAAGGAGAGAGGTCATATGATTATCAACAAGCTGGCCGACAAGCTACTGGCCACGCTGCTGCCGAAGGCCACGGCGTCCGCGTGCAACGTCTGCTCTCTCGCCTATGTCGGGTGTGGAGGGCCCTTCTGCTACTACTACTACAACAAGGTGGTCGCGGGGCAGGTCCGCTGTTACGCCAACACGGCGAGAGACTGCAACGCGTCCTACGTGAGCTACTCCACGGGCTGCTGCTGATCGTCGATTCGCGGCCGTCGGTCGGATGTCACCATCTGACCGACGGCCTCATGCTGGAGGACCAACGATGGGGGGCACGGTGTGTCGATGCTGGGGATAGCCGCGTCGCAATGGCGCGTACGGCTGCGCCGGTCGCTGGCCCTGCTCTCGATGATCGCCGTCGCGGTAGCCGGGTTCACAGTGCTCACCGGGGCCGCTGTGACCTCCCGACTGGATGCGGTGGGCACGGTCAGCGCCAACTACCGCCCGGTCTACGACCTTCTGGTCCGCCCCAAGGATGCGGTGCTGCCGCTGGAGCAGGAGCGCAATCTGGTCCAGTCGGGCCAGTTGGCGGGCATGCGTGGCGGCATCACCCACGATCAGTGGCGCGAGATCGAGGCGGTGCGCGGGGTGTCGGTGGCGGCACCGGTCGCGATGATCGGGTACGTGATGCGCACAGTGCCCGTGACTGTCGACCTGTCGGATCACCTTGACCCGACCGCCGAGCGTCAGGTCTTGCGGGTCCAGCCGACCTGGGCGACGGACGCGGGGCTGAGCCAGATCCCGGACGGGCCGGCGTTCCTCTACGCGACGCGGAACCGGCTGGACGTGGTGCCGAACAGCGAACTGAAGAGCGGCGGGGGCCTGCCGCCGCCGGAGGAGGTCGACGCCGACGGTCAGCGGGTGAAGATCTGCCCAGCAGCTCCGGCCATCACCGCGGAGGAGTGGCTCGCACCGACCGACCTCCGAGCCCGATCGTCGTTGACGTGCGTCGGCGGCATGGGCTCGACGGATCGCGAGGGAAAATCGACGCGGCCGACAGTCACGTTGGCGTGGACGGTGCCGTTCCTGATGGCCGCGGTCGACCCGGAGTCGGAGGCCGCGCTGGCCGGGCTGGACCAGGCCGTCACCTCGGGCCGATACTTCACCTCGGCCGAAGCGCCGACCTCACGGCGGCTGGACGGAATGCCGTACCCCTACTCGGTGCTCCCGATCCTCGTCGCAGACCGACCCCAGGTCGACAGGACGCTCAACGTCACAGTGCAGCGCCTGAACTCCGACGCGCCCGAGCTGGTCCGGAGATCCGCCGACGACCAGCGGCTCCGCGCCGCTCTGGTCAACGAGTCCGGCACGCCGGTCGCCCAACGGACGATGTCGTTCGAAGAGCCGTACCAGAACCTGCTCGACCGGATGCTCCGCCCCGACGACCTCGGCGTCGAGTACGACCTGGCAACGTCGAACACCAGGTGGCTCGACCAGTTCTGGACCGTCGGACCGCCGAAGAGGGTGCGGGCCGGGGACGGTCTGCGGGCCCAGCCAGATCCGTACGACCTGAAGATCTGGGGTCAGGGCGCCGACGACGGCGGGTCGTCCCGGCACGTGCCGATGGAGTTCGCCGACACCAGCGTGCGCAGCGAGGTGGCCGTCCATCGGAACCTGGCGCACGGTTACGAGGAGCAGCCGGGGGACGTGAGCATGCCCGATGCCGCGCTGGGCGCGGTGGGCACCTTCGACCCCGCCAAGGTTTCGCTGGGCAGCGCGCTGTCGGCCGTGCCCATGGACACGTACTTCAACCCGGGCGCCGAGGGCGCCGACGAAACGTCACGGCAGGCGCTGGGCGGCCGACGGCTGGCCCCGAATTCGAATGTCACCGGCCTGCTCAGCCAACCTCCGCTGATGCTCACCACCATGGCGGCCCTGCCGGCCATCTTCGATCCCGGCGCATACAGCACCGAGCCCAGCTACCCGGAGTACCAGCTCAACACCAGCGCACCGATCAGCGTGGTGCGAGTCCGGCTGGCCGGAGAGGTCGGCATCGACCCGGTCTCTCGGGAGCGGGTCCGGCTGATCGCCGAGGAGATCGCGCAACGCACCGGCCTGCAGGTCGACATAACCCTGGGGTCGTCACCCACCGCGGTGACTGTGCACTATCCGGCGGGTAACTACGGCCGGCCCGATCTCGCCGTGGCCGAGCCCTGGGTGCAGAAGGGCGTCGCTTCGGTGCTCGTCCGCGCGGCCGACCGCAAGAGCGTGCTGCTGTCCGTCCTGGTGCTCGCGGTGTGCGCGCTGGCGGTGCTCAACGCCAACACCGCCGCCATCCGCGCCAGACGCACCGAGTTCGGCATCCTCACCTGCCTCGGCTGGGGCCGACGGCACCTACTCCAGTTGATGTTCATCGAGATCGTCGGCATCGGTCTCGCCGCGGGCATCGCGGGCACCGGGCTGGCGCTCGGGATCGCGTTCGGTCTCGGGCTCAACATCGCCTGGATCCACACGCTGCTCGCCGTACCCGCAGCGGTGGCCCTTGCCCTGCTCGCCGGCGGCTGGCCGGCCTGGCGGGCCGCCCGGCCGGACCCCGGCGAGATCATCCGCCCCGCCGTCGCGGGTTTCGCCCTCCGCCGGCAGGCGCCGCGCCGGCTGGTCACCCTCGCCCTGGCCAACCTTGCCCGCACACCCGGTCGGACCGCGCTCGGCGCGCTGAGTCTGATGATCGGGGTGGCCGCGCTGACCATGTTGTTGGCCATCACGTTCGCGTTCCGTGGGGCGATCACCGGCACCCTGCTCGGTGACGCCATCACCCTCCAGGCCCGCACCGTCGATCACATCGCGGTGGCGGTCACGATCGTGCTGGGCATCGTGTCGGTCGCTGACGTGCTCTATCTCAACATCTCCGAGCGCGCCGCCGAGTTCGCCCTGTTCGGTGCCGTCGGCTGGACCGACGCAATGCTGAACCGGCTGGTCATCATCGAGGCCATCGGGATGGGTGCCATCGGCGGCACGCTCGGTGCCGCTGCCGGCCTTGGCGCGGCGGCGGCCTTCACCGGGGGCGTCACCGCTTCGATCCTCTGGTGTTCTGGAGCCGCCCTGGTGTTCGGCGTTGCCGTCTCCGCCCTGTCGGTGGTGGTGCCGATCGCCGTGCTCCGCCGACTGCCCACCGCCCACCTGCTCGCCGAGGGGTGAGCGGCAAAGGAGTAGGTCCGATGGAACGGACGTCAGCTGCGGCGTCGAGCACTGTCACCATGCCGCTTGTGTGTCTCACCCGGGTACGGAAGTCCTTCCCGCTGCCCGACGGTGCACCGCTGGTGGCGGTGAACGACGTCAGCCTCGCGATCGCCGCCGGCACCGCTATCGCGTTGACCGGGCCGAGCGGCTCTGGCAAGTCGACGCTCCTGCACCTGATCGGCGCCATCGAACGGTGTGACGGTGGCACCATCGAGGTCGGCGGTCAGGAGGTGACCGGCCTGTCCGGCCGGGGGTTGGCGGCCTACCGGCGGCGGGTCGGCTTCGTGTTCCAACGGTTCCACCTGCTGCCCACGCTCACTGCCCTGGACAACGTCATGGCACCGCTGATTCCGTTCCGCACCGATTTCGACAAGGTCGCCCGTGCACAGGAGCTGCTGGCGATGGTGGGGCTCGCCGACCGGGCCGCCGCCCTGCCGTCGCGGCTCTCCGGTGGGCAGCAGCAACGGGTCGCAATCGCCCGCGCGCTGATCAACCAACCTGCCCTGTTGCTGGCCGACGAACCCACCGGCAATCTCGACAGTCAGACCGGCACCGCGATCGTCGACCTCTTGCTGAGGTTGCGCGATGAGCAGGGCACGACTCTCATCATGGCCACCCATGACACAGCTATCGCCGCACGCTGCGACCGAGCCGTCCAGATGCGCGACGGCTGCCTCACGTCATAGCTGACGGTTCACCAGTGGTGGAGCACATTCACCGTCAGTGCGGCCACCACGGTGACGAAGAATACGGCCCAACCCACCAGCTGGCGGGAGCCGACGCGCAGGTGCGCGATGAGCGCGCCGATGAAGTACAGCACCAGCCCGGAGGCGGCGAGAGTGCCCAGCAGCGGTACGGCGAAGCCGGCCAGCAGCCCCAACGAGCCTGCCGCCAACGCCACGCCCAACCGCGGTACCCACAAGCGCGGCACGCCCTTCATGTCCGCCTGTGCCTTCGGGTAGTCGTGGCCGATCAGATAGGTGGCAGCGGCGAAGCCGGTGAAGACCGACGCCAGAATGGTGACCGTGACGTAGGCAGCGAACATCTTTCCTCCGTTGTGGTTGCTCGCCCCTTGGACGATCTGACGCGGCGGAATGTGACGACTGTGGGATGGTCCGCGATCAGTCCGCTGGTAGCAGCGAGCCGAACCGCACGCCGGTGGCCTGCTCGGACAGCTCCCACAGAAGGCGGCCGTGCTCCGGGTCCGTCGCCGCCGCGGAGAGTTTCGCCGGCGCGGGGTGGCCGCGCAGTTCGCCCGGCCCACCGGGGGCGACGAGTTGGCCCGGCTGCGCCCCCGGGTCGGTGGCGGCGAACAGTTGCGGCCAGACGCCGCGGTCGACCGGCTGGGCGAGGAGCGGGTTGCCGATGCGGCCCAGCAGCAGCCGCCAGATCGGTGTGGTGCCACTGCTCTGCAGGTTCGTCGCGGTGTAGCCGGGGTGGGCGAGGAAACTGCGCAGCGGGCTGGCCACGGCGCTGAGCCGCCGGTGCAGTTCGTAGCCGAAGATGGCGTTGGCCAGCTTGGACGTGTTGTAGAAGCCCATCGGGGAGTAGCCCCGCTCGCCGGTCGGGTCGGCGAAGCGCACCTTGGCCTGCCGATGGTTGACCGAGGTGACAGTGACAACCCGCGGGTCCCGGCCGGCCAGCAGGAGGTCGAGCAGGAGCCCGGTGAGAGCGAAGTGCCCGAGGTGGTTGGTGGCGAACTGCACCTCGTGCCCCTGCGGGCTGAGGGTACGGGGCAGGGCCATCACCCCCGCGTTGTTGACCAGCACGTCCACCCGGCTGTGGTCGGTGTGCATACGGTCGGCGAACATGCGTACCGAGTCGAGGTCGGCCAGGTCGATCCGCCGGACTTCCAGGTCGACGCCCGGGTGGGCGGCGGTGATGTCGGCCGCCACCCGGCGGCCCCGCTCCTCGTCGCGGACCGCCAGCACGACGCGCGCGCCGCGGACGGCGAGCGCCCGGGTGGTGACCAGGCCGAGGCCGGCTGTGGCACCGGTGACGACGAAGGTACGGCCGCTCAGGTCGGGGATCTGCTCAGTGGACCAGCCATCGACAGTCATGCGACCCACTGTGCTATCGATGGCACTGAGTGTCAAGCAGTGCGCGCGATGCCAACACGGGCATGAGGGGGCACCGGATGACGTAGCATCGGCGGATGAGATCTCGTGCGGACAACAGCCTGGCCGAACGCAAACGCCAGCTCGTTGCCGACGAACTGCGGGACGCCGCCCTGATGCTGCTCGCCACCAAGGGTTTCGACGTGGTGACGGTCGACGACATCGTGGCGGCCGCCGGGATGTCCCGGCGTACCTTCTTCCGTTACTTCGCGTCCAAAGAGGACGTTGTCGTTCGGTTCCTGGCCGACACCAGCGCGGACATCATCACCGAACTCACCGCCCGGCCGCCCGCCGAGCCACAGTCGGTCGCGCTGCGCCACGCCCTGTGGGTGCCGCTCGCCGCCTGCAACGACCACCCGGAACACTCCGAGCGAGCCCGAGTCGTCGTCCGTCTCATCCTGGACACCCCTGCCCTGCACGCCCGCTGGCTGGAACGTCAGATTGAGTGGCGCGCCGAGTTGGCCGCCGAGCTGGCCAACCGCTGCGGCCTCGACCCGCACACCGACCCCTACCCGCGGATGGCCGCCGGGATGGCCCTGCTGGCACTCGACACGGTGCTCCAGCGGTGGCAGCCGGGCGACGACGAGCAGCACCTGGCCGAACTGATGGACCAGGCGTTCGCCGTCGTGGCGCCGGCCCTCGACGTGCCCGCCGCGTCACAGGCCGCCGGCTGAGCGGCACCCTGCGCGGGTCAGCGCGGTTTCAGCGCCCTTTCAGGCTGCTCAATACGTTCGCGGCATGACAATAAAACGTTCCACGCGCACCAGGCGCGGGACCGCCGTGCTGACGATGATCGCGGTGACGGCGGCAAGCGTGCTCTTCGGCGAACCCGCGTCCGCCGATCCCGCCCCCGTCCCCGTCCCTCAGGCGACGCTCACCGACCGGGCCTTCGGCCAGGTCGCCGAACTCCATCTCCAGGGTGCCGCCCGGATCACTACCGTCGTGCTGTCTGCCGAATTTGTCCAGTGGCACCGGCTGCACCCGAACGCCACTGCCAAACAGGCACAGATCCAGCTCACCGAACGCCAGCAACTGCTCGACAGCTCGCTGACCACGTTCGACCTCCTGCTGCCCGAGCAGGACCTGCTGCTCAAGTCCGTCGACGTCCTGCTCGGCACTGCCGGCGGCGACACCCGGACCTCGCCGGAGATCACCGGCCTGGTCGGGGCCGTGATCGGCAAGACTGTCGAACCGTGGGACACCCGCGAGGAACTCGCGTCCGGCGCGTTGCGGACCGCCCAGTGGCTGCGCGGCCGTGACGACGCTCTCGCCGCGGTGTGGTCCGCGGTCCGGCAGGCGGGGGCAGCCAGCGCGCCGGTCGCCACCGCGTGGAACGCCGTCCTCGGTGAGCCGTTCGGGGTGGACGTCACCAGCACCTACGAGGAACTCAGCCAGGACCCGGGCCTTTCACACGTGGACCTCGACGCGATCCTGGCGCTGCGCGATGACTCGGTGGCGTACGTCGCGGCCGCCAAGCAGCAGTTGGCCTCCCTGCACGCGCAACTGCTCGGCCTGAGCCTGGAGATCCGTCTTGAGATCGGCGAGAACAACCGCAAGTGCCCTCCCGAGGGGCCGCCGAGCGCCGCGTGCACAGCGGCGGCCAAGAAGGCCGCCGAGGACCGGGACAAGGACCGCCAGCAGACGATCTCCGACGTCAAGGCCGGGGTGGGCATGGTCTCGACCCTCATCGGGTTCGCCGACCCTGATGCCGGCAAGAAGTCCAAGGTGATCGGCGAGGCGGTCCTCACCACGATCAGCGCGATCTCCAAGTACGCGGCGGCGATCACCGGACGCGGACTGGCGGGCTCGATCTTCAGCACCGCCACGTTGGCGATGACCGGCAACGTCTTCGGTGCCGTGATGTCGATCGTCGGGCTCTTCGGCAGCAGCGGACCGTCGCTGGACGCGCAGATCCTCGCCCAGGTCAAAGCGCTGCGCGACGAGGTGCGGGCCCTGGGCGACGAGATGCGCGCCAGCTTCGCGCGGGTCGAGGCCCAGATCAACACGGTGTACGCGAACATGATGGCCCAGTTCGACAAACTGAACGCGGCGATCGCCGGCAACACCGCGCAGATCACCCTCGTCCAGCAGCAGGTCGCCCAGCTCGGCCTGCGCCTGGAGGACATCGCCGCCACAGTGCTGGCCGCGATCGGCGACGCCACCCTGCACGACGCCCGCGCCGACATCAACCAGTACATCGGCTACCTGGAGAACTTCGGTCAACCCATCCCGACGTACGGCGAGTTCGTCGGCCCGGAGAACGAGTTCCACCTGACCTCGACGCAGCTGGCCAGCGGTGCCGCCTTCGTGGTGCCCGGTACCGACGCGGACAACCCGGCGGTCGACCCGACCACCGTACTGAACAGCTTCGGCGAGGCCAGGTCGATCAACTACCTGGCCCGGGTCGCCAGCGGACGCGACCCGTCGATGGTCGAACCGTCGACGCCGGTCGGCAACCCGACGGTGTGGAACCTCGGCGCGCAGGCGTACGCCATGTTGATGCTGCAGAACCCGACGTACGCCGCCCAGGTCAGCGCCGGTCGGGCGGCGCAGATCGAGGCGGAGGGCACCCGCATCGCCGACGTCGCGGCCAGCTTCGGTCGGCCGGCCAACGGCAACGCCAACGCCCTGATCACCGGGCTCGTCCACGAGTACGTCGGCGCCACCAACGAGCTGTCGACAGCGCTCGCCGCCCTCCGGACCAACGAGGTCCAGGCCCGCTGGGAGCCGGACGCCAATGGCGTACAGGTGAAGACGCTCAAGAACTACGACCTGTTCTGGGACACGGACAAACCCCTCGCCCCGGCGCCGGCCAAGGCCGACGAGGCGACGGTGCCGTCGTGTGAGGGCAGCAGGCAGATCGACCGACCCAGCAACGTTCGCTACGAGCTGATGTCGAACATGGTGCGGGCACTCCACCACGCGTACACACCGCGACCCGACGAGCCGCCGGCCGGTGTTCGGGAGCTGCCCGAGGTCGGCTACTGCTACACCCCGAGCTGGGTCTACACGCGTACGACGGGCTACGGCACCGGGGTGATCCGCCACTACGGCAAGCTGCGGTTGCAGATCCACAGCCGGTTCCGGCTGAACTCGAACACGACCTGGCAGAACTCACGGACCGCCGACTACACCTGGCCAGACGAGCAGGTCTACCAGGTCGACTGCGAGTTCTTCAACTGTGACAGCGAGACCACACCCGAGCAGGGCCTGACCCAGAAGTGGCCGTCCGGGCGGTACAACTTCGCGAGCGGCGCGACGGCCGTGAACAACACCGCGCTGGACGCCACGCTGACGCCGACCCTGCGCGGCTTCCTCCAGGCCCGGCAGAAGTTCATGTACGACCGGGTCCGGGACCAGAGCACCCAGGTCAGCGGGCCGGTGCCGACCGCCCTGAAGAAGGTGAACACGGCGGCCCGGCTGCTTCAGGCGTACACCCGGTTGGGTCTGCCCAACGCCCTCGACTCGGACGACGTGTTGTCCGCGAACCTGTTCGGGCAGTACCAGATCCCGGTGAACATGCCGACGGATGCCAAGATCGGCAATGCCTACGCCAGGGCGAGTGCGAACTACACCCTCTGCGGGCCGACGCCGTGCTCGCTCGACCCCAGCCGCCCGCTGCGCGACCAGGCCAGCCTCAAGGTGCCCTGCGAGCCCGCTGTCGACTCGTCCAACCTGCCCGGCGACCCGTTGGGCGACTGTCTGATCACCAGCGCACGGTCCCGCGCCAACGCGCTGATGCAGCGGTACGAGGTCTGGGCCGACCAGATGACCGCCGGTCTGCACCGCGAGCGGGTGCCGTGGATGAACGACACCCTCCTGGGCCTGCGCATCACCACCCGCCTGACCCACGCCAACTGACAAAGCGTTGCCGGCGCCCCCACAGGCGCCGGCAACGTGGCAATCCACAACGGACCTACGCATGCCACTCGGTTGCCTCCCTCAGGCTCAGACGGCCGTTGAAAAGGGGGCCACCCTGGACACCGTGGCCGCCATAGGATCACCGGCACGGCAGCCCGGAGCAGTAGAGGGCGCATTCCGCCGTGAGGTAATCACGCGCGGCGTTCTTCGACGTCGCGCCAACGGGGGAGGTACGAGTGAGGCACGCAGTGAAGGCGCTGACCGCTGCCGCGGTGCTCGCGGCGACGGTGGCGGTCCCGGCGACGCCGGCCGCAGCGGGCGGCACGGGCTGGTGGTCCATGTCCGGCTACCTGGTCAGCAACAGCGCGTTCAACCCCAACGAGACGAGCGTGACGGTCCCGACCGTCGCGAACCTCAAACTCAAGCACACCGGCAGCCCGGCCCGGACCGGCCAGCGCGCACCTGTCGTCGCCGACGGACTGGTCTACACCCTGGACAGCCTCGGTGTCACGGCCACCGACGAGGTGACCGGCGCGCAGAAGTGGCGCTTCGAGCTGGACCCCGAGAGGTTCGCGCTACCTACGGAACTCGTCCACACGGCCGGCCAGCTCGTCTTCGCGGCGATCGTCATTGGCCAGCCTGGCCTCGACGTCTCACGGATCTTCGTGCTCGACGCCCCGACCGGCGCGCTGGTTCGGGACATCCGCGACGACGGCGCGGTCGGGCAGATCCTCGTCGACCGGGGTGTCGTCGTGGTCAGCGCTTTTGGGCGCTACAGCGCGGACGCGCGCGCCTACCGCGTCGCCGACGGGCAACTGCTGTGGGAGCAGGACGTCACAATGGATCAGCCGGTTTCGGCGAGCGGTCACGTCCTCCTGTCCGGATACGCCGGAAATGGCGGTCCCCTGACCAGCGCCGTCGTCGACATCACCACCGGCGACTCCATCAACGCCATCGCGGGCCGCGACTACCGGCCGCTCGCGACGGACGAGACGGGAACCAAGTTCTACGTCGGATGGGGACACAGCCTGCAGGTCCTCGATCCGACGACCGGCAACCTGACCTGGCTCGCGTCGAACCTGTACCCGAAGTTCGCGGTGGTCACCCCGACCCGGCTCTACGTCACCTCCGCCTCCACCACCTCCTCCTCAGGCACGGTGTACGCGTTGAACCGCAGCACCGGCGCCATCATCTGGAGTAAGCGCATTCCGGGAAGCGAGGACCAGCGGGCGATCATGGCCGGTGGCGTCCTGTACGTCACGGCCAAGGGCAACCGTGTGTACGCCCTGAACCCCGTCGACGGCGCCCCGCTGAACGCACCGCCGTTCACCGGCACAACCGACCAGCTCGTGGTCACCTACGGCAGGGTGTACGCCACCGACGGCACGAAACTGACCGTCTACGGCCTCTGACCCAGCGGCGCTTCCACGGCGGTTGACCGGATGCCCCGGTCGACCGCCGTCGCCGTTTCCAGGGTGGGGAACGCTGCGGGTGCCATCAAGCGGCTGGGCGGGCACGCGTGGGAACCGGAGCGACCCGGTGATGATCACCACGCTCGGTGAACTCTCCCCTTACGAAAGGGTAGGTTCGCTGTCGGCTATCCGGGCGAGGCCCGTGGCTCCCGTGGCGACCACGCGTCCGGGCAATGGTCGATGAGTAGCTGCCCGGTCCTGAGCGAAACTGTGCGCGCCCACGGGACGCCCGAGTGGAAATGGCTGTATGTCTTCTGTGCTGTCCGCGGTCAACCGACCGCGTCTGTCCCGTCCGTCCTGGCTGTCGCCGAAGGTGTTCCGCACCGAGGTTCTCGCCGGCCTGGTCGTCGCCCTGGCGTTGATCCCGGAGGCGATCTCCTTCTCGATCCTCGCCGGCGTCGACCCCCGCGTGGGGCTGTTCGCGTCGTTCACCATGGCCGTCACCATCGCGATCTGCGGAGGCCGTCCGGCGATGATCTCCGCCGCGACCGGGGCCATCGCCCTCGTCGTCGGGCCACTGGCGAAGGAACACGGGCTGGACTACCTGATAGCGGCGGTGATCCTCGGCGGCGCGATCCAGATCCTGCTCGCCGTCCTCGGCGTGGCGAAGCTGATGCGCTTCATCCCCCGCAGCGTCATGGTGGGTTTCGTCAACGCTCTGGCCATCCTCATCTTCGCCGCCCAGGTCCCGCACCTGCTCGGCGTGCCGTGGCTGGTCTACCCGCTCGTCGCCGTCGCCCTGGCGATCATGGTGGGGCTTCCCCGGCTCACCCGCGCCATCCCGGCGCCGCTGGTCGCCATCGTGGTCCTGACCCTGGTCACCGTCTTCGCCAGCGTGGCGGTGCCGACCGTCGGCGACGAGGGAGCCCTGCCGAACAGCCTGCCCACCCTCGGAATGCCGCAGATCCCCTGGACCATGGACACCCTCACCCTCGTCGCCCCCTACGCCCTGGGGATCGCGCTGGTCGGGCTGATGGAGTCGCTGATGACCGCCAAGCTGGTCGACGACATCACCGACACCCCCTCCAGCAAGACCCGCGAGTCCTGGGGCCAGGGCGTGGCCAACATCGTCACCGGTTTCTTCGGGGGCATGGGTGGCTGCGCCATGATCGGTCAGACGATGATCAACGTTAAGGCGTCGGGCGCCCGTACTCGGCTGTCGACGTTCCTGGCCGGCGTATTCCTGCTGGTCCTGGTCGTTGCGCTCGGCGACGTGGTAGCGGTGATTCCGATGGCCGCCCTGGTCGCCGTGATGATCATTGTGGCGGTGTCGACGTTCGACTGGCACTCCGTCGCCCCGGCCACCCTCAAGCGGATGCCGTACGGCGAGACCATCGTCATGGTGGCCACCGTCGTCACCACCCTGGCCACCCACAACCTCGCCATCGGCGTCGTGGTCGGCGTCCTCACCGCCATGGTGATCTTTGCCCGACGGGTCGCCCACCTGGTCGAGGTCACCAGCGTCCTGGACCCGGACGGCACCACGCGGATCTACTCGGTGCGCGGTGAGCTGTTCTTCGCCTCCAGCAACGACCTGGTGGGCCAGTTCGACTACGCGAACGACCCCGAGACGGTGGTCATCGACATGACCCACGCCCACGTCTGGGACGCCTCCTCCGTGGCCGCCCTCGACGCCATCACGCAGAAGTACGCCACCCGCGGCAAGACCGTCGAGATCATCGAGCTGAACAAGCCCAGCGCCCGCATCCACGGCACCCTCGCCGGTCAGCTCGGCGTCGGCCACTGATGGCCACCACCAGCCGGGACATCGGTGCGGAGCAGCACGTCTCCGGCCCGGCCACCGGTCGCCTCATGCAGATCGGCGAGGCCGCCGAACGGGTCGGGTTGAGCATCCGCACCATTCGCCACTACGAGGAAGCCGGCCTGATCGTGCCCTCCGCCCGTAGCGAAGGCGGCTTCCGCCTCTACACCGGGCCCGACCTCGACCGCCTCGCCGTCGTCAAGCGCATGAAACCGCTCAGCTTCACCCTCGACGAGATGCGCGACCTCCTCGCCGTCCTCGACGCCCTCGGCACCGCCACCGGCGCCGACCGCGCCGCCCTGCTCGACCGGCTCGCCATGTTCCACACCGCCGCAACCACCCGCGTCACGGCCCTCCGCGACCAACTCGCCATGGCCGAAGGCTTCGCCGACACACTCCGCGCCGAACTCGACCACCACAAAGGCCCCCCTGTCTGAGCCCTTCCACATCGGTGGCAGTGAACTGTGGCGACTGATCGGCAAGCTTGCTGCGCGGGCAACGGTACGCCGCGCCTCGACGTGCAGGTGCCGGCCGTTACGGTCCACAGATGACCGTCGTCCGCTCTGTTCTGCTGTTCATCGTCGCCGCAGTGTTCGAGATCGGCGGGGCGTGGCTGATCTGGCAGGGCTGGCGCGAGCACCGCGGCCTGTGGTGGATCGCCGCCGGCGTCATCGCCCTCGGTGCGTACGGATTCGTCGCCACCTTCCAGCCCGACCCGAACTTCGGACGCATCCTCGCCGCCTACGGTGGCGTGTTCGTCGCAGGCTCCCTCGCCTGGGGCGTGATCGTCGACAAGTTCCGACCCGACCGGTGGGACGTCATCGGCGCCGGCATCTGCCTGATCGGCGTCGCCCTGATCATGTACGCGCCGCGTTCGGCGGGCGGCTCCTGACATGATTCAGGGGACATGACCAACTGGTCATGTCCCCTGAATATCGCTGGTGCGCCGCCAGGGACTCGAACCCCGAACCCGCGGATAAGAGCTTGATCTTGGCCAACTCTTGGATTCCCAGCAATATCCACCGGTCCAACCGGTGCACGTCGATCGCTGGTCACCCGCCGTACCCGTCCATGCCGTCCCGGCAGCGGTCGGCCCGTCCATGGCGGTCGAGCACCCGTGGAGCACCCGGGCGCGGAGCTGAGCTGCTCTACGGGGACGGAACGCTTGGTAGCGGGTCGTCGTCGCGTCCGGTCTGGGATAGCCCGGCCACAGTGGCGATGGCGTTGACGGCCTCGTTCAGTCCGGTGGTCTCGGGTAGGACGAGTTCGTCGGGCCAGTCCAGGACGTCATGGGCGGCGTACCAGCCGCTCATGTGCTCGGCGGTGAACTCATCGGCCTGTGGGCGGGTGAGGTGCCGGCGCAGGGTCTCGGTCAGGGACACGTCGAGGTAGCAGAACAGCGACCGGCCGCGGTGGTCGTCCCGCAGGGAGGTCAGCATGCTGCGGTAGCGGCTGCTGTGCATGATGCCCTCCAGCACGACGTGATAGCCGTGGTCGAGGGCGAACCGAACGGTCTGCCCGATCAACGCCGGTGCCGCACCGCCGGGCTTGTCCCGCTCACGCAGCACGATGCGGCGCAGGTAATCCTGCTCGACCAGGGCGCAACCCCGGCCGTGCCGGCGTCGTAGCTCGCGGGCGATGCTGCTCTTGCCTGAGCCGGAGTTGCCCCGGATGCAGACGAGGATCGTGTCCGGGCTGCCAGTGGGTTCAGCGAGCACGACGCCTCCTCGGCTTCAGTCGTTGCGCACGGTGAGGCCGAGGGCGGCCACGGTCAGCTGGGTGAGGTCAGGGAGTTGGTCCTCGCCGAGGGTGACGCCGCGCAGGTTGTCCAGCGGCGTCTTGAGGCCCTGCAGCCGGCTGCCCCGCAGGTCGGTGCCGTCGAGCTGGCAGGAGTCCAATTCCAGTCCGGCGAGGTCACATGACCGCAGCGCGATGCGAGGTAGTCGGCAGGAAGACCACGCGCCGTTGGTGAGAGTGCAGTCAGTGAAGGCGACCGAGCCGGCGGCGGTGACGCGTTGGAAGGTGGCGTAGTCGAAGCGGCAGCCGTCGAACAGGACGTCCTTGAGGCGTACGTCGGTGAGCCTGGTGCCGGTGAACCGGGAGCCGGTAATGGCGCAGCGTTCGATGGTGATGCCGGTCAGGGTCGCGCCGGAGAAGTCGGTGCGGGTGATTTCGCAGCCGTAGAGGCTGCCCGCTTCCCAGGTGCTCTCGCTCAGGTCCACGCCGGTGATCAGACCGCTGCGGACGTGGGCGTCCTCCAGGTGCGAGCCGTGCCACGCTGCGCCCTCGACGAGGGCCTCGGTGAGGCCGCCGTCAAGGTCCGTCGTGGTGTCGAGGTCGTCCGGTTCGAGGTCCGGCAGCAGGACCTTCACGTCGCCGATCGTGGTGGTGCGCATGTGTCCTCAACCTGTGTGGACGCGGGGTGGGCACGCCACCCCGCGCGTCCCGTGGTGGGGCTACTTCTTCTTGTTCCAGTTGTCCCAGCCGGGTCGACTGTCGAACTTACCCTTGTTATCCCAGAGGGATCTCCGGTCGGGCAGGTAGCAGTAGGTGCAGTCGAGGTTGCAAAAGCTCGTCGGCTGCACGACCAGGGTGTGGAAGCTGCCGGCAATCGCCGGCTGGCCGGTGGCGTTGATGAGGCCGATGCCGTTCACGAGGAGGCCTCTGCGATGCTGGCGGCCGTGGTGGTACTGACGCGGTAGGCGTGGGTGTGGCGTGCGGGCCAGCCGAGGAACCGGTCGAACATGTCGGCGGCGCTGCCCGTGACGCTCGGGTTGAGCCGATGCAGGTCGTCGATCGCATCGTGCAGGCAGCCGGCCAGGTAGAGGAACAGGCTCACCGGCTCTTCCCGGTACTCGGCGAGGAGCGCGAGCTTCGCCGCGCCGCAGGGCCATGGCTGCCCGCACCGGCGGCACAGCCACAACGGGCGCATCGGCAGATGTTCCACCTCGGCTGGCGCGAGCCGGTTCGCCGCGAGACGGCGCTGTTGCCCGGTCACCGGCGACCGCCCTCGCGGGCCTGCTGCTCGAACAGCCGACGCCACACGAAGGTGAGCAGCGGAGGATCAGCGCGCCGCACCTGACCCTGTGAGGACGTCCACCTGGGCTCGGGGCGCCGGGACTGGCTGGCTATCGCGTTACGCGAGACGTACACCGTCATGCCTCCACCCCCACCAGGAACGATGAGCGGCGGGCTCGCCGGGGGAATGGCGAGCCCGCCGCCGCATCACGGCGGCTGGGAGCAGGCCGCCGATCACCCACCCACGCAGCCCTCATGGCGGTACGCAGGCGGGGAGAACGCCGAGACAGTTCGTTCCAGGACGGGCCGAGCCAGCGGCCCAAGCCGTGGTGTGGTGCGCCGCCCATCGATCCCTCCATTTGCAGCTCCCTGTTAGGTCATCCCCGACACCGGCATCGACACGCGCCGGTGATCTGGGGTGAACTGAACGTAGGGGCGGTCCGTACGGAGGACCGGGAAAATCCGTACCGGGTCCGGCGGCCTTCAGCGGGCAGGGTGATGGTGTGCGAGGGATGACGGAAGACATGACCATCGGCCAGCGCGTCGCCTTCTACCGGCGTCGACGAGGCCTCTCCCAGGAGGTGCTAGCCGGTCTGGTCGGCAAGACCCAGGAGTGGTTACGCAAGGTCGAGACGAACCGGGCCGACCTCGACCGGCTGTCAGTCATACGCGCGATCGCCAAAGCCCTCGACGTGTCCCTCGGCGACCTGATCGGTGCACCGAGCCTGTTCGAGTGGTCGGACGACTCAGGGCGCGAGACCATCCCGGCCTTGCGGGCCGCGCTTCACGACTATCGTCACCTCGCGCCGACGCTGGCCAGCACGGGGGACGTCGAAGCGCCCGCCCTGCGCGAGATCGAGAACGACGTCGCCGAGATCTGGGCCGCCTACCAGCACTCGCGATACGGCACCCTCACCCGCCGGCTGCCCTACCTCATCCACGACTGCCTCACCGCCACTGAGGCGTACGACGGAGACGATGGCCAGCGAGCGCACGCGATGACCGCCTACGCCCACCAGCTCGCTGCGTTGTTCCTCACCAAGCTCGGCGAAGGTGACCTCGCGTGGACCGCCGCCAGCCGTGGGCTGGCGGCCGCCAACGCCAGCCACGACCACGTCGTCATCGGCTCGCTCAGCCGCTCCGCCGCGCACTCGCTGGCGTCCATCGGCGAATATGCGCAGGCTCGTGGCCTCGCAGCCACGGCGGCGCAGTTCCTGGAACCACGGCTCGCCAAACCCACTCCGCAGCTGCTGTCGGTCTACGGCAGCCTGCACCTCGTCTGCGCGCTGGCCGCCGCCCGAGACGACGACCGCGCCTCCGCCGACACCCACATCGCCGAGGCCGATGCCGCCGCACAGCGGCTCGGCGCCGATGGCAACCACGTCTGGACCGCTTTCGGGCCGACCAACGTGTCGATCCACAAGACGACCGTGGCGATGGAACTCGGCGATGTGCAACGCGCCATCGCTATCGGCGCCACACTCGACACCAGCACCGTGCCCGTCGAGCGGCAGGTTCGGCATGCCATCGAAACCGCCCGGGCCCTCGCCCGGTGGAACCGCATCGACGACGCGCTCGCGGCGCTCCTGGAGGCCGAGGTCATCGGCCCTGACCAGGTGCGCTACCACCAGCTCTCCCGCGACCTCGTCCGCGACATCCTCACCCGCCCTCGGCCACCTCGACTGGCCGTCGAACTCAGCGACCGGATGGGCGTCCGGTCGGGAGGACCGCGCTGGTAGCTGGGCTCAAATTAGCCGACTCGTGTAGCCAGCCGCGACCAGGCGCTCGAACGCCGTCCGCACCTCGTCCGGAATTTCCTGCGGGATCGCGAACCCGCGCTCCGCGTACACCTCGATCCGCTGCGTGTCGCCTACCAGCATGTCCACCACCCGCCGCGGATCGCCGATGCTGCTCACGTAGTCGTCCAGTTCGAGTGGGTTCGACGCGCACACCACATCGACCTCCGGCCACATCAGCCTGCAGGTGGCGTAGGCCCGACGCTGTTGGTAGGGCCGCGACATGATCAGCACCGACTTCACCGGGATCCGGTGTTCGGTCAGGAGCTGACGCGAGTACTCCAGGTTCTGGGCGGTGTTCGTGGCATGCGGCTCCACGAGAATGAATTCCGCCGGCACACCGTGCTCAACCGCGTACTCGCGATAGTGCACAGCCTCGCCGTGGGGGAACCGCTCGATCGTTGTCGGCGCGTTCGCCCCGGTGAAAACGATCCACGGGAACAGCCCTGCTTGAAACAGCCGCGTTGCGACCACCGCAACGCCGAGGTCATGGCTGCCCAACCCGATGCCCACGTCGCACGGGCGCAGCTCGTGGTGCATGTCGTGGTATCGCCACAGCGTCTCCACATCAGTCCGTACCTCGTCCGGGAGCACGTGAACCGGCACCGCGGCCTGCCGATCCATCAGCGCCCGCCAGGCAGGGCAAACGCTGGAGTTTGATTCACGCCCCGTTCACTCATGGCATCAGCGTAGGGCAGACCGGGGCCGATCCAGATTCAGCTACAGCTCCTCTGCCCACCGCGGAACATTCAGGCAGGGCCGACACCATCAGCGCCATCGGCAGCCGCTCCATCCGTCGGCGCCAACTCGCGTACCTGAACCCACAACGCCATCTCGCCGGCCTCGCGGACGGCCGCACCGAGCACGGCGCGAGCCGCGCGATGCGGCATGAGTAAGGCCGTTCAGGAACGTCGACCGACCTCCGAAGCGGAGCGCTACCTCCGATCGAGCTGCTCCCGTCCCGCAGCCGTGCCTTGTGGTGCAGGCTGACGCCGACGGATGGCGGTGCTCAGACAAGGCTGCCACGCTCCTTCAACATGACGCCGTTAGCAACTGCCCTGGCCAAGACGTCTGTCACGCCACCGTCGTCCTCGTTGACGAAGACGCGAACCTCTCGCTGAGCACGGCTCAAGGCAAGGTAAAGAAGCGACAGAACGCGAGTCCGTTCGTTGGGCGTCATCCTCGTCATCTGCATATCCGGAATCCCTGCGACAAGGACAGCGTCGAACTGGAGTCCAGCGAGGTATTCCGCGGGGCCGACCACCAGGCCGCGGCGGCGATAGCCGATGCCGTCGATGTCCGACCGTCCCGAAATTGTAGACACGTGAAACTTGGCCGAATTGCCTATGCGCGAAGCGAGATCGGTATACCGTCCCCACTGCCTGCTGTCGACAATCGCCAGAGCGAGCCGTGCCGTTGGATACAGCTGGTGCACTGCCTTAACAATGTCATTCTCCTCCCCTGGGCGGGAGGCGGCCACGCTCAACAGTGGAACCGGCCCCGGGTTTTGCACCGATTCGACCTCGCTCAGGTCGACGTGCCAGTCTTTGCCAAGGTCGAGAGTTGGGAACTCGTGATGGACGTGCTTGATCAGATCCAGAATCTGGGGGGTGAAGCGATGCACCGTCGTCAGCTCGAAGTTGGTGATGTCGCCGATCCCGTCCTCAAGCACGGCCGACGACGACCGCGTCTCGTCCGCTGCCACCCCGATGAAGGCCTCGGACGGCGACTGCCGCGGATCAACGGCCATGAAGACTCGTGGATAGTGACGAACATCGCGCGATAGATAATGGAGTACCTGGCGTTCCAGCGGGCTGAAGAGGTGGAACTCGTCAACGAATATGAGGTCGTACCCCTGAGTCCGCCGAGCGCGGTTCCATGCGTGCGTCTCGAGGTGGCTTAAAAGGTCGGCTAGCACCTGGTCCGACGTCAGCATCGCGCGGGCGTCGAGACTTTCCATGTACTTGGTATAGATGGCAAACACGACTCGCATGTCATCCCGGATCTCCAGTGGCATCATCCATGCCGCCCGGGTCAACTGGCAATATCGTGACTCCGCGCCAGCCCCCGGGAAAATGGCGGCGGCACCTATCACAGAGCCGAATTCAACGAGGAGATCCCAGGCCAGGGCGCTGCGGACGTCCGGGTCGTCGGATTCGAACCTGGACCGCAGGTTATCGGTGACACGCGCTCGGTACGTTATCCAGTCACCTGAAATGAAATCATCGAGGACGTCGTTGATCTCGTCCAGTTGAGCCTGCTTGCCGCTGAAGTTGTCGTCGCCGGCAAGGACAAAACCAGATTGGTCGTCGACGTACTGCGGCGAGGTATTCTTTGCGATCTCAAGTAGCGGGAAGACGTCGATCTCGTTGAGACGCTCGAACCTCATCGAGTCGAGCGAGTCGGAGATCTCGCTGGCGAGTGACCAGCTGTGTGTCACAATAAGCACGCGGAGATCGTCACCCATTTCGCGCGCCTGGAGCACCTCACGAGTCGCCTTAAGCGTCAGCGCCAGGGTCTTGCCAGAACCGGCCGGCCCCCGCAGGCGAATCGATTTGCTCGTCTCCGCCTCGATGAAGGAGCGCTGGTCATCAGTGATGGATTGTAGCCATTGCTCGTATGACCACCCCCTCGTCACTGACTGTTCCAATGGGGACAGCAAGATCTCAACGTCGGCCGTAGGTTGGGTTCGCTGCGTCTGCGACATCCGAGACGTAGCGACTGCCATCGCTTCCTTCCAGTCGGCCTCCCAGCCTCGGGGCATGACCGGCTTCGACAACTCGAATTCCTCGAGAATTGCCTTGTTATCAGACGTGGTGTTAGCCCAGAGAAAAATGTCGGGATTCTCGCCCGGCATTACCTCGGCGATCCATCGGCTTGCCTGGTCGTCGCCCCTCGTGCCAGCGACGGCGAAGAAAGAGATGAGCTTGTTGTGCTTGTACTGGCCCCAGCCGCGGGGCAGAGTCAGTGGACCGCTCGCGCGCGCACGCTCAGCGAACGACGCCATGCGGCTGAGGACCTCGCGGCGGAGATTGACAAGGTGCTCAGGGACGAAGGGGTCGGTCGAGTGCTGATCACGGATGACGACAATCCGCTGTTCCTCGAACTTGTCATCTGCAGCCACGAGCACTTCTACGAAGCCGCCGTCGTAATGGACCAATACCGGCGTCGTCGAAATTGCCTCGGGCGAGAGGCCGGTCGCCAGTTCCTTCAGAGCACGAACGGTGGTGAGGAGGGGTTTCATCGGTAAGTTTCCCCCAGCAGTTCGGAGTGCAAGTCGCGAATCTCCTCGTATTCGACAGGTAGGCCGATCGACATGAACACCAGCGCAAAGCGTTGCGCGAGCGCGTGAACGTATCGGTCTCGCAGGCGTGAGATTCGTCGATAGAGCACAGGGCTCCTGGTTGGGCCGATCGCGATTTCCGGCTCCCGCACCTGTTCCAGTTGTCGCAGGTACACGAAATAACCGAGGTCATGCTTGGGTGCGATAGCGGAGAGGAAGAGCGCGTCGCCCGGCGGCTGAGCGTAAGGCGCTCTAAGTGCACTGACAATCTGCTGCACAATGTTCTCACGCTTCTGCGCGTTTGGGGCTGCGAGCAAAGCATTGACGAGGACCTCCACTGCCTCCTTCAAGGACTCCGCAGGAGAGTCGAGGAGGCGAATGTTCGTCAATACGGACCCGGCGGTGTCGGCATTGCGACCACTGAGGCCGAGAGACGTAATGATCTCTTCGGGTTCGGCCTCTGAACACCAGGCTCGGAGTCGCGCATCAGAGACTCTTGGCGCGGCCTCGGGCATGAGGCTATACAAGCGCTCGAGGGCCTTTTTCCTGTACTTCTCGCGAAGACGGGGGATCTGCATCTCCATGAGATACTCCTCCGCCGTCAGCAGAGGAACACACGCGACCCGGCCCTGATGCTTGGCGAACGCGAGGTCGCAGTCCGCAGTAATCACGAGCAGATGCCGCTGCCACATGGATGTGTCGGTGGCGACCGCTTCGAGGACGTCACCCTGCCGCAGCGGATCCGTGACGCTGATCTCTCGGTACTCCGTGAATAATGCAGGCAATTGCGTCTCCAGCGGTTCGACACCGCGGGCCCCTCCGATTGAGTACCCGCGGTCGGGCGGAAGCGGCTTCAGTCTAGGCCGCGTAGCGCGATTCGTAGGTGCCCGAAGTTCGCGAGTAGACATGGCTGGTCTCGTGGCGCTGGTTGATCACGCCGCGCCCATCTCTGGCCGGCGCAGCCTACCTCGGGTACAGCGGGGAGGACCACGAGGACTTGGGCGAAGGCGGCACTGATCGATGGTCCGGGCAACTCTGACGTAACGCGCTCACATCGGCAGAAGCGGATATCTTATACGGCCGATGCTTGCTCCTCAGGGTGCCCGACCTCTGGCGGCTTCCACGCATTCGTTTACTGCGGTCCGGCTACCTTCGAATCATTTGGGATAGTTCTGGCTGAAGCGGGTAGGTCGATCAGCCGGTGACGTGCGGTGCCCGCCGCCGGGATCCTCCACACCTGCTCGTGTGGCCGGTGGTGGTGCACCAGGTCGACGGTGATGATTGCGATCGGCGCCCGCAACGGCCGGCTCACCAGATCAGCGACCAGGCTGGCCTCTCGGGCCGCGTCCCGAGCGATGACCAGCACCACGCCTGCTGGCAGGACCGGGTCGGTGCGCCGGTAGCCAGCCAGAACAGCACCCAGCCCAGCAGTTGACCGCTCTCGTTCGGCGATCACCTCACCAACCGGGCCGGGATCGACATGCACCAGGAACCGCAGACAACGGCCATCCTGCAGCCACACGCCGTACCCGTCAGCACGCAGATGCGCCAGGCCCCGCTCCCGCAGCCACACCGACGTGTCTAAAGTCGTCAACCACTGGAACAGCCCACACCGGGTGGGATCCTGGCGTGACGCCGCGAGCAGCGGCAGGAACAGCAGGTAGTGCGCCGCACCCCAGTCCCGCTGACCCAGACGCAACGGCACCGGCCGCCCTGACAAGACGAGCTCACGATCCAGCAGCTCGGTCCCCTTCCTGGTAATCCTGTACCACCAGGCGTGCGCCCGGTCCTCCGCCGACCGCTCCCGGCCCACCAGGCCCAAGTTGTGCAACCAGGTGAGATCCCGGTGGGCGGTCAACCGCGGCACCCCCACCACCACCGCGATGTCGCTCGTGGTGGCCCACCCGTGCAATGCCAGGAACGACAGGATCCGCCACCGCCGAGACGTCAGCTCACGACCACCGGCCACCCATTGATGATCCCCCACCTCGTCGACGCCCCACCATCCCGACGATCCGGCACCGCAGTGACGCCCCGAGGGAACTCCCACACCCTCAAAACGGGGTTTGTGAGACGTTCTCCATGATCACTGTTCACCCGATCAGCCGAAGAGTTGACGACGGAAGCCGCAGAACCGACATACCGCCTTCCGCCAAAATCGCCGGACTCCGGCTCCGAGCCCATTCGGGAGCCGCCCACCGATCCGATCCGGAACCACCGATAGCCGCAATCCCCGCCGCTCGACCATCGCGTGCCGCAGCCACCGACCGGCGTCCCAGAGCACCCCGCCGCGTCCCACCGCTACCACCCCGGGTCCACCGGCTCCCGAGCACCCACCGAGCGACCGCCCACCACCGGTGCACACGAAAAAGGCCCCGACCCAGTGTGAACCACTAGGTCAGGACCTTGATCGTTGGTGCGCCGCCAGGGACTCGAACCCCGAACCCGCGGATTAAGAGTCCGCTGCTCTGCCAGTTGAGCTAGCGGCGCTCGTCGGCAACGGAGAGAACATTAGCACCCCTGGAACGTGGGCTCCAATTCGGTTACCCGGGTCCCCCCTTCGGTCGAGCTTTGCCGGCAAAAGCCCCAAACCGACCACCGTCACCAAGATCGGGGCGTGGGTTGCGGTGGTGATGCGGCACGATGTCCGCCAGGTACGCGAGAACAGAGGTGGGCATGGCACGGTTCACGCGAGCCGGGGCGGTGGTGGGCGCCCTGACTCTGGTGGCGTCGCTGGCACTGACCGGATGCGGCGGCGACGACAAGAAGCCGGAATTCGTTGGCGGAACGTCCTCGGACGCGAGCGCCGCCCCCGGCTCGGCCGCACCTTCGACGCCGAGCACGCCGAGCGGGCCGGCGCTCACGCTGAGCCCGGCGAACGGCACGAAGAACCGGCCGGTGAGCACGGAGATCAGCGCGAAGCTCCCGGGCGGCGGGAAGGTGTCCGCTGTCACCCTGACGGCGGACGGCGGCGGCTCGGTCGAGGGCAAGCTGCGTACCGATGGTTCGTCCTGGGTGCCGTCCGCTCCCCTGAAGTGGGGCACCCGCTACACGGCCACTGTGACGGCGAGCGCGTCGGACGGCACGAGCAGCCAGGGCACCAGCAGCTTCACCACGATGGCCAAGCCGAAGTCGACGATCGGGTCGGGCCTGTACCTCTTCGACGACAAGAGTTACGGCGTGGCCATGCCGGTGGTCACCGAGTTCCACCCGGGCATCCCGAAGAAGGACCGGGCGGCGGTGCAGAAGCGGATGTTCGTCCGCACCGACCCGCCGCAGCCGGGCGCGTGGCACTGGGTCAGCAACGGCACGCAGGCCTACTACCGGGCCCCGGAGTACTGGAAGCCGGGCACCACCATCACCGTGCGGATCGCCCTGGCGGGCGTGCCGCTGAGCAACGGCAAGTACGGCGACGTCGACCGCAAGGCCACCGCCAAGATCGGCCGGGCGTTCGAGATGAAGGTCGACAACGCCAACAAGAAGATGACCGTGTACGAGAACGGCGCGCCGGTGCGCACCATTCCGGTGAGCCTGGGCAAGAAGAGCACGCCGTCGTCGAGCGGCACGATGGTCGTGATGGAGAAGAAGGAAGCCACTGTCTTCGACACCCGCGACGACCCGGACCCGGCCAACCGCTACGTGACCGACATCCAGTTCGCCCAGCGGCTCACCTGGGGCGGCGAGTACATCCACGCGGCGCCCTGGTCGGAGCACGTGCAGGGGCGGCAGAACGTCTCGCACGGCTGTGTGAACGTGTCGATGGCGAACGCCAAGTGGCTGTTCAGCAAGACCCGGATCGGTGACCCGATCACGATCAAGGGCACCGAGCGCAGGATCACCGCCGGCAACGGTTGGACGGCGTGGAGCCTGAGCTGGTCGGAGTTCATCAAGGGCAGCGCGTTGCCGGTGCCCGGTGGTGGGGCCGGCCCGGCCGTCTGAGCCGTCGGCCTCGTTGCGCCGGCCCGGCCGTTGGCCGGGTCGGCGTACCCTTGCACTCCCGCCGCTCAATGCGGCGCGGCGACCCCCGCACTCCCGGTACGGGCATGAACCAGGCTCACGAAACGCCGAATAGTAGCAGAATTCGGGCACTATTGATGACGTGTTTCGGTTCACCCTCGGCAACCGGGGCCGGCTCTGGCGCGTCAGTAGGAGACGATGGGGCAGCGACCACGACTGTGAGGGAATTCATGCGAGCTAGCCAGGACCAGCTGATCAGGCCCGGCGGGCGACGCCGCGTGTTCGCGGCGGGGCTCCTCGCCGTGGCGCTGGCCTTCACCTCGGCCTGCACCGACGGCGACGGCGGTAAGCCGTCCTCGTGGCACGGCGGCGGCGAGAACCCGGCACCGAAGGCCGCCGCGACGATCAGTGAGCCGGCGGCCGACGCCAAGGACGTGCCGGCGTCCACCGGCATCACCTTCACCACGAAGGACGCCGTGGAGACCGCTGTCGAGCTGAAGGACGCCGCCGGCAAGGCGGTCGAGGGCGCCCTCGCCAAGGACGGCAAGTCGTGGCTGCCGGCCGGCGCGCTGGCGTACGGCACGAGCTACACGGCCACCGTGACCGCCAAGGGCGACGACGGGCTTCCCGCCACCGCGACCAGCACCTTCACCACAATGGCCAAGCCCGGCAACCAGGTTCGGGTGAGCAGCTTCCTCGGCGACAACCAGGTGGTCGGGGTGGGCATGCCGCTGATCGTGAAGTTCAGCCGGAACATCCCGGAGGACTACCGCGACGACGTGCAGCGCCGGATGACAGTCACCTCGACCCCGGCGCAGGAGGGCATCTGGCACTGGGTCAGCCCCACCGAGATCCGGTACCGGCCGAAGGAGTTCTGGAAGCCCAACAGCAAGGTCTCCTACCGGGTGCAGGCGGGTGGCCTGCCGATGGGTGCGGGTTGGTACGGCCGCGCCGACCTCTCGGTGGACGTCAAGATCGGCGCTGCGGTGGTCATGACTGTCGACAACAAGACGAAGCGGATGACGGTGACCCGCAACGGCTCCGTGATCAAGACCATCCCGGTCAGCCTGGGCAAGAAGAGCACCCCGTCGTCCAGCGGCACCATGGTCGTGATCGAGAAGCTGCGCAAGACGGTCTTCGACACGTTCGAGGAGCTGGGCCCGGAGGAGGGCTACCGCACCAAAATCGACTTCGCGCAGCGCCTCACCTGGGGCGGCGAGTTCATCCACGCGGCACCCTGGTCCGAGGGCCAGCAGGGCAGCGTGAACGTGTCGCACGGTTGCGTGAACGTGTCGATGGCCAACGGCGACTGGCTCTTCAAGAACACGCAGATCGGCGACCCGATCACGGTCAAGGGCACTGAGCGCAAGCTGCAGAACGGCAACGGCTGGACCGACTGGAACATGAGCTGGGACGAGTACGTCAAGGGCAGCGCCCTTCCGTACGAGCCTCCGGCCGACCCGGACGCCACCACCCCGACCCCGGACGGGACGGTCACCCCGTCCCCCACGCCGACCGCCTGAGCCACCCGACGAGAGCCCCCTCTTCGGAGGGGGCTCTCGCGTATGCGCACCTGTCTCGCCCCCGACAACGACTCAGGCCCCCTCCGAGGAGGGGGCCTGAGTCGTGAAACCAACTGGGTGACTGATGGGAATTGAACCCACGACAACCGGGACCACAACCCGGTGCTCTGCCAACTGAGCTACAGCCACCATGCCGCCGTCGCCCGGTCGATCGCTCCGGGCGGGGTGCGGACCAATAATAGCCACACCGTGGCGCGCCTCGTCCAGCGGGTTCCCTGCTCCCCCGGGACGAGCTGCCGCGGTCAGAGTTCGGCGGCGATGGCCTTGGCGGTCTCGACATCCGGGCCGGGCAGCGGAACGAAGACAGTGCGCCGGTAGTACTCCAACTCCCGGATGCTCTCCCGGATGTCGGCCAGGGCCCGGTGGGCGAGACCCTTCTGCGGCTGACCGAAGTACACCCGGGGGTACCAGCGGCGGCAGAGTTCCTTGATCGACGACACGTCGATCATGCGGTAGTGCAGGTGCGCGTCGAGGCGGGGCATGTCCCGGGCGATGAAGCCCCGGTCGGTGGCGATCGAGTTGCCGCAGAGCGGTGCCGTACGCGGATCCTTGACGAAGGTGCGGACGTACTCCAGGACCAGGTCTTCGGCCTCGGCGAGGGTGACCGCCGAACGACGGACCTCCTCGGTGAGACCGGACTTGGCGTGCATGGTCTGCACGATCTCCGGCATCCCCTCCAGTGCCGCCTCGTCGGCGTGGATGACCACGTCGACACCATCACCCAGCACGTTGAGGTCGGGATCGGTGACCAGTGCCGCAACCTCGATCAGTTTGTCCCTGCCGAGGTCCAACCCAGTCATCTCACAGTCGATCCAGACGAGGAGATCAGCCACCGGGACAGCCTACGCGCAGCCCACGCCCTGCGGCTGCGCGCTCTCGGGGGACCGGCCCGCTAGGGTTTCGGGGTGCCAGCAGAACCCGTCGCACCGCCCGCCGTCACCGAAGACGATCCCGGCGGCCGTACGGTCCGTCGCCTGGTCGCGGTGGTGGCCCTCGGCGCTGTGCTGCCAGCGCTCTACCTGCCCGGCCTCGTGCACAACTTCTTCGACCTCAAGATCTACATGTCGGCGATGGACTGGTGGCGCGTCGGCCACCCGCTCTACGACTACGTCCAACCCGACCGGGTGCAGGGCGAGCTGTACTTCACCTACCCACCATTCAGCGCGCTGCTGCTGTGGCCGTTCGGTCTGCTGCGGCTCGGCGCCACCGTGGCGATCTTCACGGCGCTCACCGTGTTGGCAGTGGTGCTGACCACCCGGTGGCTGGTGGCGCCGGTGATCGCCCGACACGACCTGCCCCGGACGTTCACCCTGATCGCCGCCGTGCTGCTGGTGCTGGCGGTGGAGAGCATCCGCGAGACGATCACCTTCGGCCAGATCAACATGCTGCTGGTCGTGCTGATCCTGGCCGATCTGCTGTTCGCGGTGCCGCAGGCGCGACGCTGGGCCGGGGTGGGCGTGGGGCTGGCGACGGCGCTCAAGCTCTTTCCCGGCATCTTCATCGTGTACCTGCTGGCCACCCGGCGGTGGCGGGCCGCCGCGGTGGCGAGCGCGACAGCGGCGGTGGCGACCCTGCTCGCGGCGGCGATCGCCCCGCGCGACTCGTGGCGGTTCTGGACGCATGAGCTGTGGACCACCGAGCGGGTCGGACGCACCGACATCGTCGGCAACCAGTCGCTGTTCGGCCTCCTCAGCCGGTTCACCGAGCCGGCGAAGCCGGACCGGCTGCTCTGGCTGCTGGTGGTCGCCGTGGTCGCCGTCTACGGGCTGTGGCGGGCCGCCCGCGCGGCGCGCGCCGGTGACCAGTTGACGGGGCTGACGTTGACCGGGTTGGTCGGTTCCCTGGCGAGCCCGATCACCTGGACCCACCACATCTACTGGTTCGTGCCCGCTGTGGTGCTGCTCGCCGACGCGGCGTTGAGCGCCGACCGCCCGGACGAGGTACGCCGGCGTCGATGGCTGGCCGCGCTCGCGCTGGGCATCACCGCCGTGACCATCTACGGGGTGGTGACGTTCCAGGCCTGGGGCGCGGGACCGGTCCGCACGCACGACCCGGTGGACTTCGTCGTACAGAACACCTACGTGCTGCTCAGCCTGCTGCTGCTGGCGGTGTTGCCGGTGCGGTCAAGGCTCGGTGCGGAAAATCGCACCAATTGGACAGACCTCCCGAGTAGCCATCATCGGCGCTAACCTGTCCTCATCTACCTCAAGCGTCGCTCGGGTAGCACCGATCCCCCGGTGAGAGTGGCCCTCCGCGTCGGCAGCGCGGAGGGCCACTCGCCGTCTCACCCCCCACCACCGGGCGGGCCGTCACCCGGCGGGACCGCCACCGGCCGGGCCGTGGGCTCGTCCGTGTCGGCGGGCGGCCAGGCGAGACTCAGCGTCACCTCCGGCGGGCGGGGCAGCCGGACCTGCTCGTCCAGGTCGGCGAGGGTGGCGGCGCGCGTGGCGCCGATCGCCGACCGGGAGCGTTCCGGCACTCCGGAGCCGACCGGGGCGAGTTGTCGCGCCGGCAACGACGGGGTCGGGTCGGGTTGCCGGGGACCCAGGCCACTCAGTGAGGTGACCCCGAGCCGGCCGGCGAGCACCGGCACCTGGTCCGGCTCGACCACGAAGATCACCTCGCGCGGGCGCACCGGTCGCAGCAGGAGCAGCGCGGCGCCCACCATCAGCAGCACGCCGATCGCCAGCAGACCCCAGGTGGCCGGGCCGGTCCACCCGGCCCGCAACTCCGCGCGCAGGTCCAGGGCCAGGTCGGCGCCGCCGTCGGGGCGCATCACCACCAGACTCATCGGTTCACCGGCCAGGTCGTCCGCGCTCCACTCCAGCGAGCCGATCCCCTCGCGTACCCAGAAGGGCCGGCCCAGCGGCGTGACCGGCCCGTCGGCCGTCGCGACGCCCGGGGTGCCGGCTGCCGGGCCGGCCGGATCGAGCCGGACGGGCAGCGGGCCCCGGGCCAGCGCCACCCGGCGGACCGTGGCGTGCGGCACCGCCTCCAGCCAGCCACGCACCTCGGCAGTGGGCGCCAGTCCGACGAAGGCCGGCCCGCCAGTCGTGCGGGCGTCCACCCGCAGTCGGGTCTGCGCGGAACGCGCGAAGGGCGCCTCCTGTCGCAGCAACCGGTCGAGGTCGGTGACCACTACCGCGTGACCGGGCGTGCGGACCGTCTCGAAGCGGGCGGCGAAGGCCCCGCCGGGGTCGGCGTGTCGGGTCACCAGCCACAGCCCGCCACCGGCGAACAGCGCCGGAATTCCCACGACCAACAGCACCACTCCGGCGATCACCCGCACGAACCGCATCCGCACCGTCCCCCTCCGTAGCCAAATACCCGGCCGACCTTACCGACGTACACCGTCTGATCAGGGGATATCCACGGCACGGTCGGTGTCGACTCCGGAAAGCACGCTGGCCCGCCGGATCATCCGGCGGGCCAGCGGACGGGAAAGGGTCAGGCCTTGGCGACCGGCTCCCGGCGGGTACGCGCGAACGCCAGCCCGCCCAGCGCCAGGCCGGCCAGACCGGCGACGAGACCGGCCACACCGAGACCGACAGCGAGCCCGTTGCCGTCGTCGTCATCGTCGTCGTCCGGCGATGCGACGGCAGCGGTCGGCGTGGCCGAACCCGCCGGCGCCGCCGCGGCGGCCAGGGTGAGCACCGGCGCGGGGTGCTCCGGCTCCTCGGCGCCCGGCGCCGGCTCGTCGATCCACCGCGAGATGTTGCCGTCCGAGTAGGTTTGCAGGGTCTTGAAGACCATCGAGTCGACCTGCGGCAGCGGCCCCAGCGAGACCGGGAACTCCTGGAACTGCCCCGGCTTCACTCCCGCGTCACCCGAGGCCGTCCAGGTGATCTTGGAGACGGCCTCGGTGAGCTGACTGCCGTGCACCTCGATCGGCGGGTCCACCTTGCGCTTCTCCGTGGCGACCGTCCAGCCGGGCACCGGCATCGTCGACACCGAACCGACCGGGGCGTTCTCCGGGAGCACCACCTCGAGCTTGATGGTCGACGCGCTGTCGCTCTCGTTCGGCACCCGGAACGCCACCCGGGCGTAGCCGCCCTGGGCCGCCTCCTTCGGGTTCACAGTGACGTGCGCGGACGCCGGTCCGGCGAAGCCGAGCACAGCGGTGGCGGCGGCGGTGAACGCCAGGGCGGCAGCGGCGGTTGCGGTGCGCCGGAATCGGGTCATGGGTTTCGCGAACCTTCCTAACGGATGGGCACGGTGGCGGTCACCGTGGCCTGGTCGATGTCGGTCGTTCGGGCGGTGATCTTCAGTTGCCACTCGCCGGCGGTCGGCAGGCTGATGTCGCCGTAGGCGTGACTGTCCGTCAACCGCAGCAACGGCACCTCGATCGGCTCGATCCCGGCCGAGGGCAGCGCCACTGTCGCCTTCCACTCCGCGACCAGCAGTGGCTGGTTGTCCTTGCCGTACGCGTACAGGTGCACCGAGTTGTTGCCCCGCTCGGCCGGGCTCACCTCGACCTCGACGGTCAGCAGCGGGCTGGACAGCCTGGTACTGAAGAGACCGGCCTCGGCCCCGGCGGAGGGGGTTGCCGCGGCGGTGCGGGCGGGCGTGGTCTGCACGAGCGTGGCGGACACGGCCAGCACCACCACGGTGACGACCAACTCCACCAGGACGGCCCGGCGCACCGGCACCGGGCGTTGCGCCGCGACCCGGCTGCGCACCAGGTGCCGGGAGTACGCGGCCACGGCGATGACCAGTGCGAACAGCGCGATCTTGGCGAGCAGCAGACGCCCGTACGTGGTGTCGAAGAGCGCCTGCAGGGTGGCCACCTCGATCAGCGCCTGGACGGTGCCGGCCAGCAGCAGCGCCGAGACGGCGAGCGCCGCCCAGCGCGACCAGATCGGCAGGATCGCGCCCAACTCCCGCTCGTCGGCCTGGCGCAGCAGGAAGACGGCGAGCATGAGCAGACCGCCCAGCCAGACCGCCATGCTGCCCAGGTGGACCGCGTCGACCACCACGGAGACCGCCGGCGCCGGGGAGGCCGCCGCGTGCCCGGCCAGCGGCCAGGTCAACAGGGCGGCGCCGCCGAGGACGGCCAGGATGATCGCGTCCGCGCGGCCGGCGGGCCGGGCCAGCAGCGGTCGGAGCAGGAAGACGGACGCCGCCAGCAGGCCGAGCCGGACCAGGTGGGCGGCACCGAAGGCGCTGCCGAACACAGTGCCGAACCCCTCGCCGGTGACGTCGAAGAGACCACCACCGGCCGTGTAGGGCACCTGCAACCACAGGTCGGCGAGGGTGGCGACGGCCACCAGACCGAGGCCCGTCCAGGCCAGCCGGGTCGGCCCCCGCCGGGAGAGCCGTCGCGGCCAGAGCGCGGCGAGCACCAGCGCCGGCCCCACCAGCAGCACCAGGCCGGCGTAGCCGAGGAAGCGGGCCACCTTCACCGCCGTCTCCACCACCGGGTTGGCGCGGCTGTCAGTGCCCGAGTCGACGGGTGGGGTCGAGGGAGCGCCGACCGAGTAGGTGAACGCCCCGGAGACCGGGTGACTGTCGGCGGAGATCACCCGGAAGCTGACCAGGTAGGTGCCACGGGCGCCGGCCGGATCCACCGGGATGGTCACGACAGTGCTGCTGAACGACGGTTCGCCCCGGTCGGCCCGGGAGCCGTCCGGCGCGATGACCCGGATCTTGCCGGGCACCTTGCGGACCGCCTCGCTGAACGTGAGAACCACCTCGGACGGCCCGCTCGGCACGATGGACGCGGCGGCCGGACTGCTGCTCTCCAGCACCGCGTGGGCGCTGGCGGAGGTGGCTGGCGCGATCAACAAGGCGACGACGGTGACCAGGAGGCCGGCGGCTGCGGCCAGCCGGGCAGCCCAGCGGCGGGGGGCGACAGTCATGCCGGCCATGGTCGCCGATGGGTGTCCCATTCGGCGACCCGAGGGGGGTGGTCGCTTCTGTGGTCGCACGTCATGAACTGGTAGTCGGCCCGGTTCGGGGAAAAGTTCCCGACGTGGCGCAGACCATCCAAGGGCCGAACGACCCTGTCGCCCCGCCGTCAGCCGCGTAACCTGGTCTGTCGTGATCCCTGTCCCGCGTGACTCCGGTGCCGCCGGTCCGGCGGAGCCGGTCGACGAGGTCGCCCGGGACCCGGCAACCGAGTGGGCGCTGACCGCCCGGGACGGTGACCCCACCGCCCAGGCGGCGTTCGTCCGGCTGACCCAGGCCGAGGTCTGGCGGTTCGCCGCCGCCCTGGTCGACCCGGACAGCGCCGACGACCTGACCCAGGAGACCTACCTGCGGGCGTTTCGGGCCCTGCCCGCGTTCGAGGGGCGCTCCAGCGCCCGCACCTGGCTGCTCGGCATCGCCCGGCGGGCCTGCGCCGACCACCTCCGCACTGTCGTCCGGCGTCGTCGACTCGACGAGCGCCTGGCGGCGAACGCGTACACCGACCGTCCGCACCCGGACCCGGCCGGCCAGTTCGGTGCCGCCGACCTGGTCCGCCGCCTCGGCCCCGAGCGGCGCTCCGCGTTCGTGCTCACCCAACTGCTCGGCCTGTCGTACGCCGAGGCCGCCGCCGTCGAGGGGGTGCCGGTGGGCACCATCCGGTCCCGGGTCGCCCGGGCCCGTGACGACCTGGTCGAGGCGGTCGGCGACGCCCTGGCCGGCTGAACCCTGGAACTTCCGGCGCGGACGGGACGACAAATGAGCGTGAGAGCACCTTCCACCCGGGGCGGCCGTTGGCCAGTGGTCCGCCCCTGGCTCGGCATCGCGGCCCGGCTCGGCCTCGCCGCCGTCTGGCTGGTCGCCGGCGCGTCGAAGGTCAGTGATCTCGCCGCCTCCGGGCGGGCGGTCAACGCGTACCAGGTGCTGCCGTACGACGTGGCGACAGTGATCGGCGCGGCCCTGCCCTTCGTCGAGTTGGCGTTGGGCGTGCTGCTGCTGCTCGGGCTGGCCACCCGGCTCGTCGCCGGCGTGTCCGCCGCACTGCTGGTGGTCTTCATCGCGGGGATCGCCTCGGCCTGGGCGCGTGGGCTGGCCATCGACTGCGGTTGCTTCGGCAGCGGCGGGCAACTGGCGGCGGGGCAGGCCCCCAGTTACCTCCCGGAGATCCTCCGGGACCTGGGATTCTTGGTTCTGGCCGGTTTTCTGCTGGTCTGGCCGCGTACGCCGGTATCGGTGGACGGGTGGTTGTCCGGCGAACCCGTTGTGGAGGACGAGGATGAGTAGTCGCAAGGGGCAGCGGGACGCCGCCCGGGTGGTCCGCGAGCAGTTGGCGCGCGAGCGGCGCCGCCGCCGCACGATCTGGGTCTCCGCCGCCGCGGTCGTCGTCCTGGTCGTCGCCGGCGTCATCGGTTGGGCCGTCTGGTCCAGCCAGCGCTCCGACGACTTCACCACCCCACCCGGGGCCAACGCGGCCGGCACCGGCATCGTCACCGGCGGCGGCCCGGTCACCATCGACGTCTACGAGGACTTCCTCTGCCCGGCCTGCAAGCAGTTCGAGCAGACCAGCGGGTCGACGCTCGAACAACTGGTGGCCGAGAACAAGGCGACTGTGGTCTACCACCCGGTCGCGTTCCTCAACCGTTTCTCCACCACCGAGTACTCCACCCGCTCCTCGGCCGCCTCCGGCTGCGCCGCGGCGGGCGGCAAGTACCACGAGTACGCGAAGGCGCTCTTCGCCGAGCAGCCGCCGGAGGGCAGCGCCGGGCTCACCGACGACAAGCTCATCGACATCGGCACCAGCGTGGGCCTCGACCGGGGCTCCTTCGGCAGCTGCGTGAAGGACAAGACGTACCGGACCTGGACCGAGCACGTCACCGACGACGCCGGCCGGAGCAACGTCACCGGCACGCCGACCGTCAAGATCAATGGTCAGCCCCTCGAGAACCCCACCCCGGACGCTCTCACCGCAGCCGTGGCGGCGGCCGGCAAGTGATCCGTACCCTGCTGGGCCGTGCCGGCCTGGTCGTCGCCGCAGCCGGCCTGGTGACAGTGACCAGCGCGGCGCCCGCCGCCGCGCACGGCGCGGACGCGCCGGACGGCACCGACTACCGCACCCGCACCACAGGGGTCGCACCGGCGCGGCCAGGGCTTGAGGTACGCGTCATCGAGGCGGGTGCCCGACTGGAGCTGACCAACCGCACCGGCCGCGCCATCGAGGTCATCGGCTACTCCGGCGAGCCGTACCTGCGCGTCGGCCCGGACGGGGTCTTCGAGAACAGCCACTCCCCCGCCACGTACCTGAACCGCACCATCGCCGGGGACACCGCGCTCCCCGCCGACGCCGACCCGGCCGCCGCGCCGTCCTGGCGGCGGATCGCCGACGGCACCACAGCCAGGTGGCACGACCAACGCGCTTTGTGGCAGGAGGCGGCGCCACCGGCCGCGGTACGCGCCGCGCCGGACCGCGAGCACCGGGTCCGGGACTGGACCATCCCGCTGCGCGACGGCACCGACCCGGTGGTGATCGGCGGAACGCTGGACTGGGTGCCGCCGCCGGACGCGTACACCTGGTGGGCGGTGACCATCGTGGGGCTGCTCGCGGTGGGCGCGCTCGGCCTGCTCGCCGCCACCGCCCCGGCCGGCGCCCGCGCGCTCTCCGCGCTGGGCGTGTCGCTGATCGTCGGCGGCGCGCTGGCCGTCGCGTACCCGGTGGGACGGGAACTGGACGCGGGCGCTCAGGGCGTGGGTGGGGTGCTGGTCGGGCTGCTGTCCGGGCAGATCTGGTCCCTGCTCACCGGCGTCGGCGCGATCGCCGCCGGTTGGTACGCGCTGAGCCGCCGCCCGGGTGCGGACTTCGTGGTCGCGCTGGCCGGTGCCTGCCTGGCGCTCTTCGCCGGAGCGGCGAACGCCGCCGTGTTCGCCAACGCCATCGCCCCCGTGCCCTGGTCACCCGCGGCGGCCCGGGTGATGGTGGCGCTCTTCCTGATCACCGGCGCCGGCACGACAGCCGCCGGCATCCTGCGCCTGCACGCCGCCTCCCGCGCCACCGCGGCGGCACCACGGGTCGAGGCCGCCGAGAGTGGGTCTACGGCTGCGGGGTGAAGCCGTAGGGCAGTTCCAGGCGGTGTCTCGCCAGCAGTGGGGCGTCGTTGAGCAGGGTGTGGGTGGGGGCGTCGGCGACGATCCGGCCGTTGTCCAGGATCACCGAGCGCTCGCACAGCTCCGCCGCGTACGGCAGGTCGTGCGTGACCATCAGCAGGGTCACCGGCAGGCCGCGCAGGATCTCGGCGAGTTCCCGACGGGCCGCCGGGTCCAGGTTCGACGACGGCTCGTCGAGCACCAGGATCTCCGGGTGCATGGCGAGCACTGTGGCCACCGCCACCCGGCGGCGCTGCCCGAACGACAGGTGCTGCGGGGCCCGGTCCCGGTGCTCACCCATCCCCACCGCGGCGAGCGCCTCGTCCACCCGGGCGGCCAGCTCGGCCCCGCGCAGACCCAGGTTCGCCGGCCCGAACGCCACGTCCTCCGCCACCGTGGGCAGGAACAACTGGTCGTCCGGGTCCTGGAAGACGATGCCCACCCGACGGCGTACCTCGGCCAGGGTGGGCCGGTCCGGGGTGACAGTCAGCCCGCCGACGCTCACGCTGCCCTCGGTCGGGGTGAGGATGCCGTTGAGGTGCAGCACCAGAGTGGTCTTACCGGCGCCGTTGGGCCCGAGCAGCGCCACCCGGTCGCCCCGCGGCACGTTCAGGTCGACCCCCCGCAGGGCGACGTGCCCGTCCGGGTACGCGTAACGAACACCCCGAACGTCCAGCGAGACAGCGGTCTGCACGACACCGATCATGACAGCACGACGGCGGTGGCGGCGATGGAGGCCGCCAACACCGGCACTGTCGCCGCGACCAGCCACTGACCGGCGCTCGCCGCACCCTCGCCCTGCCACACGGCGGGCATCCGCCCGGTGTAACCCCGGGACAGCATCGCCAGATAGACCCGCTCGCCGCGCTCGAAGGCGCGCAGGAACAACGCCCCGATCCCGGCGGCGAAGCCGCGCAGCTGCCACAGGAAGCGCGGGTCGTCGCCCCGGGAGATCCGGGCCACCCGCATCCGCCGCGCCTCGCCGACCAGCACGTCGAGGTAGCGCAGCATGAACGTGGCGATCTGGGTGAGCACCTGCGGGCAGTGCAGCCGGTCCAACCCCACGATCAGGTCCCGGGTGGTGGTGGTCGCCGCGAGCAGCAGCGACACGAGCACCCCCAGGGTGCCCTTCGCCAGGATGTTCCACGCGCCGTGCAGCCCGTCCTCGGACAGCCGCAGGCCCAGCACCTCGACCCGGTCGCCGCTGCCCAGGAACGGCAGGGCGACGGCGAACAGCACGAACGGCAGCTCGATCAACGCTCGGCTGAGCAACCACCGTGGCCCCACCCGGGCCAGCGCCGCCACCACCGCCACCAGCACGGCGTACGCGCCGAAGGCCCAGAACGCCTCGCGCGGAGTGGCCACCACGGCGATCGTGAAGACCACCATCGCCGCGATCTTGACCTCGGGCGGGAGCCGGTGCACCGGCGAGTCCGACTCGCGGTACAGCACGTGCCCGTGACCGGCACCCATCTACGCGTACCCCTGCTCAGCTGGCCGCATCGGCGCGGCGCCGGACGTCGTCGGGCGCCGTCGTGATGCCGTCGGTCGGCGTGGTGCCGTCGATCGACGTGGTGCCGTCGGTCGGCGTCGTGCCCCGGCGGCGCAGCAGCCAGAACCCGCCGGCCCCGATCGCGAAGGTGACAAGCACCCCGAGCACCCCGGAGAGGCCGGTGGAGACGAAGCTGTTCCGGACGCCCCGTACGCCGTAGTCGGCGAGCGGGCTGTCGGCCAACTCGTGGTCGCGGGCCTGCTGGGCCGGGCAGCTCCCCCCGACGATGGTGTCGTCGGCGTCGACGGTGCAGCCCTTGAGCAGTGACGAGTCCAACCCGTCCGGGTGGGACGAGGCGTAGTTGCTCACCACACCGGCGAGCAGCAGGGCGACCAGCAGGCCGCCGGCCAGGAAGGCCCAGGAACGGTTCTTCATCGGGCACCTCCGGCGACCGGGACAGCGGGGGCGGCGGGGGCGGCGGGCGTGCGCAGGGAGCGCAGCGCGTACACCAGGTCGGGGCGCACCTTCGCGACGGTGAGCACCGTGGTCGCGGTGATCAGGCCCTCGCCGATGCCGATCAGCAGGTGGACGCCGGCCATCGTGCCGGCCAGCCCACCCAGGTTGTTGCCCAGGTCGGTGGTGCCACCCAGCCAGTACTGCAGGACGAAGCCCTGCGACGCCACCACCACGCTGATCGTCGCGGCGACGAACGCGGTCACTGCCAGACCGGCCCGTGTGCGGGGCAGCACCCGCAACAGCAGCGCGATCAGCGCGTATGCCGCGGCGGTGCCGAGCAACGCCATGTTCGTGATGTTGAGGCCGAGCATCGCCACGCCGCCGTCGCCGAAGATCAGTGCCTGTACGACAAGCACCACGGCCACGCAGAGCGCGCCGACCCACGGGCCGACCAGCATGGCGGCGAGCGCGCCACCGAGCAGGTGGCCACTGACACCGGCCGTGAAGATCGGGAAGTTGAGCATCTGGACGGCGAAGATGAACGCCGCCACCAGGCCGGCCATCGGGGCCAGCCGGTCGTCCAGGTCGCGCCGACCGCGCAGGACGCAGGCGGTGAGCGCGGCAAGAGCGAGCGCAGCGAAGATCGCTGCCACAGGACCGTCGATGATCCCGTTCGAGATGTGCATCGCCAGTGTCTCCACGCGACCTCCCACGCGTCAGCAGGCCCGACCGGGCCGGCGTGGGTCAGCTTATTTCCCAACCATCGTTGTTGCCAGACTCTGGCAACAACGCATGGGCTTGATCACTCCCAGCGGCAGGCTCAGCCCGACCGCCTCCCGGTGACCAAGCGCCGACGCGCCGCCCGCCGCGACGCGTCTCGTCGGCGACGGCGCTCAGCGGCTCGGCGGTAGGGTCGGGGCCATGACCTCGCCCGACCGCCTCTCCCCCGGTGACCCCGCGCCCGAGTTCACCCTCGCCACCGACACCGGCGACCAGCTCTCCCTCGCCGACCTGCGAGGACGCAAGGTCGTCCTGTACGCCTACCCGGCCGCGATGACCCCCGGCTGCACCAAGCAGGCCTGCGACTTCCGCGACTCACTCGCCTCACTCCAGGCCGCCGGCTACGAGGTCGTCGGCATCTCCCCGGACAAGCCGGAGAAGCTGGCGAAGTTCCGCGAGCGCGACGCCATCACCTTCCCGCTGGTGTCGGACCCGGACAAGGCCGTGCTGACCGCCTACGGCGCGTACGGCGAGAAGCAGCTCTACGGCAAGACCGTCACCGGCGTGATCCGCTCGACGTTCGTGATCGACGCCGACGGCAAGGTCGAGCGGGCGCTCTACAACGTCAAGGCCACCGGGCACGTCGCCAAGCTCCGCCGCGACCTCGGCCTGGACTGACTGTCGCACCGGATCGCTACGGTCCGTCAGTGGTCCGATACAAGTACACACCCGAAGCGCTGGCCGCCGCTGCCGCCGTCGCCCGCAACATCACCGAAGTGATGCGGCTGCTCGGCGTACGCGTCAGCGGTGGCTCACACGCTCACATCAGCCGGCAGCTCAAGCGCTTCGGCATCGACACGTCGCACTTCACGAGGCAGGCACACAACAAGGGCCGCAGCGGCGAACGGCGCATCACATCGGCCCAGCTCCTGGTTGTGCGACCTAACGGGTCCCGCCGGACGCCCGGCGCGCGGTTGAAGTGGGCGCTGGGCACCCTCGGCGTGCCGGAGGAGTGCGAGGGGTGTGGGACAGGGCCGGTGTGGCGAGGCGCGTCCCTCATCCTGCACGTCGACCACATCAACGGGGACTTCCTCGACAACCGGCCCCCGAACCTGCGGCTCCTCTGCCCGAACTGTCACAGCCAGACCGCGACCTACGCCGGGCGGGGAAAATCGGCCTCCGACCTCCCCATCCTCGCGCCGCCGACCGATGGGGAGGGACGCTACGGCGGGACGGCCGGCTCCGATCGCCGACCGGCCACCCGTGCGGAACTCGTCGACCTGTTCGGTCGGGTCGACGCACAGCAGGTGACGGCCCTGGAGGCGGCACGACAGTGGGGCTGGACCCCGGCGTACCTGCACAAGGTTCGGCGAAGGCTGGAGCAGGATGGCGTGTTGAAGCCGCGCCCGAGCCGCAGTTGGCGTTCGATGGCTCATCGCGACGCGGTAATAGAACAGGCACTGGCGCACCCGGATGTCGGACCGAAGCGACTGTCCGGCATTCTCCGCAATCTGCCTGGCGGCGGATGCCGAGTTGGTCACGGCACGATCTCCACCATCCTCAAGGAGGCCGGGCTCAACACCGCCGAAGCCAGACACTCTAAACTCAGGGAGTTGGCGGGAGTGGCGTAACGGCAGCCGCGCAGGTCTTAGGAACCTGTATCCGGAAGGATGTGGGGGTTCGAATCCCCTCTCCCGCACAGGTCAACACGCACCGAGTGCCGGCGCGCGGCGCTCGGGCTCGTCACTGTCGCGGGCCTGGTTGTCGGACGCGTCACTGTCGCGGGTCTTGGGCCTGGTCATCGGGTCAGGATGGCGAGCGTGAGTCTGCGCTTCGTCCTCGACCCCGACCTGACCCCGCAGCTGCGTGCCGAGATCGTCGACCTCTGGGTGGACGTCAGCAACGCCGGCGGCGCTGTCGGTTTCGTGCCTCCGGTCACCGCCGCCGATGTGCACGGCACCGCCGATCCGACCTTCGCCGGTATCGCCGACGGACCGGACCGCCTGCTCGTCGGCTACTCCGGGGACCGACTGGCGGCCATGTTGATCTTCGGTGACAACCGGTTCCCACTCAAGGCGCACTGGTGTGTGGTGAAGCGGGTGATGGTCCGTCCAGACACCCAGGGCACCGGCTACGGCTCGGCGCTGATGGTGGAGGCCGCCCGGCTGGGCAGGGCGTTCGGCCACGAGGCGCTGCACGTCACGGTGCGCGACGGCCTGGGGTTGGACAAGTTCTACGGTCGCCTCGGGTACCGGGAGATCGGCCGGCTGCCGGGCGCGTTGCGGGTTGCCCCCGATGACGACCGGGACGAGATTCTGATGTGGCTCGATCTGACGGTGGCCGACTGAGCGGTCAGCCCGCGCACCACCGGGCGTTCGCCCGGGCCGAGCTGGTGGTCGGCGGGTCGGTGGCCGGCTGGCTCGTCCTGGCCACCTCGACCGGGCGACGGGTCGGCGTCGGCGTGACGGCGGGTCGGTTGCTCGGTGGCCGGGTCGACGCGGACGGACGTCGAGTGCCCGCCCCGCCGCCCGGTGTGTACATCCGGACCGTGCTGTTCTGCACCTTGCCCGGTGCCATCCGAATGCCGGCGACGGTGGCCCGGTTGCCGTACACGTCGGTGACCCGGAGGGTGAACGGGCCCGGCCCGGCGCCAGAGGCGATCAGCCAGTAGTTGTAGTCCTGCCGGGCGGCCGACTGCCAGGGGTCGCTGTCACCCTGCCGGACCTCGACGGACCGCAGCGGGTTGCCGTGGTTGCCGACGCGCACGGCGAACCACCACTGCGACGCGCCCTCCTTGATCCGGAAGGTGAGTGGTCCGGGCAGCGGCGGGTTGACCACAGCACGGTAGGTGACCGGCACGAGGCCCTGGACCGGATCGGCGATCCGGGCGAACGCCTCGCGGGACAGGTCGAGGTGGCCGGGCTCGCACTCCGGGCACTGGTCCATGATGAGCACCCGGACGGTGCCCTTCGGGCCGACGACGTCGAGGAATCCGCCGCAGGCGGCACCGGCGGAGTATTCCGTCGGACCGAGCGCGACGTAGAGCCGGTTGGCCGGGGCCGCCGGGTTGGAGCAGTTGCCGCCGGCGCCCTTGGAGTCGTAGAAGGTGGCCTTGCCGCTGTGTGTGGCGTTGCCGGTGGGCGGGGCGGCGGCGAGCGTCCGGCCGGCGGCGCAGGCCGGGGTGGAGCCGGAACGCAGGGTGAGGGTGAGCCCCAGCGTCGCCGCGAGGACTGTGACGCCGGCGGCGATAAGCCAGGGCTTCGCACCGGACGGCGGCGCGGGCCGGTCCTCTGGAGGGTGGTCCAGGTCGATGTTGATGTCGACAGCGCTTCCGTCCGTCACGACGGCGATGCTGCCGGACCTGGGCGCGTACGGACAAGCGGGCTAAGCCAAAGCTAAGACAGCATCGACGGACGGTGACCGCCGGGTGCGGGTTTGCCGGTCGGTGTGTCGGTCAGGGCGCGAGAACGATCGGGGCGTCGACGGCCAGGGGTCCACTGTCGAGTGGCACCAGGTTCAGTCCGAAGAGGAGTTTCTGCTTGACGTTGCGGTGCCGCCCGAGGGTGCGCAGTGGCTCTTTGGTGCGTACCCCGGTCTCCTGGTCAGTGGTGGTCACCAGGCAGCGGTCGCACGGTCCGGCGGCCCGGAACAGTCGGTCGCCGATGCGCAGCGGTCGACCGACCCAGTCGTCCTCGGCCCAGGCCGGCGCACCGCTGACCACCAGGTTGGGTCGGAACCGGGTCATCGGCACCGGTTCCTCCCCCGCCTCGGCCAGCCAGTCGTTGAGGCCGTCGAGGGAGGCGGCGTTGGCCAGCAGCACCGGGTAGGCGTCGGCGAAACTGACCTGGTCACCGGTGTCGTGTTCGCGGGTCCCGGCGGCCAGGTGACGGGTCGGCTGGGCCAGCCAGACCAGCCGGACCGGCCGGCCGAGCAGGGCGCCGAGCCAGTCGTCGGCCGCCTGGCCGGCCGGCAGCGCGGGCACCGGGAACGTGCGGCTGCGGAAGGTTCGCACCGCGACGGGTTCACCGACGGCCGGTTCTGGCACGTCGAGGTCGGGTTGCCCGTCGGCGCGCAGCCACAGACCCCCGGGGCGCACCGAGGCGCGCAGGCCGACGAGCCGGGTCGTTTCCCGTTGGGTGACGCCGACGCCGTCGGCGTCCACGACCATCCAGCGTCGGTCGCCGGCCAGGCCCCACTGGTGCACGAACGCGCCGTCGTGGTCGAGCCGGTGACAACCCTTGATGGGGTACGTGTGAATCGAGGTCAGCCGCACCCGGCTACCATGCCACGCCGATCCCGTCGCCCGGGTACCAGTGGTTGGCCGGGCTCTCCCGGTAGGCGAGGAACCGCCGGCCGGTGCGTTCGGCGTGCTCGGCGAGCACGTTGGTGCTGGTGACGTTGTCGGTGAGCAGGATGGCGCCGGGGGCGAGCTGGGGCTCCACGGCGTCGAACTCACGCTTCTCGTGGGCACGGCTGTGGTCGCTGTCGTGCAGGAACAGGTCGACCGGGCGGTCCAGCGCGCCGATCGAGGCGATCGAGTCGCCGATCACCAGGTCGACGACGTTCGACCACGGTGCGACCTGGGCGAGGTAGCCGGCCTCGGGGTTGATGTCCAGCGAGGTGACCCGGCCCGGGTGCCCCTCCTGTGCGTTGCGCAGCAGGGCGGACGCGAGGACGCAGGTGCCCAACCCCTTGTCCACGCCGGTTTCCACCACGTGCGTGGGGTGGGTGGCCCGGACGATCGCGTACCAGCCGACGCGTCGGGCGTAGCGGACCTTCTTGTCGGCGAGGCCACGGCGGGCGGCTGTGGCGGTGGCCTGCTCGATGTGGTGTCGCAGCACGTCGTCGGACTCGATTTCGGCGACGTAGCCACGGGCCTGCTGGACCGGGATGTCGCAGACGACGCTGACGAACCAGGTCAGGTGGTGGCGGCTGAGTTTGGTCAGCTCGTACGTGTAGTTGTGATGTTCACGGGAGGTGACCAACCACCGGGCCGAGGCGCGCAATACCTTGGCGTCGTGGCGGGCGACCCGGGCGAGGCGCTTGGGAAATGCGGCGACGGGTGCGAGTGGGGTACGGGCGATGGCTCGGCGCAGCTTCGTGGCGTCCACCGCTGCTTCATATCAGGTTCAGGCATTCGTTGGTGGAAAAAGCCTTTTGGCCAGGATGTGCGACCGGATGGGCCGGACGGGGGTACGTGCCTGTAACCCAGAATCAGTAGCATCGCGGCATGCAGTATCGCCAGGAGTACGTGGAACCCCAGACCGAGTTCTTTGACCCACAGTCGCAGCCTGAGCCGACTGAGGCGCCCCGATCGCGGCGTCGCCGCCCCCGGTGGCAGAAGGTCGCCCTGATCACCTTTCTGGTGATGGCGCTGCTCGGCGGTGGCGGTCTCATCGCGGGCGGGCTTTACTTCCGCTCGATCAATTCCGGGATCGACCGGGTCGACGCGTTCGCTGACGTACCCGAAGAGGGCCGTCCGCAGGCGGCTGCCAAGGGCGCTCTGAACATGCTGATTCTGGGTAGCGATTCCCGTGATCCGGAGGGCACGACCGGCTCGCGTACCGACAGCATCATCCTGGCCCACATCCCGAAGGACCGATCGAGCGCTCAGCTCGTCTCGATCCCCCGCGACACGTGGGTGCCGGTGCCGCGTTCCAAGGACGGCAACAACGGCGGCCGGGATGCCAAGATCAATGCAGCCTACGCCTGGGGTGGTGTGCCGTTGATGGTGCAGACCGTGGAGAAGTTCACCGACGTCCGGATCGATCACGTCATGATCGTTGACTTCGCTGGATTCGTCGAGATCATCGACGCACTGGGTGGCGTCGATATCGACTCGGAGAAGTCGTTCACCTCGATCCACCCGCCGTTCCGCAACTTCAAGCAGGGCATGCAGCGGATGGACGGCGAGGCCGCGCTGGACTATTCGCGGCAGCGTAAGCAGTTTGCCGACGGCGACTTCGCCCGGATCCGGCACCAGCAGCAGGTCATCAGGGCAATCATGGACAAGGCGGCGTCCGGCGGCATCCTCACCAACCCGAGCCGGCTCAACTCGTTCGTCAAGGCCTCGTCCAGCGCGGTCGCGGTCGACGAGAAGATGTCCCTGCTGGACATGGCGACCGACCTGCGCAACCTGCGCGGCGGCAACATGACCTTCCTGACCAGCCCGACGAAGGGCACCGGTCGGGTCGGCAGCGAGAGCGTCGTCTTCGCCAACACCGAGAAGGCCAAGTCGTTCTACGGCGCGGTCCGACGCGACGCGGTACCGGAGATTCTGGCCGCCGGGAAGTAGGGCATCCAACTGTCCATCCGGCTCTGGCGGCGCAGCTGAGCGGCTCATATCCTGCGATCGCCCGAAGGCGCGACATGTAAGGCCGAGGGTAGTCACGGGGGAGGAATCGATCATGTCACGCCATTCGGCGGTCAGTTATTCGAGCACGCCTGAGGGGGCCGCGCAGCAACCTGTGGTGCCGCAGCAACAGGCGGCGCCACTACACGCGACTCCACAACGGGCGGCAGCAGGGGACGAGCCGGCGAACGACGCGCCAACAGTCGCCGCCATGCCCCGCGTCGAGCGACCCGACCCGGCGGTCAAGGCGGCGATGGTCCCCGGTCTCGACACGACAGCGGTGCTGCCCTACGCCAGCTCCAGGGCCTCGACCGGCACTCGTTTCCTGCGCGCCTGGATGATGACGGCTCCCGTCGATGTCGTGGCGCTGCTGACTCCGCTGCTGCTGACCCAGAACTACTGGCGCGGGACGCTGGCAAACGCCGCGCTCACGGTGGCGATCTTCGCGGCGGGCGGGCTCTACCGGGCCCGCCGGCACGTCAGCATCCTCGACGAACTGCCGATCCTCTGCGGGCGACTGCTGGCTTCGGCCGCGGTGGTGGCCATCATCGCGGCCGAACGGCACGCCTCGGTGGAGTACGTGACCAGCTTCATGCGTGGGGTCGCGCTCTCCGCGGCGTTGGTGATCGCTGGTCGTGCGCTCAGCCGGAAGTTCACCATCGTCGCGCGTCGGCGGCGGTGGGTGGAGCACAACGCCATCATCATCGGCAGCGGTCCGATCGGCGTGGAGCTGGCCCGACTGCTGCGGCGCTACCCCCAGTACGGTCTGCGCTTCGTCGGTTGCGTCGACGCGGCGTCCCGTCAGGACTCCGGCGCGGTCCCGCTGCTCGGCACCCTCGACAACGTCGAACAACTGGTTCGGCTGCTGAACTGCGACGTCCTGGTCATCGCCGACCCGGACTGCACGGAGTCCACCCTGATCGCGACACTGCTCCAGCCCAACACCTCGCGCTGCGACCTCTGGGTGGTGCCGCGGCTGTGGGGGTCCCGGTCCCAGGCCGGATACCCCGACCACATCGGTGCCATCCCGATCGCCAAGATCGGCGACACGACCCTGTCCGGGCCGCGCTGGGCCATCAAGCGGGCCTCCGACGTCCTCGTCGCCACGCTGGCGCTCATCCTTCTGAGCCCGGTGCTGCTGCTCTGCGCCATCGCCACGTTCATCGACGGCGGTCGCGGCATCTTCTTCTACCAGGAGCGGATCGGCCGGTACGGCAAGCCGTTCAACGTCATCAAGTTCCGGTCGATGCGCCCGGTGGACGAGCAGGAGTCGCAGACCAACTGGTCCATCGCGCACGACCGGCGGGTCGGCCCGATCGGGCGGTTCATGCGCCGTACGTCCCTGGACGAGCTGCCGCAGCTGTGGAACATCGTGCGCGGTGAGATGAGCGTGGTCGGGCCCCGACCGGAGCGGCCGCACTTCGTGGAGAAGTTCTCCGCCGAGTACCCGAACTACGCGATGCGGCACCGGGTGCCCGTCGGCCTCACCGGGCTCGCGCAGGTCAGTGGCCTCCGCGGCGACACCCCGATCTCCGACCGGGCGAGGTTCGACAACTACTACATCGAGAACTGGTCGCTCTGGCTCGACGTCAAGGTGGTGCTCCGGACTGTCGCTGAGGTGTTCCGCGGTGGTGGCCGCTGACGGCCACCAACGGCCGGCCCGGTCGTGACAGTCAGTCGCGGACGAGGAACGGCAGCATCGTCGGCTGGTATCCGCCGCCGACGTAACGCGCCGGATCGGCCTGCAACACCGAGGCCAGCAGGGTGCCGATGACGTCCCGGAAGTCCGTCGTCGCCTTGAGGTCACCGTCGTCCAGGTCGGTCAGGCTCGGCTGCTCCCCGTACAGCCCGCCGGCGACCTGGGAACCCAGCACGAGAACAGGGCCGGCGGTTCCGTGGTCGGTGCCGTCAGAGGCATTCGCCCGGACCCGCCGGCCGAACTCGCTGTAGACGACAGTGGTGACCTGTCGACCGGCCTCGGTGCCCGACAGCCGACGAGCGAAGCTGGCCAGCGCCTGGTCGAGTTGACGCAGCAGGAACTCGTGCCCGACCCGCTCCGAGGCGTGCGTGTCGAACCCACCGAGGCTCACCGAGTACACCCGGGTGGGGACCCCGGCCTCGACACACTGCGCCACCCGCGACAGCTGCGCGGAGAGGACGTTCGACCCACCCGTACTCGTCGCGGGGCTGTCGGGTTGGACGGTGGCCTCCGGCGGAGCGCTGACGGCCTCGGCATGTTGGATGAGCTTGTCGATGTTGATGAGGTTGGCGTAGGCGTCCGCGGCCCGCGCCTGCAGCTCCGACTCGTTCGGCTCCCGGTGCCCCAGCGCCCCGACCATGTCCGCTGTCACTCCGGGCGGCAGCTTGAGCCCGCCGACGCTCACGCAGGCCCCCGTACGGGTCTCACCGGCGAGGAGGGGCGGAAGCATGGGCTCGAAGCTGACCGCGGCCTCGGGCGCGGCCTTGGTGCCGTCCAACCATCGGCCCACCCACCCCGAACTGGTCGGACCGCTGGGCGACGCGCTCTGCCAGATGTCCATGGAGCGGAAGTGACTGCGATCCGGTTTCGGGTAGCCCGCTCCGAGGACGACCGCCAACCGCTGCTCACCCCACAGCGAACTCAAGCCCTTGAGCATCGGGTTCAGCCCCAGCGCGTCGTCGAGACGAAGCACCCGCTCCGGCTCGTAGGCCAGCTCGGGGCGGGCCGCGTAGTAGGCCGGGCTTGCGTACGGGACGACCGTGTTGAGGCCGTCGTTGCCGCCGTAGAGCGTGACGATGACCAGCTTGGACGTTTTTCGGTGGTCTTCGCTGGCGGACGCCTCACTGGCGGTCCGCAGCAGACCTCCCAGGCTCAATTTCGCCGCACCGGCGACCAGGGCGCTGCCGCCGGCAACCCCCGAGGCCAGCAGGAATCTGCGCCGGGTCACTGCATCCATGTCACGTCACCAGGTATTCCGGGCTCGCCAACCCGAGGGTCAACAGCCGCTGCGGGTCGGTGGTGGCCTTCAGGACCGAGTACGTCCTGTTGGTCCAGGTCTCGATGGTGAGCACGTGCGCCACGTCCTCCGGGGTCAGCCGTTGGGCCGGCACCAACTGGGCGATCCGACCTGCGAAGTTCAGGCGGGCCTGCGCCGCTCCCACGGTCAGCCACTCCGCGCCGGCCGGCCAACCCTCGACGCTGGGAGGCGCGAACGGCAACTGGCCCAACCGCTCGAGACCATTGAGGACGTATGTCGACATCTCGTCGGACAGTTCCCCTGGCCGCAGCCCCAGATGCCGCATCGCGCCGACGAACCACTCGGTCGGCTGCTTCACCAGCTTGCCGGCGGTGGCGCGGAACGCCTCATCCTCGAAGAGTTTCCGCAGCATCGACATCGAGTTGGGAAAGACGGCCACCATGGCGTCCCGGGTGGACTTCGGAATCGGGTCGCTCGACGAGGCGTAGCGGAACCAGAGCCGCTCGGCGATGTAGGCGGCGCACCGGTCCTGCTTGAGCAGGAAGTCGACGAGCGAGTGGGCGTTGAAGTTCTTCGTCTCGCCGAGAATCGTCTTCGCCCCGTTGTCGTGCCAGGCGGGGCTGAAGTAAGTGCGGGCGCCGTCGTAATCGATCCGCCAGCCGGTCAGCGCACGACCCGCGGCCTTCACGTCCCGTTCGGAGTACCGGCCGATGCCGAGCATGAAGAGTTCCATCAACTCGCGGCCGAGGTTCTCGTTGGGGGCGGTCCGTGTGTTGGATTCGCCGTCGAGCCAGAAGACGAGGGCCGGGTCCGTGATCATCTTGTGCGCCATCACGGCGAAGTCGAGCGAGCTGCGCAGATTCCGGTGCTGCAACAGCATCAGTTGTGGCCGCATCACCTTCCGCACCGAGGTGGCCCAGTGTCCGTGCCAGAAGAACCACAGCTTCTCGCGGGTCTGGTGATCGGCCACCGTGAGGCGGTCCAGCCACCACTGGGTGATCCGCTGCGTCTGCTCCCAACGCTCCTCGCTCGCCTTGGCGCGCTGCGCGGCGGTCGGGTTCGACAGCCTGAAGAAGGGATCCGGGCCCAGAACGGGCACGGGGGCCAGCGAGGCTCCCACGTCCGGCGCTGTCGGCGCCGTGAGCGCGGCGAGTGTCGCTTCGTACCCTGCCTTCTTCGCCGCGGCCAACTCAGCGGCGGTGGGGCCGAAACCGGCGCGGCGCAGTAGCAACGCGAGATCGTCGGCCATGGCAACAAATGTATGCGACGTCGATGACACGGTCGAGCCACGGGTCTGATTTCCACCCATACCTCGCGGAGCCCGAGCCGGCGTGGGTGAGGACCGGCCCTACTGGGTGACGGTCGACCCGCCGCGCGCCGCGAGCAGCACCGCTCGACCGGTCTCGAACGTGTAGGTCTGCCGCACCTCGTAGTGCTGCCGGATGTACTTGATCTTCCAACCGGGGGCGGCAAGGGGGTCCTCCGACGCCCCGTAGATACCTGCGGCCGGACCGATGAGCCAGATGCGGTCGGCCTTGGCCAGCCTGCCCTGAATGTCGATGAACTCGGTCGCCTCCAGCGTCCCGTTGCTGGCCGCCGTCTGCTTCATCAGGATGTCCGGCGGCTGGACCGCCGGCGCCCAGTCCAGCTGGCTCAGGTAGTGGGTGAGCGTCGGCCGCATCGACCAGGCGAAGTCGGTGTAGACGACGACATCACCGCTGGCCACGTTGTCGTGGATGGCGGCGGCCATGCCGCGGGTGTCCGGCGCGTCGTGCGTCTGCCGCACCGACTTCTGCACCGGCAGGGAGAGGAGCACCAGCGCTGCCACGACCGCCACCGCGCGGACGACCCACGGCAGCACGGCCACCGCACGCAGGCGCGAGGTGGTGACGGTCGCGGCTGCCAGCACCGCAACCGGCGCGAGCAGGAAGATGCCGTACCGCGGCACCCACACCGGTGCGATCAGCGAAGCCCCGATGACCACCACGACCGGCACCGTGCTGAGGACGACCAGCTCGACGTACCGGCGGGTCGGCACGGCGAAGTAGGCAGCGGCGGCGAGCAGCACCAGCAGGTAACCCACCACCGGACTGAAGGCGACGTCGCCCGGCAGCGCGCCGACCGTCTTCCAGGTCGGTGTCTGCACCCAGTGCAGCTGGGAGTACCGCTGGCTGCGGCCCAGCCAGATGAGCGGTGACACCACCACCAGAGCGGCGGCTATCGCCGGAACCGCCCGCCACAACCGGCGATCCCGCTCGGGCCACCAGGCCAGCGCCAGGATCACCACATGCGCGGCCAGCACGGAGAGCGCGACCAGGTGGAAGACCCCGGTGAGCGCCAGACAGAGCCCGTACCCCGCCCACCGCCACCAGGAGGGTGACGCCACGGTCGTGAGCAGCAGCAGGGACGAGAGCGTCGCGAAGAGGAAGGCGAACGCGTACGGCCGGGCCGTGTGGGCGAAGAACACCAGGCTGGGTATCGCCGAGCAGATGATGCCGGCCAGGATTCCGGCGGCCGGCCCGGCCACCCGCCGACCGATCTCGGCGGTCACGCCGGCGCCGAGCGCCATCGCCAGGAGCGAGGGCAGGCGCAGGACCACATCGGACTCGCCGAAGACCGTGACCAGCACGTGGAGCACCAGGTAGAAGGGCGTGATGACTGCGTCCTTGTAGCTGGCCAGCTCCAGCAGCTCGCCGAACGACCGGGTCGCCGCGGAAAGCGTCGCGCCCTCGTCCCAGTCGAGCGGAACACTTGTCAACGAATAACCGGCAACCACCAGCATCACGGCAAAACCGATGCTGAAGGGAGCCACCTCGCTCTTTCCGGCGCGCACCAATTCTCCTACCCCTGATGTTGCGTGGAGACTAGCGGACAGGCTGGTCGGACCCGCCGGCGCAGGCTCGCAATTGCCCGACGGCAAAGTGTCGGGGTAATGAATTGGTGGCGACGTTCCGGACCGTTGTCGCGCCGATCAACGGAGCTTCGACGCGATCGGCCGGCGGGGCATCCGTGGGCCGGGAGGCGCGATGCTGACCTCGGGGCTGGTGAGCCGGATCAGGCCCGCGTAGTCGCCATTGAAGACGTTCTTGCTGTAGTTGCCGGGCTGGGACGGATCGCCCGGCGCGTACTGCCAGATGGTCTCGGTGGCCCAGCCGGCGGGCAGCGGAGGCCGGGTCGTGGTGTAGCCGGCGATGTCCAAGAGCAGACCGCCGAAGGTGGCGTCGCTGTTGGTGCACGGGTTCCAGAAGTTGGTGTTCGTGTAGATCATCATCGGTCGACCGATACGGGCCTTGACCTGGTCGGTGAACACCCGCACCCAGTTGGTCAACTCCGCCGGGGTCAGCCCGTAGCAGGTCGGGGCGCCGGCCCAGTACGGCCACTCGAAGTCGAGCATCGGCACCAGCGTGCGGGAGTCCTTCGCCCACCGCATGTTGTCGATGAAGTAGTTGGCCTCACCCACCGGGTCGCGCCCGTCCGGGCGGGCGAAGTGGTAGGCGCCGACGAAGAGACCCGCCGCCTTCGCCGCTGTGTAGTCACCGTTGAAGAACGGATTGAGGTAGTCGTTTCCCTCGGTGGCCTTGATGTAGACGAACTTGTTCCCCTCGGCCACCACCCCGGCCCAGTTGATCGGCCCGAGGTTGTGGTCGTGGCTGGACACGTCGATGCCCTGGATCGTGTAGCCGGCAGGCGGGCTGGCCAGCGCGGACACCGCGCTCTGCCGGACTGCCGGAGTGCCGCCGGCGATGGCCCGACCACCACCGTCGGGGGAGGTCGCCGCGCCCGCCGCCGGCGGGGTGCCGAGCAGGTTGACCGCCAGCGTCGACGCGACCAGCACCGGAATCCATTTCCGTGACATGAGTGTCCCGAATCTCCTTGCTCAGGAGCCGACGTCTCGCGGTTCGTCAGCGAACGTCGACATCGCGCGGACCGGCGGATGAACCGGTGCGAAAGTACTGTCGCACTTTACGCAGTTGAGGGCGCTTCGCGCTGCCCCGCTCCGCAGAAGTGAATGGGAATCGATCCCGAGCATCAGCCCGCCGATGCGTTCACCATCAATCAGTCCGAACGGCTGAGCCATCGATGGCACGGGTCAACGAAGATGGGCTGCGTCTCTGCCGAAAGGCGGGGACCTTCAAGTGCGTCCGTTCTGGACGCTGACCCCACGGGGAGTCTCACGTGTTCCAACTTCGCCGAGCTGGTCGCTCGGTCACGGCAGGGCTCGCCCTCGCCGTAGTCGCAGCCGCAACGATCTCCAGTGGCGGTGCCGCGTACGCCGCGCCGTCGGACGGGCAGAAGCTGCCGCGGGCCCTCAAGTCCGCCGACAAGGGTGCCATCAAGGACAGTTACATCGTGGTCCTGAAGGACACCAAGGCCAACCCGGCCGAAGTCGGCGCCAGCGCCAAGGCTCTCACCAGGCAGTACGGCGGCGCCGTCTCCCACACGTACAGCCGAACGATCCGGGGCTTCGCCGCCCGGATGAACGAGGCGCAGGCCAAGAAGCTGGCCGCCAGCTCCTCGGTCGCGTACGTGGAGCAGAACCGCAAGATGTCGAAGAGCGACACCCAGCTCAACACGCCGTCGTGGGGCCTGGACCGCCTGGACCAGATCTTCGCGCCGTTGAACAAGCGCTACACCTACCCGAACACGGCGAGCAACGTGCACGCCTACGTCATCGACACCGGCATCCGCATCAGCCACCAGGAGTTCGGTGGGCGGGCCAGCAACGGGTACGACTTCGTCGACAACGACACGGTCGCGAACGACTGCAACGGGCACGGCACGCACGTCGCCGGCACCATCGGCGGCACCAACTACGGTGTGGCCAAGGCCGTCAAGCTGGTTGGCGTGCGGGTGCTCGACTGCGAGGGCAACGGCAGCTACGCCGGTGTGCTGGCCGGCATCGACTGGGTCACCGCCAACGCGGTGAAGCCGGCCGTCGCCAACATGAGCCTCGGCGGCGCCGCCAACGCCACGATCGACGCCGCGGTGGAGGCCTCCATCGCCTCCGGCGTGTCGTACTCCGTCGCCGCTGGCAACGACAACGAGGACGCCTGCCTCCAGTCACCCGCCCGGGCGGCCTCGGCGATCACTGTGGGAGCGACCGACGAGGTCGACTTCCGGGCGTTCTTCTCCAACCACGGCCAGTGCGTGGACATCCACGCGCCGGGCCACAACATCCCGTCGTCGGTGGCCAGCAGCGACACGGCGATCGACAAGTACAGCGGCACCTCGATGGCGAGCCCGCACGTCGCGGGCGCTGCCGCGCTCGCGCTGTCCGCGAACCCGACCTGGACGCCCCTTCAGGTGCGTAACAACCTCGTCTACGGCGGCACCCGCCGGGTGGTCCGCAACACGGCGTACACCGGTACGAGCGACGTGATGCTGCGCATCGGCACCACCGCGGTGCCGCAGGTCACCGGCCTGCGGTCGCTGACCAACGGTAAGACCGTCTCGGTGGGGTCGGGCGGCAACCAGCCGCTGATCGCCAGCCAGCCCCCGGCTCAGATCGGCGACACGGAGAAGTTCACCATCGTGAGCGCCGGGACCGGCTACATCGCCTTCGGGTCGTGGGTAAACGGTAAGTACGTCAGCGCCACCTCCGGCGGTGCTGGCTCGCTGATCGCCAACGCCAGCACCATCACCGACGCGGAGCGGTTCCAGGTGGTGATGAACGGCGACGGCACGACCACCCTGATCGCCAAGATCAACGGCAAGTACGTCACCGCACCGTCGGGCGGCACCCAGCCGCTCGTCGCCAGCGCCACCACGATCGGTGGAGCGGAGAAGTTCATGTGGGCGTCGCCGGCGGCTGTCGTCGTCCTGAACTCGGTCAAGAACAGCCGGCTGGTGACCGCGCCGGGCGCCACGTCGCCGGTGATCGCCAACGGCACGACGGTCGGCAACCCGCAGAAGTTCGACATGCTCGACCTCGGAGATGACGCCGTCGCGCTGCGGGCCCACGTCAACTGGCGCTACGTCACCAGCGCCGTCAACGGCAGCGGCAACCCGACCGCGTTGATCGCCAACTCCACCACGCTCGGCACGCCGCAGTCGTTCTGGCTCTATCACTGGGGCGATGGCACCATGGGGCTGCAGTCGCAGACCAGTTACAACTTCGTGGTGGCACCGAGCACCACCTCGCCGCTGATCGCCAGCTTCGACCCCGAGTCTGGGGCGTGGACCACGGCGACGGACTTCACCCACGTCGTTCAGACCGTGGGCTAAGCACCAGCGCCTGACCGTCGCGTCCTGACGCGACAGACCCGGAAGGGGCCGCCGAGACATCCGTCTCGGCGGCCCCTTCTGCATTCCCTGGCTCGGCTCAGCGGCCGGGTCCGGCATCCACCCCTGATCGCCTGGGGAGCGAGGCGTAGGCCGCCTGGAGCTGCTGGCGGACCGCCGCCGAACTGTGGTGCGCCACGACCCACTCCCGCCCGTTGACGGCCATCCGCTCGGCGGTCTCCGGCGAGGACAACAGCGCCGCGACCTTCGCGATCCAACCGGCGCTGTCGTCGGCGACGCTGACGTGCACGCCGTCCTGCACACCGGCGCGGTCGGCCACCATGCTGGTCGTCACGCTCGGCACCCCGGCGGACATCGCCTGGATGAGCTTCAGCTGCACCCCGGTACCCCGGAAGATCGGCGCGATGGCGACCGCAGCGTCCGAGTAGTAGGGCTCGACAGCTGGCGCGTTGGCGTGCAGCTCGATGCCGTTCCCGACCAGCGCCTGGACCGCCTTCGGCGGGTCCGTGCCGACGATCCGCAGCCGGGCGTCCGGGACCGCGTCGCGAATACCCTGCCAGCACTCGCGCACGAACCACATGAGGCCGTTGACGTTCGCCTCGTAGCTGAGCCGACCAACGAACAGGACTGTCGGTGCGATCGGGCCCTGCTTCCGCTGCACGGAGAAGTCGCAGGGGCTGCGGACCAGGTAGGTGTTGGGCCGCTCCTGGCCGGGCAGGGACGGCGCCGAGAGCATCAGCGGCACCCCCTTGCGGACCAGCTCGTCCTCCCGCGCCCGCATCCGGCTCCCTTCGACCCGGCCCAACGCCCGCCAGGCGAGGTTGGGCCCGTGGGAGGCCAACTGCTCGTAGTACTCGCTGCGGAACTCGTCCAGGTCGACGATGACCGGCGTGTCACCGCAGGCCTCGACCAGGTGGACGGTGCGGAAGACGTTGAGGTGCACCACGTCCGGCTGGAACTCGTCCAACTGCTGCCGCAGGGCGTCGGTGAGCGCCTTCGGGCTCGCGTACCCCGTCTGCAGGGAGACACCGGTACCGAGCGCACGTGCGGAGCGCAGCATGGAACCCGCGAACGGGTTGGCGACGAGCGTCCGATCCTTGACCGGCAGTTGCTCGGCCAGCTGCACCTCCTTGTCATCGTGCGTCAGCGCGAGGAAGCGGACATCGTGCTCGGCGGCGAGCATCTCCAGGATCACCAGGCTTCGTGGACGAACCGATGCCGGGATCCAGGGCGCTACGAACAAAATCTTCAAATCGGCAGCCTCCTTAGGGCGGACGCGAGGAGTCGCTGGGCTCGCGTGCCGTGCTTCGCGAAATAGACCTGCATGCCGGCCCGGTACAGGTTGTTCTTGCCGACCGCAGCGGTGCTGGTGCTCTCCTTGTGCTCGGCGACGCTCGTCCCGACCGACACGACACCCCAGCCGGCGGCGGAGAGCCGGGTGCAGAGGTCGACGTCCTCGAAGTAGAGGAAGAAGTCTCTGTCGAAACCGCCGATGGCCCGGAAGGCATCGCCTCGGACGAGCATGCAGAAGCCCGACACCCACGCGGCTTCGCGCACCTGACCGGTCGGCTCGACGTCGAGGTACTCGAGCATCTTGATCTTCTTGCGCAACGGCCCCACCCTCGCCAGCGACCGCTTCAGACCGCTGGGCACGAGGTCGTCGACCCGGAGGGCGGCCAGCCACTCCTTCGCCATGCTCGGCGCCGGCCCGGCCGAGATCCCGAAGCGCCCGTCGGGGTAACGCATCAGCGGTGCGACCACCCCCCGCTTCGGGTCGGCCCGCAGCGCCTCGGCGAGGTGCGCGAAGGACTCGGCGGTGATGTGGCAGTCGGGGTTGAGCAGGAAGTAGGCGTCAGCGTCGGGAACGGTCTCCGCCGCGGCGTTGATGGCCTTGCCGAATCCGACGTTCGGCAGCGAGATGACCTGGTAGCCGAAGGACTTCGCGACCTCGACGCTGTCGTCGGTGGAGGAGTTGTCCACGACCACCACGTGGTCGATCGGCAGGGCACCCAGGCAGCCCAGGCTGAGGGGAAGCTCCTTGGCCGAGTTGTAGGAGACGATGATGGCTGCGATCTTCACTGTCGACCCGCAATCGCGTAGGCGTCGAGGTACGAGCGGACCGTGTCGTCCCACCGGAACGTCCGCTCGATGTGTGCGCGGGCACGCCGACCGCGCTGGGCGGCGTCCTCCGGTGATTCGACGGCGGTCCGGACGGCCGCCGCGATCTCGTCCGCCGTGGACGCGACGAACAGCATCGAGTCGTCGCCCCGGACCGATTCGGCCGGGCCGCTGGACGTGATGACGGGACAGCCGAGGGCCATGGCGTGTGCCACCTTCATCAGCACGCCGCCACCCACGATCGACGGCACGACAACGGCGTGGGCGCCGAGCATCTCCGACTGGAAGTCGGGCACCGCACCGGTCACCACCACCCGGCTGTCGTTCTCGCCGAGACCGACCACGTCGGGGGTGGGATCCGCTCCGACGATCCTGAGCTCGGCGTCCGGCAGGCTCTGCCACACGATCGGCATCACCTCGCGGGCGAGAAGCTCGGCGACGAGGACGTTCGCCCGCCGCCACATCGCCCCGGCGAACACCAGCCGCGGTCGGCCGGTCACCGGCGGCGGCGACCAGGACCGCTCCCCCACGTGGATGCCCGGCCGGGCGAGGACGGTGTTGGGGTTGTACTCCCTGGCCACCGCGAAGTCGGCGTCGGACAGGGTGATGACGGCCGCCGCCTGCCGGATCGCCGCCCGCTCGAACCGGCGCGTGCGCACCAGCTCGGCGAGGCGGTACGGCCGTTCCAGGCCGGACGACGCCCGGTACGACTCCAGCATGACCTTCTCGGTGATGTCGTGCAGGCCCAGCGCCGAGGCCCGGCTGAGCCCGACGACCTCGGCGGACTGCAGGTACTCCGCGTGCACCACGTCGGGCTGGATCCGGCGGATCAGCTCGGCAGCCTCCTGGGTCGCCTCCCGTGGCCACGCCTGGCGCAGCCAGGCTGGTTCGACCCGGAGACGGTCCAGGTGGCTCGGGCGCGCGACGACGTTGGACGGCAGCAACGTGTACTTCAGGTCGTCCCGCTCGGACGCCGCGGTGGTTCCCGGTGAGTACACGAAGAGGTCGACCTGCTCGGCCAGCCGCGGCGTGAGCTGCACGATCGTGTCGGCCGCGGCATGGTTGTGCTGGCCGTTGGGCGCGAATGGGGTGAGCAGCAGGACGCGCATCAGTCCAGCCGCTTCAACAGCGTCGTGACGAATCCCTGCGCGACGCGGCCCTGGGCGGCGACCCGGCCGGCGGCCTGCCGGAACTCCTCGGTCGCCGCCGCGGCCTGGGTGGCCTTCCGGTAGAGGGTGTCGGCGTCGACGTCCGGCGGCACCACGTACTCGCTGAGCCCCAGATCGACGAAGGCGTCCTGGACCTTCCGTTCGTAGGCGATGGCCACGGTGGGAACGCCGATCGCCACGGCCAGGAGGGCCGCGTGCAGGCGGGTGCCGAGGACGAGCTGATTCGTCGAGAGCGCCTGCAACCAGGTACGGAGCGCCCCGGCGAGCGGCTGACTGCCGTCCAACGGGGTCGGGTCCAGGGCCAGCAGGTCACGGAAGGCCCGCTCGTAGATGACCCGGTCGTCCTCGCCGTGCGCTCCCCGGCCGAAGGCCATCGGAAGGAAGGTGCCCGACCATCCCTCCTGCCGCAGCCGGGCGGCACACCCGGAGGTCGCCGCCAGCAGCGGGCCCTCCAACTCGGGTGCGAGCGGCCGCATCGACAGCGCGAAGCGCCGACCGGGGCCGACCCGCTCCAGGTCGGGCAGCGGCAGGGTGTACGCCATGTCGCCGATGACCTCGGCGCTGGAGCCGAAGTGCGACGCGGTCCGCTCGTCGCGCACTCCGACGCCGACGCACGCGGCGCCGATGACCCGGAGCAACTGGCGACCGAACGGCGTTCCGCCCTCGCGGACGCCGACGCCGACAGTGGCGACGGGCGTCCCGGCAATCTTGGCCATCGCGATGATCCGGGCGAACATCGGCAGGGTGCCGGGCCAGGACAGGTTGGGCGAACGCTCCTGGAAGACCGTTCCGGGGCCGAGGAGCAGCAGGTCACACGACTTGATCGACCGTTGGACCGCGACCTGACGCTCGGAGGCGCCACGAGCCCGCAGCACGGGCATGTTCTCCGTGTCCACGCCGTGCAGTTCGGCGACCCGGTCCGGGTTGGGGCAGAAGACCACGAACGTCGCGTTCTCCTTGACCGCGCGGACGCAGGTAATGAGCGAGTGGAGGAGGATCTCGTCTCCGAGATTGTCCGATCCGAACCACCCGACTATTCCGACCCTCACATGTCCTCCGTCGTCGCGGCCTGCAGGTGACCTGCGGCCCTCCGTTGAGCCAACAATTTGGCGGTAGCCAGAACGAGAATGACGCCGCCCAGGATGAAGGACGCCAGGGCGGGTTCCAGGACGGCCAGCAGTACGGCGAGCGCGCCGACCGCCGCCGCCACGACCACGACCGAGATCACGACCGGACGTACCAGTTCCTTTATCCGCAGGAACCAGAGCAGTGACCCTGCCACGACCAGCTCGTTCAGCACCATCGCCGTAGCGGACCCGAAGGCGCCGTACGTTCCGTCGAGTGCGACATTCAGCCCGACGCTGCCGCAGATGCTCAACGCCAGCACGATCAGCCGGCTGGAGGCGCGGCCCTGGGAGAGCAGAATGGCGGACAGGCCGAAGTTGCCGAATCGGAGAACGAGGAAGAAGGTCAGCACCATGGCCAGCGTCGGAATGTTGCCGGCGTGGTCACCGAACAGCACAGCGGTGCCGATCGGGATTCCGATGAACATGACGCCGGCGGCGGCCTGGCCCGCGAGCCCGAAGAACCGGAAGATCGTGAGCGGATCGTTCGACTGGGCGGCCCCGGACGCGCGGCGCGGCGCGGCGTAGGCGAGCGCCCCGACGCCCATGGACGCCGCGACCTGGACCACCGGTCCGACGATCGCCGCCGCCGACACGTATTCGCCGACTTCCGCGGCGGCCACGAAGAACGCGAGGACGAACACGTCGCCGCGGAAGTAGAAGAGACCGAAGAGGTCGGCGGCGAAGTACGGCAGGGCCTGCCGGACGTGCTGGACCGCGCGGATACCCCGGGAGTCTCGCAGCGCCGGCAGGATGCGCACGATGAGGAACGCGGCAGCGGACCGGAGGACGGCCGCGATCGACATGTAGACGGCGGCGTCGCCCAGGGTGAGCCCGTCCAGCAGCCACACGTCGACCGCGCAGGCGCCGACCAGCAGGAGACCGGCGGACACGTTCGTGAGCGGCTCGGCCCAGGCCGAGGGAGTGCCTCGGATGAGGACCCACGCCGTCTCGTTCCACTGCTCCAGCAGGCTGGCCACGAAGATCAGGAAGAAGGCGAACTGCGCTTCCGGGGGAAGCACCGCGCCGATCAGGGGGTATGCGACGGCGGCGGCCACCATCAGCGCGGCGAAGCGCCCACAGTGGATCCGCGCGACCACCGGCGGTGACACCGTTCCCGCGGCGGCTTCCCTGGTCAGGTAGGTCGGCAGGCCGAGGGAGAGGGCAGCGGCGGTGAACGACGCGATGAGCGTGGCGAGACCGTAGAAGCCGACCGCCTCGGTGCCGGCGCCCCTGGTCAGGAACGCCATCACCACCAGGGTGGTGGACCGGGTCGCCAGGGTGGAGATGCCCAGCAGCCCCGACACGATGGTCAGGGACGGTCGCCGTCGCTCCGGCGTGGTGACCTCAGTCGCGACCATAGCCACTCGCCACCCGTACGTATCGCGACCGAGCGTAGAAGTAGCCGGCGATCAGCGCGAACATCAGGAAGTACGGTCCCTGCATCAGTCCCCATCCCGTCATGCCGATCAGGACGAGACCCGGCAACGCGCTGACCAGAACCCGGGGCGCCAGTTCGGCGGTCCGCACCCGGAACACGGAGTGGATCGCTGTCGTCGCGGCCATCGCGAACGGCAGCCAGAGCAGCAGTGCGCCGATGATGCCCAGCTCCGCCGCGCTGAGCAACAGCACGTTGTGCACGGGCACGCCGCTGGCGGTGAGGGGATCGGAGGCGCCGGCGATGGCGACGTAGCTGTTGGGGCCCACCCCGGCCCACGGGTGCTCCCGGATCACGTCGAAGGCGACCTGGAGCAGGTGCCCACGGTCGCCACCCTCGGGGTCGGCCGTGAACCGCTCGATCAGCCACGGCACCGACACCAGGCCGAGCAGGCCGGTGATCCCGAGGACGACGAAGTACTTCTTCTGCCAGCGCCCAGTCACGAACTCGAGCACCACCAGGATGAGGATCATGGAGACGACTGCGGCGAGGACCGAGCGGCTCTGGGTGAGGGAGACGCCGAGGAAGACGGCGCCGAGCGTGGTCCAGGCCACCCAGCGTTGCCGCACCGTCTTCTGCGGCAGGGTCAACGCGCACATCCCGCAGAAGAACAGCAGCTTCGCCAGCTCGCCCGGATGGCTGGTCAGGCCGGTGGCGCGGCCGAGCACGTCGAGCGCCTGTTGGCCGGCGATGCGGCGCAGCGGAAAGCCGATGACCGCCATCATGATCGCGAAGAGCTGCAACCACGCCACCGCCGCGAAGGCCCAGAGCAGGAAGGAGTTCCGCCGGTCGGCTCGTTCGGCGGTGGCCCCGATGGCGAACACGATCGTCACCAGGCTGAAGTGCACCAGGCCGCTCACGGTGCGCAGGGACGAGTCCCAGGCGAGCACGGCGAACAGGAGCATCCAGCCGAGGAACGGCACCCACGGGAAGAAGGCACGGGCCAGTTGGCGCCGCGTCTGGATCCCGATCACGACCACGGCAGCCACGATGGCGATCGTGTACGTGTACAGCATCGGCGTGCCGGTGGCGACGCCGCTGTAGATCACCACCTCGGACGGGGCGAGGGCAATCGGCGCCAGACCGAGTGACGCCACGAGCACTGCCAGCACGGCGACGATGCGTTGATCCGGATCGGATCGCAGGCCCTCGACGAGCGCCCGCCCGGCCGAGGTCAGCTGCGTGATGACGCTCGGGCCTCGATGGCGGCCCGACGAGTGCGGCCCGGACGCCGCGTCGGCGGGTACCACAGCCGGGTCGACGTTCCGCTGGGCCAGCACCTCGCTGGGGTTGAGCCGTGTCGTCACGGCATGGCTTGGATCATCCTGGGGATGACCACCGCCTGTGCCGGGGAACATGGCATCTCCGAGTCAGCGTTGGTCGGCCAGTCACTGCCAGGGCTGCGCTGGTCGTGCGGGGGTTTAGCTCACGCCTTGAAGCCAGGTCAGTGAGCTCGGATTCCAGAACCGATGACAATCGGCTCGGCCGAAGCTGTGCTTCGCGGGCTCATCATAGAGGGGCGTGTGAGCGACCAACCAGCGGTCCCGGGCCGCTGTGTGACACGACTGTCCTCCACGGTCGACTGCGGCGGGCGTAATAGAACGGGGCGGTCAAGGTGCTCCAATTCCCCTTTTTGTCATTTGCGGCGCATATCGCCAACCCCTCGTCCCGGGTACAGGACCACATAGTCATCGAGGGTCTCGGTAAGCTGAGTTGGCGGTCTTCTTCCTCTGGTGACCGCGGAGTCAGGCCCGCCTCTATCGCCGGCGGCAGACGTGGCATCCGAAGTGTCCTGAAGCGCGTCCCGTTCCGGGTCGTCGAGGGCCGGTACGTATCCTACGTTCCCCCGATCACCTCTCTCGCCAGGGCGTTGACATGAACCTCACGCACGCGGACCGCTCGACGCTCAAGGACCAGACCGTCGAGTTGCCGATCCAAGCGGCGCTCGATCGGCCGCCCGCGCCGGCCACTTCGCGTACACCGCGGCTCTATGTGCTGGACCTGCTGCGTTTCCTCGCCGCGATGGCGGTCGTCGCATACCACCTGCTGTTCGCCGATGCCAGGGAGTCCTGGGCAGCCGACACTGCAAATTTGTTCGGCGCCCCACTGCGGCAGGCCGCCAGTTACGGGTGGCTGGGGGTGGAACTCTTCTTCATGATCAGCGGCTTCGTGATCTGCATGAGTTCGTGGGGCCGGTCCCTGAGTGACTTCTTCACCTCACGGGTCACCCGACTGATGCCGGCATATCTGTTCGCGGTCGTCCTGACCGCGTCAGTCCTCGTGCTGTGGCCACACCCCGGGGAGAAGGCGCCCGACCTGCGGCAGGTCATCGGCAACCTCACCATGACGCAGAACCTGCTGCAGTTGAACAACCTCGACGAGCCGTACTGGACGCTGCTGATCGAACTGAAGTTCTATCTGCTGTTCCTGATCGTGGTCGCCTTCGGCGTCACGTACCGCCGAGTCCTCATGTTCTGCATGATCTGGACCACGCTCGCGCTCATCGCGCACAGCTCCGACTTCAGGTTTCTGACGTTGGTGGTCGAGCCACGATTCGCGTCGTACTTCGTCGCGGGAATGGCGCTCTACCTCATCCACCGGTTCGGGCAGAGTCTCCTACTCTGGTGCATTGTCGGCTTCTCCTTCGCGATCAATGCCGTCATGTTGGACGCACGGGTCGCCCCGTTCGTGAAGGCCGGTCTGCCGATGTCGTGGAAAGTGTCGCTGGCCCTGGTGGCCTTCTTCTATCTCCTGATGATCGGCATCGCGCTCGGTTGGTTCGCACGGCTCCAATGGCGAGGGTTGGCGACCATCGGCGCTCTCACCTACCCGCTCTATCTGATCCACTCGGCCAACGGGCGCACCGTCATCCGTCATCTGCGCGACGATGTGCCCCCGTGGCTGCTTCTGGGCGTCGTCGTCGGCGGAGCACTGTTACTGGCCTACGTCGTGCACCGTTTCGTGGAACGTCCGCTGAGCCGAGCGTTGCGAGACGGCCTGAAGGACAGTTTTCAGAAGGTTCGTGCCGCATCGGAGTCCAGAAAGGACGCCGTCGATCCGGTCCCACCCCCCGGGCGTTCAGCTCGTCCGCCGGCAGCCTCACCCACTCCCGTGATCCGCTGATCACCGCGACCCGCGGCTCCTCAGAAGCGCGCGTTGTCACGAACAGAGTTGATCACACGCCGAACGGTGTCCATATATGCCGTCGGCGCGGTCATTCTCAGGACGAGTTGGCGGTCGACCGCACCGTCCGGATCCGACCGCCAGAATGCGACCACAACGACGCCGTACCTCTCAGCGCCGTTCAGCTTCACGGTTTCGACCAGGACGACGTACTGCCCAGCGGCGCGCCACTGCAGCCCCCACGCCTCCTCCGCCTTGCGCAGGGCGGTGCGCCGCTCCTCGTTGCATTCTCGGCAATCACGGACAATCAGCTGGCCGCCGATCTCCGAGTTTTCGCCGATCGAGGCGCCGCAGTTGTACTCGACCTGTCCTTCGGCGCTGCCTCCGGGCGCGCACTCCCAGTCAGCTGGCACCGCGAACTTGAAGCCCACACCATCAGGGCTGAGTGTTCGTGCCGCTTCACCGCTGGCGAAGGCTGGCCACCTGGGCCAGTCGCCGGGTCGGGGCGGCTCCAGGCCCGGCTGCTGCGGCGGGCTGGTGGGCAGCGAGGCCGTCGGACCGGACTGAGCCACGCCGGTGGGCGCGGGGCTCGCCGTCGGGGTGTCGGACGGCCCCCCGAAGCTGCGCCACGCGACGGCACCCACACCACCGACGAGCACCACCACCAGGGCGGCGATCCCGATCCAGAGCCCGGTACGGCTCTTGCGGGGCGGAGAGGGCCGGATCCGTTGGGTCGGCGAGCTGAACGGGTCGTGCGGCGGTGCCGCGAAGGCGTCGGGGCCCGGCCCACTGACCGGGGAAATGTGCGCGGCCGGCGGTGACGAGGTGACCGGCCCCGGCGAGGTGGGTACGCCGGAGACGGAGTGCGGGGCCGCGGAGACCAGCTGACCGGGGATCGGGCCGGGCTGCACCGCCCACGGGGCCTGCGGACCGCCGGAAACCGGCGGCGCGGACACCGAAGGCGGGGCGGAGACCGAAGGCGGGGCCGACACCGAGGGCGGGGCCGACACCGAGGGCGGGGCCGACACCGAGGGCGGCGCGGAGACCGAGGGCGGCGCGGACGTCGGTGGGGCAACCGTCGGGGCGGGGATGTAGTCGACACCGAGTGCCCGGAACAGTTTCTCGGCGCCGGGACCCGCCTCGGCCGGGTAGGCCACCCACGGTGCGGCAGCGGAGAAGTCGGCGTACGTGTAGGGCATCGGGTCGGCCGACTTGGCCAGCAGGTCGGCGGCCCCGGCGAACGCCTCGCGCCAGCCCGGGGTGGCGGCCACGGCGGCGTCGAGCACCGCAACGGTGACGAAACGGCCGTGCTCGTCGATCGCGGCCCATGCTTTCCCCACCGGAGACCCGCCGAGCGCGTGGGTGTACCTGTAGGGGCCTTCCGGCTGCATGCGCACTCCTCCGTTGAACCGCCGTGCGGATAGTACCGACCGTCGGCCAACCGGGCCTGCCCCGCCCGGGGCGGTCGGCGACGGCCCAGGTCGCTTGCCAGTGAAAGTTCTCATGCATAGAGTCGGCCCATGAATGAAGGAGCTGTCGAGGCACCCGCTGACCGGGTGCTCGACCTGTTCCAGGGCGTGCGACTCACCCCCACACAGCGCCGGATCGCGCACTGTCTGGTGCAGCACGCCCCCACCGTCGCCTACCTGTCCGCCGCCGAGGTCGCCGAACTGGCCGGGGTCAGCCAGCCGTCGGTCACCCGGTTCGCCGTCGCGCTCGGCCACGACGGCTACCCGGCGCTACGGCGCCGCCTGCGCGACCTGACCACCGCGACGCCGGGCGGACCGACGGACGTTGGCAACGAACTCCAGCAGGCGGTACGCGCCGAAATGGACAACCTGGACCGACTGGCCGGTCAGCTCGCCGACCGGGACCGGATCGCCGAGACCGGGCGGCTGCTCGCCGCGAGTCGCCCACTACCGGTGCTGGGCCTGCGCGCCGCCGCGCCACTGGCCGCGTACTTCGCCTACTTCGCGGCCAAGGTGCACCCGGACGTACGGGTCCTCGACGACGGCGGCAGCCTGCTCACCGACCGTCTGGAGCAGGCCGCCGAGGCCGGCGCGTCCGCCGTGCTGGCATTCGTGCTGCCCCGCTACCCCCGGGAGACCCTGGACGCGCTGCGCGACGCCCGCCGCGCCGGGTTGACAGTGGTGGCGATCACCGACTCGCCGGTCAGCCCGGCCACCGAGCACGCCGACGTGGTGCTCGCCGCCGCGGTCGGCGCGCAGCTCGTCTTCGACCTGCACACCGCCCCGATGACCCTGGCCATGGTGCTGTTGCAGGCGATCTGCGATGCCGCGCCGGCCGACACCCAGCGCCGACTGGAGGCGTTCGAAGCCTCCGCGGCCCGCCGACAGTTGTTCCTCGGTTGACCGGAGGAGAACCAGAGATGACCCAGCCCATTCGTGCCGCACGGGGCAGCCAGCTCACCACCCGCGGGTGGCAGCAGGAGGCCGCCCTGCGGATGTTGATGAACAACCTCGACCCCGAGGTCGCCGAACGCCCCGACGACCTGGTGGTCTACGGCGGCACCGGCAAGGCGGCGCGGGACTGGCCGTCGTACCACGCGTTGGTCCGCACGCTGACCGACCTGCGCGAGGACGAGACGATGCTGGTGCAGTCGGGCCGCCCGGTCGGGGTGATGCGCACCCACGAGTGGGCGCCTCGGGTGCTGCTGGCCAACTCGAACCTGGTCGGCGACTGGGCGACGTGGCCGGAGTTCCGCCGTCTCGAACAGCTCGGCCTGACCATGTACGGGCAGATGACCGCCGGTTCGTGGATCTACATCGGAACGCAGGGCATTCTCCAGGGCACCTACGAGACGTTCGCGGCGGTCGCCGCCAAGAGATTCGAAGGCACCCTGGCCGGCACGCTGACGCTGACCGCCGGCTGCGGCGGAATGGGCGGCGCGCAGCCACTCGCGGTCACCATGAACGGTGGCGTGTGCCTGATCGTGGACGTGGACCGCACCCGGCTCGACCGTCGGGTGCACGACCGCTACCTGGATGAGGTCGCCGACTCCCTGGACGACGCGATCGCTCGGGTCCGCGCGGCGAAGCGGGAGCGCCGGGCGCTGAGCGTCGGCGTGGTCGGCAACGCCGCCGAGGTCTTCCCGGATCTGCTGACCCGGGGCGTCGAGATCGACATCGTGACCGACCAGACCAGCGCGCACGACCCACTGGCGTACCTGCCGGTGGGGGTGGAGCTGGCCGAGGCCCGGGACTACGCCGCCGCGAAGCCGGCCGAGTTCACCGACCGGGCGCGTGCGTCGATGGCGAAGCACGTCGAGGCGATGGTCGGCTTCCTCGACGCCGGCGCGGAGGTGTTCGACTACGGCAACTCGATCCGGGGTGAGGCGCAGCTCGGCGGCTACCAGCGCGCCTTCGACTTCCCGGGCTTCGTGCCCGCGTACATCCGGCCGTTGTTCTGTGAGGGTCGGGGTCCGTTCCGGTGGGCGGCGCTCTCCGGTGACCCGGCGGACATCGCGGCCACCGACCGGGCCATCCTCGACCTGTTCCCGGAGAACGAGTCGCTGGCCCGTTGGATCAAGCTGGCCGGTGAGCGGGTCGCGTTCCAGGGCCTGCCGGCCCGGATCTGCTGGCTCGGCCAGGGCGAACGGGACCGGGCGGGCGTCCGGTTCAACGACATGGTCGCCTCCGGTGAACTCTCCGCCCCGGTGGTGATCGGCCGCGACCACCTGGACACCGGCAGCGTCGCGAGCCCGTACCGGGAGACCGAGGGGATGGCCGACGGCTCCGATGCCATCGCCGACTGGCCGCTGCTCAACGCCCTGGTGAACACGGCGAGCGGCGCCTCCTGGGTGTCCATCCACCACGGTGGTGGCGTGGGCATCGGCCGGTCGATCCACGCCGGGCAGGTGTGCGTGGCCGACGGCACAGCCCTCGCCGGTCAGAAGATCGAGCGGGTGCTCACCAACGACCCGGCGATGGGCGTCATCCGGCACGTCGACGCCGGCTACGAGAGCGCCCGCGAGGTCGCCGACCGCACCGGGGTCCGGGTGCCCATGACCGAGGGTGCCGTATGAGCGACGACCTTTCCGCCCGGTTCCGGGCGCTGTGGGACGAGATCGCGCCGGTCGGGCGGGACGCCGGCAGCGGCGGGTATCTGCGGTACGCGTTGACCGAGCCGGAGCGGGAGCTGCGCGCCTGGTTCCGCGCGCAGGCCGAGCGCCGTGCCATGCCGGTCACCGAGGACGGCAACGGCAACCTCTTCGCCCACTGGGGTGACCCGGAGGCGTCCGACGCGGTGCTCACCGGCAGCCACTTCGACTCGGTGCCGCACGGCGGGGCGTACGACGGGCCGCTCGGCATCGTCAGCGCGTTCCTCGCCGTGGACGAGCTGCGCGCCGCCGGCGTCACCCCGGACCGGCCGCTGGTTCTGGGTGCCTTCGTCGAGGAGGAGGGTGCGCGCTTCGGCGTGCCGTGTCTGGGTTCGCGGCTGCTCACCGGGGCGCTGTCGGCCGACCGTGCGGCCGGCCTGCGCGACGCGGCCGGGGTGAGCTTCGCCGAGGCGCTCGGCGACCGGCCGGCGGGCGCCCGCCCGGAGCTGCTGGGCCGGTTCGGCGCCTTCGTCGAGTTGCACGTCGAGCAGGGCCGGGCGCTCGTCGACACGGACGCGCCGGTCGCGGTGGCCAGCGCGATCTGGCCGCACGGCCGGTGGCGCTTCGACGTGGTCGGCGAGGGCAACCACGCGGGTACCACCCGGATGGCCGACCGGCGTGACCCGATGCTGACCTACGCGTTCATGGTGCTGGCGGCCAATAAGGAGGCCCGGCTGCGCGGCGCGCACGCCACAGTGGGCCGGGTCGCCGTCGAACCCAACGCCACAAACGCGATCCCGTCGAAGGTGACCGGCTGGCTGGACGCCCGGGCCGCCGACCCGGAGACGCTGACCGGGCTTGTCGACGCGGTGCGCGGCAAGCTCGCCGAGCGGTCCCGCCGCGACGGTACGACGGTGACCGTCACCGAGGAGTCGGCCACCCCGGTGGTCGCCTTCGACGGCGGGCTGGCCAAACGGCTGGCCACGCTGCTCGACGCGCCGGTGCTGCCCACCGGCGCGGGGCACGACGCCGGAGTGCTCGCCGCGTACCTGCCCACAGCGATGCTCTTCGTGCGTAACCCGACCGGTGTCTCCCACTCCCCCGCCGAGGCGGCCACCGACGACGACTGCGCCGCCGGGGTGCGAGCGCTGGCCCGGGTGTTGGAGGAGCTGACATGCCGGTGAACGACATCGCGAGCCGCTCCGCGGACGGCACGGAGCTGCGGCGTCGGTGGGTGCGGAGTCTCCGGCGTGGCGAGGTGCGGCATCTCCTGTTGTCGTCCTTTGGAGCTGATGTCGTAAACGAATCAGCCGAAGCGCCCCAACTGTCGGCGTCACCCCGGCCGCTGATGTCGCAGACGATTCAGCTCCAAAGGAGGCGAGGAGTATGACCACCGCCCGCTGGCTCGCTGAATACGCCTGGCTGCCCGAGCACGCCGAACCCACCCCTGACGTGCTCATCGAGGTTGAGGACGGGCGGATCGCCGCACTCACACCGCTGGCGGGGGCTGGCGGCCCGGCCGCCGGCGTGGAGGTGTTGGGCGACGCCACCCGGCTGCCCGGCCTGACCCTGCCCGGCCTCGCGAACGCACACTCGCACGCCTTCCACAGGGCGCTGCGCGGGCGTACCCACGGCGGGCGGGGCGACTTCTGGACCTGGCGGGACCAGATGTACGCCGTCGCGGACCGGCTTGACCCGGACACGTACCTCGCCCTGGCCCGGGCCGTCTACGCCGAGATGGCGCTCGCCGGAATCACCTGCGTGGGCGAGTTCCACTACCTGCACCACCGGCCGGACGGTGGCGCGTACGACGACCCGAACGCGATGGGCGCCGCGCTGGTGGAGGCCGCCGCGCACGCCGGGATCCGACTCACACTGCTGGACACCTGCTACCTGACCTCCAGCGTGGACGGTCGGCCCCTCGCCGGTCCACAGCGCCGCTTCGGCGACGGTGACGCCGGCCGCTGGGCCGGACGGGCGGCGGCGTTCCAGCCGACGGACCCACACGCCCGGGTGGGCGCGGCAGTGCACTCGGCGCGGGCCGTCCCCGCCGACCAGTTGCGCACTGTCGCCGACTGGGCCCGCGACCGGCAGGCACCGCTGCACGTGCACCTCTCCGAGCAGCCCGCCGAGAACGACGAGTGCCGGGCCGTGCACGGGCGCACGCCCACCGCGCTGCTCGCCGAGCACGGCGTGCTCGGGCCGGACACCACAGCCGTCCACGCCACCCACCCCACCAGCGCGGACCTGACGCTGCTCGGTGACAGCCGGACCGGGGTGTGCCTCTGCCCGACCACCGAACGGGACCTCGCCGACGGCATCGGCCCGGCCCGGCGGATGGCCGACGCGGGCATCCGGCTGAGCCTCGGCAGCGACAGCCACGCCGTGATCGACCTGTTCGAGGAGGCTCGGGCGGTGGAGCTGGACGAGCGCCTGCGTACCCGCCGGCGCGGCCACTTCGCGCCACTCGACCTGCTGAGCGCGGCCAGCGTCGCCGGGCACGCCGCGCTGGGCTGGGCCGACGCCGGGAGGATCGCCGTGGGCGCCCGCGCCGACCTGGTGACGGTACGCCTGGACAGCGCCCGCACCGCCGGGGTGCCGCCGGTCGGCGCGTTCTTCGCTGCCGGCGCGGCCGACGTCGAGCAGGTGGTGGTGGACGGCCGCGTGGTGGTCGCCGAGGGCCGACACCTGACCGTCGACGTGCCGGCCGAACTGTCGGCGGCCATCGAGGCGGTGATTCCCTCATGAGCAGCCTGCTGGTCGACAACATCGGGGAGCTGGTCACCAACGGTGCCGGCGAGGGCCCGCTCGGCATCCGCCGCAACGCCGCCGTACTGGTCGAGGAGGGCCGGGTGGTCTGGGTCGGGCCGTCCGCGTACGCGCCGGCCGCCGACCACCACGTCGACGCCGGTGGGGCCGCCGTGCTGCCCGGTTTCGTGGACAGCCACGCCCACCTGGTCTTCGCTGGCGACCGGGCCGCCGAGTTCGCCGCTCGGATGGCCGGTCAGCCCTACACCGGCGGAGGCATCCGGACCACTGTCGGCGCTACCCGGGCCGCCACCGACGACGAGCTTCGGGTCACCGTGCGCCGACTGCGCGGGGAGGCGCTGCGCCAGGGCACCACGACCATGGAGATCAAGAGTGGGTACGGCCTGACCGTCGCCGACGAGGCCCGCTCGCTGCGGATCGCCGCCGAGACCAGCACCGAGACCACCTTCCTGGGCGCGCACGTGGTGCCCGCCGAGTACGCCGACCGCCCGGACGACTACGTCGGACTGGTCTGCGGACCGATGCTGGCCGCCGCCGCTCCGTACGCGAAGTGGATCGACGTGTTCTGCGAGCGGGGCGCCTTCGACGTGGACCACGCCCGCGCCATCCTGGCCTGCGGTCAGGCCGCCGGGCTGGGCGTACGACTGCACGCCAACCAGCTCGGCCCCGGCCCCGGGGTGCAGCTGGGCGTGGAGTTGGACGCGGCCAGCGTCGACCACTGCACCCATTTGAGCGACGCTGACGTGGCCGCACTGGCCGACACGGCCCACAGCGACGGGTCGGGCACCCGCACGGTGGCGACCCTGCTGCCCGGCGCGGAGTTCTCGACCCGCTCGCCGTACCCGGACGCCCGCCGGCTGCTCGACGCCGGGGTCACAGTGGCGCTGGCGACGGACTGCAACCCCGGCTCGTCGTACACCTCGTCGATGCCGTTCTGCGTGGCCCTGGCGGTCCGCGAGATGCGGATGACCCCGGCGGAGGCGGTCTGGGCCGCCACCGCCGGTGGCGCGCGGGCGCTGCGCCGCGACGACATCGGTGTCCTCACCCCCGGCGCGCGGGCCGACCTCGTCGTCCTCGACGCGCCGTCACACCTGCACCTGGCCTACCGGCCCGGTGTCCCCCTGATCCGCCAGGTAATACGCAACGGAGTACCGCAATGACGAACGTGACCATCCAGCCCACCGGGATCACCGCCGACGACGTGCTCGCGGTGGCCCGCGGAACCGCCACGGTCGTCCTCGCCCCGGCCACCATCGACGCGATGGCGACCAGCCGGGCCATCGTGGACGGCATCGAGTCGTCGGGCCGTCCCGTCTACGGGGTCTCCACCGGGTTCGGCGCGTTGGCCAACACCTTCATCGCCCCGGACCGGCGGGCCGAGCTGCAACACGCGCTGATCCGTTCGCACGCCGCCGGGGTGGGCGCCCCGATGCCGCGCGAGGTGGTCCGGGCCATGATGCTGCTGCGGGTCCGGTCCCTCGCCCTGGGCTGTTCCGGGGTCCGGCCGCTGGTCGCGGAGGCCCTGGTCGACCTGCTCAACCACGACATCACCCCGTGGGTGCCGGAGCATGGCTCGCTGGGCGCCTCCGGCGACCTGGCGCCGCTGGCGCACTGCGCGCTGGTGCTGCTGGGTGAGGGTTGGGTGCTCGGCCCGGCCGGTGAGCGGCAGGACGCGGCCGACGCGCTGACCGCCGCCGGGCTCAAGCCGATCGAGCTGGCCGCCAAGGAGGGGCTGGCGCTGATCAACGGCACCGACGGCATGCTCGGCATGCTGCTGCTGGCCATCCACGATTCGGCGCACCTGTTCGCCATGGCCGACGTGACGGCGGCGCTGGCCATCGAGGCGATGCTCGGCTCGGAGCGGCCGTTCCTGCCCGAGCTGCACGCGATCCGCCCGCACCCCGGTCAGGCGGCGTCGGCGGCGAACATCCACCTGTTGTTGCAGGACTCCCGGGTGATGGACTCGCACCGCGACGACCTGGCGCACGCCGTGCAGGACGCGTACTCGATGCGGTGTGCCCCGCAGGTGGCCGGCGCGGCCCGCGACACACTGGACTTCGTCCGCACCGTCGCGGCCCGGGAGCTGGTGTCCGTTGTGGACAACCCGGTGGTGCTGCCGGACGGCCGGGTCGAGTCGACAGGTAACTTCCACGGCGCGCCGCTCGGCTTCGCCGCGGACTTCCTGGCCATCGCCGCCGCCGAGGTGGGCGCGATCGCCGAGCGGCGGGTGGACCGGCTGCTCGACGTCACCCGCTCCCGGGAGCTGCCGGCGTTCCTCTCCCCCGACGCCGGGGTCAACTCCGGGCTGATGATCGCCCAGTACACGGCGGCCGGGATCGTCGCCGAGAACCGTCGGCTGGCCGCCCCCGCCTCGGTGGACTCGCTGCCCACCAGCGGCATGCAGGAGGACCACGTCTCGATGGGCTGGGCGGCGGCCAAGAAGCTGCGGACCGTGCTGGACAACCTGACCAGCCTGCTCGCTGTGGAGCTGCTCGCCGGCGTACGCGGCTTGCAGTTGCGCGCCCCGCTGGAGCCGTCCCCGGCCGGCCGGGCGGCCGTCGCCGCACTCGGTGCGGCAGCCGGCGAGCCCGGCCCGGACGTGTTCCTCGCCCCGGTGATGGAGGCAGCCCGTGCCGTGGTCGCCGGGCCGGAGTTGCGCGCCGCCATCGAACGGGAGGTCGGCCCGCTGGGCTGATCTCCCGTCGGGTCGCTGTCGTCCACCGCGGGTCAGGCGGCGGGCGGCAGCACCTCCCGCCCGTCAGGCGGCGGGCGGCAGAACCTTCGCGACAAGCTTGGCCAGCTCGCGCAGCGCCTTGCCCCGGTGGCTGATGGCGTCCTTCTCCGCCGGGGTCAGCTCGGCGTTGGTCCGGTCCTGTCCGTCGCCCAGGAAGATCGGGTCGTAGCCGAACCCGCCGTCGCCGCGCGGCGCGCGCAGCACCCGCCCGGACTGCCGGCCGTCGACGAGGTGCTCCTTGCCGCCGGGCAGCACCAACGCCACAGTGCAGACGAACGAGGCGGCCCGCTGCTCGTCCGGCACGTCGGCGATCTGGTCCAGCACCAGCTGAAGGTTGGCCCGGTCGTCGCCGTGCCGGCCGGACCAGCGGGCGCTGAACACCCCCGGCATCCCGTTGAGCGCGTCCACCGCGAGCCCCGAGTCGTCGGCGATGGTGGGCAGCCCGCTCTGCCGGCAACCCTCCCGCGCCTTGATCAGCGCGTTCTCGCCGAAGGTCAGGCCGGTCTCCGGCAGCTCCGCGTACTGCTCGACGTCGTCCAGGCCGAGCAGGGCGATCCGGTGCGCGCCGAGGGCGCCGTCCAGGATCCGCTGCAGCTCGACCAGCTTCTTGCGGTTACGGGTGGCGAGTAGGACCTTGTTCATGCTGAGTCACCTCTGTTCGCGACTGCGGGGCTCGCAAGCTCACTCCTCGCGCTCACGCGAGAGCCTTCCGCTGGGCTTCGGCCAACTCGGCGCAGCCGGCGACGGCCAGGTCGAGCAGGGCGTCGAGCTGGTCGCGGGCGAACACGCCCGCCTCGCCGGTGCCCTGCACCTCGACGAAGTCTCCCTCCCCGGTGCACACCACGTTCATGTCCACCTCGGCGGCGACGTCCTCCTCGTAGCAGAGGTCGAGCCGGGCCTCCCCGGCGATGATCCCCACGCTGACCGCGGACACCGAGCGGTGCATCACCTTCTCCGGCTTGCCGGCCAACGACTTCCGGGCGGCGAGCCAGCCCACCGCGTCGTGCAACGCGACGTACGCGCCGGTGATCGCGGCCGTGCGGGTGCCGCCGTCGGCCTGGAGCACGTCGCAGTCGAGCACTATCGAGTTCTCGCCGAGCGCCTTGAGGTCGATGCTGGCCCGCAGGCTGCGGCCGATCAGCCGGGAGATCTCGTGGGTACGGCCACCGACCCGACCCTTGACGCTCTCCCGGTCGGAGCGGGTGTTGGTGGCCCGCGGCAGCATCGCGTACTCGGCGGTCACCCAGCCGAGCCCGGAGCCCTTGCGCCAGCGGGGCACCCCCTCGGTGACGCTCGCCGTGCAGAGCACCCGCGTGCCGCCGAACTCGACGAGCACCGAGCCCTCCGGATGGGTGCTCCAGCCACGGGTCAGGGTCACCGGTCGAAGTTGAGAGGGCCCTCGCCCGTCAGGTCGCACCATGCCTGCACCCTATGCGGTGCGGCGATCCACCTCCGCCGGGGTGCCCCGACCAGCGTCCGCGCCGTGCACACCGAGGAACCCGGCGACCGCCGCCGGCCAGCCGAACTCCTCGGCCCGCGCCCGCGCGGCCCGCCGCCGCTGCGCCTCCGGGCGGGCCGCCAGGCGGCTCACCGCCGCCGCCATCGACACCCCCGAGCCGTACGCCGCCAGCCCGGCCTCGCCGACCACCTCGGGCAGCGCGCTGGCCGCGTTGACCACCACCGGAGTGCCGCAGGCCAGCGCCTCCAGGCCGGCGAGGCCGAAGGTCTCCACCGGGCCCGGTGCCAGCACCACGTCCGCGCTGGCCAGCAACGCGGCCACCGCGGCGCGGTCCGGCAGGAAACCGGTGAACGTGACCGGCAGCCCCGCAGCCCGTCGGGCCAGGGCGCCGCGCAACGGGCCGTCACCGGCCATCACCAGCACCGCCGGTACGCCCGCCCGGCGCAGTTCGGCGAGGGTCTGCACCGCCAACTCGGGTCGCTTCTCCGGGGACAGCCGGGCGCAGTGCACCAGCAGCAACTCGGTGGCGTCGGCGTACCGCTCGCGCACCCGTGGGTCGGCCCGCTGCGGGGCGAAGGTGTCCAGGTCCACCCCGAGAGGCACCAGGTCCACGTTGCCGGCGCCGATCCGGTCGAACTCCTCGGCAGCCCACCGGGTCGTGCAGACGATCCGGTCGTACGCCCGGCTGGTCGCCCGGTTCAGCCGGTCGGCGGTCGGGCGGCGCAGCGGGTCCGGCACACCCCACTGGCCGAGCAGCCCGGTCAGCGACTCGTGCGACACCATCACCGACGGCACCCCGTGCGCCCGCGCCCACCGGCCGGTCCAGCGCAGCGACGACCGGTCGGAGACCTCCAACCGGTCCGGTGCCAGGTCGCTGAGGAGCCGGGCCAACCGGCGTCGGCCGGCGAGCAGCCGGTAGCCACCGCTGCCCGGCAGCCGCGGTCCGGGCACTGTGACCACCCGCCCCCACGGGTACGTCTCGTCGGCGGCCCGCTGACCGGGTATCACCAGCACCGGATCGTGCCCGGCCGCCCGGTAACCGGCACCGAGGTGCCGCAGCGCGGTACGCAGGCCGCCGGAGCGTTCCGTGACGAAGTTGGCGAGCCGCGCGATCCGCAGCCCTCCGGCGGCCCCGGTCACGAGGCGGCCGGCAGGCCGGCGGTGGCGGCGACGGCGCGTACCGCGTGGTAGTGCCCGATCAGCTCGTCGCCGACCGCCGCCCAGCTGCGGCGACTGACCGCGACCCGGGCGGCCAGCCCGTAGGCCCGCCGCCGATCGGCGTCACCGGTCAGCTCGGCCACCGCCGCGGCGAGCGCGTCGCCGTCGTTCGGTGCCACCAGCAGTCCGGTCACGCCCTGGTCGACCAGGTCGACCGGGCCGCCGCTGGCCGGGGCCACCACCGGCACCCCGGAGGCCAGCGCCTCCTGGATGGTCTGGCCGAAGGTCTCGTGCGGTCCGGTGTGCACGAACAGGTCCAGGCTGGCGTAGAGCCGCGCCAGATCCTCGCCCTGTTGCACGCCCAGGAAGGTCACCCCGGGCAGTTCGCGGGCCAACTGGCGGCGGGTCGGGCCGTCTCCGGCCACCACCACCCGCACCCCGGGCAGTCGCGACGTCGCCGCCAGCAACTCCACCCGCTTCTCCGGGGCGAGCCGCCCGACGTAGCCGACCAGCAGCTCACCGCCGGGCGCCAGCTGGTCCCGCAACGCCGCGCACCGCTTGGCCGGATCGAAGCGAACGGCGTCCACGCCGCGCCGCCACAGCCAGATCCGCTGCACCCCGTTGGCGATCAGGTCGGCGGCGGCCCGGGTGGAGGGGGCGAGGGTGCGCTGCGCCGAATTGTGGATCTCGCGGATCCGCCGCCAGGCCGCCGCCTCGCCCCAACTCACCCGGTACGCCCGGGCGTACGCCGCCACATCGGTCTGGTACACGGCCACCGTGGGCAGCCGGTTCCGGCTGGCCAGCGTGGCCGCCCGGGCGCCCAGGACGAACGGACTGGCCAGGTGCACCACGTCCGGCTCGGCCGAGAGCAGCGCCCCGGTCAGTCGGGCGTTGGTCGGCACACCCAGCCGGAAGCCCTGGTAGCGGGGCAGCGGCACGCTCGGGATGCGCACCACCGGGTACGGCAGCCGGTCCACGCCCTGCCGGCCACCGGGCGGGGCGGGCGCGATGACCACCGGCTCATGGCCCCGGTCGAGCAGGTGCTCCGCCGTCCGCACCACGGAGTGCGCGACGCCGTTCACATCCGGTGGGAACGACTCGGTCACGATGGCGATCCGCATGCCCACACCGTGCGGGTGCCACGGGTGCGCCAGACGACCGTCCGCTGACCGGCCGGCGAACAGTACGGCACAACACCGCGGCCCGGCCCGGCGAACCGGGACTCGGCGCGTCAGACGTCGTAGCTGGCGCCGGGCCGGACCACCTCGAGCGGCCCGGTGTACGCGGAGGCGGCCGACTCCAGCGTGTGGGCCTCGCTGCCCCAGGCGGGCACCAGGTGGGTGAGCAACAGCCGGCCGACAGCGGCCTTGGTCGCCGCCTCACCGGCCTCCCGACCGGTCAGGTGCAGATCCGGCGGATTGTCCACGCCGTCGAGGTAACTGGCCTCGCAGAGGAACACGTCGGCGTTCTGGGCCAGCCGCAGCAGCGCCTCACAGGGCGCGGTGTCCGACGAGTAGCACAGCGAACGGCCGTCGTGCTCCAGTCGCACGCCGTACGTCTCGACGGGGTGGTTGACCCGGTCGACGGTGACGCTGAACGGGCCGATCGGGAAGGTGCCCGGCTGAAGCGCGTAGAACTGGTACACGTCCTCCACCGAACTGTCCTCGCCGTACGCGGCGCTGAGCCGGTCCGGCGCACCGGCGGGCGCGTACACCGGCAGCGCCGGGTAGGGGCCGTCCGGGGCCCACCGGCGCACCACCACGTACAGCACGGCGTCGAACATGTGGTCGCAGTGCAGGTGGGTCAGCAGGATCGCATCCGGGGCGTGCAACCCCGCGTACCGCTGAAGGCTGGACAGCGACCCCGAGCCGAAGTCGACCAGGAGCCGGAAGCCGTCGGCCTCGACGAGATAGGCCGAGCAGGGGGATTCGGGGCCAGGAAAACTGCCGGCGCTTCCCAGAACGGTCAGTCGCATCGAGTGGTCTCGCTGTCACTATCAGTAGCACCCGTGCCGGCGATGGTCCCAGCCATGATCTCTACCGACGCGTACGCCACGCTGCGCAGCCTACGCTGGCGCACCCGGCGGCAAGAATCATCCAACGGAAGTTGTCACGAACGTGACACCCGCTCGCGGTACGCCGGGCAGCGAACGGGCCGTCGACGAATGTCGACGGCCCGTAGTCGGCAGACCAAAATCGGTCACGCCCAGAGCTGCCCCTCCAGGGCGTCCTCGGCATCGGCGAGCGTGCCGCCGTACGCGCCGGTGGACAGGTACTTCCAGCCGCCGTCGCAGACCACGAACGCCACATCGGCCCGCCGGCCGTCGCGCACCGCCTCGTGCGCCACCGCCAGCGCGGCATGCAGGATGGCACCGGTGGAGAACCCGGCGAAGATGCCCTCCACCTCCACCAGCTGACGGGTACGCAACACCGCGTCCCGGGTGCCGACCGAGAACCGCCGGGAGAGCACCGAGGCGTCGTAGAGCTCCGGAACGTACCCCTCGTCGATGTTGCGCAGGCCGTAGACCAACTCGCCGTAGCGCGGCTCGGCGGCCACCACCTGAATGCCCTCGACCTTTTCCCGCAGGTAACGCCCGGTGCCCATCAGGGTGCCGGTGGTGCCCAGCCCGGCCACGAAGTGCGTGATGCTGGGCAGGTCGTGCAGCAGCTCCGGCCCGGTCGTCTCGTAGTGCGCCCGCGCGTTCGCCTCGTTGCCGTACTGGTAGAGCATCACCCAGTCGGGGTGCTCGGCGGCGATCTGCTTGGCGGTGGCGACCGCCTGGTTGGAACCGCCCGCCGCCGGCGAGAAGATGATCTCGGCCCCGTACATCCGGAGCAGCTGGACCCGCTCGGTGGAGACGTTCTCCGGCATCACGCAGACCAGCCGGTAGCCGCGCAGCTTGGCCACCATCGCCAACGAGATGCCGGTGTTGCCACTCGTCGGTTCGAGGATGGTGTCACCCGCGCGGAGCCGGCCAGCCTCCTCCGCAGCCCGGACCATGAACAGCGCCGCGCGGTCCTTGATGCTGCCGGTGGGGTTGCGGTCCTCCAGCTTGGCCCAGAGCCGCACCGGAGGAGCCCCGTCGGGCACCGTCGGGGAGAGTCGGGGCAGGCCGACCAGCGGCGTACCCCCGCAGGCGTCGAGCAGGCTGTCGTACCGCGCCATGGCGGCCGACCTCAGCGAGCCGCGACGGCGTCGCGGGCCACCGCGGAGGCGCTGTGCGAGCTGATCGCCGCGGCGGCGGCGCTGTGCGAACTGATCGCCGCGGCGGCGGCGAAGCCGAACGCGCCGCCGGCCACGGCCGGCAGGATGGTGACGCTGTCGCCGTCGGAGAGCTTCGCGTCCAGCGCGCCGAGGAAACGGACATCCTCGTCGTTGACGTAGACGTTGACGAAGCGGTGCAGCGTGCCCGCGTCGGTGATCAGCCGGCCGCGCAGACCGCCGTGCCGGGAATCCAGGTCGGTGAGCAGATCGGCGAGCGTGTCGCCGGTGCCGTCGACGACCTTGGCGCCGCCGGTGTAGCTGCGCAGGATGGTGGGGATGCGAACCTCAATGGCCATGATGTCGAACTCCTCGATCGGGTGTGCCTACGGTGACGGGACGAAACGGGCTGCGGCGCTGACAGGTCAGCGGCCGGAACACTCGTAATCGACAGTCGCCGGGCTCTGCCCGAACATGTAGGACTGGACGGCGTGCGGGTCGACGCCGGCCTCCACGACCTGGACCGGCTCCTCGGTGACCACGCCGTCGACGATCCGGAACGACCGGATCTCCTCCGAGTCGGGCTCACGGGTCGAGACGAGCAGGTAGTGCGCCCCCGGCTCACCGGCGAAGGAGACGTCCGTCCGCGACGGGTACGCCTCGGTGGCGGTGTGCGAGTGGTAGATGACGATGGGCTCCTCGTCCCGGTCGTCCATCTCCCGCCACACGCGCAGGTGCTCCATCGAGTCGAACTCGTAGAAGGTCATCGACCGCGCGGCATTGTCCATCGGGATGTGCCGGGTCGGGGTGTCGCTGCCGACGGGACCGGCGACCACGCCGCACGCCTCGTCGGGGTGATCCCGGCGCGCGTGGGCGACGATCGCGTCGATGATCGACCGGTCGATGCTCAGCACGTGCACCAGCCTAACGCCTGCCGGGCACGGGCCGAAGTGGTGCCGGTCACCCCTAGTCGATCAAGGCGTTGAGCAGCGACTCCTGTAGATACCCGAGATAGGCGTAGACCGAAAGCTGGAACACCCGGCTGGAACCCGGGTCCTCGGCGACCGCGTCGTCCAGCTCCTCGCCCAGATCCGTGCCGTCCTTGATCTCCAGGCGGACGCCCATCGCGAGCCGAGCGTCGTTGAGCGCCCGCAACCACGCCTCGGCGGCCTCGGCGTCCAACCGCACCTCGCCACCGGCGTCGTCCGGCAACGCGGCCAGGATCGCCCCCGCCTGATCGATCTTCGCCGTCTTCAGGTCACCCTCGGTGTAGCGGCGGAACTCGGCGGTGCCCGGAGCGTCCTGCGGGTAGACCGCCGGAAAGAGCCGACCGACGACCGGGTCGGTGTGGTCGAAGCCATCGGTGAGCAGACCCACCACCTCGGAGGCGACCTTGCGCAGCACCCGCACCTCGTCGACGGCGAAGACGGCGACGTAGCGACCGGCCTGGCGATGGAACATGCTCATGATCTGTCCACCGTCGCCCACAGCCCGTACGCGTGCAGCTGCGACGCGTCGTGCTCCATCCGCTCGCGGGCACCGGTGGAGACCACGGCGCGACCCTTGTGGTGCACGTCCAGCATCAGCTGTTCGGCCCTCTCCCGGCTGTAGCCGAAAAGCTTCTGGAAGACCCAGGTCACATACGTCATCAGATTGACCGGGTCGTCCCACACGATCGTCACCCACTGCCGGTCGGACGCCGGCACCTCGTCAGTGTCCGGCGTCTCGACCGGTACAACCTGCGGAGCTGCCATGCCCCCCATCGTGCCACCGGTTTCCCGGAACCGAGGAACCGGAACGCCGGCCCGGCGCGGATCACCCACCCCGGGCACTCCCGACCCGCCCCGGACGCCCTCGGAGGCGGGGTCCGGCCCGGACCCGGACTCACCGGTGGGCGCGCCGTCAGGCGAGCAGAATGCCGTGATCGACTGCATCGGAGAGCACCACGCCCAGCGAGAGGCGGATCACCTCGAACCGTCGGGAGATCTCCCTGGACAACCCCAACTCGACCTCGCGCACCGCCCGTTGGGACCAGGACCGCGCCGCGCTGTGGTCGGCGTTGCCGGGCGTACGCCACTGCTGCCAGCACCCGCCGGAGAGTGCCACAGCGACCGGCGGGAGCACCTCGTCACGGGACGCCGTCGGATAGCTGGCGGCGGCGTCGATCGCCTCCGAGCCGGTCAACTCGGCCACGCCGGCCGTACTGGTGATCAACAGCACCTTGTCCAATTCCTGGCCGGGCCGGTGATCGGAAAGTCCGTACTGCACGGCCCGGGTGATCCGGCGTCGCACGCCTTCGGTCGGCGGCACGCCGAGCACCTGGGACGCGACGTCGGTCACGATGCCGCGCACCGCCTGGTCGCACTGCGCGGTCGCCAACAGCGACAATGCCGCCATCTCCCGGTCGAGGAGATCCGGTAGGCCGGCACAGCCGACTCCGAACACGATCTCCTGAACGGCCCGCAGGTGGATGTTCGCCAACTCCAGGGCGAGGTGCTGGCGGATCCGCTGAGCACACGAGCGGGCGTGGCGGTCGAGCCGTTCGGACCAGTCACCCGGGTCGGCGGCCACGGCGACGCGACAGTGCTGACCCGGCAGGACCGGTGGGTCGACGCTGGCCCGCTGCAACCCCTCACGCGACGCCCAGCCCACCAGCGCCCGCCGCAGGTCGGCGGCGGTGTCGGCGTCGTCGACCGGGAACCACCGCGCGCCGGCCAGCGCCGGCACCGCGGCCAGGAGCACCGCCCGGTGTGCCTCCACCGTCACCGCGACCGCATCCACCTCGGTCTCCGCACCCCCGACCGGCGGGACGGACGCCCCCGCGCCCTCCGTAGTCGCCGCGCCGTCGGCCAGCGGAGCCCAACCTGCCGCACCCGGGGTGACCGCGAAGACGACCTCCACCGAGGTCGGAGCGACTTCGGCGAGCAGGTTCAACTCGGCGGCGGTGAAAGCCTGGTCGGCGGCGATCACGAAGAGCAGCGCGCCGGCTCTGCCCACCGCTTCGAGCAGCACCCGGGTGCCGGACACGCCGAGGGTGGCGGTGTCCGGTACGTCGATCAGGGTGAAGTGCCGCAGCAGCGGCTCGGGCACGCTCAACTCGACACGTCGAGGCGGGCGGGCCAACGCCGGACCGGCGGCATCCCGGTCCGCGCCGTACGAGTGCGGCTGGCGGTAGCCCGGCACGAACGCAGCCCGGGTGGGCACCTTGGCGTCGCGCACCACCAACCAACTGCCGGCCGGCACGGTGAGCATGACCGGGTCGAGCCCGAGCACTGTGGCGAGCACGGCCCGCCGTTCGGCACCGGCCGGACCGACGGCGACCACACCGAGCGGCTCGTCCGGGGCGGCGCCGGACACGCCGACCCGGCTGGGGAGGGGGCCGCAGGTGGGTAGGTCGGTTGGGCCGGTCATGTCGTCCGGCGAGTCGACCGAGGGGAGAGGGCCCTGCTTCATCAGGTGCCTCCCGTTGCAGGTGACCGTGGGTCCGGTCGCGAAAGTTCCGGAACGCAAACCCGGATGTCGGAAGACTACGGGCGGGCTGGCGACCGGGCGGGACACCTCAAATACTCACCGGTAATTGTGCGGTTACTCAACTTCGCACGGTGACGGTGCGGGCGCGGACGGATTCCGGTCGATATGCTGCGCGAATGAGTCGATGGGAGTTCGTCGGCCGCACGGATGAGCTCAACCGCCTGTTGGAGGCGGTGACCGGTGAGGCCGGCCGTGGGCTCTTCTTCAGCGGCAGCGCTGGCATCGGCAAGAGTCGGTTGCTGCGCGAGGGCGTCGGTGGGTTGCCCACCGACCGGTTCGCGATCTGGTCCATCGCCGCCAGCGCCACCACCGCCGCGCTGCCGTTCGGCGGGCTGGTCCAGGTCCTGCCCGCCGAGCAACCCCAGGGCCTCTCCCCCGCCGGGATCCTGCGCTGGGCGCTCAACCTGCTGCAACAGCAGGCGGCCGGCCGCCGGATCGTGCTCGCCATCGACGACGCCCACCTCCTCGATCCACCCTCGGCCGCGCTCGTGCACCTGGTCGCCCGCGCCGAGAACGCCACAGTGGTCGGCACCCTGCGCGACGGCGAGCAGATCCCGCTGCCGATCCGCGCACTCTGGACCGACGACCTGGTCGAACACGTCGAGCTGACCCCGATGCCGCAGGAGCAGACCTCCGACCTGCTGGCGGCGATCCTGGGCGGCCCGGTCGACGCCGGCTCCGCCGACCGGCTCGGCCGCCTGTCGGCCGGCAACCCGCTGCTGCTGCGCGAGTTGGTGCACGCCGCCAGCGGCAGCGCGGAGTTGAAGCGCACCTACGGGATCTGGAAGTGGACCGGGCGACTGGAGCTGGCGCCCAACCTGACCGACCTCATCGACACCCGGGTCGGCAAGCTCACCGACGGCGTCCGCGCTGTCGTCGAGCTGGTCGCGTTCGGCGAACCGCTGGGCCTGCACCTCCTGAGGCAGGCCGCCGAGCAGTCGGACGTGGAGACCGCCGAGGAACGCGGGCTGATCTCCGTGGTCCAACACGACCGGCGCACAAACGTCCGGCTGGCGCACCCGCTCTACGGCGAGGTGATGCGCCGGCGCTGTCCGGTGAGCCGCACCCGCCGACTCCAGGCACACCTCGCCGAGCTGCTTGAGCAGGTCGGCAAACGCCGCCGTGACGACCTGCTGCGGGTGGCCGTCTGGCGACTCGACTCGGGCACGGCACAGGATCCGGCCCTGCTGCTGGACGCCGCGGTGCAGGCGTTCACCCGCTACGACGTACCGCTGGCGACCCGGCTGGCGCGGGCCGCGCTGAACGCCGACGGCGGCTACGACGCGGCGGAGCTGCTGGCCACCATCCTGATGTTCGCCGACCGGCCCGAAGAGGCGATCGAGGTCCTCGACGCGGTGACGCCCGAGCCCGGCGACGAGCGGCGGCTCTGCCGCTGGCTGACCGTTCGCGGCATGGTCAGTTACTGGGGGTTGAGCCGGGAGTCCACTGTGGAGGAGATCGCGAGCCGGGTCGAGCAGCTCAGCGACTCCGCCGACCGGTCCCGGGTGCACGCCTTCGAGGCGATCATGCGCCTACACCGACTGGACACGGCCACCGCGCTGCAGCTCAGCCGACAGGTGTTGGACCGGCCGGCGGCCGGCGTCGCCGCCCGCGAGCTGGCCCGCTCCACCATCGCGTACGTCCAGGCCGCGCAGGGCGAGCTGACCCGCAGCGGTACGGCGATCGCCCAGGTGCACTCGGCCGCGGCCAGTTGGCGCACCGACATGCCGTACCTCCAGTTGGCCCTGGAGCTGGCCCGGGGCACCCGGCTCATGCTCACCGGCGACCTGGCCGGGATCGACGCGATCGTGGCCGACGAGTTCGCCGACCTCGCCGGCGCCGGCGACTTCCGCCTCGGCACCGGCTACCTGGCCATCCTCCAGGCGTACGCGGCCCGGCTGCGCGGGCAGAGCGACTCGGCCATGCGGGCGTCCCTGGGCGCCTGCGCGGTGCTGGCCACGAGTCGGGTCTACGCCGGTCTGGCCCAGGCCGAACGCGCCCAGTCCGCGGCGCTGCGGGGTGACGCCGCGCAGGCGGTTGCGGCGATGGCCGAAGCCGACCGCACCCACGCGCCGGGCATGGCGGTGCTCTACCCGTGGCTGGAGCAGGCTCGGGGCGCGACGCTCGCCGCGACGGGAGACCTGCCGGGCGCTGTCAAACACCTCGGCGACCTGGTGGACCGGCTGCGTTCGGACGGCTTCGCCGGGCACGAGGTGCACGTCCTGCACGACCTCGTCCGACTGGACCAGGCTGGCATGGCGGTCGGGCCCACCTGCTCCGATGGCGGCCGGCGCACCGTCGCGCAGCGCCTCGCCGAACTCTCCGAGCGGGTCGACGGGGTGCTCCCGCCGCTGCTGGCCCGGCACGCCCGCGCCGCGGTCACCGACTCCCCCACCGACCTGCTCGCGGTCGCCGACGACTACGCGGCCCTGGAGTTGACCGTGTACGCCGCCGAGGCCACCTCCCAGGCAGTCCAGCGGTTGCGCAGGCAGCACTCGGCCGCGGCCAACGACGCCCGGGAGCGCCTCGCCGGGTTGCTCGGCCGCTGTGACCTGATCCGGACGGCGGCGCTCCAGGCCGGCGCGCCCGTGCTCACCGAGCGGGAGTGGCAGGTGGCACGCCTCGCCGCGCACGGCGCCCCCAGTCGGGCCATCGCCGAACGGCTCTACCTCTCGGCGCGCACTGTGGAAAACCACCTCCAACGGATCTACGCCAAGCTCGGCGTCACCGGTCGGGCCGAGCTGTGGGCGGCGTTACGCTCGATCCCGGGCCACGACGGCGGCGACACGAGCTGAACCTTAGGCTGGGGCGGTGAGCATCCACCGCCCCGCGCTCCTGACCGACCACTACGAGCTGACCATGGTCAGCGCGGCACTGAAGGACGGCACCGCCGATCGCCGGTGTGTCTTCGAGGTGTTCAGCCGCCGGCTGCCGAGCGGCCGCCGGTACGGCGTGGTCGCCGGGACGACCCGGCTGATCGAGCTGATCCGCGACTTCCGGTTCGACAGCGCCGAGGTCGAGTTCCTGCTGCGTACCGGGGTGGTCGACGAGACGGCGGCGGCGTGGCTCACCGACTACCGCTTCACCGGCGACGTCGACGGGTACGCCGAGGGTGAGCTTTTCTTCCCCGGTTCACCGATCCTCACCGTCTCCGGCGGCTTCGCCGAGTGTGTGGTGTTGGAGACGCTGGCGCTGTCCGTCCTCAACCACGACAGCGCGGTGGCGGCCGCAGCGGCCCGGATGGTGACCGCGGCTCGGGGCCGGGCACTGATCGAGATGGGGTCGCGTCGGGCACACGAGGAAGCGGCGGTGGCCGCGGCGCGGGCCGCGTACCTGGCCGGGTTCCGGTTCACGTCCAACCTCGCCGCAGGTGAGCGCTACGGCATCCCGACGGCGGGCACCGCGGCGCACGCGTTCACACTGCTGCACGACGACGAGCGGGCGGCGTTCGCCTCGCAGGTCGCCACGCTGGGCAAGGACACCACGCTGCTGGTCGACACGTACGACATCAGCCAGGGCATCCGCAACGCGATAGCGGTGGCCGGGCCGGAGCTGCGGGCCGTACGGATCGACTCCGGTGACCTCGCGGTGATCGCTCAACAGTCCCGGGAGCTGCTCGATTCGCTGGGCGCCACCGAGACCAAGATCATCGTTTCCGGTGACCTGGACGAGTACGCGATCGCCGCGCTGGCCGCCGAACCGGTGGACATGTACGGCGCCGGCACGGCAGTGGTCACCGGCTCCGGGGCACCGACCGCGGGGCTGGTCTACAAGCTGGTCGAGGTCGAGGGACGGCCGGTGGTGAAGCGCTCCGAGCACAAGGCGACGATCGGCGGCCGGAAGGTCGCGGTCCGCCGGCACAAGCCGACCGGCACCGCCACCGAGGAGGTCATCGTCCCGCAGGGCGTTCCGGACCGGCAGCCCAACGACCGCCTGCTCCAGCAGTCGTACGTGGTGGCCGGTGAGCCGGTGACGTTGCCCACCCTCGACGAGTCGCGGGAACACCTGCGGGAGTGTCTGATCTCCATCCCGTGGGAGGGGCTGAAGCTGTCGGCTGGCGACCCGGCCGTGCCGGTCACCGTCGTACCCGCAGGCTGAGGCCCCCCGAGCGCCACCGACCGCACGGAGAGAGGAGACCCCGATGGCCAACGCGCTGATCATCGTGGACGTGCAGAACGACTTCTGCGAGGGCGGCTCGCTGGCCGTCGCCGGCGGCGCAGGGGTGGCCGCCGGGATCTCCCGGTTGCTCGCCGCCGAGCCGGACCGGTGGGCGCACGTGGTCGCCACCAAGGACTACCACGTCGACCCGGGTGCCCACTTCGGCGATCCGCCGGACTTCGTGGAGTCCTGGCCCCGGCACTGCGTGGTCGGCACCAGCGGTTCGGAGTTCCACCCCGAACTCGACACGGACCGGGTCGAGGCGATCTTCCACAAGGGCGAGCACGCGGCGGCGTACTCCGGTTTCGAGGGGCATGCGGGCGACGGCGAGTGCCTGGCCGACTGGCTGCGCCGACACGACGTGGACAGGGTCGACCTGGTCGGCATCGCCACTGACCATTGCGTCCGGGCGACCGCGCTGGACGCCGCCCGGGAGGGCTTCGCCACCACAGTGCTGCTCGAGTTGACCGCCGCCGTCGCCCCGGCGACCACCGACGTGGCCCTCCGGGCGATGGAAGGCGCCGGGGTGATCATGCAAGGCCAGCCTGTGATCAGGGCCGCATGAGGCGTTAATTGGTTGGCCAAGGGGCCGCCGCCGGTCGAGGATGTCGCCGGAGGTACGGACCCACGTGAACATGAAGCCTTACCGGCGGGCGCTCGCCCTGCCCGGCCTGCGGTCGCTGCTGGTGGTCGCCGTCCTCGCCCGCATCCCGCTCACCGCGACCGGGGTGACGCTGACCTTCCATGTGGTGCTCGACCTCGATCGGGGCTACGGGGCGGCCGGCCTGGTGGGTGCGGCTGTCACAGTGGGCGCGGCGATCGGCGGGCCGCTGCTCGGCCGACTCGTGGACCGGCGAGGGCTGCGCCCGGTCCTGGTACTCACCGGGATCGCCGAGGCGATCTTCTGGTCCACCGCGCCCTCACTGACGTACCCCGTGCTCCTGCCGGCCGCCTTCGTGGCCGGCTCCCTGGCCCTGCCCATCTTCTCCGTGGTCCGTCAGTCGATCGCCGCGCTGGTCCCCGATGACCAACGCCGCCCGGCCTACGCACTGGACTCGATGTCGGTGGAGCTGTCCTTCATGATCGGCCCGGCGTTGGCGGTGGCCCTGGTCACCGCGATCTCGGCGCAGACCACCATGTATCTGGTCGGTGGCGGTATCGTCGCCGCCGGGATCGCCCTGTGGGTGGTCAACCCACCGATCCGGGAGGCCACCGAGCCCACCGGCCCACAACGCCGGGTGCCGCGCCGGGAGTGGCTGTCACCCCGGCTGCTCGCCGTCCTGGCGCTCAGCGCCGCGGCGACCCTGGTGCTCGGTGGCACCGACGTGGCGGTGGTCGCCGTCCTGCGGGCCAGCGGCGAGGTCGGCTGGACCGGCGCGGTCCTGGCCATCTGGGCGGTCGCCTCGCTGGCCGGCGGTTTCGCCTACGGGGCCGTGCACCGCTCGTTCTCCCCGCTGGCACTGACCGCCGCGCTGGCCGTGTGCACCATCCCGGTAGGGCTGGGCGGTGCGCACTGGTGGCTGCTGTGCCTGGCGCTGATCCCCGCCGGCGCGCTCTGCGCGCCGACCATCGCGGCCGGCTCGGACGCGGTCAGCCGCCTGGTTCCGGCCGAGGTACGCGGTGAGGCGATGGGCCTGCACGGCTCCGCCGTGACCGTCGGCATCGCGATCGGCGCGCCGCTCGCCGGAGCGGTGATCGACGCCAGCGCACCGCTCTGGGGCTTCGTGGTGACCGGAGCGCTCGGCGCGCTGGTCACCCTTGTGGTGCTCCCGATCGAGCTGCGCCGTCGCCGCAACGCCGACGCGGCCACCCCGCCGCCCGTCGAGGCCGACCTCACCCCCGCCGCCCGCTGACGGCTGCACCCACACCGGAACTGGTGGTCCGCGTCCCCTTACCGGTCGCCGCACGGCGCTGTCTGACCGCGACGGCGACGCTGCGTCCGGTCGGGGCGCTCCGCCGGTAGGCGTACATGTTGATGAGCGTGATGTCTGTGAGTCATCGTGATGACTCACAGACATCACGCTCACTAGGGACATGGCTTGCCTGGAGCCGAGCCGGGCAGACGCCGAGCCAGGCCGAGCAGACGCCGAGCCAGGCCGGCGCTACGGAACACGGCCGCCGGTAAATGGCGTGGTGCGCCCGGAACGAGGCGAGACGCGGGAGTGGCAGTGGCTCGACATGGCGACGGGCGCCGCTCCCGGTCTCCCGGGGGCGGCGCCCGTCGTACTGCTGAGCTTGAGCGTCAGTGCCTGTCGACGTCGCTCGCGGTGTCCTCGCGGTAGCTGGCGCCGCCGTCCGACTCGCTGGTGAGCGGCTTGGCGCCACCCTCCGGCGGGCCGGCCAGGCTCTGACCACCGGCGGCCAACTCCGGGAACTTCGCGTCGAACGCCGGCCGCTCGGAGCGGATCCGGGGCATCCGGTCGAAGTTGCGCAGCGGCGGCGGGCTGCTGGTCGCCCACTCCAGCGAGTTGCCGTGACCCCAGGGGTCGTTCACCTCGACCACCGGGCCGGTCTTGTACGACTTCCAGCAGTTGTAGATGAACGGCAGCGTGGAGATACCGGTGATGAACGCGCCGATCGTGGAGATCGTGTTCAGCGTGGTGAAGCCGTCGCTGGGCAGGTAGTCGGCGTACCGACGCGGCATGCCCTCGTTACCGAGCCAGTGCTGCACCAGGAACGTGGTGTGGAAGCCGATCATGGTGAGCCAGAAGTGCACCTTGCCCAGGCGCTCGTCGAGCATCCGGCCGAACATCTTCGGGAACCAGAAGTAGATGCCCGCGAAGACCGCGAACACGATGGTGCCGAAGAGCACGTAGTGGAAGTGCGCCACCACGAAGTACGAGTCCGACACGTGGAAGTCGATCGGCGGGCTGGCCAGCAGCACACCGGTGAGACCACCGAAGAGGAAGGTGACCAGGAAGCCGACCGCCCAGAGCATGGGCGTCTCGAAGCTGATCTGGCCCCGCCACATGGTGCCGATCCAGTTGAAGAACTTCATACCGGTCGGCACGGCGATCAGGTAGCTCAGGAAGCTGAAGAACGGCAGCAGCACCTGACCGGTGGCGAACATGTGGTGCGCCCAGACGCTCATGGAGAGCGCGGCGATCGCGACGGTCGCGGCGACCAGACCCTTGTAGCCGAAGATCGGCTTGCGGGAGAAGACCGGGATGACCTCGCTGATGATGCCGAAGAACGGCAGCGCCACGATGTAGACCTCGGGGTGCCCGAAGAACCAGAACAGGTGCTGCCAGAGCATTGGCCCACCGGTTGCCGGGTCGTACACGTGCGCACCGAGGATGCGGTCCGCGGCGAGCGCGAACAGCGCGGCGGCCAGCAGCGGGAAGACCAGGATCACCAGGAGGCTGGTGACCAGGATGTTCCACGTGAAGATCGGCATCCGGAACATGGTCATGCCGGGCGCGCGCAGGGTCAGCACCGTGGTGATCATGTTCACGGCGCCGAGGATGGTGCCCAGACCGGAGATGGCCAGACCCATGATCCACATGTTGGCGCCGACGCCGGGCGAGTGCTCGACGCTGCTCAGCGGCGCGTAAGCGAACCAGCCGAAGTCGGCGGCGCCACCCGGGGTGAGGAACCCGGCCGTCGCCATCGTGCCGCCGAACAGGTACAGCCAGTAGGCGAAGCTGTTCAGCCGGGGGAAGGAGACGTCGGGCGCGCCGATCTGGATCGGCACGATGTAGTTCGCGAACGCGAACACGATCGGCGTCGCGAAGAACAGCAACATGATCGTGCCGTGCATGGTGAACAGCTGGTTGTACTGCTCGGGCGACAGGAACTGCAGCCCGGGTCGGGCCAGCTCAGCCCGCATGACCAGGGCCATCAGGCCGCCGATCATGAAGAACACGAACGCGGTGACCATGTACATGATCCCGATTTGCTTCGCGTCCGTGGTTCGCAGCAGCCGCGCGATGGCCGACCCCTTGACCGGCTCCCGGACCGGCCAGGGCCGGGTCACGACCGGCTTGGGTGCGACGGTGGTCACGAGTGGCCTCCGGTTCTCGGTTGTCCCGCTCGGCACACGCTGGTTATCGGCGGGCCGTCATCCGCAAGGAGGATAGTCCCCGGCAGGTCGCAGTGCCGCGTGGGGTGGCGTGACACGATCTACTACGGGCCTACAGCGGGCCGAGCAGGAGCCGGTAGTGCTCTCCGAAGATACGGTCGCCGCGGCCCCGCAGCAGCGGGTCGCGCAGCGCCGGCGGCACGTCCCTGGTCCGGTTGCGGTCCCGGGTCCGGTCCCGCACCCATCGGGTACGCGGACGGCGACGACTCTCGTACGCCATGAGCGCCGCCTCCACGCTGTTGGCGGCCCGTAGCGACTCGGCCAGCACCACGGCGTCCTCCAACGCCATGGCCGCACCCTGCGACAGCGTCGGCGCGGTGGCGTGCGCGGCGTCGCCGACCAGCAGGACGCGTCCCCGGTACCAGCGGCCCAACTCCACCTCGTCGGTGATCCCGACGTGGACCTCGTCGAGCGCCGCCAGCACCTCGGGGACCGGGCCGCGGTAGTCGGCGAAGAGCTCCCGCAGCCGCGCGAGGGGGTCGGCGGGTTCCTCGGTGCCGGCCTCGTCGGCGTAGAGGTGCAGTCGCCCGGCACCGATCGGCACCATCAGGAACCCGGACCGCTGGCCGAGCAGTGCGGTCCACTCGGTGACCGGTGGACCGTCGCGCAGGACGGCCCGGTAGACCACCTGCCCGACCGGGCGGGGCGGCCCACCGAGCGCCGCCAGCGCACGAACCGACGAGCGCGGCCCGTCGGCGCCGATGACCAGGTCGTACTCGGCGGTGGTGCCGTCGGTGAAGGTGACGCCGACCGCGCCCGGGAGGAGGTCCAGGGTGCGGACCTCGGCGCCGTGCCGGACGGCGCCGCCGGCACCGCTGAGCAGCACCCGGTGCAGGTCGGCCCGGGGCAGTGCGCGGCACTCGCCGACGCCGGCCCAGAGGGCGTCGAGGTCGACCTCGCAGAGTTGCGCGCCCGCGGCGTCGAAGAACCGCTGCCGGTGGATCACCTGCCCGGTCGGCCGGACCGGGTCGTGCAGGTCGAGGCGGTGCAGTGCGCGGGCGGCGTTGCCGGGCAGGTAGAGGCCGGTCTCGGTGGACTCCCCCGGTGGCAGCTTGTCGGTGACGTCGGGCCGGAAGCCCGCCAGGCGCAGCGCCCGGGCTACGGCCAGGCCGGCGATGCCCGCGCCGACGACGAGGATGCGCAGGGGGGAGCCACCCATGGTGGTGTACGCCTCCGGAGGGGGAGCGGCACGCGTTGGAGGCAACACGCTACTCGGAGCGATCGGCGCACACCAGGCCCGATCGGTCCGCACCCCGCCGCTCGTCGGCGGCCCGCACCGCTTGGCTGGCCGTCCGTCGCCAGCCGTCCGGCGGGGGCATGGCAATCCTCACAATTCACCAGTTCGACTCGGACGGTTGCGTAGCAGTTTCAGACATGTAAATGTGTCGTTGAGCGTGGGAGCGCTCCCGCAGTACCCCACCACATCCCGGCGCCCGGCACGCGCCGAGTCAAGGAGCGTCATGAAACGTCAACTTCGGGCCCTGGCCGCCGCCGGGTTGCTGGTCGCCAGTTCGCTGGTGGCGGTGGCCCTCGGCGGCAGCGCCTCCGCCGACACCCTGATCTGCGAACAGTACGGCTCGACCACCATCCAGGGCCGCTACGTGGTGCAGAACAACCGCTGGGGCACCACCGCCCAGCAGTGCATCAACGCCACCAGCAACGGCTTCGAGATCACCACCCTGAACGGCAGCAGCCCCACCAACGGGGCGCCCACGGCGTACCCCTCGGTGTTCTTCGGTTGTCACTACACCAACTGCTCCCCCGGCACGAACCTGCCGATGCAGGTGAGCCAGATCAGCAGCGCCACCAGCAGCATCTCCTACCGCTACGTCGGCGGCGCCACCTACAACGCGTCGTACGACATCTGGCTGGACCCGTCGCCCAAGCGGGACGGGGTGAACCAGATGGAGATCATGATCTGGCTCAACCGGCAGGGTCCGATCCAGCCGATCGGCTCGGTCGTCGGCACCACGAACCTGGCCGGCCGCACCTGGGAGGTCTGGCGGGGCAGCAACGGCTCCAACAACGTCATCTCCTACGTCGCGTCGTCGGCGGTCTCCAGCCTGAACTTCAGCGTGCTGGACTTCATCAACGACACCCGCAACCGGGGCGCGATCACCAACTCCTGGTACCTGACCAGCATCCAGGCCGGCTTCGAGCCCTGGCAGGGTGGCGTCGGCCTCGCGGTGACCTCGTTCTCGGCCAACGTCAACGGTGGCGGTAACCCGACCACGCCGCCGCCGACCACGCCGCCGCCGGGCGGTGGCGCGAGCTGCGCGGTGAAGTACACGGCGAACTCGTGGAACAACGGCTTCACGGCCGACGTGCAGATCACCAACACCGGCTCCAGCGCGATCAACGGTTGGACGCTGACCTACGGCCTGCCCGGCGGGCAGCAGGTCACCAACGCCTGGAACGCCACTGTGAGCCAGAGCGGGTCGACGGTGACCGCCCGCAACGTCAGCCACAACGGGTCGGTCGCACCCGGCGGCACTGCCAGCTTCGGCTACCAGGGGACGCTGAGCGGGGGCTACTCGTCCCCGACAAGCTTCTCGCTCAACGGGGCCACCTGCTCCCGCTCCTGAACTGTCGTGGGGGCGCGACCACGCGGTCGCGCCCCCACCACTCACGAGATCAGGGTCAGACGCGGGTGAGGCGTACGGCGTCGGCGACGACCAGGCCGGTGGCGTTGCTCCACCGGCTCACGCCCACCCGGTTGGCGTCGCCCGCCGGGAGTGTGAACGTGCCGAGGATGCGCCACTGCCCGCCGGTGGCCCGCTGGTCGACGCGGACGGTCTGGTTGCCGGTGCTGGTGGCGACGATGTAGGGCGCCGCGCTGTTGTAGCCCGAGTTCGCCGGCCACCAGGCCTCGACCCGGTAGTTGGCGGTGGCCGGGACGTTGAACCGGTACCACGCGACATCGCTGGCGGCGACCGGGTCCGCGTACCGGTAGTCGGCGCCGTAGCGCTGACTGGAGTACGACGACACGCCCCAGTTGGCGCTGGCGGTGAACCGGCCGCTGGTGGTGTTGTCCACGGTGGAGGACCAGGCGGTGCCGCCGCCGGCCATCCTCGCCGCCACGTCGGCGCGCATGACGTTCAGGTCGATGAAGGACGGGTCGATCTTGCCGGTGGTGCTGGTCTCCCGGTGGCCCCGGGCGTAGCTGCTGTCCCGGCCGAGCCGGGTGAGCACGGCGGCGGTGGCGGCGAGCGACGCGTTGTACTGCGCGGCGGTCATCTCCTGGTTGACGCCGTTGTAGTCGATCTCCCACCCGATCATCAGGGTGTTGCCGTCCCCGGCCGGGATCGGCCCGCTGCCGCCGCTGACCCCGGCGTGGTTGCACCGGCCGGCGGAGATGACGTGGAAGACGCCGTTGTAGTCGACGAGCGCCTGGCACAGCGGCCCCGGCAGGTCGGACCGGCCGTTGATGCAGATGCCGAGCGCCGGGTGCGGGTTGCTGGCGCTGGAGGTCGAGGCGGTGTGGTGCCAGAGGACACCGATCGGGTCGAAGGAGCCGGGCCGCATCCGGTTGAGCCAGTCCCCCTCGACCACGACCTGGACCCCGGCGGCGCGCAGCACGTCCACCAGCCAGGGAATCGTCGCCATCAGGCGTCCTGAAGCAGGTCGGCGAGGCACTCGGCCTTCGGCGCGGCGTTCGCCGCGGCGGGTCGGGCGACGACGGTCAGTGCGGCGACGACCAGGGCGGGGATGCCGAGCACCCCACGGCGGCGCAGACGGATGGACGGGGTTCGGGTCATGGCGATCCTCCAGCGACGGCGGGTACGAACGGATCGACGAACGTGATGACGGGCACGCTATACCGTCACGTACGTCGATGTCGATACCCTTCATCGCCGGGTCGCCGGCTGAAGAAAACCGCCGAATCAGACCTCGCCGAGCTCGTCGATGTCGCGCATCTCCTCGGCCGTGAGCGAGAAGTGGAAGACGTCGAAGTTGGCGGTGATCCGCTCCGGGGTCACCGACTTCGGGATCACCACGATCTCGTGGTCGATGTGCCACCGCAGCACCACCTGCGCCGGGGAGACGCCGTGCGCGCTGGCGATCCTGGTCAGCACCGGGTCACTGAGGTCGCTGGTCTTGAACGGGCTGTACCCCTCCAGCACCACACCCCGGTCCCGGTGCTCGGCGTGCCGCTGCCTGTCGTACAGCGACGGGCTCCACCGGATCTGGTTGACCGCCGGGTTCTCCTCGGTGGCCTGGATCAACTCGTCGATCTCGGGGGTGCTGTAGTTGCTCACCCCGACCGCGCGGGCCAGGTTCTCGTCCCGGGCGGCGAGCATCTCGCGCCAGAGCGGGATGCTGTCCCCCGGCGACGACGGCGGCCAGTGGATCAGCCAGAGGTCGACGTGCTCGACGCCGAGCGCCTCCAGGCTGGCCTCCAGCGTCGCGCGCTCCCGGCCCACCCGGTCCGGCGGGAGCTTGGTGGTGATGAAGAGGTCCTCCCGACGCAGCCCGCTCTCGCGCACCGCCCGGCCGACCTCCCGCTCGTTGCCGTACACGGTGGCGGTGTCGACGTGCCGGTAGCCGGTGTCCAGCGCGGCCAGCACGGCGTCGTAACCGGCCTGGCCGGTGGCCTGCCAGGTGCCGAAGCCGAGCAGGGGTATCCGCACGTCACCGGGGAGCAGGACGGTGGGCTGGTCGGTGAGGTCCATGAGGTCCGTTCTACCCCGCCGCGCCCCCGGCCGCCGAGCGAACCGGACACTCCGGCGTCCAGCGCACCGGTCCGGTTTGCCGGAGAATGCCTGTGTGACCGACCGGCTGGAGGAGTACCGGCGACGGCGGGACGCGGCCCGCACGCCCGAGCCGGTGCCGGCGGAGCGCCCGCTGCCGGCCGGCCCCGACGGCGGCGTCGCCCGCTTCGTCATCCAGCAGCACCACGCCCGCAGCCTGCACTGGGATCTGCGCCTGGAGCGCGAGGGGGTGCTCGCGTCCTGGGCCGTGCCACGCGGTCTGCCCCGCGATCCGGGTCGCAACCACCTCGCCGTGCACACCGAGGACCACCCGATGGAGTACCTCGACTTCGCCGGCGAGATCCCCGCCGGCGAGTACGGCGGCGGCCGGATGCTGATCCACGACCGGGGCACCTACCGCTGCGAGAAGTGGCGCGACGACGAGGTGATCGTGACGCTCTCCGGTGAGCGGACCGCCGGCCGTTACGTCCTCTTCGCCACGGGCGGGCGGGACTGGATGGTCCGCCGCACCGACCCCGCGCCGCCGGGCTGGACAGCGATGCCGGATCTGGTCCGACCGATGCACGCCACACCCGCCGCCGCGCTTCCCCGCGACCGTGCCGCGTGGGGGTACGAGCTGCGTTGGGACGGCGTCCGGGCGATGGCGTACGTCTCCGGCGGGCGGCTGCGGCTGCTCTCCGAGACCGACGAGGAGATCACCGGTGGGTACCCGTGGCTGCGCGCGATGGCCGAGGCCCTCGCGCCCACCGAGGCGGTGCTCGACGGTGTTCTGGTCCGCATCGACGGTGCCGGGCGGGTCCGCCCGGTCCGGCCGGCCACCGGCAGCCGGGTCCCGGCCGGCGCCCAGTACCTGATCGTCGACCTGCTCTGGTTGGAGGGCGTGAGCAGCATCGGCGTGCCGTACGCGCAACGCCGGGAGCTGCTCGATGGGCTGGTCCTGGCCGGTACGCACTGGCAGACTCCGCCGTGGTTCCCGGGCGCGGGCGACGAGGCCCTGCGTGCCGGGCAGGAACAGGGCCTGCCAGGTGTGCTCGCCAAGCGACTGGACTCGGTCTACCAGCCGGGGCGACGCAGCCGGCACTGGCTGAGCATCGACGCGACGTGACGGCGAGGAGCGACGTGTACCTGACCCACCTGGACTGCCCGCGCTGCGGCAAGGAGTACGCCGCCGACCGGTTACAGAACCTCTGCGAGTGCGGATCACCGCTGCTGGCCCAGTACGACCTGCCGGCAGTGGCGAAGGCGGTCACCCCGGAGCGCTTTCCGCTGCGCCCGGCCGACCTGTGGCGTTACCGGGAGCTGCTGCCGGTCGCCGACCCTCGGCACGTCACCACGCTGGGTGAGGGCTGGACGCCGCTGCTGCGCGCCCCGTCGTACGGCACCGAGATCGGCATCGCGGACCTGATGGTCAAGGACGAGGGGCTGATCCCGACTGGCTCGTTCAAGGCCCGGGGCGCGGCGGTCGGGGTGAGCCGGGCCCGTGAGCTGGGCGTCGAGCGGATCGCGATGCCCACCAACGGCAACGCCGGGTCGGCCTGGGCAACCTACGCCGCGCGGGCCGGGATGGGCGCCACCATCGTCATGCCGCTGGCGGCACCGAGCATCTGCCGGCGCGAGTGTGTCGCCGCCGGTGCCGACCTGCGCCTGATCGACGGGTTGATCGGCGACGCCGGTCGGCGGGTGGCCGAGCTGATCGCGGAGTCGAACGGGGCGATCTTCGACGCCGGCACGCTGCGCGAGCCCTACCGGCTGGAGGGCAAGAAGACGATGGGGTACGAGATCGTCGAGCAGCTCGGCTGGCAGGCGCCCGACGTGATCATCTATCCGACCGGTGGTGGGGTCGGCCTGATCGGCATCCACAAGGCGCTGCACGAGCTGCGCGAGCTGGGGTGGATCGGCGACAAGCTGCCCCGGTTGGTGGCGGTGCAGTCCACCGGCTGCGCGCCGATCGTGCGGGCGTTCGCCGCCGGTGAGGATCGGGCGCGGCCGTGGGCGGACGCGCACACTGTGGCGTTCGGCATCACCGTGCCGGCGCCGCTGGGCGACGAGTTGATCCTGGCGGCGCTGCGGGAGTCCTCCGGCACGGCCGTCGCCGTCGACGACGCGGACATCCTGGCCGACCTGCGGGACTTCGCCGCCCGGGAGGGGCTGCTGCTCTGCCCGGAGGGGGCGGCCTGCCTCACCGCGGCACGGCAGCTGCGCGCGGGTGGGTGGATCCGGGCCGGCGAGCGGGTGGTGGTGCTCAACACCGGCGCCGGGCTGAAGTATCCGGACACTGTCGACGTCTCCGGCGTACCCCTGATGGGGTGACCTGGCGGCACCCCGCGGGCCGGGCGGTCCGCGGGGTGCCGTCGTGCCGGTCTACTGGTAGGTGATGTCCGAGGGTGAGTAGAGGCAGTTGACGCCGTCGGCGCCCTCGCCGATCTCGGTCGGCTCGCTGCCCTTCGGCACGCCCTTGTACTTCACGCAGATCGAGGTCTCCCGGTCCGGGTCGCCGACGATGGTGATCCGGCTGAACCGGGCGGTGTCGCCCCAGTTGGTGTTGATGCCGGCGATCGCGTCGGTGTTCCGGACGGTCACGTTGTCGATCACCACGTGCCGTTGGTACGAGGTGGAGCAGTTGCCGCAGGCGCGGTAGAGCTTGCCGGCGTTCTCCACCCGGAAGTTCTTGATGTAGACGGTGCCCGAGCCGTTGTGCTGGAAGACCTTGTCACTGGCGGAGCGGGCGCCGCCGCCGTCGACTGTGTACGTGGTGCCGCCGCGGAAGGTCGCCGCGTCCTCGCCGACGTCCTCCCACCAGACGTTGATCAGGGTGCAGTTGCCCTCGCAGTGCACGCCGTCGCCGGCCGGGGCGCCGATGATGACGTTGCGCAGGGTGGCGCCGGCGGCCAGTTCGAACATCGGGTCCTGGCTCTCGCTCTGCCCGCCGTCACCGATGCCGTAGTAGCGCTTGAGCCCACCGTCGAACGAGCCGGAGACCGGGATCGTGGCGTCCACCTTCTGGCTGCCGGTGGGCGTCGGCCAGCCAGCCGGCGGAGGTGTGGTGGTCGGCGGCGGAGTGGTCGGTGGTGGAGTGGTGGTCGGTGGAGTGGTGGTCGGTGGCGGTGTGGTCGGGGTGCCGCCGCCGGACGAGTCGACCAGCACGTCGTCGAAGCCGCCGCTGGCGTACGCGGTGACCAGGCCGATCCGGCCCGCGCCGGCCAGGCTGTTGCTGCCGGACGCGATCTGGGTGCCGTTGACGAAGCCGCGGATGGTGCTGCCGCTGGTCTCGATGCGCAGTGTGTACCAGGTGCCGGCGCCGACGCCGATCGAGGCGGAACCGATCGCCGTGACGGAGCTGCCGTTGACCGCCTGGAGTTCGGCCCGGCCGGAGCCGAGCAGGGCCAGCCGGTACATCTTGGTGCTGCTGGTGGAGCGGGCGGCGAGCCCGACCAGGGCGCTGGACGAGCCGAAGCTCGTCGGCCGGACCCGGGCCTGCACCGAGTAGTTGGTCCAACTGGTCTGGCCGGCGAACTGCCGGGCCAGCTCGCTGCCGGCGTTGGACTGGTTGAGCACGCCCGACCCGTCGACGGTCCAGGTGCCACCGGACTTGGACCAGCCGGAGGTGTCGCCGTCGGTGAAGTCGTCGCTGAAGACGGTGGCCGCGAAGGCCGAGGTCATACCGGCGGCGAGGGCCGCAACTGTCACCCCGGCACCCACCGCCAGCAGGAGTGGTCGGCGGCCGGAGAGTCGTCTTTTCTGCACAGGTGTCCTCCTTGACGCATGTGGTGGTGATCCCTCGGCGGCCGTACCGAGACGTGTCGGCACGGCGTGCTGCGCTGAACGGGATCGGTGTGCGCCCCCGCCGGACGCCCGGATCCGAAGCGGGGTGAAGCGGGATCAAAGCCCTGGGGAAAGGGCTTTCCCGCTCCTTCGAGGCTAGGACCGCCCAAGCATCGACGTCAATGCCTGGCGCTTGCAGGTCTGTTGCAGGATTCCGGCCGGGGCCGCCCGCCGACCGATCAGTAGCTCTCCGGCTCGGTGATCCGCCAGGCCGCGTTGATCAGCCCGATGTGCGAGAGCGCCTGCGGGGTGTTGCCCAGCTGCGCGCCGGTGGTGAGGTCGATCTGCTCGCTGAACAACCCCACGTCGTTGGAGTGCCCGACGACCCGCTCGAAGAGCGCCTCGGCCCGCTGCTGCTCACCCATCATCACCAGGCACTCCACCAGCCAGAACGAGCACAGCAGAAATCCGGCCGGGTCGGTGGTCCAGCGTCGCAGCAGGCCGTCCTCGGTGCCCAGCTCGCGCTCGACCATCGCGATGGTCGAGCGCATCCGAGGGTCGGTGGCCGGCAGGAAGTGCGTGACCGGCAGGGCGAGCACCGAGGCATCCAGCTCCGCCGACCCGAACGCGCCGGTGAACGCCCCGATCCGGTCGTTCCACCCCTCGCGCAGCACTGTCTCACGGATCTCGTCGCGCACCCGGGCCCAGCGACGGGGGTCGGCCCCATCACCGAGCCGGTCGGCGAGCCCCACCGCCCGGTCCATCGTCAGCCAGCAGGACACCTTGGACGAGACGTAGTGGCGCTCCTCGTCGCGGGTCTCCCAGATGCCCCGGTCCGGCAGGTGCCACGTCGCAGCCACCTGCTCGGTCAGCCCGAGCACCATCTCCCGCAGCTCCTCCTCGAACCGCGCGCCCAGGTAGTCGCGCAGCCGCCACACCGCCGACATCACCTCACCCGGCACGTCGAGCTGCCGCTGCCGCCAGGCGTCGTTGCCGACCCGCACCGGTCGACTGCCGCGGTAGCCGCGCAGGTGGTTGCAGTGATGCTCAGAGAGGTCGCGCTCGCCCTCCAGCCCGAAGAGCACCGGCACGGGCTCATCGCCGAACCGGCCGATCGAGCGGGTCACCCAGGCGAACAGCCGGGACGCCTCGTCGGGGCAGGCCGCCACCCAGAGCGCCCGCATCGTCAACGAGAAGTCCCGCAGCCAGGAGTAGCGGTAGTCGTAGTTCCGGTCGCCGCCGATCTGCTCCGGCAGCGATGAGGTGAGCGCGGCGGCGACAGCGCCACTGCGGGCGTACGTGAGGCCGGTCAGGACCGTCGAGCTGTGTTTGACGAGTTCGGGGTAGCGGCCGGAGTACCCGTGCGTCTCCCGGAACGCCTGCCACGCCTGTGTCGTCTCGGCGAGGGTGGTCAGCGGGTCCATCCGGGCCGGCGGGTCGCCGTACGCCTCGCCGAACGCGAGGTCCATCCCGATCACCTGACCGGCGGAGACCTCGAACTCGTGGCTCACCCGGTCGGTGCCCGCCCGCAGATGCAGACCTCCGGCGCGCAACACCAGCACCACCGGGCCGGCCCCGGCCAGCACCCCGCCGTCCGGCTGCTCGTGCAGGTACGGCGTGAGCAGGCCATACTCCGGGCGGGGCGCGAAGTCCAACGCCATCCGTACCCGCCCGGAGAGCCCCTCGACCACCCGGATCAGCACGGCGGGTGAGTTCTTGCCCAGCTCGTGGGCGCGGGCGCCGACCTCGGCGGCCAGGGCGTCGGTGACCGCCACGCTGCCGTGCGGGGTGTGGTGCACGGTCCGCAGCACCAACGTGTCCGGCAGGTACGCGCGCTCCACCCGGTGACCCCGGCCGCCGACCCCGACCGGCGCCAGCCGGAAGTGGCCGGCTCCCGGGTCGAGCAGCCGCGCGAACACTGACGACCCGTCGAACCGGTGCGGGCACCACCAGTCGATCGAGCCGTCCTTGCCGACCAGGGCACCCGAACGAGAGTCCGAGAGGAACCCGTAGTCGGAGATCGCCGGCTGCTGCTCCTCCACCCGCTGGGGGTACCCGGATCGGCCCGGATCAGGCGGGACAGCTCACTCGGTCGGTGGCTCGTCCTCGCCCGCCGCCTCGGCGGCGTCGGCCTCTTCCTTGGTCTTGTGCACGGCCTGGTCGGCGTGCTCCGGCGGCCCGTAGACCGTGTACAGCACCAGCGGGTTGGGGCCGGTGTTGACGAAGTTGTGCTTGGTGCCCGCCGGGACCACGACCAGGTCACCTGCGGCGACCTTCCGCTTCGCACCGGCGACCCGGGCCTCTCCGACGCCGCTGACGAAGGTCAGGATCTGGTCGATGTCCTCGTGCACCTCCTCGCCGATCTCTCCATCCGCGGGGATGGTCATGATGACCAGCTGGGTGTGCTCACCGGTCCACAGCACCCGCCGGAAATCCGGGCTCTTCTCGGCGACGGTCGCGATAGTGAAATGCTCCATGTCCACGCTCATACCCCGTCCGGCGGCACACCACGCCGGGACTGGCGAATGGTGGAATTCCCCACGGTCAGTGGGTTTGGATTCGTCCCGACCGGGGATCGAGAGCGCAGACCGGCATGAAGGGCCGGTCGAGCCAGGTCCCCGCCGACGTACCGCCGAACGGCTGCGGTGGTGGGAGACGGCCAGAGCACGGCGACGTTCCGACCACTGTCGAAACGGCGCCGTGCGCTCTTGTGCGCTGGCAGGCCCTAGCGGTGCAGCCAGGTGAGCAGGTCGGGCGGGGCCAGCGCCGCGACCCGTTCCTGGTAGCGGGCCCGCGCGGCCTCGTCCAGCAGATCACGCCCCTGACCCGAGCCTCCCCGACGGAAGAACGCCCGCCGGTCCCGCAGCACGCCGAGCGTGTCCGGTGCGAGCCGGTCGGCGCGCTCCCGCATGCGACCGAAGGTGGCCGCCGCAACCAACTCCGGCCCCGGGCTCGGGAGTTTCCATCTGTCGGCGAGCCGGCGCATCTCACCGCCCAGATCGGCCAGCAGGTCGTCGTAGTGCACCAGCTCGACGTTCGGCTCGTGCCGACGGGCCCACGCGTCGCCGAGGTGCATCAGCACGCCGGGCAGCGAATCCAGTTCGGCGCGGGGATCCGCCTCGCGGTCGACCCAGTTCAGCAACCACTCCCGCACCGCGGGCCGCTCCCCGGATGAACCGGTCGAGGCGGGTTGGCCGGTCAACTCGGCGATGCGTTCCCGATCCAGGTTGGCGCCCTGGTGGTAGAGGGAGACCGCCATGTCCAGCGGATGCCGCGCCACCACCACGTAGTGCACCCGAGGGTGGAGCGGCACCCCGTCCAGTGGGGTGTGCGTCTTGATGAACCGCCGGTGCGGCTGGGCGGCCAGCCGGTCGTACACCGCGTCCCGCGGCTCAACCAACCAGTCCAGCCAGGGCGACAGCACTGTCAGCGGCACCGGCAAGTCCGGGGTGCCCAGCACCAGGAGCGCACAGATCATCTGCATCCAGGTGGTACCGCTCTTGGACCGGGTGCTGATCACGATGTCGCCGTCGCGAAACGGAAAGCCGGTCCACCGTGCGCTGTCCTCGTCGTCGGACCGGTAACGGTGACGTGGCGTGGGCATCGGTGGATGGTAGTCGTCGAACCGACAGTGCAGCAGCCGAATTCCGGCTTACATCAGTGGGGGATGTGCGTATGCCTGGCTAGATTGAACTATGGTGCCCGCCCACGGGGACCGGGCGGCCGTACCGGTCTACCGTCCCATCCTCGCCAGCCGACGAGGCGAGCTTGAGGCCCTGAGCCACCTCGATCCCGCACACGCCGCACTGGTCGCCCCGATCCTGGAGATCGGCGCGATCGACCGGTCCATGATGGACACCATCCGGCGGTTACCAGTCGGGCTGCTGCCCGCCATCGACGTCAGCGCGCTGCCCGACATCCCCGATGCGGAACTGACCCGCTGGGGCGTACCCGTGGTGCCGGTCATCGGGCTCGCCGAGAGCGACCACCGGCTGGTCGCGCACGGCGCGGCGGCGCGGGCGTACGGCCGGCGCGCGCTCGTCCGGCTGCGGGCCGGCCACGACCGGGCCGGGCCGGACGCGAGCACCACCGCCGTGGAACGGATCTGGCGGTTCACCGACCTCGCCCCTGAAGAGTGCGACCTGCTGGTGGACGCGGGGGACGTGTGCTGCCCGGCGGACGTGCGGACCGCCGAGCCCCGGGTACGCCACCTGCTCGACTGGGCGCGCCGACACGCCTGGCGGTCGGTGACGGTGGCGGCGGGTGGCATGCCGCCGACGCTGTCCCGGCTGCCCACCGACGAGCCGGTCCAGCTGGACCGTTGGGACTGGCAACTGTGGCGACGGCTGGCCGACACCGGGGTCGACTACGGCGACTACGGCGTCCACCCGGCCGCGCCGGGCACCGGTGACCCCGGCGACCGGTTGCCGACGGTGCGATACACCGACGACGGCAGTTGGTGGGTCTACCGCTGGGCGCGACGCGGTGGCCGGGGCGACGACCGCTTCGCCGACCTGTGTCGCACGCTGGTGTCGGCACCGCACTGGCCAACCGCCGGGGCGGCGTTCTCCTGGGGCGACCATGAGCTGCTGCGCCGGGCCCGCAGGGGTGCCGGCGCCGGCTCGGCCGCCAACTGGGCGGCCTGGAGCACCTCGCACCACCTGGCCCACGTGCTCGGCACTCTGCTGCACCCGGCCGGCGACGGCGCGTCGAAGTGGCACCCCGGGCAGGGTCCGCCGCCGCAGCGGGGACGATCGCTGCGGTGAGGGTCGGGTCTACTGCTTCTCGGTGAAGCCGAACTGGATGATGCCCTCGTCGTCGACGGTGGCGTCCACCGACGCGTCGCCGAGCAGTTCGGCGGCGTCCTCGTCCAGGAAGATCCGGGCGCCCTGGTTGTCCACCACCCGATCGCCCTGCACCGGTTCGGGCACCAACTCGACGGTGAGCGAGCCGGCCTCGGTGTCCGCGGCGATCCGCACCCCGCCGTCCTGGGCGACGTCCTGTTGGTTGGCGAGGTCTCGAATGACGAGCACGGCGTTATCGGTCATGGTGAGCATGTGTGGAACTCCTCGTGGATTCTCGGCTCGCGGTCGGATACCGCGCGGACCGGACAGTCGGCCCGCGTACGAGCACACGTGGGAGGCGACAGAGGGCGAACGGTCGTCGCCGTCGCATCGGATCGGGGCAGCTGACGGCCCCGTCTCTCCCACCGTGCCCGCTCACCGGGCATCCGTCAAATAGAGCCAGGTCAGTGGAGAGCGGCGGCCGGGGCCAGCCAGGCGCGAATCTCGGTGACCGCCGCGCGGCCGGCCCGGTTGGCCCCGATCGTGCTGGCCGAGGGGCCGTACCCGACCAGGTGAACCCGCGCGTCGGCGGCCACGCGGGTGCCGTCCATCGTGATACCGCCGCCCGGCGCGCGCAGGCCCAGCGGGGCGAGATGGTCGATGGCTGCCCGGAATCCGGTGCACCAGAGAATCACGTCCGCCGGCACGAACCGCCCGTCCGTCCAGGCCACCCCGTCGGGCGTGATCCGGTCGAACATGGGTAGCCGGTCGAGGACGCCGCGCTCGCGAAGTCGGCGTACCTCGGGGGTGACCGGCAGCCCGGTCACGCCCACCACGCTGCCCGGCGGTCGGCCGGCCCGGACCGCCTCGTCCACCCGGGCCACCGCGGCGCGGCCCAGCTCCGGGCCGAACTCCTCGTCGTTGAACGTCGGCGGTCGTCGGGTCACCCAGGTGGTGGCCGCCGCGACGGTGGAGACCTCGCCGAGCAGTTGCACGGCCGAGGTGCCGCCACCGACCACCACCATGCGAAGGCCGGTGAACTCGGCCGGCCCTCGGTAGTCGGCGGTGTGCAGCTGCCGTCCCCGGAACGTCGACCGGCCCGGGTAGTGGGGCCAGAACGGTCGGGTCCAGGTGCCGGTGGCGTTGATCAGAGCCCGGGCGGTCCAGGTGCCCCGGTCGGTGTGCACATCCAGCCGGCCGTCGGGGCGGGAGCGCACCGCCCGGACCCGCACCGGCCGCCGTACCGGCAGGTCGAAGGCTCTCTCGTACGCGGCGAAGTAGGCGCGGACCTGCTCGGAGGCCGGGCGTTGTGGCTCGGTGGGTGGGAGTGGCAGCCCGGGCAGGTCGTGGAAGCCGTGCACCCGGCCGAAGACCAGCGTCGGCCAGCGGTGCTGCCAGGCGCCGCCGGGCCCGTTGTCGGCGTCGAGGATGACGAAGCCGCTGTCGGGCGCGAAGCCGGTGCGGTGCAGGTGATAACCGGCGCTCAGGCCGGCCTGCCCGGCGCCGATCACCACGACGTCCGCGGAGTGCGTGTCCACGTGGGCTGCAACGCCCCGGACGTCACCGCTGTGCCCGCCCTGGACCGTCGCGCCGATCACAGACGCCGTTTCGGCTTCGACCACCTGACCTGCGCTTACGGTGAGTGAATGAGCGACTTCCGTCGGTATGCGGCCGAGTTCCTCGGCACCCTGTTGTTGGTGTTCTTCGGTGTGGGCAGCGCCGTCGCCGCACGGGTTCAGGGCGGCGTGGTGGTGGTGGCGCTGGCCTTCGGGTTCGTGATGGTGGCCCTCGTCTACACGATCGGCCCACTCTCCGGCAGCCACGTCAACCCAGCGGTGACGCTCGGTGTGCTGCTCTCCGGAAAGATCTCACTGGTCGGGGCGGTGGCCTACTGGATCGCGCAGTTCGTCGGAGCGACAGTGGCGGGCTTCGTACTCTGGGCGCTCACCCGTTGGGGTGACGTCGCGGACCAGACCGGGGCCCTGGGTACCAACGGTTACGGCGCGCACATCAACCGGGGCGGCGCGGCAGTGCTGGAAGTCGTCCTGACCTTCCTCTTCGTGCTGGTCGTGCTGGTGGTGACCAGTCGGAGTGAAAATCCGGGCACCGCCGGGCTGGCCATCGGCCTGGCCCTCGCCGTGACCCAACTGGTGGGTGTGACGCTGACCGGCGCGGCGGTCAATCCGGCCCGCGCGTTCGGCCCGGCGGTCTTCGAGGGCGGCGTGGCCCTGCGGCAGCTCTGGGTGTTCATCGTCTTCCCGCTGCTCGGCGGGGCGCTCGCCGCGTTGGTCGCGCCGATGGTCATGGGGGCGCAGCGGCACTACTGGGGTGGACACGAGAAATCGGTCGGCGGGCCGAAATAACCCAGACGGCAATATCTTTCGCCAGAGGCCCTTCTCCGGCGAATATCTCCGTGGCAGCATCAGCGAATGCATCGCCGTCACTTTCCCCGGGCCCTCGCGCTGCTCGCACTGGTCGCCACCGCGGCCACCGCCGGAGCGCCCGGTGCCACGGCCGAGTCGCCCACCCCCGCGACGACCCACCTGCGCGCCACCATCGACACGATCCTCGCCGACACCCGGCTGACCGGTGCGCAGGCGTCGGTGGTCGTGGTCGACACCAGCACGGGACAGACGCTCTACGACCGCAACGGCGACCGCCGGCTGGTGCCGGCGTCCAACACCAAGCTGCTGACCTCGACCGCGGCCCTTGAGCTGCTCGGCCCCGGCCACCGCTTCAGCACCGACGTACGCACCAGCGGCAAACGCCGCGCGGGCCTGCTCTCCGGCAACCTCTACCTGCACGGCGGGGGCGACCCGACCATGCTCGCCGCCGACTACGACGCGCTCGCCGCGAAGGTCGCCGCCGACGGCGTCCGGGTGGTCACCGGAAACCTGGTCGCCGACGACACCCGCTACGACCGCACCCGACTCGGGCCCGACTGGACCTGGGACGACGAGCCCTACTACTACGCCGCCCAGGTCTCCGCCCTGACCGTCGCCCCGGACACCGACTACGACGCGGGCACGCTGATCGTGCACGCCGCACCGGCCGACCGCGCCGGCGCCCCGCCGGTGGTCACCACCACCCCCGCCACCGGGTACGTCCGCGTCGACAACCGCGCCCAGACGGTCAGCGACGGCGAGACCTCGATCTCCATCGAGCGCGAGCACGGCGGCAACACCGTCGTGGTGACCGGTCAGATCGCCGTCGGCGACGAGCCGGCCAGCGACTGGGTCACCGTCTGGGAACCCACCGGCTACGCGGCCGACGTGTTCCGGGCGGCGCTGCACCGACACGGCGTGCGGGTGCTCGGCCGGACCGTGCTCGGCCAGCCCACCCCGGAGACGGCCCACCCGGTGGCGCGCCACGACTCGATGAGCCTGGGTGAGCTGATGACGCCGTTCCTCAAGCTGTCCAACAACGGGCACGCCGAGGTGTTGACCAAGGAGATCGGTCGGGTGCTCTCCGGCTCGGGCACCTGGACGGCCGGACTCACCGCGATCAGCGAGTACGTCGCCGACACGGGAATGGACACCGGAAGACTGCGGCAGCGTGACGGCTCAGGGTTGTCCCGGCGCAACCTGGTCCCGGCGGCGGAGTTCGTCGACCTGCTGAGCGCCGTCCGCGCCGAACCGTGGTTCGCGACCTGGTACGCGGCACTGCCGATCGCCGGCCAGCCTGAGCGGTTCGTCGGCGGCACCCTGCGCAGCCGGATGGCCGGCACCCCCGCCGCGGGCAACGTGCACGCCAAGACCGGCAGCCTGACGGGTGTCTCCGGGCTCTCCGGCTACGTCACCAGCGCCGATGGTCGCCTGCTGGCGTTCTCCATCCTGCTGAACAACTACCTGACGGCGTCGGTGAAGCCGCTGGAGGACCAGATCGCCGTGGCGCTGGCCGGTTTCCGCGAGGGTGCGGCGTCGACGGCACGGGTGGCCGCGCCGACGGTGCCCGCGACGCCGCGCACCCCGGAGGGCGTCGAGTGTTCCTGGGTCAAACCGATCACCTGCTGAGCGGCGGCCGGGAGGCGCGTGCGCGCCTCCCGGCCCGGCGAGCGCTCAGGCCGGACGGTCCGGTGGGGGGACCACCGCCGTCGGGTCACCACGCTCGATGAGCGCGGCGATCTCAGCGGCCCGCAGCCCGCGCAGCGCCAGCACCCGGGTGCCCCAGCGGTGCAGGCGGCACGGGTGCGGGCTGGCATCGTTGCGGCAGACCACACCCCCGGACCACCGCCGGGGGGCGTGCACCACCACCGCCCGTACGGCGAACTGGGTGTCCTCGCCCGTCACGTACGGCGGCAGGGGAATGTCGCGAAGAACCTCCCCGGACGCCTCACCGGTGCCGGACGAAGCGGCACGACGGACGCGGTGGGCGGTGCTGCTACTCATCTCCGCTGCCTCCACACTGGATGGCCGGATGGGGACAGCAGAAAGTTACGACGTGTTCGACGGTCCGCGACGGACAAACTGTCCCGCCACCCGCGGGCGCAGCGACCGGTCAGTCAGTCAGCGCACCGTCACTGCCTGCAGACCGACGTTGCCGCAGTGCGGCGTGAAGACCTTCTCGACGGTCCAGTTCAGCAGCAGTCGGGCGCCCTTCGGCACTGTGAAGCGGATGGTGAACTGGGCACTCTGACTGTTGTAGGGGTCTTCCAGTCGAGCGGTGCTGGCCGGTCCGCCGGTCGACAACCGCGCTTCCAGTCGCCCCCGAGCCATCCAGATGCCGCCGTACAGCTGGACGGTGCGCGGCTCGCCGCTGCCGGCGATGGCGATCCTGAACCCGTTCCCCGCACCGCAGGTGTAGACGCCGTTGGAGCTGCCGTTCGTCGACCGCTCCGGCGCGCCGTCGGACCAGCGCACGTACTCCTGGTTGCCGTCCCAGCCGACCCGGCTGCCGGCGCCGCCCCCGTCGATGATCTCGCCGGAGCCGGAGCGCTTGCGGTTCGTCGATCTGCCCCCATGCTCCCCCCAGTGCACCCAGTCCCGGGTGCCCACGGCGGTGAGGTCGACGGCGGCGGGCATCTCCCCCCGGCTCACCGACAGCGCCGGCGAACCGGGCTTGGCCGGCGGCGGGGCAGGCGCGCTGGCCGACGGCGTCGGGTCCGGCGAGGGTGGGCGCTGGCGCGGACGCAGACCGGGCGTCGCCGGTCCGGCCTCGCCGGTGCGCCCGTCGGCGGCCGGTAGACCGGGGGAACGGGCGGACCCGGCGGGCAGGCCACCCGGGCCCGCCTGGCCGTCATCCGGCTCCGGACCGGACCGGGTGCCGAGGTACGAGATCAACACCACCAGGCAGGCGAGTACGGCGGCTCCCTCCACCGCCCAGCGCCGCCGCTGCCGGGCCCGGCGCAACACGCCGCGGGTCACCCCGGCGGTAATGGCACGCGGACGGTGCCTCGGCGGCGCGTCGCCAGCCCTCGAACCAGCCCGCGTGCGGTCTTCGTCCGCCACCGACCCCTCCAACTCCACCGCCCGGCCGTTCTGGACCGCCGCGGACCACACCGTCCACTGTGGGCCGTTTCACGTTTGCAACGGGCGTGGACGACACGCTAGATCCGGACTGCCGGACGTGTCCAGCCCACAATGGGACGCTGTCGGACAACCTGGTCCGCTCGGACGGACACTTCGGCAGACCACGAGCGCTGTGCGCGTCAGCCGATCCGGAAGCCCAGCAACTGCGCGACGACCACTGCCTGCTCGACGTCGATGATGGCGCCGGCCCGTTCGACGACCGTCGGGTCGAGCGCGGTGAGATCACTGCCCCGCAGGTCGGCGCCGCCGAGCCGGACGTTGGTCAGCTGCGCGCCGGAAAGATCGACACTGGTGACGGTAGCACCGGTGAGGTTGGCCCGGGTGAGGTCCACCTCGCGCATGCGCACCCCGGTCAGCCGAACGCCACGCAGGTCGGCACCGGGCAGCGCGGCGAAGGACCAGTCACCGCCGTCCACCGTCAACGGACGCAGATCGCACTCGGTGAAGGTGCTGCCGACCATCTTGCAGCCGGTGAACTCGGCCTCGAAGAAGTTGCACCGCCGAAAGACGCAACGGGTGAAGGCGGAGTCGACGTGCCGGGAGGCGTTGAACGCCACGTTGCCGAACGTGCACCCGGTGAAGACCGCGCCTCTGCTCAGCGCCTCGGTCAGGTCCACCCTGAAGAACTCGCAGCCCACGAAGTGCCGGTCGGTCAACTCCTCGCCGTACCAGTCCTCGTCGCGGAAGGTCACGTCCTCGGTCAACTCCGGCATCCGGCCAGGCTAGTGGGCGCCGCCGACAGCCGACTGCCGGCGTGGCCGGTACCGGCCCCCTTCCAGTGGCGGCGTACCGGCGAGTAGGTTCGGCGACGTGAGTGTGGCTCGGAGCAAGGACCCGGATCAGATCGGTTTCGACGCGGCGCGGCTGGCGCGGATCGACGAGCACTTCGGTCGGTACGTCGACGACGGCCGGCTGGCCGGTTGGCAGGTGGTGGTCACCCGTGGCGGCGAGGTGGCGCACTCCTCGACGTACGGGCTGCGCGACAGGGAGTCGGGCGCACCGGTCGAGGCCGACACCCTCTGGCGGATCTACTCGATGACCAAGCCGGTCACCTCGGTCGCGGCGATGATGCTGTGGGAGGAGGGCCGGTTCGAGCTGACCGACGAGATCAGCCGCTGGCTCCCCGAGTTCGCCGACGTGCGGGTCTACTCCAAGGGGTCGGCGCTCAAGCCGTACACGGTTCCGGCGGTCGAGCCGATCCGGGTCTGGCACCTGCTCACCCACACGGCCGGCCTGACGTACGGCTTCATGCAGACCTCGGTGGTCGACGGGCTCTACCGGGCCGCCGGCTACGACCTGTACCCGCCGGCGGACGTCGACCTGGCCAGCGCCTGCGCGGCATTCGGCGAGTTGCCGCTGTTGTTCCAGCCCGGCTCGGCGTGGGGCTACTCCGTCGCCACCGACGTGCTCGGCCGACTCGTCGAGGTGATCTCCGGGCAGAGCCTCGACGCGTTCTTCGCCGACCGGATCTTCGGCCCGCTGGGCATGACCGACACCCGCTGGTGGGTGGAGGGCGACGAGGCCGACCGGCTGGCCGCGCTCTACGTCCCGGAACCGCGCAGTGGCCGGGCCGTCCGCTACGACAGCCTCGGGTCGCTCGCGTTCAGCAAGCCGGCGCTGCTCTCCGGCGGCGGCGGGTTGATCTCCAGTGCCGCCGACTACCACCGCTTCACGTCGATGCTGTTGCGCGGCGGCGAACTGGACGGCGTCCGCCTACTCGGGCCGCGCACCGTGCGGTTCATGACCCGCAACCACCTGCCCGGCGGTCATGACCTGGGCACCCTCTCCACCGGCGGCTTCGCCGAGACCACCCTGGACGGGATCGGCTTCGGCCTCGGCTTCGCGGTGGTCGACGACCCGATCCCCAGCCGGGTGCCGAGCAGCGTCGGCGAGTTCTACTGGGGCGGGGTGGCCAGCACCGCGTTCTGGGTCGACCCGGCCGAGGAGATCACCGCGCTGCTGTTCACGCAGCTGATGCCGTCGAGCACCTATCCGCTCCGCTCCCAGCTGCGCCAGCTCGTCTACGCCGCCCTGGTCGACTGACGGGATCGTCGTTCCACCGACGGGCAGCCGGCCCAGTCCCTAGCCTGAGCTGGTGAGCACCATCGTCGTGTTTGGCGCGGGCGGCACCGCCGGTTCGCGGGTCGTTGCCGAAGCGGTCGACCGGGGGCACCGGGTGATCGCCGCCGTCCGCCGCCCGGAGGCCACCTCGTACCTGCCGGCCGGGGTGCGGACGGTCACCGGCGACGCGACCAGCGAGCGGAGTGTCCGGGAGCTGGCGCCGGACGCCGACGCGCTGGTCGTGGCGATCGGCGGCGGCGAGCGCGAGCTGTGGCGGAACGCGGCGGAGAACCTGGTGACCACGCTGCGCGGGATGCCGGCCGCACCGCGGATCATCCACTTGGGCGGCGGGTCCACCCTGCTCACCCCCGGTGGCACCCGCATCCTCGACGAGCCGGACTTCCCAGCGGAGTACCGGGATTCGGCGCTCGGTCAGGCGGACGCGCTGGACTATTACCGCACCGCCGCCGACGGGGTGAGCTGGACGTACGTCTCGCCACCCCCGCTGGAGTTCCACCCCGGCGCGCGTACCGGGCACTACCGCACCGGCACCGACCAGCCGGTCACCGACGCTCAGGGCCGCTCGGTGCTCACCTACGAGGACCTGGCGGTGGCGATCATCGACGAGATCGAGCAGCCGCAGCACCAGAACGCCCGCTTCACCGCCGCGTACTGACCAGGGTGCGGGCCAGCCGTGGTCAGTCGGCGAGGCGGGCCGGGAAGCCGCCGGTGGCGATCGGGCCCCAGGCGTCGATGGTGACCCGGATCAACGACTTGCCCTGGCGCACCATCGCCGCCCGGTAGTCGTCCCAGTCCGGGTGCTCGCCGGAGATGCTGCGGAAGTACTCGACCAGCGGCTCCAACGCCTCGGGCAGGTCCAGCACCTCGGCGGTGCCGTCGAGCTGCACCCAGGGGCCGTTCCAGTCGTCGCTGAGCACGCAGGCCGAGACCCGGGGGTCGCGGCGGATGTTGCTCACCTTTGCCCGCTCGGGGTAGGTGGAGACGACCAGCCGCCCCTGGCTGTCGACCCCGGCGGAGACCGGGGAGGACTGCGGGCGCCCGTCGGCCCGGGTGGTCATCAGCAGGACGCGGTGTCGCGGCCGGACGAAGTCGAGCAGGCCATCCCGGTCGACCCGGGTGTTCCTTGCGATGCTGCGTGCCATTCCCCGTTCCTACCAGGGCGCGGGCGCGGCGGTGGCGGCGGGTCAGCGGGGTCGGACCGCGGCGCGGCGCACCGCCTGGGTCGGCACCCGTGGGCGACCGGACGGACGCCAGGCCCGACCGTTGGCGTAGATGACCCGAAAACCGAGGTACGACGCGAGCGGCGCCCAGTGGGCGGAGCCCATCCGCAGCTCGGCGGCGTTGTGTCGCTGGCCGTTGGCGAGCACGTCGAGAAGGACGGTTTCGAAGGCAGCCGATTCGACCCAGTCGACTTCCCGGGTGAAACCGCAGATCAGAGCGGCCCCGGTGACCTCCAGGAACTCGCGCAGCACCGCATCCGAGGCGCGCAGCACCGAGCAGCTACCGAAATAGAGTCGACGCCCCTCGGCGCGGCCGGCCATCAGCTCAGCCACCTCGTTCAACTCCACCGACTGCCAGTCGGTGAGGCAGAGCCGGCTCGGCTCGCCGTGCATGGCGAAGAAGCCGACCCGGTGGTCGGCGTACTGCTTGAGCAGCCAACGGTCCAGGAAGTAGAACAGTTCGTCGCGGGTGGCCGCGTCCTTGTGGATGAAGCGGATCTTGCCGAGCCGCTCCAGCAGCTCCAGGGTGGGCAGCACCGACCCCCGCTCGTTGAGGTCACGGTGCCACTGACCCTCGACACAGAAGACGCCACCGCGTGCCACGCGCACCTCCGCCAGTTCACCACCGCGGCTGACGTTACCGGCCGTCATCCCCCCGGGAACATCACCCTCGGTGTGGCAGATTGCGACGTTCGGTGCGCTTGGCCGCAGGAGGGGTGAACGGCGGGAATGACTGTTTCGCAAATCAGCTGAATTCCCAGCCAATACCCAGGGACGACGGATTGTGAGCACAATTCTCGTTAACCACCTCCAACGGCACGGATCAGTGCGAGGGTGGAAATCACGGGACTTCTCGGTCGATGTCCCGAAGCCACCCCATTCGCTCTCCTATCGGGAGGACTTCTGTGCGCGTAAACACCTTGAAGCGGGTCGCCGTCGCATTCGCCCTGGCACTGCCCGGGGCCGCAATCGCCACGGTGATCGCCGCACCGGCGGCGCACGCGGACGGCTGTTACACCTGGAACCGCACCCTCACCCAGGGGCGCTCCGGCGACGACGTCCGCCAGTTGCAGATCCGGGTCGCCGGGTGGGCCGGCAACCGGGACATCGTGGAGAACGACGGGCGCTATGGGCCGAAGACCGCCGCCGCGGTCAAGCGGTTCCAGCAGGCGTACGGGCTGCGCGCCGACGGCATCGCCGGCCCACAGACCTTCGCCAAGCTGTACCAACTCCAGGACAACGACTGCACACCCGCGCACTTCAGCTACGGCGAGCTGGACAACGGGTGCGGCGGGAGCGGGTGGAGCGGCGGCCCGCTGTCGGCGAACCAGACCAAGCAGAACGCGCTGCGCACCATGTGGAAGCTCGAGGCGCTGCGCAAGAGCCTCGGCGACAAGCCGCTCAACGTGTCCAGCGGATTCCGCAGTCGCGCCTGCAACAACCAGGTCGGCGGCGCGTCCGACAGCCAACACCTGTACGGCAACGCGGCCGACGTGACCTCACGGACGTCCTCGCTGTGCCAGGTCGCCCGCAACGCCCGCAACAACGGCTTCAGCGGTATCTACGGGCCGGGCTACCCCGACCACGACGACCACGTGCACGTCGACTCGCGTCGGGAGAACAACAGCGACCGCAGCTCGAACACGACGAGCTGGTCCGCCCCGGACTGCGGCGTCGGCAACTGAGCGGCTGAGCGGCTGAGCGGCCCGCCCAGAGCGACGTCGGTCCGACGCGGAGGGGGAATCTCCGCGCCGGGCCGACGTCGTGTCGCCCCGGGTCTGGCGGGCGGAGGGGATAGCGCGCTCAGCTCGCCCGGGGCCAGCGCGGCGCGGTGACGGGGGGAGTCACCGGCCGGCCAGCAGCGGTGGGCCGTACCCCCTGGGGGACGACCCGCGCGGCCTGTTGCCGCGACGGCCCGGTGGCCGTGAACGGGAAGGGCACGTGCACGAACGGATTACCGTGCCGGATCAACGCCTCGATCTGCCGCTCGTTGAGCCCGTGTGTCTCCAACACCCGTCGCCCCCAGCGGTGCAGACGGCAGGGGTAGGAGGCACCGTCGTTGCGGCACAGCGGCCCGGTCGGCCACTCCTCGGCGGTGTGCACCACCACCGCCCGGACCGCGAGCCGGACATCCTCCGGGGTCAACGGTGCCGGCATTGGCACCTCACCCAGTACCTGATCGATGGGATCCGTCGACTGCTCACCAACTCGCACGGCAGGCCTCCCGCAGTTCGGCAGCGGTACGGCGGACCCACCGCACCGACATCCTCGGCCATGGGTACGGCGGACACCGGACGAAAGTTCAATTCCGGTACGCGGTAAGCAGATCCTCCGCCGACAACACGCGGATGCCGTCGACGGCAGTGCCGCTGCGCGACACGGCAACGACCGGCACCGATTCGTCGGCACCGGGAAGCAGGGACCGGTGCAGGAGCAGCCGGCCCAGGTCATGCGCATCGAAGGGTCGGCTCTCCTGCCACTTGACCGATCCGACGAAGCTGATGCTCCGAGCGACGGGCGCACTGTCGGCGCCGACTATGTCGATCTCCGGGTCGTTGGTCCGGGTCCAGTAGCCGCCGATCATCGCCGCCTCCGCCGGTAGATGGTCACTGGGCAGCCGGCGCAGCGCCTCCCGGACGACAGGTTCGATGGCCCGCCCCCGCCAGGACGTCCACGACCGGTCGATCCGGTCCAGGGTCAGGTCGCCCCGCCCCCGCTCGATCTCGGAGAGGTGTGGCCCCAGGAACGACAACCAGAAACGCAGGTACGGATCAGCCACCGAGTACCGGGTCTCCCGCGACGGCTTGGTCGACAGCGGAACGGTGACCTCCACGGCCCGTTTCTGGGTCAGCAGGCGCAGGGCGCGGTTAAGGGACGCCTGCGGAAGATCCCCTGCCGCGCGGGAGATCAGCGAGAAGGTCCGCTCACCGGAGCCGATGGCCCGCAGCACCAGCCCCGCCTGGGACTGGGGCGGGAACTCCGCCGCCAGTGCCCGCTCGCCGCTGACCAGCAGGGCAGAGGTCGGATCCCGTACCGCGTCGGTCAGATACTCGTGGACCGACGCACCGGTCGGCCACTCGTCGAGGATCAGCGGCAAACCGCCGGACACCAGGTAGGCGTCGAACGCGTCGGCGGCGGACAGGCCGAGCATGTCGCTGACGTCGGCCGGGCTCAACGGCGGAATGACCATCTCCGTGGCTCGCTGGTGGAACGGCCGGCCGTAATCGTTGAGGGCTTCCATCATGGCCAGGTCCGATCCGACGCAGATCAGGAGAACCGGTCGACGGGACAACTCGCGATCGAAGACCTTCTGCAACGTTCCCTCGAAACCCGGGTCGCCCGCGACGAGGTACGGCATCTCGTCCAGGACGACGACGCTCGGCCGGTCGGACGGCAGCGCGGCGGCGAGCAGGGTCAACGCGGCGTCCCAGGTCTGTGGTTGCTGCTCCCGAAGGATCTGCGCACCCGGCAGTGTCGAGGCGGCCGCCTCCTCCACGAAGAGAGCGAGCTCGGCTGCGACGGTCGGCTGCGCCGAGGCGGTGAAGAAGAGGTACGGCACCTCGGCCCGCTCCACGAACTCCTCGACCAGTCGGGACTTGCCCACCCGCCGGCGACCGCGCATGAGAAGGGCCCGCCCAGGCCGACCAGCACGGCCACCCCGTTTCACCCGAGAAAGCATGCCGCCCAAGAGGTGGAGTTCACGGTCCCGTCCGACAAAGCCGTCCACGATCACTCCTGACACAACCAACGATGGAACAACCAAAAATGAGTGTAACCTCATCCGCGTTGGTGTGTCCGGCCCTTGACCCCGGCGAACGCCTCGTCAGACGAGGCCGGCGTCGTGCACGAGCAGCGCCACCTGGACCCGGTTGTTGAGTTCCAGTCGGGTCAGCAGCCGGGAGACGTACGCCTTCACCGTCGCCACGCTCATGAACAACTCCCCCGCGATCTCCGCGTTGGTGTGGCCGCGCCCCAGCGCGACCGCCACCTGCCGCTCCCGCTCACTGAGCCCGGTGAGCAGCCGAAGCGCCCGTTCGCGACGCGGGTCCGGGCCGACCGGGCCGGGGGCGGCCGCTGTCACGTGGGCGATCAGCGTCCGGGTCACCGTCGGGGAGAGCGTCGCCTCGCCCGCCGCGACCCGACGTACGGCGCGCACGATCTCCGCCGGTGGGGTGTCCTTGAGCAGGAACCCGGCCGCCCCGGCCCGGAGCGCCCGCAACACCTGCTCGTCGGCGTCGAAGGTGGTCAGCACCAGCACCTCCGGCGGGTGCGGCTGGGCACGCAGCGCCTCGGTGGCGGTCAGCCCGTCGACCCGGGGCATTCGGATGTCCATCAGCACCACGTCCGGGGCGTACGCGGTGACGGCCGCCGGCACTTCGCCACCGTCGGCCGCCTCGCCGACCACGATCAGGTCCGGCAGTCCGCCGAGGATCATCGAGAGCCCGGCCCGGACCAACGCGTCGTCGTCCACGATCAGCACGCGCACCGGCGGCCCGGCTGCGCCGGTGGGCCCGGTCGGGTCCGGCGGCCCGGCAGTGTTGCTCACGCCGGCCACGGCAACCAGGCGGCCAGCCGGAAGTCACCGCTGTCGTCCCGACCGTAGGCGAGCCGCCCGCCGGCCAGGGTCACCCGTTCACTGATGCCGACCAGGCCGGTGCCGGCACCCGGGAGTGTGCCGCCGGCCGGTGCGCCGACCGGCCACCGGTTGCCGATCGCCACTGTCAGCCCGTTGCCCGGCCCGCCGGCCACGTCCACGGTGACGGCCGCGCCGGCCGCGTGCTTACGGGCGTTGGTCAACCCTTCCTGCACGATCCGGTACGCGGCCCGGCCCAGCGCCGCCGGGACCTGTCCCGGGCTGGCGACGCTGTCGCTGACGTTCACCCGCACCCCGGCCGACCGTGACTCGGCGATCAGGGCCGGCAGGTCGGCGAGGGTGGGCTGCGGCGGCTCGGGGGCGTCGCCGGCACCGTCGTCCTCGGCCCGGAGCACCCCGATCACCTCCCGCAGGTCCTGAAGGGCGGCGTGCGCGCTGCCCCGGATCACCCCGGCGGCTCGGGCCACCTCGTCAGCCGGCGCGTCCGGGCGGAACTCCAGCGCACCCGCGTGCAGGCTGAGCAGCGAGATCCGGTGGGCCAGCACGTCGTGCATCTCCCGGGCGATCCGGGTGCGTTCGAGGTGGCGGGCCTGGGTGACCCGCAGCTGCTGCTCCGCCTCGGCCCGCTCGGCCCGCTCGCGCAACGACACGATCAACTGTCGGCGGGCCCGGACGAACATCCCCCAGGCCAGCACGGCGAGGCTGAGCACCACGCCCCACGACATCGTGGCCCAGTACGGCCAGTTCGGGTCCGGGCGCAGCCAACTGAAGACCATGTTGGTGACCAGACCCGCACCGGTGACCGCGATCGCGATGGCGGTCCGCCGGTGCACCACCACAGTGAAGTAGAAGATCAACAGCGGGATGGCGGCGGCCAGCGAGAACAGGGTCAGCGGTGTCGTCGCCACCACCAGCCCGAGCGGCCACCGTCGGCGCAACCAGAGCAGCCCGCAGCAGACCAGCCCGATCAGGGCGTCGGCGCCGGTCATCCAGTCGTGCGGGAGCGGAGTGGCCATCGCCGGGTCGGGCGACAGGGCGTCGGCGGTGGCGAACAGCACCCAGAGCAGGGAGACCAGGAACGCCAGGCTGTCCACGATCCAGTCGCGGGTGGTGCGACGCGGACGCGGACGCCCAGGGTCGGCCGGCACCACCAGCTCCCCTGGCAGCAGCCAGGGGTGCTCCGGGACGGCGACGCTGGTCACGACGCCATGCTAGGCAGCCGACGGGCGACACGACCAGCTACCAAAGTCGAGACCCCGCGGTCGACCAAGGTCGACGCGGCACCGACCGGTGGCCGCAGCGGATGGCCGGGCGGCACGGGCAGGCTCGACGACATGATCACCGTGGAGAACCTCACCAAGCGATACGGGCCACACCCGGCCGTGGACGACGTGTCGTTCCAGTGCGAGCCGGGCACCGTCACCGGCTTCCTCGGCCCCAACGGCGCCGGCAAGTCGACGACCATGCGCATGATCTGCGGGCTGACCGCGCCGACCGCCGGCCGCGCCACCGTCTCCGGGCACCCGTACCGGGAGCTGCCCAACCCGGGGCGGGAGGTCGGGGTGCTGCTGGACGCCTCCGCCCAGCACGCGGGGCGCACCGGCCGCGAGGCGTTGACGCTGTCCGCGTACACAATGGGTCTGGACCGACGCGAGGTCGCCGCGAAGCTCGACCTGGTCGGGTTGAACGCGGTGGCCGCGAAGCGTCGGGTACGGGCCTACTCGTTGGGCATGCGTCAGCGGCTCGGGCTGGCGCACGCGCTGCTCGGCGACCCCCGGGTGCTGATCCTCGACGAGCCGGCCAACGGCCTGGACCCGGAGGGGATCTTCTGGATGCGCGGCCTGCTGCGCGACTTCGCCGACCGGGGCGGCACCGTGCTGCTCTCCTCCCACCTGCTGCGCGAGGTGGAGGCGGTCGCGGACCGGCTGGTGGTGATCGGGGGTGGCCGGATCGTGGCCCAGGGCGACAAGAACGAGTTGCTGGCCGGCGGCGGCACTGTGGTCCGGGCCCGCGACGGTGCAGCGCTTCGTCGGGCGCTGGAGGTGGCCAACCTGAGCGCCGCCGACAGCTCGGAGGGGCTGCTCGTGCAGGCCGACGCCGAGGCGGTCGGCCAGGCCGCCGCCGATGCCGGCGTCGCGTTGGCCGAGTTGCGCCCCGCCAGCGGTGGCGGCCTCGAACAGCTCTTCCTCACCCTGACCGCTGGCGAATCGACCAAGGAGTCCGTCCGATGACCACCACCACCGCGCCCGCCGCCGGCGCCGTCGCGCCCCGGCACCACACTCCGGTACGCCGACCGTCGCTGCTCCGGCTCACCGTCGTGGAGCTGCGCAAGCTCGTCGACACCAGGGCCGGCCGCTGGCTGCTGATCACCATCGGCCTGGTCGCCGCCGCGATCGTCACCCTCCAGTTGATCTACGCGCCGGACGCCGACCAGACGTTCAACAATTTCTTCGTCCCCTCACTGCTGCCGATCGGGGTGCTACTGCCGGTGCTCGGCATCCTGTCGATCACCAGCGAGTGGTCCCAACGGACCGCCCTCACCACGTACGCCCTGGTGCCCCGCCGCGAGCGGGTGGTGGCCGCGAAGCTCTTCGCCGTCGTACTCGCCGCGCTCGCCTCGGTGCTGGCCAGCCTGGCCCTCGCCGCGGTCGGGACGCTTGTGGCGTCCGCCACCGGAGGTGCGGGCACGTGGGGTCTGGATGCTTCGTTGCTCGTGAACGCGGTAATCCTCCAGGTCACCAACGTTGTGATTGGCGCCGCCTTCGGTCTGCTGCTGCTCAACCCGCCGCTGGCCATCGTCGGCTACTTCCTGTTGCCCACCCTCTGGGGGGTGCTCGGCGAGATGGTCAAGCCGCTGCGCGGTCCGTCCGAATGGCTGGACACCAGCAAGACCATGGAACCGTTGTTCAGCAGCGACGCCCTCACCGGCGAGCAGTGGGGGCGGATCGTCGTGTCCCTACTGGTCTGGATGGTCCTCCCGCTGGCCGCCGGGCTGTTCCGGACGCTGCGCCGCGAGGTGTCCTGACCATGGAGATGGCCAGCTACCGTCCACGCACCGTGGTCAGCGGCGGCCCGCTGGAGCTGGCGGTCCTCTGGGGTGGCTTCCCACTGCTCGGCGCGGGCGCCGGATGGCTCCTCGCGGCGGCGACGGGCTGGCTCGCCCGGCTGCCCTGGAAGCCGTTCGGCGACCTGATCGAGTGGCTGGACCGGCTGCCCGAGCCGCAGGCCACCGCCGGCACCATCGCGGCGGGCGTCCTTGCCGGCCTGGTCATCGCCGGGATCGGCACCGCCGAACGGCTGATCGTCACCGTCGACGAGGCGCAGGTCCAGCTGCGCCGCTCCGATGAGAACCGGACAATCGCCCGGGTCGACACCCGGGTGGTCTTCCTCGCCGACAAACACCTCGTGCTGCTCGACGCCGACGGCGCGGAACTGGTCCGGGAGTCCACTGACCTGCCGGCCGCGAAACTGGCGGCGGCGTTCCGGGAGCACGGTTGGGGTTGGGCGGACGACGACCCGCACCGGTCGGCGTACCGGCTGTGGGTTCCGGACCTGCCCGGGTTGCCGGCCGGCGCGGACGCGCTGCTGCGCGCCCGGGAACGGGCGATCCAGCGGGACCGCCGCGACGACGCCCGGGAGCTGCGCCGCGAGCTGGGCCAGATCGGTGTGGTACTGCGCGACGAGGGCAAGCGGCAGTACTGGCGGTTGACCACCAGGGCCCTCGCCTCCGGGCCGGAGCGGCCGACTTCGGCCGAGCGGGAGGCGAACGGGCGGTAGCGTCTGTCCCAGCAGACCCTGGGAGCCGCGCGATGACCGAACAGCAGCCGTACCGGGTGGTGTCCCGACACCCCGGCTTCGAGCTGCGTCGGTACCCCGCCCACCTGGTGGCCGAGATGCAGATCCAGGCGTCGTTCACCCGGGCGCCGATCGAGGCGTTCCGGCCGCTGGCCGCGTACATCGGTGGTGCCAATCGGGCCCGGCACCCGATCGGCTCCGCCGCGCCGGCGATGGCGGCGGCCAGCGACTCGGAGAAGATCGCCATGACCGTGCCGGTGGTGCAGATCGAGGGTGAGTGGCCGGGGGCGTACCTGATCCAGTTCGTCATGCCGGCCACCTTCACCACCGCCACCCTGCCCGAGCCGGTGGATGCCCGGGTGCGGATCCGTGCGGTTCCGGCGCGGCTGGCGGCGGCGATGCGGTTCTCCGGGCGGTGGACGGAGCAGGCGTTCAGCCAGCGGGCCACCATGCTCGGCCGGTCGGTGACCGCGGCCGGCCTGCAACCGACCGGCGCCATCCGGTACGCGCGCTTCGACCCGCCGTGGAAGCCGTGGTTCCTGCGCCGCAACGAGGTGGTGCTGCCGGTCGTCGAGTGAGCTAGCGGAGCTTCCGGCGGTCCTCGACGCTCGGCCGGGCCAACAGCAGTGCCATTCCCAGCCCGGCGATCAGGCCGACCAGGGAGACCAGCAGGTCGGAGTCGGCGGCGTGGATCGGGCTGTTGCCGGCCAGCTCGGTGAACGTCGCGCCGATCGGCAGCATGATCATCATGGGGACGGCCGTGGCCACCAGGAACACCACCGGGCCCACCAACGCGATGAGCGCGGCCAGGGCGTGGTGCCACCAGATCGGTCGACCGCCCGGCCAGTCCCAGGCCAGCAGTGTGACCCCGGTGAGCAGCACCGCCCCGAGAGCGGCCTCCGGCAGGAGTCGTTCGCCGGGCGCGGCGGCACGGACCAGCCCGACGCCGAGCAGGCCCGCCACTGTGAGGCCGGCCGCCAGGCCGACCCGGGCCCGGGTGCGCGCCGGAGCCGCCGCCAGCGCGGCGCCGACGGCCAGGACCACCAGCAGCGCCGCGGTGGCCAGGGCACCCTGGTTCAGCTCCGGCTCCCGGTCGGTCGGTGACTCGATTCCGGCCGCCACCAGAGTCAGCACCCCGGCCACGCAGGCCGCGCCGGTCAGCACCCGCCGGTCGGCCGCCGGAGGCGTGCCAGGCTCCCGCGTCTGCGGCGTGCGGAGCTCCCACCAGAGCAGAATCGCCGCGACCACGCCGAGCACGGCGCAGCCGGCGACGGCGAGCCGCACCGTCGCGTCGACGCCGATCAGGTCGGCCCGGTCGATCGCCACGTCGGCGGCGATCCAGCAGCCGCCCAGCACCACCGCCGGGCCGCTCCACCGCACCTGCCCGCGCCCGGCCAGCACCAACCCGAGCGGCACCGCCATGATCGCCATGAACCGCAGGTCACGCGCCCAGTAGGCGTTGTTGCCCGGCAGGTGCTCCGACCACGGGCCGAGTGGCTCGGTCAGCGGTTGCCACGTGGTCATGCCGTACGCCCAGAGCACGACGGCGGTGGCGGAGAGGAGCAGCCCGACCGGGCGCGCGGATCGCATCAGTGGACGGTAGCGGCCCGACCGCCCACGCGGGGGCGCGGTCATCCGCCGACCGGTGACCGGGCGGGACGGTGACGCAGCAGCCGCCACGTCGGCAGCACACTGGACAGCACCGCGAGCAGCAGGCACAGCCCCACCACCCCGGCGACCACCGGCCACGGCACCACCAGGTCGACGGGGGCGCCGACCTGCTCGGCGAGGCCGGCCCTGATGCTGAGCAGACCGACGAACGCGACAGCACCACCCAGCAAAGCGCCGATCAGGACCACCAGGGCGGACTCCGCAGTGACCAGCCAGATGACCTGCCGTCGGGTCGCCCCGGCCATCCGGATCAGCCGCAGGTCCGCGGCGCGGCCGGCGGCGGCCAGCAGCAGCGTGTTGGCCACCGCGATGGCCCCGTAGCCGGCGGACACCCCGATCAGCAGCACTGTGAAGAGCCAGACGAGGCGGTCCTCGGCGGCATCCGCCTCGGCCGCCCAGCCCGGGACGTCGACGATCCGCGCGCCGACCGGCGGATCGATCCGGTCCCGGACGTACACGGTGGACGTCAGCGCCGACGGGTCGTGGGCTCGCACCACGGCCCGGGGCACGAGCAGGTCGCCGGGGATCGACGTGTCGGTGACCACGGCGACGACGCGCAACGACACCGACGTCCCGTCGGCGAAGACCACCGGGTACGGCTCGGACGGCAGCCGGTTCGTCGACGCGGTGACCACCACCGTGTCGTCGCCCTCCAGGTCGTTCAGCGAGCCGGCGACGACGGTGAGCACCCGGTTCGCGGCGGCGAAGCCCTCCGGGTCCACGCCGAGCGCGGTCATCGGCCGGTCCGGCGGCGACATTCCGGGGTCGGTGCGGTAGACGGTGGTCGGCAGGAGGGCGGTGCCACCGGTCGCGGCGACGGCCTGGTCCGACAGGCCGGGCGCGCGGTCCGGCACGACGATCCAGCCGGCGTTCACGTTGTCCGCCCGACCTGCCGCGTACGCGGCGGTGGTGGTGCGCACCATCCCGGACACCAGCACCGCGAACGCGACAGTGAGCAGCACCGGCGCGGCGATGGCGGCGGTCCGCCGGGTCGCTGTCAACGCCCCGCCCCGGACCAGCATCCCGATCGCGCCACCGGGCCGACGCACCGGGGAACGCAGCAGCCACACCAGCGGCCCGACCACCACCGGGGCGAGCACTGTGGCGCCGGCCACCAACGCCATCACCGCGTAGAGCGCGTACTGCGCCCCCACCCGCGCCTCGTCCGCGGTCGCCGCGCCCACGCTGAGCGCGGCGCCCGCCGCGACGAGCAGCACCCCGGTGACGGCGCGCAGCCGCCCGATCGAGCGCTGCTCCACAGCGGCGTCGCGTAACGCCTCCAACGGGCGGACCCGCGCCGCCCGGCGGGACGCCGACCAGACGGCCAGCAACGCGATCACCGGCCCGGCGGCGAGCGAGACCGCGACCGGCCAGAGTTCGTAGCGGACCCGGAAGGTCGACGGTTCGTAGCCGACGTCGACGAGCAGCCGGCCCAGCAGCGGGGCGAGCGCCGCGCCCACCAGCAGGCCGACGAGCCCCGCCGAGACGCCGACGGCGAGCGCCTCGGCGTACACCATGCGGCGGACCTGGCGCCCGGTGGCGCCGACGGCGCGCAGCAGGCCCAGCTCACGGCGGCGCTGCGCAATGGTGAACGCGAAGGTGGAGGCGACCACGAACACAGTGACGAAACCGGCGAGGGCCGCCGTGGCGGTGAGCACCTGCATGCCGATCCACCGGGTACGGGCGTCGCCGCGCGGCTCCAGAGCACCCCGGGCGGCACCGCTGAGCACCCGACCGTCGTCGCCGACGACTCCGCGAGCCGCCGTGGCGACCCGCTCGGGATCGGCGCCCGGGGCGAGCACCAGCCCGATGGCCCGCACGCCGGGCGCGAGCGCGGCGGCGACAGCGTCCGCGACATGGACGCCGGGCCCGTCGACCAGACCGGTGACGGTGTACGACTCCGGGCCCACGGCGGTCAGCACTGTGACCGGCGCGCCGGCGCGCAGCCCGAGCGCGCTGTCGACGGCCACCTCGCCGGGCCGGCGGGGTGGCTCGCCGGCCGTGAGGCGCAGCCCACCCAGTTGGGCGCTGGACCAGCCGTGCCCCTGGTAGGCGTCCTCCCGCCCGGTGTCGGAGGCCGAGGGCCGGCCGTCCACGAGCGGCTGCGCGTAGAAGGTGCGGTCCGGCACCGCCGCCACCACGTCCGGCAGACCGGCCAGCCTGCCGACCAACTCCGCCGCAACGCTGGCGGACCACGGCCGGGTCGGCACGAACTCGTCCGGGGACGCGCCCGCCTCGGGGCTCTGCACCACTACCGCCGCCCGCGCCAACCGGTCCGGCACCTGCGGACGCCCGGAGGCGAGCAGCAGAGTGGCCGCCGCGACCAGCATGACCCCGATGGCGACGGCCACGAACGCGCTGGCCGACCGCCGGACGCTCAGCACGACGACTCCGCGACGGTTTCCCGCTCGGCGATCCGCGCGGCGACGACGGCGGCGGTGATCGGGCCGGTCAACTCGTCGACGACGCGACCGTCGGCCAGCAGGACGACCCGATCGGCGTACGCGGCGGCGGCGGGATCGTGGGTCACCATCACCACTGTCTGCCCGTGGTCGTCGACGAGCGCCCGCAGCAGTCGAAGCACCTGCCGGGAGGCGGCGCTGTCCAACGCCCCGGTCGGCTCGTCGGCGAAGACCACCGCCGGACGGGTGATCAACGCTCGGGCCACTGCGACGCGCTGCTGCTCGCCACCGGACAGCTCACTTGGCCGGTGTCCGGCCCGGTCGGCGAGTCCGACGGCGTCGAGGGCGGCGGCCACGTCCCGGGCCGGCGCGCGGCGGCGGGCCAGGCGCGACGGCAACTCGACGTTCTGCGCGGCGGTCAGCGTGGACACGAGGTTGAACGCCTGGAACACGAAGCCGATCCGGTCCCGCCGCAGCCGGGTCAGCTCGTCCTCGCCCAGGTCGTTGAGGCTGGTGCCGTCGATCGTGACGATCCCCTCGGTCGGGCGGTCCAGCCCCGCCGCGCAGTGCAGCAGTGTGGACTTCCCCGAACCCGAGGGGCCCATCACCGCCGTGAACGTGCTGCCGGCGAAGCCGGTGGTCACGCCGTCGAGCGCTGTCACCCGCCGGGTTCCGGTGCCGTACACCGCGCGCAGCCCTGTCAGGGTCACCGTGTCTGTGGTCATGACCGTTACGGTGCCGAACGCCGGGGGTGCGGCGCGTCGGGCCGGGGCGGGCACTTTCCGGCCCTCCCCCGGGTGGAGTCGACGGCCCGCACACGCCGGTACGTCGTCCTACGGGATGACGACCCGCAGGCGGACGCGGCCGTCCCTGCCGGCCGCTACCGTTCGACGGGTGACCGCTCTCCTGCTGACCCGACGGATGCGGCCGGTGGACCTGTACATCGTGGACGCCGTGCTGGCGGTGGCCGTCGGTGGGCTGCTCTGCCCGTACGCGGCGCTGGAGTCGCCGCTGCACGGCGGCGTGGACGAGCCGCTCTGGGTGTCCGTGCTGGTCGGGATGGCCATCGGGCTGCCGTTGGCGGTCCGGCGACGGTGGCCGATGACGGTGGCCGTCGTGATCAGCTCCATCACCACCGTCACCCTGATCACCGGGGTGATACCCAACTTCGCGGCCGCCGCGCCGGCGTTCGCCATCGGCCTGTCCTTCTACACGGTGGCGGTGGCGACACCCACCCGCCGGTCGATGCTCTGCGCCGCCGGCTGTCTCGCGCTGGTGAGCGTCGGCCTGGTGCTGACAGCGGGCGACCTCTGGTCGCGCACCGGCGCTGTCGTCTACGCCGCCGTCATGGTCGCGCCGGCCTGGGTGATCGGTTGGCTGATCCGGGAGCGACGCGCCCTCGCCACCCGGCAGAGCGACCAGCTGGTCCGTCAGGCGGCCACCGAGGAGCGGTTGCGGGTGGCGCGCGAGCTGCACGACGTGGTCGCGCACACGCTGAGCCTCATCGTGGTGAAGGCGGCCGTCGCCAACCACGTCGCCGAGGCCGACCCCCGCGAGGCGGGCGCCGCGCTCCGGGTCATCGAGGAGACCGGCCGCACCGCGCTGACCGACGTGCGGCGGGTGCTCGGTGTGCTGCGCGAGGACAGCCCGTACGCGCCGACGCCGGGGCTGGACGAGTTGCCGGCCCTCGCCCGGCAGGCGGCGATCGGCGGCGTCGACGTGCGGCTCGACGTGCGGCGGGACGAGCCGGCCGGCGCGGTGCCGGAGTCGGTGGGCCTGGCTGTGTACCGGATCGTGCAGGAGGCGGTGACGAACGTGGTGAAACACGCGGCGCCGGCCGCCTGCCGGGCTACGGTGACCGTCCTGCCCGACGAGGTGCGGGTGGAGGTGACCGACGACGGCCAGCGGCCGGTCCTGCTCGGCGGGGAGGGGCACGGTTTGATCGGCATGCGGGAACGGGTGGCGTTGCACGGCGGGGAGTTCCGCGCTGGCCCCCGCTCCGACGGTGGTTTCGCGGTGACGGCCAGCCTGCCCTACCGGGTGGCCGCGTGATCCGCGTGCTGATCGCCGACGACCAGGCGTTGCTGCGCGGCAGTTTCCGGCTGCTGGTCGACCTCAGCCCGGACTGCACAACGGTCGGCGAGGCGGGCACCGGCGTGCAGGCGGTCGCGTTGACCGGGCAGCACCGGCCGGATGTGGTGCTGATGGACGTCCGGATGCCCGAGATGGACGGCATCGAGGCGACCCGGCGGATCTGCGGCGACCCGGCGACGGCCGACACCCGGGTCATCATCCTGACCACGTTCGACCTCGACGAGTACGTCTACGGGGCGCTGCGCGCCGGGGCGAGCGGGTTCCTGCTCAAGGACACCCCACCGGCGGACCTGCTGACCGGGATCCGGGTGGTCGCCGCCGGGGAGGGGCTGCTCGCGCCGACGGTGACCCGTCGGCTGATCGACGAGTTCGCCCGGCAGCCGGAGCCGACCCGGCCGCTGCCACGGCAGCTGGACGGGGTGACCGATCGGGAACGGGAGGTGCTCGCGCTGATCGCCCGGGGCCTGTCCAACGCGGAGTTGGCCGCGCACCTCAACCTCAGCCAGGCCACCGTCAAGACGCACGTCGGGCGGCTGCTGACCAAGCTGGCGGTACGCGACAGGGCGCAACTGGTCATCGTCGCGTACGAGACGGGCCTGGTGGGGCCGGGCGGCCTACGCTGAGCGGGTTGTCCGCACCCGAGGAGGAGCCATGACCCGGTACGTCGCCCTGCTGCGCGGGGTCAACGTCGGCACCACCCGGCTGGCGATGGCCGACCTGCGCCGGATCGTCACCGACCTCGGGCACGAGGACGTCAAGACGTACCTGCAGAGCGGCAACGTGGCGTTCGGCAGCTCGGTGCGTGATGCGGAGAAGCTGGCCGCCGGGATCGCGGGGGCGCTCACCGACGAGCTGGCGCTGACAGTGCCGGTGCTGGTGCGCAGCGGCCGGGAGTTGGCGGCGATCGCCGGCGGCAACCCGTACGCCGACCGGGAGGAGGACCCGACGCGACTGCTGGTGGCCTTCCTCGCCACCGCACCGCAGAAGTCGACTGTGGACGCCCTCACCGTGCCCGGCGGCGAGAACGTGTCGTTCACGGTGACCGGCCGGGAGGTGTTCCTGCACTATGTCGACGGCGGTTACGGGCGGTCGAAGTTCACGAACGCGTACCTGGAGAAGAAGCTGGGCGTGGTGGCCACCTCCCGCAACTGGAAGTCGGTGCGGGCCCTGGCGGAGATGACCGCCTCCTGACCGGGGTGGGGGTCGCCGCCCGGCGACCCCCACCGGAGCTGGTCAGAAGTGGTACGCGGTCTCGTACTCGGGCACCAGCACCCGGCTACGCGGTGAGATCCGGCGCACCGCCGCGATCATCTCGTTCAGCCGGGTGCGGTCGGTCGGGGCGACCGCCGGTGGGTTCTGCAACGCCGTCTCGAAGTTGTCGTAGTGCACAGGCACCACGACCTTCGGGTAGTCGAGACCGGCCAGCAGGCGGGGCAGGTAGTCGCCGGTGGTGGTGGCGCTCTGCATGGCCACCATCGCCACGTCCGGCGCGAGGCCGGTGAGGTTCCGCTCGGCGACGTCGCTGGCCCCGGTGAAGTAGACCGACGGACCGCTGTCGACCCGCAGCAGGTAGCCCAGCGTGTCACCCTCCGGCAGGTCCGCGATGGTGGCCGGCTGCGGCGGCTGGGTCACCCGCACCCCGGGAAAGGCGACCGAGTACGACGGGTTGCGGCTGTGCAGCGAGCCGACCACCTCGACGCTGTGGTCGCCGAAGTCCAGCACCTCCCCACCCTTCACGGCGCTGAGCTGCGTCGACGGCAGCCCGTAGGCCAACCCCAGGTGGTACGCGGTCAGCGTGCCGAACACCCGCGCGCCGGTGCGCTCGGCGATGTACGGCACGTCCATGAAGTGGTCCCAGTGGGTGTGCGTGACCAGCACCGTCATGGCCCGGTCGACGCGCGGGTCGATCACGTCGGTGCGCACTGTCAACGGGGTGTCCGTCTTGAACGCGCCGGTGAACAGCCCGGTGTCGATCCGGCTGAGGAACGGGTCGACGAGAACGGTGCGGTCGCCGATGTCGACGCGCCAGCCGGCCGTACCCCACCAGCGGAAGCTGACCGCCCCCTTGCGGCGAGCGGTCGGCGCGGGCGCGGTGGTGGTGGGCGCGGCCTGGGCCGGGGTGGCGACTCCGGCGGCGAGGCCACCGGCGGAGACCAGGGCGGTGGTGGCGGCGGCGTCGCGCAGGAAGCGTCGGCGGTCGAGACTGGGCATACGGATCTACTCCCCGTGGTCGGGCGATGTGTCGACCACGAGCCAACCAGCGGCAGTGGGGGCCGGTCCAAGATCAAGGACCGTCGGATTCGATACGTCAGCGGATATCGGTCCTGTTCATCAGGGGTGCGGCGACGTTCGGAGGTGCGCGAAATCAGTCGCCGCGCAGCGCCTCGACGGCTGTCCGGGCGGCCTCCCCCATGGCCAGGTCCACGTCGATGCGGCGCGGGGTCAACTGTTCGGCGCGGGCGAAGACGGCGATCGCGTACCGGCCGCCGTCGGGATATTCGGCGACGCCGGCCTCCAGGTGGAACCCGGGCAGGGTGCCGGTCTTCCCGGAGACCCGGACACCGGGCGGGAAACCGGCGGCCAGCCGGGTCCAGAAGATCTGGCGGGCCATCCAGGTGCGCACCATCGCGCAGGCCGCCGCCGGCCCGGCCTCGTCCCGCCAGATCAGCGTGAGCAGCCGGGTGATCTCCCGGGCGGTGCTGGACGTGGTGTGCGCGGGGTCGAAGACCCGCATGGCCCGGACCCGGTCCGCCGGCAGGGTGGGGAAGATCCGGGCGAACTCCGCCTCGGTCCGGGCGCCCACGTCCGCGAGCATCGTCTCGACCAGCTCCCGAGGACCACCGAGGACGCGGGTACGGGTCAGCCCCAGCTCGACGGCGAGCATCGGCAGCAGGTCCGGGCCGACCCGGCGCAGCAGCAGGTCGGCTGCCGTGTTGTCGGTGACCGACATGGCGAAGTACGCGAGGTCGCGCAGCGACACCTCGGCGTCGTCGGTGCAACCGGCCAGACCCCACCCACCGAGCCGGTCGGCGGCGGTGACCAGCACCCGCTCGGTCGGGTCCAGTTGACCGGCCTCGACCTGCCGGGCGAACTCCAACACCAACAGGATCTTGAAGATCGAGGCGATCACGACCTGCTCGTCGGCCCGCACCCCGACCTCACGAAGGCCGCCGACCGGGCCGCCACCACCCTCGGCGCCCAGGTCGACGGCGTCCACGTCCACGACGTGCAGGCTGGCCGTCACCCCGACGGCGGCGAAGATGGCCCCGATCCGTTCCTCCACGTCCACGCCAGCACGGTATCCAGCGCCGCCCTGGTGGCGCTGGCGTAGGGTCCCGGCCGTGGATCTGCTCCGGCACCTGCGGCACTTCGTGGTGGTCGCACACGAACTGCACTTCGGGCGGGCCGCGGAGCTGCTCGGGATGGCCCAGCCGCCGCTGAGCCAGTCGATCCAGCGGCTGGAACGTGAGCTGACTGTCGAGCTGTTCGACAGGTCCCGCCGCCAGGTACGCCTCACCACCGCCGGTGAGCTGCTGCTCGGCGAGGCGGAGGAACTGCTTGCCGGCGAGGGGCGACTCCGCAGCCTGATGGGGCAGATCCGCGCCGGTGAGCTGGGCGTACTCCGGGCCGGGGTGCCACCGGAGACGCCCGCCGTGACGTTGCGCTCGCTGCTGGACGCGCTCACCACCCGGGCGCCCGGCCTCGACGTGGAGCTGCACGAGCTGACCACTGCCGAGCAGGTGCGGATGCTCGCCGAGCGGACCCTCGACGTGGGGCTCGTGCACCACCCGGTGGCGGCGGACGGGCTGCGGTTCGGCGCCCCTGTCGACGTACCCCTGGGGGTGCTGCTGCCGCGGACCTCGCCGCTGGCCCGCGGCCGCGAGGTGACGCTCGCGTCGCTGGCAGGTCTGGATCTGGTGGCCGCGCCCCGCGCCACCGCCCCCGGCTGGCACGACCACCTGCTCACTGTGTGCCGGCAGCACGGTTGGCGCCCGGCCCGGGTGCGCCCGGCCCGCAACCCGGAATTTCTCTTCGGGCTGGTGCTGGCCGGAGGCGGGGTGGCTGTGGAACCGGCGGCGGTGGCCCGCCGGGAACCCCGGATGGCCTGGCGGCCGATCAGCGACGCGCCGCTGACCAAGCGCACCTCGGCGGCCTGGCCGGACCGGTCGGCGCACCCGGCGGCGGCGATGTTCGGCCAACTCGCCGCGGAGGTGCTGGCCGACGCCGAGCCCTCCGCCCCCGCGACGTCAGCGACGTCGGTGCCGGCGGCACGGCCGTGGCCGGTGCTGTTCGACACGACCGGGTGAACCGACCGGCCGTTGCGTTCGTCACGCCCGGTTGGGCGGTGAATCGCCCACCCACCCGGGTATGGATGACAGGAAACGAAGACGCGAAGGAGCCGCAGTGGCACTCACGATTCCCGACATCAGCCTGAACGACGGCACCACCATTCCGCAGCTCGGCTTCGGGGTGTTCCAGATCGAGCCGAAGGACACCGTCGCCGCGGTGACCACCGCCTTCGAGGTGGGCTACCGGCACATCGACACCGCCGAGATGTACGGCAACGAGGCCGAAGTCGGCGAGGCGGTACGCGTGTCCGGCCTCGACCGGAGTTCGGTCTACGTGACCAGCAAGCTGAACAACGCCTTCCACCGTCCCGACGACGCCCGCAGGGCGTTCGACTCGACGCTGGCGGCGCTGAAGATGGACTACATCGACCTGTTCCTGATCCACTGGCCGCTGCCGACCCTGTACGACGGCGACTACGTCTCGACCTGGAAGGTGCTGGAGGAGTTCCAGCGCGACGGCCGGGCCCGCTCGATCGGCGTGTCGAACTTCCAGGTGTCGCACCTGGAGCGGCTGGCCGCCGAGGCGAGCGTCGTGCCGGCGGTCAACCAGATCGAGGCACACCCGTACTTCACCAACGACGAGGTCCGCGCCTACGGCCGGGAGCACAACATCCTCACCGAGGCGTGGTCGCCCATCGCCCAGGGCAAGGTGCTCGACGACCCGACCGTGGTCGACATCGCCGAGCAGCTCGACCGGACCCCGGCGCAGGTGGTGCTCCGCTGGCATGTGCAGCGCGGGGACATCATCTTCCCGAAGTCGACCACCCCGAAGCGGATCGAGGAGAACACCCGGATCTTCGACTTCGAGCTGGACGACGCAGCGATGGAGCGGATCACCGTGCTGGACAAGGGCGAGGCCGGCCGGCAGGGCCCGAACCCGGACACCTTCGCCTACCTGCCCGCGTAACGCGTGGGCCGGCGACGGCGCTCGGAGAAAGGGGGCCCAGTGGGGCCCCCTTTCGCGTGAAAGGACCGTCCCCGGCAATGTCGTTCCGCCGCACCACACTGGCTCTGCTGTCGCTGCTTCTCCTCGGGCCGGCGGCCTGCGCGCCGAGCCAGGCCGCCGAGGCCCCCCGCTGGTACGCGCCGGCAGTGTCGGCCTCGCCCACTCCGCCGAAGCCACGCCCGGCGCCGGCCTCCACCGGCGAGGTCCGCAGCCGGGTGACGGCGGCGATGTTGAACCTGGACGCCCGGTTCCATCCGGAGACGGCGCAGTACACCGACGAGAACACCGAGGCGTGGAAGCTGATATCCCTGTGCAGGGCGAGCCTGCCGTCGGACATCAAGCGCACCGCCTACCGGGAGCGGATCTGGGACGGCGATTCCGTGTGGGTCCGGCAGTACGTGGTCGGCTACCTGAAGGTGCCCGGCCGCAAGCTCGCCGACGAACTGCGGTCGGTCCTCGCGACCTGCAAGCGGTACGAGGTGCCCGACGACGGGCGCACGTCGACGGTCCTGCGGCCGTCGCCCCCGCCGCTGCCGGACGGCCCGGACGTGATCACCTTCTGCGAGCGGCTGAGCGGGAAGGCGACCCGGCACCAGTGCACCCTCGTCCTGGTGCGCGGCAACTTCGTCATGGAGGTGGACGCCGCGGCGAGCAACGGCGACCTGGCGGCCGGCAGCGCGCTGATCGCGAAGATCGCTCCACTCGCGGTGGCCGCCCTGGAGAAGGCCGCCTGAACGCCGCCGCGGGGCGGTCGCCGCTGCTGGCGCGCCCGCCCCGCCTCTCCCCCGGCTGGCGACCCTTGCCAGCCTCCGTGGTCAGACGCGGCCCACGGAGTCCTGGTTCTGCAGCACCAGCCACCGGCCGTGCTGGTAGGTGTAGCTGACCCCGATCAGCAGCGGCACCCTGGTGCCGGTGGCCGGCACCGCGTAGACGGAGTCGAACAGCACGAAGCCCGTCCGGCAGCCCACCACAGTTTGCTTCGCCACGCTGAAGGACTGGGTCCACGAGTCGTCGGCGAAGAACCCGCGCAGCCAGTCCACTGTGGCCCGTTTGCCGTCGAGCACCTCCCCGTCGGAGGCGAAGACGGAGGTGACCTCGGGGTGCAGCAGCGCGGCGAAGCCGTCCAGGTCGCGCCGTTCGGTGGTCTCCACGTACGCCCGGACGGCACGGTCGAAGGCGCGCTCGCAGCCGCGGTCCGCCGCGTCCCCGGTTGTGGTGTCGCCCGGGCCGGGGGTGGCTGCCGACACCGCGGCCGGAGCGGCGGCGAGCAGTCCGGCGGTGAGCCCGAGCAGGGCGATCGTGCGGCCGAGCCGGCCGGCGGAACGGGCGGAGGCGGGTGGAGGCATCGGGATTCTCCTTCGGACGAGTGGTCGTGCAGCGCAGCCAACCCGGCCCGCCACGCAGTGGGCCAGTGATTCGAACCAGCTCGAATGCGGACGGCGCATCGATGCCACCGCTTGTACGATCCGCGCTGTGATGGTCACGCATCTGGACGGCCCGAGCCTTGCCCGGCTCCGGTTGGCGATCTCGCCGGCCTGGGAGGTGACGTCCTGGCTGCGGGCCGCGCTCTCGAGGTTCGGGCATCCGGTGCACGGCGATCCCGGTCCGGCCGCCCGCGCCGCGCTGCGACACCCCGACGTGGCCCTGGTCGCGGAGCTGGTGACCCCGCCCGGCCGGGTCGGGTACACGCCGGACCTGCTCACGCCGAAGCCGCCGCTGGGCCCCCTCGACGCGATCTTCGAGCAGCAGTTGGCGGTCATGGCGGCGACCCCGGCCAACGAGGTGGCGACGCAGGTGACCGAGCGGTTCCCGGCGGGCCCGCTGCCGACGCGGGTCCGCGCGGCCGTCGAGGACGGCACCCTCGCCCGGCGGGTCGCCGATGGGCTGCGGCACTTCTGGCAGACCTCGCTCGCCGAGCAGTGGCCGGCGGTGCGGGCCACGCTGGAGGCCGAACTGGCCGTGCGGGCCACCGCGATGGCCACCGCCGGGGTGGGCAGCATGCTGAACGGCCTGCACCCGAAGGTCGGCTGGACCGGCAGGTCGCTGACCATCGACAGCTCGTACCGGATCACCACGGCGCTGACCGGCGCGGAGCTGGTGCTCGCGCCGTCGGCGCTGGCCTGGCCCCAGGTGTCCACCCAGCTCTGCGACGAGGGCAACGCCGTGCTGGTCTACCCGGTCGGCGCCGGGCCAACGGACCAGCGCCGGGCGGGTCGGCTCGGTGACCTGGTCGGTGCGAGCCGGGCGGCGATCCTGGCGGACCTGGACGTACCCCGGTCCACCGGGCAGCTCAGCGAGCGGCACCGGCTGGCACCGGCCACCGTCTCCTACCACCTGGGGGTGCTGCTGCGCTCCGGTCTGGTGGTGCGCAGCAGGGAGCGGCACCGCGTGCTCTACCGGCGGTCCGACCACGGGGACGGGCTGGTCGGCTGCCGGTCAGGTCAGGGCGCGACGCGCTCGGCGAGCCGGCGGAACACCGCCTGAGTGGGCGAGCCGGGCTCGGGGACGTAGACGATCATCCGCTGGTCGGTCTCCGGAACGTGCAGCACCCGGCACTCGAACTCCAACGATCCCAGCTCGGGGTGCGGCACCCGCTTGACGATGGGGCGGCGTTCTTCGACGTCGTGCTCCGCCCAGAGCCGCGCGAACCGGGGCGACGTGCCGAGCAGCTCGGTGACCAGCTCGCGGATCGCCGGGTCGGCCGGGTAACGGCCGTAGGCGGCCCGCAGGTCCGCCACTGTGCTGCGGACGAAGCAGATGGTCTCGGCGTCGTTCCAGTGGCTGTCGGTCACCGGACGCCGGAAGGTCCAGCGGATCATGTTGCGGTCCGCGTCCGGCACGGTCGAGAGGTCGCCCATGAAGTACGTGGCCAGCCGGTTCCAGGCCAACACCTGGTACGCGGCGTCGACGAGGTACGCCGGAGTCTCGGTCATCGCGTCCATCAGGTGCCGCAGCCCGGGGGTCACCTCCCGGCTCGGCCCGCCGGCCGGCAGCGGATTCTCCCCGGCGATCCGGAACAGATACTCGCGCTCGTCCCGACTGAGCAGCAGCGCCCGGGCCATCGCGGCAAGCACCTGCCGCGACGGGTGCGGCCCGCGGCCCTGCTCCAGCCGGATGTAGTAGTCGATCGACATCCCGGCGAGCTGGGCCACCTCCTGCCGGCGCAGCCCCGGGGTGCGTCGGCGTTCGCCCTCGGGGAGCCCGACCTCGGCGGGACTCAGGCGGGCGCGGCGGGTGCGCAGGAACGCCGCCAGTTCGTCACGACGCAGGCCGCTGTTCGTCATGCCCCCAGCATGCCCCGGGCCGGGCCGGTGAGGGTGGTACCGCCGGTCCCAGCCTCGGCCCGTCTCTCCCGGGGCGCGGCCAGCCCGGCGAGGCTCGACGGCATGACGAACATGATCGCCCTGATCACCGGGGCCAACAAGGGGATCGGCTTCGCCACCGCCCGGCAGCTCGGCGCCCTCGGGATGACAGTGCTGGTGGGCGCCCGGGACGCCGAGCGGGGGCGGGCGGCGGAGCGGGAGCTGCGCGACGGCGGCGCGGACGCCGTGTTCCTGCCGCTCGATGTCACCGACGCCGAGTCGGTGACGGCCGCCGCGAAGCGGGTGGAGACGGAGTACGGCCGGCTGGACGTGCTGGTCAACAACGCCGGCATCATCCTCGCCGACGGCGCACGGGGGCTGCCGAGCGAGACGACAGTGGAGACGCTGCGCCGGCTGTACGAGACGAACGTCTTCGGGGTGGTGGCGGTGACCAACGCGCTGCTGCCGCTGCTGCGCCGGGCACCGGCTGCCCGGATCGTCAACGTCTCCAGCGAGGTCGGCTCGATCGCGGTGATGACCGACCCGGCCGGCGCGCTGTTCGAGCTGACCTCAGTGCCGTACCCGTCGTCGAAGGCGGCGCTGAACATGCTCACCGCGATGTACGCCAAGGAGTTGCACGACACCCCGATCACTGTGAACGCAGCGAACCCTGGCTACTGCGCCACCGACCTGAACGGCAACAGCGGCTTCCGCACCGCCGAGCAGGGCGCCGAGGTGAGCGTGCACCTGGCCACCCTGCCGGCCGACGGGCCGAACGGGCTGCTCTGGGGCTTCCAGATGGACGCCGGCGGCGGGTACGGCGTGCTGCCCTGGTGACTGGGCGCTTGACCTGGAGTGCGCTCCAGCCGGCACTGTGAGTCGTGCGCCCACCGGTAGGGCGCACGAGAGGAGACACCATGCGGTACCGCACGATCGGCGCCGACCCGGCGACCCGGCGCGAGGTCAGCGTGCTCAGCCTCGGCGCGATGCTCTTCGGCAGCGCCACCGACGAGGCCACCTCGTACGCGATCCTCGACCGGTACGTCGAGGCCGGCGGCACGTTCATCGACACGTCGGACAACTACGCGTTCTGGGTGGACGGCGGGCAGGGCGGGCAGAGTGAGGAGTTGCTCGGCCGGTGGCGGCGCAGCCGGGGAGTCGGCGCCGAGATCGTCATCGCCACCAAGCTGGGCGCCCGACCGCTGGCCCCGGGGACCAGCTACCTGGACAACGCCGAGGGCCTCTCCGCCAAGGTGATCCGCGAGTCCGCGGAGCGCAGCCGGGAACGGCTCGGGGTGGAGCGGCTGGACCTGCTCTACGCGCACATCGAGGACCGGACCGTGCCCCTCCAGGAAACCGTGGAGGGTTTCGCCGAACTGGTCGCCGAGGGCACTGTGGGTCTGCTGGGCGCCAGCAACCACCGGGCCTGGCGGGTGGAGCGGGCCCGCGCGTTGGCCGCCGCCGCCGGCCTGCCCGGGTACGAGGTGCTCCAGTACCACCGCAGCTACCTGCCGAACCGCACCGACCTGATCAGCGAACTGGACCCGGACGGCGAGCCGGGCGGCGTCAGCGGTGACCTGCTCAGCTACCTGCGAGCCGAGCCCACACTGACCCTGGTGGCGTACTCACCGCTGCTCAAGGGGGCGTTCACCCGGGCGGACAAGCCGCTCAGCTCGGCGTACGACCTGCCGAGCGCGCCCCGACGGCTGGCCGCGCTGCGGGAGGTGGCCGGGCAGAGCGGCGCCACTGTCAACCAGGTGGTGCTCGCCTGGCTGCTGGGCGGTGAACTGTCGTCCATCCCGCTGGTGGGCGCCTCGTCAGTGGCGCAACTGGAGGAGAGCCTGGCAGCGGTCGACCTGGAGCTGACCGCCGAGCAACGGCACCGCCTCGACACCACCTGGTGACCTGTCACCAGCCGCCCCGCCGGCCTCAACTCCCGGCCGGTGGGGCGGTCAGGTCGAGCTGCCAGTCGTTGGCACGCATCATCTGCCCCGGCGGGTACTCGAAACCGGTCTCGCCGAGCAGCGTGAAGCCGGCCTTGCGGCACACCGCGTTCGAGGCGGGATTGTCGACGGAGGGGTAGGCGTGGGCGTAGTGCCGGTCCCGTCGCGCGCGGGCGACGTCCAGCACCGCGCGCACCGCCGCCGTGGCCAGGCCCCTCCCCCGGTACGCGGGCAGCACCGCCCAGCCCAGCTCGTACACCGGTTGGTCGCGCCACTCGCGGGCCCAGTAGCCGACGCTGCCCGCCCGCGCCCCGTCCGGCAGCACCAGCGTGAACATGCAGCCCTGCTCCGTGCCCGAGAAGTGCACGTACCGGTCGTGCCGGGCGAGCACCTGCTCGTCGGTCTCCGGGCCGCCGGTGTGCCTGCGGGTGTCCGGTGAGTTGAGCTGCCGCAGCAGGTCGAGGTCGTCCTCGTGCCACGGCTCGATGCGTACCTGTGCCATTCCGCCCCCCGTTCGTCGACCCAGTCAAGCCGATCCCACCGACATTCCGCCCCGAAACCGGGCCCGCTAGATCGGATCTAGCGGACGCGTGTCGTCACCTCGCGCCTTCAGGATGGAAGGGGGGTGGCCATGACACCGTTGCGGATCGCCGTGATCGTCGGCAGCACCCGGGAGGGGCGGGTCGGCGACCGGCTCGCCCACTGGTTCGTCGAGCAGGCGGCGCGTCACGACGACCTGACGGTGACGGTCGTTGACCTGACCGAGTACGACTTCCCGGCCGCCTACCCCGCCGAGCCGACCGCGTCCATCCGGGCGTTCGTCCGCGAGGTGGGCCGGGCGGACGCGTTCGTCGTGGTCACCCCCGAGTACAACCACAGCTTCCCGGCACCCCTGAAAGAAGCCATCGACTACGCGTACGACGAGTGGCAGGCCAAACCGGTCGGCTTCGTGTCGTACGGCTGCCGGTCCACCGGACTGCACGCGGTCGACCAGTTACGTACCGTCTTCACCGCACTGCACGCGACGACTGTGCGCGACGTCGTCGGGATCGACCTGCTCGGCGGCGAACCGACCGCCCAGTGCACCGACGAGCTGGGGCGCGACGTCGGCGTCCTGCTCGACCAGTTGCGCTGGTGGGGTCTGGCGCTACGCGACGGCCGGGCGGCACGGCCCTACGTCTCCTGAACACGCCCACACGAAAGGTAAGGATCATGAGTAGACGCACCACCGGTCTGGCCATCGAGGCCGAGGGGCTCACCCGCTCGTTCGGGGACACCCAGGCGCTGGCCGGCATCGACCTGCAGGTACCCGCCGGCACCGTCTACGGCCTGCTCGGCCCGAACGGCGCGGGCAAGACCACAGCGGTCCGGGTGCTCGCCACGTTGCTGCGACCCGACGGCGGCTCGGCCCGGGTCTTCGGACACGACGTGGTCACCGAGGCCGACAAGGTCCGTTCCCGGGTCAGCCTCACCGGCCAGTACGCCTCCGTCGACGAGGACCTGACCGGTACGGAGAACCTGGTGCTCCTCGCCCGCCTCCTCGGCCTGCGCAAGCCGGCCGCCCGGGAGCGCGCGGCGGCCCTGCTGGCCGCGTTCGGTCTGACCGAGGCGAGCGACCGCCAGGTGAAGAAGTACTCGGGTGGGATGCGGCGACGCATCGACATCGCCGCCAGCATCCTGAACACCCCGGACCTGCTCTTCCTCGACGAGCCGACGACCGGTCTCGACCCGCGCAGCCGCAACCAGGTGTGGGAGATCGTCCGGGCGGTGGTGTCGCACGGCACGACGGTGCTGCTGACCACCCAGTACCTCGACGAGGCCGACCAGCTCGCCGGGCGGATCGCGGTCGTCGACCACGGCCGGGTGATCGCGGAGGGCACCCCTGGCGAGTTGAAGTCGTCGATCGGCTCCGGCACCGTCCACCTGCGCCTGCGCGACCCCGCACAGCGCCCCGAGGCGGAGCGGGTGCTCCGGGAGGCGCTCGACGTGCCGGTGCAGCTCGCCGCCGATCCGGTGGCGTTGACCGCCCGCGTCGGCGAGGCCGGCACCGACCTCGACGCCAGCGCCCAGGCCGCTCGGGCGCTCAGCGACCTGGCCCGTGCCGGCATCGTGGTCGACAACTTCTCCCTCGGCCAGCCGAGCCTGGACGAGGTCTTCCTGGCCCTGACCGACCACCCCGCCGTGCCGACCGACGAACGCGACGACGAGCTGGAGGCAGCCCGATGAGCGACACCACGACCGCCACTACCGAACGGGCGCCGTCCGTCTACGTCCCGTCCGCCGAGGCGCTGGCGACAGTGCTCGCGCCCGGTGCCCGACCGCCCCGGCCGAGCGCGCTGGGCGCGTCACTCACCTTCGGCTGGCGGGCCATGCTGAAGATCAAGCACGTGCCGGAGCAACTCTTCGACGTGACCGCGTTCCCGATCATCATGGTGCTGATGTTCACGTACCTGTTCGGTGGCGCCCTCGCCGGCAGCCCGCGCGAGTACCTTCAGTTCTTCCTGCCCGGCATCATGGTGACCAGCGTCGTCATGATCACCATGTACACCGGCATCGGCCTCAACACCGACATCGAGAAGGGCATCTTCGACCGGTTCCGGACGCTGCCCGTCTGGCGCCCGGCCGCCCTGGTCGGCATGATCTTCGGCGACGTGTTGCGCTACATCCTCGCCGCCGTGGTGATCCTGGGCCTCGGGCTGGTCCTCGGGTTCCGCCCCGAGGGCGGCGTGGTCGGGGTCGCCACCGGGATCGGCCTGCTGGTGATCTTCTCGTTCGCGTTCTCCTGGGTGTGGACCTTCTTCGGGCTGATCCTGCGCAGCGAGAAGTCGGTGATGGGGGTCAGCATGATGGTGCTGTTCCCGTTGACGTTCCTGAGCAACGTCTTCGTCGAGCCGAGCACCATGCCCGGCTGGCTCCAGGCGTTCGTGAAGGTCAACCCGGTGACGCAACTGGTGGCAGCGATCCGCGGAGCGATGAGCGGCGACTCGGACCCGTCGGCCACGATGTGGCTGCTGCTGTGGAGCGCCGGCTTCGTCCTAGTCTTCGGCACCCTGACGATGTACAGGTACAACCGCCGCTGACCCAGGTCCCGGTCGACGGGGCGCCGCCACGGCTGTGGCGGCGCCCCGTCGTGAGAGTCGGGTGAAGCCAGCGGTCAGACGACCGCCGGTACCCCGGCCCGGGTGACGCCACGCAGGTGGGCGACGTCCTGGCTGGGCGGCGCGCCGAATTGGCGACGGTATTCACGGCTGAACTGCGACGGGCTCTCGTAACCGACGCGGATTCCCACCCCGGTGACGTCGTTGGGGTGGGTGGCGAGAAGGAGCCGGGCCTCCTGCAACCGGATCTGCTTCTGGAACTGGATCGGGCTCATGGCGGTCACCGCCTGGAAGTTCCGATAGAACGCCGACACGCTCATCCCGGACAGGCGCGCCAGATCCTCCACCCGGAACGCCTCCGCGTAGTGGTCGCGGATCCACCGCACCGCCCGGGCGATGTGACTGAGGCTGCTGTCGGCCAGGCCGAGCTGCCGGACCACGGCACCCTGCTCCCCGCTGAGCAGCAGCCAGAGAATCTCCCTCTTGATCAGGGGCGCGAGCACCGTGACGTCCCGGGGCCGGTCCAGTAGCCGAAGCAATCGGACCACCGCGTCGCCGAGTTCGTCGGGACCGTCGCTGACCACCATCCCGGACGGTGTCCCGCCCGGCAGGGGCGGAAGGTCGCCCGGCGCCGCCTGCAACAGCAACTCAGCGACCGTGGCCGGGTGGAGCACCAGCCCAAACCCCAGAGCCGGTGAGTGGGCACTGGCCTGGGTGAATCGGCCGGTGACCGGCAGATCGACCGACGCGACAAGGTACTGACCGGCCCGGTACTCGTACACGCGGTCGCCCAGCGCCATCTTTTTGGCGCCTTGCGCGATGAGCGCCAGCACGGTGCCCGACATCGACGTGCTCGGCTCGGTCTGCCGCTCGACCTTGGAAATCAGCACCCCGTCGATGCCGGTGGACATGTCCGGACGGGCGTGGCGGGCCAGCAACGCCCGAAGCTCATCGAGGTACACGACCCGATTGAAGCACATGTCCGATGCTCGTCACAAAGAGAGGATCAGGCAAGTACAGGGGAGCATCTTTCTAACGTTTGGGCTGTTGGCGATGCTCTGATTGAAGTGTCAGTTCTCCGAGAGCACAGCAAGAGCTCGACGATTAGGAGTCACTCCGATGACCGTTCACCACGGGTTCCAGGCCACCATGACCGCTCAGCCGGGAAAGGCCGACGAACTGATCAAGCTGTTGCTCGCCGCGCCGTCCCTGCCCCACGACGACTGCGTCGTCTTCCTCGTGGCCCGTTCGGCCTCCGACCGTGACGTCGTCCACGTCATCGAAGGCTGGACCAGCGCCGACGCGCACAGCGAGTTCTTCGCCGGGGAGCAGGCGCAGGCCCTGGTCGCGAAGCTTCAGCCGCTGCTGGCCGGCGACTCGACGTACACCGACGCGGTGCCCATCGGCGGCAAGGCGACCTTCTGAGCCAGCGACCGCACCCCGCCACCCCGAGCCGTATCAGCGAAAGGACTCTGATGAACCTCCCCCGACCGGGCATCGACCCTGAGTTGCTCGTACCCCTGACCGAATTGCCGCCCATGCCGCCCCTCGGCCCCGAGGTGATCGAACAGCTGCGCCACTTTCCCCAACCATCGATCGAAAGCCACCTGGAAGGCCGTGCGGTCGAGCGGCGCGAGGTCACCGTTCCCGCCACTGACGGAACACCGATCCCGCTGTCCATCGTCAGCCCCACCGATCGTGCCGCCGGCGCACCCTGCGTCTACTGGATCCACGGCGGCGGGATGATGTGGGGTGACCGCTACTCGAACATCGATGTCCCGCTGGAATGGCTCGACCGGTTCGGCGCCGTCGTGATCTCCGTGGATTACCGGCTGGCCCCGGAGGCAACCGGCACGACTCTGGTCGACGACTGTTACCAGGGCCTGCGCTGGGTCGCCGAGAACGCCGTGGACCTCGGCATCGACCCGGCCCGTATCGTCGTAGCCGGTGCCAGCGCCGGAGGTGGCCTGGCGGCAGGAGTCACGCTGATGGCTCGCGACCGCAGCACCCCGACCATCGCCGCGCAGTTGCTGTCGTGCCCCATGCTCGACCACCGCAACGACACCACCTCCAGCCGTCAGTACAGCGGACTGGACGGCGTGTGGACCCGGGAGATGAACGAGTTCGGATGGCGTAGCGTCCTCGGCGAGCACACCGACCAGAACGTCTCCGCCTACGTCTCACCCGCGCTGGCGGACGACCTGTCCGGTCTGCCGACCACCTACATCGACGCTGGCACCGCCGAAGTGTTCCGCGACGAGGACGTCACCTACGCGACCCGGATCTGGGCCGCCGGCGGCCAGGCCGAGTTGCACCTGTGGGCCGGCGGCTTCCACGGATTCTCGGCGCTGTTCCCACATGTTCGCGTCTCCGACGCGGCACGACGCACCCAGGCCGACTGGCTCGCCCGAGTCCTGGAACCCGGCCCCGATCCCAAAGACTGAACCCGACCGCGGTCAACGCCGATGAGGCGTCGCGCCGGCCGTGGGCTCAGAGCCGCCAGGGCAGCGGCCCGGGGGGCAGGTAGCGGCAGGTGGTGCCGGTGGAGACGGCGTCGCGCAGGTGGCTCGCCAGTGCCGGGTGTCGGTCGTCGAGCTTGCGGAGCGTGTCGCGGATACGCGCGGTCACCGTCTTGCGGGCCCGCTCGGCCTCGTCGCCCAGGCGGCGGCTCCGGCCAGCCAGCCCTGCTGCAGCACGCAGCTCGTCGAGCAGCGCACCCCGTTCGGCGTCCAGCTTGGACACCTTCTGGTCGTCGTCGCGGGCGGCGGCCCGGTCGATCTCCTCGTCGAGGCGGGCCAGGTGCCGCCGGTAGCGGGCCTTCGCCTCGTCGTCGAGGACCGGGTCGGCGCCCATCCGGCGGGCGGCGACCAACTCCGGCCCAGCCGCCGGGTCGAGGAGTTCGACGGCGGGCACGTCGCTGCCCGGACGGCTGAGCAGCAGGTGCAGGTCGTGCAGGCCCTTCGCATCGGGCAGGTGCACGACCACACCCTCGTACGCGAGCTGCCAGACCGGCCCGTCGCGCCGAAACTCGTACCCCTCGCCGGCTGGCTTGACCGCCGCGGCCTGGCTGGACCCGAAAGCCTGGCCTGGCCCGACGTTGGCCGCTCCGACGCCCTGGCCTGGCGCGGCGAGCTGGCCCGACGCGACGGCCGGGCCTGGCCCGGCGGCTGCGACGGGACCGCGAGCCTGGCCCGACGCGACAGCCTGGCCCGACGCAACGGCTTGGCGTGCGGTGGCGGTCTGCTCGGCCGCGTCGGTGGGGGTCGGCTCGGCGATCCGGTGCAGCACCTGCGTCATACCGACGGCCGCTGCCTGCTGGGCGGTGGTGGCGCGCAGCGCGGCCAGTGCTGCGGCGTCGCCCGGGTGGCCCCGGCCGGCGAGGGCGTTCACGAGGCCGGCACAGGCGATGATCGACCAGGTACGGGAGCCCAGCCGGTCGGCGGACTCACGGGCGGCCGTGAAGCCGGCGATGGCGTCGTCCCAGCGTTGCTGGGCGGCGTCGATCAGTGCCAGCCAGTGGTCGACCGGACCGCTGACGTCGCAGCCGAAGAGCGCCACCATCCACTCTCCCCGGTGCGGGGCGAGCGCGGCCCGTGCGGCGTCGCAGCGCTGTGGGTCGGCGGACGCGGCGGCGGCCTGCGCGCGTAGCCGCAGCCAGAGCGGTGACACCGGGCGCGGGTACCGGATGGCGGCGGCTTCGATGCCGGCGGTCAGCCGGACCGCCGTCTCGCCGTCGCCCCGCTCGGCCGCGGTGACCGCCCGCAGCAACTCCCGGTAGGGGTAGTCGATCGGGGCCAGCCCGTCCACCAGCGCGGCGGCCTCGTCGACCCGGCCCTGGAGCAGCAGCCGGGACCAGCGCAGGTGGTGGCCCATGAACCCGAACTCGATGTGGCCCGGGTCGGTCTGGTCGGTGAGGACGGCGAACCGCTCGTCGGCAGTGGCGAAGTCGCCCCGGAACGCCGCGATGATCCCGCTGTCGACGGCCGCGGCCATCCGGTGCCGGGCGAAGTCGCCCTGCCGTTCGGCGTCGACGAAGGTGGTGAGCTCCTCAGTGAAGCGGGGGTCGCCCAGCTCCAGCAGCGCCACCCAGCGCAGCGAGGTGGCCCACAGCTCGGTCTCCCGGTCGCCCGTCCGACGGGCCACGTCCCGGATTTCGGCGGTGAGCGCGGCTCGGGTCGTGGCGGTGCCGAGCCCCCAGGTCGTGTCGTGGCGGGCCCAGAGGCTGAAGGTGAGCGCCTCGTCGTCCTGCCCTCGACGGGCGATCGTTTCGCTGGCGGTGATCAGGTCGGCGACCAGAACCCCGACCGTCGCGGTGGCGTCCGGTTCGCCGATCAACCGGCGGTACGCCTCGCGCACCAGCTCTGCCGCCTCGACCGACTGGCCGGTGTCCACCTGGCGGGAGCGGTTGACTGTGAGCGCGACCCGGGCCAGCAGCACCGGGTCGTCGAGGGAACGGGCCAGCCTGGCGGCCTCGGCCAGCAGTCGAGTGACCTCTTCCCGGCCGGCGTGGTGATAGTGCGACTCGGCGAACTCGATCAGGATCCGCACTCGTTGTGCCCGGTCTTCGACCACCTCCAGGGCTCGGCGAAAGTGCACCGCCGCCTCGTCGCCGGCCAGCCGGGCGAACGCGTCCCGACCGGCGGCGACCAGCAGCGTGGCCACGCGGGCCCGGTCGAGCGCGGGGCCGGCCAGGTAGGCGTGGCGGGCGAGGTCGGCCGGGATCAGCCGGTCGGTGAGCTCCCGCAGGTCGTCGACCGCCCGGACGACAGCGCCGTGGCGGGCCTTCCGGTCGTCGTCGGTCAGCCCGTCGTAGAGGGTTTCGCGGACCAGGTCGTGGGCGAAGGCGAAGCGGCCACCACCCCGGGCGACCACCAGTCGGGCGGTCACCGCCCGGTCGAGCAGCCGATCGACCTGCGCCGCCGGGGCGGCCACGCAGGCCGCGAGGACCTGACGGTGGAACTCGCGACCGAGCACGGCGGCGACGGTCAGCGCCTCCACCACTGCGGCGGGCAGTTGGGCCAGGCGGCGGCGCACCGCCTCCCGTACGCCGGGTGCGATAGTGCCGACCGCGTCGTCGGCGTGCCACAGCCGCGCGGTCTGTTCGACGAAGAACGGGTTGCCGCCGGTGCGCCGGTGCACCTCGTCGACCAAGTCGGCCTCGGGCTCCCGGCCGGCGGTCCGGGTCATCAGTGCGGCCACCTCGTCGCGGGTGAAACCGGTGAGGGTGATCGTTGTGGCCTTCGCGACCAGCGGCATCAGCAGCGGGCGCAGCGGATGCTCGCCCGACTCGACCTCGGCGTCGCGGTAGGTGCCGATCAGCAGGAGCCGCTCGAACCAGGTGTGCTGGGCGGCGAAGCTCAGCAACCGCAGTGAGGCCGGGTCGGCCCAGTGCAGGTCGTCGAGGACGACCACTACCGGCCGCTGCTGGGAGACGGCTACCAGGGCGGCGGTCACCGCGTCGTACAGCGCGAACGCCTCCTGGTCGGCGGCGTCCGGGCCGCTGTCGATTCCAGCCCAACTGGCGAGGCGACCGGCCTGCTCGCCGCCGGCGCCGGACTGGCCGAGCAGGGCGGCGAGGGCCGGCTCCGCGGACTGTCGCGCTGCCGGCCAGTCATCGGCGGAGCGCCGCAGGGCACGCAGCACCTGCACCCACGGCCAGTAACCGGGGGCGCTGTCGGAATCCCAGCAGGCGGCGCCGAGCACCAGTGCGCCGCGTTGCCGGGCCTCGCGGGCCGCCGACGTGACGAGGGTCGTCTTGCCAATGCCCGGCTCGCCGGTGACCAAGACGAGACCGCCGTGGCTGGTGGCCGCGCGATCCAACTCGGCGCGCAACAGGCCCGCAGGATGATCCCGCCCGATGATGGCGTCGCCGCGCCGCGCGTCCATGGTTTCCAGACGGTACTGCAACCGTCCGACAGCGCGAGGGAGTTAGCCGGCCGAACGCCTGGCGGGGCCCCCGCCGGTCCAGGTGGGTTCGGAGCCTTTGGAGCTGATGTCGCCAACGAGTCGGCCCATAACTCCCTATGCTTCCCTATTGAGGTAGGGTAGGGAACGATGAAGGAAGAAATGTACTCAGTCGAGCAGGTGGCCGACCGGCTCAACCTGCACGTACGCACCGTGCGCGGCTACATCCGCTCGGGCCGGCTTCGGGCCGTGCGGATCGGCAAGCAGTACCGGATCGCCGCCAGCGACCTCGATGCGCTCACCGGACAGGCCCCGACCGCGCCCAGCGTCACCAGGCAGGCGGAGGTGTCGAGCATCGTCCAGATCGACGGCGTCGACAGAGCCGCCGCCGACCGACTCGGCACGCTCGTGCTCACCAGCGCCAACACCGGCCACGACCAGGCCAACCCGCTGCGGGTGCAGACCGTGTACGACGAGCAACGCCACCGCATGAAGATCATCATCCTGGGTGACCCGGCCGCCACCGGCGAGCTGCTGCACCTGCTCGACGCCGTGCTCAACGCCGACAACGGCCTGCTCGACCCGGAGGTCCACGATGTCTGACGAAATCCAGGAACGCGCCGGAGTGCCGGTGCTGGTCTGCGACCCCGACGGCCCGCCGGTGGCCACCGAGCAGGACGCGCTGGACCTGATCGGGGCGGCGTTCCTCGGCGCCCAGGTGGTCGCCGTGCCGGCCAACCGGCTCGACGACCGCTTCTTCTCGCTGGGCACCCGCTTCGCCGGCGACGTGATGCAGAAGTTCGTCAACTACCGGGTGCGGCTGGCCGTCGTCGGCGACATTTCGGCGCAGCTCGCGGAGAGCTCCGCGTTGCGGGCGCTGGTGCACGAGTCGAACCAGGGTGGGCAGATCTGGTTCGTCCCCGACCTCGACGCGCTCGACGCCCGCCTCCGCACGGCCCGATAGTCACCTCACCGGTCGGGCACGACCGCCATCTCCACCGCGTCCGGCTCCACTCCCCTGATCCGAGCCTGCTCGGCCGCCCACCGCAGGTAGGCCAGCCATTCCTCGGACGACCACCCGTTACTCCGGCCGACACCCGACTCGGCAGGGAGTTGGCCGGCCACGACCCGGTCGAGGATCAGGGGCTGCACGCCGCCCACCCCGCGCCGGTAGCCGACGAAGTAGAGGACCTTCGTGCACAGGCCCGGCCCCAACCAGGGCAGGCGAGCGTGATCGGGGTCGCGGAAGCGGCGGTACGCCGTAGACAGCGAGTCCTCGTCGGGCGCTGGCCTGGACACCTCTTCCAACGCGTACGCCAGACGCTTGCCGCCCGGATCGGCGTCGAGCGACCTGGCGGCGCGCCACGGGCCGTACCCGATGGGTCCGTAAGCCCAGACCAGCACGGCCGTCAGTAGGTGCCGTGGGCTCGCGGCCCCCGCCCGGTACGCGTCGGCCACCGCGAAGACGTCGCGCCGCCAGAGCTCCCCGCTCGCTGGCAGGGAGTCGGGCCATGCCTCCGGTGGTAGCCCCGCCCGCCAGCGGTCGACGTTCACTGTGACCGGGGCCCGCTCGCCCGGTAACTCCACACCCTTGGTCGTCTGCATGGTCGCCTCCCTCGGAGCGCGCGCTCGCGGGACTCCGTGGCTCGGACGCTATGGTCGTGCGCTTCCCCCTGCCGCCCGCCGACAGCAAATCGCGGTATCGACTGCAGGGAACTCCTGCTTCCGGGCAGCCGGCATCCGGCGGGGTCGTTGATGCTCCCGGCCGACGGCCACCTGCTGTTGTTCGGCTGGCCCGAGGAAAGCGGCTGGGGCGAGGTCAGGTATGTGCCGGCGGGCGTGGCCGTCGAGAATCCGTGACTCCGCTCGCTCCCGGAGCGGCACTGGAGCTGACGGGGGCTCAGGACTAGCCGCACAGTGACCGGGTACGCGCGGTCCATGGGTAGCCACAAGCAGAACAAACACGACAACGGCGGCGAGTCGGCGCGAGGCCGGCGGCATCCGGGCAGCGGCGCTCCCGGCCGCCAGGGCTCGACCGTGGAGCACTCGCCCGACCAACGGCACCGCCGTACCGCTACCGGCCCGGCCGGCACCGAACGCGACCTGGGCCGGGCCAAGGTCTCGGGCGACGGGCGGATCCAGCGTCAGGGCGGCTCCTGAGCCGACCACTCAGCCGGTGCAGCGGCTCCCGCGTTTCGCAGGGCGGCTGCACCGGCTGACTGGGTTCTACGGCGTGGCGCAGATGGCGTACGCCGTGTCTGACCAGTTTCCGGCGAAGGCGTCCTCCTCGTACGCGCCGGACGCGGCGGACGTCGGGGCGGTCGCGGGGCCACCGTTGGGGCGGAAGTCGTCCACGATGCCCTCGCCGGTCACCCCGTTCAGCTCGTAGCCGGCGCCGGTCAGCACCTTCCCGACCGGGCAGGTCGCCGTGACGCTGCGGAAGTCGAGGGAGGTGCTGGCCCCCACCGCTGAGGTGCGCACCAGGCCCGCGAGGGGGTTGGCGCAGATCGCGTACGCGGTGGCGGACCAGTTCAGGGCCGTGGCGTCCGACTCGTACGCGCCGACGGTGACCGCGGTCGGCGCCGAGGCGACGCCACCGTTGGGCCGGAAGTCGTCAACGACACCTTCGCCGGTCACGCCGTTCAGCTCGTAGCCGGTGCCGGTCAACACCTTCCCGACCGGGCACGTCGCGGTGACGCTGCGGAAGTCGACCGAGTTGCTGACGCTGGTCGTGGCCACCCGGACCAGGCCGGCCACCGGGTTGGCGCAGATCGCGTACGCCGTCACCGACCAGTTCCCCGCGAACGCCTCGGTCTCGTAGGCGCCGACGGTGACCGCGGTCGGTGCCGTGGCGACGCCGCCGTTGGGGCGCAGGTCGTCGACCACACCTTCACCGGTCACGCCGTTGAGTTCGTAGCCGGTGCCGGTCAACACCTTCCCGACCGGGCAGGTCGCCGTGACGCTGTGGAAGTCGGCCGAGTTGTTGACGCTGGTCGCGGCGACCCGCACCAGACCGGGGACCGCGGCGGACGCCGGGCTCGCCGGGACGAGCACCGCTCCGGTCGCGACAAGACCGAGCACGAGTACGGACACTCGGGCGCCGAACCGGCGGGTTTCGTTCTGAGCACGCATGTGTTTCTCCCGTCTGAGGCCGGACGGGGCGGCAGGTGCGACGCCGACGTCAAGGCCGTTCGTAATGACGGGTTCACGCTATGTAGCCGCGCGACCAGGCATTATCTCCAAGCCGACTACGTCGCGTAACGGACTGGATCCGTTCCCGGCGTCACTGGCCTGACGGACGATGCACATACATCGATGCCCGTGCATACCATTCGCCTATGCCTGCTCGCCGCGTCACCGCCACCATCGCCCTCGCCGCGCTGGCGAGCCTGCTCGCCGTGAACGCCGCCCGCGCCGACGGCCCGGCGATCAGCACCCCCGGCACCCCGGTGGTGGTCGCCAACGAACCACATCAGCTCACGCTCAGCTGGGCGCCCTCAGCCTGGGTCGAGCCCGGGTCGGAGCAGCCGATCAACTACGAGGTGCAGGTGCCGCTGGGGCCGAACACGTACCGCTTCCTCGGCTCCACCACCGACACCACGATCACGCTGACCGACCTCGCGCCCGGCACGACGTACCGGATCGGGGTTGCCGCCCGCGCGCTCGGCGGCTACTCGGACACCTCGCCCACCACCACCGTGCGGACCGCGGCCGGCCGCGCGACGGTCAGCTACCTCAACCTGGACTGGTCACCGACGAACAACCAGATCCAGCATCTCCTGAAGGTGACAAACACCGGCACCGGGCCGTTGGACCTGACCACGGTGCAGGTGCGCTACCACCTGCGCTTCGAGGGCGGCAACACCTCACTGGTGCCGAACTGCGACTGGGCCGCACTGGGCTGCGACCGGATCCAGCAGAGCGTGCAGTTCTTCATCCCGCCCGGCGGGCCACCCGGGGCGATGACGACGCCGGCGCCGCCGTACCCGGTCCCGGGAACACCGGTCCCCGGTTGGGTGGAGCTGACCTTCACCGACGGCACGCTCGCGCCGGGCCAGTCGACGGGACCGATCCAGCTACGGCACCACCGGCACAGCTGGAGCAACATCGACGAACGCGACGACCCGAGCTGGCTCGCCGCGACCAGCCGGTGGACCGAGAACGACCGGATCACGCTGGACGTCGACGGGGTACGCGAATTCGGCGACACGAACACCTGACGCGCCTATTGCCGTGCCGACCATGGCCGCCTCGGTGTAGGCCGCTGCCGATCTCGCCATCCGTAACACGGCCCTCGTCTGGCGATCGCGTCGTCAGCCCTGGCGGTAGTCCGAAGGTCCAGCCCGGACCGGCGATTAGCCGAGCGACACCGGCCGCAACCCGCAATATCGTCAGTGCACCTTGGTAGCAGCCGAGGAGCAAGCGGCCAGGCGGGCTGTCCCTACGCTGGTGAGTGCCGCACCGATGACCGGCCACGGGGAGGTCGACATGGACGTGCTCTCGGAGGAACTCCGTCGCGAGCAAAAGTACTTCGACGTGGCGTGGGATCACCGAGAGCGGATGCGTTCCAACCTGGGCCTCGCCGCCGGAGCTGCGGCCAACAGCGGAGCCGCCACCCGTATCAAGCAGGACACGCAGGCTCGGCTCGATCGCATTGGTGCGGCGGAGGAGCCTGTCGCGTTCGGCCGGATGGATGACGAGGACGGTGAGCGCTTCTATATCGGCCACCATGCGATCTTCGACGACGACTCCGAACTCCTCGTCATGAACTGGCAGGCGCCGGCGGCGGCCCGTTACTACGAAGCCAGCCACGCCGACCCGAGGCGCTTGCGCCTGAAGCGCACCTTTGACTGCTCCATGAACCGGATCGTCTCGTTCAGCGACGCGCTCTTCGCCCAACTCGCCGACGCGGTTGAGGAATTGGAGGCGTATGAGGAAATCAGCGACGCCCTGCTGAGCGACCTGGAAAGTAACCGAACCGGCACGATGCAGGAGATCGTGCGGACGATCCAGGCGTCGCAGTTCGACCTCATCCGGGCAGACGCCGACCAGCTGACGATCATCCAGGGCGGCCCAGGAACGGGCAAGACGGCCATCGCCCTGCACCGGGTCTCCTGGCTGCTATTCAACAGTCTCGGCAACCTGACCGCCGACGACATCCTGATGGTCGGACCCAGCCCAACCTTCACCCGGTATACCCGCCTGGTGCTGCCGAGCCTCGGCGACACCAGCGTGGCCCAGGTCGATGTGCACCAGCTGCACCCGCCGGTGAAGCGGGGCCGCCAAGACGATCCGGCGGCCGTCAAGCTCAAGGGAGACGGCCGGATGGCCGGGTTAGTTCGGCGGGCGCTCTACGGTCGAGTGGGGCCCGCGGAGGGCCAGCATTGGGTTGAGGTGCAGGTTGGGAACCGCACGCTAAGCCTGCCCACTGAGGACCTGAAGCCGTTGGTCGGCCGATCCCGTGCGAGCACTGGAACCTACTCGGAGCGGCGTCAGCTCTTTCGGGAGCTGTTGACTGAGCTCGTTAGTTCCCGAGTGCGGCTCGACCGCGGCCGTCTCCGCCTCGCACTCGATCCGGCGATGGACCGGCTCTGGCCGTCCTACACTCCAGCGTCGTTCCTGCGGGAACTCTATGGATCTCGAGATCGGCTGATTACCGCAGCCGCGGACGAGTTCACGGCGCGAGAGGTGTCGGTGCTGCACCGGCGACCAGCTGAACGGCTCTCAGACGAGACGTGGAGCGACTCTGACCTCGCTGTGCTCGACGAACTCGATCATCTGATCAACGGCGTTAAGTCGAGTTACCTGCACATCGTGGTGGACGAGGCGCAGGACCTCTCCCCCATGCAGCTGCGTGCGATTGCTCGCCGTTCCCGCAACGGCTCGATGACGGTGGTCGGGGACATCGCCCAGTCGACCGGACACTGGGCGCGCGACGATTGGGATGACCTGCTGGACCATCTCCCGGCGGAGCTCCCCCATGTGCTGGAAGAGCTGCACTTCGGCTACCGGGTCCCCCGGCAGGTCTTCGACCTTGCGGCTCGACTCCTACCGATCGCCGCGCCCGACGTCGAAGCACCTCAGGTCGTTAGGGACGGGCCGGCGGATCCGACCATCCACCGGGTGGAAGACGAGGATGAGAGGGCCTCGACGGCGGTCCGGGTGGCCATGGACCATGCCTCGCATGGCCGGTCCGTGGCGATCATTTGCCCGGCAGCCGGCAGGGAGGACCTCGAACGACAGCTGACCGTCAGGGATGTCGTTTGGCGGGCGGCGTCCGCCGGCGACCTGGGCCCCGGGGTGAACGTGGTTAGCCCGCAGGAGTCCAAGGGGCTCGAGTTCGACGCGGTCGTCGTACTGGAGCCAGACGACATCATCGCTGAGGACGAGCGTGGCCACCGGCTGCTCTACGTCGCCCTGACCCGTACCACGAGGTATCTGGACATCGTCTGCGTCAGACTGCCGGCGGAATTGATCGACAGTCCTCACGACGAACGGGCACGACCTGGCTCAGGCGCTGCTAAGCCGACGAGTTCCGGCCAGGATTTGGCTGGGGAATCCAGCGTCTCCGCCGTCGCTGGGCAGAAGACGACCAGCGACACTCAACAGTCTGCACGCCCAGTGTCGCGACGTTTTGTGGATCTGGGAGCGGAAGAGGTTGTGGCACTACTCAAGGAGACGGTCGCGCCGAACCTTTGGCAGGCCGTGTTGGACAGAGCGGGTGAGCTACTCGATCAGGAGTCAGCGCGGTAAGGCGCTGACCCGGCGACGACACATATCTGGTGGACCTGCCTCGGCGGTAGCCTCACGCGCCCAAACGAGAGACGACCGCCGCGCCGAGAACGCGATCCCAATCGGTGCCCGACAGCTCGCCGATCACGTCGAGCACATCTACGTGATCGATGCTCAGGGCCATACGACGTACTGCGGTTGGACGGCGCAGCCGGGCGGCCTCGACATCCCAGAGCTCGACCGGTCGATCCATTCGGCGGTGGCGGGCCGGTGAACTCGTGCAGGCGAGGATCACCACTGTCCGCCCCCGGCAATCGAGGACGACGGCAGGACGAATTTTGTACTGCACGTCGTCCTCGAACGGCACTCGCGCCCACACGATCACGCCTGGGCGCAAGCGGTTACGCGCGACAAGCCGCACAACCGAGAGGTTCGGCAGCTGAGCGCGCTGCTCGGGACGGTTGGCGACTCGCCATCGGCGTACGCCTACAGCGGAAACCTGACGCTTCTGCAGCCTAGTAAGCTTGTTCACGGGCGTATTCCTTCTGCTCCGGCAGGAAGACTCGAGACATGAGCAGAATTATTACGCTACACGCGTAGTCTGGTCAATAGCTGCGCAGCAAATTACGCTGGAGGGGCACCAGATGGACGAGCAACCAGGCGGACTCGGGCGGGCCATCCAGGTCAGACGCGCAGAGCTTGGACTCAAACGCAAGGAGCTCGCAGAACGAGCCCTGCTCAGCTACCCGTACCTGTCCGAGTTGGAGACCGGCACGAAGGCGCCATCAGCCAAGGCGCTGCGTCAACTGGCCGATGCCCTTGAGCTGTCACAGGCTGAACTCCTGGAGCGAGCCGACGCCAGCCCTGTTCGTGTGAACCAGCGACTGAAGGCGGGACCAGCATGGGGCGGCCTGCCATCCGGCTCGATCGCTACGGGCGCCGCCGACCTCAGCGGCACACGTGACAGTGCCTTGGAGCTCGAGCAGCTAGGGCGGGTGGCCGACATCGTCGCCGCCACCGTCAGGGCAGAACTGGCCGCATGGGCGAGAACATCACTGCCGGCCCTGATCCGAGACGAAGTTCGTCGCGTTCTGGACGAGGAAGGCCGGAAGTCTAAATGATCACTACCCATGGCTTCACCCTCGCCGAGTGGCAGGCTGAGGCCGTACGGGCATGGGAGCGCACTGGCTCCGCAGGCCGATACCGAGGGACCCTTGAGATCGTCACTGGCGGTGGAAAGACGCTCATCGCACTCGCGTGCGCAGCCCTTGCCGCCACCTGGAACCCCGACCTACGGATTGCGGTTGTCGTCCCGACGGAGGCCTTAGCGCGTCAATGGCAGGTAGCTATCCAGCGATACACCAGCCTGATGCCATCCGAGATAGGCCTTCTTGGGGCTGGCAAGAATGAAGACTTTGGCAGCCACCGCGCGATCGTCGCCGTGCTGAACACGGCTGCCAAGCGACTGCCCGCGTTGGCGAGGGACGCACAGCCGCTGATGCTGATCGTCGACGAATGTCACCGTGCTGGGGCACCTACGTTCGCCGAGGTCCTCAACACGGAGGCGGCGTACCGGTTGGGTCTCTCCGCAACCCCGGACCGGGAGGAGGTCGACGAGTCAGGGCAGTTGCTCCGGTACGACGAACAACTGGTGGGCCAGGCGCTGGGAGCGGTGATCTATCGCTTTACGCTGCGGGACGCGCGTATGGCCGGGTGGCTCCCGGACTACGACATTCACCACCACGGGATTCAACTGACTCCCGAGGAACAACGCAGATACGACCAGGTCAGTCGACAGGTCGACGATCTCGGCGACGAGTTGCGAAATCTTGGCTTCGAGTCTGGTCGAGCCCACCAGCTTCAGCGTCGCCGAGACGACGTCGGACAACTAGCCCGGAAGTACGTAGCCGCGACCTCTCGGCGTAAGGACCTGCTCTATAGGGCCACCGACCGAAGTCGAGTGGCCGGGCAGATCTTGGCCCGCGCACTTGAGCCGGGCCAGGCGAGACGAGTGCTCCTTTTTCACGAACGGGTCAGTGAGGCTGTTGCCCTGCATCGCAGCCTGGTCTCGGCACTTCCGGACGTAGCCATCGCGCTTGAACACTCCAAACTCGGGGATCGCACGAGAATCGAGGCACTGGAGTCGTTCCGGGCAGGCACTTCGCAGGTGCTGGTTTCTGTCAAGTCCTTGGTTGAGGGAATTGACGTACCGGAGGCCGACGCGGGCATCTCCGTCGCGTCAACATCGAGTGTGCGCCAACGCATTCAAGCGCTGGGGCGAGTCCTGCGGCGCAGCTTCGACCAGAACGCTCCGCGCAAACACGCAAACATGCACCTCATCTACGTCGCCAAGACGGTCGACGAACTGATCTACACCAAAGAAGACTGGGCCGACCTGACTGGCGAGGGAGCCAACCACTACTGGCTGTGGTCGGCCGAATCTAGGACCCCGCAGCAGATGCCCGGGCCACCTTCCTCGCCCCGGCCAACCGAGGAGCAGGAGTGGGAACGGCTGCGCCGACAGCCTCCGGAGCGGCCCGTCCAGTGGCAGGGAACGGTGACGGGGCAAGAGTATTCGGTCGACACGCTGGGGACCGTTACGAACAGCTCAGGCAGAGTCATCCGCAATCCGCAGCACGCCGCAGCGCTCGTCGAGCAGGTCCGCGGCAGGCCTGGCGGCCGTTTTCGCGTGACGCCGACGCACCGCCTTGTGTTGGTGTGGGGCGAGAGCGAAAGCACCGAAGGACTCGCTCCCTACGTCGCCGGACAATTGGCAGAGTCGTTCGAGGCGGACGTGGTCCACGCGATGGGCAGTGGCCCGAGAAGCCCGAATCCAGCTCTCATGAAGCCCGGCAGCGTGCTTACCGATGCACCCGACAAGAGCGGGGGTTCGTACCGGTTGCGGCAGAAGCAGGGCGGAGTCATCGAACGTCGCAGCTCGGAGGGAGTCACTGAATTCGCCCTGGTGAGCGACGCTCCTACGGAACTAGCGGCTAACGCTCGGCGGGTGCTCGAAAGTTGGCGTCAGCTCTTTGACCGTGGGATCACATTTTTCCTCAGCGAGGACGGTCAGGCCTGGTATGTGGAGGGCGGCAGTAAGTACCACCTTGCCCATGCGCCCGGCGGTTTCGCCTGGCCCACGTGACCAGCAAGACTAGCGTGCGTGCCCATCAGTCGTGTTGTCCCTAATCCGACACTAAGCCGTAGATATTTGAGAGCTGCACTATTCTCACGTACGGCCATCGCCGCACTACCGGCACGGCCAACCCCACACTTGGGCCGCCGAAAGGTAGCGATGCTTACCATGTATCCAGGGCTGTCGCCCTCGAACGTGAACAAGGACGCCAAATACTCTGTCACGCACAGCCCTGCGGGTGGTATGGAAGTGCGATTGGTGTATCGGATCAGCGCACGAGAGAGGGAACTCCTCACTAACGATCGCCACGAGAGCCTCGTAGCGATGGTCAACAAGGTGAAGGAGAAACTCAATGGCGCCCCCGGTGGCGCTTTCTACATCAACGAGTACCACGACGTCCTGGTGCCTCACCCCGACGGCAGCGGCTGTGTCTTCGCCGGTACGTACGAGACGATTCTTGAGTTCGACTACGACAGCCAAACGACGATCAGCCCAGTGCCACCAGCAGGCCTGGCCCCGGGGGACTCGTGGCCCGGCCCGCACGCCGGAATTCCGTACGTGCTGAGCGCCGGAGCGACGGACATCAAATTCACCATGGCCTCCGGACGGCGCCTTACGGAAATACGTCTGTCGGACGTGGCTGGTCATGACGCCGCGCGGATGCTCGCCCGTCGCCTCGCAGCAGTCAAGGGAAACTCCGGGGGTCGGGTCTACATCAACGAGGCCTGCCACTTCTTTGCGCCACTTATCACCACTGGCGGCACCACCTACGTCTACCTCGGAGGGCTAGACGACGACGCCTGGTTCTCGGCCCCCGACGTGCCAGGACGACTGTAACCACCACTCGTGCTGCCGATCACGCTTCTAACTCGCTGACCATTCGGGCCAGTAGTAGACGACCATCAGCAGGTGAAGCTAGGGGGCAGGTGGATGCGGCCTGCGGGGATGCCGAGGGCGAGTAGCCGTGGCCGCGCGTCGGCCAGCATGGCGGGCGGCCCGCAGAGGTAGATGTCCTGGCCGGCCTGGTGGTGGCCGAGGGCGATGGTCAGGGCGTCTCCCTGCTCGGCCGGCTCGGCCCAGGGGTCGTCGGAGAGAACCGGCACGATGGTCAGCCACTCATGGGCGCATTGCAGCTTGTCGAGGGCGATCGCGTCGTACAGGTCGGTGAAGGTGCGCGCGCCGACGATCAGCGTCACCCGCCGGCCGTCCGGTGCGGCGGCGACCTGCTCGATCAGGGCGCGCAGCGGCGCCAGGCCGGTGCCACCGGCGACGAGCAGCAGATCGTTCGTGCTCGCCATGTCGAGGCTGAGCCCGGTGTCGACGGGTGAGCCGAGCCAGAGCAGCTCGCCGGGGCGTACCTCATGGACCAGGCGGTGGGAGACGGTGCCGGCGGGTACGGCGCGGACGTGCAGCTCGACGGTGCCGCCCGCGCGTGGAGCGTTGGCCGGCGAGAGCCAGCGCCAGTGCCCAGGCAGGCGCGGTGTGCAGACCGGCACGGCCTGACCTGGCAGGAAGGGCAGTCGCCGCCAGGGACGTACCGTCAGGATGGCGATGCCGGGCGACGGCCGGTCGTGGCCGATCACCTCGACGTGCCACCAGGCCCGGCCGTCGCCGGCCTGCGCGGCGGCGCGGCGGATGGCCTGCGTGGCGCGGTACAGGGCGCGCTCGGCGGCGATGGTGACCTGCGGCGTCCACAGTGGGCGCGCGTGGCGGGCAACGGTGGCGAGCAGCGCGTCGCCGATGGTGGTGGCGTGCGGGAGCAGGTCGAAATGACGGTACGCGCGGCCGAGCACCAGGAGCAGCGCCGCTCGACTCGCCGGGTCGTCGCCGGCGATCAGGAGGCGGCCCAGCGCGGTGAAGAACAGCGGCGCGTCACGTTGTGGGAGCAGCCCGGGTCGGCGGTCTTCGAGGGTGCACCAGAAGTCGCCGGCGGCCCGCACGTCGACCGACTCCCAGGCGGCGGCCAGGTCCACGTGGGCCGGGTGGTCGTCGTCGATCACGGTGGGCATGCCGGCTCCAAGACGTTGATGGGCTGGCACCGGGGCGGGCGGGAGGAGCTGTGCCGTTGAGGGCCGGCGCAGTTCCGGGACAAGGCACCCGCCCCGGGCCATGCGTCGACTCTCGCGGCTGACCAGGCACAACGGCATGTCGCGGTGATCATGGGCGGCATGCGTGATCGGTATGCGCTCGACGTTGCGACTGTCGAATCGGGCAGACTGCGGGCATGACGGAACGTCCGGTGCTGTATCTGGTCGTCTGCGCCGCGGGTCCGGCGGAACACATCGACGAGCTGGTCGACCTCCTGATCGCCGACGGGTGGCAGGTGTGCATGATCGTCAGCCCGACCGCGGCTCCCTGGCTCGACCGGGCTGCGTTGCAAGACAAGACCGGCTATCTCGTACGCGTGGAGTGGCGCATGCCCGGCGACCCGGAGCCGCACCCGCCCGCTGATGTGGTGGTGGCCGCGCCGGTCACGTTCAACACGGTGACGAAGTGGGCGTTGGGCATCAACGACACGCTGGCACTCGGCGTCCTCAACGAGTCGCTGGGCGCGGGGCTGCCGATCATCGCGTTTCCGCACACCAAGGCGGAACTGGCGGCACATCCGGCGTACGCGGGTCACTTGGCGGTGCTGCGCGCTGCCGGCGTGGTCGTGGCGGACGGGAAGCCGCTGGACTCGATGAACGGGCCAGGGCGTTGGGACGTGGTCGTCGAGGCGCTGCGGACGGCGCGCCCGTCCTGAGCAGTTGCCGCCGTTCCCCTGTCCGGTGGTCCTTTGACGATATGCGTCGCGCGTATACCAGCGCTCCACGCAGCGTGTTCAATGGATATCCTCGATGAGGCGAGACGGACGGAGCCGCCGGTGACCCACTCGAACTGCCCTCGGTGCGGCGGACGGCTGGCCCGGGACAACGACAGCGGACGGTGTGCGCCCTGCCAGGCCGCCGAGCGGGACCGGCTGAGCACTCCGCCGAAGCTTCCGGCGAGCTTCTGGGAGCACGAGCCGGTGCGACAGGCGCTGATCGAGCGGCATCTCGGGCGGGTGATCAGGGCGTACCGGTGCCACCCGTATCACGGGCGGGTTGCCTTGCCGCAGTCCGTGGTGGCGGGATGGCTGGGGATTACACAAGCACAGTTGAGTCGGGTGGAGAACGGCCCACCGCTCGTACACCTGGACCGGCTGGCCCACTGGGCACAGCTGCTGCGGGTGCCAGCGGAACACCTGTGGTTCCGCCTTCCTGATCAGCCTTGCTGGACCGATACGAGCCTCATCGCAAACGGCAACGATCGCGCAGATAGCGAAGATCAGCCCACTGAGCAAGGCGAGCGGGCAGCCGTGGCCGTTAGCGTGGAGGAGGCATCAAGCCAAGGGGGTGGCGCTACGGACCGCCGACGATTCAACGTACTGGCTGCGCTCACGGGATTGGCTGCGAGTGGTCACACGTACCTGCTCGCGGGGCCCGCCGAGATGCCCAGGACAATCGGCATGGAGCAGGTGCAGCTCGCCAGCTCCCTGGTTGATGACCTCCGGCGGGCAGACGCGGTAGCCGGTGCCGACCTGCTCTGCGACGTCGCCATCCAAGTCCACACCAGGCTGTCGGCTTGGGCGGCGCGGGCCAGCTACAGCAGAGAGGTCGGCGACGCGCTCCAAAGCGCCCTGGCCGACCTTTCCATCGAGGCGGCCTGGCTGGCCATCGACGCCGAACGTCGGTCTGAGGCGAGGCCGTACCTCAATGAGGCAATCACTCGCGCCCGAATCGCGGATGACCCACGAGTGGAAGTTCGCGCCCTCACGCATCTATCCCTATTGATCCGCGAGAGCCAACCTGGCGAGTCGTTGCACTGCGCCGAAGCCGCTCTACGGGTGTCCGGCGGTTGGGCTACCCCTCGGCTCACCACCTTGCTGCACCTGCGCAGGGCGCACGCCTACGCCGTCCTCAGGGATGCCAGTGGCTTCAGTCGGGAGATGACCAAGGCGCGCCGGGAGTTGGACCGGGGCACTCACGAGGATGACCAGGGTTTCGTCCACTTCGTGAACCACCAAGAGTTGATCGGGATCGAAGGGCTCTCTTATCTGGCCCTCGACAGACCCGAGCGCGCTGTTCAGTCGTTACGCGCGATCACCGACAACCCGTCACCTAGCCATCGGCGAAACCGGGTCTACTACGCGGTGCGGCTCTCAGAGGCGGCATACCGACAGGGCGACGTCAATGAGGCGGCGCGTATCGCTCTGGATGTCCTGCCTGCCATGGGCCAGATCAGCTCAAAGCGAGTGAGCCAGCATCTCGCGCAGGTGCGCGGAAGTCTGGCGACGCCACGGCAGGCGACCAGGACGACCCGCCAGTTCGTCGACGCCTACGACCAGGGGTGAGCCTGTGATCGAGGGCCTGCAACTTCGTCATCACAGCGCCGACGAGGCTAAGGAAATCCTCGATCAGCTCGTGGGCCTCTACCTGGAGGTCTATGCGGGTGGCGGCGAGTTCTACAGCGAGGACCGCTACCGGCGTCAGCTTGACCTACATATGCAGCGAGTTGGATGGGAATTGATTACCGCATCGGTCGATGGGGCCCTGGTCGGCTACATCTATGGCTTTCCGCTACCTTCGCAGACACGGTGGTGGGAGGGCATCCATGACCCCGTCCCGCCCGGGTTCACCGAGGAGGACGGGAAACGCACCTTTGCGATAAGCGAGCTGCTGGTACACCGCGCCTGGCGACGTAAGGGCATTGCGGCGGCGTTGCACGACGAGCTGGTCGCGGGCCGGGCTGAACCGCGATCCACGCTCTTGGTCCGTCCCGACAATGTTGCCGCCCAGATGGCGTACCGCTCCTGGGGCTGGAACAAGGTCACCAAGCTGCGCCCCAACTGGGAAACCGCACCAACCTTCGATGTCATGGTCCGCACCGCCCCGATTTGCCCTCGTCCTTTTATCTAGCCGTGGCGCCGCCGGGTTTGATGCTCGATCCGAGCCGAGGAGCATCGACGATAGATGCAGAGACCCATCCGCCCTGATTAGCAGCCTGGCCGCGCGGACGTCGAGAGCCACAGCACCATCGGTTGGTCAAGGCATCGATTCCATCAGGCTTGAACATATTCATCTCCCGATGACCCGACGCGCGGAATTCCTCGCCTCGTCAGGGCAACGCCTCAGCGCCACGATCGATTAGATTGCGTGGATGACTGATCTTGAGCGGGGTGTTTACGAGCACCTGATCACCCGTGAGCTGGCCGGTCGCCTCCAGCACGTCGACCCCGCCCTGATCCAACACCACAAACTCGACCCCGCCGACGCCCACCAAACCCTCGCCCGCCACATCGCCACCCTGGCTGCCCGAGCCCTCCAGTCCCTCCCCAGCGGCGATGACAAGCTTCACCACCAGATCGCCATGGCGAACCAGATCGCCGAAGCCATCGCGACCCTGAGCCCCAAGGCAGCGACCGATCAGGACCAGGTAATCGACGCGAAGCACCTGCTCCACGCCATCGCCGCCCCACCAACACCACCCGCGGAGCCCACCTTTCCGCAGCGCCCCACCACTCCCCTCTCCACTGGCGCGTTGCTGGTCAACGGCCGCCACCAGCCGCGCATCGGCCACGAGGTCAACCACGAGATGGCCTCCGCTGACCAGGTAGACCTGCTGTGCGCGTTCATCAAGTGGTACGGCCTGCGCATCGTCGAGCCAGCCATCCGCGAGCTGATCGCCCGAGGCGGCAAGGTCCGCGTCATCACCACCACCTACCTCGGCGCGACCGACCAGCGGGCGCTAGACCGGCTCGCCGAGCTGGGTGCAGAGATCAAGGTGTCGTACGAGACGAGGACCACCCGCCTGCACGCCAAGGCGTGGCTGTTCCGCCGCCACAACGGCACCACCACCGCGTACGTCGGCTCGTCGAATCTGTCGAAGACCGCGCTGGTGGACGGCGTCGAGTGGAACGTGCGCATCTCGAACATGGAGCAGCCGCACGTCATCGACACCTTCACGGCGACGTTCGAGGACTACTGGAACGATCCCGCGTTCGAGGTGTACGACGCGACCAGGGACGCCGAACGGCTACGCCACGCGTTGAGCGGGGAGCGCCGCGACGATGCACCGACGGCGATCTCGAACCTGGACGTGCGCCCGTACCCGTATCAGGCCGAGATCCTGGCCGACCTAGACGCCGAGCGCCTGGTGCACGGGCGCTGGCGCAACCTGGTCGTGATGGCGACCGGCACCGGCAAGACCGTGGTGGCCGCCCTCGACTACCGCCGACTACACAAGGCGGGCCGGGCAGACTCGCTGCTCTTCGTCGCTCACCAGGAGCAGATCCTGCGGCAGAGCCTGTCGACGTTTCGGCAGGTGATGGGGGACGGCAGCTTCGGCGAGACGCTTGTCGCGGGCGAGAAGCCGAATGGTTGGAAGCACGTTTTCGCCTCCATCCAGTCGCTGCACCGCCGGGAGGTCGACCCCGAGGCGTACGACATGGTGATCGTCGACGAGTTCCACCACGCGGAAGCGCCGACGTACACGCGGCTGTTGGAGCGGCTGCGTCCCCGCGTACTCCTGGGCCTGACCGCGACCCCCGATCGAGCCGACGGCGGCGACGTGCGCCGGTGGTTCGACGGGCGCGCGGCCGTTGAGCTGCACCTGTGGGACGCGTTGGAGCGGCAGTTGTTGGCGCCGTTCCAGTATTTCGGGCTGCACGACGACGTGGATCTGTCACACGTCACCTGGAAGCGCGGGCAGGGCTACGACCCGACGCAGCTGAGCACCATCTACACCGGCAACGATGCTCGCGCGCGGACTGTGTTGCGGGCGGTCCGCGAGAAGGTGGACGTCGGGCGGATGCGGGCGCTCGGGTTCTGCGTCAGCATCGGGCACGCGGAGTTCATGGCCGCTTTCTTCCGGAAGCACGGCGTCGAAGCGGCGGCGGTGACCTCGAAGGCCGGCACCGATCGGGCGGGGCTGTTGCGGAACTTCAAGGCCGGCAAGCTGCGCGTGCTCTTCACTGTGGACCTGTTCAACGAGGGCGTCGACCTGCCGATGGTCGACACGATCCTGATGCTGCGGCCCACCGAGAGCGCCACGATCTTCCTGCAACAGCTTGGCCGTGGTCTGCGCCTCGACGACGACAAGCCCTGCCTCACGGTGCTCGACTTCATCGGTGGGCAGCACGCGAACTTCCGATTCGACCTGCGCTGGCGTGCCCTGACCGGGGTGAGCCGGCGGGCGATCACCGAGGCGGTCCGCGGCGACTTCCCGAGCCTGCCCAGCGGCTGTCACGTCGAACTGGACCGGGTGGCGAAGGAGGTCGTGCTCGCCAACCTGCGGTCGGCGCTGCCCACCTCGAAAGCCGGCCTGGTGTCTGAGCTGCGGCAGCTCGGCGACGTCAGCCTGGCGACATTCCTCCGGGAGACCGGCCTGGAGATTGAGGACGTGTATCGCTCGGCCAGCATCGGCGGCTGGACCGGGCTGCGGCGGCTCGCCGGCATCGAAACGTCCGCACCCGGCCCCGACGACCGCGAGTTGGGCCGGGCCATCGGTCGCATGCTGCACACCGACGACGTCGACCGGCTGGAGCTGCTCACGAGGGTCGCGGTCGGATCGCCCGCGCCAGGCCAGCAGGTGTACGCGGGGAACGGCCGACTGCTGGACATGCTGCACTTTAGCCTCTGGGGGCCGAACGCCCCACTGGCAACGCGCGACGAGCGGCTGGCACGACTGTGGAAGGAACCGGCCCGCTGCGCTGAGCTGCGGCAGGTCGCCGACGTGCTGCGGGACCGCATCCACCGGGTGACGCCGACCGCCGCTCAGGGTGCGGTGCCGCTGCGGGTGCACGCCCGGTACAGCCGCAACGAGGCGTGCGCGGCGTTCGGAATGCCCAACCCCGGGTCGCTGCGCGAGGGGGTGAAATGGCTGCCCGACGCCCAGGCCGACCTGTTCTTCGTCACCCTGGTCAAGTCGGAGGCGCACTACTCCCCTACCACCATGTACGCCGACCGGGCCATCACCGACACCCTGTTCCAGTGGGAGTCGCAGAGCACCACCTCGGCAGCGTCGGCGACCGGGCAGCGCTACACCTCGGGCGGCTCGACCGTGCACCTCTTCGTTCGGGAAACCCGCATCGCCGACCGCGACCTGGGCGCACCGCCGTACCTCTACGCCGGCACCATGACCTACGACTCGCACACCGGTGACCGACCCATGCGCGTCCTGTGGCAGCTCCACCACGCCCTACCCGCCGACGTGTACGCCACCGCCCGAACGATCGCCGCTTAATGCTCCTCGCGGGCCTCGACCGTCTCGCAGCTCACGAGGCAGGACTGAAACTTCCTGACTCAATCGAGCTCGGACAGGAAGGCACCGACCGTAGCGGCGAACTGCGCTTGAGCATCGTGATGCACGACGTGACCTGCTGGCAGCTCGACGAGCCGAGCCTGACCGGGGCGACGGGCGATCATCTCGCGAGCGTGATCGGCCGCCAGCTCGTCACTGCGTGTTCCGCGGATCAGAAGGGTAGGGCAGGACACCGCTTCCCAGTCCTTCCAGTGGTCACCGTTGAGCGCTTTCTGGGACGCCACAGTGTCATCGATCTCGAACGAGAAGCCCCAGCCGTCCTTCGATTGGCGGAAGGAGCACTCCAGATAGGGAGCCGCCCCGTGCAGGGCCGAGGCCAGTGCATCGCGGGATGGCGCGCGGCGAGGCAGGCTGGTGGTGAACGACCAGTCGCAGTCCACCACCGCGCCAATGTCCTCGACGATCAGCGCGGTGACTTGATCCGCGTGCCGGCTGGCGTACTGGTAGGCGTTCACCCCGCCCAGTGAGTGACCCAGCACCACGGCGGGGCCGACCTTCAGATGCTGGTGGAACGCGGCGACGTCGGCAACGTAGTCCTCGCGCTCATAGCTCTCGGCACGGTCGGAGGCTCCATGCCCACGCTGGTCGAGCGCGATCACCCGCCATTGCGGTGCCAACGCCTCGGCCAGCGGCGCGAAAGCCGACGCTTCGTTGTAGTGCCCGTGCAGAGCCAGGAGCGGGTTTCCCGGACCGCCGAAATCGAGATACGAAAGACTCCGACCGCCGACCGTGAAGAACTCCCGCATAACCTGGAATCCTAGATCAACAGCCATCGGCTGCCGCTAAGGTCGGCACGGTCCCGCCTGCCTCGAAGCGGAGTGATCGCGCGTTAGGTTGAAGACCATGGAGCAGCGGATCAGCCTGATCACCCTCGGCGTCTCGGACGTAGCGCGCGCGAAGGCGTTCTACGAGCAGCTCGGCTGGCAGGGCCAGGAGGTCGAGGAGACGGTTTTCTTCCAGGCCGGCGGCCTGGCAGTCGTCCTGTGGGGCCGCGACAAACTCGCCGACGACGCGGGCATCGAAGGGTCGGGCACCGGCGCGATGACCCTCGCTCAGAACGTCCGCTCCCGGGCAGAGGTCGACGAGGCCATCGCCACCGCGACCAAGGCCGGTGCCACGGTCACCAAGCCGGCCCGGGAGACCTTCTACGGCGGCTACGCCGGCTACTTCGCCGACCCGGACGGCCACCTCTGGGAGATCGCCTGGAACCCGGGCTTCACCCTCGCGGAGGACGGCTCCCTCACCGTCCCCGACTTCAGCGCCGCGAACTGAGGCGCCACGAACTGAGCCCCGCAGGAAAGAAGACTCTGATCAGGGCGCCGGAGACGGGCAGAGCAGCGGGTCCAGCAATGGCAGTTGAAGAGGGTCCAGGCAGATCGCCAGCAGTCCCGGATCCGGTGAAGGCGTCGCCGTAACAGTCGGGCTCGGCGTCGGCGAGGCCGACGCGACGGGCGGCGTAGGCAGGGCCGACGCGGGCGGGTCCGTGGTGGGGACCGGCCCAGGCGCCGGCACCGCGCTGGCGGACGGCACGGGAACGACCGACGGCGCAGGGGTCGGCGGCAGGACCACCACGACAGCGGCTTCCGCCACTGTGGAGATGGCCGACGGCCGGGCAGTCGGGGCGTGCGGCGGGCTCCATACGGCACTGTCGGCCGAGCCGACCCGCGACCTGGGTGGCACCGGCCCGACGGGACCGATCGGAACGAGGACGGCGCCAGCCCTCGGCACCTCCATAGCGACGATCTCCGCCGAGGGCACCGGCCCGCGAGTACCCCACGCACCAGGACCCAGAGCACCCGGCCCGAGCGTCACGAACACCACGGCCGCGACGGCGGCAGCGCCGAGTGCCCGCCGGTCGGGCCGTACCGCCGTCAGCGGCGCGTCGTCGGGGCCCACCAACACGACGGGCGCGGGCCGGGCGGCCCGATGCGCGGCCGACAGCGCGTCGACCTGCGCGATGACGGCAGCGCGATCGTCGGCAGCGGCGACTGTGAGATAGAAGCGGAAGTTCACCACGGCACCCGCCGGGACCAGGAGGCCGGAAAGTCGTCCGCGGTCGGGCAGCAGGGTGACCGGAACACTGGGGTAGTGGGCGGGGCCGACCAGGTCGTCGTACCGCCACTCGCGCCGGTGCTCACGGCCGCCGAAGGCCACCCGTCGACTGGTCACCACGGCCATCCCGGTGTCGACGACACGCAGGCCCGCCGGCAGGGCCTCTGAAGAAGTCTCGGCGAAGGAACTGAAGCCGCCCGGCCTGGGCAGGCCGGGGATATGTCGCGCCTCGGCCTCGACGAGCTGGGCGACGGGGAGGACGCGGAAGACGAGTTCATCGTCGTCGAGCTTCACTGGCAGGCCGGTGCGGGGCTGCGTACACCCGAGGAAGCTGGCGGCTTCGATGCGGAGCCGGGCCAGGTGGTCGTCGCGGTGCCGCCAGGCGTCGGTGGCGTCGCGGTACGCGCGCTGCCGGCGCTCGTTCTCGCGCTCGGCCCAGGCGATCCGCCAGGGGGCGCAGGCCACAGAGGTCACGGTCACACGCGGTACAACCGCTCACGTACGTGACAGGCAACGCGACCCAGATCGATGCATCCCGTTGCGTCCGAAAGGAGAGATTTGACGGACGCCGAAGCCGACGCTGCCGGGCTAGCCTGCGCTTGCCCCCCAGCCGAGGAGTTTCCTGGTGCTCGATGACATGGGCGTGCTGCGTGACGCGGTACGCGACTATCGCCTGGCGGCGACGGCCGCCGGCCTCGACTGGCCGGACTACGGCGAGTCGCCGGCCGGGCAGCCACCGGAGGTGGTCTACCGGATCTTCGGCGTGGAGCGTGTCGCCGAGCAGTTGACCTGGTTGCAGGCGCAGCCATGGCCCGACCGGCAGGTGTTGCCCGACGTGGGGTGGCGGATGCCATGGCCGGAGGACGAGGACGCCCTGCACTATCTGGGTTTGTCGATTGGCACGCCGTTCTCCTGGCGGCACCAACTGCCCCTGTTCTTCTTCGATGTCGTCCTCTACACGTTCGTGCTGGCCGGCGAGCACGAGGGTGAGATCTGGCGCTACGAGATCTCACCCGACGCGTGGGACTCGGTGCGTGCCGCCACCAGCCTGGCCACGCTCTTCGATCAGTGGACCAGGGGAATCGCCGCCGGGGTGGTCGTCTACGACGAGCAGAGCAAGTGGCTCCTGGTCCGCGACCTGGGCTCCGCTCCCGATCTCGACCCGCTGGCCTTCCCGGTGGCCCCGGTGGAGGAGACGCTGCTGCGAGCGCGGCAGCGCGAGTGCGGGGTCGACATGGCCATCGTCGAGGACGGCTTCACGTACACCGAGGAGTTGTCCGACGCCATCGACGCCGCCAAGGCGTCGCTGCGGCGTTGACGCAGGTGATCAGCCGGCCCGCCGCCGGTACGGCTGCGGGCCGTGGGTCGGAAACCGCGACTGGGTACGCGGTGGGTACGCCTCGCAGTGTTCGGCCCAGTGTTCGGCGGCGGTGGCCAGGGCGTCTGCGGAGACGGTGAGGATCAGCGGGTAGATCGCTGTGGACGGGCGGCGCATCCACGGTGGCAGCGACTCGGCGGAGAACTCCACGATCAGCTCCAGCCTGCGGCGGCGCAGTACCCGGCTGCGCACTGCCAGGTTGGGTTCGGTGAACCGGACCATCGCCGGTGGCGCGCTCAGCCCGAGGGCAGCGGTGGCCTGCCCGTGCAGCCAGCCGCCGAGTGCGCGGGCCTCCTCCACCATGAGGCTCGGGTAGTGGTGTGACCAGGTCTGGCCGTCGGCGGTGCGGGCGTCCACCTCGATGAGCAGCCAGTCGTGCCAGCCGGGCGCTGCCGCGTCGAGGTCGTCGGGCGGGTCGACGCCGGGCTGGTAGCCGACGGGGCGTATCCGCACCCGGGCGCCATCGTCAGACCGGATCTCCACTCGATCATTCTGGCCGAGCGAAGCGGACTTCTGACCCCGAATCGGTCACTTCGTGATGGTCCGCCGCACGCCCTGGTGGGTGGCGCAGGCCTTGGACCCGCCGCCGGCCAGGCTCACCGAACCGTCGCGGCACTGCACGAGGTAACCGCGACCGGCCCAGAACTGCGGTACGCAGTCGAACCAGTCGCACACCTCGGCGGCCGGCTTGCGGATCCGGGTGCCGCCACAGAAGCCGTACCCCAGCGGGTTCTCCGGTGCCCCGCAGCGCGGGCCCTGGGTGGTGCTGGGCGACGGGCGTGGTGACTTGGTCGGCTTGGGCGGCGGGGTCTTCAGCGCGAGCGCCGGGCCGGCGGGGCGGATCAGCGCCGGTGCCACGCTGGTGGTGGGCGCCGGGGTGGCGGCGACGGCGACCTCCGCCCCACCGGTCGGGTCGGACGGGTCCGACTCGATCAACGCCGCCGGCACCAGCAGCGCGATGGCAGCCGCCACAGCGATGGTCCTGCGGCCGCCAGGCACGAACGACGACAGCCGGGCCTGCCCGGGGGTGGCCGCTGCCGGCCGGAACGGCTTGAGCTGGGCGTGCTCGTCGATCAGCTCGTCGAGTTGGGCGATCACCGCGGCGCGCTGTTCGATCGCGTCGGCGAAGGCCAGCGTGAGCTTGAACCGGAAGTCCGGCGCGGCGTCGGTGGGCAGCAACAACCCGGAGGTACGCCGCCGGTCCAGCACCTGGATCAGGGTGACCGGCGCCGCCGGGTCGTGGGCCAGGCCGGTTATTCGGCCGTACGCCCAGTCGCGCCGACCCCGCCCGCCGAGCAGCACGAGTCGACGGCTGGTGATCACGGCCATGCCGGCGTCGGTGACGCGTACGCCGTCGGGGCGGCGCGGGCGCAGCGGCCCGGTTCGGGCGACAGTGAGGTCGGGCGCTGGCAGCACTGTGGTGTGCCGTACCTCGACCAGTTGCGCGGCGGGTAGCGCCCAGAGCACCACCTCGTCGGCGGCCAACTCCAACGCCAGCCCGGCGCCGGCGGCTGCCGAGCCCTGGAAGTCGGCAGCCAGGGCACGCAGCCGCCGCAACTCGTCGTCGCGTCGCCGCCACGCCGCCTCGGCGCCGCGGTACGTGCTGACCCGCCGCACGTTCTGCCGGTGCGCCCACCGGTACCGCCAAGTGGAACCCGTCGAATCAGTCTTCGCCACGCCGACTCCTTCGCCGCGCTGGCCACCAATCTGGGTGTCACGAGGTTTAACAGGTGCGGCGCGGCGCCCGGACACGCCGAAACGGGCGAAGTACCCGATCGGCGGACCAAATAGCACGATAGGGCGATACGCTTGCGTCGATTCACGTTTCCTGAGGGGGGTGGCGGTCGTGCCGGCAGTCACGCTGCCCGGGGTCGTGATCGGGGTCGACATCGGCACCACCAGCACGAAGGCCGTCGCGTACGACACCGACGGTCGGCAGCTCGGCAGTCACCTGGTCGGCTACCCGCTGAACAACCCGCAACCCGGCTACGCCGAGCAGGACCCACAGCTCATCCTCGAAGCGGTGTTCAAGTCGATCAGCATGGTCGTGGCCGAGCTGGTCCAGCCGGTGGCCGGGCTGTCGTTCGGCTCCGCCATGCACAGCCTGATCGGGCTGGACCCTGACGGCAATCCGCTCACCCCGTCGGTGACCTGGGCCGACTCGCGGTCGACGCGGCAGGCCGAGCGGTTGCGGGCGGTGCCGTCGGGGCTGGCCCTGCACCGGCGTACCGGCACGCCGATGCATCCGATGTCGCCGCTGCCCAAGCTGCTCTGGTTCGCCGAGCAGGAGCCGAAACTCTTCGAGCGGGTGGCGCACTGGGTGGGCATCAAGGACTGGGTGTTGCTGCGGATCTGCGGCACGCTGGTCACCGACCACTCAATCGCCTCGGCCACCGGCCTGCTCGACATCCACACGCTGGAGTGGGACAGCGAGGCGCTGGGCATCGCCGGCATCACGCAGAAAAAGCTTCCACAACTGGTCGCCACCACGGCCGTGCTGCCCAACCTCACCCCGCAGGCCGCGGCCGAGACCGGCCTGCCGGAGCGCACCCCGGTGGTGGTCGGCGCGGGCGACGGACCACTGGCGAACCTGGGCCTGGGCGCCGTGCACCCCGGCATGGTGGCCTGCTCGATCGGCACCAGCGGCGCGATGCGGGTGATGGTCGAGCGGCCCGGCGTGGACCCGCTCGGTGGGGTGTTCTGCTACGCGCTGACCGAGCATCGCTGGGCGGTCGGTGGCGCGATCAACAACGGCGGCATCGTGCTCAAGTGGGCCGGCGCGGCGCTCGCCCCGGATCTGGGTGAGCACGCCGAGGAGGACCTTGTCGCCCTGGCGGCCCGCGCGCCGGTGGGCTCGGGCGGGCTCATCATGCTGCCGTACCTGCACAGCGAACGGGCACCACACTGGAGCGCCCTGCCGCGCGGCGCGTATGTGGGGTTGACCCACGCACACCGCCGCGAGCATCTGGTGCGGGCGGCGCTGGAAGGCGTCTGCCAGCAGCTCGCGCTGGTGCTCAGTTCGGTGCGCGCGGCCGGCAACGAGGTCCGGGAGGTCCGGGCCGGTGGCGGTTTCGCCCGCAGCGGCCTGTGGCGGCAGATGCTGGCCGACGCCCTCGGCCTGCCGGTGAGTTTCCCGGCCGCGCACGAGGGGTCGAGCTTCGGCGCCGCGCTGCTCGGCATGGAGGCGCTCGGGCTGATCCCCAGCATCGACGTCGCGGCCGACCTGGTGCGGATCGAGGAGACGGTCCGCCCGGACCCGGCCGCCGCCGCCACCTACGCGGCGCTGCTGCCGCTCTTCGCCGAGCTGTACGAGGCCCTCACGCCCGCCTTCGCCTCGATCCGCCGGATGGCACCCGGCCTGCCCACCGGCCCCTTGCCACCGACCTGAGCGGTGGGGTCAGGGTGCCTCGACGCCGGCGATCAGGTAGCGCTGCACGTCGGCGTCGAGGATGGCCGCTTCCTGCGCGTCGTCCGGCCCGGAGCCACGGAACGCGGCCAGCTGCTCCGCGGACTCCCAGCGCTCGTAGACGTGGATCCGGTCGGGCTCCAACGGGTCGGCCGCCAGCAGGAAGTCGAGGCAACCGGCGGTGGCACGCGCCCGCGCGATGACCGGGCCGCAGCCGGACAGGTAGGCGTCGCGGGTTTCCGGTTCGACACGCAAGCTGCCTGCGATGATCAACATGATGGACCTCCAGGAGTCGAGGTTGCTGATGAGCATGATGCCTGTGAGTCATCCTGATGTCTCTGTGTCATCACGCTCGTCAGGACATCGCCGCCCAGACGGGTGACACCGGTCCCGCCGGCCTCACCCGCCACCAGCGCTCCATATCGTGCAAACGTGAGAAAAAGCGACAAGAGGCGCTCATCTTCCCTGCTGGGGAACTCTGCCCGCGTACCCCTGAAGTGGCTGTCGGCGGCGGTCGCGCTCGCGGTGCTCGCGACGACCGGGCCGGCCACCGCGGACGGCCCGGGCCGCGAGCCCGCCGCGGAGAGCCACGAACCCGGAGTGGACCCCACGCCGGAGCGCCCGCCGACCAGCGAGGTGTCCTGGCTGTCGTTTCCCGGCGGGGTGTTCGCGGTGGACTCGCTCGGGCACACGGTGCGCTACCGCGCCTGCGACGGCGACACCGGCCGGGTCGCCGACCCGACCATGCGGGTCGCCGCCGGGGTGGCCAGTGGGGCGGTCGTCGTCGGAGGGACCGCCTACCGCTACCGGGTGCCGCTCATCGGGCGCAGCGAGGGCACGCTGGAGGTGATTCAGCGGAACCGCCCGCCGACGACGCTGACCGGCGTGGTGGTCACCAGCCCGCAGCCGCCGACCGACCCGGTCGCCGGGGCCCGACTGTTCCCGCTCAGCGGGCAGCTCGCCCGGGTGGTCGCCGACGCGAGCCTCAACCCGGCCGGGGTCACCGTCCGCGACCTGTCCGGCCGCTACGGCGACCAGCAGATCGCCGTCAACGGCTCGCTGCGCCCCAAGGCGGCCAGCGTCATCAAACTGTGGATCCTCGTCGAACTGCTGCGCCAGGTCGACTGTGGACAGGTGTTTCTCGACGACGGGGTGCTGGTCACCCCGGAGGACGTGGTCGGCGGCACCGGCCAGCTGCAGTTCGAGACGTTCCCGCAGGTGGTCACGCTGCGCCGGCTCGCCCAGTACCTGATCAAGTACAGCGACAACGTGGCCGCGAACGTGCTGATCACCTACCTGGGTGGGTTCGCCCCGGTCAACGCGCTGATCGACTCGATGAACCAACGCTCCACCATCCTGGCCCGCCGGATGCTCGACAGTGCTGCGGCGCAACGCGGCGAGGAGAACTACACGAGCCCGGACGACGTGGTGTCAGTGCTCGGCGCGGTCTGGGACGGCGAGATCCTCACCCCCGCCTCCCGCGACCTGATGATCGGGTTCATGCGGGAACAGACCCTGAACACGAAGATCCCGGCGGCGTTGCCACCCGGTGTGCCGGTGGCCCACAAGACCGGTGACCTGCCGGACGCCTCACACGACGTCGGTTACTACCTGATCCCCGGCACCGAGACCGCCGTCGCGTTCCTCACCGCCGGACCCATGGCCACCGGCGACGAGACGGTCCGGCGGATGGCCCGCACCGTCTACGACTTCCTGGTCACCCCAGCCGAGGGGGCGGTCGAGGAGTGAGCCGACGTCACGCGCCGGGAATGTTCGCCGGCGGGTCCTCGCCGACCAGGTCGGCCGCCGGCGGGTCCGCCGACACCGACAACCCGAAGTCCGAGTACGTGAGGTCGAGCTGGGCGGTCTGCGACTGCTCGCTGGCCAACTCGATGCGGTAGCGGACCAGCCGGCCCTGCTCGTCCACGGCTGCGGTGAACGGCACCGCCCCGGCCCGGTCACCGAGCACGTTGCCGACCCCGCTGCCCAGCACCGCGCCGCTCTGGCGCAGGTCCAACGTGCCCGCGTACTCACGCTCCGCGGTCTGCCGCACCCCAGCCGGCGCGCCCAGCGTGCTGGCCAGCCGGGTGTTGTCCAGGCCCTGCTTGGCCGCCGGGGCGCCCGGGGCGCCGACGTGCCACCAGGTCTTGCCGTCCCACACCGGGACGCGGCGGTCCGGGGCGCTGACCCGCACGTACACGTCGGGTCCGGTGGTCAACCGCTCGATCTTCACCACACCGGTGGGCACCTTCAACGAGGTGGTCTCCAGACCACGCTTCGCCTTCGGATCCCAGAGCAGCACTGTGGCGTCCCCGTCCGCGCCGCCGGTGCCCACTGTCAGCTTGTACGGCTGCTCGTCGGCCTTCGCGGCGGCGGCCTTCAGCACACCGACCGGGTCGGCACTCGCTGACGCCGCCGGACGACCCGCGTCCGGTTCGTCGTCGCCGGCGGCGACCAGCGCCCACGCCCCGGCACCGACCGCCACCACGAGCACGGCGACAGCGGCGATCAGCTTCGGTTTCTGCACTGTCATCTCCCCCGGGCGGTGCGGTCCGGCCAGAGTAGCCGGACCGCACCCCGTGTCACGCCCGGCTGATCGCGTTGGCGTGGATCGCCTCGTGCAGATAGGCGGCCAGCCCCGGGGCGATGTTCTCGAAGTACGCGGTGAACCGCTCGTCGGCCAGGTACATGTCGGCCAACCCGGTCTGCACCTCGTACGAGCACTCGTAGAACCAGCGGCTGATGAGCTGCCGGTGCTCCTCGGCCAGGTCCATCGCCTCCGTGCTGTCGGCCGGGGCGCCCGAGGCCATCAGCGCGACGATCCGCCGGCCCCAGTCCTCGTTCTCGGCCTTGATCCGCAGCCAGTCGTCCTTGGTGTAGCGGGAGGCCCGCCGGTTCGACTCCCGGTACGCGTCGGTGCCGCCCCACCGCTGCTCCGCCTCGGCCTCGTGCTCTTCCGGACTGAAGTCGCCGAAGACCTCGAACCGCTCCTCCGGCGTGAGTTGGATGTTCAACTTGCTCGCCTCCATCGCGAACTCGATCGCCGCGACCATCTCCTGCAACCGCTTGAGCCGTACCGTCAGCAGTTCGTGCTGCCGGCGCAGGTGCGCGGCCGGATCGGCCGCCGGGTCGTCGATGATCGCGGTGATCTCCTCAAGCGGGAAACCAAGCTCCCGGTAGTACAGGACGAGCTGCAGCCGTTGCAGGTCCGCGTCGTCGTAGCGGCGGTAACCGGCCGAGGTGCGCCCGCTGGGCGAGAGCAACCCGATCTCGTCGTAGTGGTGCAGCGTCCGCACCGTCACGCCGGCGACCTTCGCCACCTGACCCACCGTGTACGCCATGGTCCCCCTCCCTTCCGGGAACCAGGCTCCTGCCTGCCGTTACGTGAGAGTCAACTCCGATTCTGGCCCACCATGGCGGGGGCGTCCGGCCGCCCGTACAGATAGCCCTGGCCTCGTGGGCAGCCGATCGCGGTGACCGCCTCGTGCTGACGCTCGGTCTCCACCCCCTCGGCGACCACCGCCAGGTCGAACGCGCCGGCCAGGCGGGTGACCATCTCCACAGTGGCGTACGCCCGGTCGTCGGTGCCCAGCCGGGCCACGAACGACCTGTCGATCTTCAGCTCGGTGGCCGGGATGCGGTGCAGGTAGCTCAGCGACGAGTAGCCGGTGCCGAAGTCGTCGATGGCGATCCGGATGCCCAGCTCCCGGAGCTGGTGCAGCCGCTCCAGCACCGCCTCGGTGCCCTCGATCAGCGCCGACTCGGTCAACTCCAGGGTCAACGCCCGTGGTGCCAACCCGGCGGCGCTGGTGGCAGCTGTGACAGTGGCGATCAGGTCCGGCCGACGCAGGTGCGCGGCAGCGATGTTCACCGCGACTGTCGCCTCCGGCACCCGGCCCCGCCAGGTCGCGGCGGCCCGGCACGCCTCGTGGATGACCCAGCGGTCGATCGGCAGGATCAGCCCGGTCTCCTCGGCCAGCGGCAGGAACCTCGACGGCGGCAACATCCCCAGCCGAGGGTGCCGCCAGCGCACCAGCGCCTCGGCGCTGCGCACCGCGCCGGTGGTCAGGTCGACGATGGGTTGGAACTCCAGGTGCAGCTGGTCCTCGTCGACCGCCCGGCGCAGGTCGGCGATCAACTCGGCGCGGGAGACGGCCGACTCGCGCAACGCCGCCGTGCACGTGCGGTACGCGGACTTCCCGGCGGCCTTGGCCGCGTACATGGCGATGTCGGCGTCGCGCAGCAGGTCGCTGTGGGAGGCGTGCTGCGGGCCGTACTCGGCGATGCCGATGCTTGCCGACGGGTGCACCCCTACGTCCTCCTCGCCGTCGGAGGGCCGCAACGCGTCCAACAGCCGCTCGGCGAGTCGTTCGGGTGACACCGGCCGGTCGCCGTCGACAAGCACCGCGAACTCGTCGCCGCCGAGCCGGGCGATGGTGCCGTCGCCGTTCACGGCGGTGTGCATCCGGGCCGCGAGCCCGGTCAACAGGGTGTCACCGGTGGCGTGCCCGAACCGGTCGTTGACCTGCTTGAACCCGTCCAGGTCGAGTAGCAGCACGGCCACCGGTCGCCCGTCGCGCAGGGCCAGGCGCAACCGCCGGTTGAACAACAGCCGGTTGGGCAGCCCGGTGAGCTGGTCGCCGTACGCGAGCCGGCGCAGCCGCGCCACCAACCGGAGGTTCTCGTTGGCGGCCAACCCCTGCCGGACGGCGAGGGCCGCCAGCAACACCATCATGGTCACGAACACCAGCTGCGGGGTCTGCCCGGTGGGCCGACGGGCCAGCACCACCGCGATGATCGCCCCACCCACCGGCAGGTACGGCAACGCCACCCGCCACCAGGGCGGCAGCGGTGACTCGGCGGTGTCGTCGGTGCCGTCGCAGTCCGGTGGTGGCGGGTTCCGGGTGGCCAGGCCGATCAGCAGGTAACTCAACGGCCAGCACAGGTCGATCGGGTGACCGGCCGCGTAGTCGGCGCGGGCGACAAGCGACACGTAGACGACGTCGGCGACGACCCGCAGGGTGAGGCTCGCCGCGAGGACGGTCATCGGCCGCCACATCGGCCGGGCTGGGCCGGAAACCGCGACCAGGATGGTGAGCTGCATCAGGTCGAACATCGGGAAGAGCAGCCCCAGCGTGCGCGCCGGGTCGGCCAGCTCGGCGGCGGCGACCCCACGGAAGACCAGCACCCACCCGATCGGCACCAGGGCCAGGGCGACGATCACCCCGTCCAGCAACGTACGGGCCCGCCCGACAGCGGTCCGTGGCGCAGACAGCGAGCTGAGCAGCGCGGCCGTGCCGGTGAGGATGCCGGCGGTGAAGACCACCCCGACCACCGGCGTGTGCGGCAGGTCACCGCCGACGAGCCGCTGCACCGCCCAGACCGCCCGGCCGATCGCGGCGAGGGCCATGGTGACGGCGAGCAGCGTCCAGAACCGGCGCAGCGGCGCGGGATGCCGACGGGCCACCCCGACGCACGCGAACGTCGCCCAACCGGCGACCAGCATCGCGCCCACGTCGCTGACCAGCGCGGCACCGGGCAACGCCGCGACCAGCCAACCCGCCTCCAACAGGATCACCGCAGCCGCGACGAACGCACCGGCGGGGCTGAGCGTCCCCACAGCCTGCTTGCCGTCCTGTCGGGACACGGTCGCTCCGGCTCTTTCGTCGTGCGTGCACCCTCGGCGGCGCCGGTCCACGGCAAACCCCGAAAGCCTAACCAGCGCCCAGAGACGCCGCCAGAGCCGAACGTGCACCCCGCTGCGCTCGGTGCGGCCCCTGCGCGCTGAGCGTCCTCGCGCGTTCGGTCAGCGGCCCGCGGATCGGTTCCAGGGTGAGCGGGGCAGCGCGGTGCCGGCCATCGGACGACGTGCGCGGCGGCGTCTGCGCCGGCCAGGGGTGCAGGGCGGGCGGGCAACGGTGTGCACTGCCACGTCGGCCGAGAACGTCGGTCGGCCGATCAGCCAGCAGAGGAAGCGTTCCATCGTCGGATCAGCCGACCGGGAGGCGCTCGGCGTCGGACTTGGAGATCTCGTACTCGGCCCCGCAGAACGTGCACTGCTGCGCGTACCGGGTGCGGATCGGAACGAGAGGAATGAAGAAGAGTGTGAATTTCGTCGAGCGGCGGGTGATCACCTGCGCGGCCTGGTTGCCGCAGTGGCGGCAGACCTGCTGCACGACACCGGACCGGTCGACCTTGGTACGCAGACCAAAGATGAAGAACATCGCCCGCCAGTACCCACTCGACAGCGAAAAGTCACCAGATCCCGCCATCGGATCCCCCGGGCCCGCCCCGACACACAAGATCGTGCTCGATCCAGGATGTAGTGGTCTCCGCGGTGAACGAGGCCACTACATCCCTGATCGAGCACGATCAAGCGAACCGATCAAGGCGAAACCCTCAGTTGGACGGCGCGGGCTCCAGGCCGGGGATCTCCTCGGAGAGCCAGATCGGCTGCCAGTTCGGCACCTCGTGGAAGCGGCGCAGCTCGAACAGCCCGGCAACCGAGCCACTCCAGGCCCCGTACGGGGGGTTGGCCTCGTCGAAGCCGCTCTGCACGAAGGTCAGCGTGGTCCGGCCACCGGACTCGGCCAGCTCCCAGTTCGTCACGCCGGTCGGGCCCCAGTCGACGGACAACCGCCGGCCGGGCTCCAGGTCGACGATCTTGGCGGCGTAGCCGTTCTCGAAGCCGCCCATGGCGTACCGGCCGCCGACCCAGGGCTCGATGCCGATCGGGTAGCCGAACCAGGCGGTGGCCTGCTCGGAGTTGGTCAGCGACTCCCACACCTTGTCGGCGGGGGCGGCGATGACCAGTTCACCGCGCAGGTCGGCGGAGGTGAAGTCGGTGCGGGGCAGCAGCGGCTTGCCCTCCAGGTGGGCGGCCAGGTTGGCGATGGACAGCGCCCAGAACGTCTGGAGCACCCCCCGGATGCTGGAGCCGCTCATCGCCTCGGCGAAGTCGAAGTGGCTCTGGGTCAGCGTGAGCACTGTGCTGTCGGTGCCCTCGGCGGTCAACTGGAGTTCGGTGGTGGTCTCCACCCCGTCGAGCAGCCAGCTGAAGCGCAGCGTGTCGTCGTCGGCGTGCAGCAGCCGCTGGTGCGGCGCGTCGCCCTCGGGCGTGTAGCGGCCCCAGAACTCGTACCGCTGAGGCAGCTCGACCTCGGCGTGCTCGGCCAGCCAGACACGCAGCTCGGCCGGGTCGGTCAGGGCCTGGCGGACGCGCCCGACCGGCGCGGAGAGACGGGCCTGGACCTTCATCGGCTCACTCATTGTCGTTCCCTTTCGGATAGCAGGCGACGGCCAGCTTGAAGGCATCTCCTTCGCTGCCGCCGTAGCGGGTGAACAGGTCCTGAAGTGCGGTTTGCAGGTCGTGCAGGAACTGCTGGCGCTGCTCGGCGGGCACCCGGATCTCGCCGGAGACCCCGATCGAGGGCAGCTCGGGTGCCGCCCGGTCCAGGCCGGCGATGTCGGCCTGGACCTCCTCCATCAGGTCGAGCAGGTAGCCGAGGCTCAGCTCGTCGCGGGCCCGGCGCAGGCCGATTCGGCCGACGAGCCGCGGGGAGAGCCAGTAGGACCGGGCGGCGGCCTGGTAGATGCCTTCGGTGATGCCGCGGACCTTGCGTTCGTTGACCAGCTCGACGAGGCCAGCCGCGACGAGCTGCTTGACGTGGTAGTAGACGCGCTGTGGCGTCTGGTCGAGTCGGGCCGCCACCTCGGTGCAGGTGCGCGGCTCGGCCAGTTGCCGCAGCACCTCGACGCGCTGCGGCTTGAGCAGGACTTCGGCCTGCTCGATCTGCTCCAGGTACAGGACGTCTCTCATGGCAAAATCAGTTTGTACGTACAAAACTTCTTTGTCAATCGCTTCGCGAGAAGCCGCGCCGACTTTTTCGACGCGGCTTCAGGCGACGGTCAGCAGGTGATCAGGGCAACCAGTCCGGTCGCAGCGGGTAGCCACTCACACCGTTCGGGCCGTCGTGGGTGGCCAACACCTGGTGCAGCTGGATGCCGTTGCGTTCGAACGCCATCCGCGACCCGGCCATGTAGAGCCCCCACACCCGGGCGGTGCCCGCACCCACCTCCGAGACGCAGAAGTCCCAGTGCTCGACCAGGTTGCGGCACCAGGCGGCCAGCGTCAGCGCGTAGTGCTGGCGCAGGTTCTCCTCGTGGTGCACCTCGAACCCGGCGTCGTGCACCTCACTGATCAACCGGCCCGGACCGGCCAGCTCACCGTCCGGGAAGACGTACCTGTCGATGAACGCGCCGGAGCGGTGCGGCGCCCGGTTGTCCGCCCGGGTGATGCAGTGGTTCAGCAGCCGCCCGCCCTGCCGTAGCCGGCTGCGCAGCGCCCCGAAGTAGGCCGGGTAGTTGCGCACCCCGATGTGCTCGGTCAACCCGATCGAGGAGATGGCGTCGAACTGCTCGGCCGGCGCGTCCCGGTAGTCCAGGTGCCGCACCTCCGCCAACTCGGTCAACCCCTCCCGCTCGATCGCGGCCTGCGCCCACTGCGCCTGCGCCTTCGACAGGGTCACCCCGAGCGCCTTGACGCCGTACTCGCGGGCGGCGTGGCGCACCATGCCACCCCAGCCGCACCCGACATCGAGCAGCCGCATCCCCTTCTTCAGCGCCAGCTTTCCGGCGACCAGGTCGTACTTCGCCGCCTGGGCCTGCTCCAACGTGTCGTCCGGAGAACGGAAGACCGCGCAGGTGTACGTCATCGACGGGCCGAGCACCTTCTCGTAGAAGGCGTTGGAGACGTCGTAGTGGTGCGAGATGGCCGCGCCGTCACGCACCCGCGAGTGCCGCAGCCCGTTCATCACCCGCTTCCAGCGCGGCTGCGCCTCCTGCGGCGGTGCCGGCGGCGGCATCAACCGCTCCCAGCCCAGCCCACGGACCAGCGCCAACCCCTCGGCCAGCGACGGTGGGCGTAACCGCAGCTCGTCCTTGAGCACCCGCAACGCCTCGTACGGGTCACCCGGGTGCACGCCCTGCAACGCCAGGTCACCGCTGACGTACGCCCGGGCCATGCCCAGGTCGCCGGGTGCGGTGAGCAGGTACGACAACCCACGCTCGGATTGGATCGCCAGGGTGATGCCGGCGTCGGACGGGCCGACGGCGCTGCCGTCGTACCCGGTGATCCGCACCGGCAGCGGCCCCGCCGTGACCGCGCGGACGACATCCGCGACGGTCGGACCCGTGTGCCGGCCCCCCGCCGGCGGGGTGGCGGGGACGCTCGCCGCCCCCTGATCTCTGTCGGTCAGGCTCATGCTCGTGCTACCGCCTTTTCGTACAGTCCCGTCAGCCGGTGGTCCGGGTCGTAGCGGTCTTTCACCGCGCGCCACGTGTCGCCGCCGTACAGGCGATCGAAGGCGTCCCGGTCGTAGTACGCATCGGAGTAGAGCGACTTGTGCCCGCCCGACTCCGACACCCTGCGTTCGATCGTGCGGTTGACGTCGCCGTCGGCGGCGCCCGGCGCGATCGGCACGCTCCCCCAGAACCCAATGTTGACGTAGTCCTCCCCCGGCCGGAGCGGATATAACGGCCAGGACCGCGCCGAGCCGGGCCCCGCCGGCTCACGCAGCCGCAACGGGCACAGCCACACCGGGTTCATTCCCACCGCGCCGGCGAACCAGCGCAGGAAGTCGGCCGTCCGGTCCAGCGGGATCTCCACGTCCTGCACGACCCGCTCGCGGGCCGGTTGCCCGCGCAGCCGGTCGATCCGGGCCGCCACCTGGTGGCGGTGCTCCAACCGGACCAGTCGGTGGTAGAAGTCGCTGCGCCGGTAACGCGCCGGCCAGAGCCTGCGCACGACCGGGTGCTGCGCGCCGAAAGCCGACGAGCACCAGAACCAGTCGGTGTCCCAGCGCCACAGATAGTCGTACGCGGTGAGCACGTCACGGGTGCGCCGTCGCAGCGACCGGTAGTAGATCCCCTGACCCGTGTAGTCGCTGGGCGGGCCGGCCCCGTCGGTGAACGTGGCGAACACCAGGTACGCCTCGCCGGGGCTGAACATCACCCCGTCCATCGCGTCCACCGGCTCGCCGGCCCAGGACCGGGTGGCGGTCACCTCGGCGATCGCGTCGGTGAGCGCCTCCAATTGGGTGAACCGGACGTTGCGCAACGCCACGTACCGGCCGACCGGTTGCAGCTCGATCCGCAACCGGGTGGCGTAACCGAGGCTGCCCAGCGAGTTGGGAAACGCGGTGAACAGGTCGGCGTGCTCGCCGTCGGGTCGGGCGGTGACGATCTCGCCGGAGCCGGTGAGCACGTCCAGCTCCCGGACCGACTCGTGCGGCAGGCCGTTACGGAACGAGGTCGACTCGATCCCGAGGCCGGTCACCGCGCCGCCCAGCGTGATGGTGCGCAACTGCGGCACCACCAGCGGCATCAGCCCGTGCGGCAGCGTCGCGTCGACCAGGTCCTCGTAGGTGCACATGCCCTGCACGTCGGCGGTACGGCCGGCCGGGTCGACCGACAGCACGCCGTTCAGGCCACTCACGTCGAGCCCCGGAGTCCGGGGAGCGGACCGGGGGCGGAACAGGTTGGAGGTGCGTTTGGCCAGCCGGACAGGCTCGCCCGTGGGCACCGCGGCGTACGACCGCCGCAGCGTGTCCACCGCTTGATCATGGTCAATCGGTTGATCCACACGCTCAGCGCGCATGTGATCACCTTACGCTCGCCGTTTGGAAACCGTGGGATGTCGGCGCTGGCAGTTTCCCGTCCGGTGGCAGGCCCGACGGCTACCGTGGCGGGCATGCCATCGCCAGCGATCACCGCCCTGGACGCCGCCAAACTGCCGTATCGGCTGGTCAGCCACGGTGCGGTCGGCAGTCTCGCGGAGGCCGCCGCCGTCCGGGGCGTAGCCGTCCCCGACGTGGTCAAGACCATAGTGGTCCGCCGAAGTGAAGACGATCACCTGTTCGTGCTCACCCCCGGCGACCGGGTCATCTCCTGGCCCAAGCTGCGCGCCCTGCTCGGGGTGCACCGTCTCTCCATGCCGGACACGGCGGGCGCCCTGGCCGCCACCGGCTACGAACGCGGCACCATCACCCCGTTCGGCGCGAGCACTGCCTGGCCTGTGGTCGCCGACGAGCGACTGCGCGGCCGGGAGATCACCCTGGGTGCCGGCGAGCGGGGTCTCGCCATCGCGATCGACGCCGACACCGCGATCGCCGCCCTCGACGCCACGGTCGCCGACGTCACCGACCCGCAGCCCACCCGCTGAGCGCTGCCGGGGCGGCGGCGCGGCCTACTGTTGGAACATGCCGAAAGCCGTTTGGAACGACCTGGTCGTCGCCGAGAGCGACGACACCGTGCTGGTGGAGGGCAACCACTACTTCCCCCGGTCGGCGCTGCGCGACGACCTGATCCAGGAGTCCGCGACCCACACCGTCTGCCCGTGGAAGGGCACCGCCTCGTACTACACCCTCACGCACGAAGGCAACACCAGCGAGGACGCCGTCTGGTACTACCCGGAGCCCAAGCCGGACGCCGAGATGGTGCGCGACCGGGTGGCGTTCTGGAAGGACGTCCGGGTCGTCGACTGACCGCCGGGCTGGCTCCGGCGCGACGTCGTGGGTGAGGATGACGCCTATGTCCGCGCCCGAGGAACGCTCCGACCCCGCCGGCACCGTCTACGGCGGTCACCGGGCACCGCGCTCCGGGCCGCTGGCCGACCCGTTGCTGCGGGTCGCAGTGGCGGTCGGGGTCGTCGGCGTACTCCTGGGGGTCGTCTTCGCCACCGGGCTGTTCGACGGTGACGACGAGCCGGCCGCGCCGGCGTCGGTCGGCACGCCGACCAGCCCGACCCAGCCCAGCGACCCGGCCGGCGAGCCGAGCCCGACCCCTCCGGCCGAGCCGTCACCGACCCCGTCGGAAAGCACGCCGGCCGCCCCGCCCGCCGGACCCCGGGTGCTGCGCGCCGGCTCGGGCCTCTGCCTGGGGCTCGACGGTGACGGTGAGAAGGCCGAGGCCGAGTTGGCAGTGTGCACCGGCGCCCCGGAGCAGCAGTGGGTGGTCAGCCCGGTCGGCGCGGACGTCGTGTCGTTGACCAACGCCAAGTACGGGCAGTGCCTCGACGTCGAGGGTGGCAGTCGGGACGACGGCGCGCGGTTGCAGCAGTTCCCCTGCCACGGCGAGGCCAACCAGCGGTGGCGACTCGCGGCGACCGGCACCGGCCCGGTGCTGCTCGTCGCCGAGCACAGCGGCAGGTGCGCCCAGGCCGACGACGACGCCGTCGAGGCCGGCGAGGACATCCGGCAGCGGCAGTGCGACGGCCGGCCCGCCCAGCAGTGGACAGTGAGCTGACCGGCCGTCGCGTCGCGGTTCAGCCCCGGAAGCTCCACGCCCTGGGCGCGGTCGCGGCGACCAGCACGGCCTCCGGGACTCCTCGGCCCGGTCGTCGGCGCAGCAGCAACGACAGTCCGGCCGCGCCGATCGACAGCGCGCCCGCCACGTACCAGGCCATCGCGTAGTCACCCAGCCGGTCCCGGACCAGCCCCGCCCCGGTAGCGGCGACCGCCGCGCCGAGTTGGTGCGCGGCGAACACCCAGCCGAACACCACCGCTCCGGCGCCACCGAAGTACTCCCGGCACAGCGCCACGGTCGGCGGCACGGTGGCCACCCAGTCCAGGCCGTAGAAGACGATGAACACCAGCATGCTCGGCTCGGCGGTGCCGGAGAACAGGCTCGGCAGCACCAGCAGGGACAGCCCGCGCAGCGCGTAGTACATGCCGAGCAGCAGGCGGCTGTCCATCCGGTCGGTGAGCCAGCCGGAGGCGATCGTGCCGACGATGTCGAAGAGCCCCACCAGGGCGAGCAACCCGGCCGCCGTGGTCTGGGCCATGCCGTGGTCGTGCGCGGCCGGCACGAAGTGCGTACCGACGAGGCCGTTCGTGGTCGCCCCACAGATCGCGAACCCTCCGGCCAGCAGCCAGAACGGTCGGGTCCGGGCCGCGGTGGCCAGCGCGCCGAGCGCCCGGGTCGCGGCGCCGCCGGTCGCCGGCGGCGCCGCGACGACAGCGGTCGCCCCGTAGGCGGGCAGGCCAAGATCCGCCGGGTGCTCGCGCAGCAGCCACACCACGAGGGGTACGACCGCCAGCGCCGCCGCGGCCACCACGAGCGCGGCGGTACGCCAGCCGTGGTCGCGTACCAGGATGGCGATCAGTGGCAGGAACACCAGTTGTCCGGCCGCCCCGCCAGCGGTCAGCACGCCGGTGACCAGGCCCCGTCGGTGGACGAACCACCGTCCGGTGACGGTGGCCACGAACGCCAGGGCCATCGAGCCGGTGCCCAGCCCCACCAGCACACCCCAGCAGAGCAGAAGCTGCCAGCTGGCGGTCATGAAGACCGTCAACCCGCTGCCCGCGGCGACCAGCAGCAGTGCCACCGAGACCACCCGGCGGATGCCGAACCGGTCCATCAGGGCGGCCGCGAACGGCGCGGTGAGCCCGTAGAGCAGCAGGTTGACCGAGACGGCCGCGGAGATCGTGGCCAGCGGCCAGCCGAACTCCTCGTGCAGCGGGTGCAGCAGCACCGACGGGGTGGCGCGGAAGCCGGCAGCGCCGACCAGCGCCACGAAGGCGACGGCGGCGACCAGCCAGGCGGGATGCAGACGGCGGTTCTTGGTCACGGAGCAAGTCTGAGCTGGCCCACTCACCTCGACGAGTGGCCGGAAAGCCATCATGCGCAATAATCGGGCCATGAGCGTTCGCCCGCACCGGATCGCCGTACTCGCGCTGCACCAGGTGGTTGGCCTGGACCTCGGCACCCCGTCCCAGGTCTTCAGCACCGCCCGGGCCACGGACGGGACACCCTTCTACGACGTCCGGGTGTGCACCCCGGGCGGGCAGCCGGTACGCAGCACCGCCGGCTTCCAGCTGGTCCCCGACCACGGTCTGGAGTTGCTGGACACCGCCGACACGGTGATCGTCCCGGGCATCCACGACGGCACCTCGTTGACAGCGGGCACCGTCGAGCCGGAGGTCACCGCGGCGCTGCGCGCGGCGTACGAGCGGGGCGCCCGGATCATGTCGATCTGCACCGGGGCGTTCGTGCTCGCCGCCGCCGGGCTCCTCGACGGGCGGCGGGCGACCACCCACTGGGCGTACGCCGAGCGGTTCCGCCGCCTGCACGCCCGGGTGGACCTCGACCCGGGTGTGCTCTTCATCGCCGACGACCGGGTGCTCACCTCGGCCGGAGTCGCCGCCGGCATCGACCTCTGCCTGCACGTCATCCGCGTCGACCACGGCAGTGAGGTGGCCAACCGGGCGGCCCGGCGCTGCGTGATGCCGCCGTGGCGCGACGGCGGTCAGGCGCAGTACATCGAGCAGCCGGTGCCGAAGGCGACCGACACCAGCACGGCGGCTGCCCGGGAGTGGGCGCGGCAGCGGCTGCACGAGCCGATCGCGCTGCGCGACCTGGCCGAGCAGGCGCGGATGAGCGTGCGCACCTTCACCCGGCGCTTCCGGTCGGAGACCGGCCTGAGCCCGGCCCAGTGGCTGCTGCAACAGCGCACCGACCACGCCAGGCTGCTGCTGGAGACGACCGACCTCACAGTCGACCAGATCGCCCACCGCTCAGGCTTCGGCACCACCGCCGCCCTGCGCCAGCAACTCCACCAACGCATCGGCGTGGCCCCGTCCACCTACCGCCGCACCTTCCACCCCCGCCCAGCCCTAGCCAAAACCTGACCCCGCCCCGACGCTTCCCCGCCCCGCGATCTTGCACTTACTGTTGCCGACTTGCCCTCTTATGCCACTTTCGTCGGGACAGAAAGTACAAGATCCGCGAAGGACTTGGGGCGGGGTGGGCAGCACTAGTGCGAGCCTGATGTCTGTGGGTCATCGTGATGACTCACAGACATCACGCTCAATTGGGCAAGACCTGCGACGCTGACCGGCCGATCGGCGTCGCTCAGGACCGGAGGACGTGCAGTTGGGACTGGTGCTTGGGCAGGTGCACCCGGGTGTGCAGGTCCAGGGTGCGCGACCAGGGCAGCGGCTCGTCGACGATGAGGTCGAAGCCCTCGCGTAGGTGCGTCTCGACCGGGGTCTCCGCGGCCAGGCCGAGTTGGTCGACCAGCCCGCACAGCCGGTCGCTGGTGCCGTGCAGCAACGCGGTCAGGCCACGCAGACCACCCTGCTCGGCGGCGAGCGCGTCGAGCTGCGGGCGGTGCATGGCCTCTTCCAGTTCGTAGTAGGCGAACGGCGACCCGGCCAGCAACGCCTCGGTGGCCTGGATCATCAGCTCGTCGTTGGCGACCAGATGCGCGACGATCTGCTCGGCACTGAGCTGTCCCTCCGGAGCCGGACCGAACCCGCCAGCGTCGACCTCCGCGAACAGGGCACCGTAAGCCCGCCGCAATCCCCCGCTCTCCATCCCCCCAGTCAACCCGCCCCACCGCGAGTTAGCGGCGGGATTGGCGGGAGCGGAGGTAGTCGCTGACCACGTACTCGCCCAGGTCGTCGGTGTCCGGGGTGAACATGCGGCCCCGGCTGCGGCGGGCCACCGCGTCGACGAAGCGCCGCAGGCCCGGGTCGTCGCCGAGCATGAACAGGTTGAGCGTGGCGCCGTAACGGCTCAGCCGGTCCACCTCGCGCACCGTCGCCTCGATCGTCTCCGGCAGCGGCGGCCAGTGGAACAGCGCCTCCCCGTCGTCCGGGTCCAGGTGGGCGGTCGGCTCGCCGTCGGTGACCACCAGCACGATCGGCTCGGCGTCCGGGTGCCGGCGCAGGTGCCGGCTCGCCAACCGCAGCGCGTGCTGAAGGTTGGTGCCCTGCTCCATGTCCGGCTCCACGGCCGCCAACTCCTGCTGGGTGAGCGCCATCGCCTCCCGGCCGAAGCCCACGATCTGCAGGGCGTCCTGCGGGAAGCGGGTCTCCATCAGGTGTGCCAGCGCCAGCGCCGTCTGCTTCATCGGCCCCCAACGACCCTGAGAGATCATCGAGTACGACAGGTCGACGCAGAGCACCACAGCGGCCGAGGCCCGCCTCTCGGTCTCCACCACCTCGAAGTCGTCGACCGCGAGCTGCACCGGAACCGTCGGCCCGGCCCGACTGACCGCCCGGGTCAGCGTCCGGACCACGTCCAACGGTTGCTCATCGCCGTACTCCCAGGGCCTGGACCCGCCGCTGACCTCGCCCGCCGCACCGGCCGAGCGCAGGTCGTGCTGGCCGCGCGGCCCGGCGGTCAACTCGGCGAAGACCTGCCGCAGCGCGGTCCCGCCGAGCCGGCGCAGCGCCTTCGGGCTCAGGGTGAGACCCTCCGCGTCGCGGCTCACCCAACCCTGGCGGCGCAGTTCCCGCTCCAGGTCGCGCAGCCGGCGAACGTCGTCGGCCGCGTCCCTGCCCAGCGTGCGGGCCACCGCGTCGACGTCCACGTCGTCGAGGGTCGCCCCCGGGTGTTCCTGGTCGAGCTGGTCCAGCAGGTCGTCCAGTTCGCCGATCTCACCCAGCGCGCCGGCCGCGTCGGCGTAGTCCAGCGGCTGGTCGCCGCGGACCCGCTCGCCCCGCCCCCAGCGCAGATCGGGTCGCAGCGCCCGCAGGTTCGCGTCGAGCGCTGACAACTCCCCCGCGAGGCGGTCGCCGAGCGACTGCTGCATGAGGCCGGCCAGCTCGGCGCGCTGCCGCTCGGACAGCGAGTTCATCAGCCGCTCACCGGCCGCCGCCCGGCGGGCCAGGACGTCGATCAACTCGTCGACGGTCTCCGGCTTCTCCGGGAAGAAGTCGCCGTGTCGGCGCATGAACTCGGCGAACGCGTCGGTGGTGTCCTCCGCGCGACCGTGCCGGGCGAGCAGGTCGTTCAGGTCGCCCATCATCTCGGCGAGCCGCTGCTGGGCGGCCGGGTCGGCGGAGGCGCGCACCGCGTCGCGCAGCCCGGCGAAGCGCTGGCCGAGCACGTCGTCGCGGAGCTGGTCGAGGATCTGCTGGTACGAGCGCCGGGCATCGTCGCTGGCCCACTGGTAGCCGGACAGCTCCTCCACCGCCCGCGCGGTCGAGCGGGGCAGGTTGTCCAATACCGCCTCGGCGAACCGGGCGTCGTCGTCGTCGCGACCCCGCAGCTCGTCCCGCTCGGCGGCGAGGGCCTGGTCGAGCAACGCCCGGGCCCGGGTCACCGCGCCGTCCAGGTCACCCCTGCGCATCGCCTCCCGGCGCAACCGCCGCGCCCGGGCGGCCAGGTCATCCAGGCCGCCCCGCCCCTGCGGGCCCCGGCGCAACAGGTCGCGCAGCGCCTCCCGCAGGCTGCCGCCGGCCAGCACCTCGGCGCCGACCGCGTCCACCGCCTCGCGCACGTCGTACGGGGGTGCCAGCGGGTCAGGCCCGCCGTTCCACTGCCCGTAACGGAACCGGTTGCCGGCCACGATCAGCCCCGGCCGCCGTAGACGGTGCGCCCCGAGTCGGTGACGTCCTTGCCGAGCCGGCGGGTCAGGTGCAGCCCTTCCAGCACGAACTCGACTGCGGCGGCAGCCTCCTCCGAGGTGGGCGCGTCGCCCAGGTCGAGCCGATCCAGGACCTTCGCCAGCCCGGGTACGGTGCCGACCTGGCGCAGCAGCTCGGCGGCGCTGACCAACTCGCCGGTCTCGATCGCGGCGCCGTCGTCGACCAGGGCGGTGAAACCGGACAGGTCCAGCCCGGCCAGGTGTGCCCGGAACGTCTCGGCGGTCGCGGTACGCAGCAGATGCGCGAGGATCTCGATCTCCCGGCCTTCCTCGCCGCTCTCGAACTCGACCTTGCCGCGCAGCGTGCTGGTCACCGACACCGCGTCGCCGACGCGGGCGACGGCGGCCTCGGAGCGCCCGTCCGGGGTGTCGGAAGCGGCGAGCAGCCCGGCGCGACGCAGCGCGGCACCGGCGACCGTCTCGGCGGCGGCGATGGCGAATCGGGCGGAGACACCGGAGCGCGGGTCCACCGACGGCGACTCCCGCACGGCGCGGGCGAAGCGGGCCAGCACCTCCAGGACGTGCTCCGGTACCTCGGCGACCAGGTCGGCCTCCTGGCGGATCAGCGCCAGCTCCAACTCCAGGTCGACCGGGTAGTGGGTGCGGATCTCCGCACCGAACCGGTCCTTGAGCGGGGTGATGATCCGGCCCCGGTTGGTGTAGTCCTCCGGGTTGGCGCTGGCCACCAGGAGCAGGTCCAGTGGCAGGCGCAGCTGGTAGCCGCGAACCTGGATGTCCCGCTCCTCCAGCACGTTGAGCAGCGCCACCTGGATGCGCTCGGCCAGGTCGGGCAGCTCGTTCACGGCGAAGATGCCCCGGTTGGTGCGCGGCACCAACCCGAAGTGGATGGTCTCCGGGTCGCCGAGGGTACGACCCTGGGCGATGCGGATCGGGTCGACGTCACCGATCAGGTCGCCGACGCTGGTGTCCGGGGTGGCCAACTTCTCGCCGTAGCGCATCGAGCGGTGCAGCCAGCCGATCGGCAGTTCGTCACCGGCCTCGGCGACCTGGGCGCGGGACGCCGGGGTGAGCGGGTGCATCGGATGCTCGTTGAGCACCGAGCCGGGCAGAACGGGGGTCCACTCGTCGAGCAACGCGCCCAGCGAGCGGATCAGCCGGGTCTTGCCCTGGCCGCGCTCGCCGAGCAGCACCATGTCGTGCCCGGCGAGCAGGGCCCGCTCGACCTCGGGCAGCACGCTGTCGTCGTAGCCGACGATGCCGGGGAAACGGGTCTCGCCGGAACGCATCCGGGCGAGGAGGTTGTCGCGGAGTTCCTGCTTGACGGTGCGGTACTGGTGACCGGCCGCCCGAAGCGCGCCGAGCGTGCCGGGCAGGTCGGCCGGTGGAACCGGGATTACCGGGGTAGGCGCAGTCACCCGACCCACGCTAGCTCACATTCGCGGGGGCGCCCCGGGCATCAGGGGCACCCCCGCCACCACCCTCAGCCCCGGTCGCACCGCTGGCAGGTGCCGCGGCGACGCAGGTGGTACGCGTAGGTGGCCGCGCCGAGCGCCACGCCCCACACCGGCCAGAGCAGCATCGGCGCCCCGGTGATGCTCAACCCGCCGGTCAGCTCCCAGAACTTCGGATTGCTGAGCAGCCCCAGCGAGGCCGCAGTCACGGAGATGGCGACCAGGGTGGCCGGTACCACGGCCAGCTTCACCGGCACCCGACGGCCGGCGAGCCCGAGCATCCAGCGCGGGAACCGCTCGCCCCAGCGCTGCACCAGCCCGAGGGTGAGGATCGCGCCGACGGTGGCGAACGCGGCCAGCCCGAACCCGGCCCAGACCAGCCCGCTGTCCTGCATCTCGGTCAGGAACTCCCGGGAGATGCCCAGCGGGAAGCCGGCCGCCCAGGCGAACCTGGTCAACGCGTACGTGAAGGGGATGGCCGCGGCGATGCCGGCGGCCCAGCGGCCCCAGCGGGTGGCGGCGGCCGGGGTGGTCCACCGCTGGCCGGCGTCGGCGCGGCCGCAGCCGACGCAGGCCCCGGCGGTACGCCGCTGCCAGGCGAGCACCGCCCCGACCAGCAGCAGCCCGCCGGCCAGCGCCGCGAACCGGCCGAACAGCGCCCAGTTGAAGACGTCGGAGTAGTCGATCGGTGGCCAGCCGAACGGCGCGCCGACGATCAGGATTGGCAGGTAGCCGAGAACGATCAGCACTCGGACATCCGGCACGACCATGACGAGCACGAACGCGACCGCCCAGCCGTAGCCGGCGAGCAGCGCCCGCAGCGGGCCGGGTGGGCGCGCCGCCGGACGGCTCATGGCCAGGGCGGCCACCGCGGCGGTGAGCAGTACGCCGGCGAAGAGCGGGGTGGCCACCTCCACCGGCACCAGACGCAGCAAACTGACGTCGCCGCCATGCGGGTCGTTCGGGCCGAACGGGTAGCCGGCGCCGGTGAGGGTGCCGATCAGGGCGAGCACGCCCCACAGGCCGAGCCAACCAGCGGCCAGTGGGGCGAGCCGGTCCGGCCAGCGGGAGTCGGCACGGGGTCGGGAGGCAGTGATCGTTGTCATGCTCTCAGCCTGGTCCGACGGCCGATCGGTTCCCTCCCGGCAGGCGGTGAACCCACTCCCTCGGTGGAGGGACCGATCAGCCCGACGGGGTGACGAAGCCGGACTCGTAGGCGGCGATGACCGCCTGCGTACGGTCGCGGACGCCCAGCTTGGCCAGCACGTTGCCGACGTGCGTCTTCACCGTCTCCACCCCGACCACCAGGTGCGCGGCGATCTCCGGGTTGGACCGTCCGGTGGTCATCAACCGCAGCACCTCGGCCTCCCGTTCGGTGAGCCGGGCGGCGGTCAACCGGTCGCCGCCCGCCGGACCGTACGCCCCGACCAGTTGGCGGATCGCGGCCGGGAAGAGCAGCGACTCACCGGCCGCGACCACCCGGACCGCCTCCACCACCTCGGCGGGCCGGGACCGTTTGAGCAGGAACCCCGAGGCGCCGGCGCGCAGCGCCTCGTAGACGTACTCGTCGTTGGCGAACGTGGTGACCACCAGCACCCGGGGCGGGTCGGCGGAGGTGGCCAGCAGGTGCCGGGTGGCCTGGATGCCGTCGATGCCGGGCATCCGCACGTCCATCAGCACCACGTCGGGCCGGTGCCGGGCGACCAGCGGCGGCACCTCGGCACCGTCGGCGGCCTCGGCGAGCACGTGCAGGTCGGGTTGGGCGTCGATGATCGCTCGCAGCCCGATCCGGATCAGCTCGTCGTCGTCGACGATGAGCACCCCAGTGGTCATCGGGTCTCCTCGTAGGGCAGGCGGGCACGGATCAGCCACCGGTCGCCGTCCGGGCCCACTGTGATCCGGCCGCCGAGCAGCAGCACCCGCTCCCGCATGCCGTCCAGGCCTCGACCGCCCCGCCCCGGCCGGGCCCGTCCGGGGCGGCTCATCGCGTTCACCAATTCCAACTCCAGGGCGTCGCTGTGCAGGTCCAGGCGTACCGTCACCGGCCCGTGGCCGTGCCGGGCCGCGTTGGTCAGTCCTTCCTGGACGATCCGGTAGCCCTCCCGGGAGACCACCGCGGGCACCCGGGCCGGGTCGCCGGCGCGGTGCGCGTCCACGGCCAGGCCGGCCGCGCGGGCGTCGGTGACCAACCGGTCCAGGTCGGCGAGGGTACGCTGCGGCGCCACCACTGGCCTGTCGCGTCCGTTCTCCCGGAGCAGCCCGAGCACGTGGTCGAGGTCGTCCATCGCGGTCCGCCCGACGTCCTCGATGGCGGTGAGCGCCCGCCTGACGAACTCCGTGTCGGTGTCGAGGACCTCGCGGGCGGCCCCGGCCTGGAGGGTGGCCACTGTCAGCGCGTGTCCGACCGAGTCGTGCAGCTCCCGGGCCAGTCGGTTGCGTTCGGCGAGCCGGGTGGCCTGTGCTTCGAGGGCGGCGATCCGTTCCGCCTGCGCCGGGCCGAGCAGCACCGGTGCCATGGACCCGGCGAGCGCGCCGAGCCCGGCGACGACGTAGCCGAGGCCGACCAGCAGGAGCACCCCGGTCACTGTCAGCCATCCGCTGTCCTGCCCGTCCAGCGGCCCGAACTGTTCCCGGCTGGTCAGCTCGGTGCCGACGCCGAACTGTTGGGCGATGAAGGCCAGCGCCATCGGCAGGGCGCTGAACAGCGCGATCATCACCAGCGCGCCGACGATGAGGTGGGTGGCGATCCAGAGCGCGCTGCGCAGCCGGGTCTCCCGGTCGCCGTGGTGTCCGGGCGCGGGTTCGGGCAGGTCGACACCGAGCAGGGCCCGGACGGCGGCGATCTCCAGGGCCCGGCTGCCGTCCAGCAGCAACGGGACCACGGCGATCAGCACCGCGATGAGCAGCAGGACGTAGACCAGTGGGCGCGGAATCGCCGAGTCGGCGAGCAGTTGGCCGAAGGTCACCGCGAGCAGCCCGTACGGCAGCGCCAGCACGCCTCCGAGCAGCAGGAACACGCCGCGTCGCCAGGTGGTGCCGGCGACCAGCGGGGCCAGCGCCGCTCGGAGGTTCACCTCGCCATTCTGCTGCCCGGACCGGTCCCGGCAACTCCCCCGCGTCGGGGAGATGTCAGCGGTGGTCGGCGACGTACTGCTGCGGGTCCTTGTCGCGGAAGGGCAGGTTGCGGCCGTTCTTGTGCTCGCCGTAGAAGGTCAGCCAGCGTTGGCCCAGCTCGGCGCGGAGTTCGGTGCTGGCGTGCCGGCGGAAGTCGGGCAGCGCCTCGTCTTCCTCCTCGGCCAGGTGCTCGCTGTTCTCCCGGCGGGCCGTGCCGACCGCTTCCCACCACTGGTCCGAGCCGACCGGGTGCAGCTTCGCCTCGGCGATGGCGTCGCGGATCTTGTTGTGGTCGCCGATCGCGTCGGCGGTCTCGTCCTCGCCGTCGTCGCCGTGCTTGACCAGGTGTGGGTAGAGGATCGCTTCCTCCGCCTCGGCGTGGATGTCCAGGTGCAGGGCGAGGGCGTCCCAGATGGCGAGCATCTCCTGCTCGTCGCGGGCGTCGTCGAGGCGGGCGAAGCCACGCCGGAAGGCGGCGTGGTCGTCCAGGATCAGCGCGGTGATGTCGTCCACTGTGCTCACTTTCCGGTGGTGTTGGCGAACCGGGCACGCAGCATCGCCGGCATCGCGGCGAGTCCGGTGATGGGGCGGAAGCGTTTCGCGGTCTCGGCCAGCGCCGTGTACTCGTCGTCGGCGAGGTCGATGTCGGCGGCGGCGGCGTTGCGTTCCATCTGCTCGACTCCGGACGCGCCGGGGATGGCGAGCACGTTGGGGTGGCGCAGCAGGTAGGCCAGCGCGATCTGGCTGGGGGTGGCGTCGTGGGCGTCGGCGACCTGGCGCACTGTGTCGATCAGCGCCGCGCCGCGCTCCAGGTTCTCCGGCAGGAAGTACGGGTTGGCGCGCCGGACCGCGCCGGTGGGCGGGTTCCTGGCGTCGTAGCGGCCGGAGAGGAAGCCCTGCGCGAGCGGGCTGTACGCGATGACCACCCGACCGGCCTGCCGCGCGTACGGCAGCAGGTCCTGCTCGGGTGCGCGGTCCAGCATGCTGTAGCGGACCTGGTTGCTGAGCACCCGCCGGCCGAGTGCCGCTTCGGCGACCTGCCAGCGGCGCAGCCCGTAGTTGCTCACCCCGACCTCGCCGACCAGCCCGACGTCCTGGAGGGTCCGCATGCCGCGCATGGTGGTGTGGTCGGCGACCAGCGGGTTGGGCTGGTGCACCTGGTAGAGGTCGATGCTGGTGACGCCGAGTCGGGCCGCCGAGGCGACCGCCCGCTGCTGCACCACGGCGGCCACCGGCAGCACCGGCAGGATCTTGCTGGCGACCACCACCTTGGGCCGGTCGTCGCCGAGGGCCGCGCCGAGGATGCGTTCGCTGCGCCCGAAGCCGTAGACCTCCGCGCTGTCGAAGACCGTCACGCCCAGCTCGACGGCCCGCCGGACGATCTGCGCCGCCTGCTTCTCGAAGTCCGGGCCGTAGCCCCACTCCCGGGAGCCGAACTGCCAGGTGCCCAACCCGATCTTGGACAGCGGTTTCGGGGTGTCGAGCGCAATGAAACGCATGGCGTCGAAACTACCCCGATGTCCTGGTTTCCACGCCCGATCCGCGCCACGCTGAGCCGGAGCTAGGCTCATGATCGTGACCTACCTCGCCGCGGATGACCGCTACGACACCATGACCTATCGGCGCAGCGGGCGCAGTGGCCTGCGGCTGCCCGCCGTCTCGCTCGGCCTGTGGCACAACTTCGGTCCGGACCGCCCGTTCGAACGGCAGCGCGACATCGTGCGCCGCGCCTTCGACCTGGGTGTCACCCACTTCGACCTGGCCAACAACTACGGTCCGCCGCCCGGTTCGGCGGAGGAGAACTTCGGCCGGATGCTCGCCACCGACCTGAAGCCGTACCGGGACGAGTTGGTCATCTCCAGCAAGGCCGGGTACCTGATGTGGCCCGGCCCGTACGGGGAGTGGGGCTCGCGCAAGAACCTCATCTCGTCGCTGGACCAGTCACTGGGCCGGATGGGGCTGGACTACGTCGACATCTTCTACTCGCACCGGTTCGACCCGGACACCCCGCTGGAGGAGACGATGGGGGCGCTCGACGCCGTCGTCCGCTCCGGCAAGGCGCTCTACGTCGGCATCTCGAACTACAACTCGGAGCAGACCGCGCGGGCCGCCGCGATCCTGCGTGACCTGGGTACGCCGCTGCTGATCAACCAGCCGTCGTACTCGATGCTCAACCGCTGGACCGAGTCCGACGGCCTGCTCGACACTCTGGAGCAGGTCGGCGCGGGCTGTATCGCGTACAGCCCGTTGGCTCAGGGCCTGCTGACCGACCGTTACCTGGGCGGCATCCCGGCCGACTCGCGGGTTCGCACCAGCGTCTTCCTCAACGAGAGCGACCTCAGCGAGGAGAAGATGGCCACCATCCGTGGGCTCGGCGCGGTCGCCGAGCGGCGCGGCCAGTCCCTGGCTCAGCTCGCGTTGGCCTGGGCGCTGCGTGACCCGCGGATGACCAGCCTGATCATCGGGGCGAGCAGCGTGGAGCAGTTGGAGACGAACATCGCCGCGCTGGGCAACCTCGACTTCACTGCCGACGAGTTGGCCGAGATCGAGCGCCACCTGGGCTGAGCCCCGCCGGGCCCCGGGCGGGCCGGGTCACCAGATCCGGCGCCGCCCGGCCCGGTGGTTGCGGACCTCGCACTGCCTGCCGACCGGTGCGGCGGCGCTGCGGCGGCGCCGTCCGGCGCCGATCAGCAGCGCCAGGACCAGCACGGCGGCGGCGCCGGCCAGCACCGGCCACCGACGGCCGAGGTCGGTCACCGACGCCACCGGCACGCCCGGGTCGGCCGCCGCCGCCACCGCGGACTCGGTGGGGGTTGGCCCACTGGCAGCGGTACGCGGCGCAGCCGCCGCGCTCTTCTTCGCGGCGGCCTTCGACGGGGCGGCGTTGGCCTTGGCGCCCCGGAACACCACGTCCGAGCAGGAGTAGTAGGTGTCCGGGGTGTTGGAGTTCTGCCAGATCGTGTAGATCAGGTGTCGGCCGCTGCGGCCCGCCGGCAACCGACCCGCCAACTGGTACGCCCCGGCCCGTACGGGCGGGTCGGTCAGCGTCAGAAACGGACGCGACTCCAGATCAGCCCAGGTGAGCTTCCTGCGCGGGTCGTAGTCGGGCGTGGTGACGTAGAGCCGGAAGGTGCCCCGGTGCTCGATGGTGGTCCGGTACCGGAAGGTGAACTTCGCTCCGGCGGTCAGTTCGGTGCTCGGCCAGTCGGTGCGGGGCAGATCCAACCCTCGGTACGCGGACAGTCCGCCGCTGCACAGCTCACCGTCCGGGATCCGTTCCCGATCTCGCCCGTTGATCGCCGCGACGCGTACGTTGTCCCATTCGCGCACCGCCGCGCCGGCCTCGATCGCCGCCCGGCAGGCGCTGGTGGCCGCGTACCGGCCCTCGGGGCCGCACGCCGCCGCGCGACTGATCGGGTCGGTCGGGGCGCCGTGGGCGGCTGCGGGTGTGGCGGCCAGGGGCACTGTCGCGGCAGCGACCAGCACCGTGGCGAGGAGCCGGCGTACGGGCATGAGGATGACCTCCGCCCACTGGTACGGCTGCGGGGCGGCAAAGGTTCGACGCTGACCGGTCGGGAATCCCGCAGGTGGGTGTGGCGTTTCGATACTCGGAACCGCTTGCACCGAGGAGGCAGAGATGAAGGTACGTAGCTCGTTGCGTGCACTGAAGCAGAAGCCGGGTTCGGTGGTGGTCCGCCGTCGCGGCCGGGTGGTCGTGGTGAACCGCGCCAACCCGCAGTGGAAGAGCCGTCAGGGCTGATTTAGCCCTTACCGGACATCTAGTCGCCAACGCCCTGACCGGGTCATCCGGTCGGGGCGTTTTCGCGTGTGCGACCAGACGGTGGTGTCGTGCCGGGTCGACTAGGGTGCTTCGAAAGATCGCCCCGATGAGGAGGAACCGTGTTCGTCTTGGAGCTGTCCTTCGGCGACGAACCCGACCGGCTCGCCGCCCGACCGGCGCACCGGGAGCGTCTCCAGGCCCTGCACCAGGAAGGCCGGCTGGTCATGGCCGGGCCGTTCGCCGACGACTCCGGAGCACTGCTGATCTTCGACGTCCCGGACGCCGAAGCGTTCGCCGCGATCGTCGCCGCCGACCCCTATTACCGCACCCCTGGGGTGACGATCGCCGGCCAGCGGGAGTGGTCACCGATCGTCAGGTAGCCGGTCAGTCTCATGATCGCGGTGGTCGGCACCCCGGGAGTGCGGGGTGCAGGTCCACCGAGGGGCGCAGGGACGGCCCTTGACGGCACCGCCAGAAACAGCAAACGCCCTGGTCGGATTGTCCCGACCAGGGCGTTTCTCAAGGGTGGAGCCGAGGGGACTCGAACCCCTGACCCCCACACTGCCAGTGTGGTGCGCTACCAGCTGCGCCACGGCCCCTTGCTGTTGTCCCGGTCGCCCGGGCACTGGGAAACTATACACAGACGGGCCCGCATGGTCATCTCGCGGGGTCCCTCGCCGAGCCGGGTCAGTTGAGTGCCACGTCTGGCGGGAAGTGTGCGACGGCGGCCATCATCCCGCCCTGCCGGCGCAGCACCATCGGCCACAGGTCGTCGGGTCGGTCGACGAAGGCGTCCCCGGGCAGCCCGTCCAGCACGAACCAGGACCCGTCAGCGATCTCCTGCTCCAACTGGCCGCTGCCCCAGCCGGAGTAGCCGGCGAAGACCCGGATGCCGCCGATGCTCTCCCGCAGCCGCTCCGGGTCGACCGAGAGGTCGATCGTGCCGACCGCCCCGGAAACCTGGTGGAAGCCCTTCAGCCTGCGCATCGGGTGCCGCATCCGGGCGAGGCAGATGGCCGAGTCGGGCTGCACCGGGCCACCCTCGAAGAGCACCGCCGGGTGGCGGGCCAGGTCGCTCCAGTCACCGAGCACCTCGGCCACCGGCACTTCGGTGGCCCGGTTCAGCACCACGCCGAGCGCGCCGCCCGGCTCGTGGGCGACCAGCAGCACCACCGTACGGTCGAAGTTCGGGTCCTTGAGCGCCGGAGTCGCGACCAGCAGCCGCCCGGTCATCGACTCCATCGCTCGTCCGCCGATCGCCTGGCCCTCTCCCTGCATGCCACACACCCGTCAACCGTGAGCCCGCGCCGAGGGCCGGTCATCGACCGGATCCGCCCACCGCATCGGGTTCAGCCGCGCTGTCAACGCCATGCCTGGCACCATAGCCTGCGTCCTGGGTGCTGGCTAAGGTCTGACCGGCGGGTGATCGGACAGTTAAGACGAAGGGCCGATGCACCCGGCTACAGACCTCCCGGTGATCGACGGCTCGGGACCACCGACGGCTGAGAAACGCCCGAAAGGTCCGTCACATCCCGATAGATTCGGCTGATCGGGAGGGCGACCGCGGTCGCCCCTGCCCGCGACACGGAGGCGGGTGGCGATGGCAACTGTCCGGGACGCGACGTACGACGTGCTCCGCACCCTCGGCATGACCACTGTCTTCGGCAACCCCGGCTCCACCGAAGAGCCGTTCCTCCAGGACTTCCCCGCCGACTTCCACTACGTCCACGCGCTGCAGGAGGCGACGGCCGTCGCGATGGCCGACGGCTACGCCCAGGCCAGCGGATTGCCCGCCCACGTCAACCTGCACACCGCCCCGGGCACCGGCAACGGCATGGGCAACCTGGTCACCGCCTGGCACAACAAGACCCCGCTGATCGTCACCGCCGGCCAGCAGACCCGGGAGATGCTGCTCCTGGAACCCCGGCTGGCCAGCCGCCGACCCACCGAGCTTCCACAGCCCTACGTGAAGTGGGCCTACGAGCCGGCCCGCGCGCAGGACATCCCCGCGGCGATGCTGCGGGCGTACGCGACGGCGGTGCAGCCACCGGCCGGGCCGGTCTTCCTCTCCCTGCCGATGGACGACTGGGCCCAGCCCGCCGACCCGCCGCCCGCGCCGCGGACGGTGGCCACCCGGTTCGCGCCGGACCCCCAACGGATGGAGGAGTTCGTCCGGGTGCTGGCCGGCAGCCGCAACCCGGTGCTCGTGTACGGGCCGGGGGTGGACCGCTCCGGAGGCTGGCCGACCGCTGTCGCGCTGGCGGAGCGGCTCGCCGCGCCGGTCTGGTCGGCTCCCGCCCCCGAGCGGGCGGTGTTCCCCGAGGACCACCCGCACTTCCGCGGCGTGCTCCCGTACGCGATCGGCCCGCTCGCCGAGGCGCTGCGCGGGCACGACACGGTCCTGGTCATCGGCGCCCCGGTGTTCCGCTACTACCCGTACGTGCCGGGTGGGCACCTGCCCGACGGCGCCCGACTGCTGCACATCACCGACGACCCGGACGAGGCCGCGCGAGCCCCGGTCGGTGACAGCCTGCTCAGCGATCCGGGGCTGGCCCTGGCTGAGCTTGTCGAACGGGTGCCGCCGAGCGACCGGCCGGCGCCCACGCGACGGGAAGCACTGCCGCCGCCGGAGGTCGGCACCCCGCTGAGCGCCGACACCCTGTTCGCCGCCCTGGCCGCGCACTGGCCCACCGACGGCGTGCTGGTCCAGGAGTCACCCTCCAACCTGTCCGCGCTGCGTCGTCAGCTGCGGATCACCCGCCCCGCGTCGTACTTCACGATGGCCAGCGGCGGCCTCGGCTACGGCCTGCCGGCAGCGGTCGGCATCGCACTGGCCGAGCGGAACGCCGGGCGCGGTCGTCCGGTGGTGGCGGTGATCGGCGACGGCTCCTTCCACTACTCGGTGCAGGCGCTCTGGACGGCCGCGCGCCTGGCACTGCCGGTGGTGGTCGTCGTCCCGGTCAACCAGCAGTACGCGATCCTCAAGGCGTTCGCCGAGCTGAAGCACACTCCCGGGGTGCCCGGCCTGGACCTGCCGGGTTTGGACATCATCGCGATCGCGGCCGGCTACGGCTGTGCCACGCAGGTGGTGGAGACCCCCGACCAGCTCGGCGCGGCGCTCGCCGCCGGGCTGCGCGCCGACCGGCCCACTGTGCTGCCGGTGCCGATCAGCACCGACGTGCCCCGCATCCTCTGAACCGCGTCAGCGCGGTGCTATCGACAGCGGGGCACCGGTGAAGACGTCCAGCACCGGCCGGCTGCCCAGCGGCGCCGCGAGGGTGACGGTGACCGGCTCCACTTTCAGCAGGGCGATGCACTCGCCGGTGGCCCGGGTGACGCCGCCACCGACCACCACGACGTCGGGCCCTTCCCACACCAACGGCGTGATCCCGGTGTCGCAGGCGCCGACGCCGAGCCGCACTGTCAGCCGGGCGCCGTCGACAGCTGCCAGGTCCTGGGCCGCCACCAACCCGTCCGGCAGCGGCCGGGCCGGCGCGATCGGCTCGGGGACGGGAGTGATCGCCGTGGGCGCGACGGCGAGCCGGACCACCGGCGTGGCCAGCTCCTTGATGGTGAACAGCCAGGCGGGGACCTGCGCCACACCGCGGCTCGTGCGGACCGGCGCGGCGCCGAACGTGACAGCGGTGACGGTGAGCGGGAGACAGGCGGTCTGTGTGCTGCTCGTGGCCCACCCGTCCGGCCCTGGTTCGACGGTGGGGCCGCCGGGGGTGGGTCGGCCGGGCCGCTTGGGCCGCCCCGGGCAGGGCAGCGGGTCACCCTGGTCGAGCTGCCGGTACGCCTCGGCGGCGCTGACCAACGGCAGCCTCAGCCGTCCGTCCGGGAACTGGATCTCGCCGCCGACCCGGGTGGGCGGGATTCCGACCTGCGCGCGGTACCACCCGGCCCGGAAGGCCGCCTCGGTGTCGGGGGTGAAGCCCGGGTCACCGGTGAGCAGTGTCGGCCCCTCCAACGGCACGTAGCCCGCGCGCCAGTCGGGACCGGGCCGCCACGCCTCGGCGACCTGACCGGCCCGCTGGTCGAACGCGTCCGCGCCGCGCGTGGGGCTGCGCGGGCCGTCGGCCGGGCCAGCGTCGGTCGCGGCACAGCCCGCCGTGAGCAGGAACGGGAGTACGAGCAACAGAGCCGATCGACGCATGTACGGTTCGACGCGTCCGCCGACCGGCCGGTTCCCGACCTGGGCCCACTCAGGTCTCGCCACCCAGATCCGTCTGGTACGCCTCCCAGAGCAGGTCGGCGCCCCGCCGCCGGTGCCGGGCCAACCTCCGCAGCAGGTGCCCGGCCCGATGCCGCAGCTCGTCGGGGTGCGCCTCGGGCCGCTCGGCGATCTGCTGGACCGCCAGGATCGCGGCGACTATCGCCACGTGCTCCCGGGTCAGCAGCCGCACGCCGTGGTCCAGTCGCGGCGACTGGTTGAGCAACTCCCGGTAGAGGCCGGTGGGGCCCTCGGTGGCCCGGACGTGCTCGGCGAAGCCCTGTCGCACCGGGCGCAGCCGAAGGAGAACGTCTTCGCGCCAGCGCGGTTCGGTGACGGCGACGGCGACGGCCCGGCCGAGGGCGTGCACGTCACCGGCGAGGCCGGCCGGGCGCGGCTCGCCGGGCAGACCGAGGGAATGTGGATCGGCGGGGAGCCCCGCCGGCTGCGCGACGCGCGGTCGGGCGACGAGTGACGGCTGCTGGACCGGACCGGTGACCATGGCACCTCCCGCGCGGCGGCTCTGCTATCCCATACCGCGATGGTGAGGCTGCCCGGCCCGCCCTGTCCAGGGCCCCGCACCGCCTCATCTGCCCCGTTGGCCCCAACGGCCCCACCAGCCGCACTGGTGCGACCCCTGGGCGCCGCACAGACCCCGCGGGACGTACGCCCGGTTCAGTCGCTCGACGGGCGCTCCGCCAGGCGGCGCAGGTGGTCGGCCACGGCGTGCGCGTCGGTGTCCCGACCGTCGCCCGGCCGACCGGTCGTGATCGCCTCGGCCAGCGCCCGCAGCTCGGGGGGCGGCAGGCTGGGCAGTCCCATGCCGCGCAGGGGGATGGTGACCCCCCGCGTACTCCCCCTGTTGGTGGCGAGGATGGCCCGCACCCGCGCTCCGCCGCCCGGACCATCGTCGTCCGCCTCGCGGTACGACACCACGCCGGACTCGATCCGGGCGGTGGCGAGGTCGACGGTGCGGGTGCGCAGCGCACCGCGTACCCGCGCGCGGCTGCCGTCCAGCCAGGCGGCCGTGCGGAGCACCCGCAGCACGAGGTAGAGGCCGAGCAGGACGAACGGCAGACCACACAGGCCGATGAAAGGGCTGGGACCGGACTGGTTCGGGTCGGCGGAGTCGCGTAGCCCGGGCGGCAGCAACCCCGGTGGCAGGTCGCGAGCCTCCTCATAGGAGGCGAACGCGTCACCCGGGCCGGTCAGCCGACGCAGCAGCCCGTCGGCGACGAGGGGCAGCGCCACGAACGCCGCGCCGACCGCCGCGAGGAGGACGCCGGCCACCACCGCCACGACGCGCTGACCGGGCGACGCGCCGACCGACAGGCGCAGCTCCTGGTTGGTCACAGGAGGCAGCGTAAGACCCGCCCGACACAACGAAGCGCCCCGGCTGGTGGGCCGGGGCGCTTCGTTCGAGGTGGTGGAGGTGCCGGGAATCGAACCCGGGTCCTTCGCCGGTTTGTCAGGGCTTCTCCGAGCGCAGCTCGCTGTGCCTCTACTCGGCCCCACCGCTCACGCGAGCAAGTTGGTGTGACGGGCCCAGTCGCTGATTAATCTCGCCGCACGGACCCCGCGACCGGGTCCGATTGGCCAGCCTCCTAGCTGATGCCGGCTACTGGGACGAAGGCGTTCCCAGGCCGACAGACTTAGCTACTCGCCTCAGGCGGCGAGAGCGAAGTCAGCGCGATTGTTCTTGGCGCTTATAAGTTTCCGACGACCGATTCTCGAGACGACGTCGGCTTCCTCGGCTCGCTTCCCCTGTCGCTGCGTACGAAGTCGAAACCAGTCACCCCCTCGACAGGCCGCCGATGTGGCGGCACTGACAAGACTAACGCCTGCCGCAACAGCTTTCATCCCGAGCCCCGGGCCGGCTCGCCGACCCGGACAAACGGGATGAACTAGTCGTCCATGCCCTTGCCGCGTCGACCGGACACCCGGGCGATCTCCCGGTCCGCGTCCCGCTTGGCGAGGTCCTGACGCTTGTCGTACGACTTCTTGCCCTTGGCCAGGGCGATCTCGACCTTGGCCCAGCCGTCCGAGAAGTAGACCTGCAACGGGACGATCGTGTAACCGCCCTCGCGGGTCTTGCCGAGGAGCTTGTCGATCTCGGCCCGGTTGAGCAGCAACTTGCGGGTACGCCGGGGCTCATGGTTGGTCCAGGTGCCCTGGGTGTACTCCGGGATGTGCATCGAGTGCAGATAGAGCTCGCCGTCACGTTCCTGCGCGAACGCGTCGACCAGCGACGCTCGCCCGGCCCGCAGCGACTTGACCTCGGTGCCGGTCAGCGCCATGCCCGCCTCGTACGTGTCGAGGACGGCGTAGTCGTGGCGCGCCTTCTTGTTGGAGGCGACCACCTTGCGCCCCTTTTCCCGTGGCATCGGTGCCACCCCCTCTCCTTCGTCAACGGCCGGGTTCACCCCGGCCGGACAACCGATCATGCTACCTGAACGACAAGGACCCTCCCGCGCCGTTTATTTCCGGCCGCGGGAGGGTCCCCGGGAGATGACGGGACGACCCGTACGGTGCCTAGACCCGCAGGTAGAAGCGCAGGGTGATCCAGGCGGTGCCCGCGCTGACCAGACCACCGACGCCGGCCATCAACGGGAAGATGAACAGGATGTCGCCCCAGGTGATCGGCGAGAGCAGACCCTGCAACGCGCTCAACGACCCGTCGAAGAGCAGATACTTCGCCGCGACCAGAGCCACCAGGCCGAGCAGTGAACCGATCAGGCCGGCCACCACGGCCTCCAACACGAACGGCGCCTGGATGAACCAGTTGGACGCGCCGACCAGCTTCATGACCGCTACCTCACGCCGCTTGCTGTACGCGGCCACCTGAATGGTGTTCGCGACAAGCAGCAGGGCGGCGATCGCCATCACGATGGCGGCAGCCAGGGCGATGTTCTGGATCGAGGTGAGGATGTTGAAGATCTTGTCGAGCAGTCGACTCTGGTCGATGATCTCCTCGACGCCCGCCGTGTCCTTGTACTGGTCGTAGACGTCCTTGTACTGCTCCGGGTTGTTCAGCTTGAGCCGGAACGCCTCGGGCAGCTGGTCCGGCTTCACGGCGTTCACCAGGTCCGGCGCGTCCTGGTACATCTCCTTGAAGCGCTTGTACGCCTCGTCCTTGTTGACGTAGAGGACGTCCTTGACCAGGGGGTCACTGTCGAGCTTGGTCTGCAGTTCGGTGCGCTCCTGCTCGGTCACCTCCTGGGTCAAGAAGATCGAGACTTCGATGTTCTTGTAGTAGAGGTCCTTCATGTCGTCGACCTGGCGGTACATGAGACCGCTGGCGCCGAGCATGGTCAGCGAGACCGCCATCGTGATGATCATCGCGATGGACATGGTCACGTTGCGCCACAGTCCGACCAGTACCTCGGACAGGACGTATTTCACGCGCATCGGGATTTCCTCCGGGTCTCCGGCATGAGGTGTTCGTCGTCAGGCTGCGCAGGGGTGGAGCGCCGGCTCACCCGTAGACGCCGCGGGCCTGGTCACGCACGATGCGACCGCTCTCAATCTCAACGACGCGGCGGCGCATCTGGTTCACGATGTTGGAGTCGTGGGTGACCATCACGACGGTCGTGCCGGTGCGATTGATCCGGTCCAGCAGACGCATGATCTCGATCGAGGTGTCCGGGTCCAGGTTTCCGGTGGGCTCGTCCGCCAGCAGGATCAGCGGACGGTTCACGAACGCCCGGGCGACGGCGACCCGCTGCTGCTCACCACCGGAGAGCTCGTGCGGGTAGCGGTGCTCCTTGCCACCGAGCCCGACCAGCTCCAGCACCTCCGGCACGACCCGGCGGGCAACCGCCTTCGTCTTGCCGATCACCTCGAGGGCGAACGCCACGTTCTCGTAGGCGGTGCGGTTGGGCAGCAGCCGGAAGTCCTGGAAGACACAGCCGATCGAACGCCGGAAGTGGGGTCGCTTCCAGGAGCGCATCGACGTGACGTCCTTGCCGTTGACGACGACGCGCCCCTTGTTGGGGGCCACCTCGTGCAGCAGCATTTTGATGATCGTGGACTTGCCGGAGCCGGATGGACCGATGAAGAAGACGAACTCGCCCTTCTCGATCGAGACGGACACGTTGTCGAGCGAAGGCCGGGACGCCTTCGGGTACGTCTTCGTCACTTGCTCAAGCTGAATCACGGGTGGTGAGTCTACGCGGTGTAACAACTGAGCCAAGCCCCACGCCCCGCCGATCCGGCGCGAGTCGTCGAATCAGGCTTCTACCTGGAGATCGACGAAGCGCTCCGCCCGCACCCCGTCACGCACCGTCGCCGGCGAGCTGCCGCTGCTTACGCCAACGGATTCCCGCTTCGATGAAACCGTCCAACTCGCCATCGAAGACCGCGCTCGGATTGCCGGTCTCCTGCTCAGTTCGGAGATCCTTCACCATCTGATACGGGTGCAGGACGTAGGAGCGCATCTGGTCGCCCCACGAGCCGGCCGCGTTCTCCTTGAGCCCTTCGAGCTTGGCCTGCTCCTCCTGGCGCTTGCGCTCCAACAGCCGGGCCTGGAGCACCCGCAGCGCGGAGGCCTTGTTCTGCAGCTGGGACTTCTCGTTCTGGCAGGTCACCACGATGCCGGTCGGGATGTGGGTCAGCCGCACCGCCGAGTCGGTGGTGTTGACGCTCTGCCCACCCGGTCCGGAGGAGCGGTAGACGTCGACCCGTACCTCGTTCTCCGGGATGTCGATGTGGTCGGTCTGCTCGGTGACCGGCAGGACCTCGACGCCCGCGAAGCTGGTCTGCCGACGGCCCTGGTTGTCGAACGGGCTGATCCGGACCAGCCGGTGGGTGCCCGACTCGACGCTGAGCGTGCCGTAGGCGTACGGCACCTTGACCGCGAAGGTGGCCGACTTCAGGCCCGCCTCCTCGGCGTACGAGGTCTCGTAGACCTCGGTCGGGTAGCCGTGCCGCTCCGCCCAGCGCAGGTACATGCGCAGCAGCATCTCGGCGAAGTCCGCCGCGTCCACGCCACCCGCGCCGGCCCGGATGGCGACCAGCGCCTCCCGGGAGTCGTACTCGCCGGAGAGCAGGGTGCGGACCTCCATCTCCTGGATGGCCTTGGTCAGCCCGGTGATCTCCGACTCGACCTCGGTCAGCACGCCCGGGTCGGCCTCCGCCTCGGCAAGCTCCAGCAGCACCTGGGCGTCGTCGAGGCCGGAACGCAGGCTGCCCAGCTTGCTGATCTCGCCGTTGACGTACGACAGCTGCGAGGTCACCGCCTGGGCCTTGGCCTGGTCGTCCCACAGGTCGGGGGCGGAGGCCTCCTGCTCAAGGCGGGCCTTGTCCTCGTGCAGACGGTCGATGTTGAGGACGGCCTCGATGTTTCGCAGGGTCGCGTCGAGTTCCTTGAGCTGTTCGGCGTAATCGGCAGCGGTCACGACAGACAAGCGTACTGCGCGGACGAGGAGTGAGCTTGCGAGCCCCGCAGGTCCGCGCCAAATCGGCCCTGGGCCCTCGGGCGCGGCGCAGCTCGTTCCCTATGCGGGAACCTGTTGATCGTCACCCGACGGGGGCGGACTTCAGCCACGACAGGGCAGCCCGGTGGTAGGCGACGGCGAACTCCAGCGCGCTGGCGTCGTAGGTCTCGCCGTCCCGTTTGGCGTTCTTCACCTGCTCCCGGACCTGCGCGAGGGCCTCGGTGTGGTATTCGTTGGCCGAGGCGTACAGGCCCTTGAGCTGGCTGGCGGAGTGCAGGTTGCCGAACGCCATCCGCAGCGCGATCGGGTTGCGGATGGTGTCCTTCCCCGGGTTCTCCGCGAGCCAGCGGGAAAACGTCCGTTTTCCGCTGGCGGTCAGTGAGTACGGCTGGCTCATCCGCGGACCCGGCTTGCCGAGCCGCACGAAACCCCGCTCAGCCAGCACCGGCAACTCGCGGTACACCTGACTGCGGGTCATCGACCAGTACGGCGCCAGACGGCGCTCAGCGGCGGCCATCAACTGACCGCCTGTCATCGGGCCCTCGTGGAGGAGGCCGAGCAGGGCCGCCGCCGTAGGGTTGACTCCGGAATCCGCCATGCCCACTACGCTGCCACTTTGCGCACCCGGCGTCCAGGATTTGCCAGTTTGCCACCCAACAGGACTTCCTAAGTGCACTGTCGGCGACAGACTGTCCGTTGAGGACTATCGATGGGTTGCGACATTCCGGGCGTCCGCCGGCGGCGCCACGCGCGCCGCCGGCGGGTCGTCGCCGGTCAGCCCATGTGCGGGTACGTGTGGTCGGTCGGCGGCACGAAGGTCTCCTTGATCGTCCGCGGGGAGACCCAGCGGACCAGGTTGAGCCAGGAGCCGGCCTTGTCGTTGGTGCCGCTGGCGCGGGCGCCACCGAAGGGCTGCTGCCCGACCACCGCGCCGGTCGGCTTGTCGTTGATGTAGAAGTTGCCGGCCGCGTACCGCATCCGCTCGCCGACCGACTCGACGACCCGGCGGTCGGTGGCGAACACCGAGCCGGTCAGGGCGTACGGGGCGATCGACTCGGCCTGCGCGACCACCTCGTCGAAACGGGCGTCGTCGAACACGTGCACGCCCAGGATCGGCCCGAAGTACTCGGTGGTGAAGGTCTCGTGGGCGGCGTCGCCGCACTCGAAGAGCGTCGGCCGCACGAAGTAGCCGACCGAGTCGTCGGCGGTGCCACCGGCCAGCACCCGGCAGCTGTCGTCGCCGGCGATCAGCTCCAGCGCGGCGGTGTGCCGGGCGAACGCCTTGTCGTCGATCACGGCGCCGCCGAAGTTGCTGAAGTCGGCCACGTCGCCGTAGGTCAGCGAGTCGGCGGTGGCGGCCAGGCGGTCCCGCAGCCCACCCTCCCAGATCGAGCGCGGCACGTACGCCCGGGAGGCCGCCGAGCACTTCTGGCCCTGGTACTCGTACGCGCCACGGATCAGCGCGGTGTGCAGAGCGTCCACGTCGGCGCTGGTGTGCGCGACGACGAAGTCCTTGCCGCCGGTCTCGCCGACCAGACGCGGGTAGCCCCGGTACCGGGCGATGTTGTCGCCCACCGTCCGCCACAACTGCTGGAAGACCTTCGTCGAACCGGTGAAGTGGATGCCGGCCAGCTCCGGGTCGGCGAGCACGACGTCGGAGACCTCCTCGCCCCGGCCGGTGACCATGTTGATCACGCCGGGCGGCAGGCCGGCGGCCTCGAACAGCCGCATGGTGAAGTGCGCGGCGAACTGCTGGGTCGGGCCCGGCTTCCAGACCACAGTGTTGCCCAGCAGGGCCGGCGCCGACGGCAGGTTGCCGGCGATGGCGGTGAAGTTGAACGGGGTCACCGCGTAGACGAAGCCCTCCAGCGGGCGATGGTCGAAACGGTTCCACACCCCGGGCGAGGACGCCGGCTGCTCCTCGAGCAGGCGACGCGCGAAGTGCACGTTGAACCGCAGGAAGTCGATGAACTCGCACGCCGCGTCGATCTCCGCCTGGATCGCGGTCTTCGACTGGCCGAGCATCGTGGCGGCGTTGAGGGTGTCGCGCCAGGGCCCGGCGAGCAGCTCGGCGGCACGCAGGAAGATCGCGGCGCGCTCCTCGAAGGGCAGCGCCCGCCACATCGGCGCGGCGTCCTTGGCGGCCTTGGTGGCGGCACGCGCGTCGTCGTGGGTGGCGTGCCCGGTCACACCCAGCACGTGGGCGTGCTTGTGCGGCTGCACCACGTTGATCGGGTCACCGCCGGCCATCCGCTGCTCACCGCCGATGGTCATCGGCAGGTCGATGCGCTCGGCGGCGAGCTCGGTCAGCCGCCGCTGGAGCCGGTCCCGGTCGGGGCTGCCCGGCTCGTAGTTGCGAACCGGCTCGTTGCGCGGCTCGGGAACGGAGAACACGGCATCCATCAAGGCTCCTGGCGATCTCGACAGCGGTGGCGAAACCGGACCCGCGGGCACCGACCGGACGGCCGGACACCGGACGCCGCACGGGAGGCCGAGCAGCGGCGGGACCTCCCGTGATTCTCCCATGACGGGCCGCACGGCCCACCTCCGCCACCGCCCTGCGCCAAGGACCGCCCCACCCCTCCTCCCCTTACCGACCGGTCTCGATCCGTCCCGCCGTCCCGGGGCGACAGGCAGCCCAGCGGGCCCGCGTACCCTGAATGGTCGGTGACCTGCCGCCTCGAAGGGGAGACGATGACCAAGCAGCCCGGCCGCGTCCCGGCCGCCGAGTCGGACGAGCCCGCGGTCGACGCGGCCAGTACCGGCAGTCGGCCGTTGCCCGCGCCCGGCGCCGCAGTGCTCGCGCTGCTGGCGCTCGGCTGGCTGGCCGCCATGCTCTGGTCCACCCGGGAGGCCATCACCTCGGCGGCGGCCGGGGTCACCGCGATCAGCCTCTCCGCGTTCGCCCTGCCCGGCGTGATCTCGGCCGCGCTGGTGGCCGGGGCGGCCGTCGCGCTGGCCGGTGGAAACCTGCTGGCCCGCCGGTACGGCGACTGGGCCACCCTGCGATTCGCCGGGGCGATCGGCGGCGGAATGCTGGTCGGCCTCGCTGCCGCGGTGGCGATCAACCTCACCTACTTCGACACGTCCACCACCAACGTGATCGCCGGCACCACGGCCGCCGCGGCGATCATCGGTGGCGCGCTGGCCGCTGCGCGGACCGCCCCGGCGATCGGCGCCGTGGTCACCGCCGCACTGGGCACGTTGATCTTCGTGGTCGCGTTCAGCCGCGCCCGGGACCCGCTGTTCGACCTCTTCGGTGCTGGCGACAGCCAAGAATCGTTGATCAACGCGGCCAAGTGGGTGTCCCGCACCGAATCGCTCGTCGCCGGGCTACTGGCTGGGCTACTGGCCTTCGGCTACCTGACCTGGGCACGGCGTCGAGCCGTCCGCCGCGATCCCGAGACCCCGGCGCTGCGCTGGCCGGCGTACCTGCTCGCCGGCGCCGGCCCTGGGCTCCTCCTGCTGCTCGCCGAGGTGATCATCCGGATCGGCGGCCGGTCCCTGCTCGACCTCGCCAGCGCGCTCAGCGAGGCGGACGCGGTGGCGCAGACCTCGCTGGGCACCTCGCGGGTGGACAACGGCATCTGGGTGCTCTTCGTGGGGGCGCTGACCGCGCTCATCGCGTTCGGCCGCACGCTCAGCCCGACCCACACCGACGACGACGAACCAGTCGACAGCCCGAGCCCCGTCGCAGACCAGGTCGACCCGGAGGACGACAAGCCGGGCTACGCCAAGGCGTTCGACGCGGAGCCAGCCGAGACGTTCGACGCCGACGCTGCCGAGACCTTCGACGGGGAGCCGGCCAAGGCGAAGCCCGCCAAGGCGGATCCGACCCGCTGACGACGGGCCGGGGGCCGGTGTCCGGCTCAGGCTGCCGGGGCCGGTGTCCGGCTCAGGCTGCCGGGGCCGGTGTCCGGCTCAGTCGCTCGCGCGTAGCAGCTGGTCCAGCTCCGTCACGTCGTACCACTCCAACTCGTGGTCCTCGGCGCTGTCGACGGTGAACTGGGCGTCCGGGTCACCGGCTGCCGCCTCGGCCACCACGTCGGCCGCCGCGCCGACCTCGTCGACCGCGTCAACGCCGTCCACGTGGATGGCCGCGACGGCACCCACCGGCACGGTGTCGATCAGCGACACCGTGCTGGAGCCCAGCTCACCGTCACCGCGTCCGACCGCGCCCGACGGCAGGTCGACCGAGACGACGACGCGACGGCGGGGAGCCTTCGGGTCGGCGCGGAGAAGGTGCAGGGCGTCCTGGGCAGCCCGGGTGAACGCGACGTACTCCAACTCCTCCTCGTCACCCTCGGCGTACCACTCGCGCAGCGCCGGGGTGACGGCGTGCGCCTGCTCGGCGGCCAGCCCCTCGTCACGCAGCCGGGCCAGCATCGGTACGGTCGCCGGCACGTACACCCGGACAAGCTCGTCGGTCACCGGTCGTCTCCCCGCGTCGTCCTCCACCGGCGGCCGCCGGCACGGGCGCAGATCATGCCGCACGCCGTGACCGTCATACACCCCGCCTCCGGCCGGAGGAAGTTCCCAGCCGGTGTGTCCCCCGTGGTTGGCCTGCCACCGACCCGGGCTGGATGCTGGGCGGTCGGGGCTGTCGGTGGCAAACTGAGCCAAACGACATCAACCCCGGGAGTTCCTGTGGAGCCGAGGTTCCTGCTGCTCTCCGACGTGGCCACTGAGCTCAACGTGTCGGACTCGCAGGTCTACCACATGGTGCGCAGCGGCGAACTGCCGGCGATCAAGATCGGCGGGCGCGGTCAGTGGCGCGTCGAGCGCGCTCGCCTGGAAGAGTACATAGCGCGCAAATACCACGAAACCGCAGACTGGGTGCAGAGCAACCCGCTGGTCGACCGCGACCCGGAGTAGCAGAGCCCCAGCCCACCGGCCTTACGTTGCCCGGCCCGCCTGGCCTTGACCTGCCCGCCGGGCCGGCCCGCCCGACTGGGACCCGCCGCGCCTCGCCCGCCCTGCCTGGCCTTGTCCGTTCGCCCGGCCCAGGTCCGCCCACTCGCCAGCCCGCGCATGATCCACTCGGCTGTGCGGAAGTCGGGGTGTTGGGGCTGCTCGGATACCACGACATCAAGGAACGCGAGTGGATCATGCGCCTTGCCGCACGTCGGCCGCCACGAAGCCATTGACCGAGGCCGCTCCGTCGCTCAGAATCGAGCTTGTCGGAGGCAAACGAAGGTAAACGCAAGATCAAGGGGGCCATGATGAGCGGAGCGCGACCCGGTCCTTCCCGACCGCCCGTACGGCTGCGCCCCGTCCCACCCTTCGACCCGCCATACCTTGACGAGACCGACGGGTCGTACTGGCCGGCACTGACCGACGGTCAGCTCGCCCTCGACCTGTTCGCTGCCACCCGAGCCGACCCGGTCCGACCGCCAGTGCGGCGAGCAGTGCTGCGACCAGTGCCTGACCGGTCCCCCACCACCCACCCGGCCGCTTCGTTGCCGCCGGCGACCGCTCCGGAAACCACCCGAGCCGCCCACCGCTTCGTCGGCACCTGCGTGGAGGTGGTCAACGGCTACCGTTCGCCGACTCAAGTGCGAGCGCTGCTCGACCCGGCCCGAGCGGGCGACCTGCTGGCCGAACTCGCCCGCGCGTCCGGCCGGGCCGGAACATCGCGCCGCCGTACCAGCCGGCCACTGGTCCGCCTCCTACGCCTGCGAGTCTGCGAGCCCCGGGAGGCCGCAGTGGAGGCGGCAGCTGTCCTCACCGGTGCGGGCGGTCGAAGTTGGGCGATGGCCCTGCGCCTCGAGCATCGCCGGGGTCGCTGGCTATGCACTGCCCTACACGTGCTCTGACCACACCACCAGGGCCGATCACCCCGGCCAGGCCCAGCCTGCCGGAACACCCCGGGCCGGGCCGGGCCGAGCCCGAGCCGGGCCGAGCCCGAGCCGGGCCGAGCCCGGGCCGGGCCGAGCCCGGGCCGGGCCGAGCCCGAGCCCGAGCCGAGCCGGGCCGGGCCGAGCCGGAGCAAAGCCGGGCCGAGCCGGGCCCGACCGGACCGGCGCGGACCGAGCCGCACCGGACAGCACCGGGCCGAGCCGGACCGCACCGGGCGAGCCGGGCCGCACCGGGCCGAGCCGGAGCGGCGAGACCGGTTGATCCACTCCGGTTTCAGGAAAGCGCGCTATCCGGCTGCCGCTGACCCCGCGCTTTCCTGAAAGGCGAGTTGATCTGGGGTGCCGGCCTCCGCGCATGCCAGGAAAAGCGCCGAGATGGGCGGTTTGTCAGGCAGGTGGGGCTGGAAGACACCGACGGGCCCCGGCCTGTTCGGCCGGGACCCGTCGGTGCAGACGCTGTCAGTGCAGACGCTGTTGGTCAGTTGCCGCCATTGGGAGCGCCGTGGCAGCGCTTGTACTTGCGGCCCGAGCCACACGGGCACGGCGCGTTGCGGGACGGGCCGTTGCTCGCCTCCGCCTGGTTCGGTGCCGGGCGACGGGCGGCGGACGACGGAACAGCTGGGCCACGCAGGCCCGAGGCCGGCCGCTGCGGCGCGGACGGTGCGGTCCGCCCCGGTGCCGCCGGGGCACCCGGAGCCGGGCGACCCACACCGAGCGCCGGAGCCTGCTGCTCGGCCTGCTCCACAGCGACGGCACCCGGGCTGGCCTCACCGTCGATGGTGGGCGCGGAGTATTGCAGCCCCTGCCGACGCGGTGCCTGGTTGAGGCCCTTGGCGCGGATCTCCACCGGCTTGTCGAGCAGCGTGACCTCGTCGGCGCCCGCCTCCGGCTCGGGTTCGGTCACCTGGACGTCGACGTTGTAGAGGAAGCCGACGGTCTCCTCCTTGATGCCGTCCATCATGGTGGCGAACATGTCGAAGCCCTCGCGCTGGTATTCCACCACCGGGTCGCGCTGGGCGTACGCCCGGAGGTTGATGCCCTCCTGGAGGTAGTCCATCTCGTAGAGGTGCTCGCGCCACTTACGGTCGATGACCTGGAGCAGCACCATCCGCTCGAGCTGGCGCACCCCCTCGGTGCCGAGCTGCTCCTCACGCCGGTCGTACGCGGCGTTGGCGTCCTCCTTGAGGCGGGCCACCAGGAAGTCGGCGTCCATGCCGGCCCGCGAGCCGCCGGCCTCCTCCTCCAACTCCTCGATCGTCACACCGACCGGGTAGAGCTGCTTGAGGCTGGACCAGAGCTGCTCAAGGTCCCAGTCTTCGCCGTAGCCGTCGGAGGTGGCCCCCCGGACGTACGCCTCGACGGTGTCGTCGATCATGTTGCGGACCTGGTCGGAGAGGTCCTCCCCGTTGAGCACCCGGAGCCGCTCGGCGTAGACGACCTGGCGCTGTTTGTTGAGCACCTCGTCGTACTTGAGGACGTTCTTGCGGATCTCGGCGTTCTGGCCCTCGATCTGGGCCTGGGCGCTCTTGATCTGCCGGGTGACCATCTTCGACTCGATGGGCACGTCCTCCGGGATGTTGAAGCGCTCCATCACCGCCTCGACCGCCCCGGCCCGGAAGCGCCGCATCAGCTCGTCCTGCAGGGATAGGTAGAAACGGGACTCGCCCGGGTCACCCTGCCGGCCGGCGCGACCGCGCAGCTGGTTGTCGATCCGCCGGGACTCGTGCCGCTCGGTGCCCAGCACGTAGAGGCCACCGGCGGCGGAGACCTCGTCCGCCTCGGCGTCGCAGGCCTGCTTCCAGGTGGGAAGGACCTCCTCCATCGCCTTGGCGTACTCTTCCTCGTTTTCCAGCGGGTCGAGGCCGCGCTGGCGCAGCTCGTTCGCGGCGAGGAACTCGGGGTTGCCGCCGAGCAGGATGTCGGTGCCACGGCCGGCCATGTTGGTCGCCACGGTGACCGCGCCCTTACGCCCGGCCTGGGCGACGATCTCGGCCTCCCGCGCGTGGAACTTGGCGTTCAGCACGTTGTGCGGGATGCCGCGGCGGCGCAGCAACTGGGAGAGGATCTCGGAGTTTTCCACCGAGACGGTGCCCACCAGCACCGGCTGGCCCATCTGGTGCCGCTCGGCGATGTCCTCGATGACGGCGTTGAACTTGGCCTTCTCCGTCTTGTAGATGACGTCCGGCCGGTCCTCGCGAACCATCGGGCGGTGGGTCGGAATGGTCACGACGCCGACCTTGTAGACCTTGTTGAACTCGCTCGCCTCGGTCTGCGCCGTACCGGTCATGCCGGACAGCTTCTCGTAGAGGCGGAAGTAGTTCTGGAGGGTGATGGTGGCCAGGGTCTGGTTCTCCTGCTTGATCTCCACCCCCTCCTTGGCCTCGATCGCCTGGTGCATGCCCTCGTTGTAGCGACGGCCGTGCAGGATGCGGCCGGTGAACTCGTCGACGATCAGGACCTCACCGTCGCTGACGATGTAGTCCTTGTCGCGCTTGTAGAGCTCCTTGGCCTTGATGGCGTTGTTGAGGTAGCCGACCAGCGGGGTGTTCACCGACTCGTACAGGTTGTCGATGCCGAGCCGGTCCTCGACCTTGGCGACGCCCCGCTCGGTCACCGCGATGGTGCGCTTGGAGTGGTCGACCTCGTAGTCGCCCTCGCCGTCGGTGCCGGGCTGGAGCCGGGCCACCACGCCGGCGAACTCGCCGTACCAGCGGGCCGAGTGCTCGGCCGGGCCGGAGATGATCAGCGGGGTGCGGGCCTCGTCGATCAGGATGGAGTCGACCTCGTCGACCACAGCGAAGTTGTGCCCGCGCTGCACCAGCTCGTCCTTCGACCAGGCCATGTTGTCGCGCAGGTAGTCGAAGCCGAACTCGTTGTTGGTGCCGTAGGTGATGTCGCACTCGTAGGCGGCCTTGTGCTCGCTGGCCGGCCGGTTGGGCAGCACCACGCCGACGGTCAGCCCGAGGAACTCGTGCACCCGGCCCATCCACGCCGCGTCACGCTGGGCGAGGTAGTCGTTGACCGTGATCACGTGGACGCCCTTGCCGGAGAGCGCGTTGAGGTAGACGGCCATGACCGAGGTCAGCGTCTTACCCTCACCGGTCTTCATCTCGGCGATGTTGCCGAAGTGCAGCGCCGCGCCGCCCATCACCTGGACGTCGTACGGGCGCTGGCCGAGCACCCTGGCGGCCGCCTCGCGGGCCACCGCGAACGCCTCCGGCAGCAGGTCATCGAGGGTTTCGCCCTCGTCGAGCCGCTCCCGGAACTGTTCGGTCATGCCGGCCAGTTCCTCGTCGGTGAGGTTGACGTAGTCGTCCTCGATCGAGCTGACGGCGGCGGCGATGGCCTTGAGCCGGCGCACCATGCGGCCCTCGCCCGCGTTAAGGACCTTTTCCAGAATCGACACGGATCAACGCTCCCCTAGACAGTCTCGAACCATCGTAGGCGCTCCATCGGCGCGATGGTCACTGGTGGCGGTGCTCGACCCCGCAGAACCCGACATAACTCGCGTCCCTCGCCCGCCCCGAACGTTATCCGGTTACGCCGTCGGCGAACGCTGCGGCAGGATGCACGAGTGGAGCCCGTGGAGATCATCGAGGACGGCGTGCTGCTGCGGCCCTGGCGAGAGACGGATGCCGAGGCCGTGCACCGAGCCTGCCAGGACCCGGACATTCAGCGCTGGACCACCGTACCGCGCCCGTACCTACCGGAACACGCTCACGGATTTGTCACCGAGATGAGCCGGGACGCCTGGGCCGAGGGGACCGGGGCACCGTTCGCTGTGTGCGACCCGGGCACCGGGGAACTGCTGGGCTCCTGCGGACTGATCTCGATCGACGAGAACGGCACCGGTGAGGTCGGCTACTGGACGGCGCCCTGGGCACGGCGTCGGGGCCTGATGGTCCGGGCCACCCGGGCGGTGGCCCGCTGGTCCTTCGACACCCTCGGGCTTCGTCGGCTTCTCTGGCAGGCCGAGGTGGGCAACCACGCCTCGCGGTTGGTGGCCCTCCGGGCCGGTTTCCGGATCGACGGCCGGTTGCGGCTGGCCAACCCGGCACTGCACGGCGGCGCGGACGGCTGGATCGGCTCGCTGCTGCCCGGCGAGGTGCCGGCCGCCGGTTCGACCGGGCCGGCCGGACCGGGCACCCTCGCCGCCCGGCGGGCCGCCGTCTTCGGCCGCCCGCAGCCCGTTCTGTTCGCCGAATCCAAGGCCGGCGAGCTGCGTCTGCGGCCCATGGAGGAGCAGGATCTGGACGCCGTGGTGCAGACCTCCCGGGATCCGGAAACCATCCGCTGGACGACAGTGCCGGACCCGTACGAGCGCGCGGACGCGCAGGGCTACCAGGCTTACGGGCGGGACGCCTGGGCTCGGGGGGACGCCGCCTGCTTCGTGATCGCCGACCCCGACGACCGGTACGCGGGCACGCTCGACCTGCGGCTCTCCCCCGCCGACCCGCTGGTGGCCGACGTCGGCTTCGTGACCGCGCCGACGGCCCGGGGTCGGGGCTATCTACCCGCCGCGCTGGTCGCGCTCAGCGCCTGGGGCTTCAGCACGTTGGGCCTGGCGCGGATCGAGTGGAAGGCGAACGTGGGCAACACCGCCTCCCGCCGGGCGGCGGAGAAGGCGGGCTTCCTGATCGAGGGGACCGCCCGGGGCGGTGTGCAGCACCGGGGCGAACGGGTGGACGTGTGGGTCGGTGCGCTTCTCGCCAAGGATCTCGGATGATCCCGCGGCCGGTCGTCGAGGCGCACGGGGTACGGCTGCGCCCGTTCCGCGCCGAGGACAGCGCCGACGTGGTCGACGGCTGCGCGGACGCGCTGACCCAACGGTTCGTGTCGAACCTGCCGACGCCGTACACCGAGACCGATGCCCGCTGGTGGATCGACGTCGGCGCCCCGGCGGCCTGGACCGGTGGTGGCACGGCGTACGCCGTCGCGGATCCCGCGACCGATCGCCTGCTCGGCGCTGTGGGGTTGAACAACCCGGTGCCCGCCCGGGGTCAGTTGGAGATCGGCTACTGGATGCGGCCGGTGGCGCGCGGGCGCGGGGTGGCCACCGCGGCGACCCGCGCGCTGAGCGAGCACGCGTTCGCCGCCGGAACGGCTCGGCTGGAGTTGCTCACCGAACCGGAGAACGGCCCGAGCCAGCGGGTCGCGTTGGCCGCCGGCTTCCGCTACGAGGGTCTGCGCCGGTCGGCCGGTGCGTCCCGCGACGGGGGCCGGCACGATCTGCTGGCCTGGGTACGCGTCGCCGGTGACCCGTCCGGCCCGACCGCCCGACTGCTGCCTGACCTGCCCGGCGGGGTGCTCACCGACGAGGTGGTGGCGCTGCGCCCGCTCGCGGCGGACGACGCGGCGCTGATGTACCGGCTGCACAGCCGACCCGAGGTGGTGGCGAACCAGGCGCCGCCGGTGCCGCCGACGCGCGAGGCGATGGAGCGGCGTTGTCGTCTCGCGGAGAGCGGGTGGCTGACCGGCGACATCGCCCGGCTGCTGATCACCGACGTGGCCAGCGGGGAGCCCGTGGGCAGTTGCGGCTTGTCGTACACCGATGTGGCCGCTGGCGAGGCGTCGGTGGGCTACGCGTTGCTGCCCGAGTGGCGCGGCCGGGGGTACGCGACGCGGGCGGTCCGCCTGCTCGCGGAGTGGGCGTTCGGCGCGGCAGGTGTCGCCCGGCTCTCGGCCGGCACGGTGCCGGACAACACCGCGTCGCACCGGGTGCTGGAGCGGGTCGGTTTCCGGCGCGAGGCCCTTCAGCGCGGCCGGCTGCCCGGTCTGGCCGGCGCCCGTCTGGACGATCTGACCTTCGCGCTGCTCCCCGCCGACCTCCGTTGACGGATCATGGAGTTGTGGTGGGAGTACCCCACCACAACTCCATGATCGACGAGGGTTGGCTACCGGTCAGGTGGCGAGGGAGATGATGCCGTAGTCGTACGCGTGGCGCCGGTAGACGACGCTGGGGCGGCCGGACTCCTTGTCCTGGAAAAGGTAGAAGTCGTGGCCGACCAGTTCCATCTCGAACAGCGCGTCGTCGATGGTCATCGGCTCCGCCGGGTGCACCTTCTCCCGGGCGATGTGCCACGGTTGGTCGTCGTGTTCCTCTTCGACCCGCTCGGCGACAGCGGTGCCGGCGCGGGCGCCGTCGCTCGGCGCGCTCAGTGCGGATGGCACCAGGTCCGCGACCGGCAGGCCTGCGGTGGCCTCGGCGACGGAGATCGGCGCGTGCCGACCCCGGTGTACGCGGCGGCGGTCGGCCGCGCGGCGCAGCCGGGTGTCGAGCTTCGCGATGGCCGCGTCGAGCGCGCTGTAGAAGTCGTTCGTGCAGGCTTCGGCCCGAATCACCGGGCCCCGGGAAACGCAGGTGATCTCCACCCGCTGGCAGTGGTCGGCCTGGCGCGGATTGCGCTCGTGAAACAGCTCGACATCGACGCGAATAAGTTTGTGGTCGTAGCGTTCGATCTTCGCGAGTTTCTCGGCTACGTGTACCCGGTAATGGTCCGGCACTTCGACGTTTCGGCCCTTGACCACGATGTCCACGTGACCTCCCTTGTTCGGACGGTCTTCGATCCGGTTACCCGGCCGCGCGCCGTGGGGAGACCCGCTGGCGTCGACCGGTTGGTACGGCTACGCCTCCTCTCACCGCCAGGGGCGGTTGGAACGACCTCCTACCCCCGACAGCGAAACGCTAACTCCTGTTTGCCCGGCAGTCACCCCATGTTGCCGAGACGGCCCAGGATTTTTCGCAGCTCATACACCAACGGGTGAAACGGAAACACGATCGGTTACGACTGGTGTCTTTTCTCGGTCGCCGCGAGCACCGCGGCGACACTCGGTGCCCATCCCGTCGCGGTCAGCACCCTGCTCGCGGCGGCGAGGGTCACACCCGTGGTGACGATGTCGTCGAGCAGCACCACGACCGGGGCCGCACCAGCGGCACCACCCCGCAACGGCCCCGCCGAGCGGGGCTGGAAGGCCGCCTCGGCCGCCGCCGCCCGCCCAGCGCTGTCCAGGCTGACCGAGTCAGGTCGGGGCAGCGCCCGCAGCGGACGGCGCACCTGCACCGCCCAACCGCCCCGGTTGAGCCGGGCCGCGCAGTGCCGGGCCAGCCGGTCGAGGTGGTCCCCGTAACGGGACCGGGCCGCCGCCGCGGTGTCCGGGACGGGAACCAACGCCAGCGGACGAGCCGCACCGACCGCCGCCGCGACGACCTCGGCGAGCAGGGCGCCGAGCGGGCGGGCCAGCCCATGTCGGCCGTGTTCCTTGTACGCCAGCAGCGCCTCACGCAGCGGGCCCGCGTACGGGCCGAGGGCGACGCAGGGCGGCAGGCCCGGCGGAGCGGGGGTGGGGCGGACCGCCAGTGGCCGCAGTTCGCCCAGCACCGCGACGCAGGCGGGGCAGACCCCGTGCCGCAGTCCGGGTCGGCGCTCCCGACAACCGGCACAGTCGGCGGGCAGCACCAGGTCGGCGAGGTCCGCCCAGAGCCCGCTCACCGTGTCAGTAGAGGAAGAACGGCGCCGACGGGTTGCTCGGCCGCACCCCGGCCGGCACCGGGGCGATGTCGCGTACCCGGCCGGGCTCGATCCGTTCGAACGGGCTGCTGCGGTAGGCCACCCCGTTCGCCTCGTACATGTAGGCCCCGCTGGGCGTCCGCACGCTGCGGTTGGTCGGGTACGAGGTCAGGTGGTTGACCTTGGCGCCGAGGTCGATCCGCAGCGGCGTCTCCAGAGCGCCGTCGAGACTGACCTCGTAGATCGCCGGCTGGCCGACAGACCCCGCGACCACCAGTTGGTCCTCGCTGCCCCAGTCGACAGCCGTCGGGTTGGTCAGCGAGGTGACCAACTCCCGGGGCGGGCCGATGGACACCCCGCCGCCGTCGAGGTTGACCGCGGCGACGTAGAGCCGGCCGCCGACGATCAGCGCGACCCGCTGGCCGTCCAACGCGGCGGCCACCGCCGTGACCGCAGCGGAGGGCAGGTTGAGCGGCACGGGATACATCCGGGCTGCCTCGTCGAACCGGTAGAGCTGCCCGTCGGCCACCACCAGGCCGCGGCTGGGGCGGGAGTCGACAGTACGCAGCCAGACCGGCCGGCCGATCGCGGAGTACTCCGTGCTGCTGCGGCTGAACACGGAGACCGGGTCGGCGCCCGTGCCCACGGCGAGTCGGTACCGGTTCTTGCTGCTGCCGGTGACCGCCATCGCGGCGAGAATCCGGTCCTTGGCCAGCCCGAGGCTGGCCGAGACGACGTTACGGTTGGCCTCGGGTGTCAACGGCACCCTGCCGCTGGGCTCGCCTTCGAAGTCGAGTGGGTGGATCGCGCCGTCGTACACGCCAAACCGCTGTGGGCTGGCGGTATGCGGGTAGAGCGCTCGGCTGTTTCGTCGCTCGCCCAGGTCGACAACGGGTTGCGCGTTGTTGCGGATCTTCAACTCGAGTTGGCCGGGCAGGTCGCCCAACGACCAGGCGATCTGCGTGATCAACTGGTCGATCCCGTTCTGGTCGTCACCGGACATGTCCAGATTGACCTCCCATCGACCGTTCCCGCCGGTGGCGTTGTTGATCAGCTCGGTGCCGTCCGGCAGCCCGACGACACCTGGGCGCAGCCAGTCGGAGGGGCCGCCGACCAGCCACTTCACCACCTCGTTGACCCGCCGCTCGACAGGCACCGCCTGCGGCCGGTAGCGCTGGTCGGGCACCAGGCGGCTGCGGTCCGAACTCCAGAAGTAGATCGTCTCGTCCTGGTAATACTGACGGAGGGCTGTGTCGCTGAGCAGCAGCACGTTGGGCGGGTTGATGACGTACAGGCCGGCCCGATCATCGTTGACGTCGCCGTTGAAGGACGCGCTGCGCAGGCCGAACTCGTACTCCGTCTCGGTCGCCACCGGTGGGGCGAGGGTGCCGTTGGTGCGCAGCACACCGACCTGCTGCACGGCGATCTTCACGGTCGTGGTCGAGTCGCTGTTGAGGGTGTAGACCGCCCCGCGCACCCGGACCACGTTCAGCGCGACCTCGCTGCCCTTCTTGTCCTGTAGCCGGATCTTGTCCTCCGGGGCGATGAACGCCTTGACCCGCTCGTACGCCCGATCCGGCTCGCCAGCGGCGGCGGACAGGAAGTTGGAGACGAACGCCTCGTTGACGCTGCCACTGGCCGTCCGCGTCGGTGGCTCACTGCCCCGACTGATCACACCGGCCTCGGTAGCGGCGCCGCCCTTGCCGTCCACCCGGACGTCGGATGCCGCCGGGATGCCACAGCCGGCGCCCAGCAGCACCATCACGCCGAGGGCCCCGAGCAGAGTCGGCCGTCTCACGAGCGCACCTCCGTCCGCTGCCCGTCCCCGGCGGGAGCCGGGCTGATCGCCAGTGCCCCGCCGGTGCCGGGCCCGATGGCCAGTGGGCCGCCGTCACGGGGGCCGCCGAACGGCAGCGCGGCGTCGGCCGGCACCAGCCGCAGCGGCGAGGTGGTCAACCGGTCGCCCGCTCGGGCCGGCAGGGTGAGCCGGAACTGCGCGCCCTGCCCGGGAGCACCCCACGCCTCCAGCCAGCCGCCGTGCAGCCGAGCGTCCTCCAGGCTGATCGACAGGCCCAGACCGGTGCCTCCGGTCTGCCGAGCCCGGGACGGGTCCGCCCGCCAGAACCGGTTGAACACCAGCTTCTCCTCGCCCACCTTCAGCCCCACGCCGTGGTCGCGGACGGTGATCGCCACGGCGGTGTCGTCGATGCCGAGCGTGATCAGCACCGGGCGGGCCTCACCGTGCTCGACCGCGTTGCCGACCAGGTTGCGCAACACCCGCTCGACCCGGCGCGGGTCGACCTCGGCGATCACCGGCGTGCCGGGCAGGTCGAGTTCGATCGGTACGCCCACCCGCTCGGCGAGGCCAGCCAGCCGGTCGACCACCCGGTGCACCACCGGCACCAGGTCGGTCGGCTCGGAATCCAGCATGGCGAAGCCGGCGTCGAACCGACTGATCTCCAGCAGGTCGGTGAGCAGCTCCTCGAATCGGTCCAGCTCGGCCTGGAGCAGCTCGGCGCTGCGGGCGACCGCCGGGTCGAACTCGTCGCGCTCAGCGAAGATCAGGTCAGCGGCCATCCGGACCGTGGTCAGCGGGGTACGCAGCTCGTGGGAGACGTCGGAGGTGAAGCGGCGCTGCAACCGGGACATCTCTTCCAGGCGCAGGATCTGCCGTTGAAGGTTGGTGGCCATCTGGTTGAACGACGCGGCGAGCAGGGCCAGGTCGTCCTCGCCGTTGACCACCATCCGCTGGTCGAGCAGGCCCGCGGAGAGCCGTTGGGCGGTTCGTGCGGCGACCCGGACCGGGTTGACCACCAGCCGGGTGACCAGCGCCGCGAGCAACCCGAGCAGGATCACCAGCGCGACCCCGGTGGCCACCACTGTCGCTCGGGCGTCGGCGGCGGTGACGTCCTGCCGGCCCAGCGGCACCAGGTAGTAGAGCTCGATGTGCCCGAAGCTGGTGGGCACCGGCGAGCCGTAGACCAGGTACTTGGTGGTCTCGCCGGTGAGTCGCCCGGTGCGGATCTGGCTGGCCACCTTGCCGTCGGCGATCGCGGCCCGCAGCTCGGGGCTGATCAGCGACTGGACGTTCGCGGACGGCGAGGTGCGCGTCTGGATGTCGTTGGGATAGTCGTCGGCGGTGATCGCCACCACCACCCCGCTGGTCTGCTGGGGGTCGCCGCCGGCCAGGTAGTTGACAGTGCCGTCGATGGTCTCCTGGAGCTGCGCCTCCTGCGGCTGCCCGTACAGGGAGACCTGCTTGGCCGCGTAGCTGGCACCGCTGGTCACCCGCTGCCGGACGTCGCTGCGAGCGCTGTCGAGCAGGATGGTGGTGATCTTGTCAGCGATCAGGAACGCGAACCCGCCGACCAGCAGGCTGGACGCGACAAGCGTGATGGTCACGACCCGGACCTGGAGCGAGCGGCGCCAGGTCTGGTGCGCCCGACCCACCACCCGGGCGACCCGACCGCACACCGCACGCCAGAACTCCCCGCCGGCGCTGGGCCGGCGGGCCGTGTTCGGGGAGGGTGGGGGCGGCGAGGTCGACACAGTGCGACCAGGCTATCCGGTCCCCGCCTTGTAGCCCACGCCCCGCACGGTGAGGATGATTTCCGGTCGCTCCGGATCCGGCTCGATCTTGGCCCGCAACCGCTGGACGTGCACGTTGACCAGGCGGGTGTCGGCCGCGTGCCGGTAGCCCCAGACCTGCTCGAGCAGCACCTCACGGGTGAAGACCTGACGTGGCTTGCGGGCGAGCGCGACCAGCAGGTCGAACTCCAGCGGAGTCAGCTTCACCTCCTCGTCGTTGCGGCTCACCGTGTGCGCCGGCACGTCGATGGTGATCTGGTTGTCGGGCGGCCCGATGGTGAGCATCTCGGGGGCCACGTCCTCGCCTCGGCGCAGTCGGGCCCGCATCCGGGCCACCAGCTCCTTGGGCTTGAACGGTTTGACCACGTAGTCGTCGGCGCCGGACTCCAGGCCGAGCACGACATCCACGGTGTCGCTCTTGGCGGTCAGCATGACGATGGGCACGCCGGACTCCGCCCGGATCGACCGGGCGACGTCGATACCGCTCATGCCGGGAAGCATCAGGTCAAGTAGCACGATATCGGGACGGCTGTCGCGAAAAGCGGCCAACGCCCGCTCGCCGTCCGCCACAAACGAGGGCAGGAAACCCTCACTGCGCAGCACGATGCCGAGCATCTCGGCGAGCGCGGGGTCGTCGTCGACCACCAGTACGCGGGCTCTCATGGGATTAATATTGCATCCTCATTCAGTTCGGTGGGACCGGCGTCCGCCGGTAACGCTTCCATGATCCCCCTTCGGCGCCGCCCGGCGCCACCGCAGGTCGGGCCGATCCGGCTGTCGCCATCCGGACGACGGTCAGCCGAACAGCCCACGCCCCCAGTGGTCCCCGCCGTCGCGTACCCCGGGCGGGCAGGCGAACACCCCGCTGGAGACGTGTCGCAGGTACTCGTTCATCACGTCGTGTCGCGCCAACTGGGTCTGGATCGGCACGAACTGACGGCGTGGATCGCGCTGGTAGGCGATGAAGAAGAGGCCCGCGTCGAGCCGGCCGAGGCCGTCCGAGCCGTCGACGAAGTTGTAACCCCGCCGTAGCAGCTGGGCTCCGCCGTTCCGACTCGGGTGGGCCAGCGTGACATGGGCGTGCTCGGCGATCACCGGCTTCCCGTCCGCGCCACGGGCGGCGAAGTCGGGCTCGTCGAACTCGTCGCTCCGACCCAGCGGCGCGCCGCTGCCCTTGGTCCGGCCGACGATCTCCTCCTGCTCGGCGAGGGAGGTCCGGTCCCAGGTTTCCACGAGCATCCGGATCTTGCGGGTGACCAGGTACGAGCCTCCGGCCATCCAGTCCGGTCCGTCACCCGGCTGCACCCACAACTGGTCGCGCAACAGGTCGGTGTCCTCGGCCTTGAGGTTGGCCGTGCCGTCCTTGAACCCGAAGAGGTTGCGGGCGGTGGCCTGTTCCCGGGAGGTCGACGAGGTGCGGCCGAAGCCCAACTGCGACCAGCGGACGCTCACCACGCCCATGCCGAGCCGGGCCAGGTTACGGATCGCGTGCACCGCCACCTGCGGGTCGTTGGCGCAGGCCTGGACGCAGAGGTCGCCGCCGGAGAGCTGCGGCTGCAACGCGTCGCCGGGGAACTTCGGCAGCTCGGCGAGGGCGGCGGGCCGCCGGTCGGCGAGGCCGAAGCGGTCCCGCCCGTCGGCGTCACGGAACAGCGTCGGCCCGAACCCGATGGTGAGGGTGAGCTGCGAGGGAGGCAGGCCGAGCGCTTCGCCGGTGTCGTCCGGTGGGGCCTCCGGCATCCCGCCGACCGCACCCAGCACCCCGGCGTCGCGTCCCGCTGTCATCCGGGCGGCGGCGGCCGTCCACTCCTCCAGCAGTTCGACAAGCCGGGCCCGGTCCTTGGTGATCACGTCGAAGGCCACGAAGTGCAGCCGGTCCTGCGCCGGGGTGACGATGCCGGCCTGGTGCTCACCGTGGAACGGCACCGCCCCGGCCGGGTGGTCGTTCGCCGCGGCCGGGTCATGGGAGCCCTTCAGCAGCGCCCCCGCGCCGGCCGCCACCCCGGCGACCCCGGCCACTCCGGCGCCGGCCAGGGTGATGGCCCGGCGCCGGGTCAACCTGCTCCCGCTCATCGATTCGACTCTTTCTGCCAGGTGGTCACTTCGCGACGGCTGCGGCGACCTTGCTGATCGGCTCGGCGAGCGCGTTGATCCCGTCGGAGAGATCCTTCAGCTCAGCCTTGCTCAGCGCGGTGTGCAGCTTCCAGCCGTCGCCGTCACGGTGCTTGCCGAGCAGTCCCTCGACGTTGGCGAACTCGGTGTCCAACTGGGTGACCAGTTCCGGCGAGCGCTGCTGCAACGCGGGTCGCAGGGCGGACACGGCGGCCTTGGAACCTTCAAGGTTGGCGGCGAAGTCCCACAGGTCGGTGTGCGAGTAGCGGTCCTCCTCGCCGGTGATCTTGCCGCTGGCGACCTCGTCGAGCAGCTCCTTGGCACCGTTGGCGAGCTGGAGCGGGGAGAGCTTCTCGGCGTTCGCCTTGGCGACGATCTCCTTGACGTCGACCAGCAGCCGATCGGCGATCGGGCCGTCCTTGCTGATGTCACCGGACTGCCAGAGGTCCTTCTCGATCCGGTGGAAGCCGGTGAACTCCATCCCCTCCTCGATGACCTCCTCGCGGCCGTCGATCTTGGGGTCGAGGTCGCCGAAGATCTCGGCAACCGGCTCGATCCGCTCCCAGTAGGTGCGGGCGACCGGGTAGAGCGCTTTGGACTTCGCCACATCGCCGGCCTTGACCGCGGCGACGAACTCCTCGGTCTTGTCCAGCAGCGCGGCGGTCTGACTCTTGACGTAGCGCTGGTAGTTGTCGGTGGCGTCACCCAGCGCGGCGTCGGCCGTGAGCGGCTGCGCCGACCCGCTGACCTTGAGCGCACCCCGGATGCCCTTGCCACTCATCCCTGGCTTGCAGGCCGTCTGGTACGTGCCGGCCGGCAACTCCACGTGCAGCTCGCGGCTCAGCCCGGGGGCGATGTTCTCCACCTCGCCCATCACGCGGTCGCCGTCGGCGTACACGTAGAACTCGGTCACCTTCGCGCCCGAATTGGTGATCTTGAAGGTGGCGGTACCGGCACCCAGGTCGGTCGAGCCGACCTCACAGGCGGTGTCGCTGGCCTTGACCACGATCGGTCCGCCGGACGCTGCCGAGTCACCCTTGTCGGAGTCGGAGCAGGCGGCCAGACCGGCCGTCGCCAGCACGCCGGCGGCGGCCAGCGCGAAGAACTGGGTGGTACGCATCTGGGCTGTCTCTCCTCGTGGGTCAGGCACGCTGCGGCGTCGACGCCGCCTCGGCCTCGGCGCCGGTGTCGGCCCCGCGCTCGGTGACGGTGGTGGTGGTCGCGGCGGGTGCCGGCTTGCGCCGGGCCGGTCGCAGGAAGAGCAGGAGCACCGGTACGGCGTACGCGACCCAGGCGATCATCTCCAGCACGGTGGGCGCGGGAGTCACGTTGAACATGCCGGCGAGCAGCGCCGCGTACCAGGTGGTCGGATCGAGCACGCCGGTGATGTCGAAGGCCAGGTTGTTCAGGCCAGGCAGGACGCCGGCCTCCTGGAAGTCGTGCACGCCGTACTTGAGGATGCCGGCGGCGACCAGGATCAGCAGCGCGCCGGTCCAGGTGAAGAACTTGCCGAGGTTGATGCGCAGGGCGCTGAGGTAGAGCAGCACGCCGAGGACCACGGCGGTGACGATGCCGCCGATCAACGCGAGCAGCGGGCCGCTGTCGCCGGCCGCGCCCTGGGCGGCCGAGTAGAAGATCAGCGCGGTCTCCAGGCCCTCGCGGATCACCGCGAGGAAGGCCATTCCGGCGACGGCGAGGGACCCGACGGCCAGCGCCTCGGTGAGCTTGCCCCGCAGTTCGCCGGCGATGGTCCGGGCGGCCCGGCGCATCCAGAAGATCATCCAGGTCACGAAGACCACGGCGGCGACCGAGGTGATCGCCTCGAACAACTCACGATCCTCGGAGCGGGACAGCAGCGAGGTCGACGTGTACTCGATCAGCCAGCCGAAGAGCACCGAGAGCGCCACGGCCAGGCCGACGCCGGCCCAGACCTGCGGCAACCGGTCCCGGCGCTGCGACTTCACCAGGAAGGCGACCAGGATGCTGACCACCAGGGTGGCTTCGAGCCCTTCCCGCAGGCCGATCAGGTAGGTGGCGAACATCCGGGCTCCGAGTAGGTTAGGCACGCCTTGGCTGACTTAGGGCAGGCATACCTTCCTCCCTGCTCAAGGCCCTCGTCAAGTCGTTCACGACAAGCTCACTGAGCCCGTCACAAGGACCGACTGCCGCCCGGCAGCCGGCCCGCCGGCGCTCAGCTGTGGAAGGATCCCCGACGTGAGGGGATTCCTGCCGTGGTTGGCAGTGCTGGCAGTGGTGCTGCTGCTCAGTGCGCTACGCCTGCGGGCGCTGGCCACCGTCGTGTCGGTCGGCTGGCTGATCTGGTGCGTCTGGACGTGGTTCCGGCCCACCCGGCGCCGCCCTCGCTCGGGCTGAACCGGCGGCGGAGACACTGCGCCGCGCCGAACCAGCGGCGGAGACGACGAACCGGGCCGGCTGCGAACAGCCGACCCGGTCCGGAGATGTCGATCAGTAGCGGTAGTGGTCCGGCTTGAACGGACCCTCGGTGGAGACGCCGAGGTAGGCGGCCTGCTCCTTGGTCAGCGTGCTCAGCTTGGCGCCGAGCGCGCCGAGGTGCAGCCGGGCGACCTTCTCGTCCAGGTGCTTGGGCAGCACGTAGACGCCGATCGGGTACTCCTCGGTCTTGGTGAAGAGCTCGATCTGGGCGATCGTCTGGTTGGCGAACGAGTTCGACATGACGAAGCTCGGGTGCCCGGTCGCGTTGCCCAGGTTCAGCAGGCGGCCCTCGGAGAGCACGATGATGGCGTGCCCGTCGGCGAAGCGCCACAGGTCGACCTGCGGCTTGATGTTGATCCGCTCGACGTCGGAGCGCTTGGCCAGCCCGGCCATGTCGATCTCGTTGTCGAAGTGACCGATGTTGCCGACGATGGCCTGGTGCTTCATCCGGGCCATGTGCTCGTTGGTGATGACGTCGAAGCAACCGGTGGCGGTGATGAAGATGTCCGCCTGCTCGACAACGTCGTCCAGGGTGGCGACCTGGTAGCCGTCCATCGCGGCCTGCAACGCGCAGATCGGGTCCACCTCGGTCACCACGACCCGGGCGCCCTGGCCACGCAGCGACTCGGCGCAGCCCTTGCCCACGTCGCCGTAGCCCATGACGACCGCCATCTTGCCGCCGATCAGCACGTCGGTGGCGCGGTTGATGCCGTCGATGAGCGAGTGCCGGCAACCGTACTTGTTGTCGAACTTGCTCTTGGTCACCGAGTCGTTGACGTTGATGGCCGGGAACTGCAGGGTGCCCGCCCGGTGCATCTCGTAGAGGCGGTGCACGCCGGTGGTGGTCTCCTCGGTCACGCCCTTGATGCCGGCGGCGATCCCGGTCCAACGCTGGCCGTCCTCGGCGAGCGAGCGGTGCAGCACCTCGAGGATGACCGCGTACTCCTCGGAGTCGGCGGACTCGACCGGCGGGACGACACCGGCCTTCTCGAACTCGGCGCCCTTGTGCACCAGCAGGGTGGCGTCACCGCCGTCGTCGAGGATCATGTTCGGGCCCTGGCCGTCCGGCCACACCAGCACCTGCTCGGTGCACCACCAGTACTCCTGCAGGCTCTCGCCCTTCCAGGCGTACACCGGGACACCGGCGGGGGCCTCGGGGGTGCCGTCCGGGCCGACGACGATCGCCGCGGCGGCGTGGTCCTGGGTGGAGAAGATGTTGCAGGACGCCCAGCGCACCTGCGCGCCGAGCGCGACCAGCGTCTCGATGAGGACGGCGGTCTGGATGGTCATGTGCAGTGAGCCGGTGATCCGCGCGCCGGCGAGCGGCTGCGCCTCGGCGAATTCCCGACGGATCGCCATCAGGCCGGGCATCTCGTGCTCGGCGAGCTGGATCTCTTTACGCCCGAACTCAGCGAGCGAGAGATCCGCCACCTTGAAGTCGCCATCGGCGAGCGTGCTCGGCCGGGCCTCGGACGGCGTACCGCTGGCGGACGCCGGGAGGGTGCTGGTCATGAAAGCTCCTGTCGAACGATGTCTGCGCCGACCCTCCACCTTACGCGCGTCGGTGACGGGCGGCAGGCACGGTCCGCGCACAGCGCACGGGGCGGTCGGTGATGGACGGACTTTCCCGCCCACTTCCCGCCCGCCCCGTGCATCCCCCCGGTTTGGTTCCCCCGCACGTTCTCGGACCGTCGTCGCGATAACGCTGCGTACTCATAGAGTCACACTCAGGCAAGGTGACGTCAAGCTATTCCGGGAAAGTCGGACTTGTGTCGTTGCGGCGGAGCGGTCAGCGCAACCCGGACGTCGCCACGAACGCCACCCCGGCGCCGTCGATGCGCAGCGCCGCGCCGGACGACGTACCGATCGCCGCCTCGCCCGAGGCCAGCGTCAACGCGCCGGCACCGTCGTCCACGGTGATCGAGCCGCCGGCGCAGAGAACCACCCGGGGGCCGGGCAGCGGCAGCGTCACCGAGGGCACCGCCGCGTCGACCCGCACCCGGTGCAGCGCGAAATCGTCCACCGGCACGGGCCACCAGTCCACACCCGGGCCGACCGGCTGCGGCGCCCGCACCGGATCGTCGAGCACCTCGAAGCGCAGAACCCGCAGCAACTCGTCGACGTCCACCCGCTTCGGGGTCAGCCCGCCCCGCAGCACGTTGTCGCTGGCCGCCATGATCTCCACTCCGCAGCCGCTCAGGTAGGCGTGCAGGTTGCCGGCGGGCATCCAGATCCCCTCCCCCGCCACCAGCCGCACGTGGTGCAGCAGCAGCGCGACCAGCGCACCCGGATCGCCCGGGTACGCCTTGGCCAGCCGGCGGGTCAGCTCCGCGTCCGGGCCGTCGGTCGGTGATGCCACCACGGCAGCCAGTAGCCGGTGCCGGTCGGCGACCGGCCAGCCGAGCAGCGTCCGCACCGCAGTCCGCAGCCCCGCCGGCCCGGCCCGCAACGCGGCGACCACCGGCGCCAACGCCGGTACGCCGAACGCGGCGAGCGCCTCGGCGGACTCCGCCGGATCCCGGAACCCGCACAGCGCCTCGAACGGGGTGAGCGCGACCAGCAACTCCGGCTTGTGGTGCGGGTCGGAGTAGTTGCGCTGCCCCCCGGGGCGCCCCGCCTCCGCCGCGTAGCCGGCCTGCGCCTGCTCGGCGTCCGGGTGGGCCTGCAGGCTCAGCGGGGCGTCGGCCGCGAGCACCTTGAGCAGGAACGGCAGCCGACTACCGAACCGCTCGGAGACCCGTTGGCCGAGCCACTGCCCTGGTTCGTCCCGCACAAGGTCACAGAGGCTCACCCGCAGACCGGCGCGATCCACGTGCGCCGGGGCGCCCGGATGGGCCCCCAACCACAGCTCCGCCTCCGGGCCCGCGCTCGGCACCGAGCGCCCCTGGAGGAGGGCGATGGCCGAGCGGGAGCCCCAGGCGTAGTCCCGGATCGGCCCGTACAGTGGCTCCACCCGTCAGCCCCCGGGCCGCCCGGCCGCCTCGCCCGACGCGTCCTGCGGCACGGCGGTGTCGGCGGCGGCGCCCGTGCCGGCCTCGGCGGCAGCGACGCTGTAGACGTCCGGCTCCAGGTAGATCACCCGGGCGATCGGCACCGCGGCGCGGATCCGCGCCTCCACGGCGTTGATGCCGCGCGCCAGGTCGTGGGCGCTCTTCCACTCCGGAACGGCGATCTTGGCGGCCACCATCAGCTCTTCCGGGCCCAGGTAGAGCGTCTTCATGTGGATGATCCGCTCCACCTCGGGACCGTCGGTGACGGCCCGCTCGATGGCGGCCAGGTCGGACGCCTCGGCGCCCTCACCGAGCAGCAGGCTCTTCGTCTCGATGGCCAGCACGACGGCGATGACGACCAGCAGGACGCCGATCATCGCGGTGCCGGCAGCGTCCCACTCGCCGTTGCCGGTGATCAGCGTCATGGTGACGCCGAACAGGGCGAACACCAGACCGACAAGCGCGCCGAAGTCCTCCAGGAGCACCACCGGCAGCTCCGGGGCCTTGGCCCGGCGGATGAAACGCACCCAGGACTGGTTGCCCCGGACGTGGTTGGACTCCTTGATGGCGGTCCGGAACGAGAACGACTCCATGATGATCGCCGAAACCAGCACGGCCACCGGCAGCCACTGCCAGGAGTCGATGCCGCCCTTGTGATGCCACTTGTGGTAGGCCTCGTAGAGCGCGAACAGGCCACCGATGCTGAACAGCACGATGGACACGATGAACGCGTAGATGTAGCGCTCCCGGCCGTACCCGAACGGGTGTTCCGGGGTGGCCGCGCGCTTCGCCCGCTTGCCGCCGAGCAGCAGGAGGCCCTGGTTGCCGGAGTCGGCGACCGAGTGGACCGCCTCGGCCAGCATCGACGACGAGCCGGAGAGCAGGAACGCAATGAACTTGGTGACGGCGATGCCGACGTTGGCCAGCAGGGCGGCGACAATCGCCTTCGTCCCACCGTTGGCGCTCATGCCACCGCTCCGCTTCGCCGCACGAAGCCGACCGGTCCGCGCATGACGCGCCGCCCCCTACGTTCGTTCACTGGTTCGACAGCTCCTTCATCTCGGTGATGGCCGGAACGGCCATCGGGTCCAGCCCATGTGCCAGAGCAAGGTAGATCGAGGCGAAATCCGGAACGGCGATCAGCGACGCCAGCCGCTCCAGGGCGGAGCCGCCCTCGGCGGTCACCACGTCGCACCGCACGCCACGGCGCTCCGCGAGGGTCTGCACCGCGTCCGCACGGCGCTCCTCGACGGCGAGCGGCTCGTCGGTGTCGTCCTCGGCGTTGAGCCCGCCGTCACGCAGCAGCACCAGCCGCAGCCGGGTGCCCTCGCCGTCGTCCTCGGCCGGGTCGGCGAAGATGTCCCGCTCCCCCTCGGCCAGGCCCCCGAAGACGCCGTCGAGCAGCCCGACACGACCCCGCCCGGCCTCACCCAGCGCCCCGGTGACCACCGGGTAGCGGGCGTTCGCCGACAGTGTGTCGCCGAACCGGCGGGCCGCCACAGTGGCCAGCGGGGACGAGCCCCAGACGATCGGGATCGAGCCGGCCAGGCCCAGCGCCAGTGACTTCGCCGGGTTGACGAAAGACTCGGCGGCGGACCGGCAGCGGTCGGCGTCCGCGTCGAGCCGGGCAGCGGTCTCCGCCAGGTCCGCCTCGTTGACCTTCACGAGCCCGAGGGAACGGGCGGCGAGCAGCACCGGCACGGTGAGCGCCCAGAGGCTGGCCCGCGCCGGGGCACGCCGGGGCACCGGAATGAACGGCGCCCGGGCCTGCTCGGCGATCGACTGCAACTGCGAGTCCGGTGCGCCCACGGCGACGAGTCGGGCACCACGCCGGTGGGCCGCCTCGGCGGCGCCGAGCGCCTCCGGGCTACGCCCCGACGCGCTCACCGCGATCACCACGTCGGCCGCACCCACCCAACCGGGTACGCCGGCGGAGCGGTGCCCGATGATCGGGACCGGGCAGCGCGGCCCGGCGACAGTGGCCAGCACGTCCCCGGTACGCCCCGCCGTGCCGATGCCGGCGATCACGACGGCTCGGGGCCGCCCGTCGTCGGCGAGCACCGCCAGGTTCGCCTCGGCCGCCAGCGCGGCGCTCTCCCGAACCTGCGCGCCTGCCGACGCGGTGTGCCGGAGCATGCCGCCCGGGTCGGCCTCGGCCAACGCCTGCGGGTTGTCGAGCAGGGCCTCGTCGGCGTCACGACGCCCGCTGACCCCGGCCGTACCGTCGATCATGAGGACTGCCCGGGGCCGCCGCGCGCCTCGTCGAGCAGCAGCACCGGCACGTCGTCGCGGACCTCGAAGATCCGGCCGCACTCCGTGCAGGTCAACGTCTGCGCCTCGGCATCGTAGGTGAGCGGGGCGTGGTGCGTGTCCGGACAGGCAAGGATCTCGAGCAACTGCGGATCCAGGGCCATGGCACGGCTCCTTCCACGTGTGCGGCTTGACCGACGGCGGTGCCGACCGGCGCAGGCGATCTTATCGGCGAACGCGGTCGAGCACGTCGTCCCGGAGCGAGACCATCCGATCCCGGGTGGGCGCCTCGACGTTGAGCCGCAGCAGCGGCTCCGTGTTGGAGGCGCGCAGGTTGAACCACGCGCCGTCGGGGAAACGCAGGGTGAGCCCGTCCATCTCGTCGGCCACCGCGTCGGGGTACGCCTCGCGAACCTCGGCCACCGCCGCCGCCTGGTCGACCACCGTCGAGTTGATCTCGCCGGAGGCGATGTAGCGCTCGTACTCACCGGCCAACACGGAGAGCGGCAGCGACTGCTCGCCCAGCGCGGCCAGCGTGTGCATCGCCGCGAGCATCCCGGTGTCGGCGAACCAGAAGTCCCGGAAGTAATAGTGCGCGGAGTGCTCGCCGCCGAAGACGGCGTTGGTGCGGGCCATCTCCGCCTTGATGAAGGAGTGCCCGACCCGGGCCACGACCGGCTTCCCACCGTGCTCTCGGATGATCTCCGCGACCGCGCTGGAGGTGATCAGGCCGTGGATCACAGTGGAACCCGGGTGCTTGGCCAGCTCACGGGCGGCGACGAGGGCGGTGATCGCCGATGGCGAGACCGGCTCGCCGCGCTCGTCCACCACGAAGCACCGGTCGGCGTCACCGTCGAACGCCAACCCGATGTCGGCCCCGTGCTCGACCACAGCGCGCTGGAGGTCGACCAGGTTCGCCGGGTCCAGAGGGTTGGCCTCGTGGTTGGGGAAACTGCCGTCCAACTCGAAGTAGAGCGGCACGATCTCCAGCGGCAGCGGCGACAGGGCCGCGTCGCCCAGCACTGTCGGAACGGTGAAGCCGCCCATGCCGTTACCGGCGTCGACGACCACCTTCAACGGCCGGATGCCCGAGAGGTCGACCAGCTTGCGCAGGTAGCCGGCGTAGTCGGGGAGCAGGTCGCGCCGCTCGGCGGGCCGGGTCGGCGCACCGGCGGGACGGGCGTCGCCCGAGTCCAGAAGGGCCTGGGCCCGCTCCCGGATCTCGGCCAGACCGCTCTCCTGGCCGATCGGGCGCGCGCCGGAGCGGCACATCTTGATGCCGTTGTACTGCGCGGGGTTGTGACTGGCCGTGAACATCGCTCCGGGCAGGTCGAGCGAGCCGGACGCGTAGTAGAGCAGGTCGGTGGAGGCGAGGCCGATCTCGATCACCGAGCGCCCCTCGGCGCGTACGCCGGCGGCGAACGCGGCGGCCAGGCCGGGCGAGGTGGCCCGCATGTCGTACCCGACGACGACAGCGTCGCCCGGCTCGTCGGTGGAGTTGAGGAGTTGGGTGAAGGCGGCACCCAGCGCCTCGGCGGCCCGTTCGTCCCACTGGTCCGGCACCGTCCCGCGGACGTCGTACGCCTTCACGATCTGGGACAGATCAGACACGTGTTCCACTCCTTGGCCGCAGGTTAGACACCGATCCTGAGCGTAACGGAGCGGCCGGGCCCTGCTCCGCTCAGCCGGGGAGCCGGGGAATGAACACGGTGTGGCCCCCGCCGTCGGTGGGCGGGTCACCCGGCAACCGGCGACCGTCGGGCCCACCCGGCATCGGCTGGGTCGCCTCCGGCGCCGGAGCGGGAGTGTCCGGCCGGGCACCGTAGACCCCGCCGGCGGCGGGACGCGGGGACGGCACCGGACCACCCCAGGCGGCGGCCGGCGGCTGCTGGCCGTACACCTGGCCGGGGCGACCGGGCGCGGCCGGCAACCCACCCCCGGCGCGGTAGGTGGTGCCGCCGGGGTTGCCCGGCAGGGCGGCCGGCTCGTCGTCGGACGGTTTCCGGTCCTGCCGCGAACGACGAACGAGCAGCACGATGAGCAGCAGCCCAACCGCCACCAGCACAATGCCGAAGTACATCACCGGTGATCCTCCTCCGGACGATTCGGCGGCGGTCGCCGTGGTGTCCGGTGCGCCGGACACCCCGCCCAACGCCGCCGGGTTCACCGCGTCGTCGGCTGTCGCGACCTCGGTCGGGCTCGGGGTGGGCGTCGGCTTCTTCGACGGCGACGGAGTCGGCGACGGGGTCACCCGCCCTCCGGTCAGCCGGGCCGCGTCGGTGGCGTGACCCAGCGTCTGGCCGGCGGCGCTGATGCCCGCACCGGTGACCAGGAGACGGCCGCCGGGCGCACCCGCCGCGAACCCCACCCGGTAACGCACCGTGATGCCCTTGCCCTTGCACAGCGTCGGCTTCAACGGTGACGTCTGCGCGGTCGACACGTTTCCAGCACCGCCGGTGACGGCCACCGGGAACCAGCGCCCACCCGCGTTGACCTCGACCGCCACCTGGTTCGGCTGAAGACCCTGAAGGCGGAAGCTCAGCGCGGTACGCAGCAGGACGCACCCGTCGGTGCGCTTACGCACCGCGACGTTCACCCCCTGCGCGGAACCACCGGCGGCGAAGCTGCTGGCCGCGCCCACCCGGACCGAATCCTCGTCGGCGAGCGCCGGCGACGCGCCGAGCATCACCAGGCCGCCCGCCAGGCCGCAGACCGCCGCGAGCCGTGCCACGCGTCGACGCACCGTCATCACCTCGCCGTTCTCCCCGGGTGGGGTCCGCGGGTCAGGCTACTACCGGCCCACCTGTCCCATCGGTCATAGAGCGGCCCGGATGTGCGCGGCGTTACGGTTTACGACCCTGCCCGCGACCTGCTGGTGGCCGCACTGACCCGCCGGTCAGCCGGCCTGCTCCGCCTCGCCGAGGGCATCGCGGCAGAGTCGGTCGGCGGTGCGGGTGGTCTCCGGCAGCCGGTAGCGCGGGGTCAACGCGAGCACCTGCGCTGTCGCGTTCTCCAGGCTCATCCGATGGCCCACGCTGACGAAGACCGGCTTCACCCCGTCCCGGGTCCGCAGCACCCGACCGACGACGTCACCACCGTCGCGCAGCGACGACCAGGAACCCCGCTCGGCCGACGGCGGATCCCACGTCCCGACCAGCGGCGTCTTCCCCACCCCGATCGACGGCAACCCGGTCACCACCCCGAGGTGGCACGCGAGCCCGAACCGGCGCGGATGGGCCAGCCCGTGCCCGTCGCAGACCAGCAGGTCCGGAACGGTGGTCAGGCGGTCGAGCGCACCGAGCAGCGCCGGCAGCTCACGGAAGGCGAACAACCCCGGCACATAGTCGAACGCGGGTCGCCCCACACCGACCGCGGAGTCCACCACCGCCAGGGTCCGGGCATCCAGGACCGTCACGGCCGCCGCCAGCAGGTCACCACCCTCGGCGTACGCGACGTCCAGGCCGGCCACCGTCGCGGGCGCGCTCGGCCCCGGCCCGACCAGGTCCACCAATGGCCGCAACTCCTCCTGTACGGCCACCGCCTCCGCGACACTGCCCGGCGTGCTGCTCGCCCCCGCCTTGCCCGGCGTGCCCGGCGTGCCCGGCGTGCCCGGCGTGCCCGGCGTGCCCGGCGTGCCCGGCGTGCCCGGCGTGCCCGGCGTGCCCGGCGTGCCCGGCGTGCCCGGCGTGCCCGGCGTGCCCGGCGTGCCCGGCGTGCCCGGCGTGCCCGGCGTGCCCGGCGTGCCCGGCGTGCGCCATGATCCACTCGGTTTCACGGAAGTCGGGCCTTCCTCCGGAGCGGGATGCCCCGACATCAAGGAACCGGAGTCGATCACCCTCGGCCCGGGGCGCCGGCGCCATCCCCGGCGGCCCTGTCATCCGGGCCACCCCGGGCACTGTCACCGTCGGCCCGGCCCCTGATCGCACCCAGGCCGAGCGCGAACGCGATGCCGAGGGCGACTCCGAAGGCGACGCCACCCTTCGCGCCGAACACGGGAATGCCGATCGCCAGGCCGACCAAAATGCCAACCGGCCAGGCCCAGACAGCGGACCTGACACCCTGCGTACCGGATTTCGCCATGCGTCGATCTTATTCGGCCCGCCTCGTCCAACGACTTCGCGTCGCCACCGAAGACCGCCTGCTCGTACCGCACCTGCGCCCGTACCAACCGAGCGTCCAGCCCTTCGGTCGTCACCGGCCATCCCTCCATCGGCGAAGCATGCCTACGCCGCTCTCGCTATGTCGGGGTCCGCGCCCGGATCACCGGCCGCGCGAAGCTGCTCCTCGAACATGACGAACGTCCGCTGCCGGATCACTGCCGACCGGATGACTGCGGGCCACTGGCGCTGGCACCAGGCGGGAACATGGCTCGAATGCCATCCTCGTCGGGCAGCGCGGTACCCCCGCTGACGGTCTCGGCCACTCTCTCGGCCGTAGCTCGATCAACAGTTTCGAAGCGGTCAACGTTGCGATAGTCGTTGACAAAGCGCACCACCAGAGCTGGATCGAAGGCCCAGTGCCCGCTGCGGTGATCCCAGAGGATGGCGTTACCTGCACCTACGTCCATTACGAAGAGTCCAGCCGGACCTCCGGTCCTCTCATCATTCCGGTAGATCACGTAGTAGGTCAGCTTGCGGCCCATCTGATTCGTCACCAATCCCGGGGGCACACCCGAATCTGCGTCGACTTTGATGCCTATCGGCGACTCGCGATCGAAGCGACCTGTACGCCCGCCGCTTCGACCTCCGCCCGGACCGCAGCCAACAGGCCCTGCGCGTCCGAGTCGCCCGACTCCGCCAGCAGGTCGATGTCGAGGCGCCATCCTCGGCTGTCCACGTCGCGCCAGAGGCCAACGTTCGCAGATACTCCTGCGATTGTCCGTTTGACCTCGCCGAACAACTCGTCCCAGTCGTCACCCAGACGCCCGGCCTCACTCAGGCCGAGCACTGCCCGCAGACGACCCAATGTGGCCCGATCCATCTGCCCCTGTAGATCAATTACCCAACTAGCTGACATTCGGTTCCCCAACAATCCAGTCCGAATCTTGGAAGTGGGACGACACTCCGGTTCCGGCTCGATCCGGCGGACCGGAACCAGGAAAAATTGCCGGTACCACGTCGCGGCCCAGATCACGGGCGTGCCGTTCCGCCCAATCGAACAAACGAGGGAAGCACTCTCGCGCCACTTTCTTCGTCACGAACCCGTACCTAGCGTTGACGACACGAAGGCCAGGATATTTCTCGGCCGCGTGTCGCTGAGCCCGCTCCACCATCTCATCCGAGGAGATTTGGAAGTCGTAGTCACTCGGCTCTTCCAGGCCCAGTCTGTACATGGAGTCGAACGGCCTACGCAGTGGAAGCGGCGCCCCCTGCGACCAGCCCTGCAGACGCGCCAACGCCTCCGGGTTGTCGATCAACTCGGACTCCGTCGGCATTTGCTTGTGGGGACCCGAGAAAAAGCGAGCCGATGAGCCCTGAAGCCGAATGTCGACAGTTGACAGGTCAAGGCCATCCTCCCGCAGTGCATCGAGGAGATCAGCCGTCATCCGTGCGAACTGCTCCCGGGTAGCTCCAAGAGGCGCCGACCTGTCGGCCCAGGCCAGGACGGCATCGGGTGTGATGCCGAGGAACTCGCAATCCATCGGGTTCAGCTGCCGGCCAGATTCATCCGCGGGCAACAGCGGACCGGCAGCCTGCCAGCCGCGGTCGCCCCGCATTTCGGCCGCAATCTCCTCCCCGGCTTGGACTCGGTTCTGCCCGTCATCGGCACCAGGGGCCGAGCCCGGGCCGTCGAGGAGCAGGTACATCCGGTTGATGTACGGGTCGCCGTGGCCGCCGTCGTCGTGCGTCGGCGGGTGATCCGGCAGGTCGGGTCGCTCGCTGAACCGGCCCCGGGGCAGCCCGCCGAGCGGCATCGGCCGGCCGTCCCCGCTCAGCACCAGCGCGTCGATGCCGACCACGTTGGGGTAGAGCGGCCGGTCCCGGACCACGCCGTTCTGCGGGTCCACGTAGAGCACCGTGCCGTTCTGGTTGAGTGCCACCCAGGCGTGGGAACCGCCGTGCGCCCACTCGGTGACCAGGAACGAGTAGCTGCCGTGGCCGCCCAGCAGCAGTTGGTCGTGCAGGTTGCGGTAGCCCCGGTCGGCGGCCTGCTGAGCCTGCGCGGCGTTCGTAGGTTGACCGGGGGCGAGGAGTTGCTGGAAGCGTCCGCCGGTCACGTCCTCGACCCGGCCCGGGCCGCCGGCCTCGCCTCGGATGGGGCGCCGGATGTCACCGTCCAGGTAACCGTCGAAGGTTCGTGGCGCTGACACGCGGGGGCGCCCGTGCACCCACGTCTCGAACAGCGACAGCGTGCAGTCCAGGCAGTTGATGCCCCGGGTGGCGTCGGCCGCTGGCCCGCCGTCGTTGAGGAGCCGGAACCAGCCGCCCTGTCGGGGGTCGGCGGTGCGGGTGACGGCGCCGTCCGGCTCGCGGGGCATCTGCCGTTCGACGTCGACCTGGTGCAGGGCGAGCGGTGGCCGGAGCCCGCCGGGCTGCCCGTACGGCCGGGAGTCGTCGATCGGCGGCGGATCGTCGTCGCCGGTGAGCCTGGACGGGCCGGCGGTTTCCACAGCGCCGAGCGCGAGCGCGCCCACGTCCCGGTTGGCGTGTTCGAAGGTGGCGCTGATGTCCACGACCGGCGGGGCAGTGCTGCCGGCCAGCACCGCGTCTGCCAGGTCACGCCATTCGGAGTACGCGCGGGATTCCTCGTTCGCGGCGCGCTGCCAGCCGTCGGCCCACTGCCGGTTGCCGGCCTGGTGCAGCTGCCGGGCGTAGGTGGCGTACTCGACGGCTCGGCGATCGTGTTCCACGGCACGGGTGCGCAGTCGGGTGGCCTCGGCCTGCCGGCGGTTGTTCTCGAACCCGATGCGCAGCGACTCGTAGTGGTCCTGGTAGCGCCGCCGCTCGGCGGCTTCCGCGGCGGCGGCCCACTGCGCCGCGTACGAGTCGTTGGTCTCGGGCTCGCGCACCGGCGGTGCCCCGAACGCGGCCACGTCGACGGGGATCGACGCCCTTCCCCGGGCCGGATGGTCGGGCGCGCGCACCGGTGCGGGCGTCGCCCGGGTCGGAGCACGCGACGGCACGGCGAACCGCCCCACCACCGGCGGGGTGGAGGCGACCGGCAGCGGGCCGTTGGTGGTGGTCGGGACGCCGAAGGTGACCGGCGCCGCCGGGCCGGGGGTGATCGTCGGTGTGGCTGGTCCGGTCGCCGGGGACCAGGCGGTCGGTCCGGGGTTGGTGACGTGCGGTGAGCTGCCGGGCTGGGCCGACGGCACACCGGTGGCAGCCGGTCCGCCGCCCGATTCGAGGGGACCGGCCACCGGCGCGGCCACCGACGAAAGCCTCGGATCAGCACCCACCGCTGACGTGGCCGGACCGGCACCCACCGCTGACGTGGCCGGACCGGCACCCACCGCCGATGTCGTCGGATCAGCACCTGCCGTCGAGAGCGTCGGGTCGGCCGTGACCTGGTGCGGTATGCCCGCAGTTTCCCCGAGCTGTCCGTCCGTCGACGAGGTCAGCTCGGACGCACCGACGGAACGGCCCTCGACGTCCACACCGGACAGTGCGCCAACCGGTGTCGGTGACGACGTGTGGGCGTCTGCCGCGACCGGAGACGCCAGCCCGGCTCCCCGTGACTGCTCGATGCCCGGTGCCGTCGGCGCAGCCAACTGGTCCGGCGTCGACGCGGCGACGGCCGTCGTCGCCTGTACCGGAACGCCCCCGGACGTCATCGGGACGCCCGAGGCCACGCCACCGACAGCCTCCACAGAGGCAGACCCCGCTGCGGACGAAACCGCCGCAGACGGAACCCCGAGGGCAGAAGACGCGGCCGCGTCCCCCGCGACGGGCAGCACGGACGGAAGGGACGGACCCGCGTACGACGCTCCGGCGAGGGCGTTGGCCTGCGCGTCGAGCCGGGCGCGTAGCGCGTGGTCGGTCTGGCCGGTCGCCGAACCGGTGGCACCGGACGCGGCGGCGCGTGCCACGTCCTCCATCGAGGTCAGGCCCTGACCGGTGGCCAGGCTGGCGGCGCTCTCGGCGAGCACCTCGCCGGTCATCTCCCGCCCCAGGTGTTCGCCGACCTTCGCCGCTCGCCCGGTCGCGTGCCGGCCCAGGCCGGCCAGCGGTGCCACCGCCCCGCCGGCCAGCCCGCCGACCGCCGAGGCGCCGAGATCGGTCAGGTCCAGGCCGTGGGCCCGCCCGGTGGAGTTCTGGTACGCCTGGGTGGCCAGGGTGACCCCGGCCTCCTCGGTGGCCTCCTCCAACCCTCCCCGGGCGGCACGCTTGGCGAGCCCGCGTGCACCACCTCGGGCGACCTCCTTGGCGGCCCGCTCGCCGGCCTCCTTGAGCCCGTGTTTGAGGGACTTGCTGGCCAGTTGGCCCATCAGCCGTTTGAAGATCTGTTGAACCAGCAGCCGGGTCGCGGTGATCGCCGCGCCGGCCGCCGGGGTTGCCGCCCCGGCGGTCAACACCGCCGCCACCGCCACGGTGAGCAACTCGATGACCAGGATGCCCAGCTCGATCCAGACTTCCAGCTTGGCGCCCTCGATGTCGCAACCGCACTCCTCGACCAGTCGGCCCAGGTCGGCCGTGACGGCGAGCAGCACGGGCAGTGGGGCGTCGGTGCCCTCGGCGATCCTCCGCCAGGCCGCCTCGAACGCCGCGTCGACCGCCCCGACACCGCCGTACCCGTTGTGCACCTCGGCGGCGGCCGTGGCGGCGTCGGCGTGCGGCCCGGCGAGCACGGAGGCGACCGCGTACCACTGGTCGGCGACGTCCCAGACGGCCCGTTCGTTGCCCTCCGGCCACTGCACGCCGACCACCCAGTCGAGGGCCTCGTAGATCCAGCCGGGCACGTCCCACGGCGCGTAGTCCAGGGGGTGCGGGATGGGGCTCGGCAGCACGCTCATCGGATCGTCGGCTGTCAGCGCCGGTCGGCGGCCCGACCGACCCGGGCGGCGCTGGCCCCGTCGGTCTGCACGCTCGCGTCGACCGCCTCGACCACGTCGCTGCCCAGCTCGGTGAGCCGGTGCCCGACACCGGCCCAGGCTCGCAGAACGGTCTGCTCGAACCCGCGGTAGTTGCGCTCGAAGGCGGCGCCGATGTCGTCGCGCCCCCAGGGCCGGGCACCGCTGGCGGCCTCGATCGCGCCGCCCTCCGCCGCACGCCGGGCCGTCACGGCCTCGCCGGCGAGCGCCAGGTCGGCACCGCCCCGGCGGGCCCTGGTCGGATCAAGCCAGAGCTGCCCGTCGGTCATGCCTTCGCCTCACCTTTGCCGAGTACGGCGTCGGCGCGACCGAGCAGCGCCGCGTAATCACCGGTCTTGAGGAAGTCCGTGGCCCCGGAGCCGGCCGGCATGCTCTCGGCGACGAGGTCGCGGGTGGCGTCGGCGGCGGCGGTCGCGGCGGCCCGGATCGTTTCGGTGACCTTTCGGCCGAGCGCCTCGGCGTCGCGGTCCCGGTAGATGGCCGACGTCAGCTCGACCTCGATCAACTGGCCCTGCGCGCCCACTGTCGCCGTCACCTGTCCGTCGGCCGACCGGCGCGTCACCCGTAGTGCGGCGAGTCGCGTCTGGAGGGTGTCCAAACCGGATCTGAGCTGCTGGTATTGCCCGTACACGTCGTCGAATCGGGCTCGTAGCTCGCGATTGACGCCCCGGTCCGCCTGTTCGTCCACCGCCGCCCCTCCCGTCACCGTCGGTAGAGCGAAACAATACCGGCCGCCATCGATCCGTGTAGTCCGGTAGTTTCAACGTGTGATCGACCGTCAACAGGCCGAGCAGCTCGCGGCCACGTGGGCCCGCCGTGACTCGCAGCGCCTCGGCCACGAGTGCACCCCGATGGTCGACGAGTTCGACCTGGGTTGGGTCATCACGTCCGTCGTGCCCACCGAGGTGCGCACGGTGCCGGGTGACCTGCCGACGACAGTCATCGACAAGCAGACCGGCACTGTCACGACCTGGCCCCGAGTGCCGAGCACTGTGGTGGCGGAGCTGTACCGGCGTAGCCAACCCTCGGGGCCGACCGCTCCCCGCACTGTCGATCCGTCGAGCCTGCTGGTTCGGGAGATCCACCGTGGCGCCACCCCGAACACCGCCGTGCACCTGACCATCGACGGGCGGATCTGGACGGCTCAGGGCACGAAGGCCGACGTGCCGCTCAACCACCACCCGCTGGTGAGTGACTATCTGCGCCAGTTGCCTCCCGGCGAGCTGGTTCGCGGCGGGGCGGCGCACGCCGAGCTGATCGTGGTCTCCGACGTCCTGCACGAGTACGACCACCGCCGCGCCGCCGAGGGCATCGCGCCGATGGGGCGGGCCGAGGCGGCGGCGCTGCTGGAGGGCGCCCGCTTCGAGATCTTCCGGATCCGTGAGCCGGGTGATCCCGCCGGTGGGCCCGCCGAACGGCCCTGCGACTCGTGCATCGACTTCCTGGTGCGGGCGAACGTCCTGCCGGAGTCTGCTCGCGCCTACAGCGAGACCTGGCTCGCGCCGGAGGCACCCGACCCCGATCCTGGGCGGTTCCCGGCGGAGGTGGCGAACGCGCTGGTCGCGGCTGGCTGGCGACCACACATCGGGGATCAGATCATGGCCGCCGCCGCCGTACGGGACGTCACGTCGGTGCCGGGGCGCAACCACCAGCACGAGGTCTTTCCCGCCGCCGTGGAGGCGCTCACCGCGTTCCCCAGCCTGGTCGGCGCGCGGCGCGGCCGGGGCGAGCAGGTGTGGATCTCCCGTTTCGACATCCGTCCGCACACCATCGCGCACACCGCCGACACCCTCGCGGACTTCGGCGCAGTGCTCGGCGTACGTCTCTTTCCGATCGGCACCGAGCAGCAGGACAGCATCCTGGCGGTGGACGAACGCGGTCGGGTGTTCGCGCTCGACCAGGCCGGCGAGTGGTTCCTCGGCGACACCATCGACGCCGCGCTGACCACCCTCCTGCTCGGCCGCGCCCCCGCCCGGGTTCGCGACGACGGCACCTGGCAGTCCGACTGACCCGGCCGCGTTGCCGGCCTACAGCGCGAGGCCGGTCAGCACCATGACCCGGGGCTCGGTGTAGTCGTCCATCGCGCTGCGCAGCCCTTCCCGGCCGACGCCGCTGCCCTTCACTCCGCCGTACGGCATCTGGTCGGCGCGGTACGACGGCACGTCACCGACGATCACGCCGCCCACCTCCAGCGCGCGGGCGGCGGCGAAGGCCACGTCCAGGCGTCGGGTGAAGACGCCGGCCTGCAGGCCGTACGCCGAGTCGTTGACGGCGGCGAACGCGGCCTGGTCGTCGGCGACCGGGGCGACCACCAGCACCGGCCCGAACACCTCCTCGGCCACGACCTTGGCGTTCGCCGGCACGCCGGTGAGGACTGTCGGGGGGTAGGTAGCGCCGTCGCGGAGGCCGCCCACCTCGACGGTGCCACCTGCGGAGACGGCTTCGGCGACCCACGTCTCGACCCGGCGGGCCGCGTCCTCGGACACCATCGGCCCGACGTCCGTCAGGTCGGACGCCGGGTCTCCGGTACGCAGGCCCCGCACCGCCGCCACCAGCCGGGGCAGGAAGTCGGCGTACCGGGCGTGGTGCACGTACACCCGCTGGACGGCGATGCACGACTGGCCGGCCTGGTAGTTGGCGAACGTCGCGATGCGCTGTGCGGCGAAGTCCAGGTCCTCGTCGGTGGTCCAGTCCGCGCAGAGCACCGCGGCGGCGTTGCCGCCCAGCTCCAGCGTCACGTGTTTCTCCGGCGCGGCGCGACGGATGGCCGCGCCGACCGGCCCGGAGCCGGTGAACGACACCACCGGCAGCCGGGGGTCGGTGACCAGGTCGGCGGCGCGGTCGTTGGGCAGCGGCAGCACCGAGAACATCCCGGCCGGGAGGTCGGTCTCGGCCAGCAGTTCACCGAGCAGCAGCGCGGACAGGGGTGTCGCGGGCGCGGGCTTGACGATGATCGGTGCGCCGACGGCGACGGCGGGTGCCACCTTGTGGGCGACCAGGTTGAGCGGGAAGTTGAACGGCGTGATGCCCAGCACCGGGCCTCTCGGCACCCGCCGGACCAGCGCGATCCGGCCGCCGGCGGCCGGGTCGGTGTCGAGTCGTTGCAACTCGCCGGAGAAGCGCCGGGCCTCCTCGGCGGCCCAGCGGAAGGTCGACACCGCACGCCCGACCTCGGCGCGGGCCCACTTGAGCGGCTTGCCGTTCTCCGCGGTGATCAGGGCGGCGATCTCGCCCGCGCGCTCGGCGAGCCGCCGGGACACGTGGTCGAGGGCCGCCGCGCGGGCGTGCGCGGGCAGCGCCGCGGCCTGCGCGGCCACGCCGGCCGCCGCGGCGACGGCGGCGTCGACCTGGTCGGGCGTGGCAACCGTGGTACGCCCGACCGGGCGGCCGTCGTACGGGTGGTGGACGGTCAGCTCGCCCTCGCCGGTGGCGGGGCGGGAGGCGACGAAGAAGGGTGCGGGCTCCACGCCGAGCAGAGTAACCGAGGGATCAACCGACGGAAACAGTCGCGATAGCCCTTGTCTGCCGCGAATTCAGTAGCGAAGATGGCAGAGAGATTGCGATAACCGCCGCAGAACCGCCCCCGGCCCCCTTCGGAGTGATCCCGCCATGAGTGACCAGCAGCAGCTGCGCAACTTCGTCAACGGCTCCTACGTCGACCCGGCCGATGGCGGTTACGCCGACCTGGTCGACCCCTGCACGGGTGAGGTGTTCGCCCAGGCCCCGGTCTCCGGCCCCGCCGACGTGGACGCGGCGATGAGCGCCGCCGCCACCGCCTTCGAGAGCTGGCGGGAGGTCACCCCCGCCGAGCGGCAACGGGCGCTGCTCAAGCTCGCCGACGCCGTGGAGGCACGCGCCGCCGAACTGGTCGACGCCGAGGTCCGCAACACCGGCAAGCCCCGCCAGCTCACCGCCGAGGAGGAGCTTCCCCCGGCGGTGGACCAGTTCCGGTTCTTCGCCGGCGCCGCCCGGATGTTGGAGGGACGGTCCGCCGGGGAGTACCTGGCCGGACACACCTCCTACGTGCGGCGGGAGCCGATCGGCGTCTGCGCGCAGGTCACCCCCTGGAACTACCCGCTGATGATGGCGGTCTGGAAGATCGCCCCCGCGCTCGCCGCCGGCAACACTGTGGTGCTCAAGCCGTCGGACACCACCCCGGTGTCGACGCTGCTGCTCGCCGAGATCGCCGCCGAGTTCTTCCCGCCGGGGGTGTTCAACGTGGTCTGCGGCGACCGGGACACCGGTCGTACCCTCGTGTCGCACCCGACCCCGCAGCTGGTGTCGATCACCGGCTCGACCCGCGCGGGCATGGAGGTCGCCGCCGCGGCGGCCCCCGACCTGAAGCGGACCCACCTGGAGCTGGGCGGCAAGGCCCCGGTGGTGATCTTCGACGACGCGGACGTGGCGGCGGCCGCCGAGGCCATCGCGTTGGGTGGCTACTTCAACGCCGGGCAGGACTGCACGGCTGCCACCCGGGTGCTGGCCGGCCGCGACGTCCACGACGACTTCGTGGCGGCGCTCGCCGAGCAGGCCCGCAACACGAAGACCGGTACCCCGGACGACGCCGACGTGCTCTACGGCCCGCTGAACAACGCCAACCAGCTCACCCGGGTCAGCGGCTTCGTGGACCGCCTGCCGGACCACGCGGCGATCCAGACGGGCGGGTCCCGGCAGGGCGAACGCGGTTACTTCTACGCGCCGACTGTGGTCTCCGGGCTGCGTCAGGCCGACGAGATCATCCAGGACGAGGTGTTCGGGCCGGTCATCACCGTGCAGCGCTTCTCCGACGAGGACGAGGCGGTGCGCTGGGCCAACGGCGTCGACTACGGCCTGTCCGCGTCGGTGTGGACGCGGGACCACGGCCGGGCCATGCGGATGACCCGCCGCCTGGACTTCGGGTGCGTCTGGGTCAACACGCACATCCCGTTCGTCTCGGAGATGCCGCACGGTGGCTTCAAGCACTCCGGGCACGGTAAGGACCTCTCGGTCTACAGCCTGGAGGACTACACCCGGATCAAGCACGTCATGCACAACCTGGGGAGCTGAACCGTGAGCGCGAGGAGTGAGCCGGGTTTGCGAGCCCCGCAGTCGCGAACGAAGAGCGGCGCTGCGCCGTCGAGCGAGGAGCTGCACAAACGGCGCGGCGGTGCGGTCGCCCGGGGTGTCGGCAGCGTGATCCCGTCCTACGTGGACCACGCGTCGGGCGGGACGATCACCGACGTCGACGGCCGGGAGTGGATCGACTTCGCCGCCGGCATCGCCGTGACCAGCGTGGGCAACTCGGCCCCGAGGGTGGTCGAGGCGGTCCGGGCGCAGGTGGAGCGGTTCACCCACACCTGCTTCATGGTCGCGCCGTACGAGTCGTACGTGGCCGTGTGCGAGCAGCTCAACGCGTTGACGCCCGGCGGGTTCGAGAAGCGGTCGGCGTTGTTCAACTCCGGTGCCGAGGCGGTGGAGAACGCCGTGAAGGTCGCCCGCCACGCCACCGGGCGGCCGGCGGTCGTGGTGTTCGACCACGCGTACCACGGCCGGACCAACCTGACCATGGCGTTGACCGCGAAGAACATGCCGTACAAGCACCGGTTCGGGCCGTTCGCCGGGGAGATCTACCGGGTGCCGATGTCGTACCCGCTGCGCGACGGCGGGCTCTCCGGCGCGGAGGCGGCGACCCGGGCCATCGAGATGATCGAGAAGCAGGTCGGCGCGGAGAACGTCGCCGCGCTGCTCATCGAGCCGATCCAGGGCGAGGGCGGCTTCGTCGTACCCGCGCCGGGTTTCCTGCCGGCGCTGCGGGCCTGGGCGACGGCGGCCGGGGTGGTCTTCGTCGCCGACGAGATCCAGACCGGTTTCTGCCGTACCGGTGACTGGTTCGCCTGTCAGCACGAGGGCGTCGAACCCGACCTGGTGACAGTGGCGAAGGGCATCGCTGGTGGTCTGCCGCTGGCTGCGGTGACCGGTCGGGCCGAACTGATGGACGCGGTGCACGTGGGTGGGCTCGGCGGCACGTACGGCGGCAACCCCATCGCCTGCGCCGCCGCGCTGGCCACCATCGAGACCATGCACGAGTTGGACCTGGCCGGCGCGGCCCGACGGATCGAGTCGCTGCTGGTTCCCCGGCTCCGGGCCATCGCCGAGCGGGATCCCCGGGTCGCCGAGGTACGCGGCCGGGGTGCGATGCTCGCCATCGAACTGGTGCTGCCGGGCACGCTCACCCCCGACCCGGTCGCCACCGCGGCGATCTCGGCGGCCTGTCACGCCGCCGGCCTACTCACCCTGACCTGCGGCACGTACGGCAACGTGCTGCGTTTCCTGCCCCCACTGGTGATCCCCGACGGGCAGCTCAGCCGGGGCGCGGACGTCCTCGACGCCGCCTTCGGCTGAGCGGCGGAGCAGGCTGAGTGGCGGAGGGGCCCGGTGCGCGGGCCCCTCCGCCGACGTCAGCGAAGCACCTCGACAGTGTTGCGGCGCACCAGGTTCTTGCCCGGCTCCCGGATCTGCTCCATGGCCGCGGAGTTCAGCAGCACACAACTGCCGGACGGGCCGGTCACCGTCACAGTGGTCGCCCGGTTGTTGTCCAGGTTGGTCACCCGCAGCCGGGTGCCCACCGGGAACTGCCCGCTGGTCGCCGCCGGCCCGGCCGCCTCCTCGAAGAAGGTGATCGCCCCCGAGCACGCCGACCGGGGTGCCGGGCCGGGCGCGCCGGGCGACGCGGCACCGGGGCGGACCGTGCCGGGGGCCGGAGCACCGGCGGGCGGCGCCGCGCCGTCGACGCGTTCCACCACGTTGCGGCGGATCACGTTCTTCCCCGGCTCGCGGACCAACTCCATGGCCGCCGCGTTGAGCAGCACGCAACTGCCCGACGGGCCGGTGACGGTCACAGTGGCCGCCCGGTTGTTGTCCAGGTTCGTCACCCGCAGCCGCGTACCCACCGGGAACCGGTCGCTGGTCGCCGCCGGCGCACCGCCCTCCGCGGAGAAGGTGACCGAGCCGGAGCAGACCGACGACCGTGCCGGGGCCGTGTCGGCGAACCCGAAGCTGGTCCCCACCGACACGCCCACCACGGCGAGCACCGCCACACCCGCCGCCAGCACGTGCCTGCGCTGAACCCTCATCGCCGTCACTCCCGTCCTCGGTGGTGTCTTCACCCACCTGGTACGGACCGGAGCGCCCTACCGTTCAGCCGGTACGGGTATCGATCGTGCGGCGGTCAGGTCCACGGGTCCGTACCGGGTGCGCGGAGCACCGGTGATCAGCGCCCAGTAACGGTCGCCGTACGACCAGTGCCACCACTCGGTCGGGTAGTTGACCATCCCCGCGCCACCGAGGGCGTCCACCATGATCTGCCGGTGCCGACGGGCGGTGCCGACGATCGACGGCGCGTCGGTGAAGCAGGCGTCGGCGCTGTCCTCAGGGGTGGCGTCGATGGCCGTGCCCAGGTCCAGCTCCACACCGTCGTCGGTACAGAGCGTCAGGTCCACAGCGCCGCCCGTGCTGTGCGGGGCCACCTCGACCGGTGAGACGAACTTCGTGGTCTCCCGGTGCAGCCGCTGCGGCGACCAGTCCGGGTGCCGTCGCCGCAGCTCGTCCCGGTAGCCGGTGAAGATGGCCAGTTGCGCCTGGTACGGCCGGTAGCCCTCGACCACCAGCAGGCGCAGCCCACCGGGCAGGGCACGCTGCGCGGCCAGCAGACGGTCCACGACACCGGCGCGCAACCGGGCGTACGCCCCGGCCGGGTCGGCGGCCCGTCCGTCGAGCCGCAGCTCCGGCAGCTCACGCAGGTCCACGAACTCCTCGCCGTCGTCGGCGCTGGGCACCGCCGCCACCCGGGGATCGGAGAGCAGGATCATCGGACACTCCCCGCCGCGCTCGCGGACCGTTCCGCGTGCCGCACCCGGGCCAACTCGACGAGCCGGTCCACCACCTCCCGATAGCTGACCCCGGCGGCGGCCCACACCTTCGGGTACATCGAGTGCGCGGTGAAGCCGGGCATCGTGTTGAGCTCGTTGACGTACAGCTCACCGGTCGTCTCGTCGTAGAAGAAATCGACCCGGGCCAGACCCCACCCGCCGATCGCGGCGAACGCGCGCAGCGACAGCTCGCGTACCCGCGCGGTCACCTCGTCCGGCAGCACGGCGGGGACGATCATCGGGTCGGCGTCGCCGAAGTACTTCTGCTGGTAGTCGAACCAGCCGCCGCTGACCCGCACCTCGCCGACCGCCGACGCCTCGGGGCGCCAGCCACCGAGCACCGCGCACTCCAACTCCCGGCCGGCGACACCCTGCTCGACCATGACGAGCTGGTCGTGGCGAAGCGCCTCCTCCACGGCGGCGGCCAGGTCGTCACCCTCGCCGACCCGGGAGATGCCGATGGACGAGCCCATGCTGGCCGGCTTGACGAAGAGTGGCCTACTCAGCCCGGTCACCAGCTTCTCCGGGTCGTCGACAGCCCGGTAGGTGTGCGCGTCGAACGCCACGTACGGGGTGACGGGGATGCCCTCGGCGCGCAGCGCCCGCTTCATCGCCACCTTGTTCATGCCCACCGCCGAGGCGAGGATGCCGCACCCGACATACGGCACGTTCAACGACTCCAGCAGCCCCTGCACCACACCGTCCTCGCCGTACGGGCCGTGCAGCACCGGGAAGACCACGTCCAGCTCGGCGTGCACCGCGCCGGGTGCGTTACCGGCGGACACCTGCACGACGCCCGGACGCGGACCGGCCCGCAACTCGACGGCCGGCCCGGTCACCACCAACTGGTCGTCGATGGCCCGCTCGCCGGCCGGCCGGTCGCGCAACTCGGCCAACAGCGCGTCGGGCATCAGGCGAAACCCACCGCTGCGGGTGACGCCGATGGCGACAGTGCGGTAGCCGCCGCCGGCGAGCGCCCGGGCCACCCCGAGCGCGGAGGCACAGGAGACCTCGTGCTCCGCCGACGGTCCACCGAACAGGATTCCGATCCGAACCGGCGCGCTCACGCCGCCACCCCTTCCCCGGTGAGGTCGGCGGATCGCGGGGTCATCAACTGGGCCACCAGCGCCGCTTCCACGTTTCCGCCGGTCAGCACCACGCCGACCGTCCGCTGCCGGTCACGTGCCGGCGGAAGCCGGAGGGCGCCGGCCAGGCCGGCCGCCCCGGACGGTTCGGCGAGCACCTTGAGCTCCGTCAGGATCAGCCGGAACGCCGCCGCGATCTCCTCGTCGTCGACCCGGACGACCCCGCGCAGCGTGTCCCGCACGATGGCGAACGGCAGCTCACCCACGCACGACGGCCGCAGCCCGTCCGCGATGGTGGGCGCCGGCGCGACCGGCACGCGTACACCGGCTGCCAGGCTGCGGGCGAGCGAGTCGCAACCCACCGGCTCCACGCCGTACACCTCGATGGCGGAGCCGGCGGCGGCCAGGCACGCGCCGGCCACCCCGCCACCACCACCCACCGGTACGACCAGCGTGTCCAACGGCGTGCCCGCGCGCTCGGCGTCCTCGATCAGTTCCAGGCTCGCGGTGCCCTGCCCGGCGATGACGTCCGGGTGGTCGTACGCGTCGATGACGGGGTGACCGCTCTCGTCGCTGAGCCCGTTGGCCACCGCCACCCGCTCCTCGACGCCGGTGCCCGCGAAGACCACCCGCGCCCCCGCCGCGCGCGCCCGGTCGACCTTCGTCGGTGCCGCGTCGACCGGCAGCACCACTGTCGCCGCAAGCCCGTTCTTCCGGGCCGCCAACGCCACCGCCACCGCGTGGTTGCCGGTGCTCTGCGCGATCACGCCGGTGTGGCCGGCCGCGGCGAGGCGGCCGACCGCGCGCAGCGCGCCCCGCATCTTGTACGAGCCGCCGTTCTGCAGGTTCTCCGCCTTGAGCAGGACCCGCGCCCCGGCGAGTTCGTCGATCACCGGGGACCGCAGCACGGGTGTGCGGACCACCCGGCCGGCGAGCCAGCGGCTGGCCTCCTCGACATCGGCCCGGACCTGGCCAACGGTGCGTGTCATCGTCTCTCCTTTTTCGGGCACACCACAGGCGGGATCCAGCAGCACGTGGACCCCGGTGAGTGGGTGGAGGTGTCAGGTCAGAGTGGGTAGCTGGACGTCGACCCGCAGGCCGCCGTACTCGGCGGGCCGGGCCGCGATGATGCCGTCGTGCGCCTGGGTGATCGAGCGGGCGATGGCCAGGCCCAGGCCGGCCCCGCCGCCCTGCGATGTCCGGTCCCGGGCGAGTCGGCGGAACGGCTCGAACAGACCGGCCACCGCCTCCGCCGGCACGGGCTGGCCGGTGTTGACCACTGACAGCGCGGGCACGCCGCTGACCACGACCGTCAGCGAACCGCCCGGCCGGTTGTACTTGATCCCGTTCTCCACCAGGTTGGTGACCAGGCGCTCCAACAGCACCCGCTCACCGACGACGACCCGGGGTTCGAGATGGGTCTCCACCGTGACCCCGGCCTCCCGGGCCCGGTCCACGTATCCGGCCAGCACCGCCTCGACGATCGCGTCCAACCGCTGCGGTATCCGCGAACGGAGGCCCTGGTCACTCTCGCTGAGCGCGAGCAGGCCCTCGATCAGGCGTTCGTTGCGCTCGTTGGTCTCCAGCAGCTGACTGGTCAACAACTCCAACTGCTCACCGGTGAGCGTCCTGGCCATGCCGACCTCGATGAGCGTCCGCTGCACCGCGAGGGGCGTCCGCAGCTCGTGCGAGGCGTTCGCGGCGAACCGCCGCTGCCCCTCGTACCCGGCGGAGACGCGTTCCATCATCTCGTCGATCGCCCGGGACAGCCGGGCCAGCTCGTCGCGGCCCCGGGGTCGGATCCGGTGGCCGAGGTTCTGCGGGCCCAGGTGCCCGATCGGCCCGGCCAGGTCAGCGACCGGGCGCAGGCACCACACGGCGGCGAACCACAGCCCCACCAGGACGGCCACTGTCACGAGCAGGACGGCCACCAGGGGCAGCATGAACGCCCCCGGCCGTACGCTGCGGCACACCGAATACAACCCGGGCATCGGCAGATCACAGAACTGCTGCCCCCAGGTCCAGGTCACCCCCGACAGCCACTTGCCCATCGCCGGCAACACCGGCCCGGCCAGCAGCGCCAGCAGACCCACCAGCAGCACCCGACGTCGGGGCGTCCAGCTCACGCCGTGCCGCCGATGCGGTAGCCGGCCTTCGGAACGGTGTGGATGATCGCGGGATCGCCGAGCTTCTTGCGCAGGGTCATCACGGTGACCCGTACGGCGTTGGTGAACGGGTCGGCGAACTCGTCCCAGGCCTGTTCCAGCAACTCCTCGGCGCTGACCACCTGGCCCTCCGCGCGCAGCAGCACGTGCAGCACCGCGAACTCCTTCGGGCTCAATGCGAGCGGGCGGCCGTCCCGGGTGGCCAGGTGCCGGCCCACGTCCAGCGCCAGGCCGTCCTGAGCGAGCACCGGTGGCAGCGCCGGCGTCGACCGTCGCCCCAGGGCCTGCACCCGGGCCACCAACTCGGCGAACGCGAACGGCTTGGTCAGGTAGTCGTCCGCGCCGAGGCCGAGGCCCTCCACCCGGTCCCGGATGCCGGCCGCCGCGGTGAGCAGCAGAACCCGGGTGCCGACCTGGGAGTCGGCGATGCTGCGGCACACCTCGTCGCCGGTGTGCCCGGGCATGTCCCGGTCCAGCACCGCGACGTCGTACCGGTTCACCCCGACCCGCTCCAGCGCACCGTCACCGTCGTAGCAGACGTCGACGGCCATCGACAGGCGGCGCAACCCTTCGGCCACCGTGTCCGCCAACAACCGCTCGTCGTCCGCCACCAGCACCCGCACGTTTCCGCTCCCCCGAGTTCGGCTTGCCCGGCATACCGTCGCAGGCCCGGGTTAAGGGTTCTGTAAGCACCCGCCGCAGCCATCCTCCACGCGAGTGTCCAGCGGGCAAACCATCGCAAGCCCATGGATGTCGACTTCACACCCATGTCATGCCAGCTGCGTCGTCCGTCCCCACCGAGGGCCTCGCGGTTGGCCCGCGAGGGTGAGCGGCATCACGGAGACTCCCCCAGCCCCCACCCCATCCCGTCCCACCCCCGTCGATCTTGCACTTCCTGTTACGACAAATAGTGCATTAGAGACATTTGTGCGGCACAAAGTGCAAGATCGACGGGAATGGGGGTGGGGATGGCTACGAGAGGGCTGCGCGGATGGTGGCTTTGATGTGTTGGGGGCGGCGATAGAGGTCAAGGTCGGTGAAATAGCGCATTCGCCAACCGGCTGCGTCCAGCCAGCTGACCCGCTCCCGGTCGTACCTGAGCCGGTCACGGTCCAGGTGCGACAGTCCGTCGTACTCGATGCCGATTCGGCGTTCGCGGTAGCCCAGATCGAGCCGGTACAGAGGGATGCCATTGCGGTCGGCCACCCATAGTTGTGGCTCCGGTGGGGGCAGCCCGCCGTCGATCAGGATCAGTCGCAACTGGCTTTCCTGTCGGCACTCCGCCCTACCGTCCGCCAGCGTTATGAGTTGCCGGGCCTGCCGGACACCACGCAATGCGTTGTGGGCCGCGACCTCGGCCATCAGCTCATCCTGGGTAATCAAGCCCGACCGGAGCGCAGCGTCGAGCACCGGGAGTGCGTCGAGCCGCCGAACGGCGCGAGCAAGGTCGACTGCACAGCGCGCCGCCGGTACGCAGGGCAGACCTCTGACGAAGACCGGCCGAGCGGGTAGAACCGTCCGGTGAACGACCACCCCGGGCAGACGGGGCTTTGGCACCTCGGCGGGCAACTGGATGTGGATCAGATCGTCGCGCAGCACCCCGAAGCCGTATCGGCGAGCGGCACTCTGCCTCGCCAACATCGCACCATCGGGTAGCCGGAGCATCAGGGCACGCAGTTCGTCATCGTCGTCGCAGGGCTTGTTCGCATAGACCCCTCTGCGTACGCGGTGCAATTCCTCGCGATCGAGCCGGGTACGGATCCGTCCAACGGTGAGCTCCCGCATCAGCGCGTCGGTACGCCACAGTTGAGTAGCCATAGGAGCAAGCTGACCATTTCAGGACCCCGACGACGCCCTGCAATGACTACCTGTGGAAAACCCACCCCCCTGTGGACAATCCCCAACCCCAACCCCTCCCGTGCTAGGGCCTACACCCCAGAATCCGCGCTCCGCGATCCCCACTCCGCGATCTTGCAGATCCTGTCGCCGAAATGCCCGATAAGCGGGGAAAAGTGAGTACAGAAAGTGCAAGATCGCGGGGGGCGGGGGCGGGGGCGGGGGCCGGGGCACGTTCACCGCTCCTCCATGCCCCAGGGCGAGCCGTAGCCGGTGAGCAGGTCGAGGAAGGGCATCGGGGGTAGCGCTTCCGGTCCGAGCACCCCGACACCGGCCCACGCGCCGGTGGCGAGCAACTCCAACGCGACGACCGGGTTGACGGCGGTCTGCCAGACCACCGCCTGGTGCCCGTACTCCCGCATCGACCACTCGTTGTCGACCACGTGGTACAGGTAGACCTCCCGGGGTTGCCCGTCCGGGCCGAGGCCGCGTACCCAGGTGCCGGCGCAGGTCTTGCCGCGCATCCGGGCGCCGAGCGTGGCCGGGTCGGGCAGACTCGCGGCCACCACGTCACGCGGGGAGATGTCGACGCCGCGGACCCGCACCGGGGAGACCGCGTCCAGGCCGAGCTTGTGCAGCGTCTTGAGCACGTCGATGAACTCGTCGCCGAGGCCGTACTTGAAGGTGACCCGCCGGGCCTTGACCCAGCGCGGGATGAGCAGCACCTCCTCGTGCTCGACGTTGACGCACTCGACCGGCCCGATTCCCTCGGGGAAGTGGAAGACCTCCGGCTCGGAGAACGGTTCGGTGGTGAACCAGCCCCGGTCTCTCTCCCAGACGACCGGTGGGTTGAGGCACTCCTCGATGGTGGTCCAGATGGAGAACGAGGGGGCGAAGTCGTACCCGTCGACTGTGAGGTTCGCCCCGTCCCGGACGCCGATCTCGTCGATCTCGGAGAAGAGTTCGTCGGCGGCGTACCGGGCGAACACGTCCGACAGGCCGGGCTCGACGCCGATGCCGCACAGCGCCAGCCGACCGGCCGCCGACCAGGTGTCGGCCACCGCGAACTGTTCGTCGCCGAGCTTCACCCCGGTCTCGGCGTGCGACAGGGACATCGCCATGTCCAGGTAGTCGGCGCCGGCCGCGAACGCGCCGTCGAAGATCGGCATGACGAACCGCGGGTCGACGGCGTTCAGCACGTGCGTGATCCGGTGCTCGCGGCACAGCGCGGTGATCGCGTCGGCCGAGGAGGCGTCCACCTGGGCGGCGACGAACCGGTCACCGTGCCCGGCGACCGCCCGCTGTGCGCGAACGGGGTCGTGGTCGGCGACCACGATGGTCTCGAAGAAGGTCCGTCGGGCGGCGATGGCTACGGCGGCGGAGCCGACGCCACCGGCGCCGACGAGGAGGACACGCATCAGGAATCAAACCCCAAACCGAAACGATCGAGAGTACGGAGCCAGAGGTCGCGCCGGCCCTCGCGCGCGTCGGCGCGGGCCAGTGACCAGCGGGTGAGATTGATGCCGACCGCGCGGACGGGTTCCGGTGGGAACGGCAGTGGCTTGCGGCGAACCAGATCGAGACCGGTCAGCGGGGTGTTCCCACCGTCGAGCAGGTCGAGCAGCACCCGGGCCCCGAAGCGGGTGGCTCCGACGCCGAGGCCGGTGTACCCGGCCGCGTACGCCAGCCGGCCGCCGTACGCGGTGCCGAAGAACGGGCAGAACCGGGTGCAGGTGTCGATGACCCCGCCCCAACGGTGGCTGAACCGCACGTCGGCGAGCTGCGGGAACGTGGTGAAGAAGTGGCGGGCGAGGGTGGTGAAGGTGGCTGGTCGTTGTTCCAGCTCGGGCGCGACCCGGTTGCCGTAGTGGTAGACGGCGTCGTAGCCGCCGAAGAGGATCCGCCCGTCGGCGGTGATCCGGTAGTAGTGGAACTGGTTGGCGGTGTCGGCGAGCCCCTGTCGGTTGCGCCAACCGATGGCGTCGCGCTGGGCCGGGGTGAGCGGTTCGGTCATCAGCACGTGGTCGTAGACCGGCACCAGGTACGCCCGTAGCCGGCGCAGCAGCGGTGGGAACGCGTTGGTGGCCAGCACGACCCGCCGTGCCCGTACCGAGCCGGGCAGGCCGGCGGCCCGGGTGTCGGCCCGGTCGGCCGGCACGGCGGCGGGGTCGGTGCCCACTGTGCTGGCGTGCAGGGCCGGGCCGTCGGCGCGCAGGCCGGTGACCCGTGTGTGTTCGTGCACCCGGACGCCGAGGTCGAGGCAGGCGCGGCGCAGACCCCAGGCCAGCTTCGCCGGGTCCACCATGGCCACCCGGTCGGCGTCGAACATCCCACCCAGGTACGTCGGTGAGTGCACCTCGGCGCGCACCTCGTCCCGGTCGAGCAGGCGCACGCGGTGGCCGTACCGGCGGGCCAGGTCCGCGTCGGCGGCCAGCCCGTCGAGTTGGTACGGCTCGACGGCGACGGCCAACTCGCCGGTGCGCTCGAAGTCGCAGTCGATGTCGAATTTGGCGACTGTGGCGGCGATGGCGTCCAGGTTCTCCCGGCCGAGGCGTTCCAACTCGCCGACCTCGTCGGGGAACCGGTCCACGCCGTTGGCGAGGCCGTGGGTCAGCGAGGCGGCGCAGAACCCGCCGTTGCGCCCGGACGCGGCCCAACCGCAAGTCCCGGCGTCGACGAGCAGCACGTCCCGGTCCGGGTCCGCCTGTTTCGCCAACAACGCGGTCCACAGCCCGCTGTAACCACCGCCGATCACCAGCAGGTCGGCGGAGTGCCGACCAGCCAGTGGCGGCAGCGGGTCGGGGCGGTCCGGGCGATCGAGCCAGTACGGCACGGGTGCCGCGTCGGCCAGCGCCCGGCCGGTATGCGGAAGGGTCATGACGGGCCGGCCAGCAGGTTGGCACGGCGGGCCCGTCGACCGCGCAGCGAGCTGAGCCCCACGAGCAGCAGCGCGACAGCGAACATCGCGGTGCCGATCACGTTGACCTGCGGGGGGATGCCACGCTGGGCGGCGCCCCAGACGTACATCGGGAACGTGACTGTGGTGCCGGCGTTGAAGTTCGTGATGATGAAGTCGTCGAAGCTCAGCGAGAAGGCCAGCAACGCGGCGGCCACGATGCCGGGCAGCACCAGCGGCAGGGTGATCCGCCGGAAGGTCTGCCACTCGCTGGCGTAGAGGTCCATGGCGGCCTCCTCCAGCCGCCGGTCCATCCCGGCGAGCCGCGCCTTCACTGTGACCACCACGAACGACACGCAGAACATCACGTGCGCGATCACGATGGTCCAGAACCCCTGCGGTACGCCCGCCGACACGAACAGGGCCAGCAACGACGTGCCCATCACCAGCTCGGGGGTGGCCATCGGCAGGAAGATCAGCACGTTGATCCCGGACCGCCCACGGAAGCGGTGCCGGACCAGCGCGAACGCCATCAGGGTGCCGAGCACCGTGGCGACCACAGTGGCGATGAAGCCGATCTGCACGCTGCGGACCACCGCGTCGCACATGTCCGAGGTGGCGCACGGCTGCTGCCAGTTGTCCAGTGTGAACTCGTTGAAGTCGTACGACAGCCGGCTCGACGGCCTGTTGAACGACAACGCGGCCACCACCAGGATCGGCAGCGCCAGGTAGCCGAGCACCAGCAACGCCACGATCATCACCCAGCGGTCCGCCAACCAGCGCGAAAGTCGCATTAGAGGACCTCCTCCGTGCCGGCTCGACGGAGGTAGCCGAAGACCACCGCGAGGATCGCCGCCATCAGCAGGAACGACAGCGCGGCGCCCTGCGGGTAGTCCAGTCGGACCAGGAACGCCGAGTCGATGACGTTGCCGATCATGTATTCGTTCGGGGTGCCGAGCAGTTCGGCGTTGATGTAGTCGCCGCTGGCCGGGATGAAGAACAGCAGCGTGCCGGCGACCAGACCGGGCATGGAGAGCGGAAGTGTCACCCGACGGAACGCCTGCACCGGACTCGCGTACAGGTCGGTGGCCGCCTCCAGCAACCGGTGGTCCAGCCGCTCCAGGCTGGCGTACAGCGGCAGCACCAGGAACGGCAGGAAGTTGTACGTCAGGCCGAGCACCACAGCGAACGGGGTGGCCAGCAGCCGACCGTCCGGGGCGAGCAGGTGCACGTCCCGCAGCAGACCGACGAGCGCGCCGTTGTCCGACAGGATCGTCTTCCAGGCCAGCGTGCGGACCAGGAAGCTGGTGAACATCGGCGCGACGACGCACACCAGCAGCAGGTTCTTCCAACGGCCGGCCTTCTGCGCGATCGCGTACGCCAGCGGGTAGCCCAGCAGCAGCGCCAGCAGCAGGGCCAACCCGGCGTAGCCGAACGACCGCAGGAACTGCGGCCAGTACGCCTGCACCACGTCCGGGTAGTTGCCGACCGCCCAGGTCATCACGTACCCGGTGGAGAGCGAACCGCTGGGGTCGTACAGGCTGGCCGCCGCCAACTGCAGCAGCGGCACGCCGAAGAAGATGAGCAGCCAGGCCGCGCCGGGCAACAACAGCAGGTACGGCAGGAGTCGGCGCCGCCCGGACCGGGCTGCCGGTGGCGCGGGTGGCGGGTGCCCCGCTCCGGTGGGAGCCAGGAGGGTCACGACGACGCACCCACCGGCTCGTCGAGCACCGGCGACGTGCGGTCGCTGTCGGCGGCGTCACGGGGCAGCAGGAACGCGTGCCGTGGATCCCAGTACGCCACGGCCTCGCTGCCGACCGCCACCCGCGTCGACGTTCCGCTGTTGGCGGCGAAGACCGACAACTCGGTGCCCCAGCCGGTGCGCAGCAGGTACTGCGTGCTGACTCCCACGTAGGAGGCGTCGGTGACCACTCCGGTGACGTGCTGATGCCCCGCGGGCACCTGGTCGGCGGAGCCGACCAGAATCAGCTTCTCGGGGCGTACCCCCAGGTGGACAGGGCCGTGGTCGGCCCGTGACCGGCCGGCGGGCACCGAGAGGCGCGTGCCGTGCGCCGTCACCGCGACGTCGCCGCCGCTGACGCCGGTGGCCTCGCCGGCGAGCAGGTTGGACTGGCCGAGGAAGTTCGCGACGAAGGCGGTGGCGGGAAACTCGTAGATGTCGGCCGGTGCACCCAACTGTTCGATCCGGCCGGCGTTCATCACCGCGACGGTGTCGGCCATGGTCATGGCCTCCTCCTGGTCGTGGGTGACGTGGACGAAGGTGATGCCGACCTCGGTCTGGATGCGCTTCAGCTCGATCTGCATCTGCCGGCGCAGCTTGAGGTCGAGGGCGCCCAGCGGCTCGTCGAGCAGCAGCACCTGCGGTCGGTTGATGAGGGCGCGGGCCAGCGCGACCCGCTGCTGCTGACCTCCGGAGAGCTGGGCGGGGCGGCGGTTGCCGTAGCCGTCGAGTTGCACGAGCGACAGCATCCGGGTGACCTCGTCGTCGACCGAGCGGATGCCCCGTCGACGCAGCCCGAAGGCCACGTTCTCGAAGATGTCGAGGTGCGGGAAGAGCGCGTAGCTCTGGAAGACGGTGTTGACCGGCCGCTTGTACGGCCGCAGCCGGGCGATGTCCCGGTCACCGAGCAGCACCTGGCCGCTGGTCGGCTCCTCCAGACCGGCGATCATCCGCAACGTGGTGGTCTTGCCGCAGCCGGACGCGCCGAGCAGTGCGAAGAACGAGCCCTGCTCGATGGTCAGGCTCAGGTCGTCGACAGCGGTGAAGACGCCGAACCGTTTGGTGAGGTTGGCCAGGCGCAGGTCGCCGGCGGGTGTCTCGCGCGCCATCCTCGTCACGCCCCGATGACCTGTTGGAACTTGCCCTCGTACTCCTTCTCCTGCTTCTCGTCCAGGGCCATGAACACCTTGGACTTCGACAGCAGCGCCTCGTCGGGGAAGATCAGCGGGTTGGCGGCCAACTCGGGGTCGATCTTCTCCATCTCGGCCTGGGCGCCCTTGACCGGGCAGATGTAGTTGACGTACGCGGCGAGCTTCGCCGCGACCGCCGGCTCGTAGTAGTAGTTGATCAGCGCTTCGGCGTTGCCCTTGTGGGTGGCCTTGTTGGGGACCATCATGTTGTCGCTGTAAAGCATCACGCCGGAGTCCGGCGCGACGAACCGCACCTTCTCGTCCTCACCGGACAGTTGGATGACGTCGCCGGACCAGCCGATGCACGCGGCGATGTCGCCCTTGGCCAGGTCGGGCGCGTAGTCGTTGCCGGTGAACTTGCGGATCTGCCCGGAGTCGACGGCCTTCTTGAGCTTGTTGAGGGCGTCGTCGAACTGGGCGGCGGTGAAGTTCGCCGGGTCGTGCCCGTTCGACCCGAGCAGCAGACCCATGGTGTCGCGCATCTCGCTGAGCGCTGTCACCTTGCCCTTGAGGTCGGGGCGGGTGAGCAGTTCGTCGACAGTCCGCAGTTCCTTTGTGACGTTGCCGTTGTACGCAAGGCCGGCGAGGCCGGACTGCCACGGAATGGAGATCCGGTTCTCGGCGTCGAAGGGGCGGTTGAGCAGCGACGGAAGCAGGTTGGCCTGCACGTTCGGGATCTTCGCCGGGTCCAGCTTCTGGATCCAGCCGAGCCGGATCATCCGGGCCGCCATCCAGTCGGTCAGCACGATGATGTCCCGGTCGGTGCTCTGACAGGCGGCGAGCTGGTTCTGCACCTTGCCGAAGAACTCGTTGTTGTCGTTGATGTCCTCGGTGTAGGTCACCTGAATGCCGGTCTTCGTGATGAACTCGTCGAGGCTCGGCCGCTCGGACTCGTCAGTGTCGTCCACGTCCATGTACTGCGGCCAGTTGGCGAAGGCGAGTTTCTTCTCGGTGCCGGAGAGGTCCTCGCTGACGCAGCCGGCTTCGGTCTGCTGCGCGCCCTTGGTGCCGCAGCCCGCGAGGCTGCCGCCCATGCTGAGCAGGGCAGCCGAACCGAGAGTGCCGGTGAGCAGTCCACGCCGGGAGAGGGGCCGGAGGGGAGTACGCATGACGACTCCTAGGGGGTCATCGTCGGCGGGCGGGACGGGGAGGCACGCCGGCGGGAATGTCGGGAGGGTCAAGTGCCATGGACGACTGATCCTGACATGAGGTGACCTCCCTTACAAGGGATTCCGTTGCGGGAATAGCGATGCACGACGAAATACGCCAGACTACGCGGGGATACACGCGCGACATCACGATTCGGGATATGGGGAGCGGGCAATGACAAACCGGCAGCACGAGAACAGCAACGGCGGTCGACGCGTCGCTGTCCGTGAAGGCGCCAATCACGCTCTGCTGGATGACGTGGCCAAGCAGATCATCGAGCAACTCCAGGAGGACGGCCGCCGCCCGTACGCCACGATCGGCAAGGCGGTGGGGCTGTCCGAGGCCGCGGTCCGCCAGCGGGTGCAGCGGCTGATCGACTCCGGCGTGATGCAGATCGTGGCGGTGACCGATCCCCTCCAGCTCGGCTTCAACCGGCAGGCGATGATCGGCCTACGTACCGACGGCGACCTGGAGGCGGTCGCCGACCGGCTGGCCGAGCTGGACGAGGTCGACTACGTGGTGATCACGGCCGGGTCGTTCGACCTGCTCACCGAGGTGGTCTGCCGCAACGACGACCACCTGCTGGAGATCCTGCAACGACTGCGCGCGGTGCCCGGGGTGCTCTCCACCGAGGCGTTCGTCTATCTCAAGCTCCGCAAGCAGACCTACACCTGGGGTACGGCCTGACGCTCGCTTGTCGCGCCCGGCGTTCGTGCTTGATCCACTCGACTTCACCGATAACGCGGTATCAATCACGTCCGGACACCGCGATCTCAGCGAACCGCGGGGTGGATCGAGCCGGCAGCCGAAGGAGGCGCTTCCCCCGACCAGGCCCTTTGGAGCTGATGTCGCAAACGATTCGGCGGCCGGCAGGCACTACCTGGGCAGCCGAGCGCCATCCCGACCGGCTGGTGTGATGCCGTAAACGATTCAGCTCCAAAGGGCGGCCACCAGCACACCTCCGGCTCCTGCCGACCGCCGACCCGCCGACCGCCGACCGCCGACCGCCGACGAAGCAGCCAACGGCAGTACGGATTCCGTTGCATCCGTGACGCGTGTGCGCTAAATCCGTCGCCAACTGACCGTGATACCGCCGATAACACTTGCCCCGGAGGTTGAAACTGTGCGATAACCGTTGACAGAGCGGCCGGCCTCACCCCTTGAACCGGCCCGACGACCGATGGGGCTCGACATGGCCAACGCCACCGACCACCTCTGGATGCACTTCACCCGGATGGCGAGCTACTCCGCCGGTGAGGTGCCGACCATCGTGCGCGGCGAGGGAGCGTACGTGTGGGACGCGCAGGGTCGCCGCTACCTGGACGGGCTCGCCGGGCTCTTCGTGGTCAACGCCGGCCACGGCCGCACCGAACTGGCCGAGGCTGCCGCCAAGCAGGCCGGTGAACTGGCCTACTTCCCGCTCTGGTCGTACGCCCACCCGAAGGCCATCGAACTGGCCGAGCGGATCGCCGCGCTCACCCCTGGCGACCTCAACCGGATCTTCTTCACCACCGGAGGCTCCGAGGCAGTCGAGGCGGCGTGGAAGCTGGCCCGCGCCTACTTCAAGCGCACCGGAAAGCCCAACAAGTACAAGGTGATCAGCCGGTACATCGCCTACCACGGCACCTCCATGGGAGCCCTGTCGATCACCGGCCTGCCGGGCATCAAGAGCGACTTCGAGCCACTGGTGCCGGGTGCGATCAAGGTGCCGAACACGAACTTCTACCGGGCGCCCGAGCACGGCGACGACCCCGAGGCGTTCGGCCGCTGGGCCGCCGACGAGATCGGTCGGGCCATCGAGCGGGAGGGGCCGGACACTGTCGCCGCGGTCTTCCTGGAGCCCGTGCAGAACTCCGGCGGGTGCTTCCCGCCGCCGCCCGGCTACTTCGAGCGGGTACGGGAGATCTGCGACGCGTACGACGTGCTGCTCGTCTCGGACGAGGTGATCTGCTCGTGGGGGCGGTTGGGCGAGTACTTCGGCGCGGTGCGCTACGGCTACCAGCCGGACATCATCACCACCGCCAAGGGCATCACCTCCGGCTACGCCCCGCTCGGCGCGATGATCGCCAGCGACCGGCTGATGGAACCGTTCCTCACCGAGACCGGCATGTTCGCGCACGGGGTGACCTTCGGTGGGCACCCGGTCTCCTGCGCGGTGGCCCTGGCCAACCTGGAGGTCTTCGCCCGCGAGGACCTGGTCGGGCACGTACGCGCCAACGAGGACGCCTTCCGGGCCACCCTGGAGAAGCTGCACGACCTGCCGATCGTCGGCGACGTCCGCGGCGACGGCTACTTCTACGGGATCGAACTGGTCAAGGACAAGGCCACCCGGGAGACCTTCGACGAGGCCGAGTCGGAGCGCCTGCTGCGGGGCTTCCTCTCCACCGCCCTGTTCCAGGCGGGCCTCTACTGCCGGGCCGACGACCGGGGCGACCCCGTCATCCAGCTGGCCCCGCCACTGATCGCCGAGCAGCAGCACTTCGACGAGATCGAGCAGATCCTCCGCACAGTCCTAACCGAAGCCTGGACCAAGCTCTAACGCACCCACCCACTGGTGTTGATCAAGAGGTTTGCGTCAAAAACGCGCCAGCTGATGACCGAAACCTCTTGATCAACGCCGGAAAGAGGGGAGCGCTGGGGGCCCGGTTAGTGGTTGGGGGGGATTACTCGGAGGTGGCCTCGGCGGCCCGTCTGGTGGGGGTTCTCGGGGCGGCTCTGGTCCGGCTCCGGGGGGCGGGGGGCCGGGCGGGCGGCTTCGCGAACCGCCTCGGCCAGCGCGACCAGGTCGTCGGTCGTGGGCGGCGGCGGCTCGAACTCGCCCTCGTGCCGGACGACGTCCCAGCCCCGCGGGGCGGTCAGGCTGCGGGCGTGCGGCTCGCACAGGTCGTACGTGTGCGGCTCGGCGAACGCCGCCAACGGCCCCACCACCGCTGTCGACTCGTTGTAGACATAGGTCAATGTGGCGACCGCTTGCCGGGGGCAGCCGTTACGGGAGCAGCGCCGTGGTGACCTCACGTGCGGCAGGGTATCTCCATTACCGGGTCCAGCGCATCGCTTCGCGTTGCGACACGCCCGTCATGGTGATCACAGTCGACCGTCCTGGGCGCGCCGCGCCACGGGATCGGCGCTGCCGCTGGCCAGCCCGACACGGGCGCTACCCTTTGCCTCATGACGAGCCCGGAACACCGCCGCCCCGGCTCCGGCCGGCGTGCGCATCGTGACCGGCACGGGCGCGGCCTGCGCGGGCGGCTGGTGCCGGCCACCGTGCCGCTGGCGCGGACCAAGGCCGAGGTCTTCGACGACCTGGTCCTGGACACCGTCGAGACGCTGGAGCGTCGGTTCGCCAAGGAGCTGGCCGGGGTCGAGTTCGCGGTCGAGGACGTCCCGCCGGACCTGAACGTCTACGACTCCGATGTGCTGGAGGACGGCGAGGTCCCGCTGGCCCGGCTGCTGCCCGGTCGCCCGGGCCGGCAGGAGGTGCCGCCGCGGATCGTGCTGTACCGGCGGCCCCTGGAGTTCCGGGCGATGGACCGTGAGGACCTCGCCGATCTCGTCCACGACGTGATCATCGAACAGGTGGCGAACCTTCTCGGGGTGGACCCGGACGAGCTCGCCTGAGCCAACCCCCGAGCGGAGAGTCGGGCGGCCCCCACCGCCTCGACCTCACACCGCCCAGGCGGGCCCCCCGGCCCAGACCTGCACCGCTCAGGCGGCCCGCCGCTTCAACTTGCGCCGCTCCCGCTCGGAGAGCCCACCCCAGATGCCGAACCGCTCGTCGTGCCCGAGAGCGTATTCAAGGCACTCGGTCTTGACCTCGCAACGCGAACAGATCCGCTTCGCCTCGCGGGTCGAGCCGCCCTTCTCGGGAAAGAACGCCTCGGGGTCGGTCTGCGAGCACAACGCCCGCTCCTGCCACTCCGGCGCGTTTCCGAGCAGGTCGGCCACCTCAAGCTGGCCGTCCATCAAATGCCTCCTTGTCGCGCACCGGCGTCATCGCCGCTGCAACCCCCCACGCGAAAGGCGTGCTTGTCCGTCCGGTCCCGTTTTGTTGCGTTCCGTGCGAACAACCCCATTCAAATTACACGCGTGTAATGCGTGCGCCGTCAAGCCAAACTTGATAATGGAGTCGCCCTCCCGACACCCCCGGCCGGCCACTCGGGCCGTCCAGCCTCGCAACCTGCCCTATCGATTCAGACCCCGGCCGAGTAACGCCCTCTCCGGCGAGTTGCCCGACTTTTCTGCCGTGGCGCTTCCCCGAAGAGTCGCCGACCGGACGGCACCAGAGACCTCCACCCCTAAGCTGATCTTGGTGGGGGACAGGTTAACGCGGCGCGGCGCAGACCGCCCGTCGAGCCGTGGACAGCACTCGCGCCCCGTCCACAATGTGGACGGGGCGCGGCGGTGAAACCGATGCGTCGAGGTCAGCCAGCGACCCCAAAACCGCTGCTGGGCCAGGCAAACTCGGCTATCTCTCCACCATGGACAGAAATCGTGCCGGCGGGCGTACGGTCGTCCCACCAGACGGTATAAATCCCGCTTGGCAGATCCGGATAGACCGCACTGTGGAACGAGCCGTCCCGCACCCGGCGCTCGCGCACCGCCGAGTGCACCCGCCGATCATCGTCGCGACTGATCTCAATCTCCCGGCCATGCAGATCACGACCCGTGTAGACGATCAGGGCACCGGTGTCGCCGCCCAGATCGAGGACGACGCTCCCGGTCTCCGACGGCCCGTACGTGTGCTCGTGCATCCGCTCGCCCCCGCGCCGATCAGGACCCCGCCGGCGGGTTGTTGAACCCGTCGTACGGCGTACCCAGATAGGGGAAGTTTCCGAGGAACGGCGCTGTCACGTCGGCGGCGCTCAGCCCCGGGGTGACAGCGGCGGCCGCCGCGTCCGGTTCGAACGTCTTGTCCACCAGCGGGACGGTGACCCCGGCGATCGCCCGCAACGCGATGCTGACCACGTCGTCACCGACCCGCCGCCCGTTCGGGAACCCGGCCAGGTCCCCGCCGAGCACCCCGAACCGGTCCGGACGCCTGGTCGGCGGGATCGCGGTGTTCAGTCGCAGCATGTCGGCCTGCACGTCGCCGGTGGCGTTGGTGAAGCCGTCGATCAGCCCGGCCGGCACGCCGGTGAGCAGGATCGCCACCAGGTCGGCTCGGGCCTTCTTGGCCTTGGTGAGCTTGTCCAGGTTGGGGAAGACGTCCGGGTAGAGCGCCGGCAGCAACGCGGCCAGCTCCGGCTGCTCGACGAACTGGGCGAACCGCTTGTCCTCCGACGGGGGCAGCGAGTTCCACAGGTCCTTCTTGGACATCGGCACGATGACCTCGTTGAACAGTGGATTTCCCAACCGCGAGACCTGGGTGAACGGGCCGGTGGAGGTGTCCGCCCCACCCCGGTCACCGAGCACCCGCACCTGCCGACGCGACGCCGACGTCCACACCCCGATCACCGACGCCCGGTCGCCGGCGCCGTACCGGTTGGCGCGCCGGCGCACCCGCTCCAGCGGCACCTGCACCGCGATGCTGTGCACGTTCATCCGGTCGGTGGCGTTGACCGGGTCCCCCTCGGCCTTGAAGATCTTCTTTCCGGCGACGTGCAGCTGCTGGAACGGCCGCAACGTGCCGAGGTCGAAGATCGCCCCGAGGTCGACGAAGAACCCGTCGGCGCGCTGCCCGGCGAACACCCGCTCCCCTGTGGAGAGCGAGTAGGTCGCCTGTCGCACCAGGTCGGCGTACTTCGGGGTGGACAGCGGGCCGACGTTGCACGGCGGGCAGGCCAGCTTGTGCGCCAACCGGTGCTCGCGGCCGTCGGCCACCCGGGTCAGGCTGTAGAACTGCCGCCGGTTCCAGTTCTTGCTGTCCAGCGAGTCGATCGGCCCGGTGTTGTAGAGAAAACTGTTCGGGTTGGTGATCTCGGTGGTGAATTCGAACCGGTAGGTGACATCCGGACGACCGTCGCCGTCGTTGTCGATATGGATCTCGTACCGCACGTCGTCGCCGAACTCGAAGAAGTTCGGGCCCCCGGAAGGGAGCTGCAACGGCACATAGTTGGCGATCAACGTGACAGTGTCGCGTTTGTCGGGGCTGACGAACGCGTACAGGTCGGAGCTGTCGGCGACCGGATCCTTGGCTATCTCCGGGGCCTCACGGTGGGAAGACATGACTGACCAACCTCACTGGGCGGGGACAGGATGGCGGGGCGGAGGGTCGGGTCAGCGCCGGGCGGCGCGCCGCAACCGGTCCGCCAGGCCGCGGTCGCGTACCTCGATCCGCGTCTCACCGACGAAGACGTCCATCGTTCCGGAGTCGGCGTCACGCAGGTGCACGACGATCGGTTCGTCGGCTCGACCGGCCGCGCCGGGGGCGTTCTGCGCGGCCGACAGGCCCGGCACTGTGAGCGCGGCGGCGCCGAGGGTGGCGCTGGCCGCGGCGGTCAACGTCTGCCGGCGGGTCAGTCGCGGCCACTGCCGCTTCCGCTGATCACTGGTCATGCCGCGTGGTACGGCCGGTGGCGGGGAAAGGTTCGACGTCAGGGCCGGGCGTGACCGTACGCAGTCGAACGCTTGCGCGCCGGACGGCCGGCGGCCTTCGCGATGGCCCGCAACTGCTCCTCGGTACGCGCCGAACCGTTGTCGGAACCGGCCATCCGGGAGATCGTCTCCTCCATCAGCGTGCCGCCGAGGTCGTTGCAGCCGCCCTGGAGCATCGCGACTGTGCCCTCGTCGCCGAGCTTCACCCACGAGCACTGGATGTTGTCGATCCGGCCGTGCAGCAGCAACCGGGACATGGCGTGCACCACCCGGTTCTCCCGCCAGGTCGGCCCGGGCCGGGCGATACCCGCCAGATAGATCGGCGCATTGGTGTGCACGAACGGCAGCGCCACGAACTCGGTGAACCCGCCCGTGCGGTCCTGCACCCCGGCCAGCACCCGGAAGTGCGCCAGCCACTGCCCGGGGTGGTCGACGTGGCCGTACATCATCGTGGAGCTGGACCGGATGCCCAGCTCGTGGGCGGTGCTGACCACCTCGACCCAGGCGGCGGCCGGGAGCTTGCCCTTGGTCAGCACCCAGCGCACGTCGTCGTCGAGGATCTCGGCGGCGGTGCCCGGGATGGTGTCCAGCCCGGCCTCGCGCAGTTGGAGCAACCACTCACGCACCGGCACACCGGCCTTCGCGGCGGCGGTGACGATCTCCATGGGCGAGAACGCGTGCACGTGCATCTCGGGCACCCGGGCCTTGATGGCGCGCACGATGTCGGCGTACCCGGTGACCGGCATCTTCGGGTCGATGCCACCCTGGAGGCACACCTCGCTGGCACCGGCCGCCCACGCCTGCTCGGCCCGATCCGCGACCTGCTCGACGGAGAGCCGGTACGCGTCGGCGTCCCGCTCACGCTGCGCGAAGGCACAGAACCGGCAGCCCACGTAGCAGACGTTGCTGAAGTTGATGTTGCGGTTGACCACGTAGGTGACGTCGTCGCCGACCGCCGCGCGACGCACGTCGTCGGCGAGGCGGCACAACTCGTCGAGCGCCGGCCCGTCCGCGCCGAACAGCGCCAGCGCGGCGTCGGTGTGCCGGGGGTCGAGCAGCGCCGCCGGGTCGTCGGCGGCCAGCTTGAGCCCGGCCGCCAGGTCACGGTCCGCACCACTCCCGGCCGGTGCCACGGGTACGCCCGCACGGCGCGCGGTCGCCTCGGGGGTGACCTTGCCGGCGACCTCGGACCAGTCGCCGTAGACGCTGTCGAAGTCGCCGCGCCGGTCGTCGGTGCGGCCGGTGGTGTCGATGGTGGCGTGCAGGTCGACCCGCCCGCCGAACACCTCCTCCGGCTCCTGCCACGGTCGTCCCTGCGGCATCGCCGACTCGACCGCCATGCCCGTCGCCGGGTCGGCCAGGGCACCGACGTGCGGCAACAGCCGTGGGTCGAGCCAAGGGTCGCCCGCCCGCACGTACTCCGGGTAGATCGTCAGCCGCTCCCGCAGCGTGAACCCGGCCAACTCGGTGTGCCGGGCCAACTCGTCGATCTGCGGCCAGGGCCGCTCCGGGTTGACGTGGTCGGGAGTCAGCGGGGAGACGCCGCCCCAGTCGTCGATGCCGGCGCGCAGCAGCAGGTCGTACTCGCCGGCGATGAGGTTCGGCGGGGCCTGGATCCGGGCCTTCGGGCCGAGCAGCAACCGGGCCACCGCCACAGTGGCGGCCAGGTCGTGCAGCTCCGCGTCCGGCATGCCGCGCATCGCCGTGTCCGGCTTGGCGCGGAAGTTCTGCACGATCACCTCCTGGAGGTGGCCGTACTCCCGGTGGGCGCGGCGGATCGCGAAGAGCGCGTCCACCCGCTCCGCCGGGGTCTCCCCGATGCCGATCAGGATGCCGGTGGTGAACGGCACCCCGACCCGGCCCGCGTCCTCGAGCACCCGCAACCGGACCGCCGGCTCCTTGTCCGGTGAGCCGAAGTGCGGGCCACCCGGCTCGGACCAGAGCCGGGTAGCGGTCGTCTCCAGCATCATGCCCATGCTCGGCGCGACCGGCTTGAGCCGTTGCAGCTCCGACCAGGACAGCACCCCGGGGTTGAGGTGCGGCAGCAGACCCGTCTCCTCCAGCACCGCGACCGCGCAGGCGCGCAGGTAGTCCAGGGTCGAGTCGTAGCCGCGTTCGTCCAACCAGGTCCGGGCCGCCGGCCACCGTTCCTCCGGCCGGTCGCCAAGGGTGAACAGCGCCTCCTTGCAACCCTGCGCGGCACCGGCCCGGGCGATCGCGAGGACCTCATCGCGGTCCAGGAACGGCGCCGGCAGCCGGTGCGGCACTGTGGCGAAGGTGCAGTAGTGGCAGCGGTCCCGGCAGAGCCGGGTCAGCGGGATGAAGACCTTCTTGGAGTACGTGACCACACCCGGCCGCCCGGCGTCCCGCAGCCCGGCGTCGCGGATCCCACCGGCGATCCGGAGCAGTTCGTCGAGCGCGTCTCCGCGGGCGGCGAGCAGCGCGGTCGCCTCGTCGACATCCAGCGCCCGCCCGTTCGCGGCCCGGCCCAGGGCCCGCCGCACGCTCGCATCGCTCGGGCCGGAGTGGGTGCGATCAACCATCCACTCACCCTATGCGCAGTGCGACGCCACCCAACCAGTCCCAGCCCGCAGCGTGGGAAACGGCACTGAACGATCGCGGCAGCGCCGCCAGGCCGTTCACACCTCCCGCAGCTGGCAATCTTGGACACTTTCCGTCAACTCGGAACTGTGCTGTCCCGAGTCATGTGTCAAGGGGAAGTCCCGATAGATGTGTCAGGTGTTGTTGATCAGGCTGCTCGGGTGAGGCTGATGTAGGTCCGGTCGGGGGTGAGGTGGAAGTGGCCGAGGGGTTGGCCGTCTTGGTGGTAGATGGTGATCCGGCTCTGGTCGCGGATGGCGGTGATGGTGGCGCCGGCGTGGGTGGTGCCGACGCTGGTGCGGTGTCCGGCGACGGTGATGGCGCCGGTGCTGCCCACGAGGCAGCGGTGCAGGGTGGCGTCGGTTTGCATCGGTAGGCTGGCCGGCCCGCCGAGGCTGGGCGCGTGTGTCCATGCCTGGGCGGGGGTGGCGCGTCGCGGCAGGGCGCTGTGGCGTCGTTGGGTGTTGTAGTAGCGGCGGTAGACGTCGAGGAGGTTCTGCAGTTCCGCGCGGGTTGCGGGGGCGGGGTGGGTGCTCAACCATTTTTTGAGGGTTTGGTGGTGGCGTTCGACCTTGCCGCAGGTCTGCGGATGGTAGGGGCTGGAGTTGATCGGCCGGACATTGTGGTCCAGGAGGCACTGGACGAACGTGGAGATCGATCCGGGCCGGGTCAATCGGCTGGTGAACGCGGTCCCGTTGTCGGACAACACGATCGCCGGGGTGCCGTACTCGTCGAATGCCTGCCTGATCGCGGTGACCGCGCCTTCGGCGGTCTCCGCGCTCGTTGCGTGACAGCCGACGAGGGTTCGGGTGCAGTCGTCCAGGACGTCGAAGACCGCGGCGAGGCTGCCGTCGGCGAGCCGGACGTTCGTGGCGTCAATTTGGTAGCAGTCGCGGGGCCGGGCGTAGACGAACCGCCGAAACGAGCTGCGCGGCCGTTTCGCCGGGTTCCGTTCGAGCAGGTCATGCCGGGCCAGGACCCGGTTGATCGTCGATCGCGACGGCACCCGCCACGGCGCACCGGTAGCGGCGTGCACCTCGATCAGCGCGTCGCGAATGAAGTCAGCCCCGTTATCCACGCCGAGTTCGACGCGCAGCTTGCAGATCCAGGCGTCCAACTCCGGTGGCGTCGTCCGCGGACTGCTACGCGGCCGCCGGGACCGCTCATGCCACTCGCCCTCATCCCTGATCCGTGCCTGATGCCGGTAAACGGTACGGACCGAAACCCCATGCTCACGCGCGAACTCGGCGGCGTTGATCCGCACCCCAGCAGCCAACTGGGCATCGAGCAGATTCATGACACGCCGCCGAGAAGCCATACCCGGCACCATGGACCAGCACACCCAAGGCCCCTGCCAAGTGACACATGTATCGAGACTTCAACACTGACAGATGTCATGGGACTGAATAGTCAACTCGGAACGGAAAGTGTCCAAGATCTACCGGTGCGGACTCAGCGGGGCTGGTCGGGGTGGTCGTTGGGCTTGATGTGTTGGGTCCGGTCGGTGTCCAGGTCGGTGGGGTGGGAGATGACCTCGGTCGGGTCGGCGGACTGACGCGGAATGGCCTGAGTGGGGTCGGCCGACGGCGGCTGCCCGAACGGCGGCGCGGCCGGGGACGGCGGCGCCGACTGCGGGGCGGGGTTCGCCGGGGGCCCGGACTGCGGGAACGGCGGCGCGGACTGCGGTGCCTGGAACGGCGGCACGGACTGCGGGTGCGGCGGAGCCGACTGCGGTGCCTGGAACGGCGGCGCGGACTGCGGTGCCTGGAACGGCGGCGACGGCTGGCCGTACTGGCCGGCCTGCGGGTAACCACCCGCCTGCGGGTAGCCGCCCGGCTGGCCGGGGGCGGGCCATCCACCCTGCGGCTGGCCGCCGGGCTGACCCGGGGCCGGCCACCCACCCTGCTGCTGCGGCCAGCCCGGCTGCGGCTGGCCGTAGACGCCCGGCTGGGGCTTGGGTCGCGGCACGTAGTAGTGGGCGCGCCAGATGGTGTAGACCACCCAGGCGGCGACCGCGAAGATCACCATCCAGGCGAACCGGGTGAGCACACCGAGCAGCGCGTCGAGCACCTCGGCCTCGGCCAGTCGGCCCACCGTCCAGATCAGCATGGTCAGCGTGCCGAACAGGGCGCTGACCGCGTACTCGACGACAGCTGCCTGCGTGATCAGCTTCGCCTTCGCCAGCACCGGCGAGATGTGCGTGGCCAGCAGCACCGCCAGCAGTGGCAGACCCACCGCCTCCACCCCGATGAACGCGTAGAAGGCGCTGCCCGCCCGGTCGGTGAAGGAGCTGTAGTCGTTCGGGGCGATCAGCCGGAGCAGGCCCACGAAGAGGAACACGGCGTTGGCACCAAGCAGCGCGAGCGCGGCGAGCTCCCGTAGTGGCTTGGTCAGCTGGCGGGCCTGCGACGCGTCGGCGGACGCGGGCTCGGCGGGGCTGGTCACGAGTTCCCCCTCGGGGCATCAACGGACAGGGTGCACGTGAGCCTAGTCTCGCGGGCCACCCACGGATCGGAGGCGTCACGTGCGCGAGGATGGTCGACATGCGCATCGTGGTTCTGGCCGGCGGCATCGGCGGCGCCCGGTTCCTGCTCGGGGTCCGGGCGTACGCCCGTGACGTCGGCGCGGAGGTGACCGCCGTGGTCAACGTCGGCGACGACCTGTGGTTACACGGGTTGAAGATCTGCCCCGACCTGGACAGCGTGATGTACACGCTCGGTGGGGGCGCCGACCCGGAACGGGGCTGGGGTCGGGTCGGCGAGAGTTGGACGGTCAAGCAGGAGTTGGCCGCGTACGGGGCACAGCCGACCTGGTTCGGCCTCGGTGACAAGGACATCGCCACCCACCTGGTCCGCAGCACCATGCTCAACGGCGGTTACCCGTTGAGCGCGGTCACCGAGGCGTTGGCCAGCCGCTGGGAGCCGGGCGTACGCCTGTTGCCGGCGACGGACGACCGTCTGGAGACCCATGCCGTGGTCGACGACGACGAGGGTCAGCGGGCGATCCACTTCCAGGAGTGGTGGGTGCGGTACCGGGCCGACATCCCCACTCAGCGGTTCGTGTTCGTCGGCGCGGAGACGGCGAAGCCGGCACCCGGGGTGCTGGACGCGATCGCCTCGGCCGACCTGGTGCTGATCGCACCGAGCAACCCGGTGGTGAGCGTCGCGCCGGTGCTGGCCGTACCGGGGCTGCGTGAGGCCGTGGCGGACGGCCCGGCGCCGGTGGTGGGTGTCTCCCCGATCATCGGCGGCGCGCCGGTACGGGGGATGGCCGACCGCTGTCTGGCAGTGCTCGGTGTCGAGTGCAGCGCGGCGGGGGTGGGTCGCCTCTACGGCGGCAGGGCCAGCGGCGGTCTGCTCGACGGTTGGCTGGTGGCCGAGGAGGACGCGGGCACTGTTGTGCCCGAGGTGACGGTCCGCGCGGTGCCGCTGCGGATGACCGACGAGGCGGCGACGGCGGCCATGGTCCGCGCCGCGGTGGAGTTGACGTGAGGCTGGAGATTCTGCCGGTGCTCGGCATCGGCCACGTGACCGAGGGCGACGACCTGGCCGCGGTGATCGCGACCGCCGCGCCGTGGCTGCGCAACGGCGACGTGCTGGTGGTGACCAGCAAGATCGTTTCCAAGGCGGAGGGGCGACTGGTCGACGTGCCGGCGGACGGGCCGGAACGGCTGGCCGCACGGGACGACGTCCTGGCCGGTGAGACCGCCCGGGTGGTCGCCAGCCGGGGTGCGACCCGGATCGTGCAGACCCATCACGGCTTCGTGATGGCCTCGGCGGGGATCGACGCGTCGAACGTGGACAAGACCCAGCTGGTGCTGCTGCCTGTCGACCCGGATGCCTCGGCGCGGGCTCTGCGGGACGCGCTGCGGGAACGCTACGACCTGGACCTGGCCGTGATCATCAGCGACACGATGGGTCGGCCCTGGCGCAACGGACTCACCGACGTGGCGCTCGGCGTGGCCGGGATGCCGGCCATCCGCGACCACCGGGGCGAGATCGACCCGTACGGCAACGAGTTGCAGTTGACCCAGATGGCCGTGGTGGACGAGCTGGCGGGCGCCGGCGAGCTGATCAAGGGCAAGTGCGATCAGGTGCCCGTCGCTGTGGTGCGGGGCTACCTGCCCGCCACCGACTCGGACGACGCCGGTGGCGCGCGGGCGCTGATCCGCGACGCGGCACAGGACCTGTTCTCACTCGGTACCGCCGAGGCCCGCGCCGCCGGGCTGTCCGACGCCGCCACCCTGGCCGACGGTCCCGGCCCGACGCCGGCCGACCTGGGCGCGGTGCGACGGGCGATCGACGCGGTCGCCGAGGTGGTCGCCCCCGGCACTGTCTTCACAGTGGTCGACGAGGCCGAGGTACGCGCCGGCCTGGTCGCCGAGATGCCCGGCTGGCCGGACGGCGCCGCCCTGCTGCTCGGCTCGGCCCCGACACCCGTCGAGCCGATCGGGCTGGTCCGCTTCGGCGCCGACCTGCACCGGCTGCGCGCCGCCCTGGCCGCCGAGGGCGTCGGGTCGACCCTGCTGCCGCCACCGCCCGGCAGCCCGGCGAGCGCCGCGCTCGCGCTCTGAAGCCCGGCGCACGCCGCGCCCGCGCCCTGAAGCACGGCGAGCGCGCGCCCTGAAGCCCAGCGCACGCTCCGAAGCCCGGCGCACGCCGCGGCCCCGCCCGGTGTGGAACGGCCGGGTCACGCGTCAAGCATGGCCCGGCCCAGCGGGGTCAACGTGTGCAGCACGCTGTTGCGTTCGCGGTGGCTGACCAGCAGGCCAGCGTTGCGCAGCACAGTGGCGTGCTGGCTCGCCGCCGCCGGTGAGATGTTGAGCTGGCGGGCGACCTCGCCGGTGGTGCAGCCCTCGTCGCTGGCCTGCAACACCGCCGCCCTGGTTCGGCCCAGCAGCGCGGCGAGTGATTCGCGGGCGGCACCGGACGCGGAACCGCCGCCGGCGTCGGGCGACACCAGCGCGCCCAGCCGGTCCACCGGGTAGACCAGCACCGGTGGCAGCGCCGGGTCGAGCAGTGCGACAGGGGTGGCCGCGCAGAAGAACGACGGCACCAGCAGCAACCCACGGCCGTCCAGGTGCAGCTCCCGGCTGTGCGGATAACTGCGGACCTCCAGCACCCCGCTCTCCCAGCGCATCGCCGGTCGGAGGCTGGTGAGCAGGCCCTCGACACCGCCGTCGAGCAGCGCCCGCGCCCGCCGGGCGCGGTCCGCCGCCACTGCGGCCTGGATCCGACTCCAGTACGGGCTGATCGCCAGGGACCGGTACTGCTCCATCGAGTCGGCCAGGTGGTGCAGCGCCGACGCCTCACCCCGGGCCAGCGCGGCCGCCGAGGAGGGCAGCTGATTCTCGGCGGCCAGCACGCTCAGGTCGCGGTGCAGCAGCTCGGCGGGCGTACGGCGCAGCGCGTCCAGCCCGGCCTCGAAGCCCTCGACGCTGGCGTACGGGGTGAGGAAGTCGGGGAAGTAGCCACGCGGTGGGTTCAACGCGAAGAGCAGGCGGAGCTGCTCCGAGGCGGAGTCCTGGCGCAGATCCCGGGCCACGGTGCGCCGCCAGTTGGCCGTCAACGGGTCGCGGCTGCGGCCGCGCAGCACGTGCAGGCTGAGGACCAGCTCCCAGACCGGGTCCGCCGCCGGCGCCACCCGGGTTCGGAGGATGTCCTCCCCAGAAAAGTGGATCTTCAGCATGGAGCGCTCCCGTGTCGCCGGCAGGGGGATGCCGGATGACCGTTCGACTCTACCTGGCCGGCAGTAATCTCCATCTTTAAGCCTGGACTGAAAAACCTCGACGCCTCCGGGGCCGGTTCGGCATGCTTCCCATGCCCGAACACGGCGCCGCGCGTCCTGGACGCCCGCGCTGCCGGGGCACCGGGACCGGGGAGGCCCCGGTGATCGGACGGCACCACGAGGGTCTGCGGCCCTTGGTCCGCGGAGGTGCCGTCCGGTCATCCGCCCCCCGCGCCGACTCAGCCGACCCAGAGCGCGACCCGATGGTCCTCGTCGGTGACGTAGAACGGTCGCCCGTCCAGCTCCGCCACCCCCTCGACGTGATGGAACGGCGCCAGGTCCGCCACCTCCTCCCCGACGAGCCGACGCTCCTCGCCGGCCCCGCCGGCCTCGCCGGTCTCGCCGGCGGGAAGCCGGAAACGGACGTGCCGGGAGGTGACCTCACCCCCACCCGGGTGGTCGTCGAGCAGGACCGACCCCTTGCCCAGCGCGTCGATCGAGCCGATCACGGCCGCGTACCCGCCGTCCACCGTCGGGGTGATCGCGCGGAAGCCGGTCAGCTGCCCCGGCGGGGTGACAGCGGTCAACACGTACGCCCCCACCGCCCGCGGCCACGTCGGGTCGGCCGTGAACATACCCGGCACACCGGCCACCTCGACCAGGATCGGCTCACCGGCGTCGGTGACCGGGAAACGCAGCCCGAGCAGCACCGTCCCGGCCGGGGTGAAGGCCGCCGCCTCCACGTTCAACGGCAGGTCGTCCGGGGCCAGCCGACTCACCCAGCTCTTCTCCCGGGCGGTCCCCCGCGCCAGCGTCTCCACGATGAACCGTTCCCGCACCCGCTCCCCCGCCGGCAGGAGGGTGAACGGGGACGCGGCCAGGGCGTCGTTCACCGCCCGGTGCAGTCGGAACGAGTTGCGCACCACGTGCACCGGCACCGGCCCGGTGGCCGCGTCGTCCTCCCGGAACCGGGCCACGAAGGCGCGCCGAGGTCGCAGCGGACCAGCTTTCGAGCCGAAGTGGGAGCCGAAGACGTACACCCAGCCGTCGTGGTGGGCCAGCGCCTCCCCGTCCTCGGTCCGCCCGTTCTCCACACCGGCATCCGCCCGCACGTGCAGGTCCGTCCACTCGCCGTCAACGCGCTCCAGCAGCAGTGCGAGGCAGCGCTCCACCGGCCCCTCGTCCAGCACCGTCCAGAAGCCCCTTCGGGCACCGTACGCGCGCAGCAGCGCCGCCGACCGCACCGGCAACAGATCGCTGGCCTCGTTACCGGCCACCACGAATTCGACGAGTCGCAAGGTCACCGCGCCAGCGTACGGAGCACACGCTCGTACAGTGGCGGGGTGCCTGACATCGTGATCACCAGCCCGAACGGCCAGACGACCGACGCCGAGGCGTACGCGGCGCTGCACGCCGACGCCACAGCGTTGCTGGAGGGCTGGCAGCCCACCAGCCCGGATGCGGCCATCGCGCGGGACCGGACCCTCGCGCTGCTCACCGCCGGCCCGGTCGCGATGAGCCGGCAACACCGCCCGGGGCACGTCACCGCCAGCGCGTTGGTGCTGGACTCCACCGGCTCCCGGGTGCTGCTCTGCCTGCACGTCAAGTTCGGGCGTTGGGTGCAGCTCGGCGGGCACTGCGAGCCGACCGACCAGACCCTGGTCGCCGCCGCGCTCCGCGAGGCCACCGAGGAGTCCGGCATCGCCGGCCTGCGCATCGACCCGGTGCCGATCGACGTGGACGTGCACCAGGTGCAGTGTCAGGGCGGCTCGGCGCACTATGACGTCCGGTTCGCCGTGCTCGCCCCGCCGTCGGCGGTGGAGCAGGTCAGCGACGAGGCCGAGGAGCTGGGCTGGTTCCCAGCGGACCAGCTGCCCGAGCCGCTGGCCAGCGGGACCGTCCAACTGGTCGCACCGGCCCTCGCCGCCCTCAGACGTAGCCCTCTTCGCCTCGCTCCTTGAGCTCGTCGACCAGGGACTTGACGTCCTGCGCCCGGTCACGTGGGCAGACCAGCACCGCGTCCGGGGTGTCCACCACGATCAGGTCGCGCAGACCGAGGACGGCCACCAACCGACCCGACTGCGGCACGACCACGAGGTTGCTGCTGTCCCGCAGCAGCACGCCCGGCTTGGCCTCCGTGCCGAGCACCACGTTGCCCGCCTCGTCGGCGGGCAGCACGTCGCCCAGGGTGTGGAAGTCACCGACGTCGTTCCAGCCGAAGTCGCCCGGCACCGTCGCGACGCGACCCGCAGTGGCCGCGCCCTCCATCACCGCGTAGTCGACGGAGATCTTCGGCAGGGTCGGCCAGATCGCGCCCAGGACCTCGTCCTGCTCCGGGGTGCCCCAGGCGGCGGCGATCGCCGCGACACCGGCGTGCAGCGCCGGCTGCTGGCGGGCCAGCTCGGCGAGGAAGACGTCGACCCGCCACACGAACATGCTGGCGTTCCACAGGTGCCGGCCCGAACGGACGTACGCCTCGGCGACCTCGGTGGCCGGCTTCTCCTTGAACTCGGCCACCGGCCGCCACGGCACACCCTCGGTCGGATCGCCGGTCTCCAGGTAGCCGTAGCCGGTCTCCGCGCGGGTCGGGGTGATGCCGACGGTCATCAGCATGCCCTGCTCGGCGCCGCGGACCGCCTCCTGGACCGTGCAGACCCAGCTGTCCGGGTCGCGGATCAGGTGGTCGGCCGCGAAGCTGCCCATCACCGCGTTCGGGTCGCGTGCCGCGATCACCGCGGCGGCCAACGCGATCGCCGCGCAGGAATCCCGGGGAGAGGGCTCGACCAGGATGTTCTCCTCCGGCAGCACGGTCAACTGCCGGGCCACTGCCGCGACGTGCGCGGCACCGGTGACCACAAGGGTCCGATCCGGTGTGGTCAGCGGCGCGAGCCGTTCCACTGTCGCCTGGAGCAGCGAGGCGCTGGTGCCGGTCAGTGGATGGAGGAACTTGGGATGGCCAGCGCGGGACAACGGCCACAACCTCGTGCCACTGCCACCTGCCGGAATGACCGCATAGAGCATCCGCACATCATGCCCGACGTACCTGCCGGAAGTGGCACGGGTCACCGGCAGCGGCACTGGCGGTCAGGAGCGGGCGCGACTCCATGCGGCGATGTGCACCTCGGCGCTGGACTCCCAGGTGAACTCCTTGGCCCGGTCGAACCCGGCCTTCGCCAGCGACAACCGCCGCTGCTCGTCGTCGAGCAGGGCGGCCAGGTCGGTGGCGATCTGCTCCGGGTCCTCCGAGGTGTACGCGACCGCGTCGCCGCCCACCTCGGGCAGCGAGAGCCGGGGCGTGGTCAGCACCGGGGCGGCGCACGCCATCGCCTCCAGGATCGGCAGCCCGAACCCCTCGCCGTAGGACGGGTACGCGGCGACCAGGGCACCGCCGAGGAAACCCGGCAGGTCGGCGTAGCGCAGGTAACCGGGACGCAGCAGACGCAGGTGCGACGGGACCTCGGCCACCGCCCGGTCGATGTCTTCGTCGTGCCCCTGCCCACCGGCGATCACCAGGGCCGGCGGGTCGACCCGGTCGGCCACCGCCCGCGCCCACCCACGGATCAGGTTGGGCACGTTCTTCCGCGGCTCCTTGGCCCCGAGGAAGGCGACGTAGCTGCTGTTGCCCAGCCCCAGACGCGCGCGCACCCGGGCCTTCTCCTCCTCGGTGGGAGCGTGGAAGGCAGCCTGGTCGACGCCGTGGTAGGCCACGTCGATGCGGGTCGGGTCGGCGTCGAGCAGCCGGATCAGCTCGTCGCGGGTGGCCTTGCTGGGCACGATCACCCGGTTGGCGCGCCGCATCGAGGTCTTGATGGCGCTGCGGAAGAACGTGCGGCGGGACTTGTCGTAGTGCTCCGGCTCGGTGAAGAACGTCGCGTCGTGCACGGTGACAGTGACCGGGCACCCGGCCCGCAGCGGGCAGGTGTAGAAGGGCGAGTGCAGCACCTGCGCGCCGACCTGCTGGGCGAGCAGCGGCAGGCCGGTCTGCTCCCAGGCGAGCCGGGCCGGACGGTGCGCCACGGCGGCCGGGGCGGGGATGATCTCCGCGCCGGGCAGCATGCGGGTGTAACGCTCCAGGTCGGTGCGGAGGCTGACCACTGCCAGCTCCACCCCCGACCCGCACACCTTGCCGAGGGCACCGAGCAGACCGTCGACGTATCGACCGACACCACCACGGTCGGCGGGGACACTCGTGGCGTCGATGAGCACGCGGGGCGGGCGACCGGCGGTCACGGGGCGACTCCTTGTAATGACGGATCTGTGGGGAACAACACTCCGGGGCTCAAGCCTACGCCGGGGCGCGGGGCCGACGCTGACTGCGACCCGACGGTACGCCGACTTGTCATCGTCATCGAGTACGGCCCGCACTGGCGTATCGTTCGCGCCGATGGCCGACAACATTGCCCGGGTGTTCGCCGACGCGATCGCGACCGACCCGACCCGACCGCTGCTCACCTGGTACGACGACGCCACCGGCGATCGCACCGAACTTTCCGGCGCCACCCTGGCCAACTGGGTGGCGAAGACCGCCAACCTTCTCGTCGACGAGGTCGGCCTCGCGCCGGGCACTCCGGCCGGGGTGCTGCTGCCGCCACACTGGCAGACCGCTGCGGTGCTGCTGGGCTGCTGGTCGGCCAAGCTGAGCGTGGTCGACACGCCGGGCGACGTGGGGGTGCTCTTCGCCGCCGCCGACCAGTTCGACGAGGCGCAGTCCTGGTCCGCCGACGAGCGGTACGCGCTCGGGCTGGCCCCGCTCGCCGCCCCGCTACGGCAGGTGCCGCCGGGGTTCGCCGACTACGTCGTCGAGGTACGCGGCCACGGCGACCACTTCACGCCGCAGTCCGGCCCGGGCCCCACCGACGCGCACCTGCTGGGCCGCGCCGAGGCCCGCGCCACCGAGCTGGGCATCCTTCCCGGCGCCCGGGTCCTCATCGACGCCGCCCGGCACCCCGACCCGGTCGACTGGCTGCTGGCTCCGCTGGCCCGAGCCGCCACAGTCGTCCTCTGCGGGAGTCTCGACCCGACCCGTCTGGCCAGCCGCCAGTCCACCGAAAAGGTCACCCACACCCTCCCCTGAGCGGGCCGCCCGCCGTGTCCGGTTGGGCGCCCGGCGGCGTCGGGGGCCGATGGGTGTGAGCGCCCTTTGCTCTGCTTCACCGGACGCAACGCTCCGAGACCCAAACTGTTGCGTCTGTTGAAGCAGAGCAAAGGGGTCGCGACAGCCCATGGCCCCGACTCTCGCCATGCCCGGCCCGCGCACCAGCGCGCCGCCACGCGGTTGCTGTCAGGCGGGCGTGCTGTCGGTGGCTCGGCGCTGGGCCAGGGCGACGAAGGCGGTCAGGGACTCGGGGTTGGCCAGGGCGCCCTTGGCCGCCGCCTGGTCCAGCGGGGTGCCGGTGAGGATCTTCTTGACCGGCACCTCCAGCTTCTTCGCCGAGAGGGTACGGGGCACCGAACGCACCTGGTGGATCTCGTCGGGCACGTGCCGGGGTGAGAGCGCCGTCCGCAGCTCACGGCAGATCTTCGCGCGCATCGGGTCGTCCAACTCCAGACCCTCGGCCAGCACCACGAAGAGCAGCAGCTCACCGGCGCCGCCCTCGTCGTCCTCCAGGTGGACGACGACCGAGTCGAGCACCTCGTCGAGCCCTTCCACCACCGAGTAGAACTCGGCGGTGCCCAGGCGTACCCCGCCTCGGTTGAGGGTGGCGTCGGAGCGCCCGGTGATCACGCAGCCACCGCGCTCGTTGATGGTGATCCAGTCACCGTGCCGCCAGACGCCCGGGTAGACGTCGAAGTACGCCTCGCGGTAGCGGGTGCCGTCCGGGTCGTTCCAGAAGCCCACCGGCATGCTCGGCATCGGTTCGGTGATCACCAGTTCGCCCAGCTCGCCGATGACCGGGGTGCCGTCGGCGGAACGGGCCTCCACCTTGGCGCCCAACGCCCGGCAGGCGATCTCACCGGCGTACACCGGCAGCAGCGGCACCCCACCGACGAAACCGGTGCACACGTCGGTGCCGCCGGAGAGCGACTGGAGCTGGAGGTGGTCGCCGACGGTCTCGTACACCCAGCGGAAGCCCTCGGCGGGCAGCGGCGCGCCGGTGGAACCCACACCGCGCAGCGCCGACAGGTCGGCGACGTCCCGGGGGACCAACCCGGCCTTGCGGCAGGCCAGCAGGTACGGCGCGGAGGTGCCGAAGTACGTCGTACCAGTCTGCGCCGCCAGCCGCCACAGCCCGCCGAGGTCCGGGTGGCCTGGGTTGCCGTCGAAGAGCACGATGGCCGCGCCCACCGCCGGGCCGGAGACCAGGAAGTTCCACATCATCCAACCGGTGGTGGTGAACCAGAAGAACCGGTCGGCCGGGCCCAGGTCGTGGTGCAGGGCGAGCATCTTCAGGTGCTCCAGCAGGATGCCGCCGTGGCCGTGCACGATCGGCTTGGGCAGCCCGGTGGTGCCCGAGGAGTAGAGCACGTAGAGCGGGTGGTCGAACGGCACCGGCGTGAACGTCGACGGCTCGTCGGTGGGCGCGGCCAGCTCGGCCCAGCCCAACGCGCCCTTGGGCGCGGGGCCGGCCGGGTCGAGGTAGCCGATGCTGACGGTGTGTCGCAGCGACGGCAGGGCGGCCCGGATCGCGGCGACCTCGGCACGCCGGTCCACCGGCTTGTCGCCGTACCGGTAGCCGTCCACGGCGACCAGCACTGTCGGTTCGATCTGCTGCCAGCGGTCGGTGACGCTGCGGGTGCCGAACTCGGGCGCGCAGGACGAGAAGATCGCCCCCAGGCTGGCGGTGGCCAGCAGCAGGACGTACGTCTCGGCGATGTTCGGGGCGTACGCCGCCACCCGGTCACCGGCGGTGACGCCGAGCCGGCGCAGCCCGGCCGACACCCGGCGGACCTGCTCGCGCAGCTCCCCGGCGGTCAGCGTGACCGGCGCCCGGGTCTGCCCGCGTGAGATCACCACCGGGTCGTCGTCGGCCCGCCCCGGCATCCGCAGCACGTTCTCGGCGTAGTTGAGCGTGGCGCCGGGGAACCAGCGGGCGCCGGGCATCCCCCGCTCGGCCAGGGTGGCGGTCGGCGGGGTGTGCGCGATCACCTCGAAGTGGTCCCAGATCGAGCTCCAGAACCCGTCCAGGTCGGTGGTGGACCAGCGCCACAGCGCGTCGTAGTCGGCGAAGTCCAACCCGCGGTGCTCCCGCAGCCAGCGCAGGTAGGCGCCGATCCGGGACCGCTCGCGTACGTCCGCCGGCGGCGCCCACAGCATGTCACCCACTGCTCCACCCTCCCCCTGGCCCGACACGACACTGTGACTGGGCCGTGGCGCCATCTTGCCCTACCTCGAAGCGCCATTCTGCGCACCGGGTAGGCCAACCGACGCGTGCCCGACCCACACTCCACCCCGCCATCTCATGTGGGTCACCCAGCGCGGTGGGCCTGGATGGCGCGGCGGCGGGCGAGGCGGTGCGCCCGGCGGATCTCCGCCTCCTTGTACCGGCGCTCGTCCTCCGCCGTCTCCGGCAGCACCGGGCGGACCACCCGCGGCGCCCCACCCACGTCCACACCGACGAACACCAGGTACGCGGTGGCCACCCGGACCGGCGCGTCCTCGGCCGAGTCCCACCGCTCGGCGACCACCCGCACACCCACCTCCATGGAGGTCTGGCCGGTCCAGTTGACCTGTGCGTGCGCGTGCACCAGGTCGCCGACCCGGACCGCCTCGGAGAAGACGATCTCGTCGATCGCCGCGGTCACCGCGGTTCCGCCGCTGTGCCGGGCGGCTGCAGCCCCGGCCACGTCGTCGACGAACTTCATCAGAACCCCGCCGTGCACGGTGCCGTAGAGGTTCACGTCCACCGCGGTCATGATCTTGCTGAGAGTGACGCGCGAGTACGAGGTCGGCTTGCCGTTCGGAGCGGCGGAGAGGTGCTCAGTCATGGCGAAAACGGTACGGTGCGCGGATGCGACATCTCTGGAGCTTCCTCGCCGGGCTGGTGGTGGCGCCCATCACCTGGGTGCTGGTCACACTCGGGCAGGACGGGTCGAGCCGGACGGTCGACCGCTGGGTGGAGATCGGCACGTTCAACACCGCCAACCTGATCGAGCCGGCCGTCTACCTCGGTGTCGGCGGTGTCCTGCTGGGCCTGCTCGGCACGCTGCGCTTCTCACCGCTGGGCCCGTTGGTGGCCGGTGCGCTGCTGGTCACCCCGTACATCGGGATGTTCGTGGCGCCCTTCTCCGTGCGGGACGCGATCCCGCACGAGTGGAAGGTGTTCGGGGATCCACTGCCGCTGCGGCTGCCCGTGGAGAACGGCACGCTCTTCCTGATCGGCCTGCTGCTGCTGATGGCCACGTTCAGCCAACAGCGTTGGCGGCAGTGGCCGACCCCGGCGACCGAGCCGACCACGGCACCCACCCCCGCGTCGGACGGAGGCCCCCGCGACGACGACTTCACAATGACCGACTGGCCGGCCCCCGCGCCCGCCGAGCGCGACACCGCGCCCCTCACTCTGGGTTACCCGGCCGACTCGACACCGACCGACCCGTTGCCCCGCCGGGTGGGTGGCGAGTCACCCTGGTCCGCCCCACCGCGCGGTCAACCGCGCCCCGAGGACACCACCGAGATCCGCTGATCGTCGGGGCGGGCCGGTGGACCGGCCCGCCCCTTTCGTTCCTTCCGGGCTTTGACACAGGCCCTAGTGCAGCGCGACCGCCAGGTCCCTGTCGACAGTGCCGAGAGTGGCGCGGGGCACGACGAGGAGCATGACGATCAGCGCGGCGGCCATGCCGCCCGCGATGACGATCGCCATCGGTACGCTCCCGGTGCCGAACAGACCGGCCAGTGGCGCCGACACCGCTCCGATGCCGAACTGCACCGCGCCGAGCAGCGCCGCGGCGGTGCCAGCGGCCTCGCTGTGCCGACTCATGGCCAGCGCCGGTGCGTTCGGCAGGGCGAGGCCGGCGGCGGCCAGGACCAGCCACAGGGACGCGAGCAGGGTGCCCAGGCCACCGAAGCCGGTCGCCGCGAACATGACCAGCAGCAGGCCGGCCGCCGTGCCGGCGATCAGGGCGCTGACCAGGATCTGCTGCGGCGTGTAGCGGCGCAGCAGCCGCACGTTGAACTGGGTGGCCCCGATCAGGCCCACCGCCCCGGCCCCGAAGGCGATGCCGAACTGCTGCTCGTCGAGGCCGTACTCCTGCTGGAGCACGAACGACGAACCCGAGACGTACGCGAACAGGGCGGCCATTGCCAGCCCGGCGACCAGCACCAGGCCGACGAACGCCCGGTCGTTGACCAGTCCCCGGTAGTCGCGCACTGTGGCGCGCACCCCACCGTGCCGCCGACGCGCCACCGGAAGGGTCTCCGGGAGCCGGACCGCGGCCACGACGATCAGCAACGCGCCCAGCACCGCCAACGCCGCGAAGACACCCCGCCAGTCGGTCCAGCTCAGCAGGCCACTGCCCAGCGTGGGCGCGAGGATGGGCGCCAGGCCCATGACGAGCATCAGCCGGGAGAAGATCCGGGCGAAGGAGGCCCCGCTGAACAGGTCGCGGACCACTGCCGTCGCGACCACGGTGGCCGCCGCGACGCCGAGCCCCTGGAGTACGCGCAGCCCGCCGAGCACCGCGATGTTGGGCGCGAAGACGCACAGCACGGAGGCCACGATGTGCGCGGCCAACCCGGCCAGCAACGGCACCCGCCGCCCGACCACGTCGGAGAGCGGCCCGATCAGCAACTGGCCCAACGCGAGGCCGACCAGCGTGCCGGTCAGCGTCAACTGCACAGCGGTCTCGGTGGTCTGCAGGCCCGCCGTGATGGCGGGCAGCGCGGGCAGGTACATGTCGATGGTCAACGGGCCGATCGCGATCAACGCGCCCAGCACGAGGACGAGTTGCGCCCGCTGACGGTTGGTCATCAGGTCGCCGGGCAGAACCTCGTGCGCGACGTCGGAATCGGGTCCGGTCTTCTCCACCAGCTGCTTCATCATCTCGATCTCTCTGCGGGTGCGTCGTCACGCGCGGCGGCGCGGGGCGTCACCGGGACCGCGGGGAGCGGCGGCACGGCGTGGGTGCCCGACGGTGGGCATCGTTGGACGTGACGAGGCAGGGGTCGTGGCGGGGGTGGCCGGGTGGGGCGATCATCCGAGGGTGATCCTCTCGCTCGGCAACACCTCTGCGGCGGGCGACGTTCCCGGTGTGGGGGGAGTCACCCCGACCCACCCGGCCGCACCGTGTGTGACCCGAATCACAGAAGAACGAGAACCGGGGTCGGGGTACGCGTCGTCTTGCCTGGTGTGAAACGAAGTCTGGACGGGCTCGACGAGGGTGAGCTTCTTCGCCGCGTCGCGCGGGGCGACCGGAGCGCGTTCGACGCGCTGTACCGGCGTACCGCCCCGTGGCTGACCGCGCGACTGCGTCGGCGCTGCGCCGACGAGGACGTGGTGGCCGAGGTGCTGCAGGAGACGTACCTGGCGGTCTGGCGATCGGCCGGCAGCCAGGCACAGTCCTCCGCCTCCGGCAGCGCTGTGGGTTGGTTGTGGACGATCGCCGCGCACCGGCTGATCGACGCGTTCCGCCACCGGGCCCGACGGGAGCGGATCCCTTCGGTGCGGACCTTCGAGACCGTGGCCCCGGCCGCCGAGGACGAGGCGCTGGCCGGCGGGATGGACGCCAACCTGGAGCGGGCCCTGCACGAACTGCCGGCGGAACTCCGCCAGGTGCTGCGCTCGATGGTCCTGGACGGGTTGACCGCGCGGGAGACCGCACTGCTGCTCGGCATGCCGGAGGGGACCGTGAAGACGCGGGCCCGCCGGGCCCGAATCGCCCTCCGGGAGGCGCTGTCATGACCACTCACCCGACGCCCACCCTCATCTCCCAGTACGCCTCTGGCGGCACCGACGTCGACGACACGACCGTCTGGGCGGTCGAGGCGCACCTGGAAACCTGCGCCGCCTGCCGAGCGGTGCTGGCCGACGCCGTCGACCCGGGCACGCGGGACCTGCTGGACCGGGTGGCGGACGACATCGCCACCGGCATCGCCACCGGCCCGGGCCCGGTACGCCGTCACCGGCTGCGACGCACCGGGGTCGCCGCCCGGGTCCTGCCCTGGCTGGTCACCGCCACCGGGCTGATGCTGGCCGCCGCCCTGTTCGAGTGGACGTTCGACAGCCTGCCGTCGCTGGTGCTGCTGGTAGCGCCGGTGGCGCCGCTGCTGCCGGTGGCCGCGGTCTGGAGCCGCCGCCTCGATCCGGCCTGGGAGTTGACAACCACCATGCCCCGCGCCGGCCTGGCGCTGCTGATGCGCCGCACGTTGGGGGTGCTGTCGGCTGTCATACCGGTGCTGGCGGTGGCGGGCTGGGTCACCGGCCACTCCCCCGGCCTCTGGTTGCTGCCCGTCCTGGGATTCACCGCCGGCGCATTGGCGCTGGGCACTGTGGTGGGGGTCGACCGGGCCGCACTCGCGTTGACCGTCGCCTGGTCCGCCGGTGTGGTCGTACCGAGCCTCGCCGACGGGCGACTGCCGGCGATCCTGACCGGCGGCAGCCTGCCCTGGTGGGCGCTGGCCACCGTGGCGTTGACAGCCGTCGCGCTGGTTCAGGCCCGGCGCCGGCCGTACGAACCGCACCAGAACCTTCTGCACCGATGACGGCGTCGAGCCACTGCCGAATGGAGAGATCATGATGCGTACGGTCAGCGTGGCGGAGACCGCTCCGTCCACCTATCCGTGGGCGGTGCACGCCGAGAAGTTGCAGGTCCGGGCCGGCCGACACCTCGCGGTCAACGAGCTCGACCTGAGGTTGGGCACCGGTGTGCACGGGCTGCTCGGCCCCAACGGCGCCGGAAAGACGACGTTGATGCGCGCCCTGGCCACTGTGGTGAAGCCGGCCGGTGGACGGCTGACCCTGCTCGGCGGCGAGGTCACCGGCAACGCCGACCTGCGCCAGGTACGTCGGGGCCTGGGCTACCTGCCGCAGCACTTCGGCTTCTACCCGCGCTTCACGGTCCGGGAGTTCGTCGAGTACATCGCCTGGCTCAAGGAGATGCCGAAGGCGGCCATCCCCGGCGCTGTGCAACGGGCCGTCGAACGGTTGGGGCTGGCGGACCGCGCCGACTCCCGGATGAAGACGCTGTCCGGCGGGATGCTGCGCCGCGCCGGCATCGCCCAGGCGATCGTCAACGATCCGGCGGTGCTGCTGCTCGACGAGCCGACGGTCGGCCTGGACCCGGAGCAGCGCCTCGACTTCCGCGAGCTGCTGCGGGAGATCGGCCTGGACAGTTGCGTACTCGTCTCCACCCACCTGGTCGAGGACGTCGCGGTGGCCTGCTCCGACGTGGTGCTGGTCAGTGAGGGCCGGCTGGTGTGGCAGGGCACCACCGGGCAGCTCACCGAGCAGGGTGCCGCGGGCGACGCCGGTGACAGCGCCGCCGAACGTGGCTACTCGTCGGTGCTGCGCGCCTACCGGGAGCGGGTGTCGGCATGACGGGCCGCATCCTCCGCATCGAGCTGCGCCGCTCGGCGGCGCTGGGCACCGCCCTGTTGATACTGGTGACCGGCGCGGCGCTGCTGCTGTCGTCCACCCAGTTCTTCGCGGGGCGGTGGATGCAACTGGCGGTGATGGCCCGGTCGCTGCTGATGGTGCTGTTGCCGCTCGCGCTGGCCGGTGGGGCGTGGATGGGGCGGCGCGACGCGCGCCACCGCGTCAACGAGTTGTTCGCCAGCACCGTCCGACCACGGTGGCAGCGCGTCGCCCCGACCGCCGGCGCTCTCGCGGTCTCGGTGGTGACCGCGTACCTCCTGGTCTTCCTCATCGCGGCCGGATGGGTGGTGCCGACCTCGAACTACTTCCCGAGCGCGACGATCATCGTCGTCGCGGTCGGCCTTCCGGCGCTGGTCGCAGCGGGTTGGCTGGGCATGGCGGCCGGCCGGGCCGTACCCCGGGTGATCACCGCACCGGTCCTCGCCGTGGTCGGGTTCGTCCTGGTGGGGTTGGTGCCGGAGCTGGCGATGGCACCCGACACGGGCGCGGAGATCGCACAATTCCGGCCGGAGCCGGCGACGGTGCTGCTCGTCCCGGCGATCACCGGTCTGGACGACTTCCAGACGATCGCGACGAAGGTCAGCCTGCTCCAGGCGCTGTGGTTGGGGTCCCTGGCCGCGACCGGCCTGCTGCTGCTCGGCGCGGTCCGTCGCCGCGCCATCGCGTTCGCCGTGCTCCCGGCGGTGCTCGGTCTCGCGGTCACCCTCCCGCTCCTGCCCATCGGCGGAGCCCGCGGGGCGGCGGTCGTCGACCCGGTCGCCATCGAACTGGTCTGCGACAACGACGGCCCGCAGGTCTGCGTGACGCGGGCGCACGCCGCGCTGCTGCCCGACGTCGTCGGCCCTGCCCGCCAGGCGCTCGGCATGATGGCGGCGAAGTTGCCCAACGCACCGGTCCGGGCGGTGGAGACCCAACAGGTCACCTACTGGGCGCGACTGGACCGGGACATGGTCCCGCCCCGGCACTCCGCCGACACTGTCGTCTTCGACACCCCGACGATCGACCGCCTCGGCCACGCCGACCTGTCCGACGACTACTTCCTGCCGTCCCTGCTGGAGGCCGCCTGGCAGCAGGAGTGCGGCGAACAGTCGGTACGGGGCGACGTGTACCGGGCCCGGATGGTCGCCGCCGCCTGGCTGACCGGTCGACCACCGGCCCCGCAGCCCGGATGGGCACCTGAGGAGATGGCGCTGCAGGAGAGCGCGTACCAGGCGCTGGTGAGTCTGCCGGAGGCCGAGCAGCGACGCCGGATGGCAGCCGCCCGCGAGGGCGTACTGGCCTGCCGGGACGACGAGTTGGTGGCGATCCTGCCGAAGGGTCAGCCGTGAGGGAGCTTCAGCTCCACCTGCGCTCGCGCCGGGTCCCGCTCGCCCTGGCCACAGTGACCACCTCGATCGCGCTGGCGTGGGCGCTGTCACTGGCGTTCACCGACTCGGCGACCATCAACGCCCGGACGGCCAGCCTCGCCATCATGCTGGCGGTGGTCGCGGTCGGCACCACCCTCAGCGGCGCCGACGGCGCCCTCGACCACACCATGGCGGTCAACTGGCCGGTACGCCGTGCCGGGCACCTGCTGCTCGCCGCCGCCGCGATCACCGCGCTGCTGTCCCTCAGCATGATCACCGACACGCGCTACGAACCGTTCGCCCTGGTGCTGCGCAACACCGCGGGGCTACTCGGGCTCACCGCGCTCGGCGCCACGGTGCTGGGCGCCGCCCTGTCCTGGATCGCCCCGCTGACCTGGACCCTCATCGCGGTACTGCCGATGATGGGGTCCAGCCGGGACCTGAGGATGCAGGTCGCCGGCTGGCTGGTCCAACCCGCCGGCACCGCCGCCGCCACCACCTGCGCCGCCATCCTGGCGGCGACCGGTCTGCTCGCGTACGCCCTGCGGGGTTGCCCCGTGCGGCCGGTGAGCGAGACCGCCCCCGACCGGTGACTGACGTTCCGTGCTCCGGGATCCCGGAGCACCGGAACCCGTCCTAGGGCCTGTTTCATAAGAACTGGCCGGCCGCCCTTATGAAACAGGCCCTAGACGACGCCGGCCAGCAGTTGCCGCGCCATCACGATCCGCTGCACCTGGTTGGTGCCCTCGTAGATCTGGGTGATCTTGGCGTCCCGCATCATCCGCTCCACCGGGTAGTCCCGCGTGTAGCCGTAGCCACCGAGCAACTGCACCGCGTCGGTGGTGATCTCCATGGCGGCGTCGGAGGCGAAGCACTTTGCCGCCGCGCCGAAGTAGGTCAGGTCCGCGTCGCCGCGCTCGGACTTGCCGGCAGCCGCGTACGTGAGCTGCCGGGCCGCCTCCAGCTTCATGCCCATGTCCGCGAGCATGAACTGGATCCCCTGGAACTCGGCGACCGCCTTGCCGAACTGCCGGCGCTCGGCCACGTACCCCTTGGCGTAGTCGAGCGCGCCCTGCGCGATCCCGACGGCCTGCGCGGCGATGGTGACCCGGGTGTGGTCCAGGGTCTTCATCGCGGTCGCGAAGCCGGTGCCCTCCGCGCCGATCATCCGGTCGACCGGGATCCGCACGTTGTCGAGGTAGACCTCGCGGGTGGGCGAGCCCTTGATGCCGAGCTTCTTCTCCGGCGCCCCGAAGCTCACCCCGGCATCGGACTTCTCGACCACGAAGGCCGAGATGCCCCGGGACCGGGCGGACGGGTCGGTGACGGCGAAGACGGTGTAGAACTCCGACACGCCGGCGTTCGTGATCCAGCGCTTCACACCGTTGAGCACCCAGTGATCCCCGTCACGTACCGCCCTGGTGGTCATCGACGCCGCGTCGCTGCCCGCCTCCGGCTCGGAGAGGCAGTACGAGAACATCGCGTCACCGGCCGCGACCGGCGTCAGGTAACGACTCTTGAGGTCGGCGGAACCGGACAAAAGCAGTGGCATCGTGCCGAGTTTGTTCACCGCCGGGATCAGCGAGGAGGACGCGCAGGCGCGGGCCACCTCTTCGATGACGATGGCGGTGGCCAGCGCATCAGCGCCCGCGCCGCCGTACTCCTCGGGGATGTGCGGGGCGTGGAAGTCGGCCGCCCGCAGCGCGTCGTAGGACGCCTTGGGGAACTCCCCGGTCTCGTCGGCCTCCGCGGCGTGCGGAGCCACCTTCGCGGCGCAGACCTCACGCACCGCTTCCCGGATCGCCTGGTGCTCGTCGGGCAACCGGTAGACGTCGAACTCCCCTGCGGCCATCTCGGCCCTCCCCTTCACCACTATCATGCGCAGTCTGTGACGACTCCTGACCGCCGACCGCGCAGACTGAAGACTAGCGACTGCAGTTCAGGTGATGTTACCGGCGCGTAGGTATGGGCAAGATGGTGCACCTAACGCGCTGGGCGATGATGGAGACCGAGACAGTGAGCCACCCTCCGGTGCCCCGCCCAGGCGCCGCAGCAGAATGCGACGCGACGACGCGACGCCAGTGCGAGCGGAGAAGACAGGCGTGACGATCCCCTACCCCACCATCCAGCCGACCCCCGCCATCGCCGCGGTGACACCGCCCTCAGGCGCACCCCGGCCGCGGGTGACGTTCCTGGGGACTGGTTACCTCGGTGCGACGTACGCCATCTGCTACGCCGAACTGGGGTACGAGGTACTCGGATTCGACGTCGACGCGGACAAGATCGCCATGCTGAACGCCGGTCAGGTGCCGATCCACGAGCCCGGCCTGGACGAGCTGCTCCGGCGCAACCTCGCCGCCGGCCGTCTCCGGTTCAGCACCGACATCGCCGAGACCGCCGAGTTCGGTGACGTGCACTTCATCTGCGTCGGCACCCCCCAGCGGGCCGACGGCATGGGCGCCGACCTGTCGTACGTCGAGGCGTCGGTGACCAGCCTCGCGCAGCACCTGACCCGCAAGGCGTTGATCGTCGGCAAGTCCACCGTGCCGGTCGGCACCGCCGAGTGGGTGGAGCAGCTCGTCGGCAAGCACACCCCCCACGACCTGGACGTCGAGGTGGCCTGGAGCCCCGAGTTCCTCCAGGAGGGCTTCGCCGTCGACGACGTCCTGCGACCCAACCGGATCGTGGTCGGCGTCAAGAGCGAGTGGGCCAACGGCATGCTCTACGCCGCGCACAAGGGCGTGTTCGACCTGGCCGCCACGGAGGACCGCGAGGTGCCCCTGGTGGTCACCGACTTCTCCACCGCCGAGCTGGTCAAGGTCGCCGCGAACGCCTTCCTGGCCACCAAGATCTCGTTCATCAACGCGATGGCCGAGGTCTGCGAGGCCTCCGGTGGCGACGTCACCCAGCTGGCCCGCGCGATCGGCTACGACCCGCGGATCGGCAACCGGTTCCTCCAGGCCGGCCTCGGCTTCGGAGGCGCCTGCCTGCCGAAGGACATCCGGGCCTTCCAGGCCCGCGCGCAGGAGCTGGGCGCCGGTGAGGCGCTGCGCTTCCTGCACGAGGTCGACCTGATCAACCTGCGTCGGCGTACCCGGGTGCTCCAGCTCGCCGCGGACCTGCTCGGCCGCCGCTCCGGCCCGGCCGGTCCGGACTTCTCCGGCACCCGGATCGCCGTGCTCGGTGCCACCTTCAAGCCCAACACCGACGACGTCCGCGACGCCCCGGCGCTCGCCGTCGCCGCCCTGTTGCAGAAGGCCGGCGCCGACGTGCACGTGTACGACCCGCAGGGCACCGAGAACGCCCGCCGCGCGGTTCCCGAGTTGACCTACGAGGCCAGCATCAACGAGGCGGTCAGCGACGCCGACCTGGTCTGCGTTCTCACCGAGTGGGCCGACTTCCGCAACGCCGACCCGGTCGCCCTCGGCGAGTTGGTCAAGGGCCGCAAGGTCGTCGACGGCCGCAACTGCCTCGACCCGGCACTGTGGACCCAGGCCGGCTGGGAGTACCGGGGCATGGGTCGCCCCTGACGAAACCGACGCCCACCGGCCGGTCATCGAACATCTCGATGGCCGGCCGGTGTCGTTGTTTGCCCCGGACCCGCCGACAAGAGTCGAAATCCGCGCCAGCTTTGGGCATGCTGCGACAGTGGGAGTCCACAGTGCGGGTGGAGGGGTGTCGTGGCGACCTTTCAATGCTCCTCGTGCGGCCGGGAGATCAAGCCGGCCGTTCGATGCCCGCACTGTGGGGCAGATCAACCACAGTGGGTCGAGCACCTGGCCGACATCGAGCGTTCGATAGCGGAGATGAAGGCGCGCGACGCCGCCATCGCGCGTGAGCAGCGGCAGATCGCCGCCAAGATGCAGGCCGCGCTCTTCCAGCGGGACATCCTCGCCCACGCCGGCGAGGAGCGGATCAAGCAGGCCACCCGACCCCGCCGGGTGCTCCGCCGCCGCCCCGGCCGGCGGCCACCGACCGCCACCATGGGAGCGCCGCCCCGGGTGCCCCGCCAGGGCACCCCACCCGCCCCGGAGGATCCGCCGCCGCCCCCGCCCCGGGCCGCCTGGCTGGACGCGGACGACCCGGAGCACCCGCCGGAGGCGTCCTCGCGCGAGGTGCAGAACATCCCCCTCGGGCTGGGCGCGCTGCTGCTCGGAGTGGCCGCTGTGGTCTTCGCCGCGGTGGCCACCAGCTCGATGGACGCGCTGGCCCGGCTCGGCATCCTGCTCCTGGCCACGGTGCTGATGCTGCTCGCCCCACCGGCACTTGCCCGGCGCGGGCTCACCTCGACCGCCGAGACCATCGCCGCTGTCGGCCTGCTGCTAGTGCCGCTCGCCGGCAACGCCCTCTGGGCGGTGGACCGGATCGGCACCGGCAGCGGCTCCGGCACCGTCTTCGCCGGGGTGATCTTCGCCGTCACCGCCGCCGTCGCCTTCGGGTACGCCGGTTGGACGGGTCTGCGCGCGCCCCGCTTCGCCACAGTGCTCGCCGCGCAGCCGGTGCTGCCTCTGCTGGCGTACGACCAGATCACCGGCCCGGGCGGCTGGGCGCTGGTGCTGGCCCTGGTCGCCCTCGTCGACCTCGGCCTGGCCCGCTCCGGCGTGACGGTCGAACGCCCCGTCCGGCAGGACCTGCCAACGCCGGGCACGCCGTCCGCGCCGCGTCAGCGTGACGACGAGAGCAGGCCGGAGGGCGACCCGGAGGAGGCCGCCGAGCTGATCGACGCCAGCGCGGGCTCCACAGAGCCGCAGCCGACCCGCCCGGTGCCGGGCCTGCGTGAGCTGACCTGGTTGCTGCACGCCCTGGCCGTCGCCGTCTCACTGGCGTACGCGGTCACCGCCCTGCTGCGGGCCGAGACCGTGCCGACCGCGTCCGGCGCCGGGGTGGTGCTGCTGCTGGCCGCAGTGATCGGGCTGGCCGGCGCGCTGGTGCTGCGTCGCCCGCCGCTGCCCGACGTGGCGGCCGGCATCGTCACCCTGGCCGTGATCGGCGCGCTCAGCCGAATCGCCTCGGTGGCACTCCCCGGCCGGGCGCTGCTGCTGATCGCGGCGGTCATCACGGTCACCGGGCTGGCGGTGCGCGCAGTCCCGGAGGCGGCCCGACGCGGCCCACAGATCGCCTCCGCTGTGGCGCTGACCGTCAGCGGTCTGGTGGTCGCCGGCGGCGCGCTGCGCGCCGGGGTGGCACCGGTCCGGGCGGCACTACCCGCCTGGGATCCCGACCTCAGCCGGTACCAGGGCGAGTTGGCCGCCGCGGTCGGGCCGACCACCTGGCAGCTCGCGGGTGCCGCGTTCCTGCTCACCATCGCGGCGGTGCTGGCACTCCCCACCGAGATCCGCCGGGAGTTCGCTGTCGCCGGCGCGGCGCTGACCGCGCTCGCCGTCCCGGCGTCGTTCGGTCTCGGCTGGGCGGCGGCACCCTGGCCGATGGTGATCACCGCGATCGGCATCGGAGTCATCGGGCTGTCCGCCCGCACCGACCGGGCCGCTGTGGCGCACGCCATCGGGGCGGCAGTGGTCGGCCTGTTCGGCGCGGGCGCCAGCCTGTCCAGCCCCACCCTCACGGCCGCCGTCCTGATCACATTGTTCGTGGCCGGCACGCTTGTCGCGCTGGCGCCCCGGATCCGGATCGCCTCGGCCGCCTCCGACACGGTCACCGCCTGGGCCGCCGGTGGCGCCGCGTTCGCGCTGCCCGGAGCGGTGGCCGCGTTCGTGGCCGCCACCATGCCGAGCGACCCGACCCCCACCCCGGCGAGCCTCCGCGAGGTGACCGTCCCGGTCCTGGCGGCCAGCTTCCTGGCGGTCTGCGTGACCCTCGGCTACGCCGCCGTCGTGCAGGTCTCCCAGCGCCACATCCCCGCGCCTCTGTCGGTCGGCACCGGGCTGGGCGCGCTGATGGTCACCGCCGCCGCGTTCGGGGCGCCCGGCGCGACGGTCGCCGACGCCTGGGTCGGTGCGCTGCTGCTGGTCGCGGCGGTGCTGCTCTTCCTGGCCCCCTCCATCGACGCCGGCCGGCGCGCCGACCTCACACTCGACGGCTCGGACCTGGCCGCCGCGGCGGTCACCACTGCCCTGATCGCCACGCTGGTACGGATCGGGGCGGTACTCGCCCCGGGCGGGCAGCTGGCGGTGGCCGCCGCCCTGCTCCTGGTTGTCGCCGTGGCCGCCCGCAGCATGCCGGAGGAGTGGCGACGCGGGCCGATCCTGGGCCTCACCGTCGGCGGTGCCCTGATCGGTGTCCTCGCCGGTTGGACGGCGGTGCGCGGTGGGGTCGGCGTGCTGGCCACCCCCGGCCCGATCTGGCGGGGCGACCTGAGCGACTGGCCGGCCGCCCCCGTCGGCGGTGCCACCTGGCAGGCGCCGGTCGCGCTGGCGTTGCTGGCCCTCGCCGCCGGCATCCTGCTCCCGCCACCCTGGCGCTGGGACGTGTCCGGGGTGGCGGTGGTGCTCGCCACGATCGGCGCCCCGGCCGCGTTCGATCTGGCCTGGTGGTCGCCGGTCCTGGTCGGCGGAATGGTGGCCACCGTGTTCGGCATGGCCGCGGTCGCCACCGAGGAGGCGCGCGCCGGGCTGTCCCGGGCCACAGTGGCCGGGGTCGTCGCGCTGCACGCCGCCGGAGCCGGACTGGTCCGCCCGTGGACGACGGCCCTGGCGCTGGGCAGCATCGCCCTGATCGGCGTGGTGGTGGCCACGCTGGCCCGCGTCCTCGCCGGCCCACAGGTCACCGACATCGACACCGAGGGAATGCCGCCGCACCTGGCGCAGATCGGTGGCGCGGCGATCGGTGCCGCCCTGCTGGCCCTCCCCGGTGCGGTGGCGGCACTGGCCGCCGAGTTCGAACACTCGGCGCAGGTGGTGCTGACCGCCCCGCTGGCGGCGACCAGCCTCGGCCTGGCCGCCGTGGCCGCGGTCCGCCGGCAAGTGCCGCAATATCTGCCCTGGGTCAGCGTGGCGGTGGTCGGCGGGGCCACCATCAGCGCCCTCGCCGCCATCCCCACCGGCCTCGCCGCGGGCGTCTACGCGGCCGCCGCCGCCCTGCTCGGCGTACTGGCCGAGCTGATCCGCGCGGCCACCGTGCCGCCCACCGGCGCGGCCCAGCCGGTCCGGCGTTGGGCGGTACGACTCGACGGCGCCCTACGGCGGCTGCCGGACGACCCGGAGCGGCGGCGGTGGCGGGTCAATCCCGCCGCGGGTGCGCTGGCCGCGGCGGCACTTCCGACCGCCCTGGCGCTCGCCTCGATCGCACCCGCGCTGGTCACCGCCCTGGTCGAGCCGCACCGCACCCTGACCCGGATCTGGCAGGGCCCGCCGCCGGAGCTGCTCACCCCGCCGGCGGACGTGGTCAACCCGACCCACGTGCTGACGGCGCTGCTGCTCACCGCTACCGCTGCGCTGGCCGCCACCGGCTTCAGCGGCGGGCGGCGGTCCCGGGCCGTCCCGGTGGTGCTGCCCGGGGCAGCCGTCACGCTGCTGATCGCACCCATCGCGCTGGGCCAGGGCTGGCCCGCCAGCACCGTGGGCGCGCTCTCCGTCTTCACCATCGCGATGCTCGGTCTCGCACTGACCCCACCGCCGCCGCTGGCCGAGCGGGCCCGCTCGCTGCGGCTGGCCCGGGTGCTGGTGTTCGCCATCGGTCTGGCCGGTGGCAGCGCCGGGCTCGCCGGCAGCCTCGCCGACCGGCAGATGACAGTGTTCACCCTCGGCAGCGCCGTCGGGGTGGGCGCGGTGGCGGCGCTGTTCGGCACCACCCAGCGAGCGCGAATCCTCGGCTGGCTCTTCGCCTCACTGATGGCGCAGCTCTTCGTGCTCACCGCCGGTCTGGTCGCCGGGCTGGCGGCGGTCTGGTCCGCGTTCGGGGTGCTGGCCGTCGGCGCGGTCCTCCAGGTGCTCGCCGCGACCCTGCCCCGGCTGCGCCGCCCCGAGGCGCAGCGGGAGGCCTCCACCGTGGAGTGGAGCGGGTACGCTGCCGCGCTCATCGCGTTGGCCCTCGCCTTCGACTCGCCCCGCCACATCGCCGCCCTGCTGGCCGCCTGGGGCGCTGTCCTCGGGGTGGCGGCGACCCGACCCGGCCGCCGGCCGGTGGAACGCCGGATCCTGTTCTGGGCGGTGGTGGTCTGTGAGATCACCGCGTGGTGGATCCTGATGCGAGTCGCCGACGTGGCGCTGCCCGAGGCGTACACGCTGCCGTTCGCCGCGTTGGCCCTCCTCGTCGGCGTCCTGGAGCTACGCCACCGACCCGACATGAGCAGTTGGGTGGCGTACGGGCCGGCGTTGGTCGCGGCCTTCGTACCGACGCTGGCCATCGTGCTGGCCACCGAGTCCAGCACGATGCGGCAGATGCTGCTGTTGCTCGGCGCGGTCGCGGTGCTGATCTTCGGCTCGTCCAGTCGGCAGCAGGCGCCGGTGATCGTCGGCGCGTCGGTCACCGCGATCGCGGCGATCCACGCTCTGTTCAGCCTGGGCCCCTGGCTGGCGCTGATCCCGGTGGGCATCCTGCTGCTGGTGCTCGGCGCGAGCAACGAACGCCGCCGCCGCGCCCAGGAACGCCTACAGACCGCCCTGCGCGGCATGAGATAGACCGGAGGGTCCCTGCGGCGTGGGGTGAGTGGGCGCGGTGAGTGGGCCGGGTTCGCGGGCCGGCCCGCGTTGCCGCGCGCGATCTTGCACTTTCTGTTGCGACATAAGGGGCAAAAGCCGCGAAGCAGCGACCGAAAGTGCAAGATCGCGGGTGAGGTGGGGTGGGGCCTCGCGGGGGCTACTGCAGGGTGGCTTGGAGGGCGGCTTCCTTGTCTGCCACCAGCTTCTCCAGGTCCTGCTGGTACGTCGCCATCTTGGCGCGCAGGCCCTCGTCGCTCGCCCCGAGGATCCGCACGGCGAGCAGCCCGGCGTTGCGGGCGTTGCCGATCGACACGGTGGCGACCGGGACACCGGCCGGCATCTGCACGATGGACAGCAGCGAGTCCATGCCGTCGAGGTGCTTCAGCGGCACCGGCACACCGATCACCGGCAGCGGCGTCACCGAGGCGACCATGCCGGGCAGCGCGGCGGCGCCCCCGGCCCCCGCGATGATCACCTTGAGGCCCCGGTCGGCCGCGTCGCGCCCGTACTCGATCATCGCGACCGGAGTCCGGTGCGCCGAGATCACGCGCACCTCGTACGCCACGCCGAAGTCGTCCAACACCTCGGCTGCGGCCCGCATGGTCGGCCAGTCCGAGTCGCTACCCATGATCAAGCCAACAGTGCTCACTGCCGCCCTTTCGTCGTTCCCGAAACCGTGGCTCACTCGTGGCCCTCGCGCAGCCAACGCGCGGCCCGTGCGGCCCGGGCCCGCAGGTCGTCCAGGTCGTCACCGAGCACCGTGACGTGCCCGATCTTGCGGCCAGGTCGCACCTGCTTGCCGTACAGGTGCACCTTGGCGCCCGGCTCGGCGGCGAAGAGGTGGTGCAACCGCTCGTCGATCGACATCCCGCCCGGCTCACCGCCGAGCACGTTCGCCGACACCACCACCGGGGCGGTCAGCGCCGTGTCACCCATCGGGTAGTCGAGCACCGCCCGCAGGTGCTGCTCGAACTGTGAGGTCCGGGCACCCTCGATGGTCCAGTGCCCGGAGTTGTGCGGACGCATCGCCAGCTCGTTGACCACGATCGCGGGCCGGCCGGCGTCGTCGCGCACCTCGAACAGCTCCACGGCCAGCAGGCCGATCACACCGAGGGCGGTGGCCAGGTCGATGGCGAGCTGCTGCGCGGAGACCGCCAACTCCTCGTCCAGGCCGGGCGCCGGGGCCAGCACCTCCACGTTGATGCCGTCGCGCTGCACGGTCTCGACCACCGGGTACGCGGCCACCTGCCCGAACGGCGAACGGGCCACCTGCACTGCCAACTCCCGCCGCAGCGGCACCCGCTCTTCGACGATCAGCCGGGTGCCGCCAGCGAGCAGCGTGGTCGCCAGCTCGCTGGCCTGGGCGGCGTCGTCGACCATCCAGACGCCCCGGCCGTCGTAGCCACCCCGGGCCGCCTTCAGCACCACCGGCCAGCCGACCTGCTCGCCGAAGCCGACGAGGTCGGCGGGCTCGCCGACCGGCCGCCAGGCCGGATTGGGCGCACCCAGCTCGGTCAGGCGTTCCCGCATGACCTGCTTGTCCTGGGCGTGCAGCAGCGCGTCCGCCGGCGGGTAGAGGGGCACCCCTTCCGCCGCCAGCGTGCGGATGTGCTCGGAGGGCACGTGCTCGTGGTCGAACGTGACGACGTCGCAGCCCTTGGCGAAGGTGCGCAGGGCGGACAGGTCGGTGTGGTCGCCGTACTGGACGTCGGCGGCGACCAGCGCCGCACCGTCGTCGGGGGCGGTCGCGAGCACACGCAGTGACTGGCCGAGGGCGATCGCGGCCTGGTGGGTCATCCGGGCCAACTGGCCGCCACCCACCATGCCGACAACTGGCAGACCGGTACGGGAATCCATAGCGCGGCCAGCCTATCCGGGCCGCCGACGTGCCCAGCCGGAGGGCTGGCGACCCGCCTGGGAAGCGCTGGCGGGACCGCCCGGCGGGCGGCGCGGACGACTACCGGGCGTGGTGGTGCGCTCAGCCCAGTTCGGCGACCAGGTCCTCGACCGAGGTGACCGGCCGCTGGCAGACGAAACCCCGGCAGACGTACGCGGCGGACCGCCCCTCGACCAGCGGACGGTCGGCGAGCAGCGGCACACCCGGCTGGTCCGGACGCCCGGCAACGACCACCGCTCCGGGCGGCGCGTGCCGGCGGGCGGCGGTCACCAGCGGGTCGCCGGCCGGGTCGTCGGTGACCACGGCGATCTCGTACGGCCCGGACAGCAACGCCTCGCCGACCATGGCCGCGTACCCGGTGAACCGGGGGTGCTTACCGACGATCGGCGCGACAGTGCCGAGGGCCGCTTCGGCGGCCTCCCGGTAGCGCGTCTCCCCGGTCAACGCCGAGTACGCCACCAGCCCGGCGATCAACGCCGACCGGCCGGACGGGGTGGCGTTGTCGGTCGGGTCGGCCGGCCGGGCGACGAGCCGCTCCGCGTCGTCGGCGGTGTCGTAGAAGGCGCCACCGGGCGCGGCGAAGTGCGCCAGGGCGGTGTCCAGCAGGTCGCCGGCCACTGTGAGCCAACGGCCCTCGCCGGTGAGCTGGTGCAGCGCGCAGAACGCCTCGGCCACACAGCCGTAGTCCTCCAGGACACCTGCCGGCTCGCCGACCTTGCCATCCCGGGAGACCCGGCGCAGCCGGCCGTCCACCAGGTGCACGGTGGCCAGGTGCTCGGCGGCCTGGCGCATCGCCCCGTCGGCGACGATGGTGACGCCGTCCATCAGGTTGGCATCCTCGTCCTGCGGGGACGCGTACACGGCGGCGACCTGCTGGAACTCGGCGATGGCGGTGATCGCCAGGCCGTTCCAGGCGGCCACCACCTTGTCGTCGAGGGCCGGCTGCGGGCGGGTGTCCCGGGCCGCGAGCAGCCGCCCGACCACCTGCTGCCACCGGGCACGGACCTCGGGCGCGGCGTCGTCCACGTCCCGGGCGAGCTTGAGAACGCTCATGCCATGTTCAAAGGTGCCCTGCTCGGTGACGGTGAACAGGTCGGCGGCGAACCGGCCGTCCTCCTCGCCCAACGCCTCGACGAGTTGGGCGGGCGTCCAGGCGTAGGTGAGCCCCTCGACGCCCTCGGTGTCGGCGTCCAGCGCGGACGCGAACCCCTGCCCCGGCCGGTGCAGCTCGTCGGCGAGGAATCGGGCGGTGTCCCGGGCCACCCGGCGGGCCAGCGGGTCCCCGGTGAGTCGCCACAGCTGGGTGTAGACCCGCAGCAGCAGCGCGTTGTCGTAGAGCATCTTCTCGAAGTGCGGCACCGTCCAGTGCGCGTCCACCGAATACCGGGCGAAGCCGCCCGCGAGCTGGTCGTAGATGCCGCCCCGGGCCATCGCCTCGGCGGTGTGCCGGGTGATCTCCAGGCTGCCCGTGTCGCCGGTGCGCTGGTGGTGGCGCAGCAGGAAGAGCAGGTTCATGTGCGGCGGAAACTTCGGCGCGCCACCGAACCCGCCGTTCGTGGCGTCGTACTCGCTGGCCAGCTTTGTGGCCGCCGCGTCGAGCAGCGGGGCGTCCAGCGGCGCGGTGGGGCCGCCCACGGCCTGCGCGCCGCCGATCGCCTCGACCACTGCGGCGCCCTGGCCCAGGACCGCCTCGCGCTGCTCCCGCCAGGCGGTGGCGACCGACCGGAGCAACTGGACGAAGTTGGGTCGCGGGAAGTAGGTGCCGCAGAAGAACGGGGTGCCGTCCGGGGTGGCGAAGACGGTCATCGGCCAACCGCCCTGACCGGTCATCGCCTGGGTCGCGGTCATGTAGACCGCGTCCACGTCCGGGCGCTCCTCACGATCCACCTTGATCGACACGAAGTTGTCGTTCATCAGGGCGCCGACCTGCGCGTTCTCGAACGACTCGTGCGCCATGACGTGGCACCAGTGGCAGGCCGCGTAGCCCACCGAGATGAGCACCGGAACGTCCCGCCGCTTCGCCTCGGCGAACGCCTCGTCCGACCAGGGCCACCAGTCGACCGGGTTGTCGGCGTGCTGGAGCAGGTACGGGCTGGTGGCGTCGACGAGTCGGTTCACCTGACGACCATAGCCAGCCCTGGCGCGGACCGCGCGGGCTCCACCCGGACGGTCAACCGCCCGCCGCGGTCAGGAGGCGCCGTCGGCGCGGAGCCGGAAGACGTTCGACTCCGCCGAGTCGCGCAGCGACCCCAGCACCGCGCCGATCTTGTCCGCCGGCATGGGCTTGAAGAAGTGGTAGCCCTGCGCGGAGGTGCAACCCAGCTCGGCCAGGGCCATCCGCTGCTCGGCGGTCTCCACCCCTTCGGCGACCACCCGCAACCCCAACTCGTGGGCGAGACCCACTGTCGTCCGGACGATCGCGGCGGCCTCCGGCGAGTCGGCCATCCGGATGACGAACGAGCGGTCCACCTTCAACTCGTCCACGGCGATCCGGGTGAGGAAGGTCAGCGACGAGAAGCCGGTGCCGAAGTCGTCGACAGCGAGTTGCACGCCCATCGACCGGAGCGTCGCCAGCACCTCGTCGATGACCTCCAGCTCGCTCATCACCACCGTCTCGGTGATCTCCAGGACGAGCCGGTGCGGCGGCACCTGGTGGCGGCGCAACGCTTCGGCGATCTCCGCCGGCAGCCGGGGGTCGAGCAGGCTGCGCGCCGAGAGGTTGACCGAGATCGGAACGTCCAACCCCTCCCGGGCCCAGCTGGCGGCCACGCTGAGCGCCTTGTTCAGCACGTAGCGGGTGAACGTGCCGAGCTGCTCGCTGTTCTCCACCGGCCGGATGAAGTCGGCCGGGTTCAGCCACCCACGCCGGGGGTGTTGCCAACGGATCAGCGCCTCCACCCCGGTGGGGGCACCAGTGGCCAGGTCGACCGCCGGCTGCAACGCCAGCACCAGCTGATCGTCGACCTTCAACGCCTCACGCAGCTCGGCCAGCAGGGCGAGCTGGTCGGTGCTGGCCGCGTCACGCGCGCCGTCGTACGCGGCGACGTTGCCGCCACCCTCCTTGGCCTGGTACATCGCGATGTCGGCCCGACGCAGCAGCTCGGTCAGGTCCGCGGTGCCGGCGGCGGCCACCACCACCCCGACCGAGACCTCGATGGACATCCGTACGCCGGCCACCTCGGTCGGTGCGGCCAGCCGCTCGGCGATCTCGCGGGCCTGGCGCAGCGCGTGGGCCATCGGGGCGGCCCGGTCGCCGAGCACCGGCACCGCCGTGAGCAGCAGGGCGAACTCGTCGCCGCCGAGTCGGCCGAGCAGGTCACCGCTGCGGACCAGCGCGTTGAGTCGGTTCGCGGTCAACCGCAGCAGCTGGTCACCCGCCGCATGCCCGAGGGTGTCGTTGACTTCCTTGAACTGGTTGATGTCCAGCAGCAGCAGCGCCACCGGGTGATCGTGGCTGAGCTGTCGCAGCGACTGGTCGCCCTTGCTCAGCATCGCCGCCCGGTTGACGAGGCCGGTGAGCGGGTCGTGCACCGCCTCGTACGACGAACGGGCGGTCACCAGCCGCAGTTCGTGGTGGGTCGCGGCGTCGTGCAGCGCGGCGGCGAGCGCGTCGCCGAACGCGGCCACCGCGTCGCGTTCCCGGGCGGTGGGCGGGGCCGAGCGGGGGAACCGCACCCGCAGCCGACCGACCGGCGCGGCGCCGACCGACAGCGCCCGACTCAGCTCGTGCTCGTCCAGCTCCGACTGGTCCGGCGGGCCGGTCTCCCGGTCGACCAGCTGACCGCTGGCGTCGCCCCGGTAGCGGTGCCACCGGCCGTCGGCCCGGGCCACGTCGACGTCCACCAGTTCGGCGTTGAACAGCGTCAGCGCCCCGGTGACGGCAGCGCTGGCCACGCCCCGCTCGTCCAGCTGGTTGAGGGCCGCGGTGGCCTCGGCGAAGGCACGCCAGGTCCGGCGCTCCTGATCGGAGCGCAGCCGGTAACGGTAGGTCTGCTGGAGCAGCCACAGCAGCGGCGGCAGCAACAGCAACCAGCGCGGGTCCAGCTCCAGCAGGGCGACCACCACGAGGCCGACCGCCACGTTGCCGACGAACATCAGCAGCTTGCCGCGCAGCGCGGCGAGCAATGGTGGCCCGATCGGCAGCCCGTGCCGCAGACCCAGCGTCACCCCACCCAGCCAGGCGGTCACCAGGAGGTACGTCACCGAACCGGCGATGACGGCGAGCGCCAGCATCGGGGTGGGTGGAGAGAGCAGCGGCCGACCGAGCGCGGTGGTCACGGAGACGGCCAGCGCCGACGCGGCGGCCAGCGACGCGGCGATCCGGACGATCTCCAGGGCGGGACGGCGGTCGTTGTGCAGTGACAGCAGGGTCCAGGCCAGCCCGGTGCCGAGCAGCGTGGCGGACGGGAGCCAGCCGGCCGGGGTCAGGTAGAGGCAGACGATCAGGGCGGCCTCGCCCCAGGTGATGCTGACCATGCCGGCGGCCGAGCGGAACCGCAGCCGGGCGAGCTGGGCGAGGGCCAGGACGGCAACGGCGATGCCGAAGCGGGCCGGACCGCCGAGAGGGTCGTCGGCCGGCAGCCGGACCGGAAGGGTCAACCCGACCGCGGCGGCGGCCAGGGCGGTCAGCGTGACGGCTGCGGTGAGCACCAGCAACCGGCCCGGTGTGCCACGCACCCCGAGCCGATCGAACGGGTCGTCGGCCGCACCGGAGGTCATCGACCTCCCCCGTCAGCCGACCGACCGACGTCGCGGCGGGCGGCCGGTGCTGTGCTGGTCATCGGCGCCCCCTCCCGCACACGGCTCGGAGACTTTTGGTCCCCCCGGCGGAAGGCTAAGCCAAACCGGGTGGCCGCAACAGGGGGCGACCAACCGGTTCGGCGTGATTCATGCGCGGACTACCCGTTCAGGTGCTGCTGGTGCCCGTTGGGAGCGGGCGTGGATGAATCACGCCCCCCGGTCCCGTCTGTCGGATCGACGACTGCCGCATCGGCCCTGGTGGGGTCGGTCGGCCCGGACTGCTGAGGGAAACGGTCCGGCAGCCGGCGCAGCCGAGCGTTCATGTTGCGGATCAGCAGGATGGTCGCGGTGGCCAGCAGCAGGATGAGGAAGAGGCCCATCGGCCCGGCCAGACCACCCGTGCGGGTGTCCCCGAAGTTGTTCTCCGCGAGCACCTGGGCAGCGGTCAGCATGGCGTTCCTCCGATGTGCGGTTGGTAACCAGGGTAGCCCCGCCGGGAATCAGCGCGCGTGCGCCGTCTCCCGCACTCCCGCGAAGAGGTCGGACTCGGGCAGCGGGCTGTCGACCATCGAGCGGGCCAGCTCGTAGTCCTCGGTCGGCCAGGCGCGCTTCTGGAGCTCCATCGGCACGTGGAACCAGAAGCCGTCCGGGTCGACCTGGGTGGCGTGGGCCCGCAGCGCGTCGTCGCGGACCGGGAAGTATTCGGCGCACTCCACCCGGGTGGTGATCCGAGGGCCCTTGTCGGGACGGTCCTCCCACCGCTTGAGCCACTCCTCGTAGGGCGACTCCAGCCCGGCGGCCAGCATGCCCTCGTGCAAGGCCATGATCTTGCCCTTGGAGAAGCCGATGTCGTAGTAGAGCTTCAGCGGCTGCCAGGGCGCGCCCAGCTCCGGGTAGCGCTCCGGGTCACCGGCGGCCTCGAACGCGGCCACACTCACCTTGTGGCACATGATGTGGTCCGGGTGCGGGTAGCCGCCCTCTTCGTCGTACGTGGTCACCACGTGCGGACGGAACTCGCGCATCAGCCGCACCAGCGGGCCCGCGGCGACCTCGACGTCCTGGAGGGCGAAACAACCCTCGGGCAGCGGCGGCAGCGGATCGCCCTCGGGCAGACCCGAGTCGACGAAGCCCAGCCAGGCCTGGTCGACGCCGAGGATCGCCCGCGCGGCGTCCATCTCGGCACGCCGGATCTCGCCGATGTTGGCCCACACGTCGGGCCGGTCGAGCTTGGGGTTGAGCACGCTCCCGCGCTCGCCGCCGGTGCACGTCACGACCAGGACGTCCACCCCCTGAGCGACATACTTCGCCGTCGTCGCCGCGCCCTTGCTCGACTCGTCGTCCGGGTGCGCGTGCACGGCCATGAGACGCAGTTGCTCTGCCAACTTCGGCGCTCCTCGTCTGTGCCGGACGGTGGACCCGACCGGGCTCGACCGGCTGACCTGCCGGGATCTTCCTCGCCGCACCCTGTCACCGGCCATCAGCGCCGGGCATGACCTGCCATTCCTGCCGCTGGACCGGGTGGGAGGATGGGGCTCTGTCATTCTTGCCGATGCCGCCGACAACAACGCCAGGAGATACCCGCCGGTGACCGAGACGCACGCCACAATTTCACCAGGCGCGCCGGTGTTCCCGGCCGGGCGCTACGGCCGCCGTCGGGCGCCGGGCGGCAAGCGCCGCCGTACGCTGCTGGCCGCGCTGGCGCTGCTGGCGCTCGTGGCCACGCTGACCGTGATCTCGGTCCGCCTCTACCGCCAGTACGGCGACCCGGCCTACGACGCCCAGGTGATCACGTACACCGACATCACGGACAAGCAGGTGCTTGTCGACTTTCGGGTGACCGTGCCGCCGGGTGGATCAGCGGTCTGCGTGCTGCGCGCTCGGGACCGTGCCGGCGCCGAGGTGGGCCGCGAACAGGTCACCGTGACCGCCGACCCCGGGGACCGGCACGTCACGACCCGGCACCGCCTGGCCACCACCGCACGGCCGTTCATCGGCGAGGTTCTGCGCTGCCGACCACCGTCCTGACCTGCCCTAACAGCACCAAAAGCGGGGCTGGCCGAGCGCCTACCGCGGGTGTCGGATCCGGACACCCGCGGTGATGGCCGACACGCTGTGTCGTACCGCACTGGTAACTTGGTAGTTCACCTGTCAGCCAGCCACGCACAACTGAGGAGAACGCCTGTGTCCACTGGCAACGAGGCGCCCGCCACCTGGCTGTCCCAGGACGCGTACGACCGCCTCCAGGCCGAGCTCGACGAGCACATCGCCAACCGCCCGGCGATCGCAGCTGAGATCAACGCTCGGCGCGAGGAGGGCGACCTGCGGGAGAACGGCGGCTACCACGCCGCCCGCGAGGAGCAGGGCAAGGCCGAGGGTCGCATCCGCTACCTGCAGGAGCTGCTGCGCACCGCGAAGGTCGGCGAGGCTCCGACCGCCGACGCGGTGTCGCCGGGCATGGTGGTGACGATCTACTTCGACGACGACACCAACGACACCGAAACCTTCCTTCTCGGCTCTCGGGAGATCGCGGCCACCACCGACCTGACCGTCTACAGCCCCGAGTCCGCGCTGGGCAAGGCGATCCTGGGTGGCCGGGCCGGGCAGACCTGCACCTACACGGCCCCCAGCGGCGCCGACATCAAGGTGACAGTGGTCAGCTTCGAGCCGTTCTCCGGCTGACAGTCGCCGACCGCGTCACCAGGGGCCGGGTCGAGCGACGCCGGCACCCACAGTCGAAACACAGCGGATCCGAGGCGTGGCACCCACAGGTGTCACGCCTCGGCCGCGAAGACGACCTGATAGCCGCTGGCCCGCAGGGCGCTGATCAGCGTGTCCGAGTGCTCGACGCCCCGGGTCTCCACCGACAGCGCCACCTCCACCTCGCCGAGGCTGAGGTGCGGGTTGGCCCGCTGGTGCTCCACGTCCACCACGTTGGCCCGATGCTCGGCGATCTGGCTGAGCAGCGACGCGAGCTGTCCCGGCCGGTCCGAACAGCGGACGGTCACCCGCAGGTAGCGACCCGCCGCGGCCAACCCGTGCTCGATCACCCGCATCATCAGCAACGGGTCGATGTTGCCGCCGGAGAGCACCGCTACCACCGGGGTCTCCACCTCGACCACCCCGGCCAGCAGCGCGGCGACACCGACCGCCCCGGCCGGCTCGACCACCTGCTTGCCGCGCTCCAACAGCATCAGCAGGGCCCGGGAGATGTCCTCCTCGGAGACCGTGACGATCTCGTCGACCAGCTTGCGTACGTGGTTGAAGGTGATCTCGCCCGGCCGGCCGACCGCGATGCCGTCGGCGATGGTGGAGAAGACGGGCAGCCGGACCGGTTCCCCGGCCACCAGTGAGGGCGGGAACGCCGCAGCCCCGGCCGCCTGCACGCCGATGATCCGAACGTCCGGCCGCAACGCCTTCGCGGCCACCGCCATGCCCGAGATCAGACCGCCGCCACCCACCCCGGTGATGATCGTCTTCACGTCCGGGCACTGTTCGAGGATCTCCAGCGCCACAGTGCCCTGCCCGGCGATCACATCGGGGTGGTCGAACGGGTGGATCAGCACGGCGCCGGTGCGCTCGGCGTACGTGTGCGCGGCCACCAGCGACTCGTCGACGGTGTTCCCGGCCAACTCGACCTGCGCGCCGTACCCCTTGGTGGCGGCCACCTTCGGCAGCGGCGCGTTGACCGGCATGAAGACGGTGGCGTGCGTGCCGACCAGGCCGGCGGCGAGGGCCACGCCCTGCGCGTGGTTGCCCGCGCTCGCCGCGACCACGCCGCGCTCCCGCTCCGCCGCCGACAACCGGGAGATCCGCACGTACGCGCCCCGCACCTTGTACGAGCCGGCGCGCTGCACGTTCTCGCACTTGAGCCACGTCGGCCCGCCCAGCGCCGCGCTGAGCGGCCGGGACGGCTCCAGCGGTGTGGTGCGGGTGACGCCAGCGAGCAACTCCCGTGCGGCCCGTACGTCGTCGAGACCGACCAGTTCCGTCATGCCCCGATCGTGCCACCCGCGCTCCCCGACCAACCCGCGGGCCAGGCTGACCGGGGCGCAGGCTGACCGGGGCGGGTTGATCCACTCGATATCCCGGAAAGCGCGGTATCCGGGCCGCCCGGACCCCCCGACTTCAATGATCCCGAGTGAATCACGAAGCTGGCGCGACCCCCGGCACCTCAAGGGCGGGCTGCGCCGCCGGGGCGGGCTGCTCCGCCAGAGCCGGCTGCTCCGCCGGAGCGGACTGGGCAGGCCGGGCGGCGGGCCAGGTCTGGGCCGGCCAGACCGGGGCGGTCGGCCACTGGCGGGTGGCGCTGGCGATCCGGGCCTCCTGGGCAGCGGAGATCCGTTGGATCAGCAGGATCAGCGTCACCGCCGCGATCACGCAGCCCAGCGCGGGCAGCGTGGTGCGGAGCAGGGAATCCTGGTACAGGTCGGAGTACGCCTGGTAGCCGGCGTCGTCGACCGGGATCTCCGCCAGCTTCTCGTACGCCCGGTCGTCGGCGCGGCTGGCGAGCCGCTCACCGATGCTGAACACCAGCCAGGAGCACCACCAGACGGCCACGAGCGCCGGCGTGGCCCGCCGCCAGAGGCTGTCCCGGGCCACTCCCGCCACGACCCGGGCCGGCACCACGAAGTTCGCGAAGGGCACCAGCCAGCCGGCGATCGCCCAGCCGGGCCCGAAGGCCGGCTCGGCGCCGGGGAAGGCGTCGGTGTTCTTGCGAGCCCGCCAGGTCCAGATGATCACCAGTACGGCGGCGGTGAGGTGCACCACCGTCATGATCAGCGCCACCACTGCGACGATGATCCCCGCGCCGATAAGCAGGTCCGGGTCGTCGTTGGCCCTGGCCCGGCGGGCCAGCACCATGCCGACCAGCGAGGACAGCGCCACCGCCAGGTAGAGCACGGCGGTCGCGCCGACGGCGACGTTCGCCGCCAGGCCGATCCCGCGTACCCGGTAGGTCGGCAGCCCCGGCGTGACGGCGGGCTGGCCGAGCGGCGTGAAGCACCGCGGGCAGTAGTCGTTTTCGGGGGACATCGCGTCCCCGCAGGTCTGGCAGCGCACTGGTGTCCCCCGTGGTCGCGTGTAGGTGCGCGCACACGCTAGACGATCATGCGGTGGCTGGTGACCCCGTGCCGACCCGGGGGTAGCCGGGAGCGTGGCGCGTCCACGGGGCCGCCATCTCGAACTGGCCGGCCACACCGAGCAGGAGCAGCTCCGAGCCGGGCGGGCCGACCAGCTGCACGGCGACGGGCAGGCCGTCCGGGCGGCGGCCGACCGGCACGACGACCGCCGGCAGGCCGGCGATGTTCCAGGGTGCGGCGTACGGGGCGTACCGGATGTTGGCCGTCATGTTCGCCCGCCAGGACCGCTCCGACCAGCGGGCCGCCTCCGGTGGCGCGCTGGCCAGCGCCGGGGTGAGCAGCAGGTCTACCGAGTGGTCGGTGAAGAAGTCGACCGACCGTTGCCGCCAGGCGGCCCGGTCCGCCTCCCGCACGTAGCCGCGACGCTGCGCCCACTCGCCCAGCGCGACGTGCCGACGGGTACGCCGTTGCAGACCACGCCGGTCCAGGCCGGAGGCCCGGACGTCGGTGGCGGCGGCGGCGAACCAGGTGGCGATGCCCTGCAGGCCGAGCGCGGTGGGGTAGACCGGATCGGCGGGCACCGTGTCGTGCCCGGCGGCGGCGAGGAGCCGGCCGGCGGCGGCGACCGCGTCCCGGTTGGGCGCGTCCGGTGTGACACCGCGGACCGGGGAGCGCAGCGAGACGCCCACCCGCAGCCGCTGCGGGGGGACCAGTTTCTCCGGACGCCGGCCGGCGAGCACCGAGAAGCCGACCGCCGCGTCGGCGACAGTGCTGGTCAGCATGCCGTGCTCGGTGAGGCCGAACCAGTCGTCCGCCCCGAGCTGGCAGGGGACCACACCCCGACCGGGCTTGAGCCCGACGAGTCCGCAGCAGGCCGCCGGAATCCGGATCGAGCCGAGCCCGTCGTTGGCGTGCGCGATCGGCACCAGCCCGGCGGCGACAGCGGCGGCGGCACCACCCGAAGACCCACCCGGGGTACGCGTGCTGTCCCACGGGTTGCGGGTCACCGCGCTGTCGTCGTCGGTGAGGGCCCACAGGCCGAGCTCCGGCATCCGGGTCACGCCGAGGATCACCGCGCCGGCGCCGCGCAGCCGACGCACCACCTCGTGGTCGGCCTCCGCGACGTCGGTGCGGGCGGCGGCCGACCCGTTCCAGGTGGGCAGGCCGGCGACCGGGGTGTTCTCCTTGACCGCCACCGGTACCCCGGCCAGCGGCAGGTTGGCCAGGTCCTCCTGCTCGTCGACCTTCTCCGCCTCGGTGATCGCCTCACCGCCGCGAACGGCGCGGAACGCGGCCAGCTCACGGTCGGCGCGGGAGATGTACTCGAGGTGGTCGGCGACGACCTGGGTCGCCGAGACGTCACCTCGGCGTACGCCTCGGGCGATCTGCTTGGCGGTCGCTCCGACCCAGGTCGCCATGATGTCCTGCACGGCCATCCTCCCCCAGCGGTCAGCCCAGCGCCTGCTCCAGATCGGCGAGTAGGTCGTCGACCGTCTCGATGCCGACAGACAGTCGCACGAGATCGCCGGGAACTTCAAGCGGCGAGCCGGCAGCACTTGCGTGTGTCATCCGACCCGGGTGCTCGATCAGGGATTCCACGCCGCCCAGCGACTCGGCGAGCACGAAGAGCTTTGCCCGGTTGCAGATGTCCACGGCGTGGTCCTCACCACCGGCGGCGCGGAACGAGATCATGCCGCCGAACCGGCGCATCTGCTTGGCGGCCACCTCGTGACCGGGGTGCGAGGGCAACCCCGGATAGATCACCTGGGCGACCTTGGCGTGCCCGTCGAGGTACGCGGCGAGCCGCTCGGCGTTGTCGCAGTGCCGGTCCATGCGTACCCCGAGGGTCTTGATGCCCCGCAGGGTGAGCCAGGCGTCGAACGGGCCGTTGATCGCTCCCATCGCGTTCTGGTGGTAGCGCAACTCCTCGCCGAGCCCGGCGTCGGCGACCACGAGCGCGCCGCCAACCACGTCGGAGTGCCCACCGATGTACTTGGTGGTGGAGTGCACCACCACGTCCGCGCCGAAGGCGATCGGCTGCTGGAGGTACGGCGAGGCGAAGGTGTTGTCCACCACCAGCAGGGCGCCGGCGTCGTGTGCCACGGCGGCCAGGGCGGCGATGTCGGCGATGCCGAGCAGCGGGTTGGTCGGCGTCTCCACCCAGACGATCTTCGTGCGGCCGGGCTGCACGGCCGCCCGGATCGCGGCCGGGTCGGAGACCTTGGCCGGGCTGAACTCCAGGCCCCAGCGCTGGGCGACCCGGGCGAAGAGCCGGTACGTGCCGCCGTACGCGTCGTCCGGGATCACCACGTGGTCGCCGGGCTGGCACACGGCCCGCAGCAGGGTGTCCTCCGCGGCCAGGCCACTGGCGAAGGCGAGCCCCACCGGCCCGCCCTCCAGCGCCGCCAGGCACTCCTGGAGCGCGTCACGAGTCGGGTTGCCGGAGCGGCTGTACTCGTAGCCGAGGCGGGGTGCGCCGACGGCGTCCTGGGCGTACGTGCTGGTCTGGTAGATCGGTGGGATCACCGCGCCGGTGCGGGCCTCGGGGTCCTGACCGGCGTGGATGGCGAGCGTCTCGAAGCCGTGACTCATTCTGGTGAGGCTAGTGCCCCGTCCCGAGGGCTGGAACGGAACCCGTGCTCCCGGGCGGAGCCGGACCGCCCGGGAGCCGCCGGCATAGCCTGGCCCGATGAGCGGTTGCGTGTTCTGCGGGATCGTGACGGGCGAGGTGCCGGCGTTCCGGGTGGCCGACACCCCGGACGGGGTGGCGTTCCTGGACACCCGGCCGGTGTTCAAGGGGCACGTGCTGGTGGTGCCCCGGGTGCACCTGGTGACCCTGGCCGAGTTGCCGGCCGACCTGCTGCCCGACTACTTCGCCATGGTCCAACGGCTGGCGGTGGCGGTGGAGACCGCTCTCGGCGCCGGTGGGACGTTCGTGGCGATGAACAACAAGGTGTCCCAATCGGTGCCACACCTGCACACCCACGTGGTCCCGCGCACCAAGGGCGACGGGTTGCGGGGCTTCTTCTGGCCGCGCACCCGGTACGAGGACGACACCGAGGCCCAGACGTACGCGGACCGGATCGCGGCGGCGCTGCTCGGTGGGGCCTGACTGACGGTCACGCGGGTAAGGAAGCTGGACCCTCCGGTGTTACACGCTGGGAGTGGTACGAGAGGAGATCCCCACCGTGTTTTTGCGCCGTATGAACGCCGATATGGTCTCGCCCGACCAGGCCCTGCCGGGCCGCCCGATCGCCATGCCGGTCGCCGACCGCCACGAGGTGCTGGGCACCCCGTTGAAGGGCCCCTTCCCGGAGGGCCTCCAGGTAGCGGTCTTTGGCATGGGCTGTTTCTGGGGTGCCGAGCGGCTGTTCTGGACGCTTCCCGGCGTCTACACCACCTCCGCCGGCTACGCGGGTGGCATCACCAAGAACCCGACGTACGAGGAGACGTGCTCCGGCCGGACCGGGCACGCCGAGGTCGTCCAGGTGGTGTACGACCCCAGCAAGATCAACTATGAGGACCTGCTGAAGGTCTTCTGGGAGAACCACGACCCGACCCAGGGCATGCGCCAGGGCAACGACGTGGGCACCCAGTACCGCTCGGCGATCTACACGACCACCGACGAGCAGCGGACCATCGCCGAGTCGTCCCGGGACGCGTTCCAGCCGATCGTGACGCGGGCCGGCAAGGGTGAGATCACCACCGAGATCGCCCCGCTCGGCAGCTACTACTTCGCCGAGGACTACCACCAGCAGTACCTCGCCCCGACCAAGAACCCGAACGGGTACTGCAACCACGGCCCGAACGGCCTGAGCTGCCCGGTCGGCGTGGCCCGAGTCGGCGGCTGACCACCAGACACCAAACCCGCGTGATGCCCGGCTGCCTGAGGAAGGTGGCCGGGCATTCCCGTTCGGCCCTGTGATCGAAATCCGTTGCCGAGCCCGACGAGAACTCGATAACGTGGCCGTACACGTGAAAGGAGGTGGTCCAGACTTGTATAGCAATCGGACTCGTGAGGTGGCTGTCAGCTAGCCGCTGTCCTCGACAGTGATCGGCTCGCCGCGAGGCGGGCAAGAAGCACCATCGTCGAGACCGTGTGGCAGCGGTGCGGCGAATCCACGACAGCCACCCGACCCCCGGGGTGCCGGCCAAGTCCAGCCGGCCCGCGCACATGCGCGGAGCGCCCCGGGGGTCGCTCCATATCCGCGGGAGTGGCGATGTCCATGCGCGAGCTGGTGGTGCTGGGGACGGCCAGCCAGGCGCCGACCCGTCAGCGCAACCACAACGGGTACGTGCTGCGCTGGGACGACGAGGTGATCCTCTTCGACCCGGGCGAGGGCAGCCAACGTCAGCTCCTGCACACCACTGTCACCGCCACCGACCTGACCCGGATCTGCGTCACCCACTTCCACGGCGACCACTGCCTCGGTCTGCCCGGCACCATCCAGCGACTCTCCCTGGACCGGGTGGCGCACCCGGTCGCCGTGCACTTCCCCGCCGGCGGCGCCGAATACTTCGCCCGGCTGCGGTACGCCACCTCCTTCTACGAGACGGCCGAGCTGCGGGTCGAGCCCATCGAGGCCGACGGGCAGCGGATCGCCCTGCGCTGCGGCACGCTGGAGGCACGCCGGCTCCGGCACCCCATCGAGACGTACGGCTACCGGCTGGTCGAGCCGGACGGGCACCGGATGCTGCCGGAGAAGCTGGCCGCGTACGGCATCGCCGGGCCGGCCGTCGGTGAGCTGATCCGCGTCGGGCACCTGGACCTCGACGGACGCCGCGTCACCCGGGCCGAGGTGAGCGTGCCCCGGCCGGGGCAGCGGTTCGCGTTCGTGATGGACACCGGCCTCTGCGACGGGGTGTACGCCCTCGCCGAGCACGCCGACCTGCTGGTCATCGAGTCGACGTTCCTGGAGTCGGAGGCCGCGCTCGCCGCCGAGGTCGGGCATCTCACGGCGGCGCAGGCCGCCCGGGTGGCGACCGAGTCCGGGGTACGCCGCCTCGTGCTCACCCACTTCTCCCAGCGCTACCCCGACCCGCGCCGGTTCCACGACGAGGCGCGGGCGCACTTTGACGGTGATCTGATCATCGCCGAGGATCTGACCACGGTGCAGCTTCCGCCACGCCGGGTAGATTCGGCTGGGTGACCGTCACGCTCCGCCCCGCGACCGAAGGCGACCTGACGGCGGTGGGTGCCCTGCACCAGCGCTCCCGGGTCGCCGCGTACTCCTCCTTCCTGCCGGCCGAGGCGCTGGCCGACCCGACACCGGAGGCGATGGGGCGTTACTGGGTCGAGCGGTGGATCTGGGAGCGGGACACCCACCGGATGACAGTGGCCGAGCGGGCCGGGGCGGTGGTCGGGTTCAGCCACCTGGGCCCGGACGACGAGGACGACCCGGCCACCGGGTTGCTCAACGCGATCCACCTCGACCCGGCCGAGCAGGGCCGCGGCGTCGGCCGCACCCTGATGGTGGACGCGTTGGACGCCATGCGGGCGCAGGGCTGGCGACGCGCCGCGCTCTGGGTGCTGCGGGACAACGCCCACGCACGCTCGTTCTACGAGCGCGGCGGCTGGACCCCGACCGGGAACGAACGGGACGAGGCGATCGGGTCGGCGCAGACCCGACAGTTGCGCTACACCCGCCCCCTCTGAAGGATGCCACCGCCCGCTGGGAGCCCACCCCTGGTGCGCAACCTTTGCTCTGCTTCACCATGCGCAACAGCGAGTGTCCGATTACCGGACACTCGCTGTTGCGTGGAGTGAAGCAGAGCAAAGGACGGCACGGAGAGGTTGGGCGCCGCCCGCGGAGCGCTCCCCGCAGCGGCGGTTAGTGGGCGCCCAGGTGGGACAGGAGGTCCTGGCGGGTGAGCACACCCTTGGGCTTGCCGTCGACCAGGACGAGCGCGGCGTCGGACTTCTCCAGCATGCCCACCGCCTCGCTCACCGGCTGACCACCACCGATCATCGGCAGAGGGTCGCCCATGTGCCGCTCGATCGTGTCGTGCAGGTGGGCCTGACCGGTGAACAGCGCGTCGAGCAGGTCCCGCTCGGCGATCGAGCCGGCGACCTCACCGGTCACCACGGGCGGCTCGGCCTTGAGCACCGGCAGCTGCGAGACGCCGTACTCGCGCATGTAGTCGATCGCGTCGCGGACGGTCTCGGTCGGGTGCACGTGCACCAGCTCGGGCAGCCCGCCCGGCTTGCTGGCCAGCGCGTCGGCCACCGTCGGCTCGGCGCCGGAGTTGTCGAGGAAGCCGTACCGGGCCATCCACGAGTCGTTGAAGATCTTGGAGAGGTAACCACGACCACCGTCGGGCAGCAGCACCACCACCACGTCGTCCGGGCCGGCCCGGCGGGCGACCTCCAGGGCGGCCACCACCGCCATACCGCAGGAGCCGCCGACCAGCAGCCCCTCCTCGCGGGCCAGTCGCCGGGTCATCTCGAAGGACGCCTTGTCGGAGACCTCCACGATCTCGTCGGCGACACCCCTGTCGTACGTCTCCGGCCAGAAGTCCTCGCCGACGCCCTCCACCAGGTACGGCCGGCCGGTGCCACCGGAGTAGACCGAGCCCTCCGGGTCGGCCCCCACGACGCGCACCCGACCCTCGGAGGCCTCCTTGAGGTACCGGCCGATGCCGGAGATGGTGCCGCCGGTCCCCACGCCGGTCACGAAGTGGGTGAGCTGGCCGTCGGTCTGCTTCCACAGCTCCGGGCCGGTGGTCTCGTAGTGCGAGCGTGGGTTGGCCGGGTTGCTGTACTGGTTGGGCTTCCAGGCGCCGGGGATCTCCCGGGTCAGCCGGTCGGAGACGTTGTAGTACGAGCGCGGGTCCTCCGGCGCGACGGCGGTCGGGCAGACCACCACCTCGGCGCCGTACGCCCGGAGCACGTCCTGCTTGTCCTGGCTGACCTTGTCGGGGCAGACGAAGACACACTTGTAGCCCTTGAGCTGGGCCACCAGGGCCAGCCCGACACCGGTGTTGCCGCTGGTCGGCTCGACGATGGTGCCACCGGGCTTGAGCAGGCCGGCGGCCTCGGCGTCCTCCACCATCCGCAGCGCGATCCGGTCCTTCACCGAGCCGCCCGGGTTGACGTACTCCACCTTCGCCAGCACTGTGGCCTGGATGCCCTTGGTGACGTTACGCAGACGCACCAGCGGGGTGTTTCCGATCATGTCGACGACGTTGTCGTAGTACTGCACGGTGTGCCCTTCGTTGCGGCGCCGGCGGTGGGCGGCCGGGAAGACTTTTCCTCGCCGCCCAGCGTACGTGTCGTCAGGGCACCAGCCCCCCGGGGATGACCGAGCTGCGGCGGGCCTCCCACTCCAGGAACCGATCGGTCTCGGCGAGGACGCTGCCGGCCAACCAGGTGACCATGACCGCGTCGTCGGCCAGCCCGAAGATCGCCAACGGGATCTCCGGGAGCAGGTCGATCGGCGAGACGATGTACGCCGTCGCCGCGGTCATCAGGGCCAGCCGGAGGCCGCCGTCGTACTCCCCCTTGGTCGTGGCTCGGATCATCCGGGGCAACGCGGCCAACCGCGTGCCGATCGACGGCCCGTTGCGCGCCCCGGCCGCCAGGGCCCGCGCAAGGGCCGTGAACGCCGCGCTGCGCTTCAGTGTCTTACCCATCGTCGCGCTCCTCTCCGCCGGATCAGCGTGGCGGGTCGGCGCAAGTCGGCCGGCCTCTGGAACCCTGGTACCCCGTCGCGTCGGTTTCCAGGCACCCGGGTGCCGTCACGACGACAGCGGTGTGTCGGGCCAGCGCGATAATGTCGCGGTATGGGGGTGGCACATTCCGTCGTACCCGGTGGTGAGCGCTGGCGACAGGCCCGGCGGTTCCTTCGGCTGGCAGCCATCGGGACAGGCGCCACCGCGGCGGCCGCGGTGGCGACCGGCGGGGTGCTTGTCGGTCAGGCCCGCCAGGCTCGACGGACCATCCCGATGGCCGAGGCGCCGCCGCCCCGCTGCGACGGGATGTACGGCGCGAAGTTCCCCGGCCCGGCGCTGACCATGGTCGTGCTCGGTGACTCGTCGGCGGCCGGTTACGGGGTGCACCGCCGTCGGGAGACGCCCGGGGCGCTGCTCGCCACCGGCCTGTCCCGTCGACTGCACCGGCCGGTGCAGCTGCACCGCTTCGCGGTGGTCGGCGCCATCTCGGCGGCGCTGCGCCACCAGGTGGAGGCGGCGCTGGAGTGCCGACCCGACATCGCGGTGATCCTCATCGGCGGCAACGACATCACCAACCGCACCCCACGGGGCCTCGCGGTGCGCTATCTGGTCGAGGCGGTGCACACCCTGCGCGACGCGGGCTGCGAGGTGGTCGTCGGCACCTGCCCCGACCTGGGCGCGATCCGCCCGATCCAGCCACCCCTGCGCTGGCTGGCGCACCGCTGGAGCCGCCAGCTCGCCGCGGCCCAGACGGTGGCCGTGGTCGAGACGGGCGGCTGGACGGTCTCCCTCGGCGACCTGCTCGGCCCCCGGTTCGCCGCCGAGCCGACCCGGATGTTCGCCTGGGACCGGTTCCATCCCTCCGCCGAGGGGTACGCGATGGCCGCCGCCGCGCTCCTGCCGACGATGCTCTCCGCCCTCGGCGCGACCCCGGAACGACGGGCCACACCGACCCGCGGCGACGGCGTACGGTCGCTGCCGAAGGCCGCGCAGGAGGCGGCTCGACACGCTGGCACCGAGGTCAGCGGCGTCCAGGTCCGGGGCCGCGACCGAGGGCCCGCCGGCCGGTGGGCGCAGCTGCGCCGACGGGCGTTCTTCGGTGTCGGCGCGGTGCCGCAACACGGGTCCGCCTCGGACACCTCGACAGTGGAGGGACTGGCATGAACGAGCGCAGCGCGCGGAGCGTGACCTCCGGCGTCGCCGGCCGACTGGGTCGGGCGGCGGCGTTCTCGCTGCTCGCCGGCACCGTCGGGGGCGCCGCCGTCCTGGCCGGTGAGGCGTTCGTCGCGCGGCACCGACGCTACGCCCAACCGGAGCTGGGCCTGGCCCTGCGCGCCACGATCGGCCGGGCGGGCGCTGCTCCGCTGCGACTGGTGCTGCTGGGCGACTCGTCGGCGTTGGGCGTGGGTGTCGACCGGCTGGAGGACACCATCGGTGGGCAGTTGGCCAACCTGCTCGCCGAGGGTCCGACCGGCCGTCGGGTGCACCTGTCCAGCGTCGGTGTCTCCGGGTCCCGCTCGACGGACCTCGCCACCCAGGTGGCTCGGGCCCTGCTCGGTGAGCGGCCCGACGTGGCGTTGATCCTGATCGGCGCGAACGACGCCACCGGGCTGCGCCGACCGTCCGACGCGGCGGCCTATCTCGGCGCGGCGGTGCACCGGCTGCGGGAGGCGCGCGTCGAGGTGGTGGTGGGCACCTGCCCCGACCTCGGGGCGGTGCGGGCCATCGCGCCTCCGCTGCGCCAGGTGGTCGGCTGGTCCGGGCGTCGGGTGGCCCGCGCGCAGACCACTGCCGTGCTGGAGGCGGGCGGCTCGGTGGTCGATCTGGCCACCGAGACCGGGCCGGTGTTCCGGGCCGACGCCGGCACGCTCTGCCAGGACGGCTTCCATCCCTCCGCCGACGGCTACCGGGTGTGGGCGCACGCGCTGCTGCCCGCCATCGTCGCCGCGGCGGCGGCCACCACCCGCCGCTAGATCGTCCCGGCCAGGGGTGACATTTCCCGCCGCGTCCGCTTCTTCCGCGCCATGTTACTGGCGGGTTAACGTTGGCCCATGCCGATTGAGTCGTCCCGCGACGCCGTCATCGTCGCCACCGCCCGCTCCCCCATCGGCCGGGCGCACAAGGGGTCCCTGCGCGACGTCCGCTCCGACGACCTCGCCGCCACCATCGTCCAGGCCGCGCTGGACAAGATCCCCGCGCTCGATCCGACCACCATCGACGACCTCTACCTCGGGTGCGGCCTGCCCGGCGGCGAGCAGGGCTTCAACATGGCCCGGGTGGTGTCCACCCTCCTCGGTCTGGACACTGTCCCCGGCGCCACGCTGACCCGCTACTGCGCCTCGTCGTTGCAGACCACCCGCATGGCGATGCACGCGATCCGGGCCGGCGAGGGCGACGTGTTCGTCTCCGCCGGAGTGGAGATGGTCTCCCGTTACGCCCGGGGCAGCTCCGACGGGCTGCCGCCCGAGGCGCAGGCCCTGGTCGGCGGCGGCTGGGAGAACCCCCGCTTCGGCCCGGCCGGCGACCGCTCGAAGCAGCGCGCGCAGGGCGGCGCCGAGGTGTGGACCGACCCGCGCGAGGCCGGTGAGCTGCCCGACATCTACCTGACCATGGGGCAGACCGCAGAGAACCTGGCCCAGGTGTACGACGTCACCCGCGCCGACATGGACGAGTTCGGCGTACGCAGCCAGAACCTCGCCGAGAAGGCCATCGCCGACGGCTTCTGGGCCCGGGAGATCACCCCGGTCACCACGCCGGACGGCACTGTGGTGAGCACCGACGACGGGCCCCGGGCCGGCGTCACCCTCGACGCGGTCGCCGGCCTGAAGCCGGTGTTCCGCCCGGACGGTCGGATCACCGCCGGCAACTGCTGCCCGCTCAACGACGGCGCGGCGGCCGTGGTGGTGATGAGCGCCCGGCGGGCCGAGGAGCTCGGGCTCACCCCGCTGGCCCGGATCGTCTCGACCGGTGTGACAGCACTGTCGCCGGAGATCATGGGCCTCGGGCCGGTCGAGGCGTCCCGGCAGGCGCTGCGCCGCGCCGGCATGACAATCGACGACGTCGACCTCGTCGAGATCAACGAGGCGTTCGCCGCGCAGGTCATCCCCTCCTACCGCCAGCTGGGCATCCCGGAGGAGAAGCTGAACGTGATGGGCGGAGCCATCGCGGTCGGTCACCCGTTCGGCATGACCGGCGCCCGGATCACCGGCACCCTGCTCAACGCACTCGAGTGGCACGACAAGACCATCGGTCTGGAGACCATGTGCGTGGGCGGTGGCCAGGGCATGGCCATGGTGCTCGAACGGCTCAACTGAGCCGAGCTGCCCTCAGAGCGCGCTACGGGTCGCCGTCACCTCGGCGGCGGCCCGGGCCAGCGCCTCGGGCCCCGGGTCGGCGGCCAGCAGGTCCGCCGTGACCACCCGCAGTTGGTCCGGCAGGGCCAGGTCGTTGTCGAGCCGGGGCACGACCCGGCGCGGCTCCCCCTCGGCGTCGGCGGACAGGTTGGCCACCTCCTGCACCAGGCGGTGCACCAGGTCGGCGCGGGACACGTTGCCGGCGGTCGCGACCGCCGCCCACCGGGGCTGCTGCCAGTGCGCTATCTGACGGACCAGCAACTGCACGGCCTTGTCCAACTCCGCTGCGCTCATCGCCGCCGAGTCTACGGCCGACACCGACCGCGCCGGGTCGGGCCGGTCAGCGGCGCAGGTAGCTGAGCAGCCGCAGCAGCTGCCAGTAGAGGAAGACCAGCCCGGTGAGCAGGCCGAACGCGCTCAGCCACGCGTACCGGCGGGCTCGACCGTCGCGCACCGAGCGCTCGACGAGGTCGAAGTCGAGGATGAAACTGAACGCCCCGGCGATGATGGCCACCACCGAGAACACGTACGGCAGCCAGCCGACCTCCCCGCTGACGCTGTAGACCGCCAGACCCGGTCGCCCGGTGATCAGGTACGACACCAGGTTGACCACGCTGAGCACGGCGATGCCGAGCAGGGTGCCGATCACCAGGCGGGCCAACCGGGGCGTCGCCCGGATCACCCGGGCCCGGTAGAGCGCCGCCATGCCGAGGAAGACGCCGAAGGTGCCTGCCACCGCCTGCACCACGATGCCCGGATAGACCTGCTCGAAGGTGCGGCTCGCCACCCCCAGCAGCAGGCCCTGGAGGATCGCGTAGCCAACGATCGGCACCGGGTTGGTGATCGCCCGCAACGAGATGACCAGGACCAGCGCGATCGAGGCGAGAGCGCTGCCGGCCAGCGCGGCACCCAGCCACACGGCGTCGGGGATCACCGCCCAGGACACCGCGGCGGCCGCGCCGGTCACGAGCAGCAACCCGACGGTACGGACCACCACGTCGTCGACTGTCATCGGCTCGACGTCACGGGCGCCGAGCACCCGGGCCTCCACCCGGCCGGCCTCGTCCAGTCGGTTGAGCACCGGGTTGTTGCTGCGCACCGCCGCCTCCTTCGCCCGCGTCCCCCCGACGTCACTCTGCCCCGGTCGGACCGGCGGCGGCGGGCAAACGGCGCGGAGGACGGCGCCCGCCCCCACCGGAGTGGGGACGGGCGCCGGTCGGCAGTGCGGACGAGGTCAGTCGTCGCCCTGGAAGTAGCTCAGCAGGCGCAGGATCTCGATGTAGAGCCAGACCAGGCTGACCAGGATGCCGAACGCGGCCGTCCAGGAGTATCGCTGCGGCAGGCCCATCCGGACGCCGTCCTCGATCTCCTTGAAGCTGAGCACGAAGCTCAGCGAGGCGACCACGATGCAGACCAGGCTGAAGCCGATGGCCAGCGGGCTGCCGTCACGCAGACCGGTGTTGACGCCGAACAGCGCCAGCACCAGGTTGATCATCATGACGGCGAAGAGGCCGACCATCACCGCGATCATGCCCTTGACGAAGGCCGGGGTGGCCCGGATGACCTTCGCCTTGTAGAGCATCGCCATCAGGAAGAAGATGCCGAAGCTGGCCACGGCGGCCTGGAGCACGATGCCGTCGTAGCGCGTCTCGAACGCCTTGCTGACCATGCCGACGAAGACACCCTCGACGACCGCGTACGCGATCACGAGCGCCGGGTTGGCCATCCGGGAGAACGAGATGATCAAGCCGAGGACCAGGCCGACCACCGCCGCGCCGATCCAGGCGGTACCGACCAGCGCGTCGGGCACGAGCACCCAGGCGGCCGCGGCGGTGATGCCAAGGATGCCGAGCAGAGCGACAGTCTTGACGACCACGTCGTCGACGGTCATCGGCGCCACGGTCGGCGGCGCGGCCGGGTAACCGGCCTGGGACGGGTACTGCTGGGGAATGCCGGGCTGTCCGTACGGCCCGGCCGGGGCGTACCCGGCGGAGCGCTCCCGCTCGGCCGCTTGGCCGAGCCGGGCGAGCACCGGGTTCGAGGTCTTCACTGTCTGGCCTCCCTCAGGGGGTCGTTTGCACGTGAACGTGCCCTCCAAGAGTAAACGGCGCAGCCAAGTCCTGGAGATCACGAATGAGAATGTGTGAGCCGACCGGTGCCCGGGGCGGGGGTCGAACCCGCACGCCTCTCGGCAGCCGCTTTTAAGGCGGCCGTGTCTGCCTTTCCACCACCCGGGCGAGTGGCACCGGCGCGCCGACACGCCTGGTGCAGTGTCACCGTAGCCGGTCTGCGGCGACCCGGCGTACCCCGCCGCCCAGGCCACATTAGGGTCGATGCCGTGAGCAGCGCAGCCCCCACGGCCCCCGACGCCGCCCCTGAGCAGGCATTCCGCCTCGCCGATCAGGTCAACCGCCGACCCCGGGCCACCCGGCTGCTGGCCGCCGTCCGCCGACACCGGGCGGATCTGCTGGCCGCGTTGATCTTCGCGATGCTGGCCGGCTGGCTCACCCACGGGCTGTGGCCCGACCCGGGAGGCCGCATCCTGGCGCTCAATCCGGAGGACCAGACCCTCTACGAGTGGTTCCTGGCGGTGGACGCCCGCGCGCTGCTCGGCGACTTCGACCTGCTCACCGACCGGCTCAACGCTCCCGACGGCGTCAACCTGATGGCCAACACCACCGTGATCGCACTCGGCATCCTCTTCGCGCCGGTCACCCTGCTGCTGGGCGCGCCGGTCACCTTCGCGCTCCTCGCCGCCGCCAACCTCGCCGGCACCGCCCTCGCCTGGTACCTGCTGTTCCACCGGACGCTGCGCACCCGCCGGGTGGCCGCCGCACTCGGCGGCGGGCTGTGCGGATTCGGACCCGGCATGGTCTCGCAGACCAACAGCCACCTGCACATGACCGCCCAGTGGCTGGTGCCGGTGATCGTCTGGCTGGTGGTCCGGCTGCTGCGAGCGGCCGACCCGGGGCCCGGGACAACCGACGAGACCGGTCACACCCGAACCACCGGGCCGGACCGGCGGCGGATGCTCACCTCCGCCGCAGGGCTGGCCGGCGCGGTCACCGCGCAGGTCTTCATCGGCGAGGAGGTGCTCTTCCTCGCCGCGATCACGCTGCTGGTGATGGCGATCAGCTATGCCGTGGCGGACCGGGACCTGGCCCGCAGGGCGCTTCCCGGGTTCGTCGGCGGGTTGGCGATCGCCGCCGGGCTCGCCCTGCTGGTGCTCGGCTATCCGCTGTGGTTCCAGTTCGCCGGGCCGCAGGGCGTCGCGGACGGGATGTTCACCCCGGCCTACTTCTCCGCCGACCTGAGCAGTTGGTGGACGCTCTCCCCACTGTCGGTGGCGGGCAGCGACGAATCCGCCCGGCTGACCACCGGCCCCGCCGAGTACAACACCTTCCTCGGCTGGCCACTGCTGCTGGTCGCCGCGGTCTGCGCGGTCCGGGCCGGCCGACGCCGGCTGGTCTTCGCCTGCGTCGTGGCGGGTCTGGTGATGGGAGCCCTGTCGCTCGGCCCGGAGGTGGTGCTCGGCGGCACCCGGACGGCGATCCCCGGCCCGTACGCCCTGATCGGTGGGCTGCCGGTGGTGGACGGTGCGTTGCCGATGCGCTTCGCGCTGGCGTTGCTGCCGATCGTCGCGACGCTGCTGGTGCTCGCTGTCGACCGGGCCCTGCGCAGCTCCGGTCGGGCGCGGCGGCTGGTGCCACTGGCCGTCGGCGTGGCGCTGCTGCCGATCTTCCCGACCCCCCTGCCGACCGCCGGGCGACCGGCAGTGCCGGAGTTCATCACCGGCGGCCACTGGCGGCAGTGCGTAACCCCGGGCGGGGTGCTGGTCCCGGTGCCGCTGCCCACCCCGAAGGAGCCCTGGCCAATGCGCTGGGCGACCGCCGCCGACGCCGGTTTCGGGCTGCCGGAAGGCTTCTTCATCGGCCCGTACGGCAGGGGCGGCACCGCGGCGATGGGCACCTTCAAGCAGCCCACCTCCGCACTACTGGCGGATGTCGCCCGGCGCGGCGACCAACCGGCCATCGGCGACGAGCAGCGCCGCCAGGCCGCCCGCGACGCCGACTTCTGGGGCGCCTCCTGCGTGGCGCTCACCGACGACGCCCCCCACGCCGACAGCCTGCGCGCCACCCTGGAACAGCTCTACGGCCCACCCACCCGCATCGCCGACGCCTGGACCTGGCGCGTCTGACCAGGACAACGGACACGAAAGGGCCCTCTCCCACCGGAACGGCGGGAAGGGGCCCTTTGGTGCAGTTGGCCGTCAGACGCGGGGCGCGCCGACCGGCTGGGAGGCCTCGACGAACTCCTCGCGCGGGTCGTGCAACTGGCCCAGGGCGACCACCTCACGCTTGAGGAAGAACGCCAACGACCAGTCCACCACCACGCGGACCTTGCGGTTGAACGACGGGATCCGGCTCATGTGGTACGTACGGTGCATCACCCACGCCGGCCAACCGGTCATCTTGATCCCGTACACCTGGGCCACGCCCTTGTGCAGGCCGAGGCTCGCCACGCTGCCGACGTGCTTGTGCTTGTAGTCCACCGGCTCGCGACCCCGGATCACGGCCGTGATGTTGTCGGCCATCCGGGCGGCCTGGCGCACCGCGTGCTGAGCGCTCGGCGAGCAGAAGTTGCCCGGCTCCTTGGTCAGGTCCGGCACGGCGGCGCAGTCGCCCGCGCTCCAGGCACCCTCGAGCACCTGGTCACCGTCGACCACCTGGAGCGTGGGCAGGCACGTGATCCGACGACGGTCGTCACGCGGGAAGTCGGTCGAGTCCAGCATCGGCGACGGCTTCACGCCGGCCGTCCAGACGATCGTGTCGGAGCGGAAGCTGTCACCGTCGGAGAGCTTGACCACCCCGTCGACGCAGGACTCGAGCCGGGTGTCCAGCCGGATGTCCATGTTCCGCTTCATCAGCTGCTGCACGGTGTAGGCGCCCATGTCCCGATCGACCTCGGGCAGCACCCGCTGGGTGGCCTCGACCAGCACCCAACGGACCTCGTCCTGCTTGAGCTCCGGGTAGTAGCGCAGGGCGTCGCGAGCCATGTCCTCCATCTCGGCGAGCGCCTCAATGCCGGCGTACCCACCGCCGACGAAGGTGAAGGTCAGCGCCGAACGGCGGACGTCGGGATCCGGAGTGGCGGCCGCCACGTCGAGCCGATCCAGCACGTGGTTACGCAGGTAGATCGCCTCGCCGATGGTCTTGAACCCGATGCCCTGCTCGTGCAGGCCAGGGATCGGCAGGGTGCGGGAGACCGAACCCGGCGCCACGATCACGTGGTCGTAGGTGATCTCCCGGGCCGGGCCGCTGATCGGCTGCACGGTGGCCACCTTGCGGTCGTGCTCGATGCGCGTGACCGTGCCGGCCACCATCTTGCACCGGCGCAACTCCCGCCGCAGCGGCACCACGGAGTGCCGCGGGGAGATGTTGCCCGCCGCAGCCTCGGGCAGGAACGGCTGGTAGGTCATGTGGGGTTGGGGGTCAACCACCATGACCTCAGCCTCACGGGAGCTGAGCTTCTTCGACAGGCGCAGGGCCGCGTACAGACCGACGTGCCCGGCACCAACCACAAGGATCCGCTTCGGATTCACGTTGTCTATCTTTCCCCGGCCGGCTCAGGTAATCCCGCTCGCGCCCCCCATCTGTGACGGAGCACAACCCATGTGACCTGCGTAACCCTCAGATCGCACTGGTCACCGGCGTCGCAGCAGCCAGCCCAGCAACGCTGCCATCGCCACCGCCACCAGCAGCCCCAGCACTGTCACCCACTGGTGTCCGGCTCCCCCACCCGTCCCCGCCGCCTGCAACAACAGCACGCCGAGTACGGCGGCACCCAACAACACGACGCCCGACCGCACCAACCAACGGCTGATCAGGTCGGGGTCCACCGCCGCGTCGTAGGGCAACAGGGCGGCCAGCGCGCAGAGGGTGTGAGCCAGGTAGAGCAGGGCCGCGACGGCAAGCAGCCGCCACAGGGCCACCGGACGGCCGTACCCGTCGGTGGCGAGCAGCCAACCGCCGACAGTTACCAACGCCGTGAAGGTCGCCCAGATCCGACGCGGACCGAAAGCTGGCAACAGGGCGGCAACCGCCAGGAAGAGGATCGGCCGGCCGGAGAGCACCTCTGACGGAAAGGCCAGGGCGAACCCGGCAAGGACGATGACGAAGATCGCGGCCCGGACCAGCAGCGGGGCCACACTGACCCGAGCGATGGCGTACTGCGCCGCCCGAACCCGCTCCACGACGGTGTTCACCGCACCCGCCTTCCGTTCGCGACTGCGGGGCTCGCAAGCTCACTCCTCGCGCTCACCGCGCCGCCTTTCGTTCGCGACTGCGGGGCTCGCAAGCTCACTCCTCGCGCTCACCGGCCACCCACCCTTGGGGCCGACGCCAAGCGGGCCACGTCCCGCAGCACCAGGTCCAGGCTGCCGGCACCGGCCCAACGCACCACCGGTACGCCGTGCTCGCGGAGCTGCCCGATCATGATCTCCCGATCCAGGCGCCACAGCCGGTACGCCACCTCGGCCCAACCCCGGTCCTTCGGCGACGCCAGGTCGGTCGGCAACGTGTCGACCGCCACCACGAACCGCCCGCCGCGGGCCAACCGGGCGAGCATCTGCGCCGACCGTTCGTCAAGCAACGGGGTGAGCACCACCACCAACGCGTCCGAGGAGAGCAACTGCGGGCCGAAAACCTGGTCGTACGGCTCGTGCGCGGACGCGTGCACCCGGACGTCGAGCAGCCACTCCAGGACGGTCAGGTACTGCCGCCGCCCCGCGGCCGGCCGGAGCCGGCGGGCTCCCGGTCCGTACTCCAGCAGCGAGACCCGATCACCCCGGTGCAGGTAGTGCTCGGCGATGGCTGCGGTGGCCCGGACGGTGGTGTCCAGCACCGACGCGGCGCCGTCCACCCCACCGGAGCGGCCCGCCTCGGCGAGCACGTCGAGCAGCACCACCACCTCCGCGTCCCGGTCGGAGAGGGTGGCCGCCACGTGCAGCTGCCGGGCCCGCAACGAGACCCGCCAGTCGATCCGGCGCAACCGGTCGCCGGGGGCGAACACCCGTACGCCGGCCAACTCGCCGCCCTCGCCGGGCCGGCGGGAGTGGTGCGCCCCGACCAGGCCGGCGGCGCGGGGCATCGCCTCCACCGCCTCGAACGGCTCGGTACGCGGGTACACCCGCACCCGGACCGGCTCGATGATCACCGCCCGGGAAACCAGCAGACCGCCCGCTGTGGCGGCCCGGGCACCGGCGGGGCCGATCGGGTGCCGGCCCCAGCGCAGAGCCTTGCCGGCCAACTCCAGGTCGACTGCGGCACCGATCGGCGCCGAGGTCACGAACGGCCGGTCCGCGACGGAACGACGCCCGCCGCTGCCCGCAGCCGCCGCACCGGTCGCCGGGAGGGTGCCTGTCGCTCCGTCGTCGACGGCCTCGTCTCGGGCGAAGCCGGCCCGGTCGATCCGCAGCCACGGCGACACGCGGGAACGCATCACCACCAGGTCGTAGTCGACAGTGTCCAGATTGCCGACGCTCACCGCCGCCGTCACGTCACCGCCCTCGACCAGCGGCCCGCCGTCACCCTGGCTGATCCACACCTCGGGCAGGGCCGTGGGCCGTCGACGCAGCGCGTACGCGGTGCCCAGCGCGAACGGCGCGGCGAGCACGACCAGGTCCACCCGACCCAGCAGCACGCCGGCCACCAGCAGCAGGCCGGCGAGCAGCACCGCGCGGCCGAGCGCCGGGGTGGGCGCCCAGCCGGCAGCCGGTTCCGCTTCGGTGGCCCTCGGCACTGTCGGTCCGGTCATCAGTGCCGGGGCCCGCCGGCGGCGTAGCTGGGCAGGGCGCCACTGGCCGGAGCGGGAGTCGCCTCCAGCACCTCGCCCACCACGAACGCCGGGTCGACCCGGCGCAACCACATCTCCGGGCGCAGGGTGATCCGGTGCGCCAGGGCGGGCGCCGCCACCGACTTGACGTCCTCCGGCACCACGTAGTCCCGCCCGCCGAAAACCGCGCGGACCCGGGCCAGCAGCAACAGCGCCAGCGAACCGCGAGGTGAGGCCCCGACCAGCACCGACGGGTGCTCCCGGGTGGCCGCCGTGAGCGACACGATGTAGCGGCCGATGGAGTCCTCCACCACCACGTCCTCCAGGGCGGCCTGCATGGCCCGCAGCGTCGCCGCGTCGACCACCGCCTTGATGTCCGCCTCCTCCCGGCGACGGCTCATCCGACGGCGCAGCACCTCCCACTCCTCCTCGTGCTGGGGGTAGCCGAACGAGACCCGCAGCAGGAACCGGTCCAGCTGCGCCTCGGGCAGCGGGTAGGTGCCCTCGTACTCGATGGGGTTGGCGGTGGCCAGCACGTGGAACGGCTCGTCCAACTTGTAGGTGACCCCCTCCACCGACACCTGCTTCTCCTGCATCGCCTCCAGGAGTGCGGACTGGGTCTTCGGCGGTGTCCGGTTGATCTCGTCGGCGAGGAGCAGGTTGGTGAAGACCGGGCCGGCCCGGAAGGTGAAGTCTCCGTTGCGCTGGTCGTAGAGGAAGGAGCCGGTGACGTCGGCGGGGAGCAGGTCGGGGGTGAACTGCAACCGACGGAAGTCCAACCCGAGGGCCTGGGCGAACGAGCGGGCGGTGAGCGTCTTACCAAGCCCTGGCAGGTCCTCCAGGAGGACGTGTCCGCCCGCGAGGATGCCGGCGAGGACCAGCTCCAACGCGTCCCGCTTGCCGACCACGACCGTGCCGACCGCGTCCAGGACCGCCCGAGCCAGCTGCCCGACCTCGGCGGGGGCAATGCTCCGGTCCACGTCGTTCATCAGATGCTCTCCAGTTCGGCGACGATCACCGCGAGTTCGCGCGGCGACGGGGTGCGGCGAGGCGGGGTCTCCAGGAACGTCCACAGGCGGTCACCCAGCAGGACGCGAGCGCGGGCGGGATCCGACTCACGGGTGACGCCGTGTTTCAGCCGCATCCGCTCGTCGGCCAGCTCACCGATCCGGGGCAGGACCGTGCCGCTGAACCTTTCGGGTCGGGTCGAGGACCAGTCCAGGGGCCATTCCCACCGGTTGATCGCGCTCCGCAGCGCGTCCCGGGCATCCCAGTTGTAGCTGCCATCCTCCTCGCCCGCGCCGACCCGACCACCACCCGGCGGGGATGGCGGCGGCGCGAGCAGGGCGGTGACCCGGCGCACCGCCAGCACGGCGAGCACCCCGGCGATCAGTACGGGCAACGAGACCTGCAGGCCCACCGCGCGGAGGCCGACGAGCAGGACCGCGACCAGCGCCGCGGCCCATGCGAGGGATCGCAGCACCGGACGCCACCGGGAGGCGCGCGCCTGCGGACCGACCGGTGCCGCCTCCTCCTCGAACGCGAGCAGATCGTCGATGCTGGTGCTGCTCACAGGGCGACCGCCGTGGTGAGCTCTCCGCGCAGCCGGCCGAGCGCGGCGCGGGCCTGGTCCCGGGTGCGTTCACCCACCGGGTGGGTGGCGTACCGGGCCTCCCGGTAGACGTGCGCGAACTCCGCCAGCACGTCGGTGCTGGCGATGGCCGGCACGCCCGCCTCCGGATCACCCTGCAACAGCCGGCTGACCAGGTCGGTGGGGGTGTCCCCGGCGAGCCTCGGCACGCCGGCCGCGGCGGCGGTCTCCTCCAGACGCACCCAGCAGGCGATCACCGCCACCCGGGGGTCGGTGTCCCGGTCGTCGAGCTCCACCAGGCCGGCGTCGAGGGCGGCCACCACCTCGCGGGCGGTGCCCTCGGCGGTGCGACGGGCCCGCTGCGCCGGTACCGCCCGGGTGGTGCGGCGCAGCGCGCCCCGGATCAGGACCCAGCTGAGGTAGCCGAGCGCGGCGAGGATGGCCAGCCCGAGCAGGACCACCGCGACCGTGCCGACCCACTGCGGAATGTGCGCCTGGGTGGCCTCGCCGGCGTCACGTGGCTCGATCGGGATGGACGGTGACGGCTCGACGGTCGGGTACTCGGGAACCCACGGAACGTTGTCCGCCGCCGGCGGGATCCGACTGGCCCCGATCGACGAGTGGGCGGACGCCAGCGCGGCACCGGCGAGCAGGGCGGCGACCGCACCGACCGGCCACCATCGGCGGAGCAGGCCGAGCACCGGAGGCAGCACACCCGGCTCGGCGGATGGTGCCGGTGTGGGCGGGCGTGTTCCGTCTGTCATCGCCACCACCCCACGCGTCGTCTCAGTCCACTCCGGCCAGCTGTTTAGCCTGGCCGAAGACGTCGTCCAACATCCCTGGTGTCAACCGCCCCGTGAAGGTGTTCTGCTGACTGACGTGGTAGCAGCCGAGCACGTCCGGGGCGTTCGTGCCGGACCAGTGTGCCCCATGACCGAACGCCGGTCGCGGGCTGGGCGGGCGCTGCCCGTACACCGCCCGGAGCACCGGCCACCACGCTGCCCAGGCGAACGCGCCCAGCGCGACGACGACCCGCAGCGTGGGCCGGATCAGCGCGACCTCGCGATGCAGCCAGGGTGCGCAGGTGTCCCGTTCCGCAGGGGTCGGCTTGTTGTCCGGAGGCGCACACCGGACGGCCGAGAAGACCCGCAGGTCCCGCACTGTCAGCCCGTCGTCGGCGGCGACGCTGGTCGGCTGGTTGGCCAGCCCGGCCCGGTGCAGCGCGGCGAACAACACGTCACCCGACCGGTCACCGGTGAAGATCCGGCCGGTGCGGTTGCCACCGTGCGCGGCGGGCGCCAGCCCGAGGATGGCGATCCGGGCGTCACCGCTGCCGAACCCCGGCACCGGCCGACCCCAGTACTCCTGGTCGCGGAAGGCGGCCCGCCGGGTGCGGGCGACCTCCTCCCGCCATTCGACCAGCCGTGGGCAGGCGAAACAGTCGCTCACCGCCGCGTCGAGGTCGGCCAGGTCGGTCGCCCGCGCTGCGCGGGCGACCACCTGTTCCGGGGTACGCGTCTCAGCCAAGCTTCGCCCGGAAGAGTTCCAGGGTGCGGGCCCAGGCGCTGGCGGCGGCGCGCTGGTCGAACGCCTCCGGCCGGTCGTCGTTGAAGAAGGCGTGCGAGGTGCCCGGGTAGTCGTAGAGGTGGCAGTCGCCGCCGGCCTCCTCGATCGCCCGACGAGCGGTCTGTACGCCCTCGTCGGCCGAGGTGCCGTCCTCTTCGGAGCAGTGGATGACGGCGGCCTTGCCGGCGTAGTCGGCCCAGTCGGGGCGCATCGACTCCCAGGGGAGCACCGGATAGAAACCGGCGGTGGCGACGATCCGCTCGGAGATGGTGGCCGACCAGAGGGCCAGGCTGCCACCGGCGCAGAAGCCCACGGCACCGACCTTACCGGTTACCTCGGGTCGCCCGGCGAGATAGTCGGCCGCTCCGGCGATGTCCTTCGCCGCCTCGTCCATCCGCATGGCCAGCAGGAGCCGCTGCGCCTCGTCCGGCTCGCTTGTCGTCTCACCGTGGTAGAAGTCCGGGGCGAGGGCCACGAAACCGGCCTCGGCGAACCGGTCCGCCACCGACCGGATGTGCGGGACCAGGCCCCACCATTCCTGGATGACGATGACGGCGGGGCTGGCCGTGCCGCTGGCGGGTATCGCGAGATACCCCTCGCTCGTGCCCCCGTTGCTGCGGTAGCTCACCATTTCGCCCATGGGCCGTCCTCCTAGCGGTCAGTCATCGTTGGCTGGTCGCCCAGTGGTCCTACGTGCCGGTAGCCTGCCACGCCACGGGGCCGTCGGGAAGACGCCGGAACAGTGGCATTCACCTCCTGTTCGCACCCCGGTGACTCCGGGTACGCCGACGGCGGCGGGTCTGCTCCCGCCGCCGTCGATGCCGATCTACCGCTGTGGTCAGACCTTCTTGGTCAGGCAGAGCACGTAGCCCGTCTTGCCCGGCTCGATGCTGGAGAAGATGTACCCCTCCTCGTCCTCCTTGAAGAACTGGGTGCAGGTGGTGTCGGCCTTGGCCTGAGCCTCGCTCTGGCCGTCCACCCGACCGACCACGTTGTACGCCGCATCGGTGGAGGTGCATTCGACGACCTTGGCGCCGTCGACCTCCTCCTGCTCGGTGCCGGTGACCTCGGGCAGCTCGGCGATGCAGTCGCCGGTCTTGGCGTCCGCGGTCTCGTCCTTGTTGAAGTAGTTGCCGATCGCCGAGGCGACGCCGAACTTCAGGCCGGCGATGACGACGATGGCGAGGATCGCACCGACGATGCCGAGGGCCTTCTTCCCGCCGGACTTCTCCGCCTTCGGCTCGGCCGCCGGCAGCGTGTCGGCGGCCTGCGGCGTCTCGGCGGCCGACTCCGACTCGGCCGGCTGCTGCGGCGTCTCGGCGGCCGACTCCGGCTTGGCCTGCTGCGGCGCTGCCGCTTGCGGCGTCTCGACGGCCGGCTCAGGGGTTGCGGCGTCGGGCGCGGGGGGCGGTGCGACCTGCTCTGGCACGGGGGTTCCTTCCGAGGGGTTGATGAGCAGACGACACCGTAACGATCATTGATTTCCGGTGCCGTCCCGCTCGCCTCGTCCGTTCAGCCATTTCCCAGCTTCACCCGCATGATCCAGTTCACACCGGCCTAACTGGTCGGGGTCGGGGTCGGTGCGCCACTCGGCGTCGCGGTCGGGCTCGCCGGACTCGTGGTCGGCGTCGGCGTCCCGGCCGGCTCCGGCGTCCCGGTCGGCTCCGGCGTCCCGGTCGGCTCCGGCGTGCTGGTCGGCTCCGGCGGTGCGACGGGCACACCCGGCCCTCGGGGCCCGAAGGGCGCCTCGCCCGGACAGAACGGGTACGTCCGCAGCGCCGGCTTGTCGTCGGCGTTGAGAGCCTCGTCGCAATTCGGGTAGCCGAGGCGGATCGGGTTGCCGTTCTGGTCGAAGAGCCGGGCGTTCTCCACCAGGCGGCCCTCGCTGTCGTAGACGAAGACGTCAGTGATCCGGTCGTACGGGTTGTCCACCGAGGTCTGGTCGTAGCCGTAGTAGCCGTAACGCATCCGGTCCTCGGCCTGAATCAGGGCGGCGAACGCGAAGACTGCCAGCACCGCACTGCCGACCTGCACCGCCGAGCGCGGCCAACCGGTCAGCTGGGCCGAACGGCGACCGATCCAGATGGAGGCGAGCACGAAGCCGATCAGCATGATCAGGCCGGCGAGCAGTTCACCGCCGAACCTCGGCAGCAGCCCGAATTCGCCACCGGTGGTGACCACGGTGACCAGCATCGCCGCCAGATAACCGCGCAGCACCCACCAGGCCGGGCGCAACAGTCGGAGGAAGTCGCTGGCCGTCGCGTACCCCAGGGGTGGGCCGAGTCGGGTGTCGAGCGTGCGCAGCCGGCCACGGACCTGAGCCATCGCGCTCGCCACCCGCTGGTCGAGATTGCGCCCACCGCCCGGCGCGGCACCGGCCGCGGCGCGCAACTCGGCGGCGTACGTCTCGGGCTCGCCCAACCGCTCGAGCAGGGTGCCCTCGGACTCGGCCGCGACCTCGGTGAGGTGGTCGGCGAGATCCTCGGTCAGCTCATCGCGTTGCCCGGTCGGCAGGTCGGCCAGTGCGGCCCGGACCCGCGCCACGTAGTCGGTGATCTCCTGCTCCGTGACGGTCATGCCGCCAGCCCCCGATCGTCGAGCAGCGTGTCCATTGTGGTGGCGAACGAGCGCCAGATCTTGCCGGAGCGGGTCAGTTGGTCGCGCCCCGCGGCGTTGAGTGAGTAGTACTTGCGGTGCGGCCCGGATTCGCTCGGCACGACGTAGGTGGTGAGCAGGCCGGCGGCGAAGAGGCGGCGCAGCGTGCCGTAGACCGAGGCGTCGCCGACCTCCTCCAGGCCGGCCTCGCGTAGCCGGCGCAGGATGTCGTAACCGTAACCGTCCTCCTCTCGGAGCACGGCCAGGACGGCCAGGTCAAGCACGCCCTTCAGTAACTGTGTGGTGTCCACGCATTGCACACTAGTGCGTAATGCGCAGTAGCGTCAACGAATCCGCCCTGACACGCCGACCAGTCCGGCGCGCAGAAGGTTGATCGACTCGGTTTTCAGGAAGTCGGGACGTCCACGCTGCGCGGACACCGCGGTTTCAACGACGGCGAGTTGATCAAGCCGTCAGCGCGCGGTGGCTGACTGGAGGCTCCAGGCGATGCCGTCGAGGATGTCGTGCTCCGACGCGACCACCGACGGCATCCCGGCCCGCTCCATGATCACACGAAGCACCAGCGCACCAGCGCCGATCACGTCGGCCCGCCCCGGGTGCATCACCGGGTTCGCCAACCGCTGCGCGCGGGTCTGACCCAGCAGCTCCGCTGTCACCCGGGCGACCTCCTCGTACGACACCCGGGCGTGGTGGATGCGCTCCGGGTCGTACTCCCGCAGGCCCTGCGCGAGCGCGACCACTGTGGTGACCGACCCGGCGAGGCCGACCAGGGTGGCCGCCTCGCGACCGGGCACCACGGCGAGCGCCCGGTCCACCACCGCCGCGATGTCGGCCTGCGCCGCCGCGACCTGCTCGGACGGCGGCGGGTCGCCGGGCAGGTGCCGCTCGGTCATCCGGACGCAGCCGATGTCCACCGAGATCGCCGACCGCACCCCGGCGGCCCGGTCACCGACCACGAACTCGGTGGAACCACCACCGATGTCGACGACCAGGAACGGTTCCTTCGCGTCGGTGGGCAGCCCGCGCACCGCGCCGGTGAACGACAGCCGGGCCTCCTCGTCGCCGCTGACCACCTCGGGCGCGACACCGAGGGTGGCCTGCACCATCTCGGTGAAGTCGTCGGCGTTGGCGGCGTCACGGGAGGCCGAGGTGGCACACATCCGCACCCGCTGGGCACCCAGCTTCTCGATGTCGGCGGCGTACGACGCCAACGCCACCCGGGTCCGCTCGATCGCCTCCGGCGCCAGCCGGCCGGTGCGGTCCACGCCCTGCCCCAGCCGGACGATCTCCATCCGCCGAGTCAGGTCGACAAGCGGCGCCTGCGGCCCGGCCGAGGCGTCGGGCAGGTCGGCGACCAGCAGTCGGATCGAGTTGGTCCCGCAGTCGATGGCCGCCACACGCGTCGTCACGGCAGCAACCTTACGGCAGCCCGCCCAGCTGACTCCCTGTCACAGGCGCAGCAGCATCCGGGTGTTGCCCAGCGTGTTCGGCTTGACCCGCTCCAGGTCCAGGAACTCCGCGACGCCCTCGTCGTACGAGCGCAGCAGCTGCTCGTAGACCGGCTGCGGCACCGGAGCGCCGTCGATCTCGCGGAAGCCGAACGAGCCGAAGAACCTGGTCTCGAAGGTGAGCACGAAGATCCGCGCCACGCCCAACTCCCGGGCCGCGTCGATCAGCTCACCGACCAACCGGTGACCGATCCGCCGGCCCCGGCAGGACGGGTCCACGGCCACCGTGCGGATCTCGGCCAGGTCTTCCCACATGACGTGCAGTGCGCCACAGCCCACCACGACGTCGTCCTCGGCCCGGACCGCGACCCGGAACTCCTGCACGTCCTCGAAGAGGGTGACGGTGGCCTTGCTCAGCAGCCGCCGGTCGTCGGTGTACGTGTCGACGAGTCGCCGGATGCCCCGCACATCCCCGGTGCGGGCCCGCCGTACCAGGATCTGACTCTCGGGTGCCTCGGACCCGGCCTGGGCACTCATTCGCCCGCCGACACGTCCACGCACGGCCCCGCCGACCACCAGGGCTCGACAACTTCCAGGGTCTCGTCACCGAATGGATTCACCCCGGGGCCGGCACCCAACGCGTGACCCAGGTGCACGTGCAGGCACTTCACCCGGCCCGGCATCCCGCCGGCCGAGATGCCGGCGATCTCCGGCACCTCACCGATCGCCTCCCGGCGGGCCAGATAGTCCTCGTGCGCGGCACGGTAGTGGGCGGCCAACTCAGGGTCCGTCGTCAGCCGGTCCGCCATCTCCTTCATCAGCCCCGCCGACTCCAGCCGGCTGCACGCGGCCGTGGCCCGGGGGCAGGTCAGGTAGTAGAGGGTCGGAAACGGGGTGCCATCGGCGAGGCGGGGGGTCGTCTCCACCACGTCCGGAAGGCCGCACGGGCACCGGTGGGCCACCGCGCGGGTGCCCCGGGGCGTGCGGCCGAGCTGCGCGGCCACCGCGGCCAGGTCGGCCTCGGTGGCCGGCTCGCGCTGCGGCAGGGGAACGGAATCCGCCGCCGGCTCCGACGGTGGTACGACAGTCACTGTCTCTCCTGGTGCGCTGATCGGTGGGTCACTTGCCCGGCTGCTGGCTGTCCGCTGCCCGCACGCTCGACCAGAGCGTGTCGTACCAGGTCGATGGCCCAGCCGGGGCGGCCGAACCGGCCGACTTCCCGGCGTCCCGGGCGGCGCCCTCCGGGTCGTGCAGCACCACCATCATCTTCTCGCCCGGCCGGCCCATGAAGAACCGTTCCCGAGCCTGCGTCTTGATGTACTCGTCGTCTTTCCACTTCGCGGCCTCGGCGGCGAGCTTCGCGATCTCCTGCTCCTGCACCGCCTGCGCAGCCTCCATCCGCTCGATGTCGGCCTGCTGGTCCAGGTAGACCCGGACCGGGTAGGTGTAGGCCAGGGCGAGCGCGATCAGGACCGCGAACAGCACCGTGGCGCGACCGGTGAAGCGACGGGGGTTGGGTGCGGCGAGCCGCTTCACGGCACCACCGGCGGCGGTACGCCGAGCGGCGGCCGGACGGTTCGCGGAGCGGACGCCCTCGGCGCCCCGGGCAGCACCCGGCGCGCGACCGGCGGCCCGCGGCTCGGCGCGTACGCCGGCCTCCCGGACCGATCCCCGCGTGGCGCGCCCACCGCCCGGCCGACCGGACTGACCCGGCCGGCGGGCGGGACGCTGACCACCCGGTGTGCGGCGCTGCTGCATCGTCACACCCCTCCCCCGAGGCTTCGTGGCTCAGGCCGAACGGTAGCGCGGGAACGCGCCAGCGCCGGCGTAGCGCGCCGCGTCGGCCAGCTCCTCCTCGATCCGGAGCAGCTGGTTGTACTTGGCGACGCGGTCCGAGCGGGCCGGTGCGCCGGTCTTGATCTGGCCGCAGCCGGTGGCCACAGCCAGGTCGGCGATGGTGGTGTCCTCGGTCTCGCCGGAACGGTGGCTCATCATGCACTTGAAGCCGGCCCGGTGGGCCAGGTCCACCGCGTCGAGGGTCTCGGTCAGCGAGCCGATCTGGTTGACCTTGACGAGAACCGCGTTCGCCGCCTTCTCCGCGATACCGCGGGCGATGCGCTGCGGGTTGGTCACGAACAGGTCGTCACCGACGATCTGCACCCGGTCGCCGATCGAGGCGGTCAGCGTCTGCCAGCCACTCCAGTCGTCCTCCGCCAGCGGGTCCTCGATCGACACGATCGGGTACTCGTCGGCCAGCTTCGTGTAGTAGGTGCTCATCTCCTCGGCGGACTTCGCGGCACCCTCGAACGTGTAGGTGCCGTTGTCGAAGAACTCGGTCGCCGCCACGTCGAGCGCGAACACGATGTCGGTGCCGAGCCGGTAACCGGCCTTCTCGACCGCCTCGGCGATCAGGTCCAGGGCCGCCGCGTTCGTCGGCAGGTTCGGCGCGAAGCCGCCCTCGTCGCCGAGCCCGGTGGAGAGGCCCTTCTTCTTCAGCACCGACTTCAGCGCGTGGTAGACCTCCGCGCCCGAGCGCAGCGCCTCACGGAAGGTGGGCGCGCCGATCGGCGCGATCATGAACTCCTGGATGTCGACGTTCGAGTCGGCGTGCGCGCCACCGTTGAGGATGTTCATCATCGGCACCGGCAGCAGGTGCGCGTTCGGGCCGCCCAGGTAGCGGAAGAGGCTCAGCTCGGCGCTGCCGGCAGCGGCCTTCGCCACCGCCAGGGAGACCCCCAGGATGGCGTTCGCGCCCAGCTCCGACTTGCTCTCCGTGCCGTCGATGTCGAGCATCTTCTGGTCGATCAGCCGCTGCTCGCTGGCCTCGTACCCGATGATCTGGTCGACGATCTTGTCTTCGACGTTGGAGACCGCCTTCTCCACGCCCTTGCCCTGGTAGCGGTCGTCGTCACCGTCGCGCAGCTCGATCGCCTCGAAGGCGCCGGTGGAGGCGCCGGACGGCACGGCGGCGCGGGCGACCGTGCCGTCGTCCAGACCGACCTCGACCTCGACCGTCGGGTTGCCCCGCGAGTCGAGAATCTCCCGGGCGACGATTCCCTCGATGGTTGCCACTAAGTCGCTCCTCGTTGTTGTGATCCGGTCCGTGGGTGGGCCGCGACGGTGCGGCTGAGGCAGGTGTTGAACGCAGCGTATCGGGCGGCGCGAACGGGCACGGCGTCGCCCGCGCACCCGGGTCACCCCGCGTTGACGGACATTCCCGGATTTCCGGGCGTCAACCGGCAACGGGTTTGCGCTGCGCGGACCGAATCGACCAGGCTGGTCGCCATGCCCGCCGCCTCGACCACCCTCCGCATGCTCGCCGTGTCGGTCATCGCGTCGCTCACGGTCACCGGCTGTCAGACATTCGAGGACGCCGGAGTCGCCATGGGCCGCTCGGAACTCGTCAACGACCTCGCCGCCCGGCTCGATCGGGCCCTGGAGTTGACCTACTCGGCCGACTACCAGTTGCCCGGCGGCCAACGCGCCGCGATCGTGCAGGCACAGGACCCGGCGCGATCCACGTACGCCTACCCGGGCGGTCGACTCATCGTCACCCCGGAGGCCATCACCCGGTGCACGACGACCGGCGCACGCCCGGAGTGCACGCTTGTCGCCCCGCCCACCCCGGGCAGCAAGCCCACAGTGACGTTGTTCGGCGAGGCCAACCGGCAGGGCCTCGTCACGCCGCCGGTGGTGGTCGGGCTGCTCACCGCCGCCGCGCTCGACCCGCAGGCGGTCATCAAGCAGAGCGACACCACAGTCGCCGGGCACCACGCCGCCTGCGTCGCCGTGGAGAGCTCGTCCGGCGACTTCACCGCCTGCGTGACCACCGAGGGCGTGCTCGGCAGCTTCACCGGGCCGGTCGACGGCAAGCCGATGGAGCTGGCGTTGAGCGACTACTCAGCGACTGTCGACGAGGGCGCGTTCGAGCCGCCCGCCGGCGCCGGCGTGGTGGACCGCCGCCCCGGCGGCTCGTGACCGACCCGTCGACCGGACCCACCTCCACCGGGCCGCCCGGCGGGTTCCTGCCCGGGGCCGATCGGAGCCGGCCGCCCGGCCCCGGCGACCTGGCCCTGCCGGTGACCGGCGCGAAGCTGCTGACCGGCGTCGACGGCCAGCCCCTCCGCGTCGCCGACCTGCCCGCCGACACCGACTGGGTGCCGCTGGGCACGCTCGACGGGGTGCCCGCGTGGGGCACCGACCTGACCACCACCGTCGACGGCCTTCCCGGCCGGGCGCGGGGCTGGGCGTCGCTCGCCGCCGAGGTACCGGAACCGCACGCCACGCTCGCCGGCCGGGCGTTGGCGGTGCTGACGTGGCGGCGTACCCACCGGTGGTGCGGCGCCTGCCGGGCGGAACTGACCGACCAGCCCGGCGAGACCGCCCGCCGGTGCCCCGACTGCGGCCTGTACGTGCCGATGCAGCTCTCCGCCGCCGTACTGGTGGCGATCACCAGGCCCGGCCCGCCCGGGCACGCTGACGAGCTGCTGCTGGTCCGACACGCCACCGGGCCGACCGGCCTGTGGGCGCTGGTGGCCGGCTTCGTCGAGGCCGGCGAGACGCTTGAGGCGGCGGTGCACCGGGAGGTCGGCGAGGAGGTCGGGCTGCCCGTCGACCGGCTGGCCTACTTCGGCAGCCAACCATGGGCGATCTCCGGCCCGGGCGTGCTGCTCGCCGGCTTCACCGCCCGTGCCGCCGACCCGCGGGCCGAACCGGTGGTCGACGGGCGCGAGCTGACCAGCGCCCAATGGTTCGGCCTGGATGCGCTGCCGGCGCAACTGCCGCCCGCGTACTCCATCTCGCGCTGGCTCATCGACGCGACGGTGACCGCCGCGCGGCGCTGAGCCCGCGCGGCCCGGCGTTTCTCCTCTAGAGGCCGAGCAGGGTGCGCAGGTGGCGCGGGGGCGGGCAGTCGTGGGCGAGCATCGCGTCGTGCCAGTCACGGACCGACACCCCGTCCGGGCGGGCTGCGGCGATCTCGGCCATCTCGCTGTACCCGACGAAGTAGGTGGAGAGCTGGGTGGAGGTGAGCTGCGCGCGCCGCCACTTGCCGGCCGCCTCACCCTCCTCCTGGAAGCCGCGCCCGGTCATCAACGCCATCGCGTCGGCCTCGGGCAGGTCCTCGGCGTGCACCAACTGGTCGAGCAGCGCGTTGATGGTCATCCGCAGTTGCATCTTGAGCTGCTGCAACCGCACCGGCAGACCGCCGAAGCCGAGCCCCGTCATCACCTCCTCCGCGTAGACCGCCCAGCCCTCGATGAACGGGCCGGACTCGGCCAGCGCGCGGACCCGCGTGCCACCGACGTAGCGGCGGGCGTGGGCGAGTTGGAGGAAGTGCCCCGGCATCGCCTCGTGCACCGTCAGGTTCCGGATCATGTGGTCGTTGTACTCGCGGTAGAACGACTCGACCCGCTGCGCCGGCCAGTCCGACGGGGTGGGCGCGATGCAGTAGAAGGTCGGCAGGGCGGCGGTCTCCAGCGGGCCGGGCGCGTCGCAGTACGCCACCGCGACCCCCCGGGCGAACTCCGGCATCTCCTGGATCACGCACCGGTCGTCCACCAGGGTGACCAGGTCGTGCGCGCGGACGAAGTCGGTCGCCTCGTCCAGTGTCACCCCGGCCAGGTCGACGATCGTCGCGTCGTTCGGGTGCTCGGCGGCGAGAAGGTCCAGCGCCCGGCGTACGGATGCGTCGTCGGCCGGGCCGCCGACCAGCTCGACGGCCGCCTCGCGGATCTCCGCGGTGACCCGGTCCAGGTTGGCCCACGCGCGACGCTGGATCTCGGCCGCGCCCAGCTCGGTGTCGAGGGTGTGCCAGAGTCGGGCCTCCCAGCGGCGCCGGCCCAGTCGCGGGTCACGGCCGGGGCCGGCATCGTTGGCCAGGCCGACGCGTAGCCAGGCGACGAACTCCTCCAGCGCGGCGATCGCGACGGTGGCCGCCGGCTCGACCCGGTCGAGGTGGCTCGGCGCCTGAGCGAGCAGCGCCGGCAGCTCGTCGCGGATCAGCGCGGCCGTGCCGGTGAACTGCCCGACCGCCGTCTCCGCGTGGATCCGCGGCACGTCCCGCAGCGTCGCGCGGGCGGTGGCGAGGGCGTCCGGTACGGCGGCGAGCCGGCCGGCCAGTTGGGTCAGCCGCACCTCCGCGGGGGCGTACGGGCGGGCCAGCAGCGGGTGCAGCAGCGGGCCCGGGTTGTGCCGCAGCGGATCCCACTCGTGCGACCGGATCTCGGTCAGCTCGAACAGCTCCCGATCCACGAATGAGGTGAGCAGCGCGTGGTCGACCTGCTCCTCGACGTCGAGCGAGTCCGGGTCCAGTTCGGACAGTGCGTTGGCCGCATCGGAGAGCATCGCCCGATCGGCGGCCAACCCGTCGCCGGACAGGTCCGGCAGCCGGTCGTCGAACCGGTGGTCACCGGCCGCGGTGGCAACCCCCGGCCGCGACTCCAACAGCGCCTCGACAACCCGCTCAGCCAGCACCCCAAACGCTTCCACCCGCCCCACCCTACCGACAGGGGTGCGCTCCGCCGCCGGTTCCACCCACTCCGTCGATCATGAAGTTGTTGCCATCGACCTCGACGTGTCGGGGCAACAACTTCATGATCACGGCAGGTTGGCGGGTGGGTGTTCGGCGTGGCGGATGGCCTCGGCGTGGGCGAGGGTGGTGCGGCGGAGGGCTGCTTCCGGGTCGATGCCCGCCTCGCGGGCCTCGGCCACCGCTGCCAGGAGATCGGCGCCCAACCTCGCCTCGGGGTCGGCCTGGGAGTCGGCCGGTGGGGGTGCGACCTTGATGCCGGCGCGGGCGGCGCGATCCAGGATCTGCGCGGCCATGGCCAGCGCGGGTTGGCTCAGGGCCACACCGTCCAGCACCGAGTGCCGTGCCTTCTCCGCGCGCTTGATCCGCTCCCAGTTCTCGGTGATCTCTTCCAGGGTGCCCGCCTCGGCACCGGCGAAGACGTGCGGATTGCGCCGGATCATCTTGTCGACCAGGCCACCGGCCACGTCGTCGATGGTCCACCGCTCATCCTCGGGCAACTCCTCGGCGAGCCGCGCGTGCAGCACCACCTGCAACAGGACGTCGCCCAACTCCTCGCGCAGCGCGTCGGTGTCGTCGGCGCTGATCGCGTCGTACGCCTCGTAGCTCTCCTCCAGCAGGTAGCCGGCGAGGCTGCGGTGCGTCTGCGCCCGTTTCCACGGGTCGCCACCCGGAGAGGCGAGCCGATCCAGCACGGCCACCGCGTCGAGCAGCCGGGCACCCGGCGGATCCCACGAGCCGTACATCAGCTCCATCTCGGCCAACCCCGGCTGCCGGGCCAACCGCAGACCCAACTCCCGGGCCAGCGCCTCGTCACCCGCCGGACCGGCCAACCACACCACAGTGCCGTGCGTCGCCACCGCGTCCAGCAACGGCTGCGTCGCCGGGCCGTCCACCACGGTGACCTCGGCGCCCGCCTGGCGCACGGCCGTGACCAACTCGCCGTCCGCGCCGGTCAGCACCGGATGCTGGCGTACGACGTCCCAGGCCGCGGAGGTCAACAGGCCGGCCGGCAACCGGGGTGAGGTGACCAGGAGGACGATCCGTGCGGTCATGCTCAGCTGGCCGTGCCCTCGGCCTCCGGCGTCGCGGTCGGCCCCTCCGGGGTGGAAATGTCGGTGACCGCGTCGGAGGCCGGCTCACCCAGCGGCACACTCACCGCAGGGGCGTCGTCGGCGAAGCTGAGCAGCGGGAACTCGAGCGGACGGTACCGGGGGCTGACGGTCACGTCGTAACGACCGGCCGCCTCGGCCAGGATCCTCTTGGTGGCCAGCGCACCGCGCAGCTGCTCACCGTCGAGCTGCTGGGCGGCGTCCGCGTCGCTCAACTCGGCGGGGATCTTGCCGGCCGCACGCCCGGCGGCGATCACGTCGGCGATCTCCTCCTTGGACGGCTCGGCCGGCTCGGCCGGCAACCCGGACAGGCAGGTGAAGAGCTTCGCCACCTCCCGCACGTGCCCGGTCTCCGGGTCGAGGCCGAGCTGCTGGGCGGCCTGGTCGACCGCCACCTGGCCGCGCGGCTGGTAGTTCTTCTCGGCGGAGAGCTTCTCGCACACCCTGGTCAGCACCATGGTCCGGACCACGTCCGCCACCTCGGGCACCGTGGGTTGCGGCGCCGCAGGCTGCCCGCTGGCGGAGGTCTCCGGTGCCGGGTTCTTCGTCCGCAGATCCTTCATCGCGGCGGTGACCTGAACCTCGGTGATGCGCTGGTCACCGATGTAAGCGGCGATACCAGGCTCAGCACGGCAACCGGAGAGGGCGACGAGGCCGAGCGCCACAGTGGCGACGGCGGCAAGACGGCGAGCACGCATAGCCGTCACTCTCTCACGCCGTCACCCGAGGTTGTGACGCCCCCCACCTTCGCCCGACCCACGACCAGGGACGGCGTCGATGCGCTACCGCCCCTGGTCGAGAACACACCGCCGGCTCAGCTGCTCGCGCCCGCGGCGACGGCGAGTGGGGCGGGGGCACCGAGCACATCGGAGAGCAGTTGCGCGCACCACTGGAGCAGCGCCTGGTCACGCAGCGGCTCACCACCGATCCGACGGGTGGTCGGTCGGGGCACGCTGACCTGGTCGGTGGCCTGCTTGTAGACGGCATCCGGGTGGTAGCGCTTGAGCCGCAACTGCTTCGAATCCGGAAGGGGCAGCGGGCCGAACCGTACGTGCTTGCCCTGCATGGACACGTCGGTCAGGCCGTAGCGGCGGGCCAGCAGACGGAACCGGGCCACCTCCACCAGGTTCTGCACCGGGGCCGGCGGCTCGCCGTACCGGTCGGTCATCTCGGCGATCACCTCGCCCAGCCGCTCCTCGTCGCGCGCCTCGGCCAGCTTGCGGTACATCTCCAGGCGCAGCCGCTCCACGCTCACGTAGTCGTGTGGCAGGTGCGCGTCGACCGGCAGGTCGATCTTGACGTCGGCCTCTTCCTCCGGCCGCTCACCCTTGAAGGCGGAGACCGCCTCACCGACCATCCGCACGTACAGGTCGAAGCCGACGCCCTCGATGTGCCCGGACTGCTCGCCACCGAGCAGGTTGCCGGCGCCCCGGATCTCCAGGTCCTTCATCGCCACGTACATGCCGGCACCCAACTCGGTGTGCTGGGCGATGGTCGCCAACCGCTCGTGGGCGTGCTCGGTGAGCGGCTTCTCCGGCGGGTAGAGGAAGTAGGCGTACGCCCGCTCCCGGCCCCGGCCGACCCGGCCCCGGATCTGGTGCAGCTGGGCCAGGCCGAGCAGGTCGGCCCGCTCCACGATCAGCGTGTTGGCGTTCGGGATGTCGATGCCCGACTCGACGATCGTGGTGCAGACCAGGACGTCGAACTCCTTCTCCCAGAAGCCGACCATGACCTTCTCCAGGGCGTCCTCGCCCATCTGGCCGTGCGCCACCGCCACCCGCGCCTCGGGCACCAGCTCCCGCAGCCGCCGTGCCGCCCGGTCGATCGACTCGACCCGGTTGTGCAGGTAGAAGACCTGCCCGTCGCGGAGCAGCTCACGGTGGATGGACGCGGCCACCTGCCGGTCGTCCTGCGCGCCGACGAAGGTGAGCACCGGGTGCCGCTCCTCTGGCGGGGTGGCGATGGTGGACATCTCCCGGATGCCGGTGATCGCCATCTCCAGGGTCCGCGGGATCGGGGTGGCCGACATGCTCAGCACGTCGACCGAGGCGCGCAGCGTCTTCAGGTGCTCCTTGTGCTCGACACCGAAGCGCTGCTCCTCGTCGACGATCACCAGGCCCAGCTGCTTGAAGCGCGTCGCCGTCTGCAACAGCCGGTGCGTACCGATGACGATGTCGACGGTGCCGTCGGCGACCATCTCCAGCGTCCGCTCGGTCTCCTTCGCCGTCTGGAACCGGGACAGCTGCCGGATCTGCACCGGGAACTGGCTCATCCTCTCGGCGAACGTGTTGTAGTGCTGCTGCACCAGCAGGGTGGTCGGCACCAGCACCGCCACCTGCTTACCGTCCTGCACCGCCTTGAACGCCGCCCGGACCGCGATCTCGGTCTTGCCGTAGCCGACGTCGCCGCAGATCAGCCGGTCCATCGGGACGGTCTGCTCCATGTCCCGCTTGACCTCGTCGATCGCGGCGAGCTGGTCCGGCGTCTCCTGCCAGGGGAAGGCGTCCTCCAGCTCGCGCTGCCACGGGGTGTCCGGGCCGAACGAGTGCCCCTTGGACGCCTTGCGGGCGGCGTAGAGCTGGATGAGCTGCGCGGCGATCTCGCGGACCGCCTTGCGGGCCCGGGCCTTGGACTTCTGCCAGTCCGAGCCGCCCATCTTGTGCAGGGTCGGCTGCTCGCCGCCCACGTAGCGGGAGAGCTGGTCGAGCTGGTCGGTCGGGACGAACAACCGGTCGCCGGGCTGGCCCCGCTTGCTGGCCGCGTACTCGATGACGAGGTATTCCCTGCTGGCGCCGTTGACGGTGCGCTGCACCAGCTCGACGTACCGGCCGATGCCGTGCTGCTCGTGCACCACGTGGTCGCCGGCCTTCAGCTCCAGCGGGTCGATGGTGTTGCGCCGCCGGCTCGGCATCTTGCGCATGTCCCGCGTCGAGGTGCCCCGACCGCCGGTCACGTCGTTGCCGGTGAGCAGCACGAAACGGGACGCCTCGTCGACGAACCCGCTGCTCAGCGCCCCGCAGGTGACCACCAGCTCGCCGGGGACGGGCGCGGTCGGCACCTCCTCGGTCAACCGGGCACCCAGGCCGGCGTCGCGCAGCACCTCCACCGCCCGCTGGGCGGGGCCGTGCCCCTCGAAGACCAGCGCGATCGACCAGCCCTCGCCGGCCCAGCGCTTGAGGTCCTCGACCACCCGCGAGGTCTCGCCGTGATAGAGCGGCGCCGGCTGGGCGGACAGGGTCACCGCGATGGCGTCGTCCGGAGTGACGGCGGCCTGCTCCGGCGCGTCTTCCCAGGGCTGCCGCGTCTCGGCGGTGTCCCCCTCGAGGAGCCCGAACGGGGACAGCGTCCACCACGGCTGGCCGAGCTTGCCCGCGGCGGCGCGCACCTCGCCGAGGGTGCGGAAGGCGGCGGCGCCGACGTCCACCGGGGCCTGGCCGCCGACCGCGGCGGCGGCCCAGCTGGCCTGCAAGAACTCCTCCGAGGTACGCACCAGGTCGTGCGCCCGGGTGCGGATCCGCTCCGGGTCGCAGAGCAGCACGTGGGTGCCGGCCGGCATGGCGTCCAGCAGCAGCTCCAGCGAGTCGGGGCCGACCAGCACCGGGGCCAGCGACTCCATCCCCTCCACCGGAATGCCCTCGGCCAGCTTGTCGAGGATCTCGGCCAGCTCGGGGTGCTGCTCAGCCAGCGCGGCGGCCCGGTCGCGCACCGCCGGAGTGAGCAGCAACTCCCGGCAGGGCGGTGCCCAGAGCAGCGGAACCTGCTCGATGGTCCGCTGGTCGGCGACGGCGAAGGTGCGGATCTCCTCCACCTCGTCACCCCAGAACTCGACCCGGGACGGGTGCTCGTCGGTGGGCGGGAAGACGTCCAGGATGCCGCCGCGCACCGCGAACTCGCCGCGCTTGGTGACAAGGTCGACCCGGGCGTACGCCATGTCGATCAGCCGGCGGGCGACCTCCTCCAGGTCCGCCTCCTCGCCGGCGGCGAGCTGCACCGGCTCCAGGTCACCGAGCCCTTTGAGCTGCGGCTGGAGCAGCGAACGGACCGGGGCCACCACCACTCGCAGTGGCCCGGTGCCGCCGTGCGCGTCGGTCGCCTCCGGGTGCGCCAGCCGGCGCAGCACGGCCAGCCGCCGACCGACAGTGTCGGAGCGGGGGGACAGCCGCTCGTGCGGCAGCGTCTCCCAGGAGGGGAAGACCACTACCTGCTCGGCCGGCAGCAACCCACCGAGCGCGGCGGCCAGGTCGTCGGCCTCCCGGGTGGTGGCGGTCACCGCCAGCACCGGTCGACCGGCCCCGTCGTTGTCCGCGGCGACCGCAGCGACGGCGAACGGGCGCAGCGCCGCTGGGGCGGTGATGTCGAGGCCGTCGACCTGGGCGGCACCGGAGCGCGCCAGGTCACGCGCCCGGGCCAGCCCGGGGTCGGCCAGGGCGGCGGTAAAGAGACCGGTGAGCAAGGGAATCCTTCCAGGGGAGTCGACGCACACGACGGCGGCCCCTCGTCCAGTTGGACGGGGGGTGCACGACAACAAGCCTAGCCCCGTCGACCGACAGCCACCCCCTTCCGCCCAGGTCCGCGCCGCTCCGGCGCGTCACCGCGCGCCGCCCCAGGCCAAGATCGTGCTCGATCCAGGATGTAGTGGTCTCATCGACGCACCGAGGCCACTACATCCTGGACGTTGCGCGATCTTGAGACCGAGCCCGGCCGCCGAGCAGGGGATCTTGACCGCCGCGAGCCGCGCATGGTCGGGTTTCGGTATGGATGAGCAGTGGCGGGCACAGTTCGACGCGGAGGTGAGCTTCGCCAACGGCGGCGGGCTGCGTACCGAGGGGTTCCGGCTGGACATTCCCGGCCGGGAGATCACCGACGGTGACCTGGCGGCGTTGTTCGTCCGGCACCTGGGGCTGCTGATGGTCGCCGACGTCCGGATCAGCGCCAAGACCATCATCGAGGAGCCGCACAAGGGCGGCCGGGGTGTCGCGCTCGAGGGCTCCGGCGCCGACCGTCGGCTGGTCGAGCTGAGCCATGTGATCAGCGACGGGATGACCACGCTGCCGGCTTGGCCGGGTCCCCGGATCACCGACTGGCTGACCTTCGCGGCGTCCCGCGAGCGGTACGCCCCGGGCACAGAGTTCCACGTGGCCCGCATCGACATGATCGCCAACACCGGCACGTACCTGGACACGCCCGCCCACCGCTGGGCCGACCGGGCCGACCTGACCCGGGTGTCGCTGGACCGTCTCGCCGACCTGCCGGGGGTGGTGGTCCGGGTGCCGGCCGGCATCCGCGCGGTGGACCGGCTGATGCTGGCCGCGTACGAGGTCGCCGGCCGGGCGGTGCTGCTGCACACCGGGTGGGACGCGCACTTCGGCACCGAGCGGTATGGGGCGCCGGAAGCGCCGTACCTGACCGGGGACGCCGCCCAGGCGCTTGTCGACGCGGGGGCGGCAGTGGTCGGCATCGACTCGATCAACATCGACGACATGAGCCCGGCGGCCGCCGGGGTGCGCCCCGCGCACAGCACGCTGCTCGCCGCCGGCATCCCGATCGTGGAGCACCTGACCGGTCTGGACGCGTTGCCGCCGACCGGGTTCCGGTTCACCGCGGCCCCGCCGATGGTGGCCGGCATGGGCACCTTCCCGGTCCGCGCCTTCGCCGTGATCAACGCCTGACGCCACTGGCGACGCCACCACCACCCGGCCAGCGGCCGCTGCCTGCCCGTCCGCAGGGGCGCGCGGCCAACTGGTTCCGCCCTGCGGTCCGCAAAACGGACCATAGGCTAACAACGTGGACAAGAAACCGCGCGGCACAGCTCACGACTGGGCGCCGCGCAGCATCGGACTGCTCGTCGGCACCCTCGTGCTGGCCACGGCGTTCATCGCGGCCTACGTCGGCGCGTTGCACCAGCCCACACCCCGCGACGTGCCGATCGGCGTCGTCTCCAGCGACCAACGCGCCCGGGCGACGCTCGACGCCGTGCGCGGCCAGACCACCATTCTCAAACCCATCGAGTACGACGACCCGGGCGCCGCCGAGCACGGGCTGCTCAGCCGCGCCGTGTACGCCGTGCTCAGCACCGGACCCGACAACGGCCTGCTCCTCACCGTGGCGAGCGCCTCCGGCCCCTCCGCCACCAGCGCGATCAAGGAGGTCCTCGGCACCGCCACCGGCCGCACCGGCACCCCGCTCCAGATCGTCGACGAGGTTCCGGTCACCTCGGCCGACCCGCGCGGGGTGGTGCCCTTCTACCTGAACGTCGGGTACGTGCTCGGCGGCTACCTGGGCTCGACAGTGCTCGGGATATCCGCCGGCACCACCCCCCGTACGGCGCGTCGGGCCGGACTGCGGATCGCCGCCCTGGCGGTCTACAGCGTGCTGCTCGGCATCGCCGGCGCGCTCGTGGTCGGACCCGTCCTGGACATCTGGCACCACGACGTACCGACGATCGCCGCCATCGGCGCGCTGGCCGTCTTCGCCGCCGCCATGTTCGCCAGTGCCATCCAGGGCTGGCTCGGCGTCGCGGGTACCGCGCTGGTCATCCTGCTGCTGGTGGTGCTCGGCAACCCGGGCTCCGGCGGCATCTACGCGCCCGAGTTCCTGCCCGGGGTGCTGCGCGGCATGCACCGCTGGAACATCCCCGGGCTCGCCAACGACCTGACCAAGGCCGCCGTGTACTTCGACTGGCGGTCGGCCGGCTGGCCGGCTGCCGCCCTCGGGATCTGGACGGTGCTCGGAGGGCTCGGGCTGGTCAGCGCGAGCCTGGTCCGCGGTCGCCGGACCGCCGCCTCCGGCCCCGGGACGACAGGCCCCGACTCCGCGCCGGCACGCGACGGTGGTTGAGATCACCCCGGAAAACACCCTCCCGGGGGCAGTGGATCACCAGGGGGCCCTCCAGACACCCCCGGCGCGCGGATACCATCCAGTAAGTCGGACAGCGCTGTCCTTCGTACCCACGTAAGGGAGCGCATCGTGACCGACCAGCATGACCATGACGGCCCGGACGCCGCACTGCGCGCCGACATCCGCCGACTCGGCACCCTGCTCGGCCAGACCCTGGCCCGCCAGGAGGGTCGCCCGCTGCTCGACCTCGTCGAGGAGATCCGGGCCCAGGTCCGCTCCGACGCACCGGCGGCCGCCCAGCGCCTCGGCGGGCTCGACGTGACCACCGGCACCAAGCTGGCCCGCGCCTTCTCCACCTACTTCCACCTGGCCAACATCACCGAGCAGGTGCACCGTGCGCGGGACCTGCGCCGCCGCCGCGCGGTGCAGGGCGGCTGGCTGGACCAGGCCGCCAAGATGATCGCCGAGCGCGGGGTGCCGGCGGAGGAGATCGCCAACGCGGCTCGCCGGCTGGCGGTGCGACCGGTCTTCACCGCGCACCCGACCGAGGCGGCCCGCCGCTCGATCCTGTCCAAGCTGCGGGCGATCGCCGACGAGTTGGACACCGAGACCGCCAACGCGATCCTCTACGGCGCCAGCGACGAGGGCCCGGCCAACCGCCGGCTGGCCGAGTTGCTGGACCTGATGTGGCAGACCGACGAGCTGCGGCTGGACCGGCCGGACCCGACCGACGAGGCCCGCAACGCGATCTACTACCTGCGCGACCTGTACGCCGAGGCCGCCCCGCAGGTGCTCGACGACCTGGCCGACACGTTGCGCACGCTCGGCGTGGAGACCTCACCGACGGCCCGGCCGTTGAGCTTCGGCACCTGGATCGGCGGCGACCGCGACGGCAACCCGTTCGTCACCCCGGCGGTCACCCGCGAGGTGCTGACCATCCAGCACGAGCACGGCATCGCGGCCACCGAGAAGGCGATGGACCATCTCATCAACGAGGTCTCGGTGTCCCGCCGACTGCGCGGGGTGTCCCTTGACCTCTCCGCCAGCCTCGCCGCCGACCTGGACGCGCTGCCCGAGGTGGCGCAGCGCTTCCGCCGGGTCAACGCCGAGGAGCCGTACCGGCTCAAGGCGCGCTGCGTGAAGGCGAAGCTCGCCAACACCCGGCTGAGGTTGCGTCAGGGCACCGCGCACGTGCCCGGACGGGACTACCGGGGCTCCGCCGAGCTGATCGCCGACCTGGACCTGCTGCGCGCCTCGCTGGCGCGCAACTCCGGGCAGCTCACCGCGGTCGGCCGGCTGGCCTCCACCATCCGTACGGTCTCCGCGTTCGGCCTGCACCTGGCCACCATGGACGTCCGGGAACACGCCGAGGCGCACCACGCGGTGCTCGCGCAGCTCTACGAGGCGGTCGGCGAGGTCTCCGACTACCCGGCGCTGACCCGGCTGGAACGCACCAAGCTGCTCGCCGACGAGCTGACCGGCCGTCGCCCCCTGTCGACAGTGGACACCTCGTTGTCCGAGCCGGCCCGCAAGACGTTCGACGTGTTCGGGACGATCCGGGAGGCTCAGGACCGGTTCGGCGCCGAGGTGATCGAGTCGTACATCATCTCGATGACACTGGGTGTCGACGACGTGCTGGCCGCCGTGGTGCTGGCCCGCGAGGCCGGCCTGGTGGACGTGCACAGCGGGCGGGCCCGCGTCGGCTTCGTACCGCTCCTGGAGACCCCGGCCGAGCTGAACGCCGGCGGTGAACTCCTCGACGAACTGCTGTCGCTGCCCGCGTACCGGGCGCTGGTGACGGCCCGGGGCGACGTGCAGGAGGTCATGCTCGGCTACTCCGACTCGAACAAGGAGGCCGGGATCACCACCAGCCAGTGGTCGATCCACCGGGCGCAGCGCGCGCTGCGTGACGTGGCCGCCCGGCACGGCGTGCACCTGCGGCTGTTCCACGGCCGGGGCGGCACTGTCGGGCGCGGCGGAGGGCCGACGCACGAGGCGATCCTGGCGCAGCCGTACGGCACCATGGACGGCGCGATCAAGGTGACCGAGCAGGGCGAGGTGATCTCCGACAAGTACACCCTGCCCTCGCTGGCCCGGGAGAACCTGGAGCTCACCCTCGCCGCGGTGCTCCAGGCGACCCTGTTGCACACCGCGCCCCGGCAGCCGGCCGAGATGTTGGAGCGCTGGGACGCGACGATGGACGTGGTCTCCGAGTCGGCGTTCCGGTCCTACCGGTCGCTCGTCGAGGACCCGGACCTGCCGGCGTACTTCTGGGCGTCCACCCCCACCGAACTGCTCGGTGCGCTGAACATCGGCTCCCGGCCGGCGAAGCGTCCGAACACCGGTGCCGGGCTGTCCGGGCTGCGGGCCATCCCGTGGGTGTTCGGCTGGACGCAGACCCGGCAGATCGTGCCGGGCTGGTTCGGCGTCGGCTCCGGGCTGGCCGCCGCCCGGGAGGCCGGGCTGGCGGACGTGCTGGCCGAGATGCACCGCAACTGGCACTTCTTCCGCACGTTCCTGTCGAACGTCGAGATGATGCTGACCAAGACCGACCTGAGCATCGCCCGCCGGTACGTCGAGACGCTGGTGCCGAAGAAGCTGCACCCGATCTTCGAGCAGATCGAGCAGGAGTACGAGCTGACCAAGCGGGAGGTGCTGGCGGTCACCGCCTCACCGGCCCTGCTGGAGAACTCGCCGGTGCTCCAGCGCACGCTGGCCGTCCGCGACACCTACCTGGAGCCGCTGCACCACCTTCAGGTGGCGCTGCTGCGGCAGTACCGGGAGTCGGGCGCCGCCGGGCGGGCGATCGCTACCGCCCCGGGCGGCCGACGGGCACCGAGCGACGGCACCGCCCTGGAACGCGCTCTGCTCACCACCGTGAACGGCATCGCCGCCGGAATGCGCAACACCGGCTGATCGACAGGTACGAGAACGGGCCCCGGTCGTCGCGACCGGGGCCCGTCGTCGTAGGTCTGCGCACGGCGGTCAGAAGTCGCCGCCGCCGAAATCCCCGCCCCCGAAGTCACCGCCGCCGAAGCCGCCACCACCGAAGTCCCCACCGGCGTAGTCGCCGCCGCCGAAGTCCCCACCCTGGTCGCCCCCGCCGAAGTCGCCGCCCTGGTCGCCGCCGCCCTGGTCGCCGCCGCCGTCGCCGCCCTGGTCGACACCGTCGCCGAAGCCCTCCTGGTAGCCGGCGTCGTAGCCGTACCCGGGGTCGGCGAAGGCGGGCGAGAAGAGCGCGTCGGCGATCAGGATGCCGCCGAGCACCCCGGCGCCGGCACCCAGTGCCGTCTTCCACCACGGCGTCGAATACCAGCCGGCGGGCACCGGTCGACCCTGATAACGCCCACCGGGGTAGTAGTAGGGCGTTTCCCGGCCGGGTTGCGGCCCGGCCCGGAAGGTCTGCCCCTGCACGTCGACCTCGCGCTCCTTGGTGAGCTGCCCCACGCCGCGAGCCGCGGCCAGGGTGGGCAGCTCGGGGCCCGGATCGATGCCCAGCGCCGTCCGCGCCGCCCGGATGTACGCCAAACCCTCCAGCGCGGTCTCCCGGGCCAGCCCGAACTGGTGCGGGGTGGACGCCTGCTCCAGCTGGGAGCCGGCCGCGTTGTACCGCTCGCCGGCGTCGGCCAACGCCTGGCGTACCGCCGGCTCGTCGCCCTGCAGGTTCATCAACTGGCCGCCGAGGCGCTCGTACCACCGCTGCGCCTCCGCGCGGGCGTCGCCGAGCTCGGTGCGCCGACGGGCACCGGCCTGAGCGCGGATGAGCGCCGCGGCGCCCAGCGCGCCGACCAGCACAACGGCGAGGCAGAGCACAAGTTCCATGTCATCGAACGTACCCCCGGGTGTCCCGTCGTATCCGTCTGGCAAGCTCCGGTGATGGACGTCTCGACGCTGCTCCTGGTGATCGTGTGCCTCGGTGCCGGCGGGGCGGTGGGCTGGCTCGCGGCCCGGTCCCGGTCGGCGGCCGACATCGCCCGCCTGGATGCCACCCTGGCCGCCACCCGGGAGGGTGAGGGCCGACTGGAGCAGTCCATGCGGGCGTTGAGCTACGAGGCCACCGCGCAGTCCCAGGAGGCGGTGGCCCGGGCGGTCGCGCCGCTGCACGACACCCTGCGCCGCTACGAGCAGCGGGTGGCCGAGCTGGAGCACGACCGCGTCGACGCGTACGCCGAGCTGCGTGAGCAGGTCCGCTCGATGAACGCGGTCTCCGGTGAGCTGCGCACCGAGACCAAGCAGTTGGTGGCGGCGCTGCGGGCACCGCAGGTGCGGGGTCGGTGGGGCGAGCACCAGCTGCGCCGGATCGTCGAGGCTGCCGGCATGCTGGAGCACTGCGACTTCTCCGAGCAGGTCACCGCCGCCACCGACCAGCAGGTCGTCCGACCGGACCTGGTGGTCCGACTGCACGGCGGTCGCTCGGTGGTGGTGGACGCCAAGGCCCCGTTCGACGCGTACCTGACAGCCATGGAGGCCCGCGACGAGCGCGGCCGGGACACCCACCTCGACGCGCACGCGCGGCACCTGCGGGGGCACGTCGACGCACTGGCCGCCAAGTCGTACTGGTCGGCGTTCGACAACTCACCCGAGTTCGTGGTGCTGTTCGTCCCCGCCGACCCGTTCCTCGACGTCGCCCTCCAGCGAGACCCGACGCTGCTGGAGCACGCCTTCACCCGCAACGTGGTGCTCGCCACGCCGGCCACGCTGGTCGCCCTGCTCCGCACTGTCGCCTACTCCTGGCGGCAGGAGGCACTGGCGCGCAACGCGCTCGCTGTGCACACCCTCGCCCGGGAGCTGTACGGCCGGCTCTCCACACTGGGCGACCACGTGGGCAAGCTCGGGTCCTCGCTGGCCGGTGCGGTGACCGCCTACAACCGGGCGGTCGGCTCGTTGGAGGCCCGGGTGCTGGTCAGCGCCCGCAAGCTCGCCGAGTTGGGTGTCTCTGACGACGAGTTGGCCACCCCGGCCCAGGTCGAGTTGACGCCCCGGCAGCCGCAGGCACCCGAGCTGGCCGATCCGGCCGACGAGGTCTCGGCCCGCTAGCCATCTATGTGACAGTGCGTATGCCTGCATATCACGAAGTGGTCACAAGGAACTGGCCACTAGTGACAGTGCTCGCCGACACCCCGAAAGATTCTGCTCACCCGAGCGCCCTTCTCTGAGGGCCCTGTTCTCTGGAGGAAAAGAGAACGTGAGCAGACTCCCCAACCTGAGCCGGCGAACCTCAGCCGCGCTCTTCGCATCGGTCCTGGCGGCCAGCGCCGTGACCGTCGTGGGTGGTGCCGCCACAGCGGCCGCCGCTCCCGCGACCGCAGCGGACACTTCCCCGGCCACCGCCGCCGAGACGCTGGGCGCCCACGACGCCAAACTGCTCAGCGAAGCCCGCGCCAAGAAGGCCCCGACCGTCACCCTGATCGTCGCCACCGAGAAGGGTGAGGCGGGGGACGTCGCCGACAGCCTCACCAAGCTCGGCGGCACTGTCAGTCAGCGGCAGGACCGGGTCGGCTTCGTGCTGGCCAAGGTCCCGACCGACCGGGTCCTCAAGGCGGCGCGGCTGCCCGGTGTCTCCGCGGTCGACCTGGACGAGGTCATCCAACTGCCGGACCCGGCCCCGGAGCGCACGCCCACCGGCACCGCTGGCGCTCGGCAGGCCACCGTCGCGGCGCCGGGAGAGACAACCCCGGCCGACAACCCCTACATGCCGACGAACGAGACCGGCGCTGTGGCGTTCACCGCGGCCCACCCGGAGTGGGACGGCCGGGGCGTCACGATCGGCATCATGGACTCCGGTGTGGACCTTGCCCACCCGGCGTTGCAGCAGACCACCACCGGCGAGCGCAAGATCGTCGACTGGGTCACCGCGACCGACCCGCTGGAGGACAGGACGTGGCGGGCGATGCAGGCCGAGGTCGCCGGGCCGTCGTTCACCATCGCGGGCGGCACCTGGACGGCGCCGGCAGGCACGTACCGGTTCAACCTGTTCAGCGAGTCCGTCACCGCCGCGAGCGACGCCCGGGGTGACGTCAACCGCGACGGCGACACGACCGACACCTGGGGGGTGCTCTACGACCCGGCCACCAACAACATCTGGGTGGACGCCAACCAGAACCGCAACTTCACCGACGAGCCGATGATGCGGCCGTACAAGGAGAAGTACGACGTCGGATACTTCGGCACCGACAACCCGGCGACCGCCGTCGCCGAGCGGCAGCCGTTCGTCGTCGAGTACCGCAAGAACGTCGACGTCGAACCGGGTGACGGGCAGGCCGGCCCCTACTACGACTTCGTCAACATCGGCATCATCGAGAGCACCCACGGCACCCACGTCGCCGGCATCACCGCCGCCAACGACATGCTCGGCAACGGGGCCTTCGACGGTGCCGCGCCCGGTGCCAAGCTGGTCTCCGCCCGCGCCTGCTCCTGGGGTGGCGGCTGCACCGCTGCGGCCCTCACCACCGGCATGATCGATCTGGTGGCCAACCGTGGCGTCGACATCGTCAACATGTCGATCGGTGGCCTTCCGGGCCTGAACGACGGCAACAACGCGCGGACGAACCTCTACAACGAACTGATCGAGACGTACGGCGTGCAGTTGGTCATCTCGGCCGGCAACTCCGGCCCGGGTCTCAACACCGTCGGCGACCCGTCGGTGGCCAGCAACGTGGTCAGCGTTGCCGCCAACATCAGCAAGGACACCTGGCTGGCCAACTACGGCTCGGTCGTCAAGAAGAAGAACGCCCTGTTCAACTTCTCCTCCCGTGGCCCGCGTGAGGACGGCGGCTTCAAGCCGAACATCGCCGCCCCCGGCTCGGCCATCTCCACCGCACCGACCTGGCAGCTCGGCGCCCCGGTGCCCGAGGCCGGATACGCGCTGCCCCCGGGCTACGCGATGCTCAACGGCACCTCGATGGCGTCCCCGCAGACCGCCGGCGCCGGCGCGTTGCTGCTCTCGGCCGCCAAGGCCACCGACCGGGGCGTCAGCCCGGCGGCGCTGCGGCGCGCGATGTTCAGCTCGGCCAAGCCGATCGCGGACGTGCCGACGTACGCGCAGGGCTACGGCATGGTCAACGTTCCGGGCGCCTGGCAGCTGCTGCGCCAGGGCGTCGAAACCCGGTCGTACGTCTCCGACGCGCCGGTCTGCAGCCCGCTGGCGGACCAGCTGACCATCTGGAACGGTGTGAAGTTCGTGCCGAACCCCGGTCGGGGCACCGGCGTCTACAACCGCTGCACCTCGTCCGAGGGCGGCCACAAGGTCGGCCAGAGCAAGACCTACCCGGTCAAGCTGACCCGCACCAGCGGGCCGGCCGGCACCATCAAGCACGACGTCACGCTCCAGGGCAACGACGGCACCTTCAAGGCACCGAAGACCGTCGCGTTGCCGCTCAACAAGGCCGTCACCATCAGCGTCACCGCCAAGCCGGCCACCGAGGGCGCGCACGGCGCGATCGTGCGGATCGACGATCCGGCCACCAACGTGGTCGACTTCGAGGTGTCCACAGTTGTGGTGGCCTCGAACGACGTGAAGAAGCCCACCTTCTCGTACGCCAACGAGGGCTCGGTCGACCGGAACGGCTTCACGTCGTACTTCGTCACGGTGCCGGAGGGTGCCAAGGCGCTCCAGGTGAACCTCTCCGGGATCGCCACCGGTTCGCAGACCCGCTTCATCGCGATCAACCCGCTGGGTGTGCCGGTGGAGGCGACCACGAGCACCGTCTGCTACACCAACTTCTCCGACGTCAACGTCTGCAAGCCGCAGGAGCGTGACTACCAGAACCCGCTTCCCGGGGTCTGGGAGATCGAGGTGGAGTCGCGGCGCACGTCCCCGGCGCTGAACAACCCGTTCAAGCTCCAGGCGCGGGTGCAGGGCCTGACGGTCGAACCGGCGCTGGTCGAACTGCCCAGTGTCGAGGCCGGCGAGCCGACCCCGGTGAGCTGGAAGGTCACCAACGCCTTCGGCCCGGTCTCGGTCAGCGGCCGCAGCGGCGCGCTGACCGGTGTGCGGACCGAGCGTCCGACCATCACCGAGGGCGGTCCCAACCAGGAGTGGACCGTCGAGATCCCGGCGGGTACGTCGACGTTCACCGCCCGGATCGGCAACCCCGCGAACGCGGGCGCCGACCTGGACCTGTTCGTCTACCGGGGTACCACCGAGGTCGGCCGGGCGGCCGACGGTGACTCGGAGGAGGCGGTCACGCTGACCAACCCGCCGGCCGGCACCTACCGCGTCGTGGTGGAGCCGTACGGGGTCGACGGGCCGGGGACCAGCACCGCCTACGACTACTACGACGCGTTCGCGTCCGCGTCGCTGGGCACGATCACCGCTCCGGCCGTCGCGGTGCCGCTGATGCACGGCGAGTCGGCCACCATCACCGGCACGGTGACCGCGGTGGCCGTTCCGGCCGACGGGCGTCAGCTCTCCGGTGAGCTGGCGATCGTCACCACCGAGGGTGCGATCGTGGGTCGCGGCAACGTGTCCATCGGGGCTGTGAACTGATCCGCTCGTAAAACCGGCAGGAGCCCGTCCCCACGTTCGGGGGCGGGCTCCCGCATGTCAGGGGTGAGTGGTCAGGACCGGTGGGCGGTCTCCACGACGAACGGGGTGCCCTGCTGGCAGGTGGTCATCATGCCGGGCTCCACCCGACCGGTGACCTCGACCCGTGCGCCCGGCGTCAGCACGTCACGCGGGCCACCGAGCAGCAGGTATTCGTCGAGCAGTACGCAGCCGGGCTCCACGCCGCCCTGCACCGTGCCGCTCAGGGTGGTGGCCCCGACGCCCGGCGGCGTGCTCGGGCCGCCCGGTTTCGGAGTCTTCGCCCCAGGCGGCGGGGTGGGGGTGAGGGGCGCCGGCGAGACGGTCGGGTCGGGCGTGGGCTGGCTGGTCACCGGCTGCGCTCCCGTCGGTGTCGCTGTGGGTGTGCCGCCCCCGCCACCCTGGCTGCCGCAGGCGCTCAGCGCCACGCAGACGGCCAGCGCGGGGACGGCGAGCCGAAGAGTCCTCATGCCGGATCTGACGTACGCCGACCCGAGTTCGTTCCCGTGCTCAGCCGCGCGCCGCGGCGGCCTTCATGTCCCGCCTCAGCTCCTGCGGCAGCGAGAACGTGAGCCGCTCGTTGGCGGTGGTGATCTCCTCTACGTCGGCGAAGCCGCGCGCGGCGAGGTGGACCAGCACCTCCTGGACCAGGTCGTCCGGGACGCTCGCACCCGAGGTCAGGCCGACCGTGGTGGCCCCCTCCAGCCAGGCGTCGTCGATCTCGTGCGCGAAGTCGACCAGGTGACCGGCGCGGGCGCCGGCGTCCAGGGCGACCTCGACCAGGCGGACCGAGTTGGAGGAGTTCGTGGAGCCGACCACGATCACCACGTCACACTCGGCGGCGATCTCCTTGACCACGTGCTGCCGGTTGGAGGTGGCGTAGCAGATGTCGTCGCTGGGCGGGGACTGCAACAGCGGCAACCGCTGCTTGAGCCGGGCCACCGTCTCCAGCGTCTCGTCGACCGAGAGCGTGGTCTGGGAGAGCCAGACCACCTTCTCCGGATCCCGTACGGTGATCTTGTCGGCGTCGTCCGGACCGTCCACCAGCTGGATGTGCGCGGGGGCCTCACCGGCGGTGCCGATGACCTCTTCGTGCCCCTCGTGGCCGATGAGCAGGATGTCGTAGTCCTCGGCCGCGAAGCGCCGCGCCTCGTGGTGCACCTTGGTGACCAGCGGGCAGGTCGCGTCGATCGCCTTCAGCGAACGCGCCTTGGCCTGCTCGTAGACCTCCGGCGCCACGCCGTGCGCGGAGAAGATGACTGTGGCGCCCTCCGGCACCTCCTCGTTCTCCTCCACGAAGATCGCGCCCTGGGCCTCCAGGGTCTGCACCACGTGCTTGTTGTGCACGATCTGCTTGCGCACGTAGATCGGGGCGCCGTAGAGCTTCAGCGCCTCCTCCACTGTCTGCACCGCGCGGTCGACACCCGCGCAGTAGCCGCGGGGCTTGGCCAGGAGCACGCGCTTGCCGGTCCGGTGAGTCGCCTGAGCCTCAGTCACCACCCCATCGTACGTGCCACCCCGGAACCCGGCACCGGGCCGCGACCGCCCCCAACCCCACTCCAGCCCTCGGTGATCAAGAGATTTGCGTCAGGAACGCGCCCGGCGCTGACGCAAATCTCTTGATCACCGGGGAGGTCCGTAGGGTGGGCGGGTGAGCGAGGGTGGGCGGGTGGGGAGCGGCGGGGCCAGTAGTGGGGCCAGCAGTGCTGAGGAGCCTTGGCCGGTACGGGTGGTCAGCCAGAAGGTGGGGGCCTGGATCGCCAAGCTGGGCTGGGTCTGGGTGGACGGACAGGTGGCCCAGATCAGCCGTCGCCCCGGAGCCAGCACGGTCTTCCTCACCCTGCGCGACCCCTCGGCCGACCTGAGCCTGACCGTCACCACCAACCGGGACGTCCTGGACTCCGGCGCGCCGGAGCTGCGCGAGGGCGCCCGCGTGGTGCTGCACGCCAAGCCGGAGTTCTACGCCGCCCGGGGCACGCTGAGCCTGCGGGCCGACGAGATCCGCCAGGTGGGGCTGGGCGAGCTGCTGGCCCGACTGGAGAAGCTGAAGAAGCTGCTCGCCGCCGAAGGGCTCTTCGACCGCGCCCGCAAGCGTCGACTGCCGTTCCTGCCCGGCCGGATCGGGCTCATCACCGGTCGCGCGTCGGCCGCGGAGCGGGACGTGCTGACCAACGCCCGACGGCGCTGGCCGGCGGTGGAGTTCCGGACCGTCAACGTGGCAGTGCAGGGCCCGTCCGCGGTGCCACAGATCGTCGACGCGCTCAAGGTGCTGGACGCCGACCCGAGCATCGACGTGATCATCATCGCCCGGGGTGGCGGCGGCATCGAGGACCTGCTGCCCTTCTCCGACGAGGCGCTCTGCCGGGCGGTGTTCGGCTGTCGTACACCGGTGGTCAGCGCGATCGGCCACGAGACGGACGCCCCACTGATCGACTACGTGGCCGACGTCCGTGCCTCCACCCCGACCGACGCGGCCAAGCGGGTCGTCCCCGACCTCACCGAGGAGGTACGCCTCATCGGTCAGGCCCGGCACCGCCTCGAACGGGCGGTGCGCAACCTGGTCGACCGGGAAACGCACCGGCTCGACGGGCTGCGTTCCCGGCCGGTGCTGGCCCGGCCCCAGGTGATGGTGGAGCATCGGGCGACCGAGCTGACCGCGTTGCGTCAGCGGGCCGGCCGCTGCCTGGAGCACCGGCTCGCCGCCGCCGAGGATGACCTGCGGCACACCCTCGCGCGCCTGCGCGCCCTCTCCCCCGCCGCCACCCTCGACCGGGGGTACGCGATCGTCCAGCGCGCGGACGGCCACGTGGTCCGCGCCGCAGCGGAGGTCGGCAAGGGCGACCCTCTGCGGGTGCGACTGGCCGACGGCGAGTTGGCTGCCACTGTCGATGGCTGAGTGGCGACGCGGCGCGACGGGAAGTGGTGTGCTGAGATGAACGCGATGACTGACGACACGAAGGCCGGGCCGGACGAGCGGCTCAGTTACGAGCAGGCCCGGGCCGAGCTGGCCTCGGTGGTGGAGCGGCTGGAGGCCGGCGGCACGTCCCTGGAGGAGTCGCTGGCACTCTGGGAACGCGGCGAGGCGCTGGCGGTGATCTGTCAACGCTGGCTGGATGGTGCGCGGGCGCGGATCGACGCCGCCCGGCAGGAGCCGACTTCCTGACCGACCGCCGGTGGGACGGCCGGAGCCGCCCCACCCGGGTACGTCAGTTGAACAGGCTGTACAGCTCGGCCGGCGCCTCGACGACCTGGTCCGCCGGCGGCTTCTGCGCGGCGGTGGCGGCACCGTAGTCGGAGTACGTCATCTTGATCTCCTGGGCGGCGGTCTGCCCGGCGGCCGGCAGCTGCAACACCAGCTCGCTGAGCCGGCCCTGCGGGTCCACCTTCGCGGTGAACGGGACGGTCTTCGCCTGGGTGCCCAGCGCGGCGATCGTGGCGGCGTTCAACGAGCCCGCCTCGGCGGCCTTCGTGACGTCGATGGTGCCGGCGTACGCGCCGGTGCCGGTGCTGCGGACCTCGGTGATGCCCTGGGTGAGCACCGCGCTACCGGCCGGGTCGACCTTCTCGAAGTCGAAGCCGAGGTTGCGGTTGCCCTTGATCCGGTTCTGGTCGAGGTGCTGGTACTTGCCGAGGTTGAGCTGCTTGATGGCGGGCAGGCTGTCGGCGGTGGGGCCGGCCAGCTCCAGCTTGACCCAGCTGTCCGGCTTGTAGTGGACCACGTCGAGCTTCATCGCCAGGTCGGACGAGGGGCCACCGATCGCGATCTTCATCGCCGCGCTCTGGCTCGGCTGGTGCACCAGCCCCTCCGCCGTCGAGCCGGCGCCGGCCAGGGTGAACCGGAAGTTCCCGTTGCTGATCTCCTTGGTGGAGTCGAGCAGGGCCTGCTTGGCGTCACCCGCCACCGGTGCACCGGACGCGCTCGCCGTGCCGGAGGCGCTCACCGTCGGGGACGGCGTCGATCCGGTGGTGCCGGTTCCGCTGGCGCAGGCGGCCAGTGCGGGCGTGATCAGAGCGGCGGCTACCAGGCCGGCGCCGAGTCGTCGAACAGTCATACGTGTCTCCCAAGGGGGTCACCCGACGACCTGGACGGCGCCGGAAACCGGGCGACGCAGCAGCACCGTCGGCTGCGTCGCGCGACCCGGGCCGAGCAGCGCGCCCGGATCACTCCCTCTTTGTTCCCTGTCGACGCCTCGGACAATCACCCTTCGGCCTGGTTGCCCAGATTCGTCGCCGGCGGGACCATCGACCAGCGGGTCCGGTCAGCTCAGCGAGCTGGCCAGTTCGCGGAGTTCGTTGTCCCGGGCGTCGCCGACGACGATCACAGTGCGGGTGGGCTCCAGCAGGACCAGCGCCTGCTGGTTCCCCCGGGCCGTGTAGAGCTGCCAGGTGCGCCCGGCCAGCTCGGTGGGGCCCTGCGGCTGGCCCTGACTGGTCAGCTCGGCGGGGAGCAGACGGTCCGCCGGGACGCTGCTCTGCAGTAGTTGGACGCCCCGCCCCTCCGGAGTGAGGTAGCCGAGTCGCAGGTTCGCACCGCCCTCGACGGTCTGGTAGCGGGCGCTGACCGTCTTCCAGTCGGCGCCGAGCCCCTGCGGCTGGCTCACCGGAAAGACGTTCGCCGAACGGGCCTGCTCGATGGCGGGCGCCGGATCGACTGTGGTGGCCTGGTCGCCGCCGAGGAATCCCCGGTAGAACGCCAGCAGGAGCGCGATCGGGACGAGCAGCACCAGCAGCGAGATCGCCATGTCCTTCGGCGACCGCTCGGACTTGCCGGCCGCCGCCGGTGACCGCTCGGACCTGCCGGGCACCGCTGGGGGCGGTGGGGTCGGATCGGTCGCGGAGGGCTCGCCGACGGGGACGTCGGCCGGCGGCTGACCGTCGGGCGGCGTGCGGTCGGCGGGTACGCGGTCGGCTGGCTGTGCGGGTTCCACCCCGCTATCTTCGCAGCCGCCCGACCGGCGGTATCCGGGCCATCACCGCCCCGCGCCGACGCCCGGTCGGCCATCGTGTGAGGATCAGCGACAAAGCCGGCAGTGGGGGCTTCCCCGCCGCCGGCCGTCCCCGCACCGTCGCGAGGAGGAGTAGCCGTCATGACGAACACCAGGACGCGGATCCCGCAGGATCTCGACCGAAACCTTGCCCTCGACCTGGTCCGGGTCACCGAGGCCGCGGCGATGGCCGCCGGCCGGTGGGTCGGTCGAGGCGACAAGGAGGGCGGCGACGGGGCCGCTGTCGACGCGATGCGCAAGCTGATCAACTCGATCCAGATGCGCGGCGTGGTGGTGATCGGCGAGGGCGAGAAGGACAACGCCCCGATGCTCTTCAACGGCGAACACGTCGGCGACGGCACCGGCCCGGAGGTGGACGTCGCCGTCGACCCGGTGGACGGCACCACCCTGATGAGCAAGGGCATGCCGAACGCCGTGGCGGTCCTCGCCGTCTCCGAGCGGGGTGCGATGTTCGACCCCAGCGCCGTGTTCTACATGGAGAAGCTCGCCGTCGGGCCGGCGTACGCCGACGTGATCGACATCAACGCCGGTGTGGCGGAGAACCTGCGCCGCATCGCCAAGGTCAAGGGCACCGACGTCTCCGAGGTGACCGTCTGCGTACTCGACCGGAGCCGCCACGACGACCTGGTCGCGCAGATCCGCCGGACCGGGGCGGGGATCCGGTTCATCTCCGACGGTGACATCGCGGGATCCATCGCGGCGGCCCGGGGCGAGTCGGACGTCGACGTGCTGATGGGCATCGGCGGCACCCCGGAGGGCATCATCTCCGCGTGCGCGCTGAAGTGCATGGGCGGGGCGATGCAGGCCAAGCTCTGGCCGCGCGACGAGCAGGAGCGGGAGAAGGCGATCGCCGCCGGGCACGACCTGGACCGGGTGCTGGGCACCGATGATCTTGTCACCGGCGACAACTGCTTCTTCGTGGCGACCGGGGTCACCTCCGGCGACCTGCTGCGCGGGGTGCGCTACCGGGCGGGTGGCGCGTACACCCAGTCGATCGTGATGCGCTCGAAGAGCGGCACGATCCGAGTGATCGACTCGTACCACCGGTTGGAGAAGCTGGCGCTCTACTCCGCTGTCGACTTCGATGGTCGTCCGCTGGCCGAGCAGGAGTGACAGCGGCCGACACGGCGACCCCGCAGACCCTGTCGGCCGCGCGCCGGATCACCGGCGTCGCGCTCGCGTCGGCCTCCGGGGTCGCGGTGGCGGTGCAGTCACGCATCAACGGCGAGCTGGGGGTACGCCTCGACGACGGTTTCGCCGCCGCGGTGGTCTCGTTCGGCGTCGGCCTGCTGGTGCTGCTGGTGCTGGTGCCCGCGACCCCCGGTGGTCGGCGAGGGCTGGCCGCGACGCGGCAGGCCCTGCGGACGGGCACGCTGCGGCCGTGGCAGTGCCTCGGCGGCATGTGCGGGGCGTTCCTGGTCGCCACCCAGGGGCTCACCATCGGCACGTTGGGCGTGGCGGTCTTCACAGTGGCGGTGGTGGCCGGCCAGAGCGGGAGCAGCCTCGCCGTGGACCGGGCGGGGATCGGGCCGACCGGCCGACAGCCGGTCACCCGGCAGCGGCTGGCCGGCGCGGTGCTCACCGTGCTGGCTGTCGGCCTGGCGGTCGGCGACCGACTTGGCGACCCGGGCGCGCTGGCGCTCGCCCTGCTGCCGCTGCTCGCCGGTGTGGGCATCGCCTGGCAGCAGGCCGTCAACGGTCGGGTCCGGGCGGCGGCCGACAGCGCGTTGACCGCCACGCTCGTCAACTTCGCCGTCGGCACTGTCACCCTGCTCGTCGCGTTCGCGATCGACATCGCGGTACGCGGCTGGCCCGGTGGCCAACTGCCGACCGAGCCGTGGCTCTACCTGGGCGGCCCGATCGGCATCGTGTTCATCGCGATCGCCGCGGCGATCGTGCGCTTCACCGGTGTGCTGCTGCTCGGGCTGGCCACCATCGCCGGGCAGATCGTGGGCGCTGTCCTGCTGGACCTGATCCTGCCCACGGCGGCCTCGCACCCCGGTGTGAACACCCTGCTCGGGGCGGCGCTGACCATGGTGGCCGTGCTGGTCGCCGCGCTGGCGCCACCGGCCCCCCGCGCCGACCGACCCGCGCGCTGAGCGCCCCACGCACCGGACCAAACCCGCGCTGGCGGCTCCGCGCCTGACGCTCAGCCCGGTGGGAGCTGCGACGGGTAGGGCGGCCGGAGCTGCGATGGCGTGGGCGGGTCAGGCGCCTCCGGCGGGCGCGAAGGGTAGGGGGCGTTCGGGTAGGGCGGATCAGGCACCGCCGGCAGGCGCGGAGGGTAGGACGCATTCGGGTAGGGCGGGCGCGGCGGGTACCTGTTCTCGAACGCGCGGGCCGGGTCGACCAGCCCGGCGATCCGGATGGCCAACAGCACGCCCGGCACCGTGCCCAACAGGGCGAGCGCCACCGCGAACCGGGTCTGTGGTGGGGTGCCGTGCAGCCAACCGACGAGCGGCAGCCCGGCCAGGACGACGGTGAGCAGGAGCCCGGCCAGCGCCCCTCCGATCCACCGACCCGTTGCCCCCTGGTAGGAGGCTCGGACGACCAGGCTCACCGCCGTCAGGAGACAGGCTGGCAGAACGACGACCAGCAGGGCGTTGAACGTCGAGTAGTCGTCGTTGCGCTCCCAGGCCAAGGCCAGCACGATCCCCGCGGTCAGCATCACCCCGCTGCCGGCGACTGACCACCAGCGTGGGCCTTTGCCGCGCCGGATCGCCAGGTGGGCGGCGAGCAGGGTGACAGTGACACCGAGGGTCAGCGAGAGCGCGAAGGCGAGAAAGACGTCGGTGTCGCGGTCGCCGGGTCCACCGGGGCCGAGTACGGGTGGATCGTCCGAGCGGACGTCCGGGGTGTCCCGCTCGCTGGGGAAGCCGGCACGTCGCCAGCCGCCGTCCGACCCTCGGCGCAGGAGGCCGTCGCGGCCGTTGGCGACAAGCACCTCATGGCCGCCGTCGGCGACGGGATAGACGATCAGATCACGGGAGGCGAAGTGTCGACGGATGTCGCCCGGACTGTCGAATCGACGGGCAAACGCCTCGCGGCGCGCGTCCGACACCTCCCAGGCCACCCGCCACGTCGCACCGGCGTCGTCGCTCTGCTCCACCCGCAGGTGACCGCGGACCGCCCGGTAGCACCGCTGCGGCTCGGTCGGCACGCACGCCTGCCGCTGCCCGACGTTCGGGCCGGACAACCGCTGTTCCTCGGCGGCCCCGGCGGGTCGCCAGGTGGTCCCCCCGTCCGCACTTACCGACCACCTGCCGTCGGCCGGCTTGGCCGGCCAGCTCCGGTCGTCGTAGCCCGAGCCGATCGAGATCGCCGGCTGACCGTCGAGCAGGGCGGTGCCCACGGCGTAGGGGTAGCGCACCACGCTTGTCCCGGCCACCGCCAGCACCGCCGGTGGCAGCACCACCAGCAGCCGGACCAGCCGGGCGGTGCGTCGACGCACCGGGCGGTGACGCGAGCGGGTCCAGCTCCACCAGGCCAGGCCGAGAGCCGGCAGAGTGAGCAGGTCGGTCAAGTCGGCCCGGACCAGCGACGGCCCGGCCAGCACGGTCCAGGCCGAGGAGGCGAGTTCGGCCGCGTACCCGCTGGATTTGACGACAGCGAACCCGGCGCCCACCGTGACCAGGCCGGCCAGCGCGGCGGCCCGGGCCGGCAGCCGTGACACCAGGAGGGTCAGCAGCACCGCGACCAGCGGTGGAGCGAGCACCAGGCCGGCAACGTCGCTCAGCTTGCCGGTCACCAGGCCGGGGTGGGCCGCCTTCAGCACATGGTCGTTGACCAGCAGCAGGACCAGCGCGAGCACCGTGGCGGGATGGCAGAGCCAGGACAACGTGATGGGTGCGCCGTCCTGCGGTGTCGCGGAACCCGTCATCCTCACAGGATCCGGTCGAGCCGTCTCGATCCGGACTCAGGTCGGTCTGGGTCCGATACCGACGGTCAGCCGGCGTCGGAGGAGTGCCCGGGGAACAGGTGGGCGCTCGGGTCGATGGCCACCGCCGCGTTGTTGACGGCCGTCGCCGCCTCACCGAAGCCGGTGGCGATCAGCCGGACCTTGCCCGGGTATTCGGTGATGTCACCCGCCGCGAAGACCCGGGGCAGGTTGGTGGCCATGGCGCTGTCCACCAGGATGTGCCGGCGGTCCAGTTGTAGCCCCCACTCGGCGAGGGGGCCCAGGTCGGCGGTGAAGCCGAGGGCGGCCACCACGGTGTCCACCGGCAACGTCTCGGTCGCCCCGCCGCGCACTGCCACCTCGGCGCCGGTCACCGCGCTGTCCCCGAGCAACCTGGTGACCTCGGCGTTGACCACGACCCGCACCGGCAGGGAGAGCACCCGGGCGACCGTCGAGGCGTGGGCCCGGAACTTCTCCCGCCGATGCACGAGGGTCACCGACCGGGCCAGCGGTTGCAGGGCCAGCGCCCAGTCGAAGGCGGAGTCGCCGCCACCGACGATCAGCACGTCCCGATCGGTCAACTCGGTCGGCTCGGTCACGAAGTAGACGATCCCCGAGCCGGGGGCGCCGTCGGCGCACGGCAACGGCCGAGGGCTGAAGCTGCCGAGCCCACCGGTGACCACGATCGCGCCGCAGGCGAGCTGCTCGCCACCGGCCAGGCCGAGCACCGGGTTGCCGTCGGCGTACGAGAGCTTCTCCGCCCGGGTGCCGAGCAGGTACTGCGGATTGAACGGGGCCGCCTGGGCCACCAGGTTGGCCACCAGGTCACGGCCCTTGACCGCGGGAAAGCCGGCGACGTCGAGGATCAGCTTCTCCGGGTACATGGCGGTGACCTGGCCGCCCGGCTCGGGCAACGCATCGATCACCGCCACCGACAGCCCCCGGAACCCGGCGTAGTACGCGGCGAAGAGGCCGGCCGGACCGGCCCCGATCACGGCGACATCGACCTCGCGCATGGCGTACCGTCGCTTTCCGCTCACGGATCAACGCGTGCTGATCTCGACCGTAGGCGGATGGTGACGGTCGGGCAAGCATGTCCCAGAGGCGCGCCGGAGAATCGCCTCAGGGCAGGCTGAGTGGGGAACCCGAGTAGTCCGGGCCGTCCACACTCGGTCGCCGCCGACGGAACAGGATCGCCGCCACCACCCCGCCGAGCAGGCCGAACAGGTGGCCCTGCCAGGAGATCCGCTCGTCGGTGGGGAGGATGCCGACCAACTGCCAGCCGTAGAGCAGACCGACCAGGAGGAAGACCGCGAAGTTCCACCAGCTGCGCTCGACGATGCCCCGGGTGAGCAGGATGCCCAGGTAGCCGAAGATGACGCCGCTGGCGCCGACCACCACCGAGTTGGGTGAGCCGGTGAACCACACACCGAGCCCGCTGACCAGGATGATGACCAGGGTCGACCAGAGGAACCGGCGGGCGCCGGCGGCGAGGACGAAGGTGCCCAGCAGGATCAGCGGGATGCTGTTGCTGTAGAGGTGGTCGAAGCCGTGGTGCAGGAACGGGGAGAAGAAGACCCCATCCAGCCCGTCGATGCGTTGCGGGATGATGCCGGCGGTGGCGTCCAGACCGAAGGCGAGCCCCTGGTCGACGGCCTCGATGAGGAAGAGGAACGGGACCACCGCACACATGGCGACGAACGCCCGGCCGAGCGCGGCGTAGAACGCCTCGGTGCCGAACCGGTACGGGTCGCCGCTTGACGGGTGCAGGGTCACTCCACAACTGCTATCAGCAAAAGCGGCCGACCGCCACTCACGTCCCGTTCGACGTACGTGCGAAGGCGGGGCGGTGGAGAGTCACCTGCCCCGCCTTCGACAGCCGTCAGTAGTGGTTGTTGTTCTGGAAGAAGGTCCATGCGCCGCAGGGCGTCTTGTACCTGCCCTTGATGTAGCCCAACCCCCACTTGATCTGCGTGGCCGGGTTGGTCCGCCAGTCGGACGCGACGGAGCCCATCTTGCTGCCCGGCAACGACTGGGGAATGCCGTACGCACCGGACGAGGAGTTGCTGGCCTTGTGGTTCCAGCCGCTCTCCTTGGTCCAGAGCTTCTCCAGACAGGGGAACTCGGCGATCCCGAACCCCGCGCTGATCATCAGCGCGCAGCCGGTCTTGCGGTTCCCGCTGTACTCGGCGCAGGACGCCGGGATCGGCCCGTCGTACGGCTTGGCGGCCTCGTTGGCGGCGGCGCGCTCGCGTTTGCGGGACGCCGCGGCGGCTTCGGCCCGGCGGGCCCGCTCGGCGGCTTCCTTGGCGGCCTGCGCCGCCCGCAGCTTGGCCTGGTACTCGGCGGCCCGCTGCTTGGAGAGCTGCACCTGGTGGGCGGCCTGCCGCTCGCGCTGGTACGCGAGGTCGGCCCGGTCGACCTCGAGGCTGACCTGATCGGTCAGACCCTGTTGCTGGGTTTCCCGGTCTTCGCCCAGGTAGAAGCCACCGGCAACGCCCACGGAGAGCAGCGCTACGGCAGCCGTACGGGCGCCCAACCGGCTCCACAGCCGACTCACGAAGTGGTCCCTTCGTCGGGAGCAAGGACGTGGCGCGGCGCAGACCACAGGTGGGCCGTCAGCCGTGCCACGAGCGCCCCGACCGGTTGCCGGTCGCGCCGCCGCACCTACCGTCGCCGATGTCGTCCGTTTCAGGACGAACGATCACCAACGATTCCCGTGGTGCGTGGACGCTCGTGGGACACGATTGCGCACAGTGAGGCTGATGGGAAACCAACCGGGCCGTTTGTGATCTGCGCCACACGTAAAATGCGGACAAAGTCCCACATAAGCACCGTCAGATTGGGATGTCCTCCAGGAGGTCGGTCACCATCGCGGCGATCGGCGACCGCTCCGAACGGCTGAGGGTGACGTGCGCGAAGAGCGGATGGCCCTTGAGCGCCTCGATGACGGCCGTCACCCCGTCGTGCCGGCCGACCCGCAGATTGTCCCGCTGGGCCACGTCGTGGGTGAGCACCACCCGGGAGCCCTGCCCGATCCGGGACAGCACTGTCAACAGCACCCCGCGCTCCAACGACTGGGCCTCGTCCACGATCACGTAGGCGTCGTGCAGGCTGCGCCCCCGGATGTGGGTCAGCGGCAGCACCTCCAGGATGCCCCGCGAGGTGACCTCCTCCAGCACGTTCTCGTGCACCACGGCGCCGAGCGTGTCGAAGACCGCCTGGGCCCACGGCGACATCTTCTCCGACTCCGAGCCCGGCAGGTAGCCCAACTCCTGCCCGCCGACGGCGTACAGCGGGCGGAACACGATGACCTTCTTGTGCCGGCGGCGCTCCATCACCGCCTCCAGCCCGGCGCAGAGCGCCAGCGCCGACTTTCCGGTGCCGGCCCGGCCACCCAGCGAGACGATCCCGATCGACTCGTCCAGCAGCAGGTCGAGAGCGATCCGCTGTTCGGCGGAGCGGCCGTGCAGCCCGAACGCCTCCCGGTCGCCCCGGACCAGCCGCACCGACTTGTCCGGCAGCACCCGACCGAGCGCGGAGCCACGCGCCGAGTGCAGCACCAGGCCGGTGTGGCAGGGCAGCCCGGCCGCCTCGTCGAGGTCGAGCGTCTCGCCCGCGTACAGCTGGCCGATCTGCTCCTCGCTCAACTGCATCTCCGACATGCCGGTCCAGGTCGGGTCGCTGGCCTGGCCGTGGCGGTACTCGTCGGCGCGCAGGCCCACCGAGGCCGCCTTGACCCGCAGCGGCATGTCCTTGCTGACCAGGGTCACCTCCCGCCCCTCGCCGGCGAGGTTGAGCGCGACGGAGAGGATCCGGGCGTCGTTGCTCTCGGTGCGGAACCCGGGCGGCAGGACACCGTCGTCGGTGTGGTTGAGCTCCACCCGCAGGGTGCCGCCGACGTCGTTGGCGGGCACCGGACGGTCGAGCCGGCCGTGCCGGACCCGCAGGTCGTCGAGCATCCGCAGCGACTGCCGGGCGAACCAGCCCAGCTCTGGATGGTGCCGCTTGCCCTCCAGCTCGGTGATGACCACCAGAGGTAGCACCACTTCGTGCTCCGCGAACCGGTGGAACGCCGCCGGATCGGAGAGCAGCACCGACGTGTCCAGGACGAAGGCCTGGCCGGCTGGTCGTGGCTCCTTGGGGTCGGCCGGCGCGGCGGCCGCCGAACGGCGGCTCCTGGTGGCGCGGCGGGTCGTGGCAGTCGCGGCCGGGGTCTGGTCGGCACCGGCGGTGGTACGGCGAGTCGTCACAGGCCTGCTCCGACGGATGGGCACCCGCCACCCGTGTTCCGCCTCCTCCGGTGCCCGGGGACACGGGGTCGGATGCGGAACCCCATGCGCGAGGTCGCAGATCCGGGCGGACCGGCTGGCTCGGGAGAACCCCGTGCCATGCCTAGACGCTAGCCCCGCCGGACCTTCCCGGCTAGTGGCCGAACGTGGATCTCCCAAGACGTGCTCGTGAACGGCGCTCCGGCCAGCCCTGGGGCAGGTGGAGAACGCGGCGGAACCGGCCGGGATGCATGCCCCCTGCGCGCATCCCGGCCGGTGGGGCCACCGTCACCGGTCTGACGTGACCCCGACGGTGCGTGTCCGCCGCGGACGACGCACCGCGTTCGTGGTGCCGGTCGGCGAGGTGACCTCGCCGACCGACGTCAACCGGTACGTCGGACGAGCGTGCCGGTCGGGTGCCGCCCGGTGATCGGTGCGGCCGGCGCGCTGAACGACGAGCCGGTGTACGTGGTGCCGGGGCGTTCGACCACCCCGGCGGAGCGGACCACCCCCGCAGGCGAGACCGACAGGGCCGAGGCGATCGCCGCCTGGGCGTCCCGACGACGCCGGTTCCAGGCGCCCCGGTCACCGTCGAAGTAGCCCTGCCGGTAACCGAAGCGGTAGCCGATGCGGTAGCTGAGCTGACCGTGCAACCGCCCGGCCGCGTAGCTGGTGGCGCCGAGCACCAGGACGAGGAACACCGCGAGGAACGGGCTCATCGGGCAGCTCCGGCCCAGCCGGGACGCCAGGTCATCGCTCCTCCGGCTCGATCGTGGTGGGGTCGGCGACGAGCAGCCGGTCCAGGTCGTCGGTGCTGACCTCCTCGACCAGCTCGACGCTGATCCGGCAGCCGTCCAGCACGACTTCGGCCACCGAGGACCGGCGGATCTCGCCGCCGGCGTCGTAGACCCGGACGCTCAGCTCAGGGCAGCCGAGATGGGTACGCCAGGCGTTCCACTCGGCACGATCGCCGACGCTCAATGACAGGTAGCGGCAGCCTCGGGCGAGGTAGAGGCGCCAGGGGGCGGTCAGCCCCGCGGCGACCCCCTCGGCGATCAGCCCGAAGGCCTGGGCGCGGGTGGCGAGCTCGGTCACCACGACCCCCTGGCACCGGGGGCGTGACGCATGTGAGCACCAATCGTCTCATGCACGTGACACACCGTAGATTGTCCCATGGGCGTGACAGTATCAGCTTTTCGTCCGCTTACGTTTGCCACTACGTTCATCTATTCTGCCCGCGTGACACCCCTCAACAGTGGCACTGACTCGTTTACCGGAAATCCGAACCCCTCGTCACGTCCGCGTGACAGTGGCGAGCCGGGGCACGCACCCGCACTCGGCTGGCCGTACCGTCACGGAGTGACCGAGACGGCCAATGCGCGGAAGATCGCCTTCGCCACCTTCGTCCGGCGAGCCCTGGACGAGGCACGGGCGACCCGAGCCTGGAGCGGCACCGAGGTGTCCCGGCGCACCGGCGTCTCCCGGCAGACCATCAACCGTTGGGTGCGGGGCGACTGGGCCAGCGACCCGGAGGCCGAACGGGTGGTCGCCTTCTGCGAGGGCCTGGGGTTGAACCCGGCCGCCGCCTTCGCCGCGCTCGGCTGGGACCGCACCGCGACCGGCCCCCGCACCGGCCAGGCCGCCCCTCCGATGGACCCCGACGTGGAGGCGTTGCTGCGCCGCCTGGTCGATCCGCAGGTGTCGGACGCGGAGAAGTTCCACATCCGGGAAACCATCAGATACCTCGCATACCGCCCAACGTTGCCGGTCGATGTCCGAAAAAGGGGCAATCAGGCAGGCTAGTTCCTCAGATAGCGAAAGAACGCCTGGTCAGGTTCATTCGTTTGCCTCCGGGGCTGGAACGGGCACGCTAGCGTCCCTATTCGTACTGCTTGGGCTCGTCATCGGCGGGGGGACGGGACAAGGCCGAACCCAGCCCTGCGGGACAGAAGGAGGGGTCTGTCCATGACCCTGAAGTGGTTGGCAGTCGTGGTCGCAACGGTGTCGATGACACTGTGGGCGACCGGCAACACAGTGACCCTCGCGGTCGACGGCGGGCAGCTTCCGCTGCTCGTCAACCTCTTTGCGCTCATCACCGCCGGCACCGCGGTCGTCGTGGCCGTCGTCGCCGAGCTGCAGGAGCGTCTGAACAACCGGATCAGCGCGCTCACCGAGTTCCTGGTGGCACGGCTCAACGAGATCGAGAACCACACCGGCGATCGCAACACCGGATTCGTGGAGGGCTACCTGTTGAGCCACGGCCAGGATGCGGCGGTGGTGCCGTTCGGCCGGCGCGGACGAGGAGCCGCCGAACGCTGATCGCCTACCGCTCAACGGGTCCACTCGGCCAGGAATGAGCCTGGATCGCCGGGGTACGCTGACGCGCGTGCCGCCGTTGAATCTGGGAAATCAGCAGCCGAGGACCCCGTTGAACGCCGACCAGGCCTGGCGGACAACCGCCGGTCGGGCGGCCGGGACCGTGCTCTTCTTCGACTTCGACGGCACGCTCGCGCCCGTCGACGACGATCCGACCGCGGTACGCCCGGCTCCCAAGGCGTTGGCCGCGATCGAGGCGCTCGCCCCGATCGTGCAGCGGGTCGCGATCGTGTCCGCCCGACCCGTCGAGTTCCTTCGGGATCAGCTCGGCGGGCTCGTCGGCGTGGACCTCTACGGCCTCTACGGGCTGGAACACAGCCACTCCGGCGGTGAGACGGTCACCGAACCGGCCGCGCTGCCGTGGGTGCCGACCATGGCGGAGCTGGCCGACCTGGCTCGGGCGGAGCTGCCACCGGGCACGCTTGTGGAGTACAAGCGACTCTCGGTCGCGCTGCACTGGCGTACCGCCCCGCAACTCGGCTCGACAGTGCAGCAGTGGGGGCAGGCGCAGGCCGACCGCCTCGGGTTGCGGTCGCAGGCCGGGCGGATGGTGCTCGAGCTCAAGCCCCCGGTCGACCGGGACAAGGGCATGGTGATCGGTGAGGCGATCAAGGGCGCCACCGGCGCCTGGTACTTCGGCGACGACGTCTCCGACATCAAGGCCTTCGCCGCGCTGCGCGCTCGCGCCGCCGCCGACCCGGACTTCCTCGGCGTCTGTGTGGCGGTGGCCAACCCGGAGACCGGCCAGGAGGTGGCGAACGCCGCCGACCTCACGATCGAGTCGCCGGCCGCCCTGGGCGACTTCCTCACGCGGGCGCTGACCCACCTGCCCTGAACTGCCAGGCCCCGGCGGCGACCAACGGCGTCGCCGCCGGGTCAGGCGCCGTAGCGGCGTTGCCTGGTGGCGTACGAGCGCAGGGCCCGCAGGAAGTCGATGTGCCGGAAATCCGGCCAGTTGAGTTCGCAGAAGTAGAACTCCGAGTGCGCGGACTGCCAGAGCATGAACCCGGACAGCCGCTGCTCGCCGCTGGTACGGATGACCAGGTCCGGATCCGGCTGGCCCCGGGTGTAGAGGTGCTCGGCGATGTGCTCGACGTCCAGCACCTCGGCCAACTCCTCGATCGTGCCGCCGGTGGCGGCGTGCTCCAGCAGCAGCGAACGGACCGCGTCGGTGATCTCCCGGCGACCGCCGTAGCCCACCGCGATGTTGACCTCCGCGCCGCCGGTGCGCTCGCGGGTGCGCTCCTCGGCGCCCTTGAGTGCCGCCGCAGTCTGCGCCGGCAGCAGGTCGAGCGCCCCCACGATGCGCAGCCGCCAGGGGTTGCCCTCCTCGGCCAACTCCACCACCAGATCCTCAATGATCTTGAGGAGAGGGTCCAGCTCACTGGCTGGACGGCGCAGGTTGTCGGTGGCCAGCAGGTAGAGGGTCACGTGCCCGACACCGGCCTGGTCACACCAGCCGAGGACATGCTTGATCTTCGCCGCGCCAACCCGGTGCCCGTCGTTCGGGTCGACGAAGCCCATCTCCCTCGCCCATCGGCGGTTGCCGTCGCACATCACCCCGACGTGTCGGGGCACCGGCTTACCCGCGAGCTTCGCCGTGAGCCGGCGCTCGTACACGGAGTAGATAAGGTTCCGCAGCGTCATCACCTAGCAGCGTAGCGACCCTTCAGCCCGTTCACTGCCTCGGAGCCCCATCCCCGCCACCCAGACCGATGCCGATCATTGCGAGCGTACGAGCGGTGAGGCGTCCGTCACCCAGTCCCAGCTCGACCACGTCGTAGAACACCCGGTCGTCCCGACGGGCCGCCCGGACCGCCGCGTCCACCACCCGGCGTCGCCGGGCCAACCAGGCCGCGACCGAGCTGTGCCGCAGGTGCGTGCCGAGGCGACTACGCAACCCGTGGGCGTAGCGGCCAGCCGCGCCCTCGGGCGACCGGGCCGCCGCCGACCCGGCGAGCGCGCCGGAGAGCAGCGCGTAGAAGATCCCCTCCCCGGTGAACGGATTGATCAGTGACAGCGCGTCCCCGGCCAGCAACGTGCGCCCCCGCCCCGGCGACGGCCGGTGGGTGGAGAGCGGCAGGTGATGGGCGCGCAACGCGGTAACTGTCGCCAGGTCGGTGCCGGGCAGCAGCGCGGCCAGCCGGTCCAGCAGGTACGCGCGGCTCAACGGCTCACCGCGCAGCACCTCCCCGTACCCGACGTTCGCCCGGCCGTCCCCGATCGGAAACGACCAGGCGTACGCCGGCCAGCGCGCCTTCGAGGTGACGATGAGCTGCTCGGACGGGCCGGGCAGAGCCGGGGCGTACCCCCGGATTGCCAGCGCGAGGTGCCGGTCGGGGTTCTGCGGGTGGCCGAGCGCCCGACGTACCACCGAGCCGGCGCCGTCCGCGCCGATCACCACCCGGCCGGACACCTGCCCGTCGAGCACCACCCGGTCGGCGCGCGGCTCGACCTGGCGCACCGTGTGCCGACGCAGCTGGGCGCCGGCGGACACGGCGGCCTCCACCAGCCGCGCGTCGAAGACCTCCCGGGGCACTGTGTACGCGGGTCGGGGCAGCGCCCGAGCCACCGCGCCGCCACCCGGCGAGATCATGCGTAACGCCGGCAGCGGCGCGTAGCCCGCCACCGCCTCGGTCACCCCCAGCTCGGCGAGCACGTCCACCGAGTGCGCGGCGATCCCGTCACCGCACGCCTTGTCCCGGGGAAAGTCGGCCCGGTCCAGCAGCAGCACGCTGGCCCCCGCCCGGCGCGCCGTCAGCGCGGCAGCCGCACCGGCCGGCCCCGCCCCCACCACCACCACGTCGAACTCGTCACCCACCGCGCGCCTCCCTCCAGCCCGACGCGACGCGGCCGCTCCCGCCGGGCAACCCGGTCGGCCTTGCGGCCGGCCGCCCCGACGATCTCCGCAGCCGCCCCGACGCCGGCCACTGTGACCGACGCCACCCGCCATCCTGCCCCCTGCCCGCCCGCAAAGACCGCTCCCGCAATGGGCCGGCCTGTCTCACCCACCCTTTGCTCTGCACCCGCGGACGCGACGGTTACCGTCCGCGACTGTCGCCTATCGGGGTGCAGAGCAAAGGAAGGCATGGGCAGGGCTGGGCCGTGGTCGGCCGGCGGGCCGGCACCCAGCGATGTCGGTGTGGGCAGCGCCGCGGTCAGGGTTGGGGTTCCGGTTGGGCGGCGTCGGGAGCACGGGCAGCGCGGCGTAGGCCGTAGAGGGCCAGCCCGGCGGCCGCGACCAGGGGGGCGCCGTCGCGGACCAGGCCGTCCACGCCGAGCAGCCACCAGCACAGCGGCAGGTCCACGGCGAGTACGGCCACAGTGACGACGACCAGCAGGCCACGTGCCCAGTCCTTGCCCCGCATCAGGAACGCTGTGCAGAACAGCACCGCGTAGCTGGCCGTGATGCCCGCGCCGAACCAGAACAGCACGGCCGGTACCGCTGTCAGCCGACCATCCAGGATGGAACCCCCGGCCACCAGGGCCGGCACCAGCATCAGCGGGCTGTAGGTGAAGGCCGCCACCCGGCTGGTCAACAACCAGGCGCTGGCCTGCGGTCGGCGGGGAGGGGTTTCCCGCCAGGAGATGCCGTCACGGTCGATGACGAGGCGGGGACGGTGCCGGACCAGGTGCCCGGCCAACGCCGACGAGCGGTAGAGCAGCCAGACCACCGCGACACAGAGCGCCGTGAGGATCGCGAAGCCGAGCAGGCCGGGCAGCGGTGGCACCCCCTGCCGGGGCACGATGAGCCGGCCGACCGCGAAGATCGTGGTGACCGCGAGGATCAGCCCGAACGGGCGGGCCACCGTACGACCCCGTCGCACGTGCCCGATCAGCAGCAGGAAACCGAACGAGCGCAGCATGGCCCAGCCGGTCCGTACGGCCAGCCCGAAACCCTGCTCCGGGGCGTACCACCAGTTGAGCAGTTCGACCACGACGGTGGCCGCCGCCGTCGTCGCCAACAGGGTGGTCAGCACCCGGACGGCGGACGGCCGCCGGACCTGGGTCTCGGCGGCCGTCCTCATGAGATCCAACATTGCCCGCAGGGGGCCGTCTTCACACCTAGCGCTGCGGCTGTACGGCGTCGAGGCGCGCGCGCAGCGCGTCCAACTCGGCCCAGAGCACGCCGGGCAGCTTGTCACCGAACTTCTCGAACCACTCGGTGATCATCGGCAGCTCGTTACGCCACTCGTCCGGGTCGACCTTCAGTGCGATCCGAACGTCCTCCGGGGTCATGTCCAGGCCCTCGACGTCCAGGGCGTCCGGCGCGGGGACCATGCCGACCGGCGTCTCCACCGCGTCGGCAGTGCCCTCGATCCGCTCGACGACCCACTTGAGCACCCGGGAGTTCTCCCCGAAGCCCGGCCAGAGGAACGAGCCGTCCGGGTCCTTGCGGAACCAGTTGACGTAGTAGATCTTCGGCAGCTTCGCCTCGTCGCCGTCGGCGCCCTTGCCCATCTCGATCCAGTGCCGGAAGTAGTCCCCGGCGTTGTAGCCGATGAAGGGCAGCATCGCCATCGGGTCCCGTCGGACCACGCCAACGGCGCCGGACGCGGCGGCGGTGGTCTCCGAGGAGAGCGTCGCGCCCATGTAGACGCCGTGCACCCAGTCGCGGGCCTCGGTCACCAGCGGGACGGTGTCCTTGCGGCGTCCGCCGAAGAGGATCGCGTCGATCGGCACGCCGTTCGGGTCGAAGTACTCGTCGGCGAGGATCGGGCACTGGGTGATCGGGGTGCAGAACCGGCTGTTCGCGTGGGAGGACAGGCTGTCGCTCTCCGGCGTCCAGTCGTTGCCCTTCCAGTCGATCAGGTGCGCCGGCGGCTCACCCATGCCCTCCCACCAGACGTCGCCGTCGTCGGTGAGGCCGACGTTGGTGAAGACGGAGTTGCCCCGGTCCAGGGTGCGCATGGCGTTGGCGTTGGTCTTCCAGTCGGTGCCGGGCGCGACGCCGAACAGGCCGTACTCGGGGTTGACCGCGTAGAGGCGGCCATCCGGGCCGAACCGCATCCAGGCGATGTCGTCGCCGATGGTCTCGACCTTCCAGCCGGGAATCGTCGGCTCCACCATGGCGAGGTTGGTCTTGCCGCAGGCAGACGGGAACGCCCCGGCGATGTGGTAGACCCGACCCTCCGGAGAGGTGATCTTGAGGATCAGCATGTGCTCGGCGAGCCAGCCCTCGTCCCGGCCCATCACGCTGGCGATACGCAGCGAGTAGCACTTCTTGCCCAGCAGCGAGTTGCCGCCGTAACCCGAGCCGTACGACCAGATCTCCCGGCTCTCCGGGAAGTGCGAGATGTACTTGGTGTCGTTGCACGGCCAGGCGACATCCTCCTGGCCGGGCGCGAGCGGGGCGCCGATCGAGTGCAGCGCGTGCACGAAGTCCGCGTCGTCACCCATGGCCTCGAGGACCCGGGTGCCCATCCGCGTCATGATCCGCATCGAGGCGACCACGTACGGGCTGTCGGTGATCTCGACACCGAACATCGGGGACTCGGCCTCGACCGGGCCCATGACGAACGGGATGACGTACATGGTGCGACCGCGCATGGAGCCCCGGTACAGCTCCGTCATCGTCCGCTTCATCTCGGCCGGCGCCATCCAGTTGTTGGTGGGGCCGGCGTCCGCCTCGTCGACGGAACAGATGTAGGTGCGCTCCTCGACCCGGGCGACGTCCGTCGGGTCGGTGCGCGCGTAGAACGAGTTGGGCTTCTTCTCCGGGTTGAGCCGGATCAGGGTGCCGGCCTCGACCAGCTCGTCAGTGAGGCGGCGCCACTCCTCGTCGGACCCGTCCACCCAGACGACACGGTCGGGGGTGGTCAGTTCCGCGACCTCACGGACCCAGGCGAGAAGTTTCGGATGGGACGTCGGGGCCTGATCGATACCCCGCACAACAGCCGGAGCAACCATGACACATCTCCTTGTGGTCGACGCTGACCGATCTATGGGATGCACGAGACTCAGCGGCGCGATGCGTCGCCTTCGTGGAAACCTGGGATTGGCCTCAGCGTAAACCGGGCAGCCTTCCGAGTCAGTGGGACAGGTTGTGAAGAACTGCACAAGCTACGGCCTCGCTGCGGCATCACGAGCTGATACCCGCTTTCCCGCGCAGTTTCACGCAAATCTTGTTGTGCACCCCGGCGGACGCTTGTTGCGGTCGGGCCGTGGACCTGCCCCGCCGACCGGTGCGGGGATTCCCGTTCCACGGCGGCTCAGTCCTCCCAATTGGCTACGCTCTGTGCAACGGCTACACACACGGCGATGGGCCCCTCCGGGAGACCACGCCCGCGTGCCGTAGCTACCCCTCCGACTGGCCGGCAGCCGGTAGGCTCCCTCCGTGGCCGCCACGATGACCGGGGAACAACCGGGTCCCCGGCAGACCCGACAGGGTCTCGTCGGCAAACTCCTCGACCGCTTCGGTCACCTGCTGCGCGAGATGAGCAAGTTCGCCACAGTGGGTGGTTTCGCCTTCCTCGTCGACTTCGCGCTCTTCAACTACCTGACGAGCAAGCACGGCGTCGAAGAGCTGACGGCGAAGACGATCTCCACCGTGATCGCGGCCTCCGTCGCCTTCGTGGGCAACCGGTTCTGGACCTGGCGGCACCGCCAGCGCAACAACGCGGCCCGCGAGTACGCGCTCTTCTTCTTCTTCAACGCCGTCGGCCTCGGCATCACCGTGGCCTGCCTCGCGCTCAGCCGCTACGGCCTCGGGGCCATCTGGCCGGCCGTGTTCCAGACCCGCCTGGCGGACAATCTCGCCAGCTACATCGTCGGCACCGGGTTCGCCACGCTGTTTCGATTCTGGTCGTACCGGCGGTTCGTCTTCGTCGAAGCGGGAACCCCGCCCCTTCCGCAGGTGAATCCCGACCGTGACCACGAGGCGTGACCTGCCGCCCATCTCGTTCGGCCGGTGATCGCCGGCCGCACCGACTGCCCTAAGGTGTTTCGCATGCGTCTTGTCCGCCTGCTGCCTGAGCGCTGGCAAAAGTTCATCCACGAGGCGCTCAAGTTCGGCATCGTCGGCGGCATCAACACCGTCATCAATTACGCGGTGTTCAATGCCCTTGCACTGACCGTTTTCGTCAATGGTCAGTTGAAGGCGACCGTGATCGCGACCATCGTCGCGACCATCACGTCGTACCTGATGAATCGGCACTGGACCTACCGCGATCGCCCGAAGTCGGCGCTTCGCCGGGAATATCTCCTTTTCTTCCTGTTCAACGGCGCTGGCCTGCTCATTGAACTGGGTGCCGTAGCGGCGGCCAAGTACGGCCTCGGCCTACACGGTCTGCTGGCGCTGAACCTGGCCAAGACGGTCGGCGTCATGCTGGCCACACTGTTCCGGTTCTGGTCATACCGCACCTTCGTCTTCCAACCCGTCGCACCGGCCGAGGACGAGGCCGCGAAGCCCGACTCCACCTGGCACGACATTCCCCGCGACGAGTGGGACACCATGGCGGAGATGGACCCGGTCGCCGAGCTGGCGGAATCCGTGTCCGAGTTGGAGGAGGCGGAGTCCGCGCAACGCGTCGACTCGCCACCCGGCGCACCCACCCAGGGTCGGCCCACCCGGCTGAGCGTCAGCCCCGCCGTCGACCTGGACGCGGAACTCGCCGCGGAGCTGCACGTCAGCACCCGCCGCGCGCCCCGCCGGTGACGGCGCCCGACGCCCGCTCCGGCACGGGGCGACCGGCCGAGCTGTTCTTCGAGGATCTCGTGCCGGGGCTCACCGTCGACCTCGGCGTGGTCACCGTGGACGCCGACGAGATGGTCGCCTTCGCCCGCCGCTTCGACCCGCAGTGGTACCACGTCGACCCCGACCTGGCCGCCGCGAGCCGGCACGGCGGTCTGATCGCCAGCGGCTTCTACACGGTCAGCCTGTTCATGCGCGCGTACGTCGACCACCTGCTGTCCCGGGCCGCCGCGGACGCGTCCCCCGGCCTGGAGGAGCTGCGCTGGCTCGCCCCCGTACGGGCCGGCGACCGGCTCGCGGTCCGGGTCGACGTGATGGGCGCCCGACCGTCGACCGCCCGCCCCGGGCTCGGCACTGTCAGCCTCACCGGCACCATGCTGCGCCTCGGCCCGGACGACCGGCCCGAGCAGGAGGTGCTGCGGACCCGCTTCCGTGGCTGGTTCGCCGTACGCCCGGTCGAAGCCGACGCCGCCGAAGCCGAGACTGCCGAAGCCGCCCCGACCGACGGCGACCGTCCCGAGGCTGACCGGCCCGACAGCGGCCCGACCGCCACGGACCCGTCCACCGCCGGGTCGTCCGACGGCACACCGACGGTGAGCAGCGACTCCGCCGAGCCTCAACGAAACGACTGACCCGCCCCCGACGCAACGGCAGGGGCGGGTCTCAACCGGCCCGGATCAGGTAGTGGTGTCGCGCAGCGGCTTGCCGTCCTGCATGTCGGCGAGCATGTCGCGCATCTCGCCATCGCCCAGCGAGTGCTTGTCGTGCTGTGCCTCGACCAACTCGTACAGGGTGGTCTGCACCTTTCCGACATCCGGCACGTCGGCGAGCACCGACTGGCCGCGCTCACCGGCCGACTCGATGGTGAGCGTCCCGCAGCCCAGCAGGCGCTCGACGAAACGCTGGTTCATCGAGTGGTCGTTGACCCGGGCGAGCGGGAGGTCCCGCCGGTCGCGGGAGAACACACCCTGCTGGAGCAGGACTCGCTCGTTCGTGAACAGGTAGTGGGTGGTGCGCCAGACCAGGAACGGCCACAGACCGAGCCAGAGCACCGCGACCAGGGCGATCGCCCCGATCACCGCCAGCGCTATCGAACCGCCGCCACTCTCCGGCAACAGGAGCACGCCGACCACCACCGCGGCGATGGCCAGCACCAGCACCGCGATCGGCCGGATCAACGCCTTCCAGTGCGGGTGCAGGTGCAGCACGACGTGCTCGTCCTCGGTGAGCACGTCTTCAGGAAACGCCACGGGAACCTCCAACGCGATTTTCTAGACGCGCAGACGGTAAACCCCCCAAGCCCCACCACAACATCCGCCACGCGGCCCCCTCAGCGGAGGTGCAGCACGTCTCCTGCGGCCAGGGTTCGGGTGCCGGTGGGGGTGGTGACGATCAGTTGGCCGTCGGGGTCCACTCCGGTGGCGGTGCCGGTCAGGGACTCGCCGGTGGGGAGCAGGACGCGTACCTCGCGGCCGATCGTCGCGCAGGCCTCCAGGTAGGCGTCACGCAGGCCGCTGGCCACGGCGTCGCCGCCCGCCGAACGCCACCTGTCGTACCAGTCGGCGACCGCGCGCAGCAGCGCCCGCAGCAGCGGATCCCGGTCGGTGGCCACCGCGCCGGCCAACTGGAGCGAGGTGGCCGGCAGCCCGGTCGGATTCACCGGCAGCTCGTCGGCGCGCAGCGTCACGTTGAGCCCGATACCCAGCACGATGGCCGGCGGTTGGTCCGGCGCACGTCCGGGCACCGCCTCGGCCAGCACCCCCGCGCACTTCGCGTCGCCGATCAGCAGGTCGTTCGGCCACTTCAGGGTGGCCTCCAGCTCGGCCAGCCGGGCCACCGCCTCGACCAGCGCCACGCCGGCCAGCAACGGCAGCCACCCGTACCCCGTGGGTGCCGCCGGCAGCCAGCCGCGGTCCGGCACGGCCTCGCCGGGCCGCAGCAGCACACTCGTCGCGATGCCGGCCCGCGCCGGAGACTGCCAGACCCGACCCCGCCGGCCCCGACCCGCGGTCTGCCGTTCGGCGACCACGACCAGGCCCTCGGGCTCGTCGGCCCGGGCGGCCTCGGCCACGTCGGCGTTCGTGGAGCCGGTCTCGGCACGCAGCTCCAGCCGGGTCCACGGCCCGTTCGGCGCGATCAACGCGCGGCGCAGCCGGGCCGCCGACAGCGGCGGCCGGTCCAGATCGGTGTACGGGGAGCCCGACATTCCGCCAGCCTACGGCGGTGCCCCGGTCGACACTGAGGCGTACTGCACAGCCGCACCCACCTGAACCATCGTTATATTCCCTGGGTGACTACCGAGACCGGGACCAACATCCACAGCACTGCGGGCAAGCTGGCGGACCTGGAGCGCCGGGTCGACGAGGCGGTGCACGCCGGGTCGGCCCGCGCGGTGGAGAAGCAGCACGCGCGCGGCAAGAAGACCGCCCGCGAGCGGATCGAGATGCTCCTCGACGAGGGCTCCTTCGTCGAACTCGACGAACTGGCCCGGCACCGGTCCACGGCCTTCGGCCTGGAACGGAACCGCCCGTACGGCGACGGTGTGGTCACCGGCTACGGGACGGTGGACGGCCGGCAGGTGTGTGTCTTCGCGCAGGACTTCACGGTCTTCGGCGGCTCGCTCGGCGAGGTCTTCGGCGAGAAGATCGTCAAGGTGATGGACCTGGCCATGAAGATCGGCTGCCCGGTGGTCGGCATCAACGACTCCGGCGGCGCGCGCATCCAGGAGGGCGTCGTCTCGCTCGGCCTCTACGGCGAGATCTTCTTCCGCAACGTGCGGGCCTCCGGGGTCATCCCGCAGATCTCGCTGGTGATGGGGCCCTGCGCCGGCGGCGCTGTCTACTCCCCCGCGGTCACCGACTTCACAGTGATGGTCGACCAGACCTCGCACATGTTCATCACCGGGCCGGACGTGATCAAGACGGTGACCGGCGAGGACGTCGGCATGGAGGAGCTGGGCGGCGCCCGTACGCACAACTCCCGCAGCGGCAACGCGCACTACCTCGCCAGCGACGAGGAGGACGCTGTCGACTACGTCAAGGCGCTGCTGTCGTACCTGCCGTCGAACAACCTCGACGAGCCGGTCGTGGTCGAGGCCCCCGCTTCGCTTGAGGTCACCGACGAGGACCGGAAGTTGGACACCCTGATCCCGGACTCAGCCAACCAGCCGTACGACATCCACACGGTGATCGAGCACGTCCTCGACGACGGGGAGTTCCTGGAGGTCCAGCCGCTCTACGCGCAGAACATCGTGGTCGGCTACGGCCGGGTCGAGGGGCGACCGGTCGGTGTGGTGGCCAACCAGCCGATGCACTTCGCCGGCACCCTGGACATCGCCGCCTCGGAGAAGGCCGCCCGGTTCGTCCGCACCTGCGACGCGTTCAACATCCCGGTGCTGACCTTCGTGGACGTGCCCGGCTTCCTGCCCGGCACCGGTCAGGAGTGGGACGGGATCATCCGCCGGGGCGCGAAGCTCATCTACGCGTACGCCGAGGCGACCGTCCCCAAGGTCACCGTGATCACCCGCAAGGCGTACGGCGGGGCGTACGACGTGATGGGCTCCAAGCACCTGGGCGCGGACCTGAACTTCGCCTGGCCGACCGCGCAGATCGCGGTGATGGGCGCGCAGGGCGCGGTGAACATCCTCTACCGCTCCGAGCTGGCCGGCGCCGAGGACCCGGCGGCGGTCCGGGCCGAGAAGATCGCCGAGTACGAGGACACCCTGGCCAACCCGTACGTGGCGGCCGAGCGCGGGTACATCGACTCGGTGATCCCGCCGCACGAGACGCGCACCCAGATCGTCCGGGCGCTGCGCGTCCTGCGCACCAAGCGGGAGACCCTGCCTCCCAAGAAGCACGGCAACATCCCGCTCTGATCTCGGTCCCTTGATCGCCCCGGCGGCGTCAGCAGGGCGGGTTGGCGGCCGCACACATCCGTGCTGCCGCCGCCACTGCGAGCTGGACAAGTTCGGCCTCGGTGCCGTCGTAGCCGAGGCGGAGTACCGAGACGGTGTCGCCGACCCGGACGACCGCCACCAGGATCGGCGACGGTTGGTCGCCGAGCGGCTGCCCGGTCTCCAGGTCCCGGGTGAGGGTGAGCGAGTCCCGCAGGATGGCGGCGTCGTCCCCGGCGAAGCCCCGCTGCACCACCGACCACCGGTGCAGCGCTTCCCCCGTGCGGGTCCCCCCTGCCGTCAGGATCGGCCCAACGCTCAGCCATTCGGCACACGGAGCGACCAGGTCGTCCAAACTGGCGAAGAGCTGTCTGGCCGTCTCGGGTACTAGCCGGAAAAGATCCTGCGTGACCAGACCATCCGACTGGGTGAGGATCGGCGCAGCGCGCTTGGGCACAAACGTCTGTGAACGGGACAGGATTGACGTCTGCCAGCCCTCCGACCGTCCCTGGCTCGTCCGGCAGTAGCTGAGCATGTCCGCCAGCCGGACCGGCTCGCCCAGCCCCGACTGGCTGAGCTGCACATCGACCTGCTGCGGCAGGTCGGCTGGCTGCAACAGGGCGTCGGTGGTGATCTCGTGCCGGGTCGGCGAGGCCGAGGCGGCTGGCTGAGCCGGTGGCGACGACGTTCTCGGCGCCGCGACCGCCACCGCCGAAACCCCGGCCAGGGCCAGCACGACGGTGGCCACCACGATCTTGCGCTGGCTGCGGCGACGGGCCCGGGAACGGATCTCCTCCGGGCCGAGCCAGCGCACGTCCTGCAGGTCCCGCTGGATCTGCTCGACGAACGTCGGGTCGTCACGCATCGGTTGCCTCCTCCAGGTCAGAGACGGCGAGCAGGCCGGCGAGCGCAGTGCGCCCCCGGGAGAGACGGGCCTTGACGGTGCCCACCGGGGCCGCGGTCTCCCGCGCGACCTCGGCGACCGGCATACCCACCAGGTAGTAGAGGGCGATGGCGACGCGTTGCTCCTCGGGTAGTCGACGCAGGGCGGCGACCACCGCGACGGTGTCGGTTCCCGGCCCGGGAACGGTCTCGGTAGCTCCGTGTCGCAGGTAGGCGCGGGCACGGCTGCGTAGGCTGCGCCACCGGCTGACAGCGATCCGGCTGGCCACCACCCGCACCCACGCCTCCGGGTCGTCGTACTCGCTGACCGTCGACCAACGCTGCCACGCCCGGACGTACGCCTCCTGCACGGCGTCCTGCGCCTCTCCCCGATCGCCGGTGAGGGCGTAGACGAACCCGAGGAGTCGTTGCCGACTCCCCCGGTAGAACTCGTCGAACCCGTCGACGTCCGGCACCCGCTACCTCCCCGTGTCGGTCGCTGGGAACACGCACCGGGCAGGGTCGTCGGTTGCCCCGGTCAGGCGATCATCTTCTGCAACTCGGCGAGCGGGAACGCGCCGGCCGCGATCCGCTCCCGGACCGCCCGGCGTACGGCCCGCTGCACGGCGACGTTGACCGGCGTCGGTACGCCGTGCAGCCGACCGAGCAGCGCGATCTCGCCGTTGAGGTGGTCGACCTCGGTGGAGCCGGTACCCCGGGCCAGGCTCTGCCAGGTGGAGCCGCCGGAGCGGGCCTCGCCGCCGACCGGACGCTGCCCGACCAGGTCGCCGCGTTCGGCCTTCTCCTCCTCCGGCGAGGTGTGCGCGATGCCGGCGGCGGCGAGCACGGCGACGCCCTCGGCGCGTACCTGCTCCACCAGCGCGTCCGGGATGTCCCCGCCGAGCAGCGCCTGGAGGCCGTTGCCAAGGTTGCTGAGCAGCTTGCCGTACTTCCAGCGCAGCACATCGGTGCGGACCGGGGCGACGAAACCGGCGGCGGTCAGGTCGGCGGCGATCGCCCGGTCGGTGTCGTCGGCGCCCCCTGGGTACCGCCCGATGTGGAGCATCCCGGGATGCGGGTAGCCGTTGGCGACCACCACGCCCGGTTCCAGGTGGGTGGCCGGCAGCCAGACACAGACCGCGTGAACGTCGGCGAAGAGGCGCAGCGCGGCCCGCTCGTTGGCCACCCCGTTCTGCGCGGTCACCAGCGGCAGACGTTCGCCCGCCGTGCCGCCGCCGACCACCGGCGCGTCCACCCAGGCGGCCAACGCTCCGGCGGTGTCCTGCGACTTCACGGTGAGGACCAGCACGGTGTCCGCTGGCAGCGGCTGGTCAGTGGGCCCGTCCACCGCCGCGAGCCGGGCGGTGACCGCACCGTCGGGCTGCCGCACTGTCAGACCCCGCGTGCGGATCGCGTCCAGGTGGGCGCCGCGGGCCACCAGTGTCACGTCCCGGTCGGTCTGGGCCAGCCGTACGCCGATCGTCCCGCCGACCGCGCCCGCCCCGATGATCACGTATCGCATGGCCTCATTCTGCCCGCCCACACCTCTCCAGCCCGTGCCCCTCCCGCCCCTCCCGCCACCCCTCCCACCGTCGATCATGGAGTTGTGGTGCCTGGCTGCGGGGGTATTGCGGCTTTCGCGGCCCACCACAACTCCTTGATCGACCCGGGCGGAGGCGGGGTTAGAGCGTCAGGCCGGCGCTTGCGAGGATCGGGCCGGCGAGCAGCAGCGCGCCGGCGATCAGCGCCGCCAGGTTGACGACTGCGAAGACGCTCACCCAGAAGAGCGGCGGGAACGGGGTGAGTCCGGCGAGTTGGTCGGCGTCGGAGGCGGGCATCCGGCCGCGCGAACGCAGCCGTTGCAGCTCGACCACCGGCCGCACCCCACCGAGCAGCAGAAACCACACCCCGGCGTACGCGAACGCGGCCTGGACCTGCGGCGTCGCGTACCACGAGACGGCGAACACCAGCGCGCCGGTGACCAGCAGCGACACCACGCCGAAGACGTTGCGGATCATGACGAGCATGGCCAGCAGCAGCGCCACGGCCACCCAGAGCAGCAGGGTGATCCGGTTACCGCCGAGCAGCCAGGCGCCGGCCAGCCCGACCAGCGGCGGCGCGACGTACCCGGCGAGCAGGGTGAGGATCATGCCCGGCCCGGTGGGACGGCCGGCGGAGAGCGTCAGCCCGGACGTGTCCGAGTGCAGCCGGATGCCGCGCAGCTTGCGGCCGGTGAGTAGGGCGACCAGGGCGTGCCCACCCTCGTGCGCGATCGTGATGGCGTTACGGGCGATCCGCCACGGCAGCCGGGTGGAGACCACCACCAGCGCGACGGCCCCGGTGAGCAGCACCAGCAGCGCGGGCGGGTCCGGCTGCGCGCCGAACAGCGTGTCCCACAGGTCGCCCAGCCCGTCGATCGACATCATGGGGCGCGAGCCTACCGGCGGCGTTCCGTGTCGCTCCCGAGGCACCGGCTCGTATCCTGTGAAACTGATCGGGTGGCGACTGGGGCGGGAGGTGGACGCAGGTGAGCGCAGCCCCCGTGGAGCCGCACGTCGGCCTGTGGACCGAGGCCGACTACTTCGCTCTGGGCGAGACGCCTGACCGGATCGAGCTGCTCGACGGGAGCCTGCTGGTGAGCCCTGCACCGAGTCGACGGCACCAGCGGGTGTCGCGCCGGCTGGCAAACAGCATCGAGGCAGCAGCAGAGCCTCGCGGTCTCCTGGTCTATGACGCGATCAACGTCCGGCTCGGCGTCGACCGGGTCGTCATTCCGGATCTCGTCGTCACCGACGCCGACGACGACGGCACCTATCTCGACTCCGACCGAGTGTCTCTTGTCGGCGAGGTCGTCTCGCCGGGAAATGCGGCAGCCGACCGCCTGCTCAAGATGCAGCTCTACGCCATTGCGCGGATCCCTTGGTATCTGCTGGTCGAGCAGGACGGGGACGGTCACTCGTTGCGGCTGTTCCGGCTGGACGGTGAGCACTATGTCGAGGACCAGGTGGCCAAGCCCGGCGAGACGCTGACAGTCGTCGAGCCGTTCCGCTGGCAGCTCGACCCGGCCACGCTGCGCTGATCCGTCCCGCCTCGGCGAGCGGTCCCGCACGGAGCATCGATGAAGCTTTTTTCCGGTCGCTCTTGTGATCTAGGGCACTTAACTCCAAAGATGGGTGTCGATAGAGCGACGTCCTTGGAGGCACTCATGGCCCGTACCCGATCATCGCTGCGCCGCGCGCTCGCGGCCGGCCTCACCGTCCTCGCCACCGCGGCGGCGGCCCTGGTCGCGACCGCCGGACCGGCGGCCGCCGCCACCACACCCGGTGTCGACGTCTCCCGCTACCAGGGCACCATCAACTGGACAAGCGTCCGCAACGCGGGCATCCAGTTCGCTTTCATCAAGGCGACCGAGGGCACCAGCTACAAGGACCCGAACTTCAACGCCAACTACGTCAACTCGTACAACGCCGGGGTGATCCGCGGGGCGTACCACTTCGCCCGCCCGAACATCTCCGCCGGCTCGACCCAAGCCAACTACCTGGCCTCCAACGGCGGCGCCTGGTCCGCTGACAGCCGCACCCTGCCGGCCGCCCTCGACATCGAGGGCAACCCGTACAGCGGCGGTTACTGCTACGGGCTCAGCACGACCGGGATGCGCAACTGGGTGCAGGACTTCCTGAACACCTACCGCTCCCGCACCGGCCGGTACGCGGTCATCTACACCACCACGAGCTGGTGGAACCAGTGCACCGGCAGCTGGACCGGCCCGTGGGCGAACCACCCGCTCTGGCTGGCCCGCTGGTCGAGCACCCCCGGCGCCCTGCCGGCCGGCGCGTCGGTGTGGAGCTTCTGGCAGTACACCAGCACCGGCGCGGTCTCCGGAATCAGCGGCAACGTGGACCGCAACTACTGGAACGGCGACCGTAGCCGCCTGATCGCGTTGGCCAACAACACCTGACCGGGCCGTTGGCGGCAGCGGGATCGACGGTCACCACACGGTCGACAATCGGTCCGGCTGCCGCCACACCACCGGGTACGGTCAGGCCCGCCGCCGACTCAGGGCCGGCACCACAGCATTCTCACGAGCCAGGGCGCCCCTGCGGGTCAACCGCCAGGCAGCCACGCCAAAGCCGGCAACGATCACGACGCCGAGCAGTGCGATGAGCACCGAAACCCCCGCGCTGACCAGCAGCAGGATCGCGTCGCCGAGCGCCACGAGCATCCACAGTGCCAGCCGGGGCCGAGTGTCCCTCCGTCGGTAACCCATGTCGTGCCTCCTTCCGTCGTCGACTGTCAATTACCCACGACGGCGGAAGGTCATGCGAATGAGTTTCAGTCCTTACGGTCGGGCTGGAAGCCCTTGGCGATCCGGTCGAAGTTCGGCAGGTTGGCCTGCCAGTCCTTCGCCGCGATCTCCCACCGCAAGGCGTAACCGCGGTTCTTGGCCGTCACGAACCCACGGTTACGGACGTGGATCCGCTGCCCGTCCCGGGTCTCCAGCCACTCCCAGTCCCCGCAGGTCTTCCAGAAGTCGCAGGCCACGATGCCAAGGTTCTGGTAGTTGTTGACTAGCCTCTTGCGGTTTGGCTCCTGCTCCCGCCAGTCCGCGACTGCATCCTTCTTCGGGGAAGGGGTCCACTGCACGAGCAGCTTTCCCGGCCCGTTGGACTGGTTGAAGACGACAGTGTTGCCGTTGACCTGGCTACGCACCCAACCGTCGGGCATCGGCAGGGCGAAGCCGGCCGGGTCCCGGTGCAGCTTCCAGCCCGCCGGCAACGCGTTCGGGTCGACCGAGGGGGTGGCCGAGGCGGACGGGCTCGGGGCGCCGCTGGTGGGCGGCGGAGGCGCCGCAGCGGTGGTCGGTGCGGGCGCCGAGGTCGCGGCAGCACCGGTCGGGTTGGCCTGTGGGCTCTTGTCGTCGCCCTTGGTCAGCATCGGCACGACCACCACGAGGCCGATCAGCAGCAGCGCGACCACGGCCCCGATCAGCAGGTTACGTCGGGTGTTGTTCGGCTTCGTGCCATCCGAGGGTGGCACCGCCGCGCGGCCGGCCGGACTCACCGGCGGCATGAGCGACGTCGGGGTGGTGGGCTTGCGCTGTTCCGGAGCCACCGGCGGACCGTCGACGACAGTCGGCTCGTCGTCGACGTTGGCCGTACCGTCGCCGCTCGTGTCAGGCGCGGCCGTGACCTTCGCGGTCGGCTCGGCCTCGGACGGGTCGGCATCGGACGGGCGGTCGATCGGGGCGGTCGGCTCGGCCGGCGCCGCTGCTGTCGATTCGCCCGACACCAGGGCGGTCGGGTCGGCGGCCTTGGTGTCGGAGGAGACGACGGCCGTCGGCGTGGCATCGGCGGCGGGAGTCGCGGCGGCAGCGGAGGTGGCGGCCGAGGCGGTCGCGGCGGCGGCCGGCGGCGGCGACACGGGCCGGTCCGCACTCTCGGCCGGTCGCGGGGCCGGCACCACCGGCAGGCGCGGCTCGCGCGGGCCGTTCGGCCCAGGCCGGCGTACGCCATCGAGCAGTGAAATCCCGCGCGACCGCTTGCCGCCGGCGCGGCGCAGCAGGCGCTCCGCCACCTCGGCGGTGATGCGCTCGTTCGGGTCCTTGCGCAGCAGCCCATTGAGCACGGCCTTGAGCGGACCGGCGTTCTTCGGTGGCGGAATCGGCTCGGTGGCCAACGCGGCCAGGGTGCCGATCGCCGACGGGCGAGCGTACGGCGACTTGCCCTCGACAGCCGCGTAGAGCGTCGCGCCCAGCGACCACAGGTCGGCCTCCGGCCCGGCGGTGCCGTCCCGGGCCCGCTCCGGCGAGATGTACGCGGGTGAGCCGAGCACCATGCCGGTGCGGGTCACATTGGGGTCGCCCGGGATCGTGGCGAGACCGAAATCGGTCAGCACCACCCGGCCGTCGTCGCCGAGCAGCACGTTGCCGGGCTTCACGTCGCGGTGCATGACGCCCGCCTTGTGCGCGGCGCTGAGCGCACCCAGCACGCCCAGGCCGATCTCCACCGTGCGGGCCACCGACACGGGGCCGTCCTCGGCGAGAGTGTCCTGCAAGGACTTCGACGCCACGTACTCCATGACGATCCACGGATCGCCGTCGGTGCGCAGCACGTCGAAGATGCGGACGACGTTGGCGTGGTTGAGCCGGGCGATGGCCCGCGCCTCCCGCAACGAGCGCTCGCGCATCTCGCGGCGTTCCTCATCGGTGAGACCGGGCGGCGGCACCAACTCCTTGATGGCGACGTCCCGGTGCAGCACCTCGTCGCGCGCCTTCCACACCCGGCCCATGCCGCCCTGGCCGAGCGGCGACAGGAGCCGGTATCGGTCAGCGACGAGTTGGGGAAGCGCGTTCGACATCGGTGAGACGGTACCCGGACCCGCTGACGCTCACACCGCCGGCACGCCACTGTGCGCTTCGGGTAACTTCGCGCCGCGTACCCTGGCGGCATGTCTGCCGAAGAGCCGCTGTTCCGGGTCGTCCGCGGCGTGCCCACCGCCGAGGAGTTGGCCGCTCTGGTGGGGGCGATCATCGTCCGGACCCGCCCGGCCACCGCGTCCGCCCCGGCGACCGCGTCCGCCTGGGCGCGCAGCGGCCGGCCGGGCAGCTCCCGTGGGTGGCGCGCCGCCGGCCTGCCCCGCTGACCCGAGACCCACCACGCACGGGGGCTGCCAGGGTGGCGTTGAGCCGTTAACCTCACTCAGGGAAACGGTGCCGCTACGGGTAGGGAGGATCCATGATCCCCGAAGAGGACCGGCCAGCACCCTGGCTACGCGGTTACGGCGGCATCGAAGCCGACATCAGCCAGCTCAGAGAGTTCGCCGACCGGCTCGCCGCCGAGGTCGAGAGCAACTACGCGCCGCACCTGTCGTACATCGCGGAAGACATGTCCGCGAAGCTGCCCAACCCCTGCGACGCCTTCATCGAGTTGGTCACCTTCCTGCACGCCCACCACGAGACGCAGCAGGCCACCGCCGACATGGTGTACGCCGTCCGAGGCGCCACCGGCCACCTCGCCGCCGCCGCCGATCAGGTCGCCACCCACTACGCCGACAGTGACGCCTTCACCGCCGCCCGGGTGGTGGACGTGCAACGAGCCCTCGCCAACCCGGCCAGCGTCCTCCCCGGCGGCCCGACGCCGACACTGACCGACCCGACCAGCCCCGACGCCCAAGGGCCGGTGGTGCTGCCGTGATCGAACGGGGCACCGGCCGCACCTCCGGCCTCACCGACTGGCACCTCATGGACGTCAACAGCATGTGGGCCTGCCTCCAGGACCACGACACCGCCAACCACTGGAAACAGGTCGCCGGCTGGCGCAAGGTCTGCGACCTGGCGCAAACCCACCTCGGCCGCCTCCAGCAGTACCGACGCGGACTCGCCGAGGCATGGCCGCCCGAAACCAGCGCCGCCTCCCGCACGTACCTCGCCGAACTCGACGAACTCATCGACAAGGTCCAACGCACCCACGACGCCGCCGCCGCGAACTACACCGCGCTCTCCGCCGCAACCCAGGCCATCGGCACCACCCGCGCCGCGCTCCGCAAAATCTACGAGGAGTACGCGACCAAGTTCCAACAGAAGCAGGCGTACGAGTCGATGGCCGCCGACCCGAAAGCGGTGATGGGCAACCGGGCAACCCAGCCGCCTGTTGCTGATGGCGAACTGGAACGGCTGAACGTGCAGGCCCGGTCGATGATGTTCAGCCTGAGCGGCGAACTTCAACAAGCTCAAGCAACCCTCCAAAAACCACCCGTGGCGCCTAAGGCAAACCCCGGAATCGATCAGAGCGCAGCGGATGTTTACGGCGGAACTTCCGCTGCGCCTGTGATTCCTCCAATAATAGCGGCACCTCTCCCAAAATCCCCTACAACCCGCCCGAGGGCTTCCGCAGGTCAAGGCTGGCCAATAACAAACCCTGGCGTCGGCCCAGTTCTTGGCGGCACAGGTAACGTAATCGCTCCTGGCTCCACAACCCCGGTCCCGCCAATCGGAGCTACGCCGCCAGCAGTTTCCGGTTCAACACCTGGAGTCGGGGTGCCACCCCTACCGCCTCCGAATTCCGCACGTGGCGATGCTTCTGCGGCATCGCGTTTGCGGCCCCACTCTGCCAACCCCCCAGCCAGCGCCACAGGCTCTGCGGGCAAACCTGCGGCGCAACCGCGTCCGATGCCTCCTGGCGGCCTAATCGGCGGAGTGCCTGCGACAGGCTTCGGCTCACCCGCAGCCGGCGCCGGTGCACCCCGCCGCATCAATCCGGTGGGCGGCGTAATAGGTGGTGGCAGCGCCGGGACAGGACCCACTGGCGGCGCAGGCTCTCGCCCTGGAGGCGGCCGAGGCTTGAACGCGCTTCAGGGAACCACCCCCTTCGGTCTTGGCTCCAGCATCGGTCACAGCGCCGGCCAAAACCCCAGTGGCGGGGTACCCCCGCGGCCCGGCTTTCGGATAGATCCAGACTCGGAAAGGCGCCGGCGGGATCCTGACAATCCCTGGACGACAGACGAAGGCGTCGCCCCAATCGTTCGACCACCGAATGACGAAGGCCCCATCGACCCCGGCCCGGCTATTGGCATAGACCGTTGACCCTACGGGCCTCAGGAGTGCTGTTAGCCATTCTCAGCCTCACATTCACATTGCTTCCAGTCCCGGCGGCAGCTCAGAAAAGTCCTGCACCGAAAGATGTCGAGCGGATACGCAAGGATCAGTGGCACCTGGGCTATCTAAAGGCCAAGGAAGCTCAACGGTTAAGCAAAGGCAGGGGCGTAATTGTGGCCGTCCCAGACACCGGCGTCACACCGCACCCCGATCTTCGCGACAATCTCCTAACTGGCGCCGACATCGTCCTCCCTGAGGGCGGCGACGGCTGGCAGGACGAAAACAGCCATGGCACCGGAATGGCGGGGCTAATCGCTGCCCACGGACACCCTGGAAATCTCGGCGCCCTTGGCATCGCTCCAGAGGCCAAAATCCTACCAATCCGAACCAGCCGAACTGATCAAGATGGCGACAGCGACAACCTTGCGGCCGGGATCGATCTTGCTGTCGCCAAAGGCGCTTCGGTTATCAGCATCTCTTCGGTCGCAGGACCAAATAGTCGCCTCAAACGCGCCGTCGAGATGGCAATGCAAGCGAATGTCGTTGTGGTTGCAGGGGTAGGCAATAGACCTCGGGATGAATATGTCAGCTTTCCGGCCGCCTATCCGGGCGTAGTCACTGTAGGCGGCATAGACAAGAACGGGAGTCACGCCAGCTTTTCGGTATCTGGGCCGGAGATTGACGTGGTTGCGCCCGCCGTCGACATCTACAGCACGAGCATCGACGGCAAGTACCGCAAAGGCACCGGAACCTCTGACGCGACGGCGATCGTGGCGGGGGCTGCCGCGTTGATCAGGTCCAAGTACCCGTATCTGCCGGCCCGGGAGGTGGCGCACCGGCTCACGGCTACCGCCGTCGACAAAGGCCCTCCCGGGCGTGACGACGAGTACGGGTATGGAGTGATCGATCTTGTGGCGGCGCTGACGGCGGACGTACCGCCGCTGGGGTTTGAATCGGTGAGCGCTCCGGCCGGTACTGGCTCGACCACGGCGGTTGGTGCTCAGCCGGGTGATGGGAGCGATGGTGCGACAGCGCGCGGCCTGGCCACCCTTGGGGTGATCGTGGCTGCCGGGGTCGGGTGGGCGGTGATAGCGCGACGACGTCGGCGTGGTGATGATCCGCCGCCCAGGATCAGTCGCTGATCGACGAACGAGCGGGAGTCCGGGACGGCGGGACAGCCCGACATTGCCGACACTGCGCCGACCCTCGCGCTGGGCGAGGGCCGTTACGCGGTGATCCACTCGCCTTTCAGGAAAACGCGGTGTCCGGGGCGAGGGGATACCGCGGTTTCCTGCAAGGCGAGTGGATCAAGAACGCCAAGAACGCCGAGGACGCCATGGGGCATGCGAGGGCTGGGCGGGGTGTCGGACTTGGTGAGGGGTTGGGCGGTAACGTCGGGCTCGTGTCTGAGACCTTGCCGCTTCGCCTCGTGCTCGCTTCGGCGAGCCCTGCCCGTCGTAAGTTGCTCCAGGCTGCTGGCGTCGAGCCGGAGGTGCTGGTCAGCGGGGTGGATGAGTCCCTCGTGGTGACCGAGCGGGCCGAGGAGTTGTGTCTGGAGTTGGCTCGCCTGAAGGCGCAGGCGGTGTTGACCCGGCTGAACCCGGCCGCCGACCAGCGGACGTTGGTGATCGGCTGCGACTCGGTGCTCGCTTTCGAGGGGGACATCCTCGGCAAGCCGGCGGATGCGGCCGACGCGACCCGGCGGTGGCAGCGGATGCGGGGGCGCAGCGGCGTCCTGCACAGCGGGCACTGTCTGGTCGACGTTGCCGCGGGGCGGCGCGCGGAGGCGGTCGCCTCGACCACCGTCCACTTCGCTGACATCAGTGACGACGAGATCGCCGCGTACGTGGCCACTGGTGAGCCGCTGGCGGTGGCCGGCGCGTTCACGATCGACGGGCTGGGCGGGCCGTTCGTGGAGCGGATCGAGGGTGACCCGGGGACGGTGGTCGGATTGTCGATGCCACTGCTGCGTCGCCTCCTCGCCGAGCTGGATCTGCGGATCACCGACCTGTGGACGAAGGTCGCGCCGGGCGGCCAATCCGTCGAGCCCCTCGGTAACGTCCGGTCATGACCACCAAGTCGATCCCGCTCACCAACGAGCTGCACGCCTATCTGGTCGCACACGGCTCGCCGCCGGACGAGATCATCCGGGACCTGGCCGAGGAGACCCGGTCGGTGCTGCCGGAGCACGCCACCATGCAGGTGGCTCCGGAGCAGGCCGCGTTCCTGACGTTCCTCACCCGGCTGCTCGGCGTGCGGCAGGCCGTCGAGGTCGGCACGTTCACCGGGCTCTCGTCGCTGGCGATCGCCCGCGGGTTGACGGAGGGTGGGCGACTGACCTGCTTCGACATCTCCGAGGAGTTCACCGGCATCGCCCGGCGCTACTGGGAGCGCGCCGGCGTGCAGGATTCGATCGACCTGCGCATCGGCCCGGCCGCGGACGGGCTGCGGGAGTTGCCGCACGAACGGCACCTGGACTTCGCGTTCATCGACGCGGACAAGACCGGCTACCCGATCTACTGGGCCGAGTTGGTGCCCCGGATGCGTCCGGGTGGGGTGATCGCCGTCGACAACGTGTTGCGGGGCGGGCGGGTGATCGCCCCGCAGGACGCCAATGACCGCGCCATCGCCGCGTTCAACGACGAGGTCCTCGCCGACGTACGGGTGGACCCGGTGATGCTCCCGATCGCGGACGGCCTCACCCTCGCCCGGGTCCGCTGACCGTCGGCAACCGCCGAACACGGATGTTGGGGTGCCCCCTACCAGGGGACACCCCAATATCAAACGCCAGCGTCAGCGGACGCTGCGGGCGAACTGGCGAGCGGCCCAGTAGACGCCCAGCGCGGCGAGGACCGCGGTGATGCTCAGGCCCTGCCAGACCTTGTCGCTGCCCAGGTCACCGGCGAACAGTGCCCGGGTGCCGTCGACCGCCCAGGAGAACGGGTTCCAGTTGGCGATGCCCTGCAACCAGCCGGGCGCGAAGGTCAGCGGCAGCAGGATGCCGGAGAGCAGCAGCACCGGCTGCGCCACGGTGTTCATCAGCGGGGCCAGCGCGTCCTCGCTCTTGACCTTGAGGGCGACGCCGTAGGAGACGGCCGAGGTCATGAGGGCGATCAGGGCGAGCATCAGGTACGCCAGAAGCAGGTCCCCGATGAACACCCGCAGGTCGAAGATGAGCGCCAGCAGCGTGATGATGACCGCCTGCACCATGAGCGAGACCACGTCGCGCAGGGAGCGGCCGAGCAGCAGGGCGAGCCGGCTGATCGGGGTGACCCGGGAGCGTTCGATGACGCCGGCTCGCAGCTCGGCGATCAGGCCGAAGCCCTGGAACAGGCCACCGAAGATGGCCAGCAGCACCAGCAGACCCGGCACGAAGATCTTGTAGGCGGCGGCCTGGGTGGGCGCGTTCAGTGCGGGTTTGAGCAGCGGGGCGAAGAGCAGCAGGTACATGACCGGCTGGAACACGCCGACGAAGACCCAGACCGGGTTGCGCAGCAGGAGTTGGGTCTGGCGCTGGAAGATCAGCCACGTGTCACGGGCGAATTTCATGAGAGTCGTCTCCGGTGGTCAGGACTCGCGCAGCGAGCGGCCGGTCTTGGTGAGGAAGACGTCGTCCAGGCTGGGCCGGTGCAGCTCGATCGAGCGCAGCTCCAGCCCGGCGTGGTCGAGTCGGCGCAGCACCTGCGGGATGGCGGTGGCGCCCTCGTCGACGTAGAGGCGCAGGCCGCCCTCGTCGACCGTCTCCAGCTTGTTGACGTACGGCTCGCCGTCGAGCGTCTGGGCGGCCTGTGGGGTGGCGGCCAGGTCGAGACCGACAAGCACCACGTCGCCGGAGATCTCGCGCTTGAGCTCGGTTGGGGTGCCCTCGGCCACCACCTCGCCGTTGTCCATGATCGCGATGCGGTCGCAGAGCGCGTCGGCCTCGTCCAGGTAGTGCGTGGTGATGAAGACGGTCATCCCGTCGGCGCGTAGCCGCCGGATCTCGTCCCACATGTGGGCGCGGCTCTGCGGGTCGAGGCCGGTGGTCGGCTCGTCCAGGAAGACGATCTTCGGCTCGTGGATGATGCCGAGGGCGATCTCCACCCGGCGACGCTGGCCGCCGGAGTAGGTCTTGCACTTGCGGTCGGCGTACTCGGTGAGCTGGAAGGCGTCCAGCGCGCGAGCGGCGCGCCTCTGCGCGTCGGCCTTGCTGATGCCGTACATCCGGGCGTGCAGCACCAGCTCTTCGCGGGCGGTGGACTCGTCCCAGGTGCTGCCGCCCTGCGGGACGTACCCGATGCGGCGGCGCACCTCGGCCGGGTCCTTGCGCAGGTCGGCGCCCGCGATGGTGGCCTCGCCGCCGTCCGGCTCGATCAGCGTGGCGAGCATCCGCAGCGTGGTGGTCTTGCCGGCGCCGTTCGGGCCGAGGAAGCCGAAGATCTCGCCCTTGGCAACGTCAAGGTCGACGCCCCGCACGGCGTCCACCGTCTTCGTCTCTCGACCCGCGCGGGAGCGGAACGACTTCCGCAGCCCCCTGGTCTCGATCATTTCTGCTCCTGGTCGTTCGGGCCGGTCGGGCCGGCCGTCGAGTGGGACGACGCCGGACGGCGCACTCCCCCGCTGTGCCGCCAGCAGGCTAACGCGATATAGCTTTTTTAGTCAACGTTGATTATTCCGCGTCGTTGCCGGACGGCTCCACCCCGTCCCTCCACCCCGACCAACCCTGCGCTTCATCCAGCTCAGCAGGCAGGTACGACACTCCGGAATCGATCCGTTCGGCGATCCGCTCGCACCAGGTCATCTCCGCCTCCGCCCGCGCCGACCACAGCTCGAACATCCAGCCCACGTGCGCCGGCTTGCGGTTGCGCACCCAGTCCGACTCCAGCGAGGCGCGCATCGACTCGACGCCGGCGCGCAGCAGGTTGGCCCGGTTGCGCAGGGCGGCGGCCGCCTCGGCGCGCGGCATGGCCGGCAGGAAGGAGAACGCCGCCACGAACGGGTCGGCGGGCTCGGTGATGGTCCACCAGGAGTTGCGCAGCAGCGTCTCGAACTCGTCCTCACCCTTGACCGTCACCTCGTACGTGGTGCGCGCCGGACGGGCACCCACCTGCTCGGTCGCGACGGCGCGGAGCAGCCCTTCCTCGGTGAGCTTGCGCAGGGCGTGATAGATCGATCCGGGTTGTATGTTCGCCCACTTGTCGGCGCTCCAGCTCAGCAGCTCGCGGCGCACGTCGTAGCCGTGCACGGGCTGCATCCACCGCACCAGACCGAGAATCATCATCCGAGTCGAAGACACCCGACAAGCGTAATAGCCAAGTTTGACTAAACCGTGGTGGGTGCAGTGCGGCATCCCACACTGAGCGATCGTTAGGGCCGCCGTGGGTGGCCGATACACTCCCCGTCAGTAACCTGCCCGGGAGGAGCCACGAAGGTGCGCAAGGTACTCATCGCCAACCGCGGCGAGATCGCCGTCCGGGTGATCCGCGCGTGCCGCGACGCCGGCCTGGGCAGCGTCGCCGTGTACGCGGACTCCGACCGCGACGCCCTGCACGCCACCCTCGCGGACGAGGCGTACGCGCTCGGCGGGGACAGCGCGACCGAGACCTACCTGCGCATCGACAAGCTGCTCGACGTCGCCGCCCGGGCCGGCGCCGACGCCGTACACCCGGGTTATGGCTTCCTCAGTGAGAACGCCGACTTCGCCCAGGCCGTCACCGACGCCGGGCTGACCTGGATCGGCCCCACCCCGCAGGCGATCCGCGACCTGGGCGACAAGGTCACCGCCCGGCACATCGCCCAGCGGGCCGGCGCGCCGCTGGTCCCCGGCACCCCGGACCCGGTGGCCAGCCCGGACGAGGTGATGGCGTTCGCCGTCGACCACGGCCTGCCGGTCGCCATCAAGGCCGCCTTCGGTGGCGGTGGGCGCGGCCTCAAGGTCGCCCGCACCATGGAGGAGATCCCCCAGCTGTTCGAGTCGGCCACCCGGGAGGCGGTCGCGGCCTTCGGTCGGGGCGAGTGCTTCGTCGAGCGGTACCTCGACAAGCCCCGGCACGTCGAGGCTCAGGTCCTCGCCGACCAGCACGGCAACGTGATCGTGGTGGGCACCCGGGACTGCTCGTTGCAGCGACGCCACCAGAAGCTCGTCGAGGAGGCACCCGCGCCGTTCCTCACCGACGCCCAACGCGCGCAGATCCACGAGAGCGCCAAGGCGATCTGCCGCGAGGCCGGCTACCACGGCGCCGGCACCGTGGAGTACCTGGTCGGCATGGACGGCACCATCTCCTTCCTGGAGGTCAACACCCGGCTTCAGGTCGAGCACCCGGTCACCGAGGAGACCGCCGGCATCGACCTGGTCCGGGAGCAGTTCCGGATCGCGGACGGCGAGAAGCTGCGGATCACCGAGGACCCGACGCCGCGCGGGCACGCGATCGAGTTCCGGATCAACGGTGAGGACCCGGGCCGCAACTTCCTGCCCGCCCCGGGCACTGTCACCGCGCTGCGCCTGCCCAACGGGCCGGGTGTGCGGGTCGACACCGGCATCTCGGCCGGCGACGTGATCGGCGGCAACTTCGACTCGCTGCTCGCCAAGGTGATCATCACGGGTGAGACGCGCACCGAGGCGCTGGAGCGCGCCCGCCGCGCGCTGGACGAGATGGTCCTCGACGGGATGGCCACCGCGCTGCCGTTCCACCGGCTCGTGGTGCGGGACGAGGCGTTCACCGCCGAGCCGTTCACAGTGCACACCCGGTGGATCGAGACCGACTTCCACAACACAGTGCCGCCGTTCACCGCCGCCGCCGGCACCGCCGAGGCGCCGGCCGAACGCGACACCGTCGTGGTCGAGGTGGGCGGCAAGCGCCTCGAGGTCAGCCTCCCCGCCGGCTTCGGCGGGAGTACGACCACCGCGGCACCCGCCTCCCGTAAGCCGACCCGGCGCGGCGGCGCCAAGGCCGGCACCCCGGTCAGCGGTGACGCGCTCACCTCACCGATGCAGGGCACCATCGTCAAGATCGCAGTGGCGGACGGCGACACAGTGGCCGAGGGTGACCTGGTCGTGGTGTTGGAGGCGATGAAGATGGAGCAGCCGCTGCACGCGCACAAGGCGGGCACGGTCAGCGGTCTCAGCGCCGAGGTCGGCGCCGTCATCACCGCCGGCGCTCCCATCTGCACCATCGCCTGACCCGCCCGGCGGGCGGTCAGCGCAATGTCTCGCTGGCGACCGCTCGGACGGCGGCGGTCAGGGAGCTCAACACGTCCGACTCCAGCCGCCAGTGCTGCCAGTACAACGGGACGTCGAGGTGTCGGCCCGGTGCGAGGTCGACACAGCGGCCGGCGGTCAGGTCGGCCCGGGCGATCTGTTCCGGCACCAGACTCCAGCCCAACCCGAGCCGGATCGCCTCGCTCAACGCCGGCACCGACGGTACGTAGTGCACCGGCGGGTCGAGCGACCGACCGGCCACCGCCCGGATGAACCGGTGTTGCACCCGGTCCTTCCGGTCAAAGACGAGGAGCGGGGTGCTCACCAGCGCGGCTGCGGTGAGTCCTCCGGCGAAGTGGGATGCCGCGAATTCCGGGGTGGCCAGCGCGCAGTAGCGCATGGCCCCGAGCCGCAGCACCCGGCAGCCCTGCACTGCCTCCCGCTGTGCGGTCACCGCCGCCGTCACCGAACCGTCGCGGAGCAGCTCGGCGGTGTGATCCTGATCGTCCTGCCGCAGGTCGAACGAGAGCCCGGCCCGCTGCGGCAACCGGGCCAGCGCGGCGGGGAACCAGGTGGCCAGCGAGTCCGCGTTGACCACCACGGCGACCCGGGTGCGGCCACCGCCGGCCAGCGGGCCGCGGGCGTCGGCCAGCGCCTCCCGTTCGAGCAGCGTGAGCTGGCCGGCCAGGCGCAGCAGCGGGCGGCCGGCGTCGGTCGCCACGCACGGACGGGCCCGGCGGACCAGCACCTGGCCGACGGTCTCCTCCAGCGCCTTGATCCGTTGGCTGACCGCCGACGGCGTGACGTGCAGCAGCCGGGCCGCCGCGTCGAAGCTGCCCTCCGCCACCACCGCCGCGAGCGTCCGCAGCTGCGCCGAGTCGAGACCGTCCATTAGCTCAGCTTAAGTTACGTCAAAATCTTTAGTTGGACTGGTGACTGTCGGCAGCCCTAGCGTCGAGCCCGTGCTCACCTCCGCCGTCGCCGGCTTCTCGATCTCCATCGCGCTCATCGTCGCCATCGGCGCCCAGAACGCCTTCGTCCTGCGCCAGGGCCTGCGACGCGAACACGTCGTACCAGTGGTGCTGACCTGCGCCGCGTCGGACGCGCTGCTGATCATGGCGGGGGTGGCCGGGGTCGGTTCGCTGGTGACCGGCCGACCGGGCCTCCTGACGGCGATCCGCTGGGGCGGCGCTGCCTTCCTGCTCTGCTACGCGGCGCTCGCCGCCCGCCGCGCCCTGCGTCCCGGCGCCCTGCTCCCCACCGACCGGCCGCCGGCCACGCTGGGGGCGACCCTGCTCGCCTGCGCCGCCTTCACCTACCTGAACCCCCACGTCTACCTGGACACCGTGCTGCTCCTCGGCGGCGTGGCCCAACAACACCCACACCGGTGGGTCTTCGGCGCCGGCGCCGTCCTGGCCAGTGTGGTGTGGTTCACCGCGCTCGGCGTCGGCGCGCAGCGCCTCGCGCCGCTGCTCGCCCGCGCCGGGGCCTGGCGGGTGCTGGACGCGGTCATCGCCGTCGTGATGGCCGGGCTCGCCGTGGCACTCCTGCTGGGCTGACCGGTTCGCGCCCAGGCGGGCTCGCCGTGGCACTCCTGCTGGGCTGACCGGTTCGCCCGGCGGGCACCGACGACGCCGCCGGGACCGGGACCGACGGCGGTGCGAGTGTTTTCCGCGACCACCGGCGGTGGAATCGACCGCGAGCGGGAATGATTGCCGGGTGCAGTTCCTTCACGGCGCGGCTCCCGCGCACGACCTGACCTATACCGACGTGTTCATGGCGCCGGGCCGCTCCGATCTGGGCTCCCGGCTCGACGTCGACCTCTCCACCGGCGACGGCACCGGCACCACCATTCCGTTGGTGGTGTCGAACATGACAGCGGTCGCCGGACGGCGGATGGCGGAGACGGTCGCTCGCCGGGGTGCCATCGCGGTGATCCCGCAGGACATTCCGATCGAGGTGGTGGCGAACGTCGTCGCCTGGGTCAAGCAGCGCCACCTGGTCTACGACACGCCGATCACGCTCGGCCCGACCGAGACCGTGGGCGACGCCATCCACCTGTTGCCCAAGCGCTCGCACGGTGCGGTGATCGTGGTCGACGACGCCGGCCGGCCGATGGGTGTGGTCACCGAGGCGGACACCGCGGGCGTGGACCGGTTCGCTCAGCTGCGGCACGTGATGTCCACCGAGCTGCACACCGTCCCGGCGGACGCGGACCCGCGTACCGGGTTCGACCTGCTCTCGGCAGGCCGTCGCCGGCTCGCCCCGGTGGTGGACGCCGAGGGCCGGCTGGTAGGGGTGCTGACCAGGCAGGGCGCGCTGCGGGCGACCCTCTACACGCCGGCCGTGGACGATCGGGGCCGGCTCCGGATCGCGGCGGCCGTGGGGATCAACGGTGACGTGACAGGCAAGGCCGCTGCGCTGCTGGAGGCGGGGGTGGACACGTTGGTCGTGGACACCGCGCACGGCCACCAGGCACGGATGATCTCCGCACTCCAGGCGGTCCGCAAGCTGGACCCGGGGGTGCCGGTGGCGGCCGGCAACGTGGTCACCGCCGAGGGCGTACGCGACCTGGTGGAGGCGGGGGCGGACATCATCAAGGTCGGCGTCGGCCCCGGCGCGATGTGCACCACCCGGATGATGACCGGAGTGGGTCGACCGCAGTTCTCCGCCGTACTCGACTGCGCGGCCGCCGCCCGCCAACTGGGCCGGCACGTGTGGGCCGACGGCGGAGTGCGGCACCCCCGGGACGTGGCGCTCGCGCTCGCCGCCGGCGCGTCGAACGTGATGGTCGGCTCCTGGTTCGCCGGCACCTACGAGTCCCCCGGTGACCTCTACACCGACGCGGACGGCCGGCGGTACAAGGAAAGCTTCGGGATGGCCTCGGCTCGGGCGGTCAGCGCCCGGACCGCCGACGACAGCCCGTACGACAGGGCCCGCAAGGCGGTGTTCGAGGAGGGCATCTCCTCGGCCCGGATGCACCTGGACCCGGCCCGCCCCGGTGTCGAGGACCTGATCGACGAGATCATCGCGGGGGTCCGCAGCGCCTTCACCTACGCCGGCGCACGGAATCTGACCCAGTTCCACGAGCGGGCGATCGTCGGCGTGCAGAGCGCCGCCGGCTTCACCGAAGGAATGCCCCTCCCCACCAGCTGGTAACCCACCCACCCACCGTCCCGGCCCCGACGCGCCCCGTCCCCGCCCCGACGCGTCGATCATGGAGTTGTGGTGCCTCACAAAAGGTGCAGTGGTGGGTGAACCGCCCACCACCATTCCATGATCGACGCCAGGGGGAGGGTCGGGGGCGGGAAGGGCTGGAGGGGTTAGGTGGCCAGCCGGCGCAGGACGGCGCGGGCTGCCTCTCGGGGGTTGTCGCCCACTCGGTCGGGTAGTGCGCCGGCCAGCCAGAGGGTGGCGAAGCCGTGCGCGATCGACCAGGCCGCGAGCGCGTCCCGGTCGGTGTCGGCGGGCGCGCCGCCGGTGGGTAGCGCCGCAACCCCGGAGCGGAGTGCGGCGCCGGCCCGACCCCGGGCGGCGTTCAGCTCGCCGTCGTCGGCCCGGTAGAGCTCCGGCCGGAACATCACCTCGAAGTACGCCCGACGGGTGACCGCGAAGTCGACGTACGCGACGCCGGCCTCCAACAGGTCGTCATCCGCTTCGGTCAACGTCTGGGCCAGCAGGTCGAAGCCCTGCGCGGCGAGCGCGGTGAGCAGGCCCGCCTTGTCGCCGAAGTGGTGTGCGGGCGCGGCGTGCGAGACACCGGCCCGGCGGGCCAGGTCGCGCAGGCTCAGCGCGGCGGGCCCGACCTCCTCGATGGCCTCCAGCGCGGCGGCGAGCAGGGTGCGGCGCAGGTCGCCGTGGTGGTAGGCGCGCGTGTCGGTCATGCCCGAATCCTATCTTGCCATTGACAAGATGCACCTCCGACGCGCAATCTTGTCACTGGCAAGTTTCCCCGAGGAGGATTCGATGGCACCCTTGATCGCCCTGATCGTCGGCACCGCCCTGGCCCGACTCGCCGGCCTGGCCGGCTTCTCCGCACTGGACGGCTGGAACCCCGCGCTGCGCGTCGGGCTGGCAGTGATGTTCACGCTGACCGCCGTCGCGCACTTCGCCGGCCAGCGCCGCGCCGACCTGATCGCAATGGTTCCGCCCCGACTGCCCCGGCCGGATCTGCTGGTCACCGCCACCGGCGTGCTGGAGCTGGTCGGCGCGGTGGGCCTCCTCGTGCCGGCGACCGCCCGGGTCGCGGCGGCCGGGCTCGGCCTGCTCATGCTCGCCATGTTCCCGGCCAACGTCTCGGCCGCCCGCCGGAAGCTGACCCTCGCCGGACATCCGGTGACCCCGCTGGCCCAGCGAACGATTCTGCAGATCGTGTTCGTGGCCACCGCTGCGGCAATTTCGTTTGGCCCCTGACTATCAGGGAGCTAATCTACCTGGCGTGGAACTCGTGACCCTCCAGGACGTGCCGCTCGGCCGGCTCCTGGTGGTGGCCGGGCACCTCGTGGGGCAACGGTGGAACCGTTACCTCGCCGAGGAGCACGGCCTCACCCAGGCCGGCATGATCACCCTGATGACGCTCGCCCGCCACGGCGAGCTACCCCACCGGGCGGTCGCCGAGAAGGGGTTCGTCCGGCCGGCGACCCTGACCGGCATCGTCGACACGCTCGAGCGCGACGGTCTGGTCGAGCGGCAGCGCGACGACAACGACCGACGCAGCATCCGACTCGCCATCACCCCCGCCGGGCGGGAGAGGGTGGCCGCGCTCGGCGCGCTCATGCACTCCGGACGGCCCCTCACCTCGGTCGACGCCGACCCGGCGAAGGCCCAGGTGATCCGGGAGTTCCTGCTTGAGGTCATCGGCAGCGGAGACGACCCGCGGATGACCGGACGCCCTACCGAAACGAAGGACCCGGCGTGCTGATCCGACTCCTGCGCGGCCAACTGCGCACCTATCAGAGACCGTTGCTGGCGGTCGTGCTGCTCCAGTTCGTGGGCACCATGGCCTCGCTCTACCTGCCCAGCCTCAACGCGGACATCATCGACCAGGGCGTGGCCCGGGGCGACACCGACTACATCGTGCGCACCGGCGGCTGGATGCTGCTGGTCAGCCTCATCCAGATCGTCTGTTCGATCGCCGCCGTCTATCTGGGCGCCCGGGTCGCGATGGGCTTCGGTCGCGACGTACGTGCCGAACTGTTCGGGCACGTCAACCGCTTCTCCGCCCGCGAGGTGGCCCGGTTCGGAGCACCGTCGCTGATCACCCGCAACACCAACGACGTGCAGCAGGTGCAGATGCTCGTGCTGATGAGCTGCACGATGCTGGTCGCCGCACCGATCATGAGCGTCGGCGGCGTGTTCATGGCACTGCGCGAGGACGTCGGGCTGTCCTGGCTGATGCTGGTCAGCGTGCCGGTGCTGGCCATCGCGCTCGGCGCGATCATCCGTCGGATGGTGCCGGGCTTCCGGCTGATGCAGACCCGCATCGACACTGTCAACCGGGTGCTGCGGGAGCAGATCACCGGCATCCGGGTGGTCCGCGCGTTCGTCCGCGAGCCGTACGAGACGGACCGCTTCGCCGTCGCCAACGCCGACCTGACCGCCACCGCGCTGCGTACCGGTCGGTTGCTGGCGTTGATCTTCCCGGTGGTCATGCTGGTGCTGAACGTCTCCAGCGTGGCGGTGCTCTGGTTCGGCGCGCAGCGGGTGGACGCCGGCGCGATCCAGGTCGGCGCGCTCACCGCGTTCCTCCAGTACCTGATGCAGATCCTGATGGCGGTCATGATGGCCACCTTCATGTTGATGATGGTGCCGAGGGCGGCGGTCTGCGCCGAGCGGATCGTCGAGGTGCTGGACACCGACTCCTCGGTGGTTCCGGCCGCCGCGCCGGTCACCGAACTGCCCACCCGAGCCGAGTTGGAGCTGCGCGGAGTGCGCTTCCAGTACCCGGGCGCGGTGGAGCCGGTGCTGCGCGACATCTCCTTCCGGGCGACCCCGGGTACCACCACGGCGATCATCGGCAGCACCGGCGCGGGCAAGACGACGCTGCTGTCGCTGATTCCCCGCCTGGTCGACGTCACCGGCGGCGCGGTGCTTGTCGACGGGGTGGACGTGCGGGAGTTGGCGCCGGACGAGCTGTGGCGACGCATCGGCCTGGTGCCGCAACGGCCATACCTGTTCACCGGGACGGTCGCCAGCAACCTGCGCTACGGCAACCCGGACGCCACCGACGAGGAACTGTGGACAGCGCTGGAGATCGCTCAGGCCCGCGACTTCGTGGCCCAGATGCCCGGCGGGCTGAACGCCCCGATCGCACAGGGCGGCACCACCGTCTCCGGTGGGCAGCGGCAGCGCCTGGCCATCGCCCGCGCCCTGGTCCGGCAGCCGGAGATCTACCTCTTCGACGACTCGTTCTCCGCCCTCGACCTGGGCACCGACGCGCGGCTGAGAGCGGCACTGCGGCCGGTCACCGCGCAGTCCGCGGTGGTCATCGTGGCCCAACGGGTCTCCACGATCATCGACGCCGACCAGATCATCGTTCTTGAAAACGGAGGGGTCGTCGGAGTGGGACGACATGCGGAGCTGTTGGACACCTGCCCGACGTACGCCGAGATCGTGGCCTCGCAGCAGACCACGGAGGTGGCGGCATGAGCGAGCGTGACGAGCCGCGCACCGCGGCCGTACCCAGTCAGAAGCCGGCCGGCGACGGACGGACACCGGATGACACAGCGCAGCAACCCGGCGGGGAAGCCGCGCCGGAGACCGGCGGTGGCGCGGCGACGCCGAAGCGGCTGCCGCCCGGCCGTCAGGGCGGCGGCCCGGGATGGATGAGCGCCGGGATGCCCGCCGAGAAGTCGATGAACTTCGGGCCCTCGGCCCGGCGGCTACTCGGCCGGCTGCGCTCGCACCGACTGCACCTGGCCGCGATCATCACCCTCGCGGTGGTGAGCGTCGGGTTCAGCGTGGCCGGGCCGAAGATCCTCGGCCACGCCACCGACCTGATCTTCAGCGGGGTGATCGGTCGGCAACTGCCCGCCGGCACCACCGCCGAACAGGCCGTCGCGGCGGCCCGGGCCAGCGGCAACGACAGCTTCGCCGACATGCTGGCCCGGATGGACGTGGTGCCCGGGGTGGGCATCGACTTCAGCGCCCTGAGTCGGGTGCTGCTGCTGGCGCTCGGGCTCTACCTGGCGGCGAGCCTGCTGTCCTGGTGGCAGGGCTGGCTGCTCAACGGCGTGGTCCAGCGCACAGTGCTGCGGCTGCGCGCCGAGGTGGAGGAGAAGCTCAACCGGCTGCCGCTGCCCTACTTCGACAGGCAACCGCGCGGTGAGCTGCTCAGCCGGGTCACCAACGACATCGACAACATCTCCACAAGCCTCCAGCAGACCCTCAGCCAGCTGCTCACCTCGCTGCTGACAGTCGTCGGCGTGCTGGCCGTGATGTTCTGGATCTCGCCGGTGCTGGCCCTGGTGGCCCTGGTCGCGGTGCCGTTGTCGGTGCTGGTCACCCAGCGCATCGCCAAGCGCTCACAGAAGCAGTTCATCGCCCAGTGGACACACACGGGCGAGTTGAACGGCCAGATCGAGGAGGCGTACACCGGTCACGAGCTGGTGAAGGTCTTCGGCCGGCAGCGTGAGGTCGAGGCCGCCTTCCACGCGAAGAACGAGGAGTTGTTCCGGGCCAGCTTCGGGGCGCAGTTCATCTCCGGAATCATCATGCCGTCGATGATGTTCATCGGAAACCTGAGCTACGTGGCGATCGCCGTGGTCGGTGGGCTGCGGGTCGCCTCCGGCACGATGAGCCTCGGTGACGTGCAGGCGTTCATCCAGTACTCCCGCCAGTTCACCCAGCCGCTCACCCAACTCGCCTCGATGGCGAACCTCCTCCAGTCCGGGGTGGCCTCGGCCGAGCGGGTCTTCGCGGTGCTCGACGCGGACGAGCAGACCCCCGACCCGGTCGCGCCGGCCCGGGTCACCGACCCACACGGTCGGGTCGAGTTCGAGCACGTCTCGTTCCGCTACGAGCCGGACAAGCCCCTGATCGACGACCTGTCGCTGGTAGCCGAGCCCGGGCACACGGTGGCCATCGTCGGCCCGACCGGCGCCGGCAAGACCACGCTGGTCAACCTGGTGATGCGGTTCTACGAGCTGGACGCCGGCCGGATCACGCTCGACGGGGTGGACATCACCACGATGCGCCGCGACGACCTGCGCGGCCGGATCGGCATGGTGCTCCAGGACACCTGGCTTTTCGGCGGCACCATCCGGGACAACATCGCCTACGGGCGGCCGGACGCCACCGAGGAGGAGATCCTCGCCGCGGCCCAGGCCACCTTCGTGGACCGGTTCGTGCGCAGCCTGCCGGACGGCTACGACACGGTCATCGACGAGGAGGGCAGCAACGTCAGCGCCGGTGAGAAGCAGCTCATCACCATCGCGCGCGCGTTCCTCGCCGAGCCGTCGCTGCTGATCCTCGACGAGGCCACCAGTTCGGTGGACACCCGCACCGAGGTACTGCTGCAACGGGCGATGGCCGCGCTGCGCTCGGACCGGACCAGCTTCGTCATCGCCCACCGGCTCTCCACCATCCGCGACGCCGACCTGATCCTCATGATGGAGAACGGTCGGATCGTCGAGCAGGGCACCCACGAGCAGTTGCTCGCCGCCCAGGGCGCGTACCACCGGCTCTACCGCTCACAGTTCACCGGAGCGGTGGTCGACGAGGAACCGGCCGCCCAACCGGCGTCGGTCTGAGGTCGGGCGGCCGTGCGCGCGAGACGATCGGTGGGCGGGTCAGTCCGACGGCAACAGGTCGGTCGCCCGGGCGGCGACCTGCCCGCCGATCAGGGCGAGCGCGGCGTCGGCGGGCATCGGGGCCAGGGCGCGGCCGCCGCGCAGACGCAGCGCGAGGCGCCCGTCGGCCACCTCCCGGGCACCCAACACCCCGAGGTACGGGACGCGGCGGTGGGCCGCGTCCCGGACCCGGGCGCCCAGCGAGCCGGCGGCGTCCACCTCCACCCGCAGGCCGGCGTCGCCCGCCCGCCGGGCCAGGTCGGCCGCCGCGTCGGCCTGGCCGTCGTCGACAGGCAGCAGCACCAACTGGACGGGCGCGTACCAGGCCGGGAACGCCCCCTCGTGCACCTCGATGAGGTACGCGAACAGCCGCTCCATGCTGCCGACCAGGCTGCGGTGCACCATCACCGGGCGACGCCGGCTGCCGTCCGAGTCGGTGTACGACAGGTCGAACCGTTCCGGCTTGTCGAAGTCCAGTTGGATGGTGGAGATGGTCGACTCCCGGCCGGCGGCGTCAACGATCTGAATGTCGATCTTCGGGCCGTAGAAGGCGGCCTCCCCCGGCGCCTCGACGTACTCCACCCCGGCCAGCGCCTCCCGGAGCAACTGCTCGGCGGCGGCCCACTGGGCGTCGTCGCCCACGTACTTTTCGCCCGGCCCGCGCAGCGACAGCCGGAACCCGGCCGGCCGGACGCCGAGCGCGGCGTGCGCTTCACGGATCAGCCGGAGGATCTCGACGACCTCCGCGCCGACCTGCTCGGGCGCGCAGAAGGTGTGCGCGTCGTTGAGCGAGATGGCGCGGACCCGGGACAGCCCGCCGAGCACGCCCGAGCGCTCCGAGCGGTACATCCCGCCCAGCTCGGCGATGCGCAACGGCAACTCCCGGTAGGAACGGCCCCGCGCCCGGAAGACCAACGCGTGGTGCGGGCAGAGCGCCGGCCGGAGCACGAACTCGTCGTCCGCGCTCAGCCGCATCGGCGGGAACATGTCGTCGGCGAAGTAACCGAGATGGCCGGAGAGTTCGAAGAGTTCCCGCTTACCCAGCGGCGGCGAGTAGACGTGCTGGTGGCCGGAGCGGCGCTCCAACTCCCTGACGTACTCCTCGACGGCGTGCCGGGCGGCGGCACCGGCCGGCAGCCAGATCGGCAGGCCGGCACCGGCCAGCGGGTCGGAGACGAAGAGGTCCAGCTCACGGCCGAGCCTACGGTGGTCGATCATGTCGGGCTCCTGGATCGGGTACGACCCGGAGGCGACCTCAGCTCCGAACGGCGCGCTGCCCTCGGGGGCGGATCGCCCCGGGGCCTGGTCGACTGTGGTTACGTCAGAGCGGCGCGCCGGGGACACCCGGCGTCGTGGTCATCACTACCGCGCTGCGCATACGGCGACCGTACCCGCGCGACGACCGGGAATGCACCCGGATTTGCGGCGGAGGGGTGGGCCGCCGGCGCGGGACCCGCCGGCGGCCCTGGCGGCCGAATCGTCAGGAACGGGGGACCCGACGGGCGTGGCCGCGCCGACAACGGTACGCCGCCGAACGCCGTTCTGCCGCCCGCCTCAGACGGGTGGAACCTCCTCCGAACCCGTCACCTGGCAACGATCGGCCTCGTTGTAGCTGGGTGGCCCAGTCGTGTCGACGGTCACGACGGGCCGGGGCCGTCCACCGTGACGCCGGACACGACGTCAGGCTCAAGACACCCAATCGGCCGCATCCGGCGAGGTGGCAGGCGTGCCCGAACTTCTGACTGACGTCGCGTCGCCGACGTGGGCGTACCTGGTGCTGCTCGCTCTGCTGATCGCGGACGCCTTCGTACCGGTGATCCCCACCCAGATCGTCATGATCACCAGTGGTGCGCTCACCGTCTACGGCGGGCTCAGCCTGCCGGTCACCATCGCCGTCGGCGCGCTCGGCGTATTCGCCGGCGACCTGGCCTGTTACCTGCTGGGACGCAGCGCGCCGGACCGACGGCCACCCAAGCACGCCGAGTTGAGCCGCGCCCGCAGGGTGGCCAGCCGGGTCACCCAGGGGCTGCGACAACCCGGGCCGCTGGTCATCCTGCTCTGCCGATTCGTGCCCGGCGGCCGGATGGCGGCCTGCTTCTCGGCCGGGCGTAGCCGCTACCCGTACCGACTGTTCGTGCTCTACGAGGCCGTCGCCGCGCTGGGCTGGGCCACCTACGGCGCGCTGGTCGGGCACCTGGGCGGCACCGCACTGACCGAGTCGGCCTGGCGGCTGGCCATCATCGCCACCGCCGCGGCGGCCGGCTTCGCCGCGGCCGGGTGGGCGATGACAGTGGTCAGCGCCCGCCACGCCCGCGCCACCGCCGCCGCAGTCGACGTCCCCATCGACTGAGTGTCGCCCCCACCTTCGCGATCTTGCACTTACTGTCCCGGCAATTGGGGCATGCCGCGCATACGAACGACCGAACGTGCAAGATCGCGGCAGGTTGTTGGCACGGCCTCTAGGGGTTGTTGCGGGGGGTAACTCGGTGGCTGTCCCGGATTCGACTGGGGTGTCCGCGGCGACAGGCTGAGGTATGCCTGTTACCCGGAGTACCGGCCTGCTGGCCCTGGGCGGGATCGCCCTGGCGGCGCTGCTCACCGTGATCGGCCACCTCGAAGTCAACGACGACCTCAACCCGTGGGCGTTGACCATCAGCGACTTCGCGGTCTCCGACCGGGGCGGCGTCATCGACATCGCCATGGTGGTGCTCGCGCTCGCCACAGTGGCGTTGCTGTACGGACTGCGCCGCGCCAGCCCACCCCGGCCGCGCTCCGGTCGAACGGCCGAGCTGCTGCTCGGCGCATGGGTGGGTGGGCTGCTGCTGGCCGCCGTGGTGCCGACGAACGAGCCGGGCACCGCAATGACCACCGCCGCCTACCTGCACCGGTACGCCTCAGTGATCGCCTTCCTGGCGTTGCCGGCGGCCGGTTGGTTGCTCGCCCGCCGACCCGACCTGACGCCCGCCGCCCGGACGCTACGCGCCCTGGTCCTGCTGAGCCTGGCCCTCGCGGCGGCGATGATCTGGTCCGCCTATCCCGGTGACCGGATGCTCATCGGCCTGGCCGAACGCCTCCTGATCCTCACCGAGGTCGCGGTCCTAGCCACGATAGCGATGATCCAAACCCGACCGTCACCCGTCGATCATGCAGTTGTGGTGCCTCACAAAAAGGGCGTCGCGGCGTAGAACGGCCACCACAACTCCATGATCGACGAGGTCGGGGTGGGGGTGGGGGTGGGGGTGGGGCGGGCGGCACAGGCCGCAGCCGTCACTCCAGCTCGTGCAGCATGAGCTGGCGGGCCGCCTCGGTTATCGAGCCGGAGAGACTCGGGTAGATGGTGATCGTCTGGGCCAGCTCGTTGACGGTGAGGTTGTTCTCCACCGCCATGGTGATGGGCAGGATCAGCTCGCTGGCCTTCGGAGCGACCACCACACCGCCGATGACCTGACCGCTGGCCGGCCGGCAGAACAGCTTCACGAAACCGTCGGAGAGGTCGTCCATCTTGGCCCGGGCGTTGCCGGACAGCGGCAGCATCACCTGCCGGGCCGGCACCTTGCCCGCGTCCACCTCGTCCTGCGAGACACCCACGGTGGCCAGCTCCGGGTCGGTGAAGACGTTCGCCGCGACGGTACGCAGCCGCAGCGGGCGGACCGCCTCGCCGAGCGCGTGCCACATGGCGATCCGGCCCTGCATGGCGGCGACACTGGCCAGCAGCAGCACGCCGGTGCAGTCGCCGGCGGCGTAGATGCCGGGCACGTTGGTCCGGGAGGCCCGGTCGACGGTCAGGTAGCCGCCCCGGCCCAGCTCCACCCCGTACTCGGTCAGGCCCAGGTTCGCGGTATTCGGGATAGAACCGACGGTGATCAGCGCGTGCGAGCCGGTCACCTTGCGGCCATCGGAGAGCTCCACCTCGACGCCGTCGGCGGTACGCCGGACCGCGTCGGCCCGGGAGTTGTTGAGGATCTCCATGCCCCGGTTGCGGAACACCCGCTCGATGGCGGAGGCGGCGTCGGCGTCCTCGTGCGGCATCACCCGGTCCCGGCTGGAGACCAGGGTCACCTCGACCCCCATCGCCAGGTAGGCGCTGGCGAACTCCGCGCCGGTCACACCGGACCCGACCACGATCAGGTGCTCGGGCAGCTCCGGCAGGTCGTACACCTGTCGCCAGGTCAGGATGCGCTCACCGTCCGGTACGGCGGTGGGCAGCTGGCGGGGGGTCGAGCCGGTGGCCACCAGCACGGTGGACGCGTCGATCGAGTACTCCTCGCCGCCGTCGGCGGGGGTGACGACGACCCGGTGGGTGTGCCCGAGAGAGTCCTCGCCGAGCCGGGCGGTACCGGCCACGAAGGTGACCCCCGCCTTCAGCAGCTTGGCGTGGATGTCCGCGGACTGCGCCAGGGCCAACCGCTTGACCCGCCCGTGCACCGCCCGGGCGTCGACGGTGACCGCCTCCAGGCCGTCCGAGTGCACCCCGAACTCCTCGGTGTCGCGGTATCCGGTGACCACCCCGGAGCTGGCGATGAAGGTCTTCGACGGCACGCAGTCGGAGAGCACGCAGGCGCCGCCAGCACCGTCGGCCTCCACCACTGTGACATCGGCGTCCAGCTGGGCGGCGACCAGAGCCGCCTCGTACCCGGCCGGCCCCCCACCGATGATCACGATCCGGCTCACAGCGTTCGCCCTTCGTCCATGCTCACAGTGACTTTCTTCTCCCGAGCGCATTCGACACGCACTGTCGTATTCTCCCCCACCCGTCGGCCGGGCTATCGTCATCGCCGTGCGTCATCACGCCGCCTACGGCTCAAATCTCGACCCTGCCCGGATGCGCGCCTACTGTCCGCATTCGCCGATGGTGGGCACCGGCTGGCTGGAGGGCTGGCGGCTGACCTTCGCCGGGGCGGACGTGATCGGCTGGGAGGGTGCGGTGAGCACCCTTGTCGAATCCCCCGGTGACCGGGTCTTCGTGGCGCTCTACGACATCCACCCGTACGACGCGGGCCAGCTCGACGAACTCGAGGGGGTGACTGCCGGCACGTACCGCAAGCTGCACGTGCGGGTCTCCACCCTCGACGGCGACGTGACCGCGTGGATCTACGTCTTCAACGGCTACGAGGGTGGCCTGCCGACCTCGTGGTACCTGTCGGAGATCGCGAGCGCCGCCGAGAAGGCGGGCGCCCCGGACGACTACGTCACCGAACTGCGGGCCCGCCCCACCGGCACCGCGTCGGCGTAGCAGCGCGTATCGCACGCCCCCAGTCTGCTACCGCCGTCGACCGGAGCGTCGGTCGGGGAGGACCGGGGTCGTCAATCACACACCGGCCGCCGGAACGGCAAGTTCGTACATGTCGGTCCACTGGGTCTCCCGCAGGCCCACCGCCCGGTAGAGCGACAGCGGGGCGGTCGGGTTGGTGAGGTCGACGCCCAGGCCGGCCGCCCGCCGACCCTTCTCGGCGTAGCGGGCGAAGGCGCGGCGCAGCAGCGCCGCACCCACCCCCCGACGCCGGTACGCGGACAGCACCGACAGGCTCTTCACCCAGCCGGACTGCTGGTCGAGCGCCTGATCCGAGGACTGCAACGCGCCGACCGTCACCCCGTCCACCTCGGCGACGAACCACTCGTCCCAGGCGGTCAGGTCGCCGATCCGGGCACGCCACCGCTCGTACGACAGCGGCTCGTGGTCCGGGGTGTCGCCGAAGGCGGCCTCGTAGATCCGGTGGAACTCCACCAGGTCGGCCTCGTCGTCAGGGCGGACCGGCCGCACCGTCACGTCCGACGGCCCGGCCGGCTCGTCGGGCAGGTCGTCCAACGGCCGGCTCATCCGGACGTACCGCTTGACGAGGGCAAACCCGAGCCCGCGCAGGGCGCGTTCCCAGTCACGTTCCGGGGCGAAGACCGCGCAGCGGACGGTGAGCGACGGCAGCCCCCGCTCGGCGGCGCGCTCGGCGACCCGGTCGAGTTGGCGGACCAGCAACGGCGCGCGGACGGCGGCGGCCCGTACCGGATCGACGTAGACCTCCACGAATTCCCGGCCCACACCGGTCGGGTTGTCCACCGTCGCCCAGCCGACAACTGTGTCGTCCGGGTCGATGGCCAGCCAGGAGTCCCGGGTCCTGTCGAAGTGGGGGGCGGTCAGCGACGCCGCGACATCCTCGGCGTCGAAGTCGGGATGGCCGATGGCGAAGGTGTCGGCGGCGTGCACCACCGCGAGGATCGCCGGCACGTCGTCGAGGGTGGGCCGGCGCGTCGTCCAACCAGCGGGAAGGGTCACGGCAGGACATCCTGGCAGCCGATCCGCTCGGCCGCCGCCCATTTTCTGGCCGGCGGGAAGCTCAGCTTTCTGCGGCGGGAGGCTCAGCCGAGCTCGACGCGGGTGCGGTGCAGCAGCTCCACCAATTCCGCGCCGTCGGCGGGACCGAGGGCCGTGAACGCCGGCGCGGCCAACCGGTTGGTCACCGCCTCCGCCCACAGTCGGCGGCGCACCAGCGGCCCGATCGGCGGATACGGCGGCTGCCAGCCGCAGGCCACCGCCCCGGCCTCGCCCTCCGGCCCGGCCAGCACGGCCTCCAGCGGGGTCATCCCGGCGGCGCGAACCGCCAACAGGTAGGCGCCGGTGAAGTGTTCCCGGAGCAGCCGCAGCCCGGCGGCGCTGCGGGCCCCGGGCGAGAGGTCCGGAAGCGGCATGGCCCGCCACGCGGCGAAGAGCGGCATCCCGCTGGCCTCCGCCGCCACCACGGCCCGCTCGACGAGCGCCGACAGGCGCTCGGTGCCGGGCAGGGGGCCGAGCTGCTGGGCGCCCCATCGGCAGCATTCGGCGAGGCTCGCGGCGGCCACCTCGAACGGTGGGACGACCCGGGCGGCGGCGTCCCAGCCGTCGGCGACCGCGTCCGGGGCGATGAACCCGAGGGCGGCGGCGGCCGTCTCGGCCCGCACACCGCCGAGCGCACCGGCCCGGCCGCTGATGTAGAAGGCCCAGCCGGAGATGCCCAGCAGTCGGGCCCGGCGCAACGTGGTCGGGTCCCGGCTGAAGGCGTCGCCCAGGTCGAGCACGACGGGCTTACTGGCGGCCGCGACCTGCTCCGGAGTCACAGCGGTGCCCCGCTCGGGCAACCCGACCCGCCGACCACGACCACGCCCCGACCCCGGGTACGACCCGCACACTCGTCGTCGTCCATCGATGGTCAGTCTGCCGCGCCGCCGCCCGCGTCCGCATTCCCCTCTTCGGCCGCCAGTGCCTCGACCGCCGCCTCGACCTCACCGGCGCGCCGCCGGGCCACTGTGACCGCCCGCTCGGCGGCACGCCGGGCCAGCTTGGCCCGGCTGAGATCCTGCTCGGCGACCGCGCGCCGCCGCTCCAGCTCGGCCAGCTCGGACTCGAGACCATCGAGTACGGCCGCGCCGTCGCGCTCCTGCCCGGTCGCCTCGGTCAGCTCGGCCTCGGCCCGCTCCTGGTCCGCCTGGGCCTTCGCCAACTCCCGGTCCAGGGCGCGGCGCTGCCGGGCCCGCTCGGCTCGGGCCGCCCGCTGGGCAGCCTGCTCGGCGCGCTCGGCCGCCCGGTCCGGGCGGGGTGCCGCCTCGGGACGGCCCCGCTGCGGGCCGGGTCGGCGGGCCGGGCGTTCCGCCTCGCGTTCTTCCTCATCGCCGGTGACCAGCCGCAGTTGTGGCCGGGGCACCTCACCGAAGCCGGCGTAGGTGGCCGCCCGCAACAGGCGACCGGCCCGCACCTGCTCGGCGACCTCGACGTCGGAGAACGCCGCGTTCAACGTCTCCTCCACCTCGGCCAGCGGCAGCCGGTTCGCCGGTGGCGCGTCCGGCTCGGCCGCGGCGAGCTTGCGGACCTCTGCGACCAGGGCGCCGACCACCGCCCGGCGCTGCGCGGACAGCTCCCGCAGTCGAGGCCCGCGCAGCTCCCGCTGGGCGACCCGCAGGGCGTCGGCGAGCTGCACCAGGTCGGCGACCAGCTCCGGGCGTCGGATGGCGAGCAGGTTCACCAGCCAGGCGGCCACCGTCGGGCGACGCAGCCGGGCCAGTTGTCGGGCGGTGGTCGGGTCGCCGGCCCGCCGGGCGTCGGCCACGGCGGCGTCCCGGGCGGCCACGAACCGGTCCGGTGGGGTGCGGTAGAGCTGCTGCACCAGCTCCGCGGAGAGGCCGGGCATCGGGTCAGACGTCCACCCGGCTACCGGGCTCCAGTCGCTGGTACTCGGTGCCGGACAGCGCCGTGTACTGCCTGTCGAGCACGCCCAGCCCGTTGTCGTTGAGCAACGCGTCGTGCACTGCGTACGCGCGCCGCGGTGCGACCGCGCGGATGAAGTCGACCACCTCGGAGAACTTCGACCAGGGGGCGTGGATCGGCGCGAAGAGCGTGTCGACGGGTGTCTCGTCGGGCACCACCAGGGAGTCGCCCGGGTGGTAGACCACGTCGTTGATCAGGTAACCGAGGTTGTCGATCACCGGGATGTCGGGGTGGATCACGGCGTGCCGCCCCCCGTACGCGCGCACGGCGACCCCGGCGGCGGTGAACGACTCACCGACGCTGACCGGGCGCAGCACGTCCGCCGCGTCGCCCAGGGCGTCGGCGAGCGAGGCGGGCCCGTGGATCGGGAACGGTTGCCGGTCGAGCTGAAGGCGTACCGCTGCCAGGTCGAGGTGGTCGGGGTGTTGGTGGGTGATCAGCACCGCGTCCGCACCGTCCAGCGCCGCCTCGGCGTCGCCGAACACCCCGGGGTCGACGACGAGCACTCCCCCGTCGTGTTCCACCCGGAGACAGGAGTGGGCGTACTTGGTGAGCCGCATCGTGACTCCTCGATTATCGAATCGTGACGTCCTCAGCGCAGTCTGCCGGAACCAGCCGGCGTGCGCGTCGCGTCCGAGCTATCGCCACACCGGTTGACGACGATGGGAGCGGGGATGGACGGACAGGTGGGACGACGCCGCAGTGCGCTGCTGGCGGCGACGACACTGGCGGCGGCGTTGGCGCTGACGGGATGCGGTGCCGGCGACAGCGGGTCGAAGGACACCGCTGGCTCGGCGGCAGAGGCGCCAGCGGCAAACGGTGGCGAGGCGGGCCGGGACGCCGCCGCGGGCGCACCGGAGGGGGCCGGGGCCGGAGCACCGGACCTGCGGGTCGACCAGCGGGCGATCATCTACACCGGAACGATGCGGGTGCAGGTGGACGATGTGGACTCGGCCGCCCGCGAGGCCACCGCCGTGGTCACCCGGGCCGGTGGCTTCGTCGGCGGCGACCAGCGGCGCAGTGCCGACGACGACGACGCGGTGGCGGAGCTGGAGCTACGGGTGCCGGCGGCGAAGTTCACCGACGTGGTGGAGGAGATGGCGAAGCTCGGTCGGCAGCAGAGCCGGGAGATCGACACTCAGGACGTCACCGAGGAGACCGTCGACCTGGACGCCCGGATCGCCAGCCAGCGCGCGCGGGTGGAGAGCGCCCGCCGGTTGCTGGCCCGGGCTTCCTCGATCACCGACCTGGTGTCGCTGGAGAACGAGTTGGGTCGCCGGGAGGCCGACTTGGCCTCGCTGGAGGCCAAGAAGCGACGCCTGGCCGACCTGACCGCCCTCTCCACGATCACCGTGTCGCTGGCCGGGCCGAGGGCGAAGGCCACCGAGGAGAAGGCCGAGACCGGCTTCCTGGTCGGACTCAGGGGCGGTTGGAAGGCGTTCGTCGTCTCGATGACCGTCCTGCTCACGGTGCTGGGCGCGTTGCTGCCCTGGCTGGTGGCGCTCGGCGTACCGCTGGCGGTGCTGCTTGTGGTGTTGCGCCGGCGGCGCAAGGCCCCGGCTCTGGTCGCGCCGGTCAGCGCGCCGCCGCCAGTGCCCGCAGCGCGGTCTGCACCATGACGCGGACGCCCACCGCGATGGCCCGCTCGTCCACGTCGAAACTCGCGCGGTGCAGGTCGACGTTGGGGCCGGAGCGACCCACGCCGAGCCGGGCGAGGGCGCCGGGGACGTACTCCAGGTACCAGGAGAAGTCCTCGCCGCCCATGCTCTGCGGTGTCTCGGCGACCCCGTCCGGGCCGAGCGCGGCGGCGGTGGCGGCGGTCAGCACCTGGATGGCACGGGAGTCGTTGCACACCGGCGGCCGGCCGCGCAGGTATTCCAGGTCGACAGTGGCGCCGGTCGGTGCGATCACGTCCCGCACCACCTGAGCGACGATCTTGGGAGCCCGCTCCCAGGTGTCGCGGTCCATCACCCGGAGGGTGCCGGAGGCGCTGGCCTCGGACGGGATGACGTTGTAGCGGGTGCCGGCCGAGGCGTGGCCGAAGACCAACAGCAGGCCACTGTTGGCCGGCACCCGGCGGCTGACCAGGGCGGGCACCTCGGTGATCAGCCGACCGAGCGCGTCGACCATGTCGACGGTCAGGTGCGGGCGGGCGGTGTGCCCGCCCGGGCCGGAGAGCCGGACGGTCACGTTGTCGGCGGCCGCGGTGATCGGGCCGACCCGCAGGCCGACCTTGCCCACCGGGAGGTTCGGGTCGCAGTGCAGCGCGAAGATCTGCACCACGTCGTCCAGGCCGCCGGCCTCGATGACCTCCAGCGAACCGCAGGGCAGGATCTCCTCGGCCGGCTGGAAGATGAGCCGGACCCGGCCGTCCAGCTCGCCGAGGTCGGCGAGCTGGGCCAGCAGCATGCCGACGCCGAGCAGGATCGAGGTGTGCACGTCGTGCCCGCAGGCGTGGCAGACGCCCTCCACTGTCGACCGGTACGGGACGTCCTTGGGATCGTCGAGCGGCAGGGCGTCGATGTCGGCGCGCAGCGCCACGACCGGGCCGTCCGGCACGCCGTTGACATCGCAGATCACGCCGTTGCCCTTGGGCAGCAGGCGCGGGTTCAACCCGGCCAGCGACAGCTCCCGGGCGATCAGCGCGGCCGTCTCGAACTCGTTGCCGGAGAGCTCAGGGTGCGAGTGGAGGTGACGGCGCGTAGCGATCAGCCCCGGTACCCGGAGCGCGAGAAGGTGGTCCAGCTCGCGGGGCAGGGGCTGGGATCCCGGTGGCGGCTCCGGCCAGGACGACGCCAGCTGGCCACTTGTGGGCAGCGTCAACGCACTCGTCACGTCGAATTCTCGATCACTAGGAATGGATGGATCATCGGGGACAGCAGACAGCCTAGACCTCCGACGGTGACGCTGCGCAACCTCGTTACGGTAATGATCGGACCGCGCAGAGTCACGTATGCCCTGCTGAGGGCGCTCGTCAAGGCGGGGGACAGCAGGTAGATCACGGTCGAACGCCGTCATCAGCCCCTCACCTCCTACAACGCGTAACCGATCGCGGCGGTCACGAATCCCGGCGCCAGTCGGAGCCCCGTTGCCAAATTGTCGCATTAGTCGGGGTGGTGAACTGACACTCCGACAATTAACCGACCACACTCCGCAACGAGCCGGATAAGGACGCTCACATGCACTCACCCTCCGTGGGCGCACACGGTGTGCGTCCCGGCTCAACCGACCGGGTACCCGCTGAGCCCGCCGGACACACCGCGCCCCGGGCCCCGGACGGGATCGGGCGCTCAGAAGCGCGCGATCGGGCGCTCAGAAGCGGTCGGTGGGCCGGTACAGCCCCCACACCTCACGCAGCGTCCCGCAGACCTCGCCCACCGTCGCCCGGGCCCGCAGCGCCTCCTTCATCGGGTACAGCACGTTGTCAGTGCCCTCGGCGGCGGCCCGGAGATCGGCGAGCGCCCGCGCCACAGCGTCGGCGTCCCGCTCGGAGCGCAGCCGGGCCAGCCGCTCGGCCTGGGCCGCCTCGATCGTCGGGTCGACGCGCAGCGGCTCGTAGGGCTCCTCCTCGTCCACGGTGAACCGGTTGAGCCCGACCACCACCCGCTCCCCCGAGTCGATCTCCTGGGCGATCCGGTACGCGGACTGCTCGATCTCCCGCTTCTGGAACCCGGCCTCGATCGCGTCCACCGCCGAGCCGTGGTCGGCCACCCGCTCCATCAACTCGACGGCGGCGGCCTCGATCTCGGCGGTCATCGCCTCCACCACGTACGAGCCGGCGAACGGGTCGACGGTGGCGGTCAGGTCCGTCTCGTAGGCAAGCACCTGCTGGGTACGCAGGGCGAGCCGGGCCGCCTTCTCGGTGGGCAGCGCGATCGCCTCGTCGAAGCTGTTGGTGTGCAGCGACTGGGTGCCGCCGAGCACGGCGGCCAACCCCTGCACCGCCACCCGGACCAGGTTCACCTCCGGCTGCTGCGCGGTCAGTTGCACGCCGGCGGTCTGGGTGTGGAACCGCAGCATCATCGACTTCGGGTCCTTGGCGCCGAAGTCGTCACGCATCAGGCGGGCCCAGATCCGCCGGGCCGCGCGGAACTTCGCCACCTCCTCCAGCAGCGTGGTACGGGCCACGAAGAAGAACGACAGCCGGGGCGCGAAGTCGTCGACGGCGAGCCCGGCGGCCAGCGCCGCCCGCACGTACTCCACACCGTTGGCCAGGGTGAACGCGATCTCCTGCGCGGGCGTCGCGCCGGCCTCCGCCATGTGGTAGCCGGAGATGGAGATGGTGTTCCACTTCGGCACCTCCTTGCGGCAGTACGCGAACGTGTCGGCCACCAGGCGCAGCGACGGCTTCGGCGGGAAGATGTACGTGCCCCGGGCGATGTACTCCTTGAGGATGTCGTTCTGGATGGTGCCGTTGAGCGCCGTGCCCGGCACCCCGTTCTCCTCGGCGACGAGCTGGTAGAGCAGCAGCAGCACCGAGCCGGGCGCGTTGATGGTCATCGAGGTGGACACCTTGTCCAGTGGGATGTCGGCGAAGAGCAGCCGCATGTCCTCGATGGAGTCGATGGCGACACCCACCTTGCCGACCTCACCGTGCGCGATCGGTTCGTCGGAGTCGTAGCCCATCTGGGTCGGCAGGTCGAACGCGACCGAGAGACCCATCGTGCCGGCCCGCAACAGCTGGTGGTACCGCGCGTTGGACTCGGTGGCGGTACCGAAGCCGGCGTACTGGCGCATCGTCCACGGGCGGGAGGTGTACATGGTGGGGTAGACACCCCGGGTGTACGGGAACTCGCCCGGGCTGCCGAGCCGGGAGTCCAGGTCCTCCGGAAGGTCGGCCTCCGTGTAGACGCCGTTGATCGGGAAACCGGACTCACTTGACCGCCGTTGGTTCATCCCCGGATGGTAAGACGCCTGGCCACGTCGTCGGGTGAGGGATACCGCACAGTGCGTCCCGACCGGTCGACTCGTGGTGAACGACAGGGCACGTTCTGTCGACTTCGATAAACGTCCGTCGCGTCGGCTTTCGCATCGGGCGTCGGAACCAGCAAGATAGGGGGGTTGTGTCCCAGCCCCCCTCGATTTCCCCCGGTGGCTTTTCTGTGACTCAGATCCCGACGTGGAGCGGCGGACCAGTTAGTCCCGCCAACGGACGAGCGGCGCCCGGCACCACCATTGGTGGCCGGTACTCGCTGCGGTCCTCGGTGGGCAACGGCGGCATGGGCACGGTGTGGCGCGCCACAGACACACTGCTGCGCCGTGACGTGGCGGTGAAGGAGGTCGTCCTGCCCCCGGGGCTGGCCCCCAGCGACCGCGACGCGATGTACGAACGCACCCTGCGCGAGGCCCGCGCCGCCGCCGCCATCCAGCACCCCGCTGTGGTGCAGGTGTACGACGTGGTCACCGAGGCCGGTCGGCCGTGGATCGTGATGGAACTGCTGGACGCCCGCAGCCTCGCCGACATGGTGATCGAGGACGGGCCTGTCGCGCCCCGCGCCGTCGCCAAGATCGGCATCGCGCTGCTGGGCGCGTTGGAGGTCGCGCACGCGATCGGCGTGCTGCACCGCGACGTCAAACCCGCCAACGTGCTGATCTGCACCGACGGGCGCTGCGTGCTGACCGACTTCGGGGTCGCCCGGATGCCCACCGACGTGCAGCTCACCACCCCCGGCATGGTGCTCGGCTCACCGCACTTCATCTCGCCCGAGCGGGCCATGGGCCAGGAGTTCGGCCCGCCCAGCGACCTCTTCTCACTGGGTGTGACGCTCTACACGGCGGTCGAGGGGCGGCCCCCGTTCGACAAGGGCGACCCGATCGAGACCATGCACGCCGTGGTCGAGGACCCGCCGGCCCCGCCGCAGCGCAGCGGCCCGCTGACCCGGGTGCTGATGGGCCTGCTGGAGAAGGACCCGGCGCGCCGGCTCGACGTGCACACCTCCCGGGCCATGCTGCGCGAGTTGCTCGCCGGCCCGCTGGGCAGCACGGCGACGGCCGTGCACTCGGTCACCGACCCGTACGCCGTGGTGCCGGTGCAGCAGCGTCCCATTCCCGTCCTCCCGCCGCCCCAGCCGGAGCCGAAGCCGGACAGCCAGATCGGTGGCAAGGCGATGCTGGCCCCGGGTGAGTCCCTGACCGACCGGCTGGCCGCGCTGCGCCGCGGCGAACGCCCACAGGCGGCTCCCCCGGCCGGCACCACCGGGGGCCTCGACGAGACCAGCGCCGACGCCTTGGCCGGTCCACTGCACACGCCGACCGGCGCGATGCCGGCACCTGGCCGACCGGCGGCCGGGCGCACCTACGGCGGCAACGCGGACGCCACCCAACGGGTGGACGCCGGCGGGCACCCCGACGCCACCCAGCGGGTCAGCTACGGCAGCCCGGCCGACGCCACCCAGCAGGTCGGGTACGGCGGCGCACCGGAGGCCACCCAGCGCATCGGCGGCACCTACGGCGGCGGCAACCAGTGGTCGGTGCCGGGCACCGGCCAGCCCTGGGCCACCGCACCCGCCGCTTCGGGCGGCAGCGCGCTGGACAAGGTCCGGGCCACCGGTGGTCAGCTCGTCACCACGGTCAAGGGCTGGCCGCGCAAGGTGCAGCTCGCCGCGGCCGGCGGGCTGGTCGTGGTGCTGCTGCTCACCGCTGTGGCGCTCTCCGGCGGCGAGGACGCCCCGCCGAACACCCCCGCGGCGCAGCCCAGCGCGTCCGCCCCGGCGGCACCCACGCTCGAGATGCAGGAGCACACCGCCCGCGGGATCCAGGTCATGGTGCCGAAGGGCTGGAAGAAGGCCACCGGCGGCTCGTACACCGACTACATCGACCCGGCGGACAGCGGCCGCAAGGTCCGCATCATCACCGAGAAGTGGACAAGCAGCTCCACCCGGTGGGCCGAGACGGCCGAGAACGGCCTCAAGACCCGGAGCACCTCCTGCGTCAAGCCGTACAACCAGATCTCCTCCGCCGAGACGGAGTTGGCCAGCAAGCCGGCCGCCGAATTCGAGTACACCTGCGGCGAGGGTGACGCGATGCGGCACGGCGTCTGGCGGGGCGTGGCGCAGGACGGCAAGGCGTACTCGTTCTACCTCACCGCCACGGACGCCAAGTTCGCGGAGAGCAAGCCGATCTTCGACGAGATGGCGCGGACGTTCCAGCTCACCGGGAACGGCTGAGCCGGAGGGAACCCGCAGCGATGATCCGTCGCCGTGCTATCAAGGGGCATGGCGGCGGACACCACTGACATCGACGACATTCGCGAGCAAGCCCGGCGCTGGCTGGCCGACGACCCCGACCCGGCCAGCCGGGACGAGCTGACGGCCGTGCTCGACGGGCTGCCGGCGAGCGCCCCGGAGCTGGCCGACCGGTTCGCCGGCCCGCTGACCTTCGGCACGGCGGGCCTGCGCGGCCCGCTGCGCGCCGGCCCGAACGGCATGAACCTCGCCGTGGTCACCCAGGCCGCTGCCGGCCTGGTCACCTGGCTCGCGGCCCACCGTGGCACCGGCCCGCTGGTGATCGGGTACGACGCCCGGCACGGCTCCCGCGAGTTCGCCGAGCGCACCGCCCAGGTGGCCACCGGCGCTGGCCGCCCGGCGCTGCTGCTGCCCCGCCCGCTGCCCACCCCGGTGCTGGCGTACGCCGTGCGGCACCTCGGCGGTGTCGCCGGGGTGATGGTCACGGCCAGCCACAACCCGCCCCAGGACAACGGCTACAAGGTCTATCTGGGCGCGGAGCTGGGCGGCGAGTTGGGCGCTGGCGCGCAGATCGTGCCACCCGCCGACGCCGGCATCGAGGCGGCCATCCGATCGGTCGGGCCGCTGACCCAGGTGCCGCTGGGCGAGCCCGGTCAGGTGCTCGGCGACGACCTGGTCGCCTCGTACGTCGAACGGGCCACAGCCGTGATCGACCCGGACGGGCCACGGGACCTGACGGTGGCGTACACGCCGCTGCACGGGGTGGGCGCGGCGGTGCTCACCGCCGCCTTCGCCCGCGCCGGCTTCCCGACCCCCGGGGTGGTGCCCGACCAGGCCGAACCGGACCCGGCGTTTCCCACCGTGTCGTTCCCCAACCCGGAGGAGCCGGGTGCGGTGGACCGGCTGATCGCCCTGGCCGACTCGACCGGCGCGGACCTCGCCATCGCCAACGACCCGGACGCCGACCGTTGCGCGGTGGTCGTCCGGGACGACCGCGACGGCTGGCGGATGCTGCGTGGCGACGAGGTGGGCGTCCTGCTCGCCGACCACCTGATGCGCCGGGGCGTCACCGGGCTGTACGCCACCACCATCGTGTCGTCGTCACTGCTGCGGGCGATGTGCGCGGCCCGGGGCCTGCCCTACGACGAGACGCTGACCGGCTTCAAGTGGATCGTGCGGGCCGGAGGTGGAAGCGCGCCGCTGGTCTTCGGCTACGAGGAGGCGCTCGGCTACTGCGTCGCCCCGGAACACGTCCGGGACAAGGACGGCATCACCGCCGCGCTGACGGTGGCCGAGCTGGCCGCCGGCCTGAAGGCGCAGGGTCGCACGCTGACGGACCGGCTGGACGAGCTGGCCGCCGAGTTCGGCGTGCACCACACCGACCAGCTCTCCGTCCGGGTGGACGACCTGCGGGTCATCGCCGATTCGATGGCCCGGATCCGGGCACACACACCTGCCACCCTGCTCGGGCAGTCGGTGGACAGCGCCCGGGACCTGCTGCCCGAGTCGGACGTGGTGATCCTGCGGACCGCGACGGCCCGGGTGGTGATCCGCCCGTCCGGCACCGAGCCGAAGCTCAAGGCGTACCTCGAGGTGGTGGAACCGGTCGTGGACGGTGACGTCCGGACGGCCCGCAGCAGGGCGGCGTCGGCCGTTGCCGCGCTCCGCGCTGAGGTCAGCGCGGCCCTTGGCATCTGAACCCCGCAGCACCCACCCACAACAGGTCCGCCCTTTGCTCTGCACCCGCAGAAGCGCCATTCCACTGTCGGTCGGTGGCGCCTGGGCGGGTGCAGAGCAAAGGGCACGCCGAGCGGGGTCGACCCGACGGTCAGCGGCGCGGGCCGAGAGTCAGCGGCGGGGGCCGAGGGCCTGGTCGACGGCCCGGGCCAGCGCCGCGACGACCAGGCCGACCGACGGGCGGACCACCGAGTCGTCGGTGCTCACCTCGCCGGAGAACCCGGCGCCGGTGGCGATCTCCGTCAACCGGCGGCGGGCGTCGGCGGCGGCCTCTCCGCTCACCCCGAGCGCGGACTCCATCCGGAGCACCACGACGAGGGTGGCCAGCGCGGCGGTCCGCTCGTCCGGGGCTGCCGCGCCGGTCAGCGCCTCGGCCAGCCGCTGGCGGGTCTCCGCCTCGACGGAGGTGTCCACGACCGGGTAACGGTGCACGTGGATGAAGCCCAGCTCGGTCTCGTCGATGTCCCGGACGACGCCCTGCCGGCACAGGTCGGCGAGGATCCGGTCGCGCAGGCCGTGCCGCAGACGCTGCACCCAGGACGCCGGGGTGTGCGGGGTGTCGGCGGCGATCCGGCTGAGGACGTCGTCGCTGAACGGCTCGCCGGTCGGCGTCGGGTCGATCACCGTCAGGGACCCGTCGGCGTACGCGATCCGGCCGGCCAGGGCCAGCTCGACCAGCACCGCGGCGGCCATGCCCAGATCCAGGCTGATCCGCGGCATGGTCGCCTTGCCGGTCGTGTCGTCGTAGGCGAGGAGCAGCAACTCCTCGGCGAGCGCAACACCAGTCATGGCCGGAGACGGTAGCCGGTCCGCGCACCCCGCGCACGGACCCGCCGGACCCGGCACCGACCGGGTATCGCCTCAGAAGCGGGGCATGCCACCGAACTGGCGGTCACCGGCGTCGCCGAGCCCGGGGACGATGAACATGCGGTCGTTGAGCCCCTCGTCGATCGAGGCCGTGACCAGGCGCAGCGGCAGGCCGGAGCGCTCCAGCCGCTCGATGCCGACCGGGGCGGCGAGCACACAGAGCACCGTGATGTCGGTGCAACCGCGGTCGGCCAGCAGCTGGCAGCAGTGCTCCAGCGAACCGCCGGTGGCCAGCATCGGGTCGAGCACCAGCACCGGCAGCCCGGCCAGGTCGCGCGGCAGCGACTCCATGTACGCGCGGGGCTCGTAGGTCGCCTCGTCGCGGGCCAGGCCCACGAATCCCATCGAGGACTCGGGCAGCAGGCCCAGCGCGGCGTCCGCCATGCCCAGCCCGGCGCGCAGCACCGGGACCAGCAGCGGCGGGTTGGCCAGCCGGGTGCCCTCGGTGCCGGTGACCGGCGTCTGCACCGGGTACCGCTCGACGGGGAAGGAGCGCGCCGCCTCGTACACCAGCATGGTGGTCAGTTCGTGCAGCGCCGCCCGGAACGTCGAGGAATCGGTGCGCGCGTCCCGCATGGCAGTCAACCTGGACTGGGCCAGCGGGTGGTCAATGACGTGTACGTCCACGATCGCTCAACCTACCGGTCCGTACGGCGCGGCGGTGCGGGTGCGGTCGGACCAGGGACGCCGCTCACGTCGAAGCGTCACTGCGCGCTCGTGAGCAAGATCACTCGGCGGTCCGGTGCGTAGACTTCTCGCCATGACGGCGACAACGACGTCGGCCCGGTCGGAGCTCTCCGAGCTGGGACGATCCGAGACCGCTCTGCGGACCTTCCTGCACGGCCTGCCCGGCGTGGACCAGGTCGGCGCGGAGCAGCGGGCGGCACAACTCGGCACCCGCTCCATCAAGACCACCGCCAAGGCCCAGGCGATCGACCTGGCGATCCGGATGGTCGACCTGACCACCCTGGAAGGGGCGGACACCCCGGGCAAGGTGCGCGCGCTCGCCGCGAAGGCCCTTCGTCCGGACCCGGCCGACCCGTCCTGCCCGCACGTCGGCGCGGTCTGCGTCTACCCGGCGATGGTCCCCTACGTGGCCGAGGTGCTGCGCGGAAGCGCCGTGCACCTGGCCAGCGTGGCGACCGCGTTCCCGTCGGGTCAGGCGCCGTTGGAGATCAAGCTGGCCGACACCCGGGCCGCCGTCGCGGCCGGCGCCGACGAGATCGACATGGTGATCAACCGGGGTGCGTTCCTGGCCGGGCGGTACAAGGAGGTCTACGACGAGATCGTGGCCACCAAGGAAGCCTCCGGGGATGCCCACCTCAAGGTGATCCTGGAGACCGGCGAGCTGGCCACCTACGACAACGTCCGGCGGGCCTCCTGGCTGGCCATGCTGGCCGGCGGCGACTTCATCAAGACCTCCACCGGCAAGGTCCCGATCGCGGCGACGATGCCGGTGAGCCTGGTGATGCTGGAAGCGGTCCGCGACTTCCGCGAGGCGACCGGGCGGCAGGTGGGCGTGAAGCCCGCCGGTGGCATCAAGACCACCAAGGACGCGATCAAGTACCTGGTGATGGTCAACGAGACCGTCGGCCCGGACTGGCTCGACCCGGACTGGTTCCGCTTCGGCGCGTCCAGCCTGCTCAACGACCTGCTGATGCAGCGCACCAAGCTGACGACCGGCACCTACTCCGGTCCCGACTACTTCACCCTGGACTGATAGCCGATGTTCGAATACGCCCCCGCCCCCGAGTCCCGCTCGGTGGTGGAAATCAAAAACGCCTCTGGGTTGTATATCGGTGGGGAGTTCGTCGACCCTGCCGACGGTGGCAGCTTCAAGTCGATCAACCCCGCCTCCGAGGAGGTGCTGGCCGAGGTCGCCGAGGCCGGCGCCCAGGACGTGGAACGCGCGGTGCGCGCCGCCCGCAAGGCGTACGACAAGGTCTGGGGTCCGATGCCGGGCCGGGACCGGGCGAAGTACCTGTACCGGATCGCCCGGCTCATCCAGGAGCGCTCCCGCGAGCTGGCCGTCCTGGAATCGCTCGACAACGGCAAGCCGATCCGCGAGTCCCGCGATGTCGACCTGCCGCTGGTCGCCGCGCACTTCTTCTACTACGCCGGCTGGGCCGACAAGCTGGGCCATGCCGGCTTCGGGCCGAACCCACAGCCGGTCGGCGTGGCCGCGCAGGTCATCCCGTGGAACTTCCCGCTGCTCATGCTCGCCTGGAAGATCGCCCCGGCGCTCGCCGCCGGCAACACCGTGGTGCTGAAGCCGGCCGAGACCACCCCGCTGACCGCGCTGCTCTTCGCCGAGATCTGCCAGCAGGCCGAGCTGCCGGCCGGTGTGGTCAACATCCTTACCGGCGCCGGCGACACCGGTCGGGCGCTGGTCGAGCACCCCGGCGTGGACAAGGTGGCCTTCACCGGCTCCACCGAGGTGGGCCGGGCCATCGCCCGGTCGATCGCCGGCACCCGCAAGAAGCTCACCCTGGAGCTGGGCGGCAAGGCCGCCAACATCGTCTTCGACGACGCCCCCATCGACCAGGCCGTCGAGGGCATCGTCAACGGCATCTTCTTCAACCAGGGGCACGTCTGCTGCGCCGGCTCCCGGCTGCTGGTCCAGGAGAACGTGGCCGACCGGGTGCTGGAGTCGCTGAAGCGACGGATGGCCCAGCTCCGCGTCGGTGACCCGCTGGACAAGAACACCGACGTCGGCGCGATCAACTCGGCCGCCCAGTTGGAGCGGATCCGCGAGCTGTCCGACGCCGGCTCGGCCGAGGGCGCCGAGCGCTGGTCACCGCCGTGCGACCTACCCGACCGGGGCTTCTGGTTCGCGCCGACCATCTTCACGGGCGTCACCCAGGCACACCGGATCGCCCGCGAGGAGATCTTCGGCCCGGTGCTGTCGGTGCTCACCTTCCGCACCCCGGCCGAGGCCGTGGAGAAGGCCAACAACACGCCGTACGGGCTGTCGGCCGGGATCTGGACCGACAAGGGCTCCCGGATCCTGTGGATGGCCGACCGGCTGCGCGCCGGCGTCGTCTGGGCCAACACCTTCAACAAGTTCGACCCCACCTCGCCGTTCGGTGGGTACAAGGAGTCGGGCTACGGTCGCGAGGGCGGCCGGCACGGGCTGGAGGGCTACCTCAATGTCTGAGCGGGTCGCGGTACGCAAGACGTACAAGCTCTTCATCGGCGGGAAGTTCCCGCGCAGCGAGTCGGGACGGTCGTATCTCGTGCAGTCCTCGAATGTGTCACTGGCCTCCCGCAAGGACGCCCGGGACGCGGTGGTCGCCGCCCGCGCCGCCGTCAAGGGCTGGGCCGGCGCTACCGCGTACAACCGGGGTCAGATCCTCTACCGGGCCGCCGAGATGCTGGAGGGCCGCCGCGAGCAGTTCGTCGCCCTGGGCATCCCCGGCGACGAGGTGGACGCCGCGGTCGACCGCTGGGTCTGGTACGCCGGCTGGGCCGACAAGCTGGCCCAGGTGTACGGCGGCGCCAACCCGGTCGCCGGCCCGTACTTCAACATCTCCGCGCCCGAGCCGACCGGCGTGGTCGCGGTGGTCGCCCCGGACCGCCCGGCGCTGCTCGGCCTGGTCAGCGTGATCGCCCCGGCGATCGTCAGCGGCAACACGGTGGTGGCGGCGGCGTCCCCGAGTGAGCCGCTGGCGGCGGTGACGCTGGCCGAGGTGCTGGCCACCTCCGACCTGCCGGGCGGTGTGGTCAACATCCTCACCGGCGCGATCACCGAGACCGCGCCGACGTTGGCCTCGCACATGGATGTCAACGCGATCGACCTGACCGGGGTCACCGACGCCGCGCTCGCCACCGACCTGGAGGTCAAGGCGGCGGAGAACCTCAAGCGGGTGCTCCGACCGGCCCCGGCCGACCACGACTGGTCGGTCGACCCGGGCCTGGATCGGATGACGGCGCTGCTGGAGACGAAGACGGTGTGGCACCCCAAGGGGGTGTGATCGTCTTTCCTCGGCCTTTGGGGTTTTCCGGGGGAGCCCGCCCACTCCGGGCGGTCAGGCTTGATCCCTGCGTGGGCGGGCTCCCCCGGAAAACCTGACGTGGGCCGGGTTCGTCGGGTGGGTCAGCTCAGGGGTACTGCCTCGGGTTGGGTTGCCGGTCGGCGCGGTGATCATGGGGTTGGCGGGGGTGTTGATCTCCTGGGGGCCGGTCAACCTCATGATCAACCTGGTGGGTGGGTGAGGGTGGGTGGGGGGTCTACTACCGGGGGTAGGATTGGCTCGTGACTCGGTTGGGCGATCTTGAGCGTGCGGTGATGGACGTGCTGTGGGACGTGGTTCCCGGCACGTCGGACGGTGTGACCGTGCGCGAGGTGGCCGACGCGCTCGATGGCCGCGAGTTGGCGTACACCACGGTGATGACCGTGCTGGACCGGCTCGCCGGCAAGGGCATGGTGCAGCGGGAACGGGAGGGTCGGGCCTGGCGGTACCGGCCGGCCGCCAGCCGCGAGGCGCACATCGCCCAACTCATGCTCGACGCCCTCGACCTGGGCGGGAGCCGGGACGCCGCGCTGGTGCGATTCGCCCGCTCGGTGACCGGCACCGAGGCCGAGGTGCTGCGGGCGGCCCTGGGCAGCGAGGCCGGCCTGACCGGGCCGGGCTCCACCGGCGGCGACGCGGGCGGGGCCGACGCCCTGACCGACCGGGTGGACGGGCCGGCGGGCCGACGACCCGCTGGCGAGGCTGCGGAGCGGTAGGGCGTACGCCATGGCCTACGCCGTGCACTTCGCCGCCACGATGCTGGCCTGCTATCTGACCGCCCAGGTGTTGGCCCGCTCCACCTGGACGTGGCGCAGCCCCCGGGTGGCGATCGTCTGCTGGCAGGCCGTCGGGCTGGCGTTGGGCCTCTCCGCGATGGGCCTGCCGATGGCGCTCGGGTTGAGCGCGTACGACCGGCCGACCGGTAGCGCCCTGCTCGCCCTGGCCAACGACCTCGCCCACGGCGCTCTGCCGGTCGAGGTGGGCACCTTCCACCTGGCCGGCGTCGGCGTGGGCTTCGGCATCGGGGCGGTGCTGGTCACGACGACAGTGCGCAGCATCCACGGCACCGTACGCGCCCAGCGTCGCCACCGGGACCTGCTGTCCCTGGTCGCCCGGAACGACCCGGCCGCCCCGGGCGCGCTGGTGCTGGATCATCCGAGTGCCGCCGCGTACTGCCTGCCGGGAGTGAAGCCGCAGGTGGTGGTCAGCGCCGGCACCCTGAGCCTGTTGGACCGGGCCGAGCTGGCCGCGGTGCTCAGTCACGAGCGTGCGCACGCCCACGAGCGGCACGACCTGGTGCTGCTGCCGTTCACCGCGCTGTGCCGGGCGCTGCCGTGGTTCGGCTGGGTGCGCGACGCGCACGAGCGGGTCGCCCTGCTGGTCGAGATGCGCGCCGACGACAAGGCCCGCGAGCTGCACGCCGACGCCCCGTTGGCGGGGGCGCTACGCCGGTTCGCGGCCGCCGGGCACCGGATCACCCCGGCCGGCGCGCTCGGCATGGGCGACCGGGATCTCGACGTACGGGTGCAGCGCCTGCTGGTCGACGACCGGCCGCCCCGGGTGCTCGGTGCCACCGCTCTCGCTGTCGCCACCACCCTGGTCGCCCTCCCGGTCACCCTCTTCCTGAGCTGACACCCACAAGGCGCCACTGAGCCCGCGCGGGCAGAACCGCGCGGGCGACGCCTCGTGCGCCAGTGCCCCCTCGCAAGATCGCACTCGATCCAGGATCGAGGGGCATCGCGGGGGCCGCGAGACCAGTGCATCCACGATCGAGCGCGATCTCCCCTACGTACTACGTGGCGTAGTAGAGTTTTCTACGACAGGGCGTAGTAGTTCTTATCAGTAGGCAAACTACGTGTAGGGTGGCTACGACAAGGGAGCCAACGCTATGGAGGGCTGGTCATGGACACCCTGCTCCTCGCCCGCCTGCAGTTCGCCACCACGACCTCGATCCACTTCCTGTTCGTGGTCGTCACGCTCGGGCTGGTCACCCTGCTGGTCGGCATGCAGACCGCCTGGGTGCTCACCGGCAACCCGAAGTGGGAACGGCTGACCCGCTACTGGGGTCAGCTCTACGTGATCAACTACGTGCTCGGCATCGCCACCGGGATCGTGATGGAGTTCCAGTTCGGGCTGAACTGGAGTGGCCTGTCGCGCTACGTCGGCAACGTCTTCGGCGCACCGCTGGCCATCGAGACGCTTGTGGCGTTCTTCCTGGAGTCCACGTTCCTCGGGATGTGGATCTTCGGCTGGCACCGGCTCGGCAAGGGCGTCCACCTCGCGCTGCTCTGGGGCGTGGCGATCACCGCGTACGCCTCGGCGTTCTGGATCATGGTGGCCAACTCCTGGCTGCAGAACCCGGTCGGCTACGAGGTCCGCGACGGGATCGCCCACCTCACCGACTTCGGCGCGCTGCTCACCAACCCCAGCCTCGGCATGGCCTTCGGGCACGTGGTCTCGGCGGCGCTGCTGGTCGGCGGGATGCTGATGGCGGCGGTCAGCGCCGGGCACCTGCTCCGGCGTACCCCGGACTTCGCGCTCTTCCGCACCTCGCTGCGGATCGGCCTGGTCACCGCGGCACTGGCCATCACGATGGTGCAGGGCTTCGGTTTCGCCCAGTTCGGCCCGGTGGGCTCGGTGCAGCCGACCAAGTTCGGCGGCGACGGCCCGGAGAGCCAGGCGCTGATCGCCGAATGGACCGCGCGGTTCGGCCCCGGCGACTACACCCCGCCGGTGCTGGCCAGCGTCGGGCTCGGCTTCATGATTTTGATCGGCTTCACCCTGGGCTGCCTCTGGCTTCTGCTGCCCCTGCTCTTCCGGGACTGGATCATCCGACTGCGCTTCCCGCTCTGGCTGATCCTGCTCGCCCTGCCGCTGCCGTTCGTCGCGGTGATCCTCGGCTGGATCTCGCGGGAGGTCGGCCGTCAACCCTGGGTGGCGTACGGACTGCTCCCCACCGAGCAGGCCGTCTCCCCGGTCAGCGCACCGCTGATGCTGACCTCGCTGATCGGGTTCAGCCTGCTGCTGGGCACCCTCGCCGTCACCAACTGGGTGCTGCTCGCCCGGCACGCCAGGCGAGGCGCGGCCGACCCGGCGCTCGGCCGCCCGCCGGCACCGCCCAGCGAGCCGGCCCACCCCGAACCCGCCCTCGTCTGAGGAGTAGACAGTGGACCTCGCCTGGTACGCAGTGCTCGGCCTCTTCTTCGCCAGTTACCTAGTGCTCGCCGGCTACGACTACGGCGTCGGGCTGCTGCTCGCGCGCGGCGTCGGTCCGGACGGGCGGCGGGAGGCGCTCACCGCCCTCGGCCCGTTCTTCCTCGGCAACGAGGTCTGGCTGGTGGCCGCCATGGGCATCCTCTTCGGGGCGTTCCCCCTTCTGGAGGGCGAGTTGCTCGCCGGCTGCTATCCGGCCGTCGTCGGCGCCCTGGTCGGCGTCATCCTGGTCACCGTCGGGGTGCAGCTGCGGAGCCGACCCGACGACGAGCGGATCCGCGCTCGCTGGGACCGCGTCGTGATGATCGGCAGCGCCCTCGCCGCGCTGGGCTGGGGGGTGCTGCTCGCCGCGCTGTTGCAGGGCGTGCCCCTCCAGGCCGACGGGCACGTCGCCGGGGTGACGCACCTTGTCACCCCGTTCGCGGCAGCCGCCGGGCTGGCCATGGTCGCCCTGGTCGCTGTGCACGGGGCGACCTTCCTCACAGTCCGCCTCTCCGCCGAGGCCGCCGCCGTGGTCGGCCGTACCGCCCGCCGGTTGGTGCCGGTGGCGCTCACCGCTGTCGCCCTGGCCACCGTCGTGGGCCTGCTCTCCGCCCGGGTACGCGACGCCGTGCAGCGGCCGGCGGTGGCCGTACTCCTGCCGGTGCTGCTCGTGGTGGCGCTGCTGGCGGCCCGCGCGGCGCTGGCACGGCGGCGGCCCGGGTGGGCCCTGGTCGCCACCGGCGCGGCCCTGGCGCTGCCGGTGGTGCTGGTCGGAGCCGCTCTCTGGCCATACGTGCTGGTGTCCACGACCGACCCGGACGCCTCGCTGCGGGTGGCCGACGCGGCCGCCAGCGCGCCGACCCTGCGGCTGCTGGGCTGGGTGGCGCTGCCGCTACTTCCGGCCCTACTAGGCTTCCAGGCGATGTGCTGGTGGGTTTTCCGAGGACGGACCGACGGTAGGGCACCGGTGTACTGGTGAGCCGCCGTCCGTTCGACCCGCGTCTGCTGCGCCGGGTCCCTGCGGCCCGGGGCGACCTTGCCGTGCTCGGGCTCCTGGGCGTGCTGGCCGCCGGGTTGATCGTGGCGCAGGCCACCGCGCTCGCGTCGCTGCTCGCCACCGCCATCGACGGTCGGCTGGACCGACCGGCGCTGGCCGGTTTCGTCGTCGCGGTCGCCGCCCGCTCGGCAGTGGTCTGGGCGCAGGGCACTGTCTCGGCGCGGGTCGCCGCCACCGTCAAGGCCACGCTGCGGGCCGACCTGCTCGGCGCGGTGGGCCGGCACGGGCCCGGCTGGGTGGCCGGGCAGCGGGCCGGTGAGATCGCCACCCTGGCCGGGCGTGGGTTGGACGCGCTGGACGCGTACTTCACCGGGTACCTGCCACAGCTGGTGCTCAGCGTGACGGTGCCCCTGGCGGTGCTGGCCCGGGTCGTCTTCGCCGACTGGAGCTCGGCGGTGATCATCGCGCTGACCCTGCCGTTGATCCCGGTCTTCGGAGCGCTGCTCGGCTGGCAGGCGCAGGCCGCCACCGAACGGCAGTGGCGGCGGCTCGCTCTGCTCGGCGGGCACTTCCTCGACATGGTGGCCGGGCTGCCCACGTTGCGCGCGTTCGGGCGGGCCCGGGCACAGACCGACGTGGTGCGCCGGATGGCCGACGGTCACCGCGTCGCCACCATGAAGACGTTGCGGATCGCGTTCCTCTCCGCGCTGGTGCTGGAGTTGGTCGCCACCCTCTCGGTGGCGCTGGTCGCGGTGCCGGTCGGCATCCGGTTGCTCGGCGGCGGGCTGGCCCTCCAGACCGCGCTGCTGGTGCTGCTGCTGACCCCGGAGGCGTACCTGCCGCTGAGGGCCGCCGGCAGCCGGTTCCACGCCAGCATGGAAGGTCTGGCCGCGCTGGACGAGGCGTTGACCGTCTCCGCCGCACCCGTCGCGCCCCGGGCCGCCGAGGGCGCCTCCGCCCCGGACGCGCGGGCCGAGATCCGGTTCGAGGGCGTGACGGTGGCGTACGAGCGCACCACAGCGCTGCGCGACGTGACACTGACCATCCGACCCGGTGAACGGATCGCCATCATCGGGCCCAGCGGCGCCGGCAAGAGCACACTGCTCGGCCTGCTGCTCGGCTTCGTGGTGCCGACCAGCGGCCGGATCACAGTGGGCGGGGTCGACCTCGCCACCGCCGACCCGGACGCCTGGCGCCGGCAGTTCGCCTGGGTGCCGCAGCGGGCGCACCTCTTCGCCGCCTCGCTGGCCGACAACATCCGCCTCGGCGCGCCGGACACTCCGGCCGACGCGCTCACCGCCGCGGTGCACGACGCCGCCCTGGACGACGTGGTGGCCGGGCTGCCCGACGGCTTGGACACCCTGCTCGGCGAGCGCGGCCACGGGCTGTCCAGCGGGCAGCGGCAGCGGGTGGCGCTGGCCCGGGCGTTCCTGCGGGCCGCCCCGGTGGTGCTGCTCGACGAACCCACCGCCCGACTCGACACGGCGGCCGAGGCGGTGGTGCTCGACGCCACCCGTCGCCTGGTCGCCGGGCGGACCGCGCTGTTGGTAGCGCACCGACCGGCGTTGCTCGCCGACGCCGACCGGATCCTGCGCATCGAGGACGGGCGGGTCACCGAGTTGACGCCCGAACCGACCGGGAAGGCCAGCCGATGACCGCCGAACACGGGCCGGCGGCGGTGGCCGATCCGACGCCGGCCGGGCGGCTCGCCGCCGAGCGGGCCGTGCTGCGACTGGCCCGGCCGTACCTGGGCCGCCTGGTCGGAGCCGGGCTGCTGGCAGCCGCCACCGAGTTCGCCGGGCTCGCCCTGATGGCCACCGCCACCTGGCTGCTGATGAGCGCCGCCGGTCAGCCTCCGCTGGACCGCCTCACCGTGGCGATCGTCGCGGTCCGGGCGCTGGCGATCAGCCGGGGCGTCTTCCGCTACACCGAACGGCTCGCCGGGCACGACGCGGTGCTTCGCATGATCACCGACGTCCGGGCCCGGGTCTTCGCCACCCTGGCGGCTCGCCGTGGCACGGCGCACCGCTCGGGGGACGTGCTGAGCCGCCTGGTCTCCGACGTGGAGGCCGTCCAGGACCTGTTGCTGCGGGTGCTGGTGCCCGCTTCGGCGGCGGCAGTGGTCGGTGTGTTGGCGGTGGCCGTGGCGGCGCTGATCTCGGCACCGGCCGCCGGCGCGCTCGCCGTCGGGCTGCTGGTCGCCGGGGTGGCGCTGCCCGCACTGGCCACCGCTGTCACCCGACGCAGCGCCGCCGAGGTGGCCCCCCTGCGGGGCGCGCTGGCCACCGACGCGATCGACCTCACCCACGGCGCGGCCGACCTGGCCGCGTTCGGGGCGACCGCCAGCACGCTGCGCGCCGCCGAGCAGCGCGCCCACCGGCTGGCCCGACTGGAACGTCGGCTGGCCGCCACCGGGTTCGCTGTGGACGCGGCCGGCGTGCTGACCGCCGGCGTGACCGCCGCGGCGGTGGTGCTGGTCGCGCTCGCCACCGACGTGTCGGGGGTGCTGGTGGGCGTCCTCGCCGTCGGCGCACTGGCCGCCGTCGAGGTGACCCTGGCGCTGGTCACGGCGGCCCGGCAGTGGACGCAGCTGCGGCAGGGCCTGACCCGGGTGGCCGACCTGCTCGACACCGACCCGCCGACCCCGTCGCCCGCGACCGGTCCAACGGACCTGAGCGGCCCGCACGACCTGCGCTTCGTCGACGTGACAGTGCGGTACCGGGCCGGCGCGGCACCCGCCCTGGACGGGGTCAGCCTGGACCTGCCGGCGGGACGCCGAATCGCTGTCGTCGGCCCGAGCGGCGCCGGTAAGAGCACCCTGGCCGCCGTGCTGACCGGCACCGTCCAGCCGGCGTCCGGCCGGGTCACACTGGACGGCCACGACCTCTCGACGTACGCCGAGGAGGCGCTGCCCCGCGCGGTCGGCGGGCTGCTGGCCGAGGCGTACGTCTTCCACGCCACAGTGCGGGAGAACCTGCTGCTCGGACGGGCCGGAGCGGGCGAGGAGGAGCTGACCGGGGCGGTCGACGCCGCCGGCCTGCTGGACTGGGTCCGCGCCCAGCCGGCGGGCTGGGACACGCTGGTCGGCGAGGAGGGCGGGCAGCTCTCCGGCGGGCAGCGGCAGCGGCTTGCGCTCGCCCGGGCCCTGCTGGCCGCGCCGGCGGTGCTGGTGCTCGACGAGCCCACCGAAGGTCTGGACCCGACCGCTGCGGACGCGGTGCTCGCGTCCGCCCTCGCCGCCACCCCCGCCGGGCACTCGGTGCTGCTGATCAGCCACCGGCTCAGCGGGCTGGACGAGCTGGACGAGCTGGACGAGATCGTGGTCCTGGACGGCGGCCGGGTGATCCAGCGCGGTCGGCACGCCGAGCTGGTCGCCGCCCCGGGCTGGTACCGGGACCAGTGGCAGCTCCAGGCCGCTGCCGAACGGGGTTACCTGGCGCTCGCCCCCTGACCCGCCTCGGGGGCGGACCAGGGTTGTCCCGGACGTCGAGCCGCCGCAGTCCGTGGCACTGTGGTGCCATGGCGCGCGGTGAGGACGTGATGGTCGACGAGCACCTGCGGGAGCTGGCGGCTCGGTTGCAGGGGCCGGCGCGACTCAAGTCCGACCTGCTGACCGAGGCCCGGCATGGGTTGCTGGACGCCGTCGAGGCGTACCGCGAGAGCGGGGTGCCACCCACCGAGGCGCAGCGTCGGGCGGTGGTCGAGTTCGGTTCACCGGCGCAGCTGCTCCCGTCCTGGCAGGCCGAGCTGGCGGTGGGCGCCCTACGCGGGCTCTCCCTGCGGATGCTGGCGATCGCCGGGGTGGGGGTGGTCGCCGGTGATCTGACCTGGCGGGGGTCGAGCTGGAGTGGTGGCCCGCGTCCCCCGGCCGGCTACCTGCTGCTCTCCAACTCGGTCGACTGGATCTGGATGAGCGCGCTGCTGCTCTCGGTGGCCGGCCTGCTGGTGGTGTGGGCGAGCGCGCGGGCGCCACGGCCGGGCCTGGCCCTGGCGCAGCGTGCGGTGGGCGCCGGCCTGACCGGCGTCCTGGCCCTCGGCATGATCGCTGGCTGCGCCCTCTTCACCTGGTCACTCAACCTCTGGGACGCGGCGCTGCACTGGCCCCCAATGATCATCGGGGCGGTGTTGGTGGGCGGCGGATACTTCTCGCTGACCCGCGCGGCACGCGGCTGGCTGCTGGCCACCACCCGCTGATCGGCGGCCCGCCCCGCGCGGCTCAGGCCGGGGTGGGCGGGCTGCCGGGGTCGAGGAACCGCCCGACGGTCAGTTGGAACTCGCGCCAACCCGCGCGCTCCCCGGCCAGCGCCCGTCGGCCGGAGTCGGTGAGCTGGTACGTCCGCCGTTCCCGACCGCTGACAGTGCTCCAGGTGCTCGCCACGTGGCCGGCGCGTTCCAGGCGACGGAGCGCCGGATAGATGGTGCCGGTGGGCAGATCGAGATTGCCGTCACTGCGGGCGCGCAGCGCCTCGATGATCGCGTAGCCGTGCAACGCGCCCTGTTCGAGAACGGCGAGCAGCAGAGCGTCGAGATGGCCGTGCAGCGCCTGGGCCTTCATACGTAGCTACGCTACTTGTCGAACGGCCGCTTCGCCAGCGCTGACGACCAGCAGGTCGGACCCGTGCACCAACCGGCCACCGGGGTGCGGGCATCGGTCACCCAGCGCCGCCGACTAGGGTATGTGCCCAGAGTCACTCGCCGGCCAGACCCCGGCGGGTGGGCAACCCGAAGCACACGGAGGTCAGCGTGGCCCGCCAGTCGCCCCAACGGCCCGACGCCGACGAGCCCGAGCTCGACGACACCACCGGCGCGGCCGAGCCAGACGAGACCGAGGAGACCGACCGCCCGTCGGCGTCGATCGACCGTTCGCTCTGGGACGAGCTGCGCATCGACCCAGTGGAGATCGCCCTGCCCGCCGGCACCGGCTTCACGCTCCGGGCGTACCGGCCGGCCAGCTCGCTGACCCCCACCGACGTGACCGAGCGCGACCAGGACGACCCGTTCCTCGCCCGCCGCCAGGCGATCGAGGAGGAAGAGGACGACGAGACCGTCGTCATCCTCGACGAGGAACTGGCCGGGGAGTTCGCCGCCGAGGACGAGGACGAGGAGTCCACGCGCCGCCGCCGCGACGGCGCCGCAGACACCGGCGACGAGTCCGACGAGGCCGCCACCGACGAGGCGGACGAGGCGGACGACGAGGAGGTGCCGGTCTTCCTCAGCAACCAGGGCAAGCTGCTGCTGTTCAAGACCCCCGAGTCGCTCGTCAGTTTCATCCGATCCGGTGCGCCAAACGATCTGTCCCAACTGGACAGCTGGAATGAATTGTCCGAACGGGTGGAGCCGGCAGATATCGCTCCGCTGGACGAGGACACCTACGAGCTCGACCTGGTCGTGGAGAACCTGCGCGGCGGGCACGACACGTGGGATTCGACTCTGCTGATCGAGGCGGGCGAGGTCGCGCGTGACCTCTCGTACGCATTGCGGCTGCCTGCGGTACTCGACATGCTCTCGGCCGGCTCCAGCCTCGACGACCTGGACGAGGCGCTGCGCGCCACCGCCAACGGTGGGATCGGCGCGTTCATGGGTCGGCGACGGCTGAAGAAGATCGGTGCGCAGACCGCGAGTTTGGGTTGGCGCACCATTGTCGGCAAGATCTCTGCGGTGGTGGACTGGCGCGACTGACCCGTACCGGGGAGCATCAGTTGCTGGCAGAGGAAAGACCTGTCCCGGGAGGAGGACGACGCCGTGGCGCTCGTGCGCGTTTACTGCGGTCTGGCCTCGGCGGATCCGGCTGACCGACCGGCCTCCGCCGGTTCGACGCTGACGTCCGCTGTGGTCGACGACGCAGGCCGTCTGCTGCATGTCTGCGAGATCAGCGATGACGCCGCTGGCTACGCCCAGCTCGTCTCGCTGCTCGTGGAGCGGTCGGGCGGGCCGAGCGGTGCGGCCATCGCCGCCGACAGCGACGACCACACGGTCACCTCGCTGTTGAGCGCGGCGGGGCGGCCCCTGGCGATCGCCGACGACGACTCGGTGGACGACTTCGCCGAGCGGTTCGCCGATGACGACTCCCTTGAGGAGATGCAGTCACCTCCGGCCGAACGACGGGCGGTCGGTCTGGCCCGCGCGTTGCAGGCCGGGGCGCTCTCGGCCGTCACCCTGCCGGCACCCCGGGATCTCGCCGGCTACAAGCAGGTGCTGTCCGCGCACGCCGCGCTGACCAGTGGTCGGCACTCCGCCGCCGTGGCGCTGCGCGAGGTGCTGCGCGAGCTCTACCCGGCGGCTCTCCGCGCCTACCCGGACCCAGCCGAGCCGGTCTCTCTGGCCGTGCTGGACGCGCTGCCCGAGCCGGGCATGCTCGGCGGCACAGTGGCCCGGGGCCGCGAGGTGTCGGTCGCGGCGGACGCCATCGCCGCGCACCTCGCCGCGGACGGGGTCGCCGATGCCGAGGAGATCAACGAGGCGGTCACCGCCCTGCGGGTCGCCATCTCCGAGACACCCCGACGCGCCGCGGTCAACCGTGCGCTCACGTCCGCGGTGGCCGAGACGGTCCGCCAGGCCGTCGCCTCGGTCCGGGCGTGCGACGCCGGGTGTGAGGCGCTGGTCAGCGCGCTCAGCTCACGCGTCAGCACTCCTGTCCAAGCACCCGGCCGCCGGGCCGCTGCCCGCCGTGGCGAGTCCGTCGGTGAGCTGACCGGCCTGGCCGGCACCAACGCCGGTCTGACCGGCCTGGCCGGCACCAACGCCGGGTTGCGGTCGGTCCGACCCGCCCCGTCGGGCGCCGAGCCAGCACCCGCCGTCGGGCGGCGCAGCCGTCCCGAGCCGGTCCCCGGTAACGCGCCGCTGGCGTCGCCCCGCCCGCTCGGGCCACCGCCGGTCGCCCCGGCGCCGGTCACGCCACCGCCTGTCGCACCCGCACCGATGACCCCGGCGGCGATGGCTGGTCCGCCAGCGTCCACGCTGCCCACCCGCAGCGAGCCGCTCCCCAGCCGGATCGACGGCCCGACCAACCGGCCGGTCTCCGCGCCGCCGCCCCCGCCCCCCGGGATCACTCCGATCGCGCCGGCACAGCGCGGCATGGTGCCCCCGGCCGAGGCCGGCGAGCCGTTCCGGCCGACGCTGACCACCGCCGCGATCAACCACGCGCGGGCCGAGCGGCAGCGTACTGTCATTCCGCCCCGCCCCAAGACCAACGGCGAGCCCCGGCCGAGCCACCAGCAACGCCCGGTCGACGAGCCACCCACCGGCGGGTTCAGCGCCACCGATCTCAGCATTCCGGTGCCGACCCCCCGCCCCGGGCAGGAGACCGCACCGCCCGGCTCCCGGGCCAACTGGCCGCTGGTCAACAACCCGGAGGACCCGTCCGACAGCTCACCGAACAACCCGGTGGCCTACTCGTACGGCGGCAGCCGCGGTGTCGACGCCCCGACCGACCCGGGTCGGGCCGACGGTCGGGTCACCCCGCCCTGGTTGGCGGACGACCTGCCGCCGGAGCCACCGATGCTGCGGCTGGTGGAGCCGCCGCCGCTGGCCGACCGGGCGCTGCGCGAAGGGCCCAACCCTCCCGCGGACCAGCACCTGGAGACGCCGCCGCTGCGCCTGGTCGACCGCGAGCAGGCCGCTCGCAACGGTCGGGCGGCCGCCCGCACCGAGCGTGCCGCCGAGCACCGGCCGTCGCCCCCGGTCGAGCACCGGCCACCGCCGATGGAGCACCGGCCGCCGCCGGTCGCCGACGAGGGCGACGGCGATCTGCTGATCTTCGCGCAGGCCAAGTCGGCCTGGTTCGTCGGCCAGGCCGAGGAGTCCGACCTGGACTGGTCAACCACTGCCGACACCGGCTGGCAGGCCGCTGAGCAGGCCGCCCGCCCGGCGGTGGGCGCCGAGACCAACGCCGGGCTGCCGAAGCGCGTACCGCAGGCCAACCTGGTGCCGGGTTCGCCACTACGCGAGGAGCGCCCATTGCGCATAGTGCGTGATGCGGCAAGCCTCGCGGAGAACACGACCGGCTACTTCCGTGGCTGGCGTCGCGGCCAGGAGATCGGCGGTTTCGCTGTGGGCGGTCGGCCCGGTCGCGAGGCGGCCGGCGGCTGGGACTTCAGCCGCGACCACGGGGACCGCGACGACGACCGGGAGTACGAGTACCGCTCGGCCGGCTACCAGTCCTGACCCTCTTCAGACGCAGAAGCGCCCCCAGCCAGTTGGCTGGGGGCGCTTCTGCGTCAGCAGGGCGATCCCCGGGCACGCAGAAGCCGCCTCGCGAGGACAATGGGTGAGCTCGTGCCCCGGGAAGGGGCTGACAGCTTCCAGGTCGTCAGGAGGCGGCTCGGCGGCGCGCCGGCTCGTCTGGGCGACGAGCCAGCGCGGAGACACTCATCGGGGCGGCCGGCAGCGCCCGATGGCGGCCGGAGCCACCACCGGGGCGTGCAGCGCCGCGATCAGGCCGGGGCGACGGCGCGCGTACGGCGCATGGTGAGCACGTACTCGACCAGCGAGATCAGCACGTGCTTCGTCGACTCCCGGTTACGGGCGTCGCAGGCCACCACCGGCACGTCGCTCGAGATCGCCAAGGCGTCCCGGACGTCCTGCGGGTCGTGGTACTGCATCCCGTCGAAGCAGTTGATCGCCACCAGGTACGGCAGGCGTCGGTGCTCGAAGAAGTCGATCGCCGCGAAGCAGTCGGCCAGCCGGCGAGTGTCCACCAGCACGACCGCACCGATCGCACCCCGCACCAGTTCGTCCCACATGAACCAGAAACGGGTATGACCCGGCGTACCGAACAGGTACAGGATCAGGTCACGGTCGATCGAGATCCGGCCGAAGTCCATAGCCACCGTGGTCGTCGTCTTGCCCGGCACCTGCCGGGTGTCGTCGACGCCCACGCCAGCGGAGGTCATGATGGCCTCGGTGGTCAGCGGCGTGATCTCCGAGACCGAGCCGACCAGCGTCGTCTTACCGACGCCGAATCCACCGGCGATAACGATCTTCGCCGACGTCACGCGGCCGCTCGGGTTCGGCGGGCGGTGCGACATGTCAGAGCCTGCGAAGTCCACTCAGCACCCTCTCCAGCAGTTCAGTGCCCACCGCGTCGTCGGAGTCGTCCAAAATGGTCGGCTCGTGGACCGCGACCAGGCCGTCCGTCGCCATGTCGGCGATGAGCACCCGGGCCACACCGAGCGGGAGCTGCATCCGCGCCGCGATCTCCGCGAGCGATTGCACGCGTCCGTCACACAGCGCGGCGATGTACTGGTGTTCGCGGCCCTGGCCGCCGTTGCCATTGGCAGCAGCCCGGCCGCGCACCGTCGTCTCGACGAGCGCCTCCAGCGCGATGTCGAGCCGGGGACGGGTGCGACCACGGGTCACGGCGTATGGACGGACCAACGCTCCGGTTGGTTCGTCACGATCGGCCATCTCGCCGCTCACCTCCTTCGCACCCGTTACCGGCTCCCACCGGTGAAACCCGTCGTTGTCGTTGTTGCAGTCGTGCCGACCTCACGATCGGCGAAACGTCAGCCCAGCATGCCCGCAGCCGCACGCGGCTGCGGGGTCAGTGCGTCGCCCACCCGGTCGACCAGCAGCGCCATCTCGTAGCCAACCTGGCCCACGTCGGAGCTGCGGGCTGCCAGCACGGCGAAGGACGAGCCGTCCGAGATGGACATCAGGAACAGGAAGCCATTGTCCATCTCCACGACGGTCTGCAACACCGCGCCTCCCTCGAAGCAGCGTGCTGCCCCCTGGGTCAGGCTGACCAGACCCGACGAGATCGCGGCGAGCTGATCTGCCCGGTCGCGCGGCAGATCCCGTGACGACGCGAGGAGTAGGCCGTCCGCCGATACGGCGACCGCGTGCGCGACGCCGGGCACCCGGTCGGCGAAGTTGGCCAGCAGCCAACCAAGATCCTGCGTAGTTGTCATCCTTCTTGCTCCTTCTGCCCGCTCCCGGCCACCGGGCCTGAGCCAGACTGCGAGGATTGCCCTCCCGGAGTCGCCTCCGGGCTGGTCGGGGTGTCCGAGGTGCTACGCCCTCGCTGCACGCCCCGGTGGTAGGCGGAGAGCAGGCCACGAACCGCCTCCGGGGAGCGCCGCTGGACCGAGGTGGTGGGCTTCTCCACCGCACCGGGCACCAACTGCGCCATCGGCTTGCGTTTCGGCAGACCGGTAGTGGTGGTCTCGTTCACCGGCACCGCACCGGCCGCCGCGGAGGCAGCACGCCAGCCGTCGTCGGCAGCGGTCTGCCAGCCGTTGCTCTGCGGTTGGGGCCGGCGGTTCGGCAGGCTCTCGGCGAGGCTGGGGCGGGTGCCCTCGTTCGCTGTGGAGCCGTTGTTCCGCGGCGCTCCTCCGACCGTCGGAGTGTCTGCCATCGGTGTGTTACCTGTCGTCCCGGGTGGTGTCTTGTGGACTGCCCGACCGCTGGCCTCGACCGTGGCGAACTGCTGGGTCGCGGAGTCGCCGTTCGTCGCTGGCTGGCCGCCGGCCGCGGTCTCCTCGGAGCCCGGGCGACGGGTACGGAACCAGGCCGACTCGAGCTCCCGGAAGATCGGCAGCTCCATCGTCTCGTCCGCGTACCGCTGACGGTTCTGCGCCTGCGGCTGCTGCGGCGTCGGCCGAGTCTGCGGGGCCGGAGCCGGCGCTGCTGCCGGGGTCGGCGCTGGTGCCGGAGGTTGGGCCGCGGCCGGCTGCTCGCCGGGTCGCGGCACCCGCGGCAGTTCCGTCGTCATGTCCAGCGCGGCGGCGAGCCGCTCGGGCACCGGCGGGGTGGCCGTGTCCCGGTCGCTGCCCGGCACTGGCGGCCAGGCCGGCGGCGCCGGAGCGCTGGCTGCCTGTGCGGGCGGGGCGGACCGGGGCGCGAACCCGCTGAACGACTGGCTGGACGCGGGCGGTGCCGAGTACGGCTGGCCCGAGTACGGCTGCCCGGACGCCGGCGAGGCCGAGACCGGCGACGCCGACACCGGCGGACCGGCGTACGGCTGCCCGGAGGCCGGGGCTGCGGAGACCGGCGCGCCGCCGTACGGGGCACCCGAGTAGGGATGACCCGAGTAGGGCTGGCCGGAGGCCGGCGAGGCGGAGACCGGCGCACCGGAGTAGGGCTGTGCCGAGACCGGCGGCGCCGAGTACGGGTGCGCCTCGGGGCTGCTCGGCAGCTGACGCGGAATGGACGGCTGCTGGCCGGTGGTCGGGGTCTCGTCGCCGGCCCGGCGCTGCGGCAGCGGGTCGGTTCCCGGGCCGTTGGCCGACCGGGGGGTGAACCCGTCGCCGCCGTTGACGCCGTTCGTTCCGGCCGCGCCGGTCAGATCGGACCAGGCCGGCATCGAGCGGTAGGCACCACCGTTGGCGGGGGTGCCGGCACCGTTGCGCGAAGCGGGGTCGAACGGACGACCGCCCAGGGTGACCTGGTTGCCGGACTCGCTCGGCCGGGGGCCGTTGCCCAGTGCGGGCAGCGCGCCGAAGACCGGCGCGGGCCCACCGGACTGCGGACCACCGAACTGGGGAGCACCGGCCGCCGGCAGCGCCGGAGGCTGCTGCACCCGACCGGACAGTGCCCGGGGCACCAGCACCGAGGTGGGCAGGCTCACTTCGGCGACAGTGCCGCGGTCGCTGCCGGGGCGCAGCTCGACCCGGACACCGTGCCGGGACGCCAGCCGGGCGACCACGACCAGGCCCATCATCCGGGACACGGCCACATCGACCTGCGGCGGCGTCGCGAGCCGCTCGTTGAGGTCGTGCAGCTGCTCGGCGCTGATGCCGATGCCACGGTCCTCGACGTACAGCGAGGAACGGTCACCGACCCGGCGGGCCTCGACCATGACCTGCGAGTCGGGCGGGGAGAACGCTGTGGCGTTGTCGAACAGCTCCGCGACGAGGTGCACCAGGTCGTTGACCGCGTGCGCGGCGACCTCGATGTCGCGGTCGATGACCCCGAACTCGATCCGGGTGTAGTGCTCGACCTCGGACTGCGCGGCGCGCAGCACGTCGATGAGAGCGGCCGGCTCGCGCTGCACACGGGTGGAGTCGGCACCGGCGAGCACCAGCAGGTTCTCGTCGTTACGGCGCATCCGGGTGGCCAGGTGGTCGAGCTGGAACAGCTCGGCCAGCCGGTCCGGGTCCTCTTCGCCGCGCTCCAACCGGTCGAGGTGCCCGATGAGGCGGTCGACCAGGATCTGCGAACGGCGGGCCAGGTTGACGAACATGGTCGCGACGGAGGCACGCAGTGCCGCCTGCTCGGCGGCCGTGCGGACGGCCTCCAGGTGGACGGCGTTGAACGCCTCGGTCACCTGGCCGAACTCGTCCTTGCTGCGCACCGGCAGCGGTTCGGCGATCTGGTTGGCCAGCTGCACCGGGGAGAGCTGCCCGACGACCTGCGGGTCGCGCAGTCGGGCCACCGCCTGTGGCAGGCCGTACTGGGCCACGGAGAGCGCGCCCTGCCGCAGCTCACGGAGCGAGCGGGCCATCGAGCGGGCCACCAGGTACGCGAAGAGGATGGCCAGCAGCAGCATGCTGAGCAGCAGGCCGGTCTCCAGGAAGACCTGGCGCTGGACGTCCGAGCGGAGGGTGTCGGCCTGGTTGACCACTTCACTGTCGAGCTTCCGCTCGACGGTGCGGATCAGCTTGGCGTTGGCCGTCATGGCGGCTTCCCACTGGTCAGGGCCGAACGGCGCACCGCGCATGTTGCCGGTGGTGTTGCCGTCGATCCAGCCGGTGTAGTTCTGTGCCTGCCGGCGGTCGCCGCCCGCGACCGTCTGGTCGTGGAACTTCGCGTCGTCCGGGGTGGCGACGGCCTTGAAGCTCTGCAGGGCCTGCTGCTGGCCGGTGTCGCTGGCGACGTAGTCCCTGCGCAGTGCCGGGGTCAGGCGTTGTCCGCCCTTCACGCCCAGCGCGCGGTGCACCACGACACGGCGTACGGCGAGGAACTCCTTCTCCCGGGCGACAGCCGCGGCGGCGCGCATCCGGTCGCTGAGTTGGTTGTCACCGGCGAGCTGCGTGGACGAGTCGCGGATGGCGAGCAGGTCACTGATCAGACCCTCGTACGCCTGCACGGTCTCGGTGAGCGCGAGCTTCCCGTTGAACACCTGGCTGCGGACGCCCGACAGGTCCTGGAGGTTCTGGTCGATGCTGTCGAGCAGCCCTTCCAGGCTGCTCGGCAGGTCCTCGATCTCGGTCCGCTGCTGCCGGTAGGGGATCGCATCCTGGTCCACCCGGGAGTTCACCCGGTTGTATGCCTCCTGGTACTGCGCCGTCGGCTGCGTCCCGTCCGCGCCCAGCAGCAGCACGGCGGCGGTCCGCTCGTCCTGCAGGCTGTCGACCAGGTCACCCGAATAGCTCGACAGATTCGCCAGGTCGCCAGCTCGGTTGGCATTGTTGAGCGTCTCCACGTGGTCGATGAGACCACTGGTGCCCACCACGACCGTGGCGATGGTCGGCACGATCATGATGAGACCGAGCTTGGACCAGATCGGCATGTCCCGGAGCCGGCTGGCCGGCCGGCGCAGCCGCGACAGGAAGGAGCCCGCCGTCTTTGGCCGTTTGCTCACGTCACCGCCCTCGCGATTACAGCTTGAACGCGTTGCCCCGGGCAACGCCCAGCGACCGACCCGGCGGGTCGGACCCCCGAGATTCCATCACGCCGGTCGACAAGAAGAAAGCCCAGGTTGTCCCCGACCGAAGGTGTGATGAGATGTTGATGCGATTTGATAGCAGTCTGTCTGGCCGGAGTAACTGAAGGTAATGAAACATCCGCACCGTGTTGTCCTACTGGCCGGCCCATCGGGGTCCGGAAAGTCGTACATAGCGCAGCAAACCGGCTTGCCGGTGCTCTGCTTGGACGACTTCTACAAAGACGGCGATGACCCTACGTTGCCCCGACGAAACGGCCAGGTGGATTGGGAATCGCCGCAGTCCTGGGACGCCTCCAGTGCGGTGGAAATCATTGCCCGACTTGCCCGCGAGGGTCGAGCCGATGTGCCGGTTTATGCGATCGGCGCCGATCGACGGGTGGCCACCCGGCCATTTGATGTCGCCGGATCGCCACTTTTCGTGGCCGAAGGGATCTTCGCCGCCGAGATCGTCGAGGAGTGCCGTCGCCGTGGCCTGCTCGCCGGGGCGTACGCGCTGCGCCGCCCGCGTGGCGCGACCTTCCTGCGTCGACTCGCCCGTGACCTGTCCGAGCAGCGCAAGGCACCCCGGGTGCTGGTTCGGCGCGGGGTGGCGTTGCTGCGGGCCGAGCCGGCCGTGCTGCGCCGGCAGATGGGCCTGGGCGCGGAGGCGGCCCGAGCCCGGGAGGTGCTGCGCCGGGTGGCCGGCCTGCTCGCCGGCCACCCGCATGGCTGAACTCAGGCCAGCAACTTCGCGTACGCCGGCTTGATCACCTCATCGATGATCCGCAGCCGCTCGTCGAACGGGATGAAGGCGCTCTTCATCGCGTTGATGGTGAACCACTGCAACTCCTTCCAGCCGTAGCCGAACGTCTCCACCAGCAGCGACATCTCCCGCGACATCGAGGTGCCGCTCATCAGCCGGTTGTCGGTGTTGACTGTGGCCCGGAAGCGCAGGTCCCGCAGCAGGCCGATCGGGTGGTCCGCGATCGAGGCCACCGCGCCGGTCTGCACGTTCGACGAGGGGCACAGCTCCAGGGGGATCCGCTTGTCCCGGACGTACGCGGCCAGCCGGCCGAGCGAGCCGTCGGGGGCGATGTCGTCGACGATCCGCACCCCGTGGCCGAGCCGGTCCGCTCCGCACCACTGGATCGCCTGCCAGATCGACGGCAGACCGAACGCCTCACCGGCGTGGATGGTGAAGTGGAAGTTCTCCCGTTGCAGGTACTCGAAGGCGTCCAGGTGCCGGGTGGGCGGGAAGCCCGCCTCGGCGCCGGCGATGTCGAAGCCGACCACCCCGGCGTCCCGGTGCCGCACGGCCAACTCGGCGATCTCCTGCGAGCGGGCGGCGTGCCGCATCGCGGTGAGGAGGGTGCCCACCCGGATGGTCAGGCCCGCCTCGACCGCCTGGGCGGTGCCCTCGGCGAACCCGGCCAGCACCGCCTCGACCACCTCGTCCAGGCTGAGGTCCCGTTCCAGGTGCTGCTCGGGGGCGAAGCGCACCTCGGCGTAGACCACTCCGTCGGCGGCCAGGTCCAGCGCGCACTCGCGGGCCACCCGACGCAGCGCGGGCCCGGTCTGCATGACCGCCACCGTGTGCGCGAACGTCTCGAGGTAGCGCTCCAGGGAGCCGGAGTCCGCCGCGTCCGCGAACCAGCGTCCGAGCGCCTCCGGGTCGGTGGTGGGCAGTTCGTGGCCCACCTCGGCGGCCAGGTCGACGATCGTCGCCGGCCGCAGCCCGCCGTCGAGGTGGTCGTGCAGCAGCGCCTTCGGGACCTTGACGATGTCCTCGTACCGGATAGTTGCGACCATGCTCAGACCCTAGTCAGCCAGCTCAGGCCCGCCGAGCCAGGCCACTAGGCTGGACCGTATGGACGCGCCACGGTGGCTGGACGAATGGGACGACCCCGGCGGGTGGGTCCACCACCGCCGACGCGGCCCGGCGGCCTGACGTGGACCCCCGCATCCTCGACCGGCTGCGCTGCCCGGTCTGCGGCGAGCCGCTGGCCGAGGCGACCGCCGGCACCACAAGTGCGCTGCGCTGCCCGCGCCGGCACAGCTTCGACATCGCACGGCAGGGGTACGTCAACCTCCTCGCGGGGCGCGCCCCGCACGTCGGCGACAGCGCCGAGATGGTGGCCGCCCGGGCGGACTTCCTCGCCGCCGGGCACTACGACCTCATCTCGGCCGCCCTCTCCGACGCCGCGACGGAAGCCGCCAGCCGGCCGCCGACGTCGGGCTTCGGGGCGTACCCCCTGGTGGTGGATGCCGGCGCAGGCACCGGCCGGTACCTCGGCGCGGTGCTGGCGGCGCTGCCGGACGCCGTGGGCCTGGCCCTGGACGTGTCCAAGCCGGCGCTGCGCCGCGCGGCCCGCGCGCATCCCCGGGCCGCCGCGGCGCTCGCCGACACCTGGCAGCGGCTGCCGCTCGCGGACGCCTCGACCGCCGTGCTGCTGAACGTGTTCGCCCCGCGCAACGGCCCGGAGTTCCACCGGGTGCTCGACCCGGCCGGCACGTTGCTGGTGGTCACACCCGACACCGACCACCTGGCCGAGTTGGTGGACGCCCTCGGCCTGCTGCGGGTCGACCCGGACAAGGCCGACCGGGTGTCCGGCAGCCTGGGCGGGCACTTCACGCTTGCCAGCTCGGCCGTACACCGGGCGGAGCTGACAATGACCCGGCCGGAGGTCGCCACACTGGTCGGGATGGGCCCCAGCGCCTGGCACACCGACCCCGCCGCCCTCGACACCCGGCTGGGCGCGCTGCCCGAACCGGTCCGGGTCACCATGGCGGTCCGACTCGACGTCCTGCGACCTCGCTGACCTCAGGTGGAGAGGTCGACCTCTTCCCAACCGGGCGGTTCGTCGTGGTACGGCCCGCGCAGGATCACCGCCCACTCCAGCGCCCACCGCCGCTGCCCGATCGCGTTCGCGTCGACCAGGCCCGGCGCACGCCGGCCGCCGCGCTCGGTCTCTAGGTACGCCCAGTCCAGGCAGTAGTGCAGGTCGAGTAGGGCGGCCGCGTCGGCCGGGTGCTGCGGTGCCGTGAGGATCCGGGAGCGCCAGTGCGGAAAGGTCTCCCCCTCGGCGATGTGCGGCAGCCGCTCGACCAGCCGCTCGTCGACGGCCAACGTCGGGTCGAGCTGCTTGCTCAGCCCGAGCACCCAGGCCAGCGCGAAGAGCGCGTCGTGGTGCAGCACGAACGACCGGTGGTCGCCCTTGCCGCCCATCACGAACTGCCACTCCGGCGGGGTGACCATGTCGACGAGGTGCGAGCCGAGCAGCCAGCTCATCGCCGCCTGCGGGGGCATCCCGAAGCAGCGGGCCAGGATCAGGTGCAGCACCGCGATCCGCGCCTCGATCTCCACGGTCGGGCGCAGGTCGATCTGGTCACCCGGCTCCCAGACGAGGGGAAACTGGGCCGGCGGCAACGGCAGGCCCAGCCGGGAAAGCTCGTCAAGGCTCGCCTCGCGCACCTCACGTGGGTCGGGGGCAGCAACGGTCACGGCGGATCTTCCTGTCTGCTCGCGCCGGCGCAAGGCCGGTTGTCCCCCCTTGGCCTGCGACAATAGCGCTCCCAGGTGACCGGCACCACGCCAGGGCAACCCCGGATCGGTCAGCTGATGCGTTCGATGACCAACGACGTCGCCGCCGGGGCCGTCGACGCGATCCGCACCGCCTCGGCGGCCTCGGTCAGCGCCGCCGGAATCCGCGTCGCGTCCTCGGCCCGCAGCTCGTAGAGCGGGTCACCGGCCCGCACCTCGTCACCCGGCCGCTTGTGCAACACCACACCGGCCGGCACGCTGACCGGGTCCTCCTTGCGCGCCCGACCCGCGCCGAGCCGCCACGCCGCAACCCCCATGGCGTACGCGTCGACGGCCGCGACGTACCCGTCCCGCTCGGCGCGGACCACCTCCACCTCGGCGGCCGTCGGCATCGGCGCGTCCGGGTCGCCGCCCTGCGCCCGGATCATCGCCCGCCAGGAGTCCATGGCCCGGCCGTCGCGCAGCGCCGCCGCCGGGTCGGCGTCCGGCAGACCGGCGGCGTCGAGCATCTCCCGGGCCAGGGCGAGGGTCAGCTCCACCACGTCGGCCGGTCCACCACCGGCCAGCACCTCGACCGATTCGGTCACCTCGACCGCGTTGCCGATCGCCAGGCCGAGCGGGGTGGACATGTCGGTGAGCAGGGCGACAGTCCGCACACCGTGCGCACCGCCCAGCTCGACCATGGTGCGCGCCAACTCGCGGGCCTGGTCGACGGACTTCATGAAGGCGCCCGAGCCGACCTTGACGTCGAGGACCAGCGCGCCGGTCCCCTCGGCGATCTTCTTGCTCATGATCGAGCTGGCGATCAGCGGGATCGCCTCCACGGTGCCCGTCACGTCGCGCAACGCGTACAGCTTGCGGTCGGCGGGGGCGAGCCCGGCACCCGCCGCGCAGATCACCGCGCCGACCTCGTCCAGCTGGGCGATGAACTCGTCGTTGCTCACAGTGGCCCGCCAGCCCGGAATGGACTCCAACTTGTCCAGCGTGCCACCGGTGTGCCCGAGGCCCCGGCCGCTCAGCTGCGGTACGGCGGCGCCACACGCCGCCACCAGCGGGGTGAGCGGCAGAGTGATCTTGTCGCCGACGCCGCCGGTGGAGTGCTTGTCGACAGTCGGCCGACGTACCGCCGACAGGTCCAACCGCTCACCACTGGCGATCATCGCGGCGGTCCACCGGGCGATCTCCGGCCCGGTCATGCCGTTGAGCAGGATCGCCATCGCCAACGCGGACATCTGCTCGTCGGCGACGACCCCCCGGGTGTACGCGTCGACCACCCAGTCGATCTGCGCGTCCGACAGAACCCCCCCGTCCCGCTTCACCCGAATAACGTCAACAGCAGCAAACCCAGTCATCAAAAGATCTTTCCTCGTCTGTTGCAGATCCCGACCGACGGCCCGTGACCACGTCAGGGCGGGGGCCGACCGTGCCCGGCGGAGGGATCAAGCCTGACCGCCCGGAGCCGGGCACGGTCGGCCCCCGCCCGCCAAGCTCAACCCCACCGAACAGGGATCTCCGCAGGCGGCTCACCCTCGCCGGCCCAGAAGATGGTGCCGGTCTCGTCGACCACGACCACCCGGGGCGTCCGGGCCAGGCCCCAGGTGATCGCCTCGGCCGGGTCGTCCCAGCTCGGCGCCTCCTCCAGCACGCCGGTCTCGGCGCCGGCGTCGTCGCCGGCCGACCGCTCCCAGTACGCCGTCCAGACCTGCTGGCCGGCGGACATGTCCGGGTGCACGAAGACGGTGCCGCGCCCGCGCCAGGCGGCGAGCCGCTCCGGGACCACCGGCACCGGCGTCTCGCCGGTGACCGCCTCCAGGTCCTCCACGCCGAAGGCGTGCGGCAGCAGCTCGGCCATCCGCAGTGGCCGGGTCTTGCTCTCGATCAGGCAGTCCGGCCCGCCGTGCTCCCAGAGCAGCTGCCGGCAGCGGCCGCACGGCATCAACGGCTCGCCTGTCGCGTCGACGCAGGAGAGCGCGACGAGCCGACCGCCGCCGGTGGCGTGCAGGCTGGACACGACGCCGCACTCGGCGCAGAGCGTCACACCGTACGCGGCGTTCTCCACGTTGCAGCCGACCACGACCCGGCCGTCGTCGACTAGCGCGGCCGCGCCGACCGGGAACGTCGAGTACGGCGCGTACGCGTGCCGCATCGCCTCGGTGGCGGCGGCGCGCAACTGCGCCCAGTCAATGTCCGTCATGCCATCATCCTGCCGAAGTAGCCCAGTTCAGAAGCCGTCAGGGTCCTGCGACCGTTACGTTCACCCCCGCAGGAGCGCGCGGCCCCCGCCGGCCCGCCGGCTTCGCCGATCATGCAGTTGTGGTGGGTGACAGGTGCAACTTTGCGACTTTTGTGAGGCACCACAACTCCATGATCGACGGACCAGTGGTCGGTCAGCCCTTGATGTACGGCTTGCCGTCGGCGGCCGGTGCCCGGACCCGGCCGACCAGCCCGGCGACGGCCAGGATGGTCGCCAGGTAGGGCAGCATGGCCAGGAACTGGCTGGGGATGGAGCTGCTGATCGCGCCCAGGTAGGTGGCGAGCTGGTCGGCGAAGCCGAAGAAGAGCGCGGCGAGCAGCGCCCCGGTCGGGTTCCACCGGCCGAAGATCAGCGCGGCCAGGGCGATGAAGCCCTTACCGCCGATCATGTTCTTGGTGAACGAGTAGAGCGCCAGCGTGTAGGACGCCCCGCCGATGCCGGCGACCACGCCGGCCAGCAGCACGTTGCGGTAGCGGACCCGCAGCACCTTGACGCCGAGAGTGTCGGCGGCGATCGGGTGCTCGCCGACCGAGCGGGTCCGCAGCCCCCACCGGGTACGGAACAACCCGATGTGGATCACCAGCACCAGGACCAGCCCGAGGTAGAGGAAGATGTTGCCGCGGAACAGCGCCGGCCCGAGCACCGGGATGTCCTTCAGCAGCGGGATCTCCCAGTTGCTGAAGCGGGGCGCGCTGTTGTACTTCTCCGCGTCGGTCTGCATCAGCCGCTCGTAGAGGAAGCCGGTGACGCCGACAGCCAGCAGGTTCAGCACGATGCCCATGACGACCTGGTCGACCAGGTAGCGGATCGCGAAGACGGCCAGCAGCAGCGAGATGAACGCGCCGCCGATGGCGGCGGCGACCAGGCCGACCCAGACGCTGCCGGAGATGCTGCCGAACAGGGCCCCGCTGAACGCGCCCATCAGCAGCTGGCCCTCGATGGCCACGTTGACCACGCCGGAGCGTTCGCAGAGCACCCCGGCGAGCGCGCCGAAGATCAGCGGCAGGGCCAGGATGAACGTGCCCCGGATGATGTTGACCAGTGGCATGAAGTTCTGCCCGGCCGGCGCGGCGGAGACCTGCCAGCAGAGGAACGACAGCACGAAACCGACGAGCCCGACGCCGAGCACCGGAAGGAACCAGCGCTTCGGCACCCCGGCGAGCAGCGCCGCGCCGGCGGCGATCGTGATGATCCCGAACAGGATCGCCCCGATCGTGCCGTTGATCTCCAGTGCGGCGCCGGCCGCGTCGTCGCTGAGCGTGAACCGGGCCTGCTGGTCGGTGGCGAGTGCGCCGAAGAGCACCGCGGACAGCAGGCCGAGCCCCAGCAACGTGAGGCCGACCTTGCGGCTGCGGGTCCAGAAGCCCTCGTCGACCGGGGCTACGGCGATGTCGGGGACAGCCATGGTGGACATGAGTTACCAGCCCTTCGCCAGGCTCGTCTGCAACCGGGCGGCACGTGCGGCCCGGAGCTGGAAGATCGCCTTCACCAGTGCCGGCGCGGCGATGAAGATGACGATCAGCGCCTGGAGCACTGTCACCAACTCCAGCGAGATTCCGGAGTACGACTGCATCCGGTTACCACCGGCCTGCAGCGCCCCGAACAGCAGCGCGGCGAGCAGCACCCCCCAGGGCTTCACCCGCCCGAGTAGCGCCACCAGGATGCCGTCGAAGCCGATCTGCGCGACCACCAGCGGGGTCAACGCGCTGGCGGTCGAGCCGAGCACCATGTTCGAGCCGCCGAGGCCGGCCAGGATTCCAGCGAAGACCATGATCAGGATGTACGTCCGGGTGACGCTGATGCCGGCGGTCCGGGCGGCGTCCGGGTTGGCGCCGACCGCGCGCAGCTCGAAGCCGAGCGTCGAGCGGTTGAGCAGCCAGGCGACCGCCCAGGTGGCCAGCACGGCGAGCAGGATGCCGGCGTGCACCCGCAGGTTGTCGCCGAGCAGTCGGGGCAGCTGGGCGGAGGTGTCCACCGCCTTGCTGATCGCGTCGGTACGGTTCGGGTCCTGCACGCCGTTCTGCACGATCAGCCAGGTGAGGAAGTACGTGGCGACGTAGTTGAGCATGATCGTGTTGATCACCTCGTGCGCGCCGGCACGGGCCTTGAGGATGCCGGGGATGAAACCCCAGATCGCTCCACCCAGCGCGCCGGCCAGCACCGCCACCAGCAGGTGCAGGCCGGGCGGCAGCGGCAGCAGGAAGCCGGCCAGCGCCGCCATGATCACGCCGATGGTGGCCTGGCCCTGGGCACCGATGTTGAACAGGCCGCCTCGGAAGGCCAGCGCCACCGACAGACCGGTGAAGACCAGCGGCGCCGCGTAGGTCAGCGTCTCCGAGATCGGCGCGAGCACTGGCTGCCAGCCGTTGGCGCCGTCCAACCAACCGGAGAACGCCTCGGGGTCGAAGACCGAGCCCTTGAACAGGTTCGCGTACGCCTCGCTGACGAGCGTCCAGCTGGAGTTGAGCGCGTCGGACGGCCGGGAGGTGATGTACGAGTAGGTGGAGAGCACCTCGGGATCAGAGATGATCATCAGCACCGCGCCGACCACGATCGCCAGCACCAGCGACAGCAGGGTCACAGTGAAGGTGTTGGCCGCCCAGAGGTTGTCCAGGAACAACCGGCCGAGGCTCGGCTTCGGCTCCGGCTCCGGGCCCGGCTTCGCCACCGAGCGGTCCGGCTCGGTCGCCACCTCGGCCCGTTCGGTGTTGCCGAGCGCGTTCTGCGCGGCCTGCGCCTCGCTCGCCGGCTCCTTGTCCGGCGAGCCGGACTGCGGATTGGGGTTGGTCATGCCTCGTCCTCGCTCGCGGAGCCCGGGTCGCTCGCCGGGCTGCCGTCGGTGGCCAGCCCGTCGCCGGGCTCGGCGTCCGTGTTGCGCTCGTGGGCCGCGTCCGGGCTGATGCCGGCCATCAGCAGGCCGATCTCCTCACGCGGGGTGTCCGGGCCGACGATGCCGATGATCCGACCGCGGTACATCACCGCGATCCGGTCGGCCAACCCGATCACCTCGTCGAGTTCGCTGGAGACCACCATGACGGCGGTGCCGATGTCCCGTTCGTGGATGATCTGACTGTGGATGAACTCGATCGACCCGACGTCGACGCCACGGGTCGGCTGGGCGGCGATGAGGAGCTTCAGTGGCCGGGACAGCTCCCGGGCCACGATCACTTTCTGCTGGTTGCCACCGGAGAGGGTGCCCACCGCCGCGTCGGCCGATGAGGTGCGGACGTCGAACTGCTCGATCCGCTCCTTCGCCGAGGCGGCGATCGCGTCCGGCTTCAGCGCGAGCCCGGCACCGAACGGCGGCCGGTCGTAGATGTCCAGCACCAGGTTCTCCGCGACGCTGAACTCCTTGACCAGGCCGTCCACGCTGCGGTCCTCGGGCACGTAGCCGACGCCCGCCCGGAGCACCTTCTTGGGCTTCCAGCCGTCGATCCGGTCACCGGCCAGGCTGATCGTGCCGGCGAGCACCGGGCGCAGCCCCATGACCGCCTCGATCAGCTCGGTCTGACCGTTGCCCTGCACGCCCGCCACGCCGAGCACCTCACCCGCGCGCACGGTCAGGTCCACACCGTCGACCGCGCGGATCTGCCGGTCGTCGTCGACCACGAGCCCGGCCACCTCCAGCACGGGCTCGCCCGGCGTGGCCGGGGTCTTGTCCACTGTGAGCCGGACGTTGCGCCCGACCATCAGGGCGGCCAACTCGTCCCGGCTGGCCTCGGGCGAGGCGGTGCCGACGGTCTTTCCGCGTCGGATCACGGTGATCCGGTCGGCGATGGCCTTGACCTCGCCGAGCTTGTGGGTGATGAAGACGATCGACTTGCCGGCCGCCTTGAGCGACCGCATGACAGTCAGCAGTTCCTCGGTCTCCTGGGGGGTGAGCACCGCGGTCGGCTCGTCCAGGATGAGCAGGTCGACGTCGCGGGTGAGCGCCTTGACGATCTCGACTCGTTGCTGGATGCCGACCGGCAGGTCTTCGATCACCGCGTCCGGGTCGACCCGCAGGTTGTAGCGCTCGGACACCTCGGTGACCTCGCGCCGGGCCCGCCGCCGGTCCAGGAAGCCGGCGATGCCGCCCCGGACCTGTTCGGCGCCGAGCATGATGTTCTCGGCGACGGTGAACACCGGCACCAGCATGAAGTGCTGGTGCACCATGCCGATCCCGGCCCCGATCGCGTCGGAAGGGCCCTTCAGCTTCAGCGGCTTGCCGTCGACCAGGATCTCGCCCTCGTCGGGCTGGTAGAGCCCGTAGAGCACGTTCATCAGGGTCGACTTGCCCGCGCCGTTCTCGCCGAGGAGGGCGTGAATCTCTCCAGGCTCCACCGTCAGGTCGATGTGATCGTTGGCGACCAGATCACCGAACCGCTTGGTGATGCCGCGCAGTTCGAGTCTCAGCGCAACCTCCTGGAGTGCGAGCGATGGTGCAGCCTAGCTGCCGTGGACCGGCCGGACCGGGCCGGCCGCCGTGGTGCGCGATCGGCCGCTCCGACTCGGCGGGAGTATCCGCAGAGCCGGAGCGGCCGATCGGTCGTACCTGTCCCCCGCCGACCCTCCCGATGATCTCACCGGAGGGGCCGGCTGGTTGTCACTTGGTCGGCTGGGCCTTCGAGGTGACGGTGATGGTGCCGGCGGCGATGTCCGCCTTGATCTTGTCGACCTCGGCCTTCAGCTCGGCCGGAACCTTGCTGTCGAAGTCGTGGTACGGGGCGATCGAGACACCGGTGTTGGCCAGGGTGCCGACGAAGCCCGGCTTGGCCTCCAGCTTCTCGCCCCCGGCGGCCTTGATCACGGCCTCCTTGACGGCCTCCGGGATGTTCTTGACGACCGTGGTGATGATCGCCGAGCAGTCCGGGGTGCTCTCGCAGCCGTCGACGTCCACCCAGATGGTGCTGTACTTGCCACCGGACGCCTTGGCGGCGGCGGTGGTGCCGAGGCCGGAGCCGCCGGCGACCGGCATGATGATGTCCGCGCCCTGGGCGACCAGCGCGTCGGAGACCTTCTTGCCCTCGTCCTGCTTGGCGAAGTCGTTGGTGAAGGAGCCCTTCTGGGTCTCCTTGTTCCAACCCAGCGCCTGGACGTTCTTGCCCTTGGTGGTGTTGAAGTACTTCACACCGTCGACGAAGCCGTCCATGAAGATGGTGACCGGCGGGATCGGCAGACCACCGTAGGTGCCCACCTTGCCGCTCTTGCTCATCCCGGCGGCCAGGTAGCCGGCCTGGAATGCGGCCTGGGCGGTGTCGAACTGCATCGGGTAGACGTTGGCGTCACCCGGGTTGGCGTCGACGATGCCGAACTGCTGGTTCGGGTTCGCCTTGGCGATCTTCGAGGTGGCGTCGCCCATCAGGCCACCGACCGCCAGGATGAAGTCGCACTTCTGGTTGACGTACTGCGTCAGGTTCGGCTCGTAGTCGGCCTCGGCCTTCGACGCGACGAACTTGATGTCGATGTTGTCGTTGGCGGCCTTGGCCTCCTGCAGACCCTTCCAGGCCGAGGTGTTGAACGACTTGTCGTCGATGCCGCCGACGTCGGTCACCATGCAGGCGCTGAACTTCTTGGCGCCACTGCCGGCGTTGTTGTCATCCTTGGGGGCCTCGCCACAAGCGGCGGCGGTGAGCGCGAGCCCACCCACCGCGAAGATCGAGGCGATCCGCATCCCACGCACCGAGCGCAAGACGTCTCCTTCCCATTGCACACCGCGCCTAATGCGGTGGCAGCCCATCAGCCGACCTGCGGTATGCCGCCGGCTGTCCCACGTTACGGACGGGAGCGTACGCCCGCGCCCACCCACCGGCCGACAATCGTGCACGACTGTTGAGCGCCTGTTACCCGGGTGTAACCCTTGCGTGGGGCACGTCACTCTTCGTGCTGGTAACCGAGCGCCGTGGCGTCCGCAACGTCCGTTTTCTGGAGGCGTTTTCCTCCTCGGACGTTACCGCCAAAAGACCGCGACCGCCGCGTTGACCAGGGTCAGACCGACGATCGCGAGGAAATGACCGCGGTTGACCACGTCCCGCTTACGGGAGAAGAAGACCATGACGAAGATCAGCAGCGCGATCACCAACTTCGTCACAAGTTTTGCCGGTGCCGGCTCGTCGCCGTCGCGCAGCGGCGCGGACAGGCCCAGCCCGGTCAGCAACTGGATCACCGCGCCCCACAGCATGGCCGGGTTGATCCGCAGCCGACCGCTGGCGTACTGGGCGATCGAGCCACCGAGCAGCAGGGCGAACCCGATCAGATGGACGTAGAGGAGGATGAGTCTGAGAGCTTCCACGGTCGCCATACTTCCCTATGAACGACGGATCGTAGTAGTGGGAATCGCCGACGGGCGCGGATCAGTCGATCAACCTGTCGACGTCGGGGTGGCACCCGACAGGGCCGGCTCGCGGGGCTGGTCCAGCACCGGTCGCGACTCCGCCCGGCTGTCACCGCCGAACGCGACGGCCACCCATCCGGCAAGGCTCACCGCCGACAGGAGCGTCACCGGCAGCGTCACCCGGTCCACCGAGGTCGCCAGCCACCACTCGATGTCGTTCGGGCCGGAGACGTAGGTCCCGATCAGAACAACCAGGTAGTAGCCGTTGACCGCCCACACCCAGCCGTCCGCCGCCAACCCGGCGGCTTGCCGTCGCCCCCGCAGGAGCAGGGTGCCGAGCAGCGCCACCACAGCGGCACCCACCACCAGCTGACCAACCACGTCCCACATCGCCGCGATGGTGAAGTCGAACCGCTCCACCGCCCCCGCGCCCCGGTCGCCCGAGCTGCCGTTGGTGATGTCCGACTGGGCATCCAGTAGGCGGACCAGCACCGCCCAGGCACCCCCGGCCAGCACCGGCAGCCAGACCAGCGCGGCTCGCCGCAGGTCGGCGCGGGCCCGCACGGTGACCAACAGGGCGAGGCCCACGGCGGCGATCAGCCCCTCGTTCTTGCTGAGCGTCGCCACGGTCAGCAGCAACAGCGGCAGCAGCGGTCGGCGCAGCGGATCCGCACTGAGCAGCAGGGCCACCACCGCTCCGGCGAAGGCGGCGGACCAGAGCGCGTCGGCGAGCCCGCCGGTCACCCCGTACGTGACGCCCGACCAGGTTGCCAGGCCCAGCGCGATGGCCAGCACCCAGGCCACCCGCGCGGACACCCGGCTCAGCGCCCGCCGGACCAGGTAGACCAGCATCGCGACAGCGGAGACGGTGACCAGCGCGCCAATGACCTGGGCGGTACGGAAGTCCGGCTCGACGACGCTCCACACGGCGGCGACGGGCGCGGACGCGAGTGGTGGGTAGTCGGTGTGTGAGAAGACGAAGGCGGGACTGCCGATCGCCGCCCGCGCGTACTCGCTCCCGTTGGCGAAGTAGCCGGCGTGCAGCCACCAGATGGAGTGGGCGTCCCAGCGGGAGGCCGGTTCGAAGATCATGAGGCACGGCGGGAGCAGAGGTAGCGCGATCAACAGCGCGTGCGACCACCTCCCGTACGGCACCGGCTCGCCGGGGCGGCGCAACAGCCACCACGCGCAGGCCGCCCCGGCGGCCACCACCAGGGCGAGCCAGAGCAGCAGGGGGCCGCCGACGACCAGCATCAGGACCACCGCGACAGAGCTCAGGAGCGCCGCCATGAGCGGCGCGAGGAGCAGGGCGAGGAAGGGACTACGCAGTATCGCGAAGGCCAGCGGGAAACCGGCGACGATGAGGGCGAGTATGGCGAGGACCGGAGTGAAATCCATGTCGTCAGCCGACCTTCCGTACGACCAGCCGCACGCCGGCGCTGGTCGGCCGCTTGCGCTGCACCGAGGCGACGCTCACCGAGTAGTCCTGCGGTGCCCCCTGGACGACCACACATCCGTGCAGCGCGGCGAACTCACTCAACCGCTGATGCCACAGGTCCTTGTTCGTCCGGGTCGGGATGAGCGAGACCCGACTGCCGGTGGGCACCTGCTCGGCGAACTGGCGCCAGAGCGTCTCCACGTCCACGTGGCGCTGGAGTGCGTGCAGGTCGTGTTCCCGGTCGCTCATCAGGGCGACGCCCTGGCTGGTGGCCTGCACGGCGCCCTGAACGGCCAGGAGCAGGCAGCCCACCCCGACGAGCGCGACGACGACCCGGGCGATCATGCTCGGGTTCCGGTGCTTCGTGGTCGTCATCGGTCAGCGAGCGCCTTGGCGGGGATGCTGCCGGGACGACGTCGGGCTCGTTCCCGGCCCAGGATCCACAACGCCTCCACCCCGTCCCGCCAGGTGATCTTCTTGCCCTCGTCGCGACCCCGCGCCCGGTAGGTGATCGGCACGTCGTAGGGGCGGATCCGCCGCCGCAGCAGCTTGCCCGTCACCTCGGCCTCCATGCCGAACCCACGGGACCGGATGTCCAGCGATCGGTACAGCTCCACCGGCATCAGTTTGAAGCACGTCTCCAGGTCGCCGATGTAGGAGTTGAACAAAACGTTCGCCGCGGTGGTGACACCCCGGTTTCCGACCACGTACCAGAAGCTGTAGGCGCTGTGGCTGCCGAAGGTGCGGTTGCCGTAGACGACTGTCGCGTGCCCCTCCAGCACCGGCGCCAGCAGCTTCGGAATGTCCTGGGGGTCGTACTCCAGGTCGGCATCCAGGATCACCATGTACTCGCCCCGGGCGCTGTCCACTGCCGTTTTGATCGCCGCGCCCTTGCCCGCGTTGCGCGGGTGCGTCACCACCCGCAGCCGCGGGTCGTCCATCCGGGCGAGGATCTCCGCGGTCTCGTCCGTACTGCCGTCGTCGACCACCACGATCTCGATCTCGCACGGGTACGGCACGGCGAGGGCCTGCTTGAGGGCCTCCGCGACGCGTTCCGCTTCGTTGTAGACCGGCATCAAGATCGACAGTTGCACGAGAGTCTCCCCGGGAACGGCACCGGACGGCGGATGAAGGGCAGCCGACCACCAGCGGCTAGTGAAGCAGGCGCGCCACGCGTTCGCTGACCCGCTCCCGCGAAGCAGCGCCGACGCGACGCCGAAGCACCCTACCTCGCACCGCCGGGGATCGGCCGCCCCCGGTCTCAACCCTTGACGGCTCCCGAGGTCAACCCGGAGACGATGTACCGCTGGAGGAACTGGAAGACCAGCACCGTCGGGATCGCGGTCAACAGGGTGCCGGCCGCGAAGATCCCGAAGTTGGTGTTCCGCTCGCCGCCCTGCAACATGCCCCGCATGCCGACCGCGAGAGTCTTGGCATCAGTGTCGGTGAGGAAGACGCTCGCCATCAGGAACTCGTTGATGGTGTTGATGAAGGCCAGCAGCCCGGTCACCGCGAGGATCGGCGCCACCAACGGCAGCATGATCCGGAAGAAGACCTGGGCGTGTGAGGCGCCGTCCACGGTGGCCGACTCGTCCAACTCCCGGGGCAGGGTGTCGAAGAAGCCCTTCATCAGCCAGGTGTTCACGCCCAGCGCGCCACCCAGGTAGAGCAGCAACAGACCCCACGGGGTGTTGAAGCCGATGGCCGGCCACAGGTCGGTGATCGTGCCGAAGATCAAGAAGATCGCAACGATCGCCAGGAACTGCGGGAACATCTGGATCAACAGCAGTGACAGCAACCCCACCCGTCGGCCCTGGAACCGCATCCGGGAGAAGGCGTACGCCGCGAGCGCGGAGAGGAAGACCGAGGCGAACGCGGCCCCACCGGCGATGAGCAGCGAGTTCAGGAACCAGTCAGCGAACTCGGTGCGCGCGAACAGATTCCCGAAGTTCTCCAACGACACCCCGCCGGTCGGCACCAACTCGGTGGACGACAGGGTGCCGAGCGGATTGAGCGCCGCCGAGACGACGAACACGAGCGGAAAGAGACTGAACAGCACGCCGAGCAGGCCGACCAGGTGCCGCCAGCCGACCTCGGCGAACCATCGCGTCTTACGCCTGCCCGGGTTGCGGTTGACCGCCCCCGGGCCGTTCGCGCCGCCCGTGACGGCGGCACCGGTGAGCATGGTCATGCATACACCTCCTCCTGTTGGCGGGTCCGCCGGAAGCTGACCACCGACACCACCGCGACGATGGCGAAGATGAACAGCGAGATGGCCGCGGCGAAGCCGAACTGTGCGGCCTGCCCACCGAACGCCAGCCGGTAGGTGTAGGTGATCAGCAGGTCGGTGGCGCCGTTGCTGGGGTTGTCCGCGGGGAACGGCGCGCCCTCGGTGGTCAGGTAGATCGCGTTGAAGTTGTTGAAGTTGAACGCGAACGACGAGATCAGCAGCGGCGAGAGCGCGACCAGCAGCAGTGGCAGGGTGACCGCCCGGAACGACTGCCAGCGCGACGCCCCGTCGACCGAGGTGGCCTCTGTCAACTCCCGTGGGATGGCCTGTAGCGCGCCGGTGGCCACCAGGAACATGTACGGGTAGCCGAGCCAGAGCTGCACCAGGATCACCGCGGCGCGGGCCGACCAGTCCTGCCCGAACCAGTCGACGCTGAGCCCGAACAGATTGTTGATCAGCCCGAAGTCGGTGTTGAACATGTCCCGCCAGACCAGCAGCATCGCGAAGGACGGCATGGCGTACGGCAGGATCAGCAACATCCGGTAGAGGTTGGTGCCCCGCATTCGGGGCGAGTGCAGCGCCAGGGCGATCAGCATGCCGAGGATGAACGTGCTGCCGGTGGAGCCGATGGCGAAGGCGAAGTTCCAGATCAGCGTGCCGAGGAACGGCCCGGAGATCCGCTCGTCGGTGAGCACCCGGGTGAAGTTGGACAGCCCGACGTTCACCTTCCAACCCTGGGCCAGCCGCTCGCCGTCGGCGGCGACGAACGCGCCGACCTCGCCGTCCGCGGTCCAGGTCTTGCCGCTGTCGCTGTCCTTGACGCAGTCGCAGCCGGCGTCGTACGCCCGGACGGCCTTGCCCTCGTACGCCCGGGACAGGCCGGACGAGCGCAGCGCGCCTCCGGTCGTCGGCACCACCAGGTCCGTGATGTCCTTGCTGCGGGCGCTGGCCTGGCCGAAGTTCAGCACGGTGTAGCCGTCGGCCGCGGTGACCTTCCCGCCGGCGCCGACGGTGGCCGCGCCGGGCTCGAGCGGACGCAGGCCCCCGGCGTCGCCGACGGAGACCGTGTCGGTTCCTGGCTTGGTGATCAGGAAGACCAGGGCACCGGTGGCCGGGTCGCCCTTGGTGGCGACCGACAACGGGTACTGGGTGGACCCCGGGACCTGCCTGACCGAGGAGGTCTGGATTGCGACGATCGCGTCGTCCTTGCTGCCGCGGTGGCCGTCGCCGAAGTTGGTGAAGGCCGTACTCGCGGTGTAGAGCACCGGCACGACCTGGAAGGCGATCAGGAAGAGCGTGCCGGGGATGAGGTACTTCGCCGGGACGTGCCGGCGGCCCAGGTACAGATAGAACAGTGCGGCGGTGGTCAGCACCAGCACTGCCAGCCCGACCCACTTCTCGGCCGCCACGAGCGGGAAGGCCGCCCAGATCGCGATCCCGGCCACCAGGCCGAGCAGGATCACCTTCGCGGCAAGGCCGGCCGCGGTGATCGGCGCGTGGTTCCGCGCGGTACGGGAGGTGCGCGGGGACCCGGTGCGGACGGGCCCCCGGCCCGGGGCCTGCTGGGCAGACCCCGGGCCGGACAGCGGTGTGCTCATTACTTGATCGAACCGGCGATCGTCTTGCCGGCTGCGGTAACCGTGCTGGTCGGGTCGGCGCCGCCGATGACGGCGGCCTCGGCCTTGCCGAACGGGTCCCAGATCGCGGCCATGGCCGGGATGGCCGGAAGCACCTGGCCGTTCTTGCCGGCCTCGATGAACTTGGCCAGGTCCGGGTCGCTGCTCTTGACCTGGTCCAGCGCGGCGGTCAGCGCCGGCGGGCGCGGGTCGGCCTGGTAGAGCGCCACGGCCAGGTCCGGCTTGGTGACGTGGTTGGCGACGAACTCCTGGGCGAGAGCCTTGTTCTTGCCCTTGGCCGCCACGTAGAAGGATTGGACGCCCACGAACGGCGCGGCCGGCTTGCCGCCGGCGAAGCCGGGAACGGCGGAGATGTCGTACGTGATGCCGGCCTTCTTCACGTCGGCGGTGGCCCACGGCCCGGAGACCAGGAACGCGCACTTCTTGCCGGTAAAGGTGGCGGTCGAGTTGGTGTCGGCGATCGAGCGCTTCAGCACGCCCTCGCCCTTCTCGCCGAGCGCGGCGATCTTCTTGAACGCGGCGATCGACTCGGGCTTGCCCACGCCCAGGTCCTTCGGGTCGTAGTCGCCGTTGGCGGTGGTGCCGAAGAGGTAACCGCCGGCCGAGGTGTACAGCGGGTAGATGTGGTACGCGTCGCCCTTCTGGCCGACCTGGAGGCAGAGCGTCTCGGTGACCTTCTTCTGCGCCTTGAGCTGCTTGCCGGTGGCGACCAGGTCCTCGATCGTCTTCGGTGCCTCGGGGGCCAGTTCGGTGTTGCGGATCAGCGCCAGGTTCTCCTGGGCATAGGGCACGCCGTAGAGCTGGCCGTTGAACGTGACGGCCTTGACGGCGGTCTCGTTGAAGGCGGCCTTCTGCTCGTCGGACAGCTGCACCGGGTCGATGGCGCCGTTCTGGACCAGGTTGCCGATCCAGTCGTGCGCGCCGATCACCACGTCCGGGCCGCCGCCCTGGCTCGACACGGTCACGAAGTTGTTCTGGAGGTCCTCGTTCGGGACGGCCTGGACCTCGACGCTGACGCCGTTCTCCTGGCCGAACTTCTCGGCGAACGGCTTGAGGGCGGCGGTCCGTTTGTCGTCCGCCCAGATCACCAGCTTGCCGCCGGCGGCCTTGGGGGTGTCCTTCGCGGCCGGCTCGTCGCTGTCGCCACCGCAGCCTGAGGCGGCGAGCGCCAGTGCGAAGAGGGCGACCACACCCGCGGTACGGATGCGCATCGGTGCTCCTGTCGTCATGGCGGGTCCGCCGGGGGAAGGGCGGCCCGCCAGTGGAAACCTCTGGAAGTTCTTGCCAACCGGCGCAGGGATGCTGCGCCGCTGCTCTCGCATGTTGCGGGGACGTTAGCAAGACGTTGCAAGTAATGGAAGGGCTTGCAGAGGACCCCGCAAGAACTTGCCGGTGGGCTAAAGTGCCGCCATGCGCGCTCGACTGTCCGACATCGCCCAGCAGGCCGAAGTCAGCGAGGCCACGGTGTCGCGGGTGCTCAACGACCGCCCCGGCGTGGCCCCGGAGACCCGGCAGGCCGTCCTCACCGCCCTCGACGTGCTCGGGTACGAGCGCCCGGCCCGGCTGCGTAAGCGCAGCGCCGGGCTGGTCGGCCTGGTGGTGCCGGAGCTGGACAACCCGATCTTCCCCGCCTTCGCCCAGGTCATCGAGTCCACCCTGGCGCAGAGCGGGTTCACCCCGGTGCTCTGCACCCAGACCGCCGGAGGCGTGACCGAGGACGAGTACGTGGAGATGCTGCTGGACCGGCAGGTCTCCGGGATCGTCTTCGTCTCCGGCCTGCACGCCGACACCGCCGCCAACCACGACCGCTACCGGGCGCTGCTCGCCCGGCCGTTGCCGGTCGTGATGATCAACGGCTACGTGCCCGGCATCGGCGCGCCCTTCGTCTCCTGCGACGACCGGGAGGCGGCTGAGCTGGCCGTCGCCCACCTGGTCGCCCTCGGGCACCGGCGGATCGGCCTGATCACCGGCCCGGACCGGTTCGTCCCGGTGCAGCGCAAGGTGGCCGGCTGGCGCTCGGCGATGACCCGGCTGGCCGGCGTCGCCGAGGCCGACCTGGGCCCTCTGGCCGAGCTGTCACTGTTCGGAGTGGAGGGTGGCGAGGCGGCGGCGGGCCGACTGCTGGACCGGGGCGTCACCGGGGTGGTCTGCGGCTCCGACCTGATGGCGCTCGGCGCCGTCCGGGCTGCCCGCCAACGCGGTCTCACCGTGCCCGAGGGCCTCTCCGTGGTCGGCTACGACGACTCCCCGCTGATGGCCTTCACCGACCCGCCGCTGACCACAATGCGGCAGCCGGTCACCGCGATGGCGGTGGCCGCCGTCCGCGCCCTGGTCGACGAGATCAACGGGCACGGCGCCCCGCACTCGGAGTACCTGTTCCGCCCGGAGCTGGTGGTACGCGGCTCCACAGCTGTCGCGCCGAGCTCCGCCCGCCTTTCTTACGCAAGATCTGCTTGACTCTTGCAGCGACGGGCCGGCATATTGCTCCAATGATCAGCACCGCCGCCCCGCCGCATGCCACCGACGACGACTGGTGGCGCTCCGCAGTCGTCTACCAGGTGTACGTCCGCAGCTTCGCCGACAGCGACGGCGACGGCACCGGCGACCTCCAGGGCATCCGGCAGCGCCTGCCCTACCTGCGCGACCTCGGGGTGGACGCGCTCTGGCTGACCCCCTTCTACACCTCGCCGATGATCGACGGCGGGTACGACGTGGCCGACTACCGGGACGTCGACCCGATGTTCGGCACCCTCGACGACTTCGACGCGATGATCACCGACGCGCACGCCCACGGCCTGCGGATCATCGTCGACCTGGTGCCCAACCACACCTCCAGCGCGCACCACTGGTTCACCGCCGCGCTCGCCGCCGGCCCCGGCTCACCGGAGCGTGCCCGCTACCTCTTCGCCGACGGCCAGGGCGCGAACGGCGAGTTGCCCCCGAACGACTGGGAGAGCATCTTCGGCGGCCCCGCCTGGACCCGGATCGCCGATGGTCAGTGGTACCTGCACCTGTTCGACAGCTCGCAGCCGGACCTGAACTGGCGCCACCCGGAGGTCCGCGCCGAGTTCGAGGACGTGCTGCGGTTCTGGCTGGACCGGGGCGTGGACGGATTCCGCATCGACGTCGCGCACGGCATGATCAAGGCGGAAGGGCTGCCAGACGTCGGCTTCAGCTCGATGACCACCGGCCAGCGCCAGGTCGAACTGCTCGGCAAGGGTCGGCTGCCCTACTTCGACCAGGACGAGGTGCACGAGATCTACCGGGCCTGGCGGCCCATCCTGGACAGCTACCCGGGCGGTCGGATGGCGGTCGCCGAGGCGTGGGCCGAGACACCGCAGCGCCTGGCCCGCTACATCGGCCCGGACGAGCTGCACCAGGCGTTCAGCTTCGACTTCCTCGACGCCACCTGGTCGGCCGACTCGTTCCGCAAGGTGATCGACACAGCGTTGGCCGAGGCGACAGTGGTCGGGGCGCCGACCACGTGGGTGCTCTCCAACCACGACAAGCAGCGGCACGTCACCCGCTACGGCGACGGTGCCGAAGGGCTGCGCCGGGCCCGCGCCGCCAGTCTGCTGATGCTCGCCCTGCCCGGCTGCGCCTACCTCTACCAGGGCGAGGAGCTGGGCCTGCCGGAGGTCCTCGACCTCCCCGACGAGCTACGCCAGGATCCGGCGTTCCTGCGCACCGGCGAGAGCCGCGACGGCTGCCGGGTGCCCATCCCGTGGAGCGGCGAGTTGGCCCCGTACGGCTTCGGGCCGGCCGGCAGCGAACTGAGCTGGCTCCCCGCCCCGGCGGTCTGGCAGGCGCTCTCCGTCACGGCGCAGACCGACGTGCCGGGCTCCACCCTGGAGCTGTACCGGGCCGCGCTGCGGATCCGCCACGTTCACCCCGCGCTCGCCCTCGACGCCGGCGGGGTCACCTGGCGGGAGAGCGAGCCGGGCGTGCTGGCCTTCTCCCGCACCTCCGGCGCGACCGTGCTGACCTGCGTGGTCAACCTCAGCGGCGCGCCGGTCCTGATCGACGGGTACGGTCAGCCGCTCGTCGCCAGCGACGAGCTCACCGAACAGGGCTCCGGCCAGTTGCTGCCAATTGACGCGGCAGTCTGGTTGGAACAGCGCTGAACGGGTAACTCGTTCTCGACCTGGTCGTTCGTCGTGCCCCGCGCCGACGGGCGACTGGGCTACCAGCCCCTTGTGGTGGGGGGTGAGGTGCCACCGGCGCCGCGCGGAGTCCGCTCCGTGTGGCGCCGGTGTCCGTAATCCGCCGGTGGTTGGACCCAGGCGTCGTGGGTACCGCATCGGGCACCATCGCTATGGAGGTGACCCCATGGTGGTACGGATCGCCCAGTGCACGCTCGACGTCGAGGACCTGGACCTGATGGTCTCGTTCTGGTCGGCGGCGCTCGGCTACGAGGTGGAGCAGGGCGACGACGGCAGCGCCAAGCTCTGGCCGCCGGGGCAGCCGTCCGCCGCCGCGCCCACAGTGTGGTTGCAGGGCTCGGGCACCGCCAAGCGGGGCAAGAACCGGCTGCACCTCGACCTGGTCGCGGACGGCGACCCGCAGGCAGAGGTGGGGCGGCTGCTGAGCCTCGGCGCCCGGCAGGTCGACGTCGGGCAGACCGGGGCCGAGCGGTTCACCGTGCTCGCCGATCCCGAGGGCAACGAGTTCTGCGTGCTGGACCGCGCGCCGACCCGCTGACGTCTCACTTCGCGGTGAGCAACGCCGCGATCCGGGTGAAGCCGGCGCGGACCTCGGCCTCGTCCGGCGGTTCGGCGGGCTCACCGTGGCCGGCCTCGTCGGCTGCCGCGTCCAACTCCTCGTCGATCACGTCCTCGAAGTCCCCGTACAGGTCGGCCCCCTCCACCTGACGGGCCTCGTCCTCGGCGGCGACCTGCGCGGCGGCGATCTCGCTGCGGATCTCGTCGGCGGACAGCGCCGGCAGCAACGGCTCCACCACCGCCATCAGCTGCTCCTCGGCCACCACCGCCTCGGCCAGGGCCAACGCGTGCGGTCGCTCGTACGGCCCACAGACCACCGGCTCCCACTCGTCGAGGTCACCGAGCGGACCGAAGGTGATGATCCACGGCAGGCCGAGGAGCGGTGAGTCCGCCGGCAGGTCCAGTGTCATGAGTGCGCCCACCGGCTCATCATGGTCCGCGAACGCGAGCACCGGCGCCGTTCTCCTCAGTTATCGCCCGTCCGACTGTCGATCGGCGACCGGTCAGCCGGGGCGGACGGCGTCCAGGGCGGCCCGGACCAGGGCGAGCGCGGTGGACGGCGGCACACCGAGCCGGGCCGCCTCCGCCGCGTAGCCGGCCGCCGCCCGCTGCAACCTGTCGACGGCGTCGTCCCGCCCGGGGGCGACGAAGGTGCCGTTGCGCCCCCGGGTCTCCAGCAGCCCGGCCGCTTCCAACTCCCGGTAGGCGCGGGCCACCGTGTTCGCAGCCAACCGCAGGTCGGCGGCGAGCTGCCGGACGGTGGGCAGTCGGCTGCCCACCGGCAGCCGGCCGTCGCCGATCAGCTCGGCGAGCTGCACCCGCACCTGCTCGTACGGGGGCACCGACGAGTCCGGATCGACCGAGATCAGCACCTGCGCGCCTTCCGTCATCAGCCCGCACCGCCCGGCGTGCCGGGATCGATGCCCTCGTCGACATCCTTCGGTGGGGCCGGGGTCTCCGCCAGATCCACCACTCGGCCGTTCGTACTGGTCGCCAGGAGTGCCGCGCCGAACAGCACCAGCTGGTTGAGCAGGTAGAGGTAGAGCAGCAGACCGACGGCGCCGGCCACCACTGTGTACGCCGGATTCCGCTCGGTCCGTACCACGTAGTACCGCCCGACGGTGTTCAACAGCGTGATACCGATCGCCACCAGCACCACCACCGGGCGCAGCCGGGACCGGCTCATCCGCAGCCGGGGCACGGCGAGCAGCAGCGCGGTGGCGAGCACGGTGTTGACCAGCACGCTGAGCACCGCGCTGATCGTGGTCAGCCCGACCGACCCGGTGCTGCGCAGCAGGAACCGCAGCAACGACTCCAACGCGTCCACCGCCGCGACCGAGACGCCGAGCAGTACGAAGACACCGATCATCACGCCCAGGTCGACGAGCCGCCGCACCACCAGATTGCCCGGTTGCTGGTTGAGCTGGTACATCAGCCGCTGCGAGGACCGGATTGCCTCCACCCAGCCGACCCCGGTGAAGACCAGGATGACCAGGCCGACCACACCGACAGTGCCGCTGGAGTTGGCGATCTGCTCGGCGTCCAGGAACGGCAGATTCTCCTTGAGGAAGTCGGCCGCCGCCGCGCTCACCTCGTCGTTGTCCTCAAGGATCGCGCCGAAGATGGAGAACGCCACCAGGGCGAGGGCGAACACCGCGAAGAAGCCGTAGTAGGCGATGGCGGCGGCCAATCGGCCGGCCAGCACCTCGCCGTACAGCACGCCGGCCCGCCACACATGATCGAAGAGCCCCGACCGGTGGCGCGCGCCGCTCACCCAGCGGTCGATGCCCGCCTCGATCCGGCCGATCACGTTCACGCGATCATCCTCGCCGATCTCCCACCGCTGTAGGGGCAACCGGCTTCCGATGCTCGCCGGCCGGCGCGTCGCCGACGGTTCAGTCGCCGAGGCAGAAGTCGCGACGCGGCTGCCACCTGGCCTGCCCGCTGTGCGAGAAGAGGGTGAACGCGTCGACCTCGAACATCGCGGAGAAGTCGGCCAGATCCTCGTACACCCTGTCCAGCGCCTCCGGTGCCACGTCCTGAGCCACTGTGACGTGCGGATGGTACGGGAAGCGGAGCTCGCGGTGCAGGCCCGGCGCCGCGGCGATGGCCGCCGCCAGCAACTCGCATTCGCTGATCCCGGCGGCCACCGCGACGAACACCACCTGGGTGACCGGACGGAACGTGCCGGTGCCCCGCAGGTGCAGCGTGAACGGCAGGTGCGCGGCGGCGACGGCGGCCAGGTGCCGCTCGATCGCTGGCAGGTTCGCCGTCCGGATCTCGGTGGGACCGAGCAATGTCACGTGCGCGGGCACCGCCAGCGGATCACCGGCCTCGACCCGCCGCCGGGTGAGCTGGGCACCCCACGGCTCGGGGATGTCCACCGCGATGCCGATCTGGATGGTGTCGCCGGTCGGCGGCACCCCGCCACTGCGATCCACGCTGCGCGCCGCCCCTCCGAGCACCGACCCGTCCACAGGTATCGCGGCGCTACTCGCCACGCACGGGCGGGAAGAACCCGACCCGCTCGTACGCGGACCGCAGGGTCGTCGCGGCCACGGCACGAGCCTTCTCCGCGCCGGCCGCGAGCAGCTTGTCCAGCTGCGCCGGATCGTCGAGGTAGGCGCGGGTGCGCTCCTGGATCGGGCGGACGAAGTCCGTCACCACCTCGGCCAGTTCCTTCTTCAGATCGCCGTAACCGCGACCCGCGTACGCGGCCACCAGCTCGTCGATGCTGCGGCCGCTGAGCGCCGAGTGGATGGTCAACAGGTTGGACACACCCGGCTTGGTCTCGGCGTCGAAGACGATCTCCCGACCGGTGTCGGTCACCGCCGAACGGATCTTCTTCGCGGACCGGGCCGGATCTTCGAGCAGGTCGATGATGCCGGCCGGCGAGGACGACGACTTCGACATCTTCGCGGTCGGGTCCTGGAGGTCGGTGATCTTGGCAGTGTCCTTCACGATGTGGGGGGCGGGCACCGTGAACGTCGCACCGAACAGCGAGTTGAACCGCTGGGCCAGATCTCGCGAGAGCTCCAGGTGCTGGCGCTGGTCCTCGCCGACCGGCACCGCGTTGGCCTGGTAGAGCAGGATGTCGGCGGCCTGAAGGACCGGATAGGTGAACAGCCCGACGCTGGCCCGCTCGTTGCCCTGCTTCTGCGACTTGTCCTTGAACTGGGTCATCCGGCTGGCCTCGCCGAAGCCGGTGATGCAGCCGAGCACCCAGGCCAACTGCGGGTGCTCGGGCACCTGCGACTGGACGAACAGGGTGCTGCGTTCCGGGTCGAGCCCGACCGCGAAGAGCTGGGCGGCGGCCACCCTGGTTCGTTGGCGCAGCAGCGCCGGGTCGTGCCCCGCGGTGATGGCGTGCAGGTCCACCACGCAGTAGAACGCGTCGTGGGTGTCCTGTAGTGCCACCCAGTGCCGCACCGCGCCCAGATAGTTGCCGAGGTGGAACGAGTCGGCTGTCGGCTGGATGCCGGAGAAGACGCGGGGCCGGGCGGGTACGTCGGACATGGCGATAATTCTGTCAGCAAGCAACCCGGTCCGTCATGACGGGCCGGCGGGTCGGCTCCGGCCCGCCGGTGCCGGGGTGCTGACCTCGCGTGGTTCGCCCGCGCCGAACCGGCGCGTCGGGCCGACAGTGACCCGGCGGTGCTGCCCCGCCACCGCCTCCCGGGCCTGCCCGGAACCGCCCGCCGAGGCCGGTTCGGCGTCGTACTCGCGGCGCTGCTCGGCGCTCTGCTCGGTGCGCGGCTCGGTGCGCGGCTCGGCGGCGCGGGCGGCGGAGACGGCGAGTTGGGCCACCCGGCGGCCGTCCAACGCGAGCACCCGCAGCAGCCAGCCGGCTGGCAGGTCGGCCGGATCGGGCGCGCCGACCTCGGCGGGCTCACCCGGCACCGGCACCTCGTCGCCGGTCACCGGAAGCCGGCCCAGCGCGGCCATGACGAACCCGCCCACCGTCTCGTACGGCCCGGCGGGAAGTGCCACACCGGTCCGCTCGGCGAAGTCAGCGAGGTTGAGGCGACCGTCCACCACGGCGGGCAGGCCGTCGTGCACCGGGTCCGGGGCGGCGTCGTACTCGTCGTGGATCTCACCGATCAACTCCTCGATGAGGTCCTCCAGGGTGACGATCCCGGCCGTGCCGCCGTACTCGTCGACCACCACCGCGAGGTGCTGGCCCTCCCGGCGCATCTCGGTCAGCGCCGCGAGCACCCGTTTGCTGCCCGGGAGCCGCTTCACCTCCCGGGCCAACTCGCCGACGGTGACGCACGGGTCGGCGTCCGGGCGCAGCAGTACGTCACGGAGATGCACGAAGCCGACCACGTCGTCGTGGGTGCCGTCGGTGACCGGGTAGCGGGTGTGGGTTTCGGCGCGGACCAGTCGGGCGGCTTCGACGATGGTCAGCCGCGCCGGGAGAAAGACCACCTCGGTGCGCGGCATCATCACCTCACGGATCAGACTGGCACCGGCCACCAGGACCTCGTCGATGATCCGCCGCTCGTCCGGGTCGAGCACCGTGTTCGCCGCGACGAGGTCCCGCAGATCGGCCTCGGAGATGCGCTCCCGCCCGGCCGCCGGACCGGTCCCGAGCAGATCGGTGACGAGTCGGGTGGCGCCGTCCGCGGCGCGGACCAGCACCCGGGCGACGGCCCGGGCGAGCGGGCCGGGGTCGCGGCGGGGGTGTACCCGCGCGCGTCGCCGGAGCCCGGTACGGGCCACTTCCCGCATGACAGAGATGGTAGACACCGTGTGCCCACCGCACCGGGGATCACGCGGAGCGGCGCCCGAATGTTCGGCTCTGTTTAATCATGAGAGATTATGATGGAATGGGGTTGACGGTGGCGTCGGCGAGCGTGCCGGCCACCGCCCTAGTGTGATCACCGAAGGGCCACGTCCCGGGCGGGCCAGGCAGGAGGCAAGGACGTGAAACTGCTCGTCACCGGAGGCGCCGGCTTCATCGGAAGCGTGGTCACCCGGATGCTGCTCGACGCGGGTCACCAGGTGGTCATCCTGGACGACCTGCGCACCGGCCACCGCGAGGCCCTCGCCCCGGACGCCACCCACGTGGAGGCGTCCATCCACGACGCCGCCCGCGTCATCACCGCAGACGCCGGGTTCGACGGGGTGCTGCACTTCGCCGCCCTGATCGCTGCCGGCGAGTCGATGGTCAAGCCGGAGCTGTACTGGCAGAACAACACCATCGGCACGCTCGCCCTGATCGACGCGGTCCGGGCCGCTGGGGTGCCCCGGATGGTCTTCTCCTCCACCGCCGCCGTCTACGGCAACCCCACCGAACTGCCCATCACCGAGAACGCGGTGAAGGCGCCCACCAACACGTACGGCGCCACCAAACTCGCCGTCGACATGGCACTCACCTCCGAGGCGATCGCGCACGGGCTGGCCGCCGTGTCGCTGCGCTACTTCAACGTCGCCGGCGCCCACCTCGACGGCGACATCACGCTCGGCGAGCGACACGACCCGGAGACGCACCTCATCCCGATCGCGCTGGACGTCGCCGCCGGCCGCCGGGAGAAGCTCCAGCTCTTCGGGGACGACTACCCCACAGTGGACGGCACCTGCGTCCGCGACTACATCCACGTCGCCGACCTGGCCCGCGCGCACCTGCTGGCGCTGGACGCGGCCACCGGCGGCCAGCACCGGATCTACAACCTGGGCAACGGCAACGGCTTCACCAACCGCCAGGTCGTCGACGTGGTCCGCGAGGTGACCGGGCACCAACTGCCCGTCGAGGTCGCCCCGCGCCGCGAGGGCGACCCGGCCGAGCTGGTCGCGTCCTCCGCGCTGGCCCGCGAGGAGCTGGGCTGGGTGCCGCAGAAGCCGACCCTGCACGACATGGTCGGAGATGCCTGGGCGTTCTACCGCACGCACATCCTGGGGCAACGGTGAGCGCGAGGAGTGAGCCGGGTTTGCGAGCCCCGCAGTCGCGAACAAAGGAGGCACGGTGAGCGCGAGGAGTGAGCCGGGTTTGCGAGCCCCGCAGTCGCGAACAAAGGAGGCACGGTGAGCGCGAGGAGCGAGCCGGGTTTGCGAGCCCCGCAGTCGCGAACAAAGGAGGCACGGTGAGCGCGAGGAGTGAGCCGGGTTTGCGAGCCCCGCAGTCGCGAACAAAGGGAGACACCGTGACCCACCCGAGCGGTGACGTCGCCGAGCGGGCCGCCGCCGGCTTCTCCGCGCAGTTCGGTGGCCAGGCCTCCGGCCGCTGGGCGGCCCCGGGCCGGGTCAACCTGATCGGTGAGCACACCGACTACAACGAAGGCTTCGTGCTGCCGTTCGCGCTGCCGATGCGCACCGTCGTCGCGGCCGACCGGCAGGACGGGGAGCACTGGACGGTCTGGTCCGAGCTCTCCGGCGAGGCGATCACCTTCGGCGCGGACGACGTCGCCGAGCCGGGTCGGGTCACCGGCTGGGGCGCGTACGTCGCAGGGGTGGTCTGGGCGCTGCGCGAGGCGGGTCACCCGGTGCCGGGCGCCCGGCTGGCGATCGCCTCCGACGTGCCACTGGGCGCCGGGCTCTCCTCCTCGGCCGCGCTGGAGTCGGCCGTGCTGGCGGCCCTGCTCGACCTCGGCGAGCTGGAGCTCGCCCCGGAACTGCAACCCCGGCTGGCCCAGCGTGCGGAGAACGTCTACGTGGGCGCGCCGACAGGCATCATGGACCAGTCCGCGGCGATCCGGTGCCGCGCTGGGCACGCCCTCTTCCTCGACTGCCGCGACGAGTCGGTCGAGCACATCCCGTTCGACCTGGACGCCGCCGGGCTGGCGGTACTGGTCATCGACAGCCGGGCACCGCACCGCCACGCCGACGGGGAGTACGCGGCCCGCCGACGCTCCTGTGAGGCCGGGGCCACCACGCTCGGCGTCGCCGCCCTGCGCGACGTGGGCGTCGACCAGCTCGACGCCGCGTTGGCGCAGCTCGACGACGAGGAGACCCGGCGGCGGGTCCGACACGTGGTGACCGAGGACCAACGCGTACTGGACACCGTGGCGCTGCTCCGCGCCGCCCGGGTCCGCGACATCGGCCCGCTGCTGACCGCCTCCCACGTCTCGATGCGCGACGACTTCGAGATCACCGTGTCGGAGATCGACACCGCGGTCGAGGCGGCGTTGGCGGCCGGCGCCCTGGGCGCCCGGATGACCGGCGGCGGTTTCGGCGGATGCGTGCTCGCGCTGATCGAGGCCGACCGGGCCGATGCGATTGCCGCCGCGGTGACCGACGCGTACGCCGAACGTGGCTTCACCGCCCCCGGCACCGTCACCGTCCTCCCCTCCCCCGGCGCCACCCGCCTGCAGTGACCCCCACCCCACCCCAGCCGGTGATCAAGAGGTCTGCGTCAGGATTCGGGCTCGAATTGACGCAAACCTCTTGATCACCGCTCGGGGTGGGGTGGGGTGGGGGCTGGGCTGGGGCTGGGCTGGCAGGCGGTTAGCCGGCTTCGACGATCATGGCGGCACCTACCGTGCGGTTGGTCGCCTCGTCGATGATGACGAAGCCGCCGGTGGTGCGGTTGCGGCGGTACTCGTCGGCCAGCAGCGGCACAGTGGTGCGCAGACGCACCCGGCCGATCTCGTTGAGCCGCAACTCGTCGGCCGACTCGTCGCGGTGTAGCGAGTTGATGTCCAGCCGGTAGTGCAGCCCGCGCACGATGGCCCGAGCCGACCGGGTGGTGTGCTTGATCGCGTACCGGCCGCCGACCCGCAGCGGGGCCGTCTCGTCCATCCAGCAGACCATCGCCTCGATGTCCTGGGCCACCGCCGGTGCGTTGTTAGGCCGGCAGATCAGGTCACCGCGCGAGATGTCGATCTCGTCGGCCAGTCGTACCGTCACCGACATCGGCGGGAACGCCTCCGGGACCGGCCCGTCGGCGGTCTCCACGGCGGCGATCCGGCTGGTGAAGCCGGAGGGCAGCACCATCACCTCGTCACCCGGCTTCAGCACGCCGGAGGCGACCTGGCCGGCGTAGCCGCGGTAGTCGGTGACAGTGGTGGACTGCGGACGGATCACGTACTGCACCGGGAACCGGACGTCGACCAGATTGCGGTCGCTGGCGATGTGCACCCGCTCCAGGTGGTGCAGCAGCGACGGGCCCTCGTACCAGGGCATGTTGTCCGACCGGGTGACGATGTTGTCGCCGCGCAACGCGGAGACCGGCACCACGGTCAGGTCCGGTACGTCGAGCTTCGCCGCGAACGCGGTGAACTCGTCGGCGATTCGCTCGTAGACCTCCTGCGACCAGTCGACCAGGTCCATCTTGTTGACACACAGGACCAGGTGCGGCACCCGCAGCAGGGAGCAGAGGAACGCGTGCCGGCGGGACTGCTCGACGAGGCCCTTGCGCGCGTCCACCAGGATCAACGCCAGGTCCGCTGTTGATGCCCCGGTGACCATGTTGCGGGTGTACTGGATGTGGCCCGGGGTGTCGGCGATGATGAACTTGCGCCGGGGGGTAGCGAAGTACCGGTACGCCACGTCGATCGTGATGCCCTGCTCCCGCTCGGCGCGCAGACCGTCGGTGAGCAGGGCCAGGTTGGTGTATTCGTCACCGCGGGCCGCGCTGACCGCCTCCACGGCGGCCAACTGGTCGGTGAAGAGCGACTTGGTGTCGTAGAGCAGCCGGCCGATCAGGGTCGACTTCCCGTCGTCCACGCTGCCGGCGGTGGCGAACCGCAGCAGGTCCATCGGCCGGGCCTCCGGCCCGGCCCCGGTAACAGCCCGCGGCTCCGCATTCGCGGACGCCACGATCTCGGTGCTCATCAGAAGTAGCCCTCCCGCTTGCGGTCCTCCATGGCGGCCTCACTGACCCGGTCGTCACCGCGGGTGGCGCCGCGCTCGGTGATCCGGGTGGCCGCCACCTCCTCGATGACCTTCTCCACGGTGTCCGCGTCGGAACGGACGGCCGCAGTGCAGGAGGCGTCGCCGACGGTGCGGTAGCGCACCTGCGCCTTGAACCGCTCCTCACCCGCGCGGGGGCGGAAGAACTCGTTGACGGCGTAGAACATGCCGTCCCGCTCGATCACCTCGCGCTCGTGCGCGTAGTAGATCGACGGCAGTGGGATGCGTTCCCGGGCGATGTAGTGCCAGACGTCCAGCTCGGTCCAGTTGGACAGCGGGAAGACCCGGATCGACTCGCCCGGGTGGTGCCGGCCGTTGTACAGCGACCACAGCTCCGGCCGCTGGTTCTTCGGGTCCCACTGACCGAACTCGTCGCGGAAGCTGAACACCCGCTCCTTGGCCCGGGCCTTCTCTTCGTCGCGGCGGGCGCCACCGAACAGCGCGTCGAAGCGGTGCTTCTCCACAGCGTCCAGCAGCACAGGTGTCTGGATCCGGTTGCGCATGCCGTCGCCGGACTCGCGGACCATGCCGCTGGCCAGGGCCTCCGGCACGCTCGCCACCACCAGCTGCAACCCCAGCTCGGCGACCCGTTGGTCGCGGTATTCGAGGACCTCGGGGAAGTTGTGCCCGGTGTCGACGTGCATGACCGGGAAGGGGACGTTGGCCGGGGCGAACGCCTTCTGCGCGAGCCGCAGCATGACGATCGAGTCCTTGCCACCGGAGAAGAGCATCACCGGGCGTTCCATCTCGGCGACCACCTCGCGCATCACGAAGATGCTCTCGGCTTCCAGGGCGTCCAGGTGGGAGACCTGGTACGCCGCGGGGGTGGTCATGACACCGGCTCGATTCGCTCGCTCATCCGATTTCCAGACCTTTCCGGTCGGGCATGTCAAGAAAGTTCGCTCAGGCTACCCGGAATGTTTCTGCAGCGCTGCAAGCAACCGGGTGGCGAGATCCTTGCGGCAGACCAGAAGGTCGGGCAGGCGCGGATCCGCTTCGTTGTATTTCAGCGCAGAACCGTCGATCCGGGAAGCGTGCAGTCCGGTGGCCGTCGCCACAGCGACCGGGGCCGCCGAGTCCCACTCGTACTGCCCACCTGCGTGGATGTACGCGTCCACCTCGCCGGTGACCACTGCGGCGATTTTCGCTCCGGCCGACCCCATCGGCACCAGGTGCGCCCCGACGTCCTCGGCCAGATCGGTCAGGAAGACCGGCGGTCGGCTCCGGCTCGCGGCCAGGCGGATCTTCCGCTCGCCGGCCGTCGCCGCCTCCACAGTCATCGGCGGGTACGCCGGCGGGTAGTCAGTGCCCAGCACCCGGTGCTGCGCCGGCAGCCCCACCGCCCCGGCGACCAGCCCGTGCGGGCTCGGCGCGTTGCGCGCCCAGAGTGCCACGTGCACCGCCCAGTCCGAGCGGCCCTCCTCGGAGAACTCGCGGGTGCCGTCCAACGGGTCGACGATCCACACCCGGTCGGCGTTCAGCCTCGACACCGCTCCGGTGTTCACCTCCGCGGCCCAGGCCAACCGCGAGCCCTCGTCCTCCTCGGAGAGCACCGCGTCACCCGGACGCCACTTCGCCAACTCCGTGCGGATCAGGTCGTGCGACACCTTGTCCCCGGCCGACTTCAGCGCGCCGGTGTCGGCGAAACCCATCTCCGTGCGCAGGTCGAGCAGCGCCTGCCCGGCCCGGGACGCCAGCCATCGGGCGAACGCGCCATCGATCATCGGAGGACTGCTCATCTGTCCGCTCCCGTCGCCTCGCCGCGCTGCCCGCACGGGCCGATCCGCCGCGACTCGCGTCGCCGGTCGCGGCACGCCGAAAGGCGCAGACTACCGGCCCGCCGTTTCCGATTCGGGTACGCCCCGCCCGGCTCAGCTGCCGTGGTAGAGGTTCTGGGTCGGCTCCACGCCCCTGGTGATCACCGACTCCACCACGTCAGCGGCCCGGTCCACCAGGAAATCCAACTCCTTACGCTCGGCCGCGCCAAAATCCGACAGCACGTAGTCCGCCGGATCCTGCCGCCCCGGCGGTCGACCGACACCGAACCGCACCCGGGCGTAGTCCTTGGTGCCCAACGACTTCGACATCGAGCGCAGGCCGTTGTGCCCGCCCTCGCCGCCGCCGAACTTGACCCGCACCTGGCCGAACTCGATGTCCAACTCGTCGTGCACCGCGATCACCTGATTCGTCGGCACCTTGTAGAACTGCGCCAGCGCCGCGACCGGCCCGCCGGAGAGGTTCATGTACGTCAGTGGCTTCACCAGCACCAGCTTCGGCCCACCGAACCCCAGCCGCGCCTCGGCCACCTCGGCCACCGCCCGCTTGTGCCGGCCGAAACGCGCGCTCACCCGCTTGGCCAGCAGCTCGGCCACCATGAACCCGACGTTGTGCCGGTTGCCGGCGTACTCCCGGCCCGGGTTGCCCAGGCCGACCACCAGCCACGGCCCCGCCTCGTCCGTCACGACCCGTCCCTTCCGACGCCCATCCCACCGACTCCTGATATGCCGACAGGCGCCCCCGAACATCCGGGGACGCCTGTCGCACAGTACGAACGAACCGATCAGGCCTCGGTGCGCGCCTCGGTCGTCTCGCCACCCTCGGCCGGGGCAGCGTCCGCGCCCTCGGAGCCCTCGGTGGTCTCGCCGACCTCGGCCTCGGCCTCGTCGGTGGCGGCCTCGACCTCGGGCAGCGTCGCCTCGAGCTGCTCGGCGGTCGGGGCGGCGGTGATCGACGCGACGGTCAGGTCCGAGTCGACGGCCAGCTCGACGCCGGCCGGCAGCTCGACGTCACCAGCGGTCACCAGGGTGCCCGCCTCCAGGCCCTCGATCGACGCCTCGAGGTGGTCCGGAACCTTGGTGGCGTCCGCGGTCACCGAGAGGGTGTCGTGGTCGTGCACGATCAGGGTGTCCCGGGCGGCCTCGCCGGTCAGCTGGACCGGAACGTCGACGGTGACCTTCTCGCCCCGGCGGACCAGGATCAGGTCGACGTGCTCGAAGGTGTCGCGGATCGGGTCACGCTGGATCGCCTTCGGCAGCGCCAGCACCTGGGTGCCGTCGGTGATGTCGATCGCGAAGAGCTGGTTGGCACCGCCCTTGCGGATCGCGGCGGCGAACTCCCGCGACGGCAGCGCGATGTGCTTGGGCTTCTCGCCGTGGCCGTACAGCACGGCGGGCACCTTGCCGGCCCGGCGGGTACGGCGGGCACCACCCTTGCCGAACTCGGTACGGGGCTCGGCGCTGATCTTTACCTCGGACACGGGGAAACTCCTGATGCTTTTCGCTGCGGCGGCTTGTCGTCTAACGGTGCTGGGGCGAGGGGCTCGCTGGGGCTCATGCGTCATGAACGACTGCCCGGAGCACCGCGTCGATGACGGTGCCTCCGTGCGGCGCTTTTCAGCGGCCCGCCGGGCACCCTCGCCGTGGCAACCGCACCAGTCTACCCGAGCTGTTTCCAGGGTTTCCGGCAGTCCCCGATCACGGCTCGGGACCGGCCCGTCGGTGGTGCTCCCACCAGCGTGCCAGCCCCGTTTCCGTCAGTTTGCCAGCCCCGCCCCCGCCAGCGTGTCGAGTGGCGGAAACGGGGCTCGGCTCAGCTCAGGCCACCGAAGAGGGTGGTCACCGAGCCGTCGTCGAAGACCTCCCGGATCGCCCGTGCCAGCAGCGGCGCGATCGACAACACGGTGAGCTTGTCCAGCTGCTTCTCCGGCGGGAGCGGCAGCGTGTTCGTCACCACGATCTCGCTGATCGAGCTGTTCTTCAGCCGCTCGGTGGCCGGGTCGGAGAGCAGCGCGTGGGTGGACGCGACGACGATCTCCGCCGCGCCCGACTCCTTGAGGATGTCGGCGGCCTTGGCGATGGTGCCCCCGGTGTCGATCATGTCGTCGACGATCAGGCAGACCCGACCCTCGACCTCACCGACCACCCGGTTCGCCACGACCTGGTTCGGCTTCATCGGGTCACGGGTCTTGTGGATGAACGCCAGCGGGCAGCCGCCCAGCCGGTCGGTCCACCGCTCGGCCACCCGCACCCGGCCCGAGTCCGGTGCCACCACTGTCATCGGCCGGCCGGCGTACTTGTGCTCCACGTACTCGGCCAGGATGTCCATCGCGAAGAGGTGGTCCACCGGGCCGTCGAAGAAGCCCTGGATCTGCGCGGTGTGCAGGTCGACGGTGAGGATGCGGTTCGCGCCGGCGGTCTTCAGCAGGTCCGCCACCAGGCGGGCCGAGATCGGCTCCCGACCGCGGTGCTTCTTGTCCTGGCGCGCGTACGGGTAGAACGGCAGCACCACGGTGATCCGCTTGGCCGACCCCCGCTTCAGCGCGTCCACCATGATCAGGGTCTCCATGACCCAGGTGTTCACCCCGTGCGTGACGGACTGCACCACGAAGGCGTCCGAACCACGTACCGAGTCCTTGAACCGTACGAAGATCTCACCGTTGGCGAACTCGTACGCGTCGGCCGGGGTCGGCGCGACGCCGAGCACCTCGCCGATCTCCTTGGCCAACTCCGGAAAGCCACGTCCGGAAAAGAGCATCAGGCTTTTGCGGTTTTCGGCGACGATGCTGCCCATGGGCCCGTCTGCTCCCGTTATGTCGGCGGTACCCGACCCGGTGGTGGTGGGTCGGGGACTATTCGGTTGCAGTATCTCCCGAGCCGGATGCGCCGCCCACCGTCTCGGTCGCCCCGTGGATTGCCTCACTGTGGCTTGCGGCACCTGTCGTACCGGACGCACCCTTCGCGTCGCCGGCCGGCTGCGCGTCCTTCCCGTCGCGGGCCCGCTGCGCGGCCTCCGCCGCGGCGGTGCCGGCGCGCCGCATGACCACCCAGCCCTCGATGTTGCGCTGGCGCGCCCGGGCGACGCCCATCGCCCCTGCCGGCACGTCGTCGACGATCACCGAACCAGCCGCCGTGTACGCCCCGTCGCCCACCTCGACCGGCGCCACGAACATGTTGTCCGCGCCGGTCCGCGCGTGGCTGCCGATCACCGTGCGGTGCTTGTTGACCCCGTCGTAGTTCACGAAGACCGACGCGGCACCGATGTTCGTCTGCTCGCCGATCGTCGCGTCGCCGACGTACGTCAGGTGCGGCACCTTCGCACCGGCGCCGATCTGCGAGTTCTTCACCTCGACGAACGTGCCGACCTTCGCCTTCTCGGCCAACTGTGCGGCCGGCCGCAGGTACGCGTACGGCCCGACGGTCGCGCCAGCGCCCACCTCGGCGCCGACGGCGTGGCTGCGGATCACCGACGCGGCGGGGCCGACGACGGTGTCGATCAGGGTGACGTCCGGCCCGATCAGCGCGCCCGCGCCGACCACGGTGCCGCCGCGCAACTGGGTGTTCTGGTCGACCACGGCGTCCCGGTCCAGTGCGACCGTCACGTCGATCCAGGTGGTGGCGGGGTCGAGCAGGCTGACCCCGGTGCGCATCCAGGCCTCGTTGATCCGGTCGCGCAGCAGCCCGCGCAGCGTGGCCAGTTCCACCCGGTCGTTGCAGCCCAGCGTCTCGACGTGGTCCACGGCGACGTGCACCGCCACCGGCTCACCGGCCGAGCGGAGCAGGCCGAAGACGTCGGTCAGGTACTCCTCGCCCTGGTCGTTGTCGGTGGAGAGCTTGCCCAGCGCCTCGCGCAGCCGCACCGCGTCGAACGCGTAGATGCCGGCGTTGATCTCCCGAATCGCGCGCTGCGCGGCGTCGGCGTCGCGTTCCTCGACGATCTGCTCCAGGTGGCCGTCGGCGTCCCGGACGATCCGGCCGAGGCCGGCCGGGTCGGGCACCTCGGCGGCCAGCACGGTGGCCGCCGCGGCGGCCTCCTCGTGCGCGGTCACCAGCGCGCCGACCGTCTCGGGTCGCAGCAGGGGCACGTCACCGTTGATCACCACGACCGTGCCGGCACCGTCCGGTACGGCGTCCAGCGCGATCCGCACAGCGTGCCCGGTGCCGAGCTGCTGGGCCTGAAGCACCGGCGTGGCGTCCGGAGCGATCTCGGACAGGTGCGCCCGAACCTGGTCGGCGCCGTGCCCCACCACGACGACGGTGCGGTCCGCGTCCAGCGGGGCGGCGGCGCTCAGCACGTGACCGAGGAGCGTCCGACCGAGCAGGGGGTGCAGCACCTTGGGCAGTGTCGACTTCATCCGCTTGCCCTCACCGGCGGCGAGCACGACGACGGTACGAAGGTGGGGCTGGGGCACGACGTGGCTCCCGTCGGGACGGCGGACACTCTCGCGGCCATGCTAGCCGCGAGGCCCGGCACGTTCCCCTCTTACCCCCACCGGACCCTAAAACGGACGTAGGTGGGCAGCTCGGCCGCCAGGGTTCGAACCTGAAATACGGGTACCAAAGACCCGGGTGTTGCCAATTACACCACGGCCGATCAGCGACGCTGAGCATGTCGCATGAGGGATGGATGGACATCCCGCCGCTACACCTTAGCGCCCCGGCCGCCGGACGCCATCGCTCATCCCGCCGTACCGTGAGAGATCGACGCCCCCGACCTCCCAGGCTCGCCGGCCCGCACCTCGATCCCTCGTTTCGGGGGCCGGTCCGACACCCACCACCGGGCCTACTGACCTGGGAGTTCGAGCAGTTACACGAAGATCGTTCGAAACTTCCCCGTGCGATCTACGGTGCCGTAAGTTACGGTGACGTAGGCGTAGCTTCGTGATCAAACCATCCCCCTGCGAGGTCCCATGTCGACTGCTCTGCTCGAACCCAACACCGCCGGCCCCGGCCCCAAACCACTCACCGACGGCAGCCAGTCCCCCGGCATCCTGGCCGCCCTCTGGGCCTTCGTGATCATCCCCTTCGTCGCCCTGCTGGTCGCCGTGCCGGTGGCGTGGGGCGGCTGGCTGGGCTGGACCGACGTGATCATCGGCCTGGTCTGGTACGTCGTCTCCGGGCTCGGCATCACCGTCGGCTTCCACCGCTACTTCACGCACGGCTCGTTCAAGGCCACGCGGTGGCTGCGGGTGACTCTGGCGGTCGCGGGTTCGCTGGCGGTGCAGGGCGAGATCATCCAGTGGGTCGCCGACCACCGGCGACACCACGCCTTCTCCGACCTGGAGGGTGACCCGCACTCCCCGTGGCGCTTCGGCACCAGCTTCTGGGCGTTGACCCGGGGCCTGTTCCACGCACACGTGGGCTGGCTGTTCCGCCGGGAGCTGTCCAACCGCACGCGTTTCGCGCCGGACCTCATCGCCGACCGGGACATCAGCAGGGTCGATCGGCTCTTCCCCGCGCTGGTGGCCGTCTCGCTGCTCGGCCCGGCGCTGATCGGCGGCCTGGTGACCTGGTCCTGGCAGGGTGCGCTGACCGCGTTCTTCTGGGCCGGGCTGGTCCGGATCGGCCTCCTGCACCACGTCACCTGGGCGATCAACTCGGTGTGCCACGTCTACGGGGAGCGCCCGTTCGCGATGCGCCAGGGCGACCGCGCGTCGAACTTCTGGCCGCTGGCGATCCTGTCGTTCGGCGAGAGCTGGCACAACCTGCACCACGCCGACCCGACCAGCGCCCGGCACGGCGTGCTGCGCGGTCAGGTGGACATCTCCGCCCGGGTGATCTGGTTGTTCGAGAAGACCGGCGCCGCGACGCAGGTGCGCTGGCCAAAGCCGGAGCGCCTGGCCGCCAAGCTCGTGAAGCCTGTCGCACCCCGCTGAAACCGGGCGGTGCCCCGGGATGCCGCCTGGCAGGATGGCCGGATGACCGAGCCATGCGGGGGGACCAGGCGGCTCGGCGGACGGGGTGCCGGGCCCGATCCGGGTACGGTCGAACGGCGCGTCAGGGTGGTCGGACCGCCCGACAGTGAGGCGACGACGTGAACGGGCACAGCGGAGGAACCATTCCACGGCAGGGCGTCACCGAGCGCCAGCGAGGCGGCGACATGCCTGAGGTCAGCGACGACGCGGCGGCAGCTGTCGGCGGCCGACGGGCGACGCCGACGGCGGCACCGAAAGCCAAGGCCCCCTCCCGGGTCCGCATGTCGGCGGCCCAACGCCGGGAGCAGTTGATCGCGACCGGCCGGCAACTCTTCGCCGAGCGCGGTTTCGACGCCACCTCCATCGAGGAGGTGGCGGCCCGCGCCAAGGTCTCCAAGCCGGTGGTGTACGAGCACTTCGGTGGCAAGGAAGGGCTCTACGCGGTGGTGGTGGACCGGGAGGTCCGGGCCCTGTTGGACCGGATCACCACGGCGTTGACCGCCGGGCATCCGCGCGAGCTGCTGGAACAGGCTGCGCTGGCCCTGCTGACCTACATCGAGGAGGAGACCAGCGGTTTCCGGGTGCTGGTCCGCGAGTCGCCGCTGATGTCCGGCACCGCCACCTTCAGCAGCGTCATGAACGACGTGGCGCACCAGGTCGAGCACATCCTGGGCGCCGAGTACAAGAGCCGCGGGTACGACCCGAAGCTCGCCGAGCTGTACTCGCAGGCGCTGGTCGGCATGGTGGCGCTGACCGGCCGCTGGTGGCTGGAGGTGCGGAAGCCGCGCAAGGAGACGGTGGCGGCGCACCTGGTGAACCTGGCCTGGAACGGGTTGTCGCACCTGGAGGCGAAGCCGACGCTGATCACCGCGCGGCGTAGCTGACCCGATCAGCGGCGGTGCACGTCGGCCACCGGGTGCTTGCGGTGCTCCAGCTCCGCCTCGGCGGATTCCGGTGGGCCGACCTTGTCGTAGAGGCCGGTGCCGAGCAGGATCAGGCCGAACAGCATCGACACGACCACTGTCGACATCGAGAAGTTGAGGATGTTCGCTTCGGTCTGCAGCACCGACATCGTCAGGATGCTGGTCACCAGGAACACCACGCCCGCTGTGAGGTTCATGTAGTGGCCGAGGTTGGTACGCCGCGAGGCCCCGATGATCAGGACGATCCCGAAGATCACCGAGGCGAGCGAGAAGGCCAGGTTGGTCCGGAGCCCGAGGGCCCAGGTGCTGGTACGGGCGAAGAGTGGGTCGCCGATCGTCTCGGCGACGCCCCAGACGCCGAAGACCAGGATGTAGACCCCGATCAGCCCGGAGAGGACCCGGTAGAGCGGCCGTGCCGGATGGTTGACCGGAAAGTGCGGCATGCCCAGACCCCCTGATGTGACCGTTTCAGGGGAATTGTCGCCCAAAGTAGAGCCAACTGTCCGGAGAACCACAATGCCGACGCGTCCGCCGAATGACTGGACCAAGGTCAGGTTTTCGCCGGAGCCCGAGCTGCGCAGGGATCAAGCCTGACCGCCCGGAGCAGATCGGGCTCCGGCGAAAACCCACGGCCGCAACCAAGGATCAGAGAACGAGACGAGCCTTCTGGAACGCCTCCGCCTCGTCCTCCGTGCCGACCTTGCCGTACATGCCGACCATGAGCAGCACCAGGGCGGCCGTCATCACCACGACCACCGTGGTGATGCTGAAGTTGAAGATGTTGGCGTCGGTCCGGATGAACGCGAGACCGGCCAGGCTGACCACCATGAGGCTGTACGCCAGCCACTGGTTGATCGCCACGTCGATGTTGCGGCCGAGCGCGGTGCCGACCAGCACGACGATCCCGAGCAGCACGCTGAGCAGCGAGAAGCCCAGGTTGGTGCCCTGACCGAGGACCCGGGTGTCGTCCTGGGCGAGGATCTCGTTGCCGGTGCTCGCGACGATGCCGAGCACACCGAAGACGACCAGGTACAGACCGGTCAGCCCGCCGATCGCCCGGTAGATCGGCCGCGCGGGGTGGTTGACGGGGGTGTGTGCCATGTCTGTGTCTCCAACGCCGTGGGGTAGGTGTCGCCGACGATTGTCTCGCATGTGGTGGTGTGACGCCGCACACGGGGCCCGGGCCGGCGCGCCCGGCCCGTCAGCTCTCGGGCAGGTCCTCGGCGAGGGTCATCCAGCTCTCCTCGATCCGCTCCCGTTCGGCGCGCAGATCCTTGAGCTGGGTGTCCAACTCCGCGACCCGGGCGTAGTCGGTGGCGTCCGCCGCGAGCTGATCGAGCAGCGTGGTCTCGCGCTGGTCGAGCTTGCCGAGTTGCCGTTCCAGCCGGGTCAGCTCCTTGCGGGCCTGACGCACCTCGGCGGCGGACATGCCACCACCCGAGGGGGCGGCGGGCGCGGAGGTCGAGGTGACGCCCGCCCGGGGAGAGCCGGCCCGCTCGGCGGTCCGCGCGAGGTATTCGTCCACCCCGCCCGGCAGGTGCACCAGCCGACCGTCACCGAACATCCCGTACGCCGTGTCGGTGACCCGCTCGATCAGGTACCGGTCGTGGCTGGCCACGATGATCGTGCCGGGCCACGAGTCGAGCAGATCCTCCAGCGAGGCGAGGGTGTCCGTGTCCAGGTCGTTTGTGGGCTCGTCGAAGAGCAGCACGTTGGGCTCGCCGGCCAGCAGCCGAAGCATCTGCAACCGGCGGCGTTCCCCACCGGAGAGGTCACTGACCGGGGTCCAGAGCCGGCGGTCGTCGAAGCCGAACACCTCGGCGAGCTGCGCGGCGGAGACCTCCCGGTCCCCGAGCTGGACCCGGCGGGCGACCTCCTCCACCGCTTCGAGCACCCGCAGGTGCCCGGGCAGCTCGGTGAGCTCCTGGGAGAGGAACGCGGGCCGCACTGTGGAGCCGGTGCCGAGCCGGCCACCGTCGGGACGGGTGATGCCGGCGAGCATCCGCAGCAGCGTGGTCTTGCCGGCGCCGTTCGCGCCGAGGATGGCGATCCGGTCGCCGGGGCCGACCAGCCAGGTGACGTCGCGGAGGATCTCCTTCGGGCCGGCGTGCAGCTCGACGTTCTCCAGGTCGTACACCTGCTTGCCCAGCCGGGAGGTCGCCATCCGCTGCAACGACATGGTGTCGCGCGCCGGCGGCACGTCGGCGATCAACGCGTTCGCGGCGTCGATGCGGAACTGCGGCTTGGAGGTCCGGGCGGGCGGGCCACGGCGCAGCCAGGCGATCTCCTTGCGGAGCAGGTTCTGCCGGCGGGCCTCGGTGGCGGCGGCGACCCGCTCGCGCTCGGCGCGGGCGAGGGTCCAGGCGGCGAAGCCACCCTCGTAGGCGCGGACGGTCTGGTCGGCGACCTCCCAGGTGGTGGTGCAGACCGCGTCCAGGAACCACCGGTCGTGGGTGACCACGACCAGGGCGCCCCTGCGGCCGACCAGGTGCCGGGCCAGCCAGTCGACACCGCCGACGTCCAGGTGGTTGGTGGGCTCGTCGAGGATGAGCAGGTCGGATTCGCGGACGAGCAGCGCCGCGAGCGCCACCCGGCGGCGTTCGCCACCGGACATCGGGCCGACCGGCTGGTCGAGGCCGAGGTGCGGCATGCCGAGGCCGTCGAGGATGGCCCGCACCCCGGCGTCGCCGGCCCACTCGTGCTCGGCGCCCATGCCCTCGTCGAGCCAGGCGGTGCCGAGCACCACGTCCCGGACGGTCGCCTCGGGGGCGAGGGTGAGCTGCTGCGGCAGCCAGAGCACGCGCAGGTCACGGCGGTGGGTCACCCGGCCGTCGTCGGGGTCCTCCTGCTTGGTGAGCAGCCGCAGCAGGGTGGACTTGCCGGCGCCGTTGAGGCCGACCACGCCGATCCGGTCGGCGTCGTCCAGGCCGAGCGAGACGTCCGTGAGCAGCCGCCCGGCGGCGCCGTACCCCTTGGACACCCGGTCCAGATTGACGATGTTCGCCACGTTCCACCCTTCATGATCAAGGCGTCCCGGTGCCGGCGGGCACCTGGACGCCTGTCCCAAGGGTACGCGGACGCCCCGAACGTCCGCGCCGCGTGCCAGCGGCCCCGGTGGGACGCGTCGTCAGCCGACGCGGGCGCCGGCGACCGGACCGTGCGCGACCCGCGCCTCGCGGCAGACGCCCGCGGCGGTCAGCTCGGCGGCGATCCGCTCCGCGTCGGCCGCGTCGCCGGCGAGGAACACGCAGGTCGGGCCGGAGCCGGAGACGATCCCGGTGAGCGCGCCGGCCGCCTCGCCGGCCTTCAACGTGTCGGCCAGCGCCGGGCGCATGGCCAGCGCGGCAGCCTGGAGGTCGTTGCCGAGCGTACGGGCGAGCACCCGGGGGTCACGCTGGCGCAGCGCGCCCAGCAGGGCGTCGGTGCTGCCCAGCGGGGTGCCGGCGGCACCGGAGTCGCGGAGCCGGTCCAGCTCCCGGTAGGCGGTCGGGGTGGACAGGCCGGCGTCGGCGATCGCCACCACCCAGTGCCAGGAGGTGGGGCGGGCCAGCACCGGGCTGATCGCCTCGCCCCGGCCGGTGCCCAGCGCGGTGCCACCGTAGATCAGGAACGGCACGTCCGAGCCGAGGTCGGCGGCGATGCCGGCCAGTTCGTCGCGGGACAGCCCGGTGCCCCAGAGCGCGTCGCAGGCCACCAGCGCGGCAGCCGCGTCGGCGCTGCCACCGGCCAGCCCACCGGCGAGCGGGATCTGCTTGCGCAGGTGCAGCCGGGCGTGCGGCAGCACCCCCGCGTACCCGGCGAGAGCGTGCGCGGCGCGGATCACCAGGTTGGTGTCGTCCAGGGCCAGCTCGCCGGTGCCCTCACCCTCCATGGTCAGGGCGAGGGTGTCGCCCCGGCGGGCGGTCAACTCGTCGTAGATCGAGATGGCGTGGTAGATCGTGTTCAGCTCGTGGTAGCCGTCGCGGCGCAGCGGACCCACCCCGAGGTGCAGGTTGACCTTCGCGGGCACCCGCACCCGCACCGGGCCGATGGCCCCACGTGGCTCGTCGTCGTCCGGTCGCCAGGCCTCGGTCACGGGGTGATGTCCCGCAGGTGCAGGCGGATGTCGAACGGCTTGGCCACGATCAGCTCCTCGGCGTCCTCGGCGGGCACGGCGTCAGCCTACTTCGCGGCCGGCGTACCGACCGGAGCCGACGCGGCGATGGCGGCGAACTGCTCGACGGTCAGCGACTCCCCACGGGCGCCGGGGTCGACGCCGGCGGCGGTGAGCGCGGCGGCCGCCCGGTCCGCGCCGCCGGCCCAGCCGGCCAGGGCGGCGCGCAGCGTCTTACGGCGCTGCGCGAACGCCGCGTCCACCACTGCGAAGACCCGCTCCCGGGGTACGTCGGAGCGGGGCGGCTCGTGGCAGGTGAAGGCGACCAGGCCGGAGTCGACGTTGGGCACCGGCCAGAACACGTTCGGCGGCACCTTGCCGGCACCCCGGGCCTGGGCGTACCAGGCGAGCTTCACCGACGGGATGCCGTACACCTTGGAGCCGGGACCGGCGACGAGCCGGTCGGCGACCTCCTTCTGCACCATCACCAGGCCGTGTCGCAGGGTGGGCAGCACGGCGAGCAGGTGCAGCACCACCGGCACGGCGACGTTGTAGGGCAGGTTCGCCACCAGCGCGGTCGGTGCCGGGTCGGCCAGCTCGGCGGCGGCGATGCGCAGCGCGTCCGCGCGGTGCACCGTGAGCCGGGCGGCGTCGGCTCCGGCGTGCCGCGCGACGGTCTCCGGCAGCGCCCCGGCGAGCACCGGATCGATCTCCACGGCGTGCACGTGCCCGGCCACCGGCAGCAGCCCCAGGGTCAGCGAGCCGAGCCCGGGCCCCACCTCCAGGGCCACGTCGTCGGGGGTCAGGCCGGCGACGGTGACGATCCGACGCACTGTGTTCGGGTCGTGCACGAAGTTCTGGCCCAGCTTCTTGGTGGGCGCGACGCCCAGCCGGGCGGCGAGTTCCCGGATCTCCGCCGGGCCGAGGAGACCGGTCATGGCTGGCAGCGTAACGACGGGGTCGGTGCCGACCGTCGGGCCGGGCTCACCACGGGCCGAAGGCCCGGTCGCCGGTGGCGGAGATGGCCGCGCACAGCTCGTCCAGGTCGCTGCCGGTGGTCGCGGCGAGCGCGCGGACGGTGAGCGGGATCAGGTACGACGCGTTGGGCCGGCCGCGGTACGGCATCGGGGTGAGATACGGGGCGTCGGTCTCCACCAGCATCTGGTCCACCGGGGTGAGCGCGGCGGCCTCGCGCAGCGCCGTCGCGCTGCCGAAGGTGACGGTGCCGGCGAAGCTCAGCAGATAGCCGCGGCGGACGCACTCACGGGCGAAGTCGGCGTCACCGGAGAAGCAGTGCAGCACCACCCGGTCGGGGGCGCCCTCGTCGTCGAGGATCCGCAGCACGTCGGCGTGCGCGTCGCGGTCGTGGATGACAAGCGTCTTGCCGTACCGCTTGGCGATGGCGATGTGCGCCCGGAAGCTCTGCTCCTGCGCGGCACGTCCCTCGTCGCCGGTCCGGAAGAAGTCCATACCGGTCTCGCCGATCCCCCGGACGCGGTCGCGGGCGGCGAGTGACTCGATCTCCCGCAACGCCTCGTCGAGGTCACTCAGCCGGGGCGCCTCGTTGGGGTGCAGGGCCACGGTGGCCAGCACGGCGGGGTACCGGTCGGCGGTGTCCGCGCCCCACCGGGAGGAGGCGACGTCCACGCCCACCTGGACCAGTCGGTCCACGCCGACCTTCGTGGCCAGCGCGATGGCCACGGCCACCGGGTCGTCGGCCGGGCCGCCGCCGGGCACGCCGGCCTCGCTGACAGTGATGTCCAGGTGGGTGTGGCTGTCCAGCACCGCCCGGGGCAGCGACTCGGGGGCGGGCGGAAACTCTCCGGCCCGCCGGGCGGCACGCTCGCGGCGGGATTCAGTGGGCTCGCTCATCAGCGACAGCATCACACACCGGGCCTGTCCATCTGCCCGCCACCCGACGTTCACCCCGACTACGCCGCGCGACTCTACGGTCACCACCGAGCGGACGCGACAGGTTGCAAACCCCATCTCATCGAACAGAGGGACATGACGGCATGAGCGTCACCCCCCGAGCCGATGGCACCGCCGGCGAACGGACCGGCCTGCACGTGGCGTTCGGAGGCGGCGTGTATCCGGCCGAGGAGATCGCCCGGGGCGCCGCGTACGAGTTGTTCAGCGCCGACGAGGTGGCCGGCTTCGAGTGGGCACCCCGCCCGGGCAGCGCCCTGCCGTGGCGCCGTTTCGTGCACGTCACCGAGGTGACCGCGGTGCACGGGGCGACGGAGCCGGTCGACGAGCCGGAGACGCCGCTGCTGATGCCCGCCCATCGCGAGCGGGGTTGGGCGTACCTGCACCAGCTCAGCCAACAGCCGGCGGCGGCGGGCGACCCGACGCTGGCGATGGCGCGCGCGTCGGCTGTGGTCCGGCGGGGCACCCGGATGATGAAGGTGCTCTCGGCCCAGCAGGTTGCCGGCTACCTACGGGGTTGGCTGCCACACGGCTTCTGCTACCGCGAGCACGACGTGGCGCACCTGCGTACGCCGGCGGCGACGACGGTGCTGCGTACCGACGGGGACGCTGGCCGGGACGGCCCGGACGTGGCGTACGCGCTGCGCTGGCGGGCGTCCGACCCGGGCGACTACGACGTGCCGGTGGGCCCGGCGCACCGGGGCCTGACCGCGCTGCCCTCACGGGACCGGCTCGGCGCCCCGGTGCTCGGCACCGGCTTCGTGCCCAGCAACGGTCAGCTGATCCCGGAGTTCATCACCCGGGACTTCGCCGACCTGCCGATGCCGGCGAACGCCGCCCTCATCGCCTACCCGGCGGAGGGGGTGGAGGTGGTGCTGTACACCTACCAGGCCGAGCAGCGCGGGTGGCTGCGGATGGTGGGCCCGCAGTGGCGGCACCTGCTGGCCGCGGTGCCGGGTCTCTCCCCGGATCAGGAGTACGTGCCGAACGCCGACGCGCCCCGCTCCACGCAGTTGGTCGGCATGTACGGCGACAGCGAGTACGAGGCGGTCGCCGACCTACCCGGCGGGTTCCGGGTGCTGGCGATGACCAGGGCGGCCCGTTACCCGGTGGAGGCGGTGGCCCGCCGGGTCCGGTTCGCCGCGTGGCGGGGGGTGCTGTGCCTGGTGCTGCGGGAGGAGGCCGGCTGGCTGCGGGTGCGCCTGCGCTACCCGAACCCGGACACCGTGGTCACCACCGGCGCGCAGTGTCAGGAACGTGGCGTCTACGAGGCGTGGGCGCCGGGCGCCGAGGTGACCGACGACCAGGTGATGGACACCCGGTACGCGATGTGACGGCGCGCGGCGGCAGGGCTTCCCGCCGCCGCGCGTCGTACGTTCAGTCGGCCAGCCGGGCCAGCTCCTCGTCGACGATCGACGGGTCGAGCTTGCGGAAAACCGGCTTCGGCACGGCCAGCGGGCGGCCTGCCTCGATGGACACCGACTCCCAGCGCGCGCCGACGGTGTAGTCCCCGGTGAGCACCGGGTACGCCGGGCCGCCGTCCAGGTCGTCGACCTGCTCGATCACCGGCATCGGCGCGTGTACGCCGGTGCCCCCGAGCAGCTCGTGCACCTGCTGCGCGGAGTGCGGCAGGAACGGGGTGAGCAGCGTGTTGGCGTCGCTGATCACCTGGAGGGCGACGTGCAGGATGGTGCCCATCCGGGGCTTGTCCGCCTCGTCCTTGAGCTTCCAGGGCGCCTGCTCGGAGAGGTACCTGTTGGCCTCGGCGACCACCTTCATGGCCTCACCGATCGCCTGCTTCTGCCGGTGCCGGCCGATCAGGTCGCCGACGGTGGTGAACCCGGCCCGGGCGACGGCGAGCAACGCCTCGTCGGCCTCGGTGAGCCCGGCCGGGTCGACCGGCGGGATCGCCCCGAAGTTCTTCGCGGCCATCGAGACGGACCGGTTGACCAGGTTGCCCCAGCCGGCGACCAACTCGTCGTTGTTGCGGCGGAGGAACTCGGCCCAGGTGAAGTCGGTGTCGTTGCTCTCCGGGCCGGCGGCGGCGATGAAGTAGCGCAGCGCGTCGGCGTCGTAGCGCTCCAGGAAGTCGCGGACGTAGATGACCACCTTGCGGGACGAGGAGAACTTGCGCCCCTCCATGGTCAGGTACTCGCTGGAGACCACCTCGGTGGGCAGGTTGAGCCGACCCAGCTCGCCCGGCTCACCGTCGCGGGAGCCCTCGCCGGAGTATCCGGAGAGCAGCGCCGGCCAGATCACCGAGTGGAAGACGATGTTGTCCTTGCCCATGAAGTAGTAGGACTGGGAGTCCTTACCGGCACCGTCGGTGGACCACCACTTCCGCCACGCGTCGGGGTCGCCGGAGCGGCGGGCCCACTCGATCGACGCGGACAGGTAACCGATGACGGCGTCGAACCACACGTAGATCCGCTTGTCCGACCGGTCGCGCCAGCCGTCGAGCGGGATCGGTACGCCCCACTCCAGGTCACGGGTGATCGCCCGGGGCTGGAGGTCGTCGAGCAGGTTGCGGGAGAACCGCAGCACGTTGGGCCGCCACCCCTCGCGGGTGTCCAGCCACTGCCGCAGCACGTCGGCCAGGGCCGGCAGGTCCAGGAAGAAGTGCTCGGTCTCGACGAACTTCGGAGTCTCCCCGTTGATCCGCGACTTCGGGTTGATCAGGTCGATCGGGTCGAGCTGGTTGCCGCAGTTGTCGCACTGGTCACCGCGGGCGCTGTCGTACCCGCAGATCGGGCAGGTGCCCTCGATGTAGCGGTCGGGCAGGGTACGCCCGGTGGACGGGGAGATCGCGCCCATTGTGGTCTTCGGCACGATGTAGCCGTTGCGGTACATCCCCTCGAACAACTCCTGCACCACCGCGTAGTGGTTGCGGGTGGTGGTGCGGGTGAACAGGTCGTAGGAGAGACCGAGGCCGTGCAGGTCCTCGACGATCACCCTGTTGTACCGGTCGGCCAGCTCGCGCGGGGTCACCCCGTCGGCGTCGGCCTGCACCTGGATCGGGGTGCCGTGCTCGTCGGTGCCGGAGACCATGAGCACGTCGTGGCCGGCCATCCGCATGTACCGGGCGAAGACGTCGGAGGGAACGCCGAAACCGGAGACGTGGCCGATGTGGCGGGGGCCGTTGGCGTACGGCCAGGCCACTGCCGCGAGAACGTGACTCATGAGCAGTGAGCCTAGTGACAGGTCCGGGGCGTTCGCGAACCAATGGGGGGTGCCCGACCGGCGGACCGGTCCGACCACCTCGCCCGTTGGTCCGATTTGTCGCCGACACGCGGCTCAGCTGCCCGTTTCACCTCCTGGGGCGGTGTGCAATGAACGTCGTGACGGGCAGAGGAGCGGCGCGGGACCACGAGGACCGTCCCACCGGGCCGGCGGTCGGCGGCGACCCGGAGCCGGAGCACGCCGCGCCCCGGGTCGCCGGGGTCGCACCGCAGCCCCGGCTGGTGCCCAACGCCGACCCGGGTGCGCAGCGGCCCACCCCGGCGGGAAGATCCGCCGCACCGGCCCGCCCCGCACCGGCGGCGCCGTCGCCCACCCCGACCCGTCCGACCCCCGCGGCACCCGTGCCCAGCCCGGTCCGGCCCGGCTCGTCGGGCCGGCCGGCCGGCTCGGTGCCGGGCGGCGGGGAGTCCGTCGAGGTGGAACCGACCACCGGCGCGCCGGTGGACGCGGTGCCGCGTCGGGTGCCGGTCCGGCAGCAGGGCCGCCGGCAGCGCGACCACCGGCCGGACGGCGACCCGGCGGACGACGACGGCGCTTTCTGGGCACCGATCGAGCAGGTGCACTGGGACGGCACCCCGGTCCGCAAGGACCCGGCACCGGCGCGGTTTCGCGGCTTCCAGCTGGCGTGGCGCCGGACACCCAGCCGCACACCCCCACCGCCGGATCCGCTGCCCGGGCTCGCCGCGCTGGTGGGGCTGAGCCTGGCCGCGGCCTTCTTCGCCTGGGTCAGCGCCGGCCCGTTCTGGCTCGCGGTCGGGCATGCCCGGACGGGCACTGTGGTGATCGACGACTGCTCCGGTGGCGGGCTCACCCAGCGGTGCCGGGGGATCTTCACGGCCGACGACGGGCGGTTCATCGCCCATGGTGTCCGGGTCAGCGGCGTGCCCGTCGAGGAGAGCGCGGCCGGTACCCCGCTGCCGGCGCGGATGACCGGCCCGGACAGCGGCACCGCGTACGCGGACGTCGGCGTGGGCCGGCACCTGCTGTGGCTGCCCGGTCTGCTGGTGGTGCTGGGCTGCACCGCCGGCATCGTCCGGTGGACCGGGTCGTCCCGGCTGCCCGGCCGCCGGCACCGCCGCTGGGCGGTGGCCGCCGCCATCGCCGGCCCCATGCTGATCACCGTCGGCTTCCTGGCCGCCGCGTGGTGACCCCGTGGTCAGGCGGCCCCGACCACAGCGGTCAGCTGTGCACGATCGTGTAGACGTCCCGGCGGCGCAACGCGTACTCGGTAGCGACGTCGGTGATGGCGTCCCGGCGGGACCGGCCGGCGGCCTCCCGCTCGGCGACGGCGGCGCGCAGGGTGTCGTCGTCGGGGCGTTCGGCGGCGGTCACCGGCGCTCCGGCCACCACCACTGTGATCTCTCCGCGCGGGTCTCCCTCGCTGGCCCACCGGGCCAGCTCGCCGAGGGGGCGGCGGAGCACCTCCTCGTAGGTCTTTGTGAGTTCGCGGCAGACCGCGGCCGGCCGGTCCGCCCCGAACGTGTCCGCCAGGTCGGTGAGCATCGCACCGATCCGGTGCGGGGCCTCGAAGAAGACCAGGGTGCGCTCCTCGGCGGCGAGCGCGCGCAGTCGGGATCGGCGGCCCCCGGGGGTACGGGGCAGGAAGCCCTCGAAGCAGAACCGGTCGCAGGGCAGCCCGGAGACGGCCAGCGCGGTGGTGACCGCGCTCGGCCCGGGGGCGACGGTGACCGGTGCTCCGACATCCAACGTGGCGCGGACCAGCCGGTAGCCGGGGTCGGAGACGCTCGGCATCCCACCGTCGGTGACCAGCGCCACCACGTACCCGCCGAGGATGGCCTCGACCAGTTCGGGGGTGCGCCGCTCCTCGTTGCCCTCGAAGTAGGAGACGATTCGACCGCCGACGGTGAGGTCGAGGTCGCGGGCCAGCCGGGTGAGCCGGCGGGTGTCCTCGGCGGCGACCACGTCGGCGCTGACCAGCACCTCCCGGAGTCGGGCCGAGGCGTCGGCGGGGTTGCCGAGTGGAGCACCGAGCAGAATCAGGCGCCCAACTTCGGACATTTCACCCACGAATTCGTCTCCTTCACTGACTGGGAATACCGGTATCAGGGACGACGGACGCCACCGGACACCTTGGCAGCCTACGATCGCCGGGTGACGAGTGCGTCGACAGCGCAGAGCCCGAGCGCCGATCCGGACAAGATGATCCAGGTGACGGGCGAGCCCGGTGCCACCCAGGAGCCGACGGCACCGAGCGCCGAGGGCGGCGGGGTGGCCGCCATGGTCCGGCGACGGTTCGCCACCGTCGACACCCAGGCGGACCGGTTCTCCTGGCTGGCCACGGCGGTGGTGGTGGCCATCGCGGCGATCGTGCGCTTCGTCGGGCTGTCCAGCCCCAAGGGCAAGATCTTCGACGAGACGTACTACGCCAAGGACGCCTACGGGCTGATCTCCCGTGGCGTGGAGTGGAACTACAAGGACAACGTCCCGTCGTACGTGGTGCACCCGCCGCTGGGCAAGTGGTTGATCGGCATCGGCGAGTGGGCGTTCGGCTATCAGGACGCCGATTCCAAGGTCTCCGTCCCCGGGCACCTGATGACCACCGCGCCGGAGTTCGGCTGGCGATTCTCGGCGGCCGTGATCGGCACGCTGTCGGTGCTGCTGCTGGTCCGCATCGGTCGGCGGATGTTCCGCTCGACGGTGCTCGGCTGCGCGGCCGGCCTACTGCTCGCCCTGGACGGCTTCCACATGGTGCTGTCCCGTGCGGCCCTGCTCGACATCTTCCTGCTCTTCTTCGTGCTGGCCGCGTTCGGCGCGCTGGTGCTCGATCGGGACGCCCGCCGTCGGCGCTGGGCGCGGGCTCTGGACGACGGGCTCGACCCGAGCCAGCCGGGCCGGGCCGGCCGGCCGCCGACCGGTTGGCGCACCTGGCCGTGGTGGCGGCTGGCCGCCGGGGTGCTGATCGGCTGTGCCTGCGCGGTGAAGTGGAGCGCGCTGTACTTCGTGCCGGCCTTCGCGCTGCTGGTGCTCTTCTGGGAGGTCGGCGTCCGCCGCTCGGCGGGGGTCCGCCGGCCCTGGCGGGACACGCTCGTCGACGAACTGCCCTGGCTGGTGCTCGCGGGCGTGCTCATGGTGGGCACCTACATCGCCACCTGGTCGGGCTGGCTGCTCACCGACGACGGTTACTACCGGCTCGCGTCGTCCTACCCGGGCGCTCCGCTCAGCGATCGCCCGGTGATCGGTCCGCTGATCAACCTCTTCGAATACCATCGCGCGGCGTACGGCTTCCACGCCCAGCTCGACGACGCGCACAAGTACCAGTCGTGGCCGTGGCAGTGGTTGCTGCTGGGCCGGCCGGTGGCGTTCCACTACGCCAACAACGGCGTCTGCGGCGCGGCGACCTGCTCCTCGGAGATCCTGCTGCTCGGCACCCCGCTGCTCTGGTGGTCGTTCCTGCCCGCCCTGGTGGCCCTGGTCTGGCTGGGTGTGGCCCGTCGGGACTGGCGGGCCGGCGCGATCCTGCTCACGGTGGCCGCCGGGCTGCTGCCGTGGTTCTGGTTCGCCCTCGACGGCCGGACGATGTTCTCGTTCTACGCCGCGCCGGCGGTGCCGTTCCTGGTGCTGGCCGTGGTGTACGTGCTGGGCGCGCTGATCGCGCCCCCCGGGGGTGACGTGGGTGCGGTGGCGCCACTGGTGCCCGGTGACCCGAGTTACGAGCGCCGACTGGTGGGCAGCATCGCGGCGGGGGCGTACGTGCTGCTGGTGGCGGCCTGCTTCGCGTACTTCTATCCGATCTTCGTCGGCCGGGTGATTCCGTACTCGGACTGGCTGTCCCGGATGTGGCTCGACGGTCGGTGGATATAAGCACCGACAGGCGACGCGCCGCACAGCGCGACGGAAGAAGGGCCCGCACGCCGAAGCGTGCGGGCCCTTCTTGACAGAGACGCGCGCCCCGATCGCCTGCCACGGGGGAAGCGGGCGATTGGGGCGCGCATGAAGAGCTTAACCACCGCGCACCACCGGCACAACGGGTCGACTTGGGTCAGATTTCCGACGGATGCTGGCCGAGCCGACACCTTTCCTCGCACAGTTGACCGAGGGTGACCTGCCGTGGACCCAGAGCGCGGGCACGGCCGGTCCGAGGTGGCCCCTGACCCGGCCGGTGTCGTCGGTTCCGGGCCTCGCCACCCAAACGATCATCCAAAGTGGATCTCACTACACTGCGGGTCGTGATCAACTTCAGACGATCGACGGCGGTCCTTCTCGGACTGCTGGCGACCACCGCGCTGGCCGGGCCGGCCCAGGCCGACGAGGAGCCGACGCCCGAGCCACCCCGGGTCGAGCTGGTGCTCGACGTCAGCGGGTCGATGCGCGCCGCCGACATCGACGGACGCACCCGGATCGCCGTCGCCCAGCAGGCCTTCAACGAGGTAGTGGACGCGCTGCCCGAGGAGACACAACTCGGCATCCGGGTGCTCGGCGCGACCTACCGCGGCAAGGACAAGAAGGTCGGTTGCCAGGACACCCAGCAGATCGTGCCGGTCGGCCCGGTGGACCGGACCGCCGCCAAGGCCGCAGTGGCGACACTTCGGCCGACCGGGTTCACCCCGGTCGGGCTGGCGTTGCGCTCCGCCGCGCAGGACCTGGGCACCGGGGCCACCACCCGGCGGATCGTGCTGATCACCGACGGCGAGGACACCTGCGCACCGCCGGACCCGTGCGAGGTGGCCCGGGAACTGGCCGCCCAGGGCACCAGCCTGGTCGTCGACACCCTCGGCCTGGCTCCCGACGAGAAGGTCCGCCGGCAGCTACTCTGCATCGCCAGCGCCACCGGCGGGACCTACACCGCCGCGCAGAGCGCCGAGGAGTTGACCGACCGGATCAAGCAGCTCGTCGAGCGGGCGGGCGACACGCACACCAGGGCCCCGACCGTTGTCGGCGGCACGAACGCGTGCGACTCGGCGCCGCTGCTCACCCCCGGCGTCTACGCCGACCGGGAGGCGTTCTCCGAGCATCGCTACTACCGGGTGCCGATCCGTCCCGGGCAGGAGCTGCGGGCTTCGGTGAGCATGGCGCTGGACCGTGCCGTCAACCGGGACTACGGGGTGCTGCTGCGGGCCACCGCGGCCGACGGCCGGGAACTCGTCCGGGGCGCGGACGCGGGCAGCGGACGGACCGACGTGCTCTCCGCCGGGCTGCGCTGGTCGGCCACCGCCGACGACGAGGATGCCGCCGACACCGAGGAGAGCGCCGCGCCGGTCGTCGAGCCCACCACCGTCTGCCTGGTGGTGAGCAACTCGTTCGCCCCGCGGCCCGGCACCGCGGCGACCCCGGGCATGCCGGTGGAGTTGACCATCGACGTGGTCGCCGCCGCACCCGCACCCGACGGACCGGACCTCGGCCGGGGCTGGGTGCTGCTCGCCCTGCTCACCGTCGCCGGGCTGATCACCGGCCTGCTCGCCGGCCTGCTCACCCGCTGGTGGGTCGCCACCTGGAGGGAGAACTGATGCGTACCGCACCGTTCCGGTCGACGGCGGCGCTGCTCGCCGCCGGCGGGGTCGCCCTGCTCCCCGCCGCGGCCGTCGCCGCACCGACCCCCTCCCCCGGTGCCACGCCCGTGAACCGGGCCGGCACGTCGTTCCTCACCGCCACTCCGATCACCGCCGGTCAGCCGGTACGGGTGGACGCCTCGATCGGCGACCACCTCTACTGGTCGTTCCCGGCGACGGCCGGCCAGGTGCACGAGATCACCGCCACCGTCACCTTCCCGAAGGGACGCAGCGGCGCCTCCACCTGGACCGTGGACGTCTTCGACGGGCTGCGCCGACGCCAGGCGTGCACGGCTGGGGCGCAGACCCCGACCGTGGACGCGAAGGCGTCGAACGTGGTGCTGGGCTGCACACTGCGCGAGGTGCGGCCGTGGGCGGAGCCCTGGTCGGCCGATCCACTGCCCGGCACGTACGTCATCCGGCTCTCCGTGATCGACCTGCCGGAGCCGGATCTGGGTGCGCCGGTCGACGTCGACCTGTTGGTCGGCACCACCGCCGACCGGGGCGCCTCGGCCGACGACGGCGAGTTGGCCGCGCCGCTGGTGCCGAACACGAAGGCCGGCACCGTGCTCAACGCCGTACCCCCGGTGGACGCGGAGGCCGACGACGAGGGCGACCCGCTGACGGACTGGTTGCCGGATCTCGGCTCGCGCTGGGTCTGGACCGGCATCGGCGGCGCGCTCGCCGCGGTGGCCGGCGTGTTCGGTTTCGCTGTGACCCGGCGGCCTCGACGTCGCTGAAACGCCCCCTCTGGTGGCCCCGCCCAGCGGCGGGGCCACCAGAGGCTCAGCTACGCCGGGAGCCTCGCGGCAGCCAGCCGAAGAACCGGTCCTGGAGCGACATCACCGGGGCCGCGCGCAGGTCCTCGGTGGCGGCGGCGAGGCAGGAGCCCAGATAGACGCTAAGCATGGCCCGATCACTCCCGTACTCCGCCAGCAGCCGGGTGCGCTTCGTCGCGCACGGCCACTCGTCACCGCAGGAGCCGCAGCTCCAGCAGGGGGTCTTCGGGGCGTGTTCGTCAGCCCGCACCCCCGGCCGTTCCAGACCATCGGTCATCGCGCGTCCTTCCAGATGTCCACGGGACTGGCGGCTGCCGTGCCGGCCAGCATTGATGGTGGTCCCCCCGGAGCCATCAGAGAGGCGCTGCGCGTCCCTCCGGTGTTACATCCTTGCGGTACCTTCGGCGGTCGTGGGAGTCGGAAATTTGACGGTTAACTTGCTGCGTCATTCCTACCGACCAGTAGGTCACCGGAATGCGTGACCTGCTGCCATCGACTGTCGCCGTCGCCGTCGCCGGACCCGAGGACTGGACAGGCGAATTGCTCCCCGCTGAGCAGGCATGTCTCGGCGAGCGGGCGGTGCAGACCCGTCGGCGGGACTTTGCCGCAGGAAGGATTTGCGCCCGCCGGGCCTTGCACGACCTCGGCCTGCCGACGACCGCCGTGCCGGCCGCCGCCGACCGCGCGCCGGTCTGGCCGGCCGGGGTGGTCGGCAGCATCACCCACACCGCCGGCTACTGCGCCGCCGCGGCGGCGCACACCACCGACATCCGGTCCGTCGGGATGGATGCCGAGCAGCATCGCGAGGTCAATCCGGGAGTACGCCGACTCGTGCTGCTGCCGGAGGAGGAGGCCGCCTGCGCCCGGCTACCCGGCGGCACCTACTGGCCGGTCGTGCTGTTCAGTGCCAAGGAGACCGTCTACAAGGTGTGGTACCCGGTGGTCCGCAGCTGGTTGGACTTCCACGACGCCCGACTCGACATTGATCCGGATGCCGGCACGTTCACCGCCCGGATCGCACCGGCCCGGGTGGACGCGGCGCGGGACCACGACGCACCGGCATCGATCACCGGCCGCTTCGTGATCGCCGACGGGTTGGTCCGCACCGCCGCCGCGCTTCCGCTGCGCTGACCTCGTCTGGTTACTCACAGCAATGGATGGGATACCGATCCACATTGGCGTTCGGTAATCAGCCGACCACCGTCCATGCTGGCCAGTGCGCTGTGGCGGCACCCTCGGTGGGACGCCCTCCGGCGTGGCGATTGGGCGCTCCGCCACCCACGGTAACGTCGGAGCGTTCCCGCACCGCACGTACCGAAGCGTCAAGGAGAACGGTGACCCACCCCCAGCCCTCCGTCAGGCCGCACGACCCCCGACAGCCGAACCCGCAGCCGCCGAACCGTCCGTTCGCGGCGACACCGCAGCCGCCGTTCTCGGGGGCTGCGTATCCGGCAGCTGGCGGGTACGCGGATGCTGGCGGCGGATACCGGGCGCCCGGTGGCGCGGGCTACCCGATCATCGCACCACCACCGGCGCAGACGGATCGCGCCAAGAAGTCCGTAGTGGTCGTCGCTGTCACCGCGGCCGTACTCACCCTGCTCTCCTGCGCCGGTGGCATCGTGGCGGTCGTCATCGGCACCAAGGGCACCTCGAGCACTGTGAGCGAAGCGCGGGCCAGTGTTTCCCCGTCAACGCCACCGTCGGTGAACGGCGGCAGCCGCGTCATGTCGCCCGGCGACACCCTGGTCGTCGACGGCGACGCCGGCACCGTCGAGATCACCGTGACGAAGTTCAGCAGCGCCACCAAACCCTGTAAGTCCCACGGGCTGAAGCCCGGCGAGGGCATGTACGTGATCGCCGACGTGACGGTGGCCGTCACCAAGGGCACCGCGTCGACGAACCCGCTCTACTTCCAGTGGGTCGCCGCCGACGGCACCAAGACCACAGCTATCGGTGGGGCCTTCTCCGGCTGCGGCAAACCGATGCCGGCCAGCGACGACCTGACCGCTGGCACAAAACGCACCGGCAGCGTGGTGTTCGACGTGCACGACACCTCGGGCGCGTTGGAGTACCAGGACCAGTTCCGGACCGCCGGTTCCTGGAAGCCGTGAACGTCCGGGAGGCGGGGCTGGCCAACAGGTCCAGCCCCGCCTCCGGCGTCGTCAGTAGGCGTACCGGCCGAGCAGGTACACGCTGAGCCGCTTGCCGTCGGGCACCGCCACCACGTCTCCGGTCACGAGGTCCCCCTTGCGCTGGTAGACCTGGTACGACGGCGCGTCGAAGCGCCACCCGATCGTGTCCGGAATGGCCGCGGCGGGAAGCGGGAAACCGGGATCGGTCGGCGCCATCGTCGACGGCTCCGCCGGTACGGCGGCCCAGCCGTCGAGGATCCGGTCCAGGCACCCTCGGGACGTGGTGAAGTGCAGAAACAGCTGGCCCATCGGTCCGGTCATGTCCTCGGCGTTGCTGTACCGGAGGCCGTCCACGTCACACGGCAGGCTGACCTGGTAGTGCGGCAGTATGTCGTCCTCGAAGTCGCCGCGGGTCACCCCGAACACCCCGTCCGGGTGCCGGTAGGGCCGCGGACCCCAGAAGTGCGCGGGCGGGTAGAGCGCCACCGCCAACCCGGCGATCACCAGCCCGATCGCTCCCCAGCGCCAGAGCCGAGCTCTGCGTCTCATGTTCCTTCCCCCGTTTCCTGACGATGGCGCTACCGCCCCCACGCCTCGGTGGCGGTGACGACCGGCCGACCGGTGCGTACCGATTCTTCGATGGCGAGGCTGATCAGGTGGTCCTGGCAGGCTTCGGCGAGCGGATACGGCGCCGGGCCCTCCTCCCGCGCCCACGCCCCGGCGCGGGCGACGATGTCGGCCACCGCGATGTCGTCGTCGGACATCCCACTGCCGACGAACGGATTGCGGTAGACCACGTCGCCGTCGAAGCTGATGTGCTTCAGGTCGAGCCCCTCCAGGTTGAGGTCGAGACCCGTCTGCCGTCGCACGAGGGATGACTCCACCGGCGTGGTCGGGTCGACCAGACGGATCACCCGGTCGTCCACCAGCTCACCCCGCGAACCCCGCACCACCAACCGTCGGGTACGCAGCGGATTCCACCACTGGTTGTCGGTGAAGTCGTACAACCCCATCCGTCCTCCGAAGTCGATTGTCGCCAGGGTGGTGGTGAGCTGCTGCGGGGTGTCGTCGCCGCTCCAGCCGGACGGCGAGAGCGGGTTGGCCAGCGGCGCGACGAAGGCACGTGCGCTGACCTCGGCGCTCTCGTGACCGACGCCGAGCAGGCCGCGGATCAGCGACACGGCGTGGTACAGGTGGGTCGAGGAGATCTGGACCGAGGTCGGCTCGCCGAGCACCCCGGCGCGAACCAGCTCCAGCCGCGCCGCGTGCCCGGGCATCAGCAGGTACTGCTCGGCGACCTGCACCAGACCGCTGCCGCCGACGTCGGCCCAGAGCGAGCGCAGACCCGCCAGGTCGGGGGCGGGCGGCGTCTCGGCGAGCACCGGCACGCCGGCCGCGACCAGCTCCCTGGTCGCCTCGGGTGTCACCGGCCACGGCACCGACACGATGACGAAGTCCGGTCGCTCGTGGGCGAGCAACTCCGCAGTGGTACGGAAGGTCCGCACGCCCCAGTCGGCCGCCACGGCAGCTCCCCGCGATTCGGTACGCGTCACCACCCCGGTCACCCGGAACCGCTCGGGGAGCAGCCGGGCCAGACGAAGGAAGAACTCACCCCGCCAGCCGCTGCCGACGATGCCGAACCGGGTCTGGGCCACCGCAGTCATCTGGGCTCCTCACGTAGAGGTCCGGATGCTAACCGTTTCCTTCGCTACGGTGGTGCCGATGACCACCGACCCGATGCACGCCGCACCCGTGCTGGCGCCCGACGCGGGACCGCCCCTGGACTACTACCTGGTCCTACCTCGACTCGGCGACCCGGCGACCACTGTGGAGGGCGTCGTCGTCGAGGAGTTCACCCGCCACCACGACTTCACCACGACGGGGCTGAACAGCGCTGCCTGGGCGCCGGAGGCCGGTTGGTGGAGTTCCGCCGCGCTGAGCCGTGGCATGCGCACCGACCCTGAGGTGCTGGCGCGGGTGGTCCCCACCTCCCGTCGAAAGGCCGAGGAGGCCTACCGCGCGTCCGGAGGCGGGCAACTGCCCGACGAGTCAGTGCTTCGTACGCACTTTCTCGACCACCCGATCGCCGCCGCCCCACCGTTGCGGCTCGGCCCCGCACAGCCGCCGGCCGGCTTCCACGAGCGGCGGGTGTACCGCGTCCTGTTCGCCAAGGATCTCCGCGCCGAGCAGCTGGCGAGCCTCCGGACGGCCTGGCGGACACCGGCTGTCGCGTCCGCCCCGAGCGGTCGTCTCGACAGCGGTGCCGACCGGATCACCTGGGACCTGCGGCGGGTCGGCCACCACCTCGCCTGGGCTCTCGACGTGACAGTTCTGCTGAGCACCGAGGCGGCCCAGGCGGTGGGCCCGACAGTGACCGACCTGACCAACGTCCTGCGCGAGCACGGCCTGATACCGGTGACGACCGAACGCTTCGCCTAGCCCGTGGCACCGATCACCGGCCTGCCGGAAGATCGAAAAAGGCCGTCTCCGACTTGCGGAAACGGCCTTTGACCTGGGGTGGAGCTGAGGGGATTTGAACCCCTGACCCCCTCGATGCGAACGAGGTGCGCTACCAGTCTGCGCCACAGCCCCCCGCCGGCGAACCGGCTTCGGTCCCACCCGGCTTACACCGGGCGGGACGGCAGCAAGGCTAACAGGTCGCCGGCCCCCACCGCGAATCCGCCCCCGGCCCGGCGCTCCGACCCGCCCGAAGATCGACTCTGGTTCCTGGAAATCGGGGCATCCCGGACGCCACGACCACCCGACTTCCAGGAACCCGAGTCGATCAAGCTGGCCGGGCGCGACCGAGGCCACGACACGGCACGGGCACGGCGGGACCGCGTCAGGCGCCTCGGCCGGCCTCGTAGGGGCGGCCGCGGAGCCCACCCGACCGCCGGTACGAGACCGATCCGCCGTTGACCGCCGCCGGCAGGTCTCCCGGCCGGTCCAGGCCCATGGCGGCTCGGCGCACCCCCTCGCGCTGGGCGGCCAGGCGGCGCTGCGCCTCCCGGCGGGCGGCGGCCCGGCGGGCCTGCTCCCGGCGCACCTCGGCCTGGCGGGCGGCCAGCCAGGCGGCCTCGCGGGCTCGGGCGCGGCGGCGGCGACGCCCGGCGAGGGCCTGACCGCGCAGGTGGACGACGTACAGGGCCAGGAGCAGGAAGGTGACGCCGAAGCCGATCCAGAAGCCGGGGCTGACGAAGAGCACGCCGATCAGCTCGACGACGTTGAGGAGCAGGAGGGCGGCGAGCACCCGGCGACGCCGGTACACGGCGGGGGTGTGCTGTCGGCGCGGCGGCGGCCGGCGGCGGGAACGCTTCGGTGCGGCGGGCACGGCGCGCAGCCGGCCGGAGCGGCGGGCGGCCGGTGGCGCGGAGACCGGCGCGCTCAACGTTCTGGTAGTCGCGTTCTCACTGAGGGTGACGACAAGTGAGCGCGGAGGGTGGACGGGTCGCCGTCCCGGCACAGTGCGGCGCCGCCGGCGGCGCTGGAGCACCCGCGCCGTCGACTGCGCCCGCTCCGCCACCAGCCGCTCGGTGGCGTCGTACCGGCGAACCAGCGCCGGGGCCAGGGCGAGCAGGCCGGCGGCGGCGAGGACGGCGAGGAGCACCGAGGTCGGCACCCTCACCCCTCCCGTCACCGAATTCGAAGCAACCGCCATCCGACCGCAGGATCTTCCACCGATCACGCCTGGGCGCGTGGATCGTCCGGCCGGGGAGCGCTTGCCGCAGCTTGCAGTTACTTGAGGTTACGGCGCACCGACCGGGATGCCACCGCGCCGCGCCGATCCCGTCCGTGGGACGACTCGGGAGGATGTCGGGAAATCCTCCTACCGCGCGGTGGCGCGTACCCGGTGCCAGCGGGCCAGCAGGCCACCCTCGGCGGCGATCTCCTCACTCGTCATCGCGTACCCGATGTGGTCCCGCCATGCGCCGTCGATGTGCATGTAGCGCACGTGGTACGACTCTTCACGGAAGCCCAACTTCTCCACCACCCGCCGGGACGGCCGGTTCTCCGGGCGGATGTTGACCTCCACCCGGTGCAGCCCGCCCGGGCCGAACGCGTGGTCCACGGCGAGCGCCAGCGCCGTCGGGATCACACCCTGGCCGGCGACCCGGGCGTCCACCCAGTAGCCGACGTAGCCGGAGCAGAGCGCCCGCCGCACGATGCTGCCCACGTTGATGTGCCCGACCAGCCGATCCCGGTCGGCCTCCCGCAGGCAGACCGCGAACGGCATGCCCTCGCCCTCGCGGGCCGAGCGCCGCTGGTCACGGTGGACCCAACGGAACGCGGCCGGCGAGTTCATCTCGTCCCAACCGCCGGGCAGTGACGACTCCCAGGGCGCCAACCAGGCCCGGTTGGCCCGCCGTACCTCCGACCACGCCGCCGCGTCGGAACGCCGGTAGGGCCGCAGCAGCACCGGGCCGTCGGCCAGCTCCACCGGCCAGCCCGGTGCCCGCGCGGGTCCGAAGAGACTCACCCGCACAGTCTCCCGCGCGGGACCGTGTCGCGCACGAGTGGCCCCGCCGCGTTCACCGCACACCTCCGACGACCATCCGACACCGGCCGCGAGCGGGCCGGCCGGGACCTGTCACCGCCGGCGGTCCAGCAGCAGGACGTCCACCGTGGAGCCGGCGGCGGCCGTGGTGACCCGCTCGCCGAGCACCAGCAGCCCGTTGGCCTCGGCCAGCCCGGAGAGGGTGAACGGCCCGCCGCTGAGCGGCTGGACCGTGTACCCGCCGCCGCGTCGCTCGGCGACGTGCGCCGGACGGAACTCGCGCAGCCCCGCGGGCGACGACACGGTCTCCAGCAGGTGCGCCCGCACACTGGGTCGGAACACCGGCTCGGCGCCGGCGAGCAGTTGGATGGCGGGGCGGGCCAGCACCTCGAAGCCGATCAGCGCGGCGCCCGGGTCGCCGGGTAGGCAGACCACCGGCACCTCCTCGGCGCCGACAGTGCCGAACCCGAGCGCGGTGCCGGGATAGAGCGCCACGTCGGTAAAGGTGACCGGCCCGGCGCGACCGCCCTCGCGGCGGGACAGGATCCGGCGCACCATGTCCCCGGGGCCGGTGCCGGTGCCCCCGGTGGTGATGATCAGGTCGGCGCGCAGCGTCTGGTCCTCCAGGAGCCCGCGCAGCCCCTCCGGGTCGTCGTCGCAGATTCCCACCCGGTACGCCAGTGCGCCCACCTCGGCCGCCGCGGCGGTCAGCGCGTGCGAGTTCGCGTCGACCACCTGGCCGGGCTGGCTGCCCCGGCCCACGTCGACGAGTTCGTCTCCGGTGGCCACGATGACCACCCGTGGGCTGGGCCGGACCACCACGTGACCGATGCCGGTCGCCGCGAAGACGGCGACCAGGGCCGGGGACACGTAGGTGCCGGCCCGAGCCAGCAGGGTGCCGGCGGGCAGTTCCTCACCGGCCCGGCGTACCCCGTACCCCCGCTTGGGGGTGCGGAAGATCTCCACCGCGGCCATGCCCTGGTCGGTCCACTCCACCGGGACCACGACATCCGCGGCGACCGGCAGCGGCGCCCCGGCGGCCACCGAGAAGCACGAACCCGGGGTGAGCCGGACCGGCCGCCAGCTCGCGGCCCCGAGGTCGCCGACCACGTTCAGCCGGATGGTGCGGCCGCCGGGCGTGCCGGAGGGGGCCGGGACGTAGCTCGGCCCCCGACCCCCTCCGGAAATGTCCTCCCAGCGCGCGGCGTAGCCGTCCACGGCCGCCTGGTCGAAGGCCGGGAAGGCGTGCGGCGCGACGACGTCCTCGGCGAGGACGTTGCCGTGCGCCTGGGTGAGGTCGAGGTCGAGTGGCGGCAGCGCGCGCAACCTGCGCAGCACGCTGCCCAGGTAGTCGGCGAGCGGCGTCAACTCGTTCGCGGCCGCCTCGGCGTCGGCCGTCGCGGTCATGTACCAGATCCGCCTGCCGCGTCGGCCTTGACGAAGTCGGCCAGCCAGGACCGGAACTCGGCGCCCAGGTCGTCGCGCTCGGCGGCGATCTGCACCACCGTCTGGAGGTACCCCAGCGGCATGCCGGTGTCGTAGCGGGTGCCCCGGTAGACGATCGCGTGCACCGGGGTGCCCTCGGTACGCAGCAGCTCCATCGCGTCGGTCAGCTGGATCTCGCCGCCGCTGCCCGGCTTGGTCCGCCGGATCGCGTCGAAGATCTTGCCCGGCAACACGTAGCGGCCGAGCACCGCGAGGTTGCTCGGGGCATCCTCGGGCTGCGGCTTCTCCACCATCCCGGTCACCTTGACGACCTCGCCGATGTCGGTCAGCTCCGACTCGGCCGGCTCGACGGAGGCGATGCCGTACCGCTTGGTCTCGGCCGGGTCGACCTCGAAGAACGCGAGCACCACACCGCCGGTGCGGGCCTGCAACTCCAGCATCGCCGGCAGCAGCGGCTCCGACGGCTTGACGAACTCGTCGCCGAGCAGCACCGCGAAGGGCTGGTCACCGACGTGCGACTCGGCGTACCCGATGGCGTGGCCGAGCCCGAGCTGCTCGGGCTGCCGCACTGTGTAGATCTCGGCCAGTTCGCTGGGCCGACGCACGGCGGCCAACCGCTCGGAGTCGCCCTTCTCCTCCAACCTGGTCTCCAGGTCCGGGCGACGGTCGAAGTGGTCCACCATCGACGTCTTACCCCGACCGGTGATCAGCAACACGTCACCGATGCCGGCCTGCGTGGCCTCCTCGACGATGTACTGCAACACCGGCCGATCCACCACCGGCAGCAGTTCCTTGGGCACCGCCTTGGTAGCCGGCAGGAACCGGGTGGCCAGTCCGGCGGCCGGGATGACGGCCTTGACCGCCAGGGGACGGCCAGTTGCGGCGACCGTCGATGAGGGGTTCGCTGAGTGCTCCGACATGCCGCGAGACTATCGGCCACGGCTCTGCCGCGGCGGGTGTGGCCCAGAAGACGCGCCGCCACCCGGCCCCGGCCGCGTCGCGTCCGGGCCGGCGCGCGCCCCGCCCGTCGCGCTGTCCGGCGTGTCGTCGTCCGAATCCGGTCGGGCGTGCGCCGGGCCCGCCAGCGATGATTCCGGTACGCCCACCGCCGGGTCGGACCGGGCGGGCCCGCCCGGCTCCCGGATGGCCTGCACGGGCTGGCCGGCGCGCGGCAGCCCGTCGGGTGGGCTCACGGCACACGCGAGCACCGGAATTTCCCGGGTCGGCAGATCCGAGCGCACCTCGGCGACCCGGTACGTGTCGCGGCCCGCCGCCTTGGCCGCGTAGAGCGCGTCGTCGGCGGCCTCCAGCACCTCCCGCCCGGTGCTGCCGTGGTCCGGGAAGACGGCGATGCCCACCGACACGGTCACCAGGACCGGCCCGGCGTACGCCTCGACGGCGATGGGTGTGTCGCGGACCGCCGCGCCGAGCCGTTCCGCCACGATCGCCGCACCCCGCGCATCGGTCTCCGGCAGCAGCAGCACGAACTCCTCACCACCCTGGCGGAAGGCCAGGTCGACCTCACGGATCTCCCCGCGCACCCGGCGGGCGAACTCGGCCAGCACGGTGTCCCCCGCAGCGTGCCCGTAGGTGTCGTTGACGTCCTTGAACCGGTCCAGGTCCAGGGCGAGGACGCTGAGCATCCGCCCGAAGCGGCTGGCCCGTTCCACCTCCCGACGGATCGACTCGCGCAGGTAGCGGTAGTTCCACAGTCCGGTGAGGGGGTCGGTGAGGGAGAGCCGCTGCGCCTCCTCGTGCACCCGGACGTTGTCCACTGCCACGGCCGCGTGGCCGGCGAAGGTGCGCAGGGTGGCCAGGTCGTCGTCGTCGAACTCGTCGGCGCCCAGCCGGTCGTAGAGGGCCAGCACACCGAGCGCGGCCGCCGCGCCGGCGTCGTCGGTCGACCCCGAGGGTCCGCCGAGGGTGGTCGTGGCACCGCCGGCCGGGGCGGCGAACGGAACCGCGACGTACGTGCGGCAGCGCGGCTCACCCGTCGGCGCCTCGGTCGGCTCCGACCGGCCCCGCTGCGGTTCCCCGGTGGCGGCGACCTCACCGACCACGCCGACGCCGACCGGCACCCGGAGCGTCGGCGGCCCGTCCGCCTCCTCGGCGGGCCAGCGCCCGTCCAACCCCTCGGTGCACTGCGCGACGAGCACCCCGCCGGTCTCCACCAGCAGCACGGCGCCGGCACGTGCGCCGGTCGCCCCGATGGCACTGCGCAGGATCACTCGCAGGATGCGTTGCAGGTCGTGCGTGCTGGCCAGGGTGTCGCCGAGCACCGCGAGGTGCCCGCGCAGCTGATCCCGGTTGCTGGTCAGGGCCGCGACGTAGGAGCCGGTCTCCCGGGTCATCCGGTTGAACGCGGCGGCCAACCGCCCCAGCTCGTCGCGACTGCGTACCGGCACCCGGGCCGTCAGGTCGCCCTGGGCCACCCGGTCGACCGCGCCGGCCAACTCCGCCAGCGGCCGGGTGGTCACCCGCGCCAGCCGCCAGGCGGTCAGCACGGCGAGCAGCCCGGCCAGCACGACCACCCCGACGAGCGTGGCGTGCAGCCCGGGTGGCCGTTCACTGGGCACGGAGAGCACCAGTGGCAGCGGCTGCGCGTCGGAGGGCCTGAGCCGGCGCACGTACCGTCCCTCGTTGGTCTCGGTGACCTGCTCGCCCCGGACGTCGACGGCGGCGGCCAGCACCGCGTCGCGTACGTCCCGGGACTCGGTCGTGTGGGTGACCCGCGCGGCGCTCGTGGCACTGTCGAGCAGGGTGACCGCCACCCCGGTCACCGCCGCCAGTCGGGCCACGAAGGCCGGGTCGACGAGTTGCGCGGCGGTGACAGTGCCCAATCGGGTGCCGGCGCGATCGTGCAGGTCGACCTGGGCGGCCAGCGCACGGACCGGGCTGGTCGGGGCTCCGTTCGACCCCCCGTTCGCGCTCCCGTTCGCGTTCGGGCCCTCGGTGGAGCCGGCGCAGTGCTGCCACGGGGTCGACGGCGCACCGGGCGAGACGTAGGTGACCTGACCGGCCACGTCGGTGATCAGCACCGCGGCGGCCAGGCCCCGGCCGACCAGTTGCGCGGCGGCGACGGCCGGATCGGCGGTGAGCGCCACCGCGTCGGCGGTGGCGCGTAGCTGCTGGCAGAGCGCGTCGACCGAGGTACGCACCGTGGACGCCGCCACCGCCAGACGCTCGGTGGAGCGGCTGCGGTCGACCGCCGCGACGGTGGAGGCGACGAAGAGCGCGCCGAGCAGGACCGGCCCGAGCACCACCACGAGGAAGGCTGCCGTCAACCGCCCGCGTAGCGTCACTCGGTCCCCCCGGAAGTTCCGCCTCCGTTGCTTGCGATGCTGACACAGAGCAACCGTGGGAGAGGCGTTGCGTCAGGAGTGTTGCGTGCCGGAATTTTCTGATGAAGCGGAAGTGACCCGGATGGCGAAGCGGGACACCCGCGTCGACCTGCTCGCTCGCCGCCGGTCGCTGCCCGCCACGACGAGGGCGGTCGCCGCCGGGCGCGTGCAGGCCGAGCTGGTCGCGCTGGTACGCCGGCTGCGCCCGAACCGGATGACGGCGTACGTGCCGGTCGGCTCCGAACCGGGCGGCGCCGACCTGCCCGAGGTCCTGCGGGCGGCGCTGCCGGTGGACGCCGAACTGCTGCTGCCGGTGCTCCTCCCCGACCTGGATCTGGACTGGGCGGCGTATACCGGGCCGGATGCCTTGATCGCGGCGGGTCGGGGTATCCGAGAACCGGTCGGTCCCCGCCTCGGCGTGACCGCCGTGGCGCACGCGGAGCTGGTGGTCGTGCCGGCTCTCGCTGTCGACCACAACGGTCGGCGGCTCGGGCGCGGCGGCGGCTCGTACGACCGTGCCCTCGCCCGGGTACCCAAGGCAGCCCTGACGGTGGTGCCCCTGCACGACGGTGAGCTGGTCGAGGCGCTGCCGGCGGAGCCTCACGACCGCCGGGTGCGCGCGGTCGTCACTCCCGCCGACGGGGTGCGTACGCTTGACGGCGGCCCGGGTACGGCGCACGGTGTCGCGCCCCACACGTCCGCTGGACGAACCCGGGGCGAATGACGCACCATTGGCACTCGAATACGTCGAGTGCCAACTGGCTGAGCCCAGATCCGGAGGAGAACGTGCCCACGTACCAGTACGCCTGCACCACGTGCGGTCACCAGCTCGAGGCGGTGCAGTCCTTCTCTGACGAGCCGCTGACCGAGTGCCCGGCGTGTCAGGGGCGGCTGCGCAAGGTCTTCAACTCGGTCGGCATCGTCTTCAAGGGTTCGGGCTTCTACCGCACCGACTCCCGGGCGTCCGGCTCCGAGACGACGGCCGGCGGCACGGCCACCAAGCCGGCAAAGTCCGAGTCGTCCTCCGGTGACAGCTCGTCGTCCTCGTCGTCCTCTTCGGGGTCCTCGTCCTCGTCCGGGTCGTCCTCGGGCTCGTCTGGGTCGTCCTCCTCGGGGTCGTCCTCCTCGGGTGGATCGGGCGGCGGCAAGGCGGCGGCGGCAAGCTCCGCGTCCTGATCGACGAAGGCCCGGCCCCCACGGGTCGGGCCTCAATCAACTCGGTCGCCGCCTCAGCCGGCCGGATGATCCACTCGGGCTTCAGGAAGTCGGCCTGTCCCCGTCGCGCTGACCGCCCGGATTCCTTGATCGCGAGTCGATCAGGGCGGGTGCCTAACAGATTGAACCGGCGGATGGGCGTTATCCACAGGCCGCGCGGTTGTCCACAGGCGGCGGCCGGAGGGTGGGTCGAGGCGGCGGGAAATGCCTAGCCTGCCGTCCATGGGTGCCAGTGCGGCGCTCGGGGACGGGAGGCGGCAGAGGCGATGCTCGATCCGAATTCCGCGCGGGCGTTGCGCCCGCTGCGCCGGCTCAACCTGCCCGGCGGGCGCACAGTGCTTCGGGCCGGTCTGGTCGCCGCGCTCCTCGGCCTGGCCGCCGCAGTCCTGCACACCCCGGCCGAATGCCCACCGACCGCCGTGCCCTCCGACGCACCGTCGGTCGCGGACGACACGGGCCGGCAGGTCGACGGGAGCCGATCGGCCGAATCCAGCAGGACGGGCGTCCCCGACATCCCCAGGTCAACGAGCGCCCCGGACGAGTCGGCCGCAGAACCCGGCCGCATAGGCCCCGGCCCGCCGGCCTAGCCGGATCGGCGTCCCGCGCCGGATCAGGGTCGTGGGGAGCTGGCCGAGCTGCCGGGGTCAGTCCCAGTGCGGGGGGCGTTCGGCGAGCAGCCAGTCGTCGTTGCCGCCGGACCGCTCGCCCCAACCACGGTCGGTGTCGTCGGAGGTCTGCTCGGGCAGCACCACGAAGTCTTCGCTCAGGTCGACGGCGCGGTCATCGTCTCCACGTACGCCGTGCGTGCCGGGGTCTTCGGTGCTCACGAGCGGCAAGACTAGCGCAGCCGACGGCGGTGGACCGGGCCGTCTACCGTGGCACGCCGGCCAGAAGCGACCGGGCCGCCGGTGGCGTTGGTAGCGTCGGACGGCGTGACGACCCCCAGCGGTGGCAGCACCCCGGACGACTACTGGCGACGGCCCGACACCGGCGACGACGCCGTGGCGAACCGACCTCCCGCCGCGCCCGCGGCCACACCTCCGACCGGGCCCACCAACCCGCCCACTAGCGGACCCAGCACCCCGCCCACGACTGGGCGTCCTTCCAGCGGGCCAACTGGCGCGCCACCGGCCGGGGGTCCTGCCGACGGATACTCCGGCCCGCCGCCGAGCGTGCCGCCGCCGGCGGGTTGGCGTCCACCCGTACATCTGCAGCCGGCGCCGCCGCGACAGTTGCCGCCGCAGGACATGGCCGACCTGGACGCGGCCGAGCAGCGCTCGCAGCGGGTCACCTACGGCTTCGGCGCGGCGGCCGGGGTGGTGCTGCTGGTTCTACTCTGCCTGCTCTGCTCGCGAGTGATCTTCTGATCCTCACCCCGAGGGGCAGCAGCACAGAGGGCAGCAACAAAGGGAACAGCAGCTCAGAGGGTGGTGCCCCAGACGGTCTCGGCGCCGGAGTGGCCGGTCAGGTAGACGTAGATCAGGGCGGCGATGGCGAGCCCCACGGCCGCTACCGACAGCACCGGGGTGACCAGCGCGGGCAGCTGCGGCACCCGGGGGTGCCCACTCGTCGCCACGAGCAGCAGGATGGCCACGATCCCGAGCGGCACCACGATGCGGAACAGAATGTCACCGTAGCGGGAGTGCTCGAAGATCTGATCGAGGATCGGTCCCTGGAAGCCCCGGGCCACCAGCGCGTCGGTGAGTGCCTCACCCGACTTGACCGCGACGTAGGCGGTCACCGGCGCGGCCACGGCGAGGAGGCCCAGGGCCCAGTCCAGCCGGTGCCGCCAGCGCGGCAGGCCCACGTACGCGACGGCCAGCACCGCCAGCAGCGGTACGAACACGACGACCGCGTGGATTACCAGGACGTGCACCGGTAGACCCAGGATCTCCTCGAACATCGAACCCTCCAGGTGGATCATGGTCGGGGGTGGTCAGCCTATGGTCCGCCGATCGTCCCCCGGCTCTCGACCGGACACACGCGCGCCGCGTCGCTGGGGTTCACCCTCCGGGCCGTACTCCCGATCTCGCCTGGCTGTGTCGGTGGCCACCCGGAGCGTGCGACGGTTGTCGATGCCGACAGGGCGTGCTGTCATTGGCCCATGTCCGGTGCCGAGGAGCTGCTGCGGTCGAGGGGCCTGCGGGTCACGCGGCCACGCCTCGCGGTGCTCGACGTGCTTGCCGATGGCGGCCACCTGGAGGTCGACGAGATCACCCGGCGGGTTCGCGAACGCCTCGACTCGGTGTCCACCCAGGCGGTCTACGACGTGCTGGGTGCGCTGTCCCGGGCCGGGCTGTCGCGCCGGATCGAGCCCGCGGGCAGTCCCGCCCGCTACGAGGCGCGGGTGGGCGACAACCACCACCACGTGGTCTGCCGGGGCTGCGGCGAGATCGCCGACATCGACTGCGCTGTGGGCAGCGCCCCGTGCCTGGAGCCGAACACGGTCCACGGGTTCGAGGTGGACGAGGCCGAAGTGACCTTCTGGGGTCTCTGCCCGGGCTGCCGGGCCCGTCGCTCCGCCGACGTCTGACCGGCGGCCCCACGGCCCAGGTGCGGCACCGGCGGCACGTGGCCGGCGTGGTCGGCCCGACCGTGGCACTCTTGAGCGGTGGACTCCGATGACCTCGGCCTTTTCGGTCCGGGTTCGGTCACGTGGAAGGTGCACGAGGAGCCGATCCTGATCGTCGCCGGCCTGCGCTCGCTCTACCTTCAGGCGTTGCACCCTCGGGCCATGGCCGGGGTCGCGCAGAACAGCAACTACCGCACCGACGCCTGGGGCCGCCTGGTCCGCACCGCCACCTACGTGGCGACCACCGTGTACGGGACCACCGCCGAGGCGGAGGCCGCCGGGGCCCGCCTGCGCCGTCTGCACGACCGGATGCGGGCCACCGACACGCTCACCGGTGAGCAGTTCCGGATCGACGAACCGGACCTGCTGCGCTGGGTGCACGTGACCGAGGTCGAGTCGTTCCTGAGCACGGCCCGACGGGCCGGGCTGCCGCTGACCGACGACGAGGTGGACGGCTACTACACCGAGCAGCGCCGCGCCGCCGCCCTGGTCGGCCTGGACCCGGCCACCGTTCCGGGCACCGCCGCCGAGGTCGCCGACTACTACGAGGCCGTACGGCCACAGTTGCGGATGACCCGGGAGGCCGCCGAGACGGCGGTGTTCCTCACCGCCCCGCCGCTGCCCTGGAAGCTCAGCCTGCCGGTGCGGTTGGGGCTCACGCTGGGCCCTCCGCGCTGGGCGTACCTGGGGATCGCCGGCACCGCGTTCGCGCTGCTGCCGACGTGGGCGCACCGGATGTACGGCGGTCTCGGTCTACCGACCACCGCGCTGTCGGCGGACCTGAGCGTGCGCGCGCTGCGGCTCGCGTTCGCTGCCGTCCCCCGCCGTTACCTGGAGGGGCCGTTGATCCAGGCGGCCAAGGAGCGGGCCGCGCGGCACGCAGCGCTGGCTGGCTGACCCGGCCCTCGGCACGGGGAATCAACCGTCGGCGGGCCGGTCCATGGCCGCCCACGGCTCCTTGCCCGGGGCCTGCGCGCCCGCCGGGCAGTGCCGCCGGAAGTCGCACCAGCCACAGCGCGGGCTGGGTGCCACCGGGAAAGCCTCGTCCGCGTCGGCGCCGTCGGCGACTGCCCGTTCGGCGGCCATGATGTCGCGGGCCGTCTCTTCCGCGCGGGTCAGTTGTCGGGCCAGCGACTCGACGGTGTGGTCGTGGCCGGCGACCGTGCCGGTCGGCAGGTGGTGCAGCTCCACCCGGCGGCACGGCCGACGGAACACCCGCTCGGCGGCGTACGCGTAGAGCGCCAGCGCCTGCGAGCCCCGGGCGTCGTCCGTGTCCAGCCCGGTGCGACCGGTCTTGTAGTCGACGATGACCAGCTCCGGCCCCTCCGGGCCGGGCCGCGAGTCGATCCGGTCGGCGCGACCGTTGAACGCCAACACCGCGGTCTTGACCGCCACCACCCGCTCCACGCCGAGCGGGTCGGAATCCGGCTCCAGCGTCTCGACGTACGCTTCCAGCCAGCCCAACGCCCGCCGGTAGGCGGACCGCTCCTGCTCGTCGTCGCGGTAGCCCTCGCGGACCCAGGTGCCCTTGAGCAGCGTGGCCAGCGCCTCGGGGCGCCGCCGGTCGGCGGGCAACGCGTACCAGTTCTTCAGGGCGGTGTGCACGCTGGCGCCGAGCGAGTTGTGCGCCCACGGCGGGCCCTTGGGTGGGGCGGGCCGGTCGACGTAGGAGTAGCGGTAGCGACGCGGGCAGTCCGCGTACGCGCCGAGCTTGCTCGGGGTGCAGACGAACAGCCGCTCCGGCATGCCCTCGAAGCCGAGTTGCTCGGCGTCGCCGGCGCGCTGCCGTGGGGCCCGACCGCCGGCGGCCGGCCGCCCCGCTGATGAGGATCGTCGCACGCCTGCGATCCTGCCATCCACCCCCGACATCGCGCGCGTGCCGTCAGGCCATGTTGACGTACTGCGTGACGAAGGCGGCCACCGCGTCGGCGATGAGCTGTACGGCGATCGCGGCCAGCAGCAGGCCGGCGATCCGGGTGAGCACCTCGATCCCGCCCGGCCGGAGGATCTTCACGATGCCGCCGGAGAAGCGCAGGACGATCCAGACGGCGACCATCACGGCGAGGATCGCCACGGCGATGGCGCTGAACTCGCCCAGCCCGTCGGCCTGCTGGACGAAGAGCATGGTGGCCACGATGGCGCCCGGGCCGGCCAGCAGCGGCGTGCCCAGCGGCACCAGCGCGATGTTGGAGGTGACCTGCTGGCTCGGGTCGTCGGCCTTGCCGGTCAGCAACTCCAGGGCCACGAGCACGAGCAGCAGCCCACCGGCCGCCTGCAACGCCGGCAGGTCCACGTGCAGGTAGTCGAGCAGGGTCTGCCCCGCCACCGCGAAGATCACGATGACGCCGAGCGCCAACGCGACGGCCTGCCAGGCCGCCCGGTTGCGGTCACGGGCGGGCAGCGGGCCGGTCAACGCCAGGAAGATCGGCATCATGCCCGGCGGGTCGGTGATCACCAGCAGGGTCACGAAAACCTCGCCGAACAGCTTCAGATCCACGTGATCAACCTAGCCGCGCCGCGATGGGCGAAATACCCGGATCACCCCGAAGCGACCTCGGTCACCCCCTCGGCGACGATCCGCTCGTACGCCTCGACGCTGGTGCTGAACGCGCCGAGCTGGACGGTCTTGTGGGTGCCGTGAAAATCCGAGGAACCGGTGACGAGCAGGCCCAGCTCGTCGGCGAGTGCCCGTACGTGTTCCCGCTCGGCCGGGGTGTGGTCCTCGTGGTCGACCTCGAGCCCGGCGAGCCCGGCGGCGGCCAGCTCGACGATCAGCTCGTCGGGCACGACCCGGCCACGTCGGGTGGCCCGCGGGTGGGCGAAGACCGGCACCCCTCCGGCCGCCCGGACCAGTCGAACGGCCCGGAACACGTCGATGTCCTCCTTGGGCAGCCGGTACCGCTCGCCCAGCCAGTTCGGGCCGAACGCCTCCCGGACGCTGCCGACCAGGCCGGCACGGATGAGTGCCTGCGCGAGGTGCGGGCGTCCGACGGTGCCGCCACCCGCGCCGGCCAGGATGTCCGACCAGTTCACGTCGATGCCGTCGGCCCGCAGAAGGTCGACCATCCGTTCGCCCCGCACCTCCCGGGCGGCCCGGACCCGAGCCAGCTCGGCCACCAGCTCCGGGTGGTCCGGGTCGAACAGGTACGCGAGCAGGTGCAGCGGCACCGCCGGCTGCGTGCCGGACCAGCGACACGACAGCTCCGCACCCCGGATCAGACGCAGTCCTGGTGGCAGCGCGTTCACTGCGGACGCCCAGCCCGCAGTGGTGTCGTGGTCGGTGATCGCCAGCACGTCCAGCCCGGCGTCGAAGGCCGCGCCGACCAGCTCGGCCGGGGTCAGGGTGCCGTCGCTGGCCGTGGAGTGGGTGTGCAGGTCGATCCGGGGGGCGGAGCCGGTACGCGAGGTCACCGCCCGACGTTACCGAGGAAACAGCGAGCCCGGCTCACATGGGCGGGTCAGAAGCCCTGCACCAGGATCGGCCGGTCGTCGGCCGACACACCGGGCACCGCGGCGGGGCTGGCGGGCTTTCCCGCCCGCACCTCGCCGACGTCGACCCGGACCAGCTTCCCGGCGCCGTCGAGGTAGGCGGCCTGGGTCTCGTCGCCCCACACGACCGCACCGGTCATCGGAGGCCCGGCCGTAACGGCGCTCACACCCGGCCCGAGCCGTTGCAGGTCGACAAGCAGGGACCGGCCGGTCTTGCCGGTCCCACCGTTCACCAGCAGCCACCGCCCGTCCGGCGAGACCCCGCCGATGCCGTCCCGGCTCAGGTCCGGACCGCAGCCGGTGCGTACCGGGTCCAGCTGACGTGTCGGGGCGAGAACCGCGAGGCAGGTCCGGGCCGGATCGGTAGTGGCCACCTGCCCGACGAGCCGCCCGTCGGGCAACCGCCCGTAGACGTTGAGGCTCTTCTGCTCGAGAGCCTCGGGCAGTGGGCCCGCACCGGGCCGCCAGAGGGTGTGACCGGCGCTGGCCGGGTCGAGTCGGACCAGCACGCTGTCGGCGACGAACCGGACGGGCTCCGCCGCTGCGGGCACCGGGGTGCGCACCGCCCCGATGAGTTGGGTGCCGACCACGCCCGCCACCAGCAGGTCGTCTCCGTCGCGCCAGGCGACCTGGAGGCTGTCCGGAGCCAGGACGATCGCACCCGCCCCGGCCAGCAGCACCTGCACCAGCCCGTCGTCCTGCACCACCCACAGGGAGCGTCCTGCGGTGCTCGGCGCGCCCACCACCAGCCAACCGCCGCCGCTGGGGAGGGGCTGGACGCGTTCGGCGGGCCCGACCTCGGGCAGCACCAGCCGCCGTCCGTCGGCGTTGACCAGCGTCTCGCCGACGAGGAGAGCGTTCGACGTTTCGGGCGAGGGGGCGGGGCCGGGAATGCTGGCCGTCGGGAGCGGTCGGTTGGTCGGGTCCGGGTCGCCGATCACCACGATGGGTGACCCGTCCCGCCTGGTCTCGGCTCCGAGCTGGGCCATGCCGGCACTGAGCAGCACTGTGGTGGCCGCCGCGAGGGCGAGGCCGGCCGCGGTGCGTCGACGCCGGATCCGGTTCGCGCGGCGGATGGCCTGGCCCGCCGGATCGACGCTCAGCGGGCGGGCAAGGGCGACCCGGTGCGAGAGGGTCTCCCGCACCGCACCTTCCAGCTCGTCAGGCCGCACCTGGTATGAACGCCGTGGGCCGTCCGTCAGGTTGTCGGTCCGGCCTGGCAACTCGCTCACTGCTGGTCCCCGGAGCCCGTGCCGACGGGCACGGCCGCCGGGGCGGTGGGCAGCACGACCTGCGGGGTGATCGAACGCGGCACGGCGGGGCGCGGAGCGGCCGGGCGGGGTACGGGTCGGCCGGCCGACCGCCCCGGCCCGGGTGTGGCAGCGGCACCGGTGACCGGGGCCCGTCCGGTGCGGGAACCCGAGCCCGTCGTCCGGCCGGCGGTCGCGGCCGACCCACCGGCGGCAGGTGCCGACCGGCCGGCGATGCCGGCTGCGGCGGCGAGGTCCGGTGCGTCAGCACCCATTCGTCGACGCAGCGTGGCCAGCGCCCGGGAGGTCTGGCTCTTCACCGTGCCTGGTGAGATGTCCAGCATCGCGGCGGTCTGCGCCTCCGACATGTCCTCGTAGTAGCGCAGCACCAACACCGCCCGCTGCCGATTGGGCAACTCGCGGAGATGCCGCCAGAGCAGGTCACGGTCGAGTTGCTGCTCGATCTCGTCGACACCGGCCCGCTCGGGCAGCACCTCGGTCGGGCGTTCGCCGTGCCAGCGCCGCCGCCACCAACTGGTCGACGTGTTGACCATCACACGGCGGGCATACGGCTCGACCGCCTCGATTCCGCCGAGCCGCTTCCACGCGAGGTAGGTCTTGGTCAGCGCCGTCTGGAGCAGATCCTCGGCCGTGGCCCAGTCTCCGGTGAGCAGGTAGGCGGTGCGTAGGAGCGCGGCGGAGCGGGCCGCGACGAACTCGCGGAACTGCTCCTCCAACGAGTCCTTGCTCGCCACCGCCCACCTCCACACCCCTGCCGTCCTGGCAGAGTGCCACGTCAGAGGCGCTCTGGTCCATGACGAAAGGTGCGCACTTGCTCCGATGTTCGGTCGAAAACCTTCACGCCCCGTCGTCGGCCTTGGCCTCGTCGGCCTCCTTGCCGAGCCGCGCCTCGACCGCCTGCGGCTCGTACATCTCCTCGACGACGCGCAGGTAGAGCTCGTTCGGGTTGGGTAGGTTCTTGATTTCGCGGAGCGCCTGCTCCTGACCGGCGGACTCCAGCACGAAGGTGCCGTAGTTGAGCGCTCGGCCGGTGGGGGTCTGCTCGTACTTCATGTCGGTGACCCGGACCAGCGGCATCATCGCCACCTTGCGGGTGACGATGCCGTTGACCACCATGACCCGCTTGTTGGTCAGGATGAAACGGTCATACCACCAGTCGGCGACCTTCCACGCCACCCAGCCCATCACCGCGAACCAGAGCAGCACGGCGATGGTGGTCAGCGCGCCGACGTCCTGGCCGGCGAGGAAGCCGGAGAGGTAGCCGAGCACGAAGGTCGCCGCGACGCCGATCAACAGCGGGTTGGTGAGGTGGATCCAGTGTCGCTTCCACTCGCCCCGGTAGCGCTCGGTGGGGAAGAGGTAGCGAGCCACCAGCGAACTGGGCTCGTCTTCCAGTGGCAGCACCCGCCGAGGGGTCGAGCCGGTCGCGTCGGCGCGCAACCCGGCCAGCTCGTCCTCGGAGATCTGCGGCGGCTGGTAGCTGGCCTCCGGATCACGGATCCACCCCCGACCGGAACGCCCCTGACCGGCGTAGCCGGGCCCGTCGCCGTAGCCGACGTCGTCCGAAAGGGACGGACCGTCGGACAGGCCGGGACCGGCGCCGTAGCCCGGGCCGTCATCAGGCCCGATCCGCGGGATCGGCTCGGTGTCACGCTCGCGGCGTTCCCGGTCGGGGTCGTCCGGGTCGAAGGGTGGACCGGAGGGGCTGCCCATCGGCGGCTAGGCGACGAGGCTGGTGAAGAAGTCGCCGAACCCCTGGGCGATATCCATGATCCCGCCGCCGAGCGACTTGAACACGTCCGCCGCAGAGTTTGGCCGGTAGGCGACGAAGAAGATCAAGAATGCGATTCCGGCCCAGGTGAGGACCTTCTTGACCATGGCGGGCCATCCTCTCGCGCGGCGCCGGGTCCCATTACCGCAGCGGCACCCAGAGTATCAGTGTGGTGTCGTACAGTGAATATCTGCGTCCGTTCTCCGTCAATCCGGAAGAGTTGTCAAGCTCTACCAGGTAGATACGGGGACGGTGCGCCGTACACGAGCTCGGGGGGAGTCCACTCGGTCAGGTCGTGTAGCACGACGTCTTCCGCGAGCAGGTGACCCGCACTCGCCGGCCAGGCTATCGCATGGAGCCACATTCCCCGAGCCTCGCCGGCGTACGCGCTTCGATCCGTTGGTGAATTCACCAACCACAGTGGAGTAGGGTGCCCGCCGACCTTGATCTTCGCCTGTCCGACGTGGTCAGGGTGACCCGGCCCCGGGTCGGTCAGCGCGTCGACCAACTCCGGCCCCGGATCCGGGCCGGTCAGTCCGGCGAGTCGGGTGCCCAGGCCCACACCGGGTTCCTCGGCCACGAAGACCAGATCGGCCGGACCACCGCCGAACGGCGCCGGGCCCGCGCAGGCCACAGCGGTCGCCCGCACTCCCGTCCGGTCGTCCCCGGCGTACGCCACGCCGGTGAGCGTCCAACCAGGCGGCAGCGGCCACGGGCACCACAACGGCGTCACCGGTGGATCGCCGCTCGCGGTGATCTGTTCCACCACGCTCGCCACGATCTCCGCTCCGATGTGCTCGGGCACGTGCAACGGCGGCACCGGGCCGCAGTGCACACACCTCGAGTCGGTGTTCATCAGATCCGGCGCCCGTACCGGGCCCCCGCATCTCGGACAACTCACCGCGACACTCACATCCCCACCGTTCCCCCGGACCGGCGGCACGTCAAGCCGGAACGTCCGATTCGGCACCGTACGTGGGTCAGTCCGGCGGCGTTCCGGCGTGCGCACGGATCCAGGCGTGCATGGCGATTCCGCTGGCCACGCCCGCGTTGATCGACCTCGTCGAGCCGTACTGGGCGATGGAGTAGAGCTGGTCGCACGCGGCGCGGGCCGGCTCGGAGAGGCCCGGCCCCTCCTGGCCGAACAGCAGCACGCAGTCCCGGGGCAGGGTGCCGGTCTCCAGCGGACGCGACCCGGGCAGGTTGTCGATGCCGAGCACCGGCAGGTGCCGCTCGGCCGCCCAGGCGACGAACTCCTCGATCGTCTCGTGGTGCCGTACGTGCTGGTACCGATCGGTCACCATCGCGCCGCGCCGGTTCCACCGTCGCCGTCCGACGATGTGCACCTCGGCGGCGTTGAACGCGTTGGCGTTGCGCACCACAGTGCCGATGTTGAAGTCGTGCTGCCAGTTCTCGATCGCCACGTGGAAGCCGTGCCGGTGCCGGTCCAGGTCCGCGACGATCGCCTCGTGCCGCCAGTAGCGGTACCGGTCGACGACGTTGCGCCGGTCCCCCTCCGCCAGCAACTGCCTGTCGTAACGGGGGTCGTCCGGTGGGTCCCCCGGCCAGGGGCCCACGCCCACCTCAAGCTGGTCGTCGGTCACGGTCATCAGAGGGTACGGACCGCGCCGGCGCCGGGCGCGACGACCTGCCGGTCAGCCCAGGTCGAGGGCGGCACCGAGCCGGTCCAGGAAGCGCCGGTCCGCCGGGCTGGCCGGTGGATCCAGTCGGCGCGCGCCGGTGCCGGGCACCGCGCGACAGACCCGGGCCGCGACAGACTGCACCCACTGGCGGTACGCGGCCGAGTCGGCGGGGTCGGCCCGTCGCCGGAGGACCCGGCTCGCCGCCCGGCAGGCGGCCAGCAGGCCCACCAGGTCGGTGAGCCGCTCGGCGGGTTGCGGGGTGCCGTCGTGGCGGGCGTAGATCGTGGCGACCACCGCGCGGACCAGGTCGCTGTCGGAGGCTCGGCCCGCGGCCACCGCGTCCAGGCCGGCCAGGCTGGCCAGCACCCCACGCTCCGTCCGGCCGGGACCGGGCGCCGCGGCGGCCACGAGGACCCGACCGGGCAGGCTGGTGAGCAGATCCCACTCGGCGGCGGAATAGACAGCGGTGGTCAAGGGTGCGGCTCGGCGGCCGGCAGAGGACGGCTCTCCGGCGACGGAGTGGCTCATCGGAACCTCCGGCGTCAGCATATGCCCCGAGACGGGCACAGGGCCCCTTCCCCCGCAGACCCGCGGCGGGAAGGAGCCCTGTGTTCGTCGACGGTCGAGCCCGCCGCGACGGTCAGCGCGGCTCGGGGAAGCTGGGCCGCTCCGGGTCCACCCCGTCGGGCACCGCGGCGGCCGCGTACTCCCGTTTGGGGACCATGACCTTGCGCCGGAAGACGCAGACCATCGTGCCGTCCTGGTTGTAGCCGCGAGTCTCCACGGAGACCACGCCCCGGTCGGGCTTCGAGCCGGACTCACGCTTGTCCAGCACTGTCGTCTCGCCGTAGATGGTGTCGCCGTGGAAGGTCGGCGCGACGTGCCGCAGCGACTCGACCTCCAGGTTGGCGATCGCCTTTCCACTCACGTCGGGCACCGACATGCCGAGCAGCAGCGAGTAGATGTAGTTGCCGACCACGACGTTGCGCTTGAACTGGCTGGCCGTGGCGGCGTAGTGCGCGTCCATGTGCAGCGGGTGGTGGTTCATGGTGAGCAGGCAGAAGAGGTGGTCGTCGTACTCGGTGACGGTCTTGCCCGGCCAGTGCCGGTAGACCGCGCCGACCTCGAACTCCTCGTAGTAGCGACCGAACTGCATGCTGGTCCCTTCGACGGGCGGCGATGGAGTTCGGCACAGCATGCCTTACCAATGGTTAAGGCGACCGGCGGGGCGCGACGGCGGCGGAAATGTCACACCGGTCACTCGCACGAGGGGAGACGCAATGAGCGGCGGGGCCCTCCCCGGCACCCGCCGCCCACGCTCTGATGTGAGGAATTCTGCCCTACGCCTGCGTAGGTTCAACAGAGATCGCGGTCACATTTATCTTTTTGTAACACTACTGTCCGTGACGAGCCGGAGGTTGATCAGCGATCTCTGCAGGCCGGATACCTCCTTGTCAATGCCCAAGTTACCGATTCGTAGTGCTCAATCGGGTGGATCTCCCTGGAAACGCTCCCATTACCGCAGGTCACGCAAGTGCGTCGTGCACTTGCGTTCCGCAGGTGGGGTGTGAACAGACGTGTGTCGATGACCCGCAGAGCCCCTCGGCAGCCCCGAGCACGTTTCGTGCCCCCCCGCCCGGGAATTCGATACGGTCAGCCCTGGTTCTACGGGACGTAGATAAACCGCGGTGATCGGAGAGTGCAATGGCAACCGTTGAGCTGACCTCGACGAACTTCGACGAGGTGACCGGCAACGACGGCATCGTCCTGGTCGACTTCTGGGCCGACTGGTGTGGTCCGTGCAAGCGGTTCGCCCCGGTCTACGAGCGCTCCTCGGAGAAGCACCAGAACATCGTCTTCGGCAAGGTCGACACGGAGGCTCAGCAGGAGCTGGGCGCCAAGTTCGACATTCGCTCGATCCCGACGATCATGGCGATCCGTGACGGCGTCATCGTCTTCGCCCAGCCGGGCGCCCTTCCCGAGTCCGCGCTGGAGAACCTGATCGAGCAGGTCGAGGCGCTGGACATGGACGACGTCCGCAAGCAGCTGGCCGAGCACAACCACTGAGTCGTCGACACGACGACACGCGAGGCCGGGCCCGGTACGGGCCCGGCCTTCGTCGTACCCCCACCAGCCCTCGCATGATCACCTGCCCGGTCAGGCCGAACTGCCCGTCGGAGGGACCCGGCGCAGCCGGTACATCCCGTATCGTCACGACCCGATGGAGAACCTGACCACCCGCGGGCGCGTGACCCGGCTGGGCGCGACCGCACTCGGTCTCGTCCTGCTCGTCGTCGGCACCTTCTGGGGCAGCGACGACGACTTCCCGTTCGGCCCGTTCCGGATGTACTCCACGTCCAACCCGCCGAACGCACCCGCACCCGACACCCGCGTCGAGGGAGTGAACAGCTCCGGGACGGTGATCGACCTCGACCAGAACGCGACAGGCATCCGCCGCGCCGAGATCGAGGGTCAGCAGGCCCGGTACGCCGCCGACCCGACGCTGCTCACCGAGGTCGCCGACGCGTACGCCGAACGCCACCCGGACGCCCCCGCGCTGGTCGAGGTCCGCATCGTCATCCGCTGGCACGGCATCCGCGCCGGCCGACCGACCGGCCAACACACCGACCAGACCGTCGTCCGCTGGCAGGCCCCCCGATGAACTGGCTGACCGAGGCCGTCCCCCGGGGCCGGGTGGCCGCCTTCCGCACCCTGATCTACCTGTTCGTCGCCGCCGACCTGGTGATCTTCACCCCCTGGGTACGCACCCGGGTCAGCGTGCCCGGCGACCTGTACCAGCCGCTCCTGATCGGCCGCCTGCTCCCACTGCCGACGCCAACCGAGACACTGGTGACGGTGATCTTCTGGGCGTTGCTGCTGCTCGCCCTCCTCGCCGCCACCGGACGGGCGCCCCGGGTGCTCGGCTGGGCGGTGTGCGCGCTGTACCTGGAGTGGATGATCATCGCGATGAGCTACGGGAAGGTCGACCACGACCGGTTCGGGCTGCTCGTCGCGCTGGCAGTGCTGCCCACCGCCGATCGCGCCCGACACGGCGACACCACCCGCACCGAGGCCGGCGGTTGGGCGCTCCGCGTCACCCAGATCGCGGTGATCTGCACGTACTTCCTGGCCGCCTTCGCCAAGCTGCGCTTCGGCGGTCTGGACTGGCTGACCGGCTCGGTTCTGGCCCGCGCGATCATCCGACGCGGCACCGACCTGGCGGACCTGATCGCCCAGGTGCCGCACCTGCTGATCGTCGCCCAGTTCGGCATCGTGGCGTTCGAGCTGCTGAGCCCGGTGGTCTTCCTGCTGCCACCCCGCTGGCGACTCGCCATGGTCGGCTTCTTCTACTCGTTCCACGCGGTCACCATCGCGACCATCACGATCTCGTTCGCGCCGCACCTGGCCGCGATGACCAGCTTCCTACCGCTGGAACGGGTGCGCCCGCTGGTCTGGGCCCGCCGGCTGATCGGGCGTGGCCCTTCCGAGGCGGCGACCGACGTCCCTCCGACGGACGCCGACACGGTGCCGCCCGGCCAGGACACCGTGGGAGCCCGTGCGGAGCGAGCGCTGGACGATCAGGCGCCGGTGGTCGGGCGACCAGTCGGGCCGTAGAGCCGCTCCCGGGCCTCCTGCGGCAGGGAACAGGCCGCCGTACCACCGGGAAGTCGGTGCCTGTTGCGCGCCACCCAGCGGTACAACGGCCAGGCTGCGGCGCGCGCCGGCGGGAACCGCAGACCAGCGCCGGCCACCCGCCAGAGCGGACCACTCGCGGTGAGCAGCTTCGCGATGGCGTCCGGACCCGCGGCGCGCGAGCCGTCCGCGCCGACCCACTGCACTGCCTCCTCGCACTCGGCCACTGTGAGGCCGAGCGCGTCCAGGTCGGCGAACTGCCAGGGCACCACCCGCGCGGCGGTGGGGATGCGGCGCTCGATGAACTCCGCACAGGTCGTGCAGAACGCGCAGTCCCCGTCGTAGACGAAGGTCGACGTCTCCATGGTGTCCATCCTCCCCTCTCCGACCACCCGGACGCCCACCGGTGTACGGCGGGTCACTTGCGCTCTCCTCGTACACGTGTTCGAATAGTGGCCATGCGCTGGGACAACCTCACCGCTCCCCCGGTCGAGGGAGACCCCGAGCGGGCAGCGCCAGCGACGCCACCCCTGCCGCTGGCGCTGCCCGGCGCCGTCGCCCGCACCTTCGACACCCCCGAGTTCGCCGGGATGACCTTCTACGAGGTGCAGGCCAAGTCCATCCTCAACCGGGTGCCCGGGCAGTCCCGCGTCCCGTTCGAGTGGACGATCAACCCGTACAGGGGCTGCTCTCATGCGTGTGTTTACTGCATGGGTGCGGACACCCCGATCCTGATGGCGGACGGCCGCACGAAGCCGATCAGCGAACTGAAGCCGGGCGACCGCATCTACGGGACCGAGCAACGCGGCGCCTACCGGCGATACGTGATCACCACCGTCCTCGACAAGTGGTCCACGGTTAAGCCGGCCTACCGGGTCACCCTGGAGGACGGCACGACCCTCATCGCCAGTGGGGACCACCGGTTCCTCTCTGAACGTGGCTGGAAGTACGTCACCGGGGCCATGCAAGGCAACGCTCGACGCCCCTACCTGACCACCAACAACCGCCTGATCGGCACCGGTCGTTTCGCCGTCGGGCCCAAGGAGTCACCCGACTACCGCCGGGGTTACCTGTGCGGCATGGTCCGCGGAGACGCGCACCTGGGCACGTTCTCGTACCCGTACGGGACTGTGCACCGGTTTCGGCTGGCATTGGCCGATGACGAGGCATTGAGCCGCAGTGAGCGCTACCTTGCCCTCGAAGGGATCGAAACGCAGCGTTTCACCTTCGCGCGGGCCAGCACCACGCGACGTGCGATGACCGCCATCCGCACCTCGAAGCAGCGGGACATCGAGACGATCGCTGACCTTGTCCGCTGGCCGGTGGAGCCCAGTGACGACTGGCGGCTTGGCTTCCTGGCTGGCATCTTCGACGCGGAGGGCAGTTGCAGCAGAGGCGTCCTGCGCATCTGCAACAGCGACGACGCCATCCTCGACCAGACGACGGCAGCACTACGCCATTTCGGTCTCGTCTGTGTGCGAGAAGACCGCGGTCTACCCAATCGTGTGCGGTCGATCAGGCTGACCGGGGGTCTCGCCGCCCGGCTCCGGTTCTTCCACCTGACCGACCCCGTCATCACTCGGAAGCGGTCGATCGAGGGTGGCGCACTGAAGCACCAGGGCGCCCTCAGGGTTGTCGGCATCAAGGCCCTCGGGCTGGAGCTGCCGCTCTGGGACATCACCACTGGCACCGGGGACTTCATTGCCAATGGAGTGGTCAGCCACAACTGCTTCGCCCGGAACACGCACACCTATCTCGATCTCGATGCCGGTGCCGACTTCGACCGGAAGGTGATCGTCAAGGTCAACGCCGGTGAGCTGGTCCGGCGGGAGCTGGCCGCACCGCGCTGGCGGGGCGCACACGTGGCGATGGGGACCAACGTGGACTGCTACCAGCGCGCCGAGGGTCGTTACCGGCTGATGCCGCAGATCATCGGTGCCCTGCGAGACTTCGCCAACCCGTTCTCGATCCTCACCAAGGGCACACTGATCCTGCGCGACCTGCCGCTGCTGCGCCAAGCCGCCGAGGTGACCACGGTGGGCATCTCGTTCTCGGTGGGGTTCGTCGACGAGCACCTCTGGCGCACCGTCGAACCGGGCACACCGCACCCACGCCGCCGGCTCGACGCCGTCCGGGCACTCGCCGACGCCGGCTTCTCCGTCGGCGTGCTGATGGCCCCGATCCTGCCCGGCCTCAGCGACAGCGACGAGTCGATCGAGGCCACCGTCTCGGCGATCGCCGCCGCCGGAGCGACCAGCGTGACCGCCCTGCCCCTGCACCTGCGCCCCGGCGCCCGGGAGTGGTACGCGCAGTGGCTCGCCCGGGAGCACCCGCACCTCGTGCCCCACTACCGCGAGCTGTACCGGGCCGGCGCGTACGCGCCGCAGGCGTACCAGCGGGAGCTGACCGCGCGGGTGCGGATCGCGGCCCGCCGGCACGGGCTGCACCGCGCCGAGGTGGGCGACAACCGCCAACTGCCCGAGCCGCCTCCTGCGCCGACCGCCGAGCAGATGACCCTGCTCTAGCCTTACGTGCCGGGCAGGGACGCCTCTACCTGCGTGAACGCTGATCGGTCGCACCTGCTTTTTGCAACTGCGGCACGTGGCGACCAACGGACAGTAGCCGCGCAACACGTAGCGCTCGCGTGGGCCTTGGGCCGGAGGTGGCGGGAACCTGGCGTCGGCGCCAGACAAGAACCAGGTATGAACACACCGTCGAACCAGGGGGCCATCGGGACATGACTGTGACCGAGCGCTCCGACGCGCTGTTGGTAACGGGGGCGCCTGAACTGTTCGGGGAGCTGTACGAGCGGTACGGCGGTTGGCTGTACGACTTCAGCGCCCGACGGGTCGGGCGACAGCTCGCCGAGGATCTGGTCGCCGAGACGTTCCTGGTGGCGTTCTCGCGACGCGACCGGTACGACACGTCGGTGGCCAACGCGCGCCCGTGGCTGTTCGGCATCCTGACCAACCTGCTGCGCAACTACCACCGTGCCGAGGTGCGGTGGCTGCGAGCACTGGAGAAGTCGGGTTCGGACCCGCTCGGCGGTTCCGGTCAGCACAACTTCGCCGACCGGGCCAACGAACGGCTCGACGCCAAGGCCGCCACGCAGACATTGGCCGGCGCGCTCGCCGCGATGCCGCACGACCAACGCGATCTGCTCCTGCTGCATGTCTGGGCCGGCTTGGACTATCCGGAGCTGGCCTCCGCGCTCGGCCTGGCACCGGGCACCGTCCGGTCCCGCCTCCACCGGGCCAAGGCACGCCTGCGCCTCGCGATGCCCGCTCACTACGCACCGTCCACGTCTGCGAACGAGGGAACCGCATGAACATCAATTCCGACTCCGACAACTCGGGCGTCGACCTGCTTGTCGGCTTCCGCGAGGACCTGACCGGCGCTCCGGCGGACGCCACCGACCGGATGCGGCACGCGATCCTCAACGGGTCGGTCTACCGGCGCCCGGCCCCGAAGCGCTGGTTTCTGCGCCGGCCAGCGATTGCGACCGCGACCGCTTTCGCCCTGGCGGGTCTCGCCGCCGGTGGTGTCGCGCTGAGCACGGTCGACGGCGGCACCGGTCAACCGGGCGGAGCCTCCGCCAGCTCGACGGACACGTCTCGCCAGTGGCAGTTGCGCGACATCACCTATGTCAGCGCACAGACCCAAGCCGCGCTGGGCGACGCGGACGACTACGTCGTGAAGGTCCGCGACGCCTACCCGGGCGGCCGGATCGACTACTGGACGGACAAGCAGACCGGGCGCTCCCGGGTCGACATCTACCGGGGCGACGGCAGCCCGGACTCCTCCCTGGTGACGATCGTCGCCGACGGGAAACAGCGCGGTACCCAGATCAGCCACCCCGAGCGGACGTACTTCGAGTTCGTCGGTTCTGCGAAGGACGCGACCGGCACGGTCTTCGTTCCGAACGACCCGGCGAGCATCAGGGCCTGGCTCGCCAAGGGGAGCCTGGAGATCGTGGGCCAGGAGAAGGTGGACGGGCACGACACCGTGCACCTGCGGTTGAAGCCGGGAACGGCGACCTACACCGCTGAGCTCTGGGTGGACGAGACCTCGTTCCTGCCGTACAAGACGGTCGCCGACAAGAGCGGAAAGGTGACCGACAAGGCAGAGGTCAGCACCTTCGAGTGGCTGCCCCGCACGGCCGAGAACCTGAACCACTTCGACCTGACGCCGCCCGCCGGTTACACGAAGTTCGAGGGCAAGACCAAGGGCGACTCGACGCGCACCGCTCCCACCGCCCCGCCCCTTCCCGGCGGGCCGACCAACTGACGGTCCTGGATCGCCGATCCCCGCGCTCCGGGGGTCGGCGATCCAGGACGTGCCCGGCCTGATCGGTTCTGCGCGAACCGCCGACCGGGGCCAGGACCTAGGGGCGTCCAGTCGGGCCCCCAGCCGCAGCTGCTCGTCGGCGGGTTCTGCGCCTGCCTGCGGCGGGCGGACGGCGCTACAGTCGGCGGGTGCGTACCGCTCAGCAGATCCTCGCCGACTCCGCCGTGATCGCCGTCGTGGGCGCGTCCCGCGACCCGTTCAAGGCCGCGCACGGCGTGCCGTTGCAGATGCAGCAGTACGGCTGGCGCCTTATCCCGGTCAACCCGACGGTCGACGAACTGTTCGGGGAACGGGCCTACCCGACCCTCGCCGACATTCCCCACCCCGTCGACCTGGTGGACGTGTTCCGACCGGCGGCCGACGCCGTGCAGGTGGTCCGGGACGCGGTGGCGATCGGCGCCCCCGCGGTGTGGCTGCAACTGGGCATCGTCTCGGCCGAGGCGCGGCGGATCGCCGAGGAGGCCGGCATCGACTACGTCGAAGACCGCTGCCTCATCGTCGAACGCGCCGCCGCCAACCTGACCCGCCTGACCTGACCAACCCACCCCAACCCCGCGCCCCACGCCCCACGCCCGCTCCCCGCGATCTTGCACTTTCTGTCCCGGCATACCGGACACAAGGGGCAATCGGGCAACCGAAAGTGCAAGATCGCGGAAGCCGGGCGGCACAGGGGTGGGGCGGGTTAGAGCTTGTATTCCTTGAGCAGGCCTCGGGAGATGATGGTCTTCTGGATCTCTGACGTGCCCTCGCCGATGAGCAGGAACGGGGCCTCCCGCATCAGCCGCTCGATCTCGTACTCCTTGGAGTAGCCGTAGCCGCCGTGGATGCGGAACGCCTCCTGGACGACCTCGGCGCAGTACTCCGAGGCGAGCAGCTTGGCCATCCCGGCCTCGACGTCGTTGCGCTGACCGGCGTCCTTGAGTCGGGCGGCGTTGACCATGAGGGCGTGCGCGGCCTCGATCTTCGTGCCCATCTCGGCGAGCTTGAAGGCGATCGCCTGGTGCTTGGCGAGGGGCTGACCGAAGGTCTTGCGCTGCTGGGCGTAGCTCACCGCCAGCTCGAAGGCGCGGATGGAGATGCCGCAGGCGCGGGCGGCCACGTTGACCCGGCCCACCTCGATGCCGTCCATCATTTGGTAGAAACCGCGGCCCACCTGGTCGGCGCCGCCGAGGATCGCGGAGTCGGGGACGGTCACCCCGTCGAGCACCATCTCGGTGGTCTCGACGCCCTTGTAACCCATCTTCTCGATCTTGCCGGGGATGGTGAGACCGGGGGCGGTCTCGCCGAACCCCGGCTCCTTCTCCAGCAGGAAGGTGCTCATGTTGCCGTAGACGGAGTCCGCGCCGGTGTCGGTCTTGACCAGGGTGGCCACCACCGAGGAGTACGCCCCGTTGGTGAGCCACATCTTCTGCCCGTTGAGCACGTAGCTGTCCCCGTCACGGACGGCCCGGGACTTGATCGCGGAGACGTCGGAGCCGGTCTCGGGCTCGGACATGGAGAACGCGCCGCGCACCTCGCCGGTGGCCATCTTCGGCAGCAGGCGGGCCTTCTGCTCGGCGGAGCCGTGCTGGGAGATCAGGTACGCCACGATGAAGTGGGTGTTGACGATGCCGGAGATCGACATCCAGCCTCGGGAGAGCTGCTCCACCACCAGCGCGTAGGTGAGCAGCGATTCGCCGAGCCCGCCGTACTCCTCGTCGATGGTGAGACCGAAGAGCCCCATCTCGCGCATGCCGTCGAGGATGTCGGTGGGGTACTCGTCGGCGTGCTCCAGCCGCTGCGCGTGCGGGATGATCTCCTTGTCGGCGAAGTCCCGAACGGTCTCCAGGATCGACTGTTGCACATCGGTCAGGCCGGGCGTCTGGGCGAGTCGGGCCATCTCAGCCTCCGGGGATCCGCGCACTACTCATGGGTAACTGAACGCTGGGTCAGTATCGGCCCCTCGGGTCGACGAGGCCAAGGTGACCAGTCCACACAACCGCTGTGAAAAGGTTCACCGCTGCGGGTAGCGTCCGGCAAGAGGGACTTTTCCGGCACCGGCAGGAGGAGGACAGCTGTGAGCTACCCGCCGCCGTCGGGACCACCCGAGGACGAGCCACCGCCGTCACCCTACGAGCCACCCAGGGACCAGTCGCCGTACGCGCCACCGCCGCCCGGCCAGCCGCCGTACGCGCCGCAGCCGGACCAGCCGGCGTACGAGCTGCCGGCGGAACGCTCACCGTACGGACCACCAGCGGACGAACCGTCGCCGTACGGCCACCAGGGGCCGCAGCAGTCGGCGCACTGGAGTCAGCAACCGCCGTACCCCCCGCAGGGCCCCTACGGCCAGTACGGCCCACCGCCGGGCGGGCCCGGTCGGGGCACCAACGTGCTGGCGATCCTGTCTCTGGTGTTCGCCTTCGTCTTTCCGCCTGCCGGCGCCGTCCTCGGCCACGTGGCCAAGCGGCAGATCCGCACCAGCGGCGAAGAGGGCGGCCAGCTCGCGACCTGGGGGCTGATTCTGGGCTACGTCTTCACCGGGCTCACAGTGCTTGCCTGCTGTGGCTGGCTGGCGCTCGTGGCCTTCAGCAACAACGGCGACAGCGGCGGCTACTGACGAGCGGGCCGGTGCGGACCGGCGCGGTCAGCGGAAGCGGGCCTCGCGGACGCTGTTGCCGCCGTCCACCACCAGCATCTGCCCGGTGATGTACGAGGCGGCCGGCGAGCAGAGGAAGCTGATCGCGGCGGCGACCTCGTCCGGCGTGCCCGGTCGCCCCACCGGGGTGCCCAGCCCCTGCTTGATCTCGGCCATCGTGGACGCCGCGGTGTAGATGGTGCCGGGCGCCACCGCGTTGACCGTCACGCCGTCGGCGATCATCTCCATGGCCAGGGCCCGGGTCAGCCCGACGACCCCGGCCTTCGCCGCGGCGTACGCGGCCTCGGTGGGCAGGGCGTTGACCGGGCCGGCGGTGGCGGACAGGTTGACGATCCGACCCCAACCCCGCTCGGCCATCCCGCCGATGAACGCCCGGCTGCACAGGAACGCGGTGGACAGGTTGCGGTCGATCTCACCGCGCCACTCGTCGTAGGTCAGCTGCGCTACCGGCCGCAGCACCCCCTGGCTGGCCCGACTGGCCAGGCCGGCGTTGTTGACCAGCACCTCGACGTCGCCCAACTGCTCGGCGACCGCATCGGCCAGCGCGCCGACCTCGGACTCGTCGGTCAGGTCCGCGACGAAGCCGGTCACCCCCAGCTCGGTCGCCCGCTCATGGATGCGTCGGGTGGTGGAGACGATGGCCACCCGAGCGCCCAGGTCGGCGAGTCGCCGCGCGGTGGCGTACCCGATGCCGTCCGGGCTGCCCGCCCCGGTGACCAGGGCGACCCGCCCGTCGAGGCGCATGGTGACCGGGTCGGCGAGCGCGACCGGCTCGTCGGGGCCGGGGCTGCCCGCCGGGGCGGCCGTCCGGGCGCGCCGGGCCGCGCCCGGGCGGCTGACGTCCCGTCGGGGTCGACTGCCGGAGCGGTCCGCGGCGCGCGCGTCGAATGCCATGCCAGGGATCCTGCCTGTTACGACCGGCCCGGGCAACGCGGCACCCGGAAGCGGGGGCGTCGGGTTTGGGCGGCGCTGGCTACCCTGTCTCCGCACCCCGACCTGACGGAGAGTTCGCATGACCAATCCCCCGCCGCCCGGCAACTGGACCGATCCCACGTGGTCGGCCCAGCCGTCGAGCCCCGCACCTGACCCCACAGTGGTGGCCGGGCAGCCGGTGCCCCCGCAACCTGGCCCGGTCGACCCGTACGCCCCCGACCCGTACGCCCCGAACCCGTACGCCCCGGTCGACCCGTACGCCGGCGCGCAGCCGCCAGCCACCCAGCCGATGCCCGGTTACGCCCCGCCCGGTTACGCCCCGCAGGGCTACCCGCCGCAGTACCCCGGCTACGGCTACCCGCAGCCGCCGAAGACCAACGGGATGGCCATCGCGGCGTTCGTGCTGGCCCTGATCGGTGTCACGTCCTGCATCACCGCGCCGGTCGGCGCGATCCTCGGGCACGTCGCGCAGAAGCAGATCCGGCAGAGCGGCGAGGGCGGTGCGGGGATGGCGAAGGCTGCCATCATCGTCGGCTGGATCCTCACCGGGTTCCTGGTGCTGGTGATCCTCTTCTACGTTGGCGCGATCATCTACGCGATCGCGACGAGCAACGACAGCAGCAGCGGTTACTGACCGGCGGGCGGGCCGTCGTACCGTCGATCGTCGAGCCGGACCGACAGCCGGCGGCTGTCGTCCCGGCCCGGCCGGTCACTGCTCCGGTGGGGTGAACGACGAGGTACGGCTCATCCCGGCGGCGCGGCCCTTGGCGGCGACCACCAGCGCCATCTTGCGGGACGCTTCGTCGATCATCTCGTCGCCGAGCATCACGGCGCCGAGCCGGCCGCCGGCCTCCGAGGTGTAGTGCTCGTACGCGTCGAGGATCAGCTCGGCGTGGTCGTAGTCGTCCTGCGCCGGCTGGTAGACCTCGTTGGCGGCGTCGATCTGGCCCGGGTGCAGCACCCACTTGCCGTCGAAGCCCAGCGCGGCCGAACGCTTGGCCACCTCGCGGAACGCGTCGACGTCGCGGATCTGCAGGAACGGGCCGTCGATGGCCTGTTTGTCGTGCATCCGCGCGGCCATCAGGATCCGCATCAGGATGTAGTGGTACGGGTCGCCCGGGTAGTCCGGGATCAGGCCGCCGACCACCATCGACTTCATGTTGATCGACGCCATGAAGTCGGCCGGGCCGAAGATGATGGTCTCCACGCGCGGTGAGGCGGCGGCGACCGCGTCCACGTTGACCAGACCGGCGGCGTTCTCGATCTGCGCCTCGATGCCGATCCGGCCGACCTCCAGGCCGATCGTCTTCTCGATCTGGGTGAGCGTCAGGTCCAGCCACTGCACCTGGGCGGCGGTCTGCACCTTCGGCAGCATGATGCAGTCCAGGTTGGCGCCGGCGCCCTCGACGACCTCGATGACGTCCCGGTAGGTCCACGGGGTGGTCAGGTCGTTGACCCGGACCACCCGGGTCTTGCCGGCCCAGTCACCCTCGTTGAGGACGGCCACGATGTTCTTGCGCGCGTCCGGTTTGGCCAGTGGGGCGACGGCGTCCTCCAGGTCGAGGAAGACCTGGTCGGCCGGGAGCCCCTGGGCCTTGCCGAGCATCTTCACGCTGGAACCCGGCACGGCGAGGCAGGACCTGCGGGGGCGACCGACTGCGGCCATGGATGCGCTCCTTCCAGCGTCCGGCGGGCATGCCGACGCCACCTGACGACAGATCCGGGACCTTAACGATCCCAAAGGGCGTTGTGACGCCACGGTAACCTCGCGCCATGACCGGGGTGAATGGACCTGTGGAAGATCTCACTGGACGTCGACTGGTGGTGGTGACCGGGGCCAGCTCCGGTATCGGGCTGGCCGCCGCCGTGCAGCTGGCCTGCCGTGGCGACCAGGTGGTGCTGGTCGGGCGGGACCCGGCCCGCCTCCAGGCCGCAGCCGTTCGGGTACGGGAGAACTCCGGTGAACGTCCGGAGCTGTTCCGGGCCGACTTCGCGGTCCTCGACGACGTACGCCGGCTGGCCGAGCAGCTCCGGGCCGCGTACGACCGGATCGACGTGCTCGCCAACAACGCCGGCGCGATCGCGCTGCAACCACTGCGCACCGTCGACGGTTTCGAGATGTCGATCCAGGCCAACCACCTGGCCCCGTTCCTGCTGACCAACCTGCTCGCCGACCGGGTGGGCCGGGTCGTGGTGACCGCCTCCGGCGCGCACCGCTTCGGCGCACTCGACCCGGACGACCTGAACAAACCACTGCGGGACTACCGGCCGATGGGCGCGTACGGCACCAGCAAGCAGGCGAACATCCTGTTCACCGCCGAGGGCGCCCGGCGCTGGCCGGACACCTCCGCGTACAGCTTCCACCCCGGCGTGGTGCGTACCCGGTTCGCCAACGACAGTCGGCTGGTCGCGTTCGGCATGCGTTTCATGCCGTTCCGCAGCCCGGAGAAGGGCGCCGAGACCCTGGTGTGGCTGGCCAACCAGGAGCGCTCCCGGCTGATCAACGGCGGTTACTACGCCGACCGCCGGCCGCGTCGACCGCTCCGGAAGGCCGCCGATCCGCAGCTCGCCGCCCGGCTGTGGGCGGCGAGCGCCAAGGCGGTCGGTCTCGATGACTGACCGGGCCGGTGTGCTGACACTCGTCGCGATCGTCGAGTTCGCCGACGGCGCCGAGGCGGCCGGGCAGCGGTACGAGGACGCCGTGCTGACCCTGCTCGAACGGCACGGCGGCCGGTTGGAGCGGCGACTGCGCGGCACCGACGGGCAGGCCGAGGTGCACGTGATCCGGTTCGACGGGCGGGCCGGCTACGAGTCGTTCCTCGCCGACCCGGACCGGACGGCCCTGCGTACCGTCCTCGGCGAGGCCGCCCCGACGACCCGGGTCATCGAGGTGTACGAGAGCTAGCCTGCTGAGCGGGTGAACTCGTGCCGGGCGGTCAGTCGGCCAGCGGGGTCGGGTCGGCCGGCATGGCTGTGGGTTCGCCGCGCCGGCCGCCGAGCACCACCACCGCCACCCCGACCAGCAGCATCGCCATCCCGAGCAGCGCGTACGGGCGGGGTAGCTGACCCAGCCAGGCCCAGCCGAGCACTGCCGCGCCGGGCGCCTCCAACAGGATCAGCACGCTCACCGTGGTCGCCGGGATCTTCCGCAGGGCGTAGTTGAACATCGAGTGCCCGAGCAGTTGGGCGCCGGCCACCAGGGCCAGGATGGCCAACCAGGTACGCCCGTCGAACCCGCTCAGTCGTACGCCGCCGACCAGGCACAGGGCCAGCAGGATCAAAGAACAGATGCCGTAGCAGATGGTGGTGTAGGTGGTGGTGCTGATGCTGGTCCGGGCCCGTTCCCCGAAGGCGGTGTAGACGGCGGCGAACAGGGCGCCGACCAACGCCAGCACGTCACCGAGGACGGCCCGCCCGGAGACTCCCACGTCCACCCCGGTGGCGACGGCCGCGCCGCCGACCGCTACCGCGATGCCGATCCACACCACCCGGGGCAGCGGACGCCCCTGGGCGCGGGCGATCAACCCCTGCCAGACCGGTTGGGTGGCGACCAGGGCGGTCGAGGTGGCGACGGAGGTGAGCTGGGCGCTCGGCACCCAGGTCGCGAAGTGCCCGGCCAGGGCGACCCCGGACAGGACGCAGAACAGCCCCTCCCGCCGGCCCGCACCCACTGTCAGCCTGCGGAATTCTTCGCGACGTCGGACCAGCGCGAAAGGGCTCAGCACGGCCACCGCGAGCAGGTTGCGCCAGAGCGCGATGGCCAGCGCGGGTGCGGCGGCGTACGCGATCAGTGGCGCCGACGACGACACGGCGACCACGGCCAGCCCGACCGCGCCGGTGGTCAGCGGATCGACTGTCGGCCGGGGTGAAGGTGGGGGCACGGGACGTAATCCTCACACGTGTGACGGTCAGCACGGACGGTCATCACTCCGTTACGATCACGCGGTTCCGCGCCGGCGACCCCGACCGCCCGGAGGCGTTCCCCCATGCCCAGCTACCAGGCGGTGCTGTTCGACTTCTTCGGCACCCTGACCCGATCGGTGCAACGCGGTGTCGCGCACCTCGGCACCGCCGAGCTGCTCGGCTGCCACACCGACACGTTGACCGAGGTGCTGGACCGGACCTACTACGAACGGGCCACCGGCCTCCTCGGCAACGCGGAGGCGACCCTGCGCTGGGTGTGCGCCCAGGCCGGCGTACACCCCAGCGACCAGGCGGTGCGGGCGGCGGTGGCGTCCCGGCACCGGGCGGTCCGCGCGGACACCTGGCTGCGGGCCGACGCGGTGCCGGTGCTGGCGGCCCTGCGCCAGCGCGGCCTTCGCACCGGGCTGATCAGCGACTGTACGCACGAACTGCCCGCCTTCCTGCCACAGCTCGCGATCGCCCCGCTGCTCGACGTACGGGTCTTCTCGGTGCAGGTCGGCCGGTGCAAACCGGATCCGACGCTCTACCTGACCGCCTGCCAGCGGCTCGGGCTGGCGCCGGGCGACTGCCTGTACGTCGGTGACGGCGGCAGCCAGGAGTTGACCGGCGCCGAGCAGGCCGGGATGACAGCCGTCCGGCTCGCCGCACCGGATCTGGCCACGCACCTGGTGTTCAACGCGGAGCGGGACTGGCGCGGCCCGACCCTCGGCACCCTGGCCGAGGTGCTCGCACTCGTCGACGCCGACGCCGACGTGGCGGGTGTCGGCGGCCGGGCCGGCTGATCGACTGATCAGCGGCGGCGGACCCGGTGCAGGCGGAACGGCTTGCGGGTGGCCCGCACCGCCGGAGTCGGTCGGGGCGGCTCGGCCTGCGCGTCGGCCGGCAACTCCGTACCGGCCAGCGGTGTACCGCCCGGGGCGAGTCGGTTCACCGCGCACCCGTCGGCGGCCCACCGGGCCACCAGGTCGACGGTCGGACCGGGCGCGTTGAGGCGCTTCGCCGCCACCAGCGGCGCCGTGGTGTCCCACTCCTCGGTGCCCGGCAGCAACCGGCTCACCCGGGCCGGCCAGGTGACGATCCGACCGCCGTGGTCGCCGCGCAGGGTGACCTGGGCCTCGGTCGCGTCGGCCAGACCCGGCGCCGCCTGCTCGCCCGGCCCGCTGACCACCAGGAGCGCGCCCTCCAGCGGAGCACACCAGAGCGCGAGAGCCGGCCCACCAACAACACTGACCCAGGCCACGGCGGCCTTCTTCATCGCCTCATCGACCAGGGGGGTGCCCCCCGGAGCGTCCTCGTCAGTCACACCCGCATCCTCCCGCATCGGCGCCTCCGCTCAGCCCACGAACGGCGGCACGGCGATCTCACCCCGGGCCACCGGCATCACCTGACCGGCGACAGTCGCGCCGACCGCCACACCGTCCGCCGCGGTGACAGTGCAGGCCAACGCGGACGGACGGTTCATCTCCACACCCTGACGGACCGCGTACTCCGACCGCCCCTCGCCGGGCAGCAGACCACTCGCCACCAGCCACACACCGAGGCCGAGCGCCGCCGAACCGGTCGCCGGGTCCTCCGGGACACCGATCCCCGGCACGAAGACCCGGGCGTGCGCGGTTTGCGCGGCAGCGTCCCAGGAGAAGACGCTGACGTGCGACACCCCGTACCGCTGCGCCGCCGCCGGGTCCACCCGGGCGCGGGCCACCGACTCCGGCCGCACCGGCAGGTACGGGAACTCCAGCCCACAGCCGGCGACCCGTGGGGCGGGCCCGATGTGGTCGTCGGCGACCAGCCCGGCGATCTCCAACAACGGCTCCGGGTCCAGCTCCGGCCCGAGGGTCGGGGCGCCACCGGTCAGCGTCGCCCCGGACGCGGTCACCTCGATCGGCAGCACACCGGCCCGGCACTCCTGGGTGACCTGCCCCACACCGAACATCCCCCGCCGGCACGCGGTGACCGCCGCGCCGACGCTGGGGTGCCCGGCGAACGGCAACTCCTCCACCGGAGTGAAGATCCTGGCCCGGTAGGTGCTGCCCACCTGGGTGGGCGGCAGCACGAACACCGTCTCGGACAGGTTGAACTCCAGCGCGAGCGCCTGCATCTGCTCGGTGGCCAGCGCCTCCGCGCCGAACACCACGGCCAGTGGGTTGCCGGCGAAGGGGCGATCGGTGAAGACGTCCACGATCTCGTAGGCCAAGGTCGACATGTTGATAAACACTAGGCGCTTAGGCTGGTGCCCGTGAGTACGCCGACCCGGGTCTACATCGCCCGCCTCGCCGGAGTCGCCGTCTTCGACCCGAACGGCGATCAGGTGGGCCGGGTTCGTGACGCCGTGGCCCGGCTCCGGGCGACGAAGCGTCCGCCGGAGGTGGTGGGACTCGTCGCCGAGATGCCGATGCGTCGCCGGATCTTCCTGTCCATCAACCGGATCACCTCCATCGACGCGGACGCCGTCGTACTCGGCTCCGGCACCCTCAACCTGCGCCGGTTCGAGAAGCGCCCGAACGAGCTGCTGGTGCTCCAGGAACTGCTCGACCGGCGGGTGCAACTCGACCCGGGCGGCCAGCCCGGCGCGGTCGTTGACGTCGCGATGGAGTGCACCCGGGGTGGCGAGTGGTCGCTGACCCGTGTCGCCGTACGCGAGCAGACCGGTCGGCTCAGCCGCCGCGGCCACCTGCACCAGGTCGAGTGGGACCGGGTGCGCGGGCTCAGCGGCATCGCCGACAACCGGGGTACGGCGAACCTGCTCGCCGTCCTGGAGGACATGCGCCCCGCCGACCTGGCCAACGCGCTGCAGGATCTCCCCGACGCGCGGCGCAACGAGGTGGCGGCCGCCCTTGACGACGAGCGGCTTGCCGACGTGCTCAGTGAGCTGCCGGAGCACGACCAGGTGGAGATCCTCGCCGCCCTCGACCGGGAGCGGGCAGCCGATGTCCTGGAGGAGATGGACCCGGACGACGCCGCGGACCTGCTCAACGAGCTGCCCCCACCCGAGCAGGACGTGCTGCTGGACCTGATGGAGCCGGACGAGGCCGACCCGGTACGTCAGCTGCTGAAGTACACCCCCGGCACGGCGGGCAGTGTGATGACCTCGGAGCCGGTCATCCTGCCGCCGGACGCCACAGTCGCCGAGGCGCTGGCCCGGATCCGGGAGCCACAGCTCTCCCCCGCCGTCGCCGCGCAGGTCTTCGTGACCCGGGCACCGCAGAACACGCCGACCGGCCGCTACCTGGGCATGGTGCACTTCCAGGCGCTGCTGCGCGAACCCCCGGCCGACCTGCTGGGCAAGGTGGTGGTCAACGACATCGACCCGCTGCGCCCCACCACGCCGCTGCCGGAGATCACCCGCCGGATGGCCACGTACGACCTGGTCGCCATGCCGGTGATCGACCGGAACAACCGGCTGGTCGGCGCCGTGACGGTGGACGACGTGCTGGACCACTCGCTGCCCCGGGACTGGCGGGACCGCGACGCCCTGGCCGCCTCGGGCACCACCGACACCACGCTGGACGGCGCGGATGGCTGACCAGCGGCGGACGGAGCGTCTCGACCAGCCACGCGAGCCCCGGGGCGTGAAGCTGCCCCGGTTCGACGCGGAGGCGTTCGGTCGGTGGTCCGAGGGCATCGCCCGGGGCATGGGCACCGCGAACTTCATCGTCGTCATGACCGTGGTCATCACGATCTGGTTCGTCTGGAACACGTTGGCCCCGGCGGACCTGCGCTTCGACCCGTACACCTTCACGTTCCTGACCCTGGTGTTGTCGTTGCAGGCCAGCTACGCGGCCCCGCTGATCCTGCTGGCTCAGAACCGGCAGGCCGACCGGGACCGGGTGGCCCTGGAGGAGGACCGGCGGCGAGCCACCGCGCAGAAGGCGGACACCGAGTACCTGGCCCGGGAGATCGCGGCCCTGCGGATCGCGCTTGGTGAGGTCGCCACCCGCGACTTCCTCCGCTCCGAGCTGGCCCGGCTGGCCGAGGAACTGGACGAGGTGGGGCAACGCCGGCAACGGCTGGAACGCCGCCAGCAGGAGAAGGACAGCCGGCAGGAGCGTCGTGGCCAGCGGCCGACCGACGGTGTCGGCCTGGAAGAGCCCCGCGACGACCTGGACGGCGACTTCACCCGGGAGGCCCGGCCGGACGGCACCGGCCCACGCCGGTCGGAGGGCTGACCCGACGGGTCATCGATTGGCTCACACCGCCCCGGGCAGCGGCGGCAGCGGATGCCCCGCGACGTAGCATTGCGGGCATGTCAGCACCCGTGAGCACCGTCGAGGACGCGATCCAGGCCGCCCTGGCCACCGTCAACGACCCGGAGATCCGCCGGCCCATCACCGAGCTGGGCATGGTCCGTTCCGCCACGATCGGTGCCAGCGGTGTCGTCCGCGTCGAGCTGCTGCTCACCGTCGCCGGCTGCCCGCTGAAGGACAAGCTGCGGACGGACATCACCACAGCCCTCGCCGCGGTGCCCGGTGTCGCCGGCGTGGAGATCGACTTTGGGGTGATGACCCCCGAGCAGCGGCAGTCGTTGCAGTCGCAGCTGCGCGGCGGTGGCGGCGCCACCGAGGAGCCGGTCATCCCGTTCGCCCAGCCCGGCTCGCGCACCCGCGTGTACGCGGTGGCCAGCGGCAAGGGCGGCGTCGGCAAGTCCAGCGTCACTGTCAACCTGGCGGCGGCGCTCGCCGCCCGTGGGCTCTCCGTCGGGGTGGTCGACGCGGACATCTACGGCCACTCGGTGCCCCGGATGCTCGGCGCGGACGGCCGACCCACCCGGGTCGAAGACATGATCATGCCGCCGCAGTCGCACGGCGTGAAGGTGATCTCCATCGGCATGTTCACGTCCGGCAACGCAGCGGTCGTGTGGCGCGGCCCGATGCTGCACCGGGCCCTGCAGCAGTTCCTGGCCGACGTCTACTGGGGCGACCTGGACGTGCTCCTGCTCGACCTGCCGCCGGGCACTGGTGACGTGGCCATCTCGCTGGCCCAACTGCTGCCCAACTCGGAGATCCTGATCGTCACCACCCCGCAGACCGCCGCCGCCGAGGTGGCGGAACGGGCCGGCGCGATCGCCCTGCAGACCCACCAGCGGGTCGTCGGCGTGATCGAGAACATGTCCTGGCTGGAACTGCCGGACGGCTCCCGGATGGAGATCTTCGGCTCCGGGGGCGGCACTGCCGTCGCCGAGTCGCTGAGCCGGACCATCGGCGCGCAGGTGCCGTTGCTCGGCCAGATCCCCCTGGACACCCGGGTCCGCGAGGCCGGCGACGCCGGCAACCCGGTCGTGCTGGCCGAGCCGGAGTCCCCGGCCGCGCAGGCACTCGGCGCGATCGCCGACCGGCTCGCCCTGCGCCGCGAGTCACTGCTCGGCAAGCCCCTCGGCCTCAAGCCCGCCGGTCGCTGACCACCCCGAGCACCGTCAGCCCGTCGGCCGCTGTTCGGCCGGCGGGCTGAGTCGTGTCGGTGGGTGGTCCAGCCAGGCCGCCGGCCGGCGTAGCCGGCATGGTCAACTCGGGTTTCAGGAAGTCGGCCGCTCAAACGGCGTGGGATACCGCGACTTCCGGGAACCCGAGTTGACCAGAGCAGGCGCCGGCCCTCGCGGGCACCAGCCGGTCGGGGTACGGGTCGGTCAGGTGGCGTCGTCGTAGCTGGCCCGAGGGGCCGGGGCCGAGGGAGTACTGGTGGCCGTGCCGGACCGGGCCTCGTTCGACCGCAGGTCGGCGGCGTTGGCCACGTCCTTCAGGTCGTTGTGCACGCCGCTGACGTCCGCGCGCAGGTTGTCGTAGACGCCCTGCAACGGCTTGCGGATCGCCGCCTCGTCCTCCTCGCTGAGGAGGTGCTTGCGGATGAACGCCTTCGGGTGCAGGTCTTCCAGCTGGATGTCGGTGCCCAACTCGCGGCTCAGGTCGCCGGTGGCGTTGCGGGCCATGTTGCGCAGGTTGCGCACCAACCGCAGGCCGTCGGTGATCACGGCGGGGAGCCGGTCGCCGAAGATCAGCAGCGCCAGGAGCAGCAGCGCACCGATCTCCCACCAGTTCAGGTTGTCGAGCATCCCGCGGGCCTCCTCTCGGCGTCAGCAGCAAGACTACGCACGCCGAGCGCCTTTCGGGCAAGGGGTGCGCCGCTGTTCACTTCGCGTCCGCCGCGAGAGTTACCGAGGTGTTCTGCCGGGCGGAGCCCCGCCGATACTCGACGGTCACGACCGAGCCCGGCGCGAACTTGCGGACCAACGCGGTCAGGTCCGTCGGCTCGGTCATCGGCCGTCCATTGATCTTGAGGATCACGTCGCCGACCTTCAACCCGGCACCGTCCGCCGGGCCGGACGGCTCCACCTCGGCCAGCCGCAGGCCACCGCCGGCAACCCCGGTCGGGCCGTCCGCCCGGGCGCCGATCACCGTACGTCGGGCCTTGCCGGTGCCGATGATGTCCTGGGTCACCCGCTTGGCCTGGTTGATCGGGATGGCGAAGGCGAGCCCGATGTTGCCCGCCTCCTGCCCCTCGGCGACAAGTGACTTGATTGTGGAGTTCACCCCGACCACGCGGCCGGCGCCGTCGACCAGTGGGCCGCCGGAGTTGCCGTGGTTGACCGCGGCGTCGGTCTGGATGGCGGCGTAGTAGCGCACCGGGCCACCCGGCTCGCCGGCCTGCATGGTTCGGTCCAGAGCGCTCACGATGCCGGCAGTGACCGTGTTGGCCAGCGACAACGGCGAGCCGATGGCGAGCACTGGGTCGCCGACCGCCAGCGCGTCGGAGTCGCCGAACTCCACCGGTCGCAGCCCCGGACGACTCACCTTGATCACCGCGATGTCGGACTCCGGATCCTGGCCGACGATGGTCGCGGGCGCGGTGCTGCCGTCGTTGAAGACCACCGAGGCCTTCCCGCTGCCGCCGGCGACCACGTGGTCGTTGGTGATCACATGGCCGTCGGCGGTGGCGATGAACCCGGAGCCCTCACTGGTCCCGCCGAGGCTGCTCACCCGTACGGTGACCACGCTGGGCAGGACCCGCTCGGCGACCCCGGCCAGCGACTCCGGTTTGCGCTGCGCCAGCGCCGGCACCTCGGCGGGCGCACCACCGAGGACCGTCGCACCAGCGCCGCCGCGTACCGCGAACGCGTAGCCCAGCGCACCGCCGAGGGTGCCGGCCAGCAGCGCGGTGATCACGGGGATGAGCAACAGGTGGCGCAGTGTGGGCCGGCCCGGCGCGTCGGGGTCGGTGACCGGCTCGGGCTCGGTGCCGGGGGCCACCACCCCGGGCACCATCACGGCGGTCGGTGCCGCCGGGTCGCGCCAGGGGTCGGAGAGTGCGTCCGACCACCAGGGCGACGCGTCGGCCGGGTTGGACCCGCCGGCCGCCGGTGTCGGCCAGCCCGCTGTCGGCCCGCCGGCAGACCCCGGCCAGCCCGCTGTCGGTCCGCCGGCAGACCCCGGCCAGCCCGCTGTCGGTCCGCCGGCAGGCGCCGGCCAGCCCGGTGGCGGTCCGCTGCCTGGCGAGGCGAGGGGCGTGCGTTCAGCCCCCGGCATGGTCGGCGGCCCCACCGACGGGGCTCCTGCCCCGGGCGGTCGCGCCGGAGCCGGAGTCTCACCGCCCCGGCGCCAGTCCCAGCCGTCGGTCACGTCGGTGCCTCCCAGTCCCGTCCCCGGATCCCGCGCCGCATCGCCCGGCCACGGGCCGGTCTGGTCGCGGCTGACGGGATACCGCCTCCAGGATTGCACGGATGGACGCGGTGCAGTCAGCGGTTGCCCCGGCGATCGCTTCCGGCGGAGGCGCGGCTGCGCCCCACGACGGTCGCCTCTACGCTCACAGTGCCAACCCGCCCCCGCACCACGCACCGCCCCCGGAGGTGCCCCATCGCCACGGTCGCCGGTTCCGGCAGTTCGACGACGCAGGCCCAGCATTTCGCCGAGTCGTACGTCACCGAGGATCTCGTTCTTCGTACCGCCCGCAGCCTGGCCCGGGAAGTGGGCCTCGACGCGGTCACCCCCGGCGCGGGGGCGGCGCTGCGGCTGCTGGCCGCCGCCGGCAACGCCCGTGCGGTGGTGGAGATCGGCACCGGCACCGGGGTGAGCGGCGTCTGGTTGCTGCGCGGCATGCGCGCCGACGGCGTGCTCACCACCATCGACGTGGAAGTGGAGCACCAACGGATCGCCCGGCGGATCTTCGCCGAGGCGGGCTTCGCGGCCGGGCGGACCCGGATCATCACCGGTCGGGCGCTCGACGTGCTGCCCCGGCTCGCCGACGGTGCGTACGACCTGGTGTTCGTGGACGCGGAGGCGACCGGCTTCCACGCCTGTGTGGAGGCGGCGCTGCGGCTGCTGCGACCGGGGGGCGTGCTGGCGCTCAACGGCGTGCTGGCCAGCGATCGGATCGGCGACCCGTCCGCCCGGGACGCGGAGACGGTGACGGTTCGCGAGACGATCAAGGCGGTCCGGGAGTCGGAGCACTGGATCCCCGCGCTGCTTCCGGTCGGGCACGGGCTGCTCGCCGCGGTGAAGTGCTGACCCGGGCCCAGGACGAGACGCCCTAGGTGTACTGCCCAGGGACGTTGGTCGAGATTGTGTGACGACACGATCTGATGTCGTAGGTAGGTGAAGGCCTCCGGTTGTGGAGTGGAGCTGTCTAGGAACCGCTCCGGCAACAGGAGGCCTTCGTGTCCCACGCTAACGCCGCTTTGACTCCTCGTGCACGTCTGCGCCTGGCGCGTCTGATCGTTGATGAGGGCTGGCCGGTCGCCCGGGCGGCTGAACGTTATGACGTGTCCTGGCCGACTGCGAAACGTTGGGCGGTGCGGTATGCCGAGCACGGGCCCGCCGCAATGGATGACCGGTCGTCGCGCCCGCACCACAGCCCCACGAGGACAGCCCAGCCCGTGGTGCGCAAGATCGTGCACCTGCGGTGGAAACAACGCCTCGGGCCCGTGCAGATCGCCGGCCAGCTGGCCATGCCAGCTTCGACCGTGCACGCCGTTCTGACCCGCTGCCGGATCAACCGGCTGACACACATCGACCGCGCCACCGGCGAGCCGATCCGCCGCTATGAACACGACCGGCCCGGCGCGATGCTGCACGTCGACGTGAAGAAGTACGGCAACATCCCCGATGGCGGCGGCTGGCGCTACGTCGGCCGAGCCCAGGGCGAACGCCATCGGCGAAGCACCGCGCACCGCACCGGCGCCCGCAACACCCACTACGACCCGCGCATCGGCACGGCGTTCGTGCACACCGTCATCGACGATCACTCCCGCGTCGCCTACGCCGAGATCCGCGACGACGAGACCGCCCTGACCGCGGTCGACGTACTCCAAAACGCCGTCGCCTGGTTCGCCGAGCGAGGCATCACCACCGAACGCGTCCTGTCCGACAACGGCTCGGCCTACAAATCACACGCCTGGCGCGACGCCTGCCACCAACTCGGCATCCGCCCGAAGAAGACCCGCCCCTACCGGCCCCAAACCAACGGCAAGGTCGAACGCTTCCACCGCACCATGACCGACGGCTGGGCGAAACGACGTTTCTACAGCTCAGAACACGCCCGCCGAGCAGCCCTCCCCGCCTGGCTCCACCACTACAACCACCACCGACCCCACACCGCCACCAAAGGCCAACCACCCATCACCAGGTTGACCAACGTCCCTGGGCAGTACACCTAGGGCCTGTTTCATAAGAACTGGCCGGCCTGCGGCGGGCCCGGACGACGACCGGCGGCGTTGCGGTTTCGGCCGGATACAACACCGGTATCCGGCCGAAACCGCGCCTTGCCGGATCGCCGCCCGGACTCCGCCTCGGCTCGACCGCCCTTATGAAACAGGCCCTAGTTGACGTCGGCGAGCCAGCGCAGCAACGACCGGACGCCCCAGCCGGTGGCGCCGCGGCTGACCTCGGCCTGGTCGCCGTCGGCCCAGGACGGGGCGGACATGTCCAGGTGCAGCCAGCGGTCCCGTAGTTCGCCGGTGAACTCGCGCAGGTAGAGCGCGGCCAGCACCGAGCCGGCACCCTGCGTTGGTGCGCTGTAGAGGTCGGCGATCTCGCTGCCGAGGTATTCGACGTAGTCGGTGTGCAGCGGCATCCGCCACGCCGACTCGCCGGCCGCCTCGGCCGCGGCCAGCACGCCGGCGGCCAGGTCGTCGTTCTCGCTGTACAGGGCGGCGGTGCGCTTGCCCAGCGCCACCGAGTTCGCGCCGGTGAGCGTGGCCAGGTCGATCAGCAGGTCCGGCTTGAGCTGCTGCACCGCGTACGCCAGCGCGTCGGCGAGGACCAGCCGACCCTCGGCGTCGGAGTTGGTCGTCTCGCTGGTCGTGCCGCCGTAGTGCCGGATGACGTCGCCGGGGCGGAACGCCGAGCCGCTGACCATGTTCTCGGCCAGCGGGGCCAACGTGGTGATCCGGACCGGCAGCCGCAGCGCGGCGGCGCCCACTGTGGCGGCGACGACAGCGGCCGCGCCGGCCATGTCCTTGCGCATCAGCTTCATCGACGCCACCGGCTTGATCGAGATGCCGCCGGTGTCGAAGGTGATGCCCTTGCCGATCAGCACCACGTGGGTGCGCGCGTCGGCGGGGTGCCAGTCCAGTTCGACGAGCCGGGGTCCGCTGGCGGAGCCACCACCCACGGCGAGGATGCCGCCGAAGCCCTCGCTGGTGAGCTCGGCCGGGCCACGGACCCGCAACCGCAGGTCCGGAAGATCGGCTGCGGCGGAGGCCACCTGGTCGGCGAACCACTGCGGGGTCTTCACCGAGGACGGGGTGTTGGTCAGGTCCCGGGCGAGATGGGTCATCGCGGCAGTGGTCCGGGCCGTGGCGACGGTGTCCTCGTACCCGCTCGGGTCGGCGAGCAGCAGGTCGACGCTGGTGAGCGCCGGTCGGTCGCCGGCCTCGGTGAGGCGGAAGCGGTAGGGGGCGAGCAGCAGCCCCTCGGTCAACCCGCGGACCGCGGCCGAGGTCACGTCGACCGGCAGAGCGATGGTGATATGAGTCTCAGCTGCGGCGGAGCGCGCCAGGGCCGCACCGGCCGTCCGCCAGGCCGCCTCGTCGCCGTCGCCGATGCCGAGCAGCAGCAGCCGGCCCGGGGTACGCGCGGGGCGCAGCTGGGTGTGGATCTCGCCGGCTCGGCCGGTCAGTCGGGCCGCTGATGCCAGCGCGGCCGCCTCGTCGGCAGTGCCGTCCGGGGCCGCCACGGCGGTCGACACAGGCTCGGCGGAGGCGTCACCTTCCGCTGTCGAATCGGCGGGGCGGACGGGCAGGACGAGGGCGTCGAGCCGGTCGGGCTCGGCGATCAGGCGGATGGCGAGCACGCGGAACCGTACCTCCAGGAAAGTGTCGCGGACCGGCAGCGAACCCACCTGCCCGCAGCGTTGAAGACCCTGAGCCACCGGCGATCCCGGTGGCTCAGGGTCCGAAGAACGTTCCGGGCGGCGTGAGCCGCCCGGAGCACTCCTTACTCAGCCGGCCGCTGCCTTCAGTGCGTCACCGAGCGCGTTGGCCTCGTCGGGAGTCATCTCGACGACGAGCCGGCCACCGCCCTCCAGCGGGACCCGCATGACGATGCCCCGCCCCTCCTTGGTGACTTCCAGCGGACCGTCGCCCGTCCGCGGCTTCATCGCCGCCATGTTGTCTCCCCTCAGACCTACACCAGGGTCGGTGGGTTGCCCCACAGCCACTTCGTCACGACCACCCGCAACGGTCACGGGGGTGTCGACCAACGATTTTCCCTGATGAACACCGCCGGACCCAAACCGGAGCAGCATTGATGTAACAGCATCTAGCTTATCTTGAGAAGGCCTGTCACAATGTGCGGTCATGCAGGCACGGTCGGCACTCTTCGACCTGTACGGCGACCACCTCCGTCCGAGGGGTGGCCGGGCACCGGTTGCTGCCCTGGTCAAGCTACTGGCGCCGCTGGGAATCGCACCGCCGGCAGTTCGCACCGCCGTCTCCCGGATGGTGCGTCAGGGCTGGCTCGAACCCCTCCGGTTGGCCTCCGGGCCGGGATATTCGATCACACCGAAAGCGGCCCGGCGACTCGACGAGGCAGCGGCCCGGATCTACCGGACCGGCCGGGTCACCTGGGACGGTCGGTTCGATCTGCTGGTGTTGGAGGCACCGGGCTCCCGGCGGGACCGCCAGCGGCTCGCCGCCAACCTGAGCTTCCTCGGCTACGGGACGCTCGACGAGCAGACCTGGGTCGCCACCCGCCCCGCCGAGGACGTCGACCTGCTCCTCGCCGAGACCGGCATCCGGTTCGAGCGGTTCACCGCCTCACACTCCTCCGGCACCCCCGGCGCCATGGGCGTGGTCCGACGGGCCTGGAACCTGGCCGAAATCGGCCGCGCCTACGAACGGTTCGTCGCGGACCAGCGCCCACTGCTCGCCGCGGTCACCGTTCGCAGCAGCGACGAAGAGGCGTACGCGACGCGGTTCCGCCTCGTGCACGCGTGGCGTACGTTCCTCTTCCAGGATCCGCAGCTGCCCCCGGCGCTGCTGCCCGAGCGGTGGCCCGGCACCGCCGCCGCCAGTTTCTTCGACCGGCACGCGGCCCGCCTGCGTCCGGCCGCCGACCGGTACGTCGAACAGTGCCTCGACGCCGGCAACCGCATCGTCCGACAGAAGGGTCGTTAGACACGTGACCGAGCCGCTGCTGGTCGACCGGACCGATGCCGTCGTCACCCTCACGCTGAACCGGCCGAACGCGATGAACGCGCTCGACGTGGCGCTCAAGGAGGCGCTGCGGGACGCCCTGGCGGAGCTGGAGACCGACAGGTCCTGCCGCGCCGTCGTCCTGGCCGGGGCCGGCGGGTCGTTCAGCGCCGGTCAGGACCTGCGCGAGCACGTGGCCACCCTGGAGAACTCCGCGAGTGACCCGTTGGGCACCGTGCGAGCCCACTACAACCCGATCGCCGCCCGGCTCGCCAACCTGCCCAAGCCGGTGATCGCCGCGGTCCGGGGAATGGCCGCCGGGGCTGGCGCGTCGCTGGCGTTCCTGGCCGACATCCGCATCGGCGGTCCGACCACCAGCTTCCTGATGGCGTTCGCCAAGGTCGGCCTCGCCGCCGACACCGGCGCCTCCTGGACGTTGCCCCGACTGGTCGGCCACGCCAAGGCGGTGGAGCTGCTGATGCTGGCCGAGCCGGTCCGCGCCGAGGAGGCCTGCCGGTTGGGCCTGCTCAACCGGTTGACGGACGACGACGAGCAGGTGCTGCCCGTCGCCCAGGAGCTGGCCGCCCGCCTCGCCGCCGGTCCGACAGTCGCGTACGGGGCCATCAAGCGGCAGCTCTCCATCGCCGACGCCGGCACCCTCGCCGACGCCCTCGCCGCCGAGGCGCAGGCCCAGTCGATCTGCGGTGCCACCACCGACCACCGGGCGGCCACCCTCGCCTTCGTCGGCAAGCAGAAACCGGTCTTCGAGGGACGCTGAACGCGATCCGGACGCCGCCCTTACCGTCCTCGAACACGGGCCGCCTAGCGTCGGCCGGTATGAGCGATCGTGAATCGGTGGCGCACCTGCTGCGCCGGGCCACCTTCGGGCCGACCGCCGACGAGGTGGACGCGGCCGAGCGGGCCGGGCCGGCGGCGACACTGGATCGGCTGCTCACCCCACCCACGACGGACCGGGGTGCGGCGGCCACGCCGATCCCGACGCTGCCCCCCGACCCGTACGCCGGGCTGACCAAGGACTCCACCCGCGAGCAACGGCAGCAGGCCAACGCGGAGCGCCGTAGGCAACTCCAGCAGGTCACCGAGTGGTGGCTGGACCGGATGGTGGCCGCCGAGGACGGGCTGACCGAGAAGTTGCTCTTCTTCTGGCACGGGCACTGGGCCACCAGCGCTCAGAAGGTCAAGTCGGCGCGGCTGATGGTGGGTCAGTTGGAGACGCTGCGCCGGCACGGTCGGGGGCCGCTGGGCCCGCTGGTCGCCGCGATGGTGCGCGACCCCGCCCTGATCGTCTGGCTGGACGGGCAGAAGAACACCCGCAAGGCGCCGAACGAGAATCTGGCCCGCGAGCTGATGGAGCTGTTCACCCTCGGCATCGGCGCGTACAGCGAGGCCGACGTGAAGGCCGGCGCGCGGGCACTGACCGGCTGGGTGGTCGACCGGCGTACCGGTGCGGCCCGCTTCGAGGCCCGCCGGCACGACCCCGGCGAGAAGACCATCCTCGGGCGGAGCGGCCGGTTCGACGCCGAGGCGTACGCCGGTCTGCTGGCCGCCCGACCGGCGGCGGCGACGTTCGTGGCCGGGCGGCTCTGGTTCCGCTACGCCGGCACTGACGTCCCGGCACCCGACGGTCTGGCCGGCGCGGACACCATCGCGACAGTGCGTGCGCTCTTCTCCGCACCGGCCTTCGCGCAGACCAGGGGCACGCTGGTGAAGCAGCCGGTGGAGTGGCTGGTCGGTGCACTACGGCAGCTCGGTATTCGACCGTCCACGCTGCCCGAGCAGCAACGCCGACAACTGCTGGCCGGTCTGAACGCACTGGACCAGGTGCCGCTGCGCCCGCCCAGCGTGGGCGGTTGGCCGGCCGGGGTGGCCTGGCTGACCACCTCGTCGTTGCAGGGCCGGCTGCGGACGGCCGGGGTGCTCGCCGCCGCCACGGCACCAGCGGTGCTGGCCCGGCTGACCGCCGCGCCCACCGCCGGCCGGCCGGACGCGCTGGCCCGGCTGCTGGTGGTCGACGGCTGGGGCGCGCGCACCCGCGCCGCCCTCGCCCCGCTGGCCGGTGAGCCCCGCAAACTGCTGGCCGCCGGCCTGGTCAGCCCCGAATACACAGTCAGCTGAGCGGAGGAGTCGACATGGACACCCTGACCCGACGCAGGTTCCTGCTGACCAGCGGGGTGGTCGGCGCTGGCGCGCTGGCCGCCGGTGCCAGCGCGTACAGCCTGCGGGACCTGCTGGACACCGCCGGGGACCGCGACCCGCAGTCCCACACGCTGGTGCTGGTGACCCTCTACGGCGGCAATGACGGGCTCAACACGGTCATTCCGTACGGCGACCCGGCCTACCGGGCGGCTCGCCCGGAGCTGGCGTACCCGGACGGGGAGGTGCGGCGGTTGGACGACGACTTCGGTCTCAACCCGGCGCTGGCCGGCCTGCACCAGCGCTGGTCCGGCGGTGGGCTGGCGATCGTGCGCGGAGTCGGCTACCCGAAGCCGGACCGCAGCCACTTCCGGTCGATGGACATCTGGCACACCGCGCAACCGGACCGGCCGGGCAACACCGGCTGGCTCGGACGGTGGCTGGACCGAGCCGGTGGCGACCCCCGGCTGGCGGTCTCCTTCGAGCCGGCGCTGCCGCCGCTGCTGGCCGGGGAGCGGAGCGCCGGTGCGGCAGTGCCGGTGACCGACCGGAAGGCCGCCAAGGGGCTGCCCGCGGAGACGCTCACCGCGTTCGCCGCCGCCGAGGCGGGTGAGTCGGCGGCCCGGGGTCGCGCCGCAGCCTGCTTCGCCGACCTACGGTCGGTGGACGAGATGATCCGCCAGGTACGCGACTCCGCCGACCCGGACACGGCGGAGCCGGACGGCGAGCAGGCCCCCGCGACGGCCACCGGCGGGGCTCGCACCCCACTGGACGCGCAGCTCGACCTGGTCGCGCAGTGTGTCGAGGCGGGAGTGTCCACCCGGGTGTTCTCGGTGTCGCTGGGCGGCTTCGACACGCACGCCGACGAGAAGCAGTTGCAGGCCGTGCTGCTGGGTCAACTGGACCGGGCGCTGACCGGGTTCGCCGACCGGATGAGTCGCACCGAGGCGGGCCGGAAGGTGGTGGTGGCGGTCTACTCCGAGTTCGGCCGTCGGGTGCGGGCCAACGCCTCGGACGGCACCGACCACGGCACCGCCTCGGACGTGCTGCTGCTCGGCGCTGGCGTCCGGGGTGGCTGGCACGGCGCGCCGCCGAGCCTCACCGACCTCGACGACGGCGACCTGAAATACACGACCGACTTCCGGGACGTCTACGCCACTCTGTTGGAGCGGGTGCTGGGCACCGACCCGGGCCCGGTCCTCGCCGACTGGCGGGGCCGGGTGGACACACTCTTCTAGTCGTCCTCTTCCGGGTCCTGGTTGGCCTGCTCGCCCAGCACGAACGCCTGCATGGCCAGCTCGTCACCGGCCGGCGAGACGAAGGCGGGCAGTTCCCGCGGGCCCAACTCCTGCACGTAGGACCAGAACAGCCGAACCGCCTCGGCCGGCGTGGCGGCCTCGATCGGCAGGTCGAGGCTGACCAGCCAGGTGCGCCGCACCGGGGGCGGGCCGAGCTGGTCGGCCAGCGCCCGGAAGGCAGCCGGCTCCAGTGCGGTGACCGGCCCGTCGAGCGCCAGCAGATCGGCCGGCACCGGCTCGTCGAAGGCCCGTCGGGTGTACGCGACGACCAGCGTCCCCGGCTCGGTCGGGGACTGCGGGTCGTCCGGGTCTTCCCGGTGGCGTCGACCCGGTGTGCTGACCCGGCCGAGCGCCACCAGCCGTGGCGGCGCGTCGACAAGCACTGCGACCTGGTCTCCCAGCCCCGGCCGGGCGACGTCGGTCAGCCCGGTCAGCTCCAGCGTGTCGTGGTGCACGAGCCGCTCGGCCTCGTACCGCTCGGCGGGCAGCAGCACCGCCCAGGCACCCACCCCGTCGGCGTTGCCGGCCGCACCGGCCCGGTGCGCGGTCTCGGTCGTCATGTCTGCCATCTCATCACGCCGCCGGTGGGACTGTGACATGACAGCCGACGATGTGATCGTCGACCATTCCGGTCGCCTGCATCAACGCGTACGCGGTGGTCGGGCCGACGAACCGGAAGCCGCGCTTCTTGAGTGCCTTGGCCATCGCCGTCGACTCGGGGGTGATCGGCGCCAGCTCGGCGAACGAAGCGGGGCGAGCGGGCCGGGGCTCCGGAGCGAAGGACCAGAGCAGCGCGGACAGGCCCTCGGGCAGCTCCAGTGCGGCACGGGCGTTGGCGATCGCCGCCTCGATCTTGGCCCGGTTGCGGACGATGCCGGCGTCGGCGAGCAGGCGGGTCACGTCGGCGTCGTCGTAGCGGGCGACGGTCGGGAGGTGGAACTCGTCGAAGGCCAGCCGGAACGCCGGACGCTTGCGCAGGATGGTCAGCCAGGACAACCCGGACTGGAACGCCTCCAACGTCATCCGCTCGTAGAGCGCGTCGTCGCCGCGCAGCGGCCGCCCCCACTCGGTGTCGTGGTAGATGGCGTAGTCGGGGGTGCTCGACCCCCAAGCGCAGCGAGCCAGTCCATCAGCGCCGATCACCAGGTCAGTCACCTCGTACACGCTAGGGCATCGGTCCGACGCCCCATTGCCACCGGCCGTCCGGCTGCCTATGGTGCTTGTTACCGACCGGTAGGTCGGGGTCACCCGACGGTGCGCCCCGACCGGTGACGGCGAGCGGAGGCCGCACGGTGAAGGAGTTCCCGGACGTCATCGCCTGGTCGATCCCGGCCTTCGTGCTGCTCATCGTGCTGGAGCGGGTCTCCTACCTGCTGCACCGCGACGACGACGAGGTCGGCTACGGCGGCGCCGACACCGCGACCAGCCTGGCGATGGGGCTGGGCAGCATCTTCGCCGACCTCCTCTGGAAGGTGCCGATCGCCGCCGCGTACGCGCTGCTCTACGCGCTCACCCCGCTGCGGGTCGCCGAGCTCTGGTGGACCTGGCCACTGATCCTGCTCGCGCAGGACTTCTGCTACTACTGGTCGCACCGCAGCCACCACGTGATCCGCATCCTCTGGGCCTCGCACGTGGTGCACCACTCGTCGCAGCGGTTCAACCTCTCCACAGCACTGCGCCAACCGTGGACCGGCCTGACCAGTTGGGTGTTCTACCTCCCGCTGATCCTGGCCGGCGTACACCCGGCAGTGGTCGCGTTCTGCGGCTCGGTCAACCTGCTCTACCAGTTCTGGATCCACACCGAGCGGATCGACAGGATGCCGCGCTGGTACGAGGCGGTGTTCAACACCCCGTCGCACCACCGCGTGCACCACGCGTCGCAGGGCAGCTACCTGGACCGCAACTTCGGCGGCATCCTGATCGTCTGGGACCGGCTCTTCAGGTCGTTCGCGCCGGAACGGGAGCGCTGCGTGTACGGCCTGACCAAGAACGTGGGCAGCTACAACCCGGTGCGGGTGGCCTTCCACGAGTACGCCTCGATCGCCCGGGACCTGCGCGCCGCGGTGACCTGGCGGCACCGCGCCGGGCACCTCTTCCGCGCGCCGGGCTGGCAGCCGGCACCGGGTCAACCGGTCAGGGCAGCCGGCCCTGCTCGACCAGACGGGCGAACCTCTTCAGCGCCTGGGTGAGGCCGAGCTTGGAGCCGGGCCAGAGCACCGGCCACGCCAGTCGACCGGCCCGGCCGCCCGGCAGGTGGAACCACTCGTGCCAGACGACCTGGGTGCGGTCCCGGCCCAGCTGGGTGCAGCGCAGCACACCCGGGCCGCGCAGCAACTGACCGTGGTGCACCACGCCGATCTCGTACGGCTCGTCGACCCGGACCACCCGCATCTCGTCGCGCAGCGTCGCCCGGCCGAGCGCGGTCACCGCCTCGATCCGGCTGCCCTCACGCCCGTCACCCTCGACCACCCGGACGCGGGTGAACGGGATCCAGTCGGACTGACGTTCCCAGGCGAGCAACGCGGCGAAGACCCGCTCCGCCGGGGCGTCGACGATCACCGTGGCGGTCACCTCACCGGCACCGGGTCGGGCCGCCTCCCGAAGATCGTCAGCGCCCTCCGGTTCGGTCACGCCGGCTCCGACCGAACCACCGCGTCGCGCTGCTCGGTGCCGTCGGCGGTCTGCTCACGATCGGCCGACTCGTCGTCGGCGGGCCCGGCGGCCGGCGCCACACCGTCGGAATCCGCCGGAGACGAGGTGGCCGAGGGCAACGGGCCGGGAGTCGTCGAGCCGACCGGGGCCGAGCCCGCCTCGCCGGTCAGCGGCACGTCCCTGCCCGGCTCGACCGCCGTGCCCGGCTCTGCCGCCTCATCCGGGTCGGCCGCGTCCGCTGTCGTCACCTTGCTGGTCGACTGCTCGCGGGCCTGGCGCAGCACGTCCGCGTCGTCGGTGCGTCCCTCACGCAACGCGATGACCTCCGACTCCAGTACGCCGATCAGCTCGGACTTGTAACCGATGTCGTAGGCGGCACGGCGCAACGCCTGATCGACCTGGTCCATCCGGTACCCGCGCAACCCGGTGTCGAAACGGACCGCCGCCACGTCGGATTCGCGTAACGGGCGGGTGCCCGGCAACGCCACGGCCTGCGAATCCGGCTCGGCCGGCGCCAGGCCGGGATCACGGCCGCTGACCAGCACCGTCACGCCGAATACCACCGCCGCGACGGTCAACGCCACGACCAGGAGGAGCAGAAGCTGACCCATGCACTGATCGTGGCATGGCAGCCGTCCCGGAGCGACCCCGCCACCCGCCCCGATCACGATCGGCGCCGACGCCCGCCCGGAATTGCGGACGGGCGACCGACTAGCGTCGGGACCGGCCGACGCGGCGGCGCGGCGCGAACTTCCAGGAGGCGGGCATGGCCGGGGCGCTTCGGCTGGGTGGGCACACGTTCGCCCCGGGCGAGCTGGTGGTGATGGCGATCATCAACCGCACGCCGGACTCGTTCTTCGACCGCGGGGCCACCTACGCCGCCGACAGCGCTCTGCGCGCCGTGGAGCGGGCGGTGGACGAGGGCGCGGCAATCATCGACATCGGCGGCGTCAAGGCCGGCCCCGGTGCGGACGTGGACGTCGCCGAGGAGATCCGACGCACGGTGGACACCATCGCCGCCGTCCGGGCCGCGTTCCCGGAGGTGGTGATCTCCATCGACACCTGGCGTGCCGAGGTGGCGACGGAGGCCGTGGCGGCCGGTGCCGACCTGCTCAACGACACCTGGTCGGGCGCCGACCCGGCGTTGATCCAGGTGGCCGCGCAGACCGGCGCCGGCCTGGTCTGTTCGCACGCCGGCGGCCTGACGCCGCGGACCAGGCCACACCGGGCCGCCTTCACCGACGTGGTCGCCGACGTGGTGGCGACGGTGACCGGGCTCGCCGAGCGCGCGGTGGCGGCCGGGGTACGCCCCGACGGCATCCTCATCGACCCGGCTCACGACTTCGGCAAGAACACCCGGCACTCGCTGGAGATCACCCGCCGGTTGGACGAGCTGACCGCGACCGGCTGGCCGGTGCTGGTGGCGCTCTCCAACAAGGACTTCATCGGTGAGACGTTGGGCCTGCCGGTGGCCGAGCGGCTAGAGGGGACGCTCGCCGCGACGGCGGTCTCGGCCTGGTTGGGCGCCCGGGTCTTCCGGGCCCACCAGGTCGGCCCGACCCGACGGGTGCTGGACCTGGTGGCCTCGATCCGCGGCGACCGCCCGCCCACGGCGACCCGAAGGGGACTGGCCTGACCGGTCGTCGCCGTAACCGGCCGCGAACGGCCGGACCGACCGACACGATCGCCGGAGGCCGTGGCGCTCAGGTCCAGCGGAGGATGTTCCTACGCCAGGCGTAGAGGATGCCGAGCGCGAGCACGGCCACGAACACCGCCATCTCCACCACCGTCACCAGACCGAAGCCCGGCCGGTCGAAGACCACCGCCCAGGGGAAGAGGAACACCGCCTCGACCGCGAACAGGACGTAGAGGTAGGCGTACACGTAGTAGCGGATCTGCATCTGCGCCCAGTCGGCACCGACCGGGTCGAGCCCGCACTCGTAGCTGGCCCGCTTGCCCGGCGGGTCGGCCGGACGCGCCGGGCGTAACACCCGGTTGGCCGAGAACGCCGTAACGAAGAAGACAACGCTGGCGAGCAGCAGGAGCCCGAGCGTCGCGTACGAGCCCAGGTATCCGGTCACAGTCGGCAGCCTACCGCTCGCCCAGACCGGCCGTCCCCAACACGTTACGGATTTGTTTCCGGATGGGACTAGTGCACTGGGGCAACTGTTACCGAATATTGGACACCCACCCATGTCACCGGAGGACAGATGGCCCGCGTGAAGGCACCGCCCGGTAGCCGGGCGGAGGGGCGGCGTTCCGCGCCCCTGCTGGCGGTCGCGCTCGCGCTCGGCCTGCTCACGGCGCTCGCCGTCGGGCCGGCCTGGGCCAGCGCGGCCGTGCCGGACGCGGACCCAATCGTGACCTCCGGCGAACCGGTCAACGAGCCGGGCGGAGAAGAGCCCCCGACCACGCCGGCGGAGGAGCCCACGCCGACCGAGGACCCGGGCGGTGAACCGGGCCCGACCGAGCCGGCGCCGGAGACCAGCGCGCCACCGCCGGAGACGACCCCACCCGCGCCGGTGACCACCGCCCCGGAGGTCCCACCGGCGCCGACCACCGTCGCGCCCGCGCCGGGCGGCACCACCCGACCGCCCAGCCCGGCTCCCCCGGTGCCATCGACCGCACCTCCGCTCCTGCCGACACCCCCGACTCCGCCGGTCCGCCCGCCCGCGCCGGGTTCGCCGGCGGCGCCGCAGAGCCCGCTGGGCGTGCAGGTCACCACCGGCGACGTCACCCTCACCGAGGCGTACTGGAACACCGCGAGCACCACTGCCACCCTCCTGGTCACTGTGCACAACACCGGTACCACAGCGGAACAGATCCGACTCTCGTACACGCTGCCCGCCGGGCTGGCCGACGCCGGCACGAAGGGCTGCGCCGCCGCCGGTGGTGGGGCGTACCGCTGTGGGGCGTGGACCGCCGGGGCGGGCGCCCGGTTCAGCACCGTGCTGCGCCTGCGGGTGGCCGGCACGGCGTGGAAGCAGATGCCGCTCAGCGGCTCCGTCCAGGTCGTCGCGAACGCGTCGGGAGTGCCCGGAGAAGTGACCGACGACCAGGGCTTCGCGGTGCTCTTCCCGCCCGGCCCGCCGGTGCCCGGGATCGCGCTCGCCGCCGACGAGGTGGCCTTCGACATCAGCGGTGGCCCCAGCACCCTCACGCTCCGGCTGGGCAACACCGGCGCGGTGGACGCCGCCGGCCGGGTCGAGGTCGTCCTGCCGGCCGGGGTGACAGTGCCGACCCCGCCGCTCGGCTGCGTGGCGGTCGACCCGACGCGTACCCGCTGCGACGCCGGCCTGGTGGTGGCCGGAACGACAGCCGAGGTGCAACTGCCGGTGGAGGCGACGCCACAGGCCCAGCGGGAGGCGCCGTTGTCCGGCGCCGTGATCGGCCAACTCGATCCCCGCAGCGGCCCGACCCGTCGGGTGCAGATGAGCTTCCGGATCACCGCGGCCGCCGCCCTGGCCACGCCGGTGGTCTCCCCGCCCGCGCCGACCGGCTCGCAGGGCGTACTCCCGGCCGGCGCCACGACCCGGGACGGCGGGTTGACCTCGGTGCAGCGCACCGCGGTCATCCTGATCGCGGTGTCCGCGCTGCTGGTGGTGCTGGCTCTCACGCTGGCCATGACCTCGCTGCGCCGCCGGTTCGGCGGCCCGCCGCCCGAGCCCGCGCCCCAGCCCGCCGACTGATCGACTGACGACCCCGGCGACAGGTGGCCGGGGTCGTCGGCGCGGTCGGGTGGTGATCTGAATTACGGCGGGCGGTGCGTAACCCCGCAAAGGTGGGCATTTCGCGACCCGATCCGGTCCCAGTCGGCGGACCTCCGGGGATGGTTAGGGCTCCCTTAGACGTAGGCTCTGAGGTGAGGAACGACAGCGGCCGGACCAGCCTGGGGCGGTGCGGTGAAGCGTTGCGTCAAGGAGGTTCCGTGGCCGGGCAAGCCCCGCAGTCGCGAACGAAGGTGGCACAGTGACCAAGCAGATCCGTCAACTCGACCGGGTGGTCATCCGGTTCGCCGGTGACTCTGGCGACGGCATGCAGCTGACCGGCGACCGGTTCACCTCGGAGACGGCGCAGCTCGGCAACGACATCTCCACGCTGCCAAACTTCCCCGCCGAGATCCGCGCTCCCGCCGGCACCCTGCCCGGCGTGTCGAGCTTCCAGGTGCACTTCGCCGACTACGACATCCTCACGCCGGGCGACGCGCCCAACGTGCTGGTGGCGATGAACCCGGCGGCCCTCAAGGCCAACCTGGCCGATCTGCCGCGCGGCGCGGACATCATCGTCAACACCGACGAGTTCACCAAGCGCAATCTCGCGAAGGTCGGCTACCAGAGCAGCCCACTCGACGACGACTCGCTGGCCGGCTACGTCGTGCACCCGGTGGCGCTGACCTCGATGACCGTCGGCGCGCTCACCGCCCACCAGGTGTCCAAGAAGGATGCCGAGCGCTCGAAGAACATGTTCGCGCTCGGCCTGCTCTCCTGGATGTACTCCCGGCCCTACGAGTCGACGCTGCGCTTCCTGGAGCGCAAGTTCGCCGCCCGCCCGGAGTTGGTCGCCGCGAACGTCGCCGCCTTCAAGGCCGGCTGGAACTTCGGCGAGACCACCGAGGACTTCGCGGTCCGCTACGAGGTCAAGCCGGCCAAGATGAAGCCGGGCACGTACCGCAACATCACCGGCAACGCGGCGCTCTCGCTGGGGCTTGTCGCCGCCGGGGTGCGCTCCGGGCTGCCGGTCTTCCTCGGGGCGTACCCGATCACGCCCGCGTCGGACATCCTGCACGAGCTGAGCAAGCACAAGCGCTTCGGTGTTCTCACTGTGCAGGCCGAGGACGAGATCGCCGCCGTCGGCGCCGCGCTGGGCGCCTCCTACGGCGGGTCGCTCGGTGTGACCACCACCAGCGGCCCCGGCGTGGCGCTCAAGAGCGAGACGATCTCGCTCGCGGTGGCGCTGGAGCTGCCGCTGGTCATCGTTGACGTGCAGCGCGCCGGCCCGTCGACCGGCATGCCGACCAAGACCGAGCAGGCCGACCTCAACATGGCGCTCTACGGTCGGCACGGCGAGGCGCCGGTCGCGGTGATCGCGCCCCGGTCACCGTCGGACTGCTTCTTCGCGGCACTGGAGGCGGCCCGGATCGCGCTGACCTACCGCACCCCGGTGATCCTGCTGTCCGACAACTACGTCGCCAACGGTTCCGAGCCGTGGCTGCTGCCCGACGTGGAGTCGCTGCCCGACCTGCGGGTCGAGTTCGCCACCAAGCCCAACGGCGAGGACGGCACCACCTTCCTGCCGTACCTGCGTGACCCGGAGACCCTGGCCCGGCCGTGGGCGATCCCCGGCACGGCGGGTCTGGAGCACCGGATCGGCGGTCTGGAGAAGGCCGACAAGACCGGCGACATCTCCTACGACCCGGCCAACCACGACTTCATGGTGCGCACCCGGGCCGCCCGGATCGAGACCATCCCGGTGCCGGACATCGAGGTGGAGGACCCGGACGGCGACGCCCGGGTGCTGGTCCTCGGCTGGGGCTCGACGTACGGGCCGATCGGCGCGGCGTGCCGCGGGGTACGCCAGCGCGGCCTCTCCATCGCCCAGGCGCACCTGCGGCACCTGGCACCGATGCCGGCCAACCTCGGTGAGGTGCTGCGCTCGTACGACAAGGTGGTCATCCCGGAGATGAACCTGGGCCAGCTCGCCCACGTCATCCGGGCCCGCTACCTGGTCGACGCGATCAGCTACAACCAGGTCCGCGGCCTTCCGTTCACGGCCGCCGAGCTGGAGACGACGCTGGAAGAGGTGCTGAAGAATGTCTGAGCCCGTCGCCGTCAAGCTCACCGCGAAGGACTTCAAGTCCGACCAGGAGGTGCGCTGGTGCCCCGGCTGCGGTGACTACGCGATCCTGGCAGCCATCCAGCAGTTCATGCCGGAGCTGAACATCCCCCGGGAGCGCACCGTCTTCGTCTCCGGGATCGGCTGCTCGTCCCGCTTCCCGTACTACATGAACACGTACGGGATGCACTCGATCCACGGTCGGGCCCCGGCGATCGCGACGGGCCTGTCGGTGTCCCGGCCGGACCTGTCGGTCTGGGTGGTCACCGGCGACGGCGACGCGCTCTCCATCGGTGGCAACCACCTGATCCACGCCCTACGGCGCAACGTCAACCTCAAGATCCTGCTGTTCAACAACCGGATCTACGGTCTGACCAAGGGTCAGTATTCTCCGACGTCCGAGGTCGGCAAGATCACCAAGTCGACCCCGGCCGGTTCGGCGGACGCCCCGTTCAACCCGCTGTCGCTCGCCCTCGGCGCGGAGGCCAGCTTCGTCGGCCGGACCATCGACTCCGACCGCAAGCACCTCCAGTCGGTGCTGCGGGCCGCCGCGGAACACGAGGGCTCGGCCTTCGTGGAGATCTACCAGAACTGCAACATCTTCAACGACGGGGCGTTCGAGCAGCTCAAGGACCCGTCCACCCGCGACGATTACCTGATCCGCCTGGAGCACGGGCAGCCGATCACCTTCGGCGCCGACGGGCGGTTCTGCGTGGTGCACCCGCCGGGCGGCTTCGGCCTGGAGGTCCGGGACACCAACTCGGTCCGCCCGGAGGAGATCGTCGTGCACGACGCGACGGTCACCGACCCGGCGTACGCCTTCGCGCTGTCCCGGCTGCCCGGCCTGGACCTGCGCAACACCCCGATCGGGGTGTTCCGCTCGGTGGACCGCCCGTCCTACGACAGCGTGGTGCAGGCTCAGCTCGCGGCCGCCAAGGCGACTGTCACCGAGACCCCCGAGCAGCAGCTCGCCGGGCTGCTGGGCAGCGGCGACACCTGGACCATCCTCTGACCCGTCCGCACCGACGAGAGCGGCCGTCCCCGATCGGGGCGGCCGCTCTCGTCGTGTCGGCGCTGCCTCAGCGCTGGGCGCTGACCGGCGTCCAGAGGTTGTCGATCTCCTTTTCGGCCGCCGCGAGGCTCGCCTCGTGCAGCGGGATCAGCTCGGCCATCGCCGGCACCGATGGGGCCAGGGTCAGCTCGGCGCTGATGAACCGGGGCTGCATGCCGGTCATCGACAGACCGTGCGGGAGCCACGGCTCGGCGTGGTCCCAGCCGTAGCGAGGGGTGCCCTCGCCGTAGCCGCCACCCCGGGTGGCCAGCACCACGAACTCGCGTCCGCCAAGCAGGCCCTCCTGCGTCGTCGGGTCGTACGCCAGCCCGGGAACGATCAGGTGGTCGACCCAGGACTTGACGCTGCTGGGCGCACCGAAGTTGTAGAGCGGCAGGCCGAGCAGCACCACGTCGGCCTGCTTCACCTCGTCGACCAGCTGCTCGCTGAGCTCCCAGGAGTCGCGCTGGGCGGGAGTGTGCTGGTCCGGGGGCGTCATCCGCGCCAGCCCACCGTCCGCGTCCAGGTGCGGCAGGGGTTCGGCACCCAGGTCCCGGTAGGCCACGGTGCCGTCCGGGTGGGCCGCACGCCATGCGTCGACCGCGCGGGCGGTGAGCCGCCGGCTGACCGACCAGTCACCGCGGATGCTCGAGTCAATATGCAGAAGATGCATCATTCCTCCTTCAGGGATCGTTCGTGAGGCACCAACTATTTATAGCAGGCCGATGTTCCGCTGAGTCGGTAGACTGGGTCACATGTCCGCGCAACCGCTCGACTCCTCAGAGCACCGCTCGGGCGCACTCCTGGACCATCTGGCCCGGCGGATGCGACTGCGGTCGGAGTCGGTGCTGGCGCCGCTGGGGCTACGCCCCCGGCATCTGGTCGCGCTCACAGTGCTTCGCGCCGGCGGCGGCACCGGTCAACAGGCGCTCGCCACCATCCTGGAAATGGACAGCACCAACATCGTGGGGCTGCTCAACGACCTCGAGGCGAAGCAGCTGATCGAGCGTCGGCGCTCCCCCGAGGATCGCCGCCGACACGTGGTCGAACTCACCGAAGATGGGGCAAAACGCCTCAGCGAGGCCGAATGCGCCCTGGCCGGCGCCGAGGACGAGGTGCTGGGCGCACTGGATCCCGCCGAGCGGGAGACGCTCTACAAGCTGCTCAGCCGGGCCTCCACCGGCACGGCGGTCAACTGCACCGAGGCGATCTGCGTCGCCGACGACACCTGCTGACGGCAGCGGCGGGACGACTCAGGCGGTCGTGGCCGACTGGGGGCGATCGTCGCGTACGTGCACCAGCATGTCGCCGGTCTCGATCACCGCGCCGGCCCGGTCGGCCAGGGTGACCACCTTGCCCCGCCGCACCAGCGCGATCACCAACGACTCCAGCTCGCGCGGCGAGCGTCCCACCTCGTCCCGCTCCGCGGAACGCATCGCCAGCGCCATGCCCTGGCCGGGAGTGAGCAGATCCTCCACCACGTCGATCAACGGCGGCGCCGAGGTGGACAGGCCGAGCAGCCGGCCCGCAGTGGCCGAGGAGACGATCACGTGGTGCGCACCACTCTGCTTGAGCAGCGGGGCGTTCTCCGCCTCCCGCGCCGCCGCGATGATGCGGACCTGCCCGGCGGTGAGCTGCCGGACCGTCAGCGCGACCAGCACCGACGCGTCGTCACTGTCGGTCGCGATGATCACGGACTTCGCGCTCTTGACGTGCGCCTCGTTCAGCACCGACGAACGGGTCGCCGAGCCCTCGATCGCCACCAGCCCGGCGGAGGTGGCCTGCCGCAGGGCGGCGGCGCTGCGCTCCACCACCACGATCCGCGAACGGTCCAGACCGTTCTCCATCAGGGCGGAGACGGCGCTACGCCCCTTGGTGCCGTAGCCGCAGATGATGACGTGGTCCTTCACGGCTCTCCTCCACCGCGACAGGCGACGGCCGGTCCGGTACTGCTCGGTCAGAACTTCCAGTGTGGTACCGACCAGGATGATAAGGAAGATCACTCGGGCCGGGGTGATGAAGAGGACGTTGACCAGCCGGGCCGACGGCGCGGCCGGGGTGATGTCCCCGTAGCCGGTGGTCGAGAGCGACACGACCGCGTAGTAGAAGCAGTCGAGGAGGGTGAGACCGTCCTCATTGACATCGCGGTAGCCGTCCCGGCCGAGGTAGACCGCGGCGACCACGGCGAAGACCAGGCCCAGGGCGGCGGCGAGCCGAAGGCTCAGCGCGCTCAGTGGGCCCCGGCGCTGCGCGGGAAAATGGATCACCGTCGAACCTGCTCCCCCGCCGTCGCCTGCACGCCCACAACATAGCGGGTGCACCGCCGTCCGCACGTCCGGGTCGCGGCGGACAACCGGCGGCGCCCCCGTACCCGACTACCGGACGACAACGACGAACCGGTGCAGGCCGGCAGACGGAGGGGGCGCGACCCTCGTGACGACGAGCGGCAGACGACGAGCCGAGGCCGACGACGAATACACCGAGTACGTCCGTTCCCGGATGGTGCAGTGGCGGCGCACCGCCTACCTGATGTGCGGGGACTGGGACCGGGGCGACGACATCCTGCAACGGGTGCTCACCGAGCTGTACCGCTCGTGGGCCCGGGCTCGGCAGGCCGATCACCTGGACGCGCTCGTCCGCACCATGTTGGTCCGGCGACTGATCGACGAACGGCGATTGCGGTGGGCGCGGGTACGCCTCGGCTCCGCGCTGCCCGACGTGTCCCGGGCCTTTCCCGACCCGACCGACCGGATCACTCTGGTGAGCGCGCTGCGGCAGGTGCCGCCGCGGCAACGTGCGGTGCTGGTGCTGCGGTACTTCCAGGACCTCAGCGTCGAGGAGACCGCCCGGGCCATGGGCTGTTCGACGGGGACTGTGAAGAGCCAGACCGCCAAGGGCCTGGCCACCCTCCGCACCCTGCTCATCCCCACCCTGACCGGCAACTGAGAGGAGCGACATGCTTGACGAACGCCAGATTGGCGACCTGATGCTGACCGAGATCGAATCGGCCGAGCGACCCTCCGCCGTGCTGGACGTGGAGCGTGCGATGAGCACCGCACGGCGGCAACGCCGACTCGCCCAGGGAGCCGGCGCCGCGCTGCTGGCGGTGGCGCTGACCGTCGGCGGGCTCACCGTCCCCGACCTGCTGACCCCGGACCGGCCGCCGGCCCCCACCCCGCTCGGCGCGGCGCCCGTCGATGGCCAGACCGGCCTGCCGGTCGCGCTCACCACCGTCGACCCACAGCGGGTGTACGTCCGGTTCGGCTGGCTGCCGGACGGGATGCGGGATCTCCAGTACCAGGCCGGGCTGCTCCTCTCCGGCCAGGGTGTGCACCTCGGCGCGTCCAACGGCCGCACCGACGACCAGCGGCAGTTCGTGACCGTCTCGCTCCTCCCCAAGGGCGTGGAGCCGTCGGCGCCGCAGCGGGACAGCGGTGAGCCCGCCGTGGCCGGCGACTCCGAGCGAGGTCCCCGACTGAACGGCGGGGACAGCGTCTTCGCCAGCTACTCGGGCGCCGAGAAACCGGAGGCGATTCTGTGCTGGCAGTACGCCCCGGACGGCTGGGCGCAGGTGCGGGTGTTCGGGACCGGATCGGACGTGCGGAAGACGGCGACGCAGGTAGCGCAGTCTCTGCGTTTCGGCACCGACACCATTCCGATGCCGGCGACGGTGGCGGGCGTACCGGCCGGGCTGCGGTTGATCACCGTCAACGTGCACGAGTCACTCGACGAGCCCAACTACTGGGACGCCGGGTGGACCTGGACTCAGGAGCCGGCCACCGCCGACCCCGGCCGGCAGCGGGCACGGACGCTGGCCGTCGTCGTCGCCCGCTACCGCAACGTCACCGACCCGACCGACAGGGCGTTCGTCGACCCGAACACCACACTGGACGGGCACCCGGCGCGGTTCACCGAGGGAGATGGCAACGAGTCGTTGACCGTCTACGACGTGAACGGGGCGAACGTGTCGATCGACGACAGCGCCCTGCTCCCCACCGGTGGCACTCGGGCCCTGTTCCCGATGGTCACGCTGGTGGCCGAGCCGGCCGCCTGGCACACCCACCTGCACCGGTGAGAGCCCCGGGCCCGCGCCGTCGGAGCGGCGCGGGCCCGGACGGGTCGGCCCGAACGGCTGCGGACGGGCATGATGAGGGTGTTCCCGACGACGACCGCGAAAGTGAGGCCGGCATGTCGTTGCTGCGACGAGTCATCGGCGGAGTGCTCCGCCGCCACCGCCAGCGTCAGGGCCGCACGCTGCGCGAGGTGGCCGCGTCGGCAGACGTCTCCGTGCCCTACCTCTCGGAGGTCGAGCGGGGCCGCAAGGAGGCCTCGTCGGAGGTGCTGGCGGCGATCTGCCGGGCCCTCGGCATCAGCCTCGCCGACCTGCTCGGCGAGGCCCGCGACGACATGCGCAGGGTCGAGCCCCGCGTCCCGGCCGCGCCGCGCGCCGCGCTCACCCACCTGGAGCGGGTCGATGCGACTCGGCGGGAGATCGGCAACGCCACACTGCTGGTGGGTCCACGTGTCAGCGGGTTCTTCCTGCATCGCGGGCCGGTGGCGAGCGAGCCGACCCTCAGCGTCGACGGAAAAGCCTCCGCTGGTGGCTCGTGCCCCGGTCCGCGTACCGCCGCCCTGGCTGACAGCGCGCAGACCCGGCTCGGCCTGCGGCGGCTGACCGCCGCGTAGGCCGCGCGGGTTCTGCCGTCGGCGGATCTGCCGGCGGCAGAATCACTGGGCCAGCCACCGCCGTCGCCCGCACGCTGAAGGGGCCGGTCCACCGGGCGGTCCCCGCCGCCCGCCGGCACGGTGGAAGGCGGCGGCACATGATGAGGTACGGCGCACTGATGCTGGAGAGCGCGCAGCCAACCTTCGGTGACCATGTGTTCGAGCGGCTGCTGCGGGAGCGGATCGTCTTCCTCGGCACCGAGGTGACGGAGGAGTCGGCCAACCAGATCTGCGCGCAGATCCTGCTGCTCGCCGCCGAGGACGCCGACCGGGACATCTACCTCTACATCAACTCGCCGGGCGGTTCGGTGAGCGCGGGGATGGCGGTCTACGACACGATGCGCTACGTCCGCAACGACGTGGCGACGCTGGCGCTCGGCTTCGCCGGCTCGATGGGGCAGTTCCTGCTCTGCGCGGGCGCGGCCGGCAAGCGGTACGCGTTGCCGCACTCGCGGGTCATGATGCACCAGCCGTCCGGCGGAATGGGCGGAACGGCCTCGGACATCACCATCCAGGCGGAGAACATGCTGCACGTGAAGCGGACGATGCAGGAGCTGATCGCCCAGCACAGTGGACGGACGCTCGACGAGATCCAGCGGGACTGGGACCGGGACCGTTGGTTCACCGCCGAGCAGGCCCGAGAATATGGCCTCATCGACCAGGTGATCACCCGAGCCGAACAGCTGCCAACGCTCTGATCAACGTCTGGTGGCAGCGGTATCGCCGGACGTCCCCACCCATTAGCCTCCGTAGATATCTTGGCGGGCGTAGAAGGAGTGGGAATGACGGACGGTTACGAGCGCAGCTGCTGCGGCGACGACACGCCCACCTCCACGGTGAGTCGCCGCACCATGTTGCGCGCGGCGGTGCTGGGTACGGGCGCCATCAGCACCGGCGGCCTGCTGGTCCCCCAGGCCGCACAGGCCGCCCCGGCGATCTACAACCCGTTCAGCGCCTACCCGATCACCGACACCTGGGAGGGTCACCTCCGTCGCGGGTCACTCGGTGGCATCGACTTCGGGATGGGGGTGGGTACGGCGCTGCCAGCCTGCGGCGCCGGCACCATCCAGAACATCCCGAACAACGGCTCGGGCGGGCACACCGTCACGATCCAGCACGCCGACGGGTACCGCAGCCAGTACCTGCACCTGTCCCAGTTCCTGCTGGCCAACGGCACCAGCGTGGGTGCGGGCACGATCGTGGGCCGCTCCGGCGGCGCGGCCGGCGCACCCGGCTCGGGCAGCTCGACGGGCCCGCACCTGCACTGGCACATGATCGACCCGGCCGGCACCCGGATCAGCCCGCTGGTCTTCATCCAGCAGAACCCGGCCGACCAGCCCCGTCAGGTGTTCGAGGCGGCCAGCAACGCCGGCTGGCGCGCCCTGCCGGTCTCCGGCAGCGCGGGTGCGGTGACCGGCACGGCGACGGCCGCGATCACAGTGGGATCCACGAAGATCCTCTACACCCTCAACGGCGGCCGGATCCACGAGGCCGCCAGCAACGCCGGCTGGACCAACCTGTGGACCGGCATCCACGGCGCACAGGGCACCGCCCTGGCCGCGATCAACCTCGACGGCGTGAAGCTGGTCTACAACGTCGTCGACGGGTACGTGCACGAGGCCGCCAGCAACAACAGTTGGCGCAACCTCAACACCGGTATCGGCGGGGCAAGCTCGTCCTCGATCTCGGTGATCGCGCTGAACGGCGTCAAGTACATCTACAGCATCGTCGGCGGTTACGTACACGAGGCGCACAGCGCCAATGCCTGGCGGAACCTGAACACGGGCATCCCGGCGTCGGCGGTAGCGGCGATCACAGTGGGCAGCACGAAGATCCTCTACACAGTGAACGGCGGCCGGATCTACGAGGCCGCCAGCAACGCCGGCTGGGCCAACCTGTGGACCGGCGTCTACGGCGCGCAGGGCACCTCGCTGGCCGCGCTCACCGTCAACGGGGTGAAGCACATCTACAACGTCGTCGACGGCTGGGTGCACGAGGCCGCCAGCAACAACAGTTGGCGCAACCTCAACAGCGGGGTCCGCGGGACCCGGGCAGCTGCTCTGGGGCTGGACGGGGTCAAACTCCTCTACGCTGTGTGAGTCGCCCTCCGCGCCGAGAGGGAGCTCGCAGCCGCACAGCCATGGGCATCGTCAAACCGTGGTCTGACGCGGCGGACAGGGCTCCGTCGTCAGGCTAGGGGCATGATCGAGGCGACTGAGCTGACCAAGCACTACGGTGCCAAAACTGCCGTCGACGGGCTCACGTTCACGGTGACGCCAGGGCGGGTCACCGGCTTTCTCGGGCCCAACGGGGCCGGGAAGTCCACCACCATGCGGCTCATGCTGCAACTGGACCGGCCCACGTCGGGGCACATCAGAATCAACGGCAAGGAGTACGGCGAACTGACCGAGCCCCTACGGCAGGTCGGTGCGCTGCTGGAGAGCCGCGCGGCGCACCCTGGGAGATCCGCGTACCACCATCTGCTCAGCCTGGCGGCCAGCAACCGCATCTCGCGGCAGCGAGTGCGTCAGGTGATCGAGATGGTCGGGCTGGAGAGCGTCGCCAGCAAGCGGGTTCGGGGGTTCTCGCTGGGCATGACACAGCGGCTCGGGCTGGCCGCCGCGCTGCTCGGCGATCCCCCAGTGCTGTTGCTGGACGAGCCGATCAACGGGCTCGACCCGGAGGGGGTCCGGTGGATCCGGCAGCTGTTGACGGGGCTGGCAGCCGAGGGGCGCACGGTGCTGCTGTCCAGCCATCTGATGACCGAGATGGCGGCCACCGCCGATCACCTGATCATCATCGGCCGGGGGCGGATGCTCGCCGACATCCCGACAAGTGACTTCGTGGCCCAGCATGCGGGTTCGTACATCCGGCTGCGCTCACCCGAGGCTGCGCGCCTACACAGCGCCCTGACCGCCCGGGGGATCCAGGTAACCGAGGCGGGGAACGGCACACTGCACGCGCTGGGCGCCGAGCTGGAGCAGATCGGCGCGGTCGGCCGGGACGAAGGCGTGATAATCACCGAGCTCACGCCCTGTACTGCCTCGCTGGAGGACGCGTTCATCAAGTTGACAGCCGATGCCGTCGAGTATCGCGGCGGGATCACGGAGGCAAGCCGGTGAGCAGCAACACGGTACCCGCAGTCCTGCACTCGGAATGGATCAAGGCACGGTCAACGGTGGGCAGTCTGGTGACGCTGCCACTGGCGCTGGTCATCAGTCTCGGTCTGGCACTGGCAGGCGGCTTGTCCACCCGAAACGCCATCGACAGCGGTAGCAACATGCTGGCGTCGGACTTCAACCCCATCAACTCGGGGTTCAACGCCCTTTTTTACGGCAATCTGGCCTTCGTCGTGTTCGCGGTGCTCGTGTTCAGTTCCGAGTACACGAGCGGGATGATCCGCGCCTCGCTGGCGGCGGTGCCCACCCGGGGCCTGTTCTACCTGGCCAAGCTGTTGGTCGTGGCGGCAGTCGCGCTGATCGTCGGCGGGACAGCCGTGATCGCGTCGTTTCTGATCACCGAGAGCGCGTTGGGACCACATGGGGCGAGCCTGTCCGACCCCGGGGCCACGCGGGCCGTACTCGGCGGAGTCGCGTACGTCGTACTGATCAACGTCTTCTCCGCCGCAGTCGCGGCATTGCTACGCAGCACCGCACTGACACTGGGCATCCTCATGCCGCTGTTCTTCGTGGTGGGGCCGGCGCTCGGCACGATCTCCGGCACCAAGCCGGTAGCGCAATTCCTACCGGACCAGGCCGGCATGCGCGCGATGCAGGTGACGGCCGACTCGGGCGAACTGACCGCCGGGCAGGGGATCCTCGTGCTTCTACTCTGGACGCTCACGGCCGCAGCAATGGGGTACTGGTTGATCCGTCGCCGTGATGCATGACAGATGCCCCCTCCGCACTGACGCATGACGGCTGACCCGACCTCGCTCAGAGAAGCCCTCCGCGATGCCGGCTGACCTCGGCCTGCGCCCCGGCGCTGACCAGCCCGTTCTCGTAGGCGGCGATCACCAGTTGGGCGCGGTCGCGGAGACTGAGCTTGGCCAGGATCCGGTTGAGGTGAGTCTTCACGGTGGCCATGCTGATGTGCTCGCGGTCGCAGATCTGGGTATTCGAGAGGCCGTTGGCGACAAGCGTCAGGATCTCGCGCTCCCGGTTCGTCAGGACATCCAGGCGACCCGTGTCGGAAATGGCCTCGGGCGCACTGAATCGAGCGATCATCCGTCGGGTGACGCTGGGCGCGAAGAGCGCGTGCCCGCCAGCCACCACGTGGACGGCTGCCAGCAGATCGGCGGGGGCGATGTCCTTGAGCAGGAAGCCGCTCGCACCGGCGCGCAGGGCCGAATATACGTACGGGTCCAGGTCGAACATGGTCAGAATCAAGATCCGGACGTCCGTGGTGGCCTGGTCGCCGGTGATCAGGCGAGTGGCCTCAAGGCCGTCGGTGTGCGGCATGCGCACGTCCATGAGCATGACGTCCGGCCGCCTGCTCTTCGCCAGCCGGACCGCGGCCGCGCCGTCCGCCGCCTCCCCGACGACCGTGCACTCCGGATCGGAGCTCACCAGCAGGCGGAAGCTCTCGCGCAACACGGGCTCGTCGTCGACGATCGCGACCCGGATCACCGCTGACCATCCATTGGTGCGTACGGAATCTTCACCTGGACCTGGAAGCCGCCGGCCGCCAGCGGCCCGGCCGTCATATCACCGTTGTGCATCTCCACCCGCTCCCGCATACCGGCCAGGCCGAACCCCTCCGCTGCGGAACGGCGGATCGGCCGGCCGTCCACCGGTCCGTCGTCCGCGACCTCGACGAGGAGCTCACTCCCGGTGCTCCGGATCGTCAGGCTGCAGCGGGTCGGCCCGACGTGCTTGATGACGTTGGTCAGTGCCTCCTGGACGATCCGGTAAGCGGTCAGCGACACGCCTGACGGGACACCGTCCTGCTCCGGCAGTTCGCTCCGGACGGTCAGGCCGGCCTTCTCGGCACGGCGCACCAGCGCGGGGACGTCGGGCAAACCAGGAGCCGGTCCGCGGGGTTCGTCGCTGTCCCGGAGAAGCCGGAGTGCCTGCCGCATCTCGGCGAGAGCCTCCCGGCTGACCTGCTCGATGACTGCGAGCGAGGCCAGCGTCTCCGACGGCCGGTCCCGAGCCAGGTGCCGTGTCACCGCTGCCTTGACCGCGATCACCCCCAGGTTGTGCGTCACGATGTCATGCACCTCACGGGCAATTCGTAGTCGTTCGTCGGAGACCGCTCGCTCAACCCGGTCCTCAGCGCGCCAGACCGCGTACGCTCGCCGCTGCGCAACAGCGATTCCAGCGGCCCAGGAGGCTCCGACCAGGGCGAGGCCTGGCAGCAGTGTTCCGAATCGACTCGGCCACGGTTGTGGCGACCCGGTGGCGACGGCCAGAAACGTCAGAACCGCGCTGGACGACACGATCACCAGCCAGCTGCGACGGCTCCGATGACCACCGATGGCCGCAGCCGTGTAAGCGGTGAGGGCAACCGCGAGGAGCGGGTCCGGCAGAATCCCCAATGACACGCTGACGATCGATGCGAGGGCGACGCTCGCGAAGACTGGCATTGGCCAGACCCTGCGGACTGCGACGGGGAGCGCGATCAGGGAGACCAGCACGGCGTGCAGCCAGTCGGGAAGCGTGCTCGACCGGGGCAGGGCGGTCAGGTAGACAGTGGCGAGCAGCCCGGCGACGACGACGTCGACGGCGACCAACTCGCTGTGGGTCAGCGGGCGAACCGGCAGCCGGGCACCTTCTACCGCTCCCTTCGGGTGCACGAACGCCCCTTCTAAGCAAGGTCCCCGGAGAGACCCATCAATCTACGTGCCACCAGCGCCGCACGGAGCCGATCCTGCACGCCGAGCTTCAAGAATATTCGGCTGAGGTGATTTCGGACCATGCGCTCCGAAATGTTCAATCTCCGCTCAATACCGCGATTGTTCTGGCCATCTGCCAATAACGCAACCACCTCACGCTCCCGGTTGGTCAGCGAGTCCAATAGGCCCTCCGCAGGCGGTGGCGCGGTTCCTCTCCTGCCCCGCCAGTGCGGCCAGGCGTGGTGCCGCCGAACCGGTTCTTCCAGTGCCGCCTCCTGGCATCGAAGCCGGGGAATGCGCGAACCGTTACGCCGAGGGCTCCGCGACCCGCCGGGCACGTTAACGGCATCAATAGTGGGAGTACCAGCAAAACTGAACGTTGACTCACCTCCCTGATTTTTGATAGTCAGGGGCCGTCGGCGCACAGTCGCCATTGCCGAGAACGACTCCGTGACCAGGCTGCCGAATTCCCGGTTTCCCATCGGATTCGCGGGAAATGATGCAGAGGACCGACAAGCAACCACCACGGCTGCCAGCCTTCGAGGTGCCCCCGGCAGGATTCGAACCTGCGACACACGGTTTAGGAAACCGATGCTCTATCCCCTGAGCTACGGGGGCGCGAGGGCCAAGTCTAGCGACCTTGGGGTTCGCCTGGGTGGCAGGGAGTGGCCCACGATCACCCACGTCACCCGAACCCCTGTTCTCCCAGCCCAGGGAGTCTCTACGCGAGTTCGCATGGCGCCGACCCTGCTGATCTTGGCGGTCTGGGCTGGTAGGGGTCCTGTCGCGGATGCAGGCCCAGAGGACGTTGAGGCGTTGTCTGGACAAGGGACCGACGAGGAACAAGGCACCCTCGCGGCAGCGATGCACGCCGACGCCGGACCCCGTCGAGCGCTGTTCATCCACGAGACCACATTCCAACCCGGTGACGTCGACCTTGACGCACCCGGCGCGCTCGCCGAGGTGCACCGGCGACTGGCCCTCGCCGAGAACCGCAACATCCAGATCGTCGATGATGTATCCGCGCCGCCCCGGCAAGGACGTCGCCGAGGTCCACGACTACCGCGCCCCGGCCTCACCCATCCTCGCCGCCTCACTCCCACGCCGCATGCCCGGATACAGGGCACTCGGCTTCACCCGGACCTGAACGCACCGCACGGGGCGTCTGTCGTAATTCAGGGAAGAGCCAGCGCGCCGCCTCAGCGGTCCCGCAGATCGAATACCGATGACCCGCATTCCGAACACGGTGTGAGCCGCAAATTGAACGCGGCAACCCTCGCAGATCGAAACCACCCCGGTATCCTTACGCCATGCCCCCACCGCATCTGATCCCCCGCCGCGCCGCTGCGCAGGTCGACGCCGCCCTGGCTGACACCCGTGTCGTTCTGATCAGCGGAGCACGGCAGTCGGGCAAGAGCACCCTGGTGCGCATCGTCGCCGGCGATCGTCTGGCCGAGCGCCGCGATCTTGATCGGGCTCAGGACCGGGCGGCGGCGATCGCCGATCCGGTCGGGTTCGTGGACTCCTCCGAACTCCTGGTCATCGACGAGATCCAGCGCGCTCCGGAACTCCTGTTGGCCATCAAGGCAGCCGTCGACGAGGACCCCCGTCCCGGTCGGTACCTGCTCACCGGCTCGTCTCGCCTGTTCGGCATGGTGGCCGCCCCGGACGCCTTGCCCGGCCGAATGGAAACCGTCGAGCTCTGGCCGTTCTCCCAAGGCGAACTCGAGGGAGCACCGGACGGATTCGTCGACGCCGTCTTCACGCTCGGCGCGGACCTGCGACACGAGTCGGACGTGACCCGCGCCGACTACGCGGCCCGAATCGTGCGCGGCGGCCTACCCGAGGCCACCACCCGAACCGACCCGCGCCGCCGCCAACGATTCCTCGACGCCTACGTCCAGGCGCTCATCGACCGCGACGTCCGGCAGTTGTCCGACATCCAGCACAAGGGCGAACTCCGAAAGCTGGTACGCCTCCTCGCGGCCAGGTCCGCGACCATCATCACCGCCAACTCCCTCGAATCCGCCCTCGGACTGAGCCGGCCCACGATCGCCCGCTACCTCCAAGCCCTGGAAGAGATCTTCCTGATCAAGCGGATCCCCGGTTGGTCCCGCAACCTCGGCACCCGCGCCACCGCCGCGCCAAAACTGATCTTCGTCGACTCGGGCATCGCCGCCAACGAGACCGCGACCGACGCCCGGGCTCTGCTCCGGCCGGGCACACCGTTTGGGCCACTGCTCGAATCATTTGTCCTGTCCGAGTTGTCCCGCCAGCTCACCTGGTCCAGGCAGTTCGTCGACCTGTCCCACTACCGCGACCAGAGCAGGTACGAAGTCGACGCGGTGCTGGAGAACAGAACCGGCCAGGTGATCGGGATCGAAGTCAAAGCAGCCACCACCGTCGGGCCCGACGACTTCCGCGGGCTACGCCGACTCGCCGACCGCCTGGGAGACGACTTCGTCGCCGGCATCGTCCTCTATACCGGAACCTCCACGCTGCCGTTCGGCGACAGACTCCGCGCCATGCCGGTCAGTGCCCTGTGGCAGGTTTCCGCCCCGACAGCAGACTTACCTCGCTCGCAGGTCGCTCCTCAGCCGGTCACCGGTTCACCCACGTTGGCATCCGCTTGAGGAGTACAGCGCCCAGCCGCCGTAGACCGGTGAGAGCCACGCGGCGGGCGTGCTGTCCCAGTAGCTGATGATGGCCGGGCTCCGAACGGCACATCGTCGATTTGCCGGAGCCGCAGGCCGCCAGCGCCATACGCTCAGTCGCAGAGCCAGCCAACCTTGAAGCGTCCCTGGACCGGTTCCTTGGGTCGACTCGATACCGGGGTGGAGGAAGCGATGGTGGAGTCACCGGTGCGGGGTGATCCACCCAGGCGACGAGGCGGCGGGCTCAGGACCTCCGAGGTCGTCACGGTGAGCCGGTGACCCGGGACGGCCAGGCGTCGCGCCAGCCCGCTTTCGCCGTACCGCTGCTTCTGGTTGTGCTACTCGCGGCTTGCCTCGCCGCACCCGCCCGGGCGGCCGACGGACCCGGCGGCAACGGCCTGCCGCGCGCCGGCGACCTGACCGGAACCCCCACCGCCCTGCAGAACGTGCCGCCGGAGATATCGGCGGTGGCCGACGGCGAACTGATCGGATACCGGATGCCGGGGATCCGCGGCGGGCAGGTTGACGCGACGGCGATGCTGTTCGTGCCGACCGGAGCGCCGCCGCCGGGCGGGTGGCCGCTGCTGGTGTGGGGGCACGGCACGGTCGGTTGGGCGCCGGAGTGCGCGCCCAGCGTCCAGTTGCAGCAGCGAGGCTTCTGGGCGGACGGTCCGAACGCCGCCCTGTTCGCCGCCGTCCTCGGGATGAGGATCGCCATCGTGGCGCCCGACTACGAGGGGCTCGGCTACCTCGACCGGGGCGTTGTTGAGGGACACGGCTATTACCACCTGTCCAGCGAGGGCCAATCGATGATCTACGCGGCGGTGGCGGCGCAGCGGTACCTCGGCGCCCGCCTGTCCGGGCAGTGGGTGCCGGCGGGGTGGTCGGAGGGCGGGTTCGCGGCACTGGCCGCGGCCTCTTACGCCGAGGAGGCCAGCCAGGTCGACCCGGCCCTGGACTACCGGGGCACGATCACCCTCGCCCCGGTGCCGGACGTGCCAGCCATGAACCAGGTCCTGTGGCGCGAAATCCGGGCCGCCGCCGGGTCTGGCCGGGAGCCAACCGCGCACCAGATCGACCAGTTGGTGTTCGCCAACGCGGAGACGATCTACTTCACCCGGACGCAGCAGCTCGCCGGCTACGACATCGACCCCGGGCAGGTGTACGGGCCGAACATGCTGCGGATCTACCGGGACAACTCGCGGGCCTGCCTGGCCGACCTGAACCGGCTGGTCCGGCAGGACATCCTGAACTACCTGCGCGACGACCCGGCGCACCGCCTGGACACCTACCCAGGTGTACGCGGCGACGCGCCCAACGCGCTGCCTGAGAACCAGCGGTTCTACGCCGAGAACCAGGGACGGCTGGAAAACTCCACGCTGCCCGGATCGATCCTGTGGCTGTACGGCACCGACGACATCACCAGCCCGGCCGCGGTCACCTACGCCACCGTCAACAAGATGCTGATCAACGGGAACGACATCAACCTCGGCGTGCTCGAAGGGGCCGGCCACTACGACGTGCCGGTCGACGGACTCCCGCTCATCGAGGCCCGGCTTCGGCAACTCTTCGTCTGACCGGTGGAACCACGCCTGAAGTACACCTCTCCACGACGAGCACCACGTCGTCTACCCGAGGAGACCGGGCCGGGCGGCGCGGCGACGCTCGGTGAGCCGTCGCGCCTTCACCACGTTGCCGCAGTCGGCCATGCGACACCAGCGGCGGGATCCGTTGCGGCTCTGATCGAGGAAGAGCCAGCCACAGCCACCTTCGAGCACCGGGCAGCGGCGCACCCGGGTCAGGTCGGCCGTCAGCATGACGTCGAGGGCGGCCTCGGCGATCCGGTCGGGCACCAACATGGCCGGCACCGTGCCGTAGGCCAGCCGCACCCGGGACGAGTCGAGCGTGAGTCTTGCTCGGGCGGCTGCGCCGGACCAGCGCTGATGTAGTGCGACCAGTGCGGCACCGGCCGCGATGGGGTCGCCCACCGTGCCACCGTCCGCGTCGGTGATCGTCGCTAGCAGCACAAGGTGGAGGCCTTCACGGATGTCGCGCACGGTGACCAGTCCCGCGTGCGCCGCCGCAGGCTCGTCGCGCCATGCCCGGCCCACCTGCTCGGCCTCCGCGTCGCTGACCACGCCCACCCGGACCGACCAGCGCAGCAGAGCGGAACTGTCGGTCAGGAAGTCGTGCGGCGACTCACCCCCTCGCTCCAGCGTGTTGGCCAGATCGAGTGCCGGGTGCCCGCCGACCAACGGCAGCTGACACACGTCGAGAGGCATGCGGCAAGGCTACCAGCTAAGCCCTCAAAGGCGGTTACTCCTGACGCCCGCACCCTGTGCCTGACTTCGGCGTACCTATGCGGCTTCGCAGCGCGAAGAACGAGGAATGGACGTCTGCCTATGCTACCGTCGAAACCCAGTTAACCGGAATCATCACGCGCCGCGTGTGTGACGGCTGCTCGTTCCACTCGTCCAAGACCTGGGAGGTAGCCGATGACGCACCAACGACGTGCGGTCTATGCCCTCGCCGCGCTGTCCGCCGCCACATTCTGTTACGTCACCACCGAGGTGCTTCCGATCGGGTTGCTCACGCTGATCGCGCCGGACCTGGGACGCTCCAGGTCCGAGGCCGGTCTGCTGGTGACCGGGTACGCCGTGGTGGTCATGATCGTGGCCCTGCCGCTGACCCGGGTCACTCGGCGAGTGCCGCGGCGCCCACTGCTCGCCGGCGCCCTCGGTGTGTTCGCCGCGGCGACGGCGGTGTCGGCCTTCGCCACCTCCTACGAGGTGTTGCTCGCCGCGCGGTTGGTGTCCGCCACCACCAACGGTGTCTTCTGGGCGGTGGTGTTTCCGGTGGCGATCTCGATGTTCCCCGCGAACATCCGAGGCCGCATCGTGGCTCGACTGTCGATCGGCAACGCTCTCGGCCCCGTCCTCGGCGTGCCGCTGGGCACCTGGTTGGGCGGGCAGGCCGGGTGGCGGGCCGCCTTCGTCGCGATGGCCATCTTCGGCTTCGTCACCTGCGTCGCGGTCGCCCTGCTCCTGCCGAGCGTCACACCGCAGCAGAGTGCGGGTGACGTCGGGCCGATGCCGGACCGGCACCGCTTCGTCGTGCTCCTGATCGCCACCATCCTCGCGGTCACCGGCGCCATGGGCGCGTTCACCTACATGACCGTCTTCCTCCTCGACGTCAGCGGATTCGCCGCAGCATCTCTCGGCCTGTTGCTCTTCGTGCAAGGCTCGTTCGGCGTGGCCGGCACCTGGGCGGTCGGTCGCTTCCTGGACCGCTTTCCACTCGGTGTCGTACTGGTCCTACTCGGGCTCCTCACCGCCGCGATGCTCGGCCTCTATGGAGTCGGCGCAAGCAAGGTGTTGACGATCCCGTTGCTCGCCGTGGCGGGGATGTCGTTCAGCTCGCTGATCGCGGGAATCCAGCACCGCGTCATGCAGGTGGCCCCGTCGACCACCGACATGGCGTCGGCCAGCCTCAGCGTCGCGTTCAACTTCGGCCTCGCTGCCGGCTCGTTCATCGGCGCGGGCCTGCTGGCGACGGCCGGAGTGCGCGTCATCCCATTGTTCGGTGGCCTGCTGACGGCGGCGGCCATCGCGTTGCTCGCCGGCCACGAGATGTCCCGCCGGAGGAGACAGCACAGAACCGACCGCGGCGATTGGCCGGTTCGGCCGGCCCACGGACGCGATGCCGAGGAGTCAGAGGCCACCAGCGTGCGGACATAACTGGCGCGGCCCGGCTCGTACACCAGGACGGGGACGGGCCCGGCGCGGAGAGTGGTCCTCCACGCCGGGCCCGCCGCAGCGGTTGGGGTCAGCTGGTCACGCAGTCGGCCAACACGCCCGGCCCGGTGCCGGTGCCCTGGAAGCCGAAGTTGGTCGACTGCCGGCCGAGGACCCGTCCGTTGTAGCTCACGTTGGTGAACCCTACGGTTCCGCTGGTGCCGCTGACCTGGGCGTTCCAGGCGCTGGTGACCGAGCCGCCGGGCAGCGCGACGGTCACGGTCCAGCCGTTGATGTCCGACTTGCCGGCGGTGACCGTCACGCTCGCTGTGAAACCGCCAGCCCACTGGTTGACCGCGATCGACGCGTAGCAGCCGTCACCGGCCGGCGGCGACGGCGGAGGGGTGGTCGGCGGCGTGGTCGTCGGCGGGGTCGTGGTCGGCGGAGTGGTCGTCGGCGGGGTGGTCGTGGGCGGGTTGGGCGCGCCATTGGCCAGGCTGAAGGCCAGGTCGGGCTGGAACGAACCGGCCGTGAACCGGCAGCCGTCCGCCTCCCCCGGCGGCTTCACCCACAGGTACGCGTCGATGTTGGCATCGCCGGTGTTGGTCGTCGGGTACTGCCCGATGCGCCGGTCGGTGTTGTCGTCGCCGCACCAGTCCCCGCTGGCGCCCCCGTTACGGCTGGTGTCGATGACCTGGCGTTTGCCCGAGATCCCCATGCCGTTGAGGGAGGAGATGACCGCCCGACCGAAGTTCGCCTCGCTGGAGGTGGAGTTGTAGTTCGACACGTTGGTGAAGAAGCCGTCGGCGTACTGCACGCCGGCCGCCCGGAGCCGGTTGGCCGTCTCACCAGCGCTGTTCCAGGTGGAGTGGCCGCCGTCGAGGTACACCTTGGCGTTGGCGTTGCCCGACTTGATGGTCCGGGTGGCCGTCGAGATCGCCTGGTTACGCGCGTTGATCTCCGCACTGCTGAGGCACGTCAGCAGTGCGAGCGAGTCGGTTTCCAGGATGATGATGACGGTCTGGTTGCCCAGTCCCCTGGCGAAGTTGGACACCCACGTCTGGTACTGGTTGAGGTCCGGCGCGCCACCGGCGCTGGCTCCGCCGCAGTCCCGGTTGGTGATCTCGTACACGGCCAGCACCGGGATCTGCTGCGCCGCGTTGGCCGCCCCGATGAACCCGGAGACCTCGGACTGCACTGTCGAGGGATTGAAGTTGGCGAACCAGCGCGCCTGCGGCTGACTCGCGATCTTGTCGCGGATGACGGCCGTACGCGAGTCGCCGGGGTTGGCGGCGACCCAGCGGACGACTGCCGAACTCGGGTCGCGGTAGAGCGACCCGGACAGCGTGCCGGCGGAGGCGCTGCTGACGGCGAGGCAGACGCCGACGGCGGTGGCGCCCGCGACGGCCGCCACGCTGATGGCCGCCGATCTGCGGCGGAGCGAGGAGAGGATAGCCACGACGTGTTGCCTCCAGATCACATAGATGTATCTAAGTTCATGGGAGCGTTCCCATGGACGGTAGCGGAGGCGCGGACCCCTGCCAAGGCGTGAACACTCGTCGATGGGGCAGACGCCTCCGCGTCCGGGTGTCGGGGCACGCTCCTCAGGAGCCCGATGCTCCCCCTATCTCTGAGCCACCGGGCCGGATGTCCGACGAAATGAGACGTGATGTCGGGAGCTGCCGGGGTAGGAGGTCCCGCAGACGGACGATGAGAGGCGTTGTCATGAACCTGGGCTTTCTCCGACCGCGCCACTGCCGCGGACGGAGACGTGAACCGTTGGACGCGGGTGCCCTTGCCCGACTGCTTGACCAAGGGCACCCGCCGGATCACCCTGGCAACGGCCCCGAGCGGCGATCCACGTGCTGCATATCCGCAGCCAGGGCCGTATCGCCATGCGAGCGGGCCGCGCGCTACGCCTGCTGCGAAGGTGATGCGTATCGTGGATAGAACGGCTGCGGAGTCCTGGGCAGGGAAGGCCTCGACATGACAGACGGCACCGTCTACTCCGGCCCGCACTGGCACCGCTACGCCACCAGCGACACCGATGAGGCGCACGACTTCGTCCGGCGGGCATTCCTCGACATCAAGGTGCGGTCCTCCGGTGAGGGCCGCGACGGAGCCGGCCTACGCGCCGTCACCACCACGCTCGCCGACGTCGGCGTGACACGGCTGCACTACTCGGCGCGCACGCAGGTCCAGACGGCCCCGGACGGCGACCTGAACATCACCCACCTGATGGGCGGTCGCTTCACCGTCGCCAGGGCCAAGGACGAGTACCGCCTGCGGTCCGGGGACGTGATGCTGATCCTGCCGGACCACGCCGAGGACCTCGCCTACGACGACGTCGACACGTTCGTCGCCCGCCTTCCCCGCGCCCTGCTGGAGAAGGTCGCCCACGCGGAGACCGGCATCAGCGGTGCGGACCTGTGCTTCGACAGCTCCAGGCCGATCTCGACGGCGCTGGGTCGCCACTGGACCCAGACCGTCTCCCACCTGACCCGCAGCGTCCTCTCCGACCCTGCCCTGATGGCCAACCCACTGATCGCCGGGAACGCCCGCCACCTGCTCGCGGCGACGGTGCTGGCCGTGTTTCCCAACACCGCCCACGCCGCGGTCCTGCGGGCCGTCGGCGACGTCACTCCCCGGGCGATACGACGAGCCGTCGCCTACGTCGACGACAACGCCGACCAGCCGCTCACTGTCGACCAGATCGCCACAGTGGCCGGCGTTCGCCCCCGCGCTCTGCAACTCGCGTTCCGCCGCCACCACGACACCACCCCGATGCAGTACGTCCGCCGGGTCCGCCTCGAACGCGCGCACCGCGACCTGCAGGCCACCGACCCGGCCACCGGTGTCACCGTCACCATGATCGCCAGGCGCTGGGGCTTCACCCACCTCGGACGCTTCAGCACCGACTACCGCGCGGCCTACGGCAGCAGCCCCAGCCACACCCTGCGCACCTGACGCCACTACCGGTCTGCGTCGACCTCGCGCGGTCAGACCCGGGCCAGACCCAGCGCGCGCACGTCGACCGCGACGTCGGGGCCGTAGGAGTCGGCGATGCGGCGCTCGAAAGCGTCGGCGTCGATTGTGTACTCCTGTGGGCCCTCGACCTCCAGCACGTGCGCCGCCAGGACGCAGCCCACCTGTGCCGCACGCTCGATGGGCAGGTCGGCGGCGAGCGCGGCGAAGAAGCCGGCCCGGAAGCCGTCGCCGACACCGGTCGGGTCGACGATGCCGCCCACCCGCGCCGCCGGCACCAGGAAGTCGCCGTCCTGCCCGGTGATCCGTACCCCGTTGGCGCCCAGGGTCACCACCCGTACGCCCACGCGGCGCAGGATGTCGTCCTCGCTCAGCCCGGTCTTGGATTCCAGCAGCGCCGCCTCGTACTCGTTCGTCAACAGGTAACGAGCGCCGTTGATCATCGCCTCGATGTCGGCCGCCGGCATCCGGGCCAGTTGCTGTGACGGGTCGGCGGCGAAGGGCAGGCCCAGTCGGCGGCAGGCGGCAGCCCGGGCGAGCATCGTGTCCGGGTTCTCCGCGGCGAGGATGACGAGCCCGAGGTCACCGGCGCGCGCCGCGACACCGTCGAGGCTGATCCGGTCGGGTTCGCCCATCGCGCCGGGGTAGAACGACGCGATCTGGCAGAGGTCGGTGTCGGTGGTGCAGATGAACCGGGCGGTGTGCGCGATGGCGCTGACCTGCACCTCCGAGCAGTCGACCCCGTGCCGCTCCAACCAGCTGCGGTAGTCGCCGAAGTCGCCACCGACCGCGCCGAGCAGCACCGGCCGGTGCCCGAGTTGGGCGAGCCCGAAGGCGATGTTGGCCGCGACCCCGCCGCGACGGACGACGAGGTCGTCGACGAGGAACGAGAGTGAGACGGTGTCGAGGCTGCCGGCGATGAGTTGCTCGGCGAACCGCCCCGGGAAGCGCATCAGATGGTCGGTCGCGATCGAGCCAGATACGGCGATCATGCGGGGCGGGCCCTCTCAGTAGCGGTAGTGGTCGGGCTTGTAGGGCCCTTCGACCGGGACGCCGAGGTAGTTGGCTTGTTCCTTGGTCAGTTCGGTCAGGCGGACACCCAGCGCGGAGAGGTGGAGTCGGGCGACCTTCTCGTCCAGGTGCTTGGGGAGGGTGTGGACACCGATCGGGTACTGGTCGGTGCTGGTGAACAGCTCGATCTGCGCGATGGTCTGGTTGGCGAAGCTGTTCGACATCACGAAACTCGGGTGCCCGGTGGCGTTGCCCAGGTTCAGCAGCCGACCCTCCGACAGCACGATGATCGAGTGGCCGTCGGCGAACCGCCACTCGTCCACCTGCGGCTTCACGGTGATCCGCTCGACGTCTCCGCGTTTCGCGAGACCGGCCATGTCGATCTCGTTGTCGAAGTGGCCGATGTTCCCCACGATCGCCTGGTGCTTCATCCGCGCCATGTGCTCGTTGGTGATCACGCTGAAGCAGCCCGTGGCGGTCACGAAGATGTCGGCGGTCTCGACCACGTCGTCGATGGTCGCGACCTGGTAGCCGTCCATCGCCGCCTGGAGGGCACAGATCGGGTCCACCTCGGTCACGATGACCCGCGCCCCCTGACCACGCAGACTCTCGGCGCAGCCCTTGCCGACGTCGCCGTAGCCGAACACGACGGCGACCTTCCCGCCGATCAGCACGTCGGTGGCCCGGTTGATCCCGTCGATCAACGAGTGTCGGCAGCCGTACTTGTTGTCGAACTTGCTCTTGGTCACCGAGTCGTTCACGTTGATCGCCGGGAACAGCAGGTTCCCCGCCTGCTGCATCTCGTACAGCCGGTGCACACCTGTCGTGGTCTCCTCGGTCACCCCCTTGATTCCGGCGGCGACCCGCGTCCAGCGGCGGTTGTCCTCCCGCAGCGACCGCGTCAACACACCGAGGATGACCTCGTACTCCTCCGAGTCGGCGCTCTCCGGCGACGGGACCGCCCCGATGGCCTCGAACTCGGCACCCTTGTGCACCAGCAGCGTGGCGTCACCACCATCGTCGAGGATCATGTTCGGGCCCTGCCCGTCCGGCCAGAGCAGCACCTGCTGGGTGCACCACCAGTACTCGTCGAGGGACTCGCCCTTCCAGGCGTAGACCGGGACACCCGCAGGGGCGTCCGGGGTGCCGGTCGGGCCGACCGCGATTGCCGCCGCCGCGTGGTCCTGCGTGGAGAAGATGTTGCAGGACGCCCACCGGACCTGCGCGCCGAGCGCCACCAGCGTCTCGATCAGCACCGCCGTCTGGATGGTCATGTGCAGCGAGCCGGTGATCCGCGCACCCTTCAATGGCTGCCGCGAGGCGAACTCCCTCCGGATCGACATCAGACCCGGCATTTCATGCTCGGCCAGCTCGATCTCCTTACGCCCGAAGGCCGCCAACGACAGATCCGCCACCTTGAAATCGCTGAAGTCGCCAGTCATGCCCGCACCCTCCCCCAGCCGCGTCGAGGACCGTTGGAGTCCCGTTCAACCGGGCTCGTGCTCCGCACACCGGGCCGCCCGGGCCCGGGTGCGGAGCAAGCGCCGTCAGGAGTTGCGACTGGCCGGGTCGACCCGCGCGTACGTGAGCAGGTCGGCCATCGTGAACTGGCCCGAGAAGCGGGCCGGCAGGGTCGGACGCCAGCTGGGCTGCACCTTCAGGTAGCTGGCCGGGTCGAGCTGGGCGATGCCGATGAGCACCTCCGCCACGATTCGCCCACCGACCGCGCCCAGTGAACCGCCGCCGGCCTGGAGCTGTGCCTCCTTGAGGATGTAGTAGAAGAGCGGGGTGTTGGAGTCCAGGCCGAGGCCGTACCCACTGAGCTCCGGGAAGTTGAAGCTGCCGAGTGCCGGTGCCCCGATGTGTGCGGCGATCCGCTGGCCCGACGGGATGCCGAAGGTGAGCTGACGGAGCAGGTCACGTCCGAGCAGGTTGGCCGACGGGGAGCCGGAGGGCGGCGGTGGCAGCGGGAAGCCGAACAGTGGCGTCGAGTTGCGGACGTCGATCCACTTGCTCCAGCGCACCTGGCCGTCGAAGAACTGGAACCAGAACTGGTAGTCGAGGTAGCGGCGGGCGGCCCGCTTCCCACCGCGCAGGTCGGCCGGGTCGGCGCCGCTCAGCGCCGGGTCGAAGAGCATGGCGTAGAACTCGTCGCCGCCGTTGCCGGTCCGGTTGACCAGGTAGGCGGGTCGCGGCTGGCTGTGGCCGAAGCGGAACGCCGCCGCTGTGAACTCGACCGGGATGAACGTCGCGTTCGGCTCCGGCTTGTAGAAGCGGCGGCCTCCGTTGAGCACTGTGGAGACCGTGCCCGGGCCGGCGATCAGCGGCAGGAACTCGTTGAGCACGATCCACTGGTAGTGCCAGGTGACGAGTTGCCGTGCGGCGCCGAAGACCTGGGCCGCCGGGGTGCCCTGTGCCCGCACCAGGTCGACCACCCGGTTGTGGAAGAGGATGAACGCGGCCGTGATCTGCGCGATCGGCAGGTTCTCGTCGTTGCGGACGTCGAAGACGATCGCCCTGCCACTGGAGTTGCGCGGCAGGTCTTCGAAGCGCCCGCCCGACTCGATCTTGAGCTTGGCCGGATCGGCCGAGTTGTAGAGCTCCGGGTTTCCGGTCGGCCCGCCGCCATACAGCGAGTCGAGGTCGAGGGCTGGAGTCCGCGGGTTGGGCACAGTGGTCGGGTCGACCGGCGTGCCCAGCGGCGCCGTCGTCTCGAAGGCCAGGTCGTGGTCGACGAACTGTCCGAAGTACGTCATGCCCTGCGGGATCGAGAAGTTGTCGGGGTCGTTGATGCTGTGCTGCTGCAGGTCGGCGAGCGCCTCCGCGCCGACGCTGAGTGGGTCGCGGGCGTCCATCGGGCCGCCGACGCGCGACAGGTCGATCAGCGCGTTCCGCATCTGGGTCGTCGCCGACCCGAACGCCGGCAGCGACGGGAACATCCGACCGAACCGGTTGGAGAACGCCGCCGCTGCGGGCGCCGCGTCGAGCAGGACTCCCCCGGTGCCGGCCACTAGCGCCCCCGCGCCGACTCCGGCCAATAATCGCCGTCGGCTGACACCTCGAGAAGCGTTGTCAATTGCCATGTCGGCCACCTTCCGTCCGCAGGCGCCCGCGTGGACGCACGGGCCGCAAACCCGCGAACCGGCAGCAGTGTGAACCCTTCGGTTAGTGGCGCCCTGGAGCCTCGGTGGTGTCCGGCTGGAGGCCGGTGAGCATGGTGTCGACCAGCGAGGTGTCGTGTTTCGCGGCACGGAACAGCGGGTGGTCGAGCGTCGATCGGAGGAACTCCCGGGTGGTGGCCACACCTGGCCCTTCGATGGCGCACTCGTCGAGGGCGCGGGCCATCCGGGCCAGGGCCTGGGTGCGGTCGGGCGCCCAGACGACCACCTTCGCGAGGAGGGAGTCGTAGTCGGCCGGCACCCGGTAACCGGCGTACCCGTGCGTGTCGACCCGGACGAACGGGCCGGCGGGCAGGTCGAAGCGGGTCAGCTCACCCGGCGTCGGTACGAAGCCGCGCGTCGGGTCCTCGACGTTGACGCGGCACTCGATCGCCGTGCCGCGCTGCGTCACGTCGGCCTGCGTCAGCGCGAGCCGTTCACCGGCCGCGACGAGGATCTGTTGCCGCACCAGGTCGACGCCGGTCACCAGCTCGGAGACCGGGTGCTCGACCTGGAGCCGGCAGTTGACCTCCATGAGATGGAAGTCGTCCCCGCCGCCGACCAGGAACTCGAAGGTACCCGCGCCCACGTAGCCGACGCCGAGCGCGCCGGTGACCGCGGCGGCGGTCATCCGGTCGACCATGTGTTGCGGCAACCCGGGCGCGGGTGACTCCTCGATCAGCTTCTGGTGGCGCCGCTGCACCGAGCAGTCGCGCTCGCCGAGGTGGATGCCGTTGCCGTAGCGGTCGGTGAGCACTTGGACCTCGACGTGGCGGGCCGACTCGAGGTAGCGCTCGATGTAGACCCGGTTGTCGCCGAAGAGCAGCTGCGCCTCGGCCCGCGCGGAGGCGAACTCGCCCAGGAACGAGGCCGGGTCCCGGACCACCCGTACCCCCCGACCACCGCCACCGGCGACCGCCTTGATGATCAGCGGGAAGCCGATCTCCTCCGCCACCGCGCGGGCGTGAGCCGCCGACTCGACGGCGTCGGTCGTGCCGGGCAGCACCGGCAGGCCGAGGCCCGCCATGATGCCCCGCGTCCGGGCCTTGTCGCCCAGCGCGGCCATCACGGCGGGCGGCGGCCCGATGAACGTGATCCCGTCGGCCTCACAGATCTCGGCGAAGTCCGGGTCCTCGGAGAGGAATCCGTAGCCCGGATGGATCGCGTCGGCCCCCGTGCGGCGGGCCGCCTCGATGATGGCCGGGGCGCTCAGGTAGCTGCGTCGGCTCGGACCCGGCCCGATCTGGACGGCTTCGTCGGCCAGCCGCACCACCGCCGAGTCGCGGTCGACTGTCGAGTAGACCGCCACCGTACGCAGCCCCATCTCCCGGCAGGTCCGGGCGATCCGGACCGCGATCTCGCCCCGGTTGGCGATCAGCACCGACTCGAACACTGTCAGCCCTCCGAAACAGCTAAGGCGATCAACCGTTCGCCGTACTCGACCGGAGTCGCGTTGGGTACCAGCACCTTCACGACCTCGCCCGCGCGGTCGGCTTCGACCGGGATCATCATCTTCATCGCTTCGAGGATCGCGACCTGCTGGCCGGGCACGACATGGTCGCCCTCACTCACGAACGGGTCGGCACCGGGCGACGGCGCGAGGTAGAGCGTCGCGACCATCGGCGCGCACACGTAGTGCAGACCGGCGTCGGCCTCCACCAGCGGGACCGCCGGGACCGCCGCGGCCACCCCAGGCGTGCCTTCCGGCCACTCCACCTCGACCACCAGGTCGCCGTGCTGGAGCCGGGCACGACGGACCGGACCTGGCGTCGATCCGATCAGCCGCGCGAGACTGCGGACCGCGGCGTCCAGCGGGTCGGCGTCACCCTCCGACATTCGTCACACCTCCGATCTGTCGGAAGCGGGCCCGGCGATGGGCCCGCACCTCCTCGCGGTTGAGACCGGCCAACTCCGCCAAGGCGTCGACAACCGCCCGGTGTACGGCCGACGCGGTCGCCCCGGGATCGGCCGGCGCCCCACCGGGCGGTTCGGGAACCACTCCGTCGACGATGCCGAGCGCCAGCAGGTCGCCGGCTTGGAGCTTGAGCTGCGCGGCTGCCTCGTCGGCCCGACCGGAGTCGTTCCAGAGGATCGCGGCGCAGCCCTCCGGGCTGATCACCGAGTACGTGGCGTTGGCGAGCATCAGCACCCGGTTGCCGACGCCGAGGGCAAGCGCTCCCCCACTACCGCCCTCGCCGGTCACGACCGCCACGACCGGAACCGTCAGCCCGGCCATCAGCCGGATGCTGTCGGCGATGGCGAGGGCCTGTCCGTTCTCCTCCGCCGAGATGCCGTGGTAGGCGCCGGGTGTGTCGATCAGCGTCACGATCGGCGTCCCGAGCTTCTCGGCCAGGCGCATCAGTCGGGCCGCCTTGCGGTAGCCGGCCGGTGTGGCCATGCCGAAGTTGCGACTGGCCACCTCGGCGACGGTGTGGCCCTTCTGGTGGCCGATCACCACAGCGGGTCGCTCGTCGATCAGGCCGACGCCGCCGACGATCGCCGGGCAGTCACTCGCGAGCCGGTCGCCGTGCAGCTCCACGAAACCGTCCACGAAGTGGCCGATGTAGTCCAAGGTGGAGGGTCGACCGAGGTCGCGGGACAGCGCCACGACCGCCCACGGGTCCGCCGACTCGGGAGGCGCGGTCGCCCGTACCCGGTAAGGATCCGGCGCGGACCGCTCCGCCCCCGCGAAGGCCAGCAACCGGCCGATGGTCTGCCGCAGGTACGAGCGGGGCACCAGGTCGTCGAGCATGCCGCGCGCGAAGAGGTACTCGGCGGTCTGGAAGCCGGCCGGCAGCGGCTGACGCAGCGTCTGCTGGATGACCCGCGGCCCGGCGAAGCCGAGGCGCGCGCCCGGCTCGGCGAGGATGACGTCGCAGAGCGTCGCGAACGATGCCGCGACGCCACCGTAGGTCGGGTCGCTGACCAGCGAGATCGTCAACACCCCGGCCTCGTCGAGGGCGCCGAGCGCCGCGCTCGTCTTGGCCATCTGCATGAGCGACAGCACGCCCTCCTGCATCCGGGCACCGCCGGAGGCGCTGACGATCAGCAGCGGCGTACGGGTCTCCAGCGCCAACTCGGCCGCCCGGGTGATCCGCTCACCGACGCCCGAGCCGAGGCTGCCGCCGAGGAACCGGAAGTCCATGACAGCCGCGATCAACGGCTGCCCCTCGACAGTGCCCCGGACGCAGACCACCGCCTCGTCGAGCCCGGTGCGCCGGCGGGCGGCCTCGATCCGCTGCGGATAGGGCTTGGTGTCGACGAACCCGAGCGGGTCGCCGAAGGCGCCGACCGGTGGCAGCTCCTCGACCGAGTCGAGATCGAAGAGCTGCTCGATCCGCTGGTGCGCGGTGACCTGGTCGTGGTGGTCGCACTCCGGGCAGACGCCCAGGTTGCGCTCGACCCGGCGCTGGTAGAGCAACGCCCGGCAGCCCGGGCAGATCAACCAGCTCTTGCCGACGGGCGTGTTGACGGTGGCGGTCATGACTGCCCGCGTTCGGCCGCGGCCTTCTCCACGATCTCCCGGATGCGTGCCTGCTGCTCACGTGTGGTCCGGTTGAGGTGGGCGGCCATGCCCTCGTCGTCGGCGTGCCCGCCCGGCCGCATCTCGAAGTCCTGCACCCACCGCATCCGCACCCCGCCGTCCGGGATCTCGGTGTACTCCCAGAACAGGTTCATGTACTTGAAGGCGCCGGTCTCCAGCCGCCGTGCCCGCACCACCCGGTCGGTGCGGTCGGGCACCCGCTCGGAGACCCAGCTCCAGACCCGGCCGGCCGGGTCGGGGTGCATGGTCAGGCGGAAGACGACGGCACCGTCGGCGGACGTCGAGAGCACCTCCGTGCTGGCGTACTCGCTGAACAAAGAGGGCCAGTTGGGGATGTCGTTGGTCAGGTCCCAGACGAGGTCGAACGGTGCGTTGATGACGACCGCGTTGTCAGTGTGTCCGGCCATGGGGTCACCGATCCGCGAGTCGTTGGTTGACGTAGTCGACGGCGAGCCGCGGCGTCTTCATGATCGACACGGCGTCGTCGGGGATGCGCACCTCGTACTCCTGCTGCACCCGCGCCGCCAGCTCCAACAGCGCGAGCGAGTCGTAGCCGAGGTCGTCGAACGGCGCGTCGAGCGTCGCCGGATCGGCCCAGTCGGTCTGCTCGACCACACCGGAACTGGTCTCCAGGATCCGACGCAGGTCGTCGAGGGTCAGCTGGCTCATGAGTTTCCTCCCGTCGGTCGTTGCCACCCGTCGCGTACGCCGCCGACCTGCGGCACCGGCGACTCGGGGTGCGGGACCTCCTCGGTGTCGACGTGGCCCAGCTCGGGGCGCGGCGCGAGCGGGCTGATCTGGAACACGATCAGCGCGGTCTCGCCACCGGCGTTGACGATGCGGTGCCGCTGGCCGCGACGGACCATGAGCGCTTCGTCGGCCGCGAGCTTGACCTCCGCGCCGTCGACCCGGATCACGACCTCGCCGCGCACCAGATAACAGAACTTGTCCGAGTACGGGTTGTACTGCTCCGCCAGGAACTCGCCCGGCTCCAGGCGGACCGTGCCCATGAAGCCCTCCGTCGCGTCGACGGTCTTCGGGCTGAGCAGGATCCGCACCTCGCCGCCGATCCGGTTGATGCCGGGCACGTCGGTGGCGGCGACCTTCACGATCGGTTGCCGATGCATTGTCATCCCTTCTCTGCGACGAGCACTCGGAACGGCAGGTCCGTCGGGTGGACGGTGGCCGGGCCGAAGCCCGCCGCGGCGAGGGCCCGGTTGTAGGCGGCGACGGAGTGCGACTCCCCCTCGAAGGTCCAGACCAGCATCAGCACCGAGAAGAGGTACGGCGCCGGGTCCAGTGCCGGCGACTCGTCGCCAGTGGTGAAGCCGACGATGACCAGCCGCCCACCCGGCTTGACCACGGAACCGAGCCGGTTCACCAGCTCGTGCACCCGCTCCTCGGAGAAGTGGTGGGTGACGTTGGTGAGCAGCACGACGTCGTAGGGGCCGCCGAGATCGGTGGTGAACATGTCACCCGGCAGGAACGACGCCCGGTCGCGCACACCGAGCCGCTCGGCGTGCTTCTCCGTCACGGCGAGCACGTTGGGCCAGTCCAGCGAGGTCACCGTCGCCTGCGGGTTGTGCTGCGCGAGGGTGTAGCCGTAGACGCCGTGACCGCAGGCGACGTCGAGGATGTCGAGCTCGGCGCGCTCCTTCGTCCACGGCGCGAGCGCCTCGGCCATCACCTCGGCGGTCGGCTGGGCGACCTTCGTCGCGTACGCGGCGAAGTCCTCCCAGTAGGTGTACTCCGGGGTCTCGGCGTGCACGTCGAGCACTGTGCCGCCGGCCCGCACTGCCGCGCTGAGGTCGCGCAGCGCGTCCCACTCCCAGTCGCTCGACATCACCTTGACCATTCCGCCCAGGTAGTCGGGACGGGTGCTGACCAGGTGGTCGGCGGCCGCCGGGGTGAGCGAGAAGTGCTCGCCGGTCCGGTCGGTGAGGCGGATCGCGGTGAGCGCGTCGAGCAGGATGCGTGCGCCTCGCGGGTGGATGCCGAGCTTCGGAGCGAGCCCACCGGCAGTGGCCGGGCCCGCGGCGAGGGCGTCGAAGACGCCCAGCTCGACAGCGGTACGCAGCAGGCTCGTCTTCTTGTATGCCTGCATCATGTCGTTGATGTCGCGGCGGGTCAGCGTCACGTGATGCTCCCTGTCTCGGGGCTCCAGGTGTAGAAGGGCGTGGCCTTCGAGTCCTGCAACTCGGTCATGCTGTCCGGCGCGTAGCGCTGCAGGTAGGCCGAGAGGCGCCGGTTGACCTCCTGGAAGTCCGCGCGGGCTCGGGCCGCGAGGAGCTTGTCGAAGACGTCGGTGTCGGCCTCGAGCAGGTGCATGTAGAGGTCCTGGTAGCGGAAGAGCGTGCGCCGCGAGATGCCGACGACGTAGGGCATGTCGCCCTTGTCGTGCTCGGCGAAGAGCTCGGCGACCGCGTCGGCGTGTCCGGGGGCCATCCGCATGACCATGAGGGCGCGGTAGGACATGTGTTCACGCTCCCCGCAGGATCGTGGCCAGGGCGGCGGTCAGGGTCTTCGCCTGGTCGTCGACCGGGCCGGCGCTGCGCCAGGCGACGATGCCGTCGGGGCGTACCAGCAGCGCCCCGCCGGGGCCGACGCCACAGCTCGCCAGCCACGAGCCGTCGTCGGCGAGGTCACCGTCGGGGCCTGCGGTCAGCGCCTTGATCGGAAGCCCGGTCTCCGCCGAGACCGCCTCGGCCGCCGCGAGCCAGGCGTCGTCGCCGGGAGCCGCGGCCAACGTCCAGCCCTCGGTCAGCACGTCGATCGTGGAGACCCGACTGCCCTGGTGGTCGACCCAGCCGTGCGGGGCACGCGATCCGGGCTGGCCGGTGAAGGTCAGCTCGCGGGGCAGCAGCTCGGTGTCGGCGGGCGCGCCGACGATCGCGTTCGAGGTGTACCGGTAGCCCATCGTCACGATGACGAAGTCCCGATAGGCGGCCTTGTCCTCGTCGGCGAGCTGACCCCGGGTGCGGAAGAGCATCCACGCCTGGTCGGCGGTGGCGGCGCCGACCGGACGACGTTCGGCCTCGTAGGAGTCGAGCAGGCTCTCGTCGGCGTGGCCCTGAAGCACGTCGGCGAGCTTCCATGCCAGGTTGTGCGCGTCCTGGATGCCGGCGTTGACGCCGAAGCCGCCGGCCGGCGGGTGGGCGTGACAGGCGTCGCCGGCGAGGAAGACCCGCCCCGCCTGGTACGCGTCGGCGACCATGTGCCGCGCGTCCCAGGGCTGGGCCGACTCGACCTCGACCTCCAGCTCGGGGTCGCCGGCCGCGATCCGGGCCAGCTCGACGCAGCGCTCCGGGGTGAAGTCGGCAGGTGACTGCCCCCGCTCGGGGTAGTAGTTGACGCCGAACATCCACCGCCCCGGCTCGATGAAGAGCAGCAGACCCTGGGCCAGCTGGTTCATCAGGTAGATCAGCGTGAACCGGGGTGCCGTGTCGGGCAGGTCGACCTTGGCGCGGAAGATGATGCTGACGAAGTTCCCGGCGACGCCGTTGCTGCGGTCCCCGATCTGGAGCATGTTCCGGACGGGGCTCTTCACGCCGTCGGCGGCGACGACGTAGCGCGCCCGGATGGTGCGTGTCGTGCCGTTGTCGTTGACCGTCGCGGTGACCCCGTCCTCGTCCTGGGTCAGCCCGACCAGCTCGTTCTGGAAGCGGATCTCCGCGCCCGCCTCGACGGCGGCGTCGTGCAGCAGCGGCTCGTAGTGGTCCTGGCCGCACCAGATCGGCCAGCTCGGCGTGAACGTGTCGTAGTCGACGTCGTGCGCCTCCATGACGAACGACTTGTGGAGGTCGGCCAGCGACTGGGCGCCGAGCATGACCAGTGGTGTGGCGCGGCCGGCGCGGACGAGGTCGAGTTCGGCGCCCGGCCCGACGATCTTCATGCCGGCCTCCTGCACTGCCGGCTCCAGGCCGACGGTGCGGAAGATCTCCACGGTGCGGGCGTGCAGACCGGTGGCGCGGGGGATCGTCGACAGTCGGGGCCGACGTTCGACAAGGATCGGCCGGATCCCCTTGCGGGCCAGGAAGAGCGCGGTCGACAGGCCGACCGGGCCGCCGCCGACGATCAGGACGTCGGTGCTTCCGTCAGACATGAGCGTCCTCCGTGTAGACGACTTTGTAGAGGTGGCGTTCCGGCGTGGCGATCGCGCGTACCTCGCCGAAGTGGGGGTGGACCTCGGGGTTCTTGAGCATCGCTGTGAAGTGCTCTTCGCTCTTCCACTGCGCGTAGTTGACGACCCGGGTCCCGTCGAGGCTCGCGTGGATGTTCGCCGACACGAACCCGTCGACCTTGGACATCACCGCGTCGGTCGCCTCGATCAGGATGTCGACGAGCTTCTGCTGGTTGGCCGGCTCGACGGTGAAGACGTTGACCATCGTCACGACCGGCTGGTCGATGCCGATGTGTGCCATTGCGGGCTTCCTTTCCTAGATCGGACGCGCTTCGAGCAGTGCCCAGCCGCGGGAGGCGGGGGTGTTGACCAGCTCGAAACCGGACGCGGTGAACAGCGCCTGCCATTCGCGGAGGTCGCGCTCCTTGCCGCCGAAGAGCACCAACATGTCGATGTCGATGATCTTGGCGTGGTCCCACTGGTTGCGCGGCGGCACGATCTGGTCGATCGCGATGAGGCGGGAGTCGGCGTCGCCGATCGCCGCGCGGATCCGCCGCAGCAACGTGACACAGGTGTCGTCCGGCCAGTTGTGGACGATCGACTTCAGGATGTACGCGTCGGCACCGGCCGGCAGGTCGTCGGTGAAGAAGTCGCCGCCCCGCACCTCGACCCGCTCGGTGACACCGTGCTCCTTGAGCAGCGGTTCGGCGTCGGCCACCACCTCGGGCAGGTCGAAGAGGACGCCGGTGCCCTCGGGGTTGCGCTGGAGCATCTTGGCCAGGAAGTAGCCGTTACTGCCGCCGATGTCGGCGATCCGGCCGAACCGCTCGGGCGCCAACTCCGCCGCGAACCGGTCGGCGAGCCGCCGGCTCCAGTGCGCCATGAAGCCCTCGAAGAACCGGTTGGCCTCCGGGTGGGCCTGGAGGTAGTCGTAGAAGCCCATGCCGAAGACCTTGTTGAAGGCCGGCTCGCCGGTGCGGACGCTGTGCAGGATCTCCGCGTACGGGAGGCGGTTGAAGTCGGCGCCGCTGAACTGCACCATCGGCCGCAGCCCGCCGATCCGGGCCGACGTCAGCCCCTCGCCGAGCGGCGTCAGCGCGAACGACCCGTCCTCCTGCTCGTCGAAGATGCCCACCGCCGAGGCGGCGCGGAGGATCCGCCGCAGCGCGTCCTCGTGCGACTCGGTCGCCGCCGCCAGTTGGGCGACCGGCACCGGCCCGTCGACGAGCAGGTCGGCGACGCCGAGCTCGGTGACCACGTAGATCACGTGGGCGATCTGTTTGGCGCTACCCAGCACCGCGATCTGCCGTTCCCGCAGGTCGAGTGCCTGCTGCTCGTCGAAGTTCGCGACGGCGGCGAGGCTGGCGTCGGTCATCGTCCATTCCTTTCGTCGGTCACGACCATGGCCGCGTTGAACCCGCCGAAGCCCCTGGCGAGCACGAGCGCCGCGCGTACGGGTGTCTCCCGCGCGACGTCGCGCACCAGGTCGAGGTGCAGACCCTCGGCCGGCTGGCGGATGTTTGTGGTGGGCGGGATGACACCGTGTCTGATCGACAGCAGCGCGGAGACGAGGTCGAGCGCCGCCCCGCCCGAGTAGAGCCGGCCGGTCATCGTCTTGGGCACTGTCACCGGCACCCCGCGTGGGCCGAAGACAGCGGTGATCGCCTCGGCCTCGACGCGGTCGAGCTCCGCGACCCCGGCGCCGTCGGCGAAGACGACGTCGATGTCGGCCGGTGTGAGACCGGCGTCGGAGAGGGCCATCTCGGCCGCCCGACGCAGGCCCGGCGGGCGCCCGGAGCCGGGCCGGGGATCGAAGGTCGCGCCGTAACCGGCGATCACCCCGTAGACGGCGGCCCCACGCCGGGCAGCGGCGTGTTCGTCCTCCAACACGAGGATCGCCCCGCCCTCGCCCGGCACGTAACCCGACGCGTTGGCGTCGAACGGCAGGAACGCCGTGGCCGGGTCGCGCCCGGTGCTGAGGAGGCCGTTGGCGAGCTGCGCCGTCCAGCCCCACGGGCAGAGCGACGCGTCGACACCACCGGTCATCACGAGCTGCACGCCCTTGCGCACCTGGCGCCGGGCCTGTGCCACCGCGTCGAGCCCACCCGCCTGCTCGGTGACGAGCACACCGGTCGGCCCACGCATCCCGTGCCGGATCGAGATCTGGCCGGTGTTGACAGCGTAGAACCAGGCGAACGACTGGTACGCGCTGACGTGCTCGGAGCCCTTGCTCCAGAGCTTCTCCAGCTCACGGTGGCCGAACTCGAAGCCACCCGACGCGCTGGCCGTGACGACACCCATGCCGAACTCGGGCAGCGCCGACGGGTCGACCGACGCGTCGGCCAGCGCCCACTGCGCCGCCGTCAGCGACAGTCGGGTCATGTGGTCGGTCTGCGCCATCAACCGGCTCGGGATGTGATCGGCCGCCTCGTATCCGGGAACCTCGCCGGCCAGCTGCGAGGGGTACCCCGAAGGATCGAAACGGCTGATCGGCCCGATGCCACCCACCCCGGCGACGGTGGCCGCCCAGAAAGCGTCGCGACCCAACCCGTTGGGCGCGGCGACCCCGACCCCGGTGACGACAGTGGTCATGCCACACGCGCCAGGAGCATCGCGCTCTGGAAGCCGCCGAACCCGCTGCCCACGCTCAACACCACGTCGGTCTGCTGCTCGCGGGCGGTGAGCGGCACGTAGTCGAGGTCGCACTCCGGGTCGCGCTCGTGCAGGTTGGCTGTCGGCGGCACCACCCCGTGCTTGATGGCCAGGGCCGACGCCGCGATCTCGATCGAACCGATCGCGCCGAGCGAGTGGCCGATCATCGACTTGATCGAGCTGACCGGGGTGCGGTACGCGTGGTCGCCGAGGCTCCGCTTGAACGCCGCCGTCTCGTGCCGGTCGTTCTGCTTCGTACCCGAGCCGTGCGCGTTGATGTAGTCGACGGCGTCGCCGGGCAGCCGGGCGTCGGCGAGCGCGACCCGGATCGCCTCGGCCATCTCCCGCCCGTCGGGCCGCAGGCCGGTCATGTGGAACGCGTTGGAGCGCGAGGCGAACCCGACCAGCTCGGCGTAGATCTGCGCACCTCGCCGGCGGGCGTGCTCGAGCTCTTCGAGGACGAACATCGCCGAACCCTCGCCGAGGACGAACCCGTCGCGGCTGTTGTCGAACGGCCGCGACGCGTGCGTCGGGTCGTCGTTGCGGGCCGTGGTCGCCTTGATCGCGTCGAAGCACGCCACAGTGATCGGCGAGATCGGGGCGTCGGTCGCGCCGGCGATCATCACGTCGGCCGAGCCCTCACGGATCAGCTCCCGGGCGTGGCCGACCGAGTCGAGGCCCGACGTGCAGCCGGTGGAGACCACCGTCGCCGGGCCTTCCGCCCCGACCGACCACGCCACCTCACGGGCGAACGAGCTCGGCACCAGATAGTCGTAGAGGTGCGGGGTGGCGTACCGGTGGTCGGTAAGCCACTTCCGCCCGCCGTCGCTGACCACGACGTACTCCTCTTCGAGGCTCATCGTGGCCCCGACCGCCGTGCCGACACTGACGCCGACCCGGGTCGGGTCGCCGACCTCGAAGCCGCTGTCGGCCAGCGCCTCCCGGGTGCAGACCACCGCCATCTGGGCCGCCCGGTCCATCCGGCGGACCTCCTGCGGCGACAGTCCCTCGGCGACCGGGTCGAAGTCGGCCTCCGCGGCCACCCGCGAGCGGAACGGGGTGGCATCGAAGAACGACAGGGTACGAGTGGCCGTACGGCCAGCGGTCAACAGTTCCCAGAACGCCTTGGTGCCCAGTCCACCGGGGGCGATGACGCCAATCCCGGTGATGACCACCCGACGGTCGGATGTGCTCGTCATGGAAGACCTCCTGGCCGCGATGTCCGTGTGAAAGCTAGGGACGGCCGGTCGAACGGCGCTGGAGCGTCGGTCGAGGGCCTGTCACGAGGCCCTGGCGAGCCCCGGGCGCAGTGGCCCGCCGGCGGCCAGCACCTCCCGCTGGAGCCGCTGGAGGTCAGGCGAAGGGTCCAGGCCCAACTCCTCACTGAGCACCCGGCGCAGGTGGTGGTACGCCTGCAACGCCTCGCCCCGTCGCCCCGAGCGGCTGAGCGCCACGATGAGTTGGCGGTGGAACCACTCGTTGAGCGGGTACGTGCCCACGAGATAGCGCAGCTCGCCGATCAGCTCGCGGTGCCGGCCGAGCGTGATGTCGGCCTGGATGCGAAGCTCCAACGCCCGGATCCACTGCTCCTGCAGGTGGATGGCGTGCGCCTCCAACGCCGGCCCGAACGTCACGTTGGCGCCCACCGGCCCCGTCCACATGGCCAGCGCCCGCCGCAGCACCTCGGCGCCCTCCTCGGGCCGGTCCGACTCGATGTGCGAGCGGCCCTGGTCGAGCATCGTCTCGAACACCTCGGCGTCGAGTTGGCCCGGCTCCACCCTGAGCAGGTAGCCGCGCGCACGGCTCTCCAGCACGGTCCGGTCCGGGGTCTCTATGCCCTCCTTCGCGAAGAGCTTGCGCAGGTGGTAGATGTAGGTCTGCACAGTGGTGACGGCGCTGCGCGCCGGATCGTCACCCCACAGTTCCCGGATTATCGAGTCGACCAGAACGACCCGGTTGGCCCGCATCACCAGCAGCGCCAACACGGTCCGCACCTTCGGCGGCGTCGGCGTGCAGATCCGGCCCTCGTGGATCACTTCCAGCGACCCGAGGATCTCGTACCTGACCACAGTGGTCCCCCCATTCCCCATAGCACTCGTCGAGACGCTCTCAAGCTATGGAGGAGCGGGGCGTGTCGGAATGACCGCAGGTAGCGACATCGCGGGTTCTTCCGAGGATCGATGCGTGTCGAAAGTTGTACGACGGATACCCCTTTGATCGCTCGATGCTTCCTCCAGGCAACCTCCACCAGGGGCGGGAAGACTCGCCGGGCCCCCACGCCCCCTGGGTTAGGAGTCACACATGTCGCGCCGCCTCTTCACTTCCGAGTCGGTCACCGAAGGTCATCCCGACAAGATCGCCGATCAGATCAGCGACGGGATCCTCGACGCGCTGCTGGCGCAGGACCCGCACAGCCGGGTCGCCGTCGAGAGTCTGATCACCACCGGGCAGGTCCACGTCGCCGGCGAGGTCACCACACAGGCCTACGCCGACATCCCCCGCATCGTGCGGGACACGGTGCTGAGCATCGGGTACGACTCGTCGAAGAAGGGCTTCGACGGCGCCTCCTGCGGCGTCAGCATCTCGATCGGCGCCCAGTCGCCGGACATCGCGCAGGGCGTCGACACGGCGATCGAGCTGCGCGACGGCTCGTCCGGCGGCGGGCTCGACGCCCAGGGCGCCGGTGACCAGGGCATGATGTTCGGCTTCGCCTGCTCGGAGACGCCGGAGCTGATGCCGCTGCCGATCGCACTGGCCCATCGGTTGGCCCGTCGCCTGGCCGCCGTCCGCAAGGACGGCACGGTGCCCTACCTGCGGCCGGACGGCAAGACCCAGGTCACCGTCGAGTACGACGGCCTTCGCCCGGTCCGGCTCGACACCGTCGTCGTCTCCACCCAGCACGCCGCCCACATCTCCCTCGACGAGCTGCTCGCACCCGACATCCGGGACCACGTGATCACGCCGGAGTTGGAGGCGCTCGACCTCGACACCGAGGGTTACCGGCTGCTGGTCAACCCGACGGGGCGGTTCGAGATCGGTGGCCCGATGGGCGACGCGGGCCTGACCGGACGGAAGATCATCGTCGACACCTACGGCGGGTACGCCCGGCACGGTGGCGGTGCCTTCTCCGGGAAGGACCCGTCGAAGGTCGACCGGTCGGCGGCGTACGCGATGCGGTGGGTGGCGAAGAACGTGGTCGCCGCGGGCCTGGCGGAACGGTGTGAGGCGCAGGTGGCCTACGCGATCGGCAAGGCCCACCCGGTGAGCCTCTTCGTGGAGACGTTCGGCACCGAGACGGTGCCGCTCGACCGGATCGAGAAGGCGATCGGTGAGGTCTTCGACCTGCGCCCGGCGGCGATCATCCGCGACCTGGACCTGCTGCGTCCGATCTACCAGCAGACGGCGGCCTACGGCCACTTCGGCCGTGAACTCCCGGACCTGACCTGGGAGCGCACGGATCGTGCCGCCGACCTCAAGGCCGCCTGTTGAGCAACGTCCGCGGTCGCTAAGGCGACGGGCGGCGAGGGCGGGGCACCAACCGGTCGTGTGGCAGCGTCACCAGTGACGCTGCCACCGCCTTGTTGACCGCGTCGATGCGGGAGACCGCGCCGAGCTTGGCGAAGATGCGACGCAGGTGGCTCTTCACAGTGGCCTCGGTCAGGTCGAGCCGGCGCGCGATCTGGGCATTGGTCATCGCCTCGGCCGCGAGTTGAAGGATCTCCAGCTCGACCGGGGACAGGATGGCCGACTCCGCGTTCTGCACCTGCACCAGGCTCTGGCCGGAGACGGAGAGCAGTACCGAGCCGCTGCCGTCCCGTGCCTTGCGGATCGCGGCGACCAGTTCCTCACGACCCACGCTCTTGAGCAGGTAGGCGCGCACCCCGGCGGCGATCAGACGGCGCAGCAGGTCAGGGCTGTCGTACATGCTGAGGATGACGACCGCGCTGTCGGGCGACACCTCACGGATGCGGCGCACCGTGACCACCGGGTCGTCGCCGGGAATCTCGACATCGAGCAACACCACGTCCGGGCGCTCCGACGCCGCCTTGGCGACCGCGGTGGCCGAGTCGCCCGCCTCGTCGACCACGTCGAGGTCGGCGTGGACCTCGAGCACCCAGCGCAACCCCTCGCGGACGAGAGCGTGGTCGTCGACTATGAGGATGGTGGTGGCGCCGGCGGGAGACCCGCCGTCGGACCGCGTCAACCTAACCCCCAGACCCCATCCCCCGCCGCCAGCGTGCACACGATGGCACCGTATCGCGACTGTGTGACACCACAGCTATCGTGGCGTCCTCCCGACACGAAGAACGCCACGATGGCCGCGCGATTCTGTCAGTCTCGTGTGGACAGACGGACCAACTCGCCGATGCCGAGGCCCTTGTTGGCGATGTAGAAGCTGCCGTCCCGAGCGATGGCGAACGACATCGGGGAGTCCAGGCCGGTGCTCGCCAGCTCCCGGTGGCTACCGTCGCGCTCCACCCGGATCAACGCACCGGTGGAATCTCCCGAGCTGAGCCCGTTCTTCGCGATCTCCAGCACGACCAGTCGACCCTGCTTGTCGAAGGCGATGTCGATGATGTTGGTGAAGCCGGTCGCGAAGATGGTCGGCTCCTGCCCGGGCACGAGCCGCCACACCCGGGCGCCACCGTTCGGGAAGGGGTGCCCGGTCAGCTGTCCGATGTAGAGGGCGTTGTCCGGCCCGCGGGTGATGGTGACCGGCACGAACTGGATCGGCGTCGTCGAGCCGGGCGGCAGGCCCCACTCCGGCGGCGCCGGCACCTGCTCCTGCGGCCAGACGTGCTCGGCCGTGACCACGCCACGACGGTCGATCCGGAGCACGTCGTTGGCGGCCGCGTCGAGCGCGTAGACGTCCCGCCCGTCGGCGATGACGGCGTACGGCTGGCTCTCCGGGATGACACCGTCGGGGTTGTTCTGCCCCTCGTAGGCGGAGAGGTCGCCGACGACCGACCAGCGACGCTTCCCCTCGACCCGGAGGATCGTTCCCATCGTGGCCCCGGCCGCGCCGAGCAGGTCCCGCGAGACCGGGTCGGTGCTGTAACCCATCGCCACCAGCAGCTTGCCCTGCCGATCGAAGGCCAGGTCGTGGGCACCGTAGACGGAGAAGCCGCCGCCGGTGCTGCGCAGCGACGGCAGGCCCGTCACGACTCGCTTCTGCCAGCCGTGACGGACCGCCGTGATCGCACCTGTCGAGCCGTAGCAGAGGTTGGTACCGAACGTGCCGGGGATGCAGACGTCGTCGCCGCCGAGCCCGGCCTCGGCGACGTGGACGGTGCCAGCGCGGTCGATGGCGACACCGCGCGGGTTGTCGAGGTTGCGGGCGACGACGGTCAGTCGCCCAGTGGTCGATGTGGCCGCAGTGGCGGGCGCGGCAATGCCGGCCACCAGTACCAGCGGCACGGCCAGCGACAACGTTCGTCGCATCGCGTCGAGCATGGGTTCTCCTCAGCAAGAGGGGTTCGGATGCGAACGACGCTGCCGCCGTCGCCTCGAGGCCCGGTGGAGGAAGGCTCGACGGGCCCACCTACTCCGGCTGGTTGGGAGTGCCCCGCCCCAGCTCATAGGGGGACGTCACGCCCTCGTAGGCGAGGTGCATCACCATCCCGTTGGCCGCGTGGTCGAGGTTGTGACAGTGGTCCATCCAGAGCCCCGGATTGTCCGCCTTGAAGCCGATCTCGTAGATCTCGCCGGGAATCACGTCGAGGCTGTCGATCCACCACGGCGACCCGGTCGCGCGAACCCCGTTGCGGGACAGCACCAACGCGTGATGGCCGTGCAGATGCATCGGGTGGTTCTGGTGGCTGCGGTTGACGATCCGCACCTTGACCACGTCGCCCATCCGGACCATCAGCGTCGGCGTCTTGGGGAAGCTGTGCCCATTGATGATGGGCACCAGGTGGAGACCGCCGTTGTAGAAGGACAGCCGGTCGTCGAGGAGCTGGGTGAACGAGCGGTCGTACGACGAGCCGGCGTCGAAGGGCCGGGAGCCGCCGGAGCCGTACGACAGCGGGTCGAACTGGTCCCCGTCGTCGACGATCTTCGGCGTCGAGGTGTCACCCGGTGGCGCCAGGACCAGCCCGGCGTCGCGGTTGGCGAGGTCGGTCAGGCGCACCGGGCCCGACGGCATCGTGAACGTCACGTCGTAGCGTCCACCGGTCGCCAACCCGAACCGCGGGTCGGTCAGCGGGGTGGCGCCGTTGACGTCGACCCCGTCGATCGCGGCCACCCGCACCGGCGTGCCGTTGACGGTCAGGGACCGCGGGCGACTGTCGGTGGACGGGTTGTTGTCGGTGTTGATCAGGCGCAGCCGCACCGGCGTGCCCGGGGCGACCTCCTGACGCTGCAAGGTGTCACTGGTACCGAACGAGACGATGTTGTGGTCCGGCGTACGCCACTCGTGGGCCTGCACGACGAAGTCCCGCTCGCCGGGTGGTGGGCCGTCGCGCGGCTCGACGATCAGCGCGCCGAACAGGCCCCGCCGGATCGCCTCCAGCGGGTTCTGGTGGGTGTGGTACCAGAAGGTGCCGACCTGCTCGGCGATGAACCGGTAGGTGAAGGTGTCACCCGGCTCCACCGCGTTCTGCGTCGCGCCGGCCACGCCGTCCTCGCCGTTGGGCACGTCGAGGCCGTGCCAGTGGATCGTCACGTTCTCGTCGGGGATCTCGTTCTGCAGCGTCACCTCGACGAGGTCGCCCTCACGGACCCGCAGCTCCGGCCCGGGCGACTCCCCGTTGTACGTCAGCGCCTTGATCTCGGTGCCCGACGAGAGACGTACCGTGGCGTTCTTCGCAGTCAGGGTGAAGGCCTTGTTGGGCTTGCCGGTCCGCGGCCCACGTAGGTCGTCGACGGAGGTCCCACCATGACCGCCGTGGCCGATCGAGGGGCCGCCGCCGTAGTCGACGTTGTCGTGGGACGTCATGGACATCCGGTCGGGCAGCCTGCTGCTCTGGGCCGCGTAGGTGACGCCGGCGACGACGACGAGGACCGCGACGGCGGCCTGGGCGGTGGCGCGCAGGGCACTGGCACGCCGGCCACGGCGCGCGAAGTCGGTGGCGGTGACGACCCGCAGGCGGTGCCGCTGCCAGAACCACAGCACCACCACGGACAGCAGGATCGGCGCGGCGTGGGTCACGATGTCGTCGAGGTAGGACGGAACCGGACGGGACACGTACGCGAAGTAGACGCCAACGAGGGTCGCCACAGCCGTCACCTGGACCGGCACGATGAATCGGGGATTGGCGGCGGCGGAGCGCGTCTCGACGTCGACCGGCGCGTCGTCGCGGTTGGCCAGGGCGCGCAGGCCCGGCACGGTCCAGACGAGCACGGCCAGCATCGGCAGCAGCAGGAGCGGCATCTGCACGATCACGCGGTTGTCGGCAAAGATCCAGTCGACGGCGAGCATCAGCCCGATCGCGACGCACTTGACGACCAGGACCACCAGCGCGGCGACGAGCAGACGCAGCAGCCGACGGGCGCTCTTGCGCAGCGCCTCGGGCGTCGGCCGCCAGGCCAGCCGCGTGGCGAGGATCGCCGCGGACAGCCAGATCAGGAACAGGACCCCGGCCAGGATCCCATCGGCGTTCTCTCCGACCTCAAACATGACGCCAACATACGAAGGACGCGCACCACCCGGCATCCGTTGAGCAACGGCGGATTCGTACGGCGATCACCGTAGCCGGCACCGCCTGCGAAACAGGGGCCGTAGTTGGCTAGCTGCCGGGCGCGACGAGCCCGGTCTGGTAGGCGAGCACGACGAGCTGCGCGCGGTCGCGGACGCGGAGCTTGACCATGGCCCGGTGGACGTGGGTACGGGCCGTGGCGGGGCTCATCGACAGCCGGCGCCCGATCTCCTCGTTCGTCAACCCGCTGGCCACCAGGCTCATCACCTCGCGCTCGCGGTCGGTCAACACCGCCAGCCGGCCGCCGTCGACCGGCGTCGGCGCGACCTTGCTGACGAACGCGCTCACCAACCGGCTCGTCACCCGCGGCGAGATCAACATGTCGCCGCCGGCCACCACCCGCACCGCCTGGCGCAGCTCGTCGGGCTCGATGTCCTTGAGCAGGAACCCGCTCGCGCCGGCGCGCAGCGCCTCGAAGACGTACTCGTCGAGCTCGAAGGTGGTCAGGACGATGACCCGCACGGCCGGGAACCGTTCGACGATCGCGGCCGTGGCCCGCACGCCGTCGAGCACCGGCATTCGCACGTCCATCAGCACGATGTCCGGTCGGGTCGCGGCGACCATCTCGACAGCCTGGGCACCGTTTGACGCCTCGCCGACCACCTCCAGGTCGTCGCTGTGGTCGAGCAGGCCCCGGAAGCCGGCCCGCACGAGCGTCTGATCGTCCGCAAGCACCATCCGGATCGTCACGCTGTCTCCTCCACCTCGACCGGCAGCCGCGCGGCCACTCGGAACCCCCCGCCCTCCGGCCGGGGCCCGGCCTCAAGGGATCCGCCGGCGGCCGTGGCCCGCTCCCGCATGCCGGCCACCCCGTGCCCCCGCCGGTTCGCCGCGGCACCGACCCCGTCGTCGACGATCTCCACAGTGACGGCGTCACCGGCGTAGGTGATGGTGACGTCGACTGTCGTCGCTTCGGCGTGTTTGACGGTGTTGGTGATGGACTCCTGCACGATCCGGTAGACCGAGAGTGCCACCTCCGGCGGGATCCGGCGCGGGGTGCCGGCAATCCCCGACCGCACCTTCACGCCGGCCTGTTCGGCGACCGCGAAGACGCGGGCCAGGTCGGGCACTTCCCCGGCGTCACGGAGCATGCCGATCGCCGAGCGGACCTCGTGCATCGCGTCGCGGGCCGCGCCCCGGATGCTCCGCAGCGCGGCCCGCGCCTCGGCCGGTTTGCTGTCGAAGATGTCGTCGGCGAGGCTCGCCTGCACACTGATCGCGGCGATCGTGTGACCGAGTACGTCGTGGACCTCGCGGGCGATGCGGAGCCGCTCCTGGGCGACCTCGTGCTGACGCTCCTGGCGCATCACGGCGAGACGCTGTTGTGCCTCGGCCAGCCGGACCCGGCGGGTGCGGATCGTCTCGGCGAGCAGCACCACCGCCGCGAGCAGCGAACCCTCTTCGACGGTGGCCGAGAGGGCGGGGAAGAAGCCCTCACCGAGCAGCGTGTACCGCATGATCAGCTCAAGGACCACGAAGAAACCGGCGACGACGAGCGCCCAGGTGAACCGGCCGGCGGCCGCGACGGAGAAGAGGGCGGCGGCCAGCGGGAGGGCGGGCGGAATGCCCGGGTATTCGAGCGCGTAGTAGATCATCAGCGCGGTGACCGAGCCGACCAGCACCAGCAGTGGCCAGCGGCGCCGGAAGACCAACAGGAGCCCGATCACCGCGCCGATCGCGTAGGCGCGCGCGTCGGGCGGCCGGGCGCCGGGCTCGTCGGCGACCCGGATCGCCACCGCCACCACGGCCGCGACGACAATCCCGATGAGGGCATCGATCGCGATTCGTCGAATGGCCGGGTTCATGTCCGCAACGGTACGACCCACGCACGGTCCGTGAGCGAGGGCCCCTTCCTAAGCGGAAACCGTCAGCAAGGGGCCCGTCCCATCAGCCGCGACGAAGAGAGAGCAGGGTCTGCCCGGTGGGGATCACCGTGCTGGAGTCCACCTCGAGCCCGGCCTTCTCGCCCAGTTCGGCGTACTCGCGCCAGGTCCTCGCCTTGCCGGCCATGAGCGAGAGGAGGCGCAGGTCCATCTGGGTGATGAACATCAGCCGGGCCGGGTCGTCGGGGAAGTTGTCGTTCTCGTCCTTGACCAGGATCTGCACGATCAGCACCTTGCCGGTCGTGCCGATCGCGTCGGCCGCCCGCTGGAGGATCTTCTCGGCGGCGCTGTCGTTCCAGTCGTGCAGAACGTTCGACAGGATGTAGACGTCGGCGCCGGCCGGGAGCGGGTCGAAGATGCTCCCGCTGACGACCTCGGCGCGGTCGGCGATGCCCGCCGCCTCGAACCGGGCCCGCCCCTGGTCCACGACGCCCGGCAGGTCGACCACGGTGCCGCGCAGGTGCGGCTGGGCCTTGAGGATCTCGGTGAGCAGGGCGCCGGTGCCGCCGCCGACGTCGACGACGTGGTTGACGGTGCTCCAGTCGTAGCCCTGGACGACCTGGTCGAAGTAGCTCGCGTGGGTGGCCATCAGCGCGCCGAACGACGTGGCCCGGTCGGGGTTGGTGGCCAGGTCGTCCCAGAACTCGATGCCGTAACGCACCGGGTACGCCGCGTCGCCGGTACGGATCGAGTGGGTCAGCGAGCTGAACGTGCCCTCGATCCGGCCGGCCATCGAGTCGACGTCGAGCCAGGGACGTTGGGCGGCCGGGTGGTCGGTCTTGAGGAACTCGGCCGCTTCCGTCAGGGCGTACACCCGCGGCTCGGTCTCCTTGAAGACGCCGCGCACCGAGAGGTAGCGCAGCAGCCGGTGCAGCGCGTCGGGATTGGCCTTCGTCGCCGCGGCGAGCTCGTCGAGCGTGGTGGTGCCCGCGGCGATCAGGTCGGCGAGGCCGAGCGTCGCCGCGGCCCGCACTGCCCACGGCGTGATCGTGTCGGTCAGCGAGTAGAGATTGACCCGATTTTCCGTCATGGCGGCGAGCTTCGACGACGGCGCTCGAGACCGGCTCGAAGCCGCGTCGATCGACCGGTTCTCCAGCCGCATTCGAGTGGGCCGGCGCAGGCTGCGCCTGTCACGGCCGCCATGCGAAGGGGACACGATGGGCGCCAGCCACCAGGAGCGCGGAGCGATCGAGGTCATTCAGGACCTCATGCAGCAGAAGTGGGTCTACGAGCTGTTCGGCGAGATCGGCGCGCGCCAGGGTGCCTCGGCCGCGCACGTCGAGCAACTGAGGGCGGTCGACGCCGCCGCGCACGTGTTCTGGCCGTTCCAGGCGCCGCCGTTTCCGGTCATCGCCGCCACCGCGAGCGGATCGACGTTGACCGACATCGACGGCAACGACTACCTCGACTGCCACATGGGGTACGGGGCCCAGGCGCTGCACGGTCACAACCCGGCCCCGGTCGTCGACTTCGTCCGCGAGCGTCTCGGCAAGGGCACCGGCAACGGCTACACCAACGCGTTGGAGTTGGAGCTCGCGACGCTGCTGCGGGAGATCGTCCCGCACAACGAGAAGTTCGCGTTCCAACACTCGGGTACGGGTGCCACCCAGTCGGCGATTCGGCTCTGCCGTGCGTTCACCGGACGGCGGATGGTCGCCAAGTTCGAGGGCACCCTGCACGGGTCACACGATCTGGCCGTCCACAACACCGCGCCCTGGTACCACGGGCATCCCGCGGTGCCGTTCCCGGAGATCGGCAAGGACGGGATTCCGCTGGTCTCGGCGTTCGCCGGCGTCACACCGGCCGAGCCGCGCGACCTTCTGATCCTGCCCAACGACACAGCGCTCGCTGTCGAGTTGATCGAGCGCCACGCGGGCGAGCTGGCCTGCATCCTCGCTGAGCCGGCCGCTTCGTCGTTCCCGTTCGAGGAGACGACGATCCCGATGATCCGCGAGGTGGCGGTGGCCGCCCAGCGGCTCGGGGTGCCGGTCATCCTCGACGAGGTGCTGACGGGCTTCCGTTCGGGGCTCGGCGGCGCCGCGCAGAAGTTCGACATCCCGACCGACCTCGTCACCTACGGCAAGGTGATCAGCGGGCTCGGGCTGCCGCTGTCGGCAATCGGTGGTCGCGCTGACATCCTCGACATCTCGCAGACCAGCGGGCAGTCGTGGACCGACTTCGGCCAGAAGACCGGCCTACAGGGCAGCCACACCGGCAACTACCTGTCGGTGGCGGCGTCGTTGGCCACCCTCCAGCTGCTCCGCGACAAGGGACCGGCGTACTACACCGACCTGCGGGCCAAGGTCGACCGGGTCCAGGCGCGGCTGGCCGCGTTCCGGGCGGCCGAGGGCATCCCGCTGCGCATGGTCGGGTTCGGCGACTACATCGGGTGCTTCCAGTTCCTCCCGGAAGACTCCTACACCGACTACCGGGTCTACTCGCGGGCACTCAACCCCGCGACGTTCATCCTCACGCTGCTGCTGCGCAAGCGCGGCATCTACACGCTCGGCATGCCGATGTTCTTCGCCGGCGGCGCCCACAGCGACGCCGACGTCGACCGGCTGACCGACGCCGTGCTGGAGAGCACGCTGGAGCTGCGCGCCAACGACTTCCCCTTTGACCTGGCGTGGCCGGAGACGTCCTCGTGGGGCTCCGGTTCCTCCGAGTGGGGATCGGCTTCCTCCAACTGGTCGTAGCCGCCTCTGCGTCACCGGGCCCGGGTCAGCTTCTGACCCGGGCCCTCCTCATGTGCCGTACAGGTCATACGCAAATAGCCGTACTTGACTAATCGTACGCGACGGCGTGTAGTCGAAGGGTGGGTCCGCTGTCGACCCCCGTCCGACACCAGGAGGAACACGATGACGGAGAGCTGGACCGACGAACGCAGCGCCGCCCCACCCAATCCGCGCCGATGGCTGATCCTGGCCGTCATTCTGGCCGGGGCGTTCATGATTCTGCTGGCGACGACGATCGTCAATGTGGCGGTCGCGCCGATCCAGCGCGACCTCCAGTCGACCTACACGGCCATGGAGTGGGTCATCGCCGGCTACGCGCTCGGCTACGGCCTGTTGCTCATCCCCGCCGGCCGGATCGGCGACCGTTTCGGCCACCGCAAGCTGTTCCTCATCGGCGTCGCGGGGTTCACGCTCGCGTCGGCGGCGTCGGCACTCGCGGACACACCCGGCCAACTGATCGCGTTCCAGGTCGTGCAGGGCATGATGGCCGGCATCCTCAACCCGCCGGTGCTGGCGCTCATCCAGACCACCTTCCCGGCGAAGGAGACCGGCAAGGCCTACGGGATCTACGGCGCGATCGGCGGCATCGCGACCGCCAGCGGCCCGCTCCTCGGCGGCCTGCTGATCGCGTGGGACCTCAACGGCTGGGACTGGCGACCGGTGTTCCTGCTGAACGTGCCGATCGGACTGGCCACGTTCGTCGCCGCGCTGATCCTGGTGCCCGAGTCGCGAGGCCGCCGCGGTGGCCTCGACGTGATCGGCATGCTGCTCGTCTCGGCCGCCGTTCTGCTGCTGGCCGTCCCCCTGGTCGAGGGCCAGCGCCTGGGTTGGCCGGCCTGGACGTTCGTCTCGATGGCGGCGGCGCTGCCCGCGCTGGCCGTCTTCGCAGTGTGGGAGTTGCGCCGCGCCCGACGCGCCCAGGTCCCGCTGGTCAGCATGCGCCTCTTCGCCCACCGCTCGTTCTCCGCCGGCGTCGGCATCAGCCTCTGCTACTTCGCTGGCTTCATCGGCCTGCTCTTCGCGCTCTCGCTTCACCTGCAGATCGGCCTGGAGAAGTCCGCCCTGACGACGGGCCTCATCCTGCTGCCGTTCTCGTTCGGCACGCTGGTCGGCGCGGCCATCTCCGACAACGTCGCCCGTGCGCTCGGTCGCGGCGTCCTGATGCTCGGCGCGGGCATCGTGATCGTCGGCATGGTGGGCATCATCGCGACGATCCACTGGTGGGGCTCCGGCCTGGAACTACTGCCGGCCCTGCTCTTCGCCGGCTTCGGCTCGGGCCTGGTGATCGCGCCGAGCGTCGAGATCGTGCTGGCCGGCGTACCTTGGCAGGACGCGGGCGCGGCCAGCGGTGTGCTCGGCACCGCCCAGCGTCTCGGCCAGGCGATCGGCGTCGCGGTGGCCGGCGTGGTCCTATTCGGGACGCTCGGCTCCTACTCGGCGACGGCCGCGGAGAAGGCGAGCCCTGAGCTCCAGGCCTCACTTGTCGCCGCGGGCCTGCCGCCGGCGCAGGCGAGCGCGGCGACGACCACCTTCGCCGACTGTTTCATCCGTCAGTCACGCGCGTCGGATCCGACGGCCACGCCGCCCGGCTGCGAGGACTCGGCACCGGGTGCGGTCGGCGCGGCCTTCGACAGCGCGGCCACGAGGGCGCTGGAGACCAACTTCAACCGGGCGGTCCAGTGGACGGTCGGCGCCGTCCTGGTTGGCGTGATCCTCACGTTCCTTCTCGTCTACCTGCTGCCCCGTCGACCCGAAGAGCCCTGGGCCGAGGCAAGCAAGCCCGATTGGAACGTGACCAGCCAGCCCGAGCCCGCGAAGTGACATGCCGCCAGCCCTGGCCCCGGGGATGCCACCGGGGCCGGGGCTGGCACCGTCACGAGGTGGTCATCGATGTCGGTTGATTGGCCATCAGCTTGGGCAACTGGTCGAGCAGCTCGTCGTGCCAGGCGAGCTCGGTACGGAGTCGGAGCTCGGTATGACGGAAGGTCGTCCACTCCAGACCGCGGATGTGCGGCGCCGCCAGCTCTCGGAGCGCGAGCCACGAGTCGAGCTGCGCGGCGAGGGCCTTCCGGCGCGCCACGATGATCACGCGCAGCTCGTCTTCGCCGAGGTCGATCACGTTCTGCAGGGCCAGATCGACAGGGTCGTGCCGGAGCCTGGTGTCACGCAGCGCCTCGTCACGGTGCTCGATCAGCTCCGCCGCGCCGGCCGAGGTGAGCGCGTAGATCGTGCGGGCCGGCCGGTTGCCCTCCTGCTCGGTCCGGACCGCCTCGATGACGCCCTCGACCTGCATCCGGTGCAGCGCACCGTAGAGCGACCCCGGCTTGACGTCGCTCCACAGCTCGGTACGGTCGACCTGGGCCGCCCGGCGGATCTGGTGCCCATGCATGGGCCCCCCGCGCGCGAGCGCTCCGAGTACGAACAGGCGAGTGCTATTCACGGCATTAGTCCAACACGAGTGCCCGTTTGCGGGCAAGTTACCCAGAGCAATCCTTGAGCGGCCCGCTATCCGTGAAAGGTCGGATCGCAGAGCCTCGGCAGGACGATCAGCGAGGCCGCGATGGCCCTGTTGACCGCGTCGATCCGGGAAACCGCACCGAGTTTGGCGAAGATGTTGCGCAGGTGGCGCTTGACCGTCGCCTCCGACAGGCAGAGCCGACCGGCGATCTGGGCGTTGCTCATCGCCTGACCGACCAGTTGCAGGACCTCCCGCTCACGGTCCGACAGTGTGCTGTGCACCGGCCCCTGCACCTGGGTCAGGCTCTCCCGCGACACCGCCAGCATCACCGGCGCGTCATCGGCGCGGGCGCCGCGGATCGCCGCCACCAACTCCTGGCGGGTCGAGTTCTTCAGCAGGTAGCCGCAGATGCCGAGGGTCAACAACTCGCGCAACAGCGTCGGGCCGTCGAACATGCTGAGGATGATGACCCGGCTCGCCGGCGCCACGTCGCGGATCCGGCGGACCGTGGTGGTCACCCCGTCGCCGGGGATCTGCACGTCGAGCAGCACGATGTCGGGCTGGCGGATTCGGATCTCGTTGATCGCGGCGCCGCTGTCGCCGGCCTCGCCGACGACCACGAGGTCGCGCTGGGCGTCGAGGATCTCCCGGAGGCCGTCGCGCACCACGACGTGGTCGTCGACCAACACGATGCGGGTCGGCTCGATCATCGTGAGGGTCACCGGCCGACCCCCGCCTCGACGGCGAGCAGCGGCACGACGAGCTCGACCGAAGCGCCGTGGTCGCCCGTCGCGCGCACCGCGAGGCGACCGCCGACGACGGCCGCGCGCTCAGCCATCGCGCGCAGGCCGGAGCCGTCGCGCACCGTCGCGGGATCGAAGCCCACCCCGTCGTCGGCGACTGTCGCCCGCAACTCGTGCGGGGTGATGTCGATGACCGCGTGGATCACTCGAGCGCCGGCGTGGGCGACCGCGTTGCGCAGCGCTTCACGGACGACCAGGAAGACCTCGTCGAGCACCTCGGGCGGCACCCACGACTCGTCGCCGTTGATCTCGGTGTGCAGACGTGTCTCGCCCGTCTCGACAGTCGACAGGAAGTTGGCCAGCGCCTCGTCGAGTGACCCGAGCGGCTGAGAGAGCCGAAGGTCGGCGATGAGCACCCGCAGATAGCCGACCGCGTCGTGGAGCGACTCGCGGGCGATGACCACCCGGCGGTCGACGTCGTCGTGGCGCCGTTCCTGGGCGAGCTCGTGGGCCTCCAGGTTGCGGTACGCCGCGCTGAGGCTGTGGCCCAGCCGATCGTGCAGCTCGCGCGCGATCAGGGAACGCTCGGCGATCTGCGCCTGGTGGACCTCGTTCATCAGGCCGGCGGCGTAGCGCGAACTCGCGTCGAGCAGCCGGGTCAGTGTCGTGCGGGTGAGCGCGTCGGCGACCAACGCCAGGATCACGCCCTGGTCGGGCTGGCCACCCAGCTGCTCCAGCACGTCGGCCAACACGATGTCGGCCAGCGCGACGACCGCGCGGAAGCACTCGCGTGGATGGAGCTCGACGCCCTCGGTGGACACCGCCGGCGGTGGTGTCGACAGTGGATTGTTGGTCTCGCGACAAATCTCGGCCATCGTCTCCCGGAGCAGGGCGTCGGCCTGCGTCGGGTAGCTGTCGATCAGGTCAGCGGCCCCAGCGAAGTCGTCACTCGCAGCGGCAAGACGCTGACGGTAGGCGGCAAGAATCGGTTGACGCCTGCATTCGAGGACCTCGGCAGCGGTCCTCCGCAGCGCATCGTTTTTCCCAGCAACCATTGCGGATCCCCCGGTGTGTGCCCTATTGCTCCCCAGGTGCGGGCTCGCGCGGCTCTCCCCAGCGCCGGCTGCCCGCCGTGTCGCCGACTCCCCCCGTCGTGGGCGACAAAGCACTCAGATCGGATCGGCCTTCTACGAGTTGTCACGGCCGACTACTCGCACGAGTCTACGGTCTCACCGCGCACCGTTGGAAGCATCGAAGCTTAGCTTTTGGTAGTCACACCAAAACTTAAGGTGAAATCCACATTTGGTCGCGACCAGTTTTCGACTGCGCGTCGAGGTGCCTCCCTGACAGTTCACCCGAGACCTCGACCACCAGGAGTGGAGCGACCAATGGTGAGCAGACGCAACGTCATGAAGGCCGGCGCCACCGCGGGAGCAGCCGCGCTGGTCACGGCCACCGCGGCGGCGGCGGCGCGCGGTTCCACCCCGTCCGCGGCGCCGGCCCACGGCACCCACACCGACCACGGAAAGGCGGCACACGTCGCGGCCGTCACCGCCCCATTCGCTGTCCGGATGCCGATACCACCCGTACAACAGCCGATCGCCTCGGTAGCCAACACCGACTTCTACGTCGTTTCCACCCGTAAGGCTCAAGTGGAGATTCTGCCCGGGACGCGTACCGAAGTGTTGACGTATGACGGGCAGTTTCCCGGCCCGACGTTCCGGGTCAAGACGGGCCGGCTCGCGGTCATCGCGCACAGCAACCACCTCGACATGCCGACCGCGGTACACGTGCACGGAGGCCACACACCGTCGAGCAGCGACGGGTTCCCGACCGACGTGCTCGACCCGGGTAGGAGCCGGCTCTACAGCTATCCCAACAAGCAGCGGGCCGCCACGCTCTGGTACCACGACCATGCCCATCACATGGAGGCCGAGCACGTGTTCCGCGGGCTCGCCGGCTTCTTCCTGATCGACGACCCGGCCCAGGCCGAACTCCGGTTGCCGTCCGGCAACTACGACATCCCGATCATGCTGCGCGACGCGCGGTTCGCCGAAGACGCGAGCCTGGTCTTCGAACACGACGACTTCCAGTTCCGCAACACGATCCTCGTCAACGGCAAGCCGCAGCCCTACTTCCAGGTGGCCGCCCGCAAGTACCGGCTGCGCTTCGCCAACGCGTCCAACCTCCGCACGTTCACCCTGCGGCTCGGCAACGACGCCGAGGTCACCCAGATCGCGAGCGACGGCGGGCTCCTCACCGGGCCGACGCCGATCCGCTCGTGGAGCCTCACACCCGGCGAGCGGATCGAGATCGTCGTCGACTTCCGTGCGTTCCCGGTCGGCAGCCAGGTCTTCCTCGACGACGCCGTGGCCGGGCCGGTGCTGCGTTTCGACGTCAACCGGGCCGCCGCCGACACCAGCCGGGTGCCCGACCGGCTGAGCACCATCCCCGCGCTGCCGGCGGCCACCAAGGAGCGGGCGTTCACGCTCAACTTCAACCCGTCGACCGGGCAGTTCCTCATCAACGGGCAGCAGTTCGACGCCGACCGGGTAGACACCGAGATCAAGCGCAACACGACCGAGGTGTGGACGGTGACCAACGGCGACACGCTCTTCGGCATCCCGCACAACTTCCACCCCCACCTGGTCCAGTTCCGGGTGCTGGACCGCAACGGCCAGCCGCCGGCACCGGGAGAGGCCGGAGTGAAGGACACCGTCTCGGTGGGGCCGGGCGAGACGGTCCGACTCCAGGCGACGTTCGGGCCGTACCTTGGCCGGTATGTCTACCATTGCCACATGATCGACCACTCCGCGAGTGGGATGATGGCACAGATGAAGATCGTTCCCTGACCTCCGGAGAAAGGTTTCTTGTGCCCTCGGCAGAGAAGACAGTGCAGATCGGACGGACCCCCGACGACGTCTTCGCCTTTCTCGCCCGCGGCGAGAACGACGCGCGCTGGCGTCCCAACGTGCTCGACGTCGCGCGCGTCTCCGGCGAGGGGGTCGGCGCTCGCTACAGACAGGGACTCAAGGGCCCCGGTGGGAGCCGCATCCCGGCCGACTACGAGGTGACCGGGTTCGAGCCGGGTCGACGTCTGGCCTTCCAGGCCACCGGCAGCGTGGTACGCACCCAGGGTGAGTACACGCTCCGGCCGACCGATGGCGGCGGGACCCAGCTCACCCTGAAGCTGGCGTGGCAGCCGAGCGGGCTGTCCCGCTTCCTCGGCCCGGTCGTCGGCAAGACGTTCGAGGAGGAGATCGCCGCCCTGGACGCCCTCCGCGACCTGCTCGAGGGCGAAAGCTAGTCGCGCGCAGACGAGCACCGAGGCCTTGACCAGCTCACCGCTGGTCAGGGCCTCGGGCATGCGCCGCCGCTCGGCGTGGGCCGGGCCGGGCCGGGCTCGACGCGAACCACCAGTGGTTGCCCGGTCGAACTAGTCGCCCGTCAGGTCACGCCCGATGCTGAGGCTTGCCACGACGACGGCCACGCCGGCCCACAGGGAGGCGATCAGGAGGCCGCGGGTGTCGCCGGTGCCGGCGCTGATGAGCGACGTGAACGGCAGTGGCAGCTTCAACCTGCCGATCAGACCCTCGACGAAGACGAACCAGCCCGCACTGCCGAGCAGGAGCCACGTCGACCGCCGGACGATGGACGCGCAGGAGGCAGCGAGGATCGCCATGATCGGCACCACCGTCAGCAGGTCCTTGTACGGCCCTGACTCACCCCGGATCAGAACGGCGAGGCCGCTGGTGGCGACGAAGGCGGTGGCCACGACGATGGCCGCCGCCAGTTGTCCACCGAGCACCACCATCCGCCTGGGTTGCGAGAGGTAGAGCAGGAAGGCCGTGCGGTGCTGGTAGTGCTGCGCCACCACCATCGCGGCGAACCCGAACGCGCCCATGCCGGCCAACAGGGCCCAGGCGTCGATGTTCACCGCTCCGAGGAGCAGGCCCAGCAGGACGAGCACGGCCAGCGAGATCGAGCTCGACCGGATGGTCGCGGTTCGGTAGAGGTCGCTGCGGAGGATCGAGATCATCGAGCGGCCGCCATGGTGAGGAAGATCTGCTCCAGGTCCGGTGGGTCGACGGTCAGTTCGTGCAGCGGCACCCGCGCCTGGAAGGCAATCTCGCCGACATCCTCGGACGTCAGGCCCACCACCTCCAGAACATCACCATTCCTGGTGACACGCCCGCCGGCGCTCTCCAACACCTGCCACAACCGCCGCTGATCACGGCTGCGGATCCGCAGACGGGAGGCCACGTTGTCGTACAGGCTGGCGAGCGGCGCCTCGCACGTGACCCGCCCCTTGACGATGATCACGACGTCGTCGATGAGATGGGCCAGCTCAGCGAGCAGGTGGCTCGACAGCAGGACAGTGCCTCCCCGGTTGGCGTGGTTGCGCAGCAGAGCGCGAATCCACGCCACACCCTCGGGGTCGAGGCCGTTCGCCGGCTCGTCCAGCACGAGTACCGGTGGGTCACACAGCAGGGCGGTGGCAACCGCCAGCCGCTGCCGCATGCCCAGCGAGTACTGGCCGGTGCGCTGACCAGCCGCCTGCGCGAGATCAACCTCGTCGAGCAGTGCGTCGACCCGTGACCGGCTCGCACCGACGATGAGCGCCTGGGAGACCAGATGCGCTCGGCCGGACTGACCGGGATGGCTGATTCCCTGTTCGAGGACGGCGCCGACCTCCTTCGACGGGTGCTTCAGGTCGCGGAACCGCCGGTGATTGATGCGTGCCTCACCGGAGGTCGGACGTGTCAGCCCGAGAAGCATCCGGAGGGTCGTGGTCTTGCCAGACCCGTTGAGCCCGAGGAAGCCGGTGACCCGACCGGGCCGCGCCTCGAAGCTGACCCCGTTCACCGCGTGCACGCGGCCATAGGACTTCGTCAATTCAATTGCTTGTATCATCGCTGGTGAAGACCTTCGTGAGGGGTCAATGGGCCCGTTGGCTGCGACGGCCTGCCCGGTGCGGCGATCAAGCCTCTCTTCTACACGAAGCAGCCCTCCCGAATCCATGACGATCTCACGGAGTCGCGGCACCCGCGTCACCCATGGGCCCGGAGCCGGTCGGCTCCGGGCCCATGTGCTGGCGAACTCAGGGGCTGGTGCAGGTGACGTTGCTGGGTGCCGTGGCACCGTTGCCCGTGGCGGTGAAACCGAAGTTGGTCGAGGCGTTCGGGCCGACAGTGCCGTTGTAGGCGGCGTTCCTGACTGTGACACTGCCGGTGGTGCCCGTGTTGGTGCCGCTCCAGAGGCTGCTGATGGCCTGACCACTGGCCAGGGTCAGACCGACGGTCCAGCCGTTCAAGGCCGCGGTGGAGTTGTTGGCCACTGTCACCTCGGCCTGGAAGCCGCCGGGCCAGGTGTTGAGCGTCCGGTAGGTGGCGGTGCAGGTGCCGGGCTCGCCGGTCGGCGGCGGGGTGGTCGGCGGCGGATCCGTGGGCGGCGGGTCGGTCGGCGGCGGAGTCGTCGGTGGCGTGGTCGACTCGAACTGGCTGAAGAACCGCCAGATCTCACCCGAGGTCCAGGTCCGGGAGTCGTTGGGGCTGCCCGACCCGTCGACCGGGCTGGGGGTGTGGTCCCCGTCGAACGCCGCCCACTGCACCGGGTAGCCGGCCCGGCATCCCGCGTACGCGGTGGTGATGTGGGTGAGGCTGCCCCGGCTCGGTTCGCGCGGGCTCTGCGCGGTGCAGCCGTTGTTCCGCACGAACGTGTCGCGCAGCTGCCGACCCTGGGAGATGTTCAGCACGCTGTCGTAGATGCCGTGGATGCCGAAGTAGGCGACGGGCTGAGTGCCCCCGTTGCATCCGCTGAGGTTCGCGCCGGAGATGACGGTGACCGCTCGGATGATCGTGGGCCGGGCGCAGGCCACCGCGTAACTCATGGCCCCGCCGTAGCTCCAGCCCAGGGCGAAGCGCTGGGTGGTGTCGACGCAGAGGTCGTTCTCGATCTGCCGGGAGATGTCGTCGAACAGGGTCAGGTCGCGACCGTTGGTGTTGGCCCAGCCGGCGTTGAGACCCTGCGGAGCGACGAAGATGGTGCTGTTGTTCGACAGTGGCTGGAGCCCGTAGTAGCCGGCCGAGGTGACGTTGTTGGCCGAGCCGTTCAACCAGTGGAAGCCGAAGATCAGTCGGTAGGGGCGGTTCCGGTCGTACCCGTCCGGGATCCGCAGGTTGTACGTGCGGCTCTGGCCGCTGCTCTGAATCGTGCGCGTCCCGCTGGCGAGTGTGGGGGCCTTGCCGCAGCCGGCGGTCGCCGCGAGGGTGCCGTAGTCGGCGGCCGCCGCCGTGGCACCGAAGCCGCCGCTCAGCGCGCCGCCGGTGGTGGCCGCGAGGAGAAGCGCCGCGGCCGCGATGGATGGGAGGAAGAACCTACGTCTCAGCATTGCTTGGGCTCCTTGCCGTTCGGCGACCAACAACGGTCGCCTGGCGTCGACGGGGGCCCGGACTGGTCACCGACGGGGAAGGCGGCGGGAGGGTGGGGCCCTCGGCGCGTCTTCGCCGGCCGGCTCGGGTGACCGGGAGCGTGCCCTTCACTCCCGGTCGAAAGATAGCATGTTATCGATAACACACCGAGCCGATCGAGCCTCCCGGGCTCACCCCCCGAGCGGCCGGGCCGCCCACTCGGCGGCCACTTTGTGCAGGTCACCGGTACGGAAGTGCGGCGGTTCGTGCAGCAGGAAGTCACGGTGGCTGATGTTCCAGGCGTACGCGCCGGCCATGGCGAACGCCAACACGTCACCCACGCCGATCGGCCCGGCGGTGGCCGAGCGGGACAACACGTCCTTCGGGGTGCAGAGTTGCCCGACCACTGTGACCGGCCCGCCGTCGGTGCGGGGGCCGCCGGCACCGCGTCGCGGGTGCACTGTGAACGGCTGCGCGTGCCCCTTCGCCGCCGGCGTCCGCAGGTGGTGCGTCCCGCCGGCCACCACCACGAACCACTCGCCGTAGGAGCGCTTCACGTCGACGACCTCGGTGAGGTACGCCCCGCAGTGGGCGGTGACCGACCGGCCCGGCTCGATGCGCAGCCGCACTCCCGGATGCCGGTCCAGGACGTCCGCCAGGGCCCGGCCGTAGCCCTCCCAGTCGAACCGCGCGTCCGGGTCGGTGTAGTCGACGGTCATGCCCCCGCCCACGTCGACCTCGGCGGCGTCGACCTCGGCCGCCGCCCACTCGACGACGGCGGCGGCAACAGTCGCGGCGAGCGGTGCGTCCAACCCACTGGCCAGGTGGGCGTGGATTCCGCGTACGTCGATGCCGGCGGGCGGGCGGCGTGCGCACGCCACCGCGTCGGCCGGGTCCATGCCGAACGGGCTGGGTCCACCGCCCATGACCAGGCTCGCGCCCGGCGCGTCGACCGGCAGGTTCACCCGCAGCAGCACCTGGGCCGACCGGCCCGCCGCGGTGGCCAGCGCGCCGAGTCGCGCCAGTTCGGTGGGTGACTCGACGTGGATGCGGCGCACCCCGGCGGCGAGAGCGGCGGCGAGGTCCGCGTCGGTCTTGCCCGGCCCGGCGTACGCGGCCGGCGCCCGCCCCGGCAGCACCTCGGCCAGCCTTCTCAGCTCGCCCCGGCTGGCGGCCTCGAACCCGTCGACGATCGGGGCGAGGGTTCGCAGCACACCGGGATCCGGGTTGGCCTTGACCGCGTACAGCAGCTCGACCGGCCGGGGCAGCGCCGCCCGGATGGCTCGGGCCTGCCCGGCCAGCGCGTCGAGGTCGTGGACGTAGACCGGTCGGGTCATCGTGGCCCACCCATGGGGTTCGGTACCGGCACGAAGGGTGCGGCCCGGTCGGCGTCGCGCCGCCACCGGACCAGCAGGTTCGCCTTGGCCAGCAGCGGCTCCCCGGTCAGCAGCGCGCGCAGCTCGGCCGGGTCACCGAGGTCGGCGGCCACCGACTCGACGACCGCACGCAGCTCCTGCCACAGCCGCCGTTCGACTCCCGGCCGCGCGTCGGCGAGGGCGCCGCTGATCCCACCGAGGTGGTTGACGAACAGGCAGTAGACGATTCGGCGGTGGGAGGCCCGGGGACCGTAGCGGACCTGCGCCGGGACACCGTCCGGCCAGGCGCCCCACCGGTCGGCGTCCAGCTTCACCCCCTCCAGGTCGCGCAGCAGCATGCGTACCGGGCGCCGGTCCCGGTCGAGCACGACGACCACGTTCTGCAGGTGCGCCTCGTGCACGACGCCGTGGCCGAGCCAACTGCGCAGCACCGCCGGCACCAGCAGGCCGACGTACGCGCGCCACCAGGCCACCGGATCCGGTGTCACCAGCGGGGCCGCGGCCAGCGCCGCTGCCAGCACCGGGGTGTCGCCGGGACGCAGGTGCGGGCGCAGACCGCCACGCAGGATCGTCCCGTACGCCTCGTCCGGGCCGGGGACGTCGACAGTGCGGTAGGCGGGCTCGGCGAGCAGCCGCACCCCGTCCGGCAGCGGCACCCGGGCCAGCAGATCGGTCAGCGCCACAGCGCCGGTGAGTTCGTAGCGGGCGTTCTTGCGCAGGCAGTTGGTGATGCGCACGTGGAGGCTGGTCTTCACGAACAGGTCGGCCTCGGGGGCGTAGAGGGTACGGACGCTCGCCGTGGGCCGTACCGGCACACCGGCCGCCCCCAGGTGGCGCAGCCGTGGGTGGGTGGGCGGGATCAGCGACAGCTGCCAGGGGTGCACCGGCAGGACGCGGTGCCCACGCGGGGGCCGCGGTGGGTCGAGGGCGGCCACCAGCGGATCGAACGGTCCGGCGTCGGCGGTCAGGTCGTCCGGTACGGCGAGCCAGTGCAGCCGGAACGCGGTGCGCAGCTCCGGCGCGTACGCCCGCCAGCTGTCCGGGTCACCGCTGCGCCACTTCGGGGTGGGGTGGTGCGGGTGGCCGAAGACCAGCGACTGTTCGGAGTCGACGTACGCGTCGATGGCGGGCTCACCGGTGGGGGTCGGGTCCTCGGCCGGTCGGTCGGCCAGTAGCCGGGCCACTGTGTCGCGGCTGGCCCGGACCTGCTCGACGAACTCGTCGTTGGCCTGTCCGGTACGTGTGGTGAGCTCCGCCGCGACCAGGGCGGCCAACCCGTCGGCGTCCAGGTCTTCCCACCGTCCGCCGCCGGTGTTGCGTTGGACCGGGCCGGTGTAGCGGTGCGCGCCGAGCGGCGAGGTTCGCGCGACCTCGCAGCGCACCGTGACGTCGAGGTGCGGCAGCAGCAGCCGTACGGCGCCGTCGACCACTGTCGGGGCGCCGTCCGGCGGGGCCAGCTCGCGCAGCAGGCAGCCGAAGACGGCGTGGGCGGCGGCCAGGTCGGCGCGCTGACCGGTGCCGCTGGCCGGCCGGGAGCGCAACTGGGCGCTCGTCATCGTGTCTCCCGCAGGTAGTTCGGGCCGGTACGCAGGTAGTACTTGTTGATGTCGGTGCAGCCCAGCCGCTGTTTGGGCAGCAGGGTGCCGGCGGTGAGCATCGCCTTGATGGGCAGCTGGGTGGCGTTCAGGACCCGCTCGGTGAAGGTCCGCACCGCCGGTCCGTCGCCCCACCGGTCGCGGGCGGCGGCGAGCCGGGGCACCAGCGCCTCGGCGGGTGTCGGCACGGGCAGTCCTCGGGCAGCCAGGGCGACCAGGGGTGCGGCGGCGGCCAGGTGCAGGGTGATGGTGGTGAACACGTCGGCCAGCTCGTGTGGGTCGCGCGCCCACATCCGGTCGTCGTGCACTGTGAGCCCGTTCGGGCCGTCGTGCCGCGGGTCGAGCCGGGCGCCGTCGTTGTCCTTGTAGAGCAGGCCGACAGTGTCGTCCGGGCGCACCAGCAGGTGGATGTTCTGCGGGTGCGCCTCAAGGGCGACTCCGTGGCGGAGCCAGAGGAAGACGTGCCAGTCGAGCAGCAGGTCCAGATAGGACTCCAGCAGTTGGACCGGCCGCTGCGGGCTGATCCGTTCGAGGACGGTGCCCGCCACCGGGTCGGCGGCGGCGAGGGCCGCGACCGGCACCACCTGGACGCCGGCCAGGTCACGCGGAAATCGGCGGAGCAGGAAACCGCGGCGCTCGTCGCCGTCGACGTGCGCCCAGGTGCTCTCGTCGGCGTGCCGGATCCGACCGGCGAAGCTGGGTTCGGCGGTGGCGATCCGGTCGAGCAGTGCGGCGACTGCCGCGCCGTCGGCGAGTGAACCCGGTTGCAGCGTGCGTCGGTTGCGCGCGCCGAGACTCGCGGTCGGCAGCGGCAGCTTGAGATGCAGGTACGGGTCGTCGTCGAGCGCCACCGTCCGCATGGAGAGGGTGGGGCGCACCGGGGTCACCGGCAGGTCGACCAACGGGAGCGCGTCGCGGGCCACTGTGATCGGATGGGCCGGCAGCAGCAGCTGATCCGGTCGTGGCGCGCGCGGCCACCACGCTGGCAGCTCGCCCGCGAGCCGGACGTCCTCGGCCGGGGCGGCGTACCAGCGCAGCGCGAAACGGGGGGCGTGCTCCGGGGCGTACCGGAGCAGTTCGTCGTCGCGCAGACCGTGCCGGCACCGGTCGGTGGGGTAGACGGGGTGGCCCTGGTGGGCGGCGAGCACGTCGTCCAGCAGCGCCCCCGGCAGGCCGGTCGGGGCGTGCGCGCGCTCGGCGGCCACCTCGGTGAGCACCCGCGCCCGGTTGCGGGCGGCGAGCCGTCGGGCCCGCAGGTCGGCGTGGCACTCGACGGCGAAGTCCCGCCAGCCGGCCTCCGCCTCGGCGTTGCCGCGCGGGGCGAGCAGCGTCAACAGCCCGTCCAGCGTCTCCGTACGCCGCACGTCGCCGGCGCCGACCACCAGCAGCACCATCGGCGCGGCGGTGCGCAGGGCCTGCTGGAACCCGTCCGCCCGGACCGGAATGCGCAGCAGGCCGGCGGGGTGCGGCACCTGCCACCAGTCGGGCCCGTCCGGTCGGCCGGCGCTGCGCAGCCCGAGGTGGTCCTCGCGTAGCAGGGCGTCGAGCACCCGGGCGAAGACCTCCCGCTCGCAGTCGTCGCTCACTCGACGATGGTCCACTGGAGGCCACTGCGGAGGGCCGCCAGCGACTGCCGGACGGTGCTCTCGTCGGGGCCGATCCCGTGCAGCACGGCGAGGTAGTCGCGGTTCGTGCCGGTGTACTCGGCGGTGCGGCCCACCTCGCGCAGCGGACGGCAGCCCAGCCGGACATCGCCGTGGGCGGTGTCCAGAGGGCCCGGTGCGGCGACGAGACGGCCAGACCGGTCCGCGCAGACGTACTCCACCCGGGCGTATCGGTCCACGGTGTCGGGCAGGCCGAGGGCGGCCAGCGGCTCGCCGAGGTGCAGCCGGATGACGTACTCGAACAACGGCACACCGAACAGGTCGGCGAGGATCAGGTCCATCCGGTCGCCGATGAGGCGGTAGTTCACCTCGATGAGCCGGACCCGGCCGTCGGAGACGACGTATTCGGTGTGGCAGGCGCCGAAGCCGACCCCGAGCGCGTCGAGCCGCGCCCGCAGCTGGGTGCGCGCCTGCTCCCCCGGGGGCGACCAGTCGAGACTTTCCTCGGTGAAGGTCGGCGGCGGGCCGAGGCCGGTGCGCCACCCGCCGAGGGAGGCCAGTTCGGTGCCGTCGCCGAGGGTCTCGAAGGTGCGCAGCTCGCCGTCGAGGTACTCCTCGACCACCAGGGCCACGTCGGGCCGCCGGCCACGGATCTCGGCGACCCGGGCGACCAACTCGGCGTGGTCGGCCACCAGGTAGGCATCCTCACTGGCCACTCCCTCGCGGGGTTTGACCACCGCCGGAAACATCAGGGTCGGCACCTCCGGCGCGGCGCCGGGTTCGACTGTGACGGTGCCTACCAGATCGAGGCCCGCAGCGGCGATCGCCCGGCGGGCCGCGGCCTTGTCCTTGCAGAGACGCGCGGTGTCCGGGTCCTTGCCGGGCAGACCGAGCTTTCGGGCGGCGATCGCGGTGGCCTCCTGGAGATGGTCGCTGTTGGACAGTAGCGCCACCGGTCGGGTGGGTGCCGCCGCCGCGACCACAGCGGCCGGGTCACGGACCTCGCACCGCGCCACCCGCACCTCCGCCGGCCATTCGCCCGGCCGGTCGGTCAGCACTGTGGTCGACAGCCCGAGTGACGCCGCCGCCGGGAGAAACCCGTCCAGGACGGCGTCGGTGGGGTTGAGCGCGGTCAGGTAGAGCCGCATGCCGCCTCCGTCGACTACCACGATGTCACTATTAGGGTAGCCTACCCTTATTAGACGGATTTGGTGCGGTCTGCCCGGTGCAGCAACAGGGCGGCCACCAGGCCACCGATCATCACCGCAGCCGCGCCCACCAACTGCCCCGTCTCCAACGCCGAGGCGAAGGCGACAGTCACCGCCTCCCGTTCGGCTCCCTCGCGGGCGGCTGCGAGAGCCGCGGGAAACGATCCGGCACCGGCCAGAGCCGCCGGCAGCAGCGCCGCGAACCGGGCGTTCAGCACGGCACCCAGCACCGCGATGCCGAGGCTGCTGCCGACCTCGGTCATGGTGCCGTCGACACCCGCGCCCGCGCCGGCCTTCGCCGTCGGGATCGCGCTCATCACCGCCTCGACGATGGCCGGGTTGGCCAGCGCGCAACCGACACCCATGACGAGCAGCCCGGCCAGCAGCACCCCGTACCCGTCGGACGGAAAGAGGGTGACCAGCGCGAGACCAGCCGCGAGCAGCGTCATGCCGACGGCGATGGCGATCGCCAGGCCGAGCCGACGGATCACGCTCGCGACGACGCCACTGACGTTGAGCAGCACGATGGAGAGCGCGAAGGGCGCCATCCGCAGACCGGCCTCCCAGGCGGGATAACCCCTGACGAACTGGAGGTGCTGGGTGAGCAGGAACAGCGCTCCGGTGGCGCCGAACGTGATCAGCACGACGCCGGAGATCGCACCGACGAAGCGCCGGTCCCGGAAGAAGCGCATGTCCAGCATCGGGTGCGCGATCCGTCGCTCCCACCACACGAAGATCCCGAGCAGGAGTACGCCGACGGTCGCCGCGCCAACCACCTCGGTCGACGCCCAGCCACGCTCCGGCCCGGAAATGATCGCCCAGACGACCGCTGTCAGGCCGGCGGTGGAGAGCACGGCGCCCAGCACGTCGAGTCGCCCGCCGGCCGGCCCGCGGGACTCCGGGACCAGCGCGCGAGCGACGAGCAGGCAGACCAGCACGATCGGCACGTTCATCAGGAAGATCGCACCCCACGGCAGGTGCGCGAGGATCGTGCCGCCGATGGGTGGCCCGACGGCGAAGCCCAACGCGCTGGTGGCCGCCCAGACGCCGATCGCCCGGGACCGCTCGGCGGCATCGAAGACCTGCATCGCGACCGCGAGCGTCGCGGTGACCAGCAGCGCCCCACCGACCCCCATCCCGGCCCGCGCGGCGATCAGTTGCCCGCTGGTACTGGCGAGCCCGGCGGCCAGCGAGCCGACCCCGAACAGGACCAGCCCGGCGAGCAACATCCGGCGGCGACCGTACCGGTCGGCGGCGCTACCGGCGGTGAGCAACAACCCGGACAGCACCAACGCGTACGCGTTGATCATCCACTGCACCTCGGCGGTGCTGGCGCCCAACTCGGTGGTGAGCACCGGCACCGCCACTGTCAGCACCGTGTTGTCCAGCACCACCACCAACTGCGCGACGCACAGCACGGCCAGAATGAGCCATCGCTGTGGCAGTCGGGCCGATGCCGCGGTGTCGGTGGCCGGCTGGACAGTGGTCACGCCACCGCCTTGACGCCGTCCACTGCGGGCTGATCGGCCGGCGAGCCGGCGGTGGGCTGATCGGCCGGCGAGCCAGCCGCGGGGCCGGGCCGGTGCGGGAACCTCCGCTGGTGGACGAGGCCGAGAGCGACGCCGGCCGCCACCAGCACGATGGCCGCGACCGCGACCGCCGGGTAGCCGATCCGGTCGGCCGCCGCGAGACCGATGGACGCCGCCACGAACGAGCAGACCAGACCGAACGACGACAGGACCGTGAAGTCCGTGCCACCGGTGTCCGGCCGCGAGTAGTCCATGTTGACCGTGTAGAGCACGACGTTGGCGATGGTGTACGCCACCATGAAGCAGCAGAGCGCGGCGACAGTCCCGCCCAGCGGCGCCTGACCGTTCATCAGCGGCAGCAGCAGCAACGTCGACACGGTGAGCGCGACGCCGCCGACCACGAGCACGCCACCGCGCCCGAACCGCCCGATCCCGAGACCCGCGACCAGGCCCGCCACGATGGCCGGGGCGCTGGTCACCACACCGGTGACGACGCCGATCCGACCCAACGACCAGCCGGCGTCGACGAGCGCCGGAGTGACCAGGGCGTACGCCATGCCCGCGCCGACGTAGACCAGCGGCACCACACCGAACGTCCACCACCGGCAGCCCGGCTGGCCGAACACCGACAGCAGCGCCCGGTAGGCGGCGCCGACCCGTTCCACCCGATCGGTACGGGGAGGCTCCTGGAACCGCCACACCACCAGCAGGCCGACCGCCGTCATCGCGACCAGCAGGCCGATCGCCGGCGCCCAGCCGAACTGGTCGTAGACCAGGACGCAGGCGCCGCCACCGAGCAGGTTGCCGAGGTAGCTCGCGGCGACCTGGATGCCGTTGCCGGTCCCCCGGGCCGAGTCGGCGAGCATGCGGACCGCGACGGCGTCCACGGCGATGTCCTGGGTGGCCGAGAAGAACACGTACGCGGCGCAGATCGCGATGATCGGGCCGAGCGCGTCGGCCGTGCTGGCGAACGGCAGCAACGCCAGCAGGGCCAGCACCAGGGCGGTCTGGAGCACCAGCAACCAGGAGCGGTAGTGGCCGCGGTGCCGTGAGCCCCACCGGTCGAGGATCGGCGCCCAGAGGAACTTGATGGGCCAGATCAGGCCGACGATCTGCAGCAGCGCCAGCGTGTCCAGCGAGGTGCCACCGTCGCGCAGGATGGCCGTGAGCCCGACGGTGATGAAGCCGACGCCGAGGTACTGGGTGACGTACAGCGCGGTCAGGGTGCCGAGCCGGCCCTTCATGCCGCTTTCCAGTAGCCGAGGGAGGTCAACCGGTCCTTGTCGACGCCCAGCGTCTTGCGGAGGTGTCGGGTGATGCCCCGGGTGGTGGCCGCCTCGCAGGCCACCCAGTAGTGGCCCGTACCGCTGGTCGGCACTGCCGCGCAGACGGTGTCGACGAGGTGCTGACCCTCGTCGCGCCGTGGCACCCAGGTGACGTCGTGGTGTGCCCGGGCCCGCAGCGCGAGCGCCTTCTCGCCCTCGTGGGCGTACTCCAGCCAGACCGTCGCCGGGATGTCGGCACCGGCGTCGAGCAGGCTGTTCACCGCGGGCAGAGAGGCCGCGTCACCGACGAGGTAGAGGTGCTCGGGCGCGGGGTCGGGCAGTTCGAAGGCGCTGCCCTGCACTGTCGCGCCGATGGTGTCGCCGACCTTGGCCGTGGTGGCCCACCGGGCCGCGCAGCCGTCGTGGATGGCGAATTCGAGTGTGAAGCGGCCGGTGGTCGGGTCGGGGTCCACCACCGTGTACGCGCGCTGGTGTGCCCGCCCGTCGTTGTCGAACCACAACCGGATCCACATCGTGGGGTGCACCCCGCACGTCTCCAGCAGGCCGCCCCCGTCCAGGAGGAGCCGCTGGTAGTGCCCGTCGATCGACTCGGTGCTCAGGACGGTCAACTGAAAGTCCCGCCCTCCCATGGCCTTGAGGACCAGGGCCTCCCAGTTCCGTTTCACGCACCCCTCCAGGTAAGGTCATCCTTGGTTAGGGGAGGTTAACCTAAGTTGCGCCCCGGATGGAACAGAGGACAGCGCCCGATGACGTACCAGGAGAAGATCGCCGGTCTCGGCGAGCTGTCGTTGGTGGCCGTGGACCCGGAACGGGACGCCGCCCTCCTGCACGGTTGGGTGACCCTTCCCCGCAACTCCTTCTGGGGCATGGGTTCGCACACCCTCGAAGAGGTACGCGAGATCTACGCCTTTGTGGACAGTCTGCCCACCCACCACGCGTACCTGATCATGGTCGACGGGGAGCCGGTCGGCCTCTTTCAGAGCTATCAGCCCGAGGCGGACCCGGTCGGCGAGCGCTACCCCGTCCAGCCCGGCGACGTGGGGATGCACCTGCTGCTCAGCCCCGACCGACGCCTCGCCCGCAGCCTCACCAACGCGGTCGGCCCGGCCGTTGCCCGCTTCCTGTTCCGAGACCCGGCCGCCCAGCGGATCGTGGTCGAGCCGGACGTCCGCAACCACCTCGCCCTGCGCCGACTGGAGATCGAGGGCTTCACCTTCGACTCCGAGATCGACATGCCGGACAAGCGGGCCCAACTCGCGTTCCTGACCCGCGCCCGGTTCGCGCAGAGACACCCGACGCCGGCCTGACCCACCGACCCGGCCGGCGACCGTCGGCCGTTGGTGGCCGTCAGCTGTTGGTGACCGTCAGCTGTTGGCGTTCCAGAAGCCGACGAGTGTCGCGGTCCACCAGGCGAACTGCGAGATCGTCGCGGCGGCGACACCGGGGAGCAGTGCCGACCAGGGCGGGCGACCCTGCACTGCCACGAGTCGATCCCGGACCCGGCCGAGAAACAGCCCGTTGACGCCGACCACCAGCACGGCCAACAACTTGACCCAGACCAGCCCGGACGACGTGTCCGGCCCGAGGGCGGCCCCACTGGCGAGCAGACCCACCAGGCCCAGCCAGATGAGCAGGTGCGCGCCGCGGGCGGCGGTCAGCACCGTGCCGAGCGGTTCCCGGCGCAGCAGCCAGCGCAGGCTGAACCAGTCCACAGTCAGCACCGCGCCGAAGCCCACCACGAGGCAGGTCAGGTGGCAGAAGAGGGCGACCATCCGCGCACCCGGCGAGAGGGTGACGTGCGGCGCGACGAGGATCGCGAGCAGCCACCCGACACCGACCGTCAGGATCGAGGCGACGACGGCGGCGCGGCCGGCGGCGCGACGGTGGCCAGCACGCCAACCTGCCGCCGGCACCGAGGCGAGCGCGTCGGGCGGTGCTCCGCTCCGGGGCCGGTGCGTCGCGCGGCGGGCCGGGCGGACGACGTCGGAGGTGACGGCACGGTGGGCGGGGCGGGACGCCCGGGACGGGGGACGGACGTCGGCGTGCAGGTCAGACGTCCGCATCGGCCGGCCCTCTGGAGGGCATGGTCAGCCGCCCGGCGCGGCGGTGGGCGCGCCAGGCCGGTCGTCCAGCGTGCTCAGCTCGGCGGCCCGCGCCTGCTGGATCCGGCCCGCGAGCGCCTTCAGCTCCGGGCTTCCCCCGGCGGTCTGCTCACCCCGGCACAGCACCACTGTCTGCGCGAGGTGCGCCCGGATCAGGGCGGCCGCCCGGGACGACACCTCGGCGTCCGGCGCGGCACGCAGCTCGGCGAGGGTGACATCGGTGACCATGCCGGGCATCTGATGCCCCTCGTGGATGTTCAGCTCCGGCACGTTGCCCGCGGCCAACAGCCCCCGCAGGTCCCGCAACTCCGCCTGATGAGCCGTGCGGAGTTCGCCGAGGAGGGCCCGCAGCGACGGATCAGCGGCCGCCGGGCGGGTGTCGAGCTGGTCGATCAGCGCGAGCGCGCCCTCGTTCATCGGGATCAGCAGTTGGACGAAGGCGTCGTCGGTGGCGTTGAGCACTACCGGCGCGGTCGGCACCGCGGCGGCCGACGAGGCGGTGGCCGACGAGGCCACGGGTGCCTGGTCGGTGCGGCCCCAACCCTGGCTGAGACCGACGGCCAACGCGGTGGCGACCAGGGTCGCGACGACGCCGACCAGCCGCCCGGTCCGTACGCGAGAGCCGGCGCGCTCTGCCACGAACTGCTCGTCCACCGGTTCGTCCCCGCTCAACGGGCGGCCTGGAACGCGCGGCCGACCACTGTCGCCTCTTTTCCGTCGCGGAACAACCCGGACCGGTCCTTGTCGGTGGCGGGCAGCCCGAACCAGGCGTAGCGGTGCAGGTAGGGCAGTTGGCCGAGCATGGCGGTGGCCGCCGTGAGGAAGGCCGCCTGCTGCTGCTGACTGGGAAACTGCGAACCGCCTCCGGCGAAGCGGATCAACGCGAACTCGGTCAGCCAGATCGGCTTCCGGTACCGCTGGTAGACGGCCTGGAGGTACTGCCGGAGTTGGGCCACCGCTGTGGCGGTGGTGAAGTCGGCGCCGAACCAGTGCAGCGTGATGAAGTCCACCCGGTGGCCGCGGGCCTGGGCGCCGGTCATGAACCTGTCCAGCCAACCCTGCGGGTCCGGCCCGCCCCAGGCGACCGCAGGGCTGCCCAGCTTGCTGCCCGTCGCCATCAGCTGCGGCCACAGGTCCAACGCCTGCTCGACTGTCATGTTCGCCTGCTCGGGCATGTCCGGCTCGTTGAAGGTGAGCAGGTACGGCCCGGCGGCCCTGGCCCGGGCCAGCTCATCGGCGGTGACGTTCTCCGCGCTGCGGATCATCGGCACGAACGTCGCACCGCGCGGAGTGCTGATCCCCGGGTGCTGAGTGCCCCAGGTGTAGTACCAGCCGGCCCTCGAGTTCGCCAACGCCTGACTCGCCCCGGCGAAGTTCCACACCCCGACGCCCTTGCGGGTGGAGCTGACCGCCGGCGCGACCGGAGCTTTCGACGAGGGGCGTGCGCTCGGCGAGGGCGCGACGCTCGGGGTGGCGACGGCGGTGGGCGCGGCAGACGGCGGCGCCGCCCACGAGGGCGCGGACGGGTCGTCCGGCTGGATCACCACCGCCATGGTGATGGCCAGGACGGCGGCGGCCACACCGGCGGCGAGGGACGGCACGAGGCCCCGGGGCCGGTTCATCGCGAGGTCGACGACGCTCTGGCCACCGCCCGCATCGGTGGCGCCGGGTGGTGTCGTGCCGGCGGCGGGTCCGGCCGTCGGGCTCGGCGGCGCGACCGCCTGCGCGGCGGCTGCCGGGGCGGCCGCGTTCGGCAGGTGGGCGCCGAGACCCGCCGGCAGCGGTAGCAACGGCATACCGGCGAGCAGCCGGTCGATCGGCAGCAGGGTGGTGCCCAGCCGTCCACAGAACGCGCAGTCGCGGACGTGTCGAGCCAGTCGTTTGCGCCACAGCGAACTGGGCGTGCCGTCCCACTCGGCGGTCACGGCGCCCAGGTCCGGGCAACCAGGGCGGGCGCGGAGCGCGCGTACGACACCGCGGGCGCTCTGGATCTGTTCCTTCATCCGGTGGATCCGCACCGCGACGTGCCCGGGTGACAACCCGAGCGCGTCGGCGACCTCGTTCCGGGTGATCTCGCCGGTCTCCTCCAGCCACCACAGCGAGAGCAGTTCCTGGTCGTCCGGGTCGAGCCAGCGGGTCGCCTCGGCGACCTCGCGTCGTTGGTCGGTGAGGCCGAGCCGGAGGATGGTCATCCCCGCGAAGTCGGAGGCGGGGTCGGGCACGTTGTGGATCGCGTCCAGCCCGGCGTCGCGGTTGAGCGCGACGCGGCGGCGCGTCTCCCAGTCACGCACCTGGCGGATGGTGATCGCCACCAGCCAGGACCGGTATGCCGCCGGGTCGTTGAGCGCGGGCAGGTACCGGATCACCCGTACCAACGTCTCCTGGACCACGTCGTCGACGTCGGCGTGCCCGCGCAGCGCACGCCCGACGATGTTGTAGACCAGCGGGAGCGAGGCCGCGACGACGTCATCGAGAGCGCGCTGGTCGCCCTGCCGGGCCGCGACGACCAACCCGACATCGGGCAGTGCTCGACCGGCTGACGACATGGGTCTCACTCCTTGGGTGCTCATCCGCGCGGCGCCCACGCTGGGTGTGCTGACCGCCCTCAAGATCGGAGACTCGCGGCAGCGGGGGGGATTACAGAATTCCCGGGCGCCCGGTTCGCCACAAGCGAAGCGGGTCCGTCGGCGGCGCATATGTGGTGGCGGCGCCGGGTATGGTGCGGGGTGTCGGTGTCGCCGGGCGCTTCGCCCGTGCACAGGACACCAGCATTCGGGCGCCAGCGTGTGCGCCGAAGCGTCACCAGGTCGCACGGCCGACGTTGCCGAGGCTCCAGACGCACCCCTTCAGTAGAGACAGGATCCCTGCATGACATCGAACGACAGTGGTCGACCTGCCCTGTTCCTCGCCACGTCGAACGGCGACGGGCTGGACGGACCGGCGGTGACCTTCGACAGCAGCGAGGAGGCCATGCGGCAACTGCGCCACCCGTTCGCGGTGAAGCCGGCCCAGCCGGCCGCGACCACCGTCGACGCATCGGACCAGCGCGGCTGATCCCCGCCCGCTCCCTCTCCAAACGCCTAGCCTCATACTTTCGGCTAGGAAATAGTCGGTCTTTCGGGTAGTGTCCGGGTCATCAAGTGAACGACATGACGCGGTGGCGAGGCCCGTGCTCGTGGCCTTGCGACAGCGCACCTTCGCCCGTACGTGCGCCCCGGCGACAGCCGGTTCGGAGACTCTTCCGGTCGACTCGATCGACGGGCCTGCGGGAAGGACCACCCACATGGCCACCATCGTCGACAACGCCACCAGCACCGATCAGCGGATCAGCGAGCAGAGCCCGGACGACCTCCTCGCCGCCCTGGCGGCGACCCCGGCGGACGACCCCCGCCGCCCAGCGGTGCGGGACCGCGCCATCGAGGCGTGGTTGCCGCTGGCCCGGCACCTGGCCCGCCGCTACGGCGGACGCGGCGCTTCCGACGACGACCTGACCCAGACCGCCTGCGTCGGCCTCATCAAGGCCGTGGACAACTTCGACCACGACCGGGGTGTCGACTTCAGCGGGTACGCCATTCCCACAATCATCGGCGAGATCAAGCGGTACTTCCGGGACCGCACCTGGGCGGTGCGCGTACCCCGTCGCCTCCAGGAGCTGCGCCTGTCGATCACCGCGGCGAACAGCGCCCTGACCCAGAACCTCGGCCGCTCGCCGACAGTCGCCGACATCGCGTCCTACCTCGACGTGTCCGAGGAGACCGTCCTGGAAGGGTTGGAGGGTGCGCGCGCCTACCGGGCCACGTCGCTGTCCACCCCGACCGGGGCTGACAGCAGCCGGGAGCTCGGGGACACCCTCGGCGACGACGACCGCGCGTTCGATCTCGTCGAGATCCGGGTCGCCCTCGGTCCGGCCCTCGCCACGCTGCCGGAACGCGAGCGCCAGATCCTGAGCCTGCGCTTCCACGGCAACCTGACCCAGGCCCAGATCGCCGAGCGGATCGGCGTCTCGCAGATGCACGTGTCCCGGCTGATCACCCGATCGCTTGCCGCGCTGCGCCTCCAGCTCACTCCGGACATCGCCGCCTGAGCTGATCAGAGTTGGACGACGTGGCCCACCCGCGGCGGCGTACGACCGGCGAGAACGTCGAGCCACGCGTGTTGCAGCGCCGCCGGCCCGGCACCCACCCGCACGTCGAGCCACCGGCTCACCACGGCGGCGAAGCGTTGCCAGGCCTCGGTGAACCGCTGGTCGAGGCCGTCACGGCCCCAGTCGTGGCCGCGCTTGCGCATCTGCACCGGCGCGAAGAACACCTCCTCCGCGGCGTCGGCGTTCGGCGTCTGGTTGGTCAGCCCGACCGCGATGTCCCGGACGAGCCGGTCGCCGAGGCGCCCCCGCAGGGCGGCGCGGGTCGAGGGCGCGCCGGACAGGTCGAGGTAGACGGTCGGGACCACGTCGAGGGCGTCGATGTCGTCGTACGACACGACCTCGTCGTAGCAGCCGAGCGACCGGGTGAACGCCAGGTTGCCCGGTGAGGTGAGACCGACCAGGCGCGGCCCACGCCGGTGCAGCTCGAACGCGGCGGCGTACGCGGTCTTGCTCGACGCCGACGACAGCAGCAGCGCCTCGGCCCCGTAGAAGTCGTTGTCGACCACCTGGTCGGCCAGCATGAACGACGTGAAGAACAGCGGCCGGAACAGGATCAGCAGATCCTCCTGGTCGCGCTGGTACGCCGGGTCGCCCGTGGTAGACCGGTACGCGTTGTACGGCGAGGGCAGCTCGGCCCGGTGCGGGCTCGCCTCGCGGAACCCGGACGCGTCCACCCGGTCCGGGCGCACCACGAGGTGACCGGCCGGCGGAAGGTAGCCGTAGATCCGTTGCCCCACCTCGACCCCCGCCACCGTCGAGCCGACCACCTCGGCGAAGCCCCAGAGCGGCGGAAGGCCCCACCGCGGCCCGAGCCCCTTGGCCGCCGGCGGAAAGAACTCCCAGTAGCGCATCGCGTCGCCGAGCACCGCGTAGGTCACGTTGTTGGCGGTGAGGCCGACGCGGTCCACCCGCAGCAGCGCCTCGCCCTCGGTCAGGGTGGGGGCGGAGCCATCGACGAGCGTGGTCTGCCCGAGGTCGTCACGCGCCACGGCGAAGGTCCATGAGTCAGCCATGAGGTGACGCTAGACAGCCCCGCAATCGGAGACAAGTGCACTGCGAGTGCAAAATCCCACTGCGCGGTCAGGGTCCGGTGCCAGCGGCGAGATCGCGGAGGTGAGCGAGCGGCAGGTGCGGTGGCCGCCACTCCACGAAGAGGGCCGTCGCGTCGTCGTCGAGCTGGGCGTCCTGGTAGCCGACGACCGCGCGGACCAGCCGACGCATCGTCTCCGGGCTGGGCAACCCGTCGTTGAGGGCACGGTTGACGAAGTCGACGAGCCGGTCCAGCCCGAACTGCTCCCCCTCCGCGCTACGGGCGTCGGTGATGCCGTCGGTGTAGGCGAGGATGCGGTCACCCGGGTGCAGATTCTCCACGTGCACCCGCGGACGGCGCGGGGAGAGGTGGCCCAGGCCGAGCGGCAGCGCTGTCGGCCCCGGAAGCTCCCGAACGGCCTTGCCGTCGCGCAGCAACATCGCACCGGGATGCCCCGCGTTGATCATGCTGAGCCGGCCGGTCTGGCGGTCCAACTCGATGAGCAACCCGGTCGCGAAGAAGTTCGGGTGCTCGGACCGCACCCAGCGGTCGATGCTGATCGCCGTGTCGACCAGGTCGAGGCCACACCGACGGGCGTTGCGGTACGCGCTGACCACCAGCGAGGCGAGGGTGCTCGCCTTGATGCCGTGCCCACAGGTGTCGAAGAGCCCGACGCTGAGCACATCGTCGTTCAACGCGTAGTCGAAGATGTCGCCGCCGACGTCGTAGCACGGTTCGAGGATGGCGGTGACCACCAGGTCGTCGGTGGCGAAGGTCAGCGGTGGGAGCAGACCCCAGACGATCTCGGCCGCGACCTGCATCGGCATCCGCCGCCGCATCCGCTCGACCACGTCACCGTAGAGCCGGCGGTTGACCAGGATCTGGGCGACGTTGACCGCCACCTCCCAGGCCACGCCGTCCATCGTCTCGTCGGCGGCGGCCGGCGAGACGATCTCCAGTACGCCCATCCGCTCACACCCGAGCAGCAGTGGCACCCACACCCGGTCGGGGCTGTCGGGTGCGCGCTGGATGTCGAGGGTGGTGAAGGCCCGGCCAGCGAGCGTCGTCTCGATCGGCAACTGGTCCCGGTCGAGACCCGCGCCGAGCAGCGGCACGAGCAGGGTCTGCGTGTAGTCGGCCAGATAGATCACGATCTCGCTGGCGTCGATCGCGGGGGCCGCCTGGGCCACCAACTGCGATACCTCGTCCGGGCCACCCCGGGGCGCGTTGAGCTGCAACCAACGAACCACCTCGCCGACGTCGGCCACGCTCCACCTCCCCCTGTCCAGCGGTGAGGCTACCCCGCCCCAGGGCATTCTCCGCCAGCCCCGACCATCGCGCCGAGGAGCGCGGAGAGCGGCACGGTGGCGAATCCCACTCGGGCGTCACTCGCCCCGTACGGCATCCACAGCTCACCGTCGTGCACGAGCGCACCGCAGGAGTAGACGACGTTCGGCACGTACCCGTCCCGGTCGTTCTCGTCGGGTGCGAGAAGCGCGCCGGGCAGGTGGGCGACGACCCGCTCCGGCGTGTGCAGGTCGAGCAGGAGCGCACCGATCGCGTACCGACGCATCGGCCCGACACCGTGGGTGAGCACGAGCCAGCCGACGTCGGTCTCGATCGGTGATCCGCAGTTGCCGACCTGGATCAACTCCCAGCTCTCGCCCGGTGCGTGCAACGGGGTCGGTGCCTGCCAGCGGCTCTCGCCGTCCAGGGCGGTCAGGCCGATGGTCTCGCCGTCGGCACGGCACAGTGCCAGGTGCCGGCCGCCGACGGTACGCGGGAACAGCGCCAGCCCCTTGTTCCGGGCACCCGGCCCGCGCATCGGGGTCATCTCGAACCGGCGCAGGTCGGCGCTGGCCAGCGCCCGGGTGGCGATGTTCCGACCGTCGTAGGCGGTGTAGGTGGCCCGGTACACCGGCCCGGACGCATCGACGAAGCGGACGAACCGGGCGTCCTCCATGCCGTTGCTCTCCGCCGGGGTGGCCGGCCAGAGCACCCGTTGATGCAGGACAGTGTCCGCGGGAAAGGCAGTGGCGTAGCTACCGGCGTTGGTACGACGCAGTTGTTCGACGGTCCCCAACCCGGTGCTGCGCGAGAGCAGATCGGGTGGCAGGTTGCCGAGCACCCGCTCGAAGGCGGCCTCGTCGTACCACTCGGGCAACGCGTCCAGCACGGTGGCCGCGACCTCGTTGTCGCAGTTCTCCTCGGCCAGGCCGGCGACGAGCAGGTCCCGACGGTGCCGTACGCCCGTCCGCTGCCCGACGGCCAGCGGCCCGGACCGGTCGGCGATCGTGAGCTGTTCCCCCGGACCGACGATCGCCGAGGCGAACCCGATCGAGGACACGTGCCCCTCCCCGACCTGGCGCAGGCTGACGGCGACGCGCAGCTGCCCCGGGCCGAGATCGGTCTGGTCCGGGTGGACCACCATCGACGGGTTGCACAGGGCGGCGGCCTCGACGGCGTACTCATGGCTGAAGTAGGCGCCGACCAGCAGCCGGCTGTTCGGCGAGAGATCCCGGGCCCGCGCGGCGCGGTGCCGGACCAGGTCGTAGTGGTGGTGGAAGGTACCGGCCAGGTCGCGGTGCCGTGCGCCGAACCGGTCGAGGGTGTCCCGCAGCAGCCGGGCGGTCTCCTCGTCGTCGAGGTGCGCGACCCGGTCGATGAGCGCCTGCGCGCGGGTCCGCACCACAGCGGCGTCCTCACCCGGAACGAAGAGCTTGACGATGACGCGGCGCGGATCCGGGGTGAGGGTGACGTCCTGCCGGACGGCCAGACCCCCTGTCACGACCACCGCCGGGCGTGCTGCAGGGTGGAGATGAGCGCGAGGGTGGACTCGGCGCCCTGGTTGAGGTTGGGCCCGTGCGCGGTCAGCCCGTCGTAGCCACCGCCGGTCGCCGGATCCCACATCGGCGTGCCGAGGTCGTTGTCGCCGAGGAACCACCCGACCGCCTGCCGTACCCCGTCGTCCCACTCCGGGTCCCCGGTGACCACGGCCGCCGTGGCGCAGGCATCGGCGAAGGCGGCCACCTCGATCGGCTGCTGGTCGTGGTGCAGCCGTACGGCGCCGCGCCGCCAACCCCCGGCGGGTACGACAGACATCCGCCCATCGCGGAGCTGGACATCGCGCAGCCAGGTCAACATGCGCAGTCCGTCATCGAGAGGTGGGCCGCCCTCGCGGAGCTGACTCGCGGCGATGACCACCTCGGCGAGGGCGGCGTTGGCGTACGTCAACTCCTGCCGTGGCCACGGCCACCCCCGATCGGAGGCCGGCGGGCCGATGGTGCTGGCCGCGTCCGCCAGCAGGGACGCGGCGGCGACGTGACCCGGGTGACGACGGAGCACCTCGGCCGCGCCCAGACCGGCGAAGGCCATCGTGTGCGGGGCCTTCGCCCGCCGGGTGGCGCCCCGGCTGAAGGCGACAAGCGCCTCCTCGCGTACCCATGGGGCGGGGCTGCGGGCGACGGCCGTGCCCAGGCCCCACAGAGCTCGACCCCACCAGTCGCCGAGCCCTGGTGCGTCGACCCAACGCCGGTCGTGCCCGAGCCGGTTGCGGAACGCGCCGCCGGCGTCCTGCGCGTGGGTCAGGAACGCGAGGTACCGCTCTGCCAGCCGGAGCAGTTCCTCGCTCGGCTCCGGCTCACGGCTGACGACCACCAGGCCACGGGCCACGTCGTCGGTGCAGTAACCATGCTCACGCCGGACGATGGCGTGCCGTGCGTGCTCGAACAGACCGGTGTCGTCGCTCAGCCGAGCCAGGTGCGCGAAGCTCGGCGCGGGTGCCGTCGCCCAGCGCCCAACCGTCGACGTCCGGGGGCGTCCGGTGGTCGCCGTCACGCGGGCACGGCGCTGACGGCGGGTGAACGGGCCTCGATGAGCTCGTCGGCGAGAGCGCCGTAGCGGGCCGCCACTGCGGGCCAACGCAGGTGCGCGGCCAGCGGACGAACCCGTCCGGCCAACCGGGCGGCCAGGCCCGGTTCGATCAGGACCCGCCGGATCGCCTTGGCCAGTGCCGCCGGGTTCTGGTGGGGTACGACCAGACCGGGCCCACCGGTCAACAGCTCGACGGCGTGCGGGAACGCCGTCGCCACGACGGGAACCCCGGCGGCCACCGCTTCGATGAGCACCCCGGATGTGACCTGTTCGCGGGAGTCGTAGGGCAGGACGACCACGTCGGCGGAGCGGATCAACCGGCCCAGCGCCTCCTGGTCGTGGTAGACGTCCTGGTAGTCGACGGCATGCGCGACGCCCAACTGGGCACCGAGCTGGTGAAGGCCCGCCCGGTACGCCTCACCGTGGTGCTCGATCACCTTCGGGTGGGTCCGCCCCGCCACCGTGTAGGTCGGAGTCGGTTCCAGATCCTGCAACCGCGCGAGGGCCCGCAACGACCACTCGATGCCCTTCCCCGGCCCGAGCAGCCCCCAGGTCAGCAGGTGCGGGCGGGTACGCCGGTCGACGGGTACACCGGCAAGCTCGTCCGCGCCGTGCGGGATCACCGTCACCTTGCCCGCTGGCACCGCGTACCCGACGAGCAGCCGGTCGCGGGCCGTGTCGGTCATCGTGACGACTGCTCCGGCGGTCGCCACGATCTGCTCCAACAGGGACTTCTGCCGGGCCGAGGGCTGACGGAGCACAGTGTGCAGAACCACGATGCTCGGCACGCTGAGCCGCCGCAGCAACGGCAGGACCTCCTCGCCGTCGGTGCCGGGGTAGATGCCGTACTCGTGCTGGACGATCGCCACGTCGTACGCATTCAGCGCGGCCGCCGCCTCCCGCCAGCCGGCCGGGTTGCGCGCCGACCAGGTGTGCACCACCCCGGGCACGGGCCGCTGGTCGTCGCCGTGATCGGTGACCCGGACGATGCCGCCGCGGGTGCCGTCGGCGGTCAACTGGGCGGCGAGGGCCGCGTTGAAGGTGGCCAGTCCGCACCGGGTCGGTGGGTGGGTGCTGAGGAATCCGTAGCTGGGCATGAACGTCGGGCCTTCCGGTTGTCGGCCACCGCAGGAGTACGGGGTGAGCCTCACGCGGTGACGGCGCACGCCGGTCAGCGTGTGTGACCGGCGGAACGGAGAGCGGTGCGGTTCAGTCAGTTGCGGACGAGCTTGTCGTAGACGTCCAGATAGTCGGTGACCATCCGGTCCGCGCTGAAGCGCTTCAAAGCCCGCGCCCGACATTCCGCCCGATCGAGGCCGGCGGCCCGGGTGATCGCTTCGACGGCCTGGTCGACGGTGGAGACGAGCAGACCCGTCACCCCTTCGTCGACGACCTCGGGCATGGACCCTCGTCGGTAGGCGACGACCGGGGTGCCACAGACCATCGATTCCACCACCGACAGCCCGAACGGCTCGTCGAAGGCGATCGGGTGCAGCAGCGCGGTGCTGTCACCCAGCACCTCGGCACGCCGTTGCGGGCCCACCGACCCGAGGAAGACGACCTGGTCGCCGTCGATGTGTGGGGCGACCTGCTCGGCGAAGTACCGCTCGTCCTGCACGATCCCGCAGATGGTCAGGGGTCGGCCGGCGCGGCGGGCGATCTCGATGGCGGTGTGGGTGCCCTTGTCCCTGTGGATCCGGCCGAAGGCTGCCAGCCCAGGACCGGCCTCTCTGGTGAACGGCAGTCCGCCGACGTCGACGCCGTGGTGGACCGTGGCCACGTAGTCGAGCTCCGGCGCCCGGTCGGCGTCGGAGATCGACACGTACGACGAGCGGGCTCGGCCATAGGCGGGCAGGATCCCCGCGCCGGAGAAACCGTGCACTGTGGTCAGCAGTGGCGCTCGGCAGTGTTCAGCGAACGCCAGGGGTAGCCAGTCCAGGTGACTGTGCACCAGGTCGAACTGCGCCGAGCGGGCCATCGCGTGGGAGACGTGCATCGCCTCCCACACCCGGCCGTCCAGGTCCGGGTCGTCCGCGTACCCCCGTGGGCAGACGCCGTCGAGCTGGGCGGAGGTGACCGAATCCAGTGTCGCGAAGAGCGTCACGTCGACCCCGCGGCTGACCAGCCCCTCGGCGAGCAGGCCGGTCACCTGCTCCCACGGGCCGTAGTGATGTGGGGGCGTACGCCAGGCGACCGGTCCGAGCAGCGCAATCCTCAAGGGGATGACGCGTCGACGAGATCAGCTGGGTTGAGGTTCAGGGTGGCGAGCAGCCCGGAGTGCTTGGCCGGGTCCACCTGCTCCGGCAGCTCGCGCTCGACCCAGTCAGCCCGGGCCTGCTGACCCCGGTCGCGAAGTGCGGTGACGATCCGATCCCTGGCGATCCTCATCTGTTACTCCCTCATTAAGGCGTTCGGAACAATTCGCACGGATGAATGATCCCGAGTGCGCGTCGGGCGACCGACCGCCGGACACCGATGACGCGGCGGCCGGTCGGTCGGGACGCGGTCTGCGATCAGCCGACACGACCGGTACGTCGCGGCGATGGAGAAGATGAGCGGTAACGCCCCTGGCGGGCTGGTGGCGACGGCGTCTGGCGGCCACCGGGGTCCCGGGCGACATGTTCACCGTACGCCCTCGCGGCGTCCCGCCGCACCAGCGCCCTGGACGGGCCGAAGGTCAGGGCTCCAGCACCACCTTGCCGGCCCGGCTGCGATTCTCTGCGAACACCAGCGCCGCGGAGACCTCGCTGAGGGGGTAGCGGGCGGCGATCTGCGGCACGATCACTCCCTGCCGCAGCAGGTCGAGCACGATGCCGAGGTCGGTACGCAGACGACGGCGGAACGCGGCGCGGCGGGTGAGCTGACCGGCCCAGAAGTTGTAGAAACCGGCCCGGTGGCCGTTGGGCAGCGCGTTCCAGGTGTAGAGGCGGGTCAGCAGCTTCACGAAGACCCACGCGACCGACTGCCCGGTGCCGACGGCGGCGGCGTTGCCGTAAACGACCAGCTTGCCGCCGGGGGCGAGCAGGGCGTACGAGGTGCGTACGCCAGTGCCGGCGACCGGGTCGAAGACGGCGTCGACGCCACCCGGCGACAGCTCGCGGACCCGGGCGGCCATGTCCGGGTCGCGGTAGTCGAGCGGTTCGACGCCGAGTTCGCGCAGCCCGGCGTGGTGCCGGGCGGCGGCGGTGCCGATGACCCGCAGGCCGAGGTGTCGGCCGAGTTGGACGAGCACGCTTCCCACGCCGCCGTTCGCGCCGTGCACGAGGATGGTCTGCCCGGCCGTCAGGTCGGCGTCCCGCAGCATCTGCCAGGCGGTCACCCCGTTCACGACGACGGTCTCGGCCGCGGCGGGGTCCAGACCCTCGGGTACGGGGGCCAGGGCGTCGATGTCGACAAGCGCGTGCGTTGCCCAGGCACCGGTCTTGGTGACCGCCGCCACCCGGGTGCCGACCAGCGCGTCGTCGCCGCCGGGACCGACCGCCCGGACGGTACCCACCAGGTCGTAGCCGGGCACGAACGGGAACTTCGGCTGGCCGGGGTAGAGCGCATGGCGCATCTGCTGCTCGGCGAAGGAGATGCCGGTGGCCTCGACCTGGACGAGCGCCTGCCCCCGGGAGGGGACGGGCATCGCGCGTCGGTGCAGCAGGAGGCCGTCGGGCTCCACCACGCCGGGCAGCACCACTTCGGTGATCGTCGTCTCGGTGGTCATCCGGTTTCTCCTTTGTTTGTAAGTGTGCACTCACACACTTATCGGGCTCAAAAACTGGGCCGCCGAGGCGGCCCAGCATCGGGGTCGGTCAGGGGTGGCGAATGCCGGCGGTCAGCGCGCGAGCCCAGGGCTCCGGGACCTGCTCCAGGCCGGCGGTCACGATCAGGTGGCACAGCTGGCCGTACGCGAAGAACTGCTGCACCTGCGCGTCGCTGGCCTGGGCGCGACTCTGCACGAAGGTCGCGACCCGTCGGTAGCCGGCCCGCACCGCCTCGGCGACCTCCGGGATGTCCGTGACGGCCTGCGCCTGCACCTGGAAGAGCAGCAGGTCGCGATCGGCGATCAACTCCGCGTAGGCGCCGCCCATGGCGTCGAGGATCTCCTCCGAGCTGTCGCCCTCGGCGCGCTCCGCACCCGCCTCGATCGCGTCGGCGATCCGGTCGAAACACGCCCCGGCCGCCGCCACGAACAAGCCGAGCTTTCCGGAGAAGAGCCGGAAGACGTACGCCTCGGATATGCCGGCGGCGGCGGCCACGGCGGTGACCGGGGTGGCGTGGAAGCCGGCGCGTGCGAACACCGACACGGCGGTGTTCAGGACGGTGACCCGGCGGGCCTCGGCGGTCGATCGCATGTTTGTAAGTGTGCACTCACAAACAAGTGCCGTCAAGTCGTCGCTCAGCACGTCAGGGCCGGCGCCCGCCAGGGCCGTCGCTGGCCGTCAGGGTGCGATGCGCAGCAGCCGGATCGCGTTGTCGTCGTAGTCGCTGAAGCGGTACCGGAGGCCGGCGAACGGGCTGCCGGGGAAGTCGCCGGTGATCGTCGCGGTCACGACGGTGCCGGCGGGGGTGTCCTCGACGTCGGTGATCTCGTACGACACCAGCGGCACGGACCGACGCCACTGGCGGATGGCGTCGATGCCCCGGTGCTCGGTCGACTCGTCCTCGACCACGGCGTCCTCCGCGAAGAGGGCGAAGTAGTCCGCGGAGTCGGGCTGGCCGGCCAGCTCGAAGTAGCGGCGGATGATGGCCGGTGCGGCCTGGGTGTCGGTCATGACTGGAGCCCTTTCCGGACGCGGCCGAACGCCTCGCCGTATAGTTACTTCTGAAATAGCACCTACTAACTTCGACACTAGCACCTACTCGGGAGAGGCACTGTTGTGGCCGGGAAGATCCGCTTGGAGGACCGCGAATGCCCGCTGTCCAGCGCGCTGGGCCACGTGGGCGAGTGGTGGACGCTGTTGATCCTGCATGACGCCTTCGACGGCTACACCCGGTTCGATCAGTTCCAGGCCAACCTTGGCGTCTCGTCGAGCATCCTGACCAGCCGGCTCAAGACCCTCACCGGTCAGGGGTTGCTCGAACGTCGGCGATACCAGACCAGGCCGGACCGCTACGAGTACGTCCTCACCGACCTCTGCCGCAGCCTGCGACCCGTCGTCGTCGCCCTCGCCGCCTGGGGCAACTCACGCCTCGACCCGAGCGAGCGCAGCATGATCCTCGTGGACCGGACCACCGGCGTGGAGGCCGATCCGGTGATCGTGGACCGCAGCACCGGTCGCCCGCTCGACGACGCCGACTTCGTCTTCGCCGCCGGTCCGGCCGCCAGCGAGACCATGCGCAAGCGCTACGAGCACATCCCCACCCGGACGGCCCCGCAGCGGCCCTGACCGGCTCACTCCAGCGGATAGAGGCGAGCCGGGTCACCGGGTCGGACGCTCTCCGGCGCGTCGTCCGCGGTGCTGGCGGCAATCGAGCCGAGCAGCGCCAACGAGCGGGCGGACTCCGTACCGGGCTCGGCGTGGTAGATCACCAGAAGCTGCCCGTCGGCACCCGCCACAGCGAGCTTGTCGCAGTACAGGTCGAGGTCGCCCACCTCGGGGTGGTGCAGCCGGCTGACAATGCCCTCCCGCCGACGCACCTCGTGGCGCGCCCACAGCTGCCGGAAGCAGTCGCTCTTGAGTGACAACTCCCCCACCAGAGCCGTCAACCGTGGGTCGTCGGTGGCGCCGCCCGAGTCGGCACGCATCTGCCCCACCACGCTCTGCATCGCCTGCCTCCAGTCGCGGAACAGCTCCCGCTCCGCCTGGTCCAGGAACACCGCGAGAAGTCGGTTGGCGCCCGGGGCGAGGTTCGGCGACAGCGCCCTCGCCATCGGGTTCGAGGCCAGGATGTCGAGGTAGCGATTCTGCACGAACGCCGGCATGGAGAGCTGCCGCAGCAGGTGCAGGATGCTGGCCGGCACCCGCTCGGCGGCCGGTCGGGCCGCCCGGCGCGACCGCGCACGGCTCAACCCGATCATGTACGCGGTCGCCTCCGGGTCCAACCGCAGCACTCCGGCGAGGGCATCGAGGACCTGCACCGAAGGGTGCCGCTCACGACCCTGCTCCAACCGGAGGTAGTAGTCGGCGCTGATGCCGGCCAGCATCGCCACCTCCTCGCGCCGCAGCCCCGGCACCCGGCGCAGGCCCACGCCGGGGCCGAGCCCGACATCCTCGGGCCGGGTCTGCTCCCGGCGGGCACGCAGGAAGTCGCCGAGCGGGTTCGTTGCGTCCATGCCACCGACGGTAGATCGCCGGGCGGCCCGGTGACTGGCTGTGTCACTACCAGGAACAGCTCGCCCTGCCGCCGGGGTTGATGCCGGCGCACAGTCGTCGGAGGGCCTGTTCCGAGCGGCCCCGGATGTCACGACGACGACGGACAGAGGATGACATGAGCGAGAATCTTCCCGGCGGTGCCCTCACCCCCGCTGACGGCCTCACACTGAGCCGGATGGGCTACGGGGCGATGCAGTTGGCCGGCCCGGGTGTCTTCGGCCCGCCCCGCGACCGCGAGCAGGCGCTCGCCGTGCTCCGCGAGGCCGTCGAACTGGGCGTCCGGCACATCGACACCAGCGACTTCTACGGGCCCTTCGTGGTCAACGAGTTGATCCGCGAGGCGCTCCACCCGTACCCCAAGGGTTTGCACCTGGTCACCAAGGTCGGCGCGCGCCGCGGCGCCGACGGCTCCTGGATCATGTCGTTGGAGCCGAATGACCTCAAGGCCCAGGTCCGGGAAAACCTCGATCACCTCGGCTTGGACGTCCTCGACGTGGTCAACCTGCGGGTGGGTTCGGCGCACGGCCCCGAAGACGCACCCATCACTGAGCAGTTCGGCGCTCTGGCGGAGCTGCGCGAGCAGGGCCTCATCCGGCACCTCGGGCTCAGCACCGTCACCTCCGCCCAGCTCACCGAGGCCCAGGCCATCGCGCCGGTGGTCACGGTGCAGAACCTCTACAACGTCGCCAACCGGCAGGACGACGCCCTGGTCGACAGGTGCGCAGCCGAGAACATCGCCTTCGCGCCGTTCTTCCCGCTCGGCGGGTTCACGCCGTTGCAGTCCGACACGCTCGACAGCGTGGCCGCCCGGCTGGGCGCCTCGCCGCAGCAGGTCGCCCTCGCCTGGCTGCTCCAGCGTTCCCCCACCATCGTGCTGATCCCCGGCACCTCCAGCGTGGCGCACCTGCGGGAGAACATGGCGGCGGCCGACCTGAAACTGCCGGCCGACGCGATCGAGGAACTCGACACCATCGGCGGCTGACGCCGGGGACGCGGACCGCCGCACGGCGGTCCGCGTCACTTGCCCGCTTCGCTCAGGCCCGCCGCCCGGTCCAGATGACTGAGGAACCGCCGCACCGCCGGTGGTCGGCTCCGCCCAGCGACGGTCGCGGCGAAGATCCGCCGGACGGAGGCGTCGTCAGGGTGCAGGCGGAGCAGGGTCAGGTCGGATGGAGCGGCGCGTACGGCCAGGGCCGGCACCAGCGCGACGCCCAGACCGGCCGCGACACAGCCCAGCTTGCCGGTCCACTCGGCCGCGACGATGTCGATCCGCGGGCGAAAACCCGCCGGTAGGGTCGCTCGCAGCAGAGTTTCCTCGGCTGTCGCCGAGCCGGCGATGAACGACTCGTCGGCCAGGTCATGCAGGCGGATGGTCCGCCGGTGGGCGAGCCGATGCGTCCGGGGGACGGCCACCAGAAGCGTCTCGTCGACGAGGTGGTGCAGGTCGAACTGGTCGCCGTCGAGCGGCTGGTCCGACGCGGCGCTCACCACGGCGACGTCGGCGTCGCCGGCGACCAGGCGCTCCAGCAGCCCCGGAGTGAGCCCTTCGACAAGCGACAGGGCCACCTCGGGATGGTCGGACTTGAAGCTGGCCAGAGCACGTGGCACAAGCGCGGCGACCGCCGTGGGGAACGCGCCGACCCGCAACCGGCCGGCGGACAGGTCGCGCAGCGCCGCCAGATCCCGCCGGGCGGTGTCCAGCCGGTCGAGCACCGCCCCGGCGTGGCCGAGCAGGCAACGGCCCTGCTCGGTCAGGGCGACGCCGCGCGGCAACCGGTCCAGCAACGGCGACCCGGTCTCGGCTTCCAGCGCGGCGATCTGTCGGGACACCGCCGACTGGGTGTAGCGCAGGCTGCGGGCCGCAGCCGTGATGGAGCCGTGCTCGGCGACGGCGCGGAAGACCTGGAGCGCGTTCAGCTGCATCGTGACATGCTCCCGCAGCATGGCAACGATGCATAACAGGCGCTGGTGGCATGACTCCCCGCCCCCTAGCGTTGGTGATATGAACAAGATCGCCCTGTTGGGTACGGGCACGATGGGCACCGCGATCGGCCGTCGGCTGCTGGCCACCGGCCATCGGCTCACCGTCTGGAACCGCACGTCCGCCCGCGCGGCGCCGCTCGTCGACGCCGGGGCGCGAGCCGCCGGCAGCCCAGCCGAGACGGTCCGCGACGCCGACGTGGTGATCACCATGCTCACCGATGCGGTCGCCGTCCGGCACACGCTTGTCGACTCCGGTGCGGCACTGGCGCTACGGCCGGGCACCCCCGTGATCGAGATGTCCACCATCGGTCCCCGGGCCGTGGCCGAACTGGCCACCCTGCTGCCGCCGGGAGTACCGCTGGTTGACGCTCCTGTCGCCGGCAGTGCGGAAGCTGCTGAGACGGGCCGGCTCGTGGTGTTGGCCGGTGGGGAAGAGGCGGTCGTCGAGCGGATCGCCCCGCTGTTGGGGACGTTGGGCACCGTCCGTCGCTGCGGCGGCTCCGGCCGGGGCGCCGCGTTGAAGCTGGTGCTCAACACCGCGCTGATCACGGCGGTCACCGCGGTCGCGGACGCCCTCGCCGTCGCGGACGCCGTCGGCGTCGACAGGCGTACGGCCCTCGAGGCGCTCGCCACCGGGCCGCTCGGCGGCGCGGTCGCCCGGGCGACCGCCACGGACGCCGCGTTCGCCGCCGCCCTGGCCGCCAAGGACGCCCGGCTCGCCCTCGACGTGCTCGGCGACGCTCCGGCGCCCCTGCTGCGCGCCGCCGCATCGGCGTTGGCGGCCGCGCGCCATCCGGAGGGCGACATCGCCCGTCTCACCGACACCGCCGCAGCCGAGGAGAGTTAGTGAACCTGACCCTGGACAACCCCGCGACCGTCGCCGCGCCGTTCGGCGACCGGTTCGCGCACGTCGCCCGCCTCGACCTGCCGGGGGGCGCGCTGCTGATGCTCTCCGGTCAGGTCGGGGTGGACGACGCCGGCGCGGTGGTCGCACCCGGCGACGTGCGGATGCAGTCCGAACGGATCTTCGAGTTGATCGGCGCGCTGCTCGCGGCACACGGTGCCACCTTCGCCGACGTGCTGCACGTCCGGACGTTCATGACCGACCTCGGCGACCTGGCCGGCTACGCGGACGTCCGCAACCGCTACTTCGGGCAGACCAGGCCCGCCAGCACCACCGTCGAGGTGAGCCGGCTCTTTCTCGACGGCGCGGTGCTGGAGGTCGAGGTCACCGCGGCCGTGAACACGGGTTGACCGCCATCAGCTGATCTTCGTGGCGATCGGCGCAGTCGGGGCGCTGGCCTCAGTGCTGGTGCGGCCGGTTGCGGATGAGGGTGAGCGCCAGCACGGCGGTGACGAGGAAGACGACGCCGTTGATCCGCAACCCGGCCTGCACACCGGAGGTCAGGGCCTCGGCGATCGCCGCCCGGACCGGGTCGGGCAGCGGTTGGTCGCTGTTGGCGCCGGAGGCCACCGCCGCCCGCACTGCGGTACGGGTGGGTTCGCCGACCTGGTGCGCGGCGAGCCGGTCCGGCAGGTCGGCGACCATCGTGGTGGTGAGGAGCGTGCCGAGCACTGACGAGCCGAGTACCGAGCCCACCTGGCGGGCGGCGTTGACAGCGCCGGAGGCCATGCCGGCCTGGGCGGGCGCGACGCTGGCCAACGCCGCCGCCGTCGCCGGGGCCACCACCAGACCGCTGGCCGCGCCGAACAACGCGAACAGCGCCCAGCGGTCGCCGAACGACGTGATCGGCCCCTGGTTCGCCAGCGCGAAGCTGGCCACCGCACCGAGGACCAGGCCGAGGGTCAACGGCGCCTTGAATCCGGTACGACGGATCGCCCGCCCGGCACCGAAGGCGACAAGCACGTAGGCGCCGAAGAGCACCAGCATCCGCCAACCGGTGTCCAGCGGGCTGAGCGCCTGGGCGCGTTCGTGGAAGAGGACCAGCAGGATCGCCACGCCGGTGAAACCGAACAGCGACACCGCGCCGACCACCATGACGGCGCTGAACGACGCGGACCGGAACAGCCGTACGTCGAGCATCGGCGCGCCGGTCCGCAGTTCGACAAACACGAACGCGACAAGTGCGACGACAGCGACGACCCAGGCCACTGACACCACCGGACTGGTGTAGCCGACCTTGCCGCCCTGGATCAGCGCGTAGACGGCGGCCGCGATGGCGACGGTGCCCAGCAGCAGGCCGGGCACGTCGAGTCGGGCGGCACTCGGCTGGGACTCGGCCACCCCGACGATGGCGACGACGAGAGTGACCAGGCCCAACGCGATCGTCGACAGGTAGACGCTGTGCCACTGGTAGTTCCGCAGCAGGAAGCCGGCGATGAGTGGGCCGATCGCGAGCCCGATGCCGGACGCCGCCGACCAGGCAGTGATCACTTCGGTCCGTCGGTGCGGGTCGGTGAAGGTCGCGCCGAGGATCGCCAGGCTGTTCGGCAGGATCAGGGCCCCACCGAGGCCGGCGACCAACTGCCCGACGATCACCCACGCGACTGTCGGAGCGCCGGCCACGACGGCTGCTCCGACGATCATCGCCACGACCCCGGCACCGAACATGCGCTTACGCCCGTAGCGGCTGCCCAGGGTGGCCGCGGACAACACGACGCTCGCCACCATCAGGGTGTAGGCGCTGGGGATCCAGACCACCGTGGTCGGGTCGACCCGCAGGTCCCGCTGGATCGTGGTCAGCGCGGAGACCGTCGCGGTGATCTGCAGGAACGTGATCATCGCGCCCAGGCACATGGCGATCAGGGTCACCGGGCGGGAGCCACGCAAGGATGAGCGGGCGGTGCCGGCCGGTCCGGGTGCTGTCGCTCCGGACGGGGTCTTCCCAGGTGGGGTCGGGGTTGTGGCGCTGGTGGTCACTGAAGATCCTTCAGGCTGGTGGTCTGACTTGCGTCTGCTGAAGTCAGCGCACCCCAGTGAATCACCTGGCTAGCCCTCACGCAAGTCAGGTAGGCTGGATGACATGGAGGACCTACGAGACGACCGCGATTCCTGGACGAGCGAAAACTGCTCGGTTGCCCGGGCGATGGACATCGTGGGCAGCAGGTCGACGGTCCTGATCATGCGCGAGGCCCTGCTCGGCACGCGCCGCTTCGACGACTTCGTCCGCCGGGTCGGCGTCGGCGAGCCCGCCATGGCCGCCCGACTCAAGGAGATGGTCACCGCCGGGCTGCTCGAACGAATCCCCTACCGGGAGCCCGGGCAGCGCACCCGCCACGAGTACCAACTCACCCGCAAGGGCCGCGAACTCCTGCCCGTCATCACCGCACTGCGCAACTGGGGCGACACCTGGGCCGCCACCGACACCGGCCCGTCCATCGTCGCCACCCACCACGACTGTGGCGAGCCCATCCGCGCGGTGCTCCGCTGCACCGCCGGCCACGAGATCGCGGACGGCGACATCGACATCATCGCCGGCCCCGGCCTCGTCCGGCGCGACTGACGCTCTGGGCCACGACCTCGCCCCGAAGCCACACTGCCGGCACGCTTCCGGCCGGAGTTGGGTCCCGCCAAACTCCGCGCCGAGCGCCGTCAGTCCAATCGATCATGGTGACTGAAAGTGTCGTACACCTGTTCTAGTGTCGGGGCATGGTCGAGGAGTTGGCGCAGGCAGACGACGCGATCGCGGCCTGCGTCGACGCCCCCGCCTGGGCCCTGCCGGAACGTGAGCTGATCGCCGCGCTCGACGCCGCGTACCGCCTTCAGCAACGCCTCGCCGCCGTCACCCTCACCCTTATCCGCGAGGTCGACGGCCGCGGCACCGCCCGCACCCACGGCGCCTCCACCACCGCGGTCTGGTTACGCGAACGACTGCGACTGACCGTTCCCGCCGCCCGCCGCCTGATCGACCTCGCCACCGCCCTCGACACCGGCAACCCCGGCATCCGACAAGCGTTGGCTGATGGCGCCATCACCCTGGACCAGGCCCGGGTCATCGCCGACACCGTCGACACCGTGAACACGTCGGCCGACGCCGAGACCGCCGACAAAGCGGTCGGTGTGCTCGTCGGCTGGGCCACCCAGTTCGACCCCACCCACCTCCGCAAACTCGGCACCCGCATCCTCGACCACGTCGCCCCCGACATCGCCGACGCCGCCGCCCAAGCCGCCCTCGACGCCGAAGCACGCCGCGCCACCCACGACCGCCACCTCACCCTGTCCGAGCAGACCGACGGCCGACTCCGACTCACCGGCACCCTCGACGCCGAAACCGCCGGCCTGCTCCGCGCCGCCATCGACCCACTGACCACCCCGTCCGGACCGGACGACACCCGATCCCCCGGACAACGCCGCCACGACGCCCTCACCGACATCTGCCGACTCACCCTCCGGACTGGCGAACTGCCCGACAGCGGTGGCGACCCCGCGCAGATCGTCATCACCACCACCTACGACGAACTAACCCGGCAACTGAGCAGCGGCGCGCTCGACACCGGCCTCAGCCTCACACCCGAGGCCGTGCGTCGACTCGCCTGCGACGCGACCCTGCTGCCCGCCGTCCTCGGCAGCGCCAGCCAACCCCTCGACGTCGGCCGACAACGCCGCCTCATCACCGGCCCACTGCGCCGCGCCCTCGTACTCCGCGACCGCGGCTGCGCCTTCCCCGGCTGCGACCGCCCACCCCGCTGGTGCGACGCCCACCACATCCACCACTGGGCCGACGGAGGCACCACCAGCCTGGCCAACGCCGTTCTCCTCTGCGGCCACCACCACCGACACCTGCACCACAGCGACTGGGCCGTCCAACTCGGCAACGACGGCCACCCCGAATTCATCCCACCCGCCTGGCTCGACCCCGAACAACTCCCCCGCCGCAACCACTACCACCGACGAACGTAGGAACAGCCAGCCGAGAACGCTCACCCCTCAAGCCGGCCATCACCTCCGCACCTGGGTCACAGTGAGGGGACTTAATCTCGGTGCCGGGCCCTGGGCCGGCGCTGCGCTCGGCCTGCTCGACGGGGCGTCATGGGCTGCTGTGCATGCTCAACAGCGCGGATGGACGCATTGCCCGCGCGACGAAGCAGGCTGGTCTGCGCGCTTGACGACGCAGGCAACGCTCTGCCCGCTCTACGACGCGCGCGACGCTCTGCCCGCTGTACGACGTGCGCGACGCTCCAGGCGTCCGGCGACGCGTGAATCCAAGCGGCCGTAGGTCCCCGCCGAACTCGGACGTGACGGCACGCCTGGGCCAACCCCTCGGGAACGCGCCACTGCCTGGTTCAAGGTGTCGCCAGCCGCCAGGCGCGGACCAGTGCTGGTACGTCGGAGTACCGAGCGGCCGGCGCCTGCCTCGTTGCTCGTTCCACGACCCGGCGCTGGTTGCTGTTGCCCCGTCAAGCCTGCGGTGAACGCCGCCGCTCGCCCTCAGGACCCGGCCAGCCCGCTGGCGGATCCCGCGGTGCGCCGGGCCATCCCCCGCGTCCTCTGGCGAATCGAGCAGGTGGTGCAGGGTACGGCCGAGGGCGTGCACGGTGGTCCGTTCGTCGATGACCGAGCCGCGGGCGAACTCCTCCGGCGTCATCTAGCGACGTGAACCTGGCAGCCGATCCGCCGCAAGCACGAACGGGCCGGGCCGGTACTCGTCGAGGTCGATCGGCCACATCCGGGTGGCGGCGAAGTCGTACAGGAAGCAGCCGTCGTAGAGGTCCACCGCGACCAGGCCGACGGCGCTGACGGCGAGGTGGGCGTCGAGGATCGCGTCGAGCGCCACCTCGATCTGCGGGGCGGGCAGGCGCTGGAACCGGGTCAGCGCGCTGCGGTCCGCGCCGCGCACTGTGGCGTGGTTCAGGACGCTGCCGTCGTACCAGGGGTAGATGAGCGTCGGACCAGCCGCGCCAGGGATCGTCCGGATGGGACGGACGATGGCCGGGTGGCGGACGGCACGGGCATCCGACCAAATGGCATGGATCCCCCAGGTCGGCGCTCCCAAATGACGCGCAAAGTACCCGTTGTGTTACGAGCTTGTTTCCAAGATGACAGCCAGGTTACGGGTGCTTCTCGATGATCGGTACCGATCCTAGGTTTCGGCCACCGTCATCAGTCGTGACGGCCGGCACCGAACGTGGAGGCAACGACGTGCCACAACCGAACGCAGATCGGACCGGACGGGCCAGGTACGGGGTCAGCATGCTGGCCGCCGTGGCGCTGACCGCGGCCGGCCTGACCAGCCTGCCCGCCAGCGCGAGCGCCGCGCCGGCCAGCAGTGGACCGACCGCCCGCTACCTCGTCCAGCTCGCCGAGGAGCCGCTGGCCACCTACACCGGCGGGGTTCCCGGGATCGCGGCGACCAAGCCGGCCGACGGGGCCAAGCTGAACCGCACGTCGGGGAACGCCAACGCGTACCGGAATCACCTGCGCCAGCAGCGTAGGTCGGTGCTGGACCACGTCGGTGTGCCGGCCGAGCGCACCCGCGTCACCATGGAGACCGCGTTCAACGGCTTCGCCGCCGACCTGACCGGGCCGCAGGCCGCCCGGCTGCGCGCCACCAAGGGTGTCCGAGCGGTGTACGAGAGCCAGAAGGTGCACGCCGCCACCTCACACACCCCCGACTACCTGGGCCTGACCGGCAAGGGTGGGGTGTGGAAGAAGGAGTTCGGTGGTGACTCCCACGCCGGTGAGGGCGTGATCATCGGGGTCATCGACAGCGGCTACTGGCCGGAGAGCGCGAGCTTCGCACCGCTGCCCAGCCCTCGCCCCGACCAGGCCGTCATCGACGCCAAGTGGAAGGGCACCTGCGACGTCGGCGTCGAAGCACCGGTGACCTGCAACAACAAGGTGATCGGGGCGCGCTGGTACAACGACAGCGGCATCGCCGAGGCGTTCCCCGACGACTACTCCTCGCCGCGCGACCGCAACGGCCACGGCACCCACACGGCGAGCACCGCGGCCGGCATCCACGGTGTGCGGGCCACGTCGGGCACCCAGGACCTGGGCATGATCTCCGGCATGGCGCCAGCCGCGCGGTTGGCGATCTACAAGGCTTTGTACGACAACGGTGCCGGCGGAGCGACCGGCACCGACATCGACATCGTGCACGCGATCGACGACGCGGTCGCTGACGGCGTCGACGTCATCAACTACTCGATCGGTGACGACACCGAGCGGTTCGGGGCGGTCGACGCGACGTTCTTCAACGCGGCCGCCGCCGGGGTGTTCGTCGCCGCCGCCGCCGGCAACTCCGGCCCGTTCGCCAACACCGTCGACAACTCGACGCCCTGGCTGACCACTGTGGCCGCGAGCACGACCGACCGGCAGAACACTCGCAAGCTCACCCTCGGCAACGGCACCACCATCGCCGGTGTGGGCATGGGCGAGACCGGTGTCGGGCCGGCCCGACTGGTCTTCGCGAAGGACAGCGCGATCGACCCGGACGGTGCCTACGGTGCCGGCCTCTGCGCCGACGACACGTTGGATCCGGCCAAGGTCAAGGGCGCGATCGTGCTCTGCCTGCGCGGCGAGATCCCGCGTACCGACAAGAGCATCGAGGTGGCGCGGGCCGGCGGCGTCGGCATGGTGCTGTACAACGAGGAACTGAACTCCCTGAACGCCGACGTGCAGGCCGTGCCGACAGTGCACATCAACGAGGTCGACCTGGCCACCGTGACCGCGTACGTCGCCAAGGGCAACGCCACGGCGACCATCTCGCCGAGCACGCTGGAGACGGTCGAGGCGCCCGCGGTCGCCGCGTTCTCCTCGGCCGGACCATCGAACCTCAACGCCGGTGAGCTGCTCAAGCCGGACATCAGCGCGCCCGGCCAGGACATCGTCGCCGCGTTCTCCCCGTCCATCGGCGGCAACGACTTCGCCCTGGAGTCGGGCACCTCGATGGCGGCGCCGCACATCGCCGGCATCGCCGCCCTGCTGCTGGCCAAGCACCCCGGTTGGTCGCCGGCGGCGGTCCGCTCGGCGCTGATGACCAGCGCGGTCGACAAGACCGACAAGGGCAACCCCATCAAGATCGGCACGTACGACGCGACGCCGCTCAACTACGGCGCCGGCCAGGTCGAGCCGGGCAGCGCCTTCGACCCGGGCCTGGTCTACGACTCCAACCAGCAGGACTGGATCCAGTACCTGTGCGGGGTGTCCGCCGACCGCGGCAGTGACTACGGGCTCGGTGACCTGGACGGCTGTGACGCGACCGGCGCGATCGAGACGGCACAGCTCAACTACCCGTCCATCTCGCTGGGCCGGATGGTGGGCAAGCAGACGGTGACCCGTACGGTCACCAACGTCAGCGACAAGACCAGCACCTACTCCTCGTCGGTGCAGGCCCCGCCGGGCTACAAGGTCAAGGTCACCCCGAAGAAGTTGCAGATCCGCCCGGGTAAGAGCGCCCGCTTCACAGTTGAGGTCACCAACACCGGCGGCGCGTTCGACACCTGGGCCGACGGTTCGCTGACCTGGCGCGACCAGTTCAAGCACGCGGTACGCAGCCCGCTGGTCGTGCACAACTCCGGGTTGGTGGCCCCCGACGCCATCACCGGCAAGGGCACCTTCGGCAGCGTCCGGATCGCCGCCGAGGTCGGCTACCAGGGTCAGCTGATCTCCCAGCTCTCCGGCCTGACCTCGGGCACCAGCAACGTGGTCACACTGAAGGGCGACGGCCCGAGCTGGGACTGGAGCACGTCGAACAACCTGCCGGTGCCGCTGCCCGAGTCGATCAGCAGGACCACACTGCACGTGCCGGCCGGAACCCGCAGCCCACTCGTCCAGGTGACGTCCGAGCGGCCCACCTGCTCCCACATCGACTGGGACGACGAGGAGGGGGTGATGGAGTGCACCGAGTTCAGCCTCAACGTCTACGACAAGTTCGGGAAGTTCGTCACCGCCACGGCCAGCGGCCGGGACGGCGCCAAGGTGACGTTGCCGGACGGTGCCGGGGACTACATCGTGGTCGTCGAGCAGGAGTTCACCGAGAACATCGAGGACGGCGCGAATGCGTACACGGTGACCAGTTACCTGCCGGGTGCGCCGGGCACGTCCACCGGCCGGTTCACCATCGACCCCAAGCAGCGCAGCGTACAGCCGGGCGCGACGGCGAACCTGACAGTGCGCTGGTTCGGTCTCGCCCCGGGTCAGCGCTACCTCGGCGTGCTGGAGTTCCGCAACGGTGACGGGTCGCTGAAGACCGTGCCGGTCACCGTCCAGTCCTGACCGTGCCGACGAGCCGGTGGGCCGGTGTGTGACAGAGGTCACCGCCGGTCCGCCGGCTCACCGTCCCGTCGGACAGAGGTGATCTGCTCGGCCCACGGTGATCGACGGCGACCAGGACAGGACACGGGGCGGCGGGAGCCACACTCCCGTCCGCCCCGAACGTCTGCGCGGGCCCGTCGAGTTCGTCGGCCGGGCGGCGGAGTTGGCACAGTTACGCCGGCTCGTCGCAACCCCGCCCTGCCTGATCCTGCTGGAGGGTGAGCCCGGGATCGGCAAGAGTCGACTCGTCACCGAGTTGCTCGCCGAACTTCCCGGGCGGCACCTCATCGGCGAGTGTGACGACGTGCCCGAGCCCTTCCCGCTCGGCGTGCTGCTGGACGCGATCCGCTGTGGCGCCGACCAACTCGGTCCGCTCAGCCCGGTGGCCGGCGCCCTCGCGCCACTGCTGCCCGAACTGGCCGACGTACTGCCGGACGCGCCGCCCCCGTTGACCGACCCGGCGGCCGAGCGACATCGCCTGCTCCGCGCCGTCGCGGCGGTGCTCGCCGCGTTGAGCCCCGCCACGCTGCTGCTGGAGGACCTGCACTGGGCGGATCCGGCGACCTGCGAACTTCTCGGTTACCTGAGCACCCACCCGGTGGAGGGGCTGGCCGTGGTGCTGACCGCGCGTACGGCGGCGCCGGGGAGCAGTACGCCCATCCACGACGCCCTGGCGCGCACTCCCCCGTGGAGCGTCACACGCATCCCCCTCAGCCCGCTGGACGCCGACGACGTACGCCGGTTGGCGGCCCGCACCCTGCGCCTCGATGATCCGCCGCAGCAGCTGACCGCCACCCTGCTCGACCGCACCGCCGGCATCCCGTTCGTGGTCGAGGAGGTGCTGCGGACGCTCGCCGAGCGGGGCGGCGACCCGATGGCCGACGACAGTGTCCCGTTCGTCCTCCGTGACGTGCTGCTCTGGCGGCTGCGCCCGCTCGACGAGGCCACCCGGGAGGTTCTCGGGGCGGCGGCTGTCCTGGGGATGGCACCCGACCAGCGCATCCTCGCCTCGGTGCTCAGCCTGGACCGGGTGGCGATCGGCGCGGCGTTGACCGCCGCGCACCGGGCGGGCCTGCTGCACGACGCCGGTGACGGTCTGCGGTTCCGTCACGACCTGGCCCGACAGGTGGTGTACGACCTGGTACCCCGGGAGAGCCGCGAGTGGCTGCACCTGCGGGTGGCACGGGTGTTGGAGCAGGAGCTGCCGAGGCCGGTGGCCCAGCTCGCGCACCACTACCGTCGGGCCGGCAGCGGGGCCGACTTCGTCCGCAACGCCGAGGCGGCCGCCGACCTGGCCACCGAACGCGGCGACGACGCAACCGCCGCCAGCTTCCTGCTCCAGACGATGGACATCGCCGAGCTGCCCCGACCGGTACGGGTTCGGCTCGCCGCCAAGCTGGGCCGGTCGGCCATCGACGGGCTCAGCCAGGCCGAGGCGATCCCGGTCCTGGAACGGCTGCTCGCCGACCGACGGCTGCCGCCGGGCGCCCGAGGTGAGCTGGGTCTGGTGCTCGGGCGGATGCTGCGCCAGCAGGGCGAGGCGTTGCGCGGGTACACCGAGATCGAGCGTGCGGTGCCGTACCTGCGCGCGCCGCGTCGCAAGGCTCCGGCGCTCGCGGTGCTGGCGGCCCCCGACACCGTCGTCGGCCGGCACGTCGACGACCACCTGGCCCGGTGTGCGGAGGCGGAGAGCGCCGCGGCGGCCAGCGGGGATCCGGCGGCGCACCTCGCGGTCCGCATCGCCCGTGCCTCGCTGCTGCTGGAGCTGGGCGACCCGGCTGCCTGGGCGATCATCAACGAGCTACGCGCGTCCGAAGAATTGGCCGACCGGCCCCGCGAGCACGCGCGGGCCTGCCTGAACTGGGCGCAGGGCGCGCTGCACGCCGGCCACCCGGAACAGGCCGAAGCGTTGCTGGCGGCCGGTCGGGCGCTGGTCGACGAGACCGGGTACGAGCGGCTGACGTCCCTGGTGGAGGCGACCCAACTGTCACTGGACCGGACCGCCGGCCGGCTGGACGGGCTCGCCGAACGGCTCGGCCGGCTGGTCGCCAGCGCCGAGCGGATGCCGGTGACCCTGCTGGACGCGCGGGTCGAACTGGCGACCGTTCTGGCGCTCACGGCCACCGCCGAACGAGCTGGCAGGGAATACGACAGCCCCGTCAGCCGCACCGAGGGATGCGCCGGGCTTGGCGGCGGCAACAGAGGCCGCAAGGAGGTGGAGTCGGCCGAGCGGGCGCTGCGCGAGGTGGTCGCCGACGCCCGGCGGGTGGGCGCGATCTGGCCGCTGGTGCAGGCACTCTCGGCGCTGGCCCGACTGACGGTGGCCGGGCGACCGGACGAGGCGGTCCGACACGCGGCGGAGGCGCTGTCTGTGGTACGCGGAAAGGGCATCCTGGCGTGGGCCGCCGACGCGGTGCTGGTGCTGGCCGAGGCCGCAGCCGCGCAAGGTGAACCGGCGCGGGCCGCGGCGGCCGTCGCCGAACTGGAAGCCGGGATCGCCGGCCGTGACACGCCCCTCGCCCGGGCCGCCCTGCGCCAATGCCGCGACCTCGTCCCGGCCTGAACCAGGCTGGGTGGGTGGCGGGCCGCCGCCGCAATCTGGCCGGCGGCCCGCCACCCGCGGATCAGAGGACGATCTGGTGTACCCGGTCGTCCACGCCGCGTACCGCCAGCCAGGCGCTGCCGTTGGCGCCGGCGGCGGCCCCGGGCGCACCCCGGAACGCGTCGGTGGCGAACTCACCGCGTCGGAACCAGCCGCCCCACGCGCCGTCGGCCAGGTTGCGCTGCCAGAGGCGGTTGTCGGCGGCCAGCGCGAACAGGTAGACCCGGCCGGAGGTGGCGAGCAGGGTCGGGCTGCCGCTGGTGGTGCCGCCCAGGTTGGTCCAGGCCGACCAGGTGGTGCCGGTCCGGCTGCTCCACCACACCTCGTCGGTGCGGCTGCGGACCGCCACGTGCAGCACACCGGCGTCGTCGACGACAGCGCTCGGCCGACCGTAGAACGGCCGGTTCTCGGGTGCCCCGACGCTGGTCCAGCCGCCGTTCGGCGTACGCGACCAGAGCTTGCCGTCGGCGCCGCGGGCGACGAGGGTCCACTGCGTCGGGTTGGTCCAGGCCACGGTGGGCGCGTCGGTCAGCGTGCCGCCGAGGCTGCGCCACGGTCCCCATCTGCCGGAGACGTAACTGCGCTGCCAGGCGGCGTTGTCGGTGCCGCGGACGAAGACGTCGAGCCGCCCGTCGGCGGAGCCGTACGCCGCCGGCTGGCCGAGGATCCGGCCGCCGACCGGGCCGCCGAGGGAGGTCCACCGGCTTCCCCAGGTCGTACCGGAGCGGGTGTTGACGGCCAGCGCACCGGAAGCGTCGCGGACGAAGGCGGTGGCGTGGGTGTCGTCCACCCGGACCAGTGCCGGGCTGGCGCTGGCGGTGCCGCCGAGGTTGGCGCCGGCGACCTGGTCGGTGCCGGTCAGTCCGAGCATTGCCACCCCGTGCGCCGGCACTTCGACGGTGTACGAGCCGGTGAACGGCTGTACGCCGGGGGTGCCCGGCTGCGCGTCCACTGTGGTGCGGGACCACAGGTCACGGACCCGAACCGACCCGCCGAGGGCGACGTCGGCGAAGTTCACGGTGATCTGCTGGGCGGTGTCGTGCCGGTTGAGCAGTGCGATGGCCCGCTTGCCGGAGCCGGCGAGCACCTTGCTCCAGACCTGCGCGTCGGTGCCGGTGTCGGCGACCTTGACGCCCTGCCGGACCAACGGGTCCTGGTCCACCGCGATGATCTCCGGGTTGGTCAGCGCGGAGATCATCTCCTTCGGCAGGCCACGCGGGTCGGAGCCGATCACCAGCGGCGCGGCCATGATGGCCCACATGCCGAGCTGCGTCTTGGACTCCTCCAGGCTCAGCTCGTACCCGCCGTCGGGCAGCGGACGCATCGGCAGCAGGTAGTCCGGGTCGTTGTAGTGCCCCGGCCCGGTGGCCGCCGGGTGGTACGCGTTGACGTCCATGTTGCGCAGCACCCACGGGTACGCCCACTGCGGGGTCGGGTCGGTGAGCCCCACGTCGGTGTAGGTCCGCCAGGAGTCGGCGATGGTGGGCGCGTACGTGTAGCTCCAGGTGGAGAGCTGCTCTGGGGGGTACGGGCCGCCGCCCCAGTCCGAGCTGACCGGGTTGCAGATGTTGAGCAGCATCGGTCGGGGCGACTGGCGTACCGCCTCGGCCAACTCCCGGAAGGTAGCCTCCGGGTCGAGGCCGGCGGCCCGGCCGCAGAGCCAGTCTGCCTTCAGCGCGTCGAAGCCCCAGCCGGCGAACTGGGCGATGTCGGCCCGGTAGTGGCCGTTGCTGCCGAGCCCACACTGCCCCGGCAGGTAAGGGCCGGCGTCGGTGTAGATGCCGGCCTTCATCCCCTTGCTGTGGATGTACGCGGCCAGCGCCGCCATTCCGCCGGGGAAGCGGGCCGGGTCGGCGACGAGCTGACCGGCCTCGTTGCGCGGCGTGGGCGCGGCCCAGTTGCCGTCGATCCAGACGTAGGTGTAGCCGGCGTCGCGCAGGCCACTGTTGACCATGTGGTCGGTGACCGACCGTACTTCGGCCTCGGTGGGATCGCCACCGAGGCCGAAGTAGGTGTTCCAGCCCTGGTAGGGCGTCGGGGCGAGGCCGCTGTTGAAGAAGGTCGGCGCCCCCTGGTCCTCCGCGCCGGTGGCCGCCGGGGCGTGACCGGGGCGGCCGGGCCCGTGGCCGGCCTGCGGTGGGTTGGCATGGGGTGGGCCGGCCATCGCCGGCATCGGGCTGGCCAGGCCCAGGCCGAGCACGGCCAGGGCGGCGGTCAGCTGTCGGTTCAGGCGCATGGAGGTACTCCTGTCCCTCGGGGGTGGGGGTGGTGGTGCTCCGATCTCAGTCGCGGGTCAGCACGATGAGGTCGGCGTCGTGGGTCGCGCTCCACTGCACGGGCAGGCCGATGCTGGCGAGGTGGCTGCCGGAGTAGTGCTGGTCGCCGTGGGAGTAACGGGCCGCCGGGTCGAGGCCGCGCAGGGGCAACCGAACGGGGCGGGACGGGAGCAGCCCGGCGCCGTCGAGCCGGCCGGTGTGCCAGGCCAGGACGACTACCCGGTCCTCGTCCGGCGCGGTGTACTGCACCGCGCAGCGGGCCTGGTCGGGGCCACCGATCAGGTGCACCTCGCCGCGCGTGACGACGTCCCGGATCTCCTTGTAGCGGGCGATCCAGCCGGACGCTTCGGCCCGCTCGGCGGGGGTCCACGCCCGGATGTCAGCGCCGATGCCGAGCACACCAGCCATCGCCAGGACGAACCGGAACGCCAGCGTTCGGGGCCGGCTGTCGAACAGGCCAGGCGCGTCGGTGACCCAGGAGCTGAGCAGGTGCGGGGCGTTGGCGTGCAGGAAGCCGTACTGGATGGCCAGCCGGTCCAGTGGGCCGGTGTTGTCGCTGGGCCAGAAGACGTCGGCCCGGGCGGCCATCGCCAGGTCGGTCCGTGCGCCCCCGCCGGCGCACGCCTCGATCAGCACCCCGGGGTGGTCCCGGCGCAACCGCTCGTAGATGCGGTGCAGGTTGGCGACGTGCGCGCCGTCCAGGTCGAGTGGGCTCACCCCACCGGGTCGACCCGGCTCGGTACGCGGCCGGTTGAAGTCCCACTTCAGGTAGTCGATGTCGTACCGGCGCAGCAGACCGTCGACTGTGGAGTGGACGAACTCGGCGACCTCCGGCCGACCCACGTCGAGCAGGTACTGGTTACGGACCGGGGTGAGCGGCCGGCCGTCGACGGAGTAGACCCAGTCCGGGTGCTCGGCGTACAGGGAGGACTTCGGGTTGACGCACTCCGGCTCGACCCAGAGACCGAAGTTCAGCCCGAGGGCGCGGACGTCGGCGATGAACGTGTCGAACCCGGCCGGGAACTTCGCCGGGTCGGGTGTCCAGTCGCCCAGCCCGGCGGTGTCGTCGTCGCGGCCCACGAACCAGCCGTCGTCCACGACGAACGTCTCCACGCCCAGCTCGGCCGCGATCCGGGCGAGCGCGAGCTGACTCTGCGCCTCGACGGCGAAGTAGGTCGCCTCCCAGGAGTTGTAGAGCACCGGGCGGGGGGTGAGCCGCTCTCCGGCCAGCAACCGCTGGTGGGTGTGCCAGACCCGGGCCAGCCCGTCCAGGCCGTCCGGGCTGTACGCCCCGGTGGTGACCGGCAGGGACAGCCGTTCGCCGGCGGCCAACTCCAGCGGGCCGTCGACCAGCTGACGGCCGACCCGGACCCGGGTCAGGCCGCCGGTGTCCCGCTCGGCGCTGATCTCCCACGAGCCGGTCCAGGCCAGTGCCATCCCCCACGCGGGACCGGCCGGCTCGGCGGCGTCGCGCACGGCCAGCCAGGGCACGTGCAGATGCCCGGGTACGCCCTGGGAACTGCCGATGCTGAACGTGCCGTGACCCAGCTCGACGTGGGAGAGCTGGAACTCCTGCTCCCACTGCCCCCACTGGTGGCTGAGCAGCGCGCCGTGCGGCGTCGGTACGCAGAACCCGCCCGATCCGGCCCGGACCACCCGCAGCGCGTCGCTGCCGCCGTTGGTCAGCTCGACCCACCGCTGCACCACGTCGGTGCTGACGGGCACCCGGTAGTGCACTGTGGCGCGAAGCCCGGTGACCGGGTCGGCGAACTCGACGGCCAACTCCCGCTGGTCGGCGTCGACCCGTACGTCGGTGTGCACGAAGCCCACCCGGCGTTGCCCGTTCGAGGTCTCGATCACCAGGTCGGCGCCGGTGAACGGGCGGTCGGCGTCGGTGGCGTACTCGATGGGGGCAGCGTCCCCGGCGGTCAGGAACGGGACCGGGCCGTCGTAGGCGACCGGCGAGGGCCCGTCGGAGACGCCGTGCGGACCCCACGCGACCAGTTCCAGCCAGCGGCCGTGCGCCGGCACCGTCACCGTGTACTCGGTGTGCGTGCCCCGCAGCGTCCAGCGCCGCCCGGTCTCGGCGGTCACTTGACCGCTCCGAGTGCCAGTCCGGACACGAAGTGCCGTTGGAAGCGGAGGAACACCGCGACGGTGGGGACGGCCGCGATGACAGTGCCGGCGGCGATGACGTTCCAGGACGAGACGAACTGGCCCTGGAGGGCGAGCAGCGCCGGGGTGACCGGCATGTTGTCATCGGTACGCAGCACGGTGATCGCCCAGAGCAGGTCGTTGAAGATCCAGGTGAAGGAGAGCGCCCCGAGCGCGGCCAGCGCGGGTCGGGTCAGCGGCAGCATCACCTTCGTGAAGATCTGCGCCGTGCCGGCGCCGTCGATGGTGGCCGCCTCCTGGATCTCGCCCGGCAGGTCCCGCATGAAGCCGTGCAGGACGAACGTGTAAAAGCCGAGCCCGAAGCCGACCTGCACCGCGATCAGCGCCCAGAGCGTGTCGTACAGGCCGGTCAGCTCGCTGAACTTGGCCACCGGGATGAGCAGGATCTGCGGTGGGAGCAGGTTGCCGGCGAGCATCAGCAGCAGGATGGTCCGCCGCCCGGGGATCCGGAAGCGACTCAGCGCGAACGCCGCCATCGCGGCGAGCCCCAGGCTCAGCGCCACCGACGGGACGGTGACCAGCATGCTGTTGATCAGCGCGCGCAGTTCGCCGCCGTCGGTCCACGCCTGCCGGTACGTGTCCAGTGTGAACGACCGGGGCAGGCTGCCCACGCCGTGCGCGGCGATGTCGTCGAACGACCGGGTGGACATCACGACCACCCAGAGCACCGGGCCCAGCCAGAGCAGCGAGAGCAGGATCATGCCGGTGTGGAAGGCCCCGGTACGGAGCTTGTTCATGACGCTTCCTCCCGGAACGCGCGGACCAGGTAGCCGAGGATGACTGCCAGCGCGAGCACGAAGATCACGACAGCGATCGCCGAGGCGTAACCCAGCCGCAGGCTCTGGAACGCTGTCGAGTACATGTAGGTGCTGAGCAGCTCCGACGAGTGGTACGGCCCGCCCTTGGTCAGCGACCAGACGATGTCGAACGAGCGCAGCGAGTCGATCACGATGACCGACAGCACCACGGCGTTGACCCCCTTGAGCTGGGGAATCGTGACGTGCCGCAGTCGCTGCCAGGCGTTGGCGCCGTCCATCCGGGCCGCCTCGTGCAGCGCCGGGTCGATCGCTTTCAACCCGGCCAGGAACAGCACCATCACGTACCCGATCTGCCGCCACAGCGCGGGCAGGATCACCGCGTACAGGGCGGTCTGCGGGTCGGCGAGCCAGGGCCGGATCAGGCTCTCCAGGCCGACCGCCCGCAGCAGCGTGTCGGCGATGCCGTCGGGCTGGTAGAAGACCCGCCAGACCAGCGCGGTCACCACCAGCGAGAACACCACAGGGGTGAACAGCGCGGCCCGGTAGAAGCCGACCCAGCGCCGTTCCTTCTGCAGGACGAGCGCCATGCCGAAGCCACCCAGCACGGAGAGGCCGCCGAAGAGCACCAGCCAGATCACCGTGTTGACCAGCGCACCCCGGAAGGTGGCGTCGCCGGCCAGCTCGACGTAGTTGTCGGCGCCGACGAAGGTCGGCGGTGTCATCCCGTCCCAGCGGGTGAGGGAGAACCAGAAACCCTGGATCGCCGGCCAGAAGACCCAGACGCTCTCGACCGCGAACGGCACGAGGACGAACGCCACCAGCAGCGGCGACAGTCGAGCCGACCGTCGCCGCCGCCGGGTGGGGGTGACCGAAGTCGTGGAGATCGTTGCTGTCACGTCAGCCCTTGAAGACCTTCTCGGCGCCGGCCTGCCACTCCCGCAGGATCGCGTCGATCTGGTCCGGCTTGTCGATGAACTTGGTCAGCGCGGTGTCCGCGGTCGGCTGGAGCGCGTCGCTGGAGTCGCGGTTGAAGAACTGGGTCAGCTCCTTGGCCTCGTCCAGCATCGCCTTGCCCTTGACCACGAGCGGCGAGTCCGACGCCTTGGCCCTGGGGTTGGCCGGCAGGACGATGCCGGAGCTGGCCTTGACGTACGCCTCCTGGGCATCGACCCCGGCCAGGTAGCTGAGCAGGGCCTTGGTGCCGGTCGGGTTGGCGGTCTTCGCGCTGGCGAAGAAGCCGTCGGTCGGCGCCTCCTCGGCCAGCGGCACCGCCGGGTCGATGATCGGGAACCGGAAGAAGTCCAGGTCGCCGAGCGCGTCCTTGGGTGCCGCGTCGGCGAAGAAGGTGCCGATCAGGAACATGCCGGTCTTGCCGGCCAGCAGCGCGGTGGTCGCCTCCTGGAACGGATACGCCTTGCCCTTGGGGTCGAAGTAGGGCAGGGCCTCGCGCCAGCGGGTGAAGACCGCCTTGACCTTCGGGTCGTCGAAGCGCTGCTTGCCGGCGAGCAGCTCGCGGTGGAACGGCGCCCCGTTGATCCGGATGTTCAGGTAGTCGAACCAGGCCGAGGCCACCCACGGGGTGTCGCCGAGGCCAATGCCGATCGGCGGGACGCCCTTGCTCTTCAGCGTCTCGCAGAGCGCCAGGAACTCGGTCCAGGTCTTCGGCTCCTGCACGCCCCACTTGGCGAAGTTGGACTTGCGGTAGAAGAAGCCCCACCAGTAGTTGTTCATCGGCACGAAGATCTGCTTGCCGCTGGCGTCGGTGGAGAGGGTGCGCAGCGACTGGGGGTAGTCGTCCAGTGACTTCCACACCTCGGAGACGTCCAGCAGCAGGTTCTTGCTGGCGTAGTCGTTGGCCACCGAGCCCGCGTACCAGGTGTAGAGGTCCGGCGGGTTGGCCGAGGTCAGGTAGGTCGGCAGCTGGGTACGGAAGGTCTCCGAGGCGATCGTGTTGAGGCTCGCCGTGCCCTTGCCCTGCGCGTTGAAGGTCTCGATCAGCTTTTCCATCGCCGCCTTGGCCTGCGGCGAGGAGAGGTTGGACTGGATGGTGACCGCACCCGAGCCGTTGCTCGTCGTCGGCCCGCTGGCGGAGCTGGCACACGCGCTGAGGAACGAGCTGGCGCCGAGCGCGCCCAGGCCGGCGAGCCCAAGGTGGCCAAGGAATCGCCGGCGACCGGGGTCGAAGTCGCTCACGGAGGTATCCCTTCCTTTACGACACTCAGCGTCACCGCGCGATGTGTCGTCCATGTGAATGCTGTGACCAGAAGGTTGCATCGACCCTCGCCGGCTGTCAAGATATCTTCGTAATTAATGATTAGACGAGAGCAAGGCGAGGGTCAGGTGGATCAGCCTATGCGCCGGCTTGAAGGCAAGAACGCGCTGGTCACCGGTGCGATGGGTGGGATCGGCGCGGCCACCGCCCGGCGGCTCGCCGCCGAGGGAGCAGCGGTTGCGCTGTTCGACGTGGCCGACTCGGCCCCGCTGGCCGAGGAACTGACCGCCCGAGGCGACCGCGCACTGTCCGTAGTGGGCGATGTCAGCGACGAGGCCGACTGGACGACCGCCGTGAGCGCCGTACGGGACCATCTCGGCCCGATCGACATCCTGGTCAGCACCGCGTACGCCGTGCGGGTCGCCCCAGCCCACGAGACCAGCCGACAGTCCTGGGACCACCAACTCGGCGTCAGCCTCACCGGCTCGTTCCTCGGCGTCCGCGCCTGCCTGGACGACCTGCGGGCACGCTCGGGCGCGGTGGTGCTGATCTCCTCGGTGCACGCGCTGGTCGGGTTGCCCGGCCGGCCCGCGTACGCCGCAGCCAAGGGCGGCCTCATCGCGCTCGGCCGCCAACTCGCCGTGGAGTACGGCCCACAGGTCCGGGTCAACACGGTGCTGCCCGGGCCGATCCTCACCGCCGCCTGGGCCGAGGTGTCCGAAGAGGACCGCCAACGCAGCATCGCGGAGACGGTCGCGAAGCGCTTCGGCACACCGGACGAGGTGGCCGCCACTGTCGCCTTCCTCGCCTCGCCGGACGCCGCCTACGTCACCGGCGCGAGCCTCGTGGTGGACGGTGGCTGGACAGCGGTGAAAGCCTCGGCCTGAGAGATCGATACCGACCAGCGAAAAGGCCAGGAGCATTGGCACAGTACGCACGCCGCGGCGTCCACGGGCAGACCGTCGAAGCGATCGCCCGTCGCATCCTCACCGGCGAGATCCCCGCCGGCGCGACCCTGAACATCGTCGCGTTGCAGGAGGAGCTCGACGTCAGCCTCACGGCGCTCCGCGAGGCGCTGAAGGTCCTCTCGGCCAAGGGCATCGTCGACGCCCGGCAGAAGCGCGGCACCTTCGTCCGGCCCCGTGCGGACTGGAACCTGCTCGACGGTGACGTGATCCGCTGGCAGTTCGCCGAGGGCACCGACCAACGGCTCCTCGACCAACTGCACGAGGTGCGCGCCATCATCGAACCGGCCGCCGCACGGCTGGCCGCCACCCGGGCCACCGAGGACGACCTGACCGCCCTCGACCGGGCACTGGCCGAGATGGCCCAGGCCAACGGTGATCCCGCCGCCGCCATCGCCGCCGACCTCGCCTTCCACCGCGCGTTGCTCACCGCCACCCACAACGAGTTGCTGGAGCGGATGGAGGTGGTGATGGAGACCGGGCTCGCCGAACGGGACCGGCTGGTGCACGGCGGCAGCCCGCACGACGACCCGGTACCCAGCCACCGCGCGGTGGTCGACGCGCTGCGCGATCGGGACGAGACGGCGGCCGAGACCGCGATGCGTCAGTTGCTGGACAAGGCCGTCCGCGACGTCGAGAAGGCACGGGGACGAAGGGGCAGTCAGTGAAGATCGAGCGGATCGAGACCTTCCTGGTCGCGCCACGGTGGTTGTTCTGCCGGGTGGAGACCGACGACGGGCTGGTCGGGTGGGGTGAGCCGGTGGTCGAGGGCCGCGCCGAGGTGGTGCGCAGCGCGGTCGAGGTGCTCTCCGAACATCTGATCGGCGCGGACCCGCTGCGCATCGAGCAGCACTGGCAGGTGCTCACCAAGGGCGGCTTCTACCGGGGTGGCCCGATCCTCTCCAGCGCTGTCGCCGGCCTCGACCAGGCGCTCTGGGACATCGCCGGGCAGGCGTACGGCGCGCCGGTGCACGCGCTGCTCGGTGGGCCGGTGCGTGACCGGGTGCGGATCTACTCGTGGATCGGCGGGGACGAACCCGACGAGGTCGCCGACGCCGCCGCCGCGCAGATCGCCGCCGGCCTCACCGGGGTCAAGATGAACGCCTGCGGGCGGCTCTCGCCGATCCCCACCTCGGCCGAGGTGGACGCGGTCATCGGCCGGGTGGCCGCCGCCCGCGAGGTGCTCGGCCCCGACCGGGACATCGCTGTGGACTTCCACGGTCGCGCCGGCATGGCCGCCGTCCGCCGGATCCTGCCCGAGCTGGCCGCCCTGCGCCCGTTCTTCGTGGAGGAGCCGGTCCTGCCGGATCAGGCTCACCACCTGCGCGACATCGTCGCCAGCACGCCGATCCCGGTGGCCACCGGCGAACGGCTCTACGGGCGGTCCGAGTTCCTCGGCCCGTTGCAGGCCGGGGTCGCCGTAGTCCAGCCTGACCTGTCGCACGCCGGTGGGATCTCCGAGGTCCGCCGGATCGCCGCGCTGGCCGAGACGTACGGCGCGCTGCTCGCCCCGCACTGCCCGCTCGGCCCGATCTCCCTGGCGGCCAGCCTCCAGGTGGCCTTCGCGACGCCGAACTTCCTGATCCAGGAGCAGAGCATCGGCATCCACTACAACGCCGGCTCGGAGTTGCTGGACTACCTGGTCGACCCGGAGCCGTTCCGGTTCGTGGACGGGCACATCGCCCGCTTCGACCGGCCCGGATTGGGCATCACCGTCGACGAGGCGGCGGTCCGCAAGGCCGCCCAGAGCCCGCACGCCTGGCGCAACCCGGTCTGGCAGCACGCCGACGGGTCGTTCGCCGAGTGGTGACCGGCGCGCGGCCGGTGGCGCTGCGGGTCGCGTACGACGCGGCGCACGGCGGCCGGTGGACGAGTCTGCACGGCGGTGGCCGGGAGTGGCTGTGGCGTGGCCCGGAACCCGGCCGGCACGAGGTACGCCCCGACGATGCGTTCGTCGACGCCGGCGGGCTGGAGGAGTGCCTGCCCACAGTGCGCGGCGAGCCCGACCACGGCGAGGTGTGGTCGCGGCCGTGGCGCAGCGCCGGCCCCGGCACCGTGGTCATCGAGCGCCCGACGTTCACCCTCACCCGCCGGATCACCGACTCCGGCGGCGTGGTGGTGGCCGACTACCGGCTGGCCGCCGACCCCGGGTACCGATTCGTCTGGGCCGCGCACGCCCTGCTCGACCTCTCCCCCGGCGCCCGCCTCGACGCGCCCGCCGGCACCCCGACCCGGCTTCACCCGGAGGCCGCCGCGCTCCTGCCGCCGGGCAGCTGGCCCAGCGGCGACCCCTGGTTGACAGGGCCGTGGCCGGCCCCGGCCGGCCTGAAAGTGGCCGGGCTGACCCTGGACATGTTCGGGCCGGACGACGGGACGGCGCTCGGCGCGGTGCTGCTCGACTGCGCCCAGGCCCAGGTGGTCGACGGAGCCGACCGGCTGACCCTGGAGCTGGAGTGCGCGGGTCAGCCCCGCAGCACCGCGCTCTGGCGGAACCTGGGCGGCTGGCCGGCGAACGGCCCCTACCGCAGCGTCGGCATCGAACCGATGCTCGGCGCGGCCTTCGACCTCGCCGACGCCGGCCCCGACGACGCGGCGGTCGTCCCACCGACCGGCGAGGTCACCTGGCGACTCACCATCTCCGCACACCGCATCCCCTGAGGACACCGTGATGAACCTGCTCGACGAGCTGCGTACCCATCGACTGTTGGCCATCGTGCGCGGCCCGGACCCGGCCGCCGCGCTGGCCGCCGTGCTCACACTGGCCGAGAGCGGCGTCGCACTGGTCGAGGTCTCGATGACCAGCGCCGACGCGCTCGGCATCATCCGCCGCGCCCGGGCCGCCCTCGGGCCCGACTACGCCCTGGGCGCCGGGACCGTGCTCAGCGCCGAGGACGCCCGCGCGGCGGCCGACGCGGGTGCCGGCTTCCTGGTCACCCCGGCGATCGCACCGAGCCTCGCCGAGGGCGGCCGGCTCGGGCTTCCGGTGCTCGCCGGCGCCCTCACCCCCACCGAGGTGGTGCGGGCCGTCGACGGCGGGGCCACCGCGATCAAGCTCTTCCCGGCCTCGCTCGGCGGGCCCGACTACCTCGGCGCCCTGCGCGACCCGTTCCCGGGCACCGCGTTCGTGCCCGTCGGTGGGGTCGACGCGGACGGTGCGCGGCGCTACCTCGACCGAGGCGCGACAGCTGTCGGCGTCGGTTCCCCGCTGCTCGGCGACGCCGTCCGAGGCGGCGACACGACAGCCTTGCGGGAGCGGGCCACCGCCTTCCTCGCGGCGGTCCGGCCATGACCGACCTGCTCACGCTCGGCGAGACGATGGCGGTGTTCCGCACCACCGGCCCACTGCGGCTGGGCGGCACCGCCGGGATCTCCGTCGCCGGCTCCGAGTCGAACGTGGCGATCGGCCTGGCCCGACTCGGCCACCAGGCCACCTGGGTCGGTGTCACCGGCGCCGACGAGCCCGGCGAACTGGTCCGCCGTACGCTGCGCGCCGAAGGCGTCGACCTGACCTGGTCCCGGGTCGACGAGGCCGCCCCGACCGGCCTGATCATCTTCGAGAACCGGGTCGCCGACATCAACCGGGTCACCTACCACCGCTCCGGGTCGGCCGGCTCGCGGCTGGGCCCCGCCGACGTGACCCGGGCCTTCGACGCTCCCGGGCCACCACCCCGACTGCTGCACGTCACCGGCATCACCTGCGCGCTCGGCGTCGAGCCGTACCAGGCGGTGGTGGAGGCCGTACGGCGAGCCCGTACGGCCGGCAGCACGATCTGCCTGGACGTCAACCACCGCAACCGGCTCTGGTCGGTCTCCGAGGCCGCCGCCGCGCTGCGCCCGCTGCTGCCCTCGATCGACCTGGTGGTCGCCTCCGACGACGAGTTGTCAGTGCTGACCGACGCCGCCGACCCGGCCGCGGCGCTACTCTCGGCCGGCGTCGCCGAGGTCGTGGTCAAGCATGGCGCCGGTGGAGCGACCAGCCACAGCGCCACCGACACGATCCACCGTCCAGCCCGGACGGTGCCGGTGGTGGACACCGTCGGCGCGGGCGACGCCTTCGTCGCCGGGCTGCTCTCCGGCTGGCTCGACGGCGTCGACGCGTCGGGGCGACTGGACCGGGCCGTCACCACCGGCGCGTTCGCGGTCGCCACCCGGGGCGACTGGGAGGGTCTGCCCGACCGGGCCGAGCTGGCGCTGCTCGACCACGGCCCCGGCGGTACGGTCCGCTGACGATCCCCTTTGGAGGAACACCATGGAGCTGACCGAGCCGACCGCCTGGAGCACCGACCGGCTGGAGTTGGGTGAGGGCCTGCGCTGGGTAGACGACCGGCTGGTCCTGGTCGACCTCCTGGCCGGGCGGCTGTTGGAGACCGACGGCGACGCCCCGACCCCGCTGCGGGAACTGCGCCGCCTCGACGTGCCGCTCGGCGCGGTCGCCCCGGTGGCCGACCGACCGGGCGAATGGCTGGCCGCCGCCGGCACCGGCGTCACAGTGCTACCCGCCACCGGCGACCCCCGACCGGTCGCCGAACTGGTCGCCGACGCGCCCGAGCCGACCCGGATGAACGACGCCGTCGCCGACCCGCACGGCCGCTTCTGGGCCGGCAGCATGACGTACGCGATGGTGCCCGGCGGGGGCACGCTGTTCCGCCTCACCCCGGGCGCCGAGCCGGTCCCCGCGGTGACCGGGCTGACCATCCCGAACGGGCCGGCGTTCGACGCGACCGGCACCACCATGTACCTGGCCGACACCCCGCGCGGCGAGATCGACAGGTTCACCGTCGACCCCGCCACCGGGGCCCTGCACGGGCGGGAGCCGTTCCTGCGGCTGTCCCCCGCCGACGGCGGCCCGGACGGCATGACGCTCGACGCGGCCGGCCACCTCTGGATCGCGCTGTGGGGCGGCTCCGCGGTACGCCGCTACCGGCCCGACGGCACCCTCGACCGGGAGATCCGGCTACCGGCCAAGCAGCCGGCCGGCATCTGCCTGGGCGGCCCCGACCTGCGCCGACTCTTCATCGGCACCGCCCGGGTGGGGCTGGACTCGGCGGGCCCGCAGGACGGCGCGCTGCTCGCGGTGGACGTCCCGGTGCCCGGCCTGCCCGCCGCACGGGCCGGTGCGCCAGTGGACTGACCGGAGGCATATCGGACGCCAGGGCGGGAACAACCGCACCGGAGCGCGGTAACAGCCGACCGGTAGGGAGCGAGCCGATGAGCACCGTGGAGCGGACGTCATGAACGGGCCGGTCGGCGACGAGCCGGTGGGCGAACTGGAGTTGGTGCACACCTTCACCGGCCCGATGCCGACCGGGGTGAGCGTCTCGCACCGGGGCCGGATCTTCGTCAACTTCCCAAAGTGGGGCGACGAGGTGCCGGCCACCGTCGTCGAGCTGCGCGACGGCCGGGAGATGCCCTACCCCGACCAGGCGTGGAACGACCCGTCCGGTGACGACGACGCGGGCGCGTTCGTCTCGGTGCAGAGCATCGTGGTGGACCCGGCCGACCGGCTCTGGGTACTGGACACCGGCAGCCCGATGTTCCAACCCACGAAGCCGGGCGGCCCCAAGCTGGTCCGGATCGACCTGGACACCGACACGGTCGCCCAGGTGATCACCTTCCCGACGGACGTGGCGCTGCCGACGACCTACCTCAACGACGTCCGGTTCGACCTGCGGCGGGGTGAGTCGGGGGTCGCGTACATCACCGACTCGTCGAACTCCGGGCCGAACGGGATCATCGTGGTGGACCTGGCCAGCGGGGCCTCGTGGCGGCGACTGCACGACCACCCGTCCACCAAGGCGGAGCCGCTGACGTCGTTCCGCCCGGTGGTCGAGGGCCGGCCCTTCCTCGAACGGCCGGCCGACGGTCCGCCGAAGCCGGTGAGCATGGGCTCCGACGGCATCGCCATCTCCGCCGACGGCGCTCGGCTCTACTACTGCCCGTTGGCGTCCCGACGCTGGTACAGCGTCTCCACCGAGGCGCTGGCCGACCCGGGCGTCACCCAGGAGGCGGTCGCCGAGACCGTGGTCGACGAGGGCGACCGGGGAAGCGCCTCGGACGGGTTGGAGAGCGACGACGCCGGGCGGCTCTACCTCACCGCATACGAGCAGAATGCGGTGCTGCGCCGACTGCCCGACGGCGAGTACGAGACGCTGGTGCACGACCCGCGACTGCTCTGGCCGGACACCATGTCGGTGGCAACCGACGGGTACCTCTACGTCACCGCCAACCAACTGCACCGGCAACCGCAGTACCAGCGGGGCAAGGACCTGCGGCGCAAGCCGTACGCGCTGTTCCGCACCCGCATCGACGCCGGCCCGGTGCTGCTACGCCGCTGACCGGGCCGGCGCTCCCACCGTTATCAGACGGGCAGGGTGCGGTCCAGCAGGTCGAACAGGGCGGCCCAGTGACGCTCGGTGGCCTGCTCGTCGTACGCCGGGGTGTCGGCCATGGTGTAGCCGTGGTGCGCCCCGGTGTACACCTCGGAGCGGTAGCGCACCCCGGCGGCGTCGAGCGCCTTCTCCAGCGTGGCGATCTGCTCGGGCGTCATCGACTGGTCGGCGTCGGCGTGCCCGAAGTACACCTCGCCGGTGATCGACTCGACGCCCAGGTGCGGGCTGTCCGGAGCCTCGGTGACGATCCGCCCTCCGTGGAAGCTCGCCACCGCGGCGATGCGGTCCGGGTGCGCCTCGATGGCCCGCAGCGCGTTCGTGCCGCCCATGCAGTAACCGGTGATGGCGACCGGGCCCGGTCGGACGTCGTCGCGGGCGGCAAGGAAGTCGAGGAACGCGGCGGTGTCCCGGTTGATCACGTCGGGGGTCAACGCGCCGACCAGCGGCATGATCTTCTCGAAGAGGGCGGCACGCTGGTCGGCCTCGCCGAGGCGGGACAGGTCGAACAGGGGTGCCCGGCCGGCCCGGTAGAACAGGTGGGGCGTCAGCACCAGGTAGCCCCGTTCGGCGATCCGCTCGGCCATCTCGACCAGGCGCGGGCGCGGCCCGAAGGCGTCCATGAAGAGCAGCACCGCCGGGAACGGGCCGTCGCCGTCCGGTCGGGTCAGGCTCGCGTCCGCCACTCCGTCGCTGGTCGGGATGTCCACCGTCGTCGTCAGCATCGTGCCTCCTCGTACGCCGATCTTGGTCCGTTCGGAACGTTACTCGCCGTATCGGCACCCCCGGCGGGCAGCCGCGTGAACGCAGCGTCAAGAAACGGCGGTGGCCCGTCGAAACCACGTATCGAGTGATGCTCCGTCGTCGCGCGGTGGTGACGATGGGTCCATGAGTCCTTGGCGGATGACACGCTGGGAACGCGGCGAGCCGCCACCCCGCACCGACACGGCCAGCGACCCCGGCGAGCCCGCGACCAGAGCGGACGAGCCGGAGCGGCGGCACGAGGCGCTGGTCAGCGTCCGGCTCGGCCCGTCCGCGCCCGGTAGTCACCTGGTGGAGTACCTGCGGCACGAGCCGTGCGCGGTCGCGGCGTGGTGGATCGCCGCCGACGTCGACGCCGTGGTCCGCCTCTCCGCCGACAGCATCACCGTGCTGCACCGCGCCGTGGCCGACCTGCGCCTGCGCGCCGGGGTGGAGGTGGCGGAGGCCAACTACATCCTGCGCGCGCTCGACCTGACCACGCCGGCCGACCCGCGTACCCCGAAGGTCGCCCCGGCGTGGGTGGGGTCCGCCGCATGAACCGCCGCGCCGGTGCCCACCGGATCGTGGTGGGAGTCGACCGCTCGTTCGCCGGGGTGCAGGCGCTGCGCCGGGCGATGGAACTGGCCCGCCGCGACGGCGCGCAACTGGACGCCGTCCGCGCCTGGGTCTTCGCGCCGACGTGGCGGCCCGGCACCCTGACCTGGCGGTGGCAGGACGAGTGCGACCGGGCGGCCCTGGCCTACCTGCGCGGCGTCTTCGACGCGGCGCTCGGTGGCCTGCCCCGGGACGTGACAGTGCGGCTGGTGGCGACCCAGGGGTACGCCGGGCAGGTGCTGGTCGACCACGCGCACCGGGAATCCGACCTCTTGGTCGTCGGCAGCCCGGATCGCGGCCGGTTCGGCCGGTCCCGTGGCCACGTCACCCGGTACTGCGTGACCCGTGCGGCCGTGCCGGTCGTCGCTGTGCCCGCGCCGACCTGGGCACGGGCCGCGACGATTCGCCGCTTCGCCCGCGACCTCGAACGATTCAGCCGTTGACCAGTGCCCTGGCGGCGCCGCCGGTGACCGCCGCTCTCGCGACACGTGTGGAAAGGACCGACCCGACAATGGACGAGGCCCCGATAATCTTCGCCGTTCCGGTGCGCGACCTGCCGGGACGGCTGGTGCGGACGGTGCGGACCGGCCGTTCGCCGCAGGGGCAACGGGTGGGCATCGCCTTCACCCGACCGGAGCTGCTGGTCGCCGCGATGGGCGTCGACCAGCCCTGGGAGGAGCTGTGCGAGTCCGCGCTGCGGGGCATGCTGCGCCCGCTCGGCATCGACCGGATCCAGGTCGACCCGCTGCTGGTGGCGCCGCCACTCGACCGGGTCGACCCGGCGCCTCGCGTCGTTCAGGCGGGGACGAGCCGGACCGCGTCGGCTACCACGTATCCGTTGGTGTCCTCGGTACGGATCAGCACACTGCCGCCGGTGCCCGCCGTGAACGGATAGGTGCCCAGCGGCACCCACTGGCCGCCGGCCTGCCGCTGGTCGACCGTCTTGGTGATCAGCCCGTCGGCGTGCTCGATGTCCACCGGCACGTTTGTCGCCCGGTTCGCATGCGCGGTCCAGCGCAGCTGCACCGTCCAGGAACCGGCGGTGGGCAGCGACGGGCGGAACCGCAGCCGGTTGACCCCCTTGCCGACGTTGCCGTCGTGCTCGTAGTCCGGACCGTAGTAGCCGCCGGTGCTGCTGCTGCGCACCCACGTCCCGGCCCGGGTGATCCCGGCGGTCGCCGCGTTGTCCAGGATCACCTCGCCGCTGGAGCCCCATTCCAGCACCCCGCCGTCCTGGCGCAGCCGGGCCTGGAGGGCGGGCACGGAGACCGCCTGCACGGCGAGGTTCCCGGTGAGCGCCAGGGACGCCGCGGTGGCCGCCGCCTGCCCGAGGATCATGAACACGGGTTCCATCCGGATCGAGCCGTACGCGATGTGGCTCGCCGAGAGACATACCGGCACCAGCAGGTTGGCGCACTGCGCCTGGTGCGGCACGATCGCCCGGTAGCTCACCGGGTACGGCGCCGGCACGCCGATCTGCACGTCCCCCTCGTTGCGGACCCGGCCGTTGACCACCACCCGCTGACAGTTGTGCGAGTCCATCGTGTAGCTGGCCAGGCCCACCGAGTCGGTGGCGCGTACCCGGCCCCGACAGTCGGCCTCGGTCATCACGTACGCGGAGACCATCCGGCGTGCCTCGCGGATGTAGAGCATCGGTGGCCAGCCGTCAGTGCTGGTGAACTCGTCCACCGGCAGCCCCCACCGGGCGGTCGAGTCGCGTACCGATGCCGGCAGTCGGGGGTCGTTGGCCAGGAACCACATCAGGCCCTGCTGGTAGGTGCGGTGTTCGGCGATGATGCTCTCCCGAGCCGCCCAGCTCGCCGTCGGGTACGCGTAGTTGAAGCCGATGTTGTCGGTCGACACGGCACCGTTGTTGTTGGAGTCGGTCTTGCCGCCGCCGATCGAGTGGGTGGTGAAGTACGGTCCGGCGTAACCGGCCTGGATGTGCCGCAGCAGCAGCTCGTACCGGATCGGGTCGTAACCGGGCGGCTTGCCGAACGGGATCCGGTTGGCCGACTGGGTCAGGCACATCCGGAAGCAGTACGCCTGGATCCGGTCGTCGCCGCTGCCCGGCGGGGCGAGTGGGGTGGTGGAGATGCCCGGCAGCAGGCCGCTGGCGGGCGAGCCGGCCGTGACGTACGGGTCGACGGGGTAGGCGAACTGGTGGGTGTTGCGCGACTGCACCCCGTTGATCGTCTCGCCGTAGGTGTCGTTGGACTCCCGCCCGACGGTGAACCCCACCCCGGCCATGGCCAGCAGGTCACCCTCGTAGGTGGCGTCGACGAACATCCCGCCCCGGTAGATCGACCCGTCCTCGGTACGCAGCTCGGTGATCCGGTTGCCGGTGCGGCCGATGCCGCTCAGCCGGGCGTCGACGACCACCGGAACGTCCGCCTCTGCCAGCATCTCGGCGAAGACGGTGGTGGCGACGTGCGGTTCGAAGGTCATCCGCAGCGGCGACGTCGGCGTGAGGGTTCCGCCGTGGTACTTCACGTGGACCCGGCGGTAGAACTCGGCGGCCAGCCCGCCGATGGACGCCTGGACGCCGGTGTCGGTGGCGCCCAGCCCGGCTGTGCTCAACCCACCGACGTGGCTGGTGGGCTCCACCACCACTGCGGTGCGGCCGAGCCGGCGCATGGTGATCGCGGCGGCCAGCCCGCCGGAGGTGGCGCCGTAGACGACCAGGTCGACGGTGGTGACGGCCGCTCGGGCGGGGTCGGCCCGGAACGGGCCGTCGAGGCTGGCCAGGACGAGGCCGGCGCCGCCGACGGTCAACAGCCGACGACGGGACAGGTGCAGAGACACGGCGGGGCTCCCGGGGGGTCACCGGTGGAGGGGACGGTACAGAAGCACGCCGCTGCCGCTGCAAACAGAAATTCTTCAATCTCTGCCGGCGGGTGTCAACGGGTCACGGCCGGTAACGGTAGCCCATTCCCGGCTCGGTGATCAGGTGCCGGGGGCGGGCCGGGTCGTCTTCCAGCTTGCGCCGCAGCTGGGCCAGGTACTGCCGCAGGTAGTTCGTCTCGTTCTGGTATTCCGGCCCCCACACGTCCTGGAGGAGCTGACGTTGGCTGATCAGCTTGCCGGGGTGACGCAGCAGCTTCTCCAGCACGCTCCACTGGATGGGGGTCAGCTTGACCTCGGTGCCGTCGTCCTTCCGCACGCTGTGGTCGGCCAGGTCGACCGTGTGCTGACCGATCCGCAGTGCCGGCGCCGCCTCGCTGGGCCCGCCGAGGCGGCGGGTCACCGCGCGGATGCGGGCCAGCAGTTCCTCCACCCCGAACGGCTTGGTGACGTAGTCGTCAGCGCCCGCGTCGAGCGCCGCGACCTTGTCCTCGCTGCCGGCCCGACCGGAGAGCACGATGATCGGCACGGTGGTCCAGCCGCGCAGGCCCCGGATCACCTCCACGCCGTCGATGTCGGGCAGGCCGAGATCCAGCACGACAAGGTCGGGCGGGTGGCTGGCTGCGGCCTTCAACGCGGCGGCCCCGGTGTCGGCGACGTCCACGTCGTACCGGCGGGCCCGCAGGTTGATGCGCAGGGCACGCAGGATCTGCGGTTCGTCGTCGACGACCAGGATGCGCGTCATTCCTGCGACCCCTCCGAGACGGTCGGCGCGGCCGGCAGCCGCAGCACCATGGTGAGCCCACCACCGGGGGTGGTCTCCGGGGTGATGCTGCCACCCATCGCCTCGGCCAACCCCCGGGACAGGGCAAGCCCGAGGCCGACGCCGGTCTGGTTGTCCCGGTCACCGAGGCGCTGGAACGGCAGGAAGACGTGCTCCCACTGGTCCTCCGGGATGCCCGGCCCCCTGTCGATGACCCGCAGCTCGACCTGGCCGGCGTGGGCGCTGGCGGTGATCGTGGGTGGCTGACCGGGCGGGCTGTACCGCAGCGCGTTGGCGACGATGTTGACCAGCACCCGTTCCAGCAGGCCCGGGTCGGCGGTGGCGGCGGGCAGGTCGGCCGGGATGTCCGTGCCGACGGTCGCTGCCGCCGGGCCAAGTTCGTCCAACGCCAGGGGTACGGCGTCCTCCAGGCCGATCGCGGTCGCCGAGATGCCCAGGACACCCGCCTGGAGCCGGCTCATGTCCAGCAGGTTGCCGACCAGCCGGGCGAGGCGGTCCAGTGACTCCTCCGCGGTCTCCAGCAACTCCTCGCGGTCGGACTCGTCGAACTCGATGTCGTGGCTGCGCAGGCTGGTCACGGCCGCCTTCGCGGACGCCAACGGCGTACGCAGGTCGTGGCTGACCGCGGCGAGCAGCGCGGTGCGCATCCGGTCGGCGGCGGCGAGGGGCCGGGCGGTGGCGGCCTCCTCGGCGAGCCGTTCCTGGCGCAGCGCGACGGCGGCCTGGGCGGCGAACGCCTCGACGATCCGCCGGTCGGCGGCCTCCAAGCGTCGTCCGCAGAGGACGACTGTGATCCGGTCGTCGACCGGTACCGCGGTCTCACCGCTTTCGGGTGTGCAGGGCGGCTGATCGCCGACGCTGGCCACGACAGACCAGGCATGCTCCTCGCGGGCCCGCTCCGGGCGCCCGCTGGCCTCCTCGGCCAACTCCAGCACGCTCACCGCGCGCAGCCCGAAGGTCTCCCGGAGCTGATCCAGCAGGGCGGGCAGGGGACGTTCGCCGCGCAGCACACCACCGGCGACGGCGGCGAGGGTCTGCGCGTCGGCGGCGGCCCGCGCCGCCTCCCGGGTACGCCGGGCCGCCACGTCGACGATCCAGCTCACCGCCAACGCCACCCCGACGAAGACGGCCAGGGCGAGCAGGTTGTCCGCCTCGGCGATGGTCAGCGTGCGGAAGGGCGGGGTGAAGAACCAGTTGAGCAGCAGCGATCCGCCGAGCGCGGCGACCAGGGCGGGCCACACGCCACCGACCAGCGCGACACCGACGACCCCGGCGAGGAACAGCAGGATGTCGTTCGTCAGCGTCAGGTCGGGCAGGGCCTTCAGCAGCACTGTGAGCAGCGGCATGCCCAGCACGGCCAGGCCGAAGCCGAGCAACCGGCGGCGTCGGGACAGCGCCGCCGGCACGGCCGCCGCCCGGCGGCCCTTTCCGGCCTCCTTGTGGGTGACCAGGTGCACGTCGATCGCCCCGGAGAGCGCGGTGGTGGTCACCCCGACACCCCGGGAGAAGATCTGCGCGAAGCGGCCCCGCCGGCTGGCGCCGAGCACCAACTGGGTGGCGTTGACACCCTGGGCGAAGTCGAGCAGCGCGGCCGGCACATCGGTGCCGAGCACCTGGTGGTACGTGCCACCCAGGCTCTCCACCAGCACCCGTTGCCGGGCCAGTTGGGCCGGGTCGGCGCCGGCCAGGCCGTCGCTGCGGGCCACATGCACGGCGAGCAGGTCGGCGCCCTTGCTGCGGGCCGCGACCCGGGCCGCTCGGCGGATCAGCGTCTCGCCCTCCGGGCCACCGGTCAGCGCGACCACGACCCGTTCCCGGGCCTCCCAGGTGGCCGCGATGCCCTGCTGGCTGCGGTACCGGTCGAGCTGCTCGTCGACCTTGTCGGCCAGCCAGAGCAGCGCCAGCTCGCGGAGCGCGGTGAGGTTGCCGACCCGGAAGTAGTTGCCCAACGCGGCGTCGATCTTGTCGGGTCGGTAGATGTTGCCGTGCGCCATCCGCCGGCGCAGCGCCTCCGGGGTCATGTCGACAAGCTCGACCTGCTCGGCGGCGCGGACGATCTCGTCCGGCACGGTCTCCCGCTGGGTGGTGCCGGTGATCTGCGCGACGACGTCGTTGACCGACTCCAGGTGCTGCACGTTGACGGTGGACAACACGTCGATCCCGGCGTCGAGCAACTCCTGGACGTCCTGCCAGCGCTTCTCGTGCCGGGAACCGGGCACGTTCGTGTGCGCCAACTCGTCGACCACAGCGATCTCCGGCCGGCGGGCCAGCACCGCGTCCAGGTCCATCTCGGTGAACTCGACGCCCCGGTACTCCATCGTGCGGCGGGGCACCTGCTCCAGGTCAGCGAGCATCGCGGCGGTGTGCTGGCGGCCGTGGGTCTCCACGAAACCGATCACCACGTCGGTGCCGCGCGCGGCCCGCCGCTGGGCCTCCTCCAACATGGCGTACGTCTTGCCGACGCCGGGGGCGGCCCCGAGATAGATGCGCAGTTCTCCGCGTGGCACGGGGACCATCCTCCCTGGTCAGATCGGCGGGCGGGGCCGCGCCCGGTCGGCACGGCCCCGCCCGCGATGGTGCTCAGCGTGCGGCGAACTGCTTGTCGAGGGCGAGGTTGAGCTCCAGCACGTTGACGCCGGGCTCACCCATGAAGCCCAGCCCACGCCCGCTGGTGTGCTCCTTGACCAGCTTGCGGACCGCCGCCGGGTCCGCGCCGCGCTCCCGCGCGACCCGGTTCACCTGCAACTCGGCGTACGCCGGGCTGATCTGCGGGTCGAGACCGCTGGCGCTGGCGGTGACCGCGTCGGCGGGCACCGCCGGGTCGGCGGGCGCGTCGCCCCGGATCGGGGTGACCACCCCGCCGGCTGCCACGTAGTCCTCGCCGGGCTGGGCCGGCTCCACCGACACCCCCTCGTACGAGGAGACGAACGGCATGGCCGGGGCGGCCTGGTTGACGCTGACCACCCGGGTGACCGGGCCGGTCAGACCGTTGGCGCGGAAGACCGCGAGCACGGCACCCACCCCGTCGTCGGTGCAGTACGGACGTCGGCCGTCGACGCTGTTGAGTTCGCCGACCGACTTGCTGCGCCCGCACACCTGGGTGAGCAGGCTCTCGCTGGACTCCTCCGGGTCGGTGGCGATGGTGTCGACGACGCTCTCCGGGCCCAGGTTGCTGGCCGAGGTGGAGGTCGGGTCGTAGCCGTCGCCGGCGGCGGAGGGGCGGGACTGGAAGTACCGGGCGACGGGGTTGCCGTCCGCATCGGTGAAGGACTGGCCGATCAGGCCGCTGCCGACAGTCGTCCCGCCCGAGGAGATCAACGAGCCGTCGGTCTTGTGGTTGAGGCCGGGCAGCTGACCAACCGCTACCAGGGCCAGCGGGTAGACCAGGCCGAGCAGCACCGTGAAGACGAGTACGGCGCGCAGCGCGGCGAGGTGTTGGGCGATCCAGGTGGGTAGGCGCATCACGAAATCCCCGGGATGAACTGGATGAGCAGGTCGATGAGCTTGATCCCGATGAACGGCACGATGATGCCGCCCAGCCCGTACACCAGCAGGTTGCGGCTGAGCAGCTTCGACGCGGCGGCCGGCCGGTACCGCACGCCCCGCAGGGCGAGCGGGATCAGCGCGATGATCACCAGGGCGTTGAAGATGACAGCGGACAGGATCGCCGACTCCGGGCTGGACAACCGCATGATGTTCAGCGCGTCCAGGCTCGGGTAGAGGCCGGCGAACATGGCCGGGATGATCGCGAAGTACTTCGCGATGTCGTTGGCGATGCTGAACGTGGTCAGCGCGCCACGGGTGATCAGCAACTGCTTGCCGATCTCCACGATCTCGATCAGCTTGGTCGGGTCGGAGTCGAGGTCGACCATGTTGCCGGCCTCCTTGGCGGCCGACGTACCAGTGTTCATCGCCACCCCGACGTCCGCCTGGGCGAGCGCCGGCGCGTCGTTGGTGCCGTCGCCGGTCATCGCGACCAGCCGGCCACCCTCCTGCTCCCGCTTGATCAGCGCGAGCTTGTCCTCGGGCGTGGCCTCGGCCAGGAAGTCGTCCACCCCGGCCTCGTCGGCGATCGCCTTCGCGGTACGCGGGTTGTCGCCGGTGATCATCACGGTCCGGATGCCCATCCGGCGCATCTCGTCGAACCGCTCCCGCATGCCGGACTTGACCACGTCCTTGAGGTGGATGACGCCCAGCGCGCGGGCCGGCTCACCGTCGACGTGCTCGGCGACCACAAGCGGGGTACCGCCGGTGCTGCTGATCCCGTCCACGATCTCGCCGACCTGCTCGGTCGGGTGGCCGCCGTTCTCCCGTACCCACTTCATCACCGCGGCGGCGGCGCCCTTGCGGACCCGGCGGGCCGTGCCCACCGCGCCGCCGTCCACGCTGCCGTCCGGGGTGAGGTCGACGCCGCTCATCCGGGTCTGCGCGGTGAACGGTACGAAGGTGGCGTGCGGCATCACGCCGGGCTCACGCTCGCGCAGTCCGAACTCGTTCTTCGCCAGCACCACCACCGAGCGCCCCTCCGGGGTCTCGTCGGCCAGGCTGGACAGCTGCGCGGCGTCGGCCACTGTCGCGGCGTCGACCCCCTCGACAGGTACGAACTCGGCGGCCTGCCGGTTGCCCAGCGTGATGGTGCCGGTCTTGTCCAGCAGCAGGGTGTTGACGTCACCGGCCGCCTCGACGGCCCGACCGCTCATGGCCAGCACGTTGCGTTGCACCAGCCGGTCCATGCCGGCGATGCCGATGGCGGAGAGCAGCGCGCCGATGGTGGTGGGGATCAGGCAGACCAGCAGCGAGATCAGCACCACGCCGGTGACACCGGAGTCGGTGATCGCGCCGCTGTCCGGCGCGGCCGCCTGGTACGCCTTGGAGAAGATGGCCAGCGGCTGGAGGGTGACCACTGCCAGCAGGAAGATGACAGTGAGCGCCGCCAGCAGGATGTTCAGCGCGATCTCGTTCGGCGTCTTCTGCCGGTTGGCACCCTCGACCAGGGCGATCATCCGGTCGATGAAGCTCTCCCCCGGCTTCTGGGTGATCTGCACGATGATCCGGTCGGAGAGCACCTTGGTGCCGCCGGTGACCGCGCTGCGGTCGCCGCCGGACTCCCGGATGACCGGGGCCGACTCGCCGGTGATCGCCGACTCGTCGACGCTGGCGATGCCCTCGACGATGTCGCCGTCGCCGGGGATGATGCCGCCCGCCTCGACGAGCACGACGTCGCCCTGACGCAGTTCCGGCGCGGGCACCGCCTCGTCACGGTAGGTGTTGGCCCGCGCGCCCGGCTTCCAGTCGATCAGCCGGGTGGCGATGGTGTCCTTCTTCGCCTGCCGCAGGGTCGCGGCCTGGGCCTTGCCCCGGCCTTCGGCGACCGCCTCGGCCAGGTTGGCGAAGACCACCGTCAGCCAGAGCCAGATGGTGATCGCCCAGGCGAACACCGACGGGTCGATCACCGCCAGGACGGTGGTGAAGGCCGCGCCGACCTCCACGATCAGCATCACCGGGTTGCGCCACAGCGTGGTGGGGTTGAGCTTGCGTACCGCGTCCGGCAGGGACCGGATCAACTGCTTGGGGTCGAGCAGGCCCCCGCCGATCCGGTTGCCCTGGGTGGCGGGTGTGCCGGGGAGTTGCTCTGTTGGGGCGGACGTGACGGACATGTCCTCGTTCCTCATGATGGTCAGAGCCCCTCTGCCAGCGGGCCGAGCGCGAGCGCGGGCAGGAAGGTCAGCGCGACGAGGACCACTGTGACGCCGACGACCATGCCGATGAACAGCGGTCGGTGGGTCGGCAGGGTGCCCTCGGACGCGGGGGTGGGTGCCTGGCGGGCCAGCGAGCCGGCCAACGCGAGCACGAAGATGATCGGCAGGAACCGGCCCAGCAGCATGCACAACCCGAGGGCGGTGTTCCACCAGGTGGTGTTGACCGTGATGCCGGCGAAGGCGGAACCGTTGTTGTTGCTGGCCGACGTGAACGCGTACAGCACCTCGGAGAGGCCGTGCGGGCCGACGTTGAGGGCCGTGGAGTTGTTGCCGGTGCCGAACGCCGCCGCCGTACCGACGAGCACCAGGATCGGCGTGATCAGGAAGTAGAGCGAGGCGAACTTGATCTCACGCGAGCTGATCTTCTTGCCCAGGTACTCCGGGGTGCGGCCCACCATCAGCCCGGCCACGAACACCGTGATCACCGCGAGGATGAGCAGGCCGTACAGCCCCGAACCGGTTCCGCCCGGCGCGACCTCGCCGAGCATCATGTTGACCATCGTCATCATGCCGCCGAGGGAGGTGAACGAGTCGTGGAACGAGTTCACCGCACCGGTCGAGGTGAGCGTGGTGGCGGCGGCGAAGGTGGCCGAGTTCGACACGTCGAACCGCACCTCCTTGCCCTCCATCGCCGCACCGACCGCCTGCGGCACAGTGCCGTGACCGGTCAGCTCGAAGATGTTGGTGATGGCGACGCTGAGGAACGCGAGGATGCCCATCACCGCGGCGATGGCGTAGCCCTGCCGGTTCTGCCCGACCATCCTGCCGAAGACCCGGGGCAGGCTGAACGGGATCAGCAGGAGCAGGAAGATCTCCAGCCAGTTCGTCCAGGTGGTGGGGTTCTCGAACGGGTGGGCGCTGTTGACGTTGTAGAAGCCGCCGCCGTTGGTGCCCAGCTCCTTGATCACTTCCTGGCTGGCGACCGGACCACCGGTGATGGTCTGGGTGCCGCCGGTCAGCGTGCTCACGTCGGTGCCGGCGGACAGGTTCTGCACCACCCCGCCGATCATCAACACGATGGCGCCGAGCACGGCGATCGGCAGCAGGATCCGCAGCACGATCCGGGTCAGGTCGACCCAGAAATTGCCGAGTTGCCCGGTGCGGCTGCGGGCGAAGCCGCGTACCAGCGCGACCGCCACCGCGATGCCGACCGCCGCCGAGGCGAAGTTCTGCACAGCCAGCCCGGCCATCTGCACCAGGTGGCCCATCGTCGACTCACCCGAGTACCACTGCCAGTTGGTGTTGGTCACGAACGACACTGCCGTGTTCCACGCGCCGTGCGGCACCACCGGGTCGAGGCCCAGCGACAGCCACAGGTGGTTCTGCACCCGCTGGAACAGGTACAGGAACAGGATCGAAACCGCGGAGAACGCCAGCACGCTGCGGGCGTACACGCCCCAGGTCTGCTCGGCGGCCGGGTTGACCCCGACCAGTCGGAAGATGCCCCGCTCGACCCGCGACTGCTTCGTGCCGGAGACCGCCCGGAACATGTAGTCGCCGAACGGCTTGTAGACGGCGACGAGGGCCGCCACCAGCGTCAACACGAAGATGACGCCCGCTGTTGTCATGGTCATCAGAAGCGCTCCGGAAACAGCAGGGCGAACACCAGGAACGCGCCCAGGACGACCGCGAGCACCAGACCGACGGCGTTTACCGCGTTCACAGCTTCTCCACCGCCCGGACCACCAGGGCGAGCACCGCGAACAGCGCCACCGTCAGGACCACGAACACCACGTCAGACACGCTGACTCCTCAGCCGGAAAGGTTCGTCGCGACCGCCTTCCGGTCGCGCCGGGCAATCAAAGCCCCACCACCAGCCGGACGGCAGGGGTCATAACGCGACCATGACGGGGGCGAACCTTTTCTTGACGTGGTTTTCACACCTGCCCACTGAACAGGTGAAATACGGCACAAACCCTCTGGCGCCCCGCGGGTTCACAACCGGTTGTCGGCCCTTTGCTCTGCACCCGCGGAGGCGACAGTCACTGTCGGTAGCTGGCGCCTCGGCGGGTGCAGAGCAAAGGACACGCGACAGCGACCATGCGCGACCCGGACGGGTGGCGCATGGCGCGGCGAGGGCGCAGGTGCGAGGCCGTTCAGGCCGGGCGGCGGGCCACCAACACGTCCCGCATGATCGACTGGTCCACCCGGTGCCGCAGCGCGCGGTAGGGCTCGGCGTCGACAACGGTCAGGCCGGCGTCGGCCAACGCCGCCGCCGCGTCGTCCCGGCTGGCGACGTGGGTGTTCCAGGAGATCCCGAGCGCACCGCCGGGGCGCAACAACCGGGCCCAGACCGGCGCGGCGTCCGCTAGCAACGCCAGCGGGTCGCGGGCCAACCCCTGCCCAGCGGTACGACTGCCGTGCTGCACGCCGTACGGCGCGTCGGCGACGACCAGGTCCACGGTCTCCGGGCGGAAGAACTCCGCCGACCGGGCGGTGTCGGCGTTGACCACGTCCAGCAACTGCGTCTGGCCGGCCTTGTGCTCCTCGCGGGTCGGCGCCAGCTCGATCCGCACCCGTCGGCCGACCACCTTGCGCTCCCGCCGCACCGGCCCCGACTCCAGCACCCGGTGCTTGACCCGCTTCTGCTTCAGCCAGGTGGTGATGAACGCCCGGTACGCCTCGACGTCCTTCTGATCGCGCTCGATCCCGGCGGCGTCGAAGCCGTACATCAGCGCCTGGTTGAGGGTGGTGCCCCGACCACAGAGCGGGTCGAGCACCCGAAACCGGCGGCTGGTCATCTCGGTGGCCCAGTCCGAGGCGAGCAGAGTGACGTTGAGCAGCAGCTTGGTGAACTGCTCGTTGGTCTTGCCCGGGTACTTCTGGATGGTGAGCAGATCGTCGTCGTAGCGGTCCAGCCGGCTCCACTCGATCGGCCGCAGCAGCTCACCGACGATCTCGAAGAGCGCGTACCCGGCGGAGAGATTGCCCAGGACGGCCAGGTCCCGCTCGGTCAGCCCGTCGCCACTGAAGGTGACGTAGGACGCTCCGCCGACGACCTCGGTGTCCAGCTCGCCGATCCGGCCGTCCAGCGCCGAACGGCCGAAGATCTCCAGCTCGGCCCGGGTGAGGTCCACGGCGGCACGGGCGTACACCCGGTTGGTGGCGGGCAGGATCAGCAGGCCGTAACGCGTCATGATCCGGCGAGTATTCCACAACCAGTCACGGTCGCCGGGAACCGGAGCGGCTGCCGGAGCGACTACCGATACATGGGGTGTGAGCAGTGGCGGGAGGTCCTGTCCGCGCAGCTGGACGGGGAGGAGACCGCCGCCGAACTGACGGCGGTGCAGGGGCACCTCGACGGGTGCGCCGAGTGCCGGGCCTGGTTCACGGCGGCGGCCACGGTGACCCGTCGGGTTCGTACCCGATTGGTCGTTGAGGTGCCCGACCGGACGGCGGCGATCCTGGCCGCCGCCGCGGCGGCGCCGGCCCATCAGTCGTGGTGGCGGCGCAGACGTGGCCCACTCGTCGCCGGCCTGCGGTCGGCGCTCGGGCTGCTCGGCGCGGTGCAACTGGTGCTCGGCCTGGCCCAGGTGGGCCGGGGCTCGACCGCCGACCACCTGCACCCCACCGGCCAGCACCTGTGGCACGAGTCGGCGGCGTGGAACGTGGCCGTCGGCGCGGGCTTCCTGTTCGTGGCGCTGCGTCGCAGCCCACCCGCCGGGCTGCTGCCGATGCTCAGCGCGTTCGTCGGCACGCTGCTGCTGCTGTCGGTCAACGACCTGGCCACCGGTTCGGTGGGCGGGGAACGGCTGATCAGCCACGGCTTCCTGGTGGTCGGCTACCTGATCACCGTGCTGCTGTCCCGGCCCGGGCTGCGCCCCGGTGGGCCAGCCCCGCAGCGGCAGCCCACACCGTCCCGCTGGCGGTTCGGGGCCGACGAGGTGGACCGGCCACTGCGGGTGGTTCGCCCCGAGTCCTATCCGGCGCAGGCCGCCGACCGTTTCGCCGCCCCTGCGGCGCAGGGCGGGCATGCCACGCGTAGCGACCAGGCCGGCGGGCGCCGCGCCGCCTGATCTCCGGCAGCCTCGACCAGCCGGCGTGCGCTCAGGCCGTGGGCCTGGTCTCGTCGGTGTGGCACCGGGGATCATGGGCCGCGTAGAGCACTGACAACTGTCGGTGCAGTTGGCGCCGGTCGTCCTCGCCGAGGGGAGCGAGGAAGTCGTCCTCGGTCCGGCGCATCGCCGTGAGGGCTTCCGACAAGATGGTGCGGCCGTCGGTGGTGACGTTTATGAACTGTTTACGGCGGTCGTTGGGGCTGCGCTCGCGCCGGACGTATCCGTTGCGCTCGAGTTCGTCGATGACCGCGACCATCGTGGTGCGGTCGAGTCCGGTTCGCTCACACAGGTCGCGCTGGGACAACTCCCCGTCCTGGACGAAGGCCAGCACTCGCAGGTCCCGGCCGCGTAGGCGGAAGGGCAGGAGCGCCTCTTCCATCCGGGTGCTGGCGAGGTTGGCCAACTTCAGCAGCAGGTACCCCGTGGCAGAGGAGATGGTTTCGGATGAGCGCATAAGCCACAGCCTAGTCTTCCGCTGAGCTGATTATCAGCTACGCTGACGATCAGCGAGCCGACCTCACTAGGAGAGTCGAATGAAGATGCGCGTCATCCTCACCATCGTCGGCGTGATCACCGCGACGCCCGCACTTGCCCTGTTCTGGCCGCAACTGCTGACCAGCAGCTATGGATTGGCCGACCCCGACCGCATGACCACTGCGCTGCTCCAGCACCGGGGTGTGCTGCAGGCAGCCCTTGGCGCGGCCGTCATCTGGGGAGCCTTCCACCTGCCGGCCAGAGTGCCAGCGGCGGCGACCGCCATCATCACCAAGTCGGTGTTTCTCGCCCTGACCGTCGTCGACGTCGGCATGCGGGCCGACATGAACCTCATCTCGCTGGTGTTCGACCCGATCGCCATCGTCATCCTGACCATCGCCATCGTCCTGCACCTCCGCGAAGCGTCCCCCGCCGCCGCACCAGCCTGAAGCCCTGCGCTGGTGCGGCCACGGCAGAACGTGGGTTCCGTCAATGGCGATTCGATCGCGCAGGCGCTGGCGGGGCCGGTTCGCCCCTTGCGAGGACCTGCGGGATGACCTGTTCGACGATGGTCAGCAGGGTCGTGGTGAGCAGCAGGTGCACCTGGGCGCGGGTCAGCGCGCCACGCTGGAGCCACTCGCGGGCGGTCGACGTGGCCAGCCCGCCGTACGCCCGGACCATCCCGCGCAACTCCTCGCGGTGCTCCGCCTCGCCGGCCAGCCCGACAGCGACCAGCATCCGGTCCGCCGCGACCTCCTCGGCCTCGGCCAGCACCCGCTCCACGTCGGCGTCGCCGCCCATCCCCCGAGCGGTGACCGCCGCCAGCCACGAGGTGCTGTGCCGGGACACCACGTCGAGGAACCAGGTGACACTGGCGTCGATCCGGGTTCGGAGATCACCCTTGGGCAGACGCTCCAGGGCAACCTCGGGGATGGTCACCATGACCCGGACGACCTCCAGGTAGAGGTCCTTCTTCGCCCCGAAGTAGTGGTTGACCAGGCCGCGAGCGACGCCTGCCTCGCGGGCGACGTCGGTGGTCGACACATCCGCGTACGGGCGCTCACCGAACAGCCGGACCGCGCAGGCCAGGATCTGCCCACGCCGGGCGTCCGGCTCCAAACGGCGGCGGCGCGGAGCCGTTTCGACAGTCACCTGCCCGACCCTATCGACAGCTCACCGACCAACCGCCGCTCCTCACCTGATCACTTGATGCTCAGCAGTCGTCAGAGCTGCCTCTGAGCTACTCAGCATCAAGTGATCACCGCCCGCCCCGGCGACGCCGAACCACGTGTCGGCCGAGGTGTCGCAGGTTGGACCCCTCGGAGTAGAGCGCCGCGTGCACGATTGATCCGCCTACACAGCCCCGCGCCGAGCACGGCGCACGCCTCACAACAGCGCGAGATCTCACACTTTTCGTTAGCTCGTAACGGAAACTGTCCAAGATCTCCGCGTACACGGCCACGCGCACCACAACTCCCTGATCGACGATGCCCGGGCCAGGGCCGCACGATCTCGTGCTGGCGCACCGGGCCAGGCCCGGCGGTCCCGGGCTGCGGTTGCCGACCCCCCGACGTGCGCCCGGCCACCGGGGCGCGGGAGCTGATCACGACTTATTGACATGCTGCCAACAGCGCGCGAGGGTGATGCACATGCCGACCCCCCCGCCCGACGGCTCCCCCTCACCCTGGCGCGAGCCGGAGCACGACGACCTGGCCGACCTGGCCCGCACCTTCTTCACCAAGGAGGTGTTGCCGCACGCCGAGCGCCTGCTGACGCAGGGCCATCCGGACCGCGAGCACTACAGGCGCGCCGGTGAGCTGGGGTTGCTCGGCCTGTCGGTCCCGGAGGAGTACGGCGGTGGGGGCGGCGGGTTCACGCACGAGGCGGTGCTGCTGCACGAGCAGGCGTACTCCGGGGAGAGCAGCCTCGGCCTGGCCGTCCACAGTGGCATCGTCACCGGTTACCTGGTGGCGTACGGCAGCGAGGAGCAGAAGCGGCGCTGGCTGCCCGGCCTGTGCAGCGGCGAGCTGGTCGGTGCGATCGCGATGACCGAGCCGGACGGTGGTTCGGACCTTCAGGCGATGCGGACCCGGGCGGTCCGTGACGGTGACGACTACCTGGTCACCGGCGCGAAGACGTTCATCACCAACGGCGGGCTGGCCGACCTGGTCATCGTGGCCGTGAAGACGGACCCCGAGCAGCGGGCGGCCGGCGTCTCGCTGCTGGTCTGCGAGGTGGGTGGCGACCCGGAGGGCTTCCGCCGGGGTCGACTGCTGTCCAAGATCGGGCTGCACGCCAACGACACCGCTGAGTTGTTCTTCGACGAGTTCCGGGTGCCGGCGGCGAACCTGCTCGGCGGCGCCGAGGGGCTGGGCTTCATCCAGCTCATGCAGCAACTCCCGCAGGAACGGCTGGTCATCGGCGTCGGCGCGGTCGCGGCCATGGAACGGGCGGTGGCACTGACCGTCGCGTACGCCAAGGAGCGCACCGCCTTCGGCAAGACCCTGATGGGTCACCAGAACACCCGGATGGTGCTCGCGGAGTGCGCCACGCGCGCCCGGGTCAGCCGGGTCTTCCTGGACGACTGCATCGTCCGGCACACGCGCGGCGACCTGGACGTGTCCACCGCGGCGATGGCGAAGTCGTGGCTCACCGACGGGCAGTGCGAGGTCGTCGACAGGTGCCTTCAGCTCTTCGGCGGCTACGGCTACACGACGGAGTACCCGATCGCCCGGATGTACACCGACGCCCGCGTCCAGAAGATCTACGGCGGCACCAACGAGATCATGAAGGAGTTGATCGCCCGTGCCCTCTGAGGCGTACGTCTATGACGCGGTCCGCACCCCGCGCGGACGCGGCCGGGACACCGGCGCGTTGCACGGGGTCAAGCCGATCTCCCTGGTGGTGGGCCTGATCGACGCGTTGCGCGAGCGCAACCCCGGTCTGGACGTGGGTCGGCTGGAGGACCTGCTGCTCGGCATCGTGACCCCGGTCGGCGAGCAGGGCGGCGACCTGGCCCGGGCGGCCGCGCTGCTGGCCGGGCTGCCCGACCATGTGGGCGGGGTGCAGCTCAACCGGTTCTGCGCCTCCGGGTTGGAGGCGGTCAACTCCGCCGCCGCACGGATCCGCTCCGGGTGGGAACATCTGCTGCTCGCGGGCGGGGTCGAGTCGATGTCCCGGGTGCCGATGGGCTCCGACGGCGCGGCCTGGGCCACCGATCCGCAGACCGCGCTGGCCACGTCGTTCGTGCCGCAGGGCGTCAGCGCGGACCTGATCGCCACCCTGGAGGGCTTCACCCGCGACGATGTGGACGGCTACGCGTTGCGGTCGCAGGAGCGGGCCGCCAAGGCCTGGGCCGGTGGGCACTTCGCCCGTTCCGTGGTGCCGGTCCGCGACGGCAACGGGCTGGACATCCTCGCCGTCGACGAGCATCCACGCCCCCAGACCACCCGGGAGGCGCTGGCCAAGCTCACCCCGTCCTTCGCCACGATGGGCGAAGCGGCCGGCTTCGACGCTGTCGCGTTGCAGAAGTTCCACTGGTTGGAGGCGATCGAACACGTCCACCACGCGGGCAACTCGTCCGGCATCGTGGACGGCGCCGCGCTGGTGCTGATCGGCTCGGAGGAGGTGGGCCGGGACCTCGGCCTCACCCCGCGCGCCCGTATCGTCGGCGCGGCGGTCACCGGCGCCGACCCGACGCTGATGTTGACCGGGCCGATCCCGGCCACCCAGAAGGCGCTCGCCGCCGCCGGACTGACAGTCGACGACATCGACCTGTTCGAGATCAACGAGGCCTTCGCCGCTGTGGTGCTCAAGTACGTCAGTGACCTGGGCCTCGACCCGGACCGGGTGAACGTCAACGGCGGCGCGATCGCGTTCGGCCACCCGCTCGGCGCGACCGGAGCGATGCTGCTCGGTACGGCGTTGGACGAGTTGGAGCGCCGCGACCTGCGCCGCGCCGTGGTGACCCTCTGCATCGGCGGCGGCATGGGCGTCGCCACCGTTCTCGAGCGCTGCTGACCCGGAGGACGACAATGACCAACACCATCCGGTACGACCGCGGCGCCGACGGCATCGTCACGCTCACCCTGGACGACCCCACCCAGTCCGCAAACACCATGAACCGGGCGTACGCCGCCTCGATGAGCGCGGCACTGGACCGGCTGGAGGCCGAGCCGGATCTCGCCGGAGTCATCGTGACCAGCGCGAAGTCGACGTTCTTCGCCGGCGGCGACCTGCCCGAGATGATCCGGGCCACCCGGGACGACGCGCCCGCGCTGGCCGACCTGCTCGGCACCATCAAACGGGACCTGCGCCGGCTGGAGACCCTGGGTCGGCCGGTGGTCGCCGCGGTCAACGGCTCCGCGCTCGGCGGTGGCCTGGAGATCGCGCTCGCCTGCCACCACCGGATCGCGCTGGACGCGCCCGACAGCCGGCTGGGGCTGCCCGAGGTGACCCTGGGTCTGCTGCCCGGGGCGGGCGGTGTCACCCGGACCGTACGGATGCTCGGCCTGGCCGGCGCGCTGACCACGGTGCTGCTCACCGGCCGGCGGATGCGCCCGGCCGACGCCCTGTCCGCCGGGCTGGTCGACGAGGTGGTCGCCACGCCGACGGAGCTGCTGGAACACGCCCGCGCCTGGATCGCGGCGAACCCGCACCCGGCACAGCCGTGGGACCGGCCGGACTATCGGATGCCGGGCGGCACCCCGGCCAGCCGCTCGCTGGCCGCGCAGCTGCCCGCCTTCCCGGCGACGCTGCGCAAACAGCTCAAGGGTGCCCGGCTGCCCGCGCCCGAGGCGATCCTGGCCGCCGCCGTCGAGGGCGCACAGGTCGACCTGGAGACCGCCCTGACAGTGGAGACCCGGCACCTGATCGGCCTGCTCACCGGGCAGGTCGCCAAGAACATGATCGGCGCGTTCTTCTTCGACCTGAAGGCCGTCAACGGTGGCGCGGCCCGACCTGCCGATGTGGAGGCCCCACCGGCACGCCGGGTGGCGGTGCTCGGGGCCGGCATGATGGGCGCGGGCATCGCGTACGCCTGCGCCAGCGCCGGGTTGGACGTCGTGGTCAAGGACGTCACGCCGGAGGCCGCCGGCCGGGCCCGGGAGCACGTCGAACGGTTGCTGGCCCGCAAGGTACGCAAGGGCCGCGCCACCGAGGCGGACGCCCGCGCCGTGCTGGGCCGGATCACCACCACCGACCAGGTGGACGCCCTCGCCGGCTGCGACGCGGTCATCGAGGCGGTCTTCGAGGACCCGGCGCTGAAGCAGCAGGTCTTCGCCGAGGTGCTGCCCGTGCTGGCGCCCGACGCGTTGCTCGCCTCCAACACCTCCACCCTGCCGATCACCGCCCTGGCCACCGGGGTGGACCGGCCGGCGGACTTCATCGGCATGCACTTCTTCTCCCCGGTGGACCGGATGCCGTTGCTGGAGATCGTGGTGGGTGAGCGGACCGGGGACGTGGCACTGGCTCGGGCCTTCGACCTGGGTCGGCGGATCGGCAAGACCCCGATCGTGGTCAACGACGGCCGGGGCTTCTTCACCAGCCGGGTGATCGGCCAGTTCATCGACGAGGCGGTCGGCATGGTCGCCGAGGGTGTCCCCGCCGCGTCGGTGGAGCAGGCCGCTCTTCAGGCCGGCTACCCGACCGGGCCGCTGGCGTTGGCCGACGAGGTCAGTCTCACGCTGATCCAGCGGATCCGCCGCCAGTTCGAGGCGGCCAGCGACGAGTTCCGGCCCCTGCCGGCGCACCGCCTGGTGGACGAGCTGGTCGACGCGTACGACCGGCCGGGGCGTGCCGCCGGGCGCGGCTTCTACTCCTACGACGACGGCACCCGGGGCCGGTTGTGGTCCGGTCTCGCCGACCTGACCACCGACGCGGGTCGGGCGGTGCCGTTCACCGACCTCCAGGAGCGGATGCTCTTCGCCGAGGCGCTGGACGCGCTGCGCTGCCTCGACGAGGGGGTGCTGCGCACCGAGACCGACGCCAACATCGGCTCGATCTTCGGCATCGGCTTCCCCGCCTGGACGGGAGGGGTGATCCGCTACGTCCGGCAGTACGCGGGCGGCCCGGCCGGCTTCGCGGCCCGTGCCACCGAACTGGCCGACCGCTATGGCGACCGGTTCACACCCCCCACCGACCTGGTCGACCGGCTCGCCGCCTCGGCCGACCGCCCCGCCCAGCCGGCGGACGTCGCGTGACGGCGGCGCGCGGCGGGCCGCTGGCCGGGGTACGGGTCGTCGAGCTGGCCAGCCTCGCGCCGGCGCCGTTCGGCTGCATGGTGCTCGCCGACCTGGGCGCGGACGTGGTGCGGGTGGACCGGCCGGGCGCCCCGGGAGCGGGCCGGCTGGCCGCACCCACCAGCGGGCCGTTGCAACGCGGACGGCGGGTCACCGCACTGGACCTGAAATCCCCGGCCGGGGTGGCCGACCTGCTGCGCCTCGCCGAACGCGCGGACGTGCTGGTCGAGGCGTACCGGCCCGGGGTGGCCGAGCGGCTCGGCTTCGGGCCGGACGTGTGCCGGGCCCGCAACCCCCGACTGGTGTACGCGCGAATGACCGGCTGGGGCCAGGACGGCCCGCTGGCAGCCCGGGCCGGGCACGACATCGACTACATAGCGGTGGCCGGAGCGTTGGAGCCGCTGGGGCGGGCCGGCGAACGCCCGTACGCGCCGATGAACCTGCTCGGCGACTTCGGCGGCGGCGGCATGCTGCTCGCCGTCGGGGTGCTGGCCGCCCTGCTGGAGCGGGAGCGCTCCGGCGTCGGCCAGGTGGTCGACGCGGCGATGGTGGACGGCTCGGCGCTGCTCACCTCGTTCCTGCACGGGCTGCTCGGCACCGGCCTGTGGGCCGCCCCGCGCGGGCGCAACATGTTCGACGGTGGGGCGCCGTTCTACGACACGTACGCCACCGCCGACGGTGGATTCATGGCGGTCGGCGCGATGGAACCGGCCTTCTACGCCGTACTCCTCACCGGCCTCGACCTCGCCGACGCCCCGGACCTGCCCGCCCAGTACGACCCGAGCGGCTGGGACGAGCTGCGCCGCCGGTTCACCGAGCGGTTCGCCGAGCGCACCCGGGACGAGTGGACGGCGGTCTTCGCCGACCTGGACGCCTGCGTCGCGCCGGTGCTCGCCCCCAGCGAGGCGCATGGGCATCCGCACAACGCGGCCCGGGGCACGTTCGTCGAGGTGGGCGGCGAGATCCAGCCGGCCCCCGCACCCCGCTTCGACCGCACGCCGGCCGACCGCCCGGCACCGGCACCGGACCCGGAGCGGGACGCCGTGGCGATCGAGGAGGTCCTCGCCAACTGGCAGTGATCTCGACGATCGACGGCCGAGCCGTTCTACCGGGAGCACCCGGCAGCCAGATCTTCCAAGGGAGTCGACGAGGATGGGTACGGACAGTTGGAAGGGCCACGTGAACGGGATCCTCTACGGGGTTCAGTTCGACCGGGTGCTCGACGACACCGTGGTGACTCGGGTGGCCGACGGGGTCACCGCCGGGCTCTACCCGGGGGGCCGCGCCGAGACGCGGGAGGCGCTGGATCAGGCGCTGCGCTTTCCGGGCCCGCTGACCGACCAGGCTGATACGCACCACAGCGAGGTCGAGCTCCGCTCGTTCTTCCGCCAACTCTCCGCCGCACTGTCCACTCCACCTTCGAGCTGATCAAGAGGTTTGCGTCAAGGAATCGCCTTCCGGTGACGCAAACTTCTTGATCAGCGGAGACGGAGCCGGAGACGGGGGCGGAGACGGAGACGGGCGGGGGCGGCGGGAGTGGTACCAGGTGGCGAAGAGGGCTGCCGCCAGGAGCAGCTCGGCCAGGTCGCCGCCGTAGTACATGAGTTGGGCGGCTGAGCGGAATGCTTCCGGGTCCCGGTCGGTGAGGCCGGGTGGGAGGGTTTCGGCCTTTGCGTACAGGTACTTGGCCAGCACGGCGTGGCCGGCCGCCGCGCCGAGGAGCGCACCGGTGCGTACCGCTAGTCCCGGGCGGCGCGGTGCCGGGTCCGGCCCGGCCAACGACCAGGCGAAGAGGTACCCGGCGGCCAGGTAGTGCAGGTGCACGGCGTGGTGCAGGACGGGTTGCCGTTCGGCCTCCGCGTACAGCGGGGTGAGCAGCACCAACGCCAACCCGCCGGTGGTCAGCAGCGCGGCGGTGACCGGGTGGGCGAGCAGGTGCAGCGGGCGGGCGCGCAGCAGCCGGCCGACCGCCCGGCGTACCGGCGGCGGCGCGACCCGCAGCAGCAGCGTCACCGGGGCGGCGAGCACCAGCCCCAGCGGGGCCAGCATGCCGAGCAGCAGGTGCTGCGCCACGTGCCCGCGCGGGTCGTCGGCGAGTTGGGCCGGCGGCCCGACGGCGACCGCCAGCAGGGCGCAGCCGACCAGCCAGGATGCGGTGCGCCGGTGGTCCCAGCCCCGTGGGTCGCGGACGGCGGCCAGCACGTAGCCGACCGCCAGCAACGCGACCGGGAAGAGCGGGAACCAGGCCGGGCCGGCCGCACCGTGCCCGGCGTGCGCCAGCGGCCCGGCCACCGTCATCGGGGGCCGGCGCCGGGCCGGCGGGACCGGGCCCACCACAGGACAACGACGCCCGCCAGCAGCAGCACCGCGCCGGACGCGATCCACAGCACGTCGTACGGCAGCAGGTGTACGCCGTAGCGGATCTGGTGCAGCCGGAGCACCTTGTGGTCGACCACACCGTCGAAGAGCTGGAATCCTCCGGCGCCGAGCAGGAAGCCGCCCCAGGCCAGCCGGCTCGAGAGGGCGCTCCGTCGACGCAGGTCGGCGAACCAGAAGAACCCGCCGACCAGGGCGGTCACCTCGGCGGCGTGCAGCAGCCCGTCCGAGAGCAACGCCACCGAGGGGGTGGAGCGGTCGTAGAAGTGGTGCCAGGCGAGCAGCTGGTGGAAGACGATCTCGTCGACCGCGGCCATGATCGCGATGCCGATCAGGACGCCAACGAGGGTGGAGGAACGGACGTCGGCGGTAGGTGCCCTCGGCAGGCTCGAATCGACCACCACACACCTCGCAGTCAGTTGGATCAGGTCGGAAATACCCCGAAGCGCATGAAACATGCCGGGTCACAGCGCCGGGAAGGCCCACTGGGCCGGTCACATCCCCGTTTCGTGACTTCCGGGCCACTGACGGCATGATCATGGAGCCTGGAGGGGCAGCGACAGCCAGATCCCGAGAAGGAGGTGCCCGTGCCGGACGCGGACGAACTCGTCGCCAACGCGCTCGCGGCGGTGCGCGGCACTGACGTACGGCAGGCCGAACGGCAGCTGGACCAACTGATGGTCGGCACCGGCGCCGCGGACGGCACCACTGCGGTGGACGCCGCGCTGCTGCGTCGCCTGGTCCGCGGCCTGGGCCGGCTCTGGCCGCGCGGCTGGCAGCCGGTCGACGTGGACCGGATCACCAGTCGGCGGCTCGACGCCCGCGCGGCCCGGCTGGTCCGCGCCGCGATGGCCGCCCAGCGGCGCGACCAGGCCGAGCCGGTCCCGGCCTGGTGGGACGACCAGCTACGCGATCTGGCGGCCACCGAGACTGGTGCCGACCGGAACGTGCTCGCCGGCTGGGCCAGTCGGGAGGGCCTGGACCGGGCCGACGCGCTCCGCGCGGCCGTGGACACTCTCGCGCTGGTGGAGAGCCTGCCGCCGATCGCTGTGCTGCGCCCACCGCCGGGCACGAGCGGCGCGGCGCTGCCCCGCACGGCAGGCTCGGCTCGCAGCGGGTCGCCGATGCTGGACCGGGTACGGGCGCTGCTGGCCAAGGCCGAGTCGACCACCTTCCCGGCGGAGGCGGAGGCGCTGACCGGGAAGGCCCAGGAGCTGATCGCCCGGCACAGCATCGACGAGGCGCTGCTGGCCGCCGGGTCGGAACGCGGGGACCTGCCCGGCGGGGTACGCCTGAGCACCGACACCCCGTACGCGGGCGCGAAGGCGCTGCTCGTGCAGGAGGTGGCGGCGGCCAACCGGTGCGAGGCGGTCTGGTCCGACGATCTCGGCTTCGCCACGGTGCTGGGCTGGCCGGCCGATCTGGTGGCTGTGGAGTTGCTCTACACGTCCCTGCTGGTGCAGGCCACGGCGGCGATGCTGCGGGGGCGTGCCGAGCGGCGGCCGGGGTCGGGGCGGCGGACGAAGGTCTGGGACGAGTCGTTCCTCAACGCGTTCGCGCTGCGGATCGGCGAGCGGCTGCGGGCGGCCACCGAGGCGGCGACCGACGCGGCGGACCAGGCGACGGCCGAGACGGTAGGGACGGAACGGCTGTTGCCGGTGCTCGCGGCGCGGGGCGAGGCGGTCCGGGAACGGCTGGACACGCTCTTTCCCGGCGTCACCCGGCACCGGCTCAGCGTGCGCGACGCGGAAGGCTGGTCGTCCGGCACGTCGGCCGCCGACCGGGCGTCGCTGGACGTCGGCGGTGGCCGGAAGCCCCGACAGGTGCCCGGCCGACCCGATCCGCGCTGAACCACCCGGCGTGGGACCACCCCCGGCGGACGTTTCTGCGATTTTCTTCGGTACGCGGTAGGGATCGGGGGAACGGCTCCGACCCTCCGGTGAGTCGCGCCCCGATCGGGGTGCGACCAGAGCCTGAGGAGCATCGCCGTGAAGTACATGCTGCTGATCTGGAACCGGCCCGGCTTCACCGAGGAGCTGAGCGAGCAGGACCGCACCGCCCTCTTCGGTGAGGTCGACGAGATCATGAAGGAGCTGACCGAGACCGGCGAGCTGATCGGCGGCCAGGCGCTGGCCAATCCGTCGCAGACGTTGACGGTCCGGCTCGTGGACGGCAACCCCGAGGTTCTCGACGGCCCGTTCATGGAGAGCAAGGAGCAGTTCGCCGGTTACCTGGCCGTCGACTGCGACAGCCCGCAGCGGGCCGCCGAGATCGCCGCCCGCTGGCCGGACGTCCGGTACGGCGGCGCGATGGAGGTCCGCCCGATCATGGACGAGGCCGGGACGGAGATGTGACCGGGGACCGGACGGTCGAGGACCTGCTGCGCACGTTCGCGCCGCAGGTCCTCGGCCTGCTGGTCCGCCGGCACGGACAGTTCGACAGGTGCGAGGACGCGGTCCAGGAGGCGCTGCTCGCCGCCGCGACGCAGTGGCCCGGCCAGGGCGTACCCGACAATCCTCGCGCCTGGTTGCTGACGGTGGCCACCCGCCGGCTCACCGACGAGTGGCGCAGTGAGAGCGCGCGCCGGGACCGCGAGCTGGCGGTGGCGCGGCGCGAGCCGGCGTACGCCGGGGTGGTGCCGGCGGCGGACGCGGAGCCCGCCGTTCCGGCCGACGACGACACCCTCACGCTGCTGTTCCTCTGCTGCCACCCGGCGCTGCCCGGGTCGGCGCAGGTGGCGCTGACCCTGCGAGCGGTAGGCGGTCTCAGCACCGCCCAGATCGCCCGGGCGCACCTGGTGCCCGAGGCGACGATGAGCCAACGGATCCGGCGGGCCAAGCAGCGGATCGAGGCCGCCGGAGCCCGGTTCACCATGCCCGGGCCGGCCGAGCGGGACGAGCGGCTGGGAACGGTGCTGCGGGTGCTCTACCTGATCTTCAATGAGGGCTACACCGCGTCCAGTGGCCCGGACCTGCGCCGGGCGGAGCTGACCGGCGAGGCGATCCGGCTGGCTCGCATCCTGCGCGGGCTGCTGCCCGACGACGGCGAGGTGACCGGGCTGCTGGCGCTGATGCTGCTGACCGACGCGCACCGGGCGGCCCGGGTGGGGCCGGACGGGGAGTTGGTGCCGCTGGCCGAGCAGGACCGCTCCCGGTGGGACGCCGCCGCCATCGCGGAGGGGGTCGCGCTGATCACCGAGGCGCTGACCTGGTCGCCGCCCGGCCCGTACCAGCTCCAGGCGGCGATCGCCGCTGTGCACGCCGAGGCGTCGACCGCGGCGGAGACGGACTGGCGGCAGATCGTCGCGCTCTACCGGCTGCTGGCGCGGATCGCGCCGAACCCGATGGTCACCCTCAACCAGGCGGTGGCGGTGGCCATGGTCGACGGGCCCCGGGCCGGGCTGGCCCTGCTCACGCCGTTGGATCTCGACGAACGCACGGCCGGACACCACCGGCTGGCCGCCGTCCGGGGTCACCTGTTGGAGCTGGCCGGGGATGTCGGCGCGGCGCGGGAGGCCTACCTGGCCGCGGCGCGGGGCACCACCAGCCGGCCCGAGCAGCGGTACCTGGAGGTGCGGGCGGCCCGGCTGACCGGGTAGGAGTGAGGACCACCTCCTTGCCGTTTCGGCAACAATCTTTGCGCATTGCTCGGGTCGCGGTCACAGTCGTGGGCGACGCGCGAAGGAGCAGGCACAGATGACCGAGCAGCACGAGTTCGACAAGGACTACTGGGAGCGGCACTGGCACCAGACGCACCACGACCGCCCCGGCGCGATGAGCACGAGTCCCGCCCACCCGTACCTGGCCCGGGAGACCGGCGGCCTGGTGCCGGGCACGGCGTTGGACGCCGGGTGCGGCGCCGGCGCGGAGGCGATCTGGCTCGCCACCCACGGCTGGCAGGTCACCGCTGTCGACATCGCACCCGTCGCCCTCGCCCGGGCCGCCGAACGCGCGACGGGAAGCGGGGTCTCCGAGCGCGTGCGGTGGGTGGAGGCGGACCTGACGGCCTGGGCCCCGGAAACGCGGTTCGACCTGGTCACGACGCACTACGCGCACCCCGCGATGCCGCAGTTGGCCTTCTACGACCGCATCGCCGGGTGGGTGGCGCCCGGCGGCACCCTCCTGATCGTCGGACACCTGCACACCTCGGACGCCACCGAGCAGGGGCACGGACACGGCCACGGCCACGGGCACCACCCGCCCGACGAGGCAGCGGTCACCCTCGCGGACATCACCGCGGGCCTGGACAGCGCCACCTGGGAGATCGTCACCGCCGAGGAGCAGCGCCGCACGATGCCGGGCCGGGAGGCCCCGCTGTACGACGTGGTCGTACGCGCCGGGCGACGCCAGTGAGCACAGCGCTGCCGACCGCCTGGCGGCCCGACGGTCGGCAGCGGCGGTCACACCTCGGGTTCGACGGCCGGGCAGTTGGCGCCCCGGGCGGGCACCACCTGGTCGATCAGGTAGGAGTCGACGGCTCGTTGCACGCACGGGCTGCTGCTGTAGCTGCCGTGCCCCCACCCCTGGTAGGTGAGCATCGCGCCGTGCCGGCCCAACTGTCGCGCCACGTTGCGCGCCCAGTCGTAGCCCGTGGCCGGGTCGTGCACTGTGGCGGCGAGCAGCAGCGGCACGTCGGTGCGGACCCGTAGCCGATGCTGCGGGTTGGCCACCGGCGTCGGGGTGCCCAGGCAGGTGACCAGCGCGAACAGCGCCGGCGGGTAGCGCAGGTCCGGCGCGAGCCGGGCCGCCCGGCGCAGGTGTCCGGCGTACTCACTGTAGTCGCGGACCGGCAGGCTCCAGTCCTGACAGAAGACAGCGAAGGGGTACGGAGCCACGGCCTCGTCCGCCAGCGCGCGGGCGCTCGGCGTGGTGGTGGTGCTCTCCAGTCGGACGATCCACTCGGCCAGCCCCGGCCACCGCCACGTGTCGTAGAGCTTCTTGTGGGCGAGGCGGCTCAGCTCGAACGGGGCGAGCGCGGCCCCGGCCTGGTCCGGGTCGGTCAGCAAGCCACGCTCGGCCCGGGCGTGCAGCCCGGCCCAGATCGCCCGGAAGTCCCGACCGTGCAGGACGCAGTCGGCCGAGCGGGCGCACCAGGCCAGGAACTCGTCGAACGCACCCTCCGCGGTGACGGCCTGGCTGTCGAGGAAGGCGCGGGTGTCGACGCTGTGGTCCATCGTGGCCTCCAGGACCATGGCCCGGACCCGGTCGGGGTACAGCTCGGCGTACCGCTGCCCGAGCAGGGTGCCGTACGAGCTGCCGTGGAAGGTCAGCTGCCGTTCGCCGAGCGCGACGCGGACCGCGTCCAGGTCGCGGGCGGCGCTTGTGGTGTCGACGTGGTCGTAGAGAGACCCGGTGCGGGCCCGGCAGTCGGCGCGCAGCAGCGCGTTGTCGGCCAGGACGGCATCGAACTGGGCCTGGTCGGCGATCAGCTGCGGTTGCCGGGCGAGCAGGTCCCGGGCACAGACCACCGGGTGGCTGTCGCCGGTGCCGCGGGGGTCGAAGCTGACGATGTCGAACCGGGCACGCAGGTCGTCGCTGAACCGGGAGCTGCCGTTCACGACCCGGTCGACACCGCTGTCGCCCGGCCCGCCGGGGCCGAAGATCAGCGTGCCTTCCCGGGTGGCCGGCTTGGCGACCCGGCGGGCCAGCGACAGGTCGAAGCGCTCACCCCGGGGTTGGTTCCAGTCCACCGGCAGCGACAGGGTGCCGCACTCGGCGCTGTTGTCGGTGGCGCAGGGCCGCCAGTCGATAGTCGGGGCGGGCTGTGGTCGGGCGGCGGCCGGGCTCGCCGGGGTCAGGCCGGCGGCCGTGAGGGCCAGGGCGACCGCCCAGCCGACTGCGGATTTGCGTACGCGCAGCATGAGGTGCTGTCCTCTCCTCGAAGGAGCGTTGCGGTGAAACTCGCCCGCTGGGCGAGGTGACGCTGCTTCCACCCGGGCCGTCGAGTAGCCGCTCGACGGCCCGGGGCCTCTCGTCCGCCCTGTCAGTCGACCTCGCGCAGGACGCGTTCGAGCGTGGTCATCCGGGTCTCCATCCCGCCCAGCCGGCCATCCATCGCCGCGAGCAGTCGGGCGTTCTCCGCCTGGGCCTGAGCTGCCGTCTCGGCGAGCCGGCGGTAGTCGTCCGCCCGGTCCGCCTCGTACCGGGCCCGCCGGGTCTTGGCGAGCTGCACGACTGTCACAGTGACCACGCTGATCAGGAAGCCGAAGATGCCGATCGCGCCGACCACCTCGGTCCAGTCGTGCTCGCTCATCGCTGTGCTCCCGGCTGCTCGCCCGAGTCGGGCACTGTCAGCGTCTCGACCGCCGCCGCGATGACCGCGGGGGTGAGTGTGAGCACGAACGGCTCCACCTCGTAGTAGTTCATGGCCTTCCCGTCCTCCGACAACTCCAGGCGGGCGGTGACCAGCCCGGCCGCCGCCAGCTTCCGTAGGTGGACCTGCAACAGCGCCCGGCTGATGCCCAGTTGCCGGGCCAGCCCGCTGACGTACGCACGCTCGCGGGCCAACGCGGCGACGACCCGCAGCCGGTGCGGGTTGGCCAGGGTGGCCAGCACCCGGACCAGGTCGTCGCCGGTCGGCGGTGGAGCGGTGCTCATAACCAGCCCTTGCACATGCCAAGAGAAGTTAGCAGGTGCCGGCGTGCGGCGGTGTGGGACGGAAGCGGAATCAGGGGGATCTCAGGGTCGGCGCAGGAGGCCGGACACACAGCACGCCGGGCCGGTGATGATCACCGGCCCGGCGTGCGGGTTACGTCGTACGTCAGCTCTTGAAGGCGTCCTTGATCTTCTCGCCCGCCTGCTTGAGCTTGGCGGTGGACTGGTCAGCGCGACCCTCCGCCTCCAGCTGCTCGTTGTCGGTGGCCCGACCGGCGCCTTCCTTCAGCTTGCCGGTCGCGTCCTCGGTGGCGTTGTTGATCTTATCGTCGAATCCCATTGCCAACCTCCATTGCGAGCGTCGCTACAACAACAGAGGTACCCCCGCCGTCACCGGCCCAACCATTACCGTCGTCACAGATCGGCAGCGGCCGGGCGAAAGCGACGCAGGCGCAGGCTGTTGGCCACCACGAAGACCGAGGACAGCGCCATCGTGGCGCCCGCGATCATCGGGTTGAGCAGGCCGGCGGCGGCCAACGGCAGGGCCGCCACGTTGTAGCCGAACGCCCAGAACAGGTTGCCCCGGATGATGCCGAGGGTGCGACGGGACAACCGGATGGCGTCCACCGCGGCGTCCAGGTCGCCCCGGACGAGGGTGAGGTCGGCCGCCTCGATCGCCACGTCGGTGCCGGTGCCCATGGCCAGCCCCAGGTCGGCCTGGGCCAGTGCCGGCGCGTCGTTGACCCCGTCACCGACCATCGCCACCGACCGTCCCTCGGCCTGGAGCCGCTTGATCACGTCGACCTTCCCGGCCGGCAGCACCTCGGCGATCACCTCGTCCACGCCCACCTCGGCGGCGACCGCGCGCGCCACTGTGGTGTTGTCCCCGGTCAGCAGGACCGGGGTCAGCCCCAGCCCACGCAGCCGCGCCACCGCCGCCCGGCTGGTCGGCCGGACCACGTCGGCGACCGCGAGCACGCCCCGGGCCCGCCCGTCCCAAGCGGCGACGATCGCCGTACGGCCGGCGGCCTCCGCGTCACGCACGGCCCACTCGACCTCCGGCGGTACGTCGAACTCGCGCTCGCGCAGCAGCCGGACCCGGCCGACCAGCACGGCCTGGCCGTCGACAGTGCCGGTCACGCCCAGCCCTTCGAGGTTGCCGAAGGCGGTCACCGGGGGCAGCGCGCCCGCCTCGGTGGCAGCGGCGGCGATCGCACGGGCGATCGGGTGCTCGGAGGCGGCCTCCACCGCCCCGGTGAGCCGGAGCAGTTCGGCCCGGTCCACACCGCTGGCCGGCACCACGTCCACCAGTGTCATTCGGCCGGTCGTCACGGTGCCGGTCTTGTCGAGCACCACGGTGTCCACCCGGCGGGTCGACTCCAGCACCTCCGGGCCCTTGATCAGCACGCCGAGCTGGGCGCCCCGACCGGTGCCGACCAGCAGCGCGGTCGGGGTGGCCAGGCCGAGCGCGCACGGACAGGCGATGATCAGCACGGCCACGGCCGCGGTGAACGCGGCGGTCGGGCCGGCCCCGGTGCCGAGCCACCAGCCGAGCGTGCCGACGGCGAGGGTGATGACGATCGGCACGAAGACCCCGGAGATCCGGTCCGCCAGCCGCTGCACGGCCGCCTTGCCGCTCTGTGCCTGCTCGACCAGGTCGGCCATCCTGGCGAGCTGGGTGTCCGCGCCGACCCGGGTGGCGGTGACGATCAGCCGTCCGCCCGCGTTGATCGTGGCGCCGACCACGCCGTCGCCGGGGGCGACCTCGACCGGCACCGACTCGCCGGTGAGCATGCTGGCGTCGACAGCGGAGGTGCCCTCGTCGACCACGCCGTCGGTGGCGATCTTCTCGCCGGGGCGGACCACGAACCGGTCACCGACGACGAGCCGGTCCACCGGGATCAGCGTCTCCACGCCGTCACGCAGCACCGCCACGTCCTTGGCGCCGAGGTCGAGCAGGGCACGCAGGGCGGCACCGGCGGTCCGCTTGGACCGGGCCTCGAAGTAGCGACCGGCCAGGATGAACACTGTGACCCCGGCGGCCGCCTCCAGGTAGATGTTGCCGGCGCCGTCGGTCCGGGTGATGTCGAAGCGGAACGGGTGCGTCATCCCGGGCATCCCCGCGTCACCGAGGAAGAGCGCCCAGAGCGACCAGCCGAACGCGGCAAGGGTGCCGAGCGACACCAGCGTGTCCATGGTGGCGGCGCCGTGCCGCAGGTTGGTCCAGGCGGCCCGGTGGAACGGCAGCCCACCCCAGACCACCACCGGGGCGGCCAGGGTCAGCGACAGCCACTGCCAGTAGTCGAACTGCCAGGCCGGGACCATGGCGAGCAGGACCACCGGCACGCTCAGGGCCACCGAGACCCAGAGCCGGGTACGCGGCCCCTGCAACGGGTCCACCGGGGGTTCCGCGCTGGGCGGGGCCGGCAGCGCCGCCGTGTAACCGGTCTTCTGCACTGTCACGATCAGGTCGTCCGGGGTGACGCCGTCGGCGTACCGGACTGTCGCCTTCTCGGTGGCGTAGTTGACTGTGGCGCTCACCCCGTCCATCCGGTTGAGCTTCTTCTCGATCCGGGCGGCGCACGCGGCGCAGGTCATCCCGCCGATCGCCAGTTCGATCCGGTTCGGCGCCTCGGGCAGCGGTCTGCTGGTGGTGGTCATCGTCTGGTCCCGTCAGTCGTGTCCGTGCCCGGGGGTGCCGTGGTCGGCCCCGCCGGTCGGTGCGGGCCCGCTCGGCGTGGGGGCTTCTCCGGTCGGGGCAGCACCGGCGACCACTGTGAACTCGGCGGTGTGCACCCGCCCCCCGTGCTGGAAGTCGAGGTAGATCCGGTAGCTGCCGGCCGAGGGCACCTCGGCGAGGAAGGTGACGGCCGGACCGGGCCGGGTGCGCCCGTCGCCGGGAGTGCCGTCCGGGTGCACGTGCAGGTACGCCAGATCGCCCCGGCGCAACGCCACCAGGTGCCCGTACGCGCCCAGGTAGGGCTCCAGGTCGGTGACCGGCTGCCCGTCCCGGCTGACGGTCAGGGTCAGCGACGACGTGCGGCCGGGCTGCGGCGTACCGGCCAGGGTGACCGTGTAGCCGTCGACTGTGGTGCTGGTCGCCGGGGCCGGCAACGGTCGTTCGGTCAGCTCGCCGGGGACTGTCACGTCCACGCCGAGGGTCAGCGGCTCACCCCCGGTCGGGGTGAAGTCGGCGAACGCCCGCCACTGCCCGGGGCCGGTCAGCGGCGTGTCGACCCGCCAGGTGCCGTCCGCTGTCAACTCGGGGTGCACGTGGCGGAAGCCGGAGAGGTCCCGTCGGGCGACGATCAGGTGCATCTGCTTGTCGTGCGCCACCTCGTACCGGGTGACCGGGCGGCCGTCCGGGCCGGCGATCCGGAAGGCGAACTCGCCGGCCGGGGCGTCGAGCGGTTCGAGGGTGTAGCCCTGGTCGGAGACGAGCAGGCCGCCAGGAAGCCGGGCGGCTGTCTCGTCGTGCTCGCCCGTCGCATGGGCGGCGTCGCCGTCGTGCCGGCTCTCGGCGGCCGGGGCGGGGTCGACGACCCGGCCGATCCCGTAGGTCGCGCCGAAGACCGCCGCCAGGCCGACGGCGAACCCGGCCAGTCTCGTCACGGTGCGCATGCCGGCCCTCCGATCACGCGTCGACGAGGTCGTAGCCGGCCTCGTCGACGGCGGCCCGGACGACAGCGGTGTCCAGCGGCTCGTCGCTGCTCACCGTGACCCGGCCGGCCGCGAGGTCGACCTGGACGTCCCGCACACCCGCGATGGCGCTGACCTCGGCGCTCACCGCGCTGACGCAGTGCCCGCAGGTCATGCCCTGCACCTGGTACGTCGTGTTGACCATTGGATCGTCTCCTCTTGCGGTACCGGTACCCGGTGGGGGTATCTCATCGGGACACGACCGTACCATACCCCCTGGGGGTAGGCTATCCTGGTCGGCATGACCGCACCCACCCCGATCCGCGGATACACCGCCAGCAAGGACCAGCTGCTCGCGCGGCTCCGCCGCGTCGAGGGGCAGGTCCGGGGCATCGAGAAGATGGTCGACGACGACCGCTACTGCATCGACGTGCTCACCCAGATCTCCGCGATCCAGGCCGCCCTCGACAAGGTGGCCCTGGGGCTGCTCGACGGGCACGCCCGGCACTGCATGCACGAGGGCGCCGCCGAGGGTCGAGCCGACGAGATGGCCACCGAGATGATGGCGGCGGTCGGTCGGCTCATGAAGCGCGGCTGACCGCCGGGGCCGCCACGCGGGCGGTTCGGGCACCCGACACTCCGCCACGACCTGCGACGCCCAGGTTGGCTGGCTAGCATCTCCCACGATGGCCCTCCGCATGCCGCCGTACAGCCGGGCACCCTCGCCGCCACGACGTGGCGTCGTCCCCGGTCGACCGGGCCGAGCACTGACCCTCCGTGATCAAGTGGTCATCAGGCAGCGATCCGTCCCGCCGTCCGCCGCGTTTCCACAGCAACGGTGAACCGTCCGGACCGCTGACCCGTATCCCGCACCGGATCGTTGGGAGTCTCACCTTGGCCGCCGACCACACTCACAGTGCGCCGTCCGCCCCACCACGGGTGCGACGGATCCTCGTCATGACGGTGGTCCCCCTCTTCGTCGCCACAGTGCTCGCCGCGGCGCTGCTCTGGCCGCGCGGCGGGTCACCGCAGACCGATGGTGGTGCGGACGTGCCGCGCTACCCCGGCACTGTCACCCGGGTGGTGAGCGAGCCGTGCCCGCCGACCCCGTCGGTTCCCGAGGGCACACCGAGGGTCGGCGACGGACGGTGCGGCACCGTCGACGTCCGGGTGGACGACGGGCCGACCGCCGGCAAACAGGTACGGACACCGGTGCCCGACGGGCCCGGCGCACCCCGGGTCGAGGTCGGCGACGAGGTCATCCTGGTCGAGCTGGCCGACCCCACCGACCCGACCACCAGCAACTGGAACATCGCCGAGCACCAACGCGGCACCCCGATGGTGTGGCTGGCGGTGGTCTTCGCGGCCGCGATCGTCGCGTTCGGTCGATGGCGAGGCCTGGCCGCGCTCGCCGGGCTGGCCGCCAGCTTCGCCATCCTGCTCACCTTCGTGCTGCCGGGCATCGGCGCCGGCCGGTCACCACTGCTGGTGGCGGTGGTGGGCGCGGCCCTGATCATGTTCGTGGTGCTCTATCTGACGCACGGCGTCACCGCACAGACGTCGGTCGCGGTGCTCGGCACCCTGGGCAGTCTGGTGCTGACCGGCGTGCTCGCCACCATCGCCACGGCAGCGACCCACCTCACCGGTTTCGGCAGTGAAGACGCCACCACCCTGTCGATGTTCCAGGGCGACGTGGACCTGCACGGCCTGCTGCTCGCGGGGATCATCATCGGGTCGCTCGGGGTGCTCGACGACGTCACTGTCACCCAGGCGGCCACCGTCACCGAGCTGGCGAACGCCAACCCCGGGCTGACCCGGTTGCAGCTGTACCGGGCGGCCACCCGGGTCGGCCGCGCGCACATCGCCTCCACTGTCAACACCATCGTGCTGGCGTACGCGGGCGCGTCGCTACCCCTGCTGCTCCTGCTCACCGCCGACGCACGGCCGATCGGGCAGATCCTCACCAGTGAGTTCCTCGCGCAGGAGATCGTCCGCAGCGCGGTCGCCACCCTCGGTCTGATCGCCGCCGTACCGCTGACCACCGGGCTGGCCGCCGTGGTGACCGCCGCCGGACGCAGCGATGCCCCACCGTCCACCGACGCTCCCTCGCCCCGGCCCCAGCCGGACCGCACGGAGGCACTTGCCGCACTCAGCTCACCGCGGACGACCGGCTCCGACGAGCCGGACCGGACGCGGACCACACCCCCATCTGAGGCCACCGACCGGTGGCCGGAGTCGAACAGGAGCACGGATACGGCATGGTGACACTCCTCAGCGTGACCAGATCGGGCATCCACCCTGAGAACCACGTCACTGGTCACTCAACGCTATGGCGAAATGACGCTTTTGGTCGGCATCCAGGCGTAGCTCACCCGGTCGACTCTCGGGTAACCTCGCTGCCGGTTACCGATGAAGGCGCGAAGCGGCGCCTGCGGTGCCACCGCCCAATCGCCAGCCGGCGAGCCGGGGACCCAGGTATCTGGGGTGAATCCGCGTCAGCGGTAGGGGCCGCTTCCGCCCCGAACCCGTCAGCTAACCCGGTCGGCGGTCGACGGAAGGGAACATTGTGACGGCACCCCTACGCCGCTGGTTGACACCCGTGGTGGCCGTGATCGCCGCACTGACAGTGCTCGCCGGGCCGCTCCCGGCACACGCCGCCCCGACGAACCCCACACCGTCCGGGCACGAGGAGGACGGCGAGCCCAAGCTGCTCAACGACGTCATCGAGCAGGCCAACCGCGACTACTCCGCCGCCAAGTCCAAGCTGGACAAGTCCAAGAAGCGGCAGAGCGAGCTGGCGGCAGAGGTCAACCGGGCCAAGGCCGACCTCGACGCGTTGGCCCCGCAGGTCGGGCAGATCGCCGCCCAGGCGTACCGGACCGGCCGGATCGGCGCGGTCGCCATGCTGCTGGAGAGCGACGCTCCCGACTCGTTCGTCCAGCGCGCCGGGATGCTCGACGAGATCAACATGGTCAACGAGAAGAAGCTCTCCGAGGTCAACGAGGTGAAGGCCCGCGCCGAGCAGGCCAAACTGGCCCTCGACACCGAGGTCCGCGAGCAGCAGAAGCAGACCGCCCTGATGGCGAAGCGCAAGAGCGAGGCCGACAAGGCGCTCTCCCTCGTCGGCGGCAAGGGTTTCACCGGCGGCCTGGTGGATGCCACCTCCAAGGTCGCGAAGATCGGCCCGGGTCGCACGGCCGACGGTGACTGGAAGCCCCAGTCGTGCAGCGAGAACGACCCCACCACGTCCGGCTGCGTCACGCCGCGCACGCTGCACGCGTACAAGGAGGTCAAGGCGGCCGGCTTCAACCGGTTCGTCGGCTGCTACCGCCCCGGCGGGCCGTGGGAGCACCCGAAGGGCCGCGCCTGCGACTGGTCGCTACAGAAGAGCGGGTTCTCCCCGTGGCACAACAACGACACCCGGACGTACGGCAACAACGTCGCCGCGTTCCTCATCCGTAACGCCGACCGGCTCGGCATCTACTACGTGATCTGGAACCGGCAGATCTGGTTCCCGGCCACCGGCTGGAGTTCGTACAGCGGGCCGTCGAACCACACCGACCACGTCCACATGTCGTTGCTCTGACCCGCACGATCCCCGTCGAGGGCCGTTCCGCGTGACGCGGAGCGGCCCTCGACGCGTCAGACGGTGGCGGGCGCGGTCGCGTCGGTCGACCCGGCCGGGCTGTCCAGCGTCGCGAAGCCGGCCGGCATGGCGGCCACCGGGCGCACCGCTCCGGCGGCCAGCCGGTAGGACACCCCCACCACCGCGCATCGCCCCCGCGCCACCTCGTCGGCCAGCACCGGGGACTGCCCGAGCAACGTCTCGACGGTCTGGGCGATGTGGATGTCGACGATGCCGTCGATGTCGTCCACGCCCTCGGCCTGGGCCCGGCGCAGGCTGGGCAGCACGGCGTCGACCACCGCGCGCAGATGGCCACTGGGTGCGGTACCCGTCGCGACGGACTCCCGGGCCGCCTGCACCGCACCGCACGAGTCGTGGCCGAGCACCACCACAAGCGGAGTGCCGAGCACTGTCACCGCGTACTCGACGCTGCCGAGCACCTCGGGACCGGCGGTGTGCCCGGCCGTGCGAACAACGAACAGGTCGCCCAGCCCCCGGTCGAAGATGATCTCGGCAGCCAGCCGGGAGTCGGAGCAGCCGACGATCACCGCGAACGGGTGCTGTCCGTCGGCCACGGCTGCCCGGTGCCCGGCATCCTGGTTGGGGTGGCGTGGAGCACCGTCGACGAAGCGCCGGTTGCCGGCGATCAGTTCGGCGTACGCCCGGGTCGGCTCGCTGAGCGCGGACGCCCGGTCGGTGGTCCGCTGCGGACCCGGCTGACCACCGACGCTCCCGGTTTGACTCATCCCGCACCTCGTCTCGACGCATCTGACCTGGTCAAGCCGGCTTTCCGCCGGCCGGGCGGCGGGCGCTGGCTCGGGCTCCACCGTCACACGCACGGTAAGATGCGTCAAGGGATGCGTGATTTAGATTTCATACGTTGACTTTGGCCACCCCCTGGGCAACCTTCCCGTGGCAGGGCCGGCAAGACTCTCGCAAAGGCAGGCGGACATCCGGAAGGGCGGTTCCACGATGGCGAGCACGGTGACGGGCGACACCGGCAGCGGGCGGAACTGGACGTTCCTCACCAATCACGGGCACGTCCTGCTGGCCATCGCCCGCGATCCGACGGCCCGGCTGCGCGACGTCGCGGCCGAGGTCGGCGTGACCGAACGGGCCGCGCAGGCGATCGTCGCCGACCTGGAGGCGGGCGGTTACCTGCACCGCACGCGGGTCGGGCGACGCAACGAGTACACCCTCAACCCGGCCGGCCGGTTCCGGCACCCCGCCGAGGCCGACCGGCAGGTCGGTGACCTACTCGCACTGTTCGCCGACGTTCCCACCGCGAAGGCGTCCCCCCGCGCCTGACCGTCGTCGCCGGGGCCGCTGCCCGACCGTCACGGCGGTAACCTTTGCCTGTGCGCGAATGCCCGCCGTTGAGCGCGACCCCGTCCCGACGTGCCCTTCGCGGCGTCCTCAGTGGAGCACTGGCGGCCCTGCTCGGCGCCGGCCTGGTGGCACCCTCCCCCGCGACCGCGGCACCGCCCCTCTGCGGTCCCAACGGCGCCGACAGCCTGACCCAGGCGCCGTGGGCACTCAGCCGACTGGAGCCGTCCTCCGCGTGGCCGCTGTCCCGGGGCGCCGGGGTCACGGTGGCCGTGATCGACTCCGGAGTCTCCGCCGCCCACCCGCTACTCAAGGGGCAGGTGCTCGAGGGTCGCGACTTCAACGACCTGCCGGCCCGGCAGGGCCAGTGCGACGAGGCCGGGCACGGCACGCTGATCGCCGGCATCATCGCCGGCCGGGAGGGCACTGTCGTCCCCTTCAGCGGCATCGCGCCGGGCGCCCGCATCCTGCCGATCCGGGTCCTGCCGCAGCTCGGGGAGGTCAGCAACCCACAGCTCCCCGGGCAGATCGCGGCGGCCATCGACTGGGCGGTCTCCCAGGGCGCCGACGTGATCAACCTGTCCCTGACGACGATTCCCCGCCCCGAACTGACGGCGGCCGTCGAACGCGCGCTGGCCAACGGGGTGGTGCTGGTCGCCGCCGCGGGCAACCGGTCGGAGAATTCGCAGAACCTGCCGGGCTACCCGGCCGCGTACCCCGGGGTCATCGCTGTCGGCGGGGTGGACGAACAGGGCAGCCACGTCGGCACCTCGATCAGCGGCGACTACGTCGACATCGCCGCACCGGGGATGAACATCGTCGGGCCGGCGCCCGGAAACAGCGGCTACCGCACAGTGCCGGAGGGCGGCACCAGCTACGCCGCCGCATACGTCTCGGGGGTGGCCGCGCTCGTCCGGGCCGCCTACCCGAGTCTCAACCCGCAGCAGGTAGCGGATCGGCTGAAACGCACCGCTGACAACCCCCCGGAGGGTCAGAACGCCGACATCGGCCACGGGATGGTCAACCCGTACCGGGCGGTGTCGAGCCTGCTCGGCACCCGGGCGAACCCGCCCGCCGGCGCGCTCCCGGCACCCGCCGTGCGGGACGACCCGCTGAGCTGGCAGCGCTCCGCCGCCATCTGGGCGGCGGTCATCGGCGCTCTGCTCGCCGGGCTGCTGCTGGTCGCGCGACCGATCATGGCCCGGGGCCGCCGACGCGACTGGCGCCCCGGCCGACGCACCGACGCGCCAACCGCCGGCTGAGCCGCGCACCGCGACGCGGTGCCGAGGCCTACGCCACCACAGAGCCGCCAACACAGAGCGGCTCCGGGCCGGATGAACCGGACCGGAGCCGCTCGTGCGAATGCTTCAGCTCCACACCTTGGAGTTGCTCATCTCCGTGGTGAGGTAGTTTTCGCGGGCGATGCCCACGGCACCGCCGATCTCGTTCAGGATCCGGTTGATGTCCCGGACCGCCGCGTCCCACTTCGCCTGGTGCTGCTCGTAGGCAACCCGGTCCTCGCCGTCCCAGTGCAGCTTGGTCAGCATCGACCGCAGCGTGTCAAGCTTTTCCTCGAGCGTCTTCGAGATGGCCTGCATCTGCTGGTTGCTGCTCTCGAGGACCGCATAGTCAACTTTGATCGTCACGATTTCCTCCTCTGCCGGCTACGGATCACGGGTTGAGAGCAGAGTGGAACTTGTCCAGCATCTGCTGCTGCTCTTCGTCGTTGACCTGGTGCGTCGTACCCGACTTGTCGAGCAGGTCAGCGATGCTGTCCATCGCCGTCAGCAGTTTGACGGTGTCCTCGTTCCAGCGCGTCATCAGCGACTGGAAGCCCGTGGACGCCTGACCCTTCCACGCGATGGCCAGGTCATCGACCACGTTCCACAGCTTCTTCAGCTCGCCGTCGACCTCGCTGCGCGTGGACCGCACGTCACTCGCGGCGGTATGCAGAGTCGCAGCTTCGACCTCGAACGCCATGCTTCACACCCTTCCGTCTGTTGTGGTGGCGGCTTCGCCGCACCCTCCCCCGCGGCAAGGCAGCAACACCCCACCGACGGACACTCCTGTGAAGACCGTAGCGGAACCTGTCCAGCCCTCGCAGCCCTGACCGGTGACGTTCGATGGATGGTGGTGAATCGGGCCGAGACGGCCCACCACCCCCTACCGAACGGTCGACCGTTGCTCAGGCCGGCTCAGACCAAGCGGTCTGAATCAGCTGCTGGCCATCGCGACGGCGCACCAGGGTGCCCCGGCCGGGCGGCTGCGGGCTCGGTCGCAACGTGCCGAAGACCGCGCCCTCCTCCCGGTTACCGGACATCAGCAGGCCCGGCGAGTCCAACTCGCGCAGCCGTTGCAGCACCGGCTCGTAGAGCGCCCTGGACACACCGCCCACCCGACGCGTGACGATCAGGTGCAGACCGATGTCGCGGGCCTGGGGCAACAGCTCCTGCAGGGCGCTGAGCGGGTTGCTGCCACCGGACGCCACCAGGTCGTAGTCGTCCACCAGGATGTACAGATCCGGACCCTTCCACCAGCTCCGATCGCGCAGCTGGGCGGTGGTCACGTCCGGGCCGGGCAGCCGGTTGGAGAGCGCACTCCGGATCGACCCGAGCCCCTGGGCGAACGCCTGGTTCGACGGGGCGTAGTCGAGCAGGTGGTCACCCTCCACCGCCCCCAGCAGGCCACGCCGGTAGTCGGCGATCACCAGCCGGGCCTGCGCCGGGGTGTACCGCTCGGTGATGCCCCGGGCGATCAGGCGCAGCAGGTTGGTCTTGCCGCACTCCGCGTCGCCGAAGACCGTCAGGTGCGGCTCGTTGGCCAGGTCCAGGTAGACCGGCGCGAGTGCCGACTCGTTGACACCGATCGGGAGACCCGGCGCCGACCGGTCGATGATCCGGGCCAGCTCCGCCACCGGCAGCCGGCGCGGCAGCAACCGCACCTTCGGCGCCGGACGACCCGGCCAGTTCGCCGCCACGTGCCCGGCCAGGGAGAGCGAGGCCTCGCTCAGATCGTCGATGTCCCGACGACCGTCGATCCGTGAGATGGCGGTGAGGAAGTGCAGCTTGTCCCGGGTCAGGCCCCGCCCGGGCGACTTCTCCGGCACGTTGTTCGCGGCGCGGCGGTCGATCTCGGACTCCGACGCGTCGCCCAGGCGCAGCTCCAACTTGGTGCCGAGCAGATCCCGCATGTTGATCCGGATCTCCGCCCACCGCACGGCGGTGAGCACCACGTGCACACCGAAGCCGAGGCCCCGGTTGGCCAACGTGGTGATGGTCTGCTCCAGCTCCTCGTACTCCTGGCGCAGCGTGTTCCACCCGTCCACCACCAGGAACACGTCGCCGAACGGGTCGTCCGCGAACTCACCAGCGGCGCGGCGACGGCGGTAGCTCGCCACCGAGTCGATGCCATGCTGGGCGAAACGAGCCTCCCGCTCGTCCAGCACGGCGACCACCTCGGCCACCGTCCGGCGGACCGCCTCGACGTCGCGCCGACCGGCCACCCCGGCCATGTGCGGCAACCGCTCCATGCTGCGCAGCGCGCCCCCGCCGAAGTCCAGGCAGAAGAACTGCACCTCACGTGGCGTGTGCGTGAGCGCCAGCGAGGCGAGCAGCGTACGCAGCATCGTGCTCTTGCCACTCAGCGACCGACCGACGATGACCACGTTGCCGCCGGCCCCGGCGAGCTCGACCATCATCGGGTCACGGCGCTGCTCGTAGGGGCGGTCCACGACACCGACCGGCACTGTCAGCCGCCCGCGCCCGGGCCAGGACGCCGTGCACAGCCCGTAGGTCGGGTCGACAGCCAGCGGACCGAGCAGCTCACCCAGGCCCGGCGGGTCGGCCAACGGCGGCAGCCACACCTGGTGGGCCGGGCGGCCCCGACCCTTGAGCTGGTCGATCAGCACGTCGAGCATCGCCACGGCCTTGCCGTCGGCCGGCTGCTCCGGCTCCGGGGCGGTGTCCACCGGCACCTGCGGAACCTGCACCGGCACGAAGTCGAGGCCGTACGGCACGATCCGCCGCTGCACCAGCGCCTGCGAGGCGGAGGCCTGCTGCCCCGGCGCCCGGTACGCCCCCGACACGTACGCGGCCCGGAACCGCAACATGGTGCTGGTGTCCGTCTTCAGGTAACCGTGGCCCGGCGCGTTCGGCAGCTCGTACGCGTCCGGTACGCCGAGCACGATCCGGCTCTCCACAGCGGAGAACGTCCGCAGACCGATCCGGTACGACAGGTGCGTGTCGAGACCCCGTAGCTTGCCCTCTTCGAGGCGCTGGCTGGCCAGCAGCAGGTGCACGCCGAGGGACCGACCCAACCGGCCGATCATCACGAACAGGTCGATGAAGTCCGGTTTGGCGGCGAGCAGTTCGCTGAACTCGTCACAGATGATCAACAAGCTGGGCATCGGCGCCAGCGGCTCACCCGCCGAGCGCGCCTTCTCGTACTCGAAGCGGGAGACGTAGTTGCCGGCCGCCCGCAGCAGCTCCTGCCGGCGCACCATCTCACCGGCGAGCGCGTCGCGCATACGGTCGACAAGCGGCAGCTCGTCGGCCAGGTTGGTGATCACCGCGCTGGTGTGCGGCAGCGCCTCCAGCGAGGCGAACGTCGCGCCGCCCTTGAAGTCCACCAGGACGAAGTTCAGTTCCTCCGACGAGTGGGTCACCGCCAACGCGGCCACCACAGTACGCAGCAGCTCGCTCTTACCGGAGCCGGTCGCGCCGATCACCAGACCGTGCGGACCCATGCCCTCGTGCGCCGACTCCTTGAAGTCCAGCTCGACCACGTTGCCGTCCGGGCCCACGCCGAGTGGGATGCGCAGCCGATCGCGGTGACCACGCGGACGCCAGGTGTTCTGCACGTCCACCGCCGCGGCGTCACCGACGCCGAGCAGGTCCGGCAGCTCAGTGCTGCGGGCCAGCGGCTCGTCGCCGCCGGTCTGCTGCTGGGAGAGCCGGAAGGGCGCGATCTGTCGGGCCAGCCCCTCGGCGGCCTCGGCGCTGAGCCGGTCGGGCCGACCCAGCGTCGACGACGAGCTGCCCCGGACCAGATCGAGCGAGTTTCCGTCACCCACGTCGAGGCAGAGCAGCCAGCGGCCGGCGTCGCGCGGCACCGTCCCGGAGAGGTCGATCACGGTGGCGCCGAGCAGCCCCGGGCCCACCAGCTGGCAGGTCGGTGAGATCTCCCCACCGTCGATCACCACGATCAGGTGCGGGGCGGTGGTCAGCGGCTTGGCCTCCGGCGCGAACCGAGGCCGCCCGGCCAGTTCGGCGGCGAGCGCGGCCTCGGCCTCGGCCAGGCTGGGGAAGACCAGCCGGCGCGCGCCGGCCGCGTCCGTACGACCGCTGTGGTGGGCGTGTGGCAGCCACTTCACCCAGCCCCAGGACGACTGCCGGTCGGGTGCGGCGACCACCGCGATCACCAGGTCGTCCGGTGCGTGGAAGGTGGCCAGCTGCCCCAACGCCGCGCGGGTCAGGTCGAGCACCGGCTCGCGGTCGCCGCGCAGCACCACCCGGCTGAACGCGCGCACCGACAGCGCCGTCGGCAGGTCGGGCACCGTGGAGTGCGCCCGGACGAACCGGCGGAGCGCGATGGCGCTCATCGGCTCCAGGTCCTCCACCGGCTTGGTCTCCGGTGGAACGATCTCCACGGCGAGCCGCTGCGGGCCGAGGGCGATCCGGGTCTCGCCGAAGTCGTCCTCGGTGATCCGCCGCTCCCAGAGTCGCCGGGACGCGGCGATCGACCAGAGCGCGTCGGGCTCCGGGTGCCGCCAGGCCATCGCGGCCCGCTGCTGCTCGGCGGCACGGCGGGTGCGCTTGCGCATCTGCGCCAGGTAGCGCATGTAGTCGCGGCGATCGGCATTCAGCTCGGCCTTGTCCTTGCCACCGCTGTTGGCCAGCGAGCCGATCGCCATGCCGAGCATCGAGACACCGAACAGACCGCCGGCGACGTAGGTCATCATGCCGCCGCCCTTGCCGGCGTACAGGAAGGCCATGGCCCCGACCCCGCAGAACATCGGCAGGATCATGAGCAGCTGCCCCATCCCGCGGGGCGTTGGCTCGGGCAGCTCGGGAGGCGACTCCAGCAGCACCTCGCCGCGCGGTAAGGCCGGCCCCGGCTGACGCGTGAGCCGGCGGAACACCACAGTGCTCACGGCTGTCTCCTCCCCAGAAGCGGCCCTGATGACGTGCGGTCCGCGGAACACCGCCCGCGGGTGGGCATCGTACGTGCCGTCATCGTAGGTAATCTGCCGTGTGCGCGGTGGACCCGGACCGCAGCATCACAGCCAGCCGATCACAGACGCACACCAGGAGGCCACTGTGGCGACGAAGACGGCGACCGGTGGTCTGAGCCGGATCACCATCGTGGCTCCGCGTACCCGGATGGATCTGGCGCTGCCGTCGGACGTGCCGCTGGCCGACCTGCTGCCCACCCTGCTGCGCTACGCCGGTGAGGACATGGCCGACGAGGGTGCGCGGCACGGCGGCTGGGCACTGTCCCGGTTGGGCGGTGCGCCGCTCGACGGCGGCCGTACCGCGGCGCAGCTCAGCGTCCGTGACGGTGAGGTGCTCTACTTCAACCCGCGGTCCGACGCGGCGCCGGAGATCGTCTTCGACGACGTGGTGGATGCGGTCGCCACAGCGACCAACCAGCGCCCCGGGGCCTGGCAGGTCGGCGCGACCCGTTCCTTCGCGACGGTCTTCGCGGCGGCGGCGTTCGGCGCCGGCGCGCTGGCCGCCCTCTTCGCCGGCCCGCCGCACCTGCCCGGCGCGCTGGCCGCGCTGCTGGTCGCGGTGGCGCTGTTGGTGGGCGCGGCGGTGCTGTCCCGGGCCGCCGGTGACAGCGGCATCGGTGCGGTGCTGGCCCTGGTCGGCCTGGTGCACGCGGCCACCGGCGGCCTGCTGCTGCTCGCCGGCGATCGATCGCTGACCGAGTTGGCCAGTCCGCACGTCCTGCTCGCGGCGACCGCTGCGGTGGTGGCCGGCGCTCTGGCAGTGCTGGCGGTCGGCGACCGGTACCCCCTCTTCTTCGCGGCGATCGGGGTCGCGGCCGCGACCGGCCTGGGCGCGGTGCTCTGCCTGGTCCTCGGCCTCGACGCGGCGGCCTCCGCGGCGGTGGTCGCGGCGGTCGCGTTCGGTGTGGTGCCGGCGCTGCCGATGATGGCCTACCGGCTGGCCCGGCTGCCGGTGCCGTCGATCCCGACCGGTCCGGAGGACCTGAAGACCGACAGCGAGTCGGTGGACGGCCGGCAGGTGCTCCAGCAGAGCGAGCGCGCCGACCAGTTCCTCACCGGTCTGCTGTGGACAGTGTCGCTGCTGGTGCTGGGCGCGCAACTCGTGCTGGCCCTGGACGGACGCCTGCCCGCGGTGCTGCTGTGCCTGGTGCTGGCCCTGCTGGCGCTGCTGCGGGCACGGCCCCTCCTGGGCCGGGCCCAGCGCACCCCGGTGCTGCTGGCCGGCACCGTGGGTCTGGGCCTGACCGCCGCGGCCACCTTCGCCGGTGGGTCGCTGCCGGTCCGGCTCGGCCTGATCCTGGGCGGGCTGGTGCTGGCCGCCGTGATCAGCCTGATCTACGGCCTGACCGTCGCCGGCAAACGCATCTCGCCGGTCTGGGGCCGCCTGCTCGACATCGCCGAGATCCTGCTCATCATCTCGCTGGTGCCGCTCGCCTTCTGGGTCTGCGGCCTCTACGGCTGGATCGTCAACCTGCGACCCTGACCGCACCGCACCGCCCCGCACCGGTCAGCGCGATCGCGGACCGGTGGAGGCACCCAGCGCCGACGCGACCGGAGCGGTGGCGTAGACGCCCGGAGCGTGCTGACCGTCCATCGGCCGGGTGGACGCGCCCGTCCGGTCCGCGACCTCGCGGACCACCTTGACCAGGGCCTCGACGTGGTTGTCCATCGCCGCTACCCGCAGCAGCGGCGCCGCCACCCGACCGTCCGTCGAGACGGTCACGGCCACCGTGTGCGACGGCGCCGAGGTCGCGGTGATCGCGTCCACCAGTGGGCCGAGCGGCGCGTCGGAACGGCCCCGCAGGGCCATGCAGCGGTGCGTCCAGCCGCCGCCACGCAGCCCACTCCAGCTCTCCGTCGGCGCCTCGGGCACCAGGTCGAGACCGGCGGCCGAGACGATCGCCGCGCGTAGTTCCTCACGGCCCAACGGGCGATGGGCCAACCCCGCGGAGGTCAGCGCCTTGCCGAGCCGGCCGATCCCGGCGGCCACCGTCCGGTGCACGCCGGTCAGCCCACCACCGCGACTCACCGCCTCGACCCGGGCGTCCCGGACGGTGAGCCGCACCGCCACCCAGACGGTCCGGTGCGCGGCCGGTGGCGCCCCGGGCGCCGGGTACCAGACCAGCGTGTGCGCGACGACCTGGGCCCGGGAGACCGGGGCGCTGAAGTCCGACAGCACCCGCAGCGCGCGGTCCACAGCGGCGGCGTCGACGGAGCCGACCGCCGCACCGGTGGCGGACTGCAGAGCGACGGCCGCGAACCAGCCCTGGTCGTCCCGCCCGATGCCGAGCCGGGTGCCCCGGTCGGTCAGCTCGATGACGCTCAGCTCGGGAGCGAGCGCAGCCAACCGCGGGTCGGTCGCGGTGCCGCTGGCCAGCGCGGCCGAGGCGCGCTCGCCGCGTCGCCGCAGCCGGCGGCGCAGCAGCAGGTCCTCGAACCACCAGCGGCCACCTCGACGGGCGAAGGCCGCCAGGACGATCAGCAGCGCCGCCGCGCCCGCCGCGGCGAGCACCCAGCTCGGTCCGGCGGTGGCGGCCCAGACGCCGACCACGCACAACTCCAGCACGACGAGCTGCCCGACCAACACGGGACCGACCCGCCCACGGCCGGGCCGCTCGGCCGGGGGCACCGGCCGGGTCGGAACGTCGACAGGGTCCGTGACCGCTCGGGCGGGTGGCGCCTGAACCTGCGTCATCGCTGACTGTCCCTCCTGCACGGTACGACTCTGCGCCGGGTCTCCTCCGGTGCCGGCCACGAGCGGTGGTCCCAAGGAACCACCGTCGGCCCCTTATCGTAGGGAAGCCCGCGACGGCACCCCGACCCTGATCGTCGCGGATCCACCCCGCCGGAGGTAAGTCATGCGGACCCGCCGCGATCAGGTGCAGGCGTACCGCTTCGTCACCCGCCGCATCGTCTCCGCGTTGCTGTCGGGCGATCCGGAGACCACCAACCTGCCGATGCGACGGCTCGGCATGGCCGTCTTCGGCAGTGTCCTCACCGCGGCCATCGTGCTCGGTGGGGTAGGTGCCTACGGCCAGTTGACCGGCGGCACGGCACCGCTGGACGACCAGACCCTGGTCATCGAACGGGAGACCGGCGCGACGTACGTGTTCATCGAGGGAAAGCTGCACCCGACGCTCAACTACGCGTCGGCGCGCCTCATCGTGAACGACGCCAGCGCCCAGGTGCGGACGATGTCCCAGGCGTCGCTGCGGGACCGGCCCCGCGGCGTCACGCTCGGCATCGTCGGGGCACCGGACGCCCTGCCGGACCGCAAGTCGCTGACCGGGTTGCCCTGGTCGGTCTGCGACGTGCCCGACCCGGTCGACCGGCAGCGGTCCAGCACCCGGGTGGTGATCGACCGTGCGTTGCCCGGCGGCACGCCGCTGGGTGACCGGGCGGTGCTGGTCTCGGTGGACGACCAGCGGTACCTCATCACCAACAACAGCCGGCTCCAACTGCTCGACCCGTCCCGCACGATCACGGCGCTGCGGATGGCCGGCACCGAACGACTCCAGGTCGGGCAGCAGCTGCTCAACTCGGTTCCGGCCGGGCCACCGCTGCGCCGGCCGTCGCTGACCGGTGAGGGCGAGCCCAGCAGCCGCCGGGTGGGCGGGCAGTCGTACGACGTCGGGTCGGTGTTCAAGGCCGCCGGTCGGCACTACGTGCTGACGCGGGACGCTCTCGTGTCGATCAGTGAGATCACCGCGTTGCTGCTCATCAGCAACGGCGGTCGGATTACCGACATCACCCCGAACCAGGCCAGCGAGGCGTTCGAGGAGCGGCGGATCGAGGAGGACGGGCTGCCCTCGACGATGCCCGCCCTCTACCCGGCCCAGCCCGGTCAGACCACGCTGTGCGCGACCTACCGGAAGGGCAGCGCGGGTGGCCCGCCGACCACCACAGTGGAGGTCTTCGACCGGGTGCCGGACGAGTTGACCGAGAGCGATCCGGGACTGGTGCCGGTGCGCCAGACCAGGCGCGACGCCGTACGCACCGCCGAGGCGGTGCTGCTGCCCGGCGGCAAGGGTGTCATCGCGCAGGCCTCCCCCGGCGCCGGGACCAGCGGGTCCGGCGCCGCCGGGTCGACGATCTACCTGATCAGCCCGCAGGGCATCCGGTATCCGCTCGGCTCGGCGGCGACGCTGGAGGCGCTCGGCTACGGCGGGGTCACCCCACTGGCGGTGCCCGGTTCGCTGCTCGCGCTGATCCCGACCGGGCCCACGCTGGACCGCGAGGACGCGCTCGCCGTCTTCAGTCCGGACGGACCGGCACCGGCCGCGCCACCGCCGGCCGCACCGAGGTCAGTCTCGCCATCCGCGGCACCGCCGTCCGGCACGCCGTCCGCCGGGTCACCGTCGGGGTCGTCGTCCGCCGCGCCGCCGTCGGGCTCGACACCGACGACTCCGGCCAGCGGCGCCCCGTCGAGCGGCGGGACCGGCGGCGGAAGGCCCGCGGAATCGACCGACGCCGACGGCTGAGCAGCTTCGGCGGGTCGCCCGGAGTCGCACTGGTGGACTAACCTGGATGTCGCTGACGGTTGTCAACCAGAACGACGGGGATGTTGCCATGGCCGGGCGTACGGAAGTCGACCTGTTGTCCCTTGAGGACTTCCACCAGCACCTGGCGTCTCGGCTCAGCCAGGCCGAGTCGGTGCTGCGCAAGCTCAACACCGAGATGCAGTGCCGACCGCCGGCGCTGGGCTCGTTCTTCGACGCCACCGACAAGGCGCGTCGCTACAGCGAGGTGCACCAGTCCTATGTCGACCAGGCCGAACGGATCCGGCAGGCGGTGCTGGCGGCGCAGCAGGCGACCAGCACGATCCTGAGCAACTACCGCACCGCCGAGGCGCGTAACGCGGCCAATGCCGACGACGTCACCGCCGCGCTGACCCCTGTCGACCGGGCGTTGCAGCCGAAGGAGGACGGGCGTGTCTGAATACACCCAGCGCTACCAGGGCAACAGCCACCAGCAGCTGTACGACGGCCTGATGGCGGGCAAGCCGGAGCAGATCGAGGGCGTGGCCACCCAGTGGGCCGAGCTCAAGGGCATCCTCGACGGCCTCGGCCGGGAGTTGAGCGGCGACCTCGACAAGCTGGCCAACACCTGGACGGGTTCGGCAGGTCGGGAGTTCCACCGGCGACTCAGCTTCATCGTCGCCCACACCGACGCGTTGGGTGAGGGGATGGCCGGCATCAAGCAGGGGTTGACCATGATGGCCGACCATCTGCGCGCCGCCCACAAGCAGGCCGAGAGCCCTGAGGAGACCGACGACAACGACAAGGCGATCGGCGGCGCGATCAAGGGTGGCGCGGTCTTCGGTCTGACCGGTCTGATCGTCGGGGGGATCGCGGGTCACCAGCAGGACAAAGCCGAGCAGGAGAAGGCCCACCAGCGGATGGTGAACCTGGTGGCCGATCTGGCCAGCAGTTACGACATCTCCGCCTACGACCGGGTGGTCGAGCCGCCCCCGCCCGACCCGGATACTCCGAGCACCGCCAGCAAGGATCCGACGACGCCGCAGAGTGTCTCGGCCATCGCCAGGGTGAGCGGCGGCCCCGGCACCGGCACCGACACCGGTCGCACCGGTGACGCGACAATCTCGACGCCCGACAGCGTTTCCCAACTGCCGGGCGACGGTTCGACGTCGGACGAGGTCGGCTCGGGCCCCGGTGGCAGCCCGGCTGTCGTCACCGGCCCGATCGGTGCTGGCAGCGACCCCACCAACCGGGGCACCTCGCTGGCCGGGGCGGCCCCACTGCTCGGCGGCGCGCTGCTCGGCGGCGGTGCCGCCGGGCTTGTCGGCCTGTCCGGGCCGGGCGGCGCACCCGCCCCGGCGAGCACCGGTCCCGGCCTGCTCTACGGAGGACAGGGCGGGTCGCCGGCCGGCGGGGTGTTGCGCAGCGGCGCGCTCGCGGGCTCGGGCAACGCGGCCCCCGCCTCTGCGCGGCCGACCGGTGGTGGTGCCGCTCCGGCGGAGAGCCGCGCCGCCAACGGGGTCGGGCGCAGCATCGACGGCCAGCGCGGTGGGGGCGGCGGCCGTGCGGCCGTGGCCGGTGGCAACGCGCGGCCGGGGTCCGGCGGCCGTCCCGGGGTGCTCGGCGGGCACGGTCGCGCGCAGGACGACGACTCCGACGATCGGCTGACCTGGTTGACCGAGGACGAGATGGTGTGGCAGGGCGACGACAAGGCCGCACCACCGGTGCTCGGCACCGGCGACTGACCACTGTCCGCCGCTGGCGAGGCCGCACCACCGGCGGAGCCACCAGGACGATGTGCGGTGCCCCCGATCGGACGTGATCCGGTCGGGGGCATCACCGTCTTCGGGCCCTGGTCGGCGGCGTCCACAGTGCGCATGGTGGTGGCGGTCACGCCCGGGCGGCCTCTCGCCGTGCTGCGGTGGGCAGGAACGGGCGATAGGTTGGTCGGGTGTCGTCCGTAGCGTCCGTCCGCCCAGCCCGGTGGGTTGTGCTGCGGTCACTGCGGGAGCTGACCCGCCTGGCGATCACCGCGCTGGTGCTCGCGGTCGGCCTCGGTGCCGCCCTCGCCGCGACCCCACCGCCCGCCCCCACGCAGCTGCGGCCCAGTGCCGTGAGCAGCCGGGTGGCAAGTGTCCGGCCCGACGCCGGCCCGGCCATCGAGCGGGCCGGGCAGCCGGCTGTCGCCCCGCCGGCTGGCACGCGCGAAACCGCCACGGCTGATACCGCCACGGCGACCGGTCTGGTCGCGGCGAGCCCGGTGCACGTCCCGGCCATCGATCCCGGCCGTGGCACTCCCGCGCGACGCGGCCCGCCCGCCAGCTGAGCCAGGCCCGGTGACCCCCGGGGCCCGATCCGGCTGATCCTCCCGCACCGCACCTGACGTTCGCCGTCGACGGGACGACCCCGGCCCCGGGCCGACCGGCGCTACCGGGCCCTTCTGCCGCCCGTCGATACCCGCCTTCGACCGCGAGGTGCTGATCTCATGCAAACCGTCCTCTCCGCCGTCCTGCCGGACCTCTCCCGGGCCGCCGTCATCTGGCTGAGCCTGCTCGGGGTGGTCGCCGTCGCCGTCTCCGCTCTCCTGCTGCGGCCCGGCCGGCTCCGCTTCGACCCCGGCGCCCGGATCCGTCGCGCGGCCATGCCGAGCCAACTCGAGCAGGCGCAGGAGGAGCGGGAGCAGAGCCGCTACGCGCAGGAGGTCGCTGTGGCCGCGGAGCGGGCGACCACCACAGTGCGGCGTCGCCGGGCGGAGTGGGTGGCCGCGCAGGAGGCGGTCGAGGCGGCCTGGCTGGCGTACGAGGCGGCTGAGGCTGGCGTACGGCGGCTCGACGCTGCGGCCGCGATGCCGCTGCCGCACACCGCACGGACCCCCGCCGAGTACGCGGACCGCGAGCGCTACCTGCACCGGGCCGCGCTGGATGCGTACTGGCGGCGGGAACTGTCGGTGGAGCAGCTCAGCGACGTCTTCGCGCACCGCGACGGTTGGGACCCGCGACTGCACCCGGTCGAGCAGGAGTTGGTGCTCCAGCGGGCGATCCGGGACAACCTGGCGGCCAGGCACACCGCAGCTCGCGAGCGGGAGCAGGCCGCGTGGCGGGCCGCGGAGTTGGCGGTGGCCGCGGCTCGCAGTCTGCGCGAGGAGGCGCACGCCGCGACCGGACGACGGGTCGCCGAGTCGGCGTCGGTGCTGCCGCTGAGCGAGGTTGCCCGACCGTTGGGCGTACCGGCCCGGGAGAACGTCGAGCAGACCCGGGAGAACAAGGTGACCGCTCGCGGCCGGGCGACGGTGCCCGCGTTCTGAGCCCCACGGTGTCGGGTGGGTTAGCGTGACGGCATGTCCCGACAGGCGTGGGTCCTCGTGGTGATCGCCGGCATCCTGGCGCTCGCCACACTGGTGGGTGCCGTGGTGCTGGCGGTGCGGGTGGTGCGGACGCGGCGGCTGCTGACCGGGCTGGGCGCGGGCGGCAAGGTCGCCTTCTACGGGGCGCTGATCTACACGATCTTCCCTGTCGACGTGCTGCCGGACCCGATCTACCTGGACGACATGGGGGTCCTGGCCGCCGCGCTGATCTACCTGACCCGGCTGGTGCACCAACGTCGGGCGGCGGGTCGCCAACTGCCCGGTCAGCCGGACGCCCCGCCGGATCGGGACCGGGTGCGCCGCCGCGTGCCATGATCGAGGTCGGTTCGGCGGACAGGGGACGGGCAATGGCGGGCGATCATCGGTTGGACGTGCACGATGAGCGTGTTGTCGCCTTCTGCACGGAACGACACCTCGCGACGCTGACCACACTGCGGGCGGACGGCACCCCGCACGTCGTACCGGTCGGGGTGACTCTCGACCCGGCGGCCGGACTGGCCCGGGTCATCACCTCGGGCGCCTCCCGCAAGGCCCGTCAGGTGGCGGCGGCCGGCGCGGCGGGCGCGGCCGTGGCCGTGTGCCACGTGGATGGCCGCCGCTGGTTGACGATCGAGGGTCGCGCGGTGCTGCGGTCGGATCCGGCCGCGGTGGCGGAGGCGGAGCGGCGCTACGCCGAGCGGTATCGGACCCCGCGTCCGAATCCGGAGCGAGTGGTCATCGAGATCACCGTGACCAGGCTGCTGGGGAGCCTCTGAGCTGACCGCGTGTCCCCGCTGACCGGTTCGATCCGGGCCGGGATGCCGCGCACCCCCGGTGCCCCCGGCCGGCGGAATTCTCGGTGGAGCAGAGCGGTTACGCCCTCGGTACGCCCAGGGCCGAGACCACCGATGGTCGGCCCCCGTGTTGCGCCGAGCGCCATTCCCGGTGCTGCCGCCCTCCGCTGGCCGGAGGCGCCAACCCCCGAACGGAGACTCGACCATGAACCCGATCGTCCAGAAGAGCGGTCTGTCCGTCGTCGGCCTGCTCGTCGCCGGCGGTTGCGCCCTCGGCCCGGCGGTTGCCGCACAGGCCGCCCCGGCAGTGGCCACCCCGACCTCGTCGAGCCAGAACGACCGGCACGCCGAACGGATCCTCGGCGTCGACTACCAGGCCCAGCCGAACTTCTACTACTGCGGCCCTGCCGCCACCCGGATCGCGTTGTCCGCCCAGGGCAAGGCGCTCTCCCAGGACGAGGTGGCCCGACTGCTCGGCACCACCGAGGCGGGTACCCCGTCGGCCCTGGACACCACCCGGGTGTTGAACGAGCTGACCGGCGGCAAGTACCGGACCACCGAGATCCGTGATTCGGTGGCCCGCCCCGACCAGGTCGAGCAACTGCGCCGCGACGTGTTGGCCGCTGTGGACGCCGGCCGGCCGGTGGTGGCCAACATCAAGGGCACGACAGTGGACACCGACGGCAACCCGCACTCGTACGAGGGCGGCCACTACCTGACCCTCGTCGGCTACCGCGACGGTGGTGACCTGATCCGGGTCGCCGACCCGGCCGACCCGGCGTTGGGCGAGTACTGGATGAGCCTGCCGAAGGTCGCCAACTGGATCGCCGAGCGCGGCTACTCCTCCTGAGCAGAACGGTTCACCGGGCCGGCCTCTCCCGTGCGGGGAGGCCGGCCCGACCGTCGTTACGGGCCCGGGCGGCGATGTGGGCGCGTCGACGGGCTCGGGCGGCCCGCGTCGGTCGGGCCCGGTGCAGCTGTCGGCGGACCGGCGGGTGGATCTCCGCCTCGCCGGCCCCGGCCGCCCGGCGCACGATCCGGTTCGCGTCCTCGGGTTCGGAACCGGCTGCCCGGAGCAGGTCGCTGGCCGCGGTGCGCAGTCCGGTGACAAGGGATTCGCCGAACGATTTGACCCCTCTCGCGGCGGCCCGCCCGGCCAGCTCGGCGCACTCCTCGACCAACCGGCGGGTGCGCCGGGGGTCGTCACCGACCCTGCACTCCACCCGCATCTCCGCCACCGCCTGACCCAACCGGCCCATCGCATCCGGAAGCTCCGGCGGAATCGGCTCGTCGTACTGCAGGGCGGTGGTCGACCAACGGGCCATGGCGCGGGTGTCCAGCAACAACCGCTCCAGGTGACCCGCGCTGCGGGCGTAACGGTGGTACTGCTGCCGGCGGTGCCAGCGCACCGGGGCGATCGTCACCACCTCCTCGGCACCGCTGAGCGCGTCGTGCAACCGGCCCAGATCGTCCTCGGTGCCGCGGAGCCGCTCCAGGACGCCCATGGTCCGGGCGCCGTCGCGCTCGCGCATCGCACGCGCCAGCTCGGCGAGTTGCTCGCAGAGGACCGCGAAGATCGGTGCAGCGGCACGGTCCAGCACCCGCATCGGGTTGATCGGCAACAGGAGCGCGACCACCACCAGGCCGACCACCCCGCCGACGAGCGCGTCGAAGATCCGGGGCACCTCCAGGCCATGTTCCATCGGGGCCAGCGTGGCGATCAGCACGGCGGTACCGCCGGCCTGACCGACCAGCGGACCACCCTTCCCGGCCACCAGCAACGCGGCGGCGATGGCCAACGCGACCACCACGCCGGTCTGCCACGGGCCCGAGCCGAGCAGGAATCGCAGCGTGTCGCCGATGACGATGCCCAGGCCCACGCCGCCCAACAGCTCGAAGGTCCGGCGGGCCCGCTGCCCGATTGCGGTGGCGATCGTACCGACGGCGGCGGCGGGCGCGAAGACGTGCGATCCGGGGCCGAGCAGGTTCTTGGCGAGCAGGGCGGCGATCGCAGCGGCCAACCCGGCCTGGATGGAGATAACCAGGGTGACCTCCCACTGCCGGGCCCGAATCCGGCCGGCCTGCCCACCACGGTGCCGCACCCGACGAACCGTCCGCTCAGCGCTCTCGTCGAGCCGCGACTGACCGTGGTCGGCGGGTGGGCGGTCGTCGGCCATGGCGGCGGTTACCCCGGCATCGGCCGAGCAATCGCCGTGGCTCGGCAGCACCGCCACCGCAGACACCACCGTCCCCATGGAACACATCGTCAACCGTGGGTTCGTGCAGGCCCGTGGGGGTACCACAGCCACACACCTCCCACCGATCCGCAACCGGTAAGGGGCCGTGACATGACCAATCCACCGACCGATCACGACCACGATGCCGTCGACATCCTGATCTCTGATCACCGTGGGATCGAGGCAGTCCTCGTCGAGTTGGCGACCCGGCAGGGCACCCCCGAGCACCGCCGGCGCCTCGCCGACGTGGTGATCGCCGAACTCGTCCGCCACTCGGTGGCCGAGGAGGCGTACGTGTATCCGATCGCCCGCAAGGTGCTGCCCGACGGCGACCAGATCGCCGACCGGGAGATCGCGGAGCACGCCGACGCCGAGCGGACCATGAAGGAGTTGGAGTCCGCCGACCCGGCCGACCCCCGCTTCGACGAGCTGCTCGCCCAGCTGACCAGCACCGTCCGACACCACGTAACGGAAGAGGAGAAGGAGCTCTTTCCCCGGCTGCGCGCGGCGACGGCCCGGGAGGAGTTGGTCGAGGCGGCCGCCCGGGTGACGGCGATCAAGGAGATCGGGCCGACCCGGCCACATCCGGGAAGCCCGGAGCATCCGCCGATGAACAAGTTGCTCGCCCCCGGCATCGGTCTGGTCGACCGGCTGCGCGACGCGTTGAGCGGCCGACCCACCTCGATGGACGAGCTGACCGACGAGCGACAGCGCTGACCCGCGCACCATCCGGACCGGGACTCCCGGGTCGCCGACGCCACGGCGGCCCGGGAGGAGCACGACGGGTCAGCGAACCTGGTCGCCCTCACCGGTGCGCGCCTGGGCCTGGTCCACGCCCTTGTCGATCTGATCGCCGTACTTGCCGCCGGTGCGCTTGTCGGCCATGTCGCCTGCCTTCTCCGCACCCTGGTCGACCTGCTTGTCATGCTTGTCCGCGAAGTCCTTGGCCTTGTCCATGAAGTCACCCACGGCGTTCCTCCTCAGTCCGGTCCGTCCCCTTCGCGTTCCCTCGGCCCGACCGGGCAAACGCCGTCGTCGCGGATGCGATTCGCGAACCTTCACCCGCCTCACTGCGGTCGGCGTACGATCCGCGCGGGTGATGGCCAGCGAATCGGGTGTCGGGGGACGACCGACCGGGTACCGACCTCGTCGACATCGAGGAGGACCGACATGGCCGCAGAGGAACCCGGACCGACAGGCGGCACCGGGCCGCGCCAGACCTGGGCGGCGCTGCCCTGGCTGGTCCGAACCGCTGTGTTGTGGAGCGCCTGCCTGGTGGTGATCGCCGCGGGGCTCTACCTGCTCGGCCGGATCGCCGTCCTGCTGGCGCCGCTGGCCATCGCGCTGGCCGCCACCATCTTCCTCACCGCGTTGCTCGATCCGGTCCTGCTGCTGCTGCGCCGGTTGCGCCTGCCGGCGGCGCTGGCAGCGCTCTGCACCGTACTGCTGCTGCTGGGCATCCTGGTCGGCGTCGGCGCCCTGGTGTGGAACCTGACCGCCAGCCAGTTCGATCAGCTCAGCCAGGAGTTGACGCAGGGGGTCGAACGCAGCCGGGACTTCGTGACGTCCACGCTGCCGGTCACCGAGGCGCAACTGGACCGGCTTGTCGACCAGGCCCGGGAGGGGCTCAGTGGCAGCTCTCCGGACCCGGTGGCCGGCGCCCGGACCGCGACGGAGGTGTTCGGCTCCGCACTGCTCGCGCTGGTGCTGCTCTTCTTCCTCCTCAAGGATGGCCGGTCGATGTGGCACTGGGTGCTGTCCCGGGCGTCCGGCCCGAACCAGCCAGTGCTGGCCGAGGCCGGTCGCAACGGTTGGCAGACGTTGGGCGCGTACAGCCGGGGCACCATGTTCATCGCGGCAATCGACGCGCTGGGCATCGGGCTGGCTCTGGTGGTGCTGCGGGTGCCACTCGCCCTGCCACTGGCGTTGATCACGTTCCTCGGCGGGTTCGTGCCGATCATCGGGGCGACGGTGGCCGGCGCGGTGGCGGTGCTGGTGGCGCTGGCCGCGAACGGTCCCACCACCGCGCTGCTCACCCTCGCGGCGGTGATCGCCGTACAGCAGATCGAGGGCAACCTGCTGGAACCGCTGGTGATGAAGCGGCAGGTCCGACTGCACCCGGCGGTGATCCTGGTGGCGGTCACCGCGGGCACGCTCATCGCGGGGATCGCCGGCGCCTTCGTCAGCGTCCCGATCACCGCAGTCCTCTGGCGCGTCATCGACACCGTCCAACAGCGCCGCGCCGCCTCGACCCTCCTGCCCACGGAGTGATCACCGACTGAGGTGCGTGGTGAACCAGTTGCCAGCCTGGTCGGCGACCTGCTCAAGGGTGCCGGGTTCCTCGAAGAGGTGGGTGGCCCCGGGGATCACCCGCAGCTCACCGACCTCGCCCAACTCGGCCAGCGCCCGCTCGTTGAGGGTGATCACCTCTTCGTCCAGCCCACCCACCAGAAGCAACGTGGGGGTACGCACCTGGGCCAGCGCGTCGTCGGCCAGGTCCGGCCGACCGCCCCGGCTGACCACGGCAGCCACCCGGTCGGCACGGGACGCCGCCGCGACCAGGGCGGCGGCAGCACCGGTGCTGGCCCCGAACAGGCCGATCGGCACGTCACCGGCAGGCCGCTCGACGGCCAGCCAGTCGATGATCCCGGCCAACCGGCTGGCCAGCAGCCCGATGTCGAAGCGCAGTTCGGCGGTTCGGGCGTCCACCTCGTCCTCGGCCGGGGTGAGCAGGTCCGCCAGCACCGTTCCGAGCCCACTGTCGTTCAGCGTCCGGGCCACCGCCACGTTGCGCGGGCTGTGCCGGGAACTGCCGCTGCCGTGCGCGAACAGCACCACGCCGACCGGTTGGGCGGGCAGCGTCAGGTCGGCGGGGAGTTGGGCGTCCCCGACCGGAATCGTCACAGTGCCGCGCTGCTCGTCCATGCCCCACCTCCGCGTGCTCGCCGGTGGTCCGGGTACCCCGCCCGCCGCCCGGCACGCCCGCCGACGGCCGCTTCACCCCGGGCCGTGGGCACCCCGCCGGGCCGCGTTTGCCCGATAGGGCGTCGGGTACGCGACGAGCGACCGCAGACCGTGTCGGCGCAACGCGCCCCGACGGATCGCGAGGATCGCCATGGCCAAGCAGCAGATTTCCCGGCAGCAGCAGCTGACCGAGCGGACCCAGCGTGAACAGGACGCCGAGCGCAACCAGGACGTCGGGGATCAGGATTTCGGCGACCAGGCCGCCTCGGCCCGGCTGCCCGACGATCCGAAGGCGGCGGCGCCCCGGGACGCGATCGGGCGTCCGTCGACCGGCGAGCCGGTCTGACCAGCGAGACCGGCGAGCCGGTCTGACCCATCCGCAGGGGCGGGCGGGGCGGGAGCACTCCCGCCCCGCCCGTCACTGTTCCCGTTCGGGCAACCGCAGCAGCGGAGACCGACCCGGTGGTTGCTCGGGCGGCGGGCCGGTCGGCTCGGCCGGCGGCACCGGCACCGTCACCGGCTCGTCGCAGGTCACCCGCAGCACCTGGTCGTGGTGGCGCAACTCCACCACGTCGTCCGGGCCGCCGTGCCGCAGCGAGTACGTCGTCTGGTGCGGCCGGACGTCCACCCGCAGCGACAGCCCTCTCCACTGCAACGAGAACTCCAACCGGCTGAGGCGGCTGGAGAGCCGGGGGGCGAAGGACAACTCGCCGTCGTGGTCCCGCAGACCGCCGAACCCACTGACCAGGGCGAGCCACGCGCCGGCCAGCGACGCCATGTGTACGCCGTCGCGGGTGTTCTCGTTGAGGTCGTGCAGGTCCATCAGCGCTGCCTCACGCAGGTAGGTGTGCGCGAGTTCGGGGTGGCCCACCTCGGCGGCGAGCACGGACTGGGTGCAGGCCGACAGCGACGAGTCGCGCACGGTGCGGCGCTCGTAGTAGAGGAAGTTGCGTACCTTCTCCTCCGGGGTGAAGGCATCCCCCCGCCAGTGCATGGCGAGGACCAGGTCGGCCTGCTTCACCACCTGCTTGCGGTACAGCTCGAAGTACGGGTAATGCAGCAGCAACGGGTACTTCTCCGCAGGGGTGTGCGTGAAGTCCCATTCCTGGAGGCGGGTGAAGTCCTCCACCTGCTGGTGGACGTCGAGTTCCTCGTCGTACGGGATGTGCATGGAGGCGGCGGCGTCCCGCCAGCTCGCGGCCTCCTCGTCGGTGACACCGAGGTGGAACGCCTCGTCCCGGTAGCGCATGACCACGTCGGCGGCGGCGAGCAGATTCCGCTGCGCCATCAGGTTGGTGTAGATGTTGTCGTTCTTCACGGCGGTGTACTCGTCCGGGCCGGTGACGCCGTCGATGTGGAACCGCCCGTGCCGGTCGTGGTGGCCGATCGAGCGCCACAGCCGGGCGGTCTCCACCAGCAGCTCCAGCCCGATCTCCCGTTCCGTCTGAGTGTCGCCGGTGACCATCACGTAGCGGCGCACGGCGTCGGCGATGTCGGCGGCGATGTGGAACGCCGCCGTACCGGCCGGCCAGTATCCGGATGATTCCGGACCCTCGATGGTCCGCCAGGGGAAGGCGGCGCCCCGGAGGTTGAGCGTCTCGGCCCGTTCCCGCGCCGATTCCAGCGTGCTGTGCCGCCACTGCAACGCGCTGCGCACCGCGCTCGGCTGGGTGTACGTGAGCACCGGCAGGACGAACATCTCGGTGTCCCAGAAGGCGTGACCGTCGTAACCGGGGCCGGTCAGCCCCTTCGCCGAGATCGGCCGTTGCTCGGCCCGCGCGCCGGCCTGCAACACGTGGAAGAGACCGAAGCGGACCGCCTGCTGCACCTCCGGGTCGCCCTCGACCAGCACGTCGGCGGCGTCCCAGAACGCGTCGAGGTAGTTGCGCTGCTCCCGGTGGAGCCCGTCCCAGCCGTCGAGCCGGGCGCCGGCCAGTGCCGCGCCGACCTGGTCGCGCAGCGCCGGCAGGGACCGGCGGCTCGACCAGCTGTAGGTCAGATATTTGATCACCCGCAGCTTCTCGCCGGGCTGAAGTACGCAGGCGATGGTGGTCCGCACCCAGTCCTGGTATCCCTCGGACTCGATGGTGGTGTGGTCCGGGCCGTGCACCTCGTGCTCCATGGCGGCGGCGACCCGCAGACCGGAGACCTTGGTGCGGTGGATCAGCTGCCCGCCGTCGGGGGTGGTCAGCTCCTCCTCGGCCAGGAGCGGCGACTCCAGCACCGCCGCGACCCGGGGATCCTTGCTCTGCGCGGGCAGCGACTCGTTGGCCACCAACTCGGACTGCACGATCAACCGCAGCGGGCCGTCGACCGCCTCCACCTCGTAGCTGATGGCTGCCACGGAACGCTGGGTGAACGAGACGAGACGGGTGCTGCGCACCTTGACCTCGCGGCCGGCGGGCGAACGCCAGTGCAGCTCCCGGTGCAGCGTGCCGGCCCGCAGGTCGAGGATCCGCTCGTGGGCGAGCAGCTCCCCGTAACGCACGTCGAGCGGTTCGTCGTCGACCAGCAGCCGCATCAGCTTGCCGTTGGTGACGTTGACGATGGTCTGCCCCGACTCGGGGAAGCCGTAGCCCGCCTCCGCGTACGGCAAGGGACGCAGCTCGTAGAACGAGTTGAGGTAGGTGCCGGGCAGGCCGTGCGGCTCGCCCTCGTCGAGGTTGCCCCGCAGGCCGACGTGCCCGTTGGAGAGCGCGAAGACCGACTCGGACTGGGCCAGCACGTCCATGTCCAGCCGGGTCTCCCGGACGTGCCACGGCTCGACCGGATAGGCGCGCTCCCGAATCATCCGGAGCCTCGTTCGGCGGCCAGCGGGTCGGTCGCGGCGCGGGTCGGCGCCGGCGGGTCGGCGGCGTCGAGCAGGTCGGCGAGGTCCGTCACCACGACGTCGGCCCCGTGGGCGAGCAGCTCGTCGGCCTGTCCGACCCGGTCGACGCCGACCACGTAGCCGAAGCCACCGGCGCGGCCGGCGGCCACTCCGGAGAGCGCGTCCTCGAAGACGGCGGCCTGTGTCGGGTCGACGCCGAGCAGCCTGGCTCCGGCGAGGAAGGTGTCGGGGTGTGGTTTGCCACGCAGCCCCTGCGCACGGGCGACCAGCCCGTCCACCCGGGCCTCCAGCAGCGGCTCGATCCCGGCGGCTCTGACCACCTCGCCCCCGTTCGCGCTGGCGGTGACCACGGCTCGACGGAGCCCGGCGGCGGTCGCCGCCTTCAGATACCGCACCGAACCGGGGTAGACCTCCACGCCGGCGGTGCGCAGACGGTGCAGCAGCAGGACGTTCTTGCGGTTGCCCAGCCCGTTGACGGTTTCGGCCTCCGGCGGGTCGTCCGGGCTGCCTTCGGGCAGCACGATCCCCCGGGAGGCGAGGAACGACCGGACACCGTCGGCCCGGGGTCGGCCGTCGACGTAGCGGTTGTAGTCCGGGCCCGGATCGAACGGTTGGAACGGTTCGCCGGAGAGCGTGGCGCGCTGGCGGAGGAACTCGTCGAACGTCTGCTTCCAGGCGGCGTTGTGTACGCGGGCGGTCTGCGTCAGCACACCGTCCAGATCGAAGAGACAGGCGGTCACGTGAGCAGGTAGGCCCAGCACGGTACGAATCTATCCACCCTGCTGGGCCCGCAAACCCGTTTCGGCCGCCCTGAGGCGTTTCAGTTCGGTCGCAGCGTCCAGATCACTGTCATTTCCGAGGTCGGCTTACCGTCCTCGGTGGCGATCTGAACCGTGACGGGGAATTCCGGGCGTCGACCGGCCGCCAACTCCTCGACCACCTCGTCCGCCGGCCGACCGAGTCGTGCGGTGGCCAGCACCGGGCCCATGGCGAGTTTCCGGTAGGCGATCTCGGCTCGGACGGCCAACGGCACGGCACGGTCGAGCAGTTGCCCGAAGGCAGCCAGCACGACCGCGCCGGAGGCCGTCTCGCCGAGGGTGAACATGGCGCCGGCGTGCGGCCCGCCGATGTGGTTGTGGGCGGCCGGCGAGTCGGGCAGCCGGACGACGGCCCGCACGCCGCCCTCCGCCTCGGGCGCCACCTCGACGAACTCGATGCCGAGCGTACGAGCGAACGGCACCGCTTCCAGCATGCCGGCCGCCACCTGGCGGGAGTCGATAGTCATGACCTGACGTTACTCATCAGTAACCAGGCCGGCAACCAGCGATTTTGCCGACGGGACACGCTCAGAGGTTGGCGATGGTGCGCAGGATCTCCGCGTAGAAGTTGCCGTCGATGCTGCGGAAGAAGGCGAAATCCTGGCCGGGGTCGCCGAAGAACGGCCGCAGCGTCCAGGCCAGCTGGGTGCCGACGAAACCGAAGAGCAGGATCCAGATGTAGAGCAGGGTCATACTGGCCGGCCGCTGCGTCGGCTCGCCGCGTCGGGCCGTACGGCCGTCCCCCGGGCGCTGCGCCACGTAACCGGGCGGCAGCATGCCGGGCGGGAACGAGGCACCGGCCGGCTGCCCGGGCCACTGCGCCGGCACCTGAGCCGGGGCTGGCGCTGTGGTCACGGCACCGTTCGCTGTCGGCTCGGCCACCGCGACACCGGCCGGCACGGCGACCGGTTCGGCGCTCTCACCGGCGGCCGCCGCAGCGACCGGCGTCGCCCCGACGGGCACCGCGGCCGGCACGGCCTGGACCGGCGTCGGGGCGTTGGCCGGCACGTCGACCGTGGCATTGGCGGCCTCCGGCGCGAGCAGGCCGTGGTCGTTGAGCACCTGCATCCCGCTGGTCAGAAAGCGCAACCCGACGAGCGCCGACAGGGTCAGGATCGCCACGTTGAGCAGCTTGAAGAACCCGTAGTCGTTGGCGGTGATCAGGAAGAAGAGGCTGATCGGCGCGAACGCCACCGCCAGCATCGAGGTGACCGTGATCGCCACCATCACCAACGCCAACGACTGCCGCACCGAGAGCCGGGCGCCGAAGACCAGGTTGAACAGGTAGAGCGTGGGCAGGCAGATGGCAAGCGTGACCAGGAACAGCAGTGGCAGCTTCAACGCCGAGGTCAGCGCCATCAGCGGGCTGTGGAAGAAGCCCAGCACCGCCCCGTAGCAGGCCAACGCGATGGCCGAGCTGGTCAGCATCCGTCCGGTCAGGACGTTGAGGTCACGCTCGGCAACGATCTGCTGCCAGATGCTGTCGCGATCCCGCAGGATGCGCTCGATGACGAGCGGACTGGGACGGTCACCCGACACGGGTGCACCCCTCTCGGTGGTCATTCATAGTGGACTGGGTGGGCAGACCGTAGGGCACCGGGTGGCAGGCCCGCCACCCCGCTCCGGCACGTCGTCAGCGCCAACCCACGTCGATCCGGGCGCCCCGCTCGTCGAAGAAGTGCAGCGCGTCCATCCGGACCGAGACGGCGAGCGGGTGACCGGCGCTGACAGCCGGGTACGGCGCCAGCCGCACCGCCAGCTCCGCCGGGCGGCGGTGGTGCCGGCCCGGATCGGGAAGCACGCTGGTCTGGGTGCCGCCGCCACTCGGAGCCTCCTGCGGCTCCACCGGCTTGCCGGTGAGGCGCTGCATCACCGAGCCGAACCGACGCAGGCCGCGCTGACCGACCGGTGGCGATTCGAGCGGCGCGCCCATCTCGTCGACCACCACCGCTGTCGCGCCGATGTCGAGGAACGCCAACGACTCGTGCCCGTGGTGCTCCAGGTAGCGGATCCGCCCGCGCAGCACGTCGCCGGGGCTGTCCGGGGCGACCGGGGTGAGCGCCTCGGCCCGCATGCCGACCACGATCCGCTCACCGTGGTAGTGCGCCACCGCACGACTGCGGATGTCGTTCCAGGGCAGGTAGAGCGACTGGTCGCCGAGGTTGAGCGTGACGTACCGGTCGAGGTGGACGTAGACAGACGCCTCCAGCAGGTTCATCCGGGGGCTGCCCAGGAACGCCGCCACGTAGAGCGTCGCCGGCCGGCCGTACACCTGGGTCGGGGTGCCCACGTCCTGGAGAACGCCGCGGCGCATGATGGCCACCCGGTCGGCCATGGTGAGCGCCTCGGCCTGGTCGTGCGTGACGTAGACGGTGGTGACGCCCAGTTCCCGGGTCAGGCCCGAGATCTCCGCGCGCAACTCGGCCCGCAGGCCGCTGTCCAGGTTGGACAGCGGCTCATCCATCAGGAACAGGCCGGGCCGGCGGACGATCGCCCGGCCCATCGCCACCCGCTGTCGTTGCCCGCCGGAGAGCTGACCTGGCTTGCGGGCCAGCACGTCACCGATGCCCAGCGCGCTCGCCACGTCACTGACCCGTTCGCCCCGCGGCTCGGGCTCGATCCCGGCCAGCCGCAGTGGAAACGCGATGTTGTCGCCAACAGTCATGTGCGGGTAGAGCGCGAAGTCCTGGAAGACCATGGCGATCTTGCGGTCCCGCGGGGGGAGGTCGTTCGCCAATTCCCCGTCGAGCATGACCGCACCGGTGGTCGGGTCCTCCAACCCGGCGATCATGCGCAGAACCGTCGACTTGCCGCACCCGGACGGCCCAAGCAGCACCATGAACTCGCCGTCGTTCACATCCAGGTTGATGCTGTCGACGGCCAGCGTGCCGTCCCGGAAAACCTTGGTCACATCCTTGAGCGTGACGGTGCTCACCGTCTTCCCCCCCAGCGCGTCGGCCGAACCCCAGACGACTGTGACCAGGATCATGGGTTTAGGACATCGGGTAAACGTCTCATGTTCGATCGATGACACTGCTATTACACGACAGAAGTGTCGATCAGCAGTGCGTGGACCGCTCGCCCGGCTCCCCGAGGAACACCTGACGCACCACGCGCTCCGCCGCCCGCCCGTCGTCCAAAGTGCAGAATCGGGCCCGGAAATGCTCGCGGGCCTTCGTCGCCGCGTCCGAACGCACCCCGTCGGCACGAAACAGGTCGAGCAGATCGGCGAAAGTGGAGGCTACCGCGCCCGGCGGTTCGGCGGTGACATCGAAGTAGACCCCCCGTGCCAGCCGGTACGCCTCCCAGTCCGGGGTGTAGAGCACGATCGGCCGGTCCAGCACCGCGTAGTCGAACATGGCCGACGAGTAGTCGGTGACCAGCACGTCCGCCACCAGATAGAGATCCTCCACCCGCTGATGGCCGCTGACGTCGCGAACCCGCTCCCAGTCCTTCGGCCGCCCGGGACGTCGGTCCCGGTCGTGGAAGTAGTGGCTGCGCATCAGCAACCGGCCCGAACCACCCAGCGCCTGCACGAACCGGTCCGGGTCGAACGGCGGCCGGTAGCCGGGCAGGTGCTCGCGGTGCGTCGGGGCGTACAGGACGACAGGCTCGTCGGGGTCGAGGCCGAACTCCGCGCGGAGCCGGCGCACCTCGTCCGGACCGGCCGTGACCAGGCGGTCGTTGCGCGGATACCCCACCTCCAGCGTGGTGTACGAGGCCGGATAGGCCCGGTCCCACATCTGGGTGGAGAAGCTGTTGGCGCTGACGCTGTAGTCCCAGCGGTCCACCCGGCGCAGCAGCCCGGCGAAGTCCATCCGGCCCGCGCCGATCGGGTAGCGCTGCTGATCCAGCCCCATCACCTTGACCGGGGTGCCGTGGTGGGTCTGCAGGTGCACCTGTTCCGGTCGCTTGCGGACGAAGTCCGGGAAGTTGACGTTGTTGACCAGCCATCGGGCGCGGGCCAGTACCCGGTAGTACGCGGGCGTGCCGGCCACCACGTACTCCACCCCGGCCGGCACGGAGTCCACCCGGTCCCGGCGCACCACCCACACCCCGCGCACCCCCGGCGCCAACCGGCGGGCTACCTCGTAGATGGCCGCCGGGTTGCAGGAGTAACCCCGGTACCAGTACGCGGCGTACACAGCGAGCGTCGGGTCGACCGGCCGCCGCAACTCGGCCCGGTAGTACTCGCGCAGCAGCCCGTCGCGGGTCAGCCGGGCACCGCGCCGGGCGACCGGCCCGACAGTGCGCCGCACGGTGCGGGCCCGCCGGCGGGCGGCGTCCTTGGCCCGGCTGGCGGCCCGCAACGCGCTGAAGGTGCGCCACCGGCCGGTCGCGACCAGCTTGTGTTTGATCCCCTCGACCCCGTCCGGCACCGGATAGCCGCCGGGCGGCAGCCAGCGCTCGTAGTCGGCGGTGATCTGCGCGAAGAACGCCTCCCGCAGCTCCGGCGCGATCCGCTGACCGTTGCCGAGCACCGTCAGGTAGTGCCAGATCATCCGTTCGAAGACCGCCGGCCGCAGGGCCTCCGTCGCCGGCCCCCACGAATCCATCAGGTGGAACACCCGGTGCCACTGCGGGAAGACCTCGAAGTGCCGGTCACCCCGGGTCCTGGTGATCGCGCCGGCGCGGCGTTGGCGGTAGTTCACGCAGACCCGATCCAGTACGCCGATCCGCCGCGCGGCCATCAGCACCGGGTAGCTGAACGAGACGTCCTCGTACCAGCCGGGCGCGAAACGCAGCCCCAGGTCGGCGAGGAACTCCCGACGGACCAGCCGGTTCCACGCGGTGTGCAGCAGGTGCATCGCCTGCGGCCGGTCCCGCAACCGGAAGGTGTCCGGGCCCGGCGACTCCGGGAACACCTCGGCCATCGCACTGCGGGTGGCGGTGTCGTTCCAGTGGGTGCGGACGTGGTCGACCAGCAGGACGTCCGGGCGGGTGACCCGCAACCGCTCGGCGACCTCGGTCAGGCACTCCGGGGCCAGCCAGTCGTCGCCGTCGAGAAACCACACGTACTCGCCGACGGCCCGGTCCAGCCCGATGTTCCGGGCCGGACCGAGGCCGACGTTCTCCGACAGCCGGACCGAGCGGACCCGCTGGTCGCGGGCCGCGTACTCGTCGATGATGTCGCCGCTGGCGTCCGGCGAGCAGTCGTCGACGGCGATCACCTCGATGTCGGTCTCCGGCTGACCGAGGATGGAATCCAGGCATTCCCGGAGGTAACCCTGCACCCGGAAGGCCGGCACCACGAAGCTGATCAGAGTCATCCGGCCGCCCTCCGTCAGCGCGGCGCGGCACCTCCAGCGCCCGCCGGCGCCACCGACGCCCGCGCGCTACGGGCCGGTCGCACGAACCAGGCCAGGACGACGCTCACCACGAAAACCACGAGAAGGTACGCACCGAGTGTAGCCAGTCCGATACCCGCAATACCGGCGATCGCCGCGAGGGCCAACAGCACCGAGCGCCCGTCCCAGCCCAGCGTCGCCGCGTGCAGGGGCGGTGCCGCCTGTCGCTTCTCCAGCCGGGCCGTCAGGTCGTAGTGGTGCACGGTCAGCACGAAGACGTACCCGAAGATCAGCCAGCCGGGCGCCGCGCCAACCACCCCGACCGCGATGGCGAACAGGTACTCGGCGGCCCGCAACGCCGCCGGCACCAGCCAGTCCAGCGGACCGTTGTGCGCCGCCCCGGCGCCCAGGCCACCTACCAGCAGCACCAGCAGCGCCACCGGCACCGCCCAACGCAGCCCATCGGGCGCGTCACTCAGCAGCGCCCCGACCAGCAGCACCGCCGGTCCGAGCGCGGCGATCACCGCCAGGGTCAGCGGCCCCATCGGGCGGACCACCGGCAACCAGCGGGCCAGCGGCCCGTCGTCGCGGTGCAGGGTGGCGTCGACGGTGTCCAGCACCGGCACCCACATCCAGCGGGCCCGCAGCGTCCGCAGCGCCCCGGTGTACGCGAACGCCAGCACCCCCCAGACCAGCACGGCGATCAGGCTCACCAGCGGGTTGAACAGCGCCACGGTCAGCGCGATCAGCGCCCACCGCTCACCGATCGGGAAGACCACTGTCCGCTTCAGCCAGTACGACACCGACCCGGTGTCCGCCTGCACCCTGGTCGACGCCGCGTTGAGCCGGTCACCGATCCCGCCGCTGGCGTTCGTCGCCGTACGCGGCCGGCGGGCCGCCTCGTCGTGCAGCACCCCGTACCAGGTGTCGGTCATGTGCCGGACGGTCTGCAACGTCATCGCGGCGATCGCGAGCGCCCACCCGTTGCCCAGCCCGGCGTGGCTCACCCCGAAGCCCAGCCCGGCGTAGACCAGGTACTCCTTGGCCCGGTCCGCCATCGTGTCCAGCCAGCCACCCCAGGCGCTGAAGTGCCGGGTGTAACGGGCCAACTGCCCGTCCACGCAGTCCAGCACGAAGCCCAGGTAGAGCAGCACCGCGCCACCGACCAGCGCGGGCCGCCCACCGACCCCGAACAGCACCGCCGCGCCCAACGCGAAGAGCACCGAGATCACCGTCACCCCGGTCGGGGTGAGCCGGAGCCGGGCCGAGAGCTGGACCACGTACGGCGACCAGGTGCTGACGAAGTAGGTGGAGAAGAAGTCGTCCTTCTCCTTCACCGACAGCCGCAGCTCCGCCCGGTCCTCGTCGACAGCGGTCACCGCCGCCTCGGCAGCGGTCAGCCCGGCCTGGTCCTCGATCCGGTGGGCGACGAGCAGGCGTACCCGCTGGGCGAAGATCAGGGTGCCGAGCGCCGCGAGACCCGCGAAGAGCCGGTCCACGGCGGACCCGGGGCCACCGGCCGCGACCGATCCCCCGGACCCGGCGCCGCCGGTCGCCGGCAGCGGCGCCACGTCGCCGGCCGGGCCGATCGGGGCGGCCACGGGGAGCATCCCGGACGCGGCGGCCCGGGCGGCGGCCGCGAGGGTCGGCAGGTCGTCCACGCCGACCCGCAGCGCGCCGCCGAACACGCCGGTGGCGGCCCCGTCGAGGGCGTCCAACGCGCCCGCGTCGACCACCTGGCCGCGCTCTTCCCGCACGGCGGTCCGACCGGGCACCGGCGGGTCGCCGAGCACCAGCGCCACGGTGGGGCCCACCGGGCTGGTGGCCAGGTGCCGCAGTACGGCGGTGTGCGCCACCAGGTCGGTGCCGGTGATCAGCACGGGGGCGGTAGCGGTGGCGACCAGGTCGGTCAGCTCGTCGAGGTTGGCGGCGAAGCGCACCTCGTCCGCCCCGGCCAGGCGCAACTGGGCGGCCAGGCGGTCGGCCAGCGGCTCACCGTTCGCAGTGGTCAGGCCCGCCGCGGGCGTCCCGGCGGCGAGCACGATCGCGAGCGTCACCGCGGAACCGCGGCGTGGTACGCGTCGAGCGCCTCGGCGATGGTGCCGTCGAGCGTCAACCGGCCCGCGTCGAGGTACAACCCCCGACGGCAGAACCGGGTCAGGTCCTTTTCGTTGTGTGACACCAGCACCAGCGTGCGCCCCTCCCCGAGCAGACGATCAATAGTCGCGTAACACTTCTTGCGGAACTCCGCGTCCCCGACCGCGGTCACCTCGTCCATCAGCAGGATCGGGTGCGGCAGGTGCGAGATGATCGCGAAACCCAGCCGCACCTTCATTCCCGACGAGTAGTGCCGGACCGACGTGTCGATGGCCCGTTCCACCTGTTCACCGGCGAACTCGACGATCTCGTCGAAGTGCCGTTTCAGGTAGCTCGTCGACAGTCCGTGCAGCCCACCGACCAGGTGCAGGTTCTCCCGCCCGGTCAGGTCGTTGGAGAAACCGGCTGACAACTCCAGCAGCGGCGCCACCGCGCCGTGCACCCGGATGCCGCCCTCGTCCGGAATGAGCACCCCGGCGATGAGCCGCAGCAGTGTGCTCTTGCCGGTGCCGTTGCGGCCGATCACCCCGACGGTCTCGCCGGGCTCGATGCTGAACGACACGTCCCGCAGCGGCCAGAACTGGCCGGGCAACGCACCACGGGCGCCCCGGTGGATGAACAACTCGCGCAGCCGCAGTTGGCGGCGACGGTTGCGGACGAACCGGATGCCCAGGCCGTCCGCCTCGATGATCGGCGCGGCCACGTCAGAGCTCCTTGAGCACGGCTGGCTCCAACCGGCGGAACGACCACCAACCGGCGGCCAGCACCAGCACACTTCCGACGATCGTGGTGGCGAGCAGCCGGGCGTCCGGGAACTCGTCCGGGTACCAGATCGCGTGGTGCAGCTGGAAGATCCCGACCAGCGGGTTCAGCTCGTACACCACCTTCAACCAGCCGGGCAGCCCTGACTCCCGGACCAGGCTCAGCGGATAGATGATCGGCGTGGCGTAGAAGAGCACCCGGATGATCAGCCGCATCAACCGTTCCACGTCGCGCATCAGCACGTTCCACGCGGACAGCAGCAGGGCGAGCCCGGTCAACAGGACCGCTTGGACGGCCACCGCGAGCGGCAGGGAGAGCAGCGACCAGCCGGGGTGGATCCGACCGTGCACCGCGTAGATCACCGCGATGGCGATCAGGATCGGAAGGCCGGCCGCGTACTCGGCGAACCGGCCCGTGACCCGGCCGATCGGAAAGACCTGACGCGGCACGTTCATCGTGGTGATCAGCCGGGACTGGCCGGTCAGCGCGTTCGTCGCCTCGCTCAGCGCCGAACTGGTCCACATCCAGGCGAAGATGCCGGTGATCAGGAACAACGGGTACGACCCGGCCGCCTCACCGAGGTGCCGACCGGTGTCCCGGGAGTAGAGCACCCCGAAGACGAACCAGTAGATGGCGCCCATGCCGAGCGGCTCGATCAACGACCAGAAGTAGCCCAGCACGGACTGCTGGTACTTGACCGCAAGATCGCGCCTGACCAGGATGCGCAGCGAGTTGCGGTGCGACCACAACGCCGCGACGCCAGAGGTCACCGCAGCCTCCCGCCTCCTGAAACGGACGACAGGTTAGCAGTCGGTGAACGATTGCCCCGAATCGACCGGACTCAGCACTCGATCACGTTGACGGCCAGACCGCCACGCGCCGTCTCCTTGTACTTGACCTTCATGTCGGCGCCCGTCTCCCGCATGGTCTTGATGACCTTGTCCAGCGACACCTTGTGCACCCCGTCGCCGCGCAGCGCCAACCGGGCAGCCGTGATCGCCTTGATGCTAGCCACCGCGTTCCGCTCGATGCAGGGGATCTGCACCAGGCCACCCACCGGGTCACACGTCAACCCGAGGTTGTGCTCCATCCCGATCTCGGCCGCGTTCTCCACCTGCTCCGGGGTGCCACCGAGCGCCTCGGCCAGCCCCGCCGCCGCCATCGAACACGCCGAACCGACCTCGCCCTGGCAACCCACCTCGGCGCCCGAGATCGAGGCGTTCTCCTTGAACAACACGCCGATCGCCCCGGCCGTCAGCAGGAACCGCACCACGCCCTCGTCATCGGCGCCCGGCACGAACCGGGTGTAGTAGTGCAGCACCGCCGGAATGATCCCGGCCGCGCCGTTCGTCGGCGCGGTGACCACCCGGCCACCCGCGGCGTTCTCCTCGTTGACGGCGAGCGCGAACAACGTCACCCAGTCCATGGCGTGCAGCGGGTCGGCCGTCCCGACCTCCGCCTCCAGGCCGCGCCGCAGCTCCGCCGCGCGCCGCCGGACCTTCAACCCCCCGGGGAGTACGCCGTCCCGCTCGCAGCCGCGCTCCACGCACTCCTGCATCACCCGCCAGATCTCCAGCAGACCGGCCCGGATGTCCGCCTCGCTGCGCCAGGAACGCTCGTTGGCCAACATCACCTCGCTGATCGACAACCCGGTGCGGGTGGTGACGTCGAGCAGCTGCGCCCCGGTCAGGAAGGGGTACCGCACCACTGTGCTGTCCGGCTTGATCCGGTCCGCCCCCGCCGCCGCCTCGTCCACCACGAACCCGCCACCGACGGAGTAGTAGGTGCGGCTGCGCAGCACGGCACCGGCCCGGTCGTACGCCACGAAGGTCATCCCGTTCGGGTGGTACGGCAACGACCGGCGGCGGTGCAGCGTCAGGTCCCGGTCCGGGTCGAAGTCGATCTCATGCGCGTCGAGGATGTCGATCCGCCGCTCGGCCCGGATCCGCTCGACCCGAGGACCAACGGTGTCCGTGTCGACCGTCTCCGGGGACTCCCCGGCCAACCCCAGCAGCACCGCCCGGTCACTGCCGTGGCCATGCCCTGTGGCACCCAGCGAACCGAACAACTCGGCCTGCACCCGCGCCGTGTCCGTGAGCAGCCCGTCGGCCTTCAACCCACCGACGAACGTACGCGCGGCCCGCATCGGCCCCACCGTGTGCGAGCTGGACGGCCCGATACCGACGCTGAAGAGGTCGAAAACACTGATCATGGCTGCGCTTCCTCGCCGTCGTCCCGGCGTACGGGACCCGGACGGGTCGTGACCACCGATCTGGCGGCCCCGATGGTGACCGTCCGGGGTATGGGGTACCGGCCCTCCGGGGTGTGGAAGGCCGATCAGCCAGCCTACCTGCCCAGCTCACCGCCCACCCGGTCCGGGACGTGAACACCCGACCACCGTCTCCCCCCGCCCGGCGCACGCCTCCCCCACCCCGCCCCGCGCCCCGCGCCCCGCCCCGCGCCGCTCGGCGCCCGGCGCGGCCCTGGCCGCCCGGCGCCGCCTCGCCCGCCCCAGTCGCCCGCTCGCTCCGCAAGATCGTGCTCGATCCAGGATGTAGTGGTGTCCGCCCGTTCTCGATGCCACTACAACCAGGATCGAGCACGATCTCCGCCCGGCTGCGGCGGGCGAGGCTGGCCGGGAGGGGGCGGGGGGCGGGCGCGGAGCGGAGCAGGCGCGGAGCGGGGAGCGGGGAGCGGGCGGGGAGCGGCGCGAGGAGGCGTCAGCGGAGGGTTGCCCGGGTAAAGCACCTACGGGTCCACGGGTCGCCGCTCCTCCTCGGGACCGAGGGCGAGGTGGCCATCCCTTTCTACCGTGGATTGCAGACGCGGCGCACCGCCGCAGAGTGGGAGTACGACGATGAGTCGCAAACTGGTCCGGCCCCGCGAGGGGCGCATGATCGCCGGTGTCTGCGCCGGCCTCGGACGGCGGTTCGGCATGTCGGCCGGAATGGTCCGGCTGCTGTTCCTGCTGTCGCTGCTGCTGCCCGGCACGCAGGTGATCGTCTACCTGATCCTGTGGGTGCTGATGCCGAACGAGGACCGCTACCTGGCCTCCACCGGCCACTGACCCCTCCCCGCGCACCTGACGTAATCGCAGATCTTGGACAGTTTCCGTTAGCTGCTAACGGAAACTGTCCAAGTTTGCTCGGTCCGCCACCGCGACGATGCGTCATATCCGGCGAATCGGCCGCGCGCCTACGCGGGGGGCCTCCGGACCCTTGGCTGCCGTTCCTCACGCCCCATCCGTGCCCACAGGCCCCCTCGTCCGGCTCCCCCAGCGTCGGGCTCGGCCGAGGGCTCATGGCCAACACAACGACGTGCAACAGGGCCGAGGGTGCGGCACTGCCCAGACGCCGAGGGCGAAGGGGCAACACGGGAATCGAGGGGCAAGACGGAAGCGCCCGCTCCGACGGACGTCGGGGGCGGGCGCTTCGGCGTACGGGGGCAGGTCAGGGAGCTATGTAGGTGACAGTGATCTGTTGGTAGCCGAGGGAGCGGAGCAGCCCCTCCAGCATCTTGCGGGTGTTCTCCTCGGCGCGGGCGGAGAGCCCGCTGTCTCGGGCGGCGGCGGTGATCCGGTCCTCGGCGAGCTGGTAGACCTGCTGCTGCCGGTTGGGGTCGTTGCCGACCAGGTCACCGAGTCGGTTGAGCAGACCGCGCTGCTCGGCGAAGACGTAGCTCTTCTCCATGTCGAGGTTGGTCTCGCCGAGCTGCGGCGCGGGCAGCTTGATCTCGACGGACTTGCCGTCGGCGGACTGGACGATGGCACCCTCACCGATCTTGGTGAAGTCGACGTACGCCTCGACGCTGCCGGCCCCGACGAACAGGGTGCGCTCGTTGAGCAGGAAGTCCGGAACGTTGCGCCGGTCGTTCTGGGTGTCGACAACGACCTGGAAGTTGCCTTCGGCGGCCACGTAGCGGCTGAGGTCCTGGATCGACTTCAGCAGCGGTGGCTGACTGCGGTCGGTCTGCTCCTTGGCGAACGGGTTGCGGAACTCCGGCAGGATGCCGGTCGCCTGAATGCCGAGTAGCACGACCACTGCCAGCGCGGCGGCGCCGAGCAGCAGGAGCAGACCGCGGGCCGCCCCACCGCCACCACCGGAGCCGTCGCCACCGCTCGTCGGGCCACCGGGCCCGCCGGGGCCACCAGGACCAGCGGGACCACCAGGATCAGCGGGACCACCCGGCGTGTCGGTGCTCCACTCGGGTGTCGCGCTCGACCGCGCCTTGAGATCGTCACCGGTCGGGTAACCGGGGAACTCTCTCGTGGGCTCGTTGCTGCCAGCGTCGCGGGCCATCACCCTCACCGTCCTCGTCAGACACGTCGTCTGTCAATGACGGTACGGCCCCGATACGACAGTCGCTCGGCGAGCGCCAGGAAGCGACAAACGGGCAGGTCAGGCGAACGCGGAGAGCCCGGTCAGCCGCTGCCCGATGACCAGTTGGTGGATTTCGGAGGTGCCCTCGTAGGTCAGCACGCTCTCCAGGTTGTTGGCGTGCCGCATCACCGGGTACTCGCCGGAGACGCCGTTGGCGCCGAGGATGGTGCGGCACTGCCGGGCGATGGCCAGGGCCTCCCGTACGTTGTTCAGTTTGCCCACGCTGACCTGCTCGGGCCGCAGCCGTCGGGCGTCGGCGAGCCGGCCCAGGTGCAGCGCGAGCAACTGCCCCTTCACCAGCTCGACGGCCATGTCGGCGAGCTTCGCCTGGGTGAGCTGGAAGCCGGCCAGTGGGCGACCGAACTGGGTGCGGGTCGTCGCGTACGCCAGGGCGGTTTCCAGGCAGTCGCGGGCCGCGCCGACAGCGCCCCAGACGATGCCGTAGCGGGCCTCGGTGAGGCAGCTCAGCGGCGCCTTGAGCCCGACCGCCTCGGGCAGTTGGGCGTCGGCCGGGAGCCGGACGTCGTCGAGCACGATCTCGCCGGTCACCGACGCGCGCAGCGACATCTTGCGGTGGATCTCCCGGGCCGTGACGCCGGGTGTGTCCATGGGTACGGCGAAACCCCGCACGCCCTCGTCGGTGCGCGCCCAGATCACCGCGACGTCCGCGATCGGGGCGTTGGTGATCCACATTTTCCCGCCGTTGAGCACCCAGTCGTCGCCGTCGCGGCGGGCCCGGGTGGCCATCGAGGCGGGGTCGGAGCCGTGGTCCGGCTCGGTCAGGCCGAAGCACCCGATCGCCTCACCGGTGGCCATCGACGGCAGCCAGCGTTGCTTCTGCTCCTCGCTGCCGTAGCGCCAGATGGCGTACATGGCGAGCGATCCCTGCACCGAGACCAGGGAGCGGAGGCCGGAGTCACCGGCTTCCAGCTCCTGGCAGGCCAGCCCGTAGGCGACCGCTGATGCGCCGGCGCAGCCGTAGCCGGTCAGGTGCATGCCGAGCAGGCCGAGCTTGCCGAACTCGCGGGCCAGCTCCCGGGCGGGCACCTTGCCGTCCTCGTACCAGTCGGCGACGTGGGGTCGCACCCGGTCGTCGACGAGTTGGCGGACGACGTCGCGGATCTGCCGCTCCTCCTCGCTGAGCGACGGGTCCAGGTCGAGCAGGTCCAGCGCAGCGGTCATGGACGCCACCCTAACGAAGGTTCAGTGCGGGAAAGAAGGGCTCGTCACTCGATGGGCTCGGAGAGCACCAGCACCCGCGCGTGGATCTGGTTGCGCTGCTGGAGGGCGGCGCGCAGCGCCCGGTGCAGCCCGTCCTCCAGGTAGAGCCCGCCGTTCCACTGCACGACGTGTGGGAAGAGGTCACCGTAGAAGGTGGAGTCCTCGGCGAGGAGCTTGTCCAGCGCCAACTCGCGCTTGGTGGTGATCATCTGATCCAGGCGCAGTGGTCGCGGCGGGATCTCCGCCCACTGCTTGAGCGTCAGATTGTGCTCCGGATAGGGACGCCCGTCCCGGACCGCTCTGAAGATCACGACGGCTCGCTCCCCTCCCCGTGGCCGGGCCGACCGACGGCGCCGAGCCGGGCCGCGGCGAGCACCGCGCGGCGCGGCACCCCGATGACCGTGCCAGCCTAGCCGCCCAGCGCACGCTGCGTTCTGCTCCCTGATGTCAGTTTCGCTATCGCTCGTCCGATCCTCAACCGGACGAACGGGACGTCGACCTCAGTTCCACCGGCCGCGCCGCACGACCTCGTCCATCGGACGACGCCCCCGGCGCAACGACGGTGACCGATGGTCGGCTGCCCGGTAACCGATTGTGACGGCACCGATGGGTTGGTACTCCGCCGGCACGCCGAACGCGTCCCGGTAGGCGGCGAGCCGCTGCGGCGGAATGCCGAAGAAGCACGCCCCCAGCCCCTCGTCCACGGCGGTGAGCAGCATCAGCAACGCCGCGAACCCGGCGTCCACATGCCAGTACGGCACCGGCCACCGGTCCGTTGACTGATCCGTCCAGCCCTTGTCCGGCTCCGCGTACCGCCGCAGGTAGGCCGACTCGTTGGCGTGCGGCACCACGATCAGGGGTGCCCGGCGCATGCCGGCGAGCCAGCGCTCCCGCCCACCGCCCTCGGGGGTGGTGGCGGCCCAGAACCGTTCCCGATCGGCCGGCTCCTCCACCACCAGGAAACCCCAGCCCTGGGCGAAGCCGGCAGACGGCGCGCGGACCGCGTGGTCGAGCAGCCGGTCCACCACGTCGGGCGGGACCGGGCGGTCCGGGTCGTAGTTGCGCACCATCCGCCGACGGCGGACGACCTCGGCGAACTCCATCAGGCACCGGGGCGGATGCCCCAGGCACCTCGCCAGGTGGTTCCGGGCTTGAGCGTGAGCAGGTCCTTGCCGGACCGGAACGCGTCCGGTGGGCAGGTCATCGGCTCGATCGCCACCGAGCGGCGGTGCCGCTCACCGGTGAGCGCGTCCCCGGTGAACACCTGCCACCAGCCGAACTCGGCGTCCGCCCAGATACTCACAGCGGTCGCGCCGTCCGGCGCGGAGAGGCTCACCGACGAACCACCGTCGGCGTCCCGGATCACCTCGCCGAAGCAGGCGTCCAGCACGGCCGCGCCGATCCGGCGCGGGCTGGTCCAGTCGTACTCGGTGCCGGCCACCGGGGTCACCCCCACCGGCAGCAACCGACCGTCCACCACCACCCGGCTCCGGGTGGGCAGCCGCAGCACCAGGTCGTCAACGGCCACGCCCGGCAGTTGCAGGTACGGGTGCACGGAGAAGCCGAACGGGGCCAACTCCCCGCCGATGTTCGTCACCTCGTGCGCGGCGCGCAGCCCGTCCGCGTCGACGCTCCACCGGCTGCGCAACCGCAGCGGCCACGGGTAGCCGGGCTGCGGCGGCAGGTCGTAGCCGACCGTCACGGCGTCATCCGACTGCTCCAGCAACTGCCAGGGCACCCAGTTGACCAGCCCGTGGATGGCCACGTGTCGCTCCGGCTCGGTCAGTGCGAGCTGGTGCGTCCGCCCGTTGAACGGGTAGCGGCCATCGCGGATCCGGTTCGGCCAGGGTGCCAGCACCTGCCCGGTGCAACCGGGGCAGACCTCGTCGGTCTGGTACCCGTCGACCAGGTCGACACCGTCGTGCCGGTACGTCCGGAGCCCACCGCCGACCTCCACGATGACGGCCTCGTGGCCGGCGGCGGAGATGGTCCACTGGGCGCCGGAGAACGGGCGCGGATCGGGGCTTTCCATGCCGGCGACCCTAACCGGTCAGGTCCGGTCGCCGCTCGACGCCGCCGCCCGGTAGCGCAGCAGCGCCGGGAACGCGACAGCGAGCACCACCACGAGCACCGCGGAGGCGAGCCCACCGGCCACCCAGGCCACCCCGCCACCGAACCCGGCGGCCATGGTGCCGGCGCGCAGGTCACCCAGGCGCGGGCCACCCGCCACCACCACCGTGTTCACGCCCTGGAGTCGGCCGCGCATCCGGTCCGGTGCGTAGACCAGCAGCATCGACTGACGCAGCACCGCGCTGATCAGGTCGGCGGCGCCGGCCACGGCGAGCAGCACGACCATCAGCCAGAGCTGGTGGGCCAACCCGGCTGCGGCGATCGCCAGGCCCCAGCCGACCACAGCGAGCACCAGGCCGAGCCCCTGCCGCCGGAGCCGGCCGATCCAGCCGGACGTCAGCCCACCGATCATCGAGCCGATCGCGATGGCGCTGTAGAGCAGGCCGACCGAGCCACCGCCGCCGAACCGCTCGTGCGCGATCTCCGGGAAGAGGGCCCGTGGCATGGCGAGGATCATCGCGATCAGGTCCACCCCGAAGGACAGCAGCAGGACCGGGGTGGTGGCCAGGTAGCGGAACCCGTCGACGACGCTGGCCAGACCGGCACGCCGGGCCTGGCCGTCGGCGGTGGGCTCGGGCGGGAGCGAGGGCAACCGCAGCGCGGCCCAGAGCATCGCGGTGAACAGCACCGCGTCCAGCCCGTAGGCGATCGGCAGGACCACAGTGGTGTCCGGCGAGGCGGAGAGGATCAGGCCGGCGGCGAGCGGGCCGGCGACCGAGGCGGCGGTGAAGGTCGTGTAGTTCAGTGTGGTGGCGGACGCCACCAGGTCCTCCGGCACCAGCCGGGGCAGCATGGCGCTGCGGGCCGGCGAACTGATCGCGAAGGCCACCGACTGCAACGCCATCAACGCCAGCAGCAGCACCGGGCTGCCCACGTCCAGCAGTGCCTGGAGCAGCAGCCCGAGAGTGGATGCCCAGAGCAACAATGAGCCGCCGAGCAGCACCGCACGCCGGTCGCGGGCGTCGGCGACCGCGCCGCCCCAGAGCCCGAAGATCAGCAGCGGTACGAAGGCGGCCACTCCCAGCAGGCCCACCCAGAACGAGTCCCGGGTCAGGGCGTACATCTCCACCGGCACCGCGACGGCGGTGAACTGGAAGCCGAACATCGCCACCGTGTTGCCGAGCCAGAGCCGGCGGTACGCCGGAACCCGCAGCGGGCGCACGTCGATCGCCCAGCGGCGCGCGGCGCGCGGCCGGGACTCCTGCACACCCGTCACGGCGCCAACCGCTCGACGATCCAGCCACCCGCGTCGAGGCGACGGAAACGGAGCCGGTCGTGCAACCGGCTGGCCCGGCCCTGCCAGAACTCCACCGACTCGGGTTGGACCCGCAGCCCGCCCCAGTGCGACGGGGTCGGGATCTCGGCCTGGTCGGCGAACCGGCCGGCCGCCTCCTGGTACCGCTCCTCCAGCGCCGCCCGGCCCGACACGACCTGGGACTGCGGGCTGGCCCAGGCACCCAGTTGGGAGCCGCGCGGCCGACTGGCGAAGTACGCCTCGCTCGTGGCGCGGTCGACGGGCGCGATCCGCCCGGCGACCACCACCTGACGCTGCATGGGAAACCACGGAAAGACGAGGCTGGCGTACGGGTTGGCGGTCGCCTCGACGCCCTTGCGCGACAGGTGGTTGGTGAAGAAGACGAAGCCCTCCCTGTCGTACCCCTTCAGCAGCACCGTCCGCCCGCTCGGCCGGCCGGCCGTGTCGGCGGTGCCCACCACCATGGCGTTCGGTTCGGGTAGCCCGAAGGCCACCGCGTCGGCGAACCACCTGTCGAACTGGGTGTGCCAGTCGACGGCCAGGTCAGCCTCGGTCAGGCCCAGGTCCGCGGCGTACTCGTTACGCATCGCGGCCGGGGCGGGTGTGTCGCCCGTCACGTCCCCACTCCTTTTCGCAGGCCCCGCCAGCACCCTCCCGCGCTGACCAGCCCGCCCTGCCCCAGTCTCACCGAGCCGGGCGGAGAATGCGCGTCCGGGGATGTCGCGTGCAGCACAGTCGCAGCGGGTCGCGTATCCCTTACTCAGCAGGCAGTATGTTCCGAACACATCCCTGAGGGTCGCCTAAGGCGCTCGGCCGATCGGGCCGGATGAGCGATCGGGCGCACCGACCAGATCCAGGAGAGCGACATGGCCGATTTCAAACCCGGGCTGGAGGGCGTCGTCGCCTTCGAGACCGAGATCGCCGAACCTGACCGTGAGGGCGGTGCGCTGCGCTATCGCGGAGTCGACATCGAGGATCTGATCGGCCAGGTGTCGTTCGGCAACGTGTGGGCACTGCTGGTCGACGGCCGGTTCGGGCCGGGCCTGCCGCCGGCGGAGCCGTTCCCGGTGCCGGTGCACTCCGGTGACATCCGCGTCGACGTGCAGTCCGCGGTCGCCATGCTGGCCCCGTACTGGGGTCTCAACCAGCTGCTGGACATCTCCGACGAGCAGGCCCGTGAGGATCTCGCCCGGGTCTCGGTGACGGCGCTCTCCTTCGTCGCCCAGTCCGCTCGCGGCCTCGGCCTGCCGGCGGTGCCGCAGAAGGAGATCGACAAGGCGCAGACCATCGTCGAGCGCTTCATGAAGCGCTGGCGCGGCGAGCCCGACCCGCGGCACGTCAAGGCCGTCGACGCGTACTTCATCTCGGCCGCCGAGCACGGCCTGAACGCGTCCACCTTCACCGCTCGCATCGTCGCCTCCACCGGGGCGGACGCGGCTGCCTGCATCTCGTCGGGCATCGGCGCCCTCTCCGGTCCGCTGCACGGCGGCGCCCCGTCCCGGGTGCTCAGCATGCTGGAGGCGGTGGAGCGCAGCGGCGACGCGGAGGGCTACGTCAAGGGCGTCCTCGACCGCGGCGAGCGGTTGATGGGCTTCGGCCACCGCGTCTACCGTGCCGAGGACCCGCGCGCCCGAGTGCTCCGGCGCACGGCCAAGGAGCTGGGCGCACCGCGCTTCGAGATCGCCGAGGCGTTGGAGAAGGCCGCCCTCGCCGAGCTTCAGGCCCGTCGCCCGGACCGGGTGCTGGCCACCAACGTCGAGTTCTGGTCGGCCGTGGTGCTGGACTTCGCCGAGGTGCCGGCGCACATGTTCACCTCGATGTTCACCTGCGCCCGGATGGGCGGCTGGAGCGCGCACATCCTGGAGCAGAAGCGCCTCCAGCGGCTGGTCCGCCCGTCCGCCCGCTACATGGGCCCGGAGACCCGCAAGCCGTCCGACGTCGAGGGCTGGGCGGCCATCCCGCACGGCGTCTGAGCGATAGGCAGGGCCCCTTCTCGACGCCGCGCGTCGGGGAGGGGCCCTTCTCGACGACTGCCGGGGCCGACTGTGGCGAAGGACTCAGACCGACGGCCGGGACCCCGCCCATCGCCGTCCGGCCCGGGTGCGAGGATGGGGGCCGGCAGTGTCGCCGGGCCCGCCCTCGCCCTTGCGGAAGGATCTTCAAGACCGTGGCTGACGCACCGATCATCCGGATTCCCGATGAGATCAAGCCCGCCGACGGACGTTTCGGCTGCGGCCCGTCCAAGGTCCGCCCGGCGGCGGTGTCCGCTCTCGCCGAGGTCGCGACCAGCTACCTGGGCACCTCGCACCGGCAGAAGACGGTCCGTGACCAGGTGGCCCGGCTGCGTTCCGGCATCGCCGAGTTCTTCTCGCTGCCCGAGGGCTACGAGGTGGTGATCGGCAACGGTGGCACCACGGCGTTCTGGGAGGTCGCCACCTTCGGCCTGATTCGCGACCGGGCCCAGTTCGCCAGTTTCGGCGAGTTCGGCGCCAAGTTCGCCAAGTCGGTCAAGGACGCCCCGTTCCTGGGTGACCCGACCGTCCGCAAGGCCGACGCGGGCAGCGCACCGACCCTGGTCGCCGAGTCCGGCGTGGACGCGTACGCGACGCCGCAGAACGAGACCTCGACCGGTGTGGCCGTCCCGATCAGCCGGGTGGCCGGGGCCGACGAGGGCGCGCTGCTGCTTGTCGACGCGACGTCCGGCGCGGGTGGCCTGGAGGTCAACGTCGGCGAGACCGACGTCTACTACTTCGCCCCGCAGAAGTGCTTCGGCTCCGACGGTGGTCTCTGGCTGGCCCTGATGTCCCCGGCCGCACTGGACCGGGCCGCCGAGATCAAGGCGTCCGGGCGTTACATCCCGGCCTTCCTCGACCTGGTCACCGCGATCGACAACTCGCGGCTGGAGCAGACCTACAACACCCCGGCGCTGGCCACCATCTTCCTGGCCGCCGAGCAGACCGACTGGATGAATGCGCAGGGCGGTCTGGCCTGGGCGGCGAAGCGCACCGCCGAGAGCGCCGCCACCGTCTACGGCTGGGCCGAGCGGTCCAGCGTGGCCACCCCGTTCGTCACCGACCCGGCGCTGCGCTCCAACGTGGTCGCCACCATCGACTTCGCCGACGGGGTGGACGCCACGGCGATCGCCAAGGCGCTGCGCGCGAACGGCATCGTGGACACCGAGCCCTACCGCAAGCTCGGTCGCAACCAGCTGCGGGTGGCGCTGTTCCCGGCCGTCGAGCCGGCCGATGTCGAGGCGCTGACCGCGTCCATCGACTACGTGGTCGAGCGACTCTGACGTTCGTCACGGTCGGTGTCCGTTGGGCCCTCCACGGACACCGACCGTAGTCATCGCCGCAGCTCAGTCACGACATGCGGGGTGTCGCTTCCCCCACCCCGAGGCAGATGCGCGTACGGTGGTCCGAGACGCCTGGGTGGCCGACTCGTGGCGTGCGGCCAGCGAAGCGGGACGGAGGCAACGCTATGCGCCCAGTACGCTTCGTCGCCCTCTCCGAGGACGGCCATGCCCTGGTTCTCGCCGACGAGGTTGGGCGGCTGCTCGCCCTGCCGATCGACGAACGGATCTCCGGTGCGCTGCACGCCGAGCCCGGCGCGCCGCCGCTCGCTGTGGCGCCGACCGCGGCCGACCCGGTTCCGTCACTGTCTCCTCGGGACATTCAGGCCCGCATCCGCTCCGGTGAGTCCGCGGAGGATGTCGCCCGGATCGCCGGGGTGCCGGTCGACCGGGTGCTGCGCTATGCCGGCCCGGTGCTGCAGGAGCGGGCGATGCTCGCCCAGCACGCCCGCCGCACCCGCCTCAAGGGCGCGGAGAAGCCCACCCCGCTCGCCGAGGTGGTCAACGGTCGGCTGAGCCAGCACGGCATCGACACCGAGAAGATCTCCTGGGACGCGTACCGGCGTGACGACGGCACCTGGCGGATCATCGCCACCTGGCCGTCGGGCAAGGCCACCGCGCAGGCCATCTGGGATCTCGACAAGACCCGGCAGTCGGTCGCCCCGCACGACGACATGGCGCAGTACCTGTGCGCCGAGCGGCCCACGCCGATCCTCGGCCAGGAGCCGGCGCCGGAGCGGGGCGGGCATGCCCTGCCTGGTCCGTCGCGTGGCGAGCCGAGTCGTGGTGGGCACGGGTTGCCGGCGGCGTCCGAGCACCCGCGCCCTGGCCGCGATCCGATCCGCGCCGGCCGGGACGCGCTACTAGCTTCCCTGGACCGCCCGCTCGGCGCCTCGTCGGGTCGCGGGCTGGAGCCGCGTACCCCGGCTGCCCTTGCCGGTTCGGACGCGCCCCGGCAGCGGCCGGTCGGTGGGGGTGCCGCCGCGTTGCTCGGCGGTGGCCAGGGCTCGGCCTTCGACGACGATTCGGACGCGCCCAAGGAGGTGCCGGCCGTGCCGTCGCTGGCGGTGCTGCGGCCCCGCCGGACGGGCGCCGCGGCGGCCGCCGGCGGCGAGTCCACCGACGCCAACGGCAAGCCCCGCAAGCGGCTGCCGAGCTGGGACGACGTGCTCTTCGGCAGCGGCCCGGCCGCCCGCGAGTCTTCCTGACGCCTCGCGTCGACGGGTGACAGTGTGCACCCGTCGACGCGAGCGTCCGGACCTCACCGAATGCCGTTGCGATGAGGGGCGGCGACCCCGCGTACGGCGTCGGCGACGGCGGCGAAGTCCTTCTTGAGGATCGCTCCGTGGTTGCTGGCGACCTTCGCGCCGATCGTGATGTGCGGGTTGCGGGCGGTCACCGCGTCGAGGCTGGTCCGGATCTGCTCCTGCTCGTCCCCACGGCTGCCGAGGGACGTTCCGGAGGCGACCACGTACCGCACGGGGACGGTGATGGCGTCCAGCACCGGGCCGAGTTCCCGCTCGCGGGAGAGTTCGCCGAGTTCGATGTTGCTGTCCGCCATCTGGTCGGCGCTCATCCGGGGGGTCAGGCCTGTGGGGCGCAGCAGCGGCATGAACAGGTTCATCCGTCGGAACATCTTGCGGATCCGCTGCGCCATGGCCTCGTCGAGCCAGTCGTGGGGGAACGCGCCGTCGACAAGGACCGCGCCCAGGGCCCGCTCCGGGTTCCGGTTGACCCAGTGCGCTCCGACCACCGCGCCGTAGGACCAGCCCACCAGCACCGCCTGGTGCACCCCTCGGGCGGCGAGAACGGCGTCGACGTCCCGGACGGCAGCCTCGAACGAGTAGTCGGCTGAGCGCTTCGACTTCCTGCCGCGAGCCCGCTCGTCGTAGGTGATGTGCCGGAACCCGGTGCCGAGGTCGGCGATGACGCGCCGCCAGTACCCCTGGGTGGCGAACTGGCCGTTGAGGTAGACCACGGGGATGCCGGGACCGCCGGTGTCGGTGACGGCCAGGGCCGTGTCGTCGACCGGCACCATGCCGGTCCACGCCGAGCTGGTCGAGGTCATGCTGTTGTTCGTCATCTCGATCCGTCCTTTTCAGAGGCTGCGGGCGTTGATGTCGCCCTGCATGGTGCTGGCGTGGATGTCGAGCTCGATGGTGCCGTCGTTCTTGAGGGAGTTGCTGACACGGCCGTGGCCGGTGCCGGCGTCCAGGGCGGCCGAGACGCCGGCCGCCGCCACGACCGAGATGTCGCCGGACTGGGTACGGAGGACGACTGTGCCGCGCATGGCCTCGGCGACGGTGATGTCACCCCGGGCGGTGCTGATTTCGGCGGGGCCGTTGAGCCGGCCGACCTCGACGTCGCCGTCGATGGCGGTGAGGCGGACACTCGCGGCCTCGTCGATCTTGATTTCCCGGTACGCCCCGTCGACGGCGACGTCGCCGAGGCGGCCGACGCCCCGAAGTTCGGCGCTGGCGGCCCTGGCCTGGACGTGGGAGCCGGCGGGCACCTGGACGGTGACCTCCAGGGAGCCGGAGGGGCCGAAGAGCTTGTTGATGGGACGTGCTGTCGTGATTCGCAGGACGCTGTCGGCGTAGGTGACAGTGGTCTGCTCGGCGGCCCTGGTGTCGCTGCTCTTGGCGGGGTCGGCAGGGAGGACCTCGACGGTGGTGTCGGAGCGGTCCGCGGCGATGAGCTGGATGCGTCCGGCGGGGATGTCCAGGACGGCGGAGATGGGGGCGGGTGTGGCGAACGTCTGCATCGTGCTCTCCCAGGTCGGTGCTTGTTTCTGATGTGGGAAACGCTACGTTGCTTTCCAGTTTTTGCAACACCCTTGTTGCAGCTAAGCAGAGTTTTAGCTGTTCAAAGCCATGAAGTTGTTGCAACAGCCCTAGATCTAATGCAACGTCGCTGACGTTTACGTTGCATTGGCGTGTGAGTTAACGCTATGGTGGCGGGGTCTGGGGCCACCGCCCTACGAGACCACGAGGGAGATCGCGATGCCGGGAGGCAGGCTCACCCAGCAGGAACGCCAGCAGATCGCGCTGGGGCTGGCCGACAGCCTCCCCTACGCCGAGATCGCCCGACGCCTCGACCGTCCCACCTCGACTGTCACGCGCGAGGTGATGCGCAACGGCGGCCCCACCGGCTACCGCGCCGATCTGGCCCACCGCGCGACCGAGCGCCGCGCCCACCGGCGCAAGCCCGCCCCCTCCCGTGGGGTCGAGGCGGCCGGCCGCCCAGACGGACGCGACGCCCAGGCCGTGGCCGACTACGAGGAGACGTTCACCACCGTCCTCATGGCCTCCGGTCTGAACAAGATGGGTGCCCGAGTGTTGACCAACCTGTTCCTCACCGACTCGGGCAGTCTCACCGCGTCCGAGCTCGCCCAGCGCCTCCAGGTCAGCCCGGCGTCGATCTCCAAGGCGATCACCTTCCTGGAGAGCCAGAGCCTCGTCCGCCGCGAACGCGACGAACGCCGCCGCGACCGCTACGTCATCGACGACGAGCTCTTCTACCAGGCGACGATCGCCAGTGCTCGGGCCAACGACCATCTCGTCGCGACCGCACGCCAGGGCGTCGCTCTCCTCGGCGCGCACACCCCCGCCGCCGCCCGGCTGGAGAACATCGCCCGCTTCCTCGACTTCATCAGCGAGAGCATCACCCGCGCCGCCGGACAGGCCCGCGAGGTTCTCCGCAGCAGGCCTTCCACAGCGACCAGCGACGTGCCGCCGGGTCACAGCGACCAGGCGGCGATCCGTTCGTAGCGCGGTCGGCCGCCGAGGTAGCTGCGCACCAGCACCAGCTCCGACGCCGGCCACGATGGCCCTTCGTACCCGTCCAGGCTGGCCCGGTCGGCCTCGACGTCGGCCGGGTCCATCCGGTCGCCGGGCCGGGCGACGGTCAGGTGCGGCCGAAATGGCCTGTCGTCGCACGGCAGCCGGCCGTGGCTCAGCCGGGACCGAATCAGCCCGGCCAGCACGTGCAACGCCTCGACCTCCCCCCGCAGGTCCACCCACAGCACTGTGGATCGACCCCGACCGAACCGGCCACCGCCGCCGAGACTCAACCGGGGTGCGGCGTTCCGGCCGTCCCGGAACCGCTCGGCGGCCAGGCCGAGCGCACTCTCCACCTCGACCAGCCGGTCAGACTCGACGCTGCCGAGGAACGCCACTGTGAGATGCAGGTCGGCCGGCTCGGCGAGCCGGACGTTGACGCCAGCGGCGGTCGCCGCCGCGACGCGCAGACGGGCGACCTGTGCGCCAAGGTGATTGACCGCCTGGACGGACGGGCGGACCGCGACGAAGAGTCGCACAGTGTGCGGCCGCTCAGCGGTGCCGCTGCCGGAGCCCAGCTCGGGCCGCCGGCAGGGCCAGCCCGGCGGCGTGCAGAACGCCCTCCACCCGGACCCGCTCGATCTCCTGATCGACGCCCTCCAGCTCGGCGAGGTGCTCGGCGATGCCGAGGGCGCGGCAGGCGAGGCGAAGCCGGTCGTCGTACGCCTGGAGCAGTGCGCTGTGCCAGACCATCGAGCGACCGCTGCCGCCGACCCGCTGACCGCCGAGACGGCGCAGGTCGGCGGCGAGCTGCTCCAGCGGCCGGCGGTCAGCGCTGTCGAACTCGCTGAGGTCGATGTCCCGGGTCAGCGCGTCGGCCTCGATGGCCCGGTCGAGACGGGCGATGGTGCGTTTCTCCCGGCGGCGGTCACGCCACTCGGACCAGCCGCAGACCACCCGGTCGAGGATCTCGTCGTAGCAGAAGAGCAGGGCGAACGCCGCCGGCAGAGTGGCCACGGCGAGGAACGCCAGGGCCAGCATCAGCGCGCGTCCGACTCCCACGTATCGACGCTAAGCCCCACCGTGCCACCCCGCCACCGGTTTCGCCGCATCCGCGCGATCCGCGCAACCGGACGCGGCCGGCGCCGGTGGTAAACCTCTCAGCAGTCGGCGGAGGTGACGTAGAAACGGGGCATCGGCAGAACCCGGAACCGCAGCCGGGCACCGGAGTGGCGGAGCTGCCAGGTGAGGGCGATCACCGCGGCGGCCAGCGAGATGAGCCCGCCCATCCAGATGCTGGCACCGGCACCGTAGTGCTCCGCGACCCAGCCGATGAGCGGCGCGCCGACCGGGTTGGTGCCCAGGAACACCAGCACCCACAGGGCCATCACCCGTCCCCGGAAGGCCGCGTCGACGCCCATCTGGATCCGCTGGTTGGCGGCCTGGGCGAAGAAGACCATGCAGAAGCCGGTCGGCACCAGCAGCACCACGACCAGCCAGTACGCCGTGGAGAGGCCGACCAGGGTGCCGAAGCTGGCGCAGGCGATCGCCGCGCCGAGCACCAGCCACACCGACGGGCGGCTACGCCGACCGGTGCCGCTGAGCGCGCCGCCGAGCGCGCCGACGGCCAGTGCCGTGCTGAACAGGCCGAAGGAGGCGGCACCGGTGTGGAAGACCGTCTTCGCCAGCGCGGCCAGGGTGAGCTGGAAGTTGAACAGCGACATGCCGATCACCGACATGATCGCCATTGGCAGCAGCAGGTCGGGGCGACGCCACACGTACCGCAGGCCGTCGACGACCCGGGCGGACGCCCGCTCGTCGCGGGGCAGCAGGGCATCGCGGTGCAGCTCGGCCGTACGCATCCGGACCACGTTGACCAGGGGCGCGATGGAGCTGACAGCGGTGAAGAGGAAGACCGGGCCCACGTCGAACGCGGCGATGGCCAGGCCGGCCACAGCCGGGCCGACGATCCGGGCGGAGTTGAACACGGCGGCGTTCAGCGACAGCGCGTTGGGCAGCAGCGGCGTGCCGACCAGTTCGGAGACGAACGCCTGCCGGACCGGGGTCTCCACCGCGTTGGCAGTGCCGAGCAGCGCGGCGAAGGCGAAGACGTGCCAGAGCTGCACCAGATCGGTGAGGACCAGCAGCGACATGCCGAGCGCCAGGAGGCTCCAGAAGGCGTTGGCGGCGAAGAGCAACACCCGCTTGTCGTACCGGTCGGCGAGCCGACCGGAGAGCAGGGTGAGCAGGAGCACCGGGGTGAACTGGCAGGCGGTGACCACGCCGAGCGCGGTCGCCGAGTTGTTGGAGAGCTCGAGGACGAGCCAGTCCTGGGCGATGAACATCATCCAGACGCCGATCAACTTGATCAGCTGCCCGGATGCGAAGAGGCGGTAGTTGCGGACCTGTAGGGACTGGAACATCGTGCTCAGCTTCGCCTGCACTCTTGGTGCGCCTCCTCCGGACGTACGCGTCATCGACAGGTGACGGCACGGACCCGGTGGCGCGGGTGCGGCTCAGGCGCGAGCGAGCTGCTGAAGAATCTCGGCGGCCCTCTGCAGGGTCTCCCGTTCGTCCTCGTCGAGTGCGGCCAGCCGGTGGGCCAGCCACTCGTCGCGGGCCCGCTCGAACTGGTCGAGCACGGCCTGCCCTCCTTCGGTCGCCGCGAGGATGACCTGCCGCCCGTCGGTCGGATGGGGGGTCCGCCGCACGAGGCCGCGGTCCTCCAACTTCCCGACGATCTTGGTCATCGTCGGCGGCTGCACCCGCTCCACGTCGGCCAGTTCCCGGGGGGTCATCGCGCCCGCCAGCCGCAGGCTGGTGAGCGCGGAGACCTGGGTGACCGTGAGGTCGCCGACCGGTCGGGCCTGTCGGACCCGCCGGTTGAGTCGGGTGATCGCATCACGCAGCTGGGGAGCCAGCTGCGCCGGTGGCACGCGTTCCGCCGTCACCGTCCGCTCCGTCACAGTAGTTAGCTTAACTAATGAGCATGGCTAACGACATCCGTTATGACCAGGCTCACGAGGGGATTCAGATGGTACGGGCGGGGAATCCCGATCGACTCCCCGCCCGGACGCAGCTCAGCTCAGAGCACCAGGGACTCGATCGGCCCACGCAGGAAGTACAGCACGAAGAGCGCGGCCACCCCGTACAGCAACGGGTGGATCTCCCGGGCCTTGCCCCGCGCCAGCTTGACCACCACGAAGGTGATCAGACCGGCGCCGATCCCGTTGGAGATCGAGTAGGTGAACGGCATCAGCACGATCGTGAGGAACGCCGGGATGGCGATCTCGTAGTCGGACCAGTCGATCGTCCGCACCGCTGTCATCATCAGGAACCCGACCACCACCAGGGCCGTCGATGCCGCCTCGAACGGCACGATCACGACCAGCGGCGCCAGGAACATCGCGAGCAGGAAGAGCGCGCCGGTGACCAGGTTGGCCACACCGGTCCGCGCACCCTCCGCGACACCGGCGGCGCTCTCGATGTACGACGTGTTGCTGGAGGTGCTGGCCGCACCGCCGGCCGCCGCCGCGATCGAGTCGACCAGCAGGATCTCCTTGGCCTTCGGCGGGGTGCCCTGCTCGTCGAGCAGCCCACCCTCCTGGCCGACCGCGACCATCGTGCCCATCGTGTCGAAGAAGTCCGTGATCAACAGCGTGAAGATGAACATCAGCACGACCAGCCAACCGGCCCTGCCCCACGAGTCGAGCACGTTGAACTTGCCGAGAAGCGACAGGTCCGGCAGGTCGACCACCGACTTGGGCAGCTCCGGCACGTTCAGCGACCAGCCCTTCGGGTTGGGCTGACCGTTGACGAACGACGGGCCGATGTTGCCGATCGCCTCCACGATCACCGCGAGCACCGTCGAGGCGAGGATGCCGATCAGGATCGCGCCCCTCACCCGCCGGACCACCAGCACCAGGGTGATCAGCAGGCCCACCACGAAGACCAGCATCGGCCAGCTCACCAGCTTGCCGCCGATGCCCAGGCCGACCGGAACTGTGGTGTTGGCGGCGTCCGGGATGCGCCGGACGAAGCCGGCGTCCACCAGGCCGATGATGGTCAGGAACAGGCCGATGCCCACGCCGATGGCGGTCTTCATCTGGGTCGGCACCGAGCGGAACACAGCGGTCCGCAGACCGGTCAGCACCAGCACCGCGATGATCAGGCCCTCGATCACCACCAGGCCCATCGCGTCGGCCCAGGTCATCTCGGGAGCGATCTCGTACGCCACCAGGGCGTTGACGCCCAGACCGGCGGCGAGCGCCAGCGGGAACCGGCCGACCACGCCCATCAGGATGGTCATCAGGCCGGCGACCAGCGCGGTCGCCGCAGCCAGCGCGGGAATCGGGAGACTCTTGCCGTCACCGTCGACGGCGCCACCCAGGATCAGCGGGTTGAGCACCACGATGTACGCCATCGTGAAGAAGGTCGCCAGGCCACCGCGTACCTCACGGCTCAACGTCGAGCCGCGGGCCGAAATCTCGAAGAACCGGTCGAAACCGTTACGCGGATGAGCGGGGTTGGGAGGTGTGCCGTTCTCGGGCGGCGCTACTGCCATCAGGTCCTCGCAGGTGATCTTCCGGTTGTCGCGCGCATCGTCCCAGATCGTCGACGGGCAGGGGAAGTAGATCCCGTACGCTTGCCGAATGCCGAACGAGCAGCCACCGCGGCCCGCGCCCCTGGACCCGCCGATGGTGCCGTTCGCCCTCGCCGGGTTGGTCGCGTGGGCGGTGGCCGGGCTGGTCCTGCTGATCTTCTTCCGGGGTTGGCTGACCGACCACGGTCACCAGAACTGGCTCTGGACCTGCCTCGCCGGCTTCCTGTGGGGCTTTCCGGGCCTCGCCGTGATGATGCGGCACGACGCCAACCGACGTCGCCGCCGCGCGAGGTGAGCTGGGCACCGCGCCGGAGCACACCGGCGCGGACGATCAGGAGTGCCCGTACGGCTCCGCCGGCTCAGCCGCCTCCACCGAGCCCGCGGCCCGGCTGACCGACATGGCCTCCACCGCGCTGTCGTCGTACACCGTGGGCAGCTCGTCGACAGCGGTCTCGGCCGCCTCGATCAACGTCTCGGAGTGGGCACCGCACCCGTGATCGGCGCTCACCACCCGGCCGTCGTCGGGGGCGTAGAAGTTGCCGCACGCCCCGAAGGCCTGCCGCATCGCGCCGGCCAGCGGCAGGTAGAAGCCGCAGGTGCCGCAGCGGGCGGCGGCCGGAGCGGCGGTCGAGATGGCCGCGGCGGGGCCGTGGTCACCGTCGTACCAACGCTGCGCCGTGTCGATGCGGCCCTCCCGGGAGAGCACGCGGGCGCGCCCGAGGCCCAGCTCCCACGCCGTCTCCTCGACCGCCGGGTCGTCGGAGAGCAGGTAGCCGGGGACCAGTCGATCGTCGTCGGGCGAGGTCGGGAGCAGGTCGCCCGGACCCAGGTCGCCCGGCTTCAGCCGCTCCTGCCAGGGCAGCCAGCCGGGCGCGAGCAGCGCGTCCGGGCCGGGCAGCAACACCGTCTCGCAGATGGTGACCGTCTTGCTGCGCGGCACCCGGGTGACGGTGACCGCCCAGCGCCACCCGTTGTAGCCGGCGAGGCGACATTCGAAGTAGTGGGTGACCAGTCGATCACCCTCGGCCACGACCTGCAGGTGGTCGCCGACATCGTCGGCGTCCACCTCGGTGATGCCGGCGCGGGCCACCTCGACGGCGGCGGCGCAGACCTGGTCGAGACGGGCGGCACGGGTGGAGGCGGGCCTGGTCACCCGACCATTGTTCCCCATGCGCCTCGCAGGGGTGACAGGGACTCCCGGGGAACCTTTCCCAGCAGTGGTGGGGCGTACCCGGATCAGATGGGCGAGGATGGTGGACATGCCGTCGTACTCCCGCTCCGGGCGTTCCGTCCTCGGGCGGACCGTCGGCACCGGCATTCGCGCCATTCGTCTGCTGTTGCGCGGTTCGCTGGGCAGTGGCCGCTGGGTGACCCGCCGGGCCGGTCGGGCCCGGGCCCGGGGTGCCGGTGGCGAGGTCGGCATGGTTCGCCTGTTCGACCTGCACGCGCTCTCCTGTGCCGGCGACACTCTGATCGCCATCGGTCTGGCCGGCACGATCTTCTTCAACGTGCCGCTCGGTGAGGCGCGCAGCAAGGTCGCGCTCTACCTGCTGGTGACCATGGTCCCGTTCGCGATGCTCGCCCCGGTGGTGGGCCCGCTGCTGGATCACTTCCGGCACGGCCGGCGGTACGCCCTGGCCGCGACGATGCTCGGCCGCGCCTTCCTGGCCTGGTTGATCTCCGACTACATCCACGGCTTCGGGCTCTATCCGGCCGCGTTCGGGGTGCTCGCGCTCTCCCGGGCGTACGGAGTGGCCCGCTCCGCGGCGGTGCCCCGGTTGTTGCCGGAGGGCCTCGGCCTGTCCCAGGTGGGTGCCCGGGCCAGCGTCTACGGCACTGTCGCGGGTGCGCTGGTGGCGCCGATCGGGTTGGCCGCGTTCTGGTTCGGGCCGCAGTGGCCGCTACGGGTCGCGTCGGTGATCTTCCTGGTCGGCATGGTGATCTCCCTGCGGCTGCCACCGAAGGCCGACTCGGAGCCACCGGAGCGGGTCCCTCGGCCACTGCGCGCGCTGGGCCGCCGCGGTGGCGATCGACCCCTGGGCCGGGGCCGACCGTCCGGCCGGCTGGTGATCGCGACCCTGATCGGCGCCGCGACGCTGCGCGCGCTCTACGGCTTCCTGTTGCTCTTCCTCGCCTTCGCGATCAAGAAGGGCGACCTGACCACAGTGGTGTTCGGCCGGGATCTGGGCGCCGAGTGGGCGTTGGGCGTGGTCGGCGGCGCGCTCGCGGTCGGCACCTTCCTGGCCACCGCCATCGGCACCCGACTGCGCATCCACCGGCCGACCGCCATCCAGTCCAGCAGCATGATCATCGTGGCCGGGGTGGCGGTGCTCGCCGTCATCCAGTTCTCGCTGGTGATGGTCGCCCTGCTCTGCCTGGTCGCCGCAATGGTCAGCGGGATAGCGAAGCTGGCCGTGGACGCCTCGATCCAGGAGCGCATCCCGGAACGGTTGCGGGCCAGTTCCTTCGCCCACTCCGAGACGGTGCTGATGCTCGCCTTCGTCGCCGGCGGCGGGCTCGGGCTGGTGCCGTTCGACGGTCGGATGGGCATCGCCGTCGCCGCCGGGGTGGGCGTCCTGGCCGCGATCCGGGGTGTGCTGGCCGCCGCCCGGCTGCGCGGCGAGAAGCTGGCCGGCCGGCCGCTCGGCGACGACGAGTTGACCGAGGACGAGTTGACCGACGAGCCCGGCGATCCCGCCCCCACCTCACCGGCACCGGCCCAGACCAGCTCACCGCAGTACGACGACCCGAGCCTCGCCCCGCCGGGCTACCACATCTACCGCCCGTCGTCGGCGGTTGGCGGCCCGGGTGGCGGGGCCGACGACGACACCCGCCGCGAGTCCCCCGGCCCGCTCTCATGACCGGCCTGCTGGTGGTGACGGCGGTCCCAGCCGAGGCGGACGCGGTCCGCGCCGGGCTGACCGACCCCACAGTGACCGTCACCCCGATCGGTGTGGGCCCGGCCGTCGCCGGCGCCGCCACCGCCCGGCTGTTGGCGCTGGCCGAGGCCGCCGGTCGCCCGTACCGCGCGGTGGTCAGCGCCGGCGTGGCCGGCGGCTTCACCGGGCGGGCCGAGGTCGGCGACACGGTGCTCGGCACCGCCAGCATCGCCGCCGACCTGGGCGCCGAGTCGCCCGACGGCTTCATCCCCGTCGACGAGTTGGGCATGCCGCCCGCGCTGCTCGGCGCCGGCGGCAGGGTGCCGGCGGACACGGGCCTGCTGGCGGCGCTGCGGACCGCCCTCCCGATGGCCACGGTCGGTCCGGTGCTCACTGTCAGCACCGTCACCGGCACCGCCGCCAGCACCGACGAGCTGCGCCGGAGGCATCCGGAAGCGGTCGCCGAGGCCATGGAGGGGTACGGGGTGGCGGTCGCCGCGGCGCAGGCTGGGGTGCCCTTCGCCGAGCTGCGCACCATCTCCAACCCGATCGGCCCGCGCGACCGGGACGCCTGGCGGCTGCGCGAAGCCCTGGCCGCCCTGACCGCGGCAGCCCCGGCACTGCGCTGACCGGCCTCCGCCGACCCGGCGCGGCGCTGACCCGGCGGCGCGCTCAGGAGAACCAGCGTTTGTCACGGTGGCCCAGCCGCAGTGCGGCTGCTCGGCGTGCCTCGATCTCGAAGCCGCACGCCAACAGCAGGTCGGTGCCGAAACCCTCGGCGACTGCGGCCGCGTCGTCGATGCCCGCCTCGCGCATCCCGGTCAGCAGTGCGGTCACCAGCCGACGCCCGAGCCCCAACCGCCGGTACCGGGGATCAACGAGCACGCCGTCGAGCACCATCTCCCGCTCCGGCTGGTCCTGATGCCACTCCCCGTACTCCAGGAATGGGCTCCGCTCGTGGGCCCGCAGCTCACCGACCAGTTTCCCGTCGGGAAGTTCGGCGACGTACCGCCAGCAGGTGGCCGGCAGGTCGCTGCCGACCACCCGGCGCACCTGCGTGGTCCGCCGGATCTCGGCGGCCCACCGCCGGTTGTCCCGATAACGCCGGTTCAGCTCATACGCGGCTGGTGGCAGCGGAAGTGGATACCGCTCAGGCGGCAACCTGTACCACTCCGCCCACCAGGCGCCGGGCCAGTCCCGAGGCTCGTGGACCGGCCAGACGTCCAGGTGAGCCGGGTACCGACGGTCTGCCCCGTCCCGCATGTCGTCGTGCGGAACCGGCGTGGGCTCGGTAACGCCGGAGACGGATGGTGGAACGCCGATGGCCAACTGCCCACCCGCCGCCTGGACGAGGCGTTCCACCGTCCGGAATCGGGGATCGACCGACCGCCCCGACTCGATCCGGGCCAGCGTCGGCTGCGGCACCCCGGATTTCTCGGCCAACTGCCGTTGACTCAGGTCGGCTCGCCGACGCAGCGCGCGGAGCACCGGGCCGAGATCGGCGCCGTCGGCCTCGTCGCTGTGGTCACTCGCCTCGGTCACAGTCCGATGTTCCCGGCTGTTCAGCGAGCTATCAACACCCTGCGCCGAGCTGTGGATAACGCTGTGGACAACCTCGCCGACCGGTGGATGAACTAACTCCCGCGATCCCTTTGGAGCTGAATCGTTTGCGACATCACCAACCTCTGTCGTTGCGGCCTCACCACTCTCTCGGAGCCCACAGTCACCGAATCTGGGCGCGATTCGTCTACGACATCAGCTCCAAAGGAAGACTGGGTCAGGTGCTCGACCTTGCTGGGCCGATCGTCCCGGTCGCGGATCACAGTCGCGGGGTGGGCGCGAACCCTGGGCGGAGGGCGGGGCTACCGTGAGGGTGTGGCGCTCTCCCTGGCGATCTCGCCCTGCCCCAACGACACGTTCGTCTTTCACGCGCTGGTGCACGGGCGGGTGCCCGGCGCGCCGCCGGTCGAGGTGACCTACGCCGACGTGGACGTCACCAACACGGCGGCCGAGCAGGGCGCGTTCGACCTGGTGAAGGTGAGCTTCGCGGCGCTGCCCTGGCTGCTCGACGACTACCACCTGCTGCCCTGCGGCGGCGCGCTCGGTCGCGGTTGTGGCCCGCTGGTGCTCACCCGGGGCGACCGTGACGGCGGGCCGGACCGCACCGACCTGACCGGTGCCACGGTGGCGGTGCCGGGTGACCGGACCACCGCGTACCTGCTGTTCCGGCTCTGGTCGGCCGGGCGGCCACCGGCCCGGATCGAGGTGGTCCCGTTCCACGAGATCATGCCGGGCGTGGCTGCTGGGCGCTACGACGCTGGGCTGGTCATCCACGAGGCCCGGTTCACCTACCACCGGCACGGCCTGAGCGCCCTTGTCGACCTCGGCGAATGGTGGGAGGCCGACACCGGCCTGCCCATCCCCCTCGGCGCGATCCTGGCCCGACGTGGGGCGGTCGACCCGGAGGCGGCGGCCGGCTGGGTCCGCGAGTCGGTCCGGCAGGCCTGGGCGGACCCGGCGGCAAGCCGCGAGTACGTGCTGGCGCACGCCCAGGAGATGGAGCTCGACGTGGTGGACCGGCACATCGGCCTCTACGTCAACGAGTTCACCGCGGACCTGGGCGAGGCCGGTTTCGCCGCGGTGGCGGCACTGCTCGACCGGGCCGCCACCGCCGGTCTGGTGCCTCAGACCTCCAGCTCGCGGGCCACCGCGTGGACCAGCTGAGCGATCTTCTGCGCGGCCTTCTTGTCCGGGTACCGACCCCGGCGCAGGTCCGGCTGGACCTTGGCCTCCAGCACCTTGATCATGTCTTCGACCAGGCCGTGCAGTTCCTCGGCCGGCCGACGGCGCAGCTCCGACATCGACGGCGGCGCGTCCAGCAGCTTGACCCCCATGGCCTGCGCGCCCCGGCGGCTGTCCACCACGCTGAAGTCGACCCGCTGGCCACCCTTGAGGTCGGTGACACCCGCCGGCAGCGCCCCCTTGGGCAGGAACACGTCGCCACCCTCGTCACTCGTGACGAAGCCGTATCCCTTGGCCGTGTCGTACCACTTCACTCGACCCGTAGGCACCTGAAAACCCCTGCTTCACTTGAGCCGCTACTGCTCCAAGGCTAGCTGGATCATCCGGTCGAGCGCCGCTGGGAATTCGGTGAGCTCGTCCAGCACCACTTCCGCCCCGGCCGCGCGCAGCTCATCGGAGGAGCAGGGGCCGGTCGCCACACCGATGCCGGGCACCCCGGCCGCTGCCGCCGCCACCATGTCCGCGACGTGATCGCCGACGTAGTGGGTCGCGCCGTGCTCCCGCAGAGCTGTCGCCTTCTGCTCGGCGAACAGGTCGCCGGCCAACTCGTCGACAGCGAGACCGAGGTGGTCCAGGTGCAACCGGGCCAGCCGGCCGATCTTGGATGTGACGACCAGCACCCGGCCACCCCGCGCACGGATAGCCTCGATGGCCTCCCGCGCGCCGGGCAGCAGGAGCGTCGGGGTGATCGCGTACGCCGGGTACAGCTCGCGATACACCCGCACGGCCGACTCGACCTGCTCCGGCGGGAACCAGTGCGCGATCTCGGTCCGCAGCGGCGGCCCGAGCCGAGACACCGCCAGCTCGGCGTCGACCGGCACACCGGTCCTCGCGGTCAGCGCCCGGTACGCCGCAGCGATGCCAGGGCGGGAATCCACCAGGGTCATGTCGAGGTCGAATCCGACGGTCAGTGCGGGCATGTCGAGAAACGTACCGGCTACTGCCAGTCGGCCGGACGTCCGAGGGGCGCGGAAGCCCGGTGCCGGGCTAGCGTGGAAAGACGATGACCACCTCACTCGCCGACCACCTGCGGTCGCTGCCCGACGAGTCACTGGCCGCGCTCCTCCAACTGCGGCCCGACCTCGTCGTGCCCGTGCCGGCCGACGTCTCCGCCCTGGCCATCCGGGCCCAGTCCCGGGTCTCCGTGGCCCGCGCGCTGGACGGTCTGGACCAGTTCACCCTCCAGATCCTCGACGCCGCCCGCCTCACCCGGAATCCGGACGACGCCACCACGGCCACCGACACAGTGCTCGCGATGGCGACCTCCGGGCCGCAACCGCCGGCGCCGACGGCCGTCCGGGCCGCCGTGGGCCGACTGCGTGCGCTCTTCCTGCTGTACGGCCCGGAGCACGCACTCCAGGTGGTGCCCGCCGTCGACGAAGTCGCCCCGTACCCCGCTGGGCTCGGCCGGCCGGCCGCGGAGCTGGACCCGCGCACGGCCGCGCTCTGCGCGGACCCGGCGAAGCTCCGACGGACGGTGCTCGCCGCCCCGCCCTCGGCCCGGGCGATCCTGGACCGGTTGGCGGCCGGCCCGCCGGTGGGCAGCGTGCCGCCCGGGGCGTTGCAGGCGCCGCCGCTCGGCGCGGAGGACCCGGTCCTCTCCGACCCGACCAACGGGGGCGCCCCGGCCGGCTCCCCGGTGCGGTGGCTCGTCGACAACCGGCTGCTGGTCCCGGTGACGACCGGCTCGTCAACGGCCAGCGGAACTGTGGAGCTGCCCCGCGAGGTCGGCCTGCTGCTGCGCCGCGACAGCGGCCCGCTCGGGCCACTGCGTACCAGCCCGCCGCCGGTGGCCGCCGCGCCGCGGGAGCCGAAGGCTGTCGACTCGGCCGGGGCCGGGCAGACCATGGAGGTGGTCCGGAACACCGAAGGGCTGCTGGAGCAGCTCGCCGACGAACCCGCGCCGGTGCTGCGGTCGGGCGGCATCGGGGTGCGGGATCTGCGCCGGTTGGCGCGTACCGCCGGACTGGACGAACCGACGACTGCGCTGCTGCTGGAGGTCGCGTACGCGGCGGGCATCCTCGGTGAGCTGGAGATGCCCGGCGCGACCACCGGCCGGTACGGCGCGGATCAGCAGGTGCTGCCGACCGGCGGGTACGAGGTGTGGCGGGCCGCCTCGCTGGCCCAACGGTGGGAACAGCTCGCCCGTGCGTGGCTGACCATGACCCGGCAGGTGGGGCTGGTGGGCCGACGTGACGACCGGGACCGGCCGATCACCGCGCTCTCCGCCGAGGCCGAACGGGCCAGCGTGCCGGCCACCCGACGGGCGGTGCTCGGCGTACTCGCCGACCTGGAACCGGCGACGGCGCCCACCCCGCAGGAGGTGCAGGACCTGCTGGACTGGCGGGCCCCGCGCCGCAGCCGGGGCCGGGACGCCGCCCACCGGGAGGTGCTGGCCGAGGCCGCGCAGCTGGGCGTGACGGGGCTGGGGGCGCTCACCTCGTACGGTCGGTTGCTGCTGGGTGACCTGACGTCGACCGACGAGCGGGGTGACGACCCGCTGGGCGTGCACGCGGACGTCGAGAGCGGCGACCCGTCCGGTGCCGCGCGGGCGCTGGACGCTCTGCTGCCCGCCCCGGTCGACCATTTCCTGGTGCAGGCCGACCTGACAGTGGTGGTGCCCGGTCCACCCGAGCCGGCACTCTCGGTCGAGTTGGAGGCGATGACCGAGCTCGAGTCGGCCGGAGGGGCCAGCGTGCACCGGGTCACCACGGCCAGCGTGCGGCGGGCACTGGATTCCGGCTACACGGCCGACGACCTGCACGACGTGTTCCGGCGTCGGTCGCGTACCCCGGTGCCGCAGGGGCTCACCTACCTGATCGACGACGTGGCCCGTAAGCACGGCGGGTTGCGGGTCGGCCTGGCCGGGGCGTACCTGCGCAGCGACGACGAGACTCTGATCAGCGAGGTGCTGGCCGACCGGCGGTTGGAGTCGTTGGCGCTGCGCCGGCTCGCGCCGACGGTGCTGTGTACCCAGTACCAGGTTGGTCGGTTGCTGGGCGCGCTCCGCGACGCGGGGTACGCGCCGGTGCAGGAGGACGGCACCGGCAGCACGGTGCTGGCCCGGCCGCGAATCCGGCGGGCACCGGCCCGGGGGACGGTGACCACCCGGACGCTGGATCCGCTGGCCGCCCCGAAGCTGCCCATGCCCCGGCTGCTCGGCGTCGTGGAGCACATCCGGCGGGGTGACGCGGCGGCGCGGGCCGCCCGGCGGGCACCGGCGGTGGTGCGCGGCGGAGCGCCAGGGCTGGGCGGCGGCCCGGTGCCGGCGCACACCCACAGCGAGGCCCTGGCGGTGCTCCAGCAGGCGGTCCGGGACAAGGCGCTGGTCTGGGTGGGTTACGTCGACGCGCACGGGGCTACCGCGTCACGCCTGCTCAAGCCGGTGTCCATCGGTGCCGGCTATCTGCGGGCCGAGGACGAACGGACCGAGATGCTGCACACGTTCGCCCTGCACCGGATCACCGCGGCGGTAGTGGCGGACTGACCGGCGGCGCCACCGCGCGGGCGCTGTTGGTCAGCGGCGGCTGCGGCGTACGGTGCCGACCACCGAGATGATCAGCAGCAGCGCGAAGCCGGCACCGGCGGACTCCCCGACCGAGTCGACGAAGCCCTGCTGGAGCACCAGCCAACCGAAGAGGAACCAGCCGAGGAGGAGCGTCGCCGCGACGGCGTACGCGATCACGGTCGCCCGGGACACCTCGTCGGGTGGTGCTTGCTCGTGCTCCGCGATCACGTCACGGTCGACCGTCATACCCAGCCTCCCCGCCCGGTCCGGCCCTGGACTCCAAGGGTGACACTCGTTGGTCCGGTCGGACAGGGGGTTATCGCCCCGATTCGCTGCGTGTCGCTCAGGTGCCGGGGCGTCGACCGATCAGCACCACCCGGGTGCCGACCTTGCCGAGTTCCCACATCCGGACGGCGTCGGCGTGCAGGAGGTTGACGCACCCGTGCGAGCCGATCGACTTCTCGTGCAGGTAGGTGGTGGTCTCGTGGAAGCCCATCCCCTGGGTGAAGTGCTGCCAGTACGGCAGCCACACCTCGTACGGGTCGGACCACTCCTTGGGGTTGCGGTAGTTGACGGTGTACGTGCCGGCCGGGGTGCGGTAGCCGGACATGCCGGTGCGGGTCACCGTCGGCGCCATGATCACCTTGCCGCCGCGGAGCGCCCAGACGGTCTGCCGGGTCAGGTCGACGCAGAACGTGGTGCCGGTGCCGGCCTTGCACCGGGCCGTGTCGGTGGTGGCGAGGCGCTGGGCCACGTCGAGGGTGGTCGGTCCGGCGCGGCCCTCGACGGGGCGAATGCCGTACCTCTTCTGGAACTTCTTGATCGCGGCGCAGTCGGCGGCGGACTGCCGGCCGTCCACTGTCACCGCCCCGAACCCACCCAACCGGGCCAGGTGGGTCTCCACCGCGCGCTGGTGCTGACCCTGGGGGCAGCCGGCGACGGTGGGCGTACCGGTGCCGGGGGTTTTCGTGGGTGCCGGGCGGGTCGGCTTCGGCGTGGGTTTCCGGGTGGGTTTCGGGGTGGGCGCGGCCGGCGTGGGCCGGCCGCGCTGGTCGGGCCCGGGCGTGTCGCTCGCCCCCGTTGCCTGTTCCGCCGCACCGGCTGGGGCGGCTCCCCCGCCACCACTCCCGCCGGACTGCGGTTCGAACGCGCACGCACCCGCGCCGACCAGCACGACCACCCCAAGGGCGACCAGCCGGGAAGTGATCCGGACATGCTTCATGGGACCTCCCCAGACAGTCGTCCCTTTACTAGACGTTCGTGAGTGCCATCACGGTTGCGCCCGGTGAGCATCTTTCTTCTGCAGTCCCGCATCGTGCAACACTGGATGGTCGGCCAGCGGCGGGTATGCGACCCGTTCAGGCCGGTCGGCCAACCGAGGAGAGGACGCTGGCGTGAGCGGTGGACCACTGATCGTGCAGTCGGACAAGACCCTGCTGCTGGAGATCGACCACCCCGACGCGCAGGCCTGCCGGATGGCGATCGCGCCGTTCGCGGAGCTGGAACGCTCGCCGGAGCACGTGCACACCTATCGCCTGACCCCGCTGGGTCTGTGGAACGCCCGCGCGGCGGGCCACGACGCCGAGGGTGTCGTGGATTCGCTGCTCAAGTACTCCCGCTACCCGGTGCCGCACGCGCTGCTGGTGGACGTGGCCGAGACGATGGACCGGTACGGCCGGCTCCAGCTCGCCAATGACCCGGCGTACGGGCTGGTGCTGCGCGCACTGGACCGGCTGGTGCTGATCGAGGTGGCCAAGAGCAAGAAGCTCGCCGGGATGCTCGGCGACAAGATCGACGACGACACCATCCGGGTGCACCCGTCCGAGCGCGGCCGGCTCAAGCAGGCGCTGCTCAAGCTGGGCTGGCCGGCGGAGGACCTGGCCGGTTACGTCGACGGTGAGGCGCACCCGATCGAGCTGGCCGAGGCCGGCAAGGACGGGCGTAAGCCGTGGACGCTGCGCTCGTACCAGCGGGAAGCCGTCGAGGCGTTCTGGGCCGGCGGGTCGGGGGTGGTGGTGCTGCCCTGCGGCGCGGGCAAGACCCTTGTCGGCGCGGCGGCGATGGCCGAGGCGAAGGCGACCACACTGATCCTGGTCACCAACACGGTCGCCGGCCGGCAGTGGAAGCGGGAGCTGATCGCCCGCACGTCGCTGACCGAGGAGGAGATCGGCGAATACTCGGGCGAGCGCAAGGAGATCCGCCCGGTCACCATCGCCACGTACCAGGTGCTCACCTCGCGGCGCGGCGGCGCGTTCACCCACCTGGACCTCTTCGGGGCCCGCGACTGGGGCCTGGTCGTCTACGACGAGGTGCACCTGCTGCCCGCGCCGATCTTCCGGTTCACCGCGGACCTCCAGGCCCGCCGCCGGCTGGGCCTGACTGCGACCCTGGTACGCGAGGACGGCCGCGAGGGTGACGTGTTCAGCCTCATCGGGCCGAAGCGGTACGACGCGCCGTGGAAGGACATCGAGTCGCAGGGCTGGATCGCCCCGGCCGAGTGCACCGAGGTCCGGGTGACGCTGACCGACGCGGAGCGGATGTCGTACGCGACGGCGGAGGCCGAGGAGCGTTACCGGATGGCGGCGACCGCCCGCACCAAGCTGCCGGTGGTCAAGGCGCTTGTCGACAGGCACCCGGACGACCAGGTGCTGGTGATCGGTGCGTACATCGACCAGTTGCACCAGCTCGGCGAATACCTCGACGCGCCGATCATCCAGGGCTCGACCACCAACAAGGAGCGGGAGCGGCTCTTCGACGCGTTCCGGTCCGGTGAGTTGCGGACCCTGGTGATCTCGAAGGTCGGCAACTTCTCGATCGACCTGCCGGAGGCGGCGGTGGCGATCCAGGTGTCCGGGACGTTCGGGTCGCGTCAGGAGGAGGCGCAGCGGCTCGGTCGGGTGCTGCGGCCGAAGGCCGACGGCCGGCAGGCGCACTTCTACACGGTGGTGTCCCGGGACACGATCGACACGGAGTACGCGGCGCACCGGCAACGCTTCCTCGCCGAGCAGGGCTACGCGTACACGATCGTCGACGCCGACGACGTCCTCGGCCCGAAGCTGCCGACCGTCGACTGACGCCCACGCGGCCTTGACCGACTCGGTTTGCGGCCTTGACCGACTCGGTTATCAGGAAGTCGCGGTGTCCCGGACGCTCTGATGCCCCGGTTGCCTGAAAGCCGAGTCGATCAGCGCGGTGGACGCGGGTGCGGGGCGGGAACGGGTGTCTCTCGCGCTCGCTATCGAGCTGATGTCGTAGACGAGTCAACCGTCCGGCCTGGACGGCGGCCACCGGCAACGCCAGGCAACTCACGCCTCGTGCAACGCGCTCCACACGCCCCGGGCACCGCGCTCCGGGCAGGGAGCGAGCGTCAGCGCTTGCGGGACTCCGCGACGAAGACCCCGCGCCCCGGACGCCCGACGAGCACGTCCTGTTGCCGCAGCTTCGCCACCGCACGGCTGATCGTGGACTGCGAGACGTCGTATTCGTCCGCCAGCACGCGCCCGGACGGAAGCTGTGACCCCGGCGGATAGGTCCCGTCCTTGATCTTCTTCAGAAGATCGTCGAGCAGCTCGTCCATCGTGGGCGGGATAGGCACGTGGAGCCCCTTGCAGTCGGTTGGCTCGCCCAGTATTGATCAGCCGCTTCGACGCAGGCAACGTATGTAGCGCGAGTGACGTAGGTGGGTAGATGACTCGAAGACGTGCTTGACATAGGTGACTCAGTATCGGTAGCGTCGCTCTCGGTGATGCGGTGCTGCTGCGGTCGGTTGGCGCCTCTCGTACCGGCCTCGCATCGCCGCCGAGATCCGACCCGTCGAGACCCCACTCGCCGCGCTCCACCGGCGCGGCCCTGCTGCCGTACCCCCCGGACGGCCGCGGGCGGGCGGTCTCCGCCGAACGCAACCGGCGGAGACCGCCCCTGCACGTCGATCCCATCCGACGAAGGGCAGCCACGTGCGCAACCAGACGAGAAGGCGGGAAGAGTCGCCGCAGCCCTGGCAGCTCCTCGAACAGTGCCGCCACCGATGAGCGACCGTTGGGTGATCCACCTGCCGATCACCGCGCCTGACCTGCTGCGCGCCCGGATCTTCGCGCGTACCGCCGCTCGGGTGTTGGTCCGGCTCAGCGCGCGGGTCGAGCCGGGCGGGGTGACCGTCTCTGCGGAGGACCAGCAGGGCGTACGACATTGGGTCTTCTGTGATCGGCCACTGCCCGGCGGCGCGCGGTTCGCCCTGCCGGTCGACCACCTCGCGCCCTGCGCGCGACGAACGCGTCAGCCCTGACCGGCGACGCTCACGGGGAGAAGCGGTCCACCAGCACTGCCAGCCGGCGGTCGTGGCCGGGGCGGCGGAGCCGGCCGCTGCGCATCAGCGTGACCAGTCCGTGCAGGCCGCTCCAGAACGTCTCGGTGAGCGTCTCCAGGTCGTCGTCCCCCGCCACTGGGCGCACCGTCTCGGCCAGTTCGGCGAAGCCTCGGGCCAGGTCCGTCGGGACGGCCTGGGTGGCGAACGGCAGGTCTACGGCGAGGGTGAACATCGCGTCGTAGATCGCGGGACGTTGCTCGGCGAACGCGACGTATGCCGCCGCGACGTCGGCGACCGCCTGCCGGGGAGTGGCGGCCGAGGCCCGGGCCGTGGCCAGGGCGTCGGCCAGCTCGGCGAAGCCCTCGACGGCTACCGCCGCCATGATGGCGTCCTTGCCCTTGAAGTGGCTGTAGAGGACGGGCTGGCTGTACTCGATCTCGGCGGCGAGTCGGCGGGTGGTCACCGCGTCCCAGCCTTCCGCCAGGGCCAGGTCGCGTGCCGCGGTGATGATCGCCTGTTCCCGTTCCGCCCGCTCGCGCTCCCGGCGTCCCTGTGTCGACATGACAGCAATCCTAGCAGCGCTAGCGTTCCTGTCGGCGCTCTGCTAGCGTCGCTCTCATATCTAGCAGCGCTAGGAATTGGAGCAGACTCATGCTGGCACCCCTCGCCTACGGGCTCGCCGTCGTACTCAGCCTCTTCGTCGCCTTCATCGGCGCGCGGTTCCTGCTGGTGCCCCAGGCCGCGGCCACCGGATACGGCGTGCCGGCCCGCCCGGACGGAGATCCCGCCTACCTGACGGTCAAAGGGCTGAAAGACCTCACCTTCGGCCTGCTCGGCCTCGCCCTGATCGCCTTCACGACCGCCGACGCGGTCGCGTGGTTCATGCTTGTCGTCGCGCTCGTCCCACTGGGCGACACCCTCATCGTGCTGCGGAACGGCGGGACGAAGGCCGTCGCCTTCGGCATCCACTTCGCCACCGCCCTCGTCGTCCTCCTGAACGCCGCACTGCTGTTCGCCCTCTAACCGGGCTCGGCCCAAACCTGACCCTGCCTGTCGATGGGTCACGACGTGGGGGGTGGGCAGCGGTCGGGGAGGGTGACCTCGCCGGGGCGGTGCTCGAAGGTGTCCATGGTGAACCACTCGTCCAGTTCCGGGTCGAAGAGGTTCTGCAGGCCGAACTGCAACACCTGCCACCACCGGGTCGGGTCGTGCTGGTCGACGTAGATGTCGCCGAGCGCGAGCGGGAACCGGAAGAACTCCCCCGGCACTGTGGAACCCCCGACCACCCCGACCCGCCAGTGGTCGACGTGCCGGTCCTGGTCACCCTGGAGGATCTCCGGCCCCACGTAGCGGGCGGTCTTCAGCTTGTCGTTGAAGATCTGCCGGTTGAAGAACCCCGGGATCTTGCTGCACGCGCGGGGCGGGAACAGCGGGATGTTCGGCCACCTGTAGGTGAGCGTGTAGAGCGTGTTCTCGTAGATCAGGTTCGTGAACCAGATGGGGTGGTCCGGGCCGCCGGCGGTCATCTGACTGTTGCCGTCCCGGCCCTGCCACGAGAACGGCACATCGATGCCCAGGTCACGCACGATGTACCGGCCGGTGCCCTGGAAGTCGGCAGGGAGCAGCGGTGGGCGCGGCTCGCGCGGTTCGGGAACTGTGGGGCCGTCGGCCTGGGCCGCGCGGGGCAGCGGTGCCGCCGCCGGGCCGGGCGCGACCACACCGAGAGCGAACAGGCCACCGGCGACCACCGACGCCAGTGTCCGACGTGTACGCCCCGACGCCATGTGTCCTCCGCCGATGAAAGTGTCAGATACCTTCGGCGAAGCGTAGGAGCAGGCGAAACGTGAGGATCGAAGGAACGAGCGGGCTCCACCGGAAGGGTGAAGCCGAAGGAGCCGGCGGAACGACCCGCCGGCCCCCGACCTCCAGTGGGCTATCCGGCCCCGCCGGCCCGGAACGCCACCCAGGCGTCGCTCATCCGGTCGGCCTGCCCGGCGGTGAACATGTTCATGCAGGAGTCCTGCGTGTAGTCCATGAAGTTGTGGATCGGGTCGAGCCCGGGCGCGGTGCAGGAGTCCGCGCCCACCGGGCAGTTGAACTGCGGCGCCGCCTCGCGCGGGGTGTCCGCCACGAAGTCGCCGGACGCGGAGCAGCCGTGCGCGAAGGTGTGCTCCAGCATCAGCCAGTGCCCGACCTCGTGCGTCAGCGTGTCACCCAGGGCGTACTTGCCGGCCGTGCCGCCCGGCATCGACTCGTCGAGCATCACCACACCGTCGATGTAGTCACGCCCGTTGTTGTAGCCCTTCGGGAAGTACGCCCAGCCGAGCAGCCCGTCGCCGATGTTGGCCGCGTACACGTTCAGGGTCCGCGAGTCGCCTGTGTACAGCGCCTTCTTCATGTCCCGCTCGTTCTTGCCAGGCACGACCGTGTACCAGGCGCTGTTCACGGTCCACGTCGTGTCGACGAGTGAGAACCGGAACGGGGTGTTGGAGGCGTCTCCCGCCGTGCGGCCCGCGAACGAGTCGTTGAGCACCGTCATCTGCGCGGCGATCAGGGTGTTCCACCTGGTCGTCTCGGCTGCGGTGAGCGGATGGTCGGAGATCATGTGGAAGACCGTCGGCACCGTGACGCTGCCGTTCGCCAGGCGCGGCGCGTCCTTGATCACGCCGTAGGCGTTGGCTTCGTTCGTGGAGTACAGCTCCGGCTCCTGGGCGGTGGCGCCCTCGGCTACCCGGGCTGCGCTGTGCGCGTCGGCACCCGGCTCACACGCGGTGACGCCCGGGGAGGCGGTCGCGGGCGCGGCCGTGGCGAGGGCCCCGGAGGCACCGCCGGATGCCACTAACGTCGCGGCGGTGGCGGTGAGGACCGCCAGTCGGAAGGTCGGTCTTCTGCGCATCGGTGCACCTTTCGATGAGGGTGGCGGTGCGGGGTCGATGAGGTCGCTGTTCCGGTATGAGAACACGCCGACGGCATCGACAAAAGACCCTCTGAGCAGGGCAGATGGCGATGTAACGGAACCGGATCGGCCAGCGCTGTTTGGGCCGATCCGGTGGAGTTCAGAGGACCCGGGTCACCTGTTCGGCGGCGACGACCGCGTCCCGCCGCGCCGGGTCGAGGTTGGCGCTGATCACCACTGACGCGCCGGCCGAGAGCGGCGCGAGCAACCACTTCAGCGGCTGCTCGGTCTCGGCGGCGTCGACAAGCAGCCGGTCGCCGGCGCGCAGATCCAGCATCGTGGCGAACTCCTGGGCGAGCGCACCCCACTGACCGTAGGTGGTGCCGTCCGCGGTGGCCGGGTCCGACGGATGGATGGCGGTGTGGTCGGGTGCGCCGTCGCCGTGCCGGAGCACCTCGGCGGACCAGTCCAACCAGCCCAACGGCACGTCGTCCAGCTGCCCCGGCCCGGTGCCGACGAGGTAGCGGTGCGGCGCGTCCGGCACGTCCTCCAGCCAGTCGTCCTGCCGCTCCGGCGTCACGAAGACCGCGTCGAACGGCCGGTCACCGCCCGGTTCGAGCACCGCCAGGCCCGCGGTGGCACGCGGTCGGAACGACACCGCCAGGCCGGAGGCCCAGGCGCCCAACAACACCGCGGCGGTACGCCAGTGCGGCGGCAGCAGGACCGCTACGCGGCTGCCGGGGCCGAGCCCGCAGCCGTCCCGCAGCAGGCTCGCGCTGCGAGCCGCCCACTGGCCGACCTGCTGGGCGGTCAGGTCGACGCGCTCGCCGGTCGCCTCGTCGCGGTAGCTGAGCAGCGGACGCTCGGCCTCGACGGGCCGGGCCGCCAGGTCGGCCGTGACGGTTGGCTGCATCTCCACGCTCCCCGAGTCGACGTCGGCACCACAGTACTCAACGACTTTGGTCGCACCTGTCGTCGGCCGATGGCCGTATCGGCTGACCATGTGGCCCGCGCACGGTGCAGGGAACGATCCCCGAAACGCCGCCGAGGAGCGCCCATGCCGACCGGACCCGAACCCGTCACCGTCGGCCATCCCGCCACCGCCGACCGTCCGCCTCTGCGCCGACGGCTTCTGCCGGTCATCGCGTTGCTGCTGCTCGCGCCGTGGGCGGCGGAGTGCTCCTGGGGTGGCTTCGCCATCGACGACTTCCTCCCGGTGCTGATCTTCCTGGGCCCGATGTACGGCGGCGCGGCGATCCTCATCCGGGAGACCGCCCGGCACCTCGGCGCGGGCTGGCCGACCATCGTGCTGCTCGCCGCCGCGTTCGGCGTACTCCAGGCCGGGCTGGTCGACCAGTCACTGTTCAACCCCGACTACCTCGACGACACCCAGTACGCCGACACCCGTGCCGCCGCCGAGGCGACGCTGGTGCCGGGGCTCGAATTCAGCCTCCGGCAGGCGTTCGACTACGTCGGCAACCACATCGTGCTGACCATCTGCGCGCCGATCGTGCTGATCGAGTCGTTCCTCGGGCCGGAGCGGCGGCTGCGGCCGTGGCTGGGCCGGCCCGGTCTCGCCGTGGTCGGCGTGCTCTACCTGTTCGGCAGCCTGTTGATCTTCTCCGACAGCAGCGGCCGGAAGGACTTCCTGGCCAGCCCGCTCCAGCTGGCGTTCGCCGCCGTGCTGGTCGTCGCCCTGGTCGCGGTCGCAATGCTGCCCCGCTGGCGCCGCACGCGTCCGCGCCGCGTCCGTCGGGTGCCGCACCCGCTCGGGGTGGGTCTGCTCGTCGTTCTCGTTCGAATCGGCGGCGACCTGACGCCCGGCTGGCCGGGGGTGGCCATCGCGCTGGCACTCGCCGCCGCCGCCGGAGGGCTGATCGCGTACTGGTCGTCGGGCGTGCGCTGGGGGCAGCGGCACGTGCTCGTGGCTGGCACGGCGGGCCTGGTCACCGCCGCCGCGTTCGCGTACCTGGTGCCGCCGTACTCCCCGGCCTCCCCGGCGGCGGCCCTGGCCGGCGACGTCGCGGTCACCGTCATCACTGTCGCCCTGGTCGGCGGTGCCTGGTGGCGGCTGCGTGCTTCGCCCGCTGTTCACGTCGCCGCAAGCTGATGCTCCCCGACAGCTGTCAGCCTCCGTGCGGGTACGACCTAACGGAGGAAGTCCTTGACACTCAGAAGAGCATTCACCGCGCTCACCGCAGCCGGTGTCGCCGCCGCCAGCCTGACCGGGGCCACCCCCGCGTCGGCCGGCGCGCACCACCACCCGTCGCTCGCCTTCGACCGGGTCGCCACGTACCCGGTGTTCCAGAACCGTCCGGCCGGCGAGGATCCGACCACCGCGACGGTCGCCGAGATCTCGGCGGTCAGCGAGGACGGCCGCACCCTGATCCACACCGACGCGCTGGCCCGGCGCATCGGCTTCCTGGACATCTCCCGTGCCGACCGGCCGCGCGGCCTCGGCACGCTCTCCCTGGCCCAGCTCGGCGACTCCGAGGACGAGCCGACCTCGGTCGCCGTGGTCGGCAGGTACGTGCTGGTGGTGGTGAACACCAGCGCCAGCTACACCGCGCCGTCCGGCCGCCTCGACGTGATCGAGCTGGCCACTCGGAAGCGGGTGGCCAGCTTCGACCTGGGCGGTCAGCCCGACTCGATCGCGATCAGCAAGGACAAGCGGTACGCCGCGATCGCCATCGAGAACGAGCGCGACGAGGAGGCCACCCCGCCCGGCGGCGAGGAGGGCGACCTGCCCCAGGCGCCCGCCGGTTTCGTGCAGATCGTCGACCTGGCCGGGAAGTCTCCGGCCGGTTGGCGGCTGCGGCCGGTCGCGCTGACCGCTGCGGACGGCAGCGCGCTGCCCGCCCTGGCGCAGGCCGGTCTCGCCGCGCCGACCGACCCCGAGCCGGAGTACGTCTCGATCAACGGCCGCAACCAGTTGGCCGTGACGCTCCAGGAGAACAACGGCGTCGCCCTGGTCGACCTGCCCACCGGCCGGATCACCACGGTGTTCAGCGCCGGCACCGCCACCATCAGCGGTATCGACACCAGGAAGGACGGTGTCATCGACCTGACCGGCGGCATCACCGACGTGCCGCGCGAGCCGGACGCGGTGGCCTGGGTCGACGACCGCTATCTCGCCACGGCCAACGAGGGCGACTGGCACGGCGGCACCCGTGGCTGGTCGATCTTCGACAGCCGCAGCGGACGGGTCGCCTGGGACGCCGGCAACACCTTCGAGCGGCTCGCCGTCAGCTACGGGCTGCACAACGAGGACCGGGCCGCCAAGAAGGGCACCGAGCCGGAGGGCGTGGCCGTCGCCGAGTACGACGGGGTCCGGTACGCCTTCGTCGGTTCGGAGCGGAGCAACTTCGTCGCCGTCTACGACCTGAGCGACAGCACCCGGCCGGTCTTCAAGCAGGTGCTGCCGACCACAAACGGGCCGGAGGGGCTGCTACCCATCCCGTCGCGCGGGCTGCTCGCGGTCTCCAGTGAGGAGGACGACGCCGCTGTCAACGTTCGGGCCTCGGTGTCGCTCTTCCAGCTCGGCAAGGCCACCCCGACGTTCCCGAGCATCGTCTCCGGCACCGACCGGACCGGCGCCCCGATCGGTTGGGGCGCGCTCGGTGCGCTGAGCGCCGCCCCGGGCAAGCGGGACCAGCTCTACAGCGTCACCGACGCTGCGTACAGCCAGACCCGCATCCTCAGCATCGACGCGAAGCGGACCCCAGCCGTCATCACCGGCGCGCTGCCGGTGCGGGACGCGGCCGGTGCTCCGGTCGGGTACGACGCGGAGGGCATCTTCGCCCGCCCGCAGGGCGGCTTCTGGCTGGCCGTGGAGGGCGCCAAGGGCGCGGAGAACAAGCTGGTCCGGCTCGACGCGGCCGGGGTGACCCGCCAGACCGTTGCGCTGCCCGCCGAGGTCGCCGCCGGTCTCGGCAAGCAGGGCCTGGAGGGCGTCACCGCGACCACCGACCGGCAGGGCCGGGAGATCGTGTGGGTGGCGGTGCAGCGGGAGTTGAGCACCGACCCGGCCGGCGTCGTCCGGCTCGGCCGGTACGACGGCGCGGCGGGCACCTGGAGTTGGTTCGGCTACCAGTTGGGGGCCACCACCGTGCCCGGCGACTGGATGGGCCTCTCCGAGATCACCGTGATCGGTGACCGGCTCGCGGTCATCGAACGGGACAAGCTGAACGGCCCGGCCGCCGCAGTCAAGCGGGTCTACACGGTATCGCTGCCCGGTGCGGCGGCGACCGGCCCGCTGACAGTGCTGCCGAAGACGCTCGCCGTCGACGTGCTGCCCGCGCTGCGCGCCACCGACGGCTGGACACAGGAGAAGCTGGAGGGTCTGACCGTGGCCGGCAACGGCGAGGTGTACGCGATCACCGACAACGACGGGGTCCAGGACGCCACCGGCGAGACGGTGCTGTTGCGCCTCGGCTCCAGCCGCACGGTCTTCGGCCGCCGCTGATCCGGCGGCCGACTCGGCCCGGCGTCCACAAGCGTGGACGCCGGGCCGCGCGGTTGCTACTCCTTGACCATCACGACGTCGGTCGGGCGTTCGACAGTCACGGCGGTGCCGTAGTCGAACAGTTCCAGGGTCGAGTGGGACGTCCCCGTGTCGAGGCGGCCCTTCGCCGTCGACTGCCAGGTGAAGGTGAGCGCCACAGTCGCGATCCGACCGTCGCGGTCCAGCGTGACGTCACCGGTCGTGTTGCTCGACCCGTCCCTGCTGTTCTCGGCATAGCTGAAGTGCAGCGAGCCGTCCGGGTTCTCGGTGACTGTCGCGTTCTGCCGCTTCAACGCCGCGAACAGGGCGGCCGGGTCGGGCTCGGCGGAACCCAGCACGTCGTTCCCGTCGCCGTGCAGGGAGAGCCGGTCGTACGTGCCCGGGTACTGCCCGTACCGGCCGTACGTCTCGCCCGGGCCCTTGTCGTCCGGCAGCGGGCCCAGCGGGCGTTCGCCGCCCTGGTACCGGGTGCCGTTGATCAGCAGTTCGGTCATGACCGAGTCGTCCTGAGGGGCCCGGACGTAGCCGGTCGCCGTCCTCGGGTCGAACGCGCCCTCGTAGGTCAGCCCGCCCGGGCCCGAGTTGGTCAGCCGCATCCGGTAGCTGATGTTCTCACTGGCGGCGGCGGCCGAGACCAGCCGCATCGCCGGCGAGGCCAGCTCCGGCGGCGCGGCCTGGGTGGTGACGCCGGAGCGGCCCGCCGGGGACATCGTCGGGACGGTCAGTGCGGTGCCGACGCCCAGCGCCAACAGCGCGCACGTGCTGCCGACCAGCGCGGTGGTCCGGCGTCGCCGAGCCCGTCGGCCGCGCTCGATCAGCGCACCCACCGGGGGTACGGAGTCCGTCTCACCGTCGACGATGTCGTGCAGCCGATGGGCGAGACGGTCATCGATGTTGTTCATGACTATCACCTGCTTACCGAGTCGAAGGATTCCTCAAGGAGGTGGCGCAGTCTGCCCAGCGCGCGGGCGTTCTGGCTCTTGACGGTGCCGAGCGAGCAACCCAGCACCTGGGCGACCTCGCGCTCGCTCAAGTCCTCGTAGTGGCGGAGCACCACCACCGCTCGCTGTTTGGCCGGCAGTGACATCAGCGCCCGGCGCAGCACGATGGCGTCCGGGCCGACGCCGTCGGCCGCGGCGGCCCGGTCGGGGACGTCTGCGAAGAGGCTCTCCCGGCGACGTCGCCGCCACGCCGAGGTGTGGTTGTTGACCAGGGCCCTGCGCAGGTAGGCGTGCGGGTCGCCGAGCCGGGACAGCCGCCGCCACCGCTCGTAGACCTTGACCAGGCTGTCCTGGAGCAGTTCCTCGGCCCGCCACCGGTCGCCGCTGAGCAGCATGGCCAGCCGGATATGTCGCTGCCACGCCACCTCGACGAACGCGACGTAGGACCGGTCCGCCGCGGACAGTGGTTTCTGTTGGTCGGTCACGCGCCTTACACGCCGCGGGGTCACCGAAGGTTGTCAGGCCGTGGGCAGTTCCGGGCCGCCGTCGAGCAGGGGGCCGAGCAGGTCGTCGTACTCCTCGACCCGGGCCAGAACGTCGGCGGCGGTGAACTGGCGGACGGCCGGTTTCCGGCCGCGCGCGCCGGCCTCGACCTCGTCCCAGGTCAGCGGCGTCGACACCGACGGCACCGACTGGGCCCGCAGCGAGTACGGCGCCACTGTGGTCTTCGCCGCGTTGTTCTGGCTCCAGTCGATGAAGACCTTGCCCGGTCGGAGGTTCTTCGCCATCTTCGACACGATCAGCTTCGGGTGGGCCTTCTCCAACTCCTGGGCGATCCGCCGGGCGTAGTCGGAGACCAGGTCGGACGGCTGGGTGCCGGCGATCGGGCAGCAGAGCTGCATGCCCTTCTTGCCGGAGGTCTTCGGGTACGACTCGATGCCGTCGTCGGCGAGGCGGTCGCGCATCAGCACCGCCACCGGGCAACACTCGGCGAGCCCGGCCGGCGGTCCCGGGTCCAGGTCGACGACCATCATGTCCGGGTGCTCGCCCACCTTCCACTGCGGTGTGTGCAGCTCCAACGCGGCCAGGTTGGCCAGCCAGACCAGGGTGGGCAGGTCGTCGGCGACCACGTAGTCGATGGTTTCCCGGCCCTTCGTCGACCCGGGCGCGGGCAGGTTCTCCACCCGCACCCAGTCCGGGGTCGCGGCCGGCTTGTTCTTTTCGAAGAACGACTTGTCGTCCACCCCGTTGGGGAACCGGATCCGGGTGAGCGGCCGGTCCCGCAGGTGCGGCAGCAGCACCGGGGAGATCCGGGTGTAGTAGTCGATCACCTCACCCTTGGTGAACCCGGCCGCCGGGTAGAGCACCTTGTCCAGGTTGGACAGCTCAAGCGCGCGACCCTCGACGTCCACCCGTAGCCGCTCAGCTGGCATCGTCGACCTCCTCCGGAGGCTTGTCCGGGCGCAACCGCAGCACCCGGGGGAAGCGCAGCCGGCCGTCGGGGGTGCGCTGGCCGTACTTCACCTCCACCACCACCTGGGGTGTTACCCAGATGGCGCCCCGCGCATCCTCGCGCGGCATCCCCGGCGCGAACGGTGACACGCCGGAGCGCAGCGGCTCCAGCTCGGCGAGAAGCTGCCGCTCGATGGCCGCGCCGATGCCACCGCCGACCCGACCCCGGTAGATCAGCCGGCCGTCCGGGCCGGGCACCCCGACCAGCAGCCCGCCGATCCGGCGCGCACCCGGCCGCCAACCGCCGATGACGAAGTCGCCGGTCACCTCCAGCTTGACCTTCACCCAGTCCGGCGAGCGCACCCCCGGGCGGTAGACGGCCCCGACCCGCTTGGCCATCACACCCTCCAGGCCGTGCTCCCCGGCCGCCTCGTAGGTGGCCGGCCCGTCGGCGAACATCGGCGGCACCGCCCACCGGGGGCCACCGAGCGCGAGCGCGTCGAGGGCCTCCCGGCGGCGCTCGTACGGCCACCCGGTCAGGTCGTCACCGTTGAGCCGGAGCAGGTCGAAGATCATGTACGTCACCGGCATGACAGCTGCCAACCGGGCCGCCTTCGCCCGGTCCCGGACGTGCATCCGCTCGGCCAGCGCGGTGAACGACGGCTGCCCGCCCTGGCCGAGGAGCACCACCTCACCGTCGAGCAGCGCATCGTCGACCTGCTCGGGAAGGGTGGCCAACTCCGGGTACGCGGCGGTGATCTCCACGCCGGAGCGGGCATACAGATGCTGACCGCCACCTGAGATGTCAGCCAGAGCGCGGACGCCGTCCCACTTGAACTCGTAGGCCCAGCCGTCACCCGCCGGGAGCGGCCCGGTCATCGCGAGCATCGGCTTGAGCGGCGCGCCGGGCACGACCCGACTGTAGTAGCAGGGCGAACACCTCGCGTCCGGTTCATTCGGATGCGAGCATGGTCGATACCGGGGAAGGGAGCGCAGGATGCGTGCCATCTGGAAGGGAGCCGTGTCGTTCGGGCTCGTCTCGATCGGGGTGAAGCTCTACTCGGCCACCGAGGAGAAGGACATTCGGTTCCACCAGGTGCACCGCGAGGACGGCGGTCGGATCCGCTACAAGCGCACCTGCTCGGTCTGCGGCAAAGAGGTCACCTACGACGACATCGCCAAGGGCTACGACATCGGCGGCGGCGAGATGGTGATCCTCACCGACGAGGACTTCGCCGACCTGCCGCTGACCAGCTCGCGCGCCATCGACGTGCTGGAGTTCGTGCCGGCCGAACAGGTCGACCCGATCCTCTACAACAAGGCCTACTTCCTCGAGCCGGAAGGCGCGGCGACCAAGCCGTACGTGCTGCTGCGCGACGCGCTGATCGACTCGGAGCGGGTGGCCATCGTCAAGGTGGCGCTGCGCCAGCGGGAGCAGCTGGCCACGCTGCGGGTCCGCGAGGGTGTGCTGCTGCTCAACACCATGCTCTGGCCGGACGAGATCCGTACCCCCGACTTCGGTTTCCTCGACGAGGACCTCAAGGTGCGCCCACCGGAGCTGGCCATGGCCAGCTCACTGATCGACTCGATGACCGGCGAGTTCGAGCCGGACGTCTTCACCGACGACTACCGGGCCGCGTTGCAGGAGGTCATCGACGCCAAGGTGGAGGGTCGGGAGGTCGTCCAGCCGGAGGAGGTCGAGGAGGCCCCGGCGGCTGCTGTGGACCTGATGGCCGCGTTGAAGGCCTCGGTGGAGCGGGCCAAGGCGGCACGCGGCGAGCAGCCCACCCGTGGCGGTGGCGGCGGTGGTGGCGAACCGACGCCCATCTCGTCGGCCCGGTCGGCGCAGAAGGCAGCCGAGAAGAAGGCGGCCAAGGCACCCGCGAAGAAGACGGCGGCGAAGAAGACGGCCGAGAAGAAGGCGGCCGAGCCGGCGAAGAAGACCGCCGCCAAGAAGACCCCCGCGAAGAAGGCGGAGCCGGCGAAGAAGACCGCCGCGCGCAAGACCGCACCCCGCAAGAGCGCCTGACCGTACGGCAGCGGCGGCGGTGTCCGCCTCGCCGGGTACGCTCCGCCGGCCGCTGGCGACCGGAGGAGCCCCCATGCCGTACACCCCTGATCTGGACCGGTTGCTGACGCCCGGCGCCCGCTTCACCGACCAGCACGGCGCGTACCTGATCGAGGCCCACGCGGCCGGCGACGTCGTGCTGCCCACCGGCCAGGTGGTCGGGTGTGACCCGCTGGTCTGCCCGGAGGCCGAGCCGTTCACTGTCACGGTGCCGCCGGGGCGGTACGCCGCCCGCGCCTGGGTGGCCGTGGTGCTCCGGGAGGACGCCGAGGTGGACCGGCGGGTGGCCGCGTTTCAGCTGGTGGTCTCCGACGAGCCGACCACCCGCTGGGAACCGGCAGTCGCTGGCGACCAGGACGTCGCCACGCTCGGTGCGGACGACTACTTCGGGTACGGGGTGGACGCTGGCGCCGGCACCCTCGCCGACCCGACAGCGCTCAGTGTCCTGGAAGGCTGGGACTACGACCGGGTCGAGCAGGTCTTCATCCCCGACAAGCTGCCCTCCTCCCCGGTCCCGGGGTTGATCACCGCTGTCCTGGACGAGGCCAGCGGTGCCAACGTCGTCACAGTGACCACCGGTTGGGGCGACGGCTGCTACGGCACCTGGATCGGCCGTGCCGCCGACGGCCGGGTCACCTCGTTCGTGACCGACTTCATGGTCGTCCCGGAATAACCGCCCGGGAAAGCCCCGGAACTGTCGCACTGGGCGATCCGGGGCGTCCGCGGCGGGCACGGTAGGCCGCGGTGCGGGTACCGTGTGCGTCGGCTTTCCCCCCGGCACCGGGTGCCGGCCACACTTCGCAGCAGGGAGTCGACGACGTGAGCGAGCGGACGCAGCAGAAGGGCCCGGACCAGAGCCCGGCAACCAAGTCGGGGCGCCGCCTGGCCGCCCAGTTGGCGGAGAAGAAGGCCGCCGACGCGAGGCGGAAGCGCAACGCGTGGGCCAGCGGCCTCGCGGCCGTCGCCGTGGTCGGGGTGCTGATCGGCGTCTTCGTGACGATCGGCGGGGGCGACGACAAGCCCAAGACCCAGGCCGACGCGACCCCGTCCGCCTCCGCCCCGGCCCCCGACGAGGCCGGCGCGCCGCCCGCACCGCAACTGCCCGAGGGTGCCGACCCGGCGCTGGGCAGCAAGCCGACGGTGACGCCGGGCACTGGCGACCTGAAGAAGCTCACCGTCACCCCGCTGATCAAGGGCAAGGGCCCGGCCGTGCAGAAGGGCCAGAACATCACCACCAACTACGTGGGGGTGTTCTACAAGGACGGCAAGGAGTTCGACTCCTCCTGGAAGGCCGGGCAGCCGGCCACCTTCCCGATCGGCGTCGGCCAGGTCATCCCCGGCTGGGACCAGGGCCTGGTCGGCGTGACAGTGGGCAGCCGGGTGCAGCTCGACATCCCGGGCGAGCTGGCGTACGGCAACGACGAGGCCGCCGCCGGTGGACGTCCGACCGGTCCGCTGCGCTTCGTGGTGGACGTACTCGCCGCCCAGTGACCTGTCCGGGTCGTCCCGGTTGTCGCCGGGTCGCGATGGAGTTGTTCACATGGGGCTTCCGGCCCGTCACCCAGCGGCAGTAGGTTCGGCGTCACCCCGGGCGGTTCGCCGCCCGGGGTGAGCATCCGGAACCGGGACGCGGAGGTGCATGTGACGGCGCTGGACGAGCCTGGGCGGACCGCCCGGTCGATGTGGGCGTACTTCGAGCCGGTGCACGCTGTCACCTACCTGCACCCCCGGGCCCGGGCCGCGTACGAGGCCGTCGGGCTGCGCGGCTACTGGCGCGGTTACTTCGCCGGACGGGCGGCGCCGCTGGGAGCCGTCGAGGCGGCCCCGGTGATCGCCGCCTTCTTCAACTTCGCGCCGCCGATGGTGGCCCGCGCACTGCCTGCGGTGTGGCGGTTGGCCACCCCGCAGGAGGCGCTGCGGGCCCGTCTGACCGGTGCCGTGCAGGCGCTCGCCGAGCTGACCTACGAGCTACCCGAGTCGCACCTGGTGGAGGCCGCCGACCTGCTGGAGCGGGCTGCCTCGGCGGCGCAGACCGCCGGCCGGGTGCTGGGCGCGGCGAACGCGGCCCTCCCGGCCGGCGAGTACCCGCTGGCGCGGCTCTGGCAGGCCGCCACCACACTGCGCGAGCACAGGGGGGACGGGCACGTGGCGGCGCTGGTGGCCGCCGGCCTGGACCCGGTGGAGACGCTGACCGGGCGGGTCGCGCTGGATGGTTCGTCGCCGCAGTACCTGCTGGGCCGGGGCTGGTCCGAGGAGCAGTGGCACGCCGCCCGGAAGCGGCTCACCGAGCGGGGTTGGCTGACCGGGGACGGCGCGGCCACCGAACACGCCAGGGCCGGCTTCCAGGCCGTCGAGGACGCCACCGACCGGGCCGCCGCGCACCCGTGGCAGGCGCTCGGCCCCGCCGACACGGACCGGCTCCGGGAGCTGCTGGAGCCGATCGCCCGGTCCGGCCACACCCTGTTGCCCGAGGGCAGCCCGCTCGGTCTGCCCGCGCTGCCCGGCTGACCGGACGCCCACTGGTCGGGCAGGATGGGCCCGTGACTGATGCGGTGGTCTTCGACCTGGACGGCGTGATCGTGGATTCCGAGCCGGTGTGGGAGGAGGTCCGCCGGGCGTACGTGGCGGAGCACGGCGGGACGTGGCAGCCGGACACACAGCGCCGACTGATGGGGATGAGCACCGGCGAGTGGGCCCACTACCTCAGCGGTGAGCTGGGCGTCGACCGCACCGCCGAGCAGGTCGCCGTCGAGGTGGTCGAGGAGATGACCCGACGCTACCGGGAGCACGTACCCCTCATCGACGGCGCCGACCAGGTCGTCCGCCGGCTGGCCGCGCGGTGGCCGCTCGGGTTGGCCAGCTCGTCGCCGACCCGGCTGATCGAGGCGGCGCTGGCGGCGACCGGCCTGACCGACGCGTTCGGCGCGACCCTCTCCACCGAGCAGACCGAGCGGGGCAAGCCGGCACCGGACGTGTACCTGAGCGTGGCGCAGCGCCTCGGCGTCGACCCGACGCGGTGTGCGGCGGTGGAGGACTCGTCCAACGGGGTGCGTTCCGCCGCGGCGGCGGGGATGTGGGTGGTGGCGGTGCCGCACGGCTCGTACCCGCTCGACCCGGACGCCGCCGGGCTGGCCGCGGTGACGCTGAACGCGATCGGTGAGCTGACCCCGGAGCTGGTGGACGAGCTGGGTTGACAGGGGTCGAGCGGGGTAGAGACCACGGATGAAGGCCATCGTGTACGAGCGCAACGGCGACCCTTCGGTGCTCAATCTGGTCGACCGGCCGGTGCCGGAGCCGGGTGCGGGCGAGGTCCTGGTGCGGATGGCGGTCTCCGGGGTCAACCCGACGGACTGGAAGTCCCGCCGCAACGCCCCGCCGAACGGGTGGCAGATCCCCGGTCAGGACGGCGCGGGGGTGGTCGAGGCGGTCGGCGAGGGGGTCGACCCCGACCTGATCGGTGAGCGGGTGTGGGTCTGGGAGGCCGCCTGGCAGCGGCCGTGGGGCACGACGGCGGAATACACACTGGTGCCGGTCCGGCAGGCGGTACGCCTCGGTGCCGCCCCGTTCGAGCTGGGTGCGGCCCTGGGCATTCCGTTCCTCACCGCGCACCGCTGTCTGACCGCTGGCGAGTTCATGCCGGAGACGCTGCGGGCCGGCGCGTTGGCGGATCACACGGTGCTGGTGCAGGGCGGCGCGGGCGCGGTCGGCAACGCCGCGATCCAGCTCGCCCGGTGGGCCGACGCCACGGTGATCGCCACTGTGAGCAGCGCGGAGAAGGCGCAGCTCGCGGCGTCGGCCGGCGCCTCCTTCGTGATCAACTATCGGGAGCAGGACGTGGTCGAGGAGGTCCACAAGATCGCCCCCGACGGGGTGCACACGATCGTGGAGGTGTCCCCCGCCCGCAACGCCTCGATCGACGTGCAGGTGCTGCGGCACGGCGGCGCGGTCTGCATGTACGCCGACAACGGTGGGGACGAGGTGAGCATCCCGATCCGGGCGATGATGGCCCCGAACGCCCGCTGGCAGTTCGTGCTGGTCTACACGGAGCCGAAGGGGGCCAAGGCGCAGGGCGTGAAGGACGTGGCCGCAGCGGCCAGCCAGGGTGGCATCCGGGTCGGCGCGGACGCCGGCCTGCCGCTGCACTACTACCCGCTGGCCGAGGCGGCCGCGGCGCACCAGGCGGTGGAGGACTCGACGGTGGGCAAGGTGCTCATCACCACCAGCGACGCCTGATCGGGTCGCTGATCGCCCGATTTCCCCGTCAGCAGGACAGAGGCGAATAACTTTCGCAACAATGACGGTGCGGGGTCACCCCGTGTGGAGCGGGCGGCCCCGGCGCGGTGCGAACGCCGGGGCCGCCCCTGGGGAGGGTTCAGGAGTACTCCCGCCCCAACAGGCGACAGTGCCGGGGAAAACGTTACGGGGCTGTCAGCTCCCGGACAGTCAGCTCACCCCCGGCGTACCGCGAACGGACGACCTTCTTGTCGAACTTGCCCACGCTGGTCTTCGGCACCGTGTCGATGAAGGCCCAGCGCTCCGGCAACTGCCAGCGCGCCACCGACCCGGCCAGGAAGTCCCGCAACTCCTCGGCGGTCACCGAAGCGCCCTCCCGAACCACCACCGTGGCCAGCGGACGTTCGTCCCACCGCTCGTCCGGGACACCCACCACGCAGGCCTCCAGCACCGCCGGATGGGCCATCAGCGCGTTCTCCAACTCCACCGACGAGATCCACTCACCACCGGACTTGATCACGTCCTTGGCGCGGTCGGTCAGGTTGATGTACCCGTCCGGCGAGAGGGTGCCCACGTCGCCGGTACGCAGCCAGCCGTCGCGGAACTTCTCCTCGTCCGGGGCGTCGTCACCGACGTACCGGGCGGTCACCCACGGCCCCCGGACCTCCAACTCGCCCACCGCCGTGCCGTCGGCGGGCATCGGGTCACCCGACGGGCCGACGATCCGCGCCTGCACGCCCGCCGGCACCCGTCCCTGCGTGTAGCGGTAGCGCCACGCCTGCTCACCGGTGGCACCGGCGGGCGGACGCGAGACCGACCCCAGCGGGGACATCTCGGTCATGCCCCAGGCGTGGATGACGTCGATCCCGTGTCGCTCGTCGAACGCGTGCATCAGCGCCGGTGGGCACGCCGAGCCGCCGACGATCACCTCGCCGAGCGAGGAGGTGTCCACGTCGTGGGTGTCCAGGTAGGCCAGCAGATCGGTCCAGATGGTCGGCACCGCGCCGGCCAGTGTGGGCCGCTCGGCGGCGATCATCTCGGCGATCGGCGCGGCCTGGAGGAACCGGTCCGGCATGATCAGCGACGCGCCGGAGAGGAAGGCCGCGTACGGCAGGCCCCACGACATGGCGTGGAACATCGGCACGATGGCCAACTCGCGGTCGGTCGGCCCGAGACCGAAACCCTCCGGCATGCAGACCTGCAACGAGTGCAGGTAGATCGACCGGTGCGAGTAGGCCACGCCCTTCGGGTTGCCTGTGGTACCCGAGGTGTAGCAGAGCGCCGCCGCGTCGCGCTCGTCCACCTCCGGCCAGTCGTACGTGTCCGGCCGGTCGGCGAGCAACGCGTCCCAGTGGTGCACGGTGATCCGGTCGCCGGCAGCCGCCACCAGCGGCGCCGGGTCGCCCCCGCCGACCACCACGACGTGCCGCACAGTGGTCAGCTCACCGATCACCCGGGCCAGCAGCGGGATGAGCGTGCTGTCGACGAGCACCACCCGGTCCTCGGCGTGGTTGGCGATGTAGACGACCTGGTCGGGGAAGAGCCGGATGTTGAGCGTGTGCAGCACCGCACCCATGCTCGGCACCGCGAAGTAGGCGACCAGGTGCTCGTTGTTGTTCCACATGAAGGTAGCGACCCGCTCGTCGCCGGTCACCCCACACTCGTCGCGCAGCCCGTGTGCCAGCCGGGCGGCGGCCCGGCCCACCTCGGCGTACGTCATCCGGCGGGGCTCGGCGCCCGTCCAGGTGACCACCTCGGCCGTGCCGTGCACCAGTGCGCCGTGGTCGAGGATCCGGGAGATCTGCAGAGGGGCGTCCATCATCGTGCTACGCATGGGTAACAAGCTAGTGTCGGCGGTCACACGTTGGGAACCCCCGTAAGTTGTCGCAGGTGAGCATCTCCTGGGCCGACTCATATGTGGGGCAGTTGCGCGCGCTCGCCGGGGACCGGACGCTGATGTTCGTCGGCGCCCGCGCCGTGGTCAACGACGACGCCGGACGCATTCTGCTGATCAAACGCTCGGACAACGGCCAGTGGGCCATGCCGGCCGGCGCGATGGAACTGGGCGAGTCGATCGCCGACTGCGCGGTACGCGAGGTCCGTGAGGAGACCGGGCTACGCGCGCTGCGGGTCTGCGCGTTCGCCCTCTACACCGGCCCGGACCGGACGAGCACCAACATGTACGGCCACACGTACCAGGTGTTCACGACGGCGTTCAAGGTGGAGGAGTGGGACGGGCAGCTGGCCCGGGTCACCGACGAGACCACCGACGCCGGCTTCTTCGCCCGCGACCGGTTTCCCGCCCCACTCTCCACCTCGGTCATCGAGACCCTTGCCGACCTGGACGTCTTCGAGCAGACGAACCGGCTCATCCTCAAGTAGGGCGGGCCCCGGAGCCACCGGCCCCGGGGCCGCGCCTCACTGGGGCAGTCGGAGTCCGGCGAAGAACCCTTCCTGGATCCAGTTCGGGTACGCGACCGGCAGCTTGGTGGCCTCGTCCAGCTCGGTGAGGTCCTGCTCGGTCAGCGTGAGATCCGAGGCGGCGATGTTGTCGACCAACTGCTCGTGCTTGCGGGCACCGACGATCACGCTGGCCACGGCCGGTCGGGACAGCAGCCAGGCGACCGCCACCCGGGCCGGGCTCACCTCGTGCCGCTCGGCGACGCCCTTGAGCACGTCGACCACCCCGAAGGCGTGCTCCGGATCGAACGGGGTGAAGCTGGCGTAACCGGGTTGGGCGGTGCGCGCGCCACTGTCGGCGACGGCGCCGTCCCGGCTGACCTTGCCGGAGAGGAAACCACCGGCGAGCGGGCTCCAGACGGTCAGCCCGACACCCTCGTTGAGCGCCATCGGCACCACGTCGCGCTCCACGTCCCGGCCCAGCAGCGAGTAGTACTCCTGCACCGAGACGAACCCGGCCAGCTTCTCCCGGGCGGAGATGCCCAGCGCCTTGGAGATCTGCCAGGCCGCGAAGTTCGCGGCGCCGATGTAGCGGACCTTGCCCTGCCGCACCGCGTCGTCGAGCGCGCGCAGCATCTCCTCCATCGGAGTGATCTGGTCGAAGTTGTGGATCTGGTACAGGTCGATGTGATCGGTGCCCAGCCGGCGCAGGCTGTCCTCCAGGTTCTGCATGATGTGCAGCCGGGAGGTGCCGACGTCGTTCGGGCCGGGGCCGGTGCGGGAGTGCACCTTCGTCGCCAGCACGACGTCGCGACGCCGCTTGCCGAGCGCCTTGCCGAGCAGCTCCTCGCTCTCGCCGTCGCTGTAGCCGTCGGCGGTGTCGACGAAGTTGACGCCTGCGTCCAACGCGGTGTCCACCAGCCGTTGCACCTCGGGCAGCGCCAGCCCACCGAGGGTGCCCCAGAGCGGGTGGCCGCTGCCGCCGAAGGTCATCGCGCCGAGCGAGATCTCCGAGACGTACACCCCGGTGCTGCCCAGCAGTCGGTACTTCACGTGTGTTGGCTCCTCGTGGTGGGTCGGAGGCCGAGGTCAAGGCCTCCGTGGTCACTATGTCGGACACTGTGTCCGGCAACGAGCGTACGTCGCCCACCCGCCCCCCGGCCACCTAGGATTCCGGCTATGCCCTCGATCACCCGCCGCCGCCCGCGCAACCCGGACGGACGCGCGGCCGTCGAGGCGCGGGTGCTGGCGGCCACCGAACGACTCCTGAAGGAGGGAGTCCGCTTCACCGACCTCGGCGTGCAGCGGATCGCCGCCGAGGCCGGCGTGGCGCGGTCGACCTTCTACACCCACTTCCGGGACAAGACCGAGCTGCTCATGCGCCTCGCCGGCACCATGCGGGAGAGTTCGTTCGACCGCACCGGCGAGTGGGACCCGGCCGGCCCCGGCGACCCGCTCGCGCGGCTGACCGAGGTCTTCGCCGACGTGATTCGGATATACCGGACATACGCCCCGGTGCTGGCCGCGGTCAGCGAGGTCGCCGCGTACGACGAGGCGGTCCGGGAGTACTGGGCAGCCGGGCTGGAGCAGTTCGTGGCCCGCACCGAGGACGCGCTCCGGATCGAGCAGCAGGCCGGGCGTACCCCCGCCGACCTGGACGTGACGACGGCCAGCCGGCTGATCGTTGTCGGCGGCGACCGCTTCCTGGCCGACCACGTCAGCACGACCTCGGCCGACCCCGAGACCGACGCGGCGGCCGCCCGGGAGTTGGCCGCGACCTGGTGGTACGGCGCCTACCGCCGCCCCGCCTGACCAACAGCCCCGGCCGACACCGACCGCCCCGGAGCGGTCCGGGGCGGTCGGCGTCGAGACGCTCAGATCATCGTCTGGGACTTGGCCTCCATGTCGGCGGCGGCCTCCTCCTTCGACTCGCGGGTCAACGGCTTGCCGCCCGGAGCCGGGGCCTCACCGCCGAGCGGGTCGGCACCACCGGTGGCGCCCTGCGGGCCAGCCCCCCGCAGCTGCGTGTTGGGCAGCGTCAGGGTTACCACCACCGCCACGATCGCGATCAGGCCGGCGGTCAGGAAGACCATGTCCAGCGCGTCGACGAAGGCACCCTGAATGGCCGCGCGTACCGGCCCCGGCAGGGCCAGGATGGTGGCCGGATCGTTGATCGAGATGTTGGCGCCGCCACTCGCCGCCACAGCGGCCTGCTCCTGCGGCGGAAGCTGCGCGATCGCGCCGGGCAACCGGTCGGCGAGCCCGCCGGTCAGCCGGGACGAGAGCACCGTGCCGAGGATCGCCACCCCGAACGAACCGCCCAGCGACCGGAAGAAGGTCGCCGAGGAGGTGCCGGCCCCCAGGTCGCGTACGGAGACCGCGTTCTGCACCGCCAGGATCAGCGACTGCATACACAGACCCAGCCCCACGCCGATCACCACCATGAACCCGAACGCGACCCAGAGCGAGGTGGCCACCTCCAACTGGGTGAAGAGGAACATGCCGACCAGCAGGGTCACCGAACCGGCCACCGGGAACCACTTGTAGCGGCCGATCCGGGTCATCGCGCGGCCGGTCAGGATCGAGGTGATGATGATGCCGGCCATCATCGGCAACATCAGCAGACCGCTTCGGGTCGGCGAGGCGCCCTTCACTATCTGCAGGTACAGCGGGATGAAGATGATCGAACCGAACATCACCAGACCGATGATGAGCAGAGCCGAGTTGGCCAACGCGAAGGTGGCGCTCCGGAACAGCCGCAGCGGCAGGATCGGCTCGGCCACCCGGGCCTCCTGGAGGACGAAGAGCACCCCCAGCACCGCACCCACCACGAAGAGCGTGATGATCACGCCGGAGCCCCAGGCGTACTCGTTGCCGCCCCAGCTCAGCGCGAGCAGCAACGAACTCACCCCGGCCACCAGCAGGCCGGCACCGAGCCAGTCGATCGAGTGGTCCCGACGCTCGAACGGGATCAACCGCATCACGTGGTAGCAGACCACGATCGCCAGGATCGCCAGCGGCACGTTGATGTAGAAGATCCACCGCCAGTCGGTCTCCGCGAAGTAACCGCCCACCAGCGGCCCGGCGACCGACGAGATCCCGAACACCGCGCCGAACAGGCCCTGGTAACGACCACGCTCCCGGGGCGACACCACGTCCGAGATGATGGTGAACGCGAGCGTCAGCAGACCACCGGCGCCGAGACCCTGGATACCCCGGGTGACGATCAGCTGGGTCATGTTCTGGGACAGCCCGGCCAGCAACGACCCGAGCAGGAACGTGCCGATCGAGAAGAGGAAGACCGGCCGACGCCCGTACAGGTCGGCCATCTTGCCGTAGAGCGGCGTCGACGCGGTCGAGGCGAGCAGGTACGCGGTGACCACCCAGGAGTAGTGGTTGATCCCGCCCAACTCGCCCACGATGGTCGGCAGAGCCGTACCAACGATGGTCTGGTCGAGTGCGGCCAGCAGCATGCCGGTCATCAGGCCGAACATGAGCAGCCGGATCTGCTGACGGTTCAGCACCGGTGCGTCGGAGGCTTCGGTCATACGCCCTTCTATCCCGAGAGCCCCAAAACATGCGCCCAACCGCCAAAAACCAACCCCCACCGCGCCCCGCTCGCGCTCCCGCATCCTGGCGTTGATCAAGAGGTTTGCGTCACGGCGAACGGCGTTCCTGACGCAAACCTCTTGATCAACGGGGAAGGGGTGGGTGGGAGCCGGGGTTAGGCGGTCGCGAAGGTTTTGGTGATCGCTGCGCAGAAGGCGGGGAGGTCGTCGGGTTTGCGGCTGCTGGTCAGGTTGCCGTCGGTCACGCACTCCTCGTCCACCCAGGTGGCTCCGGCGTTGGTCAGGTCGGTACGCAGGGTGGGCCAGGAGGTGATCCGTCGACCGCGCACCACGTCCGCCTCGATGAGCGTCCACGGGCCGTGACAGATCACCCCCACCGGCTTGCCCGCGTCGAAGAACGCCTTCACGAGCCGCACCGCGTCCGGATCGCCCCGCAGGAAGTCCGGGTTCGCCACCCCTCCGGGCAGCACCAGCGCGTCGTAGCCGGCGGCGTCCGCCTTGTCGACTGTCACGTCCACGTCGTACGTCTTGGAGTGGTCCAGGTGGTTGAAGGACTGGATGGAACCGGGCTTCAGCGAGACCAGTTCGGCCGTCGCGCCGGCGTTCTCGACCGCCTCGCGCGGCTGGACGTACTCGACCTCCTCGACGCCGTCGGCGGCCAGGAAGGCGATCCGCTTGCCCTGCAATGTCGCTGCCATCTCGGTACATCTCCTTTCCGGGGGTACCTCAATCCCCTTCCCGCGCTCGAACGCCCGAAACAGGTCGGACAGGTTCGGACCGGTCAGGGCACACCGAAGGTGGCCTGACCAGCGGCGAGACCGGTCGCCGCGCAGGTTTGCCCGGCAGGCCGCTGGGGACCCGGGGAGGCATGGCAGGAGCAGCAGCGGAACAGCGCCGGCTCGCCACCGTCGTGGAGAGCTGGCTCGGACGCCCAGTCCTGATCGTCGGTGACGCCATGTTGGACGAATGGCGGTTCGCCGACTCCGACCGGCTCTGCCGGGAGGCGCCCGCCCCCGTCCTCACCCTGCGCCGGCGGATCTCCGCCGCCGGTGGGGCCGCGAACACCGCGGTCAACGTGGCAGCCCTCGGCGGCCGGGCGGTACTGGTGGCACCGGTCGGCGCCGACGTCGCCGGGGACGAACTGCACGACTGCCTGGACCGCGCGAGCGTCTGGGACCGCACTGTCAACCAACCCGGGCGACCCACCCCCGTCAAGCGGCGAATGTTGGCCGGCAACCAGATCCTGCTGCGGGAGGACTCCGGAGACCCGGAGGACGCCCTGGACCACGACGGGGTGGCCCGGCTGCTCACCGCCCTGAGCTGCGCCACCGAGGAGTTGCGCGCCGCCGCCGGTGGACAGGCGCCGACCCTGGTGGTCTGCGACTACGGCCTGGGCGCGCTGCCCGCGCCGGTCCGCGCGTGGCTGGTCGACAACCGCCAGCGGTACGCCACTGTCGCGCTGGACGCCCACGACCTGGCCGACTGGCGGGGCCTCGCGCCGACAGTGGTCACCCCCAGCTTCGCCGAGGCGACCCGGCTGTTGGCCCGCGCGGGCGGTACCACCCGGCCGACCGGCGGGACCGAACTGCACCTGGAACACCCGGACGGCGACCCGGCCGACGGCCCGTCCGAGATGACGGCGGGCGCTGCCCCGGGCGCGGTACGCGCCGACGACCCGACCGCCGAATTGACCCGGGCCGACCGCCCGGGACCGTTCGGTGAGCCCACCCCGGGCGAGGGCCGGGTCGCCCTCACCGGCGACGGGCTCAGCGTCACGGGCACCGGCGTCACAGTGAACACCCGGGCCGGAGAGGGCGTCGACCGGGCCGTCCTGGCCGAGTCGCGGCTGGCCGAACTGCGGGCGCACACCGGCGCCGACGTGGTCGCGGTGACCCTCGACACCGAGGGCGCGGTGGTCGGCGGCGCCGACGGGGAACCCCGACGCAGCCACAGCACACCGGTGCCGGCGAGCCACGCCGTGGGTGCCGGCGACGCGTACCTGGCGGCGATGACGCTGGCCCTGGCCGCCGACGCGCCCCTGCCCACCGCCGCCCAACTCGCCCAACTGGCGGCCACCATCACCGTCTCGGACACCGGCACCTGCGTGTGCCGACGCGACGACCTGCTCGCCGCGCTGGACCAGCCGACCGACACGACGAGCCACCCCGCGCTGGTCGGCGGCGACGAGTTGGACGCGATAGTCGCCGAGTACCGCGAGGCGGGACGGTCGGTGGTCTTCACCAACGGCTGCTTCGACGTGCTGCACCGCGGGCACGTGCGCTACCTCGAGCAGGCCCGCGCGTTGGGTGACCTGCTCATCGTGGCAGTCAACTCGGACGGCAGCGTACGACGACTGAAGGGCCCGGACCGGCCGGTCAACCCGGTCGAGGACCGGGGCGCCCTGCTCGCCGCGCTCGCCTGCGTGGACCACGTGGTGGTCTTCGAGGAGGACTCGCCCGCCGCGCTGATCGAGGCGGTCCGACCGGACGTGTACGTCAAGGGCGGCGACTATCCGCCGGAGCTGGTGCCGGAGGCGCCGCTGGTGCGCCGGCTGGGCGGTCAGGTGCGCACCCTGGGGTACGTGCCGGACCGGTCCACCTCCGCGATCATCGAGCGGATCCGTTCGCACAGCCAGGATCCGTCGCCACAGGTCACCGACCGGGAGCCCGACCCGTCGCTGCGCACCCGCACCCAGGCGTCGTGAACCGCCCTCTCGACCTCGGCACCCCGGAGGAGTTCCGCGCCGATCGACTGGTCGACGTGCTGATTCCGACCCGGAACCGGCCCGCCGAGCTGGCCGTCACCCTGGGCGGTCTCGCCGCCCAGGACGGCGTACCCGGCTTCGGGGTGGTCGTCAGCGACCAGTCCGACGGGGATCCGGCGTACGCGCATCCCGCCGCCGCCACCATGGTCCGGGCGCTGCGCCACCGGGGTCACCCGGTGCTGCTCACCCGCCGGCTGCCCCGCCGGGGGTTGGCCGAACACCGGGCGTACCTGCTCGCCACCTCGGCCGCCCGGTACGTCCTCAACCTCGACGACGACATCTGGCTGGAACCGGGTGCGCTGCACCGACTGGTCACCGCGATCGGTGAGCTGGGCTGCGGGTTCGTCGGCAACGGCGTGCACGGGCTCTCGTACACCGACGACGTGCGGCCGGAATCGCACCGCCACTACGAGGAGTGGACCGGCCCGCCCACACCGGAGCGGATCCGGCCCGACACCCCGCAATGGAGCCGTGCCCGCATCCACTCGGCCGCGAACCTGCTGCACATCACCGAGCGGTTGGCGCTGCCGCCGGGCGCGTGGCGGGCGTACAAGGTCTCCTGGATCGGCGGGTGCGTGCTCTACGACCGGGCCAAGCTCGTCGACGCCGGTGGCTTCGACTTCTGGCGTCGGGTGCAGGAGAAGCACCAGGGCGAGGACGTGGCCGCGCAGCTCGCCGTGCTGTCCCGCCACGGCGGCGCGGGCATCCTGCCCAGCGGCGCGTACCACCTGGAGTCCCCCACCACCGTCACCGACCGGGACGTCGAGGCGTGGGAGGTCGTCCTCGCCGACGAGGACACCCCGCAGCCGGCCTGACCTACCGCGTGAGTAACTCCCGGGCGGCTTCCACCACCTCGACCACCGGAACGTCGGTGACGAAGGAATCCCGGTGTGGGCACTCACCGTCGCCGGGCCGGTGCGGATAGATGCCCGGTGTGCAGTCGACCCCGCAGACCGGGCAGTGCACAGTCCACGAGCTGATCGGCCGGTGCCGGCCCCGCAGAGGGCTGGCCCCGTTGATCAGGTTGCCGACCCAGAAGATCCCCACAGTGGGCGCGCCCACAGCGGCGGCCAGGTGCAGCGGGCCGGTGTCGTTCGAGACGACCAACGCGCAGTCGGCGTAACAGCCCGCCAGCCCGCCCAGGCCGAGCGTGCCCACCTGCGGGCGCACCGGCACCTGCGCCGCGGCGACGACCTGGTCCACCACCTCCTGCTCGGAGGGCGTGCCGGTGACCAGCACCTCGTAGCCGTCCTCGTGCAGCGCACGGGCCACCTCGGCGAAACGCTCGGCCGGCCAGCGGCGGCGCGTGTCGGTGGCGCCCGGGTGCAGCGCCACCCGGGGACGGTCCACCGGGCCGAGCACCCGGGCGGCCTCGGCCCGGTCGGCGTCGGTCACCGCTAGCGTCGGGGTGATGGTGGTGGCCGGCGCTCCCACCAGCGCCACCACCTCCAGGTAGCGGATCACCTCGTGCTGGTAGTAGACGTAGCGGAGCCACCGGTCCAGCGGCGGCGCGTCGTCGGCGCGCAGGCCGACAGTCACCCGGGCACCGAGCCGACTGACCAGCGGGTTGGAGTTGGCGCCGCCACCGTGGATCTGCACCGCCACGTCGAAGCCGGCGGCAGCGGCCAGGAAGTCGTCCATCGACGACTCCGGCTCACCCGGCTCCGGCTTACGGATGCCGGGCGCCGGCGGCACCACAAGCACCCGGTCCACCGGGCCGGGCCGGTCGCGCCAGAGCTTCGCGTGCCACGGCGCACCGAGCAACACGATCTCCGCCGACGGGTACGCGCTGCGCAGCGCGTCCAGCGCCGGCAGGGTGAAGATGAAGTCGCCGAGCGCGTTGGCGCGCAGCACGGCGATCCGCCGCACGTCGGGAAGGCGCTCGGCGGTCGGGCCGAGCACGGACGGGGTGACCACCCGGCCCGCTACGGCCGGTCGATCTCGCCAGCGGTGTCCGGGCGGTGCATCTCCCGGTCCGCGGCGGGATCGGCTGGCATCGGCGTACCAGTGGAAAGGTCACCGGAGCGCGGCCCGGTGCGGCCCACGGTGATGGTGCGCGGCGTGGGCCGGCTCGCCCGTGGCAGCCGGACCCGGAGCAGGCCGTGGTCCATCACCGCGTCGATGGCGTCCGGGTCGACCCGCGACGGCAGGTTGACCCGGTACTCGAAGCCGCGGGTCTCGAAGCCGCCGGGGATGCCCTGGTCGGCGTTGACCTCCGCCTCCGAGCGGGCCCGCACGCACAGCTCGCGGTCGTCAAGCTCGACCGCCACCTCCTCCGGTGCCACCCCGGGCAGCCGGACGACGACCTCCCAGCCGTCCGAGGTCTCGGTCAACTCGACGTCCGACGCCCCGGCGCGGCCACCGACCAGGCGACTCAACTCGGAGCGCAGCGACTGCAACTCCCCCATCGGGTCCCAGCCCTGCTGCCGGTTGCCGCGCCACCCTCGGCCGAAGCCGCCGAACTGCTGCTCGCTCATCACACCTCTCCGATCCGCTGGGTGGCCGTCGGTGGCCGTAGTGAGCTGGGCGCGTCCAGGCCGGCGTCGCTGTCGACGCCCACACCGAGCCGGTCGACCAGTTCGCCACCGAGCCAGGCGCTGATGCCGAGAATCGCCAGCGCGACCACCTCGATGGCGACCAGTGCGCCGCCGGCGGCCCGGGAATCCGCGTTGAGCCGCACCGCCCACACGGCGGCGAAGAGCAGGATCACCGCGACGTTGGCGCCCGCGTGCAGCAGTCCCACCCGCTTGGCGCGGGTGCCGGTCGGGATCGCCAGCAGGTCGAACGAGCCGGCCGCCGCGGCGAGCAGGCCACCGATCAGGCCGACGGTGATGTTCCAGTACGCGACCTCGCCGAGGAAGTCGGGGCCACCCACGGTGTCCACCACGTCGAACAGCACCGCCGTGGCCAGCAGCGCGACCGGGAACATGACCAGCATCGGATGGACTGGGTGACCCAGCACCTTGAGTCGGCTCTCCATCTTCCGGCCTCCACTGGTCGGCGTCCTGCGGAACGGTCTCGTGCAGCGAGCGCGTCGGGTGAGGCCGTACCCCCGGCAACCAGGCACAAACCTCGCGCTGGTCACGGCGGCCTAGGCTGACGACGGTGGTGCCCGCCACCGGGTCAACGGCTGAGGGAGGATCAACGTGACGGTGGAGATCACCTCGCACGAGGAGTTGCGCGAGTTGCTCGGCGTCCCGAGCGCGCGGGCAGCCAACAAGGAACGCACCCGCCTGCACGAGCGGGACCGCGAGTGGCTCGGCGCCTCACCGTTCTGCCTGATCGCTACGGCCGGCGCGGACGGCAGCTGCGACGTCTCACCCAAGGGCGACCCGGCCGGGTTCACCCTGGTGCTGGACGACACGACCATCGCCCTGCCCGAGCGGCCCGGCAACAGACGGGCCGACGGCTACCGCAACATCCTCGACAACCCGCACGTCGGGTTGCTCTTCCTGATCCCCGGGCGGACCGACACGCTACGGATCAACGGGCGGGCACGGCTGGTCAGCGACGCGCAGTGGTTCGACGACATGGTGGTCAAGGGACACCGGCCGGTGCTCGCCGTGGTGGTGGAGATCGAACAGATCTTCTACCACTGCGCGAAGGCGTTCCTGCGGTCCGCGCTGTGGCAGCCGGAGACCTGGCAGCCCGAGGCGCTGCCGTCCCGGGCCCGCCTGATCAAGGAGGTCGAGGCGTCGACGGAGAGCCTCGAAGACCTGGAACGGTACTACGGCCCGGAGTACGCCACGAAGATCTACGTCTGAGCCCGCTGCTCACCTAGACCTGCTGTGGAACACGCCCGCCGTCGGGCCGGGTGGTCTCGGCCGGATACGGCGGATCCTGCACCCCGCCACGCCACTGGAAGAAGGCGTTGGCGGGTGGGAGTGCGAGCAGGACGAGGGCACCCAGGAGCACGGGCGACGCCACGAACCCCGACACGGTGCTGACCGGCTCGGCCCACCCGGGCATCAGTTGAGCGGCGACCTCCTCGACCCGACTCCCGTCGGGACTATCCGGGGTGTCGTTGCCGCCCGACACGGTGAAGATGAGGCCCAGGAACAGCCAACCGGCCGACACCGCCACCGTCACGCCGCCGACCACCCAGGTGACGATCCGGGTCCAGTTCCGACCGGCGAGATTGGCCAGCGCCAGCGCCAGCACGACGAGGGCGGTCAACGCCACGACCAGGCCGACGCCCATGAGGAACACCATCGGCAGGGCAGCGAAGCCACTCGGGGTGCCCACCTGCTCGTGCGCTCTCAGGTAGGTGTTCTGTTGAACGGCCTCGGCCGCCACCTGCGCGAGCCGGGCGAGGCCACTCACCGCCAGCAGCACACTGGACCCGACGACGACGCGCCGCCCTGGTCGGACCGTCGTTCCTGGAACCCCCGTGGTCATGAGCGGATGCTAACCGCACGTCAGGTCCGCCTGCTGTCCCGGTGAAGGCGGACCTCCCACCGGTGCGGCCGGACCGGAGTTGGCTCCGACGACGCCGCTCAGGCCGACCAGCCGGCTGGGTTGCCGAACGACTCCCGGGAGATCCCGGAGCCGGTCTCCGGCCACGAACCGAACCGATCGTTGTGCAGGTGCGCGAAGAGGTAACACATCCCTTCGCAGTCGGCGTCCAGCAGCGCCATAGCGGGGTTGGCGCGGACCGCCTCGTAGTACGCCCGCCCCAGGGCGACGATGAACCCTCGCGCGTAGAGGAAGCCGTCGTCGGACCCGTCCGTCACCTCGTGGATGTCCTCCCGATCGATGTCGTGCAGCTTGCGCTCCACCACCCGGTCGAGGTCGGTCAACTCCTGCCCGGTCAGCTCGGCGGTCAGGTGCCCGAGACGGTCCAGGAACGCGTCCAGCCAGGCATCGATGGCGTAGGCCGGGCCGTCGTCGTCATGGGCCGGGTCGCGCTCGATGAGGGCCTGCCGCAGCGCCAGGGGCTCGGCGCCCAACTCGGCCCAGGCCGCCTCGATCAGCGCCCACAGCCGGGCTTCGTCGGCAGAGGTGGGCATCGCCTGAAGGGTGTCGGTGGTCACGGTCACCGTCGGACCGTAACCACCACCACCGACGGTTTCAGGCCTCCGAATCGGCGGACACCATCCACAGGTGACCGTCGGGGTCCGCGAAGACGCCCGCGTACGCCCAGGGTTGTGCTGCCGTATCGGTGATGATCTCGGCACCGGCAGCGCGCGCCCGCTCGACGAGCGCGTCCACGTCGGTCGGCGAGGCGACACCAAGGTTGAGCAGGCATTCGCTCTGACCCCTCGGGGCGACCTCGTGCCGGCCGATCACCCAACCGAAGCCGCCGGTCGGGATGAGCATCAACCGCAGCCCGTCGTTGACCACGAACTGCAACGGCTCCGGGATGCCGTCGTCGGCCAACTCGCCCACGGCGTCGAGGCCGAGTCCGTCCCGATAGAAGCGGTAGGAGGTAGCCCGGTCGGAGATGGGCAGACTCACGATCACCGGTGCGGAAGTCACGGGTGGACGCCTCCAAACTGTCGGTCCGGCATGGCCAGGGCATCAGTGTGTCGCTGAATTACCGTTGAACTCGTGACCGTAGACGATTGGCTGTCCGAGACTCGCGACTCCTACGACACTGTCGCGGTCAGCTACGCGCGCCTGGTGCGTGACCTCCTGGCGGAGGCACCGTACGAACGAGCTGCCCTGGCATCGTTCGCGGAGCTCGTGCGGGGCACCGGCGGCGGGCCGGTCGCGGATGTTGGCTGCGGGACGGGGCGCATCACCGCCCACCTGCACACGCTCGGCGTCGACGCCTTCGGAATCGATCTCTCACCCGGGATGATCGAGGTGGCCCGCCGTGATCACCCCGAGCTGAGGTTCGAGGTCGGCTCGATGACCGACCTCGACCTGGCCGACGGCTCGATGGCCGGCCTGGTCGCCTGGTACTCCCTCATCCACATCCCCGACGACGACATCGACGCCGTGTTCGCGCACTTCCGGCGGGTGGTCCGTCCCGGTGGCTCCCTGCTGCTCGGCTTCCACGTGGGCGACGAGACGACAGTCAAGACGGAGGGCTACGGCGGCCACCCGATGAACGTGCACGTCCATCGTCGGCAGCCGGACCAGGTGGCAGCCTGGCTGCGCCAGCACGGGTTCAGCGTCGACTCGCAGACCACAGTCACCTCGGCGGAGAGCCGCCTCGGCGGAATCATCGTCGGCCGACGGGAACCCTGAGCAAACACGCACCCGTTGTCGATCCACGGTCACCGCTGTTAGCCTAAACTGCGTACAGCGTTAGCAGTATTCGACCGAATGAGGCGACTGATGACGGACGACGCGCGGCCCGTCTGGGTGCTCGGTGGCGGTGGAGTAGCCGGCATCGCCTGGGAGGTCGGCATCCTCGCCGGGCTTGCCGACAAGGGGGTCACAGTGACCCCGGGGGCAGTCCTCATCGGCACCAGCTCCGGCGCCGTCGTGGGTGCCCAGATCGCCAGCGGCACCCCACTGGCGGAACTCTTCGAACGCCAGCGCGGCGGCGTCGCCCACGAGACCTCACCCGCCCTGCGCCTGCTCGACCTGCTTCGGCTCGCGCGCGCACAACTGTTCGCGCGCAGCCCCGAGCAGGCCGCTCGCCGCCTCGGCCGGCTCGCCCTCGCCGCGCGCATCGACGACCCGTCCCGGCAGCGCCGGATAGCCCAGGCTCGACTGCCCGACCACGTCTGGCGGGACGACGCCGACCTTCGCATCGTGGTCGTCGACACCGAGACGGGCGCCAGCCGCACATTCACCAGGCACGACGGCGTACCCCTGGTGGACGCCGTCGCCGCGAGCTGCGCCATGCCGATCTCCGCCGCCCCGGTTGCCATCAACGGCCGCCGCTACATGGATGGCGGCATGCGGTCGACAGTCAACCTCGATCTCGCCCCCGGAAACGGCCCGGTCATCGCTCTCGCGCCGAGCACCGCCGCGATCGGACCGTGGGCACGCATCGACAAGCAGCGAGCCGCGCTGGGAACGGGCCGCCGGGTGGAGTTGCTTCTCCGCGACCACGCCTCCAAACAAGCGCAGGGGACCAGCGTGATGGACCGATCCGTCGTGCCCGCGCTCGTTGCCGCAGCCCGCAACCAGGGCCGACGTGAGGCGTCCCGGGTGGCCGCCGCCCTCGCGGAGCCAACGCCGGGGCAAAAAACCCGAGGCTAGCGGTCTCTGAGGAACCACGAAACCCGATGCGCGGAGGGCATCGGCAGTGGCTCGTCGTACGAGTACACCTCAAGGTCCGCCAATTGGCCCTCCTGAACGAACAGCAAGATCCCGCCAATCGTCTTGCCTTGATCGTCGACCACTATGCCTTCCGCTGGTACCGGACCCGTCGCGTTGGAGGCCGGTAGGTGTCGACCTTGCGGCCAAAGCCAGATGGTGCCGCAGCCACAGCCACAACCCGGCTGAGCCAGGACGTCCCGCGACTGCATCCGGAGTTCGCTCGCGCCGGGGAAGTCCTGCGCCAGCAGTGCATGCAGGACCGCGGCCTCCTCTGGTGACAGTGGCCGGGGATCTGGTCGATCTGGATCCACGGGCGTAAGGCTACGGCGGCATCTCGCTCACCAGCTCTGTGCGTCGCGTCCGTACCCGTCCAGCAGGCTGACGCCCGCTGCGGAAGTCGTCGTGTCCGGTCGCCACCACGCAAGTCGTCGCGCAGATAGGCCGAGAGCGGGTGTGCAACGATGATCGGCATGTCGACTCCACGAAAGGGCAATGCCGCGTAGGCGCCCCGCACAACTGCGTGCTGACTCCATCTACCGGCGACCTCTTGACGGGTCAACCTCGGTCATCCCTGGGCTCTCGGCCCGGGGCTTGAAAGTCATCGCCTACCTCGAACGCACCCGACTCTGGAACCAGGCCGTGTCCGACGCGCTACGCACCTGGTCATGGTTTGTGCGCCACCCATGGCATCGCTTGTGGGACGAGAGCGCCGGCTGCGGGGTGATGGAGTGCTGTCCGAACCCGCCCGAGCTGCGCTGGGTCCTGGACGTCGTCGTTGCGGTCCTGCCACCGAACGATGCCCGCAAACTCCGTAAGCAGATCGAAGCCCTTGATGAGCAGTGGTGACAGCGGACTGCTGCTGACTGGTGCCGATCCAGGTAGACGACCATGTGCCCCGACGTCGTCAATTGACGTTCGCGGTCGACCAGCCCCGACGCTCGCGCTGCCTTCTTGCTGCCTCGGTCGGTTCGTCGACTGCGCCCGTGGTCATGGAGATCCTCCGTCACTCTCAGATCAGCGCCACTCTCAACATCTACACACGTGCCCCGAGGTCACGCGGGAAGCTGCGGCACGGCTGGAGGGTGCGCTGCGGTCCGGTGAGCAGGTTGGCTGCTCGACCTGGCGACGGCAAGCAAAGGGCCCAGGTCATGATCGGCAATCAAGCCGGTGACCTGGGCCTTTCAGCGGAGCCGCCTGACAGAATTGAACCGTCGACCTACGCATTACGAGATCAAAATGGCTGCCCCGCCGACCTGGTCACACGGCGGTCTAGCAGCGGAATTGCCTCTCGACATCTCGCACCACTCCCCCGCCGTCCGTCGACCTCTTGCGGACTAGATGCGGACCGCTCACCTCGGGCTCGTGGTAAGCCGTGGCGGGGGCGGGTCGCGGTGTCCCATATTCAGTCCCGGGACCACTCCGGGGACCTACCAGTGCCCGCCCCCCGTAGCCGCGCTGTCCCAGATGGGTTGCTCTGACCGGCCAACTGCGGCGCACCGTAACAGGCGGTTACGACATGGAAGGTCCTGGGCCGGGGATTGCAAGAAGATCGCGGATGGCTGGTCAGGTGGCTGCTTCCCTGGTCAGCCCGTCTGTCGTTGTCGGGTGGCGTCGGCGTCAGCGGGTGGTCTCAAGGCTCGCCGTAGGCGACCGCGAAGCGGCTTGGCCTTGGCGCAGCCGGGGAACCTCGGGTAGCCGTCTCGGTGCGCGGGCGAGGAGATCCCACCTGCTGGCCGTCGTTTCTCCGGCGGATCTCCGAGGAGGGTCGGGGTTCGGGGCGGAGCCCCGAGGTCCTTAGGTTCCGGCTAGTGAGTACGCCAGTCCAGGGCGTCGAGCAGGGCTCCTGCCACGGCCAACCGGTTTGTCGCACCGATCCCGTCCAGTGCCCTATGCATAATCTCCTCGGCGTCCTCGGACAGTTCCTGCGGACCCAGCATGGGCAGCATCAGGATGAGCCGCTGCGCCCAGGTCAGCCGTTCATCCGGCAGCGCCGCTGCGGCGAGCAGCTCCACCCAGGTCATCGCGGACGTGAACCCGTGGCCCTCGACCGAGGTGATCACCTCTGTTGGCCGGCCCGGCAGCTCCTGCACGAAGTCGATCCCCGCCTCATCCTCGACGTTGCGGTACACGATCCGCAGCCACACTTCTCCGTCGAGCCGAACCGAGATGACCGGCCAGCGCTCGGGGTCGTCGAGGACGGCGCACATCGCGTGGTAATCAGCGGCCTGCACCTCGAAGGCGGCCTCCGACTCCGGGTAGGCACCCAGAGGTCCCGACAGGTAGTGCCACCAGAAGGCGGGGTATCCCACCACGCCATCTGCCGCATACACGGTTGCGTCGCACTCGGTCGTGTATTCAGGCGGGGCCATGGCTTTGTAGCCGGGGATCGTGAACGCGGGTCCGATGATCAGCGACATGGCCAGCATTTAACACGCATCGAGATTGCCGTATCTTCGTCCGTCAGCGCCGGCCGGCCGGCGCGGCCCGCTTGCGGGCCGCCTTGATCCCAAAGAGGGGAACTCGGCAGTGCCTGAGCTCTGTCAGTGTCCTTCGTCGACTGAAGTGCGACACGCGTCCGTCAACTGATCTGCGACACGCAGTCGGCGCGCGGAAAGCGGCAGATCCGGCAGCCTGTCGGCCTACTGCTGTCGCCAGGCCGCGGCGCACACCTCTATCCAGGTCGCGAGGTCGGGCACATCATCGATCGTGAGCAGCGAGTACGGCGGGGAGCCAGCCAATGGCGTGACACCGGTGAACGCGTGGTCCGGTGCGAAGAGAACTAGCCGACCGTCGTCTCGATGCGCCAGCGTCAGATTCCCGTTGGCCTCTACGGCGACGGCGTAGTACTCATCGGAGTTGATGGAAACCTCTAGGCCGTCGTCTTCCCAGAGCCACGCATAGTCGGTCAGAGCATCTGCGATTCGCACGCGCGTCGCATCAACCGTGAGCACCTCGTTCTGGTTGGTCCACCAGGTGTCGGGCTCACCGAACCTCTCGACCATTCCGCCGCAGAGCCTCCAGAAGCCCTCATGGGCCTGGGGGACGAGGTCGCCATCCACCTCATGAGGCGGGTGGCAAAGCCATCCCCGTCGATCGTTCAGTGATCCCCATGCCAGCAACTCGTAGGCATTGCCTCCGACGGTGACGGGCGTGAGGGTCGTCGAGTCGAGCAGCGCAGACAGTTCAGGCATGTCGTCGATCGATCCGCGGGTCCACGGCTGCGCCTCGCCCACTACGGCGCTCTCTCCGGGTCGGAGGAACCATGAAACCTCGTGGAGGAGCTGCTCCCAGTCGCGCATGGCCCCGATGATGGCAGGGTCACGTCGTCTACCAGTCGAGGAGCTGGAGCATCCGCTCATCTGCGCGACAGGGCGTGGGTCGCCGGCCAGCTGGTACCTAGACGGCTCGGCTTGTCGTACATCACCCGGCGGAGCTACGTCGCACATCAGCTGTCGGATCACAGCGAGATCTGTCAGAGCTTGGGTTCGACCGGTGACGGCAGCATGTCGGCCCACTTGCGTAGTACGTCGACGAGCTGGCCGTGCACGTCGCCGGAAAGCGTCGAGACGCGCTGGTATTCACCGCTCCGAACGGCGGGCCACTGCGCAACACCAACTTCCGGACCCGGGTCTTCGCGCCGGCTGCGGCGTCGGTCGGGCTGGCCGGTGTGACTCCCCACGACCTGCGGCACACAGCAGCGAGTCTGGCCGTGGCGGCTGGTGCCAATGTGACGGCGGTGCAACGGACGAAGCGTTCGCGGCGCGGGGTGCGGACTATCTGCGGACCGGCACCACCGATGGCGGTGTCGTCGACCTCGGGAAACGGCGAAGCCCAGGCCGATGACCTGGGCTTCCGTACCGAGCCGCCTGACGGAATCGAACCGTCGACCTACGCATTACGAGTGCGTCGCTCTAGCCGACTGAGCTAAGGCGGCAACGATCAGCAAGTGTACGGCACCCCGGCGGCACCGCCCGAACGGGATACCCCCGCCGCCCCGGCCAGCACCAACCGGACATCGTCCACTATCTGGACGCTTACCGGACAGCGGATGATCGGGGCCGGGACTACGCTGCGCCGGGTGAGCGACGAACGCGACCACCCCGAACGTCAGGACGAGACGACTGAACGCCCTGACCGTGCGCCGGCCGGTGAACGCGCCGCCCACCGGCCGCGCAGCACCGACCCGCTGGAGTTGGGCTTCACGCCGCGCAAGCCGGTGCCGTGGCTTGCGCCGTTCCTGCTGATCAGCACCGGCATCCGGACGCTGCTGGCGGTGCTCTTCGGGGCGTACCTCGACAAGCGCGAGTTGCAGAACGCGTTCGGCGACGGCGTCTTCCGCCAGGTCGGGCCGGACGGCGGGCTGTGGCTCGACTACGTGGCCGACCTGGGCGACGGCTTCAACGCCACCTACTCCGTGGCGTACCTGCTGGCGCAGCCCGAGCTGACCGTCGACGGACACCGCCTGCCCCGGGCGCAGACCCTGGTGATGGGTGGGGACCAGGTGTACCCGTCGGCGGCCTACGCCGCGTACGAGGACCGGTGCAAGGGCCCCTACCAGGCCGCCCTGCCGGTGCCGCCGCCCGAGAAGCCGACGCTCTTCGCGGTGCCGGGCAACCACGACTGGTACGACGGTCTCACCGCGTTCCTGCGGTTGTTCGTCCGCTCCCGGGACCGCAACTTCGCGGGCTGGGGCACCGGGCAGTCCCGGTCGTACTTCGCTGTGGAGTTGCCGGCCGGCTGGTGGTTGCTGGGTGTGGACGACCAGTCCGGCTCGTACCTGGACGACCCGCAGCTGGCCTACTTCGACGAGGTGGCCCGGCGGCTCGGCCCCGAGTCCAAGGTGATCATCGCGGCGCCGGCGCCGACCTGGGTCAAGGCCGCCGACAACCCCACCGCGTACGACTCGATCGACTACTTCATCCGTACGATCATCGACCCGACCGGGGCGCGGGTGCGGCTGCTGCTCTCCGGCGACCTGCACCACTACGCCCGCTACTCCGGGCCGGACCGGCAGCTGATCACGTGTGGTGGCGGCGGCGCGTACCTCTATCCCACGCACAAGCTGCCGGAGCGCATCGAGGTGCCACCGCGGGACACGCTGGCCCGCAAGGCCAGCTCCGCCCAGCCGTACGACCTGGTTGCCCGTTACCCGGACGCAGCGCGGTCCCGGCGCTACGGCTGGGGCATCTTCCCGCGGTTGCCGTTGCGCAATCCCGGCTTCACCACGTTGCTCGGCACCCTGCACACCCTGCTGATGCTGGCCATGGCGGGTGCGACGGCGAACTGGTCCGACAGCACCGACCAGCGGCTGTTCAGCGTTCCGCTGGTGGTGATGGTGCTGGTGACCGTGGTGGCGGCGGCCCTGTTCGCCAAGCCGCCGAGTGCGAGCGGCAAGCGCCACGCACGGCACTGGATCCTCGGCGTCGGCCACGGCGTGGCGCAGGTGGCGCTGGCGGCGGCCGGCACCTGGGTCTGGTTGGCGCTGCCGTTCTACGACTGGCCGTGGCCGCTGCCGGCGGTCGCCGCCGCGGTGCTCTACGGGCCGGTGATAGGTCTGGTCGCCAGCCAACTGGTGGCGGCGTACCTGCTGGTGGCGGGCTCGTTCGGGGTGAACGTCAACGAACTCTTCGCCGGCCAGGGGATCGAGGACTCCAAATCGTTCCTGCGGTTGCGCATCGACCCGGACGGCACGCTGACCATCTACCCGGTGGGGGTGGATCGGGTCTCCCGCGACTGGCAGGTGAACCCCGACCAGTCCCCCACCCAGAGCTGGCTGATCCCGAAGTCCCCGCTAACCCCCCACCTGACCGAACCCCCCACAGTCCTGCACTAACCCACCACCCCACCCGGTCCGCCCGGCTCCCCGCCAACCCCACTGAACGCAGTTGATCAAGGAGTTTGCGTCACGCGGGGCGTGATTCCTGACGCAAACTTCTTGATCAACTGGGCTGAGGGATGCCCGGGAGTCGGGCGGACCGGGTGGGGGTCGAGGGGGGACGGGCGGGAGTCAGGGGGTGTAGTGCTGGTCGTGGGCTTGGCGGGGGGCGCAGACCGAGGCCCGGGAGCAGGAGCAGCGGGAGCCGTCCGCGTCCAGACGAACCGTCACCGCGTCGCGGGGGACGCTGTGGCCGACGACCCGGCCGTCGCCCTCCGGGGTGGAGACCCGACTGCCGACCGCCGGGGCCGTCTCCTGAAAGCGCTGGTACAGCGGGTGCTCGTACTTGAGGCAGCACATCAGCCGGCCACACGCGCCCGAGATGCGCAGCGGGTTGAGCGGCAGATCCTGGTCCTTCGCCATCCGGATGGTCACCGGCTCGAAGTCGGTGAGGAACGTGGCGCAGCACAGGTCGCGACCGCAGGAGCCGATGCCGCCCTGCACCCGCGCCGAGTCACGTGCGGAGAGCTGACGCAGCTCCACCCGACAATGCAGGGTCGCGCCCAGGTCGCGGACCAGGGACCGGAAGTCCACCCGGTGCGGGGCGGTGAAGTACACGGTGCTGCGCTCGCCGCCGCTCTCGGCGGAGCCGAGCACATGGTCGACCGCCACCACCTTCATCGGCAGGCCGTGCGAGCGGATCAGCCGTTTCGCGGCCACCTTCGCCTCGGCCTTACGCCGACGCAACGCCTCATCCCGGCGGAGGTCGTCGTCGCCGGCCAGCCCGACCAGGCGGGGGAAGCCGTCGGTGTCCTCGGTCACCCACTGCGCGGCCCACACGCACTCCGCCACCTCGGGCCCGTCGTCGGTGGGCACCAGCACCCGGTCGCCCACCTGCGGACGAAACTCACCGGGGTCGAGGTAGTAGAGGCGCCCGTACCGGTTGAAGCTGACCGCGCAGAGCATGCCCATCCCCCCACCCTACGACGGGTCACGGCGTGAAGCGCAGCGGCCGGCTGCGCCCCGCTGCCATTCATGACCGTCGACTCGACCTATTGCCGGGCGTCCCGTCGTGCCGTTGCTGCTCGCCCGGACGGTTGAATCCGGGGCCGGGCAGGAGACAAGACGGGCCTCGGCGGCGTTGAGTGGAGGCAGACCTGCGGGGGGTGCAGGGGGAAGACCACGGCGTCGCCGTGGGTGCCGGCTCCGGTCAGGCGCCCGCGAGCGACGCCGTGGCCTGTCCGGGGCAACACCCGCCACAGCCGGAGGGCCGAGGTCCAAGGCAATGCGAGCCCGGCCGGCAGGACGGTGATTCGGTTACCAGCCGACCCGGGTGGGCTGGTCGTAGCGGGGTCGCCCATCCGTTGGCGGACGCCACGCGGCCTCGGCCAGGCTCGGCGCCCACTGCCGCAGCAGTGTCTCCGCGCCGTCGTACGCGACGCAGAGCACCGCGAGCACCCGTGCGCCGATCTCGGCGGCGTCGGCCACACCGGGCCCGACCGGCCCGGGGCGCGTCGACGCACCGGTGGCGGTGGCGGCGACCACGGCGACCGCTTCGGCCGAGCGAAGCACGTCGGCCAACGTGCGGGCCAGCGCGAGGCGGCTGCCCTCCACCCAGTCGGCGAGGGCGTCGGCGTAACCGGCGGTGGATTCGAGTCGCCCGACCAGGCTGTCCGGCCCCTCGTCGAGGTGGCGCAGCAGCGCCGCCCGCTGTTGCCCGTACGCCGTGGCGGCCGGGCCGGACCAGAGCACCGAGTCGGTGAGCACGGCGGAGACGTCGTCGTACCCCCGGACCAGCCGGCGCACGGCGTGGCCTGCGCTGGCGAGCGGCACCGGGTGCAGGTCGAGGAAGCTGCGGACCGCGTCACCGGGCAGCACCTGCATGCGGCGCAGCAGCGGCCACACCCGGTGCCCCTCGGGGACGCCGGCCGCGATCAGCGTGTCCACCCGGCGGAGCAGGTCGACGCCGGGCTCGGCGAGCCGGTCGAGTGCGTCCATCAGGGTTCTCCGGCGAGCCGGCGGCGGGCCGCCCGGTCGACCTCGGCGTAGCGGTCGGCGGCCTCCCGCACCGCAGCCGCGGCGGCGGCGAGTCGACCGGCGGCGGCGCGGGCCTCCCGGGCCCGGTCGTCGGTGGCGGTGGCCCACTGCCTGTGCAGGGCCCGACCGATCTCGCCGGGGCGACCCGGTGCGTCGGCGCCGAACGCGGCCTGGGCCGGGTCGCTGGCGGTGACTGTGTGCGAGACGAGGGTGAGCGTGGCGCTCGCCTCGTCCAGTCGGGCGGAGAGCGCGCGCAGTGTGTCCATCTCAGGCCCCCGCGAGCGGTCGGTAGGCGGCGAACGTCTCGTTGTGCAGCTTCTCCCGGGCCCACTCGGCGGCGTCGGCTGCCGCGGTGACCGCGGCCTGCACAGAACCGGCCACGTCGCGCGGGCTGCGGGTGTGCAGCGGCCCGAGGAACCGGACGTCGGTGATCCGTCCACCGGCGGTGACCACCACCTCGACAAGGCCGTCCGGTGAGCGGACGGTCACCTCGACGGTCGACACCGCCTGGTCGAACTCGGCCTGGAGGGACTCGATCCGGCGGTAGCGTCGCACCGCCTCCTCGATCCAGGCTTCGTCGATCTCCCCCCGCGGCATCGGCCGACTCCTCCCGGGTGATCCATCACTCAGTGTGCTGCCACCGTCACCACGGCACAGGGACCGTACCGCACCGCAATCGGGCCTGTCGATGCCTGTGGACAACGGCCGGGAGGCGCGGGTCAGCCCTTCCAGAGGGCGAGCATCATCGCCTCGACAGCGATCCGCGGCTTGACGTTCGCCTCGATCGCCGCACGGCAGGCGAGCACGGCCTCCAGCCGGCGCAGCGACCCCTCGGCGTCCCACTTCTGCGCGCCGGCACCGGCCAGCGCGGCCGTGTCGGTGTGCACCGGGGCGACGGGTGCGCGCAGGGCCATGGTGAGCGCGTCCCGGTAGAAGCCGGCCAGGTCGACGAGCGCCCGGTCCAGTGCGTCCCGTTGGGCCCGGGTGGCCCGGGACTTCTGCCGCTTCTCCAGCTCCTTGAGCTGGCCGGCGGCTCCTCGCATGGCACCGGCCGCGCCCCGGCCGGTGCCGCCCGCGCCGAGCGCGGTCTCCAGCGCCGCCCGCTCGGTCGTGTCGGCCTCGGTGACCGACGCCTCGGCCTCCGCCTCGGCCGCCTCGATCAGCGCGGATGCCGCGTCGAACGCCGCACCGACACCGGTCAACCGACGGGGCACCGCGAGCACCGCCTCACGCCGTTTGCGGGCCTCCGGGTCGCGGGCCAACCGGCGGGCCCGACCCACGTGACCCTGCGCGGCCGCCGCCGCCCACTGCGCCACGTCGGGCGCGATGCCGTCCCGCCGAACCAGCACCTCGGCCACCGCGGTGGCCGGCGGCTGCCGCAGGGGTACGACCCGACAGCGCGACCGGATGGTCACCGAGATGTCGTCCGGGTGGGTGGACGGGGCGCAGAGCAGAAAGACCGTCCGCGGCGGGGGTTCCTCGATCGCCTTGAGCAGCGCGTTGCCGGCGGCCTCGGTGAGCCGGTCGGCGTCCTCGATGACCACCACCTGCCAGCGCCCGCCAGACGGGGTGCTGGCCGCGCGGAGCACCAGCGCGCGCATCTCGTTGACGCCGATGGAGAGCCCTTCGGGCACCACCATCCGCACGTCGGCGTGGGTGCCGCCCATCGTGGTGTGGCAGCCGGGGCACTCGCCGCAGCCGGTGCCGTGCACGCACTGGAGTGCGGCGGCGAACGCCCGTGCGGCGACGGAGCGGCCGGAGCCGGGTGGCCCGGTGAAGATCCACGCGTGCGTCATCCCGGTGGACGGGTCCATCCCGCCGGTCGCGGCGTCGTCGGCTGTGAACGCGTCGCCGCTGGCCGGGCCGGCGGCGACCAGCGCGGGTGCGCCAGCACGCAGCACGGCGGCTGCCGCGGCGGCCGCGCGCCGCAGCTCGATCACCGCCTCGTCCTGACCGACCAGGTCGGCGAAGACGTCCGGCATCAGGTCTTGTGCTCCATCGTCACCAGCTCCGCGTCGGATAACTCAGGCTGCACCGAGGTGTCCGGGCCCTGCGCCGGCCGCGGGTGCACGATGCCGCCCGGCTTGCCGAGCATCTCCTCGACCCGCCGGACCACCAGCGCGGTGATCTCGTCGGCCGGCCGGGACGCGTCGAGCACCAGGTAGCGCTTCGGGTCGGCGGCGGCGAGGTCGAGGAACGCGTACCGGACGCGCTCGTGGAAGGCGATCGACTCGGCCTCCAGCCGGTCGGTGCCGGTGTTGCGCGAGGCGACCCGGGACAGGCCGGTGCGCGGCTCGACATCCAGCAGCACCACCAGGTCGGGCTTGAGGCCCCCGGTCGCCCAGGAGGACAGCCAGGAGACCTCGTCGACGGGCAGGGTCCGGCCGGCGCCCTGGTACGCCAGGGACGAGTCGACGTACCGGTCACTGATCACCACGCCGCCGCGGACCAGCGCGGGGCGGACGACGGTGGCCACGTGGTGCGCCCGGTCGGCGGCGTAGAGCAGCGCCTCGGCGCGCGGTGACGGGGCGTCGTCGCCGGAGGTGTCCAGCACCAGCGACCGGATCCGCCGACCGACGCCGGTGGCCCCCGGCTCGCGGGTGACCACGACGTCGCGACCGTGGCCGCGCAGCCGCTCGGAGAGCGCGGTGAGCTGGGTGGACTTGCCGGCACCCTCGCCGCCCTCGAAGACCACGAAGAGCCCGGCGGAGACGAACGGCTCGGCGGGCATCAGCGGACGACCCCGGATGGAGCCCCAGAGGTCGGCGAGGACGGGTACGCCCTTCTTGTCGTCCATCTGGCCGAACGCGCTGATCCCGGCGAAGATGCCGGCCGCACCGGCGGCGAGCAGCAGCAGTCGGGTGGAGGAGACGGAGATGCCGAGGTCGGCGATCTCCAGCTTGCGAGAGCCGCCGACACCGACCAGCACGCTACTCAGGCCGATGGCCAGGATCAGCACCAGCCGGGTGCCGATCTGCACCACAGCGAAGACCCGCCCGCGCACCTCGTCGGCCACCTCGCCGCCGAGCAGCGTGGTGCCGGCCAGGAAGGCCATCCCGGCACCGGCGCCGACCAGCACCGCGCCGACGATCGCCATGGACAGGTGGATGGCGAAGGCGAGGGTCATCACGGCGGCGCTGGCCAGCACGATGCTCATGCCGAACCAGCGACGTCGGGACATCTCCTTGACGACCATCGGGCCGAGCCCGATGCCGAGCGCCAGGCCGACGAAGATGGCACCGAAGAGCAGGGAGAACGCCGCGTCGCCAGCACCCAGGGAGTTGGCGAAGAACTTGGCAGTGCCGACCACGATGCCGCCGCCGGCGAACGCGCCGAAGATGCCCAGCACCAGGCCACGGACGAGCGGGGTCTGGCCGATGTACTTCCAGCCCTCGGAGAACTGCCGGAACATGCTCTGCTCGGCACGCTCGGCCTCACCGCGTTGCGCCTCGCTGATCTCCTTGATCCCGAATGCCACCACCAGTGCGGTGGCGAGCCGGGAGAAGGAGTTGAACCAGAGCGCGAGCTGGGCCGGCTCGGCCCAGGAGGGCAGGTCGCCGCCGACGGCACCGCGGACGCCACGGTCGAGCACGGCGAGGCCGATGGCGGCGGCGACGGGGGTGAGGCCGTACGTGGTGATCAGGGTGAGCTGGTTGGCCGCTTCCAGCCGTGCCCGCGGGATCAGGTTCGGGACCGCGGCCTCCTTGGCCGGGATCCAGAGCAGGGTGAGCGACTCGATCAGGAAGGTGGCGATCAGCGCCCAGCCGACCACCAGGCCGCCCGCGGCGCCGCTGAGGGCGTAGAGCGGAATGGAGGCGAAGAGCACGAAGCGCAGCAGGTCGCAGATGACCATCGTCCAGCGCCGGTCGAACCGGTCGGCGAAGACGCCGGCCACCGGGCCGAGCACCAGCGCGGGCAGCAGCCGGATCGCGGTGACACCGCCGAACGCGGCGCCCTGGGCGGTGCTGCCCTGCACCTGCGAGGCGGCGAAGAGGGCGGTGGCCAGCAGGCCGAGCCAGTCACCGAAGGAGGCCGCGCCGAGCACGATCCAGAGCCGGCGGAACGGCCGGATGCGCAGCACGGAGCGGATCGCGGCATAGCCGGACGGATCAACCTGACCGCCGTTGGGCTGCGTGGCGGCGTTGCCCGACTGGTCACCTGAGCGCGACACGCCGGGCGACTCGCCGCTGTTCTGGCTTTCGATGGCCGTACCTCCACGTGCCGGCCCATCGCTGGGCACCTCCGGTGCAACACTCTAGACCCGGTGGGGGGCCACCCCCCGGGCGACATTCTCCTGCTCGCTGAGCCTAGGCCGCCGAAGGTACCGACCGCAGCCCGGACGTACGCGAGGGTATTTCGCATTTTCCGTCGGACAGTTAGCGTGCACACGTGGCCATCGAAAGCGACAAACTTCGCGAGCGCCTGGATCGGGCGACTGCCCACCTCGACCCCCCGTACGCGGTGGTCGACCTCACGGCCTTCGACGCCAATTCGGTCGCCCTGGCCGATCGCGCCGCCGGAAAGCCGGTCCGCCTCGCCAGCAAGTCGGTCCGCAGCCGGGAGTTGATCAGTCGAGCCCTCGCCCGGCCCGGCTGGCAGGGCGTGATGGCCTTCACAGTGCCCGAGGCGATCTGGCTGGTCCGGGCCGGCGTCAGCGATGACGTGCTGGTCGCGTACCCGAGCGCGGACCGGGCCGCCCTCGCCGAGCTGGGCGCCGATCCGGCCCTCGCCGCCGCGATCACCCTGATGGTCGACAGCACCGGCCAACTCGACCTCATCGACACCGTCGGGGCTCCGGGGCAGCGTGCCGAGCTGCGGCTCTGCCTGGACCTGGACGCCTCCTGGCGACCGCTGCGCGGGCGGGTGCACGTCGGCGTCCGCCGCTCACCGGTGCACAGCGCGCGGGCCGCCGGGGCGCTCGCCGCCGCCGTCGCCGGGCGGCCCGGCTTCCGGCTGGTCGGGCTCATGTCGTACGAGGCGCAGATCGCCGGCCTGGGCGACGCGCCGCCGGGCAGGACGCTGCTGGCCGGCGCGATCAGGCTGGCCCAGCGCAGCTCGTACCGCGAGTTGCTGGCCCGCCGTGGTGCGGCGGTCGCCGCGGTACGCGAGCACGCCGACCTGGAATTCGTCAACGGCGGCGGCACCGGCAGTGTGGCCGCTACCAGCGCCGATCCCGCGGTCACCGAGGTCACCGCGGGATCGGGCCTGTACGGGCCGACGCTGTTCGACGCCTACCGCGCCTGGCGGCCCACTCCGGCGGCGTTCTTCGCCTGCGCTGTGGTCCGCCGACCGACGCCGGAGTTGGCGACGGTGCTCGGCGGTGGCTGGATCGCCTCCGGCCCGGCCGCCGACAGTCGACTGCCCCGGCCGTGGCTACCGGCGGGGCTGAAGCTGGTCGGCACCGAGGGCGCCGGCGAGGTGCAGACTCCGTTGTCCGGAGCGGCGGCGGCCGGGCTGCGCGTCGGCGACCGGGTGTGGTTCCGGCACGCCAAGGCGGGCGAACTGTGTGAACGGGTCAACGAGTTGCACCTGGTCGAGGGGGACGCGGTCGTGGCGACCGTCCCCACCTACCGGGGTGAGGGGCACGCCTTCCTCTGAGACCGGACAGCCGCCCCCACCGCCGGCCGAGACCGGCGCCCCGCGCCGACTCAGGCCGGCTGGGCCGCCTCGGTCTGCTTGCCGACGGTGGCGCGGCCGTTGTCCGGGCCGTCGACCTGGCGGTGCAGGTACTCCCGGATCAAAGCCTTCGCCTCCAGCAGCACCCGCTCGTCGCCGTCGGACTTCCGACGGAACGCGAGCTTGATCAGCGCGTCCGCCGCCTCGACGGCGATCTCCAGCACGAAGCGCAGCTTGGGCACGTCGGTGAGCCCGAAACGCTCGGTGAGCACCCGGGCCAACTGGTCGGCGATCACGCCGTTGTTGTCCCGCTGCTCGTCGAGCAGGTGCAGGTCGACCACGTCGCCGAAGTGCAGGGTCCGGAACCCGGGGACGGTGCGGTGCATCGTGATGTACTCGTCGATGCCCGCGTCGACGCCGTCCCACCAGTGGGTCATCTCGTCGGACGCGAACCGCTCGTCGAGGCGCTGGAGATAGGACTCCATGGTTCGCAGGGTCAGCGCCTGCACGATCGCCCGCTTGTCCGGAAAGAACTGGTAGACCGACCCGATCGCCACCTCGGCCCGCTCGGCGAGCAGGGTGGTGGTCAGCCCCTCGTACCCCACCTCGTCGACGAGTTCGGCGCAGGCATCCAACATGCGCTGTACCCGCGCGACACTTCGACCTTGCACCGGTACGCGGCGCAGCGGCCCGGTCGTGGCGGCTGGTGTGGACACTCTGCGCCACCCCCCTTCGACGGATGAACATATCTCCACGTCACGAGTCCGTGACTACCGGTACAACGAGCGGATCGCAATTGCGGTATTTACCAGCTAGAACGTTCCTGATATGAAGTCAGTTCATATTCATGAATGAGGAGCGCGCATGGTCCGCACCGCACCGCTCGGGGCTGGATGGTCCAACTGGGCCGGGAACCAGCGTGGCAGCGCCAGCACGATCCTGCGCCCCGGCTCGCCGACCGACGTCGCAGAAGCCGTCCGATCTGCCGCCGCCGACGGTGGTCGGATCCGGGTGACGGGCAGCGGCCACTCGTTCACCGCCGTCGCGCTCGCCGACGACCGTCGGATGGACCTGTCCGACCTGGACACCATGGTCAGCGTCGACGTCGCCCATCGACTGGTCACCGTACCGGCGGGAATGACCCTGCACGCACTCAACGGTCTGCTCGCCCGGCACGGCCTCGCGCTGCCCAACCTCGGCGACATCGACGCGCAGACAGTCGCCGGGGCGATCTCCACCGGCACCCACGGCACCGGAGCAGGCTACGGGTGCCTCTCCACCTTCGTCGAGGCGATCACACTGGTCACCGGCACCGGCGAGGTGCTGCGTTGCTCCGCCGACGAGCATCCCGACGTCCTCGCCGCCGCCCGGGTGTCGCTCGGCGCGCTCGGCGTCCTGGTCGAGGTGACACTGCGCTGCGTGGACGCCTTCGTCCTGCGCGCCCACGAACGCCCGGCTGAGCTGGCCAACGTACTCGCCGAACTACCCGAGCTGATCGGCCGGCACGACCACGTCGAGTTCTACTGGTTCCCGTACACGTCCCGGGTCCAGGTCAAGGCCAACGACCGGGTACCCGCCAACGACCGGCCGCTGTCCCGTTGGCGCGGCTGGGTGGACGACGACTTCCTGTCCAACCGGGTCTTCGCCGGGGCCTGCCGACTCGGCCGGGCCGTGCCCGCGCTGGCACCGGGCATCAGCGCGGTCTCCGCCCGCGCCCTCACCGAACGCCAGTACACCGGCCGCTCCGACCGGGTCTTCTGCACTCCGCGCCGAGTCCGCTTCGTGGAGATGGAGTACGGCCTGCCCCGCGAGGCGTTGCCGGAGGCGCTGGCCGCGCTCCAGCGGATCGTGGACGGCCTGCCGTTCAAGGTGCTCTTCCCGGTGGAGGTGCGATTCACCGCCGCCGACGACATCTGGCTGTCGCACGGCTACGGCCGGGACAACGCCTACATCGCCGTGCACCAGTACGTCGGCATGCCGTACGAGCCGTACTTCCGGGCCTTCGAGGAGGTGGCCGCCGGGCTGGGCGGTCGCCCACACTGGGGCAAGCTGCACTACCGCGACGCCGCCTCGCTGGCCACGGCGTACCCCCGCTTCGCCGACTTCCAGGCCGTCCGCGACCGCCTAGACCCCCACCGAGTCTTCACCAACCCCCACCTGAACCACATCCTCGGGGCCTGACCGCCCTGGCCTAGGGATCTTGGAGGGAAACTGCCCTTCCAGGGGCACATTTCCTCCAAGATCTTCATCCTTTCCATCCAGCCGCCCGCAGCGCCTCCAGGATTTGACGGAGAACCTCGTCCGGGTGAGTACGGATCGCCCAGGCGGGAAACCGGAGCACGCGGTCGCCTTCGCTCCACAGATCGTTCTGGCGTCGCATGTCGGCCCACCAGGCCCGGGGATCAATGTGTTGGCCGCCGTCGATCTCGACATGCACCCTCCACTCCTCGAAGTAGGCGTCCAGGTAGCGACGTCGCCCGGTCGAGTCGTAGCGGATCTTCTGCCGCGCTGGCTCGGGTAGACCCGCGCGACGGATCAGCCCTAGGAAGTCCAGCTCCGCCAGGGAGTGGGCACCGCCTGCGGCGTCCGCCGCCGTGGCCAACATCAGCTGGCGACGGCGGACCCGGGGCAGCCGTTCGACGATCCGGCTGAGGTCGTCGCCGGCCACGATCCGTTGTTGAAATGCGGCGGCGATGATCGTCCGCGCCTGCTGGTCGTCGCCTGCCCACTGCGCGGCGTCCACGATTGAACGAGCCGGCATGGTCCGCTTGGGTTGCCCGACCGCCAGCACGTCCTGGTCCCGCAGTGTCACGGTCCGATGCGCGAGCACACCGGCTGGCAGTGAGCCGCGCCGGCAGGAGGCGGGGAGCAGGATGTGGATCGGGCGACCGGGGAAGCCCCGTAATCCTCCGGCCTGCGCTGCGGTCAGGCCACCGAGGATTGCCTGCGGACCTGCAGCGAGAACAGCGGCCCACCGGAGCTGACCGGCGCTGACCGGGCCGTTGTGCGCGACAAACACGGCTCGATGAATCTGCCGCCACGTCCCGGTCGCCACCCGGTGCCGAATGGCCTTGGGCGACAGGTACCGCCTCGCCTGCTCGAGGCTCAGCACGTCCTCTTGGTGGAAGAGCAGCCAGGTCAGCTCGTCCGCGTCATCGCTCGGCAGCCGGCGACCCCAGGCGGCCGCTGACCATGCCCTCCGGAGACTCATGACCGTCAAGTCTCGCCATCACCAACCCCGCCGGCAGCCCCTGTGGATAAACGACGAGATCTTGGAAGGCGAACGCCCTTGGAGGGGCTGGTTGCTTCCAAGATCTCGTCGTTCCGGGCTACTCCGTGCTGGTGGCGGCCTTGCGCGGGGCGGCCTTCTTCGCCGGAGCCTTCTTCGCCGCCGTCGCCTTGGCGGTGGTGGTCTTCTTCGCGGCAGTGGACTTGCTGGCGGCGGCCGTCTTCTTGGTGGCAGTGGCCTTCTTGGCAGTGGCCTTCTTGGCGGGGGCCTTCTTGGCGGGGGCCTTCTTCGCCGCCGCCTTCTTCTTCGGCGCCGGACCCTTGGCCCGCTTCTCGGCCAGCATCTCGGACGCCTCCGCGAGGCTCAACTCCTCCGGCGTCTGCCCGCGCCGCAGCGACGCGTTGAACTCGCCGTCGGTCACGTACGGGCCGAACCGGCCGTCCTTGATCACCAAAGGCTTCTCGGTCGCCGGGTCCGCGCCCATCTCGCGCAGCGGCGGTGCCGCGGCACGCCGTCCACGGGCCTTCGGGGCGGCCAGCAGAGCCAGCGCCTCGTCCAGGCCGACAGTGAACATCTGGTCCTCGGACTCCAGCGAACGGAACTCCTCGCCCCGCTTGACGTACGGGCCGTAGCGACCGTTGTTCGCGAAGACCTCGACGCCGTCCGGCGCGACACCGACCAGCCGGGGAAGGCTGAGCAGCTTCAGCGCCTCCTCCAGGGTCAGCGAGTCCGGGGTCTGGGTACGCAGCAGCGACGACTTCCGCTCGCCGCTGGAGACGTACGGGCCGAACCGGCCGGACTTGAGCACGATCGGCTCGCCGGTGGCGGGGTCGTCGCCGAGCTTGCGCTCGCCGCTGCCGCCGAGGAACAGCTCGTGCACCTTCTCCGGGGTCAGCTCGTCCGGGGCCAGGCCCTCGGGGATCGGTGCCCGGTCACCCTGGGTGCCGCCCTCCTCGCCCTCACCTGAGGCCGGTGCCGGCTGCTCGCCGCCGGGCAACTCCCGTTGTAGGTACGGCCCGTAGCGGCCGACCCGCACCACGACCTCGCGGCCGTCGTCGTCGGTGAAGAGCGGGATGGAGTTGACGCTGCGGGCGTCGATGTCGCTGAGGTTCTCGGTGACCAGCTTCTTGAGCCCGCCGGAACGGGCGATGTCCTGGTCGCCGGCACCGTTGGAGCTGCCGAAGTAGAACGCGGTGAGGAAGTCGACAGCGGCGTGGTCGCCGCCGGCGATCTCGTCCAGCTCGTTCTCCATGGTGGCGGTGAAGTCGTAGTCGATCAGGCGCGGGTAGTGCCGCTCCATCAGCCCGATCACCGCGAAGGCCAGGAAGGTCGGGATCATCGCCTGGCCGCGCTTGGTGACGTACCCCCGGTCCTGGATCGTCTGCATGATCGACGCGTAGGTGGACGGGCGGCCGATGCCCAGCTCTTCCAGGGCCTTGACCAGCGACGCCTCGGTGTAGCGCGACGGCGGCTGGGTGTGGTGGCCCTGCGCGGCCAACTCGTCGGCGGTCAGCGGCTGGTCCTTGACCAGGGTGGGCAGCCGGCGCTCGGCGTCCTCGGCCTCGGCGTTCTCGTCGTCGCTGGACTCGACGTACGCGCGCAGGAAGCCCGGGTCGGTGATGGTCTTGCCGGTCGCGCCGAAGTCGGCCTCCTCCTGGGAGGTGGAGACCGCGCGGATGCGCACCGACACGCTGGAGCCGACCGCGTCGGTCATCTGCGAGGCGATGGTGCGCCGCCAGATCAGCTCGTAGAGCTTGAACTCCTCGGCGGACAGCTCCTTGGCCACCTCGCCCGGGGTACGGAAGTTGTCCCCCGCCGGGCGGATCGCCTCGTGCGCCTCCTGCGCGTTCTTCACCTTGCCGGTGTAGCGACGCGGCTCCGGCGGAACGCTGCGCTCGCCGTACAGCTCGACGATCTGCCGGCGGGCCGCCGAGATGGCGGTCTCCGACAGGTTCACCGAGTCGGTACGCATATAGGTGATGTAGCCGTTCTCGTACAGGCGCTGCGCGGTGCGCATCGTCTGCTGCGACGAGAGGCGCAGCTTGCGGGCCGCCTCCTGCTGGAGGGTCGAGGTGATGAACGGCGCGTACGGGCGACGGCGGTAAGGCTTCTCCTCGACCCGGGTGACGGTGAACGGCCGCCCCTCCAGCCGGGCCGCGAGACCCCGGGCGCCACTCTCGTCGAGGTGGACGACGCCAGCACCGGCCCGGACGCGACCGGTGGTCGGCTCGAAGTCCTTACCGGTGGCGATCCGGTCGCCGTTCAGGGCGATCAGGGTGGCGTTGAAGGCACGCGGGCCCTCGCCGGCGTTGGCCACCGCGAGGGTGGCCAGGATGTCCCAGTACTCGGCGGTGCGGAAGGCCATCCGCTGCCGTTCCCGCTCGACCACGATGCGGGTCGCCACGGACTGCACGCGGCCGGCCGAGAGCCTCGGCATGACCTTCTTCCACAGCACCGGGGAGACCTCGTAGCCGTACAGGCGGTCGAGGATCCGGCGGGCCTCCTGGGCGTCGACCAGGTCGCGGTCGATCTCCCGGGGGTTGGCCACCGCCGCCTGGATCGCCGGCTTGGTGATCTCGTGGAAGACCATCCGCTTGACGGGCACCTTGGGCTTCAGCGTCTCGACCAGGTGCCAGGCGATCGCCTCACCCTCGCGGTCCTCATCCGTCGCCAGGAAGATCTCGTCGACCTCCTTGGCCAGCTTGACCAGCTTGCTGATCTGCTGCTTCCGGTCGGCGGAGACGACGTAGAGCGCGTGGAAGCCGTTGTCGACGTCCACCCCGAGCCGGGCCCAGGGCTCCTTCTTGTATTTGGCCGGAACGTCGGCGGCGTTGCGCGGCAGGTCGCGGACGTGACCGAAGCTGGCCTCCACGACGTACCCCGGGCCAAGGTAGCCCGAGATCGTCTTGGCCTTCGCCGGTGACTCGACGATGACCAGACGGGTGGTTCCAGCTTCGTTTGGCACGTCTCTCCCCGACCTCACTCCTGCTCGTGGCCTGCCGGCGCCCGGACAGCCACCGCTTTCGACCCCGCCGTCGTACCGGCGGTCCGGATGTCCAACGTAACGCGCCGCCCGCGTTTCGGGTTTCGCGGGCCGCAAACCGCTTCGACGTGGCGGTCGACACCACCGCGCCGCGCTCGGCACTGCCGGACGGCGCCACCGTACACCGTGGGTAGGGCTCGAAGCGGGTCACTGTGACGATGGCGGACCCACGACCGAGGTCCGACCCGCCCGTTTTCCGCCTGGATCGACCCGCCGGCTGTCCGGCACCGGACACCCGGGCACCGCCGCCAACCTGGGCGGAATGACCGATTCAGGGCCGCGTTGGCCAGGCGCCGGCCGGCGCCAAGCGCGGCGGCCCGCCAACCAGTTCGGCGAGTCGGGCCAGCCGGCGGCGGCCGCTGATCCGGTACGCCGGACCGCCCTCACCCGGGCCGAGCAGCGTCCCCGCCAGCCCGGCCGCGCCGAGCGCCACCCCGATCGACTCCCAACACTCCTGGTCGTCGGCGCCCAGCCGCAACAGGAAGCAGTCCGGAGGTTCCGGCGTACCGGCCGCGGCGAGCCACAACCGCAGCCGCCGGCCGGTCAGGTGGAAGACGGCCGGCGGGCGTTTCGTCGTACCGTGCAGCCAGGCGGCCGCGAGCGGCTTCAAGACCCGGGTGTACGACGTACGGACGGCGTGTCGCTCGCCCTCGGTCGGCTCCCAGTTCGCCGCGAGCCCACGCGACGCCAGTTCGGCGACGAGCACGTGCACCCGCCAGGCGGCGTCCACCTGCACGGAGAGACGGGCCGTGCCGCCCATCCGGACCACCTCACCCGGCCCGGCGAGCAGCCCGGCCAGGTCGGCGACTGTCGGTTCGGCCGCGTCCGCGCCGAAGAAGACGAGTTGTCTGCCCGCGTCGTCATCCTGCTGGGAAGAGGTGTGCTGCGCCGGGCCGCTCTGCGGCGCGCCGCCGCGGCGGCGCCCGGGAGTGGGCGTGTCGGACTCGGGCGCGGGAAACAGCGCCGGGGGTGGCTGTGCCTCCCCGGTGTCACCGAGCCCGCTCAGCGACACTCCGGCACCTCGTCGAATGCCTGTTTCAACTCCTCGGAGTTGAGTTTGCTGGTGTCCAGCGCGCTGGCGTCGTACTCCTTGTTGAGGGTGTCCACGGCGGCCCGCACGCCGTCGTAGAAGGCGGTCGGCTCGCCGGTGCCCAGGCCGTCGATGGTGTCCCGGGCCCGGCCGTACGCGTCCCGCATCTTCCCCAGTGAGCTGCGGAAACCCGCGGAGATGACCTCGCCGTTCTCGGCCTCCGGGACACCCGCCTTCTCCACCTTGCGGCGGGCGGCCTCGCTGGCCTGCTCCGCCCCGTCGAAGAGCCGCACCAGGTTCTCCTTGGCCTGCGCCGGCGTGGTCTGCGCGGTCATCTGCTCGTCGGTGCTGCTGGTCAGCTTGCTGATCTCGGAGCGCCACGGGGTGAGCGCACCGCAGACCGAGGCCGCCCAGGCCCGTGGGCTGGGACCCCCGCCGCAGCCGGCCAGGACGACGATCGTGGCCAGGACCACCGTGAACTTTCCGGCGGCAGACGCCCGGCACGTACGCATGCGTTGCAGCGTACGGCCTTTGGCCAGGTGTGGCATCGGGCCGGACGGCCGGGGTCCCCGGTCGACGGGCTACGTCGACCGGGGACCCCGGACCGGTACTGGATCAGGCGTTTACCGTCTCCGGCCGGTGATCGGTGCTGCCCGCGCCGGTGTTGCCATCGGCGTCCGAATCGGACATCGCGATGCCCTTGCGCTTGCTGAACACCACCGACGCCACGATGATCAGCGTCGCGACCAGCGCGATACCGACCCGCAGACCCACGTTGCGGTCGTCGCCGACGCTCCAGGCCACCACGGCGGGTGCGATCAGCAGCGAGACCAGGTTCATCACCTTGATCAGCGGGTTGATCGCCGGGCCGGCGGTGTCCTTGAACGGGTCGCCGACGGTGTCGCCGATGACAGTGGCGGCGTGCGCCTCGGAGCCCTTGCCGCCGTACGCGCCGTCCTCGACCAGCTTCTTGGCGTTGTCCCAGGCCCCACCGGAGTTGGACAGGAACACCGCCATCAGGGTGCCGGCACCGATAGCACCGGCCAGGTACGCCGCGAGCGCACCGGGCCCGAGGCCGAAGCCGACAGCGATCGGCGCCAGGATGGCGAGCAGGCCGGGGGTCATCAGCTCGCGCTGCGCGTCCCGGGTGCAGATGTCGACGACCTTGCCGTACTCCGGGCGCTGGGTGCCGTCCATGATGCCGGGCAGCTCACGGAACTGCCGGCGGACCTCCATCACCACGGCACCGGCCGAGCGGGACACCGCGTTGATGGCCAGCCCGGAGAAGAGGAAGACCACCGCCGCGCCGATGATCAGGCCGACCAGGTTGCGCGGGTTCGCCACGTTCAGCGCGTTGAGGATCTCGTTGCCGACGTCGCCCACGCCAGCAGTCGCGTACGCGCTGCTGAGGGTGTCGGTGTACGACCCGAACAGCGCGGTCGCGGCGAGCACCGCAGTGGCGATCGCAATGCCCTTGGTGATCGCCTTGGTGGTGTTGCCGACCGCGTCCAGCTCGGTCAGCGTGCGCGCGCCGTGCTCGTCGATGTCGCCGGACATCTCGGCGATGCCCTGGGCGTTGTCGGAGATCGGCCCGAAGGTGTCCATCGCGACGATCACGCCGACGGTGGTGAGCAGGCCGGTGCCGGCCAGCGCCACAGCGAAGAGCGACAGCGTGATGGAGCTGCCGCCGAGGAGGAAGGCGCCGAAGACGCCGGCGCCGATCAGCAGCGCCGAGTAGACGGCCGACTCCAGACCGATACTGATGCCGGCCAGGATCACCGTCGCCGCACCGGTCTGCGAGCTCTTGCCGATGTCCTGCACCGGTCGCCGTTTGGTCTCGGTGAAGTAGCCGGTCAGCGCCTGGATCGCGGCGGCCAGCACGATGCCGATCACCACCGCGCCGATGGCCACCAGCCGCGGGTTGCCGGTGGCGTCGGTGAGGCCACTGTCGAACTCGCCGAACGTCGCCGGAAGGTACGCGTAGGCGGCGATCGCCACCAGCACCGCGGAGAGCACCGCCGACAGGTAGAAGGCCCGGTTGATAGCGGTCAGGGCGTTACGGTCGGACGCGCGCAGCCGGGTGATGAAGACGCCGACGATCGCGATCAGCACGCCGATGGTGGAGATGATCAGCGGGAAGACCAGGCCCTGCTCGCCGAACGCGGCGCGGCCGAGGATCAGCGCGGCGACGAGCGTCACGGCGTACGACTCGAACAGGTCGGCGGCCATGCCGGCGCAGTCACCGACGTTGTCGCCCACGTTGTCGGCGATGGTGGCGGCGTTGCGCGGGTCATCCTCGGGGATGCCCTGCTCGACCTTGCCGACCAGGTCGGCGCCGACGTCGGCGGCCTTGGTGAAGATGCCGCCGCCGACCCGCATGAACATCGCGAGCAGCGCGGCGCCGAAGCCGAAGCCCTCCAGCACTGTGGGCGCGTCACCCCGGTAGACGAGGACGACCAGCGCCGCACCGAAGAGGCCGAGGCCGACGGTGAAGAAGCCGACGACGCCGCCGGTCTGGAAGGCGATCTTCATGGCCGCCTCGCGGCCGCCTACTCGCTCTCTCGCGGCGGCGGCCACGCGCAGGTTGGCGCGGGTGGCCAGCCACATGCCGGCGCCGCCGATGAACGCGCTGAACAGGGCGCCCACCACGAAGAAGAGTGAGCGGCCGATCTTCACCGCGAGCTCATTGCCATCGGTGTCGTGCACCGGAAGCAGGAAGAGCAGCACGACGGCGACGACGACGAAGATCGCCAGGGTGCGGAATTGACGGAGCAGGTAGGCCGAGGCGCCCTCCTGGACCGCCCCCGAGATCTCCTGCATTTTCTCGGTGCCCTTACCAGCGGCCAGCACCGTTTTCGTCAGGGCGGCAGCGAAACCGAGCGCCACCAACGCGACGACCGCGGCGATGACGACGTAGGTGACATTGCTTCCGGTAAGGGAAAGCCCGCCGCCGTCGGCGGCCAAGGTCTCGGACATCTGTGTCCTCCTGTTACCGAACAATCGCGCCGGTGAGTGGAGACGCACTGACCGACGCCTGGATGCGGACTCGCAAGCGCGCGCCAACCCACCAGCGGACCAGCGATGAACACCCATACCCGCTGGCTGCGGGATGGGTCACTTGCTGACAACCCGGGTACTGTAGCCCTCCGCAGTGTTGGAGGTCACACCCAGGTGGCACCGTGTCGCGATGATCTTCGTCGCTGTGTTATGAAACGAAATCTGATATAGGGCCCGATCCATGCGAAGAAGGCCGCATCCCCAGCAGGGGACACGGCCTACGCAGCGGAAGTGGGTCAGCGGCCGACCGGCCACACCATCCGGACCTCGGTGCCGATGCCCTCGTCGACCGGGCGCACCTGCAGGTCCTCGACGAAGCCGGCGAGAAGCGCGAAGCCGACGCCGGTGGTCAGCGCCTCATCGGTGAGCGACTCGTTGGCAAGCTCGTCCGGCGGCAGCGCGGTCAGACCGATGCCCGCCTCGATCGGCGCCCGATCCACCACCCGCACGGCGTACGAGCCACCGTCGGACATCTCCACCAGCACCGGGTCGGCCAGGCCGTACTGCCGGTGCAGCGCCACCGCGCGCGTGCACGCCTCACCGATGGCCAGACGCACCTCGTCCAGCAAGTCCTCCCGGACCCCGGCCCGCCGGGCGACGGCGACGCCGACCAGGCGGGCGGTGCGCACGTGCACCGGGGCGGGCGAGAAGGAGAGCTTGACTGTCGCCATCACGCGCCGGCGCCCGCCGAGTCGGCGCTGATCGCCGCGTCGACCGTCGGGTGCAGCGGAAACACCTGGTCCAGTGCGGTGATCCGGAAGATCTTGAGCAGCGGCTCCTTGTCGCAGACCAGGGCGAACGAACCGCCGGCCGAACGGAGCCGCTTGAGCGCGCCGACCAGCACGCCCAGCCCGGTGGAGTCGAGGAAGTCCACCCGACCGAGGTCGACAACCACGTGACGTGCGCCACCGTCGATCAGTTCGAGGAGTCGTTCACGGAGCCGGGGCGCGGTGTAGACGTCCACCTCACCACCGACCTCGAGCACCGTGTGCTCGCCCACGGTGCGGGTCGCCAGTGACAGCTCCATCGGTCCTCCTCGCCAGAGCCGTAAACTCTCGTGGGCATCTAACCACTACCGCCGGGACGGCCTGCGGACACCAGCGGAGGCTTCCCCTTACCCCGGTGTCCGACTTTTCATCTCCGAACACCAGTGCGAGAGTGCAGGGCGTGACCTCCAACGACTTCAGCTCCGCGCGCGGCACGCCGCGCCACGACCTGGAGTCGTCGTCCGCCGCCACCGTATCCGCTGGTCCCGGCCCCGGGCCAGCGCCGGCCGACCTGCTGCGCCGACTCCGCGCCCGGGGCGCCGCCGACCCGGTCACCCACGTCGAGCGGGTGCCGGCCCGCGCCGGGGTGCCCGCGCCCTGGCCGTCGTGGGCGCCGGCGGAGTTGCGCGCGGCGTTCACGCGGCGCGGCGTGGTCGCGCCGTGGCAGCACCAGGCCGAGGCGGCCAACCTGGCGTACGAGGGCCAGCACGTGGTCGTCGCCACCGGCACCGCGTCCGGCAAGTCACTGGCGTACCAGCTGCCGGCCCTGGCCACAGTGCTCGCCGACCCCCGGGCCACAGTGCTCTACCTGGCGCCGACCAAGGCGCTCGCAGCGGACCAGTTGCGCGCCGTCGCCGCGCTGGAGCTGGAGGGGGTACGCCCCGCCTGCTACGACGGGGACACTCCGCGCACCGAGCGGGAGTGGATCCGGCGGCACTCCCGGTTCGTGCTGACCAACCCGGACATGCTGCACCACGGCATCCTGCCCGGGCACGCCCAGTGGTCCGGCTTCCTGCGCCGACTCGCGTACGTGGTGATCGACGAGTGCCACACCTACCGTGGCGTGTTCGGCTCGCATGTCGCGCACGTGCTGCGTCGGCTGCGCCGGCAGTGCGCCCGGTTCGGGGCCACCCCGGTGTTCGTGCTCGCCTCGGCGACCTCCGGTGACCCGGCCACTGCGGCCGGGCGGCTGACCGGTCTGCCGGTGACGGCGGTCACCGAGGACGCCTCCCCTCGCGGCGGGGTGACCTTCGCGCTCTGGGAGCCGCCGCTGCTGCCACCCGGCTCGTCGGCCTCTTCGCCGGTGCCCCCGCAGGCGACGGGCGAGCACGACGAGCTTCACCAGGTCCGCCGGTCGGCGCTGCGCGAGACCGCGGACCTGCTCGCCGACACTGTCGCCGAGGGGGTACGCACCCTCGCGTTCGTCCGCTCCCGCAAGGGCGCCGAGGTGGTGGCCGCCAACGCGCGCCGAGCGCTGGACGACGCGGTACCGGGGCTCGGCGACCGGGTGGCCGCCTACCGGGGCGGCTACCTGCGGGAGGAGCGGCGCGAGCTGGAACGGGCCCTGCTGCACGGCGACCTGCTCGGCCTGGCCTCGACAAACGCACTGGAGCTGGGCGTGGACCTGATCGGGCTCGACGCGGTGCTGATCTGCGGCTACCCGGGCACCCGGGCGTCGCTGTGGCAGCAGGCGGGCCGCGCCGGGCGTTCCGGGCAGGAGGCCCTCGCTGTGCTGGTGGCCCGGGACGACCCGCTGGACACCTACCTGGTGCACCACCCGGAGGCGATCTTCGGTGCGCCGGTGGAGGCGACTGTCCTCGACCCGGCCAACCCGTACGTGCTGGCACCGCAGCTCGCCTGCGCCGCGGTGGAGGCACCGCTCACCCCGGCCGACCTGGTGCTCTTCGGCGAGGGGGCGAAGGAGGCGGTCGACGAGCTGGTCGCGGCGGGGGCGCTGCGGCAGCGGCCCACCGGTTGGTACTGGCGGCACCGGGAGCGACCCGAGGTGGACCTGCGTGGCGAGGGCGGCGCACCGGTCGCCGTGGTGGAGTCGTCGACCGGCCGGCTACTCGGCACTGTCGACGGCGGCTCGTCGCACTTCCTGCTGCACTCCGGCGCGGTCTACCTGCACCAGGGTGTCTCGTACGTGGTCGACCAGCTCGACCTGGCCGACGGGTGCGCGCTGGTACGCGCCGAGGAACCGGACTGGTCCACCCACGCCCGTGACGTCACCGACCTGTCAGTGGTGTCGGTCCGCTCCTACGTGGACGCCGGGCCGGTCGGCATGTTCCTCGGTGAGGTGGATGTGACCAGCCAGGTGGTGTCGTACCAGCGGCGGCGGATCGCCACCGGCGAGGTGATCGACACCCGGCCGCTCGACCTGCCCAGCCGGGAGCTGCGCACGGTGGCGGTCTGGTTCACCCTGTCACCGCAGTCGTTGGCCCTCGCCGGGGTCCAGCCAGCAGATGTGCCGGGTGCGCTGCACGCCGCCGAACACGCCGCGATCGGCCTGCTGCCGCTGATGGCGACCTGCGACCGGTGGGACATCGGCGGGCTCTCCACAGCGCTGCACCCGGACACCGAGGCGCCGACCGTCTTCGTCTACGACGGGCATCCGGGTGGCGCCGGGTTCGCCGAGCGGGCGTACGGGACGGCGGCGGCGTGGCTGCGGGCCACCCGGGACGCGATCGCGGAGTGCGGCTGCGAGACCGGCTGCCCGTCCTGCGTGCAGTCACCGAAATGCGGCAACGGCAACAACCCGCTCTCCAAGCCGGACGCGATCCGGGTGCTCGACGTGGTGCTGGCGAACCTGCCGGACTGAGCAGCTTGCATGAATCGGCATGGCACGGGGCACAATGGTGTGGGAGCGCTTCCATCGATGCCTATGTTGCTGATCGCCCCCCGTGCCCGAGGAGAAGCTGTGGCCGACACCATCGCCGAGACCGTCGACCTGCTCTACACCATCGACCAGGACAATCTCACCCTCGACCAGCAGATCGCGCTGGGGTCGGCACTGGCCGCCCTGGCCCAGGCGGAACGGCTGGAACAGATCAACGAGCGGCTGCGCGGCATCCACCAGGTGCTCAACACCTGGGCGCTGCGGGCCGCGACCTCCGTCGACAGTCGCTGAGGTCGCCCGGAGTGATCCTGCAAGGGCACCAGTGATCACTCCGCGCTGGGTAGTCGTCCGACGGCCTCGACGGCTACCCAGCAGCAACTGATCATGGGCGGCAGGGAGGGCGGTGCTTGTCGGGCTGTGCGAGACTCCGGCGCACCAACCCCCAGAGGAGTTCACATGCAGCTCGACAACTTGCAGGGTCAGCACCAGTTCCACATCCGCCAGCGCCTGCGCATGATGGTCAACCAGTACGAGGTCCGGGCGGTCTCCCCGGACGGCACCGAGGGTGAGCTGCTGGCGTTCGCGCAGCAGAAGCGGCTCGCCTTCAAGGAGCAGGTGACCATCTACACGGATGACTCCAAGCAGCAGCCGCTGCTCGGCTTCAAGGCCCGCCAGCGCATCGACCTCGGTGCCACGTACGACGTCACCGACGCGGCCGGCAACCCGATCGGCCTGTTCCGCAAGGACTTCGCCCAGTCGCTGCTGCGCTCCACCTGGCACGTCGAGCAGGCCGGCCTGCCGCAGGTGACGGGCCAGGAGCGGAGCATGCCGGTGGCACTGCTGCGTCGGTTCGTCGACTCGCTGTCCTGGCTGCCGTACCACTTCGACTTCACCGCGGGCGGCCAGCCGGTCTTCACCGTGGTCAAGAAGTGGGGCCTGCGCGACAAGTACGTCGTCGAGGTGCAGAACCCGCAGATCGACCGCCGCCTGGTCATCGCGATGGCCGTCGCCCTCGACGCGCTCCAGGCCCGCTGACACACCCGGCCCGGACCCGGGCGCTGCGGTGACCCTCGGCGGTCGCCGTCGCGGCCGACCCACTCCTCGGCTGCCGGCCGGGACCTGGACCTTGACCGGTCCCGGCCGGCAGGCCGTAGGCATCCCTCCCAGCACGCCGTCGTGGGTCAGCCCCGCACCGGGCCGGCACGGGCGCTCGCCGCGGCCACCCGGGTCAGGCCGGGTAGTGGCGTGAACGCCACCTCGACTGTCACCAGCACGTCCAACCCGTCGAGGTGACAGCCGACCAGCCGGCCATCGTTACGACCGGCGAGGTCGGACGCGGACGCGCAGGCCACAGCGTCGCCGTCGAGCGCCCGGGCCGCCCCGGCCAGCGCGCCGAGGTCGGCTGCTACGGCCGCCCGCTGGCGCGCCATGCCGGCGGCGACGATGGCGGCGCCGAAAGTCCCGAACACCACGAAGACGAGCCCCATCGCCAGCAGCAGAACCGTCGCGCCGCCTCGCTGCCGGTCCGGCCGGCCATCAACGAGCCCTCCGGCAGCCGGTGGGTGACCGGCGCGGTGTGACGGATCGTCAGTTTCTGGCACTACCAACTCCCCTCGTGAGCGCCCGGTTCGACGGCGGCGACGGCGGTGGCGACCACTGTGATCCGGGGTAGCCGGCCGCCCAACGTCCGCACGGGTGCCCGTACCGTCGCCTGCGCCCGGTCGCCGTCGACGGACACCGACACCGCCGCACCCGGCGGCGCCACCCGGCCACCCTCCGCGCTGCCGTCCGCGCCCCGGGCGGCGGCGAGCGCCGCCTCCCGGGCCGCGTGCAGGCAGCCCGCCTGTGCGCTGACGGCGTTGACAGCGGTCAGGCCGGCCAGCAGGAGCAGGAGCAGCGCCGGCAGGCCGGCCGCCAGTTCGGCGGTAAAGGAGCCCCGGTCCCCGCCCGCAGCCCGTACGAGGACGCGAAGTCTCCGCCCACCGCGTGCCGCCGGCCCGGGAACGCTCGACAGTGACTCGCGGCCAACCCGCCGGCGCTCGATCACTTCAGCGCCCGGTCGATGACGGCGGTCAGCGCCGACTGGACGTTGCCGGAGGTCAGCACCTTCAACAGGATCCCGGCGAAGGCGACCGCGGCGAGAGTGCCCACGGCGTACTCGGCCGTGTTCATCCCGGCATCGCCGCGCAGGCGACCGATGAGTTTGCGCATGACTTGTTTCCCTTCTCGATGGGTCAGAGCACGTCGCCGAGAACGGCGACGATCACCGGCACGAGTCCGGCGAGAATGAACGCCGGCAGGAAGCAGAGCCCCAGCGGCAGGACGATGAGCACACCCGCCCGGCGGGCCGATGCCTCCGCAGCGGTGGCCCGGTCGGCGCGCAGGTCGTCGGCGAGCCGGGTCAGTGCGCCGGCCAGGGCGGCGCCACTGTTGGCCGAACGCAACGCCGCCGCTGTCAGCCGCTCCGCGCCGGGCACCCCGTCCAGCGCGGACCATGCCTCCGCTGGGCCACCACCGAGCAGCAACGTGCGGCCAACCCGGGCCAACCGGCCGGCGAGCGGCCCGTCCAGCGCCTCGGCGACAGCCAGCACCGAGCGATCCACCGGCGCGCCCGCCCGCATCGCCGCGGCCAGGAGGTCGGCGGCGAGGGGCAGGTCGGCGGCCTCCTGCTGCCGCCGCTTGCGAACCGCGGGCGGTTCGATCCGCCGCAGCAGGACGTCGAGCAGGATCGCGGCCGGGAGAGCACCGAGCAGCCCGAGCCAGCCCTCGACGACGATGGCCACGGCAAGCCCACCCAGCACCGCCACGAGCCGGATCACGTCCGGTCGCCGCCGCCACCGGCTGGCTGAGCCGCGCTGGTTCGCCGGGCCGGGCTGGCTGGCTGAGCTGCGTCGGCTCCCCGAGCTGGGCTGGCTCGCCGAACTGGTCCGGGCGGCGTAGTTGGGCTGGCCGGCGGAGTTGGGCTGGCCGGCTCGGCTCCGGGGCGTCATCCGGCCCGTCCCGGTGTCGCGCCCAGCCGTTCCGCCCAGAGGAGGCCCACGACCTGCAGTGCGACCGCGACGACAGCGCAAGCCCCGCCGACCGTGCTGTGCAGGAGCACCGCCAAGGGGTCGACGCCGATGCCGTACCCGAGCCCGATCCCGCCGACCGGCAGCGCCGCCAGTAGCCAGGCGGTGGCCCGGGCACCGGCCGCCTGGGCCGCCGCTGCGGCCAGGCCCCGGTCGGTCGCCCGGGCGTCCGCCTCGATCCGCTCGACGAGCTCGGCCAGCGGCGCGCCGGTCCGGTCGGCCAACCGCACCGCCGCCGAGGTCAGCTGATGTAGGCGGCTCGCCCCGTCCCGCTCGACGGCCGCGACCTCGAACGCGCGTGGGACGGGCAGGCCGGCCCGTAGATCCGCCGCGAGGCCGCAGAGCTGGTCCAGCCCACGTCGCCGGTCCCGCTCGGCGCTCCGGTTCACTCGCCAGCGCAGCGCGGCGCGCACGGCCAGCGTGCCGTATCCGGCCATCGCGACCGCGGCCACCGGACCGCCGACCACGGCACCCACACCGCCGAGCAGGCCGACCACCGGCAGCACCCGGATCGTCGATCGCGAGGCGCGCACCGACGGCGTACCCGGCGTTCTGCCGGTCGGGTCGACGCGCCCGTGGTCGGGGCAGTCGGCGATCACGCACCCGTCGACCACTGTCACACCGGTCGTGTCGCTCCGACAGCCGAGGTCCAGGTCGCCGTGCCCAGCGGCGGTTGCCGGGCCGGAGAGGTTCCGCTGACCGTCCACACCGCTGACGCCCATCGTGCTCGTGGCCGCCGACGCGGCTGGCCGTTGTTCTGGACCGAGCACGGCGGTGGCCATCTCGGGCCAGTCGGTGCCGGTGGGGCGTCGGGGATCTCGACGGGTTGGCGGGCGCGTCGGGCCCTGCGGACGCATGAACCCGCCTGCCGTTCCCGGCCACCTCGGGCTGCGGACGACATCCTGGTCGGGCCAGCCGAGTGCCGTCCGCCTTCCGCCGGAGCCCGCGGTGCTACCTGGTTGGCCAGCGACACCGGCCGATTGACCCGAGGTCGGGGCAGCGCCGGTGCCGCCAATCGGCGCGTCCGCCGGGCGACCGAGTTCCCTGATCCACTGCACCAGGGCCTCATCGGGATCGACACCGCCGGCACTCCGTCCGGGCGTCAGCACACGACGTCGACGGGCCCGAACGCTCCGCACGGGCCAGGCCACCAGGGCGGCGGCGACCAGGAGCAGCGCCGCCACCAGCATCGTCTCGCCGGTCATGCCGGACCCGCCGATCCGGGCCAGGGCTCGCTGAGGATGGGTGGCACCGCCACCCCACGCTCCCGCAGCAGCGCCCCGAGGGCGCGAGCGGCGAGCCCGAGCCCACTGCCGCGCACCCAGGCGGGCACCACGGTCACCATTCGCTCGGGCCCTTCCGGCAGCAGCAGGCAGACCGACTCCAGGATGCGACCCTGATCGCCACGTCGTACCTGGAACAGCACCTGCAACGCGGCGGCGACCTGGGCGTGCAGCGCGGCGCGAGGCAGCCCTCCCAACATGCCGAGGGCCTCCAGCCGGGCCGGCACGTCCGACGGTGTGTTGGCGTGCAGCGTGCCGGCGCCCCCGTCGTGGCCGGTGTTGAACGCGGCCAGCAGATCGACCACCTCACCGCCCCGGCACTCCCCGACCACCAGCCGGTCCGGGCGCATTCGCAACGCCTGTCGGACCAGGTCTGCCAGGCTGACCACGCCCGTTCCTTCCACATTGGCGGTCCGCGCCTGGAGCCCCACCACGTGCGGATGCCCCGGGCGCAGCTCGGCGGCGTCCTCCACCAGCACGATCCGTTCGGTGGCCGGCACCATCCCCAGCAGGGTGTTGAGCAGGGTCGTCTTGCCCGACCCGGTGCCCCCGGTCACCAGGTACGCCAGGCGGGCCGCGACGACGGCGGCGAGCAGTGGTGCCAGCGGTCGCGGCACTGTCCCCTGGCGTACCAGCTCGTCGAGGGTGAACGGTCGATGTCGGAAGGTCCGCAGCGACAGATAGGGGCCTTCGGTCGCCACCGGCGGCAGCACGGCGTGCAGCCTGGTGCCATCGGGAAGCCGGGCGTCCGCGTACGGGGAGCCGTCGTCGAGCCGCCGCCCGGCACTGGCGATCAGTCGCTGCGCCAACCGGCGGACGTCCTCCACCGAGCCCACCGGCACGGCTACCTGGTGCAGCCCCGACCCGCGGTCGACCCAGACCCGGGCGCCGTTGACGAGGACGTCGGTGACCTCCGGGTCGGCGAGCAGCGACGCCAGCGGCCCGGCGCCGACGAGGTCGTCGCGCACCCGGTCGGCGATCCGCAGCATTGCCGTGTCACCGAGCACCGCGGCGGTGGGCTCGGCACGTACCGCGGAGACGATCGCCGCCGCGGTGACCGGGGTGGTGGCCGCCGCGATCCGCTGCCGTACCCGGGCGGCGAGCGTGCCGTCCTCTGGCCCGGCGCTCATGCCGCACCCGTAGCCGGCACGCCGGTGAGGTCGGTGATGATCCGCTGGCAGAGTGCGGCCAGTGGGCCCTTGCCACCAGCGGCGGGCGCCTCGCCCCGCTCCAGCCCACGGCAGAGCCCCGGCTCTGGGCGCAGCGTGCCGGCCAGGGGAAGGCCCAGCGCACGCGCCACCTCGGTGGCCCGCAACCGGCCCGGGGCAGGCCCACGCACCACCACCGAGAGCGCGGCGCAGTGCGGGGCAGCCGCGGCCACCACCCGAGTGGCCGCCGCGGTGGCGCGCAACTCGGCCGGCACGACGACGAACGCCTGGTCGGCGGCCTGCAACGCCACCACTGCCGCGTCATCCAACTGTCGGGGCAGGTCGATCACCACGAAGTCCCGCCCACGCCGCGCCGCGTCGACGGTCGCCGCCATCGCCGTCGCCGGCAACGCCAGCATCTCGCCGCGGTCCCAGGAGAGCACCACGAGGTCACCCCGGCTGGGCAGGGCCTGCACCAGCGCCGGGGCGTCCACCCGCCCGTCGGCGCTGGTGAGCGACGGCCAGCGCAGGCCTTCCAACTGCTCCCAGCCCAGCACGAGGTCGAGGCCACCACCGAGCGGGTCGGCGTCGACCAGGAGAGTGCGCAGCCGGGCCCGGGCGGCGGTCACCGCAAGACCACCGGCGAGCACACTCGCGCCCGCACCGCCCCGACCGCCGAGGACCGCGACCACCCGGGCGCCGACGCCGGTCGGACGGCCCGGGTCATGCTCGGCGAACCGATCCACCAACCACGGCTCCGCGGCCGGCAGCATGGCGACGTGCTCGGCCCCGATCAGCTCGGCGATCTGCCAGCCCGGGTCGAGCTGCCCGCCCCGGCCGACCAGCACCAGCCGGGGCCGCTGCGGCAACCGGGCGCGCAGACACGCCTGCGCCTGATCGGCGCCGAGCAGCACCAGGGGTGCGGGAAGCCAACGGGTACGGGCAGCCGCCGGGTCGCGGGCGAACTCCACCTCGGTGCCGCCGACGGCGGCGAGCCGGAGCACATCGTCGAGCAGATCGTCGTCGCCGGTGATGACCAGCGGAAGCCGGCGGATCGGCGGAACCGTGGTACGGGGTGGCATCGCGGCCTCCAGCGGTCGGGCTCTGGTATGCCGCCGACCCTGCTCGGAATCCGCCCCACGAGCCGACCCGATGTCGTCGCCTGTGGACAACCTGGTGGCCTGTGGAAAACCCCCGCCGAAACAGTTGATCTGTTAGGAGCGCGGGCATCGCCGCAGCTACTGCCACTGCGGGAAAACAGCGGGGCCGCTCCCGGAAGGAGCGGCCCCGCAAGTCGGCGGTCAGCCGGGCTGATTCGCCCAGGCGGTATCGAGGATCACCTTGTACGAGCTGATCCGCACGGGCGACAGCGTCAACAGCTCATCGGCGAGCAGTTCGCCCGTCCTCGGATCGAAGACCAGAAGAGATTGCTGGTCGTGTTCGCGGTCGTCGAAGGTGACGGCGACTCCATTGCGGCCGGCACGGTCCGTGACCTGCCCCCGCCAGCGGAAGCCGGGCACGTCGGCCAGGACCCGCAGGACCGCCGCTCGGGTCGCGCGCGGCACGACGTACTGCCCGTAGAGCGTGCTGACCCCCTTGCTCGCCGCCCCCGCGCCGTACTCGACCTTCAGCCGCTCCCGGAGCTCCGACGGGTCGGCCGACAGCGGCCTGAGTTCCTCGGGCGACAGCGGAATGACGTCCGGTGCGGGGGTGCCGGTGGCAGCTGGTCGCCCAATGCTCTCGCGCTGCCAGTAGTCCCGAGACTCCTGGTCGGGGTACTGCGGCTCCAGTTGGGTGCTGACCTGGTTGCCGGTCCCGTCGGCGGCCTGCCAGACCTTCGTCTCGCTGGCGAAGGCCACGTGGTGGCGGCCGTCGGCGGACGTCATCACCGGATCGCCCCACACCTTCGTGTGGTGATACATGTAGCGCCCGCTCTGGTGGTCGTACGCCACGTCTTTGATCTTGTCGGCCAGCATGCGCAGCTGCGGGCCGGCGGCCGGCGGATCCGCGTCGAACTGGTACGCGACCGGCATGAGCACCAATCCCGCTGCCGCAGGCGGCTCGCCCGGAGTGTCCGGTGCACCCTGGCCGAACGGCTGGAGCACCGCCACGGCACCGACCGCGACCGCCAGCGTCCCGGCCGCCAGGACCAGCCGGCGGGTCGGGTGTACGCGACGACGCCCGGCCACCGTCTCGATAGCGCTGGCGCGGTCGATCAGCTCGCGCGCCGAGACCAGCGGTGGCCCGACGGCGGCGTTCCGGGCCGGGTCAGCCGGGCCGAGAAGAGTACGGGTTCGCTCTGCTCCGAACATCACAGATCCTCTCGAATGGTCACCAGCACCGGTCGACGCCGGGTCTGCGCGGGCCGGCCCGACATCGCTTCGGCGAGACGACGGCGGGCGCGATGCAGGCGCACTGCGGCGGTCGCCCCGGTGCAGCCGAGAACCTTGGCCGCCTCGGACACCGTCAGCTCCTCCCAGCCGACCAGCCGGAGGATTTCCTGGTCGAGGTCGTTGAGGTTGGCCAGAGCGGCCCAGATGTCGGCGACCCCGACGCTCGTGTCGGCACCCGACGATCCGGCCAGTCGCTCGAGGTCGACGTCGGTGATCGGGAGGAGGTCCGGTGCGCTGCGTCGAGACCGCCACTGGTTTGCCAGTAGGCGCCGGGCCACCCCGTACAGCCAGGGCAGGCTGCGCTCCGGCACCTCGGCTCGGCGACGCCAGGCGACGACGAAGACCTCCTGGGCAAGCTCCGCCGAGGCATCCCGGTCAGCGAGCCGGCGCAGGCCGTACCGGAATATGTGCTCGTAGTCGGCGGCGTAGAGACTGGTGAACCAGCCCTCGTCCCGCTTCTTCGGTGGACCCACCCGAACCCCCATTGCCTCGGCGACTCTCACAGTGGCTTGTGTCGCTGAGAGGGCTGGCATTACCGCGCGGCCCAGGGTGGGTGCCGCCCACCGGGAAACGAACGCTGCGGTCAGTCGTCGATCGCCTGGTAGACAGTGGTCCAGAAGTCGTGCCACATCGGCAACCGCTGGTCACCCGCGTGCGCCCGCTGCATGAAGACAATCGTCGTCAGGTCCTCGGCGGGGTCGTTGTACCAGGCGGTGCCGTAGAAGCCGGGCCAGCCGTAGCTGCCGACCGAGGGCCCGAGGTGCGTACGGCGGGTCCGGACCGACATTCCGAAACCCCAGCCGATGGCGTCGAAGTAACCGGGCCAGAACCCGGAGATGGCCTTCTGCGTAGAGGTCAGGTGGTCGCTCGTCATCAGCGTCACCGCCGGCCGCGACAGCACCCGCTCGCCGCCGTGGGCACCGCCGGCGAGCAGCGCCGAGGCGAAGGCCAGGTAGTCCTGGGCGGTCGACACGAGACCGCCGCCGCCGGACTCGAACATCCGCTGTCGACTGAACCGCCCGTCGGGAGCGTCCTCGACAACCGCTTCGCCGGTGGCGGCGTTGTCCTGCTCGTACGCCGTCGCGAACCGGCCGATGCTCTCGCTACCCACGCTGAAGCCGGTGTCGGCCATCCCCAGTGGCTTGCAGACCCGCTCACGCACGGCATCCCCGAAGGACATACCGGTGGCCCGGGCGATGAGCACACCGGTCACGTTGGCGGCGGTGTCGTACATCCAGCGCTCACCCGGCTGGTGGACGAGCGGAAGGTCACCGAGCTGGCGGATCCACTCGTCCGGCGACTGATATTCGAGTGCGTCCAGCGCGTCGGCGATCGGCACCGTTCCCGGCTCGGCGGGGACCATGCCGGTGCCAAGGGTGCCGTCCAGGACGTCCCGCACCGTTATCGGGCGTTCCGCCGGGACGATGTCGTCCAGTGGCCCGTGGGGATTGGCGAGCACTGTCATGTCGGCCAACTCCGGAAGGAGATCGTCGACCGGGTCGTCGAGGCGGAGGGTGCAGTCCTCGACGAGGGTCATCGCACACGCGGCGACGATCGGCTTCGACATCGAGCCCAGGCGACAGATCGTGTCGACCGCCATCGGCGTCTGCGACCCTGCGCCCTCGAACGCGAGGTGACCCGTCGCCTCGATGTGCACCTCGCCGTGCCGGGCGAGGACGACCACCATGCCCGGAACGAAGCCGGACTCGACGCGGCGCTCGATCAGCCCCTGCAGCCGAGCCAGCCGTTTCGACGAGAAGCCGCCAGCAGCCACGTGTTTCCTCCTCAGCTCGTCCCGTTTGGCAAATTACACGGCAGGCGGCGGTCGCATGGTCCGCGACGAGGTTGGGTGGCAGACGGTCCCACTCCTGCAAGCTACGGTCGTCGGCGCAGCGTTGCCTGGTGCCGGGGAGGCGAGGGGTGACAGAGTTTGAGGACACCTACCGCGGACTTCTCCTTGTTGATCCGTCGCTACGCCGGCAATGGCTACTCGACCGCAAGCCTGCCTCGGTCAGTCACGCGCATTGGTGGATCGCACTCATCGACGCGGCGACCTTGGACGTGCACCGCCAGCACCGCGGATGGCCCAGCCATCGACCCTGCGCCGACATGCCACTGGCGGTCTTCCTGATCGACCTCGCATCAGAACACGGTTTCCCAACGGAGGTGGCGGTCGCGCAACTCGCCTCGCTCATCACGATCGCCCTTGATGCAGGTCAGCGAGTCCAGGACCTACCTGCCAGCGCTCGTCCGGACGCTGTCGCCCGGCGGGCTGTAGACAGCTTCGGCATGACTCGGGAACAAGCCGCTGCCCGGGCAGCGAGCCTTCGCGCAACTCCGCTCACCGAGGAGGATTTCGTCCAGCCAGGTGAAGACTGGCAGGCGAGATGGGAAGCACTCGCAGTGACCGACGACTACCAGGACTACCACCGGCTTCTCAACATCAACCGAGTCTTGACCGACCTCGTGCCCCTCGTCGACCAGATGACCGACGCCCACCTCGTCACTGACGTCCAGGCATGGCTTCAGGTGCTGACCGAACTAGACCCCGTCCCGGAGGTGATCACACCATCCGACCGAACGCCGGAGGAACCGCTCGACCGAGGATGAGCTGCCATGAACGATGACGAAGGGCTGGACCTCGCCGAAGAACTGGTCCTCTGTCACCTGGAAGATTCACCGCTACCCCTGTGGGAACTCGGCTGGGCTGAGGCGCCGTCACGGCAGCGGGTGACTGCGGTCCTCGGGCCGGGCCTGATCTCGTTGGTAGCCCGCGGCCTCATCAAGGTGCGCCGCTTCGACTGCTGGCCAGCGCAGTGGGATCGGGGCGTCCCGCTGGCAGGCGACGATCTTCTGCGTGAGAGCGGTACACCCACACCCGAGCGACTACGCCGTCGCCCCGGAGGTATTCGGCCGCTCTGCTGCCTCTGGCTGCGGAAAAGCCTTCCCTGGACGGTCTGAACAGCCAGGAGACACGCCTTCACCTGGTCGGAAACGCTCCCGGGGAAAGGGACGACCCCCGTCGGGGGGATGCGGTCCCGCGCTGTCGACCGCTGCCAACTGGTGGTGGCACGCGTCAACGAGCAGGTGCTGGCCCTCGTCGCTTGCCATTCAAGGCCGACCAGCACCGGCGCTCGCGCTGCCTCTTTGCTGCCTCGCTGCCTGAGCTGCCTCGCTGCCTGACGCTCGCTTACAGGTCCTGTGCAAATCGTCCGGTTGCCCACGCGCGTTAATGTGCCCCGTGATCGTATGGCTCAACGGCACCCACGGCGCGGGCAAGACGACGACCAGCGCACTCGTGCAACAACTGATCCCGGATTCACGGGTGTTCGACGCCGAGAAGGTCGGCGAGACACTCATGGACATCACGCCGGGGCTGCCCGAGACGGACAACTTCCAGCACTGGCCGCCGTGGCGACAGCTCGTCGTCGAGACCGCCCGCCGCGTGCTCGACTACACCGGCGGCACTCTGGTGATGCCTATGACCGTCCTGGTGGAGCAGTACTGGCGCGAAATCAGCGGGGGCCTCGCCCAGCACGCCATACCGGTAAGGCACTTCGTCCTCCACGCTGACCAAGACACCCTCCGCAGGCGTATCGAGGGGGAACACCCCGTCCCCTCCCCGTTCCGCCTCAAATACCTTGAGCCCTATGCCGAGGCGGCCCGCACGTGGCTGCATGCCGAGGCCGAAGTCGTTGACACCACGCACCTCACGCCCGCCCAAGCAGCCCAGCAGATCGTCCTCCGAGCTACCGGGGGAAGCCCAGGGGCCTAACCTCAACTGACGCGGCCGGCGTGAGTGAGTGGCACTTTCGTACTGACGGGCGCCGCAGATCTGGGCGATACTTCTTCACTGGCTGATCAGGCGGGGATAGGAGCAGCGGCTTGGAACCGCAGTCCGGAGACGGCGTTGATGCGGTCGAACGTGCGCGCGAACTGGTTCGGGCCGAGCAGTTCGGGCCCGCCATCGAACTGCTGCGCGAGCACCTGAACGCGCACCCGGATGACGGCATCGCCTGGCACCGACTCGCCGGCGCCTTGATTGGTCTCGACGACCATGCCGCTGCGGTCGATGCGGCTGGTCGAGCAATCGAAATCGACCCCGAGGACGTGGCTGCCTACCGCTACCGGGCGCTCGCTCTTCTCATGCTCAACCGGGACGGGGATTCGTATGCCGACGCGAAGCGCGCGGTGGAGCTTGCGCCCGATGACCACGAGGCGCTGAGCCTGCTCGCCCGGAACGTCGTCGAGGTCGATCGCGACGTAGCGCGGTTCAAGGAGCTCATCCAGCGGGCGCTCACCGTGAATCCGGACAGTGCCCCTGCACGGCACCTGGCCAGGCAGTATCGGAGGCGCCATCGCCGGACCCTAACCGTCGCGATACACCTTGTGACCCTCCCGGCCGCGATCGTGTTGCTGCTTGGTTGGTTCGCGGTAGACACCGGCAGGTCGATGGACGCTCGTTGGATGGTGTGGCCCTGCCTTGTCGCGCTGGCCGTCATCCTTGTCAGAGGCATGTTCACTTGGTCGGCACGCGGCGTGCTCCCGATGCTCACACTGCCCCAGGTGTCGGCAGCGGCGGGCGCCGCCGGAGTTGTCGTGGCAGGCGCGGGTTACGGCGCTACACGAGAAGTCCCAGCCGCAGCCCTCCTTGGCCTGACCGCCCTCGCGATATCGAGCGTCTTCGGGCTTCTTCTCCTGCTCCGTCACGACGCACGGCACAACCGCCGATCAGAAGAATCTACGACTGGCCGTAGATCGTCTAGCCGGACAAGTCACGCAGGTCCTGAGACCGGTCTGTCACGCAGGTCCTGAGACCCGACTTCGCCGGCACGCTCTTTCAGGCAGACAACAGCGACCCGTCCACCTGTCGTCGGACCAGCGCCATCGTCAATGATCCCGCGAGGAGAAACAGCACGCCGAGAAGAATCCAACCGGGCCAACCGTGCTCAAGCGCGGTCGCCGTCACGACCAGCGGCGCGAGCATCGAGCCCAGTGCCGCTCCGGTCTGGCTGACACCCTGGTACGCGCCGACGTTGGCAGGGTCGGCAAGCTCGAAGGCGAGCGTCCAACTGCCTGCCTCGGACAGGATCTCGGCGAGGCTGTGTGCCACGGTCGCGAGCGTCAGCATCACCACGACGACAGTGATCGCGCCGTGGGCGGACAGGGCGTACAGGCCACAGGCCAGCGCGAGCAATGTACCGGCCCCGGCGACCGCGCGGCCGGCCGAGCGGATGGTTTTCGCTCCGCGTGCCGCCCAGATCTGAAGCAGGGACACGATGACGGTGTTCAATGCCAGCAGCGCCGCGATGGTCGCCGGGGGTGCCTTCGTCGAGCCGGCGACCCAGAGTGGTACCCCCACCGTGAGCATGCCAACTTGCATGCTCATGACGGCGTAGAGGCCGGTGATGGCCAGATAGGTCCGGTCGCGCAGTGGTGATTGGCGTACGCCGGCCGTCCGAGACCCGTCGGTCGCGGTGAGCTCGGCGCCGCGGTCCATCCGGCGCAGCAAGAATGCGGAGACGAACAGCAGTGCTCCGGTGGTGAGCATCGCCAGCAGATATGCCAGTTTCGTGTCGAGCACGAGGGCGACGGCTGCCAGCGCGGTTCCCACGCCGATGAAGGCGTTGGTGACCACCCGCAGGCGGGCGCGCATCTCCACGCGGTCCGGACCGGTGAACGACTCGGCGATCATCGTCGTCAGGGCGGTGCGCTGCATGGCCTGTTGTCCGACGGCGGCACAGGCGACGACAACGAACGCGGCCGGGGTGTGGACCAGGAGGTAGGCCACCAGCGCCAGGCCCTGGCCGGCGGTTGTGGCGATCAGCACCCGGCGCGCGCCGACGACACGGGCCAGGTAGCCCGCAGCCAACGAAGCGGCGACGGCGACCGCCCCGGCGATCGTCAACCCGAGCCCGACCGTGGTCGCGGCGAAGCCGGCGACGTGTGTGAAGAACAGCACGCTGACGCTGAAAAAGACTCCCTTGGAAAGCGAGCTGGTCATGGTGGCCCAGGTCAGCGCGCGGGCGACGGGATCGTCCGGACGCAGGTACCGCCGAACCCAGCCGTCCGCCGCTGACCGGTGGCGGTCTGTCACAAGATGCATGCCGTCAGTTGTCGCAGCGTACCGGCCGACCACGCCAACGATGTAGCCTTTTGCTTCATGGTCCGGTACGAGCTGCTCGGCATGGATGTGGCCGATCTCCGGTTCGCGGTGTCCCCGCTCAACGAGGCGGTGCTGTCCCTGCGGGCTTGGCGCGATCCAGGACGATTTCCGCTTCAGTTGCGCTGGCTACACGCGCTCGAAGCCGTGCGCGGCAGCCTTGACGAGGCCATGCTGCTCGCATTGACGGACGTCCGGCTGTGGACACCCGATTTTCTCAACCCGCGCCCGCACTCACCGCTGACCCGCTTCGACGACGAACTCGCGAAACTGGCCAGTACCGACCCGACGGTCATCGAACGAGACCTGCGAGCGGTGCACGGCGCGACGCCACTTCCCGAACCACTACAGGGTTCCGCCGCAGAGGTGCTCAATCGGATCATCGATGGGCTCGCCACGTACTGGCGGTTCTGCTTCGAGCCGCACTGGCCACGGATGCGGGCGATCCTCGAAGGCGACGTCACGTTCCGAGGACGACAAATCGCCCAGCGGGGTCTCGCCACGATGCTCAGCGGATTGTCGGACACGGTGCGGCTCGTCGGAAACGTGGTCGAGGTACGGCTGCGCTCGAAGCTCGACTACGCGCGACCGGCCAATGGCGGGCTGACCCTGGTGCCGAGCCTGTGGACCACCAACGCCTCGACACCCATCTCGGCCGACGAGCCACCGATGATCCTCTATTCCGCGCGTGGCGCGGCGACCCTGTGGGAGCCGCAGGTCCTGCCCGCACCAGACGGTCTCGCGGGACTTTTGGGCACCACTCGGGCCGGTCTGCTCAGCCATCTCGACACGCCCGCCTCCTCCACCGAGTTGGCTGCCCGCCTCGGCGTCACCCCGACAGCGGTCAATCAGCACCTTCGAGCATTGCGCGCGGGCGGACTGCTGGTCGGCACCCGACACGGCCGATCGGTGCTCTACCGCCGCTCCGACCTCGGCGACATGTTGGTCACCTCGGCCGCTCCGCATTCGTGAGGCCCGCACAGGCCGAATGGCGGAGAACTACTGCCGAGCCGCGAGAGGAGCCCAGCCCGCGAGCGACCTTCATGCCGCAGAAAAGGCGCGCCGTCAGCTCAGCCAGGTGATCAGCAGCCCATCGGCGCAGCCGTCCACCAACATCGGCGGACCGTCAGACACCGCCCCGGCGCGCCACCTTCGGCACCGCTCACACCAGCAGTACCCAACCTGGTCGCTCGCGTCCTGGAGGCGTTCGACGGCTCTGCCGCCTCCTCTGCTGCCTCCGGCCCTGGAAACGCCGTCCCTGGACGGTCTGGACGGGTCGGAGGACGACTTGTGAGCTGTGGTGGAGCGCTTCCAGCAGAAAGGGACGACCCCCGTCGGGGGGAGACGGGGGTCGTCGGAGGTTCGGCTCCGGGGGGGTCGAGCCGAACCACTCAGCGGTCACGGGGGGTGCAACCGCTGAGGGTCTGCCTGTTTCGAGGATGTGAAAGCTCGTCGTACGGACAAGTCTGCCTGAGCGGGCCCGTCACGTCGAGTGGTGCTGCCTCCACTCACTGCGAAAATCTCCTCGCAGAGTGTGAGCGTGATCACGTAGAGCGGAGAGCCCGCAGGTCTGAGGGGTGGCATGACCCCGGGCACCCGCCGACGATAGACCATCCGGCTAGACTTTCGCGCCGTGGGCCGAAGTGCCGCTTTCTTCGATCTGGACAAGACCGTCATCGCCAAGTCGAGCGCCCTGGCGTTCGGTCGGCCGTTCTACCGGGATGGGCTGATCACCCGGCGTGACGTGGTCAAGTCGGCGTACGCGCAGCTGATGTTCCGGCTGGGCGGCACCGACGAGCAGACCATGGCCCGAACACGGGACTACCTGGCTGCGCTCTGCAAGGGCTGGCAGGTGGAGCAGGTCCGCCAGATCGTCGCAGAGACACTGCACGAGCTGATCAACCCCTACGTGTACGCCGAAGCCGCCGCCCTGATCGAGGAGCACCAGGCGGCCGGGCGGGACGTGGTGCTGGTGTCGGCGTCCGGTGAGGAGATGGTCCGGCCGATCGGCGAGCTGCTCGGGGTGACCGACGTGATCGCCACTCGGATGACGGTGGCGGACGGCCGGTACAGCGGCGAGGTCGAGTTCTACGCGGCCGGCCCGAGCAAGGTGGAGGCGGTCAGCGAGTTGGCCGCCGCCCGGGACTACGACCTGGCTGATTCGTACGCCTACTCCGACTCGTACAGCGATCGCCCGTTGCTGGAGTGCGTCGGCCACCCGAGCGTGGTCAACCCGGACCGGCAGCTGCGCAAGCTGGCCTCGGAGAACGCGTGGCCGGTGCTGGAGTTCCGGCACCCGATCCCGCTGGGCCGGCGGCTGCGGGAACGGCCCGCAGTCCCGGTGGCCGCGGCGGCCCTGGGGGTCGGGGTGGGTGTGGCCATCGGCATCGCCTGGTACGGCCGACACCGCCGCACCCGAGCCGCCACCACCGCCTGACCCCACCCAACCGCTCAGGCGGCGGCGAGGATCTCGTCGCCGATGATGGTGAGTTGATCGGCGCCGACCTCGACGGCGGCCATGTAGTGGCGTAGCCAGGAGCGCAGCCCGTCGGGGGTGCCGGTGGCGAAGGCACCGGCCGCGCCAACGTACTCGGGCTCCCGCTCGCGGTGCCCGACGTCGACGGCGAGCAGGCCGCGCGGGTCGAGGCCGCTGGCGAGCAGCACCAGCCGGGCGGCCCCGCGGGCCACCACGCCGGACGGCCCGGCGAACGGGCGCAGGTTCAGCAACTCCCCGTGTACGACAGCGGCGAGCACCAGCGGGGAGACCTTCGTGCCGCCGGCGACGAGGCCGGCCAGCCCGTCCAGTCGGGTGGCGACCACCGGGTCGGCGACCGGGCGGCCCAGTTCGGCCTCCGACACCAGGTCCCGGGCGGCGAGCACGTGCAGCTTCGCGAGCGCCTGGCGGGGCGCCTTCGGCCACAGCTCACTCAGGCCCGGCAGCGCTCCGGCGACCCGCAGCGCACCCTGGAGCACCGGGTCGGTGACGGTGCCCGCCCGGACCGCCTCACGCTCGTGCCCGGCCCCCTCAAGGGCTGCGCTGGCCACCGCGGAGCGCAGGCTGACCTCGGCGGCGACCTGGCCACCGTGTCGGCGCAGCGCCCGGTGCCCGAGCGCCTGGTCGAACCGCGCGCGGGCCTGCTCGACGGCGGCGGTGATGTCGGCGAGCGCGAGCAGGGGCGCGAGCGGGTCGGTGGTCACCCCGCCACGCTAACGACCCGTCCCGGCGCGGCGGGCCGCACCCGCCCGCAACGCGACCCGGACCACCCGCCTGACCCGGCGGGCCGTACCCGCCCGGGCCACCCGACCCGGCACGGGCATGGTCAACACGGGTTCATTGAAATCGGGGTGTCCGCCTGGCTTGGGCTCAAGTGGTTGTTGCAACGGGGTGGATTCTCGTCAGGATGAGGGGTCATGCCGGGGCAGAGGTTGTCGTCCGCGGAGCGGGCGCAGATTGAGGTGTTGTTCGGTCAGGGGTTGACGTTCCCGCAGATCGCGCAGGTGATCGGGCGGCATCGCTCGACGGTGTGGCGGGAGTTGTCGCGTAATCACTGCGGCACGGGGGGTCGGGTGCCGGTGGGTCAGCGGCATCCGCATGGTGCGGATCCTGGTTATGTGGCTGGGGTGGGCTATCCGAAGGGGTGGGGTGGGGCGTATCGGTGGAAGTACTCTCACCGCAATGCTCAGGGCAAGGCGGACGCGCGGGCGCGGCGTCCTCGTGAGGGCAAGTTGCGTCCGGGTCGGGGGCGGGCGTGGCCGCCGTTGTGGCAGACGGTCAAGGATCGTCTGGCGCAGCGGCACTCGCCGTGGCAGATCGCCCGGTCGCTGCGGCGGGAGTTTCCTGAGCGACCGGAGATGTGGGTGTCACACGAGACGATCTATCAGGCGGTCTACTTCCAGGCCCGAGGTGGGATGCGCCAGGAGTTAGCCCGGCAGGTCGCGTTGCGCTCTGGGCGGGCGTTACGGCGGCCTCAGTCGCGTCAGGCCAGCGCGGGGCGGGGAAGCCGCCCGTGGGTGCGTGACTTTCACATCTCGACTCGCCCGGCAGAGGTCGAAGACCGGGCCGTGCCCGGGCACTGGGAAGGCGACCTGGTCATCGGCGCCCGAGGCTCCAGCGCGATCATCACCCTGGTCGAACGCGCCACCCGATACGTGATGCTCGGCGCGCTGCCCGAATCGCGGGTCAGTGAACAGGTCATCGACACCCTGACCGGCCTCATGCGCCGCCTGCCGGCCGAGCTGCGCAAGACACTGACCTGGGACCAGGGCATCGAAATGATCCAGCACCCCGTCTTCACCCTGGCCACCGACTGCAAGGTCTACTTCTGCGACCCCCACAGCCCTTGGCAACGCGGCAGCAACGAGAACACCAACGGCCTCCTGCGCCAGTACTTCCCCCGCTCCAGCACCGACTTCCGCACCTGGACCCAGGACGACCTCGACGCCGTCGCCCGCGAACTCAACGGACGACCACGCCAAACCCTCGACTGGCAGAATCCAGCCGAGGTACTCCACAAACACCTGGTCGCAACAGCCGCTTGAAACCGCCTGGCCTGGACACCGCGACTTCAATGAACCCGTGTCGATCAAGCCGCCCGCGCGGCGACCCCGGCGGGGACGGGGCCGGGACGGGGCGGGGACGGGCCGCCGGGCGCGCGGCGGGGGCCACTCGGCGCGACGCAGTGGGCAGCCGTGGCCGGTCGCGGGCCCCGCGACTACCCTCGTGCCATCGAGACCCAGGTCACCCCGAGGATGAGGAGCCACGGCATGAGCGAGGCATTGGCCAATCTGCTGAACGAGACGCGCCAGTTCCCCCCGCCGGCCGAACTCGCCGCGCACGCCAACGTCACCGTCGACGCGTACGCCGAGGCGGAGGCCGACCGGCTCGCCTTCTGGGCGAAGCAGGCCGATCGGCTGGCCTGGTCGAAGAAGTGGGATGAGGTGCTCGACTGGTCGAACCCGCCGTTCGCGAAGTGGTTCGTGGGCGGGCAGCTCAACGTCGCGTACAACTGCCTGGACCGGCACGTCGAGGCGGGCCGGGGCGACAAGGTGGCGATCCACTGGGAGGGCGAGCCGGGCGACACCCGCACCATCACGTACGCGGACCTGCACGAGCTGACCTGCCGGGCGGCGAACGCGCTCACCGACCTGGGGGTGACCGCCGGCGACCGGGTGGCGATCTACCTGCCGATGATCCCGGAGGCGGCGGTGGCGATGTTGGCCTGCGCCCGGATCGGCGCCGCGCACAGTGTGGTCTTCGGTGGCTTCTCCGCGGACTCGTTGAGCAACCGGATCCAGGACGCCAGCGCCAAGGTGGTGATCACCGCGGATGGTGGTTACCGGCGGGGCAAGCCGTCGGCGTTGAAGCCCACTGTGGACGAGGCGGTGGCGAACTCCCCGTCGGTGGAGCACGTGCTCGTGGTCCGCCGTACCGGTGAGGACGTGGCGTGGTCGGAGAAGGACCACTGGTGGCACGAGACGGTGGAGACCGCGTCGGCCGAGCACACCGCGCAGCCGTTCGACGCCGAGCACCCGCTGTTCATCCTCTACACCAGCGGCACCACGGCCCGCCCGAAGGGCATCCTGCACACCACCGGCGGCTATCTCACCCAGGCGTCGTACACGACGCACGCGGTGTTCGACCTGAAGCCGGAGACGGACGTCTACTGGTGCACTGCCGACATCGGCTGGGTCACCGGCCACTCGTACATCGTGTACGGCCCGCTCTCCAACGGCGCCACCCAGGTGATGTACGAGGGCACCCCGGACACGCCGCACAAGGGCCGGTTCTGGGAGATCATCGACAAGTACGGGGTGAGCATCCTCTACACCGCTCCCACCCTGATCCGGACGATGATGAAGTGGGGCGACGACATCCCGGCCGGCTTCGACCTGTCGTCGCTGCGCCTGTTGGGCAGCGTCGGCGAGCCGATCAACCCGGAGGCGTGGATGTGGTACCGGGAGCACATCGGCCGGGGCGAGCTGCCGGTGGTGGACACCTGGTGGCAGACCGAGACGGGCGCCATCATGATCTCGCCGTTGCCCGGGGTGACTGCGGCCAAGCCGGGTTCGGCGATGACGCCGCTGCCGGGCATCGTGGCCGACGTGGTGGACGACCAGGGCCAGTCGGTGCCGAACGGTGGGGGCGGCTACCTGGTGCTGCGCGAGCCGTGGCCGTCGATGCTGCGCACCATCTGGGGTGACGACGACCGGTTCATCGACACGTACTGGTCGCGTTTCCAGGGCATGTACTTCGCGGGCGACGGTGCGAAGAAGGACGACGACGGGCACATCTGGCTGCTCGGCCGGGTGGACGACGTGATGTTGGTGTCCGGGCACAACATCTCGACGACCGAGGTGGAGTCGGCGTTGGTGTCGCACCCGTCGGTGGCCGAGGCGGCGGTCGTCGGTGCGACCGACCCGACCACCGGTCAGGCGATCGTCGCGTTCGCCATTCCGCGGGGCAGCACGGACATCGCCGGTGACGCGGGTGAGCAGCTCATCGCCGACCTGCGCAACCACGTGTCGAAGACGCTCGGCCCGATCGCCAAGCCGCGACAGATCATGCTGGTGCCGGAGCTGCCGAAGACCCGCTCCGGCAAGATCATGCGCCGGCTGCTGCGGGACGTGGCGGAGAACCGGTCGCTGGGCGACGTGACCACGTTGCAGGACTCCTCGGTGATGGACCTGATCTCCTCGGGCATGAGCGGAACGAAGTCCGACGAGGACTGACGGTAGGCGTACTCATTGGAGGGTGGCGGTCCGTGCGGACCGCCACCCTCCGTCATGTCTTACGGGTACGGTCCGCGCCGCCTCACCACTGTCACATCGGTCGGTCGGGGGAGTCGGGAGAAGCTGAACGGGCACAGGCGTAGATCACCTCTGTCCTTTCGGCCGGTTGTGCTTTAGGTTCACGCAGGTTGGAAGAGTTCGACATACATCGCTTCGATGGTCGGCCAGGCCAACGTCCTCCTCCCCATGCCCGAGAAACGGAGCGGCATGAACCACAAACCGCAGTCCAGGGCGCGGCGACGACTACTCGTCGCCCTGCCCGTCATCGCCCTCGCGGCCACCTCACTGACCGTGAGTGGCAGTGCGGCAGCCCAGCCGGCGTCCGGCACCCCCCTGGCGGTGATCGGCGCCGACGAGCACTACATCAACTACGCCGAGCCCGAGGTGCAGCCGGACACCACCGGCCGTGAGGTGAAGGGCAAGGGTGGCATCTACACCCCTGCCGCGGAGTCCGCGCGTGCGTTCGACCAGAAGCACGCCCGGGGCAACCCGGTGACCGCGCGCCAGCTGGCCAAGGACGAGGCCAAGTCGCTGCGGACGGGCCAGAACCCCCGCAAGTTCAAGAAGGCGCCGACCACCCAGACCGCGAAGCTGCTGACGTTGCTTGTCGAGTTCAACGACAAGGCCAACGACGACTTCACCGGCGTGATGGTCCCCAAGACGGTGTTCGAGGACCGCACCTGCGTCCCCGGCACGGTCCAGAACGGCCCGAAGCACAACAAGATCCCGGACCCGGCGCGCCTGCCCCACGAGGACAACAACTCGATGTGGGTGCCGGACTTCTCGCCGCAGCACTACAACAAGATGCTCTACAGCAAGAAGGGCATCACCGAGCGGGTCCGCACGGACCTGAAGGGCCCGGACGGCAAGAAGGGCGTCGACCTGTCCGGTCGCACCATGCACAACATGTACCTGGAGATGTCCAAGAACGCGTACACGGTGGACGGGCAGGCCAGCCCGTGGATCACCGTGCCGCACTCGGAGGGCTGGTACGCGGCCAACCGCTGCTTCCAGGACGAGACCGGCGCGTGGGTTCCCGGCCGTGAGCAGTCGATGAACGGCCACCCGGACAACCCGGCCGGCGCGGGCCGCCTGGCGACCGACGCGATCGACGCGCTCGTCGCGAAGGACCCGAACTTCCCGTGGGCCGACTACGACATCGAGGACCAGGCCGACCGCGACGGTGACGGCAACGTCTTCGAGCCGGACGGCGTGATCGACCACCTCGTGCTGGTGCACGCCGGCCAGGGCAAGTCCCGTGGTGGCGGCGCCGAGGGTGTGTACGCCGTGTGGGCGCACTCCTCCACGGTCGCCGGTGGTTACACCATCCCGGGCACCAACCTGAAGGCGTCGAACTACATCGTGCAGCCGGAGGACGCCGGCGTCGGTGTCTTCGCCCACGAGTTCGGCCACGACCTGGGCCTGCCGGACCTGTACGACACGTCCGGCAACGCCGACTCCGACGTGGACTTCTGGGACCTGATGGCCTCGGGTTCACACTCGGGTGAGATCTTCCAGGCGCTGCCGACGCACATGGGCATCTGGGACAAGTGGGTGCTCGGTTGGGCCGACCCGCTGACCATCCGCCCCGGGTCGAACCCGCGCGAGGTGAAGCTCGGCCAGACGTCGCGCACCCCGATCGACTCCGAGGACGGCATCAAGGTCGACCTGCCGGACAAGGTGACGACGCTGGCGACCCCGCACAGCGGCACCAAGATGTGGCACAGCAACAACGACCAGGAGTGGGCCGACGTCAAGTTGAGCCGCTCGGTCGACGTGCCGGCCGCCGCCGACTCGAAGTTCTGGATGTGGAACAACTACATCATCGAGGAGGACTGGGACTACGGCTTCGTCGAGCTCTCCACCGACGGCGGTACGACCTGGACCGAGCAGAAGGTGTACGACGAGGGTGGCACTGTCGTCACCACGCCGGACGGTTACCCGGACCCGAACGGCCGGATGAACGACTTCGGCGGCAAGAAGTACGGCCTGACCGGCAGCACCGACGGCTGGCGGCACGACTACGTCGACCTGTCGGCGTACGCCGGCACGACGGTCCAGGTGCGGCTGCGCCTGGCCACCGACGAGGCGTTCGAGGAGCGCAACTGGTTCGTCGACGACTTCTCGGTCACCGGCGGCGGCGCCACCACCTGGAGTGACGACGTCGAGGGCGGCGCCAACGGCTGGACGGCCACCGGCGGCACCTTCGTCGACACCACCGGCGGCGGCTGGAAGGTCTCCAGCGGCACCGAGGTGCACGCCCAGTACTACCTGGCGGAGTGGCGCAACTTCGACGGCTTCGACAAGGGCCTGAAGTACGCCTACGACACCATCTACTCGCACGAGGCGTGGAAGGTCGACCGGATCTCCTACAACGCTCCGGGCATGCTGGTCTGGTACCGGGACACCGCGCTCGGCGACGTCAACCACGTCACCGGGCAGATGACCGCGCTGCCCAGCTACGGCGCCAAGGGCGGCCTGCTCATCGTCGACTCGCACTTCGACCCGTTGCGGCGCACCGGTGAGGCGGCCGTGAAGGACCCGTCGGTGACGGACAACCTGCCGAGCCGCCCGCAGTCGTCGAACGCGGCCTTCACGCTTCAGCGGACGTACCCGTTCACCGAGTGCCTGGAGGCGGCGGACGAGCCGTACAGCGCGTACTGCACGAAGTTCAAGGGGCTGGCGCCGGTGAAGGCGTTCACCGACGCCAAGGGCTGGTACCCGGGCATCGAGATGCGCGATGGTGCTGCCTACGCCCGGGACAACGACGCGTCGGTGGTCCTGCCGTCGCGTGACAACGCGCCGTACACCACCCGGGTCACCAACCCGGACGGCAGCCCCGCGCCGGAGTTCTACGGCGTGACCCTGGGCGGCGGCGCGATCGTGCTGGGCACCGGTAACCCCGGCGACCAGGGCGTGAACTACGGCGTCTCGCTGACGATCAAGAAGGCTGCCGGGGACAACTCGTCGGCCATGATCTACGTGACCCCGGCAAAGAAGTAACGGTTTCACAGATCGACAACTGACGGTGGGGCCGGTGGCGGAGACGCTGCCGGCCCCACTGTCGTATGTGCAATCAGCTTGATCGAAAAATGTCGTTGTATACGTTCGCGTCCCGGGACGCGCTGGTCAGCGCGGCTGATGAACCGGCGGGGTGTGACGGTGAAAAGCATTCCCAACAAAATCTTGCAACAAATCGACGCGGGGTTCTTCCCACCCGTCCCGCCAGTAACTATGTTCACCAATGGTCCCACTAGTGGGATCGATCTCCCACCGGCCCGTACCCCCGTTGGGCCGGTTCCCTCACACCGGAGGTACCACGTGCGCAAAGTCGCAGTGGGTCTGCTCGGGCTCTCACTGACGGCGACAGGCCTGGCTTTCGGCCCGTCCGCCTCGGCGGCGCCTCAGCCCAAACTGCCGGCCGCAGCACCGGCCGCTGCCGAACCACAGGCGCTGAAGGACGAACTCCCCGACAAGCTCGAGGAGAAGCGCCGCGCACTGCGTGAGCAGGGGCTCAGCGACGTGCTGAGCGGTCGCAGCAAGCCGATCGAGCGCAACGGAAGCACTGTTGTCAAGGTCGGCGAGACGAGCGGGTCGGGCTTCAGCACCCGCAGCACCGCTGGCGCCAAGAAGACCAAGGACCAGTACGTCGAGCTCAAGCGTGAGCGGACCGACAAGATCTTCGTGATCCTGGCCGAGTTCGGCGACGAGCGGCACCCGTCCTACCCGGACAAGGACCTGAACCCGGACATCGCCGGGCCGTCGACGTTCGAGGGGCCGCTGCACAACAAGATCCCCGAGCCCAACCGGGCCGTGGACAACTCCACCATCTGGCAGCCGGACTTCAGCCCGGAGCACTTCCGCCAGATCTACTTCGGCACCAACCCCGGCGACGAGTCGCTCAAGCAGTACTACGAGGCCCAGTCCTCGGGTCGCTACACCGTCGACGGTGAGGTGACCGACTGGGTCAAGGTCAAGTACAACGAGGCCCGTTACGGTCGCTCCGACGACCCGATCCCGGACCCGGAGCCCGGCCAGCCGGTCGACCCGCGCGACGACCGGGCCGTCTGCGCCGACAGCGTCTGCCCGAACACCTGGAACCTGATCGCCGACGCCGCCAACCAGTGGGTCGCCGACCAGAAGGCCAAGGGTCGGACGGACGCGCAGATCGCCACCGAGATGAAGTCCTTCGACCAGTGGGACCGTTTCGACTTCGACGGTGACGGCGACTTCAACGAGTCGGACGGCTACATCGACCACTTCCAGATCGTCCACTCCGGCGGCGACCAGGCCGACGGTGACCCGCAGCAGGGTGAGGACGCGATCTGGAGCCACCGCTGGTCGGCGTTCAACAGCTCGCCCGTCGGCCCGCCGAACTTCCCGATCGGCGGCACCCAGATCGGCAACACCGGCGTCTGGATCCGCGACTACACGATCCAGCCGGAAAACGGCGGCCGCAGCGTCTTCTACCACGAGTACGGCCACGACCTGGGCCTGCCGGACGACTACGGCCCGGCGGACAACAACAACGAGCACTGGACCCTGATGGCCCAGAGCCGGCTCGGCGCCAAGAACGACGCCGGCATCGGCGACCGGGGCGGCGACCTCGGCGCGTGGAACAAGCTCCAGCTCGGTTGGCTCGACTACGAGGTGATCGTGGCGGGGCAGAAGCGCTCGCTGGAGCTCGGCCCGCAGGAGTACAACTCCGACAAGGCGCAGGCCGCCGTGGTGGTGCTGCCGCAGCGGGAGTACACCTTCAACTACGGCGCGCCGTTCGAGGGCGCCAAGCAGTACTTCTCCGGTAACGAGGACGACCTCGACAGCAAGATGACGAGGACGTTCGACCTCACCGGCAAGTCCGCGGCGGCGTTGTCGCTCAAGGGCAAGTACAGCATCGAGGCCGGTTACGACTACCTCTACTTCGAGGCGTCGACGGACGGCGGCAAGACCTGGACCGACCTGGACGGCACCGTCAACGGCACGCCGATCGGCGTCGACGGCGCGGGTCGTCCGGCCCTCGCCGGCACCAGCAAGGGCGCCTGGGCGGACATCAACATCCCGCTGACCTCGGTCGCCGGCAAGGTGGCGCAGGTTCGCCTGCACTACGTCACCGACGGTGGGGTCTCCGAGGGCGGCTTCTTCGGTGACGCGATCACCGTGACCGCCGACGGCCAGACGGTGTTCAGCGACGGCGCCGAGACCGACGCCGGCTGGGCCCTGGAGAAGTTCCAGGTGGTCGGGGCGACCTACACCCGGCTGTTCGACAACTTCTACATCGCCGGCAACCGGTCGTACGTCTCGTACGACAAGTACCTGAAGACCGGCCCGTACTTCTTCGGCTACGCGAACACCCGCCCGGACTGGGTGGACCACTACGCGTACCAGGAGGGCCTGCTCATCTCGTACTGGAACACCCGCTTCTCCGACAACAACACCGCCCCGGCGTCGGAGTCCAACCCGGGCGGTCACCCGGGCGAGGGTCGCAACCTGTACATCGACGCGCACCCGCGCCCGATCTACAACCTGACCGGTGCTCCGTGGCGGGCCCGCGTCCAGGTGTACGACGCACCGTTCAGCCTGAACAAGGCGGACTCGTTCACCCTGCACCTCAACAGCCAGCCGCAGTACATCCGTGGCCAGGCCGCTGAGCCGCTGTTCGACGACACCAAGAAGTACTTCTACGAGGAGCTGCCGAACCACGGCGTCAAGCTCCCCGCAGCCGGTGTCAAGATCAAGGTTGTGGAGCAGGACGGCACCTCGATGAAGATCCGGGTCAGCTGACCACTGATCCCGCATCAACAAGCGACGCCCGGGCAGGTCACCTGCCCGGGCGTCGCCCTTTGTCGCACCCGGTGCCCCTGGTCGCGGTCCGGGGCAACCCGGGGCTTTCCCCTGTTCAACACGACCACCAGGGTCGCCTACGGCAACCGGGTCCTAGGCTGTCTGCCATGACCGACCAGCGCGGCGGGGCCGTCGACGAGTCCTGTGTCCTCACCGAGGGGCCGTGGACGCACCGTTTCGTCGGCGCCAACGGCAGCCGGTTCCACGTGGTCGAGGCCGGCACCGGGCCGATGGTGCTGTTCCTGCACGGCTTCCCGGAGCACTGGTGGGCCTGGCACCAGATGCTGCCGGCGGTCGCCGACGCCGGCTTCCGGGCGGTCGCCGTCGACCTGCGCGGCTACGGCGCCAGCGACAAACCACCCCGGGGGTACGACGGCTACACCCTCGCCGCCGACGTCGCCGGGCTGATCCGCGCGCTCGGTGAACGATCCGCGACGATCGTCGGCAGCGGCCTCGGCGGCATGGTGGCCTGGACGGTGGCCTCGTTCCACCCGTCCCTGGTCCGCCGGCTCGTGGTGCTGGGGGCACCGCACCCGCTGCGACTGCGCGCCGCCATCTTCGCCGACCCGCGCGGGCAGTTCACCGCCTCCACCCCGGCGTTGAAGTTCCAGCTCCCCCGCTACGAGCACGTGCTGACCCGCGACGGCGCGGCGGCCGTCGGCGAGATCATGCGCCGCTGGAGCGGCCCACGGTGGGTGGCCGGGCCGGACTTCGAGGCGTACGCCGAGCGGTGCCGGGAGGCGATGCGCATCCCGCAGGCCGCGTTCTGCGCGCTGGAGGGTTACCGCTGGGCGTTCCGCTCACTGCTGCGGTTGCACGGCTACCGGTTCGTCCGCCTGATGCAGAAGCCACTGTCCACCCCGACCCTGCAACTGCACGGCGCGCTGGACACCGCCTCCCTGCCGCGTACCGCGCTGGGCTCCGGCCGGTACGTCGTCGCCCCGTACGAGTGGCGGCTGCTCGACGGGGTGGGGCACTTCCCGCACCTGGAGGCACCGGAACTGGTGCTCGGCGAGATCCTGCGGTGGGCGAAGACCTGACCGGTCAGACCCGCTGCTCCCGCAGGTCGGTAACCTCGGCAGCGGGCGCCCAGCCCTGGTAGACACCGAAGTCGAAGACCTCCAGCCGCATCGCCTCGGCCACCGGCCAGCGACCGCCCGTGTATTCCACCCGCAGCCAGGCGTCGTGCTCGCCGAGCACGATGAACGGCTGCCCCTTCCAGGTGCAGGTGGTCCGCACGTACGCCAGGTCCTCGATCTCGCTCGCCGGGAGCACCCGGACGTAGCGGCCCGCCCGGATCTCCTCGAAGCCCTCGCCCGGCTCGGGCTGGTAGAGGCGGATGTCGTCGCCGTCCGGGCTGGCCTGGTATTCCCGACCCCGCCACCGGGCCACGTAACCGTCGCGCATCACGCCTCCCCGACCCGTCGCCAGGTGACAGTGTCGGTGTCCAGTTCCGCGACCACCCGCTCGGTGCCGTCCGCGCCGATGCGCCAGAGTTGGGCGCCGTGCGGCAGCCGGGCGCTGTCCACCTTGAACTCCGCGACCACGTCGCTGCTCTCGCCCGGGGCGAAGCCGTTGCCCCGGAACGGCGGGCGTTCGATGACCCAGCCCTCCATGGCCCGCATCGCCGGCTCGTTCTGACCGCCGTACGGGATGCGGTAGAGGCTCGGCCGGTGCGCCGGCCACCGCAGCACGTAGATCTCCTCGGCGCCCGGGGCGAACGGTGAGCCCGGGTAGCTGAGGCCCAGTGCTTCGTGCAGCTGGGCCGGTGTGGTCAGGTGGGACAGCTCACCGGCCCGGTGCACGAACCCGGACACCCGGTCGTAGCCACGATCCAGGTAGTACGCGAGCTGGCTGGGCGCGACCGCCTTCTGCATGACGGTCGGCCGGGTCGGGTCGACGGCCGCGGGGGCGTACCGGGGACGGGCGGCGGGTTCGGTCACGGCTGGCGCTTCCACCTGGTCCACTTCCAGGTCGTCGCCGAGCCCCACCTCCGCGGCCCAGTTGGCCAACGCGACGATCTGCTCGCCGGGCAACTTGGCACCGACCGGGGTGCCCGGGTTGACGGCGAACGACCAGTCCTCGTCGGGCCAGCGCCGGATCAGTTGGGCGAACTTCACCCGGACCGTGTCGACGTCGCCCTCGACGTGGTCGGCGAGGCGCTCCGCCGAGGTGTAGACCACCACGTACGTCTCGCCGTCGAGCTGCCCGGTCCGCCAGACGAAGCCGGGGTCTCCCGGGCGGCTTCCCGGCACCGACTCCGGTGCCGCCGGCAGCAGCACCCGGGCCAGCAACAGGGTGGACAGGAAGGTGTCGGTGCTGCCGGAGCCGGCGGCGTTGAGCAGGTCCTCCTCGACCGTGTTGGCCGGGTCGAACTCGACAGCCGTCGGCTCGTCAGCCGGCGGCTGTGGACCGTCACCCGCGATCACGCTCTCGCCGCTGCCGTCACTGCCGGCCCGGTCCGTACCGGTCGACGAACCACTGTCGGCGAGCGGGGCGTCGACCGGATCGTCGGCCCGCATTCCGCTCACACCGGCATGGCCGGCCTCGGTCGGACCGGAGGGGTGCGGAGTGTACGGGCTCGGGGCAGGCGGACCGGGGCTGAACGACACCGGCCCGGACGGCCTGGGACCGGGAGACGACGGGCTGAACAGGCCCGGACCGGAGGGTGCCGAGCCGAACGGCGGCGGGGCGGCCTCGGCGGGGCTGGGCCGGCGGGGCGCCTCGACCGGCGCACTGCTCTCGACGGGGTCGGTGAGGTCGCGGGACTCGATGATGGTGCCCTCGATGACGATGGGCGTGAAGCCGCGGCGCGGCGCGGGTGGCCCGGAGACCGGTTCCGCGACGGATACCGGCAGATCCTCCGCCGGCACGAACCGGCCCGGACGGTCCCGGGGGATCGCCTGCGTCTCCTCCGCCGACGGACCGGGCCGCCCAGGTGCACCGGCCAGCGGCGGCTCACCGGTCATCCGGAACGCGCGGGTGGGCTCCTCGGCCAGCGGGTTGTGTCGGCGCGGAGGCAGCGGCTGGGTGACCTCCTCGCCGGATGGTGGTGCGCCCACCCCACGGGACGCGCCGAGGTCGCCCTCCGGCCGTCGTATCGCCTGGGTGGCTGCCGGGTCCGTCGCCATCGGAAAGGCCCGCGTCGCCGTCTCGTCGCCCGGCGCATCGGCTGGGCGGCGGCGAGGGAAGGGCTGGCTGCCTCGTCCGAACCGGGTCGGCGGGGCCGCCCGGTCACCGGGACGACCCCCGTTCGGGGCCGGGTCGCGGGCCGGGCTGGGGTCGAAGAAGGAGCGCCGAGGTGCGGCCTGGGGGCCACCGTTGCCGTTACCCGGGGCGGAGCCGTCGGTGTCGCCCGGCCGGGTCGCCGCCGGCCACCCCAGGCTGGGCCCGGGCTGGTCGGTGGTGGGGCCGGCGGTCGCCAGCGGGGTGAACCGGGACGGCCGGCCGGTGCGGGGCAGGGCTTCGGTGCGGGGCAGGGCTTCGGTGCCCGGCGTGGGCCGGGGTGCCTCGGTCGGGTGCCGCTGACCGGCGGCTGGCAGGCCCTCGTCGCCGGACCGGCGCGGCGGTTCAGCGGGGACGGGCGGCCGGGGCGCTGGGCCCGGCGCCGGCGGGGCACCCACCCGGGGGGCACCGCTCCGGCTGGGCCTGCGGGGTGCGAGCGGAGCAGTCTCGGGCGCGGACGGGGCCGCCCCCGTCGCCGGGGGCGGTCCAGCGGCTGGCGCGGAGTCCCGGGCTGGCATGCCGGGCCGGGTCCGGGCCAACGTCTCGGCCCGCTCCAGGCGAGCGCGGGCACCCATGGCACGGCCGGGCAGTCGCACGTCGCCCCGCGACAGCTGCGACACGAACCAGGCCGGTAGGTAACCCTCGACCGGCAGGCCCGGATTGACGGCGAGCCACCACTCGTGGTTGGGCCAACTGGCCGCGAGATCGGCGAAGGGGATGCGTCGGTTGCTGCCGGCGTGATCGCCGAGGCAGGCGCGCAGGGCGGCGGCGGAGGTGAAGGCCAGGACGTGGGTCCGACCGCCGGTGGTCCAGGTGCCCCATCCGGCGGGTGGCTGGCCCGGCTGTGTCGGCGCGGAGACCGGCAGCAGCACATCGGTGCGGGACAGGAGCCGGAAGTAGAGCTCCTGGTCGTTGGCGCGCAGCGCGTCGCGCAGCGCCACCTCGGCCTCCGTGGCCGGCTCCCATTCGGTCACGGCCACCTCCCCTTCCGAGAACAGGCCACAGGTATCGCGTACAACCTACAAGGTGGTACCAAGATCACAATGGCTGGCCGGGGGCGGCCTGCCAGGGCGCGGATGAGGGGATAACATCCCGTTCCGGAGCCGACACGATACGGAGGGTGTCGATGTCCCGATCGATCACGCGCCCGGTCCTGGCAGGTCTGGCCGCCAGTCTGTTGACCGTACCGGCCCTCCCGAACGTCGCCGCCACCGCCGGGCTCCGGGCGGCACCGGCCTGCGCGACTCCGCTCGCCCCGGTGCGGCCGGTCGCGGCCACACCCTGGCCACAGCAACGGTACGACCCGGCGCGGCTCGCGCCGCTGGCCACCGGCGTCGGGGTGACCGTCGCGGTGGTCGACTCCGGGGTGGACCGGGTGCACCCGCAGTTGGCTGGCCGGGTGCTGCCCGGCGCCGACCTGCTCGACCCCGGCGGGGACGGTGGTCGGGACTGCGCCGGGCATGGCACCGGTGTGGCGAGCATCATCGCGGCGGCACCCCGCCCCGACGTCGCCTTCCGCGGCCTGGCGCCAGGTGTCCGAATTTTGCCGGTGCGGGTGAGTGAGCAGCAGGTGGTGCAGGGGCGGGAGTCGGGGCGTACGGTCAGCGCCGACGAGTTCGCCCGGGCCATCCGATGGGCCGTCGACCATGACGCCGACGTGGTGAACCTGTCCGTGGTGCTGTACGCGGACGACCCGGACGTCCGTTCGGCAGTGCGGTACGCGGTCGAGCGGGACGTGGTGCTGGTGGCCGCCGCCGGCAACCTGCACGACAGCGGAGACCCCAGGCCGTTCCCCGCTGGCTACGACGGGGTGCTCGGCGTGGGCGCGATCGGGGCGGACGGCGGGCGGGCGACGTTCTCGCAGACCGGCCCGTACGTCGACCTGGTCGCGCCGGGCAGTGCGGTGCTGACCGCCGCACCCGGTGCCGGCCACCATCGGGTCGAAGGCACCAGTTACGCGGCACCCTTCGTGGCCGCCACCGCCGCGTTGCTGCGCGAGTACCGGCCGGAGCTGACCGCCGCCCAGGTGGCGGAGCGCATCATCGCCACCGCCGATCCAGCGCCGGGCGCGGGCCACGGCGGCGGGTACGGCGCCGGGGTGTTGAACCCCTACCGGGCGGTCACCGAGACCAGCGGCGGCCGTACGGCCGCTGCCCGGCCGGTCGCCGCGCTCGCCGACGATCGGGCCGACCCGGCGCAGCTCGCCCGCCAGGCCCGTCGGGCCGCCGCGCGGGACCGAGCCCTGCTGGTCGGCGCGGTGGCCGGCCTGACGGCGGTCACCGTGGTGCTGCTCGCCCTGGTGCTGCCCCGGGGCGCGCGTCGGCGTTGGCGCCCGGCCGGCCCGGCCTGAACCCGCCCGCGCACCACCTGAGCCCGCCCGCGCGCCACCTGAGCCCGCCCGCGCGCGGCCCTGACCTCCGGCTGGCTGCGGGCGGGGCGCTGACCCGGACACGGTCAGCGCTCCCGGCCCACATCGCTCACTGGAACAGCCCGGTGTTCTTCTTCTCGGTGTCCAGGTAGTCGGTGGCGGAGTCGTTCACCGCCAACCTGATGTCACGCAGCATGCCCTGTAGGTCCTGCGAGGCCGAGCGCCACTTCGCCTGCCGCTGCTCGTAGGCCTGCCGCGCCTCGCCCGTCCAGCTCGCCACCAGCGGGGCGGCGTCGCGTTCGAGTTGGCCGAGTTGCGCGTCGAGGGTGTTCAACGCCTTCTGAATGTCAGCGCCGGCCTGTTGCAGCGCGGCGAAGTTGACGACCAGCACACCATGGTCCATCGGATTCCCTCCCCAGCGGGATCAGAGCGGCAGCTGAATGCCGCCGCGGTTGGTGCCGGCCACCCGGCTGGACACCTCGTCGTCGGACACGTCGTACTGCCTACCGGCGGTGCGGATCGCACCGGCGGTCTCCCGCAGCGCGCGGTGCAACGCCGCTTGGTCCTGTGACCACTGCTGCTTGACCTGCTCGAACGAGCGGCCACCAGCGCCACGCCAGGCCTGCTGCAACACCTCCAGCTCGGCCAACAGGCCGGTCAGCATGGACTGCAACGACTGGTCCACCTGCTCGAACTTCGCGGCGGTCTGCTGCATCACCGCTGCTTCTGCCTTGGTTTGGGACATCCGGACGTCACCTCGTCTCTCGGATCGCACCTGGCCGTCGACGCGCCCACAGTGGGCGACGCGTCGTCGCTTGGCCCGGTCGTCGAGCACTGAGACACGGGTCAGCGAAGGACTTCGTGGCTGACGGTAGCGACCTCGTAGCCGTTCTGCTACCCCGCTGGCTTCCCCTGTGGACAACCGGGGCGGCCATCGGTCGCTTACGATGTGCCGCAGCCACGTCGCGGCGCGTGACGGGCCGCCGGAGGGCGGCCGGCCGCCCGACCCGGTCCCACTGGTCGAGGAGGCACGGTGCCGGCGATCACCACCGGAGGGCCGCACCCACCGGCCCCGGTCGGGTCCGGGGCAGACGCCTCCCCACTGGCGATCGGGGCGGGCCGACCCACCGACAGCGGTCCGGGGTCGACCGACCAGCGCACCCCCCGTCGCCGGTCGCCGGTGGACCGCTGGGTCGCGCTCGGCCGTCGCCTGGGCGCCGGTGCGCGAGCCGGTCAACTGGTCACCGCGCAGGTCGCGGCGGCGCTCGTCCTCGTCGCCCTGGGCCGACCCGCACCGGTCGTCGCGGTGGCCGTGCTGGTGGCAGTGCTGCTGCTGGCGGCCGCCTGGGTGCCGGTTCGGGGGCGGTGGCTCTTCGAGTGGTTGGGCACCGCCACCGCCCATCTGACCCGCCGGCGGGTGCTGACCGGGCCGGCCGGAGCGGCCGAGCTGCTCGACCTTGTCGCTCCGGGCACTGTCGTCCGCTCGACGGAGCTGACCAGCGGGCCGGCGGCCGTCCTGGAGGACACCACCGGCATGGTCGCGCTCCTGGAGCTCGGCGACCCCGGTGACCTGCTGGGCGACGCGTCCCAGGCGATCCCCGCCCCGGCCGCGTTGCTCTCCCCGGCCGGGCCGGACCAGCCCCCGCTGCTGATCCAACTGCTGCTCGCCGGTGCGCCGGCACCGGTACCGAGCGCCGGAGGCACTGTCGGCACGTCGTACCGGCAGCTCACCGACGGGCGGCTCGCCGGGCGAGAACGGGCCGTGGTGGCGGTCCGGGTGCTGCGGGTGAACGGCTGGTCCGAGGAGGATCTGCGCCGGGTGCTCGCCGGCACGGTCCGTCGGATCGTCCGCCGGCTCGGCCCGTTGGCCGCGCGGCCACTCGGGGTGCCCGCGGCGCTGCGCGTCCTGGGCGAGCTGGCCCACCACCACGGAGAACCGGTCCGGGAGTCCTGGCCGGCGATCCGGTCCGGCACCCTGGTCCAGGCCACCTTCCGACTGACCCGCTGGCCCGACGCGGGCGCTGCGGCCGGACGCCGGCTGGTGCCCCGCCTGCTCGCGCTGCCGGCGACGGCCACGACGGTGTCGATCTGCTCAGGTCCGTCACCGACGATGTCCACGTCGTCGGGTCCGCTGGCGACGAGCGGAGCGCCGACCGAGCTGACCGTACGCCTGGCCGCCGCGACGGCAACCGAGTTGGCGGCGGCCACCGAGGCGCTGACCCGCCTGGTGACCGACCTGGGTGGAAAGCTACGCCGACTGGACGGCGCCCACCTGAGCGGGCTGGCCGCCACGCTGCCGTTGGCGTTGACGGCACCCGGGGCCCAGGCCCGTCCACCGGCGCCGGGGGCGCAGCCCGGCCCGGCGGTGACCGACTGGGAGCTGTCGCTGGGTGACGCGGGCATGATGGTCGGCACCAACCGGCACGGCCGAGCCGTCACCGTGCGACTGTTCCGGCCGGAGAGCACCCGTGTGCTGCTGGTCGGCGGGGTGCGCGCAGCCCAACTGGTGGCCCTGCGCGCGCTGGCGCTCGGTGCCCTGGTGGTGGTGCAGACCGCCCGGCCGCGCGCCTGGGAGCCGTTCATCCGGGGGGTTGGCGCGCCGGGTGGCACGATCCCGCTGCTTCCGCCGGGTCGGGCGGTCGCCGACGGGGTGGGCACCGCGCTGCGTCCGTTGCTGCTGATCGTCGACGCCGGGCCGGTGGCGGCCGAGGCCGCGCCGGGCCCGCCGTGGCGGGACACACTGGTGGTACGCGACGAGCTGACCCCGGCCGATGTGGACGCGTTGAGCCGCGCCGACCTGGCGTTGCTCCAACCGCTGACCTCCGCCGAGGCAACCCTGGCCGGAGCCGCGCTGGGGCTGGGCGGCTCGGCCGAGTGGCTGACCCGGATCCGGGAGGACATGGTGGCCGTGGTCAACCGGCGGGCGCTGCGCTGGGCACTGCTCTCCCCCACACCGATCGAGGCGCAACTGATCGGGCCGCCGACGCGCGGCTGATCCACCGGGATGGTCAGCTGGTGGGTTACGTCGGTGCGGTGTCCGTGGCACGATCCCCGCCATGGGTTTTCTGAAAGGTCTGCTGATTCGGCTGGCCAGCACAGCTCTGGCTTTCTGGCTGGCCACGCTCCTCATCCCGGGCATCTCCCTGGATTCGAACTCCGCCACCGAGACGGTGACCACGCTGCTCCTGGTGGCGGTGATCTTCGGCGTGGTCAACGCGGTTCTCCAGCCGATCATCAAGACCGTCGGTTGTGGCTTCTACCTGCTGACCCTGGGTCTCATCGCCCTGGTGGTGAACGGGCTGCTGTTCCTGCTCACCAGCTGGATCGCCGACCAGGCCGGGCTGCCGTTCTCGGTGGACGGTTTCTGGCCGGCAGCCGTGCTCGGTGCCCTCTTCGTGAGCATCGTGACCTGGATCCTCGGCGCCGTCCTCGACCGGGACTGACCGCCGACCGGCAAGCACCGACCCGGTCCGTCCGGGGCTCCGACCTCGGCCGGGGCCCCGGCGGGCCGATGACCAGACTTCGGGAATGTGGCAGCCTGACCGCCCATCTCGGCGGTTAGCGTCGCGTCATGTTCACGCTGACCTATTCCGATGGCCACCTGCTCACCACCGATCCGGCGCGGATCGACCTGGACCTGGTGCACCACTGGTTGTCCACCGACGCGTACTGGGCGCTCGGACGAGACCGGGAGACCACCGAGCGGGCCTTCGCCGGCTCACTGCCCTTCGGCGTCTACCGGCCGGAGGACGGCCGCCAGGTCGCGGTGGCCCGGGTCGTCACTGACAGTGCCACCTTCGCCTGGCTCTGCGACGTGTACGTCGACCGCGCCGCCCGGGGGCGCGGGCTGGGCGGGTGGCTGGCCGGCGCGGTCCGCGACCACCTGGACGAGCTGGGCGTACGCCGGATCCTGCTCTGCACCAACGACGCCCACCAGGTGTACGCGGGGGTGGGCTTCACCCCGCTGGACGCGCCGCAACGCTGGATGCAGCTGGACCGGCGACCCCCGGTGACCCCCATCACCGGAAAGGAACAAAGCAGCACTACGCCCCTTACGGTGGAAGCGTGACGCCACTCCGTCTGGGATACCTCTACGGCCTCGGCGCGTACCTGCTCTGGGGTTTCTTTCCGCTCTACCTGAAGCTGCTGCGACCCGCCGGCCCGCTGGAGATCCTGGCCCACCGGATCGTCTGGTCGGTGGTCTTCGTGGCCCTGCTGCTGGCGGCGCTGCGCAACGTCGGCTTCCTGCGGGCGCTGCTGCGCCGCCCCTGGGCGGTGGCGGGGATCGTCGCCGCCGCCGCGCTGATCGCTGTCAACTGGGGCACCTACATCTACGGGGTCAACTCCGACCGGGTGGTGGAGACCGCGCTCGGCTACTTCATCAACCCGCTGGTAGTGGTGCTGCTCGGGGTGACGGTGCTGCGGGAGCGGCTGCGCCCGGCGCAGTGGGTGGCGCTGGGGATCGGCGCGTCGGCTGTCGCGGTGCTCACCGTGGACTACGGCCGGCTGCCGTGGCTGGCGTTGACGCTGGCGTTCAGTTTCGCCGGCTACGGCCTGGTCAAGAAGCGGCTCGGGTTGCCGGCGGCGGAGGGGCTCTTCGTCGAGTCGGCGGTGCTGGCGTTGCCGGCTCTGGGTTACCTGGCCTGGCTGATGGCGAAGGCCGACCTGACCTTCGGGCACGTCTCGGCCGGGCACACCGCGCTACTGGTGCTGGCAGGGGCGGCCACGGCGATTCCGCTGCTGCTGTTCGCCGGGGCGGCCAACCGACTGCCGCTGAGCAGCCTCGGCATGATCCAGTACCTGGCGCCGATCCTCCAGCTCGGCTGCGGGGTGCTGATCTTCCACGAGCCGATGCCGCCGGCCCGGCTGGCCGGTTTCGCGCTGGTCTGGCTGGCCCTGATCGTCTTCACCGCCGACGCCGTCCGAACCTCCCGCCGCACCCGCCAGTCCCGCCGCACCCCACCCCCGCCTGCGGTCGATCATGGAGTTGTGGTGCCCGCCCAGCACTAGTTCGGGCGATTTGCCACCCACCACAACTCCTTGATCGACGCGAATGGGCGGGGCGGGGCCGGCGGGTGGGTGGGTGGGTTAGGGGACGGCGTAGGTGAGGAGGGGGGTGCCGTCGGCTTTTTGCAGCTCCACGCTGACCAGCTCGGCGTCGGTGAACCTGGTGGCGCCGGTGAAGCTGAGGTCGTCGCCGGGAGCGGCCAGCCAGGAACCGATCTGCTCGCTGGCGCCGTTCGGACCGCGTGCCACCAGCCGGAACGGGTACGCCTTGCCGTAGCTCGTCCGCGCGTCGTACCCGCAGCGCATGGTCACCTGGGTGCCCCACTTGGTGCCGGTGAGCCCGAGGTCGGCGTGCACCGGCCCGGCGGCGGCCACCGGCCGCATGGCGACCATCGACACCTGCTGGGTCGGTGTGCCCTGCGCGCCGGGCGGCCCGGAAGGGTCGACAGGTCGGGGCAGCGCCACGGCGGTGCCCACGCCGACCAGCAGCGCCAGCCCGGCGGCGGCCAGTGTGGTCAGTGCGTACCGTCGCCGGTCCGCGGCGCGTTCCCGGCGCCGGCGCTGGCGGGCCTCGTCGAGCAGCGCGGGCACCCGGGGCGGGGCCGGCGGCGGCAGGATCTGCTCCAACCCCGCCGGGTCGAGGCGCCCGAGCAACCCGGGCAGGACGGCGATCTCGGCGACCGCCTCCCGGCACGAGGCGCAGCCGCCGAGGTGCCGCTCGTAGGCCGCCCGCTCGGCCGGGGCCAGGGCACCCAGCACGTACGCGCCGTCGTCGTACGCGAACTCGCACCGGGTCATCCCGTCACCCCCATTTCGGCCAGGACCAACCGTAGAGACCGCAGCGCGTAGTGGGTGCGGGATTTCACGGTCCCTGGCGGTACGCCCAGGCGGGACGCCGCCTCGGCCACCGACCGCCCCTGGTAGAAGCACTCGACAAGCACTTCCCGGTGGGTCGGGCTGAGCCGGTTCAGGGCCTCGGCGACGGTCCACGCCTCCACCGCCCGTTCGGCCTCGTCGATCGCCTCGGGCGGTTCGGGCAGATCGTCGGTGAACACCTCGCCGACCCGGGTGGATCGCCGCCGCCAGGCGTCGATGGCCAGGTTGCGGGCGGTGGTGAACAGCCAGGACCGCACCGATCCGCGCGTCGGGTCGAGTGACTCCGGATGTCGCCAGGCCCGCAGCAGCGTCTCCTGCACCAGGTCCTCGGCCCGCTGCCGGTCCCCGTTGACCAGCCGCAGGGCATGGGCGTACAGCGCCTCCGCGTGCTCGTCGTGCAGCGCGCGCAGCAGTTGGGCGTCGTGGTCGCTGATGGCGGTCTCCTCGCTTCCGGCGCGCGTCCGGCGGTGCGTCCGCTCGGGAATACGTGCGGTCACGCCGATCGGTTCAGACCGAGGTCAGACCGGTTGCCCGGTGGTTGCCACCCACGAAGGTGTTCATGCCCGGTTCACATCGTGGCCGACGAGCGCTCACCACGTCCTCCTAGCGTCCGGCTGGTACGCCGCCTGTCGTGTCACCGACTTCTCTGGAGGCCTCTCCCATGAGCGACCGTCCCCGGCTGCTCCCCCTGTTGAACGGCACCCGCCATGGCACCCGCGACGCCATGACCTGCCTGTACCGGTGTGGAAACGCGTGTGACCACCCGGTGCCGAACACCTCCGACAACGCGTACTTCGGTGACGTGGTGAACGCCGAGGTGTCGCGGCGTGGCGTGGTCCGGGCCGGCGCGGTCGGCGCGCTGGTGCTCGGCTTCGGCGGCGCGGCGGCCGGTGCGCTCGCCGGTGCGGCCCCGGCCATGGCGGCCCCGACCACCCCGGACGTTCCGGAGGCCTTCGGTTTCGGCCGTCCCAGCACCGGGGTGGGCAGCGGCGCGCTGACCTTCAAGCCGATCCCGCCGAACAAGCTGGACACCCTTGTCGTGCCGAACGGCTACGACCACGCCGTGGTGATCAAGTGGGGTGACCCGGTGCTGCCGGGCGCGCCGGAGTTCAACCTGCACCACCAGACCGCCGCCGCGCAGTCCAAGCAGTTCGGCTACAACAACGACTTCGTGGGCGTGCTGCCGCTGGACAAGCAGGGCAGGCGGGCGCTGCTCGTGGTGAACCACGAGTACACGAACGAGGACCTGATGTTCCCGGGCTTCCCCGGCCTGGACGGGCTCTCCGTGGAGCAGCTGCGCACCGCCATGGCCGCGCACGGCATGTCAGTGGTGGAGCTGGAGCGGGTCGCCGGCACCGGGCAGTGGAAGCCGGTCGACAAGGGTCCGCGGCCGTACAACCGGCGGGTCACCGCGCTGAGCACCAAGTTCGACCTGACCGGCCCGGCCGCCGGCTCGGCCTGGCTGAAGACCGCCGCCGACCCCAAGGGCCGCACTGTCGTCGGCACGCTGAACAACTGTGCCGGTGGCGTGACCCCGTGGGGCACTGTGCTCTCCGGTGAGGAGAACTTCAACCAGTACTTCGTCGGCGCCGACGCCGCCCCGGCCGAACTGAAGCCGAAGCTGGACCGTTACGGCATCAGCACCGCCAGCCGCTACCCCAGCGGCAGCCGCAAGTGGGAGCGCGCCGACGAGCGCTTCGACCTGGCGAAGCACCCCAACGAGGCACACCGGTTCGGCTGGGTCGTCGAGATCGACCCGTTCGACCCGGAGAGCCGCCCGCGCAAGCACACCGCGATGGGCCGGTTCAAGCACGAGGGCGCCAACGTGATCGTCGCCAAGGACGGCCACGTGGTCGCTTACATGGGCGACGACGAGCGGTTCGACTACCTCTACAAGTTCGTCTCGGACAAGAAGTTCATGAAGGGCAACTCCTGGGCTGCCCGCAAGCACAACCTGACCCTGCTGGAGTCCGGCACGCTCTACGTGGCGAAGCTCGACCAGACCAGCGCCGCCGAGATCGACGGCTCGGGCAAGCTCCCCACCGACGGCGCGTTCAACGGCCGTGGTCGCTGGATCAAGCTGGTCAGCGGCAACCGGTCGTTCGTCGACGGGATGACCGCCGCGGACGTGCTCACCTTCACCCGGCTCGCCGGTGACAAGGTCGGCGCGACCAAGATGGACCGCCCCGAGGACGTCGAGCCGAGCCTGCTCACCGGCAAGGTGTACGTGGCGCTGACCAACAACACCAACCGCGGCGTGGGCAGCAACCCGAAGGCGGACGAGGCCAACCCGCGCACCGCCAACAAGCACGGGCAGATCCTGGAGCTGGTCGAGGACCGCAACGACAACGCCTCGGAGACCTTCGCCTGGTCGCTGCCGATCGTCTGCGGCGACCCGACCGACCCGTCGACCTTCTTCGCCGGGTACGACAAGTCCAAGGTCTCCCCGATCTCCTGCCCGGACAACGTCGCCTTCGACGCCACCGGCAACCTCTGGATCTCCACCGACGGCAACGCGCTGGGCAGCAACGACGGCCTGTTCGCCACCGCCGTGGAGGGTCCGGAGCGGGGTCACCTCAAGCAGTTCCTGACCGTGCCGCTCGGCGCGGAGACCTGCGGCCCGTTCATCACCGGCGACAACCGCTCGGTCTTCGTCGCGGTGCAGCACCCGGGCGAGATCACCGGGGCCTCGGTGGAGAACCCGGCCTCGAACTGGCCGGACGGTGACTACGCCAAGCCGGGCGTGGTGGTCACCTGGCGCCTCGACGGCGGCCCGGTGGGCAGCTGACGTCGTACCCGCTGCCGAGAGGCCGCTGACGTTGCTCTGGCGGTCCGGCGCTGGACCGCCCCGAGAGGCCCTCTCCCAGCCTGGGAGAGGGCCTCTCGGCGGTCAGTTGTCGGAGGCGATGCCGTCGGCCACGCTGCGGGCCACTGTGAGCAGCTTGGCGCGTACCACCCGGGCGGAGGTCATCATCTCGCTGGCCGGCAACGCGCAGGCCAGCACGACGCGGCGTTCCATGTCCTTGTCCGGTGCGACGAGCACCGCGGCGCAGGCCACCCCCTGCCGGAACTGCCCCATCTCCAACTGCATGCCGCGCCGGTCACCGGCGGCCAGGTCGGCCTCGAAACTCTCGGTGGTGGTCAGCGTGGCGGTGGTGAACGGGCGCATGCCGTATTCGCGCAGATAGCGGTAGCGCTGGTCGGTAGTGAGGGTGGCGAGCAGCGACTTGCCGAGCGCTGTCGCGTGCGCCCCTTCGTCGAAGCCGGGGACCAGGTCCTCCAGGTAGGGAGAGCGGTGCCCCTCGGCGACCGCGGTGAGCGCCACCTGACCGCCGACGAACCGACCGAGGTAGTGGCTGTAGCCGGTGTCCAGTGCGGCCCGCCGCAGGGTCTCACCGACCGCTGGCGGGCCCCGGAACGCCGTCACCAGTTCCCGGTACCGGTCGGCCACCTCCAACCCCACGATGTACGTGCCGTCCTCGCGACGGATCACGTAGCCCTCGTAGGCGAGGGTGCGAACCAGGTGGTAGGTGGTGGCCACGGTCAGCTCGCAGCGCCGGGCGATCTGCTTGACGGTCAGGCCCTTCGGGGCGCGACCGACCGACTCCAGCACCCGTAGCGCTCGGGACACGCTGCGAATCAGGTCCGAAGGTTCTGCCAAGGGGTCGCGCACAACCACCTCCGCCGCCGGGGACTTACACCATATGAAAAACAGGCCCGGTGCGAAATGCCTGTTCGGGTCGAGGATGCCAGATCACCATCCACAGCTAGTGCCCCGCCGGTCACCAGGAGTGCTCTGAGCGGGCCTCACGTAGGTTTGCCCAACGATGACCGACACCTCCAACACCCCCGATCCGGCGAACGCCCGACCCCACCCGGTCCGGGCCAGCGCCGGCGCAGTCGTCACCACAGTGGCCTGCGTACTCCCCGTCTTCCTGCTCGGCGGTCTCGCCGTGCAGATGGGCACCGACCTCGGCTTCTCGCCGGCCGGTCTGGGCCTGGCCGTCTCCGTCTACTTCGGGGTCAGCGCGCTGGCCTCGGTGCCCTCCGGCCGCCTGGTCGAGCGGTACGGACCGGCGGTGGTCGCCCGCTGCGGCATTCTGCTGGCCGCCGGGTCGATGCTGGCCGTGGCCGCCTTCGCCCGGTCGTACCCGGTGCTGGTCGGCCTGCTGGCGCTCAGCGCCGCCGCGAACGCGCTCGGCCAGTTGGCCAGCAACGCCGCGCTGGCCCAGCACGTGCCGGCCCGGCGGCAGGGGCTGTCGTTCGGTGTCAAGCAGGCCGCCATCCCGGTCTCCACACTGCTGGCCGGGGCGGCCGTGCCCACCATCGCGCTCACCGCCGGCTGGCGCTGGGCGTTCGTGGCCGCCGCCGTGGCCGCGCTGACGACACTGGCCGCCGTACCCCGGCAGTTGCCCGGCCTGGCCCGACGGGCCGGTGCCGCCCGCGCCGGGCGGGCGACGGCGGCGCTGGTGGTGATCGGCGCGGCGGCGACGTTGGCGTCCGGCGCGGCAAACGCGCTGGGCACCTTCCTGGTGGATTCCGCCGCGGCCCGAGGGCTGTCGCCGGGCCTGGCGGGCCTCACCCTGACCCTGGGCAGCGCGGTCTGTGTGGCCGCTCGGGTCGGCGCCGGCTGGTTGGCCGATCGCCGCGAGACCGGCCACGTCGCCCTCATCGCCGCGATGCTGCTCGTCGGCGCGGTCGGATTGGGCCTGCTCGCGCTGACCGGTTCGGTGCCGTTGGTGGTCGGTGTGGTGCTCGGCTTCGGCCTGGGCTGGGCCTGGCCCGGCCTGATGAACTTCGCTGTGGTCCGGCTGCACCCACAGTCACCGGCCGCCGCCACCTCGATCACCCAGACCGGGGTGTACGCGGGCGGCTGTCTCGGCCCGCTGAGCCTGGGCCCGCTCGCCGCCCACCTCGGTTACCCGGCGATGTGGACCATCGCGGCGGTGGCGATGCTGCTCGCCGCCGCCCTCATGCTCGTCGGCAGTCGACTGCTGACCCGCGCTGCCGCCGCAACGGGCCGGGGCGTGGATCAGCTGGTGCGGTCGGCGATGTAGTCGCAGAGCGACTCGAGCGCGCTGCGGGACGGGCCGTGCGGCAGCGGGGCGAGCTGCGCCCGGGCCTCCTCGGCGTAGCTGCGCACTGTCTCCCGGGCACGCTTGAGCGCCGGGCTCTCCCGGAGCAGCCCCAACGCCTCGGCGTGCAGCGCGTCGTCGGTCAACGGGCCGGTCGCCAGGATCTCCCGCAGCCGCACCGACGAGGCGTCGGAGTCGTCCGCCTCGCGGGCGTAGAGCACCGGCAGCGTCGGGACACCCTCGCGCAGGTCGGTGCCGGGGGTCTTGCCCGACTGCACCGACTCGGAGGCGATGTCCAACAGGTCGTCGGAGAGTTGGAAGGCGACGCCGATCGTCTCGCCGTACCCGGCGAGGGCCTCCACGTGCTCCGGGGCGGCACCACCGAACATGCCGCCGAAGCGGGCCGACGTGGCGATCAGTGAGCCGGTCTTCTCGGCGATCACGTGCAGGTAGTGGGCCACCGGGTCGTCGTCGGCGCGCGGCCCCACGGTCTCCGCGATCTGGCCGTGCACCAGCCGGGCGAAGGTGCGCGCCTGCAACCGGACCGCCTCGGGGCCCAGGTCGGCGGCGATGTCCGCCGCGCGGGCGAAGAGGTAGTCACCGACCAGGATGGCGACCGAGTTGGTCCACCGGGAGTTGGCGCTCGGCGCGCCCCGACGGACGGCGGCCTCATCCATCACGTCGTCGTGGTAGAGGGTGGCGAGGTGAGTGAGCTCCATCACCACGGCGGCCGGGACCACCTGCGCGCCGGTCGGGTCACCGAACTGGGCGCCCAGCGCCACCAGCAACGGCCGGAAACGCTTCCCGCCGGCCTCGACGAGGTGCCGGGCAGCCTCGGTGACGAACGGGTCGGCGCTGGCCACGCTGGCCCGCAACTCGACCTCGACCGTGTCCAGAAGACCCAGCACGGACGCCTCGACACGGGGATCGGCGAGGTTGAGGCCAAGCGCGCCGAACTGACTCGTGCTCGCCCGACCCCGTCGACCGCCGGAGCCGGAGGCACCTGAACGCTCGCCCGCCGGATTCACCACGCTATCAACCATGCCACACCCGTTCGACCTGCTCCGGCCCGGGGATACGCACCGGGGGCCGGCACGTGAACACATGCCGACCCCCGGTCATCGAACCTTCGTTTATCGAACGAATTCGGCGGCTCCGGCAGCCAGATCGAGCAGCGGCGCCGGCGCGACGCCCAAAACCAGGGTCGCCAGCACACCGATCGTCAGCGCGGCGGAGGTGAGCCCACCGGGCACGGTGACGGTCGGGGTGGACTCGCCCGGCTCGGAGAGCCACATCATCACCACGACCCGCAGGTACGGGAACGCGAGCACCATGCTGGTCAGCACACCGGCGATCACCAGCCAGGCCTGGCCACCGTCCAGCGCCGGCCCGAAGATGGCGAACTTGCTGGTGAATCCGCTGGTCAGCGGGATACCGGCGAAGGCGAGCAGGATGAACGTGAACAGCGCGGCGAAGAACGGCGACCGCCGGCCCAGCCCGGCCCAGCGGGACAGGTGGGTGGCCTCCCCGTCGTCGTCCCGCACCAGCGTCACCACGGCGAACGCGGCAAGCACCGAGAAGCCGTACGCGACCAGGTAGAACATCGTGCCGGCGAGCCCGTCGCGGCTCGGCGCCAACACACCGACCAGCAGGTAGCCGGCGTTGGCGATCGAGGAGTACGCGAGCAGCCGCTTGATGTCGGTCTGGGTGACCGCGAGCACCGCACCGATCAGCATGGTCAGCACCGCCACCGCGCCGAGGACCGGGGTGAAGTCCCAGTTGGCGTTCGCGAACGCGACCTGGAAGACGCGCAGCAGGGCACCGAACGCGGCGACCTTGGTGCAGGCCGCCATGAACCCGGTGACCGGGGTCGGCGCGCCCTGGTAGACGTCCGGGGTCCAGACGTGGAACGGGGCCGCCGCGGCCTTGAAGAGCAGACCGATGGCGAGCAGCGCCATGCCGGCGAAGAGCAGCACCGGGCTGGCCGGCGACTCGCTCACCGCCGCGTGGATGGTGGCGAAGTCGACGCCGGCCGGGCGGCCCGGGATACCGGCGGTGAAGCCGTAGATCAGGGCCACACCGAACAGGAAGAACGCGGAGGCGTACGCGCCGAGCAGGAAGTACTTCATCGCCGCCTCCTGGCTCAGCAGACGCCGGCGACGGGCCAGCGCGCAGAGCAGGTAGAGCGGCAGGGAGAAGACCTCCAGCGCGATGAACATGGTCAGCAGGTCGTTCGCCGCCACGAAGATCAGCATGCCGCCGATCGCGAACGTGGTCAGCGGGTAGACCTCGGTGAGACCGTTGCGCCCCTCGGCCTGCCGCCGGTCGTCGGCCGACTCGGCGGTCACCGCGGCCTGGGCGACGAACGCCCCGCCCCGCTCGACCGAGCGGTCACCGATCAGCAGCAGCGCCATCGCGGCCAGCACCAGGATCGCGCCCTGGAGGAAGAGCGTCGGCCCGTCGATCGCGAGGGCCTGGCCGGCGGTGATGATCCGCTCGTCGGCGTTGAGGACCACCATGGTCAGTGCCGCGAGCACCGCGAGCAGCGCCAACGTCAACTGCACCACGTGCCGCCAGCGCCGGGGCACCAGGGCCTCGACCAACACACCGAGCAGCGCGGTGCCCAGCATGATCAGGATCGGAGAGATCGCCGAATAGTTGATCGACGGCAGGTTCAGCTCGGTCACGGTGCCGGCCTTTCGTTCGCGACTGCGGGGCTCGCAAGCTCACTCCTCGCGCTCACCGGCCTGCCTCCTGGACGGTGCCCACCGACGGGGCCGGGTCGGTTCTACCGATGTCGTCCATGGTCGCCTGGACGGCGGGGTTGATCACGTCAGTGACCGGCTTCGGGAAGAAGCCGAGCAGCACGATCAGCGCGATCAGGGGGGCGACCACCACCTTCTCGCGCAGGTTGAGGTCCCGGCGCATGCCGTCGACCTCGGTCAGCGCCGGGTTGAGGGTGCCCTGGGTGGTGCGCTGCACCATCCACAGCACGTACGCGGCGGCCAGGATGATGCCGAGCGTGGCGATGACAGCGACCGGCTTGTTCACGGTGAAGGTGCCGATCAGCACCAGGAACTCGGAGATGAACGGCGCCGTACCGGGCAGCGCGAGCGAGGCGAGACCGGCGAAGAAGAGCACCCCGGCGAGCACCGGGACCAGCTTCCCGGCGCCACCGAAGTCGCTGATCAACGACGAGCCGCGCCGGGAGATCAGCATGCCCACCACCAGGAAGAGCAGGCCGGTGGCCAACCCGTGGTTGAGCATGTAGAGCACCGCGCCGGTGCCGGCCTGGGTGGTGAAGGCGAAGATGCCCACCCCGATGAAGCCGAAGTGCGCGATCGAGGTGTACGACACGAGCCGCTTCAGGTCGTTCTGACCGACCGCCAGCAGCGCGGCGTACACGATGCCGATCACACCCAGGGCCAGCGCCCACGGTGCGAACCACTTCGACGCCTCGGGGAACAGCGGCAGGCAGTAGCGCAGGATGCCGAAGGTGCCGACCTTGTCCAGCACGCCGACGAGCAGTGCCGCCGCGCCCGCCGGGGCGGCGCCACCGGCATCGGGCAGCCAGGTGTGGAACGGGAAGAACGGCGCCTTGATGGCGAACGCGAGGAAGAAGCCGAGGAACAGCCACCGCTCGGTGCCGGTGCTGATGTCGACCTGCGAGAGCGCCTGCCAGTCGAAGGTCTTCCCGCCGACCACCCAGAGGCCGATCACCGCGGCCAGCATGAACAGACCGCCGACGAGCGAGTAGAGGAAGAACTTCACCGCCGCGTACTGCCGCTGGTGGCCGCCGTAGCTGCCGATGAGGAAGTACATCGGCACCAGCATGACCTCGAAGAACACGTAGAACAGGAAGACGTCGGCCGCCGCGAAGACGCCGATCATCGTGCACTCGAGGACCAGCAGCAGCGCGAAGTAGACGGGCACCGACCGCTTCGACGACTCGGCGTCGTGCCAGGACGCCAGGATCACCAGCGGCACCAGCACCGCGATCAGCATCAGCATCACCAGCGCGATGCCGTCGGCGGCGAAGGTGAAGCTGACACCCCAGTTCGGGATCCACGAGTACGACTCGCGGAACTGGAACCGGTCACCGCCGGCGTTGAAGCTGACCCACATCACCACCGAGAGCACCAGCACGAGCAGCGACCAGGCGAACGCCACCTGCTTGGCCAGCTCCGGGCGGTGGCGCGGCAGGAAGGCCACCACCAGGGCGCCCACCAGCGGCGCCACGGTGAGCACCGAGAGGAACGGGAAGTTGGACATTATGCGGCCTTACCTCCGTCGTCACTGCGTGGTCCGCCGGCGGGGGCGGCCGGAAAGAGGTCGATCACGCCAACCACCCCGCCTGCACCGCCAGGAACGCCGCCATCACCAGCAGCGCACCGGCCAGGATCGAGGTGGCGTACGAGCGGACAAAGCCGGTCTGCATCCGGCGGAGGCGACCCGAGCCCCCGCCGACCGCTGCGGCGAGCCCGTTGACGAGCCCGTCGATGCCCCGGTTGTCGAGGTACACCAGCGCCCGGGTGAGGAAGATGCCCGGCTTCTCGAAGACCGCCTCGTTGACCGTGTCGGTGTAGAGGTTGCGGCGGGCGGCGGTGACCAGCACCCCGGCCGGCTGCGGCGCGGTGGCCGTACCGGCCCGGAACAGGAACCAGGCGAGCCCGGCGCCGAGCACGGTGACCAGCAGCGACAGCGTGGTGATCACGGCGTGCGAGAGGACCGCCTCGTGCTCGGCGTGCTCGCCGCCCAGCCCGGCGGTCTCCGTCAGCCAGTCCGGAACGGACGTGGCGAGCAGGAAGCCGGCACCGACCGACCCGACCGCCAGGAGGATCAGCGGGATGGTCATCAGCTTCGGCGACTCGTGCGGGTGCTCGATGTCCTCGGTCCACCGCTGCGGGCCGTGGAAGGTGAGCACGAACAGCCGCGTCATGTAGAACGCGGTCAGCCCGGCGCCGAGCAGCGCCGCCCCGCCGAAGAGCCAGGCGGTCCAGTCGTCCCGCTCGAAGGCTGCCACGATGATCGGCTCCTTGGAGAAGAAGCCGGAGAACGGGAACATGCCGATGATGGCCAGCCAGCCCATCATGAAGGTCAACCAGGTGATCTTCATGTACTTGGAAAGCCCACCGAAGCGGCGGATGTCGACCTGGTCCTTCATCCCGTGCATGACCGAACCGGCGCCCAGGAACATGTTGGCCTTGAAGAAGCCGTGCGCCAGCAGGTGCACGATGGCCAGCGCGTACGCCGCGCCGCCGAGGCCCACACCGAGGAACATGTAGCCGATCTGGCTCACCGTCGACCAGGCGAGCACCCGCTTGATGTCGTCCTTGGCCGCACCGATGATGCAGCCGATCAGCAGGGTGAGCGCGCCGACGCTGACCACAACGAGTTGCAGCGTCGAGTTGGCCGAGAAGATCGGGTTGGACCGGGCGATCAGGTAGACGCCCGCGGTGACCATCGTGGCGGCGTGGATGAGCGCCGACACCGGGGTCGGGCCCTCCATCGCGTCCGGCAACCACGCCTGGAGCGGGAACTGACCGGACTTGCCGGCCGCGCCGAGCAGCAGCAACAGGCCGAGGACCAGCACCGTGGTGCCGGTCAGCGCGCTGACACCGTTGAACACCTCGTCGTACTGGGTGGTGCCCAGGGTGGCGAACATGATGAAGATGCCAATGGCCAGGCCGGCGTCGCCGACCCGGTTCATCAGGAACGCCTTCTTGCCGGCGGTGGCCGCGCTCGGCCGCTCGGTCCAGAAGGAGATCAGCAGGTACGACGCCAGACCAACGCCCTCCCAGCCGAAGTACAGCATCACGTAGTTGTTGCCGAGCACCAGCAGCAGCATCGCCGCGACGAACAGGTTGAAGTACGCGAAGAACCGACGACGGCCGGCGTCGTGCGACATGTACTCCACCGCGTACAGGTGGATCAGGAAACCCACCCCGGTGATCAGCAGTACGAAGACCGCGGCCAGCGGGTCGAAGAGCAGGCCGAAGTCGACGCGCAGATCACCGACCGCGATGAAGTCCCAGAGGCTCAGCTCGACCGACTTGTTCTCCAGGCCACGCAGCTGGAAGAAGAAGCTCAGGCCGAGTACGAACGCGGCGCCGATGGCGGCGACGCCCAACCAGTGCCCCCAGCGGTCGGCCCGGCGGCCGAGCAGCAGCAGGATGGCCGCGCTGACCAGCGGGATCGCCACCAGCAGCCAGACGCCCCCAAGCAGCCCCGTGGCCTGGGCGTATTCCACAGTCTCTTCCACCGGTGGACCCCTCTAGTACTTGAGCAGGTTGGCGTCGTCGACACTCGCCGAGCGTCGCGTCCGGAAGATGGACATGATGATCGCGAGCCCGACCACGACCTCGGCCGCCGCCACCACCATCACGAAGAACGCCATGATCTGGCCGTTGAGGTCACCGTTGATCCGGCTGAAGGTGACCAGCGTCAGGTTGGCCGCGTTGAGCATCAGCTCCACGCACATGAACAGCACGATCGCGTTGCGCCGGACGAGCACCCCGGCGGCGCCGATGGTGAACAGCACCGCCGCGAGCACCAGGTAGTAGTCAGGCGTCATGGCTGAACTCGCTTTCGTTCGCGACTGCGGGGCTCCGCTTCGCTGCACTCCTCGCGCTCACCGGTCCGTACCTTTCAGGGTGGTCTCCTGCGCGGTCAACTCCCGCACCGGCAGGATGTCCGGCGTGCTTCGCTCGGAGAGCCGGCCGTCCGGCAGTCGGGCCGGGGTGGCCACCGAGGACGAGGTCGCGAAGACGCCGGGGCCCGGCTTGGGGCCGGGGTAGTTACCCGGCGCGAAACGGGCCTTCATCGTCGACACCTGGTCGACCTTGTCCTCCTTGCGGCGCTCGATGTGCGCGAGCACCATGGCACCGACCGCCGCGGTGATCAGCAGCGCCGAGGTCAGCTCGAACGCGAAGACGTACTTGGTGAAGAGCAGTCGGGCGATGCCCTGCACGTTGCCCTCCGCGTTGGCCTGCTCCAGGCCGACAGCGGTCGTCCCCTGCAGCGCCCGGTAGAGCGCGCCGCCGACCAGGCCGGCGAAGCCCAGCCCCAGCACGATCGCGGCGACCCGCTGGCCACGCAACGTCTCGATCAGCGAGTCGGTGGAGTCCCGGCCGACAAGCATCAGCACGAAGAGGAAGAGCATCATGATCGCGCCGGTGTAGACGATGATCTGCACCATGCCGATGAACGGCCCGGCCTGGAGCACGTAGAACACGCCCAGGCAGAGCATGGTGAGCACCAGCCAGAGCGCGGAGTGCACAGCGTTGCGCGCGGCCACCATCCCGATCGCGCCGACGAGCGCGAGCGGCCCGAGGATCCAGAAGGTGACCTCCTCGCCGCCGGACACCCCACCCGCCGCGGCCAGCACCGTAGACGTGGTCATGCTTTCTCTCCCTTGCCGGCCGCGACGCGCTGGGCGGCCTGCTCGGCGCCCGGGAACGTCACGCCGGGGTGCTCCTCGACCTGGTAGCGGCCGGGGCCCATCGGGGACGTCTCCGCACCGGCGGAGGTGCCCGGGTTGTCCAGCGCGCCGACGTAGTAGTCCTTCTCGCTGTCGCCCAGCCGCATCGGGTGCGGCGGCTGCTCCATGCCCTCGAGCAACGGCGCGAGCAGCTGCTCCTTGGTGAAGATCAGGTCCTGCCGGTTGTCCCGGGCCAGCTCGTACTCGTTGCTCATGGTGAGCGACCGGGTCGGGCAGGCCTCGATGCACAGCCCGCAGAAGATGCACCGGGCGTAGTTGATCTGGTAGATGCTGGCGTACCGCTCACCCGGCGAGAAGCGCTGCTCGTCGGTGTTGTCGCCACCCTCGACGTAGATCGCGTCCGCCGGGCAGGCCCAGGCGCACAGCTCGCAGCCGATGCACTTCTCCAGGCCGTCCGGGTGCCGGTTGAGGATGTGCCGCCCGTGGTAGCGCGGCGCCGACACCGGCGGCTTGAACGGATAGTCGGTGGTGACGACCTTCCTGAACATGTGCGAGAAGGTGACACCGAATCCCTTGAACGTTCCGGTGATCGCGCCCACGTCACACCTCCCTGGAGTCCGAGCCGGCAACGATGTTGGCCGGCTCCCGCTCGGCGACCACGCGCGTGATACGCGGGCTCGGTGGTACCTGAAGATCCATCGGCGGCAGCGGGAAGCTCCCGTGCGGCCGGTTGTCGACCTGTTCCTGCGTCGTCGGCTTCGGCTTCGGCTTCCGGCTGGGCCAGAAGATCGTGGCGATCAGCAGGATGCCGGCCGGAATCCCGACGGCGATCACCTTGCCGCGGGTGTCCCAGTCCTCGATGGAGCGCAGGCCCGACAGGACCAGGATCCAGACCAGGTTGATCGGCAGCAGCACCTTCCAGCCGAGCCGCATGAACTGGTCGTACCGCAGCCGGGGCAGGGTGCCGCGCAGCCACACGAAGACGAAGACCAGCGCGATCACCTTGCCGAAGAACCAGAGCATCGGCCACCAACCGGAGTTGGCGCCCTCCCAGATGGTGATCGGCCAGGGCGCCCGCCAACCGCCCAGGAACAGCGTGGTGGTGACAGCGGACATGGTCACCATCGCGACGTACTCGCTGAGCATGAAGAGCGCGAACTTCAGCGAGCTGTACTCGGTCATGAAGCCGGCGACCAGCTCGGACTCGGCCTCGGGCAGGTCGAACGGCGCCCGGTTGGTCTCACCCACGGTGGCGATGAAGAAGATGATGAAGCTCGGCAGCAGCAGGATCGCGTACCAGCCCGGGGCCGGGATGGTCTGGCCGAAGACGGTCAGCTGGGTGCCGTCGCCCTGAGCGGCGACGATCCCGCTGGTGCTCATCGTGCCGGCGGTCATGAAGACCGCCACGATGCTGAGCCCCATGGCGACCTCGTAGGAGATCATCTGGGCGCTCGACCGTAGACCACCCAGCAGCGGGTACGTCGAGCCGGAGGCCCAGCCACCCAGCACGATGCCGTAGACGCCCATCGAGGAGCAGGCGAGCAGCAGCAGCACCGCCACCGGCACATCGGTGACCTGCAACGGCGTGTGGTGACCGAAGATGCTCACCATCGGGCCGAACGGCACCACCGACAGGGCGGTGACCGCGCAGATCACCGAGATGGTCGGGGCGAAGAAGTAGACGACCTTGTCGGCCGCCTTCGGCAGGATGTCCTCCTTGAAGGCCATCTTCAGGCCGTCGGCGAGGGTCTGCAGCAGGCCGAACGGGCCGACCTGGTTGGGGCCTGGCCGCACCTGCATGTAGCCGACCACGCGCCGTTCGAACCAGACGCCGAGCAGGGTGGCCAGCAGACCGAAGGCGAACGCGAAGACAATCTTGCCGAGGACCAGCCACCACGGATCCCGACCGAAGTCGGCAAGCGTCGGATCCTGGGCCAGGTAGATCGGACTCACTGTGCCCGCCTTTCGTTCGCGACTGCGGGGCTCACTCGCTGCGCTCGTTCACTCCTCGCACTCACTGGTTACCCCCAGAACTGAGGAGCGGACCCGGGAGACCGGTCTCGTCGGCCGCCACACGTCCGGCCGGGATGGCCGTACCCGTTGCGGGGACGGAGATCCGGACGACCGCGCCGGACGTCGCCCCGAGGCTGCGCCGCACTGTCGAGCCGGGTGAGTTGGTCGGCAGCCAGACCACGCCGTCCGGCATCTCGGTGAGTTCCGCCGGCAGGGTCAGCGCCCCCCGGTCAGTGCCGACAGTGACCGCGTCACCGTCGACCACACCGAGCGCCTCGGCGGTGCCCTTACCCAGCCGGACCACCGGCGGACGGGCGGTTCCGGCGAGGTTCTCGTCGCCCTCGGTCAGGGTGCCGAGGTCCACCAGCTGGTGCCAGGTGGCCAGCACGGCCTCCCCGGCCTTCGGCTCCGGCACCCGGCCCGGCGCTACCGACGGCGCGGTCGGTCGGGACATCCGCGTCGCCGGCAGCGTGGCCAGCTCGCGACGCACGCTCAGCACGTCGGCAGTGCCGAGGCGCACGTCGAGCAGCGCTGCCAGTGCGTCGAGCACCCGGCCGTCGGTCATCGCGGCGGTGTTCAGCACCGCCTCGAACGGGCGCAGCCGACCCTCCCAGTCCAGGAAGCTGCCGGCCTTCTCGGCCACCGGGGCGACAGGCAGCACCACGTTCGCGCGCCGGGTCACCGCGCTGGCGCGCAGTTCGAGGCTGACCAGGAACGGCACCGCGTCCAGGGCGGCCTCCGCCAGTCGCGGGTCGGCCAGGTCGGCCGGGTCGACACCGCCGACGACCAGCGCGCCGAGCTGCCCGTTGGCGGCCGCGCTCAGGATGCCGTCGGTGTCCCGGCCGGCCTGGCTCGGGATCACCCCGGCCGGGATGTCCCACGCCTCACCCAGCTCGGCCCGGGCGGCCGGCTCGGTGACCAGCCGTCCACCGGGGAGCAGGTTGGGCAGGCAACCCGCGTCGACAGCGCCGCGGTCACCCGCGCGCCGCGGCACCCAGGCCAACTTCGCGCCGGTACGCCGGGCCACGTCGGCCGCGGCGGAGAGCCCACCCGGCACGGAGGCCAACCGCTCACCGACGATCAGGATCGCGCCCGGTGCGCTCAGCGCCTCGCTGACAGTGGCGTGCTCGGCGAGCACGCTGGCCTCCTCGCCCGGAACCACCCGGGCCAGCTTGGCACCGAGCTTCTCCAGGCCGCGGGTGGCGAAGGGCGCCAGCGCGTACACCGTCAGGGTCTTCTTCAGGTACGCCTTGCGCAGGCGCAGGAAGAGGATCGGGCACTCCTCCTCGGGCTCCAGGCCGACAAGCACCACCGCCGGCGCGTTCTCCACGTCGGTGTAGGTGACGTCGGTGACCCCGGCGACCGAGCTGGCCAGGAAGTCGGCCTCCTCGCGAGAGACCGGCCGGGCCCGGAAGTCGATGTCGTTCGTGTTCAACGCGACCCGGGCGAACTTGGCGTACGCGTACGCGTCCTCGACGGTCAGCCGACCGCCGGTGAGCACCGCCGTGCCCTGCCCGCTCTCCCGCGCGATGTGCAGCCCCTCGGCGGCGACGGTGAGCGCCTCGCTCCAGGACGCCTCGCGCAGCTCACCGGTGTGCTCGTCGCGGACCAGCGGAGTGGTCAGCTGGTCGGCGGCGCGGGTGTACTGGAAGCCCCAGCGGCCCTTGTCGCAGTTCCACTCCTCGTTCACCGCGGGCTCGTCGCCGGCCAGCCGGCGCAGCACCTTGCCACGCCGCCAGTCGGTGCGCTGCCCGCAGCCGGCAGAGCAGTGCTCGCAGACGCTCGGGCTGGAGACCAGGTCGAACGGCCGGGCGCGGAAGCGGTACTGGGCACCGGTCAGCGCGCCCACCGGGCAGATCTGGACGGTGTTGCCGGAGAAGTAGGAGTTGAACGGAACGTCGCCGGCGTCGCCCTCCTCGCCGTACGCGTCGTCCCGGTAGATGTTGATTTCCTCGGCGGACGACCGGCCCATCAGGTCGATGAACTTGTCGCCGGCGATCTCCTCGGAGAACCGGGTGCACCGCTGACAGAGGACACACCGCTCGCGGTCCAGCAGCACCTGGCTGCTGATCGCCATCGGCTTCTCGTACTCCCGCTTGTGCTCGTGGAAGCGCGAGTCGGTGCGGCCAGTGGACATCGCCTGGTTCTGGAGCGGGCACTCGCCGCCCTTGTCACACATCGGGCAGTCCAGCGGGTGGTTGAGCAGCAGCAGCTCCATCACCCCCTCCTGCGCCTTCTTGGCCACCGGAGAGGTGATCTGGGTCCGCACGACCATGCCGTCGGCGACGGTCTGGGTGCAGGAGGCCACCGGCTTGCGCTGCCCCTCCACCTCGACCAGGCACTGCCGGCAGGCGCCGGCCGGGGCCAGCAGCGGGTGGTCGCAGAACCGGGGGATCTCGGTGCCCATCTGCTCGGCGACCCGGATCAGCAGCGTCCCCTTGGGGGCGGTGACCTCGACGCCGTCGATGGTGAGGGTGACGGTCTCGGGGGCCTTTACGACGTCAGTCATCAGAGCCGCCCTCCATTCGCGACTGCGGGACTCGCAAGCTCGTTCCTCGCGCTCATCAGTGCGCCCCCACCAGTTGCTTGTCCGACAGCTTCGGCGCGGTACGTCCCTCGATGTAGTCGAGGTAGTCCTGCTTGAAGTACTGCAGCGAGGAGGTCACCGAGCTGGTCGCGCCGTCACCCAGGCCGCAGAACGAGCGGCCGAGGATGTTGTCGCAGGTGTCCAGCAGGGTGTCCAGGTCTTCGTGGGTGCCCTGACCGGCGAGGATCCGCCGGTAGACGCGGACCATCCAGTAGTTGCCCTCACGGCACGGGGTGCACTTGCCGCACGACTCGTGGTGGTAGAACTCCAGCCACCGGTACGTCGCGTAGACCGGGCAGTCCTGGTCGGAGAAGATCTGGGTGGCAGTGGTGCCGAGGATCGAGCCGGCCGCCGCCACCCCCTCGAAGTCCAGTGGCACGTCCAGGTGCTCGGCGGCGAGCAGCGGGGTGGACGAGCCGCCCGGGGTCCAGAACCGCAGGTTGTGGCCGGGCTGCATGCCACCGGCCAGCTCCAGCAGCTCGCGCAGCGTGACACCCATCGAGCACTCATACTGGCCCGGGTTGGCGACCCGGCCGGAGAGCGAGTAGATCATCGGCCCGGAGGACTTCTCGGTGCCCATGCTCTTCCACCAGTCGGCCCCACCGAGCACGATCGGCGGCACGCTGGCGATGGTGCCGACGTTGTTCACCACAGTCGGGCTCGCGTACAGGCCGTGGGTGGCCGGGAACGGCGGGCGCAGCCGGGGCTGACCCCGGAACCCCTCCAGCGAGTCCAGCAGCGCCGTCTCCTCGCCGCAGATGTACGCCCCGGCGCCGGAGTGCACCACCAGCTCCAGGTCGTAGCCGCTGCGCAGGATGTTCCGGCCCAGGTAACCCTTGTCGTACGCCTCCTGGACCGCGTTGCGCAGCCGGCGCGCGGCGTGCACCGCCTCGCCCCGGATGTAGATGTAGGCGCGGGCGGCCCGGATCGCGTACGACGCGATGATCACGCCCTCGACCAGCGCGTGCGGGTCGTGGGTCATCAGCGGCAGGTCCTTGCAGGTGCCCGGCTCGCCCTCGTCGGCGTTGACCACCAGGTAGTGCGGCTTACCGTCGCCCTGCGGAATGAAGCCCCACTTGAGGCCGGTGGGGAAGCCTGCGCCACCTCGGCCCCGCAGCCCGGAGTCCTTGATGAGCTGGATCAGGTCGTCCGGGTGGGCCTTGAGCGCCTTGCGCAGCGCGGCGTAGCCGTCCAGCTGCTCGTACGTGCCGATCTGCCAGGCGTCCGGCGACAGCCAGCGCTTGGTCAGCACCGGCGTCAGCTTGGCCAGCGTCTCCGGGCGGGGAGTGGTCACTTCTGGGCCCCCGTTTCGTTCGCGTCCGCCGGTCCGGCGCCGTCGGCGTCCGTCCCAGCCTTCGCTTCGGTGAGGTTGCGCTCCTGCGCCCCGGCCTCGTCGCCGGCGGGCTTGCCGTCGCCGGCCGGCGCGTTGGCCGCCACGCCGGCGGCCTCGGCCGCCCGCGCGTCGCCAGCCTCGGGCGCGGTGCCGGTGCCGTCCGTCGGGACCTTGGTGCCGGGGGCGTCCGGCACTGCGGTGCCCGCGTCCGGCTGCCGGGTCTCGGCGGTACGCACCTGCGGCGACTTGTCGTCCGGTGCCTTGACGTCCCGCGTGGTGCTGCCGGTGGCGTCTGCCGGCTTCGCCGGCCCGGTGGCGTCTGCCGGCTTCGCCGGCTCGGCGACCCCGGCCGCCCCCGTCGGGGCGGACGCCCCGTCGCCGCCCTTGACCGGCGCCGCACTGGCCTCGACGGGCGCCGGCTTGGCGGCCTCCGCCTTCGCCTTCGCCTCAGCGGCGGCCTTGTCGGCCTCGGCCTTGCTGCGGATCGGGGTGTTCGGGTCGAAGCCCGGCACGGAGACGCCGTGCTGCTGGGCCAGTCGCAGCCCGCGCAGGGTGGGCTCGCCCGGCCCGCCGTCGGCGACCGCGCCGTCACGCTCGTCGGCGAAACCGGCGAGCTGCACCGCCATCTCCTTGAGGGTGCAGAGCCGGGCGCCCCGGGTCGGCATCGGCCGGCCACCGGCCCGCAGCTCGTCGACCACACCGACAGCGGTGGAGGCGTCCACGCCGTCGAAGAAGTCGTAGTTGACGGTCATCACCGGGCCGTAGTCGCACGCCGCCAGGCACTCGGCGTGCTCCAGCGTGATCGTGCCGTCCGCTGTGGTCTCGTCGTGCCCGACGCCCAGGTGCTCGGCAAGGGTGTCGTAGACCTCCTGGCCGCCGAGCACGTTGCACATCGTGTTGGTGCAGACGCTGACCAGGAAGTCACCGGTCGGCTTGCGCTTGTACATCGTGTAGAAGGTGGCCACCGCGCCGACCTGGGCCTTGTTCAGCCCCAGCACCTCCGCGCAGAAGGCCACCCCGGCCGGGGAGACGTACCCCTCTTCGGCCTGCACCAGGTGCAGCAGCGGCAGCAACGCCGAGCGGGACCGGTCCGCCGGGTAACGGGCGATGATCTCGCGCGCCCGCTCCCGGGTCTCGTCAGTGAAAGTCGTCGTCATCGGTCACAACCACCCATCACGGGGTCCAACGAGGCGCCGCCGGCGATCACGTCGGCGATCAGGCCGCCCTCGGCCATCGCCGGGAGGGCCTGCAGGTTGACGAAGCTCGGCTCCCGGTAGTGCACCCGGTAGGGCCGGGTGCCGCCGTCGGAGACCGCGTGGACGCCCAACTCGCCGCGGGGCGCCTCGATGGCGACGTACACCTGGCCGGGCGGGACCCGGAAGCCCTCGGTCACCAGCTTGAAGTGGTGGATCAGCGACTCCATCGACTGACCCATGATCTTCGCGACGTGCTCCAGCGAGTTGCCCATGCCGTCCACGCCGATGGCCAGCTGCGCCGGCCAGGCGATCTTGCGGTCGGCGACCATCACCGGGCCCGGGCGGAGCCGGTCCAGTGCCTGCTCGACAAGCTTCATCGACTCCCGGATCTCGGCGAGCCGGACCTGGTAGCGGCCCCACACGTCACCGTCGGGGTGGGTCGGCACGTCGAACTCGTACGTCTCGTAGCCGCAGTACGGCATGGTCTTGCGCAGGTCCCAGGCGAGGCCTGCGGAACGCAGCACCGGGCCGGTGATGCCGAGGGCCACGCAGCCGGTGACGTCCAGCACCGCGACGTTCTTCGTCCGCTCGGTCCAGATCGGCTGGCCGGAGAGAAGGTCCTCGTACTCCTTGAGCTTCTTCGGCATCATCTTGAGGAACTCGCGGATCTTGACGATCGCGTCGTCCGGCACGTCCTGCGCCACACCGCCCGGCCGGACGTACGCGTGGTTCATCCGCAGACCGGTGATGGTCTCGAAGATGTCGAGGATGTACTCCCGCTCGCGGAAGCCGTACAGCATGATCGAGATCGCGCCCAGCTCCATGCCGGTGGTGGCCAGCCAGACCAGGTGCGACGAGATCCGGTTGAGCTCCATCATCAGCACGCGGATCGTGGTGGCCCGCTCGGTGATGTCGTCGGTGATGCCGAGCAGCTTCTCGACCGCGAGGGCGTACGCCGTCTCGTTGAAGATCGGGGCGAGGTAGTCCATCCGGGTCACGAACGTCGAACCCTGGACCCAGTTGCGGTATTCGAGGTTCTTCTCGATGCCGGTGTGCAGGTAGCCGACGACCGAGCGGGCCTCACGGACCGTCTCGCCCTCCAGCTCCAGGATCAGCCGCAGCACCCCGTGCGTGGACGGGTGCTGCGGACCCATGTTGACCACGATCCGCTCGTCGTTGATCGGGTCGGTGCCCGCGACGATCGTGTCCCAGTCCCCACCGGTGACGGTGAAGACCCGGCCCTCGTCGGTCTCGCGCTCGCTGGCGTAGTTCGACGTCGTCACTGGTACGACCTCCGCTCGTTCGGCGGTTGGATCTCCGCGCCCTTGTACTCGACGGGGACGCCGCCGAGCGGGTAGTCCTTGCGCTGCGGGTGGCCCTCCCAGTCGTCCGGCATCAGGATCCGGGTCAGGCTGGGGTGGCCGTCGAAGACGATGCCGAACATGTCGTACGCCTCGCGCTCCTGCCAGTCCGCAGTCGGGTAGACGGCGGTCACGCTGGGCAGGTGCGGGGCCTCGACGGAGACCGCGGCCTCCAGCCGGACCCGCCGCCGGTACGTCATCGAGGTGAGCAGGTAGACCACGTGCAGCCGGCGTTCGTCGGCGCCCAGGTAGTCCACGCCGGACACCGAGGAGCACAGCTCGAACCGCAGCGCCAGGTCGTCCCGCATCACCTGGCAGACCTCGGCGATCCGCTCCGGGCGTACGTGCAGGGTCAGCTCACCCCGGTCGACCACTACCTTCTCGATCGCGTCACCGAAGGCCGGGTACGCCTCCTCCAGCGCGTCGCGGACCTCGTCGAAGTAGCCCCCGTACGGGCGGGACGCCTCCTCGATGGGCTGGCGCTGGCGGACCAGGCCGCCGTAACCGGACACGTCGCCGGTGCCCTGGTTGCCGAACATCCCGCGACCGGCCGGGCTGGCCGGCGGAAGCTCGGCGGGGGCACCACTGGTGGCGCCGGCCGGCACCACCGGCACCGGCACCCCGCCGTCGTTTGGCTTGTCCGTGGGTGACGTCATTTCGGGCCTACCTGCGGGTGGAGGTGGTTCTGAGCGTTCATCCAGTTCTCGATGCGCAGCTGCTCCTCGCGGCCCTCGCGGACCGCCCGGGTCCACTCGGCGCGCCGCGCCTTGTCGCTGCGGTACGAGGAGGGCATCGAGCCGTAGGGCACTACCGGAACGTCACCGCGCTCCTGGCGGGCAGCGAGCATCTTGCGACCGTTCGGGCCCAGCGGCTCGTACATGATCTTCTCGCGGAGCTTGAGGATCGCGTCGATGAGCATCTCCGGCCGGGGCGGGCAGCCGGGGAGGTACATGTCGACCGGCACCACGTGGTCGACGCCCTGCACGATCGCGTAGTTGTTGAACATGCCGCCGCTGCTGGCGCAGACGCCCATCGAGAGCACCCAGCGCGGCTCGGCCATCTGGTCGTAGATCTGGCGCAGCACCGGGGCCATCTTCTGACTCACCCGGCCGGCCACGATCATCAGGTCGGCCTGCCGGGGCGACGCCCGGAAGACCTCCATGCCCCAGCGGCCCATGTCGTAGTGCGGACCACCGGCGGCCATCATCTCGATGGCGCAGCAGGCCAGGCCGAAGGTGGCGCCCCACACGGACGACTTCCGAGACCAGTTGACCAGCTTCTCCACCGAGGTGAGCAGGACGCCGGCGGGAAGCTTCTCCTCGATGCCCATCTGACGTTCCTTCCTCAGTCCCAGTCCAGGCCGCCGCGCCGCCACACGTAGGCGTACGCAACGAAGACCGCGACGATGAACAGGACCATCTCCACGAAGCCGAAGATCGGCAGAGCGTCGAACGAGACCGCCCAGGGGTAGAGGAAGATGATCTCGATGTCGAAGACGATGAAGAGCATCGCCGTCAGGTAGAACTTGATCGGGAACCGCCCGCCGCCGACCGGCTGCGGGCTGGGCTCGATGCCGCACTCGTAAGCCTCGAGTTTGGCCTTGTTGTAGCGACGGGGACCGGCGAAGCGGGCGGCGCCAACGGAAAACAGCGAGAACGCCGCGGCGAGGGCGAACAGCCCGATGATCGGTGCGTAAGGCGAGAGCGACATCGTTTTCTCCTGCTCGTCCTTCCCTGCCCTCGGTGCTTGACGAAAATCACACTATTCACGTCCCTCGCAGTGGCAGTCGGCGGGGGTCGATCTTTGTCGGCATCGGGGCTGTGACCAGCACCGATGCCGTCCTACTTATACGGCTGGGGCTGCCTTCGTCATCGCGTTGATGACCCGGTCCATCGCATCCCCGCCACGCGGGTCGGTCAGGTTGGCCAACAGCTTGAGGACGAAACGCATCAGCGTCGGGTGCGGCATGCCGTGTTTGGTGGCGATCCGCATGATCTCCGGGCGGCCGATCAGTTTCACGAAGATGCCGCCCAACCGGTAGTAACCGCCGAGTCGGGCCTTCAGCTCGTTCGGGTACGCCATCAGCGCCCGCTCCCGCTCCGGGCCGGCCGGCCGGGCGAGGGCCTGGACCATGGCCTCCGCGGCCAGTTCGCCGGACTCCATCGCGTACGCGATGCCCTCACCGTTGAACGGGTTGACCATGCCGCCCGAGTCACCGACCAGCAGCACGCCACGGGTGTAGTGCGGCACCCGGTTGAAGCCCATCGGCAGCGCAGCACCGAGGATCGGGCCGTCGGCGTTCGTCTCGTCGGTCATCCCCCAGTCTTCCGGGGTGTTGGCGAGCCAGTCGGTGAGCAGCCGGCGGTAGTTGGTCTTGCCGAACGCCGAGGACGAGTTGAGCACGCCGAGGCCGACGTTGACCCGCCCGTCACCGAGGCCGAAGATCCAGCCGTACCCGGGCAGCAGGTTGTCGCCGCTGTCCTTGCTGCGCAGCTCCAGCCAGGACTCCAGGTAGTTGTCCTCGTGCTTGGCCGGCGAGCGGTAGTAGCGGCGGACGGCCACGCCGATCGGCCGGTCCTCCCGCTTGGCCAGCCCGAGCGCGAGCGGGAAGCGGCCGGAGACGCCGTCCGCCGCGACGACCAGCGGGGCACGGAAGGTGGTGGGCTCCTTGCCCGGACCGACCTCCGCCTCGACACCGGTGACGCGGCCATCGTCGTCGAGCACCGGGCCCAGGACGTTGACGCTGGTCCGCAGCTTCGCGCCGGCGGCCACCGCCCGCTGGGCGAGCAGGTCGTCGAAGTCCAGTCGGGTGCGCACCAGACCGTAGTTGGGGAAGCTGGCCAGCTCCGGCCAGTCCAGTTCGAGGCGCACCCCACCACCGATGACCCGCAGGCCGCGGTTGTGCAGCCAGCCGGCCTCGGGCGAGGTGTCCACACCCATCCGGATGAGCTGGCGCACCGCGCGCGGGGTCAGCCCGTCGCCGCAGACCTTCTCCCGGGGGAACTCGGTCTTCTCCAACAACAGCACCCGTACGCCGTGCCGGGCCAGGTGGTACGCAGTCGCTGATCCACCGGGACCGGCGCCCACGACAATGACGTCGGCGTCGTGTTCCACCGCGGTCATTCGCGCCTCCTCCCGCACGCTCGTGAAATGCTTCACAAGCCAGACGGGACGAGTGTATGACCGGCGTCATACCAGCGCAGGATCAGGGGTACCTAACTCGCCGATGTGACAGCCCACCACCGTCCACAGCAGTCAGGTGTCAGGTCGAGCTGGCGGCGTCCAGGCCCGCGTCGACCCGGATCGTCTCCGGCAGATGCTCCCGGAGCGCTCCGCCCGCCGCGCGGTCCAGCGCCGCCAACACCTCGGCGACCACCTGCCGGACCTCCACCGGGTCGGCCCCGGCCAACTCGCGCAACTGGGCGATGAGTTCGGCCGCGTCGTCGTCGGTGGCGGCCACCGGGTCCGCCGGGTCTGCTCCGGTCATGCGATCGAGCGTACGGGGCAAAGTGGACTAAAGGCTGATATTAGCGAAACCTGACTAATGTCCGTGCCCGGTGGTGCGGTCCGTCCGCTACTCGCGGATCCCCCGGTGCAGGGCCACCACACCACCGGTCAGGTTGCGCCACGCCACGCGCCCCCACCCGGCCGCGGCCACCCGGCCGGCCAGCGCGGACTGCGCCGGCCAGGCCCGAACCGACTCGGCGAGATAGACGTACGCCTCGGGGTTGCTCGACACCGTGCGGGCCACCGCCGGCAACGACCGCATCAGGTACGACAGGTAGACCGTCCGGAAGACCGGGTTGACCGGGGTGCTGAACTCGCAGACCACCAGCCGGCCCCCCGGCCGGGTCACCCGGGCCAGCTCACGCAGCGCCGCGTCGGTGTCGTTGACGTTGCGCAACGCGAAGGAGATGGTCACCGCGTCGAAACTGGCGTCGGCGAACGGCAGCCGCAGCGCGTCTCCGGCCAGCAGCGGCACCTCGGGCCGGGCCCGCTTACCGGTGTGCAGCATGCCCAGCGACAGGTCGACCCCGACCGCGTACGCCCCGGACTGGGCCAGCTCGCGCGTCGAGACGCCGGTGCCCGCGCCCACGTCCAGCACCCGCTCGCCCGGCCGCAGCCCGAGCGCCGCCCGGGTGGCCCGGCGCCAGGAGCGGTCCTGGCCCAGCGAGATCACCGTGTTGGTCAGGTCGTAACGCTCTGCCACGCCGTCGAACATCGCGGCGACCTCGTGCGGCTGCTTGTCCAGACTGGCGCGCTGGCCCTGCGGGGTACGGCTCACCCCTTCACTCTGCCAGCCGCCCGCCAACCGACGCTCGCTGGGTGGCGCGGCACGCACCCGTACGCGAAAGGGCGGGGTGGTCGCCCACCCCGCCCTCACGTCGTGCCTGCGTTCGTGACACCTCGGTCAGAACGCCTGTTGCCATCGCGACCCGTCGCGGTCGCGCCTCTTCCGCGCGCCCCGGTCAGGGCGTCGGTGTCAGTCGGTCGACTTCTCGTCGGCCGGCGAAACCAGGACCACCTTGCGGCGACGGGTGAGCACCAGCAGCACCCCGCCCACGAGCAGGATGACGATGCCGATCCCACCGATCAGGCCGACCTGCACACCGGTCACCGGCAGGCCGCCACCGCCCGTGCCGCCACCGCCGGAGCCGCCACCGGCGCCCGGCGAGACGGTGGTGCCCGGCGTCGGCGTACCGCTCGGGTTCGGCGTCGGGCTGGCCGTCGCGGTCTGGGTGGCCGTCGCGGTCGGGGTCGGCGTGACCGTCGGGGTCGGCGTCGGGGTCGGCGTCTCCGTCGGGGTGACCGTCGGCGTCAGGGTGACCGTCGGCCTCGGCGTCGGCGTCTCCGTCGGGGTCGGGGTCTCCGTCGGGGTCGGCGTCATCGTCGGCCTCGGCGTCTCCGTCGGGGTGACTGTCGGCGTCGGCGTCGGCGTGACCGTCGGCGTCGGCGTCTCCGTCGGCGTGACCGTCGGCGTCGGAGTCGGCGTTGGCGTCTCCGTCGGGGTCGGCGTCTCCGTCGGCGTGACCGTCGGGGTCGGGGTCGGCGACCCGGTCGGCGTGAGCGTCGGCGTCGGCGTCGGCGAATCCGTCGGCGTGACCGTCGGCGTCGGAGTCGGGTCCACGGCCAGGTCGACGAAGACGTCGAAGATCGCCTGGTTGTCGCCCTCGTCGACCTCGGTGAAGGCCTTCCGCTGAGCGGTGCTGGCCCGTCGCGGCTGCTCCTCGGGCTTGCCGGCTGCCGCGTCCAGACCGTGCGCCACCAGCTCGCCGACCCGCAGCACCGGCTCGGTGACGTCAGCGCCGACTGTCACCTTGATGTCCGCCGTGTAGTAGTCACCGGGCCGGATCACCGCGCCGTCGTCCTGGCAGAGCGCCTGAGCGACGCCGAAGGTCTGCGTGATGCAGGTGTCCGGCAGGGTGTCGAAGGTGACGCCCGCCGGCAGGGTCAGCACGTAGGCGAGGCCGGTGGCCTTACGGCTGCCGTCGTTGTAGACCGCCCAGTCGACAGGCACCGTCTCGCCCGGCCGCACCGGCCGCAGGTTGGGGTCGTCGCCGTTGACGCCGTTCAGCACGACGTTCGCGTTGACGTCCTGCACCCAGCTGGTCAGGTCGTACCCCGGCTCGGTGACGGTGATGTCGTGCTCGACCCTGTTGTCTTCCTCGTTGGGGTCCTCGGTGGCCGAGCGGATGGTGACCACCAGGGTGCCGGCGGCGCCCTTACCACCGGTGGAGAAGATCGGAATACCGAAGTCCTCGCTGGTGCCGGCGGCCAGGTCGCCGAGGCGGCAGGTGAACTTCTTGCCGTTCACCCGGCAGCCGTCGGGCACCACGACCCGGACCTTGTTCGTCTTCAGCTTGCTGGTGTCCACCGTGTAACTGACACCCTTGGCGTCTTCCTCGCTCCGGGTGTTGTCGACAGTGAACTTGAACGGCTTGCTCCTGGCCTCCGTGACACCCTTGGCCAGGTTGTAGCTGAGCGGCACCAGAGCCAGATCGGCCTCCTCGGCCGCCAGCACTGGGGCGGCCACGGCGGCGATGCCGCCGGCCGCCAGCAGCGCCACGACACTGGCGCGAACCAGCGTCGAGCGGTGGAACGCTGTCATCAGTCCCCCGGGGGTAGGGAAGAAAGAATGGTTGCGGAACGAGCGGACGCTATCGGAGGCCGATCTTCCACGCCAGCAGGCGGACCCGTTTTCAGCCGTCCGGTTTGAGCTGGGCAGACAGTACGGGCGGGATGGTCACCCATCCCGCCCGTACTGCCGTGCGTTATATGAACGACCCGCAGCGGGCCGATGGAGGACAGCCCCATCCGTCGACGGTGGTGACGGATATGAGCCGGGACGCTAGCCGCCGACGATCATCTCCACCAGCCCCGCACCGGACAGCCTGACGCTGCGGCGGCCGGGACCACCCGTACCGCCGGGGTGATCCGGCGGGAGCATGAGCGTCGATCAGCCGAACGGTCGGGTGTCGACAGTCAGCTGACGTCGACCAGGGGGAGGGACTTCCCCGCGCCGCCGCCGGGCAGCGCGATCGAGGAGAAGTGCGAGACCACCCGCTCGTCGGTCGGGTCGTCGGCTGGCGTGTGGTGCACGGCGAGCCGGTTGTAGAGGGTGTCGCGCTGGGCGGGGATCCGGTCCGCGGAGCGGATCATGCCGATCAGCTCGTGCAGGTTGGAGCGGTGCCGGGCACCGGCGGAGGAGATGACGTTCTCCTCCAGCATGATCGAGCCGAGGTCGTCCACGCCCATGTGCAGCGCGAGCTGCCCGACGTCCTTGCCGGTGGTCAGCCAGGACGCCTGGAGGTGCGGCACGGTCTCGAAGAAGAGCCGGGCCACCGCGACCAGCCGCAGGTATTCCAGCGTGGTCGCCTGGGTGCGGCCCTTCAGGTGGTTGTTCTCCGGCTGGTACGTCCACGGGATGAAGGACCGGAACCCGCGGGTGCGGTCCTGCACGTCCCGGATCATGCGCAGGTGCTCGATCCGCTCGGCGTGCGTCTCGCCGGTGCCCATCATCATGGTGGCTGTCGACTCGATGCCCTGCCGGTGGGCCAGCTCCATGACCTCCAGCCAGCGCTCGCCCGACTCCTTGAGGGGCGCGATGGCCTTCCGGGGGCGCTCGGGCAGCATCTCCGCGCCGGCGCCGGCGATCGAGTCCAGGCCGGCGGTCTTGATCCGGGCGATGGCCTCGTCCAGGCTCACCCCGGAGACCTTGGCCATGTGCAGGATCTCGCTGGGGCCGATCGAGTGGATGACCAGCTGCGGGTACGCCTGCTTGACCGAGGAGAACAGCTCCTCGTAGTACTCCACGCCGTAGTCCGGGTGGTGCCCGCCCTGGAGCATCACCTGGGTGGCGCCCAGCTCGACCGCCTCGCCGCACCGGCGCAGGATCTCCTCGGTCGGGTGGGTCCACCCTTCCTTGTGCTTGGGCGCGCGGTAGAAGGCGCAGAACTTGCACGCCGTCACGCAGACGTTCGTGTAGTTGATGTTGCGGTCGATCAGGTACGTGACGACGTTGTCCGGGTAGCGTCGCCGACGCACCGCGTCCGCCGCCTCGCCCAACGCGTGGAAGGGCGCCTCGGTGTAGAGCAGCAGCGCCTCCTCGGGCGTGATCCGCCCGCCGTCCGCGCCGCGCTGCAGGATGTCGTCGATCTCCCGGCTCACCGTCACACCCCGAGCCTACGTCGGCCCACCCGACTCGACCGCCGGACCCCGGTGGGGTGCGGCACGTCCCACAGCCGCCGTCAGCTCTCGCGTACCTCGACGTGTATGCCGTAGCTGTCCCGTAGCTCCGCCGCAAGCTCCGGCCCCGCCCACGCCGGCACGTACGCCTCCCACCACGGACGCTCGGAGCCCCCCGGCATCGGCTGCTCGGAGAGCAGCGCTCGAAACCGCTCGTCCGCCGCCCCGATCCGCTCCCGGACCCACCCCATCTGCGGAAAGCCGAACAACCGTTCGTCGGTCAGTACCCTCTCGATGGCGTCCCGGATGCTGAGGTCGGACCAGTACTCGTCGAGGATGTCGTCGTAGCCCTCCTCGCAGAACTCGACGAACTGCTCCCACCCCTCCACGTAGCTGGTCGGACGCCGTCCTCCGGTGACCTCGGCGAACCGCTCGACGAACTCCCTGTCGTTCGGCGCCGTCATGCGTCGTAGTCGACAGTGAGCTTGTCGGTGGTCGGGCTGGACTGGCAGGTCAGCACGTAGCCGGCGGCCAGCTCGTCGGGCTCCAGCGCGTAGTTGCGGGCCATCGTGACCGCCCCGTCGACGACCTTCGCCTTGCAGGTCGAGCAGACGCCACCCTTGCAGGCGTACGGCAGCTCGCCGCGCACCTTCAACGCGGCGTCAAGCACCCGTTCCTCGCGGCCCATGGTGAAGCTCGACGACCTTCCGTCCAGCACGATGGTCACCTCGGCCCCGGCGCCCGCCTGCTCGACGGGTCGGCGCACCGGCTCCGGCGGCGTGTCGACGTGGAACAGCTCGGTGTGCACCGCCGACTCGGGCAGCCCGCGTGCGGTCAGCACGTCCCGGACGTCGACCACCATGCCGTACGGGCCGCAGAGGAACCACTCCTCGATCAGGTCGCCCGGCACGATGGTGCCCAGCAACCGGCTCAGTCGCTCGGCGTCGATCCGACCGGAGAGCAGCGGCGACTCGCCCTGTTCCCGGGAGAGGACGTGCACCAGGTGCAGCCGGGTGGGGTAACGGTCCTTCAGGTCGGCCAACTCCTCGGCGAACATCACGGTGTTCGCCGTGCGGTTGCCGTACACGAGGGTGAAGGTGCTGGCCGGCTCGACGGCCAGGGCGGTCGCGACCAGCCCGAGCACCGGCGTGATGCCGGAGCCGGCGACGACCGCGCCGTAGTGCCGCACCCGGTCCGGCGCGAACGCCGTGGTGAAGGTGCCCAGCGGCGGCAGCACCTCGACGGTGTCGCCCCCGCGCAGCGCCCCGCAGGCGAACGCCGAGAAGGCGCCGCCGGGGATCTCCCGCACCCCGATCCGCAACCGGCCGTGCCGGGCCAGGTCGTCGGGGGTGGAGCAGATCGAGTACGACCGGCGCACGTCCGCGCCGTCCTCAGCGACTCGCCGCACGGTGAGGTGCTGGCCGGCGCGGAACGCGAAGGTCTCCCGCAGTTCCTCGGGTACGGCGAAGGTCACCGCCACGGAGTCGTCGGTGACCCTGTCGACGGCGGCGACGGACAACGGGTGGAAGACCGGCCGGCGGCGAACCGGGCGGGTGATGGTGACAGTCACAGCGCCTTCAGGTGGTCGAAGGGTTCGGAGCAGGAACGGCACCGCCACAACGCCTTGCACGCTGTGGAACCGAACCGGCTGACCTGCTCGGTCTCCGGTGAACCGCACTGCGGGCAGCGGACCGCGAGCGTCACTGACACGACGCCGGCGGTGCGTACCGGGGCCGGCGGGGCGATCCCGGCGGCGGCGAGCTTGGCCCGCCCACCCTCGGAGATCCAGTCGGTGCTCCACGGTGGGCTGTAGACGGTCCGGACCTCAGCGTCAGGGTGGCCGGCGGCGGCGAGCGCGCGGCGGATGTCGGCCCGGATCACGTCCATCGCCGGGCAACCGGTGTAGGTCGGGGTGATGGTGACGGTGACCCGGCCAGTGGCCGGATCCTCCTCGACCGCGCGCAGGATTCCCAGCTCGTCGATGGTGATGACCCGGATCTCCGGGTCCACGACGCTGGCGGCGGCCGTCCTCGCGTCACTCACCACCTAGCTCCGGGGTGGGCGCGGTGCAGCACCTGCATCTCGGCGAGCAGGTAGGCCAGGTGCTCGGTGTGCACACCGGTCCGCCCGCCGGCCGGGGCCCAGGCACCATCCGGCTGGGTGAGCGTCGCCTCGGCCAGCACCGGGCCGACGACCTCGTCGAACGCCGGCCGCACTGTCGCCGGGTCGACCGGCGCCGCCGGGTCCGCGGCGAACAGCTCGTGGGTGTACGGCCACACCTGGTCGACGGCCGCCTGCATCCGACGGTGCGACTCCTCGGTGCCGTCACCGAGCCGCTTCACCCACAGCGCGCCGTGGTCCAGGTGGTACGCCGACTCCTTGCGCGCCTTCGCGCCGATCGCGGCCAACCGCTCGTCCGCGCAACCGGCCAGCGCGGTGTACAGCGGCAGTTGGTACGCCGCCAGGAAGAACAGCTTCGCCATCGTTACCGCGAAGTCGCCGTTGGGCAGCTCGACCAGTAGCGCGTTGCGGAACTCGCGGTCGTCGCGCAGGTACGCCAGCGCGTCCTCGTCGCGCCCGGCGCCCTCCAGCTCGCCCGCGTACGACAGCAGCAGGCGCGCCGCGCCGAGCTGGTCGAGGGCGATGTTGGCCAGCGCGATGTCCTCTTCCATCTCCGGGGCACGAGTGGTCCACTCGGCCAACCGCTGGGCCGCGACCAACGCGTCGTCGGCGAGAGCGAGGGTGAAGTCGAAGGGCCCGTTCACGCCGTCACCTCGCTGCTCTCGCTGGTTCGCTCGCTCACAGGTGGGCCACCCCGTCCGGCACCTCGTAGAAGGTGGGGTGGCGGTAGACCTTGTCGGCGGCCGGGTCGAAGAAGGCATCCTTCTCGTCCGGGCTGGACGCGGTGATCGCGCTGGCCGGCACCACCCAGATCGACACGCCCTCCTGGCGGCGGGTGTAGAGGTCACGGGCGTTGCGCAGAGCAAGCTCGGCGTCGGGGGCGTGCAGGCTGCCGACGTGGGTGTGCGACAGCCCGCGCCGGGCCCGCACGAAGACCTCCCACAAAGGCGAATGACTCGTCATGCCGGGTTGCTCGGCTTGCTCGCTACGCTCGCTCACGCGGCCACCGCCTCCTTCTGTCCCGCCCGCTTCGCGGCGTACGCCGCGGCGGCCTCGCGTACCCAGCTGCCGTCGGCGTGCGCGGCCCGGCGGTGCGCGATCCGTTCCCGGTTGCACGGCCCGTTGCCGGAGATCACGCGCATCAGCTCGTCGTAGTCCGGCTGGGTGTAGTCGTACGCCTGCCGCTCGTCGTTCCAGCGCAGGTCGGCGTCGGGGATGCGCAGCCCGAGGATCTCGGCCTGCTGGACGCACATGTCGACGAAGCGTTGCCGCAGGTCGTCGTTCGAGAAGCGCTTGATCTTCCAGGCCATCGACTGGGCGGAGTGCGTGGAGTCGCCGTCCGGCGGGCCGAACATGGCCAGCGACGGGTACCACCAGCGGTCCACCGCCTCCTGGGCCATCGCCTGCTGCTCGGGGGTGCCGTGCGCCAGCGTGTGCAGGATCTCGTAGCCCTGCCGCTGGTGGAACGACTCCTCCTTGCAGACCCGGATCATCGCTCGGGCGTACGGGCCGTAGGAGCAGCGGCAGAGCGGCACCTGGTTGACGATCGCCGCGCCGTCCACCAGCCACCCGATGGCGCCCACGTCGGCCCAGCTGAGGGTGGGGTAGTTGAAGATCGAGCTGTACTTCTGGCGGCCGTCGAGCAGCAGTTGGACCAGCTCGTCGCGGCTGATGCCGAGGGTCTCGGCGGCGGCGTAGAGGTAGAGGCCGTGACCCGCCTCGTCCTGCACCTTGGCCAGCAGGATCGCCTTGCGCTTGAGCGACGGCGCCCGGCTGATCCAGTTGCCCTCCGGCTGCATGCCGATGATCTCGGAGTGGGCGTGCTGGGCGATCTGCCGGATCAGCGTGCGCCGGTACGCGTCGGGCATCCAGTCGCGGGGCTCGATCTTCTGCTCGGCGTCGACCACCTCGGCGAAGTACGCCGCCAGGTCCTCGTCCGGCGCGGGCCCGCCGCGCCGCCCGCGCGCCGCCGCTGCCCGCAGCTCGGCCTCGGCGGCCTCGACCTCGCCCAGCAGGCCGCCGGGCGAGTCGTCCGGGGCGCCGTTCGGGGCGGAGAAGTCGTTGCCATACATGAGGCTAAGTGTTACAGCTTGCGCCGCGTTGCACCAGGGGGTGTAACAGGAATCCGCCCATCCCATCTGTAAGCGGATGAGTGCTTTGTGCTACCTGAGGGCCGACAGTTCGCCGTGACGTAGGCCACGAAACAAAGGTGAATCACTGCAAAAACCTCATACCGGCCCCATATCCCGCCTTTATCCCAGGTTGCCTAGTGTCGAACCCTGGCGGTCCGCCGGTCCGGACGTAGACTTCTGCCGGACAACCGATCAGGTGCCAGCATCGACATCTCCACAGAGGCCACCTCCCCCGGCCTCGGCGATCGCACCCGATTCGTCCCGACGACAAGCCGGTCCCCCCGGCCCTGACACCTGGAGTTCACCCACTCATGCGATCTCGCGTGACCCTGGTGCTCGCCATCACGGCGGTCGTGCTCGGCGGCGTCCTACTGGTCCCCACCGCGTACGCCCGACTCGCCAGTGACGACGGCAGCGGAGGCGGCGGAGGCGGCACGTCGAGCGTCGCCGCGCCCGCGCCCGCCCCACCACCACCGCCCACCCTGGCGGCCGGCCCGGTGTCGGTGAGCTTCAAGGGTGAATTCTTCTCGTGGGCCCTGCTGGATCGGAAGACCGGCAAGATCTCCGGGTCGCCGAACATGACCGCGACCAGCTCCACCGAATCGATGATCAAGGCGTGGATCGTCTCCGACTACCTGCGACAGCTCGGCGACAAGGAGCCGTCCGCAGCGATGAAGGAAGCGGCTCGAGTCGCCATCATCGACAGCAACGACGGAGCGGCCAACAAGGTCTACGCCGCTGCGGGCGGCTCCTACAAGGTGCCGCCGAACGGGCTGCCGGGACCGGTCATCCAGCGGGCGATCAAGATCTGCGGGCTGACCGACACCAAGCGCGGCAACGTGCCGAAGTACGAGGGCTGGTGGAGCTTCACCCGGATGTCCCCCCGCGACGCGGTCCGGGTCGGCGACTGCATCGCCGACGGTAAGGCCGCCGGTCCGAAGTGGACCAAGTGGGTGTTGGACCAGATGAGCAAGGTCCGGGGCACCACCGCAGCCAAGGACCAGAAAGCCTCGTCCGGCGGTGGCCGCTGGGGGATCATCGACGGCCTACCGAAGTCGATCACCGCTCAGGGCCCGGTCAGCATCAAGAACGGCTGGACCCCCATCTACGGCGATGGCACCTGGCACGTCAACTGCCTCGCCGTCACCAGCAAGTGGAGCCTCGCGGTGATGCTGCGCTACCCGATCAGGACCGGTCTGGACTACGGCGCGAAGGTCTGCGCCAGTGTGACCACCCAACTGGTCACCCCGCAGCCGGGCGCCGCGCTCAAGGTGCCGCAGCAGCCGGTCGGGAAGCTCTGATGGCCGGTAACCGTCGGGTAGACCGGCGCAACGGCGGCGAGGCCTCCCCGATTCGGCTGATCGCCATCGCGGTCATCCTGATCGGGCTGGTGCTGGTGTCGCTGCGGCTGCTGCCCGGGTCGCCGTTCCAGTCGTCCGCCGCGGCCAAGTGGGGCGACGCCGGCTCCGGCACGAGCGACCGCCCCACCGGCGCCGGCACCGACCGCAGCGCCCGCCAGCCGTCCTCGCCGTCACCGAGCCCCAGCCCGTCGCTGGAACCGCTGCCCTTCGTGGCCAAGGACCTCAAGCTGAACATCGAGGGCTGGTATTCCTGGAGCGTCCTCGACCGCCGCACCGGAAAGATCATCGGTTCGAAGAACATGGGCGAGACCAGCACGACCGCCTCGCTGATCAAAGCCTGGATCGTCGCCGACTACCTGCGTCGCGCCGCCGACGACGGCCGGACCCCGAGCGACGCGAAGCTCGCCGACGCGACGCGGATCATCCGGGACAGCGACAACACCCGTGCCGAACAGTTCTACAACCAGGTCGACCGGGACGCCTCGATCAAGCGGCTCATCTCCATGTGCAAGCTGACCGACAGCAGCGTCGCCCCCGACGGCGGCTGGAGTCGGACGGCGCTCTCCCCCCGGGACACCGCCCGGATGGGCAACTGCATCGCCACCGGCACCGCCGCCGGGCCGAAGTGGACCAAGTGGCTGCTCAACGAGATGAAGCAGGTTCGCGGTGCCGGCGACTTCGGCATCCGCAAGGCGTTCCCGGCAGCCGAGCAGAAGAAGATCGCCATCAAGAACGGGTGGATCGACCGGACCAAGGAGCAGGAGATGCACATCAACTGCCTGGCCATCGGTGACACCTGGACGATGGGCGTGATGGTCAAGTACCCGATCAACATGGGCTACGACTACGGCATGAAGAACTGCGAGAAGATCACCGAGGCCCTGCTCCGCCCCGGCACCTGAGCCGCTCAGGCTGACGTTGCCGGCCCGGGCCACTGACGGGCCGGCGGGCGACGGTCAGCCGGCGAAGAACTCCGGGCCGCCGTCCGGCAGTGCCGGGGCCTCGCCGATGGCGGCGGCCCGTCGGGCCCACTCGCGCAGCCCGGCGACCTGCCGGTCGCCGAGGGAGAAGTCGAGGGTCCGGAAGTACGTGGCCAGCGTCTCCGCGTCGAAGGTCTCCCAGCGGGCCGCCGCTTCGGCGACCTGGTCCAGCTCCGCCAGGCAGAGGTCCCGCGAACGCAGGAAGGCCTCGTGCACCTCCTTGACGAGGCCCGGGTGGGCGGCGGCGAAGTCGCGGCGGACCGCCCAGACGGCGAAGACCATCGGCAGGCCGGTCCACTCCCGCCACGCCTGCCCGAGGTCGGTGACAGTGAGGCCCTTCTGCGGTGCCTCGTAGTACGCCCGCAGCGCCACGTCCCCGATCAGCACTGCGGCGTCGGCCTCCAGCAGCATCTGGGTCAGATCCGGCGGGCAGCGGAAGTATTCGGGCCGCACGTCGTACTGCTCGGCGAGCAGCAGCTGAGCCAGCATGACCCCGGTCCGCGAGGTCGAACCGAGCGCCACCCGGGCGCCGTCCAGCTCGCCGAGGGGCCGGGTGGAGACCATGTTGACCGAGAGCACCGGGCCGTCGCTGCCCACCGCCAGGTCCGGCAGGAGCAGCAGCTCGTCGGCGTGCTTGAGGTACTCCAACAGCGTGATCGGGCCGATGTCGAGGTCACCGGCGACCAACGCCGCGCTCAACCGGTCCGGTGAGTCCTTGTGCAGGTCCACGTCGAGCAGGGCACCGGAGCGCATCAGACCCCAGTAGATCGGCAGGCAGTTCAGGAACTGGATGTGCCCGACCCGCGGGCGTGCGATGCGCTCAGCCATGGCCCGACCGTATCCCCGGCCGCTGGCTCCGGCTCGGCGGGCCGGCCCGGAGTGGCCAACCCCGCACTTGACGACCGTCGTACCGCCCGGGCCACGACCGGCACGAAGGCCAGCACCACCAGCAGCCCGACCACACCGGCGCCGGCGATCAGCGGCCGAGGCGGAACGGCCGCGAGCAACGCCCCGCCGACCAGGAAGCCCGCCATCGAGCCGCCCTGCACCGCCGCGCCGTAGGTGGCGTACGCCCGAGCTCGCATCGCCTCCGGCACCCGCCGAGCGGTGAGCAGGTTGGCGAAGACGTTGTCGCCGCCGTTGGCCGCGCCCCCCACCAGCCAGAGCGGCACCAACACGCCCGCCGCCGGCACCGTCGCCGCGAGCAACACCATCAGGCTGCACACGGCCAGGGTGGCCAGCACCCCCCGTACCAACGCGCCGTCGTCGTCGAGCCGCCTGGCGAGTCGTACGGCAAGCCAGCTCCCCGGCAGCATGCCGGCCATCCATGCGGCACTGACCAGGCCGTACGTGGTTGCCGAATCCCCAAGCGTCTCCCGGATGAAGAAGACCTCGATCACGTTGATACCGCCGATCGCCGCGATCACCACGGCGGTGCTCACCACCATGACGAGCATCAGCGGGTCGCGGCGCAGCCGCCAGCCCATCTCCGTACCCCCGGCGGTTGCCACGCCGGCCTCGCTGCTGGCAGCGGCCGGGCTGGCATTGGCGGCGGTCTGGCTGGCGGTGGGTCGGCGGCCGCCGCGTCGGGTCCGCAGCAGCAGGCCGGCGACCACGAGCGCCAGGTAGGTCGCGGCATCGAGAAGCAGCGGTACGCGGGTGCCGAACTGCCCCACCAACAGGCCGGCCAGCACCGGGCCGCCGAGCGCACCGAGCGAGACGGCGGTCTGACTGATCGCGCTGGCTCGTGGCAGGTCGGCTGGGCGGACCATCGCCGGCAGCAGCGCCGCCAGGCAGGGTTGGGTCACCGCGAGCCCGCAGGCCAGCACTGCGACGAGCCCGACCACCAGGACCGGCTGTTCGACGACGGCGAGGAGCGCACAGATCGCGGCCTGCCCGAACCCGACGGTCACCAGCAGGGTACGGCTGTCCGTCCGGTCGGCGAGTCGGCCCGCGAGCGGGGCGAGCACCACCAGCGGCAGCGTGGCGGCCAGCAGCAGCCCCGACACGGCCAGCCCGCCGGCACCGGCACCCTGTAGGGCCAGCGCGAGCGCGGTAGCGGCGAGGAAGTCACCGCAGATGGTGGTGCCCCGAGCGGCAGCGGCGAGCCAGACGTCCGCCCAGCGCGACTCGTCAGTTGTGAAGGACATACTTCGAAAATAATCCTTCACAACTGATTCATGCAACCCCGCCTATGCCAAGGGCACCGTCCGGTAGTGCACGGCGACGGTTCGCGCCCCCGGCGGTGGGTCACCTTGCCGCCGTCGCGGGTGGTACGGCCGGAGCAGCGCCAGGACCGCCTCGTTCAGCTCGGCCAACTCCTCCGCGGTGAGCAGCAGCAGCGAGTCGTTGAACAGCGCCTTGTCGTACCACTCGGCGGGCTCATCCGCGGCGCGCCGCGACCAATCCCGAATCCGCTCCATCCCCCGGAGCGCATGTGCCTCCACCACCGCCTGCTCGGCCGCACGTGCTGCGGGCCCGGCCTCGCGACCTGCGTCGACCATCCAACCCGCAGTCAACACACGCCACACCCGCTCGCGGGCGTCCCCCCTGCTCGGCGCCGCTTCGACGAGGCCGAACTTCGCCAGCGCCCGGAGGTGGTAACTGGTCGCGCTCGGCGACAGCCCGACAATCTCCGCGAGCTCGGTCGCGGTTCCGCCGCTCTCACGACTGCTCAGGTATTCCATGATCGCGATCCGGGCCGGGTGGGCCAGGGCCCGCATCACCTGCGGGTCACTGATCATCCGGCGCGCATCGGGACGGGCCTCGGTCATAGGCCCATGATCCCGGCCGGCCCCCCAACCTGCCACCACCCCCACGTCCCGCTCAGACCACGAGTAGGGCGTGGGCAGCTCGCCATGGTCGACGAACTCGGTGTCCATCCATTGATCGACACTGACCTGAAAGTGTCGTACACCAGTTCTATTGTGGGTCCATGCTGGAGGCGTTGGAGCAGGTGGGCGGTGCTGTTGACGACTGCGCCGAAACCACGCTCTGGGGGCTCTCCGATGACGAGTTGCTTGCTTCTCTCGACGCGACTCAGGTGTTGTCGCAGCGGCTGGCAACCGTTCAGCTCGGCCTGGTCCGCGAGTTGGACGGTCGCGGCGTGGCTGTCGCGCAGGGTGCCTCGTCCACCGCGGTCTGGCTGCGGGAGCGACTGCGGCTCTCCGGTCGCAACGCGCGCCAGCTGGTCCAACTTGCCGCCACCATCGACGCCGCCCCGCCAGCGGTGCGCGACGCGCTGCTCAGCGGCGCCATCACCGTCGAGCAGGGGCGAGTGGTTGCCGAGACGATCGCCGCCCTCCCGGTCGAGGCTGGTCCCGAAGTCGCCGACAAGGCCACTCAACTGCTTGTCACCTGGGCCGACCGTTTCGATCCGACAATCCTCAGTCGGCTCGGCGAACGCGTTCTCACGCATGTCGCCCCGGAGCTGGCAGACCAGGCTGAGCTGAAGGCTCTGGAGCGGGCCACCGAGCGGGCCGAGGCCCGCCGGCACGTCACGCTCTCCGAGCAACAGAACGGGCAGGTACGCCTCAGCGGCAACCTCGACACCGAAACCGCGAGCCTGCTCCGCGAGGCGATCGATCCGCTCTGCGCCCCAGCCGGTGAGCACGACGACCGCAGTCATGGTCAGCGCCGCGCCGACGCCTTGGGCGAGATCTGCCGACTGGCGCTCCGCACGGGCCAGCTGCCCGACAACGGCGGCGACCGTCCTCAGCTGGTGGTGACCGTGTCGCTGGACGAGCTGGTCAACGGCGTACGCGCCGGAACACTGGAGACCGGCACGCGCCTCACGCCCGGTGCGGTCCGCCGCCTTGCCTGCGACGCTGGCGTGCTGCCGGCTGTGCTCGGCGGCAACAGTCAGGTCCTGGACGTCGGTCGCCAGCGCCGGCTCTTCACCGGCCCCCTGCGGCGCGCGCTGGTCCTACGCGACGGCGGTTGCGCCTTTCCTGGTTGTGATCGGCCGCCGAGGTGGTGCGACGGCCACCACGTCCGACACTGGGCCGACGGTGGGGCGACTGCGCTGGGAAATGCGGTGCTGCTCTGCGGCTACCACCACCGGCTCATCCACCGCGGTGACTGGGAGGTCCGTATCGCGGCGGACGGTCGACCTGACTTCCTCCCGCCCAGCTGGCTCGACCCGCTGCGCATCCCACGGCGCAGCCTCTACCACCTGCGCTGCTGACGCCGCCGACCACGCCCACGCCACCCAAGACCGCGACCGGCGACCGCGACCCGCGCCGACCGCGACCCACGCCCCGCGACCGCGACACGCGCCGACCGCGACCACGGCCCCGCGACCGCGACCGCGACACGCGCCGACCGCGACCCACGCCCCGCGACCGCGACACGCGCCGACCGCGACCCACGCCCCACGCCCTTGACCTTGACCCGCGCCAGACATACGACAACCCCGCTGGCCTGCCGCCCCAAGTCGCGTCTCCCGTTGATCGACTCGATTTCCTGGAAACCGGGCCGTGGGGCTGTCTCGCTAACGGTGTTTCCGGCGATCTTGGTTAGTAGGTTTCAGCGGCTGGGAAGCGGTCGCTGAAGGTGATGGCGAAGGCGTTCAACGCGGGTTTCCAGCGCATCGTCCATCGGGTTCTGCCTGCTCCGGTGGGGTCCAGGGACCGGGTCACCAGATACAGACACTTCAACGCGGCCAGCTCGTTGGGGAAGTGGCCGCGGGCCTTGACCGCCCGCCGGTAGCGGGCGTTCAACGACTCGATCGCGTTCGTGGAGCAGATGACTTTGCGGATCTCCACGTCGTAGTCGAGGAACGGGATGAACTCGGCCCAGGCGTTGTCCCACAGGCGGATCACCGCCGGATACCTGCCGCCCCACTTCTCGGCCAGGTCGTCGAACGCGGCCCGGGCCGCGGTGGCGTTGACGGCGGTGTAGATCGGTTTGATGTCGTGCTTGATCGCGTCCCAGTACTTGCGGGAGGTGAGCCGGAACGTGTTGCGGATCAGATGGATGATGCACGTCTGGACCACGGTCTGGGGCCACACGTTCGTGACCACCTCGGGCAGGCCTTTCAACCCGTCGCAGACGAGGAAGAACACGTCCTTCACACCCCGGTTACGCAGGTCGGTCAGCACGCTCATCCAGAACTTCGCACCCTCACCACCGGTGCCGGCCCACAGTCCGAGGATGTCTTTCTCCCCGTCGAGGGTGACTCCGATCGCGGCGTAGAACGGCCGGTTGGCGACCTGCCCATCACGGACTTTGACCACGATCGCGTCGATGAACACCGCCGCGTAGATCTCATCCAACGGCCGGTGCGACCAGTCGGTCATCTCCTCGATCACCTTGTCAGTGATCCGCGAGATCGTCTCCTTACTGACCGAAGCGCCATAGATCTCAGCGAAGTGAGCACTGATCTCTCCGGTGGTCAGCCCTTTGGCATACAGCGACAACACCACCTCGTCGACCCCGGACAACCGGCGCTGCCGCTTACGGACGATCTGCGGCTCGAACGTGCCAGCCCGATCCCGCGGCACCTCGATGGGCACCGGCCCCGACGCGTCGGTCAGCACCGTCTTCGACCTCGTGCCGTTGCGGATGTTGCCCGACCCGGCGCCCACCGCGTCGTGTTTCTCATAGCCGAGGTGCTCGGTCATCTCCTCGTTCAGCGCGGTCTCCAGGACCGTCTTGGTCAACTGCTTGAGCAGCCCGTCCGGGCCGGTCAGCGACAGGCCCTGTTCCTTGGCCGCCCGAACCAGCTCGGCCGCGGCCTTCGCCTCCGCCGACGGCTCAGGCCGCTTCCTTCGTCCGGTCTGATCGTTCAGTGTCGCGGTCATCACGGCACCCTCCTCACCAGGCACAACGCCCGATGGGTCAGGCCGGAAACACCGTTAGATCCACAGACCCCGGGCCGTCCCAACGGGGCGGTTTCAAGCGGCTGTTGCGACCAGGTGTTTGTGGAGTACCTCGGCTGGATTCTGCCAGTCGAGGGTTTGGCGTGGTCGTCCGTTGAGTTCGCGGGCGACGGCGTCGAGGTCGTCCTGGGTCCAGGTGCGGAAGTCGGTGCTGGAGCGGGGGAAGTACTGGCGCAGGAGGCCGTTGGTGTTCTCGTTGCTGCCGCGTTGCCACGGGCTGTGGGGGTCGCAGAAGTAGACCTTGCAGTCGGTGGCCAGGGTGAAGACGGGGTGCTGGATCATTTCGATGCCCTGGTCCCAGGTCAGTGTCTTGCGCAGCTCGGCCGGCAGGCGGCGCATGAGGCCGGTCAGGGTGTCGATGACCTGTTCACTGACCCGCGATTCGGGCAGCGCGCCGAGCATCACGTATCGGGTGGCGCGTTCGACCAGGGTGATGATCGCGCTGGAGCCTCGGGCGCCGATGACCAGGTCGCCTTCCCAGTGCCCGGGCACGGCCCGGTCTTCGACCTCTGCCGGGCGAGTCGAGATGTGAAAGTCACGCACCCACGGGCGGCTTCCCCGCCCCGCGCTGGCCTGACGCGACTGAGGCCGCCGTAACGCCCGCCCAGAGCGCAACGCGACCTGCCGGGCTAACTCCTGGCGCATCCCACCTCGGGCCTGGAAGTAGACCGCCTGATAGATCGTCTCGTGTGACACCCACATCTCCGGTCGCTCAGGAAACTCCCGCCGCAGCGACCGGGCGATCTGCCACGGCGAGTGCCGCTGCGCCAGACGATCCTTGACCGTCTGCCACAACGGCGGCCACGCCCGCCCCCGACCCGGACGCAACTTGCCCTCACGAGGACGCCGCGCCCGCGCGTCCGCCTTGCCCTGAGCATTGCGGTGAGAGTACTTCCACCGATACGCCCCACCCCACCCCTTCGGATAGCCCACCCCAGCCACATAACCAGGATCCGCACCATGCGGATGCCGCTGACCCACCGGCACCCGACCCCCCGTGCCGCAGTGATTACGCGACAACTCCCGCCACACCGTCGAGCGATGCCGCCCGATCACCTGCGCGATCTGCGGGAACGTCAACCCCTGACCGAACAACACCTCAATCTGCGCCCGCTCCGCGGACGACAACCTCTGCCCCGGCATGACCCCTCATCCTGACGAGAATCCACCCCGTTGCAACAACCACTTGAGCCCAAGCGGCCCAGACACCGCGACTTCTTGAAAGCCGAGTCGATCACCGGCTCTCTCGGCGGTCGCGGCGTGAGAAGCCACGGCGCTGGGGTGGAGCGTGATCGCCCGGGGGACACCCGACCGGGCAACACGCCGTCTCGGAAGGGTGGACGCGTCGGTAATTCGCTGGATGCGGCGGGTCGGGGAGCGTATGGTTGCAGGCCGCTTGACGGCCGAGGTGAGCTGCACCGGAACGGACGTCTTCGCGCCGGGTGGCCGGCCATCCGCCCCCGGACACGCGAGCGCGCAGCAGATGTGAACGATGGGACGTCAGCATGCCCGCACTTGACCTCGACCCCCAGCTCGACCCCCAACTCGACACCGACCTCGACGCGGACCTGGCCGCCGAACAGGCACACCTCACCACCTCGCGGGCGGCGCTGGCTCGGATGCGGGAGCGGGCCGAGTCTCTGTTCGCCACCGGTGACCAGGTGGCCGGCGACGCGTACGCGGCCGAGACGCTCGGCCGCACCCTGGCCCGTCGGGTGGCCGAGCTGGCCGACGACCCGACCACTCCGCTCTTCTTCGGCCGCCTCGACTTCGCCGACGCCCCGAACAACGGCACCACCGACAGCGGCACCACCGACAGCGGCACCACGAGCGCCAGGCCCACAGCCAGCAGGCCGGCGAGCGACCCGACCGCGCCCGACCACAGCGGTGATCATCACGGGCGGCGGTATCACGTGGGGCGGCGGCATGTCACCGACGATCGTGGCGAGCCGTTGGTGCTGGACTGGCGGGCGCCGGTCTCCCGTTCGTTCTACCGGGCGAGTGTGCGGGATCCCCAGGGGGTGGCGGTTCGGCGGCGGTTCGGGTTCAGCAATGGTGTGTTGACCAGCTTCGAGGATGAGCGGCTGGATCGGGGCGAGGAGCTCGGTACGACCAGTCGGATCCTCACCGCCGAGATCGAGCGTCCGCGCGTCGGGCCGATGCGGGACATCGTCGCCACGATCCAGCCGGAGCAGGACGAGCTGGTCCGGGCTGATCTCGCCGACTCGATCTGCGTGCAGGGTGCGCCGGGTACGGGGAAGACGGCTGTGGGTCTGCACCGGGCCGCGTACCTGCTCTACCTGCACCGGGAGCGGTTGCGGCGGGCGGGTGTGCTGATCGTCGGGCCGAACCGGGCGTTCCTGTCGTACATCGCGGCGGTGCTGCCGGCGCTCGGTGAGGTGGAGGTCGAGCAGGCCACGGTGGAGGAGTTGATCTCCCGGGTGCCGGTGCGGGCGGTCGAGGCGCCGGCGGTGGCCGCGCTCAAACACGACGTACGGATGGCGAGCGTGCTGCGGCGCGCGGTGCAGGCGCAGATCAGCACCCCTACCGAGTCGATCACCGTGTCGGACGGGTCGTTCCGCTGGCGGATCGGGATCGAGCCGTTGCACCGGATCGTCGAGGAGACCCGCCGGGAGGGGCTGCCGTACGGCACGGGTCGGGAACGCGTGCAGGCGCGGGTGGTGAGCCTGCTGCAACGGCAGGCCGAGGCGCGGCGTGCGGAGTCGCCCAGCGATGCCTGGCTTCGTCGGATGGGCCGCTGCCGGCCGGTGCTCGACTTCCTGGACGCGGTCTGGCCGGCGCTCACCCCGGAAGGGCTGGTGCACGGTCTGTTCTCCGATCCGGCCCGGCTCTCCGCCGCGGCGGACGGCCTGCTCAGCGACTCCGAGCAGGCGCAGCTGACCTGGGCGAAGCCGGCCCGCACGCCGAAGGCGACCCGCTGGACCGCTGCCGACGCGGTGCTGATCGACGAGGCGACCGGGCTGCTGGAACGGCTCTCCGGTTTCGGGCACGTGGTGGTGGACGAGGCGCAGGACCTCTCCCCGATGCAGTGCCGGGCCATCGCCCGGCGCAGCGAGCACGGCTCTGTCACGCTCCTGGGTGACCTGGCCCAGGGCACCGCGCCGTGGGCGGCGACGGACTGGAGGGAGTCGCTTGCCCACCTGGGTAAGCCGGACGCGGTGGTGGTGCCGTTGACAATCGGTTTCCGGGTGCCCGCCGCGGTCGTCGCCTTCGCGAACCTGCTGCTCCCGGCGCTCGCTGTGGATGTACCGCCGGCCGAGTCGCTGCGCCACGACGGCGGGCTGGACGTGCGTACGGTGACCGACCTGACCTCGGCGACGGTGGCCGAGGTGCGCGCGGCGCTCGCGCACGACGGCTCGGTGGGTGTGATCGCCGCGGACGACGCGGTCGACGGCCTCCGCGCGGCGCTGGCCGAGGCCGGTGTCGAGACCGCGACCGCCGACGACGTGGCGGCCGCGGAGCGGGTCACGGTGGTGCCGGCGACGCTGGTCAAGGGCCTTGAGTACGACCACGTGGTGGTGGTCGAGCCGGCCGCGATCGTCGCGGCCGAGCCGCGCGGGCTGCACCGGCTGTACGTGGTGCTCACCCGGGCGGTGTCCCGGCTGGCGGTGCTGCACGTTGCGCCGCTGCCCGCACCGCTCGTCGACGCGTCAGCCGGCTGACAGGGCGGCCGCGATCTCCCGCAGCGGGCGGCCGGACTCGGCCAGCGGCACGTGGAACGACAGCCACGAGCCGTCGGCGAAGTCGAGCCGCAGCCGCTTCCAGTTCAGCCGGTACCTGCCGAACCGGGCGGTGACGGTGGTGCGTGGGACGGACCCGAGCAGTTCGATGTCGGCCTGCGCCCGTTCGTCCGCCGCCGAACTGGAGAGCAACCCGACGGGTGCTGTAGCGCCGAGCAGCAGCCGCTGGTCGGTGACCGCCAGCACGAGGGTTCGGAGGCCCGTGCCCTTCGTCGCCACGGTCACTGCATGGTGCAGCACTGATGCCTGGGAACCTGGCTCGCCTCGACCTCCGACGCCGAAGAAGAGCCAGTCGACGGCGTTGTCCGCACGACCGAAGGTGATGTTCGGTGACAGCACGTTGAGCAGGACGCCCAGGAAGCCCGGCCCACCCGTGACGGGTGGCGTCGACGGCTGCGGGGGTGGCGCCGGGGTCAGCCCGCCGCCCGCTCGAACCTGGGCCACCGCGCGAACCTGCTCCCCGGCCGGCAACAGTCGGGTGATCCCGTCGACGTACCGTGCCTGGCTCTCGTCGACAGTCATCAGCGCCCCTCGTGGTCGTCGGGCTGGCGCGGCCCGGCGCCCGGAGCGCCGATGACCTCACCGACCAACTCCCGGACCTGGGCTGCGGCGGCCTCCTGCGCCCGGTTGGCGGCGGCGGTGAACTCCTCGGCGAGGCTGTAGGAATCCAGTCGCATCGCCCGCGCGTTCAGCTCCGTGGAGACGATCTTGCCGTCGGCGGCGGCGGTGACCCGCACCAGGCCGGAGTCGCTGACGCCCTCGGCGCTGGTCTGCTCCAACTCCGCCATCCGGTCGGCGAGTTGCCGCTGCCATCCGTCCAGGTTGCGAGCCAGCGCCTCGATTCGGTCCAGGGCGGGGAAGGTCATGGCTGCCTCTCAGTTCACGATGGAGTCGAAGACATTCTGCACACCCACTGTGTACGGGCCCAGGTCTTCGCTGTACGTGCCGTCCACCAGGTAGTTGCGGTCCTTGTGCCCGTCGGAGATGTCGTGCAGACCCACGCCGGTGTCCAGCAGGGCGCCGCCGAAGCCGGGGATGTTGACCGGCGAGACCTGGTTGATGACGAACTTGCCGGGAAAGAGGGTCTTGAACTTCTCGACCTGGAAGGCACGCCCCTCGGGCGTCCAGCCGCCCTTGCTGAGCAGCTTGTACTGCTTCTTCCGCCGCTTGATCTCCATGACGGCGTCCGCGTACTTGCGGAGCTGACCGGCGACCTTGCCCAGCCGGGCGGCGAGGCGGGTGAGCACCTCGGCGAAGCGAGCGACGATCTTGACCATCCGACCCACTGTGGTGGCCAGCCGGGCCAGCACCCGGACCACAGTGGCGGCCAGCGAGACGCCGGCGCTCAGCGCCGCGGCCACCGCCGCGATGATCACCTCGGTGAGGAACCAGAGCAGGAACTCGAGGATCAGCTCGACCAGCAGGTTGAACGCGTCCACCGCCGCATTCGCCGCCTCGACCAGCACGTCCTTGGTGCCGTCGAGCCCCTGGGCCAACTCCTCGATCGCCGCCTCCACCGACTCCATCGAGGCATGGAAGCTCTCGGCGGCGTCGCCCGTCCAGGCGCCGCGCAACCGGGCCCGGTCGGCGATCTGGTCACCGGCGATCTCCCGGACCGCCGCGCCGGTGTCCAGGCAGAGCTGCGCGGCCCGCATCAGGTCGTCCGGTTCGCCGGCGACCAGCTCCAGCAACTGCTCGAACGGCCAGAGCACCGCGTTGGAGAGCGGCTTGAAGGGGTCGGGCGTGCCCGACACGATCTGCTCGAAGTAGGTCTTGTTGCGCTGCAACGCCTCGGTGCTCATGCGGGCACCGGCCCGCTCGGAGCGGCGGTGCCACCCGACCACGGGCCGGGCGCTATGACGTCGGGGGCGGGCGGGCGGCCGGGCACGAACAGGTCGGTGGTGGCCGCGTCGGTGCCGGTGTAGGCGGCGGCGGTGTCGCTGACCCCCTCGGCGATGTCCGCCATCATCTCGGCGCCGTCGGCGAGCCCCTGAAGGCACGCCTCGAACTGCTCGGCGTACGTCGCCGCGAGGTTGAAGGACGCCGGCATCACCCCGAAGGCGTGCCGGGGCACGTGGCCGTCGCCGAAGGCGCGGTGCAGCTCGCGGAAACGGGCCGCCCGATCCTTGGACCCCGCGGCGAACGCCGTCAGGGCCTCCGGCTGGACCTCCAGCTCATTGCTCGGGCTTGACACGGACCCTCCCCTGTGGCCTGTGCGACGGGTCAGTCGCCACGACTCCCCACCATAGGCACTGCCCGCCGCGAGCGGGGGTCCCGACCGGTGATGACGGGGTCACCCAGCTCAACTTTGTGCCGTAAAGTAGTTTGCGTGGACCTCGACGATGATTCACCGCCTACCGACGCCGCGGCGGCACTCCGGTTGATCCAGGACCAACGGTCGGCGACGGCACGCCGGCTCGATCCCGATGCCCGCCTGCTCTACTGGCCGTGGGGTGTCGCCTGGCTGGTCGGCTTCGGGCTGTTCTTCCTGCGGTTCTCCCCCGGTGACCGGGCGCTGGTCCACCTGCCGAGCTGGCTGCCGCTGACCGTCCTCTTCGTACTGCTCGCGACCGCCGGAGCGATCCAGGCAGTGGTCAGCGTGCAGGCCTACGGCCAGGTGACCGGCGACTCCGCCCGGCGAGGGCAGTGGTACGGCTACGCCTGGGCCCTCGGTTCGGTGAGCGTCTACGCGGGGCTGGGCCGGATCTCCGAGCACCTGCCGCACGACCTGGCGGCGCTGCTCTGGTCGGCGACCGCCGTCGGGCTGACCGGCGCGCTGCACATGGCCGGCGGGGCGGTCTGGCTGGACCAGGACCTGTTCCGCCTCGGCGTCTGGATCAGCGTGATCAACCTGATCGGGGCGATCGCCGGGCCGGGCTGGCACCCGCTCGTCGTGGCGGTGGCCGGCGGCGGCGGAATGCTGGTGGCCGGCGCGCTCGCCAGGCGGCGACAGCGACAGCGACAGCAGCCGTGACCGAGCTGGATCCGGTCATCCACGCGCAGGCCCGGCTACGGGTGGTCGCCAGCCTCTCCGCTCTCAACGTCGGCGACAAGATCGCGTTCCCCCGCCTCCAGGAGCTGCTCGCGATGACCGCCGGCAACCTCTCGGTTCACCTGCGCAAACTCGAGGACGCCGGCTACGTGGAGATCAGCAAGACCCATCGTGGACGCACGCCGGCGACCCTGGTCGGGCTCAGCCGGCGAGGCCGGCTGGCGTTCGAGGAGTACACCGAAGCTATCCGCGCCCTGCTCGACCCCACCCCGTCGAAGGAGCAGCCATGACCCTCGCCCGCGCCGACCAGGCCAGCCGCCGGTACGGCGACGTCCTCGCCCTCGACCGTGTCGACCTGGAAGTCCGGGCCGGTGAGCTGGTCGGCCTGCTCGGGCCGAACGGCGCCGGCAAGAGCACTCTGATGAACCTGCTGGTGGGTCTGCGCCGCCCCAGCTCGGGGCGGGTGGAGCTGTTCGGTGGCGACCCCCGCGACCCGGCGAGCCGGCGGCAGATCGGGGTCACCCCACAGGAGACCGGTCTGCCCGGCACGCTGCGCGTCGGCGAGGTCGTCGACTTCGTCTCCGCGCACTATCCCGACCCGGTGCCCCGGGCGGAACTGCTCGACCGCTTCGGCCTCGCCGACCTGGCCCGACGGCAGACCGGAGGGCTCTCCGGCGGCCAACGCCGCCGGTTGGCGGTGGCGTTGGCGTTCGTCGGCCGGCCCCGGCTGGTGCTGCTCGACGAACCCACCACGGGCCTCGACGTGGCCGCCCGGCACACCCTGTGGGACGCGATCCGGGCATTCCACGACGACGGCGGCACCGTGCTGTTGAGCAGCCACTACCTGGAGGAGGTGGAGGCGCTCGCCCACCGGGTGGTGGTCATCGGGCAGGGCCGGGTGCTGGCCGACGACACGGTGGACGCGGTGCGCGGCATCGTGGGCGTACGCCGGGTCAGCCTGGTCGCCGACGACCTGCCCGACCTGCCCGGGGTGGTCCGCAGCGAACGGATCGACGGTCGGCTGCACCTGCTCACCACCGACGCCGACGAGCTGGTCCGAGCGCTGGTCACGGCCCGAACCCCGTTCACCGACCTGGAGGTACGGCCGACCTCGCTGGAGGAGGCGTTCCTCGCCATCACCAGCGGCGACGTCACCAGCGGAAACGTCACCAGCGGAAACGTCACCAGCGGCGACGAGCCCGCCGGCACCGGCCAACCCACCACTGCCGCTGCCGGCGGCCGACCCACCACCGTCTGAGGAGGCGACAGTGCAGCTCGCCCTGGTCCACGCCCGCTACCAACTCCTGGAGATCATCCGGATTCCGGTGGCCGTCTTCGGCAGCGCCTTCTTCCCAGCTGCCGCCATGATCTTCTTCGTGGTGCCGTTCGCCGGTGACGATGCGGTCGGTGCCACCTACGCCACCGCGTCGATGGTCACCTTCTCGGTGATGAGCGCCAACATCTTCCAGTACGGCGTCGGTGTCGCCGAGGACCGCGACCAGCCCTGGAACCCGTACACCCGGACCCTGCCGGCCGGACCCGCGCCGCGGTTCGCCGGCCGGGTGCTGGCCGGCCTGGCGCTGACCTACCTCTCGCTGATCCCCGTCGCGGTGATCGGCGCGACGCTGACCGCGGCCCAGCTCACCCCGGCGGCGTTCCTGCTGGCTCTCGGCACGGTGGCCGTCATCTCGGTGCCGTTCACGCTGATGGGCCTCGCCATCGGCTACTCGCTGCCGAGCAAGGCGGCGATCGTGGTGGCGCAGGTGCTCTTCCTGCCGCTCGCGTTCGGCGGCGGCCTGCTCTCCGCGCCGGGCGACGCGCCCGGGTTCATCGAGACGATCGCGCCGTACCTGCCCACCAGGGGCGCGGCCGAACTGATGTGGGCGGCGGTGGGCGACTACGACGTGGAGCCGCTGGCACTGATCATGCTCGGTGTCTGGGTGGTGCTGCTCGCCGCGCTCGCCGGCTGGGCGTACCGGCGGGACGAGGGTCGCCGGTTCAGCTGACGATTCGTCCGTTTCCGCCCCGGACCGCGGCGGGACGGTGCCAGGATTCCGGCAGGGGGCCGTCGTGGCCGCCCGGGCCGAGAGGGGTCTTGACGTGAGCACCGTCCCGCCGGGTACGCCCTGCTGGGCCGACCTGGCCACCCCGGACCTGACCGACGCGCGGCGTTTCTACCCGGAGCTGTTCGGGTGGACCGGCCAGGTCACCCCGGAGCCCGAGGCGGGCGGCTACACGGTCTTCCTGCTCGACGGCAAGCCGGTGGCCGGCGCCGGCCCGCCCGCGATCCCCGACCAGGTCCCGATCTGGTCGACGTACCTCGCCACCGACGACGCCGAGCTGGTCGCCGGCCGGGTCGAACGGGCCGGCGGGCAGGTCGTCGTACCCCCGTTCGAGGTCTTCGACAAGGGCTGGATGGCGGTCTTCGCCGACCCGGCCGGCGCCACGTTCAGCGTCTGGCAGCCGCTGGCCATGACCGGTGCCGAGGTGTTCAACGTGCCGGGCGCGATGAGCTGGAACGAGCTGGTCACCCCCGACCCCGAGGGCGCGAAGGTCTTCTACGAGCTGGTGTTCGGCTGGCAGCCCGACGACCAGGCGGTGGGCGCCATGACGTACACCGGGTGGCGGCTCGGGACGCAGATCGTCGCCGGGATGATGCCGCCGCTGGCCGACGACTTCCCGGGCGACCTGCCCGCGTACTGGACGGTGTACTTCGCGGTGGCCGACGCGGACGCCGCCGCGGCCCGCGCCGCCGAGCTGGGTGGAACGATCCTGGTCCCGCCCCGTGACATCCCGGCGGGCCGCTTCGCCGCCCTCCGCGATCCCCAGGGCGCCCTCTTCTCCGTCATCGACCTGGGCCCCTGACCCTGGGAGAGCGTGCTCAGGGGCGGGTGGGGCGGACGGGGACCACCAGCGGGCCGTGGGCGCCGGGGACCACCCGGACGCTGGCCCGGTAGTGGGTGGCGAGCAGCTCCTCGGTCAGCACCTCGGGCGGAGTTCCGGCGGCCACCACCTGACCGGCGGCGAGCATCACCATCCGGTCGGCGTACTCGCCGGCCAGGGAGAGGTCGTGCATCGTGGCCAGGACGGTCAGGCCGTGCTCGCGGCGCAGCTGGTCGACGACTTCGAGCACGTCCTGCTGGTGGCCGATGTCGAGCGCGCTGGTCGGCTCGTCGAGCAGCAGCAGCGTCGCGCCCTGGGCGAGCGCGCGGGCGAGGAACACCCGCTGCCGTTCACCGCCGGAGAGGGTGGCCAGTTCGCGACGGTGGAAGCCGGCGAGGTCCAACTGCCCCAGCACCTCGTGCACGGCGTCGACGTCGGCGGTCGACTCCCGGCCCAGGGTCGGGATGTACGGGGTGCGGCCGAGCAGCACGTAGTCCAGCACCGACATGCCGGGGGGCACCACCGGGGACTGTGCCACCGTGGCCACTATCCGGGCGCGGTCCCGACGGCGCAGCGCAGCACTCGGCGTACCGAAGAGAGTGATCGCCTTCGGCGCGGGCAGCAGGCCGCCGACGGCGCGCAACAGTGTGGATTTGCCGGCGCCGTTCGGGCCGATCACGGTGACCCACTCGCCGACGGCGACGGTGAGGTCGACGCCGGTCAGGATCGGCGTGCCACCGAGGGCGACATGCAGCCCGCGCACCTCGACGGCCGGCGCACCGGCGGCGGGTTCGCGGCTGGCGGATTCGTGGCTCACGTGAGCACTCGCCGTGCGGTCCGCAGCACGAGGACGAAGAACGGGCCACCGAGCAGGGCAGTCACCACTCCGATCGGCAGCTCGGACGGAGCGGCGACGGTGCGGGCCACCACGTCGGTCAGCGCCAGGAACGCGCCGCCGAAGAGCAGTGACATCGGCAGGATCACCCGGTAGCTGGACCCGGCGAGCAGTCGGACGGTGTGCGGCACGATGATGCCGACGAAGCCGATCAGGCCGGTCGCGGAGACCGCCGCCGCGGTGCCCAGGGAGGCGGCGGCGATCAGCAGGTAGCGGGTGCGCTGCGGGTGCAGGCCGAGGCTTCTCGCCTCGTCGTCGCCGACCGCGAGGACGTCCAGCTCGCGGCGGTGCAGCAGCACCACCACTGTGGTCAGCGCGGCGTACGGCAGTACCAGCAGCACGTCGTGCCAACCGGCGGTGGCCAGCCGGCCGAGCAGCCAGGAGTAGACCGGTTGGATGCTGTCGGCGTGTCGTTGCAGGAGGTACGTCTGCCCGGCGGAGAGGAACGCGGAGACCGCCACCCCGGCCAGGATCAGCATCGCCGGCGCCCCGCGTCGTCCACCGGCCGCGCCCAGCACGTAGGTCATCGTGACGGCGAGGAGGGAACCGGCGAACGCGGCCAGGGGAATGGTCATCGGCAGCCCGGAGAGCGTGCCCTGCTGGCCGGCGCCGCCGAGGGCGATCGCCGCGGTGACAGCGAGGCCGGCGCCGGCGGCCACCCCGAGCAGGTACGGGTCGGCCAGCGGATTGCGGAACACACCCTGGTAGCAACCACCGGCGAGAGCGAGCAGACCGCCGACGAGCAGGCCCAGCACCACCCGGGGCAGGCGCAGCTCGGTGACGATCGCGATCTCGCGCTCGGTCAGCCCGCTGTCGAGGTGCACCCCGGGAAAGAGGTTGAGCAGTTCGGCGGCGACGCTGCCCGGGGGCAGGCTCACCGGGCCGAGCGACACCCCGACGACGAGCGCGACGAGTACCGCGAACACCCCCGCGAGCAGCCACCGCTTGCGCAACCCGGCAGGCCGGGCCGCAGACAGCAACCCGGTCACCGACGGACGACTGTCACGCGGGCACCTTGGCGACCGCGTCGATGATGACCCGGAGCAGGTCCACGACCCGCGGGCCCCAGCGGGAGGCGACGTCGTCGTCCAGGGCGACGACCTGGTTGTTCTTCACTGCGGTGAGGCCGGCCCAGCCACTGCGCGCCTTGACCGTGTCGGCGCTCTGCTGGCAGCACTTGGCGTCGGCCAGGAAGACGAAGTCCGGGTCGGCCTTGACGATGAACTCCTGGGACAGCTGCGGGTAGCCGAAGTTCTTGCCGTCCGCGTCGGCGGGGTCGGCGATGTTGGTCAGGCCGGCCTGGCTGTAGAGCGAGCCGATGAAGGTCTTGCTGGTGGCGCTGTACAGCTCCGGGCCCAGCTCGTGGAAGTAGGTGAGCTTCTCGGTGCGCTGCGGCAGGTCCTTGACCAGCTTGGCGATGTCGTCCTTCATCCGGGTGGTGACGTCGGTGGCCTGGTCGGCGTGCCCGGTCAGCGTGCCCAGCTCGGTGATCTGCCGGTACGAGTCGTCGAGCGTGGTCGCCGCCGGGGTCTGGTACACCGGGATCTTCAGCTTGCCGAGCTGCTCGACGATCTTGTTGCGGTCGTCGGAGAGCACCACGAGGTCAGGGTTCTTACCGGCGATCGCCTCGGCGTTGGGCTGGAAGGCGGAGAGGTCGGTCTTGGGCACGTCGGCCGGGTAGTTCGACTGGTCGTCGACGGCGGTGACCTGCGGGCCGGCGCCGATCGCGAAGAGCATCTCGGTGGCGGTTGGCGACAACACGACGATCTTCTCGGGGCGCTTGTCAAGGGTGAGCGCGCCGACCGTGACCGGGTACGCGGCGGCCGCGGTGCCGGCGCTCGGCTGGTCGTCGGTCTTCTCGGCGCAGGCGCCGAGGGCGAGCGCGGTGACCGCGAGGGTCGCCGCGAAGAGCCGAGGGGTACGTCTGAACATGGGGGCCTCCTGTCGGTCGAGGAGTGTGGTGCTTCGCCGACAGGGACTTTCGTACGCCCGCCCACGAGGCGCCCTTCCTCGAGAGCGCGTATCGCGACCGATCCGTAGGCGACCTGGCTCGTCCCCACCGACCGGTGGGGCATCACAGTTGCGGGACAGCGCCGGGTTTCGCACCGGCTTCGCTGCGGACTGGTCGCTAAGACGGTAGCGCACCGCCAGGACGTGCCGGATCGATCAAGGGTCGATCGGCGCTGGACGATCGAGCGGACCGCCGCACAGTCAGGATATGTCCCGTATCTGGAGGCTCGGGAACGGGTGGTGGGGCCCCGCCGGGGCGGGACGGGGCCCCACCCGATCAGGAGGACGTGATGGTGACGTTGTCCACAGCCGCCTCGACCAGGCTGGCTCCGGACGCGTCCGCCGCCTCGACGAGCACGCGGACCGACTGGCCGGCGTACGGGGTCAGGTTGAGGTTGGCGAGCGCCCAGCTCCCGTTACGGTTGCTGGCCGCGCCGGACTGGGTGAGCAGCGCTGTGGTGCCACCGTTGTGCACCACGCTCACCCGCAGGTAATCCGCCGACGAGGCGTTCGAGCCGTGTGCCAGGTACCAGGCGAGCGAGAGGGTCAGCGTGCCGGACGACGGCAGGGTCACCGCCGGGGACCGGGCGCTGGTCACGCCGCCGTCGACGTCGTAGTCACCGGCCGCCGAGCCGGCCAGCCGACCGGTGACCAGGTCGTTGGACCCGGCGTACGGGGTGAGCTGCTTGGCTCCGGAGGACGTGGTCGCCTGGGCGGCGCCCCGCTCGAACGCGCCGACCGTGGCGGTGTCGGTGCCGCCCGGGTTGACGGTCCAGCCGGTGGCGGTCTCGAAGGTGTCCGACCAGACAGTGGTGCCACCACCGCCGCCGCAGTACTGCGCCTGCTTGCCGATCGCCCGGTACGGACAGTCGGCGTACTCGCTGAGCAGCAGCACCGCCTCCCGGTTGCGCGAGGTCTGCGCCGGGATGACCTCGTCGGGCGGGTAGAAGCCGCCGCCGCCGGACGAGCCCGGGTACATCTCGAAGGTGTACGCCCAGATGTTGTGGGTGGCCCACATCCAGTCGATGCTGTCCCCGTCGGTGATGTAGAGGTCGCTTGACTGTTGCGGGGTGTAGTTGTTGGTGGCCGCCATCTGCTGTCCGATGGTGGCGAAGGTGTTGTACTGGTCCGCGTTCATCCCGGTCGCGGTGTTCGCCGTGGTGTAGCCGTACGGCCAGAGCACCAACTGCGAGTACGTGTGGAAGTCGATGTTGGCCTTGATCTGCTGCACACCGCCGACCACCCGGCCGTTGACGAAGTTGCGCAGCGCCTGCGTCTCGGGCGCGGAGAACGCCGACGGCCCCCGGTAGGTCTCCGACGAGGTGGTGCCGGACGAGCCGCCGCAGCATCCCCAGTTGTAGGACCAGTTGCGGTTCAGGTCGGTGCCGACGTTGGACGAGCCGCTGTTGGGCTGCCGGTTCTTGCGCCAGGACCGGTACGAGCCGGTGGCGATGTCGTACTCGCTGCCGTCCGGGTTGACCGTCGGCACGATCCAGATCTCCCGGCCGTTGACGATGTTGGTGATCCGGGAGTCGCTGCCGTAGCTGTCGGTGAAGAGGTTGAGCAGGTAGATCGCCATCTCGACGGTCAGGTGCTCACGTGCGTGCTGCTGGGAGTTGAACAGGATCTCCGGCTCGTTCTCGTCGGTGCCGACGTTGTCGGAGATCTTCACCGCCATCAGGTCGCGGCCCTCGTACGACGAACCGATGCTGATCTTGCGGGCGATCGCCGGATGGTCGGCGACGACCTGGTTCACGACGGCTGTCAGTTCCGCGTAGTCGTGGTAGTTGGAGTCGGCCGGCGGGAAGGCCAGTGCGCCGAAGTCGCCGGCGCCGCGCTCGGCGTTGGGCGGCGGGGCGAGCGGTTCCAGCCGGAAGCCGAGCTTGCCGATCGCGGCGGCCTCGTCCGCGGTGGCCGAGATGTGCAGCACGCCGTGTTCGGAGTAGTCGATGGCGGCTCCGGTGCGGGCCACCGCGTTGCGGTCGGCGAGGGTCCGGGGCCCGAGCACCCGGTAGCCGGCGGCGGCGGCCGGCTCGGCGGTGCGGTCCGGTGCCGGTCGGGCGGCGACCGGACCGGCGGCGACTGTGACGATGCCCAGCCCGGTGACGACAGCGAGCACCAGGACACGGCGGAGGGGGATGGGCGTGCGGAGGGCCATTGACTACCTCCTCGATGGGCGGGAGATCCCGCTCGGTGAAGGACACTTCACCACCTGTCACATGGTCATATCAATATTGATCGCTGCGTTGTCCATCCCAAGCGGACCATCACGGCGGCAATGATTTTCCACCTATCAACATCTGGCGAAACTTCCCTCCAAGCGGAAAACTGACCAGCGACGATGCCCCCTCGACACCGCGGAGCACCCATGGCCAGATCCCGCCTGCGCGCGGCCGCCCTCGCCGGCGTCACCACGCTCACCCTGCTCACCAGCGCCGCGCCCGCGCTGGCGGCCCACCCGCCCGCACCCGCCCACGACGAGCAGATCACCTACCAGGACTGGTCCGGGCCCGCCGACTGGCACCGGGGCAGCCGGGCCGGCACCCGCGTCGTGCCCGGCGCCCGAGCGGGCGTCACCCTGGCCCGCCCGGCCGGCACCACCGAGTACGCAGACCCGCACACCGGCGTCACCCGCACCTGGGAGTACGGCACCTGGACCTCGCCGGTGACCCGGATCGGGTTCGACGCCACCGAACTGATCGCCTCCTGGAACGCGGAGACCCCCGCCGGCACCTGGATCCAGGTGGAGATGCAGGGCAACTACACCAGCGGCGACCAGACCCCGTGGTACGTCCTGGGTCGCTGGGCGTCCGGCGACAACGACATCAAGCGGACCAGCGTCAACCGGCAGGGCGACCCCTTCTCGACGATCTGGACCGACACCTTCAGCATCGACGACGCCACCGTCGGGGTGCTGCTGCGGTCGTACCAGCTCAAGCTGACCCTCTACCGGGCACCCGGGCAGACCGCCGCCCCGGTGGTCCGGATGCTGGGCGCGATGAGCTCCACGGTGCTGGACCGGTTCACTGTGCCGCCGAGCGCCGGGCACATCGCCTGGGGTGTCGAGCTACCGGTACCGCGCTACTCGCAGAACGTGCACTCCGGGCACTACCCCGAGTACGACGGCGGCGGAGAGGCCTGGTGCTCACCCACCTCGACCGAGATGGTGGTCGAGTACTGGGGTCGTAAGCCGTCGGCCGCCGACACCTCCTGGGTGGACCCGACCTACCCCGACCCGACCGTCAACCACGCGGCGCGGATGACCTACGACTACGCGTACGACGGCGCGGGCAACTGGCCGTTCAACACCGCGTACGCGGCCAGCTTCCCCGGGCTGGAGGGCCGGGTGACCCGACTGCACTCGCTGGACGAGCTGGAGCGTTTCATCGCCGCCGGCATCCCCGTGGTGACCAGTCAGTCCTTCCTCGCCAGTGAGCTGGACGGGGCGAACTACGGCACCTCCGGGCACCTCTTCGTGGTGGTCGGCTTCACCGCCGACGGCGACGTGATCGTCAACGACCCCGCGTCGTCCAGCAACGACGTGGTACGCAACGTCTACAAGCGGGCGCAGTTCGAGCAGATCTGGCTGCGGACCAAGCGCACCAACGCCAGCGGCGGCGTCTCCGGCGGCTCCGGCGGCATCGCGTACCTGATCAAGCCCACCACAAAGCCCTGGCCCAAGGTCCCCGGCTCCACCAACTGGTAGCCCCGGTGCCCGCCTGAGCACATGTTGATCAAGAGGTTTGCGTCACCGGATGCCGTCCTGGTGACGCAAACCTCTTGATCAACGCGGGGAGTCTGGGGTTTGGGGGTCGGGGGTTTGGGTGGGGTGGTCTTCGCCGGCCAGGGCGGAGCGGAGGCGTTCCTTTTCCGTGCGGCGGCGCTCGGCTGCTTCGGCGATCTCGCCGGCCATCTCGTCCCGCCACCCGCGCAGCAGAAAGAAGGAGAGCGCGGCGGAGAACACCAACGCCAGCATCAGCTTCAGGAACACGTTCATGTCGATCAGCCAGAGGCCGGCCAGCACGGCGATGAACAGCCCGATCCGGCCCAGCGTGTACTTGAGCGCGGCGCTCACCCGCACCACTCCGTTCTCTCCGTCGCCCGCCACTGCCGGCGGAAGGGTCGAGCCGCCCGGCGGGCGGTCGTGGTCAGCCGGTCCGGCGGGCCAGCCAGCGGACGCCCGGGAACCAGAGGGCCGCGTACGCCACTGTGAACGCCCCCGCCGCCAACGCGCCGGAGAGCAGCGGCGGCAACCCCGCGCCCAGACCGGCGATCAGCAGCCCCGCGAACACCCCGACGGCAGCGGCGACCACCGCCGCCACCACCCGGGCGGCGCCGAACTCCCAGGCGCGGAAGTCGTCCCAGAACAGCCAGGCCGGCAGGATCACCGCCAGCCAACCGTTCGTGTGCCCGAAGTCGCCGGCGCCGATCGACGCGAACGCCCAGTCGAACAGCACCAGCGCGAGCACGCCGATGACCAGGCCGGCCAGGCACACCCCGAGCAGATCGCCCAGGGTACGGATGCGCCCTTCGGCGTCCCGGCGGGGAAACCCGCCCTGCTGCTCAGGTCCTCGTTGCTCGGTCATCGACTGCGAGGGTACGTGGCGGCTCAGGCCCAGACCTGCTGCGGCTCGGCGCGCCGCTCGGCCAGCGACGGTGCCTTGTCGTACTCCCGGACCACGTTGTAGCGGGTGTCCCGCTCGACCGGCTGGAAGCCGGCGTCCCAGATCAGGTGCAGCAGGTCGTCGCGGTGCATGGTGTTCGGGGTGCCGTACGAGTCGGCGTCGTGGGTGATCTTGTATTCGACGACGGAGCCGTCCAGGTCGTCCACGCCGAAGTTCAGCGAGAGCTGGGCCACCGACAGCCCGTGCATCACCCAGAAGTTCTTCAGGTGCGGAACGTTGTCGAAGAGCAGCCGGGAGACCGCGAACGTCTTCAGCGACTCGGCCGGGGAGGCCATCGTGGTGCGCGCCTGGATCCGGTTACGGATCTTGCCGTCCGCCGAGTCGACGAAGTCGTGCTGGTAGCGCAGCGGGATGAAGACCGCGAAGCCGCCGGTCTCGTCCTGCAACTCACGCAGGCGCAGCACGTGGTCGACGCGGTGCCGGGGCTCCTCGATGTGGCCGTACAGCATCGTCGCCGGGGTCTTCATGCCCTTGCTGTGCGCCAGGGCGTGGATGCGCGACCAGTCTTCCCAGTGGCAGGCGTGGTCGACGATGTGCTGCCGGACCTCCCAGTCGAAGATCTCCGCGCCGCCACCGGTCAGCGACTCCAGGCCGGCGTCCATCAGCTCGTCGAGGATCTCGTCGGCGCTCAGGCCGCTGATCTTCTCGAACCACTGCACCTCGGTCGCCGTGAAGCACTTGAGCTTGACGTTCGGCAGCGCCGCCTTCAGCTCACGCAGCACCTTCGGGTAGTAACGCCAGGGCAGCGTGGGGTGCAGGCCGTTGACGATGTGCAACTCGGTGAGCTGCTCGTCCTCCATCTCCTTGGCCTTGCGGACCGCCTCGTCGATGCGCATCGTGTACGCGTCCTTCTCGCCCGGCTTGCGCTGGAACGAGCAGTACGCGCAGGACGCCGAGCAGACGTTTGTCAGGTTGAGGTGCCGGTTGACGTTGAACATCACCCGCTCGCCGTTCAACTCGGTGCGCTTGTGGTGCGCCAGCCGCCCCAGCCAGGTCAGGTCGTCGCTCTCGTAGAGGGCGACACCGTCCTCGCGGGTCAGCCGCTCACCGGCGTACACCTTCGCTTCGAGCTCACGCTTGAGTCCGGCGTCCATGGCACGTCCCTTCCACCTGCGGTCCGGATCGAGCGTACGTCGCGCTGCCGACCGGTCCGGCGGCACGGTCGCCGGCAGCGACCCACTTCACCAGACTCTCAGCCTCCCGTAACCCGGCAACGCATCGACAAGGGTGGCGAGGTGCGGTAGTAACAAGGTGGGGCGGAACACACACACTGGTACCGTCCCGACGGTCGCGCCCACCGAGCGCGACGAGAGGCAGTCGGACGGGGAGCGGCATGGTCTACAGCGGGCGCGGGCGACGGCAGCGACGACGGAGCCCGGTGATCTCGCCGGTCCTGCGTCCGAAGCTCTGGGCCGCCCTGCTCGGCGCGATCGCCGCGGCCGTACTGGCCACTCCCGCGTACGCGGAGCCCGGCGTGCCGACCACAGTGCCGGACACCGGCTCACGCCCGGCGGTCACCGGCTCACTCCAACTGCCCGGCGGCGCACCGGTCGCCGGTGTGCCCGCCCCGCCGGTGGTCAACATCGGTAACGGCCCACTGGCCACCGCGATCTCCGCCGGCGAGGCCCAGGTCGGCGCGCTCGGCGAGGCGTTGCTGCTGACCCGGCAGAAACGCGTCGACGCGCAGGCGCAGCTCGACGCGGCCGGCAAGGCGCTGGCAACCGCACAGGACGCCCTGCTCCGGGCCCAGCAGACCGCCGACACCGCCGCCGCCGAGGCCGTCAAGGAAGCCGCCGCGCTGCCGCCGGGCGACCTCGCCCAGGACATCCGCGGGCTGAGCCGCCTCCAGGCGATCACCCGTGGCGAGAAGGTCGACGGCGGCACCACCGGAGTGGCCGGGGAGCTGTCCCGGGCGCGCGCCGGTGAGCAGGCCGCGTACCAGAAGCACAGCGAGGCCAAGGCCCTGCTCGCCACCGCCGAGGTGGAGTTCACCACCGGTGAGACGGCGCTGCGCACCGCCGAGGCGAGCCTGCTCAAGCTGCGCCGGGACAACGCCGCCGCGCTGATCGAGATCGAACGCCAGCAGGAAGCCGCCGAGCAGCAGATCGGCGCCGGCTACGTCTCCAACCAGAACATCAGCGGCATGGCCGCGCACCCCCGGGCACTGGCCGCGGTCCGCTACGCGCTCGCCCAGCTCGGCGACCCGTACAAGTGGTCCGAGGAGGGGCCGGACCAGTTCGACTGCTCCGGCCTGATGTGGGCGGCGTACCGGTCCCCCGGCGCCGACTACTTCGACCTGCCCCGGGTCTCCCGTGACCAGTACCGCGCCACCCGTGGCCGCACCGTTCCGCAGAGCGCACTGCTCCCCGGCGACCTTCTCTTCTTCGCCTCGGGCAGCAGCTGGACGACGATCCACCACGTCGGCATGTACATCGGCAACGGCAAGATGGTGCAGGCGCCCACGACGGGCGACGTCGTCAAGATCTCGGTCGTCCGCTGGACCCGGCTGTACGCCGCGACCCGGGTGATCGGCGCGGTGCCGGCACCGGTCGTGACCAATCCGACCCCGCCCGTCTCGACCCCGAAGCCGCCTCCCACACCGTCGCCGTCACCGACGAAGACCACCAAGCCGACGCCCACCCCGTCGCCCACGAAGCCCACGCCGACGCCCACGAAGCCCACCACACCGACGCCCACGCCGACGCTGACGACCAGCCCGACGCCCACGCCGACCGCCAGCAGCACGCCGAAGCCGGCGAACACCCCGAGCAACACTCCGACGACCCTGCCCCCGGCTCCGACCACGGCCCCGACCAGCGCGTCTCCGACGACCACGCCGAAGGTCAGCACGAGCGCGACGGGCACTAGCAGCGCGACGGGCAGCCCCAGCACCGCGGGCTGATCCGCCACGACCGCCTCCGGCTGTCCGCTCGGGAAGATCTGTGGCACCGTGACAACCAGGCACATCCGACTCGACGTCACGGGTCCGGGTGCGAGCATGGCGCGGAGGGCGGAAATGGCCGAGCAGAGAGATCCGGCGGAGACTGTCGACCCCGTGGTCGACCAGGCCGGCCCACCAGGGCCGGAGACCGTCGACCCGGTGGCCGCCAACGCCACCAGCCCGGCAGGCAGTGACGCCAGCTCGACTGACAGCAGCCCCGCCGCCAGCGACGCCAGCCCGGCCGCCAGCAGCCCGGTCGACGGCGGACCGGCACCGGTCCTCGCGGACGCCTCGACCGACGCCGCTGACGACGAATCGACCGGCGACGACGTACCCGCCGGTGTCGACGGCGCTTCCGGCGGCGCGGACGCTGCCGGGGCCGACGCTTCCGGTGGCGCGGATGCCGCCGCGGACGTTTCCGGTGGCGCGGACGTTTCCGGGACCGACGCCGGGGAGTCGGCAGCGGTCGACGCGCGCCCGGATCAGGACGCCGCACCGGTACGCGCACGCGCCAGCGTGGTGACCGCCGGGGCCCTCCGCAGTGACCTGCCGGCCAACGCTCCGGTCACCGCGACCACCTACCGTGCGACCGGCTCGGCCAGCCCCGCCGAGGTGTCGTTGCCGGGGCAGCGGAACGCCTCCCCCGCGCCGGCCCGGGCCAGCGCCACGGTTCCGAGCAGCAGCCGGGGCGCGGCCGGCGCCCTGGGCACCCCGGACCGTCGCGAGAGCGCGCCCGCCGTCTACCGAGCCGCGCCGGTGGGTGCCGAGCCGGCCCAGCCTCCGACGCCGTCGACTCCGGAGCCGGAGCCCTCGCCACCGGGTCCCGGGCCGACCCAGCCGCCGCCCCCGGAACCGGAGCCCGCGCCGGCCCCGGGGCCGTACCCGCCCGCGCCGACGCCGACGCCGAGCCCTCGGCCCACGCCGCCGCCCGGTCCGGTTCCGCCGGTTCCGGGACCGCCCACCCCGCCGCCCTCGCCGGTGCCGCCCATCCCCGGCCCGCCGTCGCCGCCCGTCCCCAGCCCGCCGCTGCCGCCACCCGGTCCGCCGGTGCCGGCACCACCGGCCCCTCCCGGCCCGATGCCGGCACCGCCGTTTCCGCCGCCGCCGGCCATGAACGACACGCCCGGCGTACGGGCCAGCGCGCCGGTTTCCGCGCCGCCGGCCGGGTGGCCGTCCATCCCCGCGGCGACCCGCCCGACGTCCGGTGGGGGATGGACCGGCACGGCTCCCTCCGCGCCGCCGGTGGTGCCCGCGCCCGCGCTGCCGAACTGGCCACCGTCCACCGCCGGGGCGCCTTCGTCGACCCGGAACAGCACCGGAAACTCCCGGATGACGGCGCCGCCGAGCAGCCCGTCGGCGGGTTCCCCCGGCCGCGACGCGGCCGGGGCCCGTGGTGGGCGGCACGACGGCGGCACCGATCTGGCCGGCACCGTCTACGGCAACGGCGAGGGGGCTGGCTTCACCACGATCGCGATACCCGCCAACGCGGTGGAGACTTCCGGCTCGTTGACCGGGCACATCCTGGCCCAGGGCTGGTCGGACACGCCGGCCGAGCGGTCCAGCAACGCCCGGGTGATGATCGTCCTGGCCGCCGCTCTGGGGCTGCTGGTGGCGATCAGTGTGGTGGTCGTTCTGCTGGCCGGCGACGCCCTGGACGGTCTGGTGGGCAGCGTGCTCAACGGGTGAGCCAGCGAGTGGCAACGATGGTGAGTCCGCCCACTACCGTCGGTCAACCGGCTGGCGGGTTCGTCAGACCGCCGTACACTGGCTGAGATCACTGACCCGGCGCGCGTGGTGTGCGCCCCTGGGCGATCTTGCGGGCGATCCGGCGGTACAGCCGCGGCAGGCCATCGCGAAGATGCGCCCCGCTCGAAAGGTTTTTGTTGACCACCTCTGCTGACCCCAGCACCGTTACGTCCGTTTTCAACTCAGTCCCGGCGGCCGACACCGCCCGGGAGCAGCTCGACGTCGCCGCGAGCGAGGCCGGCACCGCGCCGGCAGCGACCGCGCAGGCCGAGCCGACCGAGACCACCGAGCCGATGAGCTTCGCCGCTCTCGGCCTGCCCGAGCCGCTGGTCCGCGCACTGGCGCAGCAGGGCATCACCAGCCCGTTCGAGATCCAGCGGGCCACCGTTCCGGACGCGCTCGCCGGCCGCGACGTGCTGGGCCGTGGGCAGACCGGTTCGGGTAAGACGCTCGCCTTCGGTCTGCCGATGATCGCCCGGCTGGCCAACCGCAACCGGGCTCGGCCGATGCGTCCGCGCGCCCTGGTCCTGGTGCCCACCCGCGAGCTGGCCATGCAGGTCAACGACGCTCTGGTGCCGCTGGGCAAGTCCGTCGGCATCTTCCTCAAGACCGCCGTCGGTGGCGTTCCCTACGACCGTCAGATCGACGCGCTGCGCCGCGGCGTGGAGATCATCGTGGCCACTCCTGGCCGCCTCGGCGACCTCATCGAGCGGGGCATCTGCCAGCTCGACGACGTCGAGGTCACGGTGCTCGACGAGGCCGACCAGATGGCCGACATGGGCTTCCTGCCCGAGGTGACGGAGTTGCTGGCGAAGACGCCCGCGAACGGTCAGCGGCTGCTCTTCTCGGCCACCCTGGACGGTGACGTCGACGCGTTGGTCAAGCGGTTCATGACCGACCCGGTCACCCACTCCACCGCGCCGTCCACCGCCTCGGTGTCCACCATGGACCACCACATGCTGTTGATCCCGCCGCACGAGAAGTTCCCGGTGGCGGCCTCGATCGCCGCTCGGGATGGCCGGACCATGGTCTTCGCCCGTACCCAGCTCGGGGTGGACCGGCTGGTCGAGCAGCTCGCGGCCGTCGGCGTACGCGCCGGTGGGCTGCACGGCGGTAAGACCCAGCGGATGCGCACCAAGACGCTCGCCGAGTTCCGTGAGGGCCGGATGAACGTGCTGGTCGCCACGGACGTGGCGGCCCGGGGCATCCACGTCGACGGGGTCACCCTGGTGCTGCACGTCGACCCGCCGAAGGACCCCAAGGACTACCTGCACCGCGCGGGGCGTACCGCCCGGGCCGGCGAGTCGGGCGCGGTTGCCACGTTGGTGCTGCCCAAGCAGCGCCGCACCACCCTGGCGATGATGGAGAAGGCCGGCGTCGCGCCGGCCGAGACCCGGGTCCGGGTCGGAGACGCGGCGTTGGCCGAGCTGGTCGGCGCCCGCGAGCCCAGTGGCGTCCCGGTCCGCGTCGAGGCGGAGCCCCGGGGCTACGGCGACCGCTCCGGCGGCCCGCGCCGGTACGACGACCGCTCCGGCGGCCCGCGTCGGTTCGGCGACCGCTCCGGCGGCGAGCGTCGCTACGGCGACCGCCCACAGGGCGACCGGCGCTTCGGCGACCGCCCGCAGGGTGAGCGCGGCGGCTACGGCGACCGCCCACAGGGCGACCGGCGCTTCGGCGACCGGCCCGCCGGCGAGCGTCGCTACGGCGACCGGCCACAGGGCGAGCGCGGCGGCTACGGCGACCGCCCGCAGGGCGAGCGCGGCGGCTACGTCGACCGGCCGCAAGGCGAGCGCCGCTACGGCGACCGCCCGCAAGGTGAGCGCGGCGGCTACAGCGACCGCCCACAGGGCGACCGGCGCTTCGGCGACCGGCCCGCCGGCGAGCGCCGCTACGGCGACCGCCCGCAAGGCGAGCGCGGCGGCTACGGCGACCGCCCACAGGGCGAGCGTCGGTTCGGTGACCGGCCGCAGTTCGGTGACCGGGACGGTCGGGGCGACCGGCCGACCGGCGAGCGGCGCTTCGGTGACCGGCCGCAGGGCGAGCGGCGCTTCGGCGACCGGGACGCTCGGGGTGGGTTCCGCCCGGAGAGCCGGGTCCGGGACGACCGGCCCCGCGACGACCGGCCGCGTGACGACCGCCCGCGTGACGATCGACGCGGTTTCGGCGGGCGACCGGCGGCACGTACCCACTGATTGATCCACCGAACGCCGTCGTGAAGCCCAGGCTTCGCGGCGGCGTTCGCGCATGCCCTGCCGATGCCGAGCAGGTCGCGTAACGTCCGGCCCATGCCGACCATGCCGAAGTCAATCTTCTGGTCCCGGACGGACACCGCCGGCAGCGAGCAGGTTCTGCTCGACGACGGCCACGGGTTGGCGGCCCGTGGCACTCTGCTCGCCGTGGACCCGATCCCGTGGACCGCCCGCTACCAGCTGACCACCACGCCGGACTGGGCCACCACCCGGGTCGAGGTCGAGGCCGAAGGGCCCGGCTGGCTGCGCCGGGTGACGCTGGAGCGGGCCGCGGGGCGCTGGCGGGTGACCACCGCCGAGCAGGGCGACCTGGACAAGGCTCTGGTCGCGGCCGGTCATCCCCGGGCCGGCCTGCCCGGCACCGACGACCCGGACCGGCTGGCCGACGCGCTCGACGTCGACCTGAGCGGCTCACCGCTGTTCAACACCCTGCCGGTCCACCGGCTCCGGATGGCGGCCGAGCCGGCCGATGTGGCACACCGGATCACCGTCGCCTGGGTGCTGCTGCCCGGCCTGGAGGTGGTGCCGGCCGAGCAGATCTACACCGGGCTCGGGCCGGGTCGGGTGCGCTTCGCCAGCGGCACCTTCACTGCTGACATCGACCTGGACGACAGCGGCTACGTGGTGCGCTACCCGGGGCTGGCCGAACGGATCGACCCGCGCTGAGCGATGCCCGGCCCCACTGGGCGGTTCAGGCGGGCCAGGCTCCGCTGGCCAGGAAGCGGTCGATGGTGGCCAGGTGCGGGGTCAGGTCGAGGCCCTGGGCGGCCACCCAGTCGTCGGCGTAGTAGGTGTCGGCGTACCGGTCGCCCGGGTCGCAGATCAGGGTGACCACCGAGCCGGTCCGACGCTCGGCGAGCATCGCGGCGATCAGGCCGAACGCGCCCCACAGGTTGGTGCCGGTGGACCCGCCCACCCGGCGGCCGAGCAGCGCCGACCCGGCGCGCATGGCGGCCAGTGACGCCGCGTCCGGCACCTGCACCATCCGGTCCACCACCGAGGGTAGGAACGACGCCTCCACGGTGGGCCGGCCGATCCCTTCGATGCGGGAGCCCTTCCCGGTCCGTACCGACCAGTCGGCGGCCAGCCAGGCCGGGTAGAACGCCGAGTTCTCCGGGTCGACGACGCAGAGCTTGGTGGCGAGCCGGCGGTACCGGGCGTACCGGCCGATGGTCGCGCTCGTGCCCCCGGTGCCGGCGCCCACCACGACCCAGGCGGGGATCGGGTGCCGCTCCAGCTCCAACTGCGCGTAGATCGACTCGGCGATGTTGTTGTTGCCCCGCCAGTCGGTCGCCCGCTCGGCGTAGGTGAACTGGTCCATGAAGTGCCCGCCGGAGTCCTCGGCGAGCCAGCGGGCCTCGACCACCACGCTCGCCGGGTCGTCCACCAGGTGGCACCGGCCGCCCTGGAACTCGATCTGCGTGATCTTCTCGGGCGAGGTGGAGGCGGGCATCACGGCGATGAACGGCAGGCCCAGCATGCGGGCGAAGTACGCCTCGGAGACCGCCGTCGAACCCGACGACGCCTCGACGATAGTGGTGCGCGGCCCGATCCAGCCGTTGCAGAGCCCGTAGAGGAACAGCGAGCGGGCCAACCGGTGCTTCAGCGAGCCGGTGGGGTGTGACGACTCGTCCTTCAGGTACAGGTCGATCCCCCATTCCCGGGGCAGCGGGAACGGCAGCAGGTGGGTGTCGGCGGACCGGTTCGCGTCCGCCTCGACGGCGGCGATCGCCTCGGTCACCCAGGTCCGGCTGGCTTCGTCGCACCGGTCGAGATGAGTCACGCTCGGAAACCTAGCAAGCCGGCCAGCGGTGGTCAGCGCCGGTCCGGCGGCGTTGACCTGCGGCGTTGGCGGCGCTGACCGGCCCGGCCGGCGGCCCGGACCAGCGGGGTCAGTGCGACGGCCAACCTGGGCAGCGCATCCAACAGGCGCACCTGCGCTCCCCGCCAGCGGGGCAGGCTGACCACCGGACGTGGCCGGCGGGCCAGCCGGACCGCCCGGGCCGCCACCCGCTGCGCGGTCAGCATCGACCCGGTGAACGAGGCCACCGCCCCCGGGTCGTCCAGCCGGTCGTGCAGCATCGGGGTCCAGATGCCGTCCGGGCAGAGACAGGAGACGTGCACCCGCCGGTAGCCGGCCATCCGCAGGTCGGACAGGGTGCCGAGGCTGAACGCCAGCAGGGCGTGCTTGCTGGCCGCGTACACCGTCTCACCGGGCGCGGCGACCAGCCCGGCCAGCGAGACGACGTTGAGCACGTGGCCGTGGCCCTGCCCACGCATCACGGTCAGCGCGGCGAGGGTGCCGTTCATGGCACCGAGGGCGTTCACGTCGAGCACCCGACGGCGCGTCGGGGCGTCGTGCTCCCAGGACGCCCCGGTGACCAGGATGCCGGCGTTGTTGACCCAGAGGGCGAGGTCGCCCCGGCTCGCGGCGGTCGCGGCGATGGCGGCGCAGGCGTCCTCATCCCGGACGTCCAGGGCGGCCGACCAGCCGCCGAGCGTCGCCGCGGCGGTCCGCACCGCCGCCGGGTCGAGGTCGGTGAGCAGCACCGACCAGCCGTCGGCGTGCAACGCGGTGGCGATGGCGTGACCCAGGCCGCCGGCAGCGCCGGTCACCACGGCCACGGGACGCGCCGGCGGGGTCATCGGCGCACGCTACCGCCGGCCGCCCGGGTGACACCAGGGGTACGCGGCGGTCAGGCGGCGGGCGGGCCGACCGGCTGGGGGCGGTTCTCCCACTTGGTGGAGAGCGCGATGGCGGTACGGGTGGAGGCGACCCCGGGCGTCCGGTTCAACCGCACGATCAGCTGCTCCAGCTCGGCGATCGTGCCGACCCGCGCCTTGAGCAGGAACGACTCCACGCCGGCCATGAAGTAGCAGGACTCGATCTCGGGGAGCACCCGCAGCGATTCGAGCATGTCGTCGGTGTCGGCGCCGGAGTCCTCGACGATGCCGATCAGCGCTGTGACTCCCAGCCCGATCGACTCCGGGGCCACGTCCGCGCGGTAGCCCCGGACCACGCCGCTGCTCTCCAGCTTTCCGACCCGCTCGTGCACGGCCGGGGCCGAGAGGCCCACCTGTCGGGCCAGCTCGGCGTACGAGAGTCGGGCGTTGCCGCGCAGCAGGTCGACGAGGTTCAGGTCGATGGCATCCACAGAGAGTGACCCTAACCGCTGACGCGTAACGTGCGGCCTTCGGCACCCGTTGGACTGAGCGGTGAGTCACTGTTCATAAACCGCCGGTCAGGGCCGAGGTAGCACCAGTAACATTACTAACTCCCCACTCAGTGCATTTTTCGCGTTTGGGCGGACAGGCCATGTCCCTGGTGCTGTAATTGCCATACGTCCCTCATGACGGCTCTGGGCTACGCACCAGCCGGGGGCAGTGTGTTCAGCCGGGGGCTTCGTCGACGCGAGGAGGGGGCTGTGGACACTGGAGATCGCCTGCTGACACCGGGTGAGGTCGCCGCGCTGTTTCGGGTAGACCCGAAAACTGTGACGAGATGGGCGGCGGCCGGCCGGATAGGAAGCATCCGGACTCCAGGCGGGCATCGCCGGTTTCGGGAATCCGAGGTGCGAGCCCTGCTTGAGGGGGAGGGCATGCTGGACGAGGTGGATGAGGTCGGAAAGCCACGCAATGTGGGGCCGGCCGCATCCACGGGGCCGGGTCCGGCCAACGCCGGCATGTACTGAACTGGTGCGGACAACGCCACGCGGACCGGACAGCAGTCCGGTCCGCGTCCCGCCTCGGCCAACCGCCGGGCGGCTACACCGCTCGTGCTGAGCGGCACGACGGTGCCCAGCATGAGCGGACGACTCAGCCTCGGGCTGCGCCGAGCTGGCCGGACCACCGCCGGAACAGGGTGTGCGGGACGCCGAGCGCGTCCAGCACCTTGCCGGCCACGAAGTCGACCAGTTGCTGTGCGGTGGCCGCCGCGCCGGCGCCGTAGAAGCCGGGGCTGGCCGGCAGCACCACCGCGCCGGCGTCGTGCAGCGCGATGAGGTGCTCCAGGTGGCTGCGGGTCACCGGGGTCTCCCGGGGGACCAGCACCACGGGACGGCGTTCCTTGAGGTTGACCTCGGCGGCGCGCTGCAACAGGTCCTTGGAGAGCCCGATCGCGATGCCCGCGCAGGCTGCCGTGCTGGCCGGGACCACTGCCATCCCGCGTACCCGGTAGGAGCCGCTGCTCGGCCCGGCGGCCAGGTCACCGGCCGGCCAGTGCCGCACATCGACGGTGGCCAGGTCCCGGTCGAGCCAGGCGGCGAGGTCCTCGGCCCAGTGCCCGTCACGGAAGGGTCGGCCGGTCTCGTCGAGCACGGTGAGCCGTGCCGCCCGGGACACGATCAGATCCACCGGCTCGCCCGCGTCGAGCAGTCCGCCGATGACGGCCGCCGCGTACGGCGTACCGGAGGCACCGGAGACCCCGACCACCCATGGTTCCCGCATGCCCCCAGCCTGCCTGGTCCGGCTGGTCCGCTGGTGGGCACCCCCGGGGTTGGTCCGGTCCGACATGTCGGGCGGGGCACCTGCACATCCCAACGACCTGAGATGCTGCGCTGGGCGATTCGCACCGGAACCATCTCGCAGAGGAGGCATCGGTGACGACCGGTGAAATGCTCCGGGCGCTGCGCGCCGAATGTCCGATCCCGTCCCGGCTCCCACCCCACGCCGATCGCGTGCAGGCCTGGCTGCTCGGTGTGCTGCCCGAGCTCGGCCTTCCGCTGGACGACGCCGCGCTGCACCGCCTGTCCCGGGGAGCCTTCGCCCGGTACGCCGGGCGGCTCTACCCGGCGGCGACCGAAGCCGACCTGCGGGTGCTGACCGCGCTGTTCACCTGGTTCTTCCTTGTCGACGACGCCTGCGACGGGCCGAATCGGTTGACCCCGGAGCAGATCCGGGCGCTGCGCAACGGCACGCTGGCGCTGCTGCACGACGGCACCCGGGTGCGGCAGACCGGGCTGACCGGCCCGCTGCGGCGACTGCTGGTGCTGGCCTGGCGGGAGCCGCGCCGCCGGATGCCGGCCCGGTGGCGGCAGCGCTTCGCCGACGCGGTGGCCCGGCACCTCGACGGCACCTGGCAGGAGGCGGTCAACAAGGAGACCGGCCGCCGTCCCAACATCGACGAGTACGTCGAGCTGCGTCGGTCGACCTCGGCGGCGGAGGTGTCGTACCCGCTGGTGGAGTTCGTCAGCGGTCGACCGTTGCCGGACCCGGTCTACCACCACCCGCTGCTGCGTCAGATCGCCCGCACCGGCAACGACCTGCTCTCCTGGTACAACGACCTGGCCTCGCTGGAACGGGACCGGACGACCGCCGGCGGGCACAACCTGGTCCTCGCCGTCCAGGCCGAACTGGCAGTACCGGAGGCGGAGGCGGTCGAGCGGGCGGCCGAGCGCTGGCGGGAGGCGATGCGACGCTTCGTCGCGCTGCGAGCTGCGGTGCCGTCGTTCGGCCCGGCGTTGGACGAGGCGGTCGCCGACCATCTCGACGGGATCGCGTACGCCGTGCGCGGGACCATCGACTGGACCTTCGAAAGCGCCCGCTACCCCGTCAGCACCACCCCGCCGGCCTCAGGGCCGTAGGCCCAGCCTGACCGGCCCGGCCTCAGGGCCGTAGGCCGAGCCGGATCACCAGGTCGAGCAGGGCGAAGAGGAACAGCGCGATGCCGACGAACCCGTTGGCGGTGAAGAACGCCCGGTTGACCTTGCTGAGGTCGGTCGGGGTGACCACCACGTGCTGGTAGGCGAACGCCACAGCGGTCAGCGCCAGCCCGATCCACCAGAGCCAACCGAGACCGATCAGCGCACCGAACCAGATGAACAGGGCGAAGGTCACCACGTGCGCGACGGTGGAGGCGTGCAGCGCGAAGCGCCGACCGTACCGGGCGGGCACGCTGTGCACGCCGATCTCCCTGTCGATCTCGGAGTCCTGGCAGGCGTAGATCAGGTCGAAGCCGCCGATCCACAGCCCCACGGCCGCGCCGAGCAGCCAGGCCGGCCCGGAGCCGTCCAGGGTGCCGGTGACCGCCAGCCAGGCCCCGACCGGGCCGACCGCCTGGGCGATCCCGAGGATGGCGTGCGGCCAGTTGGTGAACCGCTTGGCGTAGGGGTAGACGACCAACGGCACCACGGCGAGCGGCGCGAGCACCAGGCAGAGCGGGTTGAGCAGGGCGGCAGCGACCAGGAAGACCACCAGCGCGACGGCCGCGCCGGTCCAGGCCGTCCGCACGCTCACCGCTCCGGTGACCAGTTCCCGGCCGGCGGTACGCGGGTTACGTGCGTCGATCTGGCGGTCGAGGATCCGGTTGGCGGCCATCGCGAACGTCCGCGCCCCGACCATCGCCACGGTGATCAGCAGCAGGTCGAGCCACCGCACCCGCCCGCCGTTGACCTGCATCGCGGCCAGCGCCGAGAGGAACGCGAACGGCAGCGCGAACACGGAGTGCTCGACGGCGACGAGCTTCAGGAAGGACTTGGTCCGGCCCGGCTTCGCCGTCGGTGCGTCGAGGACGGCCATCAGATTCCGTACTCCTTCCAGCGCTTGTCGACCAGAGCCGCGACCTCGGGGGCCATGGTCATTTCCTCCGGCCAACCGCGGGTGTAACCCTCGGTGGGCAGCTTGCGGGTCGCGTCGACGCCCGCCTTGCCGCCCCAGAACTGCTGGTACGACGAGTGGTCGAGGTGGTCCACCGGACCCTCGGTGAGCAGCAGGTCGCGGGCGTAGTCGACGTTGCCGAAGGCCCGGAAGGCGACCTCGTTGTAGTCGTGCACGTCGCAGTCCTCGTCGACGATCACGATCAGCTTGGTCAGCGACATGAGGTGCGCGCCCCAGATCGCGTTCATCACCTTCTGGGCGTGCTTCGGGTAGCGCTTGCGGATGGAGACGATCGCGCAGTTGTGGAAGACCCCGGCGGCCGGCAGGTCGTAGTCGACGATGTCCGGGATCATCAGCTTGAGCAACGGCTGGAAGATCCGCTCGGTGGCCTTGCCGAGGCCGTGGTCCTCCTGCGGCGGCTTCGAGGTGACGATCGAGTGGTAGACGGGCTTGCGCTGCATTGTCATCGCCTCGATGTGCAGCACGGGGAACGGCTCGACCGGCGTGTAGAAGCCGGTGTGGTCGCCGAACGGCCCCTCGGGCAGCCGCTCACCCGGCTCCAGGTAGCCCTCCAGCACGATCTGCGCGTGCGCCGGCACCTGCAACGGCACGGTGAGGCAGTCGACCATCTCCACCCGCTCGCCGCGCAGGAACCCGGCGAACAGGTACTCGTCGATGTCACTGGGCAGGGGCGCGCTGGCCGCGTACGAGACGACCGGGTCGCAGCCGATCGCGACCGCGACCGGCAGGCGCTGCCCGAGCCGCTCGGCGACCGCGTGGTGGGCCGTCGAGTCCTTGTGGATCTGCCAGTGCATGCCCAGGGTGTTGCGGCCATGCTGCTGGAGTCGGTACAGGCCGAGGTTGCGCTTGCCGGTCTCCGGGTGCTTGGTGTGGGTCAGCCCGTAGTTGTGGAAGATCCCGCCGTCGTCGGGCCAGACCTGCAACCCCGGCAGCCGGTTGAGGTCGACGTCCTCACCGCGGTAGACGACCTCCTGGCAGGGGGCGGTCTTCACCTTGCGCGGCGGCACCGACTTGAGCTGCATGACCTTGCCGAGACCCTCCCGGATGCCCGACCAGCCGACCGGCAGCTCCGGCTTGATCATCGCGCCGATCCGGGCACCGACCTCATCCAGCGAGTCGACGCCGAGGGCCATCGCCATCCGCTTCTCGGTGCCGAACAGGTTGATCGCCACCGGCATCTCGCCCCGGGTCGGACGCTCGAAGAGCAGCGCCGGGCCGCCGGCCCGCACCGTGCGGGTGACCACCTCGCTGATCTCCAGGGTCGGATCGACCGGGACGGTGACCCGGCGCAACTCCCCCGCGCGCTCCAGCGCCGCGATGAAGTCCTTGAGATCGGTGTACGGGAAGCCACGAGCCGCCATGTCGCCCAGTCTCCCGCACCGGCTCCCGCACGGCCCAAGCCGGGTGCTGTGACGCTCGCGATTGCCCGCCGCGGGCGGCGGGCGGCGGGGCGGCGGGGCGGCCTGCTACTTGATCCACTCGGGTTTCATGAAATCGCGGCGTCCCGGGCCGCAGGACACCGCGACTTCCTGGAAGCCGAGTGGATCAAGTAGCAGGGCCCGCACCTCGCGGGCATGGCGGGCGGTTGAGCGGGTAGCCGGGCAGGCGGCGGGCGGACGAAAGGCCGAAGCGCGCTGCGGACGAAAGGCCGAAGCGCGCGGGGCGGACGGCAGACCGAAGCGCGCGGGGCGGACGGCAGACCGAAGCGCGCGGGGCGGACGGCGGACGGAGGCGGCGATGGGCGGGGAGCGGGTTCCGGCGGGGTTCAGCGAGCAGCGGGCGCGGGTCGGCCAGATCAGCATGAACTACGTCCGTGGCGGCACCGGCCCACCACTGGTGCTGCTGCACGGGTACCCGCAGTGCTGGTACATGTGGCGGCACCTGCTGCCCGAGTTGGGGCGGTCCTTCGACGTGGTCGCGCCGGACCTGCGCGGCTTCGGGGGCAGCGACGCCCCGGACGGCGGGTACGACAAGAAGACGGTCGCCGCCGACCTGCACAGACTACTCGACCAGCTCGGTCTGGTCAGTGACCTTCGGCTGGTCGGGCACGACCTGGGGACCATGGTGGCGTACGCGTACGCCGCCGCCCATCCGCAGCGGGTGAGTCGGCTGGTGCTCAGCGAAGCGCCGATCCCTGACGAGAGCATCTACACGTTCCCCGCGCTCACCTCGGCCGGGCCCGGGGTGTGGAACTTCGGCTACTTCTCCATCGGCAACGGTCTTCCGGAAGCGCTTGTCAACGGGCGGGAGTCGCTCTGGGTGGACCGCTTCACCGACGCCCTGATGGTGCGCAAGGGCAGCATCGCCGCGCCCGACATCGAGGAGTTCGCCAGCCATCTGCGCGACCCGGCGCACCTGCGGGCCAGCTTCGCCTACTTCCGGGCGTTCGAGCAGGACATCGCCGACAATGCGGCGTACCGGGACACGAAGCTGACGATGCCGGTGCTGGCCGTCGGCGCGGCGGCCAGCCTCGGCGGGCAGGTCGCCGAGCAGGTTCGCCGCTACGCCGACACCGTCCGCGGCGAGGTGATCGAGGACTGTGGGCACTGGCTGTACGAGGAGCGCCCGGACGAGATGCTCGCCCTGCTGCGGGACTTCCTCGGGACGGCCTGAGCAGCGGCTGGCAGGCGCTCTCGGTCAGGCGGCGGGCGTCCAGGCGTGGGCGGCCAGCGGTGGGTCGAGCGGCGCCTGGGTGAGCCGGTTGGCGAAGGTGGACATTGTGTACGCGCCGACGCCGAGCACCACGTCCAGCGCGTGCCGGGGCTGGTAGCCAGCGGTCAGGAAGCCGTCCAACTCGTCGTCGGGCACGGCGCCTCGGTGGTCGAGCACGGCCAGCGTGAACCGGCGCAGCGCCTCCAGTCGCGGCTCGGGCAGCGCCGAGCCGGCACGCAGTGCGGTGATCAGCTCGGTGGTCGCTCCGAGTTGGGTGAGCTTGCCGGTGTGCAGGGCGACGCAGAAGTGGCACTCGTTGGTGGTGGAGACCGTCAGGATGACCACCTCCCGCTCGAGCGGGGCGAGGTCGGTCTGCTCGAAGCCCGCGCTGGCGGTGAGGAAGCCGGTGAGCAACTGTGGCGAGTCGGCCATCAGCGCCACCGGGGTGGGCAGCCAGCCGAACCGGCCGCGTACGCCCTCGATGGCTCGTCGGGCGGTGGCGGGCGCGGTCTCGGTGGTGTGCGCGGTGAAGACGGGCATGGCTGCCTACTTTCCAGAGCTTGGATCGGGGAACGTAAGATGGTCAACGTGGTTGACGAAATAGTAAACGTGGTTGTCGAACATGGCAACCGCTGATCCCGCGCGGCCCGGCTTCGCGCTACCGCTGCTGCTGTTGGCCGGCTTCCGGACGCTGATCGACGACCTGCACGCCGAGCTGGCCCGGGAGGGGCATCCGGAGCTGCGACCGCTGCACGGGTTCGTGCTCCAGGCCGTCGGCGCGGACGGCACCACCGCCACCGAGCTGGGCCAACGGCTGGGCATCTCCAAACAGGCCGCCGGCAAGACCGTCGACCGGTTGGTGGCCGTCGGCTACCTGGAGCGGGTCGACGACCCCTCCGACGCCCGACGGCGGCTGGTCCGGGTGACCCCGCGCGGCGCCGACGGGCTACGCCGCTCGGCCGAGATCTTCGACCGGCTGCGTGCACAGTGGGCGGACACGCTCGGCCCGGAACGGGTCACCGCGATGGAAGACGACCTCGGCACGATGGCCTCGGCCAACTGGTTCCGGCTCGACGTGCCAGGCTGGTTCGGAGGCTGACTGCAGTTGCTGCACAGGCATCTGCCGGCGGCGAATCGTGGACCTGATCGACGCCATTTCGCCGAGGTGACGGTTGCCGGGCGACCCAGGCGAGGTGCGGTGCCGCCTGCGGTTGCCCGGTTCAGCGCACGGTCAGCGGGTGCGGGCCAGCTCGACGAAGGCCCGCCACGCGGCCGGGGTGAAGGTCAGCAGGTCGCCGTCGCGGTCCTTGGAATCGCGGACGTGCACCCGGCCCGGCAGGTTGTCGGCGACCTCGACGCACGCGCCACTGTTGTTGCCACTCCGGGTGGACTTGCGCCAGCGGGCTCCGGTCAGATCCATGGCTTCACGATCTCCTCGAGCAGGTCGATCGACTGCTGCCGGGGCAGCGCGTCACTGCGCAGACTCTCCCACCTTCCGAGCAGGGTCGCCACCTCGAAGATGTCGTCCACTGCCGTGCCGCCGGTCTGGTTGTCGAGGAAGCCGAGCCAGCTGCCGTCGGCGGTGCGGCCGAGGATGAACGGCCCGAAGAGGCCGGCGTGCAGCCCCACACCCTGCGGCAGCACGTGCACCCGGATGTGCGGGCGGCGGGCGCACGCCACCAGGTGCCGGAGCTGCTCGGCCAGCACCCCGGCGCAGCCCTCCGCGAAGCGCTGCAACGCGGCCTCGTCGATCACGGCGGTGAGCTGCGGCGGGTGCTCCCGGTCGAGGATCGTCTGCCGCTCCAGCCGGGCCGCCACCAACTGCTCCACCCGGTCGGCGGTGAGCCCCAGGTCGAGCCGGAACACCGCCCGCGCGTAGTCGGCGGTCTGCAACAGCCCGGGGATCATCGTCGCGCCGAAGCAGCGCAGCTGGGTGGCCACCCGTTCGACCTCCAGCCAGGGGCGGAACCAGACCGGCTCGCCGTCGCGCCGACCCAGCTCGCGCAGCGAGACCAGCAGGCCGCCGGTGTCGAGCACCTCGTCGGCCCGGATCAGGTACGCCTCGTTTGGCGCCGTGTGCCCCAACTCGACGGCCGACACCGCAAGATCCACTCGGGTTCCAGGAAGTCGGGCCGTCCCAGGGCGCAGGACACCCCCACTTCCTGGAAGTCGAGTGGATCAACGGCTGACCAGGCGCCAGGATCAGTCCAGCCCGCCGTACGAGTGCAGTCCGGTGAAGAAGATGTTCACGCCGAACAGGTTCATCAGCATGGTGAGGAAGCCGAGCACCGCGATCCAGGTGGCCACGTTGCGCTTGACGCTGGGCGTCGCGCGGGCGTGCAGGTAGCCGGCGTACACCACCCAGGAGATGAACGCCCAGGTCTCCTTCGGGTCCCAGCCCCACGGCCGACCCCAGGCCGCCTCGGCCCAGATGGCACCGGCGATCACCGCGAAGGTGAAGATCGGGAACGCGAAGGCGTGCAGCGTGAAGGTCAGCCGCTCCAGGCCCACCGCGCCGGGCAGCCGCTTGGCCAGGGTGTACGGGAAACTGCGCTTGCCCTGCTCGTACCCGTTGCGCATCAGGAAGCCGACCGCCGGCACCACGCCGAGCAGGAAGATGCCGGACGCGAAGACGATCGTCGAGACGTGGATGACGAACCAGTACGAGTTCAGCGCCGGCACCAGCGGCACGATCGGCACGTACAGCACCAGCTCGGCGGTGGCGACCAGCAGCACCATCACCAGGGTGAGGAACAGCCCGAGCTTGCGGAGCGACTGTCGCTTCCAGAGCACCACCAGCCAGGCGGCGACCCCGATGAACGTCACAGTGAGCACGAACTCGTACATGTTGCCCCAGGGCATCCGGTCGGCGGCGAGCCCCCGGGTGACCAGCGCCGCCAGGTGCAGCGCGGCGGCGACCGCTGTGGCGCCCACCCCGATCAGGCCCGCCAGCCGGGCCCGCCCGGCGGAGCGGTCGACAGCGGGCGACGTCGGGACCGGCGCGGCCGGCGACTTGACGACACCGCCGCCGGCACCGACGCCGACCAGCTCGCGCGCCGGAGCAGCCGCGGCGACCCGGGTACGCGCGTTGCCCAGCGCGTACTCGACGGCGTGGCCGATCATCGCGACCAGGTAGGCCAGGATCGCGAAGGTCACCAGATTGTCGGAGAGTGCGGACATCACTCGGCTCCTTCTCGCACGCCGGCCCGCTCAGTGGAGTCAGCTTCAGGCTGTTCGGCACCGTTGATCGCGGCGACGAGCTGGGTGAACTCGTCGGCGAACCCTGGGTAGTCGGTACGCGGCAACCCACCGACCTCCATCAAGCTACTACCGCTCGTCGGAGATCCTTCCCCGGGGTCGGCCGGCACCACCCGGAAGAACACCCGACGACGCTTCCCGAACAGCGAACCCATCAGCCCGACCAGCAGGACACCGCAGCTGACCAGCAACATCGTCGAGCCCGGATCGTGCCGGATGGAGAGGGTGACGTACCGCTCGGTGCCCAGGAACTCGACTGTCGTGCCGTCGTCCAACGTCCAGGTCTCGCCCTTGCGGAGCAGTTTGGTGCCGACCTCCTTGACCTTGCCGGTCCGCACCTGCCGCTGGTCGAGCTGGTAGACCGAGCCGGGGATGCCGGCGTCCAGGCCGAGGTTGCCCCGGTAGGCGACCAGGTTCAGCGCCGGGTTGCGCTCGGTCGGGTACTGCGACCTGACGAACGGCGCCTGCTCGGGCGCCGTGGGCAGGTAGATGCCGGTGAACGCCATCTGCAGATCCGGTGCGCGCTGGCCGGTCGCCGGGTCGACGTTCGCGTCCGGGAAGGCCGCCAGCCCTTCGCTGGTCAGGCCCATGTCGCCGGTGGTCAGGAACGGTTCGTCACTGATCTGGCTGTTGCCGAACCGGTCGGTGTAGCGGATCACCGGGGCGTACCCGTGGCCGAGCAGGTAGACGCTCGCGTCGTTCAGCCGCAGCGGCGAGTTCACCGAGAAGTCGGCACTGCGGGTCGGCTCGTCCGGGCCGTCGACGGTGACAGTGGCGTTGAAGAACTCCGGCTGGCCGGACGGCAGGAACCGGGCCTGGAAGTCGTCCAGCCGCAGGCAGAAGCGGGGCAGGTCGGCGCTGTCCACCTGCGGGCCGAGCTTCGCCTCGGCGTACTGCTGACGGGTGTTGCAGAACGCGTTGTCGGCGCCGGCCACCAGCAGGCGGTTGCCGCTCCAGCCGTACCACGAGCCGAGCGCCACCCCGATCAGCACCGCGATCAACGAGGTGTGGAACAGCAGGTTGCCGGTCTCCTTGAGGTAGCCCTTCTCGGCGGAGACCTCGTCGCCGCGCACCTCGACCCGCCAGCGGCGCTTGCGCAGCATCTCGGCGATCGCCGCCGCCCCACCAGGCGGGGCGGGCAGCACCGTGTGCTGCGGCAGCCGGGCCATCCGCTTCGGCGCGGCCGGCGGCCGGGACCGCAGCGCGCGGACGTGGTCGCGCAGCCGGGGTGTGATGCAGCCGATCAGGGAGATGAACAGCAGCAGGTAGATCGCGGAGAACCAGACCGACCCGAAGACCTCGAACGCGCCGATCCGGTCCAGTCGGGGGGCCCAGTCCGGGTGGTCGACGAAGTACTCGTTGACCTTCTCGGGGCTGATCCCGCGCTGCGGCAGCACCGAGCCGGGGATGGCGGCGATCGCGAGCAGGAAGAGCAGGATCAGCGCCGTACGCATGCTGGTGAGCTGCCGCCACGAGTTGCGCAGCAGGGCCAGCAGCCGGTTGGGCCGGCGGCGTGGCGCGGGCGCCACGGTCTCCGGTCGGTCGTCGACGACCGTCATCAGATGCTCACCTCGCCCACCCCGACGGTGGTCTGCAGCCAGATCACGAAGCTCTGCCATCCGCCGGTGACCAGGGCCAGGCCGATCAGGATGAGCAGGGCGCCGCCGACCCGGGTGACCCAGCGGCTGTTGCGCCGGACGGCGCGGAAGACCCCGAGCAGGCGTTCGAAGCCCAACCCGAAGACGATGAACGGTATCCCCAACCCGAGGCAGTACGCCACGGCGAGCACCACAGCGCGGTCGCTCTGGCCGCTGGCGGTGGCCATGCCCATCACCGCGCCGAGCGTGGGGCCGGTGCAGGGCACCCAACTGAGGGCGAAGACCGCCCCGAAGACCGGTGCGCCGAGCAGCCCTGCCGACGGCAGCCGGGAGATCCGGAACTCCCGTTGCAGGGCGGGGATCATCCCGAGGTAGCTCAACCCCGCCACGATGATCAGCACGCCCACGCCGATCTGCAGCTCGCGCTTGTAGTCGAAGAACACCCGGCCGATGCTGGCGAAGAGGATCGCGGTGGCCACGAAGACGACTGTGAAACCGCCGATGAAGAGCAGCGTCCCGGCGAGCACCCGACCCTTTACCGCGCCGACCCGCGCGACCCGTTCCTTGACCGCGACACCCCCGGTGGCCGGTGGGGGATCGTCCGCCGGTCGGCGACCCTCCAGGTCGGCGCCGGCCAGGCCGGTCACGTACGACAGGTAACCCGGGACGAGCGGGAGCACGCACGGGGAGAGGAAGCTGACCAGGCCGGCGAGCGCCGCCGCGCCGATGGCGAGCAGCAGCGGCCCGCTGAGGGCCAGTTGCTCGAAGGTCTCGCCCATCAGTTCGGGGCCGGCTTCTCGGCGACGATCCGTTCGACGATCGGTTGCAGCTCGTCCCTGGTCACAGCGCGACGGATCACCACGGCGATCCGGCCGTCACGGTCGAGGACCACCGTCGCCGGCGTCGTGTTGGGCGGGATGTCGAAGTTCAGCGCCTGGCTGCTGGACGGGTCGAAGATGCTCGGGTAGGTGGCCCGCCCCCGCTCGAAGGCGATCGCCTTGTCCTTGCTGTCCTGCACGTTGACACCCAGGAAGGTGACCCCGGACGCCTTGGTGGCCTGGTAGGTGCCCTCCAGGTCGTCGGCCTCCGCACGGCAGGGCGCACACCAGGAACCCCAGAAGTTGACGACAACGACCTGGCCGCGTGCCTGGGAGATGTCGTACTGGCCGCCGGTGAGCAGTTCACCCACGACCTTCGGGGTCTTCGACCGCTCGTCCTGCGCACAGGTGATCGTGAGGCCGTCGCTGGTGCAGCGCTTCTCCCCGCCGCCCCCGGAGGAGCAGCCGGCCAGCGCCACCGCGGCGACGGCGGCGAGCAGACCTGCGGTCCACCTCCGGGCGTTCATCAGGCCCCCTTGGCCGTCCGGGCGGTCGCGGAGAGAGCGATCAGGTGCGCGGCCGGCTCGCTGTAGCCGATGCCCGCCACCTTCGCGCCGTCGAAGTGGAACGAGGTGAGGCTGGCCAGCCCGCACTGCCGCTTGCGCGGGTCGTGCCAGAGCCGCTTGCGCTCGACGTAGCGGCGCAACGTCCAGATCGGGAGCTGGTGCGACACCAGCACCGCCTCGCGGCCCTCGGCGGCGACCCGGGCGGCGTGCACGGCGGCGAACATCCGCTCCGCGATCACCCGGTACGCCTCACCCCAGGACGGGGTCACCGGGTCGCGCAGCACCCACCAGTTGCGCGGGTCGCGGAACGACCCGTCACCCGGGGAGACCTTCTTGCCCTCGAACCAGTTGGCGCTCTCGATCAGCCGCTCGTCCACCCCGACCGGCAGCCCGAACTGGGCGGCGATCGGCTCGGCGGTCTGCTGGGCGCGCTCCAGGGGGCTGGCCACCACGTGCACGATCTCCCGCTCGGCCAGGCCCTGCGCAGCGGCCTTGGCCATCTGCACACCCAGCTCGGAGAGGCGGAAACCGGGCAGCCGGCCGTAGAGGATCTGGTCGGGGTTGTACACCTCGCCGTGCCGGAGCACGTGGACCACCGTCTTGCTCAAGGCTGCGCTCCCTTTGTTCCCGACTGCGGGGCTCGCAAGAGCGGCTCACTCCTCGCGCTCACGCTAACCCCCGTGACCGGCCGCTGCCGCCGCGTTCGCCGCCGTCGGCAGCGCGTCGGCGATGTGTTCCAGAGCGGCGTCGTCGAGCGCCGCCGACACGAACCACGACTCGAACGCGCTCGGCGGCAGGTAGACGCCGGCGGCGAGCATCGCGTGGAAGAACGCCTTGAACGCCGGCACCTGCTGGGTGCGCGCGCTGTCGTAGTCGACCACGTCGGCGTCGGTGAAGAAGACCGAGAACATGCTGCCCGCGTACGACAGGCGGTGCGGGACCCCGGCGGAGGACAACGCGTCGGACGCCAGCTTGCCCACGACGGCGGCCGTCTCGTCGAGGCGCTGGTACAGCGCATCGTCGGCGAGCCGCAGGGTCGCCAGACCGGCGGCGCAGGCCAGCGGATTACCCGAAAGGGTGCCAGCCTGGTAGACCGGGCCGGCCGGCGCGAGCCGCGCCATGATGTCCGCGCGCCCGCCGAACGCCGCGGCGGGCAGGCCACCACCCATGACCTTGCCGTACGTCCACAGGTCCGCGTCGGAGGCGTCGAGGCCGTGCCACCCGGCGCGGGAGACCCGGAACCCGGTCATCACCTCGTCCACCACCAGCAGGGCGCCGTGTGCGTGGGCGATCCGGGCGAGCTGCTGGTTGAAGCCGTCGCGGGGGGCCACCACGCCCATGTTGCCGGCGGCAGCCTCGGTGATCACCGCGGCGATGTGCGGGCCCTCGGCGGCGAAGGCCTCCTCGACGGCCCGGATGTCGTTGTACGGAAGAACGATCGTCTCGCTGGCCGCCGCGCCTGTCACACCGGGCGAGTCGGGCAGGCCCAGGGTGGCCACGCCGGAGCCGGCGGCGGCGAGCAGCGCGTCGACGTGGCCGTGGTAGCAGCCGGCGAACTTGACGATCTTCGAGCGGCCGGTGAAGCCGCGGGCCAGCCGGATCGCCGACATGGTCGCCTCGGTGCCGGAGTTGACCAGGCGGACCTGCTCGACCGGGGTCCGGGCGACGATCTCGGCGGCCAGCTCCACCTCACCGGGGGTGGGCGTGCCGAAGCTGGTGCCCCGGGCGGCGGCGGCCTGGACGGCCTCCACCACCTCCGGGTGGGCGTGCCCGAGGATCAGCGGACCCCAGGAGCAGACCAGGTCGACGTAGCGGCGACCGTCGGCGTCGTACAGCCACGGGCCCTCGCCACGGACCATGAAACGCGGGGTGCCGCCGACCGCCTGGAAGGCGCGCACAGGGGAGTTCACCCCGCCCGGCACGATGGCGCGGGCGCGGTCGAACAGGGCCTCGGAGGCCGGCGCGTCGGCTGGGTAGCGGCCGGACCCGGCGGGAAAGATGTCGGTCACGATGCCGCCATTGTGACAGCGCCGGACGGTCAACGAGCAGCCACCCCGTGCTGGGGTTACCCGGCTCACCCATGGCCGACGGCGGTCGGCAGCGGCGACACCGAGGGCTCTCGAGCACGACGGCGATGGCTCGCGGCCTCGACAGGCCAGGTCGGTCGGATCGCGCTAGGCTGACCGGGTGGATCGTGCCGAACTGTCCATCACGCTGCACCGGACGGGCGACGAAGCAGTCTTGCGCCTGGCCGGTGAGATCGACATGCTCACGGCGGCTCAACTCTCCACCGTCGTCAACGAGGTGCTGGCCGACCCGCCCCCGCGGATCGTGCTCGACCTCGGCGGCGTCACCTTCTGCGACTCGCAGGGCCTGGGCACCCTTGTCGTGCTCAGCCGCAAGGCCAGCCACGCGCAGAGCCTGCTGATGCTGACCCACGTGGGCGACTTCCTGATCCGCGTACTGGACATCACCGGCCTGCGCAGCGCCCTGATGATCCGCAACGACCAGCCCACCGGCTGAGCCGCCCCGCCGCGTCAGGCGGTGTTGCCCCAACGGGCCTGTTCGAGCATCCGTACCGCCCGGTCGCGGACCTCCGGGTCGTCCGAGCGGAGCAGCGTTGTCGCCTCGTCCACCGCGTCGGTGAGCCGCCGCCACTGCGTGTCGCGCTCCCGGACCAGGTCCGACTGGGTGGCGAGCTGCCGGGTCTTCACCCACAGCTCGACGAAGACCGACACCTTGGCCCGGAGCACCCACGGGTCGAACGGCTTGGTGAGGTAGTCCACGGCACCCACCTGGTAACCCCGGAGGGCGAGCTGGGCGTCCCGGTCGGCGGCGGTGAGGAAGATGATCGGCACGTGCCGGGTCCGTTCGCGGCGCTTGATGTGGCTCGCCGTCTCGAAGCCGTCCATGTCCGGCATCTGCGCGTCCAACAGGATCACCGCGAAGTCGTCCACCAGCAACTGCTTGAGCGCCGCCTCGCCGCTCTCCACCGCCACCGACTGGACCGGCAGGCCCTGGAGGATCGCCTCCAGGGCCGTCAGATTCTGCCGCCGGTCGTCCACGAGCAGCGCCTTGGCCATCTGGGTCACGAAGTCTCCTCGGTCCGGCTGCCGTTGATCCAGGACGACATCAGTTCGATCAGGTCGTCCAGGTCGACCGGCTTGGTGATGTAGTCGCTGCCCCCGGCAGCGAGCGCCGACTCACGGTCACCCGGCATCGCCTTCGCGGTCAGGAAGACCACCGGCAGGTCGGCGAACCGGTGGTTGCGGCGAATCTGACGGGTCGTCTCGTAACCGTCCTGGTCGGGCATCATGGCGTCCATCAGCACGATGTCCACCTCCGGGTGCTCGGCCAGCAGGCGGACACCGTCCGCCCCGTTGTCCGAGTACAGCACGGTCATCCCGTGCAGCTCCAACGCGCTGGTCAAGGCGAAGACGTTACGGACGTCGTCGTCCACGATCAGCACTGTGGCGCCGTCCAGTTGACGGGTGGCCGGTGCCTCCGGCCGGTCCGGCAGCAGTTCCAGCGGCGGCATCAGCAGCGACGACGGCAGGCCGGCGCGCTGCGGAGACGGAGCCTGGGGCGCGACAACGGCGTCCGGGGCCAGCACGTGCGGCACGAACAGGGTGAAGGTCGAACCCTGACCGGGCGCGGACGAGACGGTGATGGTGCCGCCGATCAGTCGGGCCAGATCGCGGCTGATCGACAGGCCCAGGCCGGTGCCGCCGTACCGGCGACTGGTAGTGCCGTCGGCCTGCTGGAACGCCTCGAAGATGATCGACAGCTTGTCGTCGGAGATGCCGATCCCGGTGTCGATCACGGTGAACGCGATCACCTGCTGGGCGTTCGTCAGCGCCGGCACGTCGAAGACCGCGTTCTCCGCGGCCGGGGCGATCCGCAGCGTCACGGCGCCGTTGTCGGTGAACTTCACCGCGTTGGAGAGCAGGTTGCGCAGGATCTGCTGCAACCGCTGCGCGTCGGTCACCAACGCCGGCGGCAGATCCTTGCTCACCCGTACCTGGAAGTCCAGGTTCTTCTCCTCGGCCTGCGGCGCGAACGCCTGCTCGACGTAGCCGCGCAGCTCGGTGAAGCGGACCTCGGTCGGCTCGACGTCCATCCGACCCGCCTCGATCTTGGAAAGGTCGAGGATGTCGTCGATCAGACGCAGCAGGTCGGAGCCGGACCCGTGGATGGTCCGGGCGAACTCGATCTGCTTCGGGCTGAGGTTCTGCTCCGAGTTCTCCGCCAGCAGACGGGCCAGCAGCAGCAACGAGTTCAGCGGGGTCCGCAGCTCGTGGCTCATGTTGGCCAGGAACTCCGACTTGTAGGCCGACGCCCGGGTCAACTGCTGCGCCTTCTCCTCCAGGCCCAGCCGCGCCAGCTCGATCTCCCGGTTCTTCGTCTCGATGTTGCCCTTCTGCTCGGACAGCAGAGTGGCCTTCTCCTCCAACTCGGCGTTTGTGCGCTGCAACTCCGCCGACTGCTCCTGCATCTCGTGCGCCAGCCGCTGCGACTGGGCCAGCAACTCCTCCGTACGCCGGTTGGCCTGGATGGTGTTGACAGCGATGCCGATGGTGAGCACCAGCCGCTCCAGGAACGACAGGTGCAGCTCGGAGAAGGCCGACACGCTGGCGAACTCGATCACCCCGAGCAGCTCACCCTCGAACAGGACGGGGAGCACCACCAGGTCGGACGGGGGTGTCTCGGCCAGACCGGAGCGCAGGGTGAGCCGGCTGTTCGGGGAGGCGCTGACCCGGATCGTGCGCCGGGAGAGCGCGGTCTGCCCGACCAGCCCCTCGCCCGGCCCGAAGGTGACGTCGTGCCCCCGGGCCACGTACCCGTAGGAGGAGGTCAGCCGCAGTCGCATGCTGCCGTCGGCGTCGTCGGCCAGGAAGAAGGCGCCGAGCTGGGCGTCGACCAGCGGGGTCACCTCCGTCATGATCATGCGGCAGACCTCGCCGAGGTCGCGTTGGCCCTGCAACAGGCCGCCGATCCGGGCGAGGTTGGAGTCCAGCCAGCCCTGCTCGGCGTTCTTCTTTGTCGTCTCCCGGAGGGTGACGATCATCTGGTTGATGTTGTCCTTCAGCTCGGCGACCTCGCCCTGCGCCTTGACCGCGATCCGCTGGGTCAGGTCGCCGCGGGTCACCGAGGTGGACACCTGGGCGATGGCCCGCAGCTGCGTGGTCAGCGTCGAGGCGAGCTGGTTGACGTTCTCGGTGAGGTCACGCCAGGTGCCGGAAACACCCTTCACCTGCGCCTGACCGCCGAGCTTGCCCTCGATACCGACCTCGCGGGCCACCCGGGTCACCTCGTCGGCGAACGACGACAACTGGTCGACCATCGTGTTGACAGTCGACTTCAGCTCCAGGATCTCGCCCTGGGCGTCCACCGTGATCTTCTGCGACAGGTCGCCCTTCGCCACGGCGGTGGTCACCGAGGCGATGTTGCGGACCTGGCTGGTCAGGTTCGACGCCATCGAGTTCACGTTGTCGGTCAGGTCCCGCCAGGTGCCGGAGACGCCCTTCACCTGCGCCTGACCGCCGAGCTTGCCCTCGGTGCCCACCTCACGCGCGACCCGGGTCACCTCGTCGGCGAACGACGACAACTGGTCCACCATCGTGTTGACAGTCGACTTCAGCTCCAGGATCTCGCCCCGCGCATCCACTGTGATCTTCTGCGACAGGTCACCCTTCGCCACCGCTGTGGAGACCTGGGCGATGTTGCGGACCTGGGCGGTCAGGTTGGAGGCCATCGAGTTCACGTTGTCGGTCAGGTCCCGCCAGGTGCCGGCGACCCCACGCACCTGCGCCTGACCGCCGAGCTTGCCCTCGGTGCCCACCTCACGCGCGACCCGGGTCACCTCGTCGGCGAACGACGACAACTGGTCCACCATCGTGTTGACAGTCGACTTCAGCTCCAGGATCTCGCCCCGCGCATCCACTGTGATCTTCTGCGACAGGTCACCCTTCGCCACAGCGGTGGTCACCGAGGCGATGTTGCGGACCTGGCTGGTCAGGTTCGACGCCATCGAGTTCACGTTGTCGGTCAGGTCCCGCCACGTGCCGGAGACACCCTTCACCTGCGCCTGACCGCCCAGGTTGCCCTCGGTGCCCACCTCACGGGCCACCCGGGTCACCTCGTCGGCGAACGACGACAACTGGTCCACCATCGTGTTGACGGTGTTCTTCAGCTCCAGGATCTCGCCCTGGGCGTCCACTGTGATCTTCTGCGACAGGTCACCCTTCGCCACCGCCGTGGAGACCTGGGAGATGTTGCGGACCTGGCTGGTGAGGTTGCCGGCCAACTGGTTCACGTTCTCGGTGAGGTCCCGCCAGGTGCCGGAGACGCCACGCACCTGGGCCTGACCACCCAACTTGCCCTCGATGCCCACCTCACGGGCCACCCGGGTCACCTCGTCGGCGAACGACGACAACTGGTCCACCATCGTGTTGACGGTGTCCTTCAGCTCCAGGATCTCGCCCTGCGCCGCCACCGTGATCTTCTGCGACAGGTCACCGCGCGCCACCGCCGTGGAGACCTGCGCGATGTTACGGACCTGCGCGGTCAGGTTCGACGCCATCGAGTTGACGCTGTCGGTCAGGTCCTTCCAGGTGCCCGCCACGTTGGGCACCTCGGCCTGGCCGCCCAACTTGCCCTCGGTGCCCACCTCACGGGCCACCCGGGTCACCTGCTCGGCGAAGAGCCGCAGCGTGTCGGTGAGGTAGTTCATCGTGGCGGCCAGCTCGGCGACCTCACCACGCGCGCTGACCGTGATCTTCTGCGACAGGTCGCCCTTGGCCACAGCCGTCGCCACCTGCGAGATCGACCGCACCTGCCCGGTCAGGTTCGACGCCATGGTGTTCACCGAGTCGGTGAGGTCCTTCCAGGTGCCAGCGACGCCCCGCACATCGGCCTGGCCGCCCAACTTGCCCTCGGTGCCCACCTCACGGGCCACCCGGGTCACCTCGTTGGAGAACGACGACAGCTGGTCCACCATCGTGTTCACTGTGCGCCCGATGCGCAGGTACTCACCACGCAGCGGCCGACCGTCGATCTCCAACGCCATGTGCTGGGACAGGTCACCGTCGGCGACCGCCACGATCACCCGGGCGATCTCGGTGGTCGGCCGACCCAGGTCGTCGATCAGCGAGTTGATCGCCCGCTGCCCCTCCGCCCAGGAGCCGTCCAACCCCTCGTCGTCGAGCCGCTCGGTGAGCCGGCCGTCGCGGCCGACGATCCGGCTGATCCGCCGCAGGTCCAGGTACTGCCGCTCCTGCAGCGAGACCACCTCGTTGAAGGCGTCCGCCACCTCACCGGCAGCGCCGGCGCGGCGGGGAAGCCGGACCTTCAGGTCGCCGCGACCGATCCGTCGCAGTGCCTCGGCCAACTCACCGAGGAGCGCCTCGTGGTCGGCTGCGGACGGATCCGCAACCGACTGCTTCGCCGTGGTCATCATTCCTCGCTCAACTCGGGGGCGCCGGTCCGTGCGGACACACCGACACCCCATATTGTGCCCGCGCGCGCCGCAGTGCCAGGGTGCGCGACCCGCCAGGTGGCATCGATCGCCTGCCGGACCCGCCCGATCCGCGTCGGGCCGGCACGGCACGCCGCAAACCTCGCCCGACTCCCGGACCTGTCGATTCGACGCGTCCACACGTGCGCCGTTGACCGACGCGACAGCTTGCGATCCGTGATCGGCTTGGCACCCGGTAGGGGGACGGTGGAGGATACGGGGGTGTCAGCCGAGGCGGGGGCCGCGACGGCCGGGGCCCGGGACGGGGCCGTCCGGCGTGTCCGGCTGCCCGCCGACCGCCGCACGCCGGCCGCCGCACGCGCCGTGGTCCGCTCGGTGTTGACCGAGTCACACCTGGACGAGCTGGCCAACGAGGCGCTGCTGCTGACCACCGAGCTGACCACGAACGCCGTCGAACACGCCCGTACCGAACTGGACATCGAGGTCGTCGCGGACGAGATCGGGCTGACCGTCACCGTCTCCGACTTCGCCCCCGGCTCCGGCGACGAGCTGACCGTCGGCGACCGCAACGACTCCACCGAGATCAACGAGGTCTCCGTGCGGGGCCGGGGCCTGCTGCTGGTCGACCACTTCGCCAGCCGCTGGGGCACCACGTACCTGCCCACCGGCAAGGGCGTCTGGTTCCGGCTGGACCGCCCCGGCGCCGACCCGCCCACCGGGGGCACCGTCGGCGAGTCGACACCGGCCAACGCCGGCCCGCGGACCAGCACCGACGGCTCCGCGCCGAGCGCCAGCGCGATGAGCGAACTCATGCAGACCGCCCCCGACCTGTACGGGGACGACCCGCTGCCCGACTTCGCCACCAGCCTGCTCAGCCGGGTTGCCGAGATGGTGGGCGCAGCCGGCGGCACCATCCGGCTGGACCGCGGCGACGGGCAGGGCAGCCAGGTGCTGGCCCGCTTCGGTCGACCGGCCCGCCCCGGCAGCGACCTGCTCCGGGTGCCACTGACGGTGCACCGCCCGTACGCCGGGGAGCTGGAGTTGGACGCCGCGCCGTCGGCGTACGCCCAACCGTTGGCGGTGCTCACCGCCGAGCGGCTGTCGCTGCACCTGGAGAACGACAGACTGCGCCGGGCCGACGTCCGCCGGCAGGTGTGGCTGACGTTCCTGGCCGAGGCGAGCGAACTGCTGGCCCAGTCGTTGGACGTCGACCTGACCATGGCGCTGGTGCCCCAGTTGGTGGTGCCGCGACTCGGTCAGTGGTGCGCGGTGCACACCACCGACGAGTGGGGCCGGCTCCGGTTGGCGGCGGCCAGCCACGCCGACGAGTCGATGCTTCCGCAGCTGCACAAGGTGCTGGCCGAGACCGGGCCGGATTCGATCTCGGCGCGCCTCCGCGAGGCGTCCCGCAGCGCGGCGCAGATCCCCCTGGGCGGGCCGATGGAGGGTTTCGCGGTCCCGCTGATCGCCCGCGGGCAGCGGCTCGGCACCCTCGCGGTGGGGCGGCACCAACGCCACCGGCACGACCCGGACGAGGTGGCCGTCCTGGAGGACGTGGCCCGGCGGGCCGCGCTGGCCATCGAGAACGCCCGCATCCACGCCGAACGCCGCCGGGTGGCGCAGACCCTCCAGCAGTCTCTGCTGCCGCCGGTCCTACCGCTGGTGGACGGAATCGGTTTCGCCGCCGAGTACGTCCCGACCGGCGACGACGCCGAGGTGGGGGGCGACTTCTACGACGTGGTGCCGCTGCCCGACGGGCGCTGGCTGGTGGTGATCGGTGACGTCTCGGGCAAGGGTGTCCAGGCCGCCGCGGTGACCGGGCTGGTCCGGGACGTGATCCGGGTGCTGGTCGGCGACGGCAAGCCGTTGCCGGAGGCGCTGGCGCGGCTCAACGAGACGCTCGTCGAGCGCGGTGGCGGCCGTTACTGCACGCTGGCGCTGGCAGCGGTCGGGCCGGGCGAGGGCGACCAGTTGGACGTGTCGCTGCACCTCGCCGGGCACGACCGGCCGGTGCTGCTGGCCGCGGCGGGCGGCGCCGGGTTCGTCGGCGCCGGCGGCACCGCGCTCGGCCTGCTCGACACGATCACCTCGCCGACGGCGGAGATCACGCTCGGGCCGGGCGACTCGCTGATCTTCTACACCGATGGCGTCACCGAGCGGCGGCGTGGCCGCGAGTTGTTCGGCACCGACCGGCTGCGCGACGCCGCCGCGCCCCTGGCCGGATACTCGGCCGACGTGGTGGCCGCCCGGCTGCGCGCCGCCGCGATCAACTTCTCGGTCGAGCCACCCAGGGACGACATCGCCGTCCTGGTGCTGCGCAACGACGCGACCTGACCCTCGCACAGGCCCCCTGGTCTCGGGTCCGCTCGGTAGATTCACGGCCATGACGAGCGCCGCGCAGGTCACCCCGTACTCCCGGCCGGCGGTCCGGGCCCTGATCGTCGCGCAGTTCGCGACCATCGGCGCGTTCGTCGCCGTGCTGCTGCTCTACATCGGTCGGATGACGACAGCCGGCGTCGGCCCCGCCGAGATGCTGACCGGCGCGTACGACCCGAAGGACGTGGCCTTCTTCGGGATGCTCCACCCCCTGGTGGCGGTGCTCTACCTGACGGGTGCGGTGCTCGGGCTGCCGTTGGCGATCGTCGCGGTGGCGCTGGTCGCCCGGGAGCGCGAGGCCCTGCCCCGGGCGACCCGGTCACTGCTGCTGGCCGGCGCGGTCGGCGGCCTGCTGGTGCTGGTGGCCCGCTTCACCCCGCCGCTGCTGGACATGCACCGGTGGTGGATGGACTGACCTCGGCCGGGCCGTCGGATTTCACAGGCCGCCGGGGAGTCGTCCGGGTGCGAGCCGGTGCTCCGGATCCAGGTGCCGCTTCGCGGCCCGCAACTGGGCCAGGCCGGCCAGCTCACCCCAGAGGTCGACCGCCTGGCGGACCGCCGCCGGAGCGGAGACCACCACGCAGCGGCCCTGCCGGGCCAGCAGCACCCCTCGGACGGCGGCCAGGATGGACGCCACCCGGTCGGCTGGCAGCGCCCCGGGCAACGCCGCGTGCACCACGCCCAGCCCGGCGGACCCGCGCACCGGCACCGGCGCGCCGGCCGCGTCGCGGAGCGCGTAGACGGCCGCGTGCAGGTCGCCGATCGGCACTTCCAGGCGCAGCGCCGTGTCACCGGGCGCGAACGGGTAGCGGCGCCACCACGTCGGCGCGGAGTGGGCGATCGTCGCCTCACCGTGCAGCAGGCCGACCAGCCGCTCGGCACGCTCGGTGACGTCGGCGGGGCCGCCTTCCAGCAGCACCACCAGGCTGCCGGCCCGGGACGGGGCACCGGCCCGGCCGGACATCGACGGATGGCGCTCCCGAGCGGTGGCCGACGGGTGGCCGGGCGGGTACGGCGTACGGGGGCGGGGGGTGCCTCCGGGCAGGTCCAGCTCGATGGCCGACGGCTCCAGCCGGGCGGCGAGGATCGTCCGGATCAGGTCGTGCACCTCCAGCGGCGTCCACACCGGGCGGGACACCCAGAGCCTGCTGGCCGGCACCGGCTGCACCCGCAGGCTCGCCGAGACCAGCACGCCGAGCGCGCCCTGTGAGCCGCAGAGCAGGCGGGCCAGGTCGAGGCCGGGCGCGCCACCGCCGACGCTGATCAGCTCGCCGTCGGCGGCCAGGTAACGCACACCGAGCAACTGGTCGCAGGGGCTGCCGTGGCGGTGACGCAGCGGGCCGGCCTCGCCGGCGGCGAGAACACCGCCAAGGGTCGCGCCGGGTGACGGGGCGTCCATGGCGAGCCGCTGCCCGGTGCGCTCCAGGGTGGCCTGCACCGCCCGCAGCGGAGTGCCGGCCCCCACGTCGGTCACCAGCGAGTCGACCGGATCGTGACCGATGCCGGCCAGCCGGCCGGTGTCGAGCAGGATGTCGACCTGGACCGGCGTGGCACCCCAGTCGATCTTCGTGCCCGCGCCTCGGGGCACCACCGTCAGGTCGTGCTTGGCGGCCAACCGCAGCACCTCGGCGGCGGCGTGCGGGCCGCCCGGAACGGCCACCCAGCGGGCCGGCCGGCCCGCCACCTCGTCGGCGGGCCCGGCCAGCCGGGAGAAGGGTGGACCGCAGATCGCCGCCAACCGCCGGGTGATCTCGAGGGCTCCGGACCGGCCGAGGGAACTCGCTGCTGCCGCCATGCCGGCCATCGTACATGTGTTCGAAAGACGTGGTGGCGAGTATCGGGATGCCGCTGGTCCGGCGCGCTGCGCCTGCCGGCCGGTAACGTGGCCGCCGTGACCACCGAGACTGCCCCGCCCGCGGCGAAGCGGGTGCCCAGCGAGCGCACCCACCACGGCGACACCGTCGTCGACGAGTACGCCTGGCTCGCCGCCAAGGACGACCCGGAGACGATCGCCTACCTGACCGCCGAGAACGAGTACACCGACGCGCGCACCGCCCACCTGGCCGACCTGCGCGCCGACCTGTTCGAGGAGACTCGCCGACGCACCCAGGAGACCGACCTGTCCGTGCCGACCCGCAAGGGCGGGCACTGGTACTACACCCGGACGGTCGAGGGGCAACAGTACGGAGTGCAGTGCCGCCGGGCGGTCCGCGACGGTGAGACCGACCCGCCGGTCAGTGCAGACGGCGCCCCGCTCGACGGCGAGGAGGTGCTGCTCGACGGCAACCTGCTGGCCGAGGGGCACGACTTCTTCTCGCTCGGCGCGTTCGACGTCAGCCCGGACGGTCGCTGGCTGGCCTACTCCACCGACTTCTCCGGCGACGAGCGGTTCACCCTGCGGGTGAAGGACCTGACCACCGGCGAGTTGCTGCCCGACGAGGTGCCGGACACGTTCTACGGCACCGCCTGGTCGGCCGACGCGTCGGTGCTGTTCTACGTGACTGTGGACGACGCCTGGCGGCCGAACCGGGTCTGGCGGCACACCGTCGGCTCCGCCGCCGCCGACGACGTGGTGGTCCACCAGGAGGACGACGAGCGGTTCTGGGTGGGGGTGGAGCTCACCCGGTCGGAGAAGTTCATCCTCATCGACGTGCACAGCAAGGTGACCAGCGAGGTGCTGGTGATCCCCGCCGGCAACCCGACCGGCGCGCCGGCCGTGATCGCACCCCGCCGACAGGGCGTGGAATACACGGTGGAGCACCACGGCCACCGCTTCCTGATCCTGCACAACGACGGCGCGGAGGACTTCGCGCTGGCGTTCACCTCGGCGGACGTACCGGGCGACTGGGTGCCGCTGATCGAGCACACCCCCGGCACCCGACTGGAGGCGGTCGACGCCTTCGCCAACCACCTGGTGGTGTCGCTGCGCACCGATGGGCTCACCGGGCTGCGGGTCCTGCCGGTGGGCAGTGACGACGGGTACGACATCGACTTCCCCGAGCCGCTGTACAGCGTCGGGTTGGACGCCAACCCGGAGTACCGCACCGGTCAGGTCCGGCTGCGCTACTCCTCGCTGATCACCCCCGACTCGGTGTACGACTACGACCTGGTCACCCGGCAGATGGTGCTGCTCAAGCAGAAGCCGGTGCTGCCCGGGCCGGACGGGCGACCGTACGACCCGGCCGAGTACGAGCAGTTCCGCGACTGGGCGCTCGCCGACGACGGCACCCGGGTGCCGATCTCGCTGGTCTGCCGTGTCGGCACTCCACGGGACGGGTCGGCGCCCTGCGAGCTGTACGGCTACGGCTCGTACGAGGCCAGCATGGATCCGTGGTTCTCGGTGGCCCGACTGTCCCTGCTGGACCGGGGCGTGGTCTTCGCCGTGGCGCACATCCGGGGCGGCGGTGAGCTGGGCCGACGGTGGTACGACCAGGGCAAGCTGCTGGCCAAGAAGAACACCTTCACCGACTTCGTGGCGTGCGCCAGGCACCTGGTCAAGGCGGGCTGGACGGCCAGCGACCGGCTGGTCGCCCGGGGCGCCTCGGCCGGTGGCCTGCTGATGGGCGCGGTGGCCAACCTCGCGCCGGACGCGTTCACCGGGATCGTGGCGCAGGTGCCGTTCGTGGACGCGCTCACGTCGATCCTCGACCCGTCGCTGCCGCTGACAGTCACCGAGTGGGAGGAGTGGGGCAACCCCCTCGACGACCCCGAGGTGTACGCGTACATGAAGTCCTACACACCGTACGAGAACGTGGCTGCCGTGGACTACCCCGCGATCCTCGCGGTGACCAGCCTCAACGACACCCGGGTGCTCTACTCGGAGCCGGCGAAGTGGATCGCCCGGCTGCGGGCTGTCGCCCCGGCCGGCGACTACCTGCTGAAGACCGAGATGGGCGCCGGGCACGGCGGCCCGAGCGGTCGCTACGACTCGTGGCGCGAGGAGGCGTTCATCAACGCCTGGATCCTGGACCGCATCGGCCGGGCCTGACGGCGGGGCGGCGGCGGCGATGACGAACGGGGACGAGCCGGGGCCGACGCCCCGGCGGGCGTCCGCCTGGGTGATCCTCGCAGTGGTCGCCGCCGCTCTGCTCGTCTGCTGCTGCTCCGCCGCCGTCGGCCTGCTGATCGCCTGGTCGGCCGGCCTCTTCCACACCCCGACCTGACCGGTCGGGGGCTGACGCCGCGTCGCGGTGGCGTCAGCCCTGGCCGGCCCCCACCAACGCCGCCGCCTCACCGGTCCGCACCATCCGCTGCCAGCGCAGCCGGTTACCGACCAACGCGGTGACCACCGACTGCACCACCACCAGGTACATGAGCTGCCGGTAGACCAACTGCTGGAACGGCAGCGCCCACAGCGGGCCGTACCGCTCCCGGTCCAGTCGCAGCGCGTACGCGGCGGTGGCCGCTTGGAGCAGCAGCAATCCCGCCCAGGCCAGGGCGAGGGTCGACCAGGGCAGGAAGAGCAGGCCGTACACGGCGAACACGTCGACCGCCGGCGCGGTGAGCGGCAACACGATCTGGAACACCGTGAGGTACGGCAGGCCACGCCGGCCCAGTTTGCCTCCGGCACCCGACTCGCGCAGCGCGTGCCGATGTTTCCACATCGCCTGCATGGTGCCGTAGCACCAGCGGTAGCGCTGCCGCCAGAGTTGGCGCAACGACGACGGGGCTTCGGTCCAGGCGATGGCCGACTCCTCGTAGACGACCCGCCAGCCGGCCCGGAGCACCTTCATGGTGAGGTCCGTGTCCTCGGCCAGCGTGTCCGACGGCACCCCTCCCACCCGCAGCAGCACCTCGCGGCGGAACGCGCCGATCGCGCCGGGGATGGTCGGCATGCACTCCAGCACGTCGTACATCCGTCGGTCGAGGTTGAAGCCGATCACGTACTCCAGGTGCTGCCAGCGACCGAGCAGCCGACGCCGGTTGGCGACCTTGGTGTTGCCGCTGATCGCGCCCACCGACGGGTCGGCGAAGCCCTGCACCAGGCGGTGCACCGTGTCCGGCTGGAAGACGGTGTCACCGTCGACCAGCACCAACAGGTTCGCCCGGGCCGCCCTGATGCCGGTGTTCAGCGCCGCCGGCTTGCCGGCGTTGGCCTGCCGGATCACGCGCACCCCGCGCAGTCGCATCCGCTCCACGATGTCGGCGGTGCCGTCGTCCGACCCGTCGTCCACCACGATCACCTCCAACGCCGGGTACGCGCTGGCCAGCAGGGAACGAACAGTGGCGGCGATGTTCGCGGCCTCGTTGTACGCGGGCACGATCACCGACACCGGTACCCGCACCTCAGGACGGTCCCGGCGGGGTCGGCGGACCCGGCGCACGTGCCGCTGGGCGCAGAGCACCTGCACGGCCAGACGCGCCACCCCGAGCACGAGTGCGGTGGCGAGCAGGAAGTTCATCACCTCGGCTGACCAGCGGGCACCGGTCTGGGTCCAGCGCAGTGCGGTTCCGCTCAGCCGGGCACCGGTGCCCGCCGGAACCATCGACGGCGAGGCGTCGATGCCGGCGGAGACGGTGGTGAACCGGTAGCCCTGATCTCCGAGCGCCGGCAGCAGGCGGTCCAGCGCGGCAAGCGTCTGTGCCCGGTCACCGCCTCCGTCGTGCATCAGCACCACAGCCCCCTGGCCCCGCTTCGGGGTGGCGGCCCGCACGATCTGGTCGGTGCCGGGGCGTTGCCAGTCCTTGGTGTCCAGGTCGGTGAGCACCGCGACGTGCCCGGCACTGGCGGCGGCGCGCAACGCGGCGTACTCGGACCCGGTCAGCGCTGTCGGCACCGAGGAGAACGGCGGCCGGAGCAGTGTCACTTCCCGGCCGGTGGCCGACGCGACCGCCTTGCGGGTCAGCGACAGTTCGAGGTCACGCCGCCACGGCGACACCTCGGCGAGGTCGGCGTGGGTGAACGTGTGCGACCCGATCTCGTGCCCCTCGGCGAGGATCCGCCGGAGCAGTTCGGGGTGTTCGTTGACCCGGGCTCCCACCACGAAGAAGGTGGCGTGCGCGCCGTGCCGTCGCAACACGTCGAGGACCTGTGGCGTCCAGCGCGGGTCCGGCCCGTCGTCGAAGGTCAGTGCGATGGTGCGGTCCGGCAGCGCCCGGCTGACCGGTTCCGCACGATCCAGCCGGAGCACCGGGCCACCCGAGCCGACGGCGGCCGGCACGTCCGACGCGGGCCGTGCGGTGGCGTTTCCCGAGCCGCCCGCGAGACCACTCAGCAGGCCGTTGACGGTGAGCGCCGCGAGCAGCAGGAGCAGCCCGAGCAGGAGCAGCAGCCAGTGCGCACGGGGGTCTCGCCGGGCGACGTGTCTCGCCATCATCACTGCGGCTTACCGGGCGACCTGCTCGGCTTGGCGGTCCTGCGGCGCTCGTCGCCACGGCCCGGTTGGTCGGTGGCGGATGGCGTCGGAGTGGCCGTGGCGGTCGTACCGGCCGTCGGGGATCGGTCGCTGGTCGGGGTGGTGCGCGGCAGCGGCGCCGACGTACGGGCCGCCGGCGACGGCGACGGCGACTCGGCCACCCGGGGCGGGTTGACGCCGTCCACGCCGGCCTCCACCGGGCGCGTCCCCCGGGAGTCGTCCGACCAGCCGGGCAGCGGCACCGACGTGTCCAGGAAGAGCCCCGCGGCGATCAGGACGAGGCTGGTGAGCAGGCCAAGGCCCATGGCGGTGCCCGCGATGACGGTCAGCCGGCGGCGACGCCCGGTGCCGTCGACGAACACCGGCGGGACAGGGCCCGGTTGACTGTGCATCTGGCAAACTCCCACCGTCACCACGCCGGCAACCGACGTCGGAGACCCGATGGGCCGGGTCTCCGTTGCACACAGCGGCCCCGCCACCAGCGGTGTTACATCGACTCAGGTCGTCCGCAGCTCGTCCAGGGCGGTGCTGACACGCAGGAAGAGCAGGCCGACACCGACAGTCACCAGCACCGCCGCCACCGCGCCGGCGCCGAGCCACGCCAGGTGCTCCAGGGGTACGGGAACGGCACGCTGCACCTCGGGGAAGTACACGATTCGGGAGTACTGCTCCCGGGTGGCAGGGTCGTCACAGAGCGCCGCCGTGGCCTCGCAGATCAACGTCGACCCGCCACCCGCTGACACTTCCCCCACGAGCCCTCGGCCGAGCAGCGTGCCCACGGTGAGCGCGAGCAGGATCGCGGGCACGGCCGGCGCCAACGCCTGCCAGGCCACCGAACGGCTCAGCGTGGCGCGGGGCACCCCGGTGGCGACCAACGCGGCGTAGGCGCGTCGGCGGGCAACGATCCCCTCGACCAGCGCGACGATCAGCCCGCCCGTCGCGATCAGGATGGCCACGGCGATCGCGCCGTCGACAAGATCCATCGTCGACAGATAGAAAGGGTTGGCGCCACCGTCGCCCGCCCCGGCGAGTCGGCTCTGCTCCCGGTCGAGCTGGTCCTTGGTGGCGAAGTAGGCGCGCTGAGCGGCCGCACCCCCGCCGAAGATCAGGGCGGCGAGCAGCGCGGCGAACGTGCGGCTGCCCGCCCACGGGTCGGCCATCAGCCGGCCCGCCGCGAGCAGCGCCGGGGCACGGCGGGCGTGCCGGCGCAACAACCGCCCGCAGTGGTACGAGATCCAGCCGGTGCCGATCACCACCCCGATCATCGCCGCCAACGCACCCCCCGCGAACAACAGCGGCACCAGCCAGGTCAGCTCTCCGCTGTCGTCGAACTGATTGGCCGCCGGGCGGATCAGCGCGAACGAGGCCACGCCGAACCCGATCAGGAGCCCGGCCCACGGGCCTGGACCGCGCTCGCGGGCGGCCTTCCGGCTCACCCCGAGCGGGCTGGTGGTGACCGTACGCAGCATCAGGGCGGTGGCCAGCGCCGCCACGACCGGCAGACCGAGCACCACGCCGGCCAGCGCGCCGGGCGACGGCAGCACGTCGGTGGGCACTGCCAGTTGACCCCGCGCGTCCGGTCGGTGCAGCAGGTCGCGGCCAACCAGGTAGACACCCAGCCCGACGAACGTGCCGAGCAGAGCGGCCACACCGGTCTCCAGCACCACCAGCCGGGTGACCTGCCCGGGTGTGGCGCCGGCCAACCGGATCGCGGCCAATCGGCGGTCCCGGGCCGGCGCGCCGAGCCGGGCGCACTGACCGGCCAGCGCCAGCACCGGGACCATCAGCATCAGCAGCGCGAACGCCGTACCGCCGCGCAACCCGGGCTCCCGCAGCAACGCGTTGCGGTACTGCTCGGACTGCGCCCAGGCGTCACCGGCCGGTTTCTCGATGGCCAACACGGTGAGCGCCGCGAGCCCGGCCAGGGTCGCCAGCAGGGCGCTGAGCGCGGTGAGCACCACCCGGGCGGTGTCGGTGCGGGTGCCGGCGAGCGCGAGGCGAACCAGCGTCGTCGGCCTCACCGGGCACCGCCGGCCAGCGGGACGTCGAGCCCCAGGCCGGTGTGGTCCACCAGGCCGTCCCGCAGCACGACCTCCCGATCGGCGTACGCGGCGATCCGCGGCTCGTGGGTGACCAGCACGACGGCGGTGCGCTGTTCACGGGCGAGCCGGACCAGTTGCGTGAGGACCTGCTCGCCGGCGAGCGTGTCCAGTGCGCCGGTCGGTTCGTCGGCGAAGAGCACCCGAGGCTCCGTCACCAGCGCCCGCGCCGTGGCGCAGCGTTGCTGCTGACCCCCGGACATCTCCCCCGGCCGGATGTCGGCCACCTCGGCCACCCCGAACCGTTCCAGCCAGGTGAACGCCGCCGTCCGTGCCTCTCGCCGCCCCGTGCCGGCGAGGAGCAGGGGCAGAGCGACGTTCTCGGCGGCGGTCAACTCGGCCACCAGTTGACCGAACTGGAACAGCACCCCGAACTCGGTGCGCCGCAGCCGGGATCGTGCCGCCTCCGACAAGGTGTCGATGCGGTGCCCGCGCCAGGTGACCTCGCCGACGTCCGGCCGGAGGATCCCGGCCAGGCAGTGCAGCAGTGTCGACTTGCCGCAGCCGCTCGGCCCGGTGACGGCGACGATCTCGCCCTCGGCCACGTCGAGCGTCACGCCGCGCAGTGCGGGCGTCGGGCCGTACGCCCGAACCACGCCGCGAGCCTGAAGTTGCGTCACGGATGCACCTCCCGGTGCCAGTCGGCGACCCGGCCCAGGGTGGCGTGCAGCCACCGCAGATCCGCGTCGAGGTGGGCGATCGCGAAATCGGCCGCGACCACGTCGCTGAGGGTGGCGGCCGGGTCGGCCTTGACCACTGTCAGCTCGCGCAGCCGTGCGGTGTGCGCGGCCCGCTGGGCGATCAGATAGGACTGGGCCCGTTCGACGTCGGCCACCAGCAGCGCCACCACGACCTTGGCGAAGAGCGTGCTGACCACGTACGGCATGGGCGGCTCCACAGTGGACAGCCACTGGTCCAGCGCGTCCCGCCCCTGGTCGGTCAGCGCGTACGCCGTGCGATCCGGCCCGGCCACCCGGTCCTGCCCGGCGGCGGCCACCAGCCCGTCGCGTTCGAGGCGGCCGAGAGTGGCGTAGACCTGCCCGAACGCCAGCGGCCGAGCCCTTGGCAGCCGCTCGTCGTGCGCACGCTTCAGCTCGTAACCGTGCCGGCTGCCCCCAGCGAGCAACCCGAGCAGAACATGCGGCGTGGACACCCCGTCCACTATTCACCCAGCGAATACCCCAGTCAACAACCACCCGCCGAACCCCACCCCCGCCCCGCCCTGCCCCGCCCACCCCCGCCCTGCCCCGCCGCGCCCGTCGATCATGGAGTTGTGGTGGGTGACAAAGGGCCTGTGTCACGCCAAACCAGGCACCACAACTCCATGATCGACGAGGGCGGGGCGGGGTGGCAGGGGGTTAGGGGGTTTGGGGCCAGGTGGGGGTGCGGCCGGTCTGGGTCAGCAGGTGGGCGAGGTTGGGGGTCAGGTCGGGGGTTGGGGTGGGGGTGGGTAGTGGGTCGGCGAAGACGCCCATCTTCCGGGCCGTCGGGCCCAACTGCTCCACCAGTGTGTGCAGCTCGGCCACCGCCTCCGGGGCCGGGTGGTACGGCTGGCCGGTGGCGACGGCGAGGTCCCAGCCGTGCACTGTCAGGTCCAGCAGGGCCATACCGCCGATGGCGGACTGCGGCATGGGCATACGCGGTGACATGCCCTCCACGCTGGACGGGTCCGACCAGGCGACGATCAACCGGCCGGTCTCCACCTCGAAGCGGTCCCGCCAGCCGTCGCCCAGGTGGTCGGGCTTCTCGGCCCACTCCACCTGTCGCTTCTGGGCCAGGTCCTGAAAGTTGACCACCACCTGGAAGAGATGGTTGAGCAGATCACGGACCAGGTAGTCGCTGCACGGTGTGGGCAGGTCCAGTTGGTCGTCGGAGATACCCCGTACGACATCGACGGTTCGCGGCGCGGCGGCCGCCAGCAGCTCGCTAGTCTGAGTGGACATAGGGCCAGCGTATGAGGGTGGTCTTGAACAAATGCGACAGCGACCGCGTGGCGACAGCCGGGGCATTCTCGACCCCGGGCGTCTGCTGCGCGAGGTGCGCTTCCGCCGACACCTGCCGGCGGAGTCGCTGCGCCAGTGGGTCGAGCACTACTGGTTGATCGACTGGGGGTTGAGCGCGCCGTTCGAGCAGCGGGTCGTGCCGCACCCGGCGGTGAACGTGGTGTTCCAACGGGACGACGACGGGCCCGAATCCGGCGAGGTGGCCGGGGTGGGCCGCGACCTGTTCCGGATCACGCTCAGCGGCACCGGTCGGGTGTGCGGGGTGCAGTTCCGCCCCGGCGGCTTCCACCCGTTCTGGCGCCGGCCGGTCAGTGAGCTGACCGGCCATAGGGTGCCGCTGCCCGCCGGCCGGCTGACCCGCCCGGACGTTCCGGTGTGCCCGAACAGGTCAGCGGGGCCACCCGCCTCGGCGGCCAGCGACGACGAGCGCTGCCGGGCACTGGACGCCCTCCTCACCGCCTGGCAGCCGGAGCCGGACCCGATGGCCGAGGAGGCCGTCCGGCTGGCCGAGGCGATCCGTACCGACCGGACGGTGCTGCGCGTCGACGACTTCGCCGCGCGACACGACGTTCCGGTCCGCCGGTTGCAGCGACTCTTCCTTGAGTACGTGGGGGTCGCGCCGAAGTGGGTGATCCGCCGCTACCGGCTCCAGGAAGCTGTCGAACAGGCCGCCGGTGGTCCGCTGAGGTGGGCCGATCTCGCCGCCGACCTCGGTTACAGCGACCAGGCCCACCTGGTCCGCGACTTCACCGCCGTGGCCGGGGTGTCCCCCGCCGCGTACGCCCGCTCGGTGCGCTGAGGAAGCCCGAAAGGTGACGGATCAGCGGCGGCGCAGGACGACAACTGCGACGTCGTCCTGGATCTCCGGTGGGGCCAGCTCCACCAGCAGTCGGGCGCAGAACTGGTCCAGGTCACCGTCGACCGTCGCGGCGCTCGCGGCCAGCGCGGCCAGCCCCTCGTCGATGGTGGCGTCCCGCCGCTCGATCAGCCCGTCGGTGTAGAAGACCAGCGTGGCTCCGGCCGGCACCACGAATTCCAGGTCGGCCGGGCGCGGCGCGCGGACGCCGAGCAGCGGCGCGGAGTGCTGCACGAACTCGACCTTGCCATCCATGATCATCAGCGGCGGAAGGTGCCCGGCACTGGCCAACCGGACCCGTCCGGTCGGCGGGTGCAGCAGCAGTACGCAGAGCGTCGCCAACTCGTTCGGCAGCAGGGTCCGCATCAGCTCGTTGACCCGGTGCAGGATCTCGCCGGGCTGGTGGCCCTCGACCGCGTACGCCCGCACCGCGTGCCGCAGCTCGGCCATCACGGTCGCCGCGTGCAGCGAGTGGCCGGCGACGTCCCCGATCGCCAGCAGCAGGTGCCCGTCGAGCATCACCAGCTCGTAGAAGTCGCCGCCCACCTCGGTCTGCGCGCTGGCCGGCTCGTAGCGCACCGCGAGGTCCAGGCCGGCAACGGTCGGCAGCCCGCGCGGGAGCAGGCTGCGTTGGAGGGTGACAGCGATCCGGTGCTCCTCGTCGAACGAGCGCTGCCCCTCGACGGCCGCCGCCACCGCCTGAGCCAGCTGCTTGAGCACCGGGGTCCGCGCGGTCTGGGTGGCGGTCGGGACCACCACGTACAGCGGGGCCCGGTCCTCGCGCAGTCGGGCGGCGGCGACGGTCACCGTGTCGTCGGTCGGCCAGTCGACGAGCGCCCAGTTCGCCGGGGCCTCCACCCGGACCGTGGCGCCGGTGGGCACCCCGGTGTCGTCCACGACCCACGGCACCACGGCCGCCACCGCGCCGGGACCGGCGCAGACGCCCGCGAGGCAGTCACCGTCGAAGGTTTCCGCGATCACCGCCGCCGGGCTCTTGAAGATCTGGGCGGCGCCCTCGGCAGCGGCCTCCAGCAGGCGCGCGAAGGTCGGCGCGGCGTGCACCGCGACGGTCGTGTCGGCCAACCCGAGCAACCGCTCGGCGAGCAGTTCGGCGCGCTGCCGCGCCTGGTAGTAGCGCAGCACCGCCCGGGTGGTGGCGATCAGCTCCTCGGGCTCGATCGGCTCGGTCAGGTACGCGTCCGCGCCTCGGGTCAGCCCCTGGGCGCGGTCGGCCACGTCCACGGCGTGCGCCGACACGTGGATGACCGGCATCGCCGGATGCCGCGCCTTGATCTGCTCGCAGACCTCGTAACCGCTCAGATCGGGCAGCCGGACGTCGAGGACCACCAGGTCGATCCGGTCCACCTCGACCCGAGCCAACGCCTCGGCGCCGTTCTCGGCCTCCAGCACTGTGAACCCGGCCCGGGTCAGCCAGCTGACCAGCAGGTAACGCTTGGTACGACTGTCGTCGACCACCAGGATGGTTGTCGGCATGCCGTCCACGCGGTCACGCCCCGCCGGTGGGCAGGGAGACGGTGAATGTGCTGCCCTCGCCGGGCGCGCTGGTCAGCTCCAGTGAACCGCCGAGCAGCGTCACCAACCGCCGGGCGTACGGCAGACCGAGGCCGGTGCCGCCGACCCGGGTGGCTCCGGGGATCTGGTAGAACTCCTCGAAGATCCGGTCCTGCAGCTCGGGTGCGATGCCCGGCCCGGTGTCGCTGACCTCGAACTGCCAACGGTGGCCGTGTTGGCTGGCCCGCAGTCGCACCTCGCCCCGCTCGGTGAACTTCAACCCGTTGTGCAGCAGGTTGCGCAGCACCTGGCCGAGCAGCACCTCGTCGGTGCGCAGCAGGGCCGGCCCGGCGGGCTCCTCCACGACCAGCTCCACCCCCGGGCGGGTGGCCAGGGCGCGCAGGGTGCCGCGCAGTTGACCGAAGACCGGCCGCAGGTCGACCTCGGTCAGGTCCGGCTCGATCCGGCCGGACTCCGCCTTGGCCAGGTCGAGGAGTTCGTTGACCAGGTTGAGCAGGTCTGCCGCCGACGAGCGGATCAGATCGACCTGGCGGCCCTGCTCGTCGGTGAGCGGGTCGGAGGCGGAGTCGGTGAGCAGCCGCCCCAGGCCGATGATCGCGGTGACCGGGGCGCGCAGCTCGTGGCTCACGTTGGCCAGGAACCGGCTCTTCGACTCACTCGCCGCACGGAGCTGGGCCGACTTCTCGTCCAGCTCGGCGTAGAGGGCGACGACGCCGCGGTTGGTCTCCTCCAACTCCTCGGTGAGCTGGTTGTAGAGCGCCAGCACGCCGCGGTTGGTCTCGGCCAGCTCCTCGTTCAGCACGGCCAGCTCGTCGCGCTGACTGCGCACCTCGTCCAGTGCGGCGATGAGCTGCCCGTTCTGCACTGTCAACTCGTCCAGCGCACTGGCCGGCGCGGTGCGGCCGAGTTCGGTACGGAACTCGGCCAGCCGCTCCGGGGTCGGCGTCGGCGCGTTGGCCGGGACTCGTCGGGACATCCTCACGACCGTAACCCCCTCGACGGTCGACACGCTCAGTGTGTCGACCAGACGGGACACCGCGCCGGACTGCGGTTGGTAGCTACCGTCCGGCAGTGGGGACACCGGGGCCAGGTCGGCGCGCAGGTGGAACCGGCCATCGGCACCCGCGTCGACGTGGAACGAGACATCGGCACCGCCGACCGTGCGCAGCAGATCCCGGGCGACCTCGCTGAGCGCGGTGGCGATCCGCACCTGGTCCTGATGTTCCAGGCCGACCACCGCGGCCACCTCGCGCCCCCGCTGGCGGATCACGAAGATGTCCTGCTCGACCCGCAGCGCCATCTGGAGCAGCGGCAGCCCGGCCGGCTCCCCGCTCATGCCCACGACCTCGCAACCAGTACGCAGGCGTCGTCACGTCGCACACCGGCGTCACGGAGCAGAGTCGCCGCCATGACCAGCGGGGATCGCTCCGCCAGGCCCGGGTAGTCGGTCATCCGCCACCGGTCGACCACCCCGTCGCTGTGCATCACCAGCCGGGCGCCGGGACCGAACGGGTAGTCGTACTCCCGGATCGTGGGCCGTTGATGGCCGGCGATGCCGGGCAGCGACACCAGCCCCCGGCGGCGGCCGTCACCCTCGACGACCACGCCGGCTATGTTGCCCAGGCCGGCGTAGTGGAGCACGCCTGCCTCCGGCATCAGCTCGCCGACGGCGAGCGCGGCGCCCCGCGTGTGCGACATGCTCCGGTGCAGGTGACCGACCACCATCGCCGGCGGGCCGGACGGGGCGTCGCGGAACGCTGCCAGCGCCGCCTCGGTGGCGGCCCCGGCCAGCGGCCCGTGCCCCAACCCGTCACTCACCAGCACCTGGTGCCGCCCGTCGACGACCCGCACGGCGTAGCCGTCGCCGCTGATCGTCTCGCCGGTCAACGGTCGGGTGAGAGCGCCGGCCCAGGACGGCCGAGCCGCCTCGGCCGGCCAGACCTGCACGGCGAGGACGGTGCCCCGGCCGGGCAGCGAGTATCCGTCGAACCAGCTGGCCTGCCGGACGATGGCACCCAGACCGATGCCGAGTGTGCCGGTGGTGGAGTGCCCGTCCTGGGACGAGACGGTCAGGTCGGCCATGCCGGGCCCGGAGTCGATGGCCACCAGCTCCACACCGGCCTGCCCGGCGCGGCGTACCGGCCGGAGCAGCAGGACACCCTCGTCGGCGTGCTTGACCAGGTTGCTGGTCAGCTCGGCGGCGACGATGGCCAGGTCCGCGATGCGCGCCTCGCCCATCTCCACCTGCGTGCCGAGACGTTCGGCGGCCCGCCGGACGGCGCTCGCCGCGCTGCTGGCCTCCACCCGGAACCAGATGCCACTGTCGGTGACCGCGTCGGCGTTCACCTGGACCACTTGGTGACCGTGATCCGCGTACCGGCCTCCGCTGACGTCTCGATCTGGAACTCGTCGACCAGGCGTCGCGACCCGCTGAGCCCGAGGCCGAGGCCGCCGCCGCTGGTGTAGCCGTCGGTCATGGCCAGGTCGAGGTCGGCGATGCCCGGCCCGGAGTCGGCGAACACGATCTGCACGCCCTTGCGTCGGCCGTTGTCCACGACAGTCACCTCGACCGAACCGCCGCCGCCGTACACCAGGGTGTTGCGGGCCAACTCGCTCGCCGCGGTGACCACCTTGGTCTGGTCGACGAGGGACAGCTTGCTGGCCACCGCCACGGCGCGGACCAACTGCCGGACGCGCACCACGTCCTCATCGCTGCGGACCGACTGCGCCTGTGGCTGGCCCAGGTCGATGCCCGCGGTCACGGCGTGGCCGTCTCGGCGTCCGGATCGTCGTCGAGCTGGTAGTCGAGCTCGTCGGCGTGGGCCGCCGCGATCAGCTCCATGCCGCGCTCGACGTTCAGCGCGGTACGGATGCCGTTCAGCGACAGCCCGAGTTCGACAAGGGTGATGGCGACGGCCGGACGCATCCCGACCACCACCGTCTCCGCGTCCAGCACCTTGGAGATCGAGGCGATGGTGGAGAGCATCCGCCCGACGAAGGAGTCGACGATGTCCAGTGCCGTGATGTCGATGATGACGCCGTGGCAGCCGGTGGCGACGATCCGCTCGGCCAGGTCTTCCTGGAGCGCGACCGCCGTCTGGTCGGACATGTCGAGCTGGATGGAGACGAGCAGGATGTCACCGATCTTGAGGATCGGCACCCTCTCCATCAGGCGTCCCGACGCGGCTGGCGGCGAGCGGTCTCCACCCCGTTGAGCCGCAGCACGTGGCGCAACGCGTCGGCGAGGCTCGCCTTGGTGGCGATGTCGCCGAACTCGATGCCGAGCGCCACGATGGTCTGCGCGATCTGCGGGCGGATGCCGGAGATGATGCAGTCGGCGCCCATCAGTCGGGCGGCCACCACGGTCTTCAGGATGTGCTGGGCGACCTGGGTGTCCACCGCCGGTACGCCGGTGATGTCGATGATCGCGTACGGCGAGCTGGTGTCGACCAGGGTCTGGAGCAGCCGCTCCATGACGACCTGGGCCCGGGCCGAGTCCAGGGTGCCGACCAGCGGCACGGCGACGACGCCCTCCCAGAGCTTGACCACCGGCGTGGACAGCTCGAGCAGCTGCTCGGCCTGGTCGGCGATCAGGCTCTCCCGGGTGCGGACGAAGCTCTCGAACGTGAACAGCCCCATCTCGTCGACCAGCTTCGAGAAGGCGACGTAGTCCGGGAGCGCGTTCGGGCCACCGGTCTCCTGCACCAGCTCGGCCAGCACGTCCTTCAGCGCGAAGATGCTGACAGTGGTCTCGGTGGCGGAGAAGCCCTGCCGGGCCCGGCCACGAGACAGCTCGGAGAGCGCGGCGCGCAGTTCGGCGGCGTTCTCGGCGGACAGGTCGATGATGCCCTGCTCGCCGGTGGAGACGATGGCGCGGTGCAGGTCCTGGACCTGTCGGCGCAGCTCCGCCTGGCTCAGCCGGCCACGCAACGAACTGGTGACGATCTCGGTCCACCGAGTCGTGACCCGTTCGTCCTGCCCGCTGAGCAGCGCGGCGAGCCGACCACTTTCTTCGGCGCTCAACGCCATTTCGAACCCCCTTGACCTGGACCGGGCGGACTCTATCACCGGGGTCTGATCAACTACTTGCCCCGTAGCAACAGAATGACGATGGCCACCGGATGACGGCTCCCGTGCTACCTCCGACCATGGTCGTGGGATACCGTTCCCCCGATAACAGGAGGTCTGGCGAATGTCGTTGACGGTGCACACGGAACAACGCGGCGACGTGGTCGTCGTGTCGGTCGCGGGCGAGCTGGACATGGCCACTGCACCGCAGTTGCAGGACCAGATCACCGACCTGCTCGACAAGGGCCGCAACCGGCTGGTGTTCGACCTGGCGGACGTCTCGTTCTGCGACTCGACCGGTCTGTCGGTCTTCGTCCGCGCCAAGAACAGCTGCGACGAGGCTGGCGGCGTGGTCCGGCTGGCCGCCCCGCAGCGCGGTGTGCTGCGCATCCTCGAGGTGAGCGGGCTGGTCGAGGTGCTGCACACCTACCCGACGGTGGATGAGGCAGTCGCCGGCGAATCGACGCCCGCTTCCTCCTGACCGTCAGCGTTCGTCACTCGTCCTCGACGTAACGGGGACGAGCGATCGCCATGCCCGCCGTCGTCTGCACGGCGAGGGCGCCCAGCAGGAACCCGATCGGCGCGGTCCAGCCGCCGGTGGCCTCGTAGAGGATGCCGACCATCAGCGGGCCGAGGGCGGCGATCACGTAACCGGTGCTCTGCGCGAACGCGGAGAGCGCGACGGTCCCCTCGGCGGTGCGGGCGCGCAGGCCGATGGCGGTCAGGATCATCGGGAACGCGCCCTGCCCGATCGCCAGGAGGGCGACCCAGAGCAGCGCGGCACCGTGCGGTGCGAGCGCCAACCCCAGGTAGGCCAGCGCCGACGCGGTGGTCAGCCCGAGCACCAGCGGCCGCAGGGTGCCCAGCCGGCCGGCCAGGGTGGGCATCAGCAGCGCGATCGGCACGCCGAGAGCGGTCACCCCGGCGAGCAGCAGCCCGGCCGACTCCGGCTGGTAACCGGCGTCGCGGAACAGTTGGGCCAGCCAGCCCATGATCGCGTACCCGCTGAGCGACTGGGCCCCGAAGTAGACGGCCATCGCCCAGCCGAGCCGGGTCCGCGCCGGCCGGACCCGCGTCGGCGTGGCGACGATCGCCGTCGGGGTCGCCCGCCGCGCCGCGGCGCGGGCCCGCAGCGCCAGCGGCACCCACGGGAGTACGGCCACCGCGGCCATCGCGGCCCAGACGCCGAGCCCGGCCCGCCATGACCCGAAGGCGTGCGCGATCGGCACCGCGGAGGCGGCGGCCACCGTCGTACCCACTGTCAACGCCATCGTGTACGCCCCGGTGACCAGGCCGGTACGGTGCGGGAAGTGCTGCTTGACCAGCATCGGAAGCAGAATGTTGGCGACCGCGATGCCGGACAGCGCCAGTGCGCTGGTGAGCACGAAGATCAAGGCCGAGTCGGTGGCGACCCGGAGCACCTGGCCGACGGCGAGGGCGAGCATGGCGACCACCAGCACCCGGGCCGGTGCCACCCGGCGGACCAGCCACGGGGTGAGCGCGCCGAGGCCGGCGAACGCGATGGTCGGCAGGGTGGTGACCAGACCGGCGGTGACGCCGGAGAGGCCCAGCCCGTCGCGGACCTCGTCGAGCAGCGCGCCGAGGCTCGTCACCACGGCCCGCAGGTTGAGCGCGACCAGCAGCATCCCGACCAGCACCAACGCGCCACCGGTCGCCGGGTGCGTCCGCCGGCCGGCGCCGGGGTCCCGCGTCGGGCGAGGGTGGACGGCGACGGGGGCGGGCAGCGCCGGAGCGGCGGTTGGTGGCGGGGTCATGACCCTTAACCTACAATCATGGGATGAATTTGGGACCGGTGATGTAACCAGTGCCACCGTCGGTTGAATTCCCCTCCGCGCCGCCGGCGCCGCCCCCCGGCCAGCCCGCCGTGCCACCCCGCGGGCACCGGGTCCGGCAGACCACAGAGCAACTCCGCGCCCGGATCCTCGGCGGCGAATGGCCCGTCGGCGGGCGCATCCCCACCGAGCCACAACTGGTCGCCGCACTGGGCGTCGGGCGCAACACGGTCCGCGAGGCCGTCCGCGCCCTGGTGCACGCCGGAGTGCTGGAGTGCCGGCAGGGCTCCGGCACCTACGTGGTGTCCACCGACGAACTGGCACCCGTGGTCGCCCGCCGACTCGGCGACGACCGGATGACCGAGGTCATCGAGGTACGCCGCGCCTTCGAGGTGGAGGCCGCCCGGCTCGCCGCGCTGAGGCGTACCCCGGAGGACCTGGCGGCGCTCGACGGCGCGCTCGCCCAGCGCGAGGCCGCCTGGCACGGCGGCCGGGTCGACGCGTTCGTCGAGGCCGACGCGGCACTGCACACGGCAGTGGTCGCCGCCGCGCACAACGCCATGCTCGCCGAGCTGTACGCCTCGGTCGGCACCGCCCTGCGCAGCACCGTCGCCCAGGCCATGGGTGGAGCGCTCACCCCGGAGCGCTACGTCGACCACAGTCGGCTGGTCGAGGCGATCCGGGCCGGCGATCCCGCCCGGGCGGCGCTGGAAGCCGGCGCTTTTCTGGAACCCGCCGAACGGGCATAGGTTGTGCCCGACAGAAAAGCGGACACCTCGGGAGTACGAATGCTCAAGGGCTTCAAAGACTTCATCATGCGCGGCAACGTCGTCGACCTGGCGGTCGGTGTCGTCATCGGCGCCGCGTTCACGGGCGTGGTCACCCAGCTCACCAAGTCGTTCCTCGAACCGCTGGTCCGGGTAATCATCGTGTTGATCACCGGGAACAAGAACGGCCTCACCGGCTCGGTCCCCACGTTCCGGGAGATCCCGTTCGACTGGGTGGCCTTCGTCAACGCGGTGATCACCTTCCTGCTGACCGCGCTGGCGCTCTACTTCCTGGTCGTCTACCCGATGAACCGGCTGGCCGAGCGGCGCAAGCGGGGCGAGGAGCCGCCGCCCTCGGCGCCGAGCGAGGAGGTCAAGCTGCTCACCGAGATCCGGGACGCCCTGGTCTCCGCCGGCCACACCACCCCCGGCCAGCAGCGCGGGGCGCTGGACGACGTGCTGGGCCGCCGCCCGGAGCCGCCGACGCAGCGCTGACCCGAACGGATGCACATCGGCCCCTGTGGGATTCCCGCAGGGGCCGCACCTTCTCGTACGTGTGTTCGATAGAGTCCCGCCATGGAGCAGCGAAAGCACTGGTGGAACGGGAAGTGGGGGCGGCTCGCCCGACGGGACGTCTTCCTACGGGTGGACGCCGACCGGTGGCACGTCGAGCAGCGGGCCGGCGGAGCCGAGGGCATCTCCCGTTTCTACGAGTACGGCAGTGCGGACGAAGCCGAGGACACCGTCCGCGCGCTGCTCGACGGCCCGGACACCTGGCGGGAGTTGTCCCCCCGCCCGCCCGGCGGCTGGACCCTCCCGAACAGCTGAGTGGGCGGGTGCAGCAGACAGTACGGGGGCCCTTCGTCCGCCACCGTGGCTCCGCCTCCCGGTGGCGGTACTGCTCTTTATGGTGGTGATGACTCTGAGGCATATTGATGCCACACAGTCATCACGCTCTCCGGCCCATCGCCTCGAGCCACTGCCGCTACCCCATCGGCGAGCGGGCCAAGCGGCGCGCGCCAGCGAAGCGGCGGTGCCTGCGAGCGACGGCGTTTAGCGGCGCGCCGACCTGGGAACCGCAGCGGGATGGACCAGCAGGACGAGCAGCAGGCGACCATCTCGCGGATCACCACCGGGATGCCGGTGATCGATTCCGCCGGCACCGAGGTCGGGACCGTGGACCTCGTCCAACGGGCTGACCCGAACGCGGTGACCGTCCAGACGCCGACCGCCGACCCGGGCAGCAGCCTGGACGAACTGATCGAGGCGACCGCCGTCGAGGAGCCGGACGTTCCGGCCGACCTGGCGGCGCGGCTGCTGCACAGCGGCTACCTGAAGGTTTCGACCGACCTGACCCGCACCGGGGCTGTCTACGTACCGGCGGACCGGATCGGGTCGGTGGCCGACGGCCGGGTCCTCCTGGCCGTCGGTGTGGCCGACCTGCCGCCCGAGGAGTGACCCCACCACCCTGATCGACTCGGGCTCAAGGAAGTCGGGGCATCCGGAGCCTTGGGACAGCCCGACTTCATGAAACCCGAGTGGATCTTTCCGCCGCCGCGGGGGCGGCGGGCTGCTCCGGCGCGGCGGGGGCGGGCTGCTCCGGCGCGGCGGGTTGGCGGCGGTGGAAGAGCAGCAGCATCAGGCAGCCCGCGACCAGGCCCCAGAACGCGCCGCCCACGCCGACCAGCGTCACCCCGGACGCGGTCACCACGAAGGTGACCACTGCGGCCTCGCGGGTCGCCGGGTCGGTCACCGCCGAGGCGAGGGCGGTGGCGAGTGCGCCCAGGAGCGCCAGCCCGGCGACCGCCTCGATGAGGATCGGTGGGGCGACAGCGACCAGGGTGGTGGCCACACCGGCGCCCAGGCCGAGCACGGCCAGCCCAGCCCCGGCGGTGACCGAGGCGATCCACCGGCGCTCCGGGTCCGGGTGGGCGTCGGGGCCGGCGGCGAGCGCTGCGGTGATCGCCGCGAGGTTCACCGCGTGCCCGCCGGCCGGCGCGGCGAGCAGACTGGCCAGGCCGGTGGTCCGCAGCGCGGCGCCGAACGGCGGCCGGTAGCCGTAGCCGACCAGTACCGCCATGCCGGGCACGTTCTGCGCGGCCATGGTGACCAGGAACAGCGGCAGGGCCAACCCGATCAGCGCGGACGCGTTCCAGGCCGGCGCGGTCAGCGTGACCGACGGGATCAGCGCGGCGCCGGTCAGGCCGGCCGGCGGTGTGGTCAGTGCGATCGCCGCCACCGCCACCACAAGCGCGCCGGGCACCGCCCAGCGGCGGGCGAACCGGTGCAGCAGCAGCCAGCCGACCACCACCGGCCCGGCCACCATCGGCAGCTCGACCAGCGCGCGGACCGGGGCCGTACACAGGGGTAGCAGCACCCCGGCGAGCATCGCGCCGGCCACCGGCTTGGGGATGGCGGCCACCGCCCGGCCGAGCGGTGGGAACAGCCCGGCCGCGACGATCAGCGCACCGGAGACGAGGAAGGCGCCCACCGCCACCGGCCATCCGCCCGGTGGCGTCCCGGTCGCCACCAGCAGCGCCGCGCCCGGGGTGGACCAGGCCGCGCTCATCGGGATCCGGTACCGCCAGCCCAGCCAGGCGGCGACGAGCCCGCTCGCCACGCAGAGCGCCAGCAGGCCGGAGGCGGCCTGGGCGTCCGACGCGCCCGCCGCTCGAAGCCCGGCCAGCACGACTGTGAACGAGCTGGCGAAGCCCACCAGCGCGGTCACCACCCCCGCCAGCACCGGTTGCACGCGTCCGGCCATGCCACCCTCCCGACTGTTCCGTTTACGGAACGGAAGCGTGTAGCACGATAGCCGGGTGCCGCACCCACCACCAGAGCCACGTCCGGGCCTCGACGTGGATCCCGCAGTCGTCGGCCGTCGGGTCCGCGCCCTGCGCGAGGAACGAGGGCTCTCGCTGTCCACACTCGCCCGGCTCGCCGGCGTCGGAAAGGCCACCCTCTCCGGCCTGGAGCACGGCACCCGCAACCCGACCCTGGAGACGCTCTGGGCGGTCACCGCGCAGCTCGGCGTACCGTTCACCGCCCTGCTGGCCGAACCAACGGCCGAGCCCACCGTGCACGGCACCGCTGTCACCGCCACCCTGCTGGAGGTGTTCACCGACACCGACGCGACCTACGAGCTGTACCGGATGCGGGTCGCACCCGGCGTCACGCAACTCTCCCCCGCCCACGCGCCGGGAGTCACCGAGCACGTCACCGTCTTCGCCGGGGTGCTGCGCGCCGGGCCGGCCGACGCACCGCTGACCGCCCCGGCCGGCGGTCATCTCCGCTGGGTGTCGGACGTGCCACACAGCTACGCGGCCGTGGGTGACGAGGAGGTCGCCGCCAGCCTGCTACTGCGCTATCCGCGCCGCTGAGGCCCCGCCGATCGGTCACGCACCGTCGGACCCGGCGACGAAAATCGCAATCATTTCTCGACCTAGGTAGGAGGCGTAGAGACGAATGCGGGTTGTTCTTGGCAAGCTTGACCCCATGACGCTGATCCTCCGCTCGGTCATCCTCAACGACATCGGCTTGGTGCGCACCAACAACGAGGACTCCGCCCTCGCCGGTGACCGCCTGATCGCCGTCGCCGACGGCATGGGTGGGCTGCCTGCGGGCGAGGTGGCGAGCGAGATCGTGATCCGGATCCTGGACGAGCTGGCTCCGCCCACCGACCCCGACGGGGCCGCCGACGCGCTGCGTGCCGTGGTCAGCACCGCCAACCAGCGCATCCACGCCGCGATCACCGTCGACCCGAGCCGGGACGGCATGGGGACGACGCTCACCGCGGCGCTGCTGGCCGGCGAGACGCTGGTGCTGGCCCAGGTGGGCGACTCCCGCTGCTACCTGCTGCGCGACGGGGAGCTGACCCAGCTCACCCGGGACGACACGTTCGTGCAGGCGCTTGTCGACCAGGGCACCCTCTCTCCCGAGCAGGCCCGCCACCACCCGCAGCGGTCCCTGGTGACCCGGGCCGTGCAGGGCGCCGACACCCCACCCGCTGTCGGTGTGCTCACAGTGGTCCCCGGCGACCGGCTGCTGCTGTGCAGCGACGGGCTCTCCGACTACGTCGAGGACGAGGCCATCGCGGCAGCCCTGGGCATGTACGCCGACCGTCAGCAGTGCGGTGAGCAGTTGGTGAAGCTGGCCCACCACGCCGGCGCACCGGACAACGTCACAGTCGTGGTCTCCGACGTCGTCGCCCGCTGACCGGTACGGCTCACTCCGCGGCTCGCCCGAACCGACCGGTTCGGGTTCCGCCGGCCGCCGCGGGGCCGCGGATCGGGCCAATCCGGTTGCTGCCACCCGCGCGGCGGGTTGAGATGGGCGAATGACCATCCGCCGGGTGACCGACGACGACCGTCTCACCACCAGCTTCCCGCTGGCCGCCTACGCCTTCGAGTCCTCGCCGCTCAGTGCCGCCCGGACTGCGGAGTTCCGCGACTACCTGCCCTACAACCAGGGCAACCGGACGCTGATCGCCGAGGAGGACGGCACCACGTTGGCCGCCGTCTCGGCCATCCCGATGCGACAGAACCTGCGCGGGGTGGTGCTGCCGATGGCCGGTGTCGCCGGGGTGGCGACCCATCCGCTGGCCCGCCGGCAGGGGCACGTGCGGACGTTGCTGCACCAACTCCTCGACGAGATGCGCGACGAGGGGCACCCGGTCAGCGCGCTCTATCCGTTCCGGCCCAGCTTCTACGCCCGGTTCGGCTACATCGGGCTGCCCAAGCCGCGCCGGGTCACCTTCACTCCGGCCAACCTGGCCGCGCTGCTCCGGGTGGACCTGCCCGGCGAGGTCGGCTGGGAACGCATCGCCGCCGGCTATCCGGCGTGGAGGGCGTTCACCGAGCGCAACCTCCAGGAACGACACGGCTTCGCGATCTTCCCGGACCACCGGGCGGTCGGAATGCGTGACCGTGACGAGTACTGGCTGCTCACCGCCCGGGTCGGCGGGGAGGTCACCGGCGCTGTGACGTACCGGATCGACGAACACGGCGGCACGTTGCACGGCAACGAGCTGCTGGTCACCGATCCGCTCGCGCGGACGCTGCTGTTGCAGTTCTTCGCCCGGCACGTCGACCAGATCGAGCGGGTCACCGTCCAGGTTCCGCCCGACGAGTTGCCCGAGCTGTGGCTGACCGACCTGGACGTGCACGTCGAGGCCCGCACGGCCGTGCCGGGTTCGTCCGCGCCGATGGCCCGACTGCTCTCCCTGGACGCGTTGAGCGGCCTACCCGCCGGCCCGGGGCGGGTACGGATCGAGCTGACCGGGGACCGCTGGCTGGCCGGCACGCACCTTCTCGACGGCACGACCGGCGCGCTGGAACTGGTCGACGACACCACCGGCCGGGCGCCGACCGCCACGCTCACCGCCGCCGGGCTCTCCGCCCTCGCGTACGGGGTGCTGGACCCGGCCGAGTTGCCGCTACGCGGTCTGGGTGAGGTGCCGGTGGACGCGGCCACGGAGCTGCGCGGCCTCTTTCCCCGCCGGGTGCCGTACCTCTTCGCCGACTTCTGAGCCCTCCTCGTTCGAGTTGATCGCTGGGGCGCATGCGCAAGGCGGGCTGCTGCCCACCGCTCTCGGCGCTGCCGTCGGTGCGGTGGTCTACACAGTGGCCAACCGCGCCACAACCGGCGGGCGTGGCTTAGCTGTGCATTAAACCGGCCCGGCGGATTCGTCGCGATGCCGTCGCGGCTCCTAGCATCACGGGGTGCGCATGACGTCGCTTGCCGCTCTCCTCGTCCTCGGTGTCGCCACCGCGACCCTGCCCGCCTGCGCGCCCAACGACCCGGCCCCCGCCTTCGAGGCCGGCTCGTCCGCCTCCCCGACGGCGCTGCCCACCGGCGGTCAGAGCGAGACGCCGGGTGCGCGGGACGGCCTCGGCGGCCCGGGGGCCAGCGCCAGCCCGAAGCCCGCCAACAAGGTGCTCGCCGCCGGCAACCCGAACGGCAAGGCCACGGTGCCGGCCGAGGCGCGGGCGGTGGACACCTCGAAGCCGACCCGGACCATCGGCACCGGCACCCCGGCGAGCTGCACCTCCGCGGCGGTCGTGAAGGCCGTGGCGGCTGGCGGCGTCATCACGTTCAACTGTGGACCAGCCCCGGTGACCATCAAGATGGCCGCCACCGCGAAGGTCCGCAACGCCAACGGCCCGAAGATCGTGCTGGACGGTGGCGGCACTGTCACGCTGAGCGGCCAGGGGCGGCGCCGCATCCTCTACATGAACACCTGCGACGAGGCCCAGGGCTTCACCACCTCGCACTGCCAGAACCAGGACCACCCGCAGCTCACCGTGCAGAACCTCACCTTCGCCGACGGCAACTCCACCGGCGAGAAGGCCGAGGGCGGCGGCGGTGGGGCGATCTTCGTCCGCGGTGGACGGCTGAAGGTGGTCAACTCGCGCTTCGTCCGCAACCGCTGCGACCGCACCGGTCCCGACCTGGGTGGCGCGGCCGTACGGGTGCTGAGCCAGTACGAGAACAAGCCGGTGTACGTGGTGAGCAGCACCTTCGACGGCGGTTCCTGCTCCAACGGAGGGGCGCTGAGCAGCATCGGCGTGTCGTGGGTGGTGCTGAACAGCCTGCTCAGGAACAACGAGGCGATCGGCAGCGGCGCCAACCCGGCCAAGTCCGGTACGCCCGGCGGCGGCAGCGGCGGCGCGATCTACTGCGACGGCAACGAGTTCACCGTACGGATCGCCGGCACGATCATCGAGAACAACAAGGCCAACGAGGGTGGCGGCGCTGTCTTCTTCGTGAGCAACAACCGCACCGGCACGATGAGGATCGAAAACTCGACGCTGCGCCGCAATCCCAGCGCCAAGTTCGAGACCCGCGGCTTCCCCGGCATCTTCTTCCTCGGCGCCCGCAATCCCACTGTCACCAACTCCAAGCTGAGCTGACGCCGCGTACCTCAGTAGGGGTTTCCCTGGCCGGGTGGGCGGGCGTGGAGGAGAGCGGCAGGGCGGCCGGGTAGGTCCCGTGCGCCGGACATCGGTGGGCTAGCCGTGTGGTCGCCGTCGGCCATTCCGGCGAAGAGTTCCTTGAGCGCCGTCAACGCACTGATCTTGGGGTGCCAACCCAGCTCGGTCTCCGCGCGCTCGCTGGACATCAGCGGGGCGTTCAGACCCAGCTCCACCCAGCCCGCGTCGACCGGTTGCAGCCGCGCCCGCCAGGTCAGCGCCGCCGCCGCCCGCAGCACCGGCGCGGCGACCGGCACAGTCCAACCATGGAAGTGCCGGGCCACCAACTCCGGAGTGAGCACCGGGTCCGCGGCGACGTTGAAGGCGCCGCGCGCATCACCCAACACCGCCCTGGCGTACGCGTCGGCCACGTCATCGGCGTGCACCGCCTGCATCCGCAACCGGCGGTTCGTCGGCACCAGCGGGATCCGCCCGTAGCGCAGCAGCCGCACCGGCGCCAGCGGGCCGAGGAAGTACCGCGTGATCTCCGCACCGGCGGCCCGCTGGAAGATCAACCCGGGTCGCATCCGCACCACCCGCAGCGCCGGTTGATCGCGTTCGACCTCGTTCAGCAGCGCCTCCACCTCCGCCTTGTGCTCGCTGTACGACGAACCGGGCACACCGGTGGCCGGCCACCGCTCGCTGATCGGGTGGTCCTTCGGGCCGGGCGCGTAGGTGCCGACCGACGAGGCGTACACCAGGGCTGGCACCCCGGCCTGGACCACCGCGTTGATCACCGCCCGACTGCCCTCGACGTTGGTCCGCCGAAGCAACCGTTGGTCGTGGCTGGGCTGGATCTGCCAGGCCAGGTGCACCACCGCGTCCGCACCCGCGAACACCTCGGCGAGTTGCCCGACCGCGCCCGGCGCGCCGATGTCGCAGGAATGCCACTCCACCTGGTCGTACGGCTCGCCCGCGTCCGGGCCGGGCAACCGTCGAACGACCCCGGCCAGCTCCACGCCCCGCTCCCGGCGCAGCCGCCGCAGCAGCGCCGTACCGACGTTGCCGCTGGCCCCCACCACCACGATCCGCATGCCCGACCCCGTACCCGCCCAGCAGCAGCTCAACCACCCATCAGCGCGGCGAGGGCCAGCGGCCTGCCACTTGATCCACTCGGCTTCCTGAAGGTCGGGGCATCCGAGCGCTCAGGACCACCCGACTTCCGGGATCCCGAGTCGATCAAGGGCGAGGGGACTCCCGTACCCAGCCGTGTTTCTCTTTCCCTCGCCTACCGGCGGTGGCGGCCAGGCAGCGTGGGCAGATCCAGCCGACCGCGTCCGCCTCGGTGAGCACATCGGTACCCGAGTAGTCGAAGGGCACATGCGGGAAGCGCCGCAATCGGGTCCGGCTCACTGCCAGGCCACAGACCGTCTGGTTCTGACCGGGCAGCCAGGCGTGCACCTCCCCACCCGGCTGACGTACGCCATCGCGCCCGACCTCCTCCCCGGAGGCCGCCACGGCCGGCAAGCGGCTTGCTCCCATGCCGGTCCTGGTTCCCCACCGACCCGCACCCATGCACTGCCGCGCGAGGTTGCTTGATCTACTCCACTACACGACCCGGCCCCCACCACAGCGTTGATCATGCCGAGGTCAGGTCCGTGTCATCGCAGTCGAGCGGTGTCCGCAGGTCGGGCAGGCGCTGTCGAGCGCTCGTCGACGTACGGTCTGATGTCGCGCGGCCTGGCCGGCGAGAGCCGCTGCCAGCAGCGCAGCGCCGACAACAAGGACCGACCCGGTGGTGACGGCAAAGGCCGTCGGGGTGGGTCCGCCGCCGCTGGTGCCCCAGATCGCCTGGCTGAGCTGGTCGGCGCCGAGCAGGCCGGCCGGGGTGGCGAGCAGCAGGGTCGCCCAGAGGCCGGCGTCGTCGGCTCGCAGGGCGCGACCGAGGCCAACGAGCAGAACCAGTGCGAACATCAACCCCCCGGCCATCGCCAGCAGCTCGGGAGTCGAGCCGTACGAGACGAACATGCCCCCGCCGCTCTCGGCGGCGCTGAATGCCACCGATGCGGCCGTCACACAACCGGCCGTGAGGGGCGGCAGGCTACGCGCGACCCAACCGGGATGGGAGGGCAGCGCAAGCGTGGCAAGGCCAAGCGCGACAGTGGGAACCAGCACGAACAGCGGCGGCCCGGGTTGTCCGATGAGGGCGGCCACGGGCGGCACGCCGATGGTCAGCAGGAGATTACCGGCTGCGGCGGTTCGGGCCCAAGGCCCGGGCAGCGCCGAGGCGGTGAGGCCGACGACCAGCCAGCCCAGCCAGATCACCGCCCCGAGGGTCTGGACCGGACCAACCGGGTCCAGCCCAGCGAAGCGGGGATCTTCGAACTCGACCTGCGAAAGAAAGAACGCGGCGACAGCGACCAAGGTGTTCAGCCCGGCGGCCGCTGCCAGCGGAAAAGCCGCAGCCAGCCCGAGAGCGCCGTACCCGCGCAGTCGCTCCCGGAGCCCGGCGCCGAGCAGGTCGACCGCGTCGTGCGGGGATGGCCAGCGCCGCCCCGGATCGACGGTGTCGAGGTACGTCCCGACGATTTCGTCGCCCCGCTCAGCCTGGTAGTCACCCGGGTAGGCCCACAACAGCCGCCGATAGCGGGACTCCAGCGGCGACCCGGCCTGTTCCTGCGCGGGGTTGGGCTGGTTCATGCTGGGCCTCCGGTCGGTCGAAGGATGGGGCGGGCCGCCGTTCCGGGGATATTGAGAGGGCCGCGTGAGGTGCCGTCGGCGGTGCGGGCGCCCGCAGGCCGAGCACGTAACCGCTGCGTGGCGGCCTCGACGTTGCGGCGCAATCGTTCGGTCTCGGCGGTGAGCACGGAACGGCCCGCTTCAGTGAGCCGGTAGTAGCGGCGCAGCCGCCCCTCGACGACCTCCTCGTGGGCCCGCTCCACCAACCCCTCGTCGGCGAGGCGGTCGAGTGCGCCGTAGAGAGTGCCGGGCCGCAGCGCCAACCGCCCACCGGAGAGGGCCGTGACGTCGCTGATGATGCCGTAGCCGTGCATGGGCTCCCGCGCGAGTGCGGTGAGGATCAGGAAGGTGGGTTCCCGCAGCGGCGTGGGTGTGGCCATGACCCCCAATATATCGGTGGCGAAGCTATACCGGTGGCGAAGTGGTGAGAAATTTCGGCGCACGGTCACGGCATTGCGAACGCGACCCACTTGGCCAGTTGGCCGCCTCGGCGGGCCGCCCAGCCGTGCGCCACCAACGGCTGTCGCCCCACGGCCACACCCGTCATGGGTGTAGATCAGCATCGCTGCTCTACACCGGGGGCGGACATCAGCCGGGGCACGGACGGTCGGGTAACCTGAGCGCGCGGGCCGCTAGCTCAATGGCAGAGCTGTGGACTTTTAATCCATAGGTTCAGGGTTCGAGTCCCTGGCGGCCCACTTCCAAGCAGGTCAGCGACCCTTTGCGGGGCCGCTGTTGGCGTCAATCGGGCCGGTACAGCAGCGAAGTACAGCAGTCGACCCTCGCCGGTCCGACTCTTGCCGAGCCGCTGGGCATCTCGCACGTCAACTACCGGCAGAGTGAGCCGATCAGCTCTTCGAAGCCGGGGAACTCTTCCCGCGCTGCGGCGATGACCTCATCCGCCGACCTGCGATGCGATGGTGCCCAGCGTTGGGCGATCTCCGCGAGGCACTCATCCGTGCGCGGCTCATGGTCATGATCGGGATAGGCCGTTGCTTCCCATGGACCGAAGCCGTCGGCGAGAAGCCACAGGGAAGTCGGAGCCGTCAAGCTGCGCATTTCCCGTCCACGCCCTCCACCACTCGGCAATCTCGCCCGAGTCGAGGAAGTGGGAGTACGGCTCGAAGCCAACGCCGGCCGCCGGGCTCGCCCTCTGGTGTTGTCTTCGTGGCACCATGTTGCGCTGTGGATCATCAGGGGCAGTTTCATCGTGCAGCGCTCGCGTTGGGCATCCCGGACGACGAGGTCAGCCGGTTCATCCAGCACCTCCGTTTGTCGATCCGGTTGAGCGGAGGATCCAGCGGTGTTCCGGTGGGGCAGTTCGGTGGGTTGCCCCGGCTGCCGGTGGGCGTGGACTGGCCATCCGACGGGGTCAGTCCGTTGCCGTTCATCTTCTCGGTCGACTGTGCGGTGCTGCCAAGAGTCGACGGCTTCGGTCTGCCGGCAGACGGCTCGCTGCTGTTCTTCCTGAATCACGAGCAGGCCGCTGCCACCGGGGAGCGAAGGTATGGGCGAGTCGTGTATGTGCCGGCCGGTACCGATACCGAGGTGGCGACAGGATCCACCGACGACGCGTTCGTCGGCGAGCAGTACGACGTCGGCGCCACGCTGCGCGCGGAGTTCCCCGATTGGTTCGGGGCGGACGACGAGGACGAGGAGGACGACGACGACCTGTCGCCCTTCCAGCAACAGTTGGCCCGTGACCTCGAGCGTGACCTGCCGCACCTTGACGAACTCTGTGCTCTGGCCAACGATCTCTGGCCGCCTGACAACGGGTACGCCAGCGCCTATATCGGCGGGTATGCCGACGAGGAGGTAATCAAGAGTTTTGCGGAGCAGACTCTCGCGTGGCGCGAGAAGACCGGCGAGATCGTCATCCCGGTCGCGAAATGGTATTCCCATGTGGAGAAGGAAACGCACCGGCTGACGAGTGAGTGGGTGTCGCTCGCCCGCTTTCCCGTAGACAACGAGCTCTATTACCGGAGTGATGGGAGTTTCGTGATCCGTCACGACGACCTGGCTGCTAGTCGGCTGGACGAGGCACTTTCCGTGGCTGAGTCGATCCCATAGAACACCGGCGGCGGCTGTCACCCGTCAAGTGAAGCCGATGGGCGGTGGCGGACTGGCGCTCATGGTGGCCTACCTGCGCCGGGCCGGGCCGATCACCCGGGCCCGATTCATGGAGGCGTGGACCCGGGGCTACATCGGGCGGGGAGCCTAGCGGCTGCGTGAGCAGCCAAAAGAGCAGCCAAGCCAGCGATGACGGGCGGATCGGCGCAGGGTCGGCCCGACTGGTGATGATTATTGGTGGGGGGGCTGCGAGCCAGATGCGCTTTAGGGTGCGCGATGGCTGACGTCACGCGCGTTGGTAGCCTGACGCGTTCTCGCGCGAGAGGTGGGGTCTGCCCGGTGCTCAGGATGGTGCTGCGTAGGTCAGTCGCGGTGGTGGCCGTCTGCATGGTGACCGCGTGCGATTCTTCAACTGCTCACCCAACAGATCGATCCGCGGGCGAAACCACCCCCTCCACGGCGCAGGCGACCGGCTCGGCCACAGCAATGAAGCCAGCAGTTCCGGCGACCGGCGGATCCGGCTACTCCCCTACGCTGTCCACACGCCTGGTGACCACGGACTCACTGCCGGCCGGATTCACTGTGCAGATCGCGACAACCATGGCGCGAGATGCTGGAGACCAGCGCCCGGCCGCCAACGTGTCCTGTTCGGACATGATCCCGCTGCTGTCGGGCAGGCGGCTAACCGGGAGCCCGTCAGCGATGGCCGCAGCCACCCTCAGTTATGACGCGGACCCCGATTGGTCCTGGGTGGCAAACGAAGTCCTCAGGACCTACGCCGATGACGGCGCACGACGAGCAATGACCGACCTGCGGACCTTCATCGGCCGTTGCCCCACCGTCGTGGTGTCGTCCGGCCTTGGCATCGGCGACAGGTACCGCTACGCAGTGGCGCCAGGGCCGCGGCTGGGCGATGACAGTATTCACCTTAGCTGCCGCACGTCTGGTTCCGAGACGCTGGAATGGGACAGCATACTCATCCGGATCGGAACCGCTCTGGTGGTCGTCCAAGAGGAGGGAAACAAACCCGGCGGCGACACATACCTCACCCAGCTCGCCGAGGCTGCGCTCCGCAGATTCCAGACGACCGGATCCTGAAGGGCCTTACGCGCCCCGGAGAGCGCCATTTGCGCCACGGTGACGTCCGCACCAGCAGTTGCCGGTCAAGGACTCGTCGTACCCTGCGCGGTCCCTCGCGGTTCCGGTCATCGACCTATATCCCGAGCGGGTCAGAACGAGAAGTGTTTGACCACTGCCCAACCCCGCTCGGCGGAGCTGGCGTACAAGGCTCTTAGGTCCTCGTGGTGCTGAGCCAGGCGCTCCCGCAGCTCGTCGTCGGACTCGGACGAGGGCAGTTGGCGCCATTCCTCCCACAGGTCCGGGAACGAAACTCTTCCCAGGTGCGCCGCGGTCCGCACCACTTCCGGCGGATCGAGCGTCACGTGGCCCGGCCCGCCGGCGGGGTCGGGTATGTGCCGGCCTCCGAAGACGGGAAGTTCCCGCTCGGCACCCAGCTGCGATTGGAGCAGGTAAAGCTCGTTCAGCTGGAAGAAGCCGCGCTCCAGCCATGCTGCGGTACCTGCCCGGACCCGCCGGCGCAGCTCGTCGAACTCGACATCGAACAGGGCGTCAAAACCTGCTGGGTCTACGGGCAGGTCGGAGGATTCGAGCCCTTGCAGGTAGATCCACATACTCACTTTCGGCAAACTACCGGCTGCCGATGGTGTGCCACGATCTGCCCGTGTGCGCCTGGGACGGACTGAGCCATGAGGAGCAGTGCCTCATGGTCAACGCTCAGGAGCATGACCTTCTGCCGAGCGTGCTCTGGGACTGGCGGACCGATCTCGACCAGGAAGACAAGCTGGCCCTGCTGCCGGTGCTTGCCGCTGCCCTGGTCGCTCTGGTCGATGAGGGGCTCATCGAGGTACGCCGGCTGCTCGTCGACGGCAGCGGCAGCTACGAGGTGGTTCCCCGCGGACAGCTTCCTGACCTGCTCGCCGACTAGGCTGCGTGGGAGTACACGGATCACAGTTGGATCCATCGCGACGAGGGCCTGATGATCGTCGAGACCCAGGCGGGGCGAGAGTTGTCGCGCACCGCTCGCTGGGGCGTGCCGGATCCCCAGAGCTCGAACCCCTACCTGAAGTAGCCGGGTGTCGGAGGGGTGCGGGGTTCGAGTTCCTGGCGCCGGACGCTGACGTAGATATCCTCTTCAGGTGCTGGCCCGCGTGAAGATCGTTGACACGGGTCCGGCACTGCGAAGGGACTATCGAACATGCCCCGTGTGGTACCGGCGGTCATCCGCGCACTCGACGTCCTCGAACTGTTCCTGGACTGCCCCCAACTGTCGGCCCGCCAGGTGATGGAGCGACTCGACCTGCCCCGCACGACTGTCCACGAGTTGCTCGTGACGCTTGAGGCTCGCGCGTACCTGATCTCCGTACCGGGTCAGCCTGTGCAGTATCGGCTCGGCATGCCGCTGTTCCAGCTGGGCGCGGCGTTCGCGGGCCGGCTTGATCTGGTACGCGAGGCGCAGGGCGTGGCGCGGGACGTGGCCGCCGCGTGCGACGAGGCCGTTCATGTGGCGGTGCTCGACGGCGCCGATGTCATCTATCTCGTCAAGTTCGACAGCACCCACCCCGTTCGGATGGTTTCCGGGGTCGGGCTGCGGCTGCCCGCGCACTGCACGGCCGTCGGGAAGGTACTGCTGTCGGCTCTCGATCAGGCGGACCTAGACGCCGTCCTGCTGAAGGACCCCCTGCCGGGCATGACGCCGGACAGCATCACCGACCCGGATCTTCTTCGTGAGCATCTGAACCGTGTCCGGGCGGAGGGTGTCGCGGTCGACATCGGCGAGTCGGACACCGCGATGCGCTGTGTCGCTGCGGGGATCCGGGACCATACCGGCGCCATCATCGCTGGGATGAGTCTGTCCGCGCCGATCATTCGTTGGACGCCTCAGGTGCAGGTGGAGTGGACCGGGCTGGTTCGCGAGGGCGCGGCCGTGTTGTCGGCTCGCATGGGCTACCGGGCGCAACCTCGGTAGGCAACCTCCCGCTTTCGGTTCGAAACAACATCGAAACATTGACATTGCTCATCGGGCTGCCCTAGCGTCGCGACCACTCGATACGGTATATCGAACCTAGTTCGAAATCTCGAACGGCGGTGGTCCTGTGACCCGACCGAACTGGAACGTCAGCGCTACTGCCTCGGCCCGGTCGCCGATCGCCTCAGCCTCGTCGCGCTACCCGGAGAGCGCCACCCGACATGTCTCGGGTGGCTCCGACGAAGCGCGCGTGAGCGGACGTCCCACGGTGACGGGCGGGCCCGCTCACCACCGTAGGAACCCACGAACGAACTGATCTCGACGGGCGCCCCTCGGTGGTCGCCGGCAGAAACCAACTGCAACACAACCATCGCGGTGTTCGCCAGCTAGACCTTCGGCGTGCAGCCGTGCGCGGGAAAGAGAAGGAGGCGGGTGTCCATGGAGGACAAGTCGGCGTGGTCACGGCGCGGCTTTCTGGGGATGGGGGTGGGGGTGCTCGGCGCGGCCGGTCTGGCCGCGTGTGGGGGCAGCTCCGAATCACCCAGCAAGGTGCAGCCAGAGGTTCCGCAGGAGCTGATCGACGCCGCGGCGGCGATGAAGGGCTCCTCGATGGGCATGCTGTCGCAGAAGCTGTACTCGACGGCGGCGAACGAAGCCCTTGACAGCTCGATCAAGAAGTTCGCAGACACCACCGGAACGAAGATCGAGAACAGTCTGGTCCAGGCCGACGCCGGCGACGTGGTGGCCAAGATCGACGCCGAGGTCAAGGGTGGGGTGGCCCGTGACCTGGCGTTCATGACCGACTCGCGGTTCGTCGCGCAGTTCCAGTCGCTGGGCGACCTGGAGGACGTGACGGACGTCGTTCAGGCGCTCACCGCCAAGTACGGCGAACCCTGCGCCGAGGCCAAGAACTTCTGCGTCTTCGACGGCAAGTGGTTCGCCATCCCATACCACTTCATCGGGATCGGGTCGTTCCTGCGCAAGGACTGGATGCAGGACAAGGGCATCTCCCCCAAGGACATCTACAGCTGGGAGGAGCTGCGGGACCTGTGCCTGGAGATCTCCGATCCGACCAAGCGCCGGTTCGGCTGGGGCATGACGGTGAACCGGTCCGGTGACGGCAACGGCATGATCGAGGCGCTGATCAACGCCTACGGCGGGTCGATCGCCTCCAACGACGGCCGGAAGGTCACCTTCAACTCCCCGGAGACGGTGCAGGCGGTGACCTTCCTCGGCGACATCTACACCAACTCCAAGTACAAGCCGATGTTGCCGCCGGGGATCGCGAGCTGGACCGACACCAGCAACAACGAGAACTGGCTCGCCGGGATCCTCGGCTACACCCGCAACCAGTTCAGCGTCTACGCGGACTCCCGGACCAAGAAGAACCCGGTGCACGCGAACACCCACGTGTTCTCCGACTGCATCGGGCCGGCGACCGACAATCCGCTGCTGCTCGGCCAGTCGCAGGGCTTCGTCGTCTTCAAGGGCGCCAAGAACCCGGCGCTCGCCAAGCTCCTGGCGCAGTATCTGGTCAGCGCGCCCGCGCTGCTCGGGGTGGCGAAGGAGGCACCCGGCCTGGTGATGCCCGCCTGGGAGAAGGTCTGGGACGCCGACCCGTTCTTCACCAGCGGCGACGCCGCGTTCCCCATGCTGCGCAGGATCACTGAACTGAAGCTGCCGCTGAACACGAAGAACGGGCTGGCCTTCCCGCAGAAGGCCAGCGCGGGCCAGCAGGCCGTGGGTTCGGCCTACGTCCTCACCGACATGATGCAGCAGGTAGTGCAGGGCACGGCGCCGGCGCAGGCCGTGACGGCCGCCCACGCGAAGATGGTGCAGATCTTCAACCAGCAGGGGCTGCGGCAGTGAGGTCGGTCCGCCCTGCGCGGGTCCCGGCGGCGAGGAAATCCCCGCCGCCGGGACCCGGCTCCCTCACGGCGGTCCAGCGGCGGCTGGGTCGTGACTGGCGACTGGCGGCACTGTTCCTGGCGCCGATGGCCGTGCTGGTCGGCGGGCTCGTCCTCGTGCCGATCGCCCGGTCGATCATCACGAGCACCACGGAACGGCACGGGCAGGACACCGTCTTCGTCGGCCTGGACAACTACCTGGCGCTCGTCGGCGACGACCAGTTCCACACCGGCGTGGTGAATTCGTTCGTCTTCACCGCGTACGCCGAGGTTTTCAAGGTCGTGCTGGGGTTGGCGGCGGCCCTGCTGCTGCACCATCGCCGCCGCGGGCGGGCCGTGCTGGCGGGGTTGCTCCTGGTGCCGTGGGTGGTGCCGACGGTGGTGACGGCGTTCAGCTGGCGTGCGCTGCTCGACCCGATCTTCGGCAGCGTCAACACGCTCCTCACCGCCACCGGGATCGGGCCACTGCTGGCCAGCGCGCACCTGGTCGACAGCTGGCCCGCGGGCTGGCTCTCCGACCCGGAGCTGGCCATGCCGTCGGTGATCCTCGTGAACGTCTGGAAGGGAGTGCCGTTCTTCACCGTGTGTTTCCTGGCGGGGTTGAAGGCCATCCCGGCGGACCTCTACGAGGCGGCGACCATCGACGGCGCCTCGTCGTGGCAGCGGTTCAAAAACGTGACGCTGCCCGGACTGCGCCACGTGATCACCGTGACGGTGACCCTGTCGTCGATCTGGACGTTCAACAACTTCGACCTCGTGTGGTTGCTGACGCAGGGCGGCCCGGGTGACGTGACAGCGCCGTACGTGCTCATCGCCTACTCGAAGGCGATCCTGCAACTCCAGTACGGCGCGGGCGCGGCGGTCACTCTCGTCATGCTGCCGATCATCGGCGGGCTGGTGTTCGTCCTGGTCCGGTTGCTGCGCCAGGACACCACCATCAAACTGCCCCGGCGACGTCGGACAGCCCGGTGGATCGGCACGCGGCGGTGGGCCGGGACGGCGCGGAAGGCGCTGCCGTGGGTCGTCACCGCGCTGGTCACCGGTCTGCTGGCCTGGGCATCACCGCAGATCTTCTGGAAGGCGGCGGTGGTCCTCGGGGTGATCCTGCTGATCGCGGCGGCGGTCGGCCGGGTCGTCTCGACCCTCCAGTCCCGGGGTGGTCGCCGGTCGTCCTCAGCGGTGTCGGGCCTGGGGTCCTGGGCCGCGCTGGCCGGGTTGCTCTTCTTCGTGCTGGGCCCGCTGTACTGGATCGCCGTCACGGCCTTCAAGTCCGAGGGCCAGGTCGTCATGCGTACCGACGACCTGTGGCCGACGCCGTGGACCTTCGAGCAGTTCGGCGCCCTGTTCGACAACCAACCGTTCGGCCGCTGGTACCTCAACACACTGCTGGTGTCGGCGGCATCCACGGCGGTGGCACTGGTCTGCGCCGCCCTGGCGGGGTACGCGCTGGCCCGGCTGCGGTTCCGGGGTGCGCAGGGCTTCACCGTCACGGTGCTGCTCACCTACGTGATGCCGGGCGCGCTGCTGTTCATCCCGCTGTACCAGATGCTCATCGGCGCCCGGCTCACCGACTCGTTGTGGTCCCTGGTGGTGACGTACCCGACCTTCACGCTGCCGTTCGCCACCTGGCTGTTGGTGGGGTACTTCTCGTCGATCCCCATCGAGTTGGAGGAGGCCGCACTGGTCGACGGTTGCAGCCGCATCCAGGCGTTCGGCCGGGTGGTGCTGCCGCTGGCCAAGCCAGGTCTGCTGGCGGTCGCGCTCTTCACCCTGACCAACGCCTGGAACGAGTTCCTCTTCGCCTTCGTGTTCATCACCAAGGACGAGTACAAGACGCTCCCGGTGGGAATGCAGTCGATGATCGCCGGGGACGTCGTACCGCAGGGACAACTCGCCGCCGCGTCACTGCTCGTCAGCATCCCCGTGGTGATCATGTACGCCCTCGGGCAGCGCTTCCTGACCGAAGGGCTCACCGCTGGCGCTGTGAAGGGCTGAGTTCGCGATGTGAACCGGACGGGCCGCTGGTGTCAGGACCTGCCTCGCACGGTGTCAGGGGACGTGCTCATGCGGACTCGTTTCCGGTCTGTGTGCGCGTGTAGGTGAGGAAGAGAGCGCCACTGTCCAGAACGGTGTGGTCGGTCAGGCGCCAGGTGCGTGGTGCGAAGACGGCGTCGCGGCCGAAGAGCGGGATGCCGGCGCCAATGGTCAACGGGGCAAGCTTGATGATCAGCTGATCGATCTCGGAGTAGAGGGCACCGGCCAGCGCACCGCCGCCGATCACCCAGACGTCCTTGCCGTCGTGCCGCTTCAGCTCTCGTACCGTGGCAATTGGGTCTTGGCCGATGACCTCGACGGCCGGGTCCGGGCTGCTGCCCAGCGTGCGGGAAAAGACCAGGTGGCGCAGGTGCGGGTACGCGTCGGTCACGCCGGCCTTCAGGCCCACCTCGTACGAGTGGCGCCCTTCCAGCACGGTGTCGAACCGGCTGCCCTGGTCGGTGATGCCGAACGCCTGCCGGGCCGGACCGGGGAGCGTCTCCGGATATTCGCTGACGAGGTGGCGCAGATAGTCATCCGGGACGGGCCAGAACCCGCCGGGGCCGGTGGGGTCGGCGCCGTCGGGGCCGGCGATGAAGCCGTCCACTGTGGTGGCGATGTAATACACGAGCTTGCGCACGACGATCTCCTCGTTCAGGCTGCCGGATGCTTCGGCGGCAACGTCCATCAGCCTGCCCGGCGAGGCACCCGGTGACAAGATCACAGCACGCCATGACCGGCGCTCTCCGCTATTCGGCGCCGGCGATGATCGCGCCGCTGACCGTGTCCACATACCACCGCTGGTACTGCTCGATCGCCCATCCGCGTTGCCGGACGAGCCAGTCGAAGTTGCGGACGTCCTGGGCCAACCAGAGGATGTCGGCCACCTGGTCGACGTTCAGGTCGGGGCGGAGGCCTCCGGTGCCGACGAGTTCGGCGGCGAACATGCCCATGCCCCGGCGGCGGTCGTCGACGTTCTTGCGCCAGATCTCGGCGGCGTCCGGATCGGCCGTGGCCGCGCCGGCCAGCGCGAGCATCACCTGGGCCTGCCGGGCGTTGACCTCGGCCAGATGGCGGGCGTAGCGGACGAGCTTGGCGCGAGGGCCGGCGAGCGCGCGGATCTCGGCGACGAAGGGCCGGTCCGGCAGGGCCACCGGTTCGTCGTCACCGGCCAGGGTGACGTCGACCAACTGGGAGAGCAGTTGCCGCTTGTTGCCGAAGACCGCGTACAGGGTCTGGACCGCGACGCCGGCTTCCGCGGCGACGGCGGTCAGCGGTGTGGCCGCGTAACCGGGGTCGACGAACAGCCGGCCAGCCGCTTCGAGGATCGCTCGCCGGGTCTGTCGGGCCTGCTCCTGCCGCCGGGAAGAGTCATAACGCCGCTTGACAACCACGGCCTGAGTGTAGTGCTCTATTGGATAGAGGTTCACTCTATCGAGAGGTGACGGTCATGCCGTTCGGTGTGTTGCAGGAGATGCCCGGCGTCAGCGAGGCGGAATACCGGCAGGTGGAGCGACACCTCGGGCCGGACCGGCCACCGGGCCTCCTCGCCCATGTCGCCGGGCCGACCGAGGACGGCTGGCGGATCATCAACGTCTGGCAGGACGAAGCGGCATTCCGTCGGTTCCAGTCCGAGCGGCTGGTCCGGGCTGCTGGCCTGGCGGCGCAGGAGGACGGCTTCGACCCGACGAAGGCGGCTCACTTCCGGTCGGTGAGCGTCGACGGCGCCGAGATGCCGTTCTGATGGCCGACACCGCCGCCCTGCGGTCCCGCAATGCCGCCTTCTGGGCGGGAGCGGCTGCGGGCTGGATCCGTCACGCCGATCGGCAGGACGAGGTCGGCCGACCCCTGGGCGCGGCAGCCATGGACCGCCTGACCGCACGGCCTGCCGAACGCATCCTCGACGTGGGCTGCGGATGCGGCGGCACCACGGCGGAGATCGCCGCCGCAGTCGGCGAGACCGGCGCGGCGATCGGTGTCGACATCGCCGAGGCGATGGTGAACGCTGCCCGGCAGCGGTACCCGGGCATTCGGTTCCACAGTGCCGACATCGAGACTCTCGATGCCGTGCCGGGTGCTCCGTTCGACGCGGTGTTCTCGCGAATGACGCTGATGCTGTTGGCGGACCCGGTTGCCGGCTGCACCACGATCCGGCGATCACTGCGCCCGGGAGGGCGCCTCGCCGCGACCGTCTTCCGCGACAGCGGCGTCAACCCGTGGCTGTCCGCGGCGATGCTCGGCGCCGCACCGCGTCTCGGACCGTTACCACCGCTCCCGGTCGGTGACGAGCCCGGTCCGTTCTCCTTCGCCGACCCCGCACGCATCACCCGGATCCTCACCGCCGCCGGCTTCACCGCCATCACGATCACACCGTGCGACGTTGCCCTGGAGACCACGGACGACGCCGATGCGGTGGCCGAATGGCTCATCGAGGTCGGCCCGGCCGGTGCCGCGTACCGGACGGCTCTGCCGACTGCGCAAGCCTCGGCCCGGGCGGGGGCGGTCCGGCTGCTCGACCGGTTCCGTGAGCCTGGCGCCGGCTACCGACTGCCCGCCGGTCTCTGGCTCGTTACCGCGAACGCCGCCGGAACCCCCACCCACCACGAACCCCGTGAGGACAAAAGCCAATGAGTACGTTCCGACCGCTCGCACCAGCCCTCTGCCTCGTGCTCGCCCTGACGGCGTGCACTGAGGCCGACGCGCCCAAGCCCGCTGCGGCGCCAGACACGACAGGATCGACCAGCGCGGCCGGACCCGCTCCGGCCGACGGCTCCCCGGTGTCGGCAAAGGACGTGTGCGCCTACCTGGACGGCCAGGTGCCGACGCTCAAGGGGATCGGGTCCGAGACGGGCGCGATGGCCAACCTCACCGTGAACCTCTATTCCTGGTACGAGAAGCAGGGCCCCGTACCGAACGGCCGTGACATCGACGACCAGACCCGCAAGGAATGCCCGGCGACCCGGACCGAGGTGTTGAAACTCGCCGGCATGGAGAGCTTCGAGCGGCTGTAGCCACGCGAGCGCGACGCCCGATCACCGGACGGTTGCGGCCGTCAGTGCCTGAGCTGCTTCTCGAACCAGTGGTGGGCGTAGTGCTCGGTGTTGTACGCCTCGATCTCCCGGTAACCGGTCGCCCGGTACAGGGCGATCGCCTCGGTGAGGTTGCGGTTGGTGTCCAGCCGGACCGCTGTCGCGCCGTGCTCGGCGGCGTACCGTTCCAACTCGCCCAGCAGCCGCCGCCCGACGCCGAGCCCGCGTACGGTGTCGGACACCCACACCCGTTTGACCTCCGCGGACGCGTCGGGGTGGAGTTTGACAGCGCCGCAGCCGATCGGTTCGCTGTTGAGGGTGGCGAGGAGGAGCACCCCGTTGGGCGGGACGAGCGCTTCGTCGGGGAGCGGTTTGCTCAGTGCGGGGTCGAATCCGCCGTCGAATCGTCGTGCGATGTCGCGGACGTAGGCCCGCAGGCACGCGCGGGCTCGCGGGTCGCTCGGTGGGCACGGTTCGATGACGACCATCGAGCCCATGAGCAGCCGTTCGACCTCGGCCATGGCGGTGACGAGTCGTTCGCGGCGGTGTTCGCTGAGCGGTTCGAGGATCGAGGCGGCGAGATCGTCCGACCGCTGGTCGAGGTCGGCCCACTGGGTTCGGCCGGCCTCAGTGAGGGTGGCGACGCGTACCCGCCCGTCGCCGCCGGTCTGGTCGACCGGTCCGACGGTGACGAGGCCGTCGTTCTCGAGGGTGCGCAGGAGTCGACTGAGGTATCCGGAGTCCAGGCCGAGCCGGGCCCGTAAGGCGGCGACCTCGGCGCCGGCGGGGCCGATCTCCCAGAGCAGCCGAGCCTGCCCCAGGGGGCGCCCCTGGGCCATGTACTCGTCGTCGAGCGCACCCACCCGCTGGGTGACCGTCCGGTTGAACCGCCGCACGGCGGCGACGAGAGCCGAGTCCATACACCTGACTTTAGTCAGCAGATCTGGGTCGGCGGTAGGACATGATGCCGGCGTTGTCCAGGACCGCCACCGCGAGCACCACACCCGTGGCGACCGCGCTGACCGCCAGCAGCGGCATCCGTACGGCGGCCGCCGCGCCGCCCAGTAGGAGCAGGGCGCCCAGCCGGGGCCAGGACAGCCGCCGGTGGATCGCCAGCGAGAAGAGGATCCGCCCGACGAGGAACAGCGCCGGCCCGCCCAGGATGACCATGACAGCCTTCGTGTCGCCGACCTCGGTGGGGTGGGCGATGCTCAGTTCGGCCCCGACAGCCGTGAGCACGATGCCAGCGATCATCACCAGGTGCAGGTATCCGGCGATGACGCCGAGCCGCGACGTGTCGGCGTGCTCGATGGCCGAGCCGAGGTGCTGACCGGCGGGTGTCACGTAGAGCAGACCGATCAGCACGGCGGTGGCGAAGACCAGCAGGAAGGCGGCGGTCTCGGCCGGGTCGAGGCGGGTGCCGGAGTACGACAGGCCGGCGACCAGGACGAGTTCACCGAGCGTGATGATCATGATCTGCTGGTAGCGCTCGGCGAAGTGCTCGCCGGCGAGGCGCAGCTCCTGCTGCCGGGCGCGACCCAGCATGGGCGTGGGCCAGCCGAGCCGTGGCCCGCTCAGGTCGATCGCGAGCGCGGACGCCCAGAGCACCACCCGCCACTCCGGCAGGAACACGCCGGCCAGCCACGGTATGGCGGTGACGCTGTACCAGCAGAGAATCCGCAGCGCCCGGCGCTGGCGCGGATGCCCGCGCAGCGTCGAGACGGTGATCACGCCCCGGACCAGGTGGACCGCGACGTACGCGCCGGCGAACAGCCCGGCCCGTCCGTGCAGCGCCTGTGGGATCGCGACCCCGGTCAGCAGACTGCCCAGCGTGGCGGCGACCAGCACCGCTCGGATGATCGGCGTGTCCGGGTCGTACCAGTCGGCGGTCCAGGTGGTGGTCACCCAGATCCACCAGACACCGACCAGCAGCAGGGCGGTACGCAGCGTCCCGGCCAGGGTGAGGTCGTGGAGCAGATGCTCGGCCAACTGACTGAGGGCGAGGACGAACGCCAGGTCGAAGAACAGCTCCAGGAAGGAGGCGCTGAGCGGCGCGTCCCTTCCCCGTAGCAACCGCTCCGGCCTGCTCGCCATCGGCGCTTCCTCCTCCGGTGGCACGCGCTGCGTCCGTCGTACCACCCGAAGCCCGCCGCTGGCGGCGAAAGCGGTGTCAGCGGCGGACGCCGACCGCCGCGTACCCGTGGGCGTCCACGGTCTCCGGCTCACCGTCCGGTCGCCACCGGGTGGTGGTGACCAGGCCGGGTTCCACCAGGTCGTACCCGGCGAAGAAGCGTGCCGTCTCGGCTCGCGTGCGGGGCACCAGTGGGGCGCTGCTGCTGCGGTAGACGGCCTGGCCGCGCTCGGCCAGCTCCGGCGAGATGCCGTCCAACGTCAGGTGGGACAGCACCAGATGACTGCCCGGCGCGGTGGCGTCGCGCAGCCGGGCGACCGCCGCCCACGGGTCGTCCTCGTCCGGCACGAAGTGCAGCACCGCGAGGAGCAGCACCGCCACCGGCTGGTCCAGGTCGAGGGTGGCCCGCACGTCCGGGTGGGCCAGCAGTTCGTCCGGCCGCCGCAGGTCGCCCTGAACGACAGCGGTGGCGGGTACGCCCGTCAGCAACTGCCGGGCGTACCCGACGGCCACCTCGTCGTAGTCGACGTAGACCACCCGCGCGTCGGGTGCCACGGCCCGCACCACCTCGTGCACGGCGTCCTGGGTGGGCAGCCCGGCGCCGATGTCCAGGAACTGGCGGACGCCCTGCTCGGCGGCGTACCGGACGGCTCGGCGCAGGAAGTGCCGGTTGGTCTGGGCGGCGACCCCGGTCTCCGGGAAGATCTCCAGCACCCGGTCGGCGGCAGCCCTGTCGGCGGCGAAGTTGTGGCTGCCCCCGAGGAAGTAGTCGTACATTCGGGCGACGTTGGGTCTGGTGGTGACGTCAGGTGCCGGCTGGTCGGTCATGCGGATCCCTTCGGCGGCGGCGCGGAACCCGATGTCTAGCACCCGGGGCGACGACCCGCTGACCCCTCGTGTCGTTGATCCGGCTGCGCCCATGGTCACCGCTGACCACGGTGGGGGCACCGACTCAACGAGGAGGGACGCCGATGACCGCTCAGCGCGAGACCGTGCAGGTCGACCACGACCTGTTCCGCGCCGTGTACGACTCGCCCGCATCACTGCCCGGCCGACACCGCTGGACCACCCCCGAGTCGGACGTCCGGCGGCTGGAGAAACTGCTCGGCATGCCGGCGCGCAGCATCGGCGCACCCCTCTGGGTCAGCGGCGACGAACCCGACTGCCCGAAGTGCCGCCGGCGGGTCACCTGGTACGACATCGTCTCGTCGGCGCTCTCCGGCCTGCACGACAAGGCCATGATCGCCACGGTCATCCTGGGTGAGCGCAAGTACGTCAACACCGAGATCCCGGATGCCATCGCCGGGGTGCGCTGCTCCGACTGTCACACGGCGATCGACGGTCTGCGCAGCTTCAAGTGCCACAACTGGGCGTACGCCTTCGAGGCGCTGGAGGCCGTCCGCGAGCGGATGGCCGGCGGTCCGGTGCCGACCTGAGCCGACACCGCGCCGGCGTGGGCAGAGCCGCGGCGGCCCGGCTGCTCAGTCGGCCGAGCGGCGGGTGGGGCGGCGGCCGGGCGGGGAGGGCGGCTCCGGGCCGGGGTCGGGCACCGGTGGCATCGGCCGGGTGACCGGCTCGGTGCCGGTGACCCGCAGCGACTCGCCGTGGTGCCACAGCTCGACCTCGGCATCTCCGGCGGCGTCGGGCAGCTCGTAGCGGGCCTCGGCCGGAGTCAACGTGACCCGCAGCCGGTGGCCGCGCCAGCGCAGGCTGAACGCCAGCCGGTCGATCCGTCGCGGCAGGCGGGGGTCGAAGGAGAGCACAGTGCGGTCGTCGCGCAGCCCGCCGAAGCCCTGCACCAGCGCCAACCACGCGCCGGCCAGTGAGGCCAGGTGCAGCCCGTCGGCGGTCTTGTCACCCAGGTCGGCCAGGTCCTGAAGGACCGACTCGGCGAACAGGTCGTACGCCAGATCCAGGTGCCCGACCTCGGCGGCCAGCACGGCCTGCGGTGCCGCCGACAGCGACGAGTCGCGGACCGTGCGGGCCTGGTAGTAGGCCAGGTTGCGGGCCTTCTCGTCGGCGGTGAACTCACCGGGGCAGAGTTGCATGGCCAGCACCAGGTCGGCCTGCTTCACCACCTGCTTGCGGTACAACTCCAGGTACGGGAAGTGCAGCAGCAGCGGGTAGTCGTCGTCGCCGGTGTTCGCGAAGTCCCACTCGGGTTGTTCGGTGAAGCCGGCGGCCTGCTGGTGCACCCCGCGCTCGCTGTCGTACGGGATGGCCATCGCGTCGGCGGCGGCCCGCCAGCCGGCCACCTCGTCGCGGTCCACGCCCAGCCGGTCGGCCAGCTCGGGATGCGCCTCGGCGGCGTCCGCCGCGCCGCGCAGGTTGCGCTTCGCCATCAGGTTGGTGAAGACGTTGTCGTCGACAAGCGCGGCGTACTCGTCGGGGCCGGTCACCCCGTGCAGGTGGAAGTCGCCCTCGCCCGACCAGTGGCCGAAGCCGTGCCAGAGCCGGGCGGTCTCCACCAGAAGCTCCAACCCCGCCTCGGCCAGGAACCGCTGGTCGTCGGTGGCCGCCAGGTAACGCAGCACCGCATCGGCGATGTCGGCGTTGACGTGCAGCGCGGCGGTGCCCGCCGGCCAGTAGCCGGAGCTTTCCCGGCCGCCGATGGTGCGCCACGGGAAGGTCGCGCCGGTCAACCGCAGCTCGGCGGCCCGCTCCCGCGCCTCGGGAAGGTGGGCGTGCCGCCAGCGCAACGCCGAGCGGGCCACCGCCGGGGCCAGGTACGTGAGCACCGGCAGGACGTAACTCTCGGTGTCCCAGAGGACGTGCCCGTCGTAGCCGTTGCCGGTCAACCCCTTGGCCGAGATGGTCCGGTCGGAGTCCGGGCGACCGGCTTGGATCAGGTGGAACATCGCGAACCGAACGGCGTGCTGAAGCTCCGGATCACCGTCGAGCTGCACGTCGGCGACCTGCCAGGCCGCGTCCAGAGCGGCGCGCTGGTCGGTGAGCAGGGCGTCGAAGCCGTCCGCGCGGGCCGCGTCCGCCTCGGCGGCGACCAGGGCGGCCAACTCGTCGGCGGACGTCGCGTCGACAGCCGCCCACTCGTAGGCGGCGAACTTCGTCAGCCGCAACCGCTCCCCCGGGCGCAGGCGACCCGTCACGGTCAGCCGTACCCGGTCCGCCGTGCAGTCACCTGTGGTGCTCACAGTGCCCGGCCCCTCCAGCAGGTGACTGACCGCCACCGCGACGCGCTGGCCGCTGCGCTCGGTGCGGTGCACCAGCACGCCGTCGAGGCCGCTCGCACGGTACGTCTCGGCGGTCAGTGGGTCGGTGGGCACCGAGGCGGCCCGAGGGTCGTCCGACCGCTCCGGCACCTTCTCGTTGGCCAGCAGGTCCGAGCAGACCCGCAGGTCGACGGCGGTGTCCAACGGCTCGACCTCGTACCTGACGGCGGCCACCGGGCGACGCGGCAGCGACACCAACCGGGTGCTGCGGATGCGGACGCCCCGCCCGGCCGGTGAGATCCACTCGGTCTCCCGGCGCAGCACGCCGGTCCGCAGGTCGAGCACCCGTTCGTGGCTGCGCAGCGTCCCGGTCCGGAGATCCAGTGGCTCGTCGTCGACCCAGAGCCGGATCAGTGCGGCGTTCGGTGCGCTGATGACGGTGTCGCTGGCCGACGGGAACGCGTACCCCTCCTCGGGGTAGCTCAGCTCGCGCCGCTCGTGGAAGCCGCTGACGTAGCTGCCCGGCATCCCGCACGGGGCACCCTCGTCGAGCACCCCGCGCCAGCCGATCCACCCGTTGCCCAACGCGAAGATCGACTCGGTTTCGCCGAGCCGGTCCAGGTCGGCCTCCGTACGCCGGATCCGCCAGGTCTCGTCGTCCGCCGCGGCCGTGGACTGCGGTTGATCGGTGGCCGAACCGGTCTGCACGAAGTCTCCTGTCGATGTTGGTCTTCTCCCCGCAGCCAACCAGAACTGGCTGTGCGAATCCTGGACGAAGGTCGTGCGGACCGCCCGACCTTCGACAGGAGCGGTGCCCTCTGGCGCGTTCCTAGGGTGTCCCCAAGGTGAACAGGGTATGAACGTGAAGTGAGGTGATGCATGCTCAACAACGGCAGCATGGACGTTCCGGAGATCAGCGCCGAGTGGTACAGCGACGTCGTCGACGCCGCCGCCGGCAGCCCCGAGCCGGTGCAGTGGTTCGTCGGACACGCCACCGAGGGGGTGATCCTGCTGCTCGGCGCGCTGCTGCTGATGGCCGCGCTGAGCCGCTGGTCCGGCGGCCCGCACGGCCGGGCACTCGCCCTGATCGCGCCGGTGCCGGCCCTCCTGGCGTACGTGGGCAGCGAGTTCCTCAAGACCGTGGTGGACGAGGACCGCCCCTGCCGGACCATCGCCCGGGAGATCATCGCGGGCGCCTGTCCACCCCCGGGCGACTGGTCGTTCCCCAGCAACCACGCCACCATCGCCGGCGCGTTGGCGGTCACCACGTTGCTGCTCTCCCGCCGACTCGGCATGGTCGCGCTGCCCCTGGCCGCGCTCGGCGCCTTCTCCCGGGTCTTCGTGGGTGTGCACTACCCGCACGACGTGATCGCGGGCGTGCTGTTCGGTGCCCTGGTCGCCGTGGTGCTCACTCCGTTGCTGGCCCGCCCGACCAGCGAGGTGCTCCGCCGCCGGGCCGACCGCCCCGACAGCCCGGCCCCCAAACTGGCCAGCCGCTCGCGCCCCTGACCACCGACGTCCCCGCCGCCCGCCGACGGGTCAGGCCGCCAGTAGGAGGGCAGCCGTCGTGCCGAACAGCAGGAACGGGCCGAACGGCAGGTGGGTGCTCCAGTTGGCGCGGCGGGTGACCAGCAGGCCCAGACTCACCAGCGCGGAGAGCCCGAAGGTGAGCACCAGCCCGAACACCAGCACCGGCCACCCGTACCAGCCGAGCAGCGCGCCGACGCTCAGTGCCAGCTTGGCGTCGCCCAGCCCGAAGCCGCGCCGGCCGAGCAGCACCGCGGTGCTGGCGAAGAAGAGCGCCAGCCCCGCGCCGCCGATGACGGCCCGCAGCCAGTGCCCCGGGTCGGCGTCGAGCGCGGCCACTCCGAGCAGCAGCCACGTCCCGGCCGCCGCGGGCACCGTGAGCCGGTCCGGCAACCGGTGCACGGCCAGGTCGACGAGGATCGCCGGAATAGTCCAGCCGAGCCACCAGATCAGCGCCGGCAGCGCCCCGCCGGACGGACCGGCGACCGCCAGCAGCACCGCCGCCGCGAGCACTACCAGCTCGACAGTGCCCGGCGGTGGGCCGACCCGGGCGCGGCAGCGACCGCACCGGGCCGCCGGGCCCAGCGCCGGCCAGGGGCGGGTCAGGCCGACCGGCGCGCCGCAGGCGTCGCAGCCGCTCCGGCTGGGCAGACCCGGGGGTACGGCGTAGCGCAGCGCGGCCAACCGCATCAGCGGGCTGATCGCGAGGACCGCTGACACTGTCGAGACCCGGGTGCGTGCGCGCGGCGGAGGGGCGGGTTCCTGCGTACCGCCGGACGGTGGGGGTGCCGGGCTCCGATCGGGCGGGTCTTCCCGTCCGGGGACGGCCGCCGGGGGGCCGGTCAGCGCCATGCCGCCTCCATTGCGGCCACGCGCTGCCTTGCGCCGCTGAACACGGATCGTGATCGAGCACTCGCACTGGTGTAGCGGATGGCGCAGAAAGCGACCTGCCCGCCCGGCCCTGTGGAGGTGCCTTCGACCGCCGCCGGGCCCGACGAGGCGGCCCGCTGCTCGGCCGGCAACGCCGTTCGAATGCCGGGATGTGGCCACGATGTCCTACTCCCGCGACCGCTGGCGAGACCCCGGCGAGCCCATCCGACCCGGTGCCACCCCATCAATAACGACAGTTCGCTCGACCATTGCCCGGGGCACAGTGTGGACACCCGCCACCACCACCTGTCATCACGCAACGTGTTCGCTTGAATTGCCTCTGTTGCATCGGCGAGCGTCAGCCTATGCTCGCCCCTTGGGTGTGACGCAAGCCTCACCTTCACCATCGGACGACACAGGACCCCGAATTTGTAAAAGATCCGTAACGGTGAATGCAGAAGCGCAATGAACGGCTCCGGATGTGCTGATCCGGGCGCGCTTCCGCATGCCCGACGGCGGTGAACCCGTCACCGCCCCGGGCGACCACGAGGAGGCTCGACGGTGCGCGGACGGCAGCTCAGACGAGCGGCAATCTGCCTGCTGGCGGCCGTGGCGGCGATGCCGGTCACCGCCTGCGCCAGCGGACGGGAAACGGTCGAACGACCGACGGCAGCCCGCGACAACGAACAACGGACCGATCCCGACGTCGAACGGCGCGCCGCCGAAAAGGCGGCACTCGACGCGTACTCCGGGTATCTCGCGGCCTCCCGTACGGCGGGCGTGCGCAGTGATCCCCGCGCGCCGGAACTGACCCGGTTTCTCGCTGATCCGCTTCTCACCCGGGTCCAATTGTCCATTCGCGACGCGAAGGAGCACGGCGCCATGCGCACCGGGACGTTGAAGTCCGACCCGACCGTGACCGCCGTCAGTCTGGACGCGAAGCCGGCCACAGTGGATATCCAGGACTGCCTGGACACCACCGGCTACCGGCTGGTCTACGCCAAGAACAAGCGCCCGGTCCCGGGCAGCGGCGGTGGCAGACACCTCTCCACCGCCACCGCCACTCGCTATCCCGACGGCCGCTGGCTGATCAACTCCGGTACGACGCACCGGGACCAGCCGTGCTGACCCACAGCGGAAAGGGTGCCCGACGAGCGCTCGCCGGGATCGGCCTCGCGCTGCTGCTGGTCGTCGGCGCGACGGTGCCGGCTGCCGCCGCCCGACGTGCCGACCCGGGGGCGGGCTGCCCGCCCGCCCAACCCGACTGCAGCGTCTGGGACGACGAACCCGGCAACCCGGGTGATCCCGGCGGCGGCGGGGACGACGGTGGGGACGACGGCGGCGACGGTGGTGGCAGCGGCACCTGCCAGTGGGACGGGCGGATCATCCCCTGCTACGACGAGTTCCTCGGCTGGTTCAACAGCGGTGACGGCTGCTACTACAAGCTGGAACAGCCGCAGCCCGAGGCCCCCGAGGGCCAGCAGTGGTACGTGAGGACGTGCAACGGCGGCGACCTGGGCGCCCAGACCGAGGTGCTGCTGGACGATCCGCCGGCCGGCTTCGGCGCACCACCCAACCCTGAGGAGCTGGCCCGTCGCGCCCTCGCCTCGATCACGCTGCTGCCAGCCCCGCTGGGCGTCGCGCCCCGCAAGCGCGTCGGCCCCGGCCTGGTCGGCCTGCCGGTGTGGATGTGGTCCGAGAAGAACCCGAACTACTTCGGCCCGATCGACGCCCACGAAACCGACCGGGGCCTGCGAGTCGACATCACGGCGGCGGTCACCGAGATCGTCTGGGACATGGGCAACGGGGACAAGGTCTCCTGCCCAGACGAAGGCACCAGGTACGAGTCGACAGGCGATCGGGCGGGCACGACCTCCCCGGACTGCGGCTACCACAAGGGCTACCAGAAGGCCGGCACGTACAACGTCACCGCGACCACGTACTGGACGGTGACCTGGCGCGGCGGTGGCGAGAGCGGCGAAATCCTGGTGACCCGAAACAGCGGCATCGTTCCGATCCAGATCAACGAACTCCAGGTGGTCACCAGATGAGCCTCGCGACGCGCAACGGGACCCCGTCGGTGGACGCGCCCGTCAACCCGCCCACAGTGGTCCGACAGCGCCGGGTCCGTCCCGGGCTGCTCGGTCTCGCGGTCCTCCTGATCGCCCTGGGCGGGCTGGGCGCGGCGTTCGCTGTCACCTCCGTGCGGGCCACCGGCAGCTACCTGGCGGTGGCCCGACCGGTGGAGGTGGGCCGCGAGATCAGCGCCGCCGACCTGGTCACCGTGCAGGTCGCCGGCGGCCAAGGGTTGCGCCCGGTGCCCGCCGCCCGGCTCGACGAGGTGGTCGGCAAACGGGCCGCTGTCGCGCTGCTTCCGGGCACGCTGCTCACCCTGGGACAGGTCACCGACGATCCGCTGCTCGGCCCCGGCCAGCAGCAGATCGCACTCGGCCTGAAGACCGCCCAGGTGCCGGCCCGCGAACTGCACCCCGGGGACAAGGTCCTGCTGGTCAGCACTCCGGACGACAATGCCGACGGAGACGCTGCCGCCGCCAGCACCCGGTTCGCGGCCACCGTCATCGACATGGTCAGCCCGGCCAACGACGACAAGGTCCTCTACCTGGCGCTGCTCACCCGTGACGTGCCCGCGGTGGTGGCGCTCTCCGCAGAGGAACGCCTCGCCGTCGTGCTGACCGAGGCGGCCTGAGCATGGCCATCATCGCGCTGGTGTCCGCGAAGGGTTCGCCCGGCGTCACCACCTCGGCGCTGGCCTGCGCGCTGGCCTGGCACCGGCGGCTGGTGGTCGCCGAATGCGACCCGGCCGGCGGCTCGATCCTCGCCGGATACCTCGGCGGCCAACTGGACGGCCCGCGCGGCATCGGAGAGCTGGCCGTCGGCGAGTTGCGCGACGGCAACCTGGAGACCGCGTTCTGGTCCCAGCTGGTCGACCTGGACGCACCCCGCCGGGAACGGCTGCTGCTGCCCGGCCTCGTCGACCCGGCCCAGAGCGGCAGCGTCACCCCGCTCTGGCAACGCTTCGCCGACTACTTCGACGCCCTCGACCGCGGCACCCCCGGCTACGACGTCCTGGTCGACTGTGGCCGGCTGCACGTGACCGGGCCACCGTGGCCGATACTGCGGGCCGCCTCGGTGGTGCTGTTGGTGACCCGGGCGCACCTGCCGGACCTCTCCGGCACCCGCGCGGTGGTCACCGCCATCGAACGGGACTTCGCCGAGCACCGGGTGCCCCCGGGCACCCTGCGGCTGCTGCTGGTCGGCGACGGGCACGGGCGGGCCGAGATCAGCCGCGCCCTGAAACTGCCGATCATCGCGCGGCTGCCGCACGATCCGCGTACCGCCGGGGTGCTCGCCCTGGGCGGGACCGTACGGGCTGGACGGCCGCTGATGCGCGCGGCGTCCGCGCTGGAGGTCCCCATCGGGGCGCTCCTGGAACGGCGGCGGGCCCGGTTGGCGTGGCCCGTGCAGCAGGGGGTGCCGGATGCGGTTTGAGCCGGTCTCCACCGACCCACGCCAACAGCCACCGGGCGTGACCTCCACCGCGCCACCCCTGGCCGAACCGAACGGCCGGCACCACCAGTCCGGAACGCCGCCGCAGCCGATGACAGCGGCCACCCCGCCGCCGCAGCCGCCGCCCCGACCCCGGATGGATTTCCAGGTGGTCCGGGAGCTGCGCCGGGAACTCACCGAACGGCTCACCCTCTGGCAGCGCGGCCGGGAGTTCACAGTCGACGAGGAGGACACCGAGCGGGCCCGACTCGCCGTCACAGTGGTCGCCGCGTACGCGGACTCCGTGCGCCGGGCCGGCACGCCCATGGCCGCTGGTGATGAACGCCTGCTGCTCGACCAGGTGACCGCGGAGCTGGTCGGGCTCGGCCGGCTACAGACCCTGCTGGTCGACGACACCATCGAGGAGGTGCACATCCTCGGCTGCGACCAGGTACGCATCACCCGGCGCGGCGGTGGGGTGGACTGGGCCGAGCCGATCGCCGACAGCGACGCCGAACTGGTGGAGATCCTCCAGGCGGCGGCCCGCCGGGCGGGCGCGACCGAGCGGTCCCTCTCCACGGTGAAGCCCACCCTCGACCTGCAACTGCCCGACGGCAGCCGGCTGGCCGCGGTGTTCCTGGTCAGCCACCGCCCGTACGCGGTGATCCGCAAGCACAACACGCTGGAAGTGAGCCTCGACGACCTCGCGGGCGCCCGAGGTGACCTGGACGAGATGATCGACCCGCTGCTGCGCGACTTCCTCCGCGCGGCGATGCGCGCCGGTCTGAACATCATGGTCGCCGGATTGGCCGGCGCCGGAAAGACCACAGTCATCCGGGCGCTGATGAACGAGATCCCACCCGACGAGCCGTACGTGCTGTTGGAGGAGAGTCGGGAGCTGCTCCCGGCCCGCCGCCGGGAGCGGCACCGGGCGGTGATGAGCTTCGAGGCCCGCGAGGGCCACGGCGAGCGCGGCTTCGACGGCCGCCCGGCCGGCGAGGTGACCATCGCCGACCTGATCCCACTGTCGCTGCGGATGGGCGTCCTGCGGATCATCGTGGGCGAGGTGCGGTCCCGGGAGATCGTGCCGATGCTCCAGGCGATGACCACCAGCCGGGGGTCGATGTGCACCATCCACGCCCGTACCGCCGCCGGGGTGAGTGAACGGATCGTCGAGCTGGCCCTGGCGCACGGCCGCGAGATGACCGTCGACCAGGCCCGCCGGATGGCCGGCAACGCGCTCGACCTGATCGTCTACGTCACCATCGAGGACGAGACCGCGATCGGCGGGCGGAAACACCGGTTCGTCTCCCACGTGGAGGAGGTGATCGGGGCCGGCGAAGCCGGTCGGATCACCACCACCACCGTCTTCGGGCCCGGCCCGGACGGTCGCGCGGTCCCCCGGCACCTGCCGGAGCGGGTCCGCGACCAGTTGCTGCGGGTGGGTTACGACGCGCGGCTGCTGACCCGGTGGGTCGAGGCCGGCGCCGGTGCCTGGCGGCGGCCACGGCAGACCCGACTGGCCCGGCGGTGACCTGATGCTCGGCAGCCTGGAGTTGATCGCGGTGGTCTCCGGGGCCGCCTGTGTGGCCGGGTTGGTGCTGGCCGTTGTCGCGCTGGTCGGCACCCGCCGGCCCCCCGGGCCGCGCCCGGGCAGCGGGCCGGGGCTGAGCCGACTGTGGCGCGGGCCGGGCAGCACCCCGGCCGAGCAGCGCGGCTACCAGGCGCTGCTGGTCGCCGCGCTGGTCGCAGGCGCGTTGGCGTTCCTGCTGACCGGGCTACCGGTGGTCGGCCTGCTGGTCGCGGTGGCGGTGCCCGGCACCCCGTGGCTGTTCGGGGTGGGCAAGGCCGAACAGCGGGCCATCGCCCGGATCGAGGCGGTCGGCGAGTGGACCCGCCGACTCAAGGACGTCTCCGGCACCGGGCAGGGCCTCCAGCAGTCGATCATCGGCACGATCGGCAGCGTGCCACCCGGCATCGAGGACGAGGTACGGCTGCTCGCTGCCCGTCTCCAGGCCGGCTGGATGGCCCGCTCCGCGCTGCTGGCGTTCGCCGACGAGATCGCCGATCCGGTCTGCGACCAGGTGGTCGCGGCGCTGATCCTGCACCTGTCGGACCGGGGTGAGCGGCTGGGTGACGTGCTCGGTTCGATCGCCGGCGCGGCGTCCGCGGAGGTGGCCACCCGGCGGGAGATCGAGGCCAAGCGCACCCAGCCCCGGTTCGCGGTTCGCTTCCTCACCGGGATGACGCTGGCGACCCTGGCGTACGGGCTGATCAACGCCGAGTACGTCAGGCCGTACGGCACACCCGTGGGTCAACTGGTGATGGCCGCCCTCGGCGCCGCCTTCATCGGCCTGCTGGCCTGGGTGCGGTCGATGAGTCAGCCGCAACGGCCGGCCCGGTTCCTGCCGGCGCCCGACCCCAGCGAGGTGATCGCGTGAGCGCGCAGCGGAGCCCCGCAGTCGCGAACGAAAGGCGGCTCCAGTGAGCGCGAGGAGTGCAGCGCAGCGGAGCCCCGCAGTCGCGAACGAAAGGCGGCTCCCGTGATCCTGAACTGGCAGTTGGCCATCGCGGTGTGCGGTGGTGCCGGGATCGGCCTGGGCGTCTTCCTGGTGGTCCGGGAGTTGGTGCCGGCGACACCGGCGCTCGGGCCGGCGCTGCGCCGACTGCACCAGCCGCCGGGCACCGGCCGGGTGTCCACGCCCGCGTCCCGCCGACTCGACTGGTTGACCGGCATGTCGCGCTGGTTGCGGCCGCCGCAGATGCAACTCGCCCTGATCGGTCAGACCCCCGAGCAGTACGCGCTGTCGGTGCTGCTCTCCGCCCTGATCGGGTTGGCCACGCCGACTCTGCTCGGGGCGGCGCTGTGGGTGCTCGGCGTTCCATTCCCGCTGGTAGTGCCGGTGCTGGGCAGCCTCGGCCTGGCGCTGCTGGGCGGCCTGCTGGCGCACCGCGCCGTGTTGACCAAGGCGAACGCCGCCCGCGACGAGTTCCGCCAGGCGGTCTGCACCTACCTCGACCTGGTGGCGTTGCAACTCTCGGCGGCGCACGGGCCGGTGCAGTCGCTGGAGCGGGCGGCGGCGGTCTGCGACGGTTGGGTGTTCGACCGGCTCCAGGAGTCGCTGCGGATCGCCCAGATGCAGATGCACGCGCCCTGGGACGAACTGCGCGACCTCGCCGACAAGATCGGGATCCCCGAGCTGGGCGACGTCGGCGCCATCATGCGCTCCTCCGGCAGCGAGGGCGCGCAGGTGCACGAGACGCTGCGCAGCCGGGCCGACTCGCTGCGCGACCAGATCCGCACCGACAACCTCGCCCGCGCCGAGGGGGTGACCAGCAAGCTCGACATCCCGGGTGCGCTGCTCGTCTTCGTGCTGCTCGGGTTCGTCCTCTATCCGTTCATCGCCCGTGTCTGACCCCCTCCCTGAAGGAGTACGCCATGTCCATCCTCAGCTACCTGCACGTCGTGCTGACGACGCGCCTGGCCGAGCTGCGCCGGGAGGGTGAGCGCGGCGACAGCCCGGTGCCCACCGCGGTGATCATCGCCGGCCTGGTCGTCGTCGCTATGGCCGTCACCGCTCTCGCCCTGACCAAGGCCGACAGCTGGATGACCGGCATCCCGGACTACACGAAGCCCGCCAAGTAGCCGGGATGCGTCGAGCCGCGCTGTCGAGGTGGCACCGGGTGGTCATCGCCGCCCGGCGCCGCCTCGCGGCCAGCGACCGGGAGCGGGGGGCCAACCCGGTGGAACTGGCAGTGATGATGCCGCTGATCCTGGTGCTGCTCTTCGCCTCGATCCAGATCGCGGCCGTCTTCCTCGCCCGCTCCACCGCGTTGCACGCCGCGCAGAGTGGCGTCAACGCCCAGCGGACGTACCAGGCCAGGGACGGTGTCGGAGTGGACGGCGCCACCCAGTTCCTCAAGGCCGCCGGGGGTTGGCTGGTGGGCTGGGACAAGGCCGGCCCGACCTGCGTGACCACCACTACCGACGTGACCTGCACGGTGAGCGGCCGGTCCCTGTCGGTGGTGCCGGGAGTGGACTTCGCGATACAGCAGACCGCCCACGGGACGGTGGAGAGGGTGACCCCGCCATGACCCGTACCGCCGAGCGGGGCTCGGTCTCCATCGAGGTGGCGGTGCTCGCGCCCGCGTTCATCGCACTGATGGTGCTGGCCGGTGTGGTCGGGCGCAGCGCGGTTGCCGCGGAGGCGCTCGACGCGGCCGCGCACGACGCGGCGCGGGCCGCCTCGATCTCCCGGGATTCCGACACCGCCCGGCAGAAGGCGCTGGAGGCCGCCCAGAAGCAGTTGGACTGGCACGGCCTGGTCTGCGCCAACGACCTGGACCCGGCGTTCACCGGCTCGTCGCCGGGCAACGAGTCCAGCTTCGACGACGCCTTCAGCAGCTCGGTCGGTACGGACGCCACGGTGACGGTGACGATCAGCTGCCTGGTGTCGTTCAAGGACGTGACGCTCGACATCCTGCCCGGGATGGAGAGTGAACGATTGATCACCGCGCAGTTCACCTCCCCACTCGACCGTTACCGGGGTCGGCAATGACGGCCACCAGGTCGGCTGTCAGGTCCTCGCGGGCAGGTGAGCACGGCCGGGTGAGCATCTTCCTCGCGGTGACGATGGTCGGCGTACTGGCCATCATCGGCCTCTCCTTCGACGGCGCCGGGCAGCTCCGCACCCTGCAACGTGCCCAGAACCTGGCTGCCGAGGCGGCCCGGGCCGGCGGTCAGGCCATCGACCGGGCCACCGCCATCGAGGGCGGGCCGAAGCGGATCAATCAGCCGGAGGCGCGCAAGGCGGTCGCCAACTACCTGGATGAGGTGGACACCGCCAGCCACACAGTGAGCTTCCCCGAGGTCGACGGGGAAATCCTGATCCGGGTGACCGTCTCCATCACCTACCAGCGCTCGATGATCGGACCGTTCGTCCAGGACAAGGCGGTCACCGTCACCGGCGAGGCGACAGCGCGTGCCATCACCGCAACACCGTAGGAAGGTAGGCAGCCATGCCCGTATCGGGTGGGTCCGTCGTACGGCGGACCGGACGGATCCTCACCGGTATCGGCGCGTTGGCCGTGCTCCTGGTGCTGTTGGTCGGCGCGCCGATCGCGCTGCTCGCCTTCGCCGGTAACCCACTGCCCGATCACCTGCCCACGATCAGCGAGGTGGGCACGGCGCTGACCAGCCGGGACGACGGTCAGCTCTTCCTGCGGGCGTTGGCCGTGGCCGGTTGGTTCGGCTGGGCCACGTTCGCCTTCTCCGTCCTCGTCGAGTTGGGGGCGCAGACCCTGCGCCGGCCGGCGCCGAAGCTGCCCGGGATGGGCCGCCAGCAGAAGGCCGCCGCCGCGCTGGTCGGCTCGGTCGCGCTGATCCTGGTCGCCAGCCCGGCCGCCGCCAGCGCTGCGGCGATCTACGGAACTCCGGTGTACGCGAGCCCGAGCGCGCCGGCCGTGACCACCCTGGCCGCGCCGACCCACGCGACCACAACCCCGGACATGGCCGCGCCGGTGTACCGGGTGGCGCGGGGCGACTACCTCGGGGAGGTGGCCGAGCGGTACCTGGACGAGTTCGGCGACTACCGACAGCTCGCCAAGCTGAACAAGCTCGACGACCCGGACCGGATCCGCCCCGGCCAACTGCTTCGACTGCCCACTGAGGCCGCCGACCAGGGGTCCCGGCAGCACGCCACCGGCCGGCTCGTCGACCGGCCCGCGGCGCCGAAGCCGCCCGCGCCCCGGCCGGCGCCCGAGCGGGCCGCACCGCCGCGGGTGGCCCCGGCACCACCCAGCGGTACGGAGTCAGCGGGCCAACCACCAGCGATGACTGTCGGTGCGGCCCGAGCCGGTGCCGCCGATCGGGTGAACCGCCCGCTGGCGGTCTCCGCAGTACTGGCGGTGGCGAGCATCGTCGGCGCCCAGATCGGCGCGGTCCTGGGGCTGCGTCGCCGCCCAGCCACCGCCGGGGCGGCTCCCCGACTGGCCGCCTCCTCCCGCACATCCCGGCGCGGCGCGGGCCAGATCGGTGGAGGCACAGTCCGAAGCGATGGCGCGGGCCGGAGCAGCAGTGGCGCGGGCCAGCGGGCCAGTGGTGGGGTGGCCGGGAGCGGTGCCGCGTGGGCTGCCAGCCGGGCGGCAGCGGCCATCGAAGCTCCCGCGACACCGAGCAGCGGGGCGGCAAGTAGCGGCAGCGGGTTCGCACCTTCGGGAAGCGGAGCGGCACCTGCCGGCAGCGGAATGGCTTCCCCCGGTAGTACGGCGTTCCCGGGTAGCGGGATGGCTCTCTCCGGCGGCACGGCACCCCCCGGCGGCGGGATGGCGAGCGCCGACGCAGGGGGCTGGAGTGGTGACGGTGGCTGGGCCGGTGCTGGTGGCGAGGGCGGGCTGTTCGACGGCGGGCACGGCCTGGACTCCGTACCGGACGGTCCGCCGGTCGGCCGACACCGACGCACCTGAGCGGGCCGCACGACCTGGTGTCTCCGCCCGGTGTCTACGCCGCCTTGGCGGGAGCGGCCGGGGCAATGTCTCGGAGAGCGATATGACTGTGAGTCATCACGATGACTCACAGGCATCAGCATCGAAGGCGTTACTGTCTTGGGCGCGGAGCGTCGGCGTGAGGTGAGACATCCCGACGCCGGAGGCGCCCGGACCAGGTCACGGCGCGGGCGGGCCAGCGCGAACGGTCAGGGCAGGCGGGTCTGGAGCACGCCGTTCTGGATCCGGGTGGGCAGGATCTGCTGGTCGTTGCCGGACGGCCCCTGCACGACCTCACCGCCGTTGAGCCGGAACGCGCTGCCGTGCCACGGGCAGACCACGCAGGCGTGGCCGTCGATCTCCTGCACTTCGCCCTCGCCGAGCGGCCCGCTCTGGTGCGGGCAACGCTCCAACATCACGGTGACCTCGTCACCGTGCCGGTAGAGGATCACCGAGATGTCGTCGTCCACCTCCCTGGTGATCAGGGTGCGTTGCGGCAACGTCGCCATGTCGGCCAGCGAGTGCCAGCCGTCGGTCATCCGGTGCAGCTCGGAGATGCTCTGGTTGACCTGCGCGCCCTGCTTGTACGCGAGGTGACCCCCGATGTACGCGCCGAGGCTCACTGTGGAGAGCCCGAGGAAGCCGAGGGCGCGGCCCATTCCGTGCCGGCCGGACAGCCGAGCGGCCAACGAGCCGGCGTAGAGCGTCAGGCCGACGGTGTTGGCGGCGGCGTGCACCAGGCCGACCCGGCGCTGGTCCCGGGCGAGTGCCGCCCAGTCGTTCAGACCGGCGACCGCCGCCGGCACGGCGCTGACGGTGCCGAGACCGACGAGTACGGTGGCGGGCCGGCGCTGCCCGGGCATGAGGTCCAGCACCGCGGCGCTGATCCACGCTCCGACCGGCACCTGCACCATCGCCGGGTGCAGCGGATGCCCGAGGGGCACCCCGTGCAGCAGGTCGCGCAACCGACGCGGACGCAGCGTCCCCAGGACGACCTTCTGCAACCGGTCACCCACGCGGTCCAGCCGGGAGTCCTGCTCAACTTTCGTCAAAAGTGCTCGCACGAGTACCGACTTCCCGGCGATCGCCGTCGCAAACCGGTCGGCGGCGACAAACCTGCCGCACCGCCTCCGCACCGCCCAGGCCGCCGATCTTGCGGTTCCTGCTCCGACAATTCGGGGCACAAGCCGCTAACCGACAACCGGGAGTGCAAGATCGACGGGGATTGTGGGGGTTGGGTGGGGGCGGGCATGCTGGCGGGATGGGTGTGCGGGTGGAGCGGGTCGGGGCGGTCACCACTGTGGTGTTGGACCGGGCGGACGTTCGGAACGCCGTGGACGGTCCTACGGCTCGGGCGCTGGCTGACGCATTTCGGGCCTTCGACGCCGACCAGGACTCATCGGTGGCCGTGCTCTGGGGCGCCGGTGGCACGTTCTGCGCCGGCGCCGACCTCAAGGCGATCGGCACGCCGAGCGGCAACCGGGTGGAGCCGGAGGGGGACGGCCCGATGGGTCCGACCCGGATGACGCTCAGCAAACCGGTGATCGCGGCGATCTCCGGGTACGCGGTGGCGGGCGGGCTCGAACTGGCGCTCTGGTGTGACCTGCGGGTCGCCGAGTCCGACGCGACGCTCGGAGTGTTCTGCCGCCGCTGGGGAGTGCCACTGATCGACGGCGGCACCGTCCGGCTGCCCCGGTTGATCGGCGAGAGTCGGGCCATGGACCTGATCCTCACCGGCCGCCCGGTGGCGGCCGACGAGGCGTACACGATGGGGTTGGTCAATCGGTTGGTGCCACCCGGCCAGGCGCGGGCCGCGGCCGAGGAGTTGGCGGCGGCGATCGCCCGGCATCCGCAGACCTGCCTGCGCAACGACCGGGCGGCTCTGCTGGCCGGCGCGGGGCGAGGAGAGCCGGAGGCGCTGGCGACCGAGTTGGCGTACGGGATGAACTCGCTGGCCACTGACGCGGCGGCCGGCGCGGCCCGGTTCGCGGCGGGTGAGGGCCGACACGGCGCGACGCCGCCGGGAGGGGTGCACCCCCCGGCGGCGTCGGCTACCGGCTAGCTCAGTTGCGGTTGATGGTGAAGGTTGTGGTGGGGTTCTGGATGTCCACCGCGTTGTTGCTCAACCGGAGGTTGTTGAAGGTGACCGACCCGACGGCCGGCCCCTGCCCGGCCTCCGGCATCGGGTTCGCCCAGATGGCGAAGCCGGACTTCGCGTCGTAGGCGTCCCCGCTCTTCCGGGCACCGCTGATGGAGATGTTCGTGAAGACCGTGTCGGTGATCGGGTTCTGCGGCTGCCCGCCGACGTAGTTGGTCTGGAACATGATGCCGCTGTAGGTCGGATCGATGATGTCGACATCGCTGACCCGGATGCCCTGGAACACCTTCGAGGCGGAGAAGACCCAGATCGCCGGGAAGGTTTGTGAGCCCCAGAAATGCCCACCGGCCCGCACGATCGAGATGTTCTCGAACCGGGTGGGCGGGCTGGCACCGAAGCCGTTCATCGGATAGCCGAAGTCGAGCGAGCTGATGGTGATGCCGGAGTACACGAGCGTGTCCGCGATGTAGATGTTGCGGAACGTGTTGCCGTAGCCGCCGTACACGGCGACACCGGCGGCCCGCCAGGTCAGCGTCGAGGTCAGGTTCTCGTAGACGTTGTCCCTCATGTCGGCGCCGCCCGCGTCGATGGCTGAGAACAGCGCGAAGCTGTCGTCGCCGGTGGCCCGGGCGTCGTTGTTGCTGACCAGGTTGTTGGTGCTCCCGTTGGTCATGTTGATGCCGTCGGCGAACATGTTCCGGATCCGGGAGTTCTTGATCGTCATGTAGTCGGTGTTCGCGCCCCAGTAGAGGCACACCATGTGCTCGTTCCAGATGTTGTCGATCACGATGTTCGACACGTTGGAGAAGTCGAACACCTTGCCCGGACCGTCGATCCGCGAGGTGTAGTTGCCGAAGTACGCGAAGTTCTTGAACGACGAGTTGGCCGCCGAGTTCTCGGCCCGGAAGCCGATGTCGGTGTTGTCCTGGCCCGACGGCGCGTTGAACCGGGTGTACCAGGGGCCGGCGCCGGTCACCTGGACCGCCTTGCCGTACACCTGGAACTTCGACGAGGTGGAGTAGTTACCGGCCGGCAGGTACACCCCGATCAGGTTGCCGGTGGTGTCCATCCGCACCCGGTCCAGGGCGTTCTGCACGTCCTGGTGGGTGAAGCCGGTCGGCGTGGTGTAGCGCGCCGGGTCCGGGTTGGCGATCGGCGCCACCTGCTCCGTGTTGATGAAGTCGATGGCGTACGTGGTGGTATTGGCCGGGTCCTTCTGAAGGCGGATCTTGCTACCGGCCGGAACTGTGGAGTTGAGCATGACGTTGGCTTCGTCGTAGATGTGCCTCGGACCGCCGGCGCTCGGCGAGTTGCCCGGGCTGGTCTCGTTGCCGTACAGCCAGGCGTACCGGGACGTCAGGTCGATGGCCTTGTGGAAAGTGCCATTGACGTAGACGTTCAGCGTCGAGTTGATCCCGCCACCGCCGGCGGCGTCCGGGATGGAGAAGCGGGTGACAAGCGTGTTGGTGCTGGCCCGGGTGGTGAACTCGACGTAGCTGCCGTTCGAGTTGAGGGTCACCGCCCGCCGACCGGACGCCTCGCCGGCCAGGTCCCCGACCTCCCGGTTCGGTCCGACGACGGCGGCGCCGCCGCCGATCACGCCGTCCTCGGCCTCGTACATGTCGTACGGCATGTTGGCGCCGCGCCCCACGAAGAGCGGCCGGTCACTCGTGTTGTTCGCCTGCTTCACCGGCAACTCGTTGCCGTCCACGGCGAGCACCACCCGGACGGTGTACTTGCCGTTCGCGGCGGTCCAGGTGCCCAGGCTGATCGGGCCGACCGTCGCCCCGGCGTTGATCACGCCGGAGTACGAGCCGGTCAGGGTACGGACCACGGTGCCGGACTCGTTGAGCACGGTCAGTGTGATGCCGTGCGCCCCGGATGCGGATGCCTGGTTGCCGGCGTTGCGGATGGACACGGAGAAGGTCACCGTGTTGCCCGCCGACGGGTTGCCCGGCGACCAGGCGACCGCCGAGGCGACCAGGTCGGAACTGGCGACCGCGGCGACGACCAGCGGGCTGGGGTTCGTGTAGCTGTTGTTGGTGTCGTCCTGCTCGACGACTGTGTTCGACTCGTCGACCTTGGCGCTGAGCGGGTAGCTGCCCGAGTCGCGGGTGCCGATGCTGGCGCTGACAGTCGTCGAGGCGCCGGCCGCGAGACCGCCGACCGAGGCGGTGCCGACCCGGGTGGAGCCCAGGTAGAAGTTGACGTTGGTCGCGCCGGAGGCCGCCGAGCCCGCGTTACGCACCGTCGCGGAGAGCGTGATGGTGCTGGTCTCCACGGGTGCGGACGGGCTGAACGACATGCCGGTCACTGTCAGGTCCGGGTTCGGCGCCGGGGTGCCGAAGACCTGGAACTCGGCCACCTGACCGGCGGGAGCGCCGGTGTTCGAGGCGATCGAGAGCCGTACGTCGGCCGCCGCGCCGGAGACCGGGATGGTCACCGTGTTGCCGCTGCCCGGGTTGAAGGTGTAGTTCGTCGCGCCGACCAGTGTGGTGAAGCTCGACGAGCCCTGGTCCCGGCCGAGCACCGTGATGTTCTGGGTACGGGTGCCCCACGCCGAGTCCGGGTTGAGCTTCAGGACGACCTGGCTGAGGCTGGCGTTCGCGCCGAGCTGCACTGTCAGCGTGCTCGGGTTGCCGTTGCCCTCCCAGTAGGTGGCCACGTTGTTGTCGTTGGCGTTGGTGGCCACGAACGTGTGCACGAACCCGGAGGCGGTGATCGGCTTGCCGATCGCCAGGTTGGAACCGGTGGGCGGGTTGCCGGTGCCGGTGCGGGTCACCGTGTTGCTGTTCGCCGACTGGTTGCCGGCCGCGTCCTTGGCCCGCACCTGGTACGACACCGTGGCGCTGTCCGCCTGGCTGTCGGTGTAGGTGAGCGTCGAGCCGTTGACGCTGCCGCGCAGCGCGCCGTTGGCGTAGACGTCGTAGCCGGTCACCCCGACGTTGTCGGTGGACGCCGACCAGGTGAGCCGGATCTGCCCGCTGGCCGGCTGGGTGTAGGCCAGGTTGCCCGGGACGCTGGGTGCCTGGGTGTCGGTGCTGCCGGTGGCGCCGTACACCTCGACCTCGGAGAGCTGGGCGGCCGGCCAGCCGGTGTTGCCGGTGACCTGTACGCGTACGTAGCGGGTGCTGGCGGCGGTGAAGCTGACGGTCGCGGTGTTGCCGCTGCTCGGGTTGAAGGTGTAGCCGGCGGACGCCTTCAGTGTGGTGAAGGACGAGCCGTTGGTCGAACCCAGAACCGACAGCGTCTGGGTACGGGTCTGCCACTCCGCCGCGGGCGGCAGCTTGAGCACCACCCGGTCCACGCTGACAGTGGCGCCCAGGTCCGCCTGGATCCACTGCGGGAACGCGTTGTTGGCGCTCTCCCAGTAGGTCGACGCGTTGCCGTCGTTGGCGTTGCCCGCCACGTAGTTCTGGTTGTAGCTGCTGGCGGTCATGGTGGCGGAGAGCCCGGCGAGCATGGCCACGCGGGCGGCGGCCGCGGACCTGTCGGCCGCCGGTGCCGCGCTCGCCATGGGGGTGACGACCGGGGCGGTGGCGAGGAGCATCCCGGCGAGCGCGCCGGCGAGGAGTCGTCGGTGGCCGCTTCGGGCGGTACGGGGGACGGTGGTGGGCGCGCCGGTTGGCGGCGTGCCTCGTCTGGTGCCGGTCCTGGACATGGGGTCGCTACACCTCTTTCGGGGGTGGGTGTGGGTGCGTTGCCCGGCGACGGGTGCAGGGGTACGCCCGTCGATCCGCGACAGGTGGGGGCTAGCTGGAGTAGACCTCGAACTCGCTGAGCTGGCCGGCTGGCCAGCCGCTGTTGCCGGTGACGGTCAGCCGCAGGTACCGCTGGGTGGTCGCCGTGAAGGTCACGGTGACCGTGTTGCCGCTGGCCGGGTTGAAGCTGTAGCCGGCGGACGCCTTCAGCGTGGTGAACGTCGAGCCGTTCGTGGAGCCGAGCACCGCCAGCGTCTGGGTACGCGTCTGCCAGGCCGATGAGGGTGGGAGCTTCAGCACGACCCGGGACACCGACCGGTCGGCCCCCAGGTCAACGGTCAACGACTGCGGGAACGCGTTGTTGGCGCTCTCCCAGTAGGTGTTCGCGTTGCCGTCCACCGCGTTGGGGGCGGCGTACACGTCGGAGTGGCTGGTCTCGGTGATCGACCGCCCGGCCGCCAGGTTGCCGCTGGGCGGCGGCGTGGTCGGGGGCGGCGTGGTCGGCGGCGGGGTGGTCGGCGGCGGGGTGGTCTGGGTGCCGCCGTACACCTCGACCTCGGAGAGTTGCGCGGCCGGCCAGCCGGTGTTGCCGCTGACGGTGACCCGGATGTAGCGGCGGTCACCGGAGGGCAGCCCGATCGACACGGCGTTGCCAGTGCCGGGGGCGAAGACCCGACCGGCGGACGACGCCAGTGTGGTGTACGCCGAGCCGTCGGTGGAGCCGAGCACCGACAGCGTCTGGGTGCGTTGCTCCCAACCGCTGGGCAGCTTGAGCACCACCCGGTCGACAGACCGGGACGCGCCCAGGTCGATGGTGACCGACTGGGGGAAGGCGTTGTTCGCGCTCTCCCAGTAGCTGGCCGCGTTGCCGTCCACCACGTTGGCGCCCGTGTAGTTCTGGTTGGTGCTGGTAGCTGTCGTCGGCCGGCCCAGCGCCAGGTTCCCGCTGGTCGGGGGCGGGGTGGTCGGAGGTGGGGTGGTGGGCGGTGGGGTGGTCGGCGGTGGGGTGGTCGGCGGTGGGGTGGTCGGCGGCGGCGAGGTGGGTCCGCCGCCCCACTGGGGGTTCGGCCACGGGCCGCAGTACGGGGTCGGCGTGTACCAGCCGGAGTTGCCGGAGCCCTGGGTGATCTGGAAGCCGGCGCCGACGCAGTTGTGCATCGGGTTGCTCTGCGCGATGTTGGTGGCCCGCACGTTGGTGAACGACACCTGGCTGTTCGCCTGCACCTGGAGCGCGTACGTGCCGGCGCCGTCGATCCGTACGTTGTTGAGGTTGATCCCGTTGGTCTGGCCCTCGATCCAGTGCAGCGCCGCGTACGAGCTGTCCAGGATGTCGGTGTCGGTGATGTTGATGGTGGGGTTCTGGAACGCCTCGTTCAGCGCGGAGAACCAGATCGCGCCGACCCCGAAGTTCCAGTTGTAGTCCGAGTTACCGTTGCGGATCAACGTGTTCCGGGCGATCGTCCAGGTGCCCTGGACTCCGGTGGCGCCCTGCACGCCGGGGTAGCGGTTCGCGACGTGGATGCCACCGCCGTTGGTCAGCGAGTCGGCAGTCACGTTGTCGGTGATCTTGATGTCCCGACCGCCGTAGCTGACCAGGTGGTTGGCCAGCAGGGTCACCCCGATGGTGTTGTGGGTGAAGGAGTTGTTGACGTTCGGCACGCTCTGCGCCCACATCGCCAACGCGTCGTCGCCGGTGTTGCGCACGAACGTGTTGGTCACCGTCGAGTTGGTCACGCCGGTGTGGAAGTTCACCCCGTCCGCGGTCTGGTCCAGGATCCGGCTGTTGCGGATGGTGAAGTTGTCCATCGGGCCGTCCATCCACGCCCCGACCTTGGTGTTCTCCAGCCAGAGGTTGTCGACCACCGAGTTGGTCATCGCCCCGCCCAGGGCGTTGACCTGGTCGTCGTCGATCCGCTCGCGGATGTCGCCGATGATGGCGAAGTCCCGCAGCGTGACATTGCGGCTCGGCCCGTTCACCTCGTGCGCGCGGACCGGGCCGGTGTAGCCGCCACCGGGCACGTACTTGCCGTAGATGCCGACGGACCTGTTCCGGTCGGTGGGGTGCCGGCCACCGAGCACCGAATACCACGGGCCCGCACCGCGCAGTGTCACCCCGTCGACCACCACGTGATCCCAGAGGGTGAAGGTCCCGGTCGGGATCCAGACCGCCCGGCCCTGGGCCTTGCCGGCGTCGACGGCCGCCTGGAACCTGGCGGTCGAGTCGGTCGCGCCGCTCGGGTCGGCGCCGAAGTCGGTGACCACGTCGAGCACACCGGAGGGCTTCGTGATCGCCGGGGCGACCAGCTCGAAGTCGGCCAGGTCGATGGTGAACGTGGGCGACTGGGCGGTCGAGGCGACCTGGAGCCGGATCTTCGTGCCGGCCGGCTGGGTGCTGCCGAACAGCGCCCGGGTCTCGTCGTAGAAGTGGTGCGGGTTGGTGTCGCCCGGGTTGTTGTTGAACGGGTATCCGCCGTAGTACCAGCCGTACCTCGACGTCACCGGTACCGACTTCAGCAGCGCCCCGTTGGCCCGCAGGTCGATGGCGGCGTCGCGGCCGGTACCGGCCGGGCTGTCCGGCAGGCTGTAGCGGAAGGTGACAGCGTTGGCCGGAGCGGTGAGGGTGAACTCGACGTACTCGCCGACGGCGTCGAGGGTGACCGCCTCCCGGCCGGACGCCTCCGACGGCAGCGTGCCGTAGCGCCGGTCCGGGCCGATCTTCGTGCCGTTGTGGGCGGTCTCCTCCGCCTCCTGCTCGACGAACGGAACTGTGGCGCCCCGGTTGGGGATGTCGAAGGGGGACAATCCCGCCGCCGAGGCCGGGGTCGCGGTGCCGGTGACCGCGAGGGCGGTCACCGAGGTGGCGGCGAGCAGGGCGGCGGCGATGGCGGCCAACCCAGCCCGGGTCGGGTGTCGATGGTGGTGCGGGGTGCCGGTGGTGTGGTTGGCCATGAGCTGCGCTCTCCCTTTCGTCAGGCAGGCCAGATCCCCCCGTGTCGGTGCGTCGTGCGAGTCCCCCTCGTACTCCTCTCTTCGGGTGTGTGGTGCCGGCGGCCGGGACGGGCCGCCGGCACCACGGCGAGCAGAGTCAGGTCAGGCCGGGCCGTCCGCCCCACGCGGCCCGTCGGTGGATTCGGCGGTACGCAGCCAGACCGCCGTGTCGGACGGCAGCATCCCGTCGTCGAGCGGCCCGCTGGCCAGCACCAGCTCCCCCTGAGCTGGCATCGGCACCGGCGCTGCGGAGAGGTTGACCAGGCAGCTGAAGCCACCGCCGCGGCTGAACGCGAGCACCCCGTCCGGGGCGGGCAGCCAGGTCAGCTCACCGTCACCGAGCGCCGGGTCGGCCTTCCGGGCCTGGATCGCCGCCCGGTACAGCTCCAGCATCGAGGCCGAGTCGCCGGTCTGCGCGCTGGCCGTCCGGTCCTTCCAGTCGGCTGGCTGCGGCAGCCACGGCGTCGCGGCACCCTCGGGGCTGAACTCGAAGGGCGGCTCGTCCCCGCCCCACGGCAGCGGTACGCGGCAGCCGTCGCGACCGGGGTCGATCCGACCGGACCGCTCCCACATCGGGTCCTGCCGCAGCGCGTACGGGATGTCCTCGACCTCGTAGAGGCCCAGCTCCTCGCCCTGGTAGACGTAGGCCGCGCCGGGCAGCGACAGCGACAGCAGCGCGGCGGCGCGGGCCCGACGGGTGCCCAACTCCAGGTCGGTGGGGGTGCCCTCGCGCTTGGCGGCGAAGCTGAACCGGGTGTCAGCGCGACCGTAGCGGGTGACGTGTCGGGTGACGTCGTGGTTGGAGAGCACCCAGGTGGCCGGCGCGTTGACCGGCGCGTGCGCGCTCAGCGTCCCGTCGATGCTCTCCCGCAGCGCCGCGGCGTCCCAGGCGCAGCCGAGGAAGTCGAAGTTGAACGCGGCGTGCAGCTCGTCCGGGCGCAGGTAGTTGGCGAACCGCTGCCGGTCCGGCAGCCACACCTCACCGATCAGCGCCCGGTCGGCGTACTCGTCGGCGACCCGACGCCAGCCCCGGTAGATGTCGTGCACCCCGTCGAGGTCGTGGAACGGGTGCGGCTCGTCGTCTCGGACCTCGGGCAGCGTCCCGTCCTTGACCAGGAGCCCCGCCGAGTCGATCCGGATGCCGTCCACGCCCCGGTCGAACCAGAACCGCAGGATGTCCTCGAACTCCTCCCGTACCCGGGGGTGGTCCCAGTTGAAGTCCGGCTGCTGAGGGGCGAAGAGGTGCAGGTACCAGTCGCCGGGGGTGCCGTCCGGGTTGGTGGTGCGCGTCCAGGTCTCGCCGCCGAACTCGCCGATCCAGTCGGTGGGTCGCTCGTCGCCGTTCGGGCCCCGGCCGGGCCGGAACCAGAACAGGTCCCGTTCGGGCGCGCCGGGTCCGCCGGCGAGCGCCGCTTGGAACCAGGGGTGCGCGTCGGAGCAGTGGTTGGGCACCACGTCGACGATGGTCCGGATGCCCAGCGCGTGCGCCTCAGCGATCAACGCCTCCACCTCGGCGAGGGTGCCGAAGACCGGGTCGATGTCGCGGTAGTCGGAGACGTCGTAGCCGGCGTCCGCCATCGGGGACGGGTACCAGGGGCTGAACCAGATCGCGTCGACGCCGAGCGCGGACAGGTGGTTCAGCCGGGACCGGATGCCGGCGATGTCGCCGATGCCGTCGCCGTTGCCGTCGGCGAAGCTCCGGGGATACACCTGGTAGATCACGGCTCCCCGCCACCACGGACTTCTGTCAGCTGTGGACACGAGCACCTGCTTTCTGCGTCAGTACGTCGGCGGGTTCGCCGGACCTGGATATGTGTCGGGCGAACTGTCGTTGTTCGCCGCGCGGAAGAACGCGGTGGGGGCTATCCCTTGATGCTGCCCGTGGTCAGACCGGACATGATGTTCCGTTGGAAGATCAGGAAGATGATGACTGTCGGGATCGCGGCGATGACCGACGCGGCGATCACCACGTTCATCGGCGTGCCACCGGCGAAGGCGTAGATGCCGACGCTGACCGTCCGGGTCTCGGGCGACGGCATGACCAGCTTCGGCCAGAGGAAATCCTTCCACACCGCCGTCACTGCGAAGATCGAGACGACGCCGAGGATGGGGCGCGACAGCGGCAGGATGATCGACCAGAGCGTGCGCAGTGACGTCGCCCCGTCCATCAGGGCCGCCGCCATCAGCTCCTCGGGGATCGAGTCGAAGAACCGCTTCAGCAGGAAGATGTTGAACGCGTTCGCGACCAGGGGCAACCAGATGGCGAACGGTGAGTCGAGCAGGTTGATGTGCAGGATCGGCAGGTCGATCACCGTCACGTACTGCGGAACGATGAGGACCATGGCCGGGATCATCAGCGTCCCCAACATCAGGGCGAGGATCACGTTGCCGAAGATCGGCCGAAGCTTGGACAACGAGTACGCCGCGGCGGTGTCGAAGACCAGTTGGAACAGCACCGCACCGATCGCGTAGTAGAAGGTGTTGAATAGCAGCTTGGCGAGGGCCAGGTTGTTCCACGCGTCGATGTAGTTCTGCGGCTGCGGGTCCTTCGGGAACAGCGACGGTGGGGTCTGCGCGATCTCCTGGCCGGACTTGAGCGCGCCGGTGACCATCCAGTAGAGCGGTCCGAGAAAGACGAGCGTGAACCCCGCCACCACGACGACCAGCAGCGTCCAGTAGATGACCCGGCCGCGCCCGCGGCTGAGCTGGGATTGGGAGATGAGGGTCCGGGTTCCGGAATCCTGTGCCATTCCTCGCCGTCCTTAGTCCTGTTTCGCAGTCAGTCGCACGTACACGGCGGAGAAGCCGGCCAGCACCACGAGCATGATCACGCCCAGCGCGGCGGCGCCGTTGAGGTCGTTCTGGAAGAACCCGTGCTGATAGATGAGGTACGCCACCGAGGTCGCGGAGTCCTCCGCGCCCGCACCGTTGGCGAGGATCAGGGGCTCGATGAAGAGCTGCATCGTGGCGACGATCTGCAACATCGCCAGGAGCGCGAGGATCAACCGGGTCTGCGGGATCGTCACGTGGACGATCCGTCGCCAGATGCCGGCGCCGTCGAGCTCCGCCGCCTCGTACAGCTCGCCGGGAATGTTCTGCAACGACGCCAGGTAGATCAGCACCGCGCCGCCCATGTTCATCCAGGTCGAGGCCAGCACCATCGCCGGCATCGTCATCTCCGGCGACTGCATCCACTGCGAGGTGGGCAGGTGCAGTGCCTTGAGGATCGCGTTGAAGAGCCCCGCCTCGCTGGGGTCGTACGCGTAGAACTTGAAGAGGAACAGCGCGGAGGCCGGCGGCAGCATCACCGGCAGGTAGACAAGGATCCGCAGGTACCCCTTGGCGTGGCGGAACTCGTTGAGCAGGATCGCCACGAAGAACGGCACCACGTAGCCGAGGGCCAGCGCGAGCACCGTGAAGTAGAAGGTGTTCTGCCAGGCCGTCCAGAAGCTGGGGTCGGCGATGATGCGGGAGTAGTTGTCCCAACCCACCCAGGTGGTCTCGCCGCGCCGGGTCCGCTGGAAGCTCATGATGATGCCGCGGACCATCGGGTACCAGGAGAAGACGACGAAGCAGAGCACCGCCCCGATCAGGAACGCGTGACCGGTGAGGTTGTCCCGTACCTTGCGGCCGAGGCTGGTGCGCTGTGGCCTCGCCGAGTACGGCGACGGCGGGCGGCCCGGTTTCCTGGGGGTCTCCGGGACGGTGGTGATCGCCAAGGCAACTCCTGGGTGAGTCGGTGACGTCGAGATGTGGTGCGGGTGGCGTGGGGGTCGGGTCGGCGTCCCGACCCCCACACGATCGGTCAGCTCTCGGCGGCGAGGAGCTGGTTGACCTTCTCCTCGGCGGTCTTGAGCAGTGCGTCGATGTTCGAGTTCGGGTTGGTCAGCACACCCGACATCGCGGCGTCGAGCACCGCGTAGACGGCCTGGGCGTTGCGCGGCTCACCCTTGATCGGAACCGGGGTCGCCTCGAAGAGCGCGAAGTTCGCCGTGTCGACGTTCGCGTTCGCCTTCCGCAGCTCCAGCTCCTGCTTCTGCGCGTCACTGCCGTTGGCGAAGAGCAGCGGCTGGGGCAGACCCACCGGGTAGTTCTGCGGCTTGGCCCGGACGTAGTCGAACTGGCCCTTGCCCGGGGTGAGCTTCTGGTACGCGATCCACTTCAGACCGGCCTTGACCTGCTCGGGCGTGAGGTCCTTCTTGAAGAAGTAGCCCTCGCCACCACCGAGCGTCCCCTTCGCCGCGCCGTCCTGGCCGGGCAGCGGAGCCATCGCCCAGTCCTGGAACTTGCCCTGGAACTGGCTGACGATCGCCTGGGTGGCGTCCGGCGCGCCGATGAACATGCCGACCTTGCCCGCGCCGGCGTTCGTCAGCAGGTCGCCCCACTGCAGCAGCTGGCGGGCGCCCATGCTGTTGTCGCCGTACCGCATGTCCTTGAGGTTCTGCAGGACCTGCTTGCCCATGGCGTTGTTGAAGTCGGCCTTCTTGCCGTCCTCGGTCAGCACCCGGCCGCCCTGCGAGTAGAGCAGGGAGGTGAAGTGCCAGCCGCCGGTGTTGCCGGCGCTGTACTCCGAGTAGCCGGCGATGCCGTTGCCGAGCGCGGAGATCTTCTTGGCCGCGGCCCGGACCTCGGCCCAGGTCTTGGGCGGGTTGTTCACGTCGAGCCCGGCCTGCTGGAACAGGGCCTTGTTGTAGACCAGACCCATCGAGTAGTTCTTCACCGGGACGGCGTAGAGCTTGCCGCCGTCGGTGAAGACCTCCTTGAGCGCCGGGTCGACGCTGTCCCAGGTCGAGATCGCGTCCTTGTTGACGTGCGGGGAGATGTCCATCGCCTGACCGGAGTCGAGCACCTGCTGGAGATCGGTCATGTACCCGTAGAACACGTCGGTCACGGTGCCGCCGGCGAGGCGGGCGGTGAAGTCCGGCGGGTTGTTGCACTGCTCGCCGACGCTGACGCTCTTGATGGTGATGTCCGGGTTCTGCTTCTGGAACTCGGCGACGTCGTCGTTCCAGTTCTTCAACAGCTCTTTCTGGGCGCCGACCGGCTGGCAGTCGACGGTGATGGTGACCTTGCCGCCGGCGGTCGAGCCCTTGTCGTCACTCTTCGTGGAGCATGCCGTGAGGCTCAGCCCCAGGCCGGCCACGAGCGCGACCGCCGCAGCCTTTCGGTATTGCGGTACGGACATCTGTCCATCCCTTCGGGAACGGGTGTCTCCAATGACCTTCGCTGATCTGCGGTGATACGACCTGACGCCCAGTAGCTGCGTCGGAGCCAGGTGTGAGTGGAGTCACTGTAGCGAGGCCGACTCATTTCGGCAAGGTATCGACCCTGTTCCGAAAGGACACGACGTGATGACGACAGATGTTGGCAAGGATCTGAAAGCAGGCCCTTTTGCCAAGTTTTGCACCGTTATGGCGGGTCATTCGGCCCGGTCGATGCCGACGGTGCGAGCAACGACGAAAACGGCCGCCGACCGCGAGAGCGGTCGACGGCCGAAGCGTCGTTCGGGATGGCGCCTAACGGCCGGGGGCGGGCGCTGTGGAACCCCGCACCACCAACTCCGGCTCGAACAGCAGCTCGTCCTGCAGCACACCGGCACCCTCGATCTGGGTGACCAGCAGATCCACGGCGGCCTGCCCCATCGTCTCGATCGGCTGCCGCACAGTTGTCAACGGGGGATCGGTGCACGTCATGAACGCGGAGTCGTCGAAGCCCACCACCGACACGTCGGCCGGCACCGAACGCCCCAACCGCCGGGCCGCGCGGATCGTGCCCAGCGCGAGCACGTCGCTGGCGCAGATGATGCCGGTCACGCCCCGCTCGACCAACTTCGTGGCGGCGACCCGCGCCCCCTCCATCGAGAAGCTGGAACGCTCGACGCACTCGGCGTCTCCCTCGTCCCAGCCGGCCGCCTGGATCATCGCGTTGAGCTTGCGCCGCGACGGCACATGCCCCTCGGGGCCTAGCACCATCCCGATCCGTTCGTGCCCGAGCGAGCGCAGGTGCCCGTACGCCTGCTCCACCGCCACCGCGTCGTCAGTGGAGACCCGGGGGAAACCCAGCTCGTCCACACCCGCGTTGACCAGCACGACCGGAAGCCCCCGGTCGGTCAGCCGACGGTAGTGGTCGTGTTTGGCGTCGGCGAGCGCGTACGAGCCACCAGCGAAGATCACCCCGGAGACCTGGTGGTCGAGGAGCATCTCCACGTAGTCCATTTCGGAGACGCCGCCGATGGTCCGGGCACAGAGCGCCGGGGTGTAGCCGCGCTGGGCCAGCGTGCCGGTGACCACCTCGGCCAGCGCCGGGAAGATCGGGTTCTGCAGCTCCGGCAGCACCAGCCCGACCAGCCGGGCTCGTTCGCCGCGCAGTTTGGTCGGCCGCTCGTAACCGAGCACGTCCAGCGCCGTCAGCACGGCCGTCCGGGTCGCCTCGGAGACCCCGTCGCGGCCGTTGAGCACCCGGCTGACGGTGGCCTCGCTGACGCCCGCCTTCTTGGCAACTTCCGTCAACCGCTTGGTCACGGTCGCAATCGTACGTCACCTGCATGAAAGAAATGAACAGCAAATTGCCGGCGTTTGCTGACGCACTGCTTGATCGCCGCGCGGAGCCGGGGTCAGGACAGGTCGCGTAGGGCGGTTTCGATGGCCCTGTGGAAGGTCGGGTACGCGTAGATCATGTGCCGGAGCTGACTCAGCGGCACCGCCGCGTGCACCGCCACCACCAGCGCGGACAGCACCTCACCACCGGCCGGGCCGACCGAGGTCGCGCCGATCAGTACGCCCTGGTCGGCGTCCGCGACGAGCTTGATGAAACCGTCGTCGCCGACCCGGTGGATCCAGCCTCGGGTCGAGCTGCCGAGCTTGGTGAAACCCACCTGCACGTTGATGCCGCGGTCGCGGGCCTGCTGCTCGGTGAGCCCGACCGCGCCGATCTCGGGATCGGTGAAGGTCACCCGGGGCAGCGCCCGGTAGTCGGCGCGCGGGACCGTGCCGGCAGATCCGCTGGACCCGCTGGCGGCCAGCGAGCTGGACGCGCCCATCGCTCCGCCGACCACGCTGGAGGTGCCACTGGCGTCCGCTCCCGCCTTCGCCTGCCGGGCGCGGGCCAGGATGTCGGCGATCACGATCCCCGCCTGGTACATGGCGATGTGGGTGAAGGCGCCCTCGCCGGTCAGGTCGCCGACCGCCCAGACGTGGTCGGTGACGTGCAGACGGTCGTCGACCGGGAGGTAGCGCTGGCCGGCGTCCAGGCCGATGGTGTCCAGGCCCAGCTCGGCCAGGTGGGCCTTGCGCCCGGTCACCACCAGCAACCGTTCGGCGGTGAACTCCGCGCCACCGCCACCGCGCACTGTGAACCTGGTGCCGTCGTGCTCGACCCGTTCGGCGCGTACCCCGGTGTGGATCTCCACGCCGTCGGCGCGCAGCGCCGCGGCGGCGACCTCGGACGCCTCGGGTTCCTCGATGGCCAGCACCCGGTCGAGTGCCTCGACCACTGTGACCCGGGATCCGAAGCGGGCGAAGACCTGCGCCAATTCCAGGCCGATCGCGCCACCGCCGAGGATGAGCAGCGACTCCGGCAGCTCCTCGGCCTCGATCGCCTGGTGGTTGGTCCAGTACGGCGTGTCGGCCAGGCCGTCGATCGGCGGCACCGACGGACGGGTGCCGGTGCCCAGCACCACCCCGTGTCGGGCCTCGAAGACCTGGTCCCCGACGCGGACCCGGCGTGGACCGTCGAGCCGGCCGCTGCCCCGCACGAGCCGGCCGCCCTTGCCGATGAACCGTTCCGCGGCGACCGTGTCGTCCCAGGTGTCGGTGGCTTCCTCGCGGATCCGCTTGGCCACGGGCGCCCAGTCCGGCTGGACCTGGGCGGTGCCGGCGAGCCCGTCGACCCGGCGGGCCTCGGCGAGCGCGTTGGCGGCTCTGATCATCATCTTGCTCGGGATGCAGCCCCAGTACGGGCACTCCCCGCCGACGAGATCCCGTTCGACGCCGACGACGCTCAGGCCGGCCTCGGCAAGTCGCTCGGCCACCTCCTCGCCGCCGACTCCGAGCCCGACCACGACCACATCCACCAGCTCCGGCTCCGCCACACCGAACAGCATCCCCCAGCGACACCACCCCGACCACCGGGGTCGGCGGAAAAGTCGGCACGCGCACCGGCCCGGACGCCTACCGTGGCCGGATGCACGCACGCTTCGCTCCGGTCCGGGACTGCTTCCACGACCTGCTCGCCTCCGGCCGGGAGACCGGCGCCGCCCTGACCATCTGGTATGACGGGCAGCCGGTAGTGGACCTCGTCGGCGGCTCCCGCGGCGGCCACGGACCGGGCGGCGAGCCGTGGCTGCCGGACACGCTGGTGAACGTCTACTCGGTCGGCAAGCCGGTGGCCGCGCTCTGCCTGTTGCTGCTCGTGGATCGGGGAACCGTCGATCTCGACGCGGCAGTGGACCGGTACTGGCCGGAGTTCCGCACTCCCGCCACAATCCGTCAGGCGTTGTCGCACACCGCCGGGCTGCCGGCCTTCCCGGTGCCGCGACCGGCCGCCGCGATCGCCGACTGGGCGTTGCTCGCCGGCGACCTGGCCGCCGCCGAGCCCGAGTGGTCGCCGGGCACTGTCGCCGGGGAACACGCCTGGACGTACGGGCACCTGGTGGGCGAGGTGGTCCGCCGCGTCGACGGGCGGTCGGTGGGCCGGTTCTTGGCCGAGGAGATCGCCGACCGGTGGCAGCTCGACCTCGGCTTCGGGCTGACCGAGGCGGACCAGTTGCGCTGCGCGGACGTGCGGTACGGCGACCCGGGATGGCCGACCCGGGCGCTCGGTGAGCCCGGCTCGATGCGGGCGCGGGCGATGGGCAACCCGGCCGGCGGGCTGGACTTGGCCGTGCTGAACAGCCCGCTGTGGCGGGGCGCGGAGGTGCCCGCGGTCAACCTGCACGCCACAGCGCCCAGCCTGGCCCGGCTCTACACCGGTCTGCTGGCCGGCGGTGTCCTGGACGGGGTTCGGCTGTTCAGCGCGGATCTGGTCGCGGAGGCGACAGGGGTCCAGTACGACGGGCCGGACCTGGTGCTGGACCGCCCGGCCCACTGGACGCTGGGTATGCAGTGGGAGCCGGACGGCAGTTGGGGCATGGGCGGCATCGGCGGCAGCAGCGCGTGGGCCGACCCGGAGCGGGGCTACACCTTCGCGTACGCCACGGCGCACCTCGCCGAGCACGACCGGGTGGACGAGCTGGTCGAGGCGCTGCACTCGGTGCTCTGATCAGCGCAGCCAGACGGGGTCGGTGCCCGGTACCGAGAGGGGCGGTGGGTAGTCGAGCGGCTGGCGCAGGGCCTCCGGCAACCGCCACGGTTGGTGGATGGCCTTGCCCTGCACCCCCGCCAGCTCCGGCACCCACCGGCGCACGTAGTCGCCGTCCGGGTCGTACCGTTCGGCCTGCCGGACCGGGTTGAACCCCCGGTAGGGCTTCGTGTCGTTGCCGGTGCCGGCGACCCACTGCCAGTTGCCGGAGTTGTTCGCCACGTCGCCGTCGAGCAGCCAGCGGAAGAACACCGCCACCCCGGACCGCCAGTCCTGCCCGAGGTGCTTCGTCAGGTAGCCGGCGGTGATCAGCCGCGCCCGGTTGTGCATCCAGCCCTGCGTCCGCAGCTGCCGCATCCCGGCGTCGACTATCGGCATCCCGGTGCGTCCCTCGGTCCAGGCCGCCAACGCGTCGTCGTCGTAGCGCCACTGCTCGGTGGCACCCCGTCGGTACGCCGTTGTCGAGATCTCCGGGAAGGCGGCGGTGACCTGGTAGTAGAAGTCTCGCCAGCAGAGCTGCCTGACGAACGGGCCGGACCGGTCCCCGGCGCGGTTCGCCACCGCCAGCGGTGACGCGCAGCCGAAGCGCAGGTACGGGCTGAGTCGGGAGGTGTCGTCGCCGGCCATGTCGTCGTGCTGATCGCCGTACCGGCTCAGGTCGGGCAACCAGTCGGTGAGCCGCGCCTGGGCGACCCCCTCGCCGCCGATGGCCGCGTCCGGCGAGTCGCCGGCCGGCAGCGCCGGCAGCCGGCCCACGCTCACCCGGTCGGGCAGCGCGATCCGGTGCGGCGCGGCCAACTCCTCACGCCACCGGTTCGCGGCCCAGGCCCTGTGGTACGGGCTGAACACCCGGTAGTGGTCACCGCCGCCACCGGGCCGCAACACGCCCGGCTCGACCACTGTCAACCCGGGGAACAGTCGCAGGTGCAGCCGGTGCCGCTCGCACTCGGCGCGTAGTCGCCGCTCCCGGCGGACCGCGTAGTGGCTGACGTCGGCCGAGAGGGCGACGGCTGTGGCACCGACCTCGTCGGCCAGCCGGATCGTCTCGGCCACCGGGTCGCCGTGCCGGACCACCAGGTCGCCACCACGGTCACGGAGCTGGGCGCGCAGGTCGGCGAGGGCCTGGTGCAGGAAGCGGGTGCGGTTGGCGGAGCGGTCGGCCAGCGCCGGGTCGAGCACGTACAGCGGCACCACCCGGTCGAAGGCCGCACAGGTGGTGGCCAGCGCCGGGTGGTCGTGCACCCGCAGGTCGCGGGTGAGGAGCACGATCGCCGTGCTCGTGGTCACCGGCTCTCCGGGTGGATCGTCGGCCCGGGGATGACGACCGGCGTACCGGTCGAGCTGAACAGGGCCCGCGCGGCCACCGCCATCCGTCGACGCTGCGGCACCAGGGCCCGCCGGACGAAGACGTCGTAGTCCTGCGCGGCCACCTCGTCGAGGATGCCGCCGTAGAGCGCGTACGCGGTGCGCATGCAGGCCTGCGAGGCGGGCGCCAGCATGGTGATGCCCGGTGCGGCGGCGGCGTAGTGCGCCTGGGCGCGGGTCACCTCGTACTCGATCAGCTCGCGGATCCGGGGCGTACCGCGACCCCGGGCGCGGGCCTCGGCCAGCTCCTCGCGGCTGACCCCGAACTTCGCCAGGTCCTCGTCCGGCAGGTAGGTGCGGCCCCGGTCGAGGTCCTCGGCGACGTCCCGGATGAAGTTGGTCAGCTGGAACGCGAAGCCGAGCTGCCGGGCCGGCTCCCGGGCCGCCACCGGGTCGGAGCTGCCCAGGATCGGCAGCATCATGGTGCCGATGACCGCCGCCGAGCCCTCCATGTAGTCGAGCAGGTGGTCGTAGGTCGGGTACGCGGTGACGGTGAGGTCCATCGCCATGCTCTTCAGAAACGACGCAAAGTCGTCCCGGTCGAGATCGAAGACGGCGATGGTGTGCAGCACGGCCGGCAACAGTGGGTCGTCGACCGGCGAGCCGTGCAGACCGGCCACGAACTGGCTGGCCCAGCGGTCCAGCAGGGCGGCCCGCTCGGCCGGCGGAAGGTCCTCGGTGCGGTCGACGATCTCGTCCGCGTACCGCGTGAACCCGTAGAGGGCGTGCACATGTCGTCGTTTCCAAGCGGGGAGCAGACGGGTGGCGAGATAGTAGGTGCGGCCGTGGCGTTTGTGCAGCTCACGGCACCGGTCATAGGCAGCGGTGAGATCAGTTTCCACCGGCCCTCCTCCATTTATCGACGCACCAATCGACGCAACTCGTAGCCTAGGGTACGCTCAGCCGCATGGCCAACGACGCAGTTGCGGGCAACGTGACCCGCGTGGCGCCGGCAGGGCCAGGGGACGGGGACGATCCGGTCCGCGCCGTTCTGGCCGCATACACCCACGATCTGGTCACGGCGGTCGACGAGACCCTGGACACCTTCCTCACCGCCGAGGTCGACACCCTCAACGACATCGATACATCGATGGGCAGCTTTGCCGCCACCGCGCGGGAGGCCGTCCTGGCCGGCGGCAAGCGGATCCGGTCCACGTTCGCCTACTGGGGTTGGCGCGGGGCGGTCGGCGGCACCGAGGCGCTGCCACCCGTGCTGCCCGCGCTGGCCGCACTGGAGCTGCTGCACACCTTCGCGCTGGTGCACGACGACGTGATGGACGCGTCCACCACCCGCCGCGGCCGGCCCACCGCGCACGTCGCGCTCGCCGAGCAGCACGTCGCCGCCGGCCACCGAGGCGATCCCGGCCGGTTCGGTGAGGCCGTCGCCGTGCTCATCGGCGACCTCTGCATGGTCTGGGCCGACCAGTTGCTGGCCCACGCGTCGGTGCCGTCGGCCCGACTCTTCGAGGTGCGCCGCTGCTACGACCAGATGCGGGTGGAGACAGTCGCCGGGCAATATCTCGACGTGCTCGGCGAGAACGACCCGGGCAGCTGGTCCGTCGACCGGGCGCTGCGGGTGGCGCGCTACAAGACCGCCAGCTACACGGTCCAGCGGCCACTGCTCTTCGGGGCCTGCCTGGCCGGGGTGCCCGCCGACGACCAGCTGGTCTCGGCGTACACCCGCTACGGCCTGGCTGTCGGCGAGGCGTTCCAGCTCCGCGACGACCTGCTCGGCGTCTACGGCGACCCGGCTGCCACCGGCAAGCCGGCCGGGGACGACCTCCGCACCGGCAAGCCGACCGCGCTGCTCATGCTGGCCCGGGAGCTGGCCACGCCGGCCCAGCTCACCGCGTTGGAGCGGGCCGCCGACGGGCCTGTCGACACGCTCGCCGGGCTGGTCGCCGAGACCGGCGCGGTGACCCGGGTTGAGCAGATGATCGCCGAGCGGGTCGGCGACGCGCTGGCCGCGCTCGACGCCGCACCCGTGGACCAGACGGCGCGGACCGCGCTGACCGGGCTGGCCACCGCCGCAGCCAACCGGCGGGCCTGATGAGCGACTTGAGCAAGGAGGTGGTCACGTGCGGACGGTGACAGGACGGACGGACCGGGTGGTGGTCGTCGGTGCCGGGCTGGGCGGGCTCTCCTGCGCGCTGCACCTGGCCGGCAGCGGTCGACAGGTGACAGTGCTGGAGCGTGAACCGGTGCCCGGCGGGCGGGCCGGACGCCTCGGCCTGGACGGCTACGAGTTCGACACCGGCCCGACAGTGCTCACCATGCCCGACCTGATCGCCGAGGCGCTCGGCGCGGTCGGCGAGGAGCTGCACGACTGGCTCGACCTGACCCCGCTCGACCCCGCCTACCGGGCCTACTACCCGGACGGCTCGACCCTCGACGTGCTCACCGACACCACCCGGATGGCGGCCGAGATCTCCCGGGTCTGCGGTCCCCGGGAGGCCGACGGCTACCTGCGTTTCGTCGAGTACGCGCGGGAGCTGTGGCGGCTGGAGCGCACCGACTTCATCGAGCGCAACCTGGACGCGCCGACCGACCTGATCACCGGCAACCTGCTCAAGCTGCTCAGCGGCGGGGCCTTCCGGCACCTCCAGACGAAGATCAACCAGTTCTTCCGGGACCCGCGTACCCAGCGGATCTTCTCCTTCCAGGCGATGTACGCCGGCCTCGCGCCGCACGACGCGCTGGCCATCTACGCGGTCATCGCGTACCTCGACTCGGTGGCCGGCGTCTACTTCCCCCGCGGTGGCATCCACGCGGTCTCCAGGGCGATGGCCGGCGCGGCCGAGAAACACGGAGTGCAGATCCGGTACGACACCACTGTGACCCGGGTGGAGACCGTGAACGGCCGCGCCACCGGCGTACTCACCGCCGACGGCGACCTGGTGCCGGCGGACGTGGTGGTGCTCAACCCCGACCTGCCGGTCGCCTACCGGGACCTGCTCCCCGCCGCGCCGCAGCGCCGGCTCACCTACTCGCCGTCCTGCGTCGTTCTGCACGTCGGCTCCCGACAGGCCTATGCGAAGATCGCCCATCACAACATCCATTTCGGACGCGCGTGGAAGGGCACCTTCGATGAGGTCATCCGACGGGGTGAGCTGATGACCGATCCGTCGCTCCTGGTGACCAACCCGAGCCGGACCGACCCCGCGGTGGCCCCGCCGGACCGGCACACCTACTACGTGCTCGCCCCGGTGCCCAACCTGCACCGGGCGCCGTTCGAGTGGCGCGGCGACCTCACCCAGCGCTACACCGACCAGCTGATCGGCACCCTTGAGGAACGCGGCTACGTCGGCTTCGGTGACGGGGTCGAGGTGCTCCGGGCGATCACCCCCGCCGAGTGGGAGGAGCAGGGAATGGCCGCTGGCACCCCGTTCGCCGCCGCGCACACGCTCTTCCAGACCGGCCCGTTCCGCCCGTCCAACCTGCACCGCGACCTGTCGAACGTGGTCTTCGTCGGCTCCGGGACCCAACCCGGCGTCGGCGTGCCGATGGTGCTCATCTCCGGCAAGCTCGCCGCCGGCCGGATCACCGGGGAAGGCCGATGAGCAGCCGTGAGAAGCACCTCGTCGAACTCGTCGACGAGACCGGCAAGGCCCACGGCGAGACGACCGTCGCCGCCGCGCACCAACCCCCGGGGCAGCTGCACCGGGCCTTCTCGGTGTTGCTGGTGGACCCGGACGGCCAGGTACTGCTCCAGCGCCGAGCCGCCATCAAGACCCGGTTCCCGCTGCGCTGGGCGAACTCCTGCTGCGGTCACCCCCAGCCCGGGGAGTCGCTCGCCGAGGCGGCCAACCGACGGCTGAGCGAGGAGTTGGGCGCGGGCCCGGTCGAGCTGACCGAAGTCGGCATCTACGTCTACTACGCCGAGGACCCGGCGACCGGCCGGGTCGAGTTCGAGTACGACCACGTGCTGCGAGGCGAGTTCCTGCCCAGCGCCCCGCTCCTGCCGGACCCGGAGGAGGTGGCCGAGCTGCGGTGGGCCGACCCCACCGCGCTGGAGGCCGATCTGCAGCGTGACCCCCGGTCGTACGCGCCCTGGCTGGGCGGGGTGGTGAACCGGCTGCTACGCCCCTCGGGGTCCGGGTCGGGCGCAACCGGCCCGGCCATGACCCCGCCCGGATCTTCGGCGGATGACACGGCGGAGCGGTCGGGTGGTCGATGAGGCGCTGAGCGCGGGCGCTGTCGCACGCCGGCTGGGGGTCGCGGTGACGACCCTGCGCACCTGGCACCAGCGCTACGGGCTCGGGCCCAGCGAACACATCCCCGGTCACCACCGCCGGTACACACCCAGCGACCTGGCCCGCCTCGAGATCATGCGACGACTCACCGCCGAGGGGGTGAGCCCCGCCGAGGCGGCCCGCTGGGCCCGCCAGGCACCGGATCCGACGCCCAACGGCACCGGCGTCGTCGCCCCCACCCGGCTCCATCCGACGGGCCGTGACGGCGGCGGCTCCATCCCGGTCGGCCGTGCCGGCCCGGCCGCCCGTGGACTGGCCCGGGCCGCCATGCGACTGGACGCGGCGGCGATCAGCGAAACGATCGCGCACGCGCTGGCCGCCAGCGGGGTCGTCGCCACCTGGGAGGGCCTGCTGCGCCCGGTGCTCGCCGGCATCGGCGAACGGCACGCCGCCACCGCCGGGCTGATCGAGGTGGAACACCTGGTGTCCCGCTGCGTCTCGGAGGCTCTCGCGGCGGCCAGTCGGGCCAAGGTCCCCACCGGGCCGGCCCGGATCCTGCTCTCCTGCGCCGACGAGGAGCAGCACACACTGCCGCTGGAGGCGTTGGCGGCAGCTCTCGCCGAGGCCGGCGTCAGCTACCGGATGCTCGGCGCCCGAGTGCCGGTGGCCGCTCTCGTCGAGGCGGTCAACCGGACCGGACCGGCCGCCGTGGTGCTCTGGTCGCACACCCGGGCCACAGCCGACCCGACCCAACTCAGCGCACTGCTCGCCGCACCCCGACGCCCGTTGCTGGTGCTCGCCGCCGGCCCCGGCTGGCGAGCCGACACGCTGCCCGCCGGGGTGGTACGACCGGTCGACCTGGCCGAGGCGGTCTCGCTCTCCGCCGCCGTCCGCGACTCCCTGGACCAGTCGAGGCGTGATTGATCGCACTGTCGCCGGCAGGCGGCGTGAACTACCGTCGGGCGGGTCCGCCTACCCCGACCCCCCGGGAGCGAGCAGATGCAAGCCCGCGCCGTCCTGGCGTCCGTCCTCGCCGTGGCGCTGGTCCTGTCCGGCTGTGCCCAACCGGACCACACCATCGCCGCCGCGCCACGGCCGGTGGAATCGACCACACCGCCCACCCCGAAGCCGCACCCCAGCGCCACCAAGCCGGCCAAGCCGCCACTGCGGCCGCTGCCGGCCAAGCTCCCCGCCGGCCTGGGTCGCAACACCGGCGTACGCCCGGTGGCCCTGACGTTCGACGACGGGCCCAACCCGGCCTGGACGCCCAAGGTGCTCGACCAGCTGAAGGCCGCCAAGGTGACAGCTACCTTCTGCGTCGTCGGTCGCGAGGTGCAGCGCCACCCGGAGCTGGTCCGACGGATCGTCCGGGAGGGACACCAGCTCTGCAACCACAGCTGGCGACACGACCTCGATCTTGCCCGGCGACCCGTCGGCGAGATCCGGGCCGACCTGGACCGCACCAACAAGGCCATCCAGAAGGCCGCCCCCGGCGCGAAGGTGTCGTTCTACCGGCAGCCGGGCGGCCGGTGGACGTCGGAGGTGCTCGGGGTGGCCAAGGACCTCGGCATGCGTCCGCTGCACTGGTCGGTCGACCCGCAGGACTGGGACAAGCCGACCGCGGCCACCATCGGCAAGCGGGTCCACACCGCCACCCGCCCCGGTGGCATCGTTCTCCTGCACGACGGGGGCGGAAATCGGGCCGCGACGCTCGCCGCGTGCCCCAAGTTGATCGCCGACCTGAAGAAGCGCTTCGGCATCACCCGGCTCCGCTAGAACCGCTCTGACCTGCGGTTATGGCCCGCCCCACCCCCTTGCGGATACCGATTTTGTCGACCGACGGGGCATCACGTATGCTTTCCAAGCCTCCGGCGGGGCCGGATGGGAGCAAGTCCGCTTGAAGTTGCGAATGTGCAATGATGGCGGGGCCGCCCTCATCGTCTAGCGGCCCAGGACGCCGCCCTTTCAAGGCGGTAGCACGGGTTCGAATCCCGTTGGGGGCACGACCGGCGTAAGCCGGAGCAAGGCAAGACCGGCGCAAGCCGGAGCAACACAAGCTAGGTCCTGTGGAGCAGTTGGAGTGCTCGCCGCCCTGTCAAGGCGGAGGTCGCGGGTTCAAGTCCCGTCAGGACCGCAGCGCTGACGCCGCGCCCCGCGCGGCGTTCTGCGTATCGGAGCAGGTCGCCTTGCCGCCGGTTCGTCCGGTTGCCGGGTAACATGAGCCGAGCGACACGGCCAGGTAGCTCAGTTGGTACGAGCGTCCGACTGAAAATCGGAAGGTCGGCGGTTCGACCCCGCCCCTGGCCACATAGCCTTTCGCCGGGCTACAGAGGTCCCCGCCAGCGGAAACGCAGGTGGGGATCTTGCTTTTCCGGTACTTGGCCGACCCCCTGGTCGACAGCTCATCGTCGACCCGCGTTCATCGTCCGCACCTACGCTCCCGCCCGTGGACAAAAGGCCTGGCGGGACCGTCGAAACCATCGGAACCCTCGGCGCCGTTGTCGGCGGCGCCCTCTTCGTCATGGGCCTGAGCGGCGTCAATTCCAGCGGCGAGTTTCTCGTGTCCGGCGCCCTGCTGGTGATCGCGGGCCTGCTGCTCCGCATCGAGGCAGCGGTGCTGGGCTCCCGCTGGCGCGGACCAGGCTTCTGACCTGACCGCGTGATCGACTCGACTTCCCTGATGTCGGGGCATCCCAGCGCTCGCGACACCGCGATTTCAAGGAAACCGAGTCGATCACGCCCTGGTACGAGCGCGGAGGGCTTCTGCGTGGCGGCTGTGCGGCAGACGGTGACGCACGATGGCCGGGTGTCAGTGGTCGCGCCGACCCTGCGGGCGGTGCTGCGCCACGCTGCCCTGGATCGCCTCCCACACGCTGCGTCCAGCCTGTCGCAGCGTCTCCCCCGCCTGCTCGGCGAGTTGCGCCGCGCTCTGGGCTGCGCTTTGCGCCGCGGCCGGCAGACCACCGTCGCCATGCCCGGACGGGCTCGGGCTGGGCCCAGCCGACCGACCGGGCTGGTTCGCGGCCGACCCTCCCGCCCCCTCCGCCGGTCCCTCGGGGCGCTGCTGGTCCCGGCCTGCCGCTCCCGGGCGCTTCCCGTCGCCCGAGCCTTCGAGCCGCTTCTCCTCGTCGTGACGCGGTCCCTCGTGCCGTTGGCCTTCCGGGCGGTTGCCGCCTGGAGCGCCGACCTCCGGCTCACGGCCCTCCTGCTGCCGCCCTTGAGGATGCTGGCCCTGCGCGTGCTGGCCCTGCGGTTGCGCCTGGTCCGCTGACCCCGGGCCGCCAGCTCGCGGCCCGGGTCCTCCAGCACCTCGTTCCGAGCCGACAGAGCCTGCCCCCGACCGACCCCCACCCGGCCGACCCCCACCCGGCCGGCCAGCGCCCGGCCGATCTGGGCCCGGCAGACCTGGATCCGGCCGAGCGGAAGCCAGTCGGTCGCGGTCGGCCACCGGGCTGGCCGCGCCGACCTGCCGTTCCGGCTCGTCGCGTACGCCGCCCAAGCGCCGACTCGACGTCGTGACGTCGGCCGCGTCCGTGGCCAGCTGCTGGGCGCTGCGGTTCACGTCGTCGAGGGCGGTGCCGGCCGTGCGCGCGAGCGCCTCGATGATGTGCGGGTTGTGGTCGAGCGTGTCGAGCGCGCGGCCCAGGATCCTGGTCAGCTGCTCCAGCCGCACCCGCAGCTGCGCCTCGGCGTTCACCCCGTCGATGTTCAACTCGCCGCCGTTGAGGTGCACGCGTACGCCGGCGTCGACCTGGAGCAGGTTGGCCACCCGGGCCCGCAGCGACAGGTCGGCCTCCAGACCGTCGACCGCCAGCCGGATGGAGTCGACGGAGACCTTCGGAATGTCGAGCAGGACGTCCGGGTTCCCGCTGTCGACGTTCCGGTCCGGCTCCCGCTGCTGCCGGTCCGGCTCCCGCTGCTGCCCGCTCTCGCTCATGCTCTCCCGCCCCGCCTGCACACCGGCCCGGTCGTCCGAGCCGTTCGGCGCGGTTACCCGCTTTCCGGCGGGGCATCCCGTCCGTGACGACCCGGCGACCCTCTGTCTGGAACTGGGCACCGTGTGAAGCTGCACACCGAGGCATCAGCCGGTATGGTCCGGGCCTATGGGACAGGAATTGACTGATCCAGCCGACATCCGGCAGGACGTCGGCCAGTTCTCTCTCCGGTGCACGCTCCGCGTCCCGGGCTCCGTCGAGCACGCGTTCGCGGTCTTCACCGACGAGCTGACCGACTGGTGGGTCACCGAATACACCTGGTCCGGTCCGGACGCGCTGGCCGAGTTGGGCATGGAGCCGCGGGCCGGCGGCATGCTCTACGAGGTGGGCCCGTACGGTTTCCGCGCCGACTGGGGACGGGTGCTCACCTGGGATCCGCCTCGCCGGCTGGTCTTCGTCTGGCAGATCGGCCCCGACCGGGCGCCGGTGCCGGACCCGGCCCGCGCGAGCGAGGTCGAGGTGCTGTTCCATTCCGAGGGGCCGGAACACACCCGGGTCGAGCTGGAGCACCGGCACTTCGACCGGCACGGCGAGGCTGCCGAGGGTTACCGCAAGGCGCTCACCGCCGGCTGGCACGAGCTGCTCACCCGTTACGTCGCCACTGTGTCGCGCCACCGCCCCACCACGACGGCCTGACGACCCAGCGGGTCAGCGGGTCAGCCGCCGATCGGCAGCGGGCCCACCGAGGTCCCGACCGCCGAGGTTCGCGCGTTGGCCGGCCTCCGCCCCGGAGCCGAAGCCGGTGCCGCCCAACCGGCGCGGCGGTGCGGTACGCAGCCGTGGGTACTCCTCGGTGAGCCGGCGCTGCACCCGGTCGGACCGGTCAGCCAGCACCAGCGCCATCGACGGCGCGCCCGACTCGCTGGCCGCCGCCGTCTCGGCCGCCCAGAGTCGGCCGCCGACCACCTCCGCGAAGCCGGCCAGCCAGGAGCGGCGGAAGGCGGCGGGATGGTCGTCCGCTGGCACCTCGGTGGCTGCCAGACCGTGCGCCGCCTGCACGAGCAGTGAGGTGAAGAGCAGGTCGACCCGTTCCAGGTCGCTGGTGAAGCCGAAGAGGTGCAGGGCGAAGCCGTTGCCCTGCCGACGGCGTACGCAGCGGCAGCGCAGGGGCTCGGCGACCGCGGCGAGCAGGCCGACCTTGTCGCGGGCGTACGGGGCGACGACGTCCAGCACTCGATCGCCGACCGGGTCGGTGGTCGGGTCCCGGGCAGCGAGCAGCGCCCGGTCGACGCCGTAGCGGGCGATCAGCTCGGTCGCCTTGGCGGTGAACGCGGCCGACTCGGCCGGCGTGCAGGCCGGGTCCTCGGCCTGGGCCAGCAGCTTGCGCACCTTGCTGAGCATGGCCTCGGACATGCCTACAGAGCTACCACACGGGCCGGACATCATCGGGGCCACGCCGCAATCGATCGATACGTATCATCGTCACGGCCAGATGATCAGTCCGACACGGACGGTCAGACAACTGCTTGGGAGGAACGAACGGATGCCATCCCCGACCGCTCGCCTGCTCGCCGTCGCCACGGCCACCGCACTGCTCTCCGCCGGTACGCCCGCGCAGGCGGAGCCACTCACCCCGACCGCACCGGTCAGCTCCGGGCCGAACGCGTTCGCGCCGCTCGCCACCTGTTACGGCGGTGCGGTCCGGTCGTACTTCGAGACCGGCCGCTACGGCGGCTCGGCCGGCCAGTACCGCACCACGACGCGTTGTCGCGACATCAACGTCCGTAACGCGAGCGTGTACGCCACCGAAGCGTGCGTGATCTTCGTGGACAAGACGAGCGCCTGCAACTACTGGACCTACCTGCCGGCCAACTCGGGCTGGATCACGGTGGCGACCAACGTCCGGGACGGCGTCAACTTCCGGGTCCGCTTCGAGAACCTGCGGTACGAGTACGAACCGCTGATCGCGTACCACGCCTTCTGACCGGCCCGCGCGGTCGCGGCGTCCGCCCCCCGACGGACGCCGCGACCCGTCGGCGCGTCACCCGGCGCGGCTGCGCAGGGTGGCGATCGTCGAACCGGCGAGGGTGAGCAGGCAGTCGGGGAGCAGCCCGTCCGCCGCCGCCGCGCCGAACAGCGCCTCGCCGGTCGGTTCGTCGCGATTCGCGTACGCGCTGACGAAGCGGGCCACCCAGCGGGTGTCGTACCCGGCCTGATCGATCCCCGGAAAGTCGAGCGCCGCTCCGCTGGCCGCCGGCGCGTCGCCGAGCATTGTCGCGGCGAGGCACCAGGCAACCCCGTACGCGCCGTCCAGGCCGGCCCGGTCGACGACCGCGTCGAAGGCTCCCACCACCGCGTCTCCATCGCCGGTGAGCGCCGAACGGAGCACGGCGGCCGCGTCATCGAACGTCTGCTGTGGTAGGTCGGTCACGCAGCGCACAGTAGGACGGGTGGTCAAGCCTCCCGGCAACCGTCACTCTCCGTATTCAACGCGAGCTACCTGCGCATTACGCCACCTCCACGGTCCCGCCGCCGGCCTTGGCACGCTAATGTGCGCAGCGGACCTTCGCCGGAGGAAGGACGACCATGTTCGTATCACGCCGCTCGCGGGTAGCCACACTGGCTGCCTGCGCGACGATCCTGCTCGCCACAAGCGCTTGCGGGGATGACAAGCCCGAGGAGGCGAGCGCCCAACAGGTGCGCCTCTACGGCACGGATGGCAACATGCTCAACTCCTATCCTGCGGAGTTGAAGGAACGGGCCAGTCTCGTCGACGGGATGAAGGGCACCACGCCGCTCACCCCGTTACCGGACGACTTCAAGAGCCGGCTACGGGCCGTCAATCCGGCGCTGACGGACTACCTGTACTCCGCGGAGACGTACGACGCGGTGGTGATCGCCGTGCTCGCCGCTCAGCTGGCCGGAAGCACCGACCCGGCTGCCATCGCGAAGCAGATCGTCGCCGTGACCAACGACGGGCAACGCTGCGAAGACACAGCCAGCTGTCTCGCGCTGGCCCGCAACGGGCAGGACATCGAGTACCGCAGCGTGTCGCTGACCCGGGCGGGCTTCACCGACAAGGGTGAGCCGGCCACCGCGAGCTACGCCACGCTGACCTTCGACGGGCAGCAGATCAACGACGGCAAGACCGAGTTCGTCGGAGCCGGCATCGAGTCGGCGGCGAGCACCAAGACGCCGCCGAAGCCGAAGAAGCAGCGCTCGGGTGGGGACTCCGACCAGGAACCGCTGATCCTCGGTGGCCTGCTGCCGAAGACCGGTGACCTCGCGATCGCCTACCCGCCGATGGCAGCCGGCGCCGCGCTGGCCATCAAGGAGATCAACGCCGCCGGTGGCGCACTGGGCAAGCCGGTCACCTGGCTCGACGGCGACGACGGCACCAGCCCGGCGGTGGCCAAGGCGACGGTGGCCAAGCACGTGACGGACGGCGTCAGCGTCATCATCGGCGCGGGTGGTTCGGGTATCTCGCGGGCGGTGCTGCCGGACGTGGTGCAGGCCGGGAAGATCCTCTTCTCCCCGTCCAACACCGACAGCGGGCTGACCGACGTGGAGGACAACGGCCTCTACTTCCGCACCGCCCCGCCGGACAGCCTCCAGGGCCGGGCGCTGGCCGACGTGATCCTCCGCGACGGGTCACAGAAGATCGTCATCGTCGCCCGCAAGGACTCCTACGGTGAGGGCCTGCAGGGCACCGTCCGTGACGAGTTGGAGAAGGCCGGCATCGCCAACGACCGGCTCAAGCTGATGACCTACGAGCCGCCGGCCGACGCGAAGGCAGCGCCTGTCGACTTCAGCAGCGGCGCGAAGGAGATCAAGGAGTTCGGCGCGGACGCCGTACTGATCATTGGTTTCGGTGAGTCCGCCCAGGTGATCCGCGGTCTGGCCGACGCCGGGGTGCAGATCCGGCAGTAGGCAGGACCCGAGACCCACGACGGCCGCACCGGCTTCCCGCCGGTGCGGCCGTTTTCGGTACGTGGATCAGCGCGCCCGGCGACGCTCCAGGAACTCGGTCATCCGGCGGTGCTTCTCGTCGTCCTCGAAGAGCACCGCCTGGCTGACCAGGTCCAGATGCGGGTGCGCGGCGGCCGGCGCGTCCACCGCCAGCTTGGTCAGCCGCATCGCCAACGGTGAGCCCAGAGCGATCTCGTCCAGCAACGCGTGCGCCACCGTCAGCAGCTCACCGGGCTCGTCCACCACCCGGTTCACCAGGCCGATCCGCAGCGCCTCGGTGGCGTCCACCCGCCGGCCGGTGAAGAGCAGTTCCTTGGCCCGGCCCTCGCCGATCAACGCGGGCAGTCGGTGGGTCGCGCCGGCGCCGGCCAGGATGCCCAACCGCACCTCCGGCTGGCCGAAGACCGCCCGCGCCGTGCACACCCGCAGATCGCAGGCGTACGCCAGCTCCGCGCCACCGCCCAACGCCGGGCCGTCGACGGCCGCCACGGTCGGCATCGGCAGCGCCCGGATGCGGGCGAAGGCGGCCGAGTTGATCGCGGCGAGAGCGTCCGTGCGACCCCGTTCGCGCAGCTGGCCGATGTCGGCACCACCGGCGAAGATGCCCGCCGTGCCGCCGGTGAGCAGCAGCAGGCGCGGGCGCGCCTCCAACTCAGCGCAGACCTGGTGCAGCTCGGCGATCAGGTCGGCGTCGATGGCGTTGCGCTTCTCCGGCCGGTCCAGGGTGACCACCAGCCGGTCCGGCCGCTCCTCGATCCGCAAGCCACTCACTGTGCCGACCTTTCGTTCGCGACTGCGGGGCTCGCAAACTCAATCCTCGCGCTCACTGCTTGCCCCCGGCTTCCCAGCGGTAGAAGCCCTGCCCGGACTTCTTACCCAGCCGCCCGGCGGCCACCATCTCCACCAGCAGCGGCGGCGGCGCGAAGCGGTCCCCGTACGCGGCCTGGAGGGTGCGGGCGATGTCCAGCCGCACGTCGAGGCCGACCAGGTCGGTGAGCTCCAACGGCCCGATCGGATGCCGGTAGCCGAGCACCATGGCCTTGTCGATGTCCGCCGGGCTGGCCACCTCGTCGGCGACCATCCGGATCGCCTCCAGCCCGAGGGTGACCCCGAGCCGGGACGTGGCGAAGCCGGGCATGTCGCGTACGACGACGGGGTCCTTGCCCAGCCGGCCGGCGAGCGCGACGGCCGCGGCGGTGGTCTCCTCGGCGGTGGCAGGGCCGACCACGATCTCCAGCAGCGTCATCGCCCAGACCGGGTTGAAGAAGTGCAGGCCGAGGAAGTGCTCGGGCGCGTCCAGTTCGGCGGCCAGATCACCGATGGCGATGCTGGAGGTGTTGCTGCCCAGCAGCTCCGGGCGCAGCGCGGCGGCGTCCCGCAGCACCGCCCGCTTCAGGTCCAGGCGCTCCGGCACCGCCTCCACGATCACCTGGGGGGCGGGAGCGACAGCGGCGAGAGTCGGACGCAGCGTCACCCGCTGCCGGTTGGTGGCGGCCTCGTCAGCGCTCAGCTTCCCGCGCTGCACCGCCCGCTCCCACAGCTCGGCGAGCCGGTTCTGCGCGGCCGCACCCCGCTCGGGGTCCACCTCGACCAGCTCGACGGCGTGCCCGGCGCCGGCCGCCACGTACGCGATGCCGAGCCCCATCGTGCCGGCACCCACGACCACGAAACGATCGCTCATCACGCCTCCCTGTCCCGCCCGCCGACGCGCGGGGTCCCCGCCACGCCGGCCCGGGTCTCCCGACCGCTCCGCTCGCTCATGGTGCGACCCTAGACAGCGCGACGACCCGGCCCATGCGTGGGGGAGCGCCGGATCGGGTAATGACGGCCCGTCAACCGAGGGAAGGACCGCATCGACATGAGCCAGGCACCGGAGAGCGTCACCGACGGGGAGATCGTGGAGACCCGAGGCGACGAGCGGGTCGAACTGCTGCGCGCCGACACCAACAACGACGGCAAGACCGACGTGTGGGTGGTGGACACCGACGGCGACGGCAAGGCGGACCTGTTCCAGTTCGACACCGACGGTGACGGCAAGGTGGACATCACCATGGTCGACATCGACGAGGACGGCCAGCCGGACGAGGTGGTCGACGGCGACGGCGGCCTCCCGCCCGAGCAGCTCCCCCCGACCGTCCAGGTCTGAGACGTACGACGGCCCCCGCTCTCCGCCCGGCGGAGAGCGGGGGCCTCGCTCAGTCGACGAGGCGCAGGGTGGCCAGGTAGTAGGGGGCGTCGCTGTCGTCCACATCGGTGAGCCGCCAACCGGTGCCGTGCACCAGAGCGGCGAACTCGTCCGCCGAGCAGACCAGGTAGTCGAACCACTCGGTGCTCAACTCGCGGTAGCGCAGCCGCAGCCGCAGCTGGCCACCGAGCCGGCCGCGTCGGCGGTTGCGCTCGTGGTAGCCGGTGTGCAGCGGGTCGCGGGTGCCGTACGGGTCGGTGCCCTGCGCGATGATCTGCGCACCGGGTCGGGCCAGCGCGGCGAGCGCGGCCAGGAACTCGGGAGCGCGCTCCCGCCCCTCGAACAGCCCGAGGTTGTTGCCGAGCAGCAGGAACGTGTCGTACTGCGGACCGTCGGCGACGTGCGTGTCGACGGTGCCGTGCACCAGCCGCCGGACCCCGCGACGCCGGCTCACCTCCAGCGCACCGGCGGAGGTGTCCAGCCCGGTGACCGGTACGCCACGCTCCTGGAGCAGCAGCGCGATCCGGCCGGCCCCGGTGCCGATGTCCAGCGTCTCGCCGTACGCACGGTCCACCGCGCGGTGGTCGTACGGCTGCCACTCCGCCGGCCCGTCCAGGTAGTGCGCTGCCGGCGCGCCGTTGATCAGGCCGTCGTCCCGTTCGATGATCTCGATGACCGGTCGGGGCAGTCGACCGCCGACCAGGGGCCGGGGACCCACCCCGGTGGCCACGGCGAGGGTGTCCCGCAGCAGTTCGCCGATCACGTCACCGATTAGAGGCTCAACCGTCACGACGTTCACGCTATCCGGCCATTCAGTGGCCCGCGCCGGTCGTATCCTGGCGGCGTGACCACGCTGGACCGGCTGTCGGCCGAGAAGTACATCCTGCTCACGACCTTCCGCAAGGACGGTCGGGCGGTTCCGACCCCGGTCTGGGCGGTACGCGACGGCGAGGCGTTGGCGGTCTGGACCCGGGCCGACTCGGGCAAGGTGAAGCGGATCCGCCACAACGGTGAGGTGACAGTGGCGCCCTGCGACGTGCGGGGTCGGCCACACGGGGTGGAGGTGCCGGCTCACGCGACGATCTACGGGGGCGGTGACACCGGCCGGGTCCGCGACCTGCTGAAGCACAAGTACCGCCTGATCGGGCGGCTGAGCCTGCTGGGCAGCCGGTTGCGTCGCGGCGAGGGCGGCACTGTCGGCATCCGGGTGACGTTGGCCGAGCCGCAGCGCTGACTCCGGTCGGCGTCGTGCTCGGCGGGGCATGGAAAGGGGCGGTGGATCGAGATCCACCGCCCCTGACGAAAAACTGTCGCCGGCTCAGTCGCCCTGCCGCTGCTGCGGGATCTGGCCCTGCAGCAGCGCCCTGACCTCCGACTCACGGTACCGACGGTGGCCACCCAGGGTGCGGATGGCACTGAGCTTGCCAGCCTTGGCCCACCGGGTCACCGTCTTCGGGTCGACCCGGAACATCGACGCCACCTCGGCCGGCGTGAGTAGCGGCTCTGGTTCGTGCGTTCGCGATGCCATCGGTCACTCCTCCACATGTATAGACATCGGCCGGGGTCCCGCCGGCCGACGCGTCTCCCATGGTCCGGCTAGTCCCCGATGTCCGACATGGGCCGAACGGATGAAGGTCCCTAGACGGACGGATGAACCATGCCCGATTTTTACGACTTTTACACGGCAGAAACTACCTTATTCGGACTCATGATCACGGTTCGTGATGCGTCAACTACGAGCACAACTCACCTTGGGAGCGCTCCTAGGGTGATATGCCCTAGTTGCACCGCTCCAAAAGCTGCACCGCGCGCCACCGGGCCACCAACTTGTCGTACGCGGCCGACGCCTCCTCGGCCTCGCCGCGCGACAGCCCCGCGAGGCCACCGGCAACCAACTCGGGTGAGTCGTCCGCGGCGAGGGTCTCGTCGGAGAGCAGGTCGACCAGACCGCCGTAGTCCAGCTCGACCACTGACCGCGGATGGAACTCCTCCAGCCAGCGGGCCGCCTCCTCCACCGCCTCGGTGATCGGCGCCTCGCCCACCGACTTGCGCAGCACCGACAGCGCCCGCGACGAGCGGCGTCGAGCCTTGGAGATCTCGGTGCGATAGCGCAGCGCGCGCCGGCCCGGCTCGGTGACCAGGTCCCGCTCCGCCGGGTCGAAGAGCACGAACCACCGCAGCGGTACGCCCCAGGTGGCGATCTGCTCGTGCACCCGGGGCACCCCGTGCTCCAGCACCCGGGCGCCACTGCGCCAGTCGTCCACCACCGCCCTGGCCTGCCCGGCGAGCACCGGCGGCACGAAGGCGTCGGCGAGCACCGACGGCACCCCGTCCCGGGCGCTGAGCGCCGCCTCGGCGACCCGGATGCGCAGGTTCCAGGGGCAGACCAGCAGGCTGTCGTCCGTCTCCAGGACGTACGCCTCCTCCGGCAGGTCCGGCAGCCGGGTCCAGCCGGCTCCCAGTGCCTCGATCACCGCCGTCCGCTGCCGACCGGGCCCCTCGACCGGGGCGACCGCGCGCCCCTCCGAGACGTAGCGGCGCCAGTAGCTCTGCCGGTCTCGGTCGAAGGCGGCCAACGGTTCGTACACGCGCAGGTAAGAAGCGAAGAGCGACGGCACCGCGCGATCCTCCCACGAACCACGCCCGGACGGGCTCAGCGGCCGGAGCACGCGCGCCGCAACGTGGGACGGCGGTGGCGCGTCGAGCGCCCGGCCGGCGGCCGATACTAGGCTCGATCACACCGGCAGCATCCCCGCCGGGGTCCACCAGGTCCGTGTCCCACAAGGACGCACACCACAGTAGGAGCCAACAATGGGCGTATTCGCGAGCACCGACGACCCGGTATCGACCGGTCACGAACAGGTCGTGTTCTGCCAGGACAAGCAGAGCGGCCTGAAGGCGATCATCGGGATCTACTCCACAGCGCTGGGCCCGGCGCTCGGCGGCACCCGCTTCTACCCGTACGCGAGCGAGGACGACGCCCTCGCCGACGTGCTGGACCTGTCCCGCGGGATGGCATACAAGAACGCGCTCGCCGGGCTGGACCTGGGCGGCGGCAAGGCCGTCATCTGGGGCGACCCGGATCAGATCAAGAGCGAGGCGCTGCTGCGCGCGTACGGCCGCTTCGTGGAGTCGCTGGGTGGCCGCTACTACACCGCCTGCGACGTCGGCACCTACGTGGCGGACATGGACGTCGTGGCCCGGGAGACCCGCTACGTGACCGGGCGCAGCGTGGAGCACGGCGGTGCCGGCGACTCGTCGATCCTCACCGCCTGGGGTGTCTTCCAGGGGATGCGGGCCGCGGCCGAGCACGTGTGGGGCACCCCGAGCCTGCGGGGCCGCCGGGTCGGCGTGGCCGGCCTGGGCAAGGTCGGCAAGTACCTCACGGGGCACCTGCTGGAGGACGGCGCCGAGGTGGTCGCCACCGACGTCAACCCGAAGGCGCTGGCCTGGGTGCGCACCAACCACCCGCAGGTCACCCTCGTCGACGACTCCAGCGCGCTGGTCGCCGCCGACCTCGACGTGTACGCGCCGTGCGCGCTGGGCGGCGCCCTGAACGACGACACGGTGCCGGCGTTGCGCGCCAAGGTGGTGACCGGTGCGGCGAACAACCAGCTCGCCCACCCGGGCATCGAGAAGCTGCTGGCCGACCGGGGCATCCTCTACACCCCGGACTACGTGGTCAACGCGGGCGGCGTCATCCAGGTGGCCGACGAGATCGAGGGCTTCAACTTCGACCGGGCCAAGCTGCGGGCGACCCGGATCTACGACACCACCCGCGAGATCCTGCACCTGGCCGACGCTGAGGGCGTGCCGCCGGCCGTGGCCGCCGACCGGCTGGCGGAGCGGCGGATGGCCGACGTCGGCCGGCTGCGGGCGATCCACCTGCGCTGAGCGTTCCCCGGGGGCGGATCGACGAGATCCGCCTCCGGGCCCCCGGCCTTGGGTGTTGCTGGGTAAGCTGAGCCCGGGTCAAATTTGATGCGGTTTGTCCGGTGTCACGGGTGCTAACCGTTCCGCTCCTTACCCGGTACACTGGGTGACGGCCGGATCGACGCGACGCGCAGAGCCGGCTGACGGTAACCCGAGGTGCCGAACGGTGGCATCCCCATGTACCGTAAGAGCCACGAGAGATGCCTGACGTCATCGGGGCCCGCCTTCGGGCTGCCCCGCATTCTGTGCGAGGGGGTCGAGCCATGGGGCGCGGCCGTGCTAAGGCCAAGCAGACTAAGGTGGCGCGGGAGTTGAAGTACCACTCCCCGAACACCGACCTCACCGCCTTGCAGCGCGAGTTGGCGGGTGCTGGTAAGTCTGAGCACCACTTCGACGACGACTCGAAAGAGTTCGTCGACGACGATGATGAGGATCACGCGGACGACGATCCGGATCCCTGGGTCCGTCCGACCCGCTGACCTCTCGACGCAGCTGAGCACGCGGTAACCCCCGCGTGCTCACGCACGTCCTCTGCAGGTGCAGCCGCCGACGATCAGGGGCCTGGCCCGACCGGAGCCATCCGGCCGCTCGACAGGCCCCTGACAACGGCTCCCCTCAGCGCGGGCGATTGTTCCAGTTGTAGAACGTCGGGATGTTCTCGAAGTGGTTCCAGGCACAGACCGCGCTGGAGCCGTCTCCGCCCGACACCTCCGAGCGCAGCCGCCGTGCGTCCTCGGCCTCCTGGAGCAGCGCGACGAGCGCGGGAGCCGCGTCTCGCACCCGTTCGGTGACTCCGTCGTCCGCTTCGCGCTCAGGCCGCCGGTGACTCGTGGTCTCGGGCATGCTCCAACACTCCCTCCAATAGGCGGATCTTGCTGTTGCGGCAGTGCTCGGTTTCCGTACCGTCAAAACGCCCCAGCTCGAAGTAACGGTTGGCGGCATGGCCACCACCGCAGAAGCCGAAGTACGGGCAGGACGCCCGACACGCCTCCACCCCGGCCAGGAACTCCTCCACCCAGGGCGTCGCCGCCGCGTTGCCGAGGATCTGCGCCAGCGGGGTGGTCAACACGTTGCCGCTGCTGAAGTCGCCGTACCGGGGGTCGGTGAAACCGGCCAACTCCGGGGAGAGCACGATCACCGAGCCGTCGTGACCGATCGTCGGGATCGGGTCCAGTTGACGGGGCAGCACCCCGTCCGCCGAGTTGTCGAGCACCGCCGCGGCGTAGCGCAACGACCACTCGATCTCCCGGAGGTGGATCCGGGGCTCCCGGCGCCACGCCCCGACCAACTCCGCCCAGAACGCGGACACCGCCGACGGGTCGTGGCGGTTGTCGCGGGTGTTGACCCCCTCGGTCTCCTCGATGTTGATGCCCAACACGTCGCAGCCCAGTTCGAGGAAGTAGTCGTACAGCTCGGTGGCGAGCCCCGGCTCCGGCCGGGACACCACTGCCAACGCGGAGAACGGCAGATCGCGCCGGCGCAGCGCCGAGATGCCGTGCAGGATCCGGTCGTACGCCGGCTGACCGCCCCGGTTGACCCGGTCACCGTTGCGCGCCCGGGGCCCGTCGACGCTCACGCTCACCCGCATCTCGTGCCGGACGAAGAAATCGCACCAGTCGTCGTCGATGAGGGTGGCGTTGGTCTGCACGTGGTGCTCGACGTCGGGCCCGAACGGGGCGATCAGATCGGCCAGGTGCTCTCGACCGGCGGCCAGCGGCTCGCCGCCATGCCACACCACCGAGAAGCGACCGTTCGCCGCCCAGGGGTTGACCGCTGCCGCCACCGCTTCGGCCACCGCCACCGGCATCCGCCGGTCGGCGGCCCGAAACGGCAGGTAGCAGTACGCGCAGTCGAGGTTGCAGAGGGTGGTGGGCTGCATGACGACGTACGACGGGACGGCGGCCAGACCCCGCATCCCGCTGAACGAACGTCCCTGAGCAGCCATCGCCCTCCTCCGCCTAGCCTGAGCCCTTCAGGCTAGGCGGCATTGGCCACTCGGGTGAAGCCCTGATCAGGTGCCCGTACGATCACCGGAGCGTGATCATCCTCGGGTGTGCTGACCGACCATCTGCACGTTGCCGGTGCCCTCGATGATCTCGCCGGCCTGCCACGCCTCGACTCCACGGCCGGTCAGGGTGGCCAGCGCCCGGTCGGCGTCCTCCGCCGACACGATCGCGAACATGCCGACGCCCATGTTGAAGGTCGACTCCATGTCGTGGTCGTCGATCCGACCCTTCGTCTGGATCAGGTCGAAGATCGGCTGCGGCTTCCAGGTGGACCGGTTGACCACCGCGTCGACGTGCTCCGGCAGCACCCGGACCAGGTTGCCGGGGATGCCGCCACCGGTGATGTGGGACAGCGCCCGCACCTCGGCCTCGGCGATCAGCTTGAGGCAGTCCTTGGCGTAGATCTTGGTCGGGGTGAGCAGCTCCTCACCGAGGGTCCGCTGCCGACCGAAGTCGTCGATCACGATGTCCAGACGCATCCGCGCCGCGCCGAGCAGCACGTGCCGGACCAGCGAGTATCCGTTGGAGTGCAGACCGGAGGAACGCATGGCGATCACCACGTCGCCCACCTCGACCCGCTCCGGGCTGAGGATGTCGGCCTCCTCGACGACGCCCACGCCGGTCGCGGAGATGTCGTACTCGTCCGGGCGCAGGACGCCGGGGTGCTCGGCGGTCTCCCCGCCCAGCAGCGCGCAGCCGGCGTAGCGGCAGCCGTCGGCGATACCCGCGCCGATCTCGGCGACCTTGTCCGGAACGACCTCGCCGGTGGCGATGTAGTCGAGCAGGAACAGCGGCTCGGCGCCGCAGGCCACCAGGTCGTCAACGACCATGGCGACCAGGTCGATGCCGACCGTGTCGTGGATGTCCATCTGCTGAGCGATCACCAGCTTGGTGCCCACCCCGTCGGTGGAGGACGCCAGGATCGGGCTCTTGTACTTCTTCGTGTCGAGCCGGAACAGCCCGGCGAAGCCACCGAGGTCACCGAGCACCTCGGGGCGGCGGGTCTGCCGCACCTTGGACTTCAGCAGCTCCACCGCGCGGTCGCCCGCGTCGATGGAGACGCCGGCGTCGGCGTACGAGACCGAGCGTTTGCGCGCCTGGCGGCCAGCACCGCCCGTCCACGGCTGGCGGTCGCCGCCGGCGCCGGTCGGGCTGCTTCCTGCGCCGCTGCGCTCGGACACGTGCGTCACGGTTCTCCCCTTTGGTTCTCGGTGCCGCCGGCGGTAGCCGGGCCGCGCCGGTTGGTGCTACGGGCGGTTTGCGGTAACGCCACCCGGAGTGGCGACGGACGAGCCGTTGGTGTGCGGGGCCTCCGACGCCGAGTTGGCGACGCGTCGGCCCACCCCTTCGAGCACGTGCTTGCCGATCAGGTTGCCGGCCGGCAACTCGATCGGGTACTCCCCATCGAAACACGCCCGACACAACCGGGTCTTCGGCTGCTCGGTCGCGGCGATCAGACCAGGAAGGGAAACGAAGCCCAGCGTGTCGGCGCCGATGGAGCGCCGGATGCCGTCGTTGTCCAACCCGTTGGCCAGCAGCTCCGCCCGGGTGGCGAAGTCGATGCCGTAGAAGCACGGCCAGCTGACCGGCGGCGAGGAGATCCGGACGTGCACCTCCAGCGCACCCGCCTCACGCAGCATCCGGACGATGGCGCGCTGGGTGTTGCCGCGCACGATCGAATCGTCCACTACCACCAACCGCTTGCCGCGGACGTTCTCCCGCAGCGGGTTGAGCTTGAGCCGGATGCCGAGCTGACGCAGGGTCTGCGACGGCTGGATAAAGGTGCGACCCACGTACGGGTTCTTCATCAGGCCGGCGCCGTAGGTGATGCCGGACGCCTCCGCGTAGCCGATCGCCGCTGGAGTGCCCGACTCGGGCACCGGGATCACCAGGTCGGCCTCGACGGGGTGCTCCTTGGCCAACTGCCGGCCGATCTGCACCCGGGCCGAGTGGATGTTGCGCCCGGCGATCGTGGCGTCCGGGCGGGCGATGTAGACGTACTCGAAGAGGCAACCCTTCGGCTCCGGCGCGGCGAACCGGGTGGAGCGCAGCCCGTTCTCGTCGATAGCGATCAGCTCGCCCGGCTCGACCTCGCGCACCACGCTGGCGCCGACGATGTCCAGTGCGGCCGTCTCGCTGGCGACGACCCAGCCGCGCTCCAGGCGGCCCAGCACCAGCGGGCGGACGCCGTGCGCGTCGCGGGCCGCGTAGAGGGTCGACTCGTCCATGAAGACGAAGCTGAACGCGCCACGCAGCTGCGGCAGCACCTCCATCGCGGCCGCCTCGACCGACAGATCCGGTCGGCTGGCCAGCAGCATCGTCACCAGGGAGGTGTCGTTTGTCGAACCGTCGGCGATGAGGCCGCGCTCGGCGACCTCCTTCTCCAGCTCCGCGGTGTTGACCAGGTTGCCGTTGTGGGCCAGCGCGATTGTCGTGCCGGAGGTGGTCGACCGGATCGTCGGCTGGGCGTTCTCCCAGTTCGACGCGCCGGTGGTGGAGTATCGGGCGTGCCCGATCGCCAGGTGACCACGCAGGCTCGCCAGAGTGGGCTCGTCGAAGACCTGCGCCACCAGGCCGAGGTCCTTGTAGACCACCACGCCGGAGCCATCGCTCACCGCGATGCCCGCCGCCTCCTGGCCGCGGTGCTGGAGGGCGTAGAGGCCGAAGTAGGTCAGATTGGCAACCTCTTCACCGGGGGCCCAGACGCCGAAGACGCCACAGGCATCCTGGGGGCCAGGTCGTTGGGGGTCAAGGTCGTGGCTCAGCCGGCCGTCGCCTCGGGGCACCTACCGCTCCCTCATGCTGGTCTGGACCGGCCGGGCGGGGATCACGGGCGGATCCACTCTCCTCTGCCGGGACCACTGTCGTCGCCTGACAGTGTACGCGAATCGGCGTCAATACAGAAAGTCACGATTCCCCTGCTCACCGTCACGGGGAGTGGGACATCGGGACGACTAGAGGGGCAGATAGGCCGAGAGGTCCGCCCGGTTGCCACTCATCTGGACGCGACCGTCGGTGACCGCCGACGCCCAGTCGACCCTGCCGGTTGCCAGCTCCAACCAGGTGTTCGGGGCCATCTCGACCACGTTTGGTGGATTTCCTCTGGTGTGTCGAGGCCCCGGTACGCACTGGATCGCCCCGTATGGTGGAACGCGCACCTCCACCGATCGGCCGGGGGCGCGCTCCGCGAGGACGGCCAACAGCGACCGGACCGCCTCCCGGAACACCGGCCTTTCGGGTGTACGCCCCTCGTCGAGCGCCGACAACGCGGCCGCAACGGCAGCGGACTTACTGTGCGGAGAGGACACGACGGGACGATACGACCCCCAGGCCAGACACGCGACGCTGGCCCTGGGTCGCGCTCATGCAGTCGGACAAGGCATAGTTGCCGACGGCGTATTCGTACCGTGATGATCCCCGGCCCGGCGCCCCGCCGGTCAGAGGGAAGTCAGCCCGGAAGGCGGTGGACGTGTCAACACACCGACGTGCCTGGAAGCAGCGGGCCGGTGTGGTCGTAGCGCTGGTTGCCGGCGCTCTGCTCGCCGTCCCCGCCACACCAGCAATGGCCGCTCCCAACGTTACAGATGTCTCGGCCTCGCCGAGCAGCGTCGAGGCCGGCAAGACCACGAAGATCAGCTATCGGCTCGCCTTCGAAGACGGTGCCGGGCCTGCGGACATCAGTTTCAGCTCGAGCAGCTCGAAGCTGACCTGTGTTGACGGGTGCTCTCGCGGCCGGGTGACGTCGAGTGGGACCTTCGACGCCACCTTCAAGGCTGCGGATGACGCAGCCAACGGCAGCGCCACGGTCACCGTCAAGGCGACAGACTCCACCGGGGTCGTGAAGCAGACCGAAGAGGCGTCGACCACTGTCACGTTGGTCGCCAAGGCAGCGCCCCCGCCGCAGAACCAGACCGTGCGTTCGATCTCCGGCAAGGTGATCTCACAGGCCGACAGCAAGGCGGTCGCGAACGCGGTGGTCATGCTGCGCGACAGCACCGGCCGGCAGTTCGACACCACCAGCAACGGCAGCGGCGACTTCCGGTTCACCGGCACTAGCGACAAGCCGATCGCACCCGGTCGGATCGACCTGGGCGCGAGCTTCGACAACGTGGTGGCCACCAAGACCATCAACGCCGCCGCCGGGCAGGCCGTCACCGGGCAACGGATCAGCCTCGCGATCAAGGTCGAGGTGACGCCCAGCGCCACCCCGTCCGCCACCCCCGAGGCCACGCCCACCGACGAGGTAACCGAGGAGGGCACCGAAGAGGAGCCCACCGAGGAGGCCAGCCAGGGCGCTCCGGCGAACGCCTCGAACAACGAGGACAGCGGTGGCATCGGCTCGTACATGATCATCTTGCTCGGTGGTCTCCTGGTCGCCGCCGGTGTCGGCACGATCGTGCTGCTCTGGATGAAGCGCAAGGAGAACGGCGACGACGACGACGTTCCGGCGGCCGCCGGTGGTGGCGGTGTGGTGCCACCCTCGCGGGGCGGGTTCCGCGGCCCCGACGACCAGACCCGGGTGGTCGGCGGTCGTCCCGGCGCGGACCCGACCATGGTCGGTGGCGCGGCGCTGAGCGAGGCGCCGACGATGATGCACCGCCCGGTGGTCGACGACGTTCCACCGGACCCGTACGGCGCGCCTGCCCAGGCGTACGGCGGCGCGGGTCAGCAGGGCTGGGGCGGCGCCGGCTACGGCGACGAGCCGGCCCCCGGCGGATATGGTGCCGGCGGCTACGGCAACGCTCCCGCCTCCGGTGGTGGCTACGGCAACGCCCCGGCCTCAGGTGGCGGCTACGGCAACGCTCCCGCCTCGGGTGGGGGCTACGGTGCCCCGGCCGGCGCGGAAGGCGGCTACGGCGCCGGTGCGGCCGGTGACGGTTACGGTGCCGCACCCGGTGGCGGCTACGGCAACGCTCCGGCCTCCGGTGGCGGCTACGGAAACGCACCAGCCTCCGGCGGTGGCTACGGCAGTCGCGACTACGACGCTCCGGGCGGCACCACCGCGTATCCGGCGGCTCCCGCTGGCGGTGCGGCGTACGGCGAGCGGTTCGACGAGCCGACCGGCCGGTACACCGGCGACACCCAGTACCCGGCCCCGGCCGACCCGTACGCCACCGGCGTCTACCAGCCGGAGCAGGGTCAGGGCTACGGCCAGCCCGAGGCCGCCCCGTACGGCGGTCGCGCCGCCGAGCCGACCGCGGGCTACGGCGCTCCGGAGGCGGGCGGGTACGACCAGGGCGGCTACGGCCAACCGGCCGGCGGGTACGACCAGGCCGGCAACTACGGCCAGGAGCCTCCGCAGCAACGCGGCGGCTACGACGACCGGGGCTACGACCAGGGCGGCTACGGCCAACCCGCCGGCGGGTACGACCAGGCCGGCAACTACGGCCAGGAGCCTCCGCAGCAACGCGGCGGCTACGACGACCGGGGCTACGACCAGGGCGGCTACGGCCAGCAGCCCGCCGGGCGGAACCGACCGGAGACCCCGCCGCCGACCGAGCGCGGCGGTCGCCGCCTCGACTGGCTGGACGACTGACCCCACCACAGCTCATGGAAACGGCCACCCGGAGGTATCCGGGTGGCCGTTTCGCTGTCACAAGACCAACCCGACCCGCGCCGATGTTGCCGTTTCGGTCGCCCGTACGGGCGGAATGCCCCCTATGTCGGGGACAGAAAGTGCAAGATCGCGGGATGGGGGCGCGGTCAGGCTGCGGAGAAGACGCCCTGGTGGAGCACCGGCACGACGTTCGACACGCCGATCCGGACGGCGACATCCACGTCCCCGGCGAAGCCGTTCTCGGTCAACTCCCGCCCGGAGACGCTGCCGCGCACGGCGGCGGGCACATCCGGGGTGCTCGCCAGCGCGGCGAGCGCCATGGCCGCCTCCACCGACAGCCCACCCGGCACGCCGGAGAGGGCATCCAGCACCGAGGCGGCGCCGAGCTGGTCCTCCACCGACGGACGCAGTGACCCGTCCGGCCACCGCTCTCCGGAGGCGATCACGCCGATCGGAGCGTCCACAGTGCCGTACCCCTGGCGGCGCAGCCAATGCCCGACGGCGCGTGCGTTGCGCAGGCACGCCGCGACCACCGGCAGGCCGGTGGCGCTGGCGGCGGCGCTGATGGCGGAGCCGTTCGGGGAGGGCAGCACCAGGTCCGCCACCACGGGTGCGCTACTCAACGCGGCCGGCGAGAGCGACCATGGGTGTTCCGCTGTCGTCTGCCGCCGCCCGACAGCAGCTGTCGCGCCGACCCGGACGGCGTACTCGGCGGCCTGCTCACCCCAGGGGAACGGGTGCACCCGCATACCCCGGGCCACCGCCACCTCGACGGCGGTGGTGAACGACAGCACGTCCACCACCACCAGCGCCGCGCAGACCCGGCCGAGCTCGGCCGCCCCGGTCAGACCCCAGTCGAACCGGGCACCCGAACCGGGTTGGCCGTAGACGGCAGCGGCCAACGCCTCAGCGCTCGTCAGGCGACGGCTCGGCGTCACCGGAGTCAGACTCGGGCTGCTCCGACCCGATCGGCTCGACAGCGCCGGTCTCCGGAGACGGCCCCGACGAGGCGATCGGCTCGGAGACCACCTCAGCCGGGTCGAGCGGCTCGGCCGGCGCCACCGGCAGCGGCACGGCCTCGACCGCACCCGCCACACCGGCGGCCGGGGCGGGCACCTCGACGGCCGCCGAGCCCCCGAAGAGTCGCGGCAACGTCTCGGTGTGCGCGGCGCGCAGCTCGTCCAGGCCGATCCGGAACTGGCCGTGCACCTCCAGCGCACCGCCGGTCGGGTCGGTGACGCCGATCAGCTCGAACGGCACGCCCCGCTCGGCGCAGAGCGCCGCGAACGCCTTGTCGTGGCCGCGCGGCACCGACACCAGCGCCCGCGTGGCGGACTCGCTGAACAGGTACACGAACGGCATCGAGCCCTCGGTGAACTGCTCCGGCACCGCGACCCGGGCACCGACGCCCCGACGCAGGCAGGACTCGACCAGGCTCTGGGCGAGGCCACCGTCGGAGAGGTCGTGCGCGGAGGCCAGGTGGCCGACCCGGGCCGCCTCGGCCAGCAGCTCGGCAAGCGCCTTCTCGCGGAGAAGGTCGACCTGCGGCGGAATACCGCCGAGGTGCTCGTGCGTCACCCAGGCCCACTCCGAGCCGGACAGCTCCACGTTCGTCTCGCCGAGCAGGTAGAGCTGGTCGTGGTCGCCACCGGCGCGCGGCACGAAGCCCATCGGCACCCGGTCGGCGACGTTGTCCAGCACACCCAGCACGCCGACCACCGGGGTCGGGTGGATGGCCGCCGCGCCGGTCTGGTTGTAGAAGCTGACATTGCCGCCGGTCACCGGGATGCCCAGCTCCAGGCAGCCGTCCGCCAGGCCGCGCACGGCCTCGGCGAACTGCCACATCACGCCCGGATCCTCCGGCGAGCCGAAGTTGAGGCAGTCGGTAACGGCGATCGGCTTCGCGCCGGTCACCGCCACGTTCCGGTACGCCTCGGCCAGGGCCAGCTTGGTCCCGTTGTACGGGTCGAGTCGGGCGTACCGGCCGTTGCCGTCCACCGACAGCGCCACGCCGAGGCCGGTCCGCTCGTCGATCCGGATCACGCCGCCGTCCTCCGGCTGGGCGAGCACCGTGTTGCCCAGCACGTAGCGGTCGTACTGCTCGGTGACCCAGGACTTGTCGGCCAGGTTGGGCGACGCGATCATGCGCAGCACGGTCTCCCGCAGCGCCTCCGGGTCGGCCGGGCGGGGAAGCGTCTCGGCCCGGTCGGCCTGGAGCAGGATCAGGTCGGCCGGCTCGCGCATCGGCCGGGCGTAGACCGGGCCGTCGTCGACAAGCGAACCCGGCGGCACGTCGACGACCAGGTGGTCCTGCCAGGTGATCAGCAGTCGACCCGGACGGCCGTCCGGCTCCGGTGCGGTGACCTCACCGATCGCGGTGGCGAGGACGCCCCACTTCTCGCAGGTCTTGAGCACCGCGTCGAGCTTGTCCGGCTCGACGACGAGCAGCATCCGCTCCTGCGACTCGCTGGCCAGGATCTCGTGCGGGTCCATCGAGGGCTCGCGCAGCGGCACGCGCTCCAGCCAGACCCGCATGCCGGTGCCGGCGGCGGCGGCGGTCTCGGTGAGCGCGCAGGTCAGGCCGGCGCCGCCGAGGTCCTGGATGCCGACGACCAGTTGGCCGTCGTACAGCTCGAGGCACGCCTCGATCAGCAGCTTCTCGGTGAACGGGTCACCGACCTGCACGGCGGGGCGGCGCGCCTCGCTGCCCTCGTCGAAGGTGGCGCTGGCCAGCACCGACACGCCACCGATGCCGTCCCGGCCGGTCTTGGCACCCATCAGCACGACAACGTTGCCCGGGCCGGCGGCGGCCTTGTTCTGCAGCCGCTCGACCGGCAACACGCCCAGGCAGAGCGCGTTGAGCAGCGGGTTGCCCTGGTAGGAGGGGTCGAAGACCAGCTCGCCACCGATGTTGGGCAGGCCGAGGCAGTTGCCGTAGCCGCCGACGCCGGCGACCACGCCGGTGAGCACCCGGGCGGTGTCCGGGTGGTCCGCGGCGCCGAAGCGCAGCGGGTCCATCACCGCGACCGGGCGGGCGCCCATGGCGAGGATGTCCCGGACGATGCCGCCGACGCCGGTGGCCGCGCCCTGGTACGGCTCGACGAAGCTCGGGTGGTTGTGCGACTCGACCTTGAAGGTCACCGCCAGCTCGTCGGACACCTGCACCACACCGGCGTTCTCACCGATGCCGGCGAGCATCCGGTCGCTGTGCGGGGCCTTCTCGCCGAACTGCCGCAGGTGCACCTTGCTCGACTTGTAGGAGCAGTGCTCGCTCCACATGATCGAGTACATGGCGAGCTCGGACTGGGTGGGCCGGCGGTCGAGGATCTGCCGGATCCGGTCGTACTCGTCGTCCCGCAGGCCCAGCTCGGTGTACGGCTGAAGCTCGCCCGGGGTGCCACCGGCGCGCGGCACGGTGTCCACGCCCTCGGTCCACACGGCGGCGGCCGGCTGGGCGGGGGCGGTCGCCGGTGCGACCGGCTGCGCCGGGCTCGGCTCGGCCGGCTGCGCCGGGGCGGAGTACGCCTCCGGTGTGTCGCGTACCGGGTCCGGATGGGTGGTCATGACCTCTCCTCGCTGCGCTCGCGCCCGCCGGGCCGGCGGTTGAGCTGACCGATGATCGTCTCGCCGGTCACGCCGGCGTCCCCACCAGGTGCTTGAGGACCGAAGTGAAGAAGCCGAGGCCGTCCAGCGAAGGGCCGGTGAGCGCCTCCACCGCGTGCTCGGGGTGCGGCATGATGCCGACCACGTTGCCGGCGGCGTTGGTGATCGCGGCGATGTCGCGCTGGGACCCGTTGGGGTTACCGCCGACGTAGCGGGCGACGACTCGACCCTCGGCCTCGAGCTGGTCCAGCGTCGCGGTGTCCGCGACGTAGCAGCCCTCGCCGTTCTTCACCGGGATGAGCACTTCCTGGCCGGGCTGGAACGCGTTGGTCCACGCGGTCCCGACCGACTCGATGCGCAGGACCTGGTCCCGGTTGCGGAAGTGCAGGTGCTGGTTGCGGGTGAGCGCGCCGGGCAGCAGGTGCGCCTCGCACAGGATCTGGAAACCGTTGCAGATGCCGAGCACCGGCAGACCACCCCGGGCGGCGTCCACGATCGTCTCCATCACCGGGGCGAACCGGGCGATGGCACCGCAGCGCAGGTAGTCACCGTAGGAGAAACCGCCGGGCAGGACGACGGCGTCGACGCCGTGCAGCTCCGGGTCGCCGTGCCAGAGCCGGACCGGCTCAGCGCCGGCGATCCGGACGGCCCGGGCCGCGTCCCCGTCGTCGAGCGAGCCGGGGAAGGTGACGACACCGACCCGGGCGGTCACGAGCGGGCGTCCGCGGTCTCGTCGGCCTCGACCAGGCGGACGGTGAAGTCCTCGATGACCGGGTTGGCGAGCAGTTTGTCGGCAATTTCCCGAGCGCGGTCCAGGTCCGGTTCACCGGTGAACTCGATCTCGATCCGCCTGCCGATCCGAACCGAGGCGACGTCACCGACGCCGAGCCGGGGCAGCGCGTTTGCGACGGCCTGGCCCTGCGGATCGAGGATCTCGGGCTTGAGCATGACGTCGACGACGACGCGAGGCACTGGGCACTCCTGACTGTGTACGCAGTTGGGTGCCGACCCACAATGGGCGAGCGCAGCCAGCGTACCTGGCAGATATCGCCGCGGACGCACCGGCCGGGTGCAGTCCAGGCAGTGATCGACATTACCGACGCCCACTGTGACCCGTCAGGCGCTACAGGTGGTCTCAGCAGGGCTTATACGGCGCAACAGGTGGCCAAATCGTTACATTGGCCAACCTCGATCAGATCCTTGATAACGGCCGCGTCGGGCCCTACTGTACATCGACGTAAGTCGATTCAGGCGCTCGCGGGAACCCCCGCTGCCGTCCCCCACCCGCACCCGGCGATCCCGGGCCGCCCCGTCCAAGGAGTCCACCCGATGCGCATCCGCCCCCTGCTCGTCGTACTCAGCACCGCACTGGTCGGCGCCCTCGGCGTCACGTCCGCCGCATCCGCCGCCCCAGCCGGCCCGCAGCCCATCATCGGCGGCGGCACCGTCTCGTCCGCGCCCTGGGCCGCCGCGGTGCTCAGCAACGGCTCGTTCACCTGCTCCGGCAGCGTCATCGCCGCGCAGTGGGTGCTCACCGCCCGGCACTGCATCAGCGGCACCATGTCGGTGCGCGTCGGCAGCGTGAACCGCACCTCCGGCGGGGTCACCCGCACGGTCAGCGCCACCTACACCCGCAACGACCTCGCGCTCATGCGACTCTCCAGCACCGTCAGCACCTCCACTGTGAGCCTGGCCAGCAGCAACCCGCCGATCAACTCGACGAACTCGATCTACGGCTGGGGCATGACCTGCTACAGCGGCTGCTCGGCGTCCACCGTGCTGAAGACCGCCACCGTCCGGGTCACCAGCAACAGCGCCACCGACGCGTACGGCGGCCAGGCGATCCGCAGCACCCGGATCAACGGCAACGCCTGGCGCGGCGACTCCGGCGGCCCGCAGTTCTACAACGGCCAGCAGGTCGGCGTCGCCTCCACCGCCGACGGGTCGAGCATCCAGAACTACGGCAGCGTTGCGTACAACCGGGCCTGGATCACCTCGGTGGCCGGTGTCTGACGGTTAGCGCCCGGCTCGGCGCGGATGGTCGGCCGCGTGCCGGCCGTCCGCGCCGCGTGGTTTTGCAGCATCCGATCAGGTGAACAATGCACACGATCGGGTCGCGCCACTCCTGACAGCATCGGAACCGTGCTGGTCGTGACGACAGAGCAACTGCCCGGCTACGAGATCCGCCAGATTCTCGGTGAGGTGGTGTCATCGATGGCCAGGACACGCAACCCGTACCGCGAGGGTGTGAAGAACCTGCGCGGTGGCGCGTACGACCCGATGGCCCCGGACAACCTGACCCGGTGGCGCACGGACTCGGTGGCCCGCCTCGGCGAGGAGGCCCTGCGGCTCGGTGCGAACGCGGTGATCGGCATGCGGTTCGACAGCCGGGACTGCGGCGAGATGTGGATGGAGATCTGTGCGTACGGGACGGCAGTGGTCGCCGTACCCAAGATGCCCGAGGTCATGCCGGCCGACCAGCCAGCGGTAGCCGCGGAAACCGCGGAAATCGCGGGCATCACCGAGGCTCCCGGCGGCATCGCCGAACCGGCCAGCGCCCCCAACCTGAGAACCGCCGCCGAAACCGCAACCGGCGAATAACGCCGAGGTCGATCATGAGGTTGACCGGCGGTTTAGAGCTCGTGCGGCCCGCCAACCTCATGATCGACGGCAACGGTGGGTTAGAGGATGGGGGGTGGGGAGTAGGTTGCGGCTTCGGGGTGGGCTTCCACCACGGTCGTGATGCGGCTGGTTACCGCTGCCACCTGGGCCTGGGCGGCGCCCACGAAGGCGTTGCGGTCGGCGACCAGGGTGTCGATGTCGGCGCGGGACAGGCCGAGTCGGCCGTCCGCCGCCAGGCGGTCGAAGAGGTCGTTCTCCGGTGAGCCCTTCTCACGCATCGCCAGCGCCACAGCGACCGCGTGCTCCTTGATCACCTCGTGGGCGACCTCCCGGCCGACGCCCCGCCGGACCGCCGCTACCAGGATCTTCGTGGTGGCCAGGAACGGCAGGAAGCGCTCCAGCTCCCGGTTGATCACCGCCGGGTACGAGCCGAACTCGTCGAGCACGGTGAGGAACGTCTGGAACAGCCCGTCGGCGGCGAAGAACGCGTCCGGCAGTGCCACCCGCCGGACCACCGAGCAGGACACGTCCCCCTCGTTCCACTGGTCACCGGCCAGCTCGCCGACCATCGACAGGTAACCCCGGATGATCACGGCGAAGCCGTTCACCCGCTCCGAGGAGCGCGTGTTCATCTTGTGCGGCATCGCGCTGGAGCCGACCTGGCCCGGCTTGAAGCCCTCGGTCGCCAACTCCTGACCGACCATCAACCGGATCGTGGTGGCCAGCGACGACGGCGCCGCGGCGGTCTGGGCCAGCGCGGCCAGCACGTCGAAGTCGAGCGAGCGCGGGTAGACCTGCCCGACGCTGTCCAGCACCCGGGAGAAGCCCAGGTGCTCGGCGACCCGCCGCTCCAACTCGGCCACCTTGTCGGCGTCGCCGTCGAAGAGGTCGAGCTGGTCGGCGGCCGTGCCGACCGGTCCCTTGATCCCCCGCAGCGGGTAGCGGGCGATCAGCTCCTCCAGCCGCTCGTACGCGATCAGCAGCTCCTCCGCCGCCGACGCGAAGCGCTTGCCCAGCGTGGTGGCCTGCGCCGCCACGTTGTGCGAACGGCCGGTCATGACCAGCTCGGAGTGCTCGTGGGCCAGCCAGGCCAACCGGGCGAGGGTGGCCACCACCCGGTCGCGGATCAGCTCCAGCGAGGCGCGCACCTGAAGCTGCTCGACGTTCTCGGTGAGGTCCCGTGAGGTCATCCCCTTGTGCACGTGCTCGTGCCCGGCGAGCGCGCTGAACTCCTCGATCCGGGCCTTCACGTCGTGCCGGGTGACCCGCTCCCGCTCGGCGATCGAGGCGAGGTCGACCTGGTCGAGCACCCGCTCGTACGCCTCGACCACGCCGTCCGGCACCGGCACGCCCAGGTCACGCTGAGCGCGGAGCACGGCGAGCCAGAGCCGCCGTTCCATCCTGACCTTCTCCTCCGGGGACCAGAGGGCGACCAGTTCGGGCGAGGCGTACCGGTTGGCCAGCACGTTGGGGATCGTCGTCACGTACCTCATTGTCCCGCACCCGCTGGTCGGGAGCGGGACCGGGCCGGGCCTCGGACGCCGGGACCGGGCCGGGGTGCTCGGGCGGTCAGGGCCGGTTCAGCTCGTAGACGGTGACCGGACCGGCGACCAGTCGGACCTGGGCCAGCCCGGCCAACTCCGCCGACACCGCACCCGCCCTGGTGTCGGCGAACAGCCACCGGACCCCGTGCTCGTTGCGGAGCCGGTCCAGGTCGGCCCGGGTCGGCGCGCTGAACACCCCGTCGTTGAGCGCGAGCAGCGCCTGGTCGGGGAAACTCTGTCGGGCGTACCCCAGGCCCTCGACGCCGTGCGCGGCCACTACCGCGTCGGTGTAGGCCCAGCTCTCCACCACAGTGCGGTGCCCGCCCAGGCCGGTCACCCAGAACGCACGGGCGTCGCAGTGCGGGGTGGTCCGCACCGGCCGGCAGTGCACGTTGGTGGCGACCACGTCGTCGTCGGCGGCGTTGTCGTCAAGCCACAGCGCCGCGCGCATCTCGTCGGCGGTCAGCGCGTACGGCTGCGGCCCGGTCGCCCGCACCGGCTCGGTCAGCACCGAGCGGACGGTACCGCCCACGGCGACGGCGGCGCTGGCACCGAGCATCGCCGCGGTGACCCCGGCCAGGGCGATCGTCGCCGTCCGCCGACGACGTGCCGAGCCGTCCGCCGGCACCGGTGCCGGGACGCGGCGTCGCCACAGGGCGGCCACCCCGACGGCGAGCGCGGCGGCCACCGCCACGAACAGCACGTACCGGGCCGCTGACAGACCCAGCACCCGCAGCCATCCCTCGATCGTCGAGGTGGTGGGGGTGCCGGGACGGCTGATCCTGGGCACGGTGAAACCCGCAAGCGTGCCGGCCGTGGCGAGCCCCGCCAGCACGCCGGCCACGGCGGGCACCACAAGCACCGGCCAGGGCGCTCGGGCCTGGGCGAGGGACCAGGTGGTCAGCACGACGCCGAGCGGGATGACACCCATCCAGAAGTAGATCTGACTGATCGACGGGTGCTGGAACACCCAGGTGGTGGCCGCTCCGGCCAGGACCGTGCCGGCGAGCAGCCAGACGGCCGGGTCGGCCCGGTGCCCACCGTCGACGAGCAGGCTCATGCCCACCCATCGGGGCGCCTGACCCAGCACCCACCAGGCGACCACGGCGAACGCCAGCAGCCACCCGAGAAAACCGCCGTCGTTGATGCCCGGCGGCAGCGGCGCACTCGGCCAGATTCCGTCACCCGGCCCGAGGGTCTCGGCGTACGGGGCGATGAAGTGCAGCATCGCCAACGCCTGCAGGCGCAGCGTGCCGGCTCCGCCACCGGCGAACAGCCGGAAGCCGAGCGCCATCGCCGCCACGAGGCAGGCCAGCGCGGTCAGGGCGGGTCGCGGGATCTGGCGCTTCCGCCACCAGAACACGACGGCGGTGAGACCCAGGCCGGCGATCACCGGCGGCAACGCGCTGGACTTCGCACCCGCACAGACCAGCCCGAGCGCGGGAACCAGCGGCCAGGCCGGGCCGAGGGAACGCCCCCGGACCACGTCGACGATGAGCCCGGCGAGCAGCAGCAACGGAACCAGCACGTACGTCTGGGAGGGGCTGGCGTACGACAGCGGCATCTCGCCGGAGACGCCCACCGGCGCACCGAGCGTGACCCCCGCTCCGATGAAGGCGGCGAGGGCGGCCACCGGGCCGGTCCAGACGGCACCACTCAGGTCGCGGGCGAGCCCGGCCGCGAGCAGCACCGCGGTTGCGACCACCGGCACCAGCCAGAGTCGTAGCAGCACCACCGCCGGAGAGATTCCGGTGATCATGCTGCCGCTGGCGACGTGCGCGTCGGACAGGTAGTGGTAGCGCAGCGCCTCCCCGGCGACGTGCGGCAACTCGAACGGCATCGCCCGGGTCAGCTCCTGCACCAGACCCAGGTGGTAGAGCACATCCTGGTAGTAGCCGCCGGACACCGGAGGCAGCGGGACCGTTCGCCACTGGGTGTATCCCCAGGCCAGCACCACCAGCAGCGCCGCGCCCATTCCCCAGTGCCAGGCGAGCGGCAGCGGACGGCGCTCGCCGACCCGCCAGTGCCGGCGCAGCCCGGGGACGGCGGCGAACGCCACGAGGACGGGCAGCGGCCACCACCGCAGCAGGGACTGCTGACCGGTCGCCGCGGCCAACGCCCAGGCCATGATCTCCAGCAGCAGGCCGGTGGCCGCGCCGTAGCCGAGGTCCTCCGGGAGGTTGCCCCGGCTGCCGCGCAGCGCCCGGTGCACCAGGGTCCCGGGGAGCACCAACGCGAGGGCCCAGTACGCGGAGAACCGCGCCAGGTCCGGGGCGGGCACACCGCCGCGGGACCAGACCACGAGCAGCGCGGCGATCACGAGCAGCCACGGGAGCGTGCTGAGGACCGGCAGGAGAGCGTTTCGGCGCGACGCCGGCGCCGGGGTGTCGACCCGCTCGGCGAGAAGGAGGTCAGCCACGGACGCCGACCGCCGAATCGAAGCTCGGCGTACGGGCGGCGTCATCGCCCCGGGCGACCGGCTGCGCGTCCGGGACCTCGTCCCGGGAGTCGAACCCGATGTGGAACGCGGGCCGGTTCTGCACCGTGGCGTAGATCCGTCCGACGTACTCGCCCAGCAGGCCGAGGCAGACCAACTGCACCCCACTGAGCAGCAGCACCGCGACGAACATCGAGGTCCAGCCGGGGATGGTGGTGCCGGAGACGTGGGCGAACATACCGAACAAGATCAACGCAAGGCAGAGCAGGAAGCTCGACATGCCCAGCCAGGTGGCCAGGCGCAGTGGCGCGGCGGAGAAGTTCGCAGTGCTCTCCCAGGCCAGGGCCACCATCCGGCGCAGCGGATACTTCGTCTCGCCGGCGGCGCGGGCCTCGCGGTCGTAGCGCACCTCGGCGCTGGGAAAGCCGAGCGACGGCACCAGCAGCCGGTAGACCGGGGCGCGTTCGGGCAGCCGACGCAGGACCTCGATCACGTCCCGGCTGAGCAACCGGAAGTCGCCAGCCTGGGCGGGCAGGTCGACGCCGACGAGCCGGCGCATCGCCCAGTAGTAGCCACGGGCGGTGTTGCGCTTGAAGACCGTGTCGGTGCTGCGGTCGGCGCGGACGCCGTAGACCACATCCACCCCGTCCTCGCGGGCCACCCGGAGCATCTCGGCGATGGTCTCCGGCGGATCCTGGAGATCGGCGTCGAGGCTGACCACCCACTGGCCGACGGCCCGGTGCAGGCCGGCGGTCAACGCCGCCTGGTGGCCGCTGTTGCGCCGCAGCCGGAGCACCCGCAACTGCGGCCAGTCCCGGCCGTGGTCGAAGAGCACCGACACGGTGTCGTCGCGGCTGCCGTCGTCGACGGCGACCACCTCGTAGTCGACGCCGAGCGCGTCGAGCACCGGCCGCAGCCGGGCGACGAGCGCCGGAATGACAGCGGTCTCATTGAACATCGGGATGACCACCGAGAGGGTGGTCGTCCGTGGGAGGACGGACTCCATGGTGTTACGGCCCCGTTCCGCACGCAGGAGTGATCGAACCGCGCCTGTAGCGCGGCAACGATCACCGTCGCGTGGTAAACCCTCCACCAGCGGGCCAACTTCTGAACGGTCCGTTAACGCCTGCTGGCGGTCACCCCGGTAAGGGACGATCCCGCGTTCAACGCTCCAGGATGGCGGTCACGCCCTGACCACCGGCGGCGCAGATGGAGATCAGCCCGCGACCGCTGCCCCGCTCGGCCAGCAGCTTCGCCAGGGTCGCCACGATCCGCCCGCCGGTGGCGGCGAAAGGGTGCCCGGCGGCCAGCGACGAGCCGTTGACGTTGAGCCGGTCGGTGTCGATCGAACCCAGCGGCGCGTCCAGGCCGAGCCGGTCCTTGCAGAACTCCGGTGACTCCCAGGCGGCGAGGGTGGCCAGCACCTGCGACGCGAACGCCTCGTGGATCTCGTAGTAGTCGAAGTCCTGCAACGTCAGCCCGGCGCGGGCCAGCATTCGGGGCACCGCGTACGCGGGTGCCATCAGCAGTCCCTCGTCGCCGTGCACGAAGTCCACCGCCGCCGTCTCCGACCAGCTGAACCAGGCCAGTACGGGCAGGTGGTGCGCCGCCGCCCACTCCTCGCTGGCCAGCAGCACCGTGGACGCGCCGTCGGTGAGGGGCGACGAGTTGCCGGCGGTCATGGTGGCCTGTTCGGCGTCCGGGCCGCGGGTGCCGAAGACCGGCTTCAGCGAACCGAGCTTCTCCAGGCTGGTGTCCGGGCGCAGGTTCGCATCTCGGGTGAGCCCCAGGTAGGGCGTCATCAGGTCGTCGAAGAAACCCCTGTCGTACGCGGCGGCGAGGCGCTGGTGTGAGCGCAGTGCCAGCTCGTCCTGGGCGCGTCGGTCGATCTGCCAGCGCACTGCGGTGCGGGCGGCGTGGTCGCCCATGGACAGCCCGGTGCGCGGCTCGGCGTTGCGGGGGATCTCCGGCTTGAACGGCTGGAGTGGGCGCAGCTTCGCCGCGATCTTGAGCCGTTCGCCCAGCGTACGGGCCGAGTTGAGCTTGAGCAGCGTGCGGCGCATCTCCTCGTTGACGGCGAGCGGGGCGTCGGAGGTGGTGTCGACACCGCCGGCGATGCCCACGTCGAGCTGGCCGAGGGCGATCTTGTTGGCGACCAGGATCGTCGCCTCCAGACCGGTGCCGCACGCCTGCTGGATGTCGTACGCCGGGGTGTGTGGGTCGAGCCGGGAGCCGAGGACCACCTCGCGGGTGAGGTTGAAGTCGCGGGAGTGCTTGAGCACCGCACCTGTCACCACCTCGCCGACGCGCTGCCCGGCCAACCCGTAGCGGGCGATCAGGCCGTCGAGCGCCGCGCCGAGCAGGTCCGCGTTGGACGCGTCCGCGTAGCGGGAGTTGGAACGGGCGAAGGGGATGCGGTTGCCCCCGATGACCGCGACCCGCCGGATGCTCTGCACGATCCGCCTCCTCGACATGTGTTGCTCGAACCCTACTCGCCAGTAGGCTACGCCCATGACCGACAGGTACGCGAGCTTCGTCCAATCGGCCGCCGGCCGCGCGCTGGTCAAGCGCCTCGGGCTGCCCGACCCGCCCCGACTGCGCCGGCACCATCCCGGCGACCCGTTGCTGGCCGGCCCGGCCCTGCTCGGCGCGGCCACCGGCGGTCGGCTCGCCGAGCCGATCACCAAGATCCTGACCGCCGCCGGGGTCGAACTGGCCGACCCGACCGGCGCCAACCCGCAGCGGTACGGGGCACTGCTCTTCGACGCCACCGGGATCACCGACTCGACCGAGCTGCGCCAGCTCTACGACTTCTTCCACCCGCAGGCCCGGGCCGTGCTGCCCAGCGGCCGGGTGATCGTGCTGGGCACCCCGCCGCAGGAATGCCCCACACCCCGCGAGGCGACCGCCCAGCGCGCCCTTGAAGGGCTGGTCCGCAGCATCGGCAAGGAGTTCGGCCGGGGCACCACCGCACAACTCGTCTACGTGACCCGCGGCGACGGTGCCGCAGCGGGCGGCCCGGACCTCTCAGCCGACACGCACACCGGCCTCGCATCGACAGTCCGATTCATTCTGTCCGGCCGTTCCGCGTACGTGTCGGGTCAGGTCATCCGGGTCGGCGGCGGCGCGGCGAGCGCCCCGGCCGACTGGGACCGCCCGCTGGACGGGCAGGTCGTGCTCGTCACCGGCGCCGCCCGGGGGATCGGCGCGGCGCTGGCGAAGGTGCTGGCCCGCGACGGCGCGCAGGTGGTGGCCCTGGACATCCCGGCCGCCGGCGACGCGCTCGCCGCGGTGGCGAACGACATCGGCGGCACCGCCGTCCAACTCGACCTGACCGCGCCGGACGCGCCGACCCGACTCGCCGAGCACCTGGCCAGCCGGCACGGCCGGGTCGACGTGGTGGTGCACAACGCCGGCATCACCCGGGACAAGACGCTGGGCCGGATGGACGCCGACCGGTGGGACCAGGTGATCGACGTCAACCTGTCCAGCCAGGAGCGGATCAACGACGTGCTGTTGGAGCGGGAACTGATCCCGGCCGGCGGGCGGATCATCTCGGTCTCCTCGATCGCCGGGATCGCCGGCAACCGGGGGCAGACCAACTACGCCACCAGCAAGGCCGGCGTGATCGGGCTGGTCGACTCGCTCGCCCCGGCCCTGCGGGACCGCGGGATCAGCGTCAACGCGGTGGCCCCGGGCTTCATCGAGACCCGGCTGACCGCGCGCATCCCGCTGGTGGTCCGCGAGGCGGGCCGACGGATGAACAGCCTGGCCCAGGGCGGGTTGCCGGTGGACGTGGCCGAGACGATCGGCTGGCTGGCCTGGCCGGCCAGCGGCGCGGTCAGCGGAAACGTGGTCCGGGTCTGCGGCCAGAGCCTGCTGGGGGCGTGATGGGCGGGGGGCCGGAGTCGCGCAGCCGCAGCCGTGTCGAACTGCCCCGGATGCCGGCGGCCGGGGCGCTGCACCGACGGGCGTTGCTCGGCGCGTTACCGGGCCTCGGTGGTGGGCGGCGGGGGCCCGACCTGCCGGCGGTCGAGTTGACGGTGGCCGGGGTGGGCGTCGACCGGACGCAGCTGGCCGACTACGACAGGGTCTGCGGGTTCCGGCTCAGCGACCGGCTACCCGCGACGTTTCCACACGTCATGGGCTTCCCACTGGCCCTACGCCTGATGACCGCGCCGGACTTCCCCCTCCCGCTGGTCGGCCTGGTGCACGTCGGCAACCGGATCACCACGCATCGCCCGGTCACCGCCGACGAGACCCTCGACTTCACGACGTACGCGCAGGATCTGCGCCCCCACGACCGGGGGCGGCAGGTGGACGTGGTGCTGGTCGGCTCGGTCGACGGGGAGGAGGTGTGGCGCGGCGTCTCGACGTACCTCGGTCGGGAGGGCAGGTCGGGTGGCCGCGAGCCGGGCGAACGTCCCGCGGCGCCGACGGCCACCGCTCGTTGGCCTGTGGAACCGCGCGTCGGTACGGAGTACGCGCGGGTCTCCGGCGACCACAACCCGATCCACACCTCCCGACTCGGGGCGCGGCTGTTTGGTTTCCGCCGACCGATCGCGCACGGCATGTGGAGCAAGGCGCGCTGCCTGGCCGCGCTGGAGGCCCGGCTGCCGGACGCGTACACGGTCGAGGTCGCCTTCAAGCTGCCCGTGCCGCTGCCGAGCACTGTGAACTTCGCGCGCCTGCCGGACGGCGGGTTCGCCCTGCACGACGCGCGCGGCCGACCGCACCTGGCGGGTCACCTGCGCTGAGGATTCCGAGCTTGGCAGAAGCTTCCTCGTGCGCTAGGTTGTTCTCACAGCGAGATGTTCTCAGAATGAGAGAGACGCGATGAACGAGCAGGAGTTCCTGGCCGCGTACGACCCCCGGGCCTACCCGTCGGTCGCCGTGACCGTCGACGTGGTGGCGCTGACCATCCGCGACGGCGCACTGCACCTGCTGCTGATCCGGCGCGGCGAGGCACCCTTCGCCGGGCACTGGGCGCTGCCCGGGGGCTTCGTCCGCCCCGACGAGGACCTGACCACCGGCGCCCGACGGGAGCTGGCCGAGGAGACCGGGCTCGGCGGCGAGGCGCTGCGCCGCGTACACCTGGAGCAGTTGGGCAGCTATGGCGCTCCCGACCGTGACCCGCGCATGCGGGTCGTCTCGATCGCCCACCTCGCCTTCGCCCCCGACCTGCCGGATCCGGCCGCCGGCAGCGACGCCGACGAGGCGATCTGGCTGCCGGTGACCGCGTTGACCAGCCGACAGCTCGCCTTCGACCACGGCCGGATCATCGACGACGCGTTGGAACGGGCCCGGTCCAAGCTGGAGTACACCCCACTCGCCACCCGCTTCCTCGCCGCCGAGTTCACCATCAGTGAGCTGCGGGCCGTCTACGAGACGGTCTGGGGGCACCCGCTGCACGCCGGCAACTTCCACCGCAAGGTGCTCTCGGTGCCGGGCTTCGTGGAGAGCACCGGCGCCAGCACCGAGCGTGGTGGCGCCCGAGGCGGCCCGCGCGCCCGGCTCTACCGGGCCGGCGACGCCCGGCTGCTGCACCCGGCGCTGCTGCGCCCCGCCCGCGAGGAGACGGTGCGGTGAGGGCCGCGGAGGCCATCCGCCTGGTCGCGGCCGCCCGCACCGACGCCGACCTGTTCGGCGCCGACCAGCCGGCCCGCCGCTACCGCGAGCTGGTCGCGGCCCTGCACCCCGACCGCCTGCCGACCGACCCGGCGGTACGCGCCGAAGCCATCGACGCGTTCATCCACGTCACCACCCGGTGGCAGGCCCGGCAGACCACAGTCCTCGGCGACTACCGGCTCGGCGCGCCGGCCCACTCGGGTGACCTGGCCGACCTCTACGACGTCGGCGACGACCGGCTGCTCAAGCTCCCCAGACGGCCCACCGACAACGACCTGATGGCCCGCGAGGCGCACGCCCTGCGCACCATCGCCGAGCGCGGCGACCCGCGCTACCTGCCGTACGTGCCCCGGCTCGTCGAAGAATTCCGGCACCGGGACACCGCCACCGGCGCGGAACGGCGGATCAACGTGCTCGCCACCGCACCAGGCCTGCACGACCTCGACGAGGCGCGGCGCGCGTACCCCGACGGGCTGGACGCCCGGGACGTGGCCTGGATGTGGCGGCGACTGCTGGTGGTGCTCGGCCTGGCCCACCGGGCGGGCGTGGTGCACGGCGCGGTCCTGCCGCGACACGTGCTGATCGAGCCGGATGCCCACGGCGTGGTGCTCGTCGACTGGTGCTTCTCCGCCCCGGTCGGCAGCACGGTCCCGGCGCTGGCGCCCGGCCACGACGGGTGGTACCCGGAGGAGGTCCTCAAGAAGCAGCAGTGCGGCCCGGGCACCGACATGGCGATGGCCAGCCACTGCATGAGCTGGCTGATGGGGCCGCGCGCACCCCGCGAGCTGCACAGCTTCGCGCAGGGCTGCCGGCAACGGTCTCTGGCCAAGCGGCCCGACGACGCCTGGCGTCTGCTGCGCGAACTCGACCAGGTGCTGGACCGCCTCTACGGGCCACGCACCTTCCGACCCTTCACCCTCACCCCCTAAGGAGCTGTCATGGGCAGTGGAATCTGGTCCACCGACGTGTACGACGCCGCCGACCGCTACCGCCGGTCCACCGGCAAGAGCGCCTTCTCCTACAGCGACAGCGGGGCACGCACAGTGCACCCCGCGCTCGACCCCCGGGACGCGACCCGGGAGAGCCGCGACTCCGACGAGCACCCCCGGTCGACGCCCGTCGCGGTGCTCTTCGACGTGACCGGCTCGATGCGCACGGTGCCGCGGGTCCTGCAGACCAAGCTGCCGCAGCTGCTCGGGCTGCTGCAACGGCAGGGCTACGCCAGCGACCCACAGATCATGTTCGGCGCCATCGGCGACGCCACCTGCGACCGGGTGCCGTTGCAGGTGGGCCAGTTCGAGTCGGACAACCGGATGGACGACGACCTCGGCCGGATCGTGCTGGAGGGCGGTGGCGGCGGGCAGATGAGCGAGTCGTACGAGCTGGCCATGTACTTCATGGCCCGGCACACAGTCACCGACAACTGGGAGAAGCGCGGCCGACGCGGCTACCTGTTCATCATCGGCGACGAACTGGCGTACCAGCGGGTGAAGGCCCGGGAGGTGGCCGGCCTGATCGGGGACGACCTCTCCGAGGACGTGCCGCTGCGGCAGGTCGTCGACGAGGTGACCCGCCGCTGGGACACCTACTACCTGCTCCCCGCCGGCAGCCACTACGCCGGCAACGCCACGGTGCTCGACTTCTGGCGGGACCTGCTCGGGCAGAACGCCGTCGTGCTCGACGACCTCGACGCGGTCTGCGAGACCATCGCGCTCACCATCGGCCTCGGTGAGCAGGCCATCGACCTGGACGAGGGGCTGCGCGACCTGGACCGCGCCGGCTCCGGCGCCACCGGGACCGTGTCGAAGGCGCTGGCCCGCCTCGGCCGGGACCGGCGGGCCGAGGTGTCGACGCTGCCGGCGTTCCGCGACACCGCCAGCGGGGTGACCCGGCTGTGAACCACGTGGCGGTGGTCGACCTCGGCTACGGCGATGCCGGCAAGGGCACCGTGGTGGACTGGCTCTGCGCCACCCGTCCCGTGCACACGGTGGTCCGCTTCAACGGGGGCGCGCAGGCGGCACACAACGTCGTGCTGCGCGACGGGCGGCACCACACGTTCGCGCAGTTCGGCGCCGGCACCTTCCATCCCGGTGTCCGCACACACCTGTCCCGGCACGTGGTGGTGGACCCGTTGGCGCTGGCAGCCGAGGCCGACCACCTCGCCACAGTCGGGGTGTCCGACGCGCTCGACCGGCTGACCGTCGACGGGGACGCGCTGCTCGCCACCCCGTACCACCGGGCCGCCAACCGGGCCCGCGAGATCGCCCGGGGAGCCGACCGGCACGGCTCCTGCGGGCTGGGGGTGGGCGAGGCCGTCGCGTACGGTCTCGCCCACCCCGACGACGCGCCCCGGGTCGCCGACTGCCACAGTCCAGCGCTGCTGCGCCGCCGGCTCACCACACTGCGGGACCGGCTGACCGCCGAGCTGGGCACGCTGGACGCGCCACCGGTCGAGGACTGCCTGCCCGCGTTCACCGGCTTCGCCGGGCGGGTGGCCATCGTCGGCGGCAGTTGGCTCGCCGAGGCGCTGCGCACCGGGACCTGCGTCTTCGAGGGCGCGCAGGGGGTACTGCTCGACGAGTGGCACGGCTTCCACCCGTACACCACCTGGAGCACCACCACGTTCGCCAACGTGGACAGCCTGCTCGCCGAGGCGGGCCGGTCCGGCGACGTGACCCGGATCGGTGTGCTCCGCGTGGTCACCACCCGGCACGGGCACGGTCCGTTGGTGACCGAGGACCCGAGCCTGCCGTTCACCGACCGCCACAACGCCACGAACCCGTGGCAGGGCCGGTTCCGGTTCGGCCACTTCGACGCGGTCGCCCACCGGTACGCCCTCGCCGCGGCCGGCGGCGTCGACGGCCTGGCCCTGACCCACCTCGATCTGGCCGGCCCCGACCTGCGGATCTGCCGCCGCTACGACACCACCGACCGGCTCACCCCGGGCCCGCCCGGCGACCTGGACCGGCAGGCCGCGCTCACCGCCCGCCTGCTGCGCTCCCGCCCGGTGTACGACGACAAACCGCAGGACTGGCCGGCAGCGGTGCGCGCGGAGCTGGGCACACCCGTGGTGCTGACTTCGCACGGCCCCACCGCCGACGACAAGACCCCGTGCGGTCCGCTGCTCGCCCCACCGACCCTGGCCCACGCAGCCTGACCCACCCCACCCCGTCGATCTTGCACTTTCGGTCGTTGTTCTGCGGCTTTTATACGGGTTGGTCCGGACACAAAGTGCAAGATCGGCGCGGGGAGAGGTGGGGGTCATCCCGCGGCTTCGGCCACCGGGCGGGTCGCACCCCGCGAGCATGGGGGCATGGACTCCGCGCTCGACCTGCTCCGACAGCTGGTCACCTCACCGTGGGTGTACCTGCTGATCTTCGGGCTCACGGCGGTCGACGCGTTCTTTCCGGCCGTACCCGGCGAGGCGGCCGTCATCACCGCCGCTGTGCTCTCCACCAGCGGAAATCCCAAGCTGGCGGCGGTGATCGTCGCCGCCGCGCTGGGCGCCTGCGCCGGTGACCACCTCTCGTACGCCATCGGGCGCGGTGGCGGCGCGAGACGCCTCGCCGGGTTTCCCGACGGCAGCCGCCGACGAGCCAGCTCGGAGTGGGCACGGCGCGCGCTGAACCGGCGCGGCGGGCTGATCCTGACCACCTCCCGGTATCTGCCGGGCGGGCGGACCGCCGTCACCCTCACCATGGGCGCGGTGCGCTATCCCCGCCGGTCGTTCCTGCTGTACGACGCGATCGCGACGGTCACCTGGGCCCTGTACTGCGGGCTGCTCGGCTATTTCGGTGGGCTGGCCTTCGAACGGCACCCCGTCAAGGGCGTCCTCGCCGGGATCGGCCTGTCGGTGATCGTCACGCTGGGGATCGAGGGCATCCGTTGGCTGCGCCACCGGGCGCGCCGCCGCGCCGCCGCCACCACCGACCGGGCCGGACCGACCTGACACCCGTCACAGCAGGTCGGCGTCGTGCACGAGGATGGCCACCTGCACCCGGTTGCCCGCGTGGAGCTTCGCCAGGGCCCTGCTGACGTGGGCCTTGACGGTGGCCTCGCTCATCGTCAGCCGCCGGGCGATCTCCGCGTTGCCGTGCCCGCGCGCCACCTCCCGGACGATCGCCAGCTCCCGCTCGGTCAGCGGTGCGAGCCGCTCACGGGCCGCGTCCCGGCGGGCCGGACCCCGCTCGGCGAACGAGCTGATCAGGCGGCGGGTCACCGTCGGGGCGAGCATCGCGTTCCCGGCGGCCACCGTACGAACGGCGGCGGCCAACTCGCGGGGCGGGGTGTCCTTGAGCAGGAAGCCGACAGCGCCGGCCCGCAACGCCCGGTGCACGTACTCGTCCAGGTCGAAGGTGGTCAGCATGATGACCTTCGGGCCGGCGGCGACCACCTCGGGCGCGACGGTCAACCCGTCGACGCCCGGCATCCGCACGTCGAGCAGCACCACGTCGGGGCGTAACCGCTGGGCCTGCTCCAGCGCGCCGGCGCCGTCCGCTGCCTCACCGACGACAGTGATGTCCTCCGCCGCCTCGAGGATCAGCCGCAGCCCGGCCCGGACCAGCTGCTCGTCGTCGACCACCACCACCCGGATCACGCCGCGCCCTCCAGCGGGATCAGGGCCCGGACCAGGAAGCCACCGTCCACCGGAGTCGCCTCCAACCGGCCGCCGAGCAACTCCACCCGCTCACGCAGCCCGAGCAGCCCCTGCCCGGCACCGGGCAGCGCGGCCCCGCCCTCGGACGGGCCGTTGCGGACCAGCACCTCCAGCCCGTCGGGCAGGTAACGCAGACAGACGGTCGTCTCGGCGTCGGCCGCGTGCTTGCGCACGTTGGTCAGCGCCTCACGAACCACCCGGTACGCGGTACGCCCCAACGTCGCCGGAAGTGCCGTCGGCACACCCTCGTCCTGCCGGGACACCCGCAGCCCGGCGGCGCGGGACTCCCCGATCAACTCGTCCAACGTGTCGAGCCCTCGCTCCGGCGTCACGGCCGGGCCGGCCTGGCGCAACACACCCAGCACCTCACGCAGGTCGGTGAGCGCCTGCCGGCCGGTCGTCCGGATCAGCGCGGCGGCCTCGACGGTCGCCGGGTCCGCGGCGGTCACCTCCAACGCCCCGGCATGCACCACCATCAGCGAGACCCGGTGCGCCACCACGTCGTGCATCTCCCGGGCGATCCGGGTCCGCTCCTCGGCGCGGACCCGGTCGGCGCGGGCCTCCTGCTCGCGTTCCAACCGCTCGGCCCGGTCCCGCAGCGCGGCCAGCGTGTCCCGGCGGGCCCGCACCCACAGGCCGAAGACCAACGGGAGCCCCACCAGGCAGGCGGCGAGCAGCAGCACGTTGCCGGTGGTGGCGGTGGTGATCCGGCGTACGCCACCCACCGCCAGCCCGACCAGCACCCCGCCGGTCAGCACCACTGCCGCCCCGGCGAGGTAGCCGGCGAGTTGGCGACCGCGCAGCCGCAGCCCGGCCTGGTACGAGGCCAGCACCCCGGCGGCCGCCGCGGCGAGCACCAACCAGCCGACCGCCGCGGCCAGGAACAACGGCCAGCGACGGGCGCGGACCGTGCCGGCGGCCCACGCCGAGCCCAGCGCGATCAGCAGCACGACAGCGCCCGGCAGCGACGAGCGGACACCGAGGTCACCTGTCGAGCTGGCCCAGACGGCCACGGCGACCAGGACGGCGAGCAGCAGCGGGGCGTACCGCTGGACGACCCGCCGGACGGCGACGGCGCTGGAGGCCACCCCGCGAGCGTAGGACTCAGCCGACGGATCGGGCCGCCCCGCACCGCCGGACCGGGGCGCGGTGGGGGAAGACCCCTACCCGCCCTCGGGGACGGTCGCTACCTAAGTAGTGGCGCCCACCTGACCACTGGCCGATGTCGGGAGTCGCCGCCCCGACCAGCATCGGGATCATGGATCTGCTCGACCTGCTGCACGACACGATGTCCTCGCCCTGGGTGTACCTGGCGATCTTCGCGATCGCGGTGCTCGACGGCTTCTTCCCGGTGGTGCCGAGTGAGACGGCGGTGATCACCGCAGGGGTGTTCGCGGCCTCCGGAGCCCCGTACCTGCCGGCGGTGATCCTGGTGGCCGCCGCCGGGGCGCTGGTCGGCGACCACATCTCGTACGCCATCGGGCGGGGCGGCGGCACCCGCCTGCTCGACCGGCTGCCGCCCCACGGTCGACGCCGAGCCGCCATCGACCGGGCCCGTCGGGGGATCGCCACCCGGGGCGGTCTGATCCTCACCGTGGCCCGCTACATTCCGGGCGGCCGGACCGCTGTCACCCTCACCATGGGTGCGGTGCGCTATCCCCGGCGACGGTTCCTGGCCTTCGACGCGCTGGCCGCCAGCTCGTGGGGGCTCTACTCGGCGCTGGTCGGCTACCTCGGCGGGCTGGCCTTCGAGCAGGACCCGCTGCGTGGTCTCCTGCTCGGTCTGGGCCTCGCCCTGACGGTGACTGTGGTCGTCGAGGTGGTCCGCTGGCTCCGCAACCGACGCCGGTTCTCCGAGCCGGACACCGACGCTCTCCCCGCCGGGGCCGTCAGTCGGTCGGCGGACGCCAGGTGACGCCGTGCAGCAGTTGGGCGGCACCGAGCCAGGCCACGTTCATCATCCGGGTCGCCGTCTTCTCCGGGTCGGCGTCCGGGTGGTCAGCGAGCCAGTCGGCCAGTGACTCGGTCGCGCCGACCAGGGCGTACGCGACGACCTCCAGGTCGATGGCGGCGATCTCGCGACCCTCGGCGCGCAGCGCGTGGTCGAGCATCCCGGCCACCACCTCGACCAGCCGGGCCCGCATGGCGGCCAGTTCGCCGGCGAACGGCTGCTCGCCCCGGGCCTGCCGGTAGAGCACCGCCCAGCCGTCCCGGTGGGCGCCCACGAAACCGAAGAACGCCCTCAACCCGCGCCAGAGCCGCTCGTCGGCCGGCAGGTCGGGAGCCGCCGCCCCGGCGATGGCCTGCATCATCCGGGTGCCCTCCCGGTGCAGGCAGGCGACGAAGAGCTCCTCCTTGGTGCCGAGGTACGCGTACACCATGGGTTTGGAGATGCCGGCGTCCTCCGCGATCTCGTCCATGCTGGCGGCGTGGAAGCCACGTCGGGAGAAGACCTTGACGGCCGCGTCGAGCATCTGCTGCTCGCGGACGGCGCGAGGCAGGCGCTTGAAGGCGGGGACGCTGGACACCTTGCGAGCATACCTACTCGTGCGTAGGGTTACGCGCGAGTAGCCAATCTTCCGGAAGGCGCACCTGATGACTGACTTCGACCCGGCCACCTTCGCCAACGTGGGCCCCAAGGAGTTCGCCCAGCTGGTCAAGTCCACCCCGGACGACAAGATCGCCCAGGTGATGTCCGGAGACCTGCGCGACAAGGTCCTGGGCGAGGTGTTCGGCCGGATGCCGTCGCTGTTCCGCGCGGACCGGGCCGGCTCCACCAACGCGGTCATCCACTGGATCATCACCGGTCGCCCCGACGGCGGCAGCGACACTTACGAGGTGGTCATCGCCGACGGCACCTGCGTCGTCAACGAGACCCCGCAGCACGACCCGAAGCTGAGCCTCACGATGGGCCCGGTCGAGTTCCTGAAGATCGTCTCCGGTGGCGCCAACCCGGTGATGATGTTCATGACCGGCAAGCTGAAGGCGAAGGGCGACCTCGGCCTCGCCGCCAACATCGCCAACCTGTTCGACATCCCCAAGGCCTGACATGGCTGAGTTCTCGCTCGACCTGAACGAGGAACAGCGGGATCTACGCGACTGGGTGCACGGCTTCGCCGCCGAGGTCGTGCGCCCAGCCGCCGCCGAGTGGGACGAGCGCGAGGACACCCCGTGGCCGGTGATCCAGGAAGCCGCCAAGGTCGGCCTCTACGGCTTCGAGTTCCTCGCCACCTGCTGGGCCGACCCGACCGGGCTCTCCCTGCCGATCGCCAGCGAAGAACTCTTCTGGGGTGACGCCGGCATCGGCCTGAGCATCTTCGGCACCTCGCTCGCCGTCGCCGCCATCTACGGCGCCGGCACCCCGGACCAGATGGTCGAGTGGGTGCCGCAGTGCTTCGGCGACGTCGACTCGCCGGCCGTCGCCGCCTTCTGCACCAGCGAGCCGGAAGCCGGCTCCGACGTCGGCGCGATGCGCACCCGGGCCGTCTACGACGAGGCCACCGACGAGTGGGTGCTCACCGGCCAGAAGGCGTACGCCACCAACGGCGGCATCGCCGGAGTGCACGTGGTCACCGCCTCCGTCGACCCCACGCTCGGCTCCCGCGGCCAGGCCGCGTTCGTCGTACCCCCGGGAACCCCCGGCCTGGCCGCCACCCGCAAGCTGCGCAAACTCGGCCTCCGCGCGTCCCACACCGCCGACGTCTTCCTCGACGGGGTACGCGTACCCGGCCGCTGCCTGCTCGGCGGACGGGACGCCCTGCTGGAACGCCTCGACCGTGCCCGCTCCGGTCAGCGGGCCACCGGGCAGGCCGCCATGCGCACCTTCGAGCTGTCCCGACCCACCGTCGGCGCCCAGGCGCTCGGCGTGGCCCGGGCCGCCTACGAGTACGCGCTTGACTACGCGAAGGACCGTGTCCAGTTCGGACGCCCGATCATCGAGAACCAGGCGGTCGCGTTCGCGCTGGCCGACATGCGGATGGAGATCGACGCAGCGCGGCTGCTGGTCTGGCGGGCCTCCTGGATGGGCCGCAACAACCGTCCGTTCACAGCGGGCGAAGGGTCGATGTCCAAGCTCAAGGCCGGCGAGGTGGCGGTGTCGGTCACCGAGAAGGCAGTGCAACTGCTCGGCGGGGCCGGCTTCCTGCGCGACCACCCGGTCGAACGCTGGTACCGGGACGCCAAGATCTACACCATCTTCGAGGGCACCTCGGAGATCCAACGACTGGTCATCTCCCGGGCAATCTCCGGGATGCAGATCCGCTGACCGCCGTCGGCCCGACCCCACTCCACGGGTCCGGCCGACGGCGGCCCGAATTCCACGATCTGTGCCGTCTTCGTCACCCCACGCCGACGCCAACTGGGCCTCCAGCCGCGCCCAGTGCATGATCAAGGAAAGAAGCCCTGATGGGCGGGGAGTCGGTCGCCCCGTCCGCGCACCACCCCGAGGAGGTCTGCGGCATGGACCTGCCGTTCATCGTTGCCACGCTGACCCGTCGCGGGCTACTCACCCCCGGCAGCCCGATCCGGGTCGCCTCGCAGCTCAACGCGTTGCGGACGTGGGGATGGAGCCTGGCAGGCGAGCTACGCCAAGCAGCCGCCCGCGACCCGGGCCGCCCCGCCGTCATCGACGAGGACGGCGTCGAGCTGACCTACCACGACCTGCTCGACCGGGCCGAACGGATGGCCCGCTCGATGCGGGCCGGGCTCGGCGTACAGGCCGGCGACCGGATCGGCGTGCTCTGCCGCAACCACCACGGGCTGATCGAGACGATCGTCGCCGCCACCCTGCTCGGCGTCGACGCGGTGCTTGTCAACACCGGGCTCAGCGCCGCCCAACTGGGCACCGTCGCCGAGGAACAGCGACTGCGGCTCCTGGTGCACGACGACGAGTTCGCCGAACGGGTCCTCGGCCTCCCCGCCGAACTGCCCCGACTCGACGAACGCGCCCGCGAGGAACTGGTGGCCGGGGCGCTGCCGGGTGACCTGCACCCGCCGGAGCGCGACGGCCGGATCATCGTGCTCACCTCCGGCACCACCGGTACGCCCAAGGGTGCCCGCCGGCCCACACCCGGCGGTTTCGGCCCGCTGGTGTCCATCATCGACCGCATCCCCCTGCACGCCCGGGACCGGGTGATGATCGCCGCGCCGATCTTCCACACCTGGGGATTCGCCGCCCTCCAGGTCTGCCTGGCACTGCGGGCCACCATCGTGCTGCACCGCCGCTTCGACCCGACCGCCACCCTCGCCGCCCTGACCGAGCACCAATGCGACGCGCTCTTCGCCGTACCCGTCATGGTGCAGCGACTGCTGGAGGTGCCCCCACCGGACCCGCGCCCCCCGCTGACTGTCGTCGCGGTCAGCGGCTCCGCCCTGCCCGGCGGGCTGGCCCCCAAGTTCATGGACGTCTACGGAGACGTCCTCTACAACCTCTACGGCTCCACCGAGGTCTCCTGGGCGTCCATCGCCGACCCCCAGGACCTGCGTCAGGCACCGACCACCGCTGGCCGTCCACCGCACGGCACCCGCCTGGAACTGCTCGACGACGACGGCCGGCCCGTACCGGACGGACGGGTCGGACGGATCTTCGTCGGCAACGAGATGCTCTTCGAGGGCTACACCTCCGGTGTCAGCCGGGAAACCCACGACGGCCTGCTCAACACCGGCGACCTCGGCCGGCTCAACGCCGACGGCCTGCTCTTCGTCGACGGCCGGGCCGACGACATGATCGTCTCCGGTGGCGAGAACGTCTTCCCGTCCGAGGTGGAAGATCTGCTCGCGCAACTGCCGCAGGTCCGCGAGGCGGCCGTGATCGGCGTGCCCGACCCCGAGTACGGCCAACGCCTGTCCGCGTTCCTCGCCCTGCACCCCGGCGAGACGCTCGACCCCGAGGCGGTACGCGAATACGTCCGCCACTTCCTGGCCCGATTCAGCGTCCCCCGGGACGTGATCTTCGTGAAGTACCTGCCCCGCAACGCCACCGGCAAGGTGCTCGCCCGCGAACTGCGCCGCTACTACGGCTGACCGCCGTTCACGGGCCGGAATTGCCCGGGTTCAGCCGGGAATCGTGATCCGATCCTCGATCGCGGCGGCGGCGATGTCGGTACGGTGCTGCGAGCCGGCCAGTTCCACCCCGTCCACCAGCACGTACGCGGCGTCCCGCGCGGCGGCCAGGTCGGCGCCGGTGGCCGTACCGCAGAGGACCCGGCCGCCGGCGGAGAGCAACGCGCCGTCGCCGGCCCGGCGGGCGGTGCCCGCGTGGATGATGCCCGGGCGGTCCGCGCCGGTGATCACGTCGCCGGTGCGCGGCGCGGCCGGATAACCAGCGGAGGCGAGCACCACGGTCACGGCGCTGCCGTCCCGCCACCGCAGCGGCGGGTGCTCGGCCAACGTGCCGGTGGCCGCCGCGTGCAGCAGCCCACCCAGCGGAGTCTCCAGCAGCGCAAGCACCACCTGGGTCTCCGGGTCACCGAAGCGCGCGTTGAACTCGATCACCCGAGGGCCAGCGGCGGTGATCGCCAGCCCGACGTAGAGCAGGCCCGCGAACGGGGTGCCCCGGCGACGCATCTCAGCGAGCGTCGGGTGGACCACATCCCGCATCACGTCGTCGACCAGGCCGGACGGGGCCCAGGCCAGCGGCGCGTACGCCCCCATGCCGCCGGTGTTCGGCCCGGTGTCGCCGTCGCCGAGCCGCTTGAAATCCTGAGCCGGCACCAACGGCAGCGCCGCCTCGCCGTCGGTGACCACGAAGAGGCTGACCTCCGGGCCGTCGAGGAACTCCTCGACCACCACACGGCCACACTCGCTGGCGTGCGCCAACGCGGCGGACCGGTCGTCGGTCACCACCACGCCCTTACCGGCAGCCAGCCCGTCGTCCTTCACCACGTACGGCGCGCCGAACTCGTCCAGCGCGCGGGCGGTGCTCTCCTCGTCCGTGCAGACGTACGCCCGGGCCGTCGGCACGCCGGCGGCGGTCATCACGTCCTTGGCGAACGCCTTGGAGCCCTCCAGCTGAGCGGCCGCGCCGGACGGACCGAACACGGCGATGCCCTTGGCGCGTACCGCATCGGCGACCCCGGCGACCAGCGGCGCCTCGGGCCCGACCACCACCAGGTCAGCCGCCACCTCCACGGCCAAAGCCGCCACCGCAGCCGGATCTGTGGCATTGACGGCCCGCAGCTCAGCCACGCTGGCGATCCCCGGATTACCCGGCGCCGCAACAAGCGCGGAAACCCCCGAATCGCCCGTCAACCCAAGCGCGAGCGCATGCTCCCGCCCGCCACCACCCACCAAAAGAACCCGCACAACCCGAGATCCTACTGTCCCCCGTTACGTCACCGTTGATCATGAGGTTGACGGGTCATTTGGTGATCCATCGACCCGTCAACCTCATGATCAACGGGATTGGAGGGCTGCGATTGCTTGGCGGACCGTCCAGGGGATGTAATCGGGGCGGAGGGTGTCCTGCCAGGTGAAGCGGAGGATGGTCCAGCCGGCGTTGACCAGGCGGTTCTGGCGACGGCGGTCGGCATAGGCGGCTTCCGGAGCGCCGTGCGCGTCTCTGCCGTCCGCTTCGGCGATCAGCCTCGGGACGCGCCAGCCCAGGTCGCCGATGCCGAGCAGATAGCCGTCGTCGTCGCGCACTTCCAGCTGTAGCGCGTCTGGCGGAACTCCCCCGTCAACGCATCGCAGCCGAGCGCGGGTCTCCAGTGGAGACTGCGCCCGGCCATCTGCCTCGGCAAGGTAGCCCCGTGCTGCGACCGCACCGCGTCGACCTCGGATCAGTGCCGGAATGGTGGCGAGACATTCGGGCGTGAGCAGCTTCCGATTGAGGGCCGAATCGAGCACCGAGACCGCCGGGTACCGCCGCTCCCTCAGGATGATTTCGGAGACGGTCAGTCGTGGCTCCGTAGCCGCGATCCCGTTCACGTGCACCACAGTGCCCAGAGGGTGTTCGAGCTGGTGCAGCACGACCGCGGGATCCGACACCCGCGCCAGCTTCGCCGCCCGGCCCGGCAGCGCCACGTGGATCTCGTCCCGACGCGGCAGTCCGGCGATGCCGTACAGCTCAGCCGCGGTGCCGAAGACCGCGTGAGCCGCCGGGCCCAGCGAGAGCACCGCAGCACGAATACGACACCGACGAGCAGGTGGTTCACCGTACGGGCCGCGCGTCAGATAAACCGCTCGAGCAAGTGGCCGCCAACGGCCCACCGCCACCAGATGATCGATGTCGTGCCGGCTGAAGCCAGCTCCCAGCGCCTGCGCTCGGGTGATCAGGTCATCCTGGGCGGCAGCAATTGAGCGAACGAGCTCTGCGCGATCCACAAAGCCCACGCTGGCCGCTCCACCAACCAACCACCAGGCCTGTGGATAACCCTGTGGACAACGACATCCGCCGCTTCAGTGATCATGAGGTTGACGGGACCCTTGTAGATCGAATACCACGTCAACCTCATGATCACCGGAGCTCGACCAACGCGGAGGGAGGCCCGGGGACCGCGGGGGTTAGGGGAGGAGGGGGTGGAGGTGGACGTTTTCTTCTCGGCCTGGGCCTACGCCTACGACGCTCACCCTCGTGTTGCAGAGTTCTTCGACCCTCGCGATGTAGCGGCGGGCGTTCTCCGGGAGGTCGTCGATGGTGCGGGCCTTGGTGATGTCCTCCCACCAGCCGTCGAGTTCCTCGAAGACGGGCTTGGCGTGGTGGAAGTCCGTCTGGCTCATCGGCATGTCGTCGACCCGGACGCCGTTGATCTCGTAGCCGACGCAGATCGGCACCTTCGGCAGGCCGGTGAGTACGTCCAGCTTGGTGATGACCAGGTCGGTGACGCCGTTGAGGCGGCAGGCGTACCGGGCGACGACCGCGTCGAACCACCCGCACCGGCGTTCCCGCCCGGTGGTGGTGCCGTACTCCGCGCCGATCTTGCGCAGGTGGTCACCGTTGGCGTCGAACAGTTCGGTCGGGAACGGCCCGGCACCGACCCGGGTGGTGTACGCCTTGCTCACCGCGATGACCTTGTTGATCGCTGTCGGCGGGATGCCCGCGCCCACGCAGGCGCCACCGGCGGTCGGGTTGGACGAGGTCACGAAGGGGTAGGTGCCGTGGTCCATGTCGAGCATGGTGGCCTGGGCGCCTTCCAGCAGCACCGTCTCGCCCCGGTCCAGGGCGTCCCAGAGCATCGCCCGGGTCTCCGCGATGTACGGCTTGAGCCGCTCCGCGTACGCCAGGTACTCCTCGACGGTCGCCTCGAGGTCGATCGCCTTGCGGTTGTAGACCTTGAACAGGATCTGGTTCTTCTCGCGCAGCGCGAGTTCCAGCTTCTTGCGCAGGATGCCCGGGTCGAGCAGGTCCTGGAGGCGGATGCCGATCCGGGCGACCTTGTCCCCGTACGCCGGGCCGATGCCCCGGCCGGTGGTGCCGATCCGGGACGAGCCGAGGTAGCGCTCGATGACCCGGTCCAGGGCCCGGTGGTGCGGCATGATCAGGTGCGCGTCGCCGGAGATCCGCAGCCGGGACACGTCGACGCCGCGCTCGGCCAGGCCGTCGATCTCGGCCAGCAGCACCTTCGGGTCGACCACCACACCATTGCCGATGACGATCATCGCGTTCGGTGAGAGCGCGCCGGACGGCATCAGGTGCAGCGCGTATTTCTGGCCGTCCGGGGTGATCACCGTGTGGCCGGCGTTGTTGCCGCCGGAGTAGCGCACGACGTAGTCGACCCGCTCACCCAGCAGGTCGGTAACCTTGCCCTTGCCCTCGTCGCCCCACTGAGCGCCGATGAGCACGATCGCTGGCATCTTTTCCGCCTCCAGAAGGCTCGGGTGCCAGGTGGCGACCGCTCGGCGAGCCCGGGTTGTCAGGTTAACAAGTAGTGACGGCGTGGCCGGCAGGGGTCGCGTCGAGAGGCAGGAGGCTCCTTCCGTGTACGACGTGGTGCTGCTCACCCTCGGTTCGGAGCGGGACGCTCCCGGGGGCTGTGGCAGCGGCGGGGCCTGCTGCGGCGGCGCGACCGGGGCCGACACCGCCCCGACGAGCCAGTCCGACACCGACCAGGCGAACACCGATCACGCCAGCACCGACAGCGAGCAGTGCGCAACGGAGCGGCCACGGGTGCCGGTCCTGGCCTGCGCCGACGCGCTGACCGCCCGGGGCGCCCGGGTGGAGACGGTCACCGCCCGCTCCGACGCGGAGATCGACGCGGTGTTGGCCCGGCTCGACGGCCCACCCCGTCCGGACGGCCTCACCTGGCCGGACCCGGACAGCAAGACCCGGCTGGTCGTCGCCACGGCCAGCGACGGGCAGTTGCGCGCCGTCATGCGCCGGCTGGTCAAGCGGTACGCCCCGGCGCCGAGCAAGCGCCCGGCGGACCTGCCCGGCAACCGCACCCTGCCCGACCTGCCGCCGGTGGCCGTACTCCCGCTCGATCCGGCCCGTGGCGGCACCCACCGGGACCTGGCCGCGCAGCTCGGGTTGCCCCGCGACCCGGTGGCGGTGGCCACCGCGGTGCTGGACGGCACGCCGCGCCGGCTGGACCTGCTGCGCAACGACGGCGGCTCGGTGACCCTGGACGGCGCGCTCCTCGGCGCGGCCGACGACGCCGGCCGGCCGCTGCACTGGCGCGCCCGGGTGGAGGTCGACGACACGATCCTCACCGACGGCGTGGAACCGCTGCTGGCCTGCGCGGTCGGCAATGCCGGCGGGTACGCGACGCTCGACGACGTGACGTTGCTGACCGCGCCGGACCCGGCCGACGGCCAGGTCGAGGTCGCGGTGGCCGTGCCGGTGGTCGTCCGCTCGGCGTGGGGGCGCAAGCGGGTACGCCTCGAAGTCCGGCGGGCCCGCGGGCGGGCGGTGTCGGTGCTGCCCAGGGAGGGCAAGGTGCCGTACCTCGACGATGGTGTCGAGGGAGAGCTGACCCGCAAGCGTTCCTGGTGGATCGAGCCGGGCGCCTGGGCGGTCTGGTCGGTCTGAGGCCGACCGCACGGACCGGCCGACCTGCCTGCGCGATCGGCCCTGCTGGGCGATTGGGCCTATCCTCGCAGGAGGACTGGGGAGGGCCGTAATGGACGAGAACGCCGACCGGGCGCAGGTGCCCGGCCAGCAGCCGGTGCCGGAGCGGGACGTCGAACCACTCTGGCCGCCAGATCCGGGCGACCGGGGCGCGGTGCCGCCCTGGGCTGCGGTCGCCGAGCAGCGGGGTGGGCCGTCGCCGGTGACCTCGCCGGTCACGCCACCGGTGGCCGCGCCGCCGATCGGGCGACCGCCGGTTCCCGGCCAGCCCGGCGCTGCGGCCCAGTCGCCGCCCAAGCCGTCGGACTACCCGTCGCTCACCGGCGCCGTCCCGGCGCCCGGAGGTTGGGGGGCCAGCGGCCCGTCCGGCACCGGGTCGGGTTGGGCGCCGGCGCAGCCGAGTTGGCCACCACCGACCGACCCGGCCGCCGGGTCACCACCGCCCGCTCCGCAAACGACCGGTGCCCAGCCGACGCCGCCAGCGACCGGCCCTGGGAGCAACGGTGGGCCGGCTGGCCCCGGCGTCCCCGCTGCGGCACCCAACACCACCTCCGGGCCGAGGGACGGCCGGCCCGCCGGGAACGACGCGGCCAGTCCTGCGGCCAGCCAGACCGGCGATGCGACGCAGGTGCAGCCCGGCGGCCGGGGCCCGATCGCACCGGGCGGGGTCGACCTGAACCTGCCGTTCACCCTGGATCACGCCAGCGCCGCCGACCGCCCCACCACGGCCGCAGCCACCCCCGACCGGTCCGCAGCCACCGACCGGCCCGTTCCAGCCGGCACCGCCTCCGCCGCCAGCCCGAGCGCCACCACCGACGGCGCGACGGCCGCCGGTCCCGCGCCGGCAGACTCCTCTGCCGCAGGCCCCGCGGTGGCCGGTCCGGCACCGCAGCCTGGCGAGCCGGCGCAGCAGGCCGGCGGACCGGCACCACAGCCTGGTGGTCCGGCACCACAGCCCGGCGGAACCGCGTCGCAGGCCGGCGGCCCGGCGCCTAAGCCTGGTGGGCCACCACCACAGGCCGGTGGACCAGCACCGCAGGCGGGACCAGCGCCGCAGGCCGGTGGGGCCGGTGAGGACGGGTCCGCTGACGGGCCGACGCGGCCCATTGCCGAGTCGCCGTGGGCGTACCCGCCGCAGCGCCCGGCCGGAGCGGCCACGCCCACTCACGACGAGGCGGGCGTGACGCCTCCGATCCCGCCGCCGCCCGTCGTCCCGCACGTCGGTCCCGCGCAGGCACACCCCGGGCAGCCGTTCACCCCGGCCATCCCCGGCCAGGCCGGCCCGGCGCAGATCCCGCCGCCGCCCGACCTGACGCAGTTCAGCCCCCCGCCGCCCGGCCCTCCCGCACCGCAGCACACTCCTCCGCAGGCCGGGTCGGCGACACCACCGCCCGGGCCGTTCCCGCCCTCGCCGGGTTGGTACCCACCGCCCTGGCAGCAGGGTTCGCCCGGCGGCACGCCTGGGCAGTCGTACCAGGAGGCCGACGGGGTGACCCGGGTGCCCGCCCCTGCGTATCCGGACGCGACCGCTTACCCGGACGCGAGTTGGACACCGGACGCCACCGCCGCTCCGACCGCCGAGGACTTCGCCCGACGCCGCCAGGTTCGACCGGCCGACCCGGTGGCGACGATGGGTGTCCGCGCGGTGGTCAACAAGATGGGCCTGCTCCGGCTCTCACCGGGGCGGCACGAGCAGGAGCTCAAGCGGGACATCGAGATGGTGCGCCGCAACTTCGGCGGTCTGCGGCAGGTGACCGTTGTCAACCCGAAGGGCGGCGCCGGTAAGACGGTGGCCATTTTGCTGCTCGCCATGACGTTCGGTCAGAAGCGCGGCGGCTACGTGCTGGCCTGGGACAACAACGAGACCCAGGGCACCCTCGGGATGCGCGCCCAGCAGGACTTCCACTCCCGCACCGTGCGGGACATGCTGCGTGACCTCGGGCAGTTCCAGGGCGCGCACGGGCGGGTCGGCGACCTGTCGCAGTACGTCCGCTCGCAGGGCGAGGGAATGTTCGACGTCCTGGCCTCGGACGAGTCGGCCACCGGTGGCGAGATGTTGACAGCGGCCGCGTTCGCCGAGATCCGCGAGGTGGTCAGTCGGTTCTACAAGTTGATCTTCGTGGACACCGGGAACAACGTCCGGGCGCAGAACTGGCAGGCGTCGATGGACGCCACCGACCAGCTGGTGGTCACCATGTCGGCCCGTAACGACTCCGCCGAGACGGCCGCCCGGATGCTCGACCACCTGGAGCAGAGCGGCCGGCAACGGCTGGTCCGTCAGGCCGTGACTGTGGTGTCGATGCCGCCGTCCCGCAAGGAGATCGACCTGCCGGCCATCCAGGAGCACTTCGCGGCCCGAACCCGGGCGGTGCTGCTGGCCCCGTACGAGCGGCTCATCGACAGTGGCGAGCCGATCCGGTACGGCGGGCTCTCCTCGGCCACCCGGGACGCCTGGCTGAAGATCGCCGCGGCAGTCGCCGAAGGGTTGTAACCCACCGACGGCCGGCCCGGTGTCGGGCCGGCCGCCGGTGCGGGATCAGTTGCTCGCCAGCGCGTCCGCCGCTTCCGGGTCGCAGTCGCGCAGGAACTGGGCACAGCGGGCCGCCTCGTCGGCCTCGCCGATCTCGTCGGCGGCGCGGGACAGCACGTACAGGCAGCGGAGGAAGCCCCGGTTGGCCTCGTGTGACCACGGCACCGGGCCGTGCCCCTTCCACCCACTGCGGCGCAGCTGGTCGAGGCCCCGGTGGTAGCCGGTGCGGGCGTACGCGTACGCCGTCACCACCTGGCCCTGCGCGAACGCCCGCGCCGCGAGCTCCGCCCAGGCGGCACTGTAGGTCGGGAAGCCGGCCGCCACGTTGGCGTACGCCTCGTCGGTGCCGGCCTCGTCGGCGGCGGCCAGGGCGGCGTCGGCCTCGTCGTTCACGGGCAGGCGGGTGGCCGGTGGCTCTGGCAAAAGGTTCTGCATCGCCCCATTCAACCCGCTGGACGGGGCGACACGCGAGCGGGTCGGCCGACGTGTTCCGCTGAACGGCTGAGGAGTTGGTCACGCCTGCGGCCTATGCCGCTGCCTGGTGTTTTCCACTACAACTAATGGTCCGGAGCCTCCCCAGGAACCGGTTATGCAGGAGCCCGGTGGCCACGACCACCGGGCTCCTGTCGGTTCCACCCCCGGCCCGAGGTTTGGCCGGACCCGGAGGACGGGCAGGATGGCCGGGTGCCGACCCCACCTCCCGCCGACGTAATCGAGCCGCACCTGCACGCCAGTGAGATCCAGACCCGGGCCGAGTTCGATCAACAGCTGACCACCGGCCGGCTGACCGGGCTGACCGTGCAGGGCCTGCGGCTCGACCTCGCGCCGGTGCCCGACCTGACCGGCGTGGACGTCGCCGGCACCCTCTTCGTCGGTTGCCGGTTCGCGTCCCGGGACGTGGGCGCCGACCTGGTCCGGCGTGGCGCGAACGTGGTGCCGCCGTTCTCGGGGCTGCCGTACCCGACCCAGCCGACGCACCTCTACACCCCGGACGACCTGGCCGCCGGGTTCGCCGAGGGCGGGTTCACCGGGATGTACGACACCCGGGTGTACGACCACTACCGGGCGCACGGCGGCGCGCTGCCGGACGTCAAGGAGGCGCTGGGTCAGCGGCTGCACGACCACGGCGTGGACAACGCGCTGGCCGACGCCACACGGGTCTGGTTGGCGGCGCACGGGCCGCAGTCGGTGGTGGGCATCATGGGCGGGCACGCGGTACGCCGCGGCAGTCCCGCGTACCGGATGGCTGCCGTGCTGGGTTGGGAGCTGGCGCGGGCCGACCGGCTGGTGGTGACCGGCGGCGGCCCCGGGGTGATGGAGGCCGCGAATCTCGGCGCCTACCTGGCGGACCGGCCGGCGACCGATGTGACGGCGGCGATCGACCTGCTGGCCACCGCCCCCGACTTCACCGACCACCACCGGTACACGGCGACGGCGCTGACGGTCCGGCAGCGGTACGCGGGCGTGCCCCGGCAACGTGGCGACGATCTGGATTGGGCGCGTGCGGGTGGCCTGGCCATTCCGACCTGGCTGTACGGGCACGAGCCGGCGAACCTGTTCGCCGGGCGGATCGCGAAGTACTTCTCGAACGCGATCCGGGAGGACACCATCCTGCGGCTCGCCCGGGGTGGCATCGTCTTCGCGCCGGGGCGGGCGGGCACGGTGCAGGAGGTGTTCCAGGCGGCCACGAAGACCTACTACGGCACCGACGGCGCGAGCGGGGCGTACATCTTCCTGGACCGCGCCTACTGGACCCGTGAGCTGCCGGTGGAGGCGCTGTTGCGCCCGCTGCTGGCCGCGTCGCCGTTCGGTGACCTGTCGTCGACGATCCACCTCACCGACGACGTCCGCGAGGCCGTACGCCTGCTGACGAGCTGACGACGACGGCCGGCGCCCCGTGCGGGGAGCCGGCCGTCGGTGGGACGTCGTTACTTGGTCATCGTGGTGCCGGTCGAGCGCAGGTGCTCGCAGGCCTCGACGACACGGGCGGCCAGGCCGGCCTCGGCGGCCTTGCCCCAGGCGCGCGGGTCGTACTGCTTCTTGTTGCCGACCTCGCCGTCGATCTTCAGCACGCCGTCGTAGTTGCGGAGCATGTGGTCCACGACGGGGCGGGTGAAGGCGTACTGGGTGTCGGTGTCGATGTTCATCTTCACCACGCCGTAGTCCAGGGCCTCGCGGATCTCGCTCAGCAGGGAGCCCGAGCCGCCGTGGAAGACCAGGCTGAGTGGCTTGTCCTTGCCGTACTTGGCGCCGACGGCGTCCTGGATCTGCTTGAGGATCTCCGGACGCAGCTTGACGTTGCCCGGCTTGTAGACGCCGTGCACGTTGCCGAAGGTCAGCGCCGCCATGTAGCGGCCCTTCTCGCCGAGGCCGAGCGCCTCGACCATGGCCAGGCCGTCATCGGTGGTGGTGTAGAGCTTGTCGTTGATGGCGTTCTCGACGCCGTCCTCCTCGCCACCGACGACGCCGACCTCGATCTCGAGGACGATCTTGGCCTTGGCGGCCTCGTCGAGCAGCTGTGCGGCGATCTGCAGGTTCTCCGCGACCGGCACGGCCGAGCCGTCCCACATGTGCGACTGGTAGAGCGGCTCCTCGCCGCGCTTCACCCGCTCCTGCGAGATGCCCATCAGCGGACGCACGAACCCGTCCAGCTTGTCCTTCGGGCAGTGGTCGGTGTGCAGCGCGATGTTGACCGAGTACTTCTTGGCCACCTCGTGCGCGTACGCGGCGAACGCCACAGCGCCGGTGACCATGTCCTTGATCGACGGGCCGGAGAGGTACTCGGCGCCACCGGTGGAGACCTGGATGATGCCGTCGCTCTCCGCGTCGGCGAAGCCCTTGAGCGCCGCGTTCAGCGTCTGGGAGGAGGTCACGTTGATCGCGGGGTACGCGTACCGGCCAGCCTTGGCGCGGTCCAGCATCTCCGCGTAAGCCTCGGGGGAAGCGATGGGCATGTGATGCGCTCCTTACTTACCACTCTCGGCCTGCTGGCCGCTGTTCTTCATTTGTGCGCCGGACCGCGCTGTCCTCCGCCCGGAAGTATCCCGTAGGTGAGGTGCGCCGGAACAACCGACCCGGGTGTCAGCCGTTCACCGGCGGTCCAGGTTGTCCGGCACGATGACGCTGATCAACCAGGTCACCACGGTCATCACGATGGCTCCCCAGAACGCCGGCCAGAATCCGTCCACCTGGAACGGCAGGTCGAGCCCGCTGGCGATCCGGTCGGTGAGCAGGAACAGCAACGCGTTGACCACCAGCGCGAACAGGCCCAGGGTCAGCAGGTAGAACACGCAACCGACGACCCGGATCACCGGTTTGAGCACCGCGTTGATCACGCCGAAGATCAGCGCCACCACGATCAGGGTGAGCACTGTGTTGCCACCCGAACGGCCGTGCACGTCCACCCCGGGCACGATCAGCGTGGTTATCCACAACGCGACCGCGGTGATCGCCAGTCTGATGAGGAAGCCCACGGCACCATCCTGGCATCGGGTCGCGTCGCCGAGGGCTGATTCCGCCTACTCCGCTTCCGGGCGGTGCGCCCGCCCAGCCCGTACGGTGGGTGGGAACCGTGCCCCGAGACCCCCGGGAGGGACCATGGGTCAGCCCGACGAGGACTTCATCCCCGGCGACCACCTCACGCCCAACGAACGCGACCCCGAGGCGGACCCGGCGGACGCGGTCGAGCAGGCCACTGTCGCCGGCCCCACCGACGTCGACGGTGAGCCGCACCGTGGCCTGGAGGTCGGCGACTGGGACGCGATGGAGCAGGCCCGGGTGGTCACCGGCGACGAGGACGACTACCGCTGATCCCGCCGCCGGGTTGGACGAGCGCCACCTGTACCCCCACGGGAGGACCCCCATGCTCACGCACCCGCTCCGCTGGCTGACCGGCCTCGGCGCCGCAGGCGCGCTGGTGGCCGCCTCCGCGACCCCCGCCGTCGCCGCGGCCACGATCGAGCCCTACTTCCAGGACTCCACCCTGGCGGTCGGCGCGACGCCGACCACCCGCGCCCTGTTCCTGTACGCCGACGAGCCGACGGTCCTCACCGACGTCTCGGTGCGATACGACTACCGCTCCCTGGCCAACAAGATCACCGTGGTCCCCGCCGACGGCCAGAAGTGCACCGCCCCGGAGGCGGGCGTCCTCGTCTGCGAGGAGCCCGAGGACGTCGTCCTCCACGAGGTGCCGCCGATCGGCAGCGGGACCTACCGCAACGTGACGAAGCAGGTGCGCCTCGGCCTCACCGAAGACGCGCAGCTCGGTGACTCCGGGGACGTCGCCGTCAGCTTCCAGGCGGCCGGCGGGCGGAGCGGTGGCTACACCTCGCAGGTCCGGGTCGGCGAGGGGGTCGATCTGGCCGGCGGCCCGTTCACCACCCTCTCCGCGAAGCCGGGTGGAAAGTTCACTGTGCCGCTGGCCGTGGCCAACTCCGGCGACACGGTCGTCAACGGATTCGTCGCGGTCTTCGATCTCAGCTACTCCATTCGCACCAGGGACCGGTTCAGCAACTGCCGCTACGCCGACGACCACCTGGTCTCCTGCCAGTTCGACGAGGACATCCCGGTGGGCACCGGGCTCGTCGCCACGCTGAACCTCGAACTCGCCAAGGACACGTACGCGCCGACCAACCAGTCCGGCTACGCCCAGTTCATGACCACTGCCGACTTCGAGGACCTGACCCGGGTACGGGCAGCCGTCGGCGCCCGGGCGGCCACCCCCGGCAGCGGTCCGAAGCTGACTCTGACCGAAGCACCCGGCAGGATGCGGAAGGCCGACCAGACCGACGTCGCCCCCGGCAACGACTACACCGGGTGGACCATCAAGGCCACCGGCACGAACGGCACCGACCTCGCGGCGATCGGCGCCACGCTCAAGGGCAGGGCCGGCGCCGTCGTCACGGCGACCGTGGGCTTCCGGAACAACGGCCCCGCGACGCTCGACAAGACGAACGGAGACTTCGAGGCCGCCACCCACACCGCCGTGGAACTGCCGCCGGGCACCACCGCCGTCGAGGTCCCCGACAGCTGCCAGTTGCGGCAGGGCACCCGCACGTACCAGTGCGCCTCGGAGATGCTGCTGGTGGCCGGGCAGAGCTACACCACGAAGTTCCGGCTACGCATCGACAAGGTCATCCCCAATGCGCGGGGTGCGGTGCGGGTCAACGCGCCGTGCGAGTGCCCCGCCGGCGGCAGCTTCCAGGACGACATCAAGCCGGCCAACGACAAGGCCACCATCGTGGTCAACGCGGCCCAGAGCGGCGGTGGCCAGGGTGACGGTGATGGCGACGGTGGCGGTGGTGGCGGTGCTTCGCTGCCCATCACCGGCGCACCCACCACCATGATCGCCGGCATCGGGGCCCTGCTGCTCGTCAGCGGTGCGGGCTGCTACCTGCTCGCCCGACGCCACGGCAGCCGCTTCACCGCCTGACACCCACCTGACCCACCTCGACCCGACCGACGCCCCGCCGACCCATACCGGGCCGGCGGGGCGTCGTCGTGATCTCCTCGTCCGTCAGCGGACCGGATTGACCTGCTCCGGGTGCTGCGTCACCCACTGCGCCAACCGATCCTCGCGCAGCGCGGCGAGGAATGCCGGGCTCTGCTTCGGGTCCAACTGCAGCCGCCAAGAGCTGCCCGTCGGCGGGCCGACCGGGAGGCTGAGCCCCACCGGGTCGACGCTCTTGAGTTCGGGTAGCACCCCCACCAGCCTGGTCAGTGGCAGGCCGTCGTCGTCGACAGTCAGACCCGTACCGGCCGCCGACAACAGCGCGGCGAGCCGGACCGGATTGGTCAGCACGTCCTGCGCGACCGCCCGCCGGACCAGCCCAGCCACGTAGCGCTGGGCGTTACGGTCCCGGTCCAACGCGCCGTCGGGCAGGTACCGCCGTTGCCGCAGCAGGTCGACGGAGGCAGCGCCGTCGAGCCGCTGACATCCGGCCGGGAAGGTCCGGCGGGTGTGCCAGGACCGAACCTCCTTCGGCAGGCACACCTCCACCCCGTCGACGGCCTCGGTGATCCGGCGCAGCCCCGCGAAGGTCAGCACCGCGCCAGCGTCGACGCGTACCCCGGTCAGGTCGGCGACCACCCGGCGGGTCAGGTCGTAGCCGGCGTCCAGGTCGGGCCGGGCCTCGGTGGCACCGGTGAAGAACGCGCTGTTGAGCTTGTCGGTCCCCCGTCCGGGGACCGACACCTCCAGGTCACGCGGCAACGAGATGAGGTACGGCCGGCTCCGGTCGGCGGGGATGTGCACCAGCAGGACGGAGTCCGCCAACCGGTACGACGGTTCCTCCCCGAAGCCGTCCACACCGACCAGCAGGACGTTCAGCGCCCCGGACTGCGCGCCAGCCGGTTTACCGAACAACAACGAGCCCTCCACCGGCCGATCGGGGCGAAGTTGGGGCACACCGACTCCGAGCGCGGCGAGCACGGCGAGCACGACGCCAGCGGCCTGGAACCGCTGCCGGCGGCGACGGCGGACGGCGGCGAGCCTGTCGATCGCGACCCGCAGCGGGCCGGTCGACGGGGTCAACGGTTCGTGCCGGGCGAACGCGGCACGCAGGTCATCCTCGATCATGTTCACGCCTCCACGTACTCGGCCCGGAGCGTGGCCAGGGCCCGGGAGATGGACGAACGGACGGTCCCGACGGCGCAGCCGAGAATGTCGGCGATCTCGACGTCGGGCAGGTCCTCGTAGTAGCGCAGCACCAGCGCGGCCCGCTGCCGACGCGGCAGCCGGGACAGCCAGGACCAGATCTGGTCCCGGTCCACGGCGGACTGGGCATGGTCGGTGGGCATCGGCACCGACGCGTCGGGCTCCCCGCGCAACAACACCCTGCGGACCCACGAGCCGCGCCGCCAGTCGACGTACTGGTTGGTGAGCATCCGGCGTACGTAACGCTCGGGCGAGTCCGCGCGGGCGACCCGACGCCAGTTGAGCTGGACCCGGACCATGGTCTCCTGGACCAGGTCCTGAGCCTGGTGCGGTTCGCCGGTCAGCATCACCGCGTACCGCAGTAGCGGGGCCAGCCGCGTGTCCGCGAACTCCTCGTACGTCACTGCACCTCCCGGGGGGCTCCTGCCTCAGATGACGGGAGTGGACGGACGGAACATTGCGGCGAGCCCGATCAACCTTTCGGCTGGTCTTGATCGATGAGCGGCAGCATGGGCGGCGGCCAGCCTTAGTGATTCCTTAAGATCCGCAGGCTCCACCTGATCCCCCAACTGGAGGAATCCCCCTCATGCTCACCCACTCCACCCGGCGTTGGCTCGCCGGTCTGGGCGTAGCAGGCGCGTTCGTCGCCGCCTCCGCCGGCCCGGCCGTAGCCGCCGATGCTCCATTCGAAATCGCCACGCACGATCTGCTTGTCGCACCCGGTCACATGGACTACGGCTGGTTCTACGCCCAGCCCAACGACACCGAGTCCGAGCCGAAGTTCGGCCGTACCTCTGTCGACATCGACCTGTCGGCGGTCGCGGGGTTCGCCACCGTAGAGCCGGCGTGGGGCTGGACGTGCGACACGGCGCCGACCAAGCTGCACTGCGAAGCTGACATCGAGGACGGCGACTCGCCCGGCTTCGATTACCAGGTCTACGGCAAGGAGGACGCGAAGCCGGGGCAGAAGGGCGCTCTCGCGATCAGCATGACCTCCGGCGGCAAGACGGCCAAGGCGACGGCGAACATCACCGTCGCCGAGGGCGTCGACCTGGTGAGCGACCCGACCGTCGAGGCCAGTGGCGCTCCGGGTGGCAACGCGCTTCTGCCGGGCGTGGTGCGCAACGCCGGTGAGACCCCCGTCGAGGGCGCCGTCCTCGTCGTCCAGGCCCAGTACCTGGCCCCCTACGGCGGAGACTTCTCCAACTGCAAGTCGGACGAGTGGGGTTCGGTCGCCTTCTGCGCGTTCGACACTAAGATCGAGCCGGGCAGGTCGTACAAGCTCTCCGAGAATCTGCCGATCAAGGTGACCTCCGAGGCACGCACCGGCGCCGAACTCCCGGTCGCGCTCGACTGGTGGACCACTGACGACTGGGACCTGGCGTTCAAGGACTGGTTCCTGGACGACGTCAAGCCCGGCAAGGGCGAGAAGCTGCGGCTGGTCGAGGCCACCTCTGCGGCCCGGGTGCCGCAGACCGACCTGGACCAGATGAACAACTTCACCATCGGGACCGTCCGGGTTACCGGTGACAACCACGCCGACCTGGCCACCAAGGCCGTCACCGCGAGTGGCAAGAAGGGCGACGTGGTCACCGTCGCGCCGGGCTTCAGCAACCTGGGGCCGGCTGTGCTCGAGTACCTGGGCCAGGGCACGCCGGGCATCCAGCTCGAGGACCTGCCGGTCCGGGTGTCCATCCCGGCCGACACGACTGTGGTCGAGGCCCCCTTCGACTGCGTGCCGTTCACCCCGGAGAAGGAGTGGGACCCGTGGAACGCGGGCTGGGGTGAGCCGGGTGCCAAGGAGTACGCCTGCCAGGTCCTCGAGACCCCGAGTGACAAGGACTTCGAGTCCCTGTACGAGTTCGGGCTCCGGATCGACAAGGTCGTCCCGGACGCCACTGGTGTCTTCACCACCGCGCTGACCGGCGACCCGAACAAGAGCAACGACACCGCGAAGATCGTCATCAACCCGACCTCCACGGATGGCGGTAACGGCGGCGGCGGCGGTGGCGACGACGACGGTGACGGCGGCTCGCTGCCGATCACCGGTCAGTCCACCGGCCTGATCGCCGGCCTCGGCGCGCTGCTGCTCGCCGCGGGCGTCGGCGGCTACCTGGTGGCCAAGCGCCGCCGGACCCGCTTCGTCGCCTGACCCACCCCGCACCACCGGTGCCCCGCCGACCACCACGGTCGGCGGGGCACCGTCGTTCGGAGTTCCACAGCAGGACGTGCGCTCAGCAGGTGGTGAGGGGCGGGAGCGGGCGGGCCGGACGTTGCGGTGGTGCTTGATCACCCTTTCGGTTCGTCTTGCTCGTCGGAGGAGTCTCGGGGCCACAGCCAGCCTTAGTGATTCCTTAAGATCCGCAGGCTCCACCTGATCCCCCAACTGGAGGAACCCCCCTCATGCTCACCCACTCCACCCGGCGTTGGCTCGCCGGACTGGGCGTAGCAGGCGCGTTCGTCGCCGCCTCCGCCAGCCCGGCCGTCGCCGCCGAGGAAGCGCCCATCGAACTGGGCGCCTACTTCAACGACACCACCCTCGCCGCAGGGTCCGAGGGCAAGATCGACTCACCCCTCCTGTTCGCCTCGGAGCCGGTGGTCGTCCAAGGCCTCACCGTCACGTACGACTACCGGAACCTCGACGGGGTCGTCGACATCACGCCCGACTCGTCGACCTGGGGCTGCGAGACGCCGGAGGCCGGCGTTCTGGCCTGCACCGACCCCTTCGAGATCGACCTCTACGAGTGGGCCTCCGGCGGCCTCTTCAGCGTGGTGATGACGCCGACCGCGAAGGCGGCCGACGGTGCCACCGGCAACCTCAAGGTCACGGTCAGCGCCGAGGGGCTCGCTCCGGCCAGCCACACCGCGAAGGTGCGGGTCGGTGAGGGCGTCGACCTGGCCGCCCCGGGCGAGGAGACCAACATCTCGTCCGCTCCTGGCGGCACGTTCAGCGCACCGCTGACGCTCAGCAACGCCGGCAAGACCGACGCCAAGGGAGCGGTCGCGGTCTTCGACCTGGACCACTCGATCCGCCCCGACAAGCAGTTCAGCAACTGCACCTACGACGATGGTCGCCTGCGGACCTGCGCCTTCTCGGAGGTGACCGCCGCCGGAAAGGCCCGGTCGGCATCGCTGTCCTACACGCTCGGCAAGGACACCTACGCGCCGGGCAACGAGTACGGCGGCTACAACTGGTTGACCGTCGCCGAGTTCGAGGACTTCAACGCGTACCTCCAGGCCGGGGGCTATTCGGTCGGGAAGCCCGGCAACGGTCCGGTCCTGAGCCTTCCGGAGGCTCCGTCCAAGGTGGCGGCGCGCGGCTTCCAGGCTGACACCGACCCGATGAACAACTGGTCCAGCATGACCATCAAGGTCAACGGCAAGAACGGCGCTGATCTGGTGGCGCTCGGCGCCCAGCTCACCGGCGATGCCGGCGACGTGGTCAAGGCCGCCCTCGGAGTCCGCAACGACGGCCCGGCCGCGCTGGACTTCAGTCGGGGTGGCTCGCCGGTCACGAAGATCGACATTGCCGTTCCGCAGGGCACCACCGCGGTCAAGGTCCCCGAGGTCTGCGCACCGCTCGAGGGCGACCAGCAGGACTGGGAGAACGCCGGCAAGCCGGGCGCGAAGCTCTACCGCTGCTACCCGGACGTCTTCATCGGTGTCGGTGAGAAGCAGACGGTCGACATCGACCTCCGGATCGACAAGGTGATCGCCAACGCGGCGGGCACCGTCACCATCAACGCCAAGTGCGAGTGCGAGGGCTTCACCGACGACCTGAAGCCGGCCAACGACGTCGCCAAGATCCTGGTGAACGCGACCGGCGGCAGCGGCGGTGGCGACGGTGACGGCGGTTCGCTGCCGATCACCGGTCAGTCCACCGGCCTGATCGCCGGCCTCGGCGCGCTGCTGCTCGCCGCGGGCGTCGGCGGCTACCTGGTGGCCAAGCGCCGCCGGACCCGCTTCGTCGCCTGACCCACCCCGCACCACCGGTGCCCCGTCGACCACACGGTCGGCGGGGCACCGTCGTTTGACCCCACGGCGCCGGGGCGCCGTCGTTGGACCCACGGCGCGGGCGGGTGGTGCGGGCCGGTCCGGCGCGGCCGGGTCCCTGGGCTTCGGTACCCTTTGTGGCCGTGGACACAGCTGAGAAGACCCGCGCTCTCGTGGAGAGCGTCGCCCTGAACCCGCTCGATCCCAAGGATCTGTTGCAGACCTTCGGGCTGATCGGCGTGTGGGTGATCCTCTTCGCCGAGACCGGCCTGCTGGTGGGGTTCTTCTTCCCCGGTGACTCGCTGCTGTTCCTCGCCGGGGTCGCCTCGTCGCCGGTCGCGGACGCGATCTTCGGCGACGGCACCCGCCTCTCCCTCGCGGGCCTGCTGATCGGTGGGCCGATCTGTGCGATCGTCGGCGCCCAGCTGGGGCACTGGCTCGGCGCGCGGTACGGCCGGCCGATGTTCGAGCGGCCGAACTCCCGGCTCTTCAAGAAGGAGTACGTGGAGAAGGCCGAATACTACTTCGAGAAGTTCGGCCCGGCGAAGGCCGTCGTGCTGGCGCGCTTCATTCCGATCGTGCGGACGTTCCTCAACCCGGTCGCTGGCGCGCTCGGCATGCCGGCCAAGAAGTTCCTGCTCTGGAACATCGTCGGCGCGGTGCTCTGGGTGGACGGCATCCTGCTCATCGGCTACCTGCTGGCCGAGCAGATCTACCAGGCCATCGGCGACAAGATCGACCACTACATCCTGCCGGTGGTGGCCCTGATCATCCTGATCTCGGTGCTGCCGATCTTCTTCGAGTTCCTGCGCGACCGGCGGGCTCGTAAGCGCGGCGAGGCGGTCGCGGTGGTCGCGGCGGCCAGTGCCGCCGGCGCGGTGGAGGCGGCCCGCGAGGCGTTCGACCACGACCGGCAACAGCACGGCCACCAGCGCCCGGAGCACGGTCAGGACCGTTGAGGTACGGCGACGGCCGGCCCCCTGGCGAGGGGGTCGGCCGTCGGCATGTCGAACCCGGCCTCCGGTGGTGCGACCGGGGACGAGCAGGTGTCAACCACCGGTGGCGCCACCCCTGGCTCGCCACCGGACGCCGTCCCGGCTCGGGACGGCGTGTAGTGCCTTACGTCAGCGGGCCTTCTTGGTGGCTCGCTTACGCGGCGGGGTCAGCAGGTCGGCGATCGTCGCGATCGCACTCGGGACCAGGCTGTAGTACGCCCAGACACCGCGCTTCTCCCGCTGCAACAAGCCAGCCTCGGTGAGGATACGCAGGTGATGACTGACCGTCGGCTGAGAGAGGCCGAGCGGCGCCGTCAGGTCACAGACGCACGCCTCGCCCTCGGGGGCCGACTGGATCAGGCTGAGCAGCCGCAACCGAGCAGGATCAGCAAGGGCCTTGAGGACCCCGGCAAGACGCTCGGCATCGGCACGTTCGATCGGCTCGCCGTTTAGCGGCGAGATCTGAGGCATAGTCATTTCGGCCAACGCAGTTCCCACGTATTCCATCCTTCCACCAGCAGCATCGATCCGCCTGCATATCAGCAGATCCGAATCGGCAGACTTTTACGCCACAAGGCCGAGGTCAGCCAACGTATAGGCCGCCCGGTACGGCAATCCGGCGGCTCGCACCGCGTCGCCGGCGCCTCGATCAACAATAACCACCACGCCCACGACTTCCGCCCCGGCCTCGCGAAGCGCCTCGACAGCAGTCAAAACACTTCCGCCCGTCGTGGAGGTGTCCTCCACCGCCAACACTCGGCGGCCGGCCACCTCCGGTCCCTCGATCCGCCGCTGAAGACCGTGGGCCTTGCCCGCCTTGCGCACCACAAAGGCGTCCAGGGCCCGGCCGGTCGGAGCGGCGGCGTGCAGCATCGAGAGCGCGACAGGATCCGCTCCCAGGGTGAGGCCCCCGACGGCGTCGAACTCCCAGTCCGCAGTGAGGTCGAGCATCACCCGGCCGACCAGAGGAGCGGCCTGGTGATGGAGCGTGACGCGGCGCAGATCCACGTACCAGTCTGCCTCGCGCCCCGACGAGAGCACTACCCGTCCGTGGACCACAGCCAGGTCGGTAATGAATTTACGCAGGTCGTCGTGGTCCCCCATGGCGATAGAGGTTACTGCGCAACTCTGAACGCCGTGTGTGGGGTCCACCCTGATCAGCCCCGCGGGGAACCGATGACTGGCGATGTTCGACTACGCTCAGCGACTGGCCCGACAGCGCCGCGCCAACGTCGTCCGGCCACTCGCCCGGGGTCGACGGGCTGGTCGGAGCTCAGCGCTCGTCGCGACCGATCCGGCCGCGGGTGTCCCGCGCTACCGCCTGGAGCAGCCGTCGCGGCGCGTGCCGCATGCCGGCGACGACCACCTTGTACTTCCACGCCGGGATGCTGACCATCTTGCCTTTGCCCAGGTCACGCAGGGCTTCGTCCACCACATCCTCGGCCCGCAGCCAGAGCCACTCCGGCGTCTTGGACATGTTGATGCCGGCTCGCTGGTGGAATTCGGTACGGGTGTAGCCGGGGCAGAGGGCCATCACTCGAACGCCGAACGGCCGCGCCGACTGGCCGACGGACTCACTGAAGTTGGTGACCCACGCCTTGCTGGCGGAGTACGTCGATCCGGGCATCGCCGTACCGAAACCCGCGACCGAAGAGACATTTATCACTGCCCCATTTCGCCGTTCAGTCATCGGTCGGAGCGCCGCCAGGGTCAACCGCATGACCGCGTGCACGTTGAGCCGCAACAGTCGTGCCTCGTCCTCCGCCGTGGAGCGCAGGAACGGTTTGTTCAGGCTGATCCCCGCATTGTTGACCAGCAGGTGAACAGGGCTGCCGTCGGCGAGCCGCTGTTCCACGGTGGTGCAGCCGTCGTCGGTGGACAGATCCGCCGGAATCGTCTCCACCTCGCGCCCGTGCGCGGACCCCAGCTCGGTGGCCAGCTCGGTCAGCCGCGCCGCGTCGCGGGCGACGAGCACCAGGTGCCAGCCGTCGGCGGCCAGCCGCCGGGTGAACGCCGCGCCGATGCCGGCCGTGGCCCCGGTGATCAGGGCTCGGCGCTCGGTAGTCGTGGGATCGAGCGTCACGGGGCGGTCCTCACCTGGGCGGGTACGGGGGCGCGGGCGGCGCCGACAGGGGCTGGTGCGGGGCGGGCGTGAAGCTGGGCGGTGCGGTAGGCGTCGGGGGGCGACGGGCGAACCAGCTGTTCGCCGCCGGCAGCGCCAGCAGCGTAGCTACTACAAGGTAACCGAGCCCCTGGGCGACGGAAAGCCCGGCGTTGAGCGGGATCCACCAGGACGGGTACGCGTCGCCGATCAGGCCCAGCAACTCGGCGAGGGACTGCTCGCCAGAGCCCAGTTGCAGTGGCGCGGCCCGTTCGCCGACGACCACCGCCACGCTGCAACAGCCGCCGAACAGGCCGAGCCCGCTGACCACCCAGGTCGCCACCCGGACGCCGTTGCGGCCGGCCAGCAGCCCGAGGGCGAGGCCAGCAAGCAGCGGCGCGGAGAGCGCCGCCACCACCGCCGACAGCACGGCGGACGCGCGGAGCAGGGTCACCACGTCGTTGATCTGCTCGGGGCTCGCCGAGGTGTCGCGGGCGGCGGAACGGAACGCGTCGACCGTCCCACCCAGCACCACCAGGTCGACCACGGCGTACACGAGCGCGGCGACCGCCATCACCAACAGCACTGTCGCGGCCGACACGACGGCTGCGGGCCGGCGGGCCGGCGCCGATTCCGGGTACGACACGACGAATCCCTCCGGTAGGCGTCGGGTTGCAACCTACTCGGAGGGATCGTCGGCGTCGTGCTTATCGAGCCGTCAGTTGGTCGGCGGCGGGGTCGATCCGGGCCGGTCCGTGGGCGGCGTGTCGTCCGGCCGGTTCGCGGCCGGTGGCGGCGGGTAGCTCGGCTCCCCACTCGACGGATAACCCGGCTCACCGGATGCCTGCGGGTAGCCCGGCTGACCGGGCGACTGCGGACCCGGGTAGCTGGCGCCCGGGGTCGGCGGCTCCCAGGCCGCGGTCTGCTTGCGGAAGAACGGGTTCGCCTTCGGCAGTGCCAGCAGGACCAGCGCCGTGATCAGCGCGATCAGGCTGAGCACGCCGAGCAGGAGGCTGACCGGGGTGACCCAGGAGGGCAGGGCCTCCTCCAGGCGACGCTGGATCTCCTCGGGGCTCGGCCCGTTGGCGGTATTCCCGCCACCGGTGTTGAAACCGCCGGCCGCGTTGCTGAGCAGGCCACCGCCGACGCAGCAGACCATGATGCCGCCGACGATCCAGGTGGTGATCCGGGCGCCGTTGCGGCCCTGGTTGTTGAAGAGGGCCAACACGCCCAGCACGACCGCGAGCAGCAACAGGACGATGCTGCCACCGATACCGATGACGGCGAAGACGTCGGCCACCTGGTCACCGTCGGTGCTGCTGCCCTCGTACGCCGCACGGAGCGCGTCCCGCGTCTTGCCGAAGGTGCTGAGCGTGATGATCAGACTGATCACCTGGAGCGCCAGGAACAGGAAGAGCAGGTAACTGGAAATCGACACAATGGATGGCCGCTGGCGGGCCGGCGTGCTCTGGGAATCGACCACGATTCTCCTTCCCTAAGATCGCGCCCACACCGTATCGACAACCGGCCAGTTCGGCATGCCGTGACGAGCCCGGCGCGCCCGCCCGGTCCGGCTCAGCGAGCGTCAGGCGTGGGGCGGATCGTCAGGTCGGCGGGGTGGAGCAGCTCACCGCGGGCCACCCTCCAGCCCTCTTCGCCGTATGCCTCGAAGGAGAGCCGCGCGGCGCCACCGGACTGGTAGTCGTGGTAGCGCATCGTCCCGGTCGACGGCAGCTCGGTCTCACCGATGGCTGTGTAACGCGCCTGCCCGGTCTCGGCCCAGGTGTAGCGCCGCCCGCCGAGTTCGATGGTCGGGGCGCCCGGGGTGACGGTGGCGCCCGGTTCGGCGGTCCAGAGCACCAGCTCGAGTTCGGGGCCGTCCTCCACGGAGAGCCGGTGACGGGTGCCGGAGTCGTCGTCGAGGAGGTGCTGCACCCAGCTCCAGTCGCCCTCGACCAGGCGGATGGTGGCGCTCACCGCGTACTCCCGCTCGCGAATGCGCACGCGGTCGCCCGGGGTCAGGCGGAGCGGGCCGCCGCGCGGCGACTCCGCCGGCTGGCCGGCGGCCCGGCTCGTCACCCGCCGGCGGGCCCGCACGACGATCACGGCCACCGCGAGTACGACAACAGCCGCCACCAGGCTCGTCACCAGCGCGTCCACCCGACCACCTCCCCAGGTACGTCGGCGCAGACGGTAACAACCCTCGGCACCAGGAAGGCCCGAGCTGTGGCCGACAGCTCAGCTAGCGACTGTGGTCGGGTGCGTCCTCCGGAGGCGTCGCCGGCGGTCCGGTCGGCCCTGGTGAGGTGCCCGACGCGCCCGGTGTCAGGTGCGCGGCCGGGTCGGGGCAGATCAGGTAGCCGGGTGGGAGCGGCTGGTTCGGCGGCAGGAAGCCCGGCACGAGTGGAGCTGTCGGGTATCCGTAACCGGTTGGGGCGTAGGTGGGAACGGGCATCACCCAGGCCGGGCCGGGCAGGGCCTCGTTCGCTGTACGCGGCACGAACCAGCGGTTCGCCGGCGGCAGCGCCAGCAGCAGGACCATTGTTGCGGAGAGGGCCAGGACGGTGAGCACACCCAGCGCCGCCACGGGGAAGAACAGGTCGTCCCAGGGATCGGTGCCGGCGTAGAGCGTGTCGAGGAACGTCGAGGTCTCCCACTCTTCGTCCCAATCCGGTGGCGGCTCCGCCGCGATCTCCGGCATGGCCAGCAGCGGCACGAGAAACCCTCCGGAACAGCACTGCGCGACGCAGACCAGCAGCTGTGCGCCACTGGCCACGAAGACCAGGATCCGCGCGACGTTGCCGCCCCGCCGGACCGGGGCAGCGGTGACCGCCAGCCAGACTGCGAGCAGCACCGCCGGTACGCCGAAGATCACCGCCATCGCGACGTTGCCCTGCCGCTCGCCTGTCACCTCGTCCGGGTCGGCGTCCGGCACCAGTCGAACCGCGCGGTCGATCTGGCCGTCGAAGTGCACCGCCTGGGCCACCGTCAGCGCGGCCAGGCCGAGCAGCACCAGCACCACTGCCAGTTGCAGCCAGAAGGCGATGGTCACGGTGGCCGGGCGGGGCGGACGCGGCGCGGTGGCGGGCGGGCTCATGGCTCGCAACGTACGGCGCGGCGTCGGCGACCGGCAGAACCAATCGGGCAGCACCGACCGGCGAATGGATCATGCTGCGGCGAGCCGCCGGCTGGCGTACGTGCCAAGGGTTTCCCGGTCCATCACGCAGCCGACGAAGGTGGTGAACTCGCTGGGATCGTCCCGCAGCGACGTCCAGGCCGCCCGGGCCGCCTCCGGGTCGACGCGCTCCAGCAGCGTGGCCGCGTACGCCCGGCCGGCGGGCGTGCCGTCGGCCAGCACCCGGTCGAGTTGGCGGCGTACCTCCTCGGGGTGGTCGTCGAGAGCGGCCGAGACCCGCTCGTACGCCTCCGTCACCGGCAACAGCGTGCCCGCGATCCCCACCCCACCAAAGGCGAGCGTGTCAGCTGCCACCAACTCGTCGACGGCGGCGCCCAATTCGCGCTCCCAAGCCTTGCGCATCCCAAACATGCCTCCACCCTTTCCCCGTCCGCCCCCACTCCACCCCGTTAATCAAGAGGTTTGCGCCATGAGCGGACACTCTCCTGACACAACCGCCTCGTTCAGGCGCCAGATGGTGGGGGTCAGTAGCCGCGCCACTCTGTGCGGGCGTAGTCGAGGACCCTCGGTTGGAGGATGGTGCTGGGGGGCATGTTCAGGCGGGCGCGGTCGGCGGGAAAGGCCGCCGCCGCCCGCAGCACGCCCGGGTCGAGGAAACGCAGCCGGGGGGCGTCGGCCGGCAGTTCCAGCACCGGCGGGACGGTTCCCGCCGTGGCGAGCAGGAAACCCCAGTCGCCGAAGGACGGCACGTCGACGTGGTACGGCACTGTGGCGAAGCCGGCTTCCCGCACCGACGCATCGATCGACCAGTATGAGCGGGGCGCGAAGTACGGCGAGCCGGACTGCACCACCAGCCGTCCCTGCTCGGCGAGCACCGACCTGATCAGCGCGTAGAACTCGACTGTGTAGAGCTTGGCGGTGGCCGTCTCGTCCGGGTCGGGCAGGTCGGCGACCACCACGTCGAAGCGCTCGGCGGCGGTACGCAGCCAGCCGAACGCGTCAGTGTTCAGCACCCGTACGCGGGGGTCGTCGAGCGAGCCGCCGTTGAGCGCCCGCAGCTGCGGCACGCTGCTGGCCAGCGCCACCACCGCCGGGTCGAGGTCGACCACTGTCACCCGGCGAACGTCCGGGTACCGCAGGATCTCCCGGACGGCGAGGCCGTCGCCGGCACCGAGAACCAGTACGTCGCCGCGCGGGCCGCGCATCGCCGGATGCACCAGCGCCTCGTGGTAGCGGTACTCGTCGACCGAGCTGAACTGGAGATCACCGTTGAGGAACAACCGCAGGTCGGTGTCGGCGTGGCCGACCTCCCGCACCGACCGGGTCAGCACGATCTCCTGGTAACGGGAGCGTTCGGCGTACACCACGGGGTCCCGGTAGAGCTGCTGCCGGGCGGTCACCTCGAAGTCGGCGGCGGTCACCCAGGCGTACCCCAGGCAGAGCGCGACCACGACGGAGCCGGCGCCGAGGACGAGCCGGGCCCGGCGGCTCAGCTCTCTCCGGAACACCGTGCAGACCAGGGCGAGACCGGCCACCGCGTTCACGGCGCCGACCACCAGGGCACCCTTGAGCTGGCCGAAGACGGGGATCAACAGGAACGGGAAGGCGAGCCCGCCGAGCAGCGCGCCGACGTAGTCGGCGGCGAACAGGTCGGCCACCGCGCTGCCGGCGGACTGCTCGCGGATGCGCTGCAGCATCACCATCAGCAGCGGAATCTCCGCGCCGATCAGCAGGCCCAGCACGAAGGCGGTGCCGACCAGCGCCGGGCCGTACAGGTCGAGCCAGGCGAAGGCGGCGTAGAGGCCGAGTACGGACAGACCACCGAGCAGGGCCAGGGTCAGTTCGATCACCGCGAACGCGGCGGCGGCCCGGGGCTGCAACGGTTTCGCGACCAGCGCGCCTACCCCCATCGCGAAGACCATCACGCCGAGCACGATCGACGCCTGCCCGACGGTGTCGCCGATCAGGTAGCTGCCGAGCGCGACGAGGGCCAGCTCGTAGACCAGCCCGCAGGCGGCGCAGACGAAGACCGCCACCAGCACCGCCGCGCGGGCCAGCCGCCAGTGCGGCCGGGCCTCGGTGCCGCCGTCGACCACCAGCGGCGCCGCGGTGCTCATGGCTGCCCCGGGTACGGCCGGCCGGCAACACCCGGTCGCGGTCCCCCGGTCATCAGAGGATCGCGGCGGCGATGATCGCGCCGGTGGACAGGTGCACCACGGCCGACACCCACACGGCGGGGTGCGGCTCCGGGTCGACCAGCAGCTCGCCGAGCCGACCCGGGGTCACCGCGTCGAGCAGCAGGAACGCGGCGGCCATGATGACCAGGCCGACGATCCCGTACGCCGCCGCGCCGACCAGCCCCAGGGCGAGGTCGTCGTCGCTGGCGACGATCGCCGCGACCACGATCGTGCCGACGCCGAGCAGGTTGGACGCGAGCAGCAGCGCCGCGTTGCGGTTGCGCTCGGTCCAGATCAGTTCGTGGAGCTTGCCAGGAGTGGTCAGGTCGACCAGCCCGTAGCCGATGCCCATGAGGACGACGCCGACCGCGCCGAAGGCGAGGGTGGCCAGCAGATCGGTGACGAGGTTCTGCACGGAGGGCTCCAGGTGAAGGGGTCGGGCGTCGGGCTACTTGCCGGTGCCGGGGCCGCCGCCCCGAACGCTGCTGCCGCGTCCCCAGCCCCAGTACGACCCGACGGTCGAGTGGTAGCGGGGGTGAGCGGTGTCCATGTCTTCGAGCAGGATCACCGAGCCTGCGGCGATCGGCAGGATCACCACCGAGTCGTCGTCGTAGCGCAGGTAGACCCCGCTGCCGTCGGCGTACCGGTCGGACGGCTTCCACGCGTCGGTCAGTTCCTTGGCGACACTGGTCGGTGACTTGGACGAGGTGTACGCGGTCGCTTGCCGGCCGATGTCCCGGCTGGCCGCTCGCGAGTACCTGTCCTGCACGTAGCCGCGCGGGGAGAAGGTGCCGTTGACGAGCGCGAAGGCCGCCACCAGCACGCCGACCACGGCCGCCGCCGCGCCCACCACGAACCAGCGTCGGTACGTCATCGCAGTGCCACCACCGTCTCGGTCAGGACCAGCTCATTGGTCTGGGGGTACGCGTGCCAGGTACGCCAGCCGACCGACAGGTGCGGCAGGTCGGTGCGCACGGCCAGCGCGGTGACCGCGTCCGGGTCACCGGGAAAGACTCCGACGAGGGCGTAGGGGTCGTCGGCCAGGTCGGCGCGGAGCCCGGCGATCCGGGTGTGCAACTCACCGTCGGCGGGGCGCAGCACATTGGCGGTGAAGCGGTAGCCGCCCGCCTCGTCGTGCAGGGCGCCGGGCAGGTGTGGCGGCCGACCAGGCAGGCAGGCGACCGTCTCGGTGAGTCCGGCCGCACCGCCGGGTTCGGCCAGCACGACCTGGTGGGACGCCCCGAGCAGGCGCAGCCGTAGCCGGACGTCCCCGGGCAGCGTGAGATCGCGGACGTGCAGCGCGGGCCGCTCCGGGCCACCGAGCGCCAGGCTCAGGTCGGCGGCACAGGTGTCGACGTACGGGGTGTGGAGGCTCACCAACACGTCAGCTGGCCTCCGGCCCGGCCTGCGGGTACACCATCACGTCGGCACGGTGCAACTGCTCGCCCCGGGCGACCTCCCAGCCGGCCTGGCCGTACGCCTCGAAGGAAAGCCGTTCGCCACCCTGGGCCCGGTAGTCGTGGTATCGAAGGGTGCCACTGGGGTCGAGGCCGGTGCTGCCGGTGGCCGTGAAGCGGGCCTGACCGGACTCCTCCGAGGCGTAGTGGCGGCCGGCGAAGTCGACGGTGGACGCACCGGGGGTGATCGTGGCGGCCGGCTCGGCGGTCCAGAGCACCAGCTCCAGGTCCGGGTCCTCCTCCACGGAGAGCCAGCGCTTGTCGCCCTCGACGGTGTCCAACAGGTGCTCGGCCCAGCTCCAGCCGCCCTCGTTCAGGTGCACCGAGCCTCGGACCGCGTACGACACCCGGCGGATCTCGACGATGTCACCGGGCTTGAGCGTGCGCGGGTCGCCGCGGAGCGCGTCGCTGTCGGTGTCCCGGAACGGGTCCGCGGGTGCCGCCGGCCGGGCGGCCTTGCGGCCCTTGCGCAGCGCCACCACCGCCACCACGACCCCGGCGACTCCGATCAGACACCCCAGCGTCGTCACCAGGTACGCCACGGGACCGTTCATGCCGACCACCTCCCCAAGTGCGTCGGCGGGAACGGTAACAACCCCGCGCACCTGGGGAAATTCATCATTGTCTGGTGATACGGCAGCTACGGAGCGTCCCGGTGGGCCGCCGTTGGGGGAGAACGGGTCGGGCCGACCCCGCCTGTGAGGCGGGATCGGCCCGGGTGCGACGGATCAGGCGGCGGTGACGGCCAACCCTTCCTTCGCGTCGGCCAGGTCGACAGTGACGGTGTCACCGTCTCGGATCGTCCCGGAGAGCAGTGCCCTGGCCAGTTGGTCTCCGATTGCCGTCTGGACCAGGCGACGGAGCGGGCGGGCGCCGTAGATCGGGTCGTAGCCGTGCTCGGCCAGCCACTGCCGGGCGGACTCGGTGATGTCCAGTGCCAGTCGGCGGTCCGCAAGACGGTTTCGCATCCGGTTCAGCTGGATGTCGACGATGGAGCGCAGGTCGTCCCCGCGTAGCGAGGCGAAGACCACGATGTCGTCCAGCCGGTTGAGGAACTCCGGCTTGAAGTGCGACCGGACCACCGCCAGCACGCCCTCCCGGCGCTGCTCGTCGGCGAGCGTCAGGTCGCTGATCACCGACGACCCGAGGTTGGACGTGAGGATCAGGATGGCGTTCCGGAAGTCCACGGTGCGGCCCTGGCCGTCGGTGAGCCGGCCGTCGTCGAGCACCTGGAGCAGCACGTCGAAGACGTCCGGGTGGGCCTTCTCCACCTCGTCCAGCAGCACCACCGAGTACGGCCGGCGGCGCACCGCCTCGGTGAGCTGACCGCCCTCGTTGTAGCCGACGTAGCCGGGCGGCGCACCGACCAGCCGGGCGACCGAGTGCTTCTCGCCGTACTCGCTCATGTCGATGCGGACCATGGCCCGCTCGTCGTCGAAGAGGAACTCGGCGAGGGCCTTGGCCAGCTCGGTCTTGCCGACGCCGGTGGGGCCGAGGAAGAGGAAGCTGCCCGTCGGGCGATCCGGGTCGGCGATACCGGCCCGGGCGCGGCGTACCGCGTCGGAGACGGCGCCGACCGCTTCGGCCTGGCCGACCACCCGGCCGCCCAGCGACTCCTCCATCCGCAGCAGCTTGGCCGTCTCACCCTCCAGCAGACGGCCGGCGGGGATGCCGGTCCAGGAGGCGACCACCGCGGCGATGTCGTCCGCGCCGACCTCCTCCTTGAGCATCGCGCCGTCGGCCTGGAGCTGGGCCAGCTCCTCCTCGGCCTGCTTCAGCTCGACCTTCAGGGCGGGGATCCGGCCGTAGCGCAGCTCGGCGGCGCGTTCCAGTTCGCCGTCCCGCTCGGCCCGCTCGGCCTCACCGCCGAGGCGTTCCAACTCCTCCTTGGCGGTGGAGAGCTTGGTGATGTGGCTCTTCTCCGTCTGCCAGCGCTCGGAGAGCACTGTGAGCTGCTCGCGCTTGTCGGCCAACTCCTTGCGGAGCCGCTCCAACCGCTCGGCCGAGGCGGCGTCCGGCTCCTTGGCCAGCGCCATCTCCTCGATCTCCAACCGGCGGACCGCCCGCTCGATCTCGTCCACCTCGACCGGACGGGAGTCGATCTCCATCCGGAGCCGGGACGCCGACTCGTCGACCAGGTCGATCGCCTTGTCCGGCAGGAACCGGTCGGTGATGTAGCGGTCGGACAGCGTCGCGGCGGCGACCAGCGCGGCGTCGGTGATCCGTACGCCGTGGTGCACCTCGTAGCGCTCCTTGAGCCCGCGCAGGATGCCGATGGTGTCCTCGATGGTCGGCTCACCGACCAGCACCGGCTGGAAACGACGCTCCAGCGCCGGGTCCTTCTCGATGTGCTCGCGGTACTCGTCCAGCGTGGTGGCGCCCACCATCCGCAGCTCACCACGGGCCAGCATCGGCTTGAGCATGTTGCCGGCGTCCATCGAGCCTTCGCCCTTGCCGGCGCCGACGACCGTGTGCAGCTCGTCGAGGAACGTGATGACCTGCCCGTTGGAGTTCTTGATCTCCTCAAGGACGGACTTCAGCCGCTCCTCGAACTGGCCTCGGTACTGCGCGCCGGCAACCATCGCGCCGAGGTCCAGCGAGATCAGCTTCTTGTCCCGCAGCGACTCGGGTACGTCGCCGGTGACGATCCGCTGGGCCAGGCCCTCGACGATCGCGGTCTTGCCGACGCCGGGCTCGCCGATCAGTACCGGGTTGTTCTTGGTACGCCGGGAGAGCACCTGGATGACCCGACGGATCTCGGAGTCCCGGCCGATGACCGGGTCGATCTTGCCGTCCCGGGCGCTGGCGGTCAGGTCCACGCCGTACTTGGTGAGGGCCTGGTAGGTCTGCTCCGGGTCGGCGGTGGTGACTCGGCGGTCCCCACCGCGAACGGTCGGGAAGGCGGCGACCAGGGCTTCCTCGGTGGCACCGGCGGTCTTCAGCGCGCCGGACACCGCGCCGCCCACCCGGGCCAGGCCGGCGAGCAGGTGCTCGGTGGAGGTGTATTCGTCGCCCAACGGCCGGGCGATCTGCTCGGCGGCGCCGATGGCGTTGACGAACTCCCGAGCCAACGTCGGCTCGGCGATGCTGGAACCACGTGCGGCCGGCAGGTTGTCGACAGCACGCTGGGTGGCCTGGCGCAGCTCGGTCGGGTCGGCCCCGACGGCGCGCAGCAGACCGGTGGCGGTCGAGCCGTCGGTGTCCAGGAGTGACAGGAGCAGGTGCCAGGGCTCCACGGTGGCGTGACCACGCTGGTTGGCCAGCGCGACAGCGCCCGTGATGGTTTCGCGGCTCTTGGTGGTGAGTCTTTCGGTGTTCATGGGCTCCCCCGGATCGGCGTTGTCCACTGGGTTGGACACAACCAGAGTTGAGCGTATTCCGCTCAACCTTAGCGCGTGACGCCCATCACTCCCGGCGCCGCCACCGCCAGTCGAACTCGCCGGCCGCCGGGGGCGGGCCGGGCAGCGGGTCCGTGCCCGGCACCGACGACAGGCCGGCCAGCAGGACCGCGAGCTGCCTGCGGCGCAGTTGGCGGGTCCGCTCCGGATCGGGTACGCGAACCGCGGCGCACGCCTCCAACAACAACCCCAGATCGTGGACGACCGCGTCGGGGCGCAGCCGACCGCTGGCGTGGGCTCGGTCGACCAGAGCTGAGGCCAACTCGCCGGCGCGCACCGCGTCCCGACCCATCTCCTCGGTCGGGGTGAAGGTGCCGGCCAGGTGGACGGTGAGCGAGTGCACGTCGGCGTCGACCACCCGGCTCAAGAAGCCGGTGAATGCGGCCCAGTCGTCCGGCTCGGCGAGGGCGGCCTCGGCCTCCGCCACGTACCGGCGCAGCCCGTCGTGGCAGAGCTGACGCAGCAGGTCCTCCTTGCCCGCGTACCGCCGGTAGAGCGCGCTGATTCCGACGCCGGCGCGCTCGGCGACGGCGGCGATCGGGGCCTTCGGGTCGTCGAGGAAGACGGCGCGGGCGGCTTCGAGGATCACCTCGTCGTTGCGGGCGGCCTGGGCGCGGCGACCGCCCAGCGTCTTGCCGGAAGTCGTTGACATGCCCTCAGCCTAGCAGTGGAACGGATCGTTCCGCTCTGCTATGGTGATTGCAGAACGAAACATTCCGTTCCGAAGGAGTCCCGCCATGAGCGACACCGCGATCCGTCCGTTCCGCGTCGAGATCCCGCAGACCGCCCTCGACGACCTGGCCGACCGGCTCGGCCGCACCGTCTGGCCCGCCGACCTGCCCGGCGCCGGCGACTCGTACGGGATGAGCACAGACCGGGTGCGCGCCCTCGTCGACCATTGGCGGGGCGAGTTCGACTGGCGTGCCGTCGAGGCCCGCCTGAACGCTCACCCCCAGTTCGTCACCGAGATCGACGGCGAGCGGATCCACTTCCTGCACGTCCGGTCCTCCCGGCCGGACGCCACAGCGCTGGTGCTCACCCACGGCTGGCCCGGCTCGGTGCTGGAGTACCTCGACGTGATCGCCCCGCTCACCGAGCCGACCGACCCGGACGCGCCGGCCTTCCACCTGGTCATCCCGTCGCTGCCCGGCTACGGCTTCTCCGGCCCGACCCGCAACGCCGGCTGGAACCGGTTCCGCACCGCTCGCGCCTGGGCCGAGCTGATGAACCGCCTGGGGTACGACAGCTACGGCGCTGTCGGCAACGACGCCGGCTCGATGATTGCGCCGGAGCTGGGCCGGATCGCTCCGGAGCGGGTGCTCGGCGTACACGTCACCCAGCTCTTCTCGTTCCCCTCGGGCGACCCGGCCGAGTTCGCCGGGCTCTCCGAGGCCGACCAGGCGGCGCTCGGGCACCTCCAGTGGTTCTACGAGAACAAGTTCTCCTTCAACCAGGTGCACAGCCAGCAGCCGCAGACCCTGGCGTTCGCACTGGCCGACTCGCCGGTGGGGCTGCTCGCCTGGAACGCCCAACTCTTCGACGAGGGCCTGGACGCCGACTTCGTCCTGGCCAACGTGGCGCTCTACTGGTTCACCGGCACGGCCGCCTCGGCGATCCGGCTCTACTGGGAGGACGCGCACGCCGGCGAGCCGCCAACCGCGCCGACCACCGCTCCGACCGCGCTGGCCATGTTCCCCGGCGACTTCCAGTCCATCCGCCGCTTCGCCGAACGGGACCACGCGAACATCGTCCGGTGGACGGCGTACGAGGCCGACGTCGAGGGCCGGGGCGACGTCGGCGGCCACTACGCGGCCCACCAGGCCACCGACGTTCTGGTCACCGACATCCGCGAGTTCTTCGCCAGCCTCCGCTGACCACGGCGTTCCGGTGCGATTGATCCGGGCCCGCTCCGCTCGACCGGGGCGGGCCCCAACCGCTTGATCCACTCGACTTTCAGAAAGTCGGGGTGTCCCGCCACGCCGGATACCCCGACTTCACTGAATCCGAGTGGATCAAGGCGCTGAGGTGCGTCGGGGTCGGTCCGAGGGGCCCTGCCCGTCCAAGATCTGCGCTTTGTTTACGAAGCGGTAGCCTTGCAGAGTGCGAGTACGTGTCGAGCAGACCGCCTTACCCGGGATCGGGGTACGTCACGATCTGGTGACGGAGTCCGGACGCCGCCTGGGCGTCGTGTCCCACCGCAACGGCCGCCGTGATCTCGTTCTCTACGATCCCGACGACCCCGACGCCTGCCAGTCGGACATTCCGCTGACCGACGACGAGGCCGAGGCCCTGGCCGACATCCTCGGCGCGTCGCTGATGCTCGGTCAACTCTCCGGGCTCCGCGAGCAGGCCGCCGGTCTGCTCACCGAGCAGATCGCCATCACGGCCGGTTCGCCGTACGTGAATCGCAAGCTCGGCGACACCAAGGCGCGTACCCGCACCAGCGCCTCAATCGTGGCAGTGCTGCGCGAAGGCGAAGTGATCGTTTCGCCACTCCCCTCCTTCCGCTTCGCGGCCGGCGACGTGGTGGTCGTTGTCGGGACCCGTAGAGGTCTCGACGGCGTGTCCGCCATCCTCGCCGACAGTGACCCGGACGGCTGAGGCGGATGCACGATTCCACAACTCTGCTCGTCGAAGTCGGCGCGCTGCTGCTACTGCTTGGCGTCCTCGGTCGGCTCAGCCGCCGGGTAGGCCTGTCACCCATCCCTCTCTACCTGCTCGCCGGGCTGGCCTTCGGGCACGGCGGGCTACTTCCGCTCGCCGCCAGCGAGGAGTTCTTCGCGGTGGGCGCCGAGATCGGCGTCATCCTGCTGCTGGTGATGCTCGGCCTGGAGTACTCGGCAAACGAACTGGTCGGCAACCTCCGGTCGGCGGCCCCGGCAGGGCTGATCGACGGCGTGTTCAACGCGCTGCCCGGCGCGGCCTTCGCGCTGCTGCTCGGCTGGGACTGGGTCGCCGCCCTGGTACTCGGCGGCATCACCTGGGTCTCCTCCTCCGGCGTGATCGCCAAGGTCCTCGCCGACCTGGGACGACTCGGTAACCGGGAAACCCCGGTGATCCTCTCGGTCCTCGTGATCGAGGACCTGGCGATGGCGCTGTACCTGCCGCTGGTCACCGCCGTGCTGGCCGGCACCGGCCTGCTCGGTGGCGGCATCGCACTCGCCGTCGCGGTGGGCACGGTGCTGCTCGTGCTGGTGGTCGCCATCCGGTACGGCCACCTCATCTCCTCTGCCCTGTCGGCGAAGGACCCGGAAGCGCTGCTTCTCGGCGTACTCGGTCTGACCCTGCTGATCGCCGGGCTCGCGGCGAAGCTCCAGGTGTCGGCGGCGGTCGGCGCGTTCCTGGTCGGCATCGCGCTCTCCGGCCCGGTGGCGCACCACGCGACCGAACTGCTCTCGCCACTGCGGGACCTGTTCGCGGCGGTGTTCTTCGTCTTCTTCGGCCTGGTCACCGACCCACGGGACATTCCGCCGGTGCTGCTGCCGGCGCTCGCGTTGGCAGTGGTCACCATGGCGACGAAGACGCTCACCGGTTACCTCGCCGCCCGCCGGGTCGGCATCGCGGAACCCGGTCGATGGCGGGCCGGCCTGGCACTCGTACCCCGAGGTGAGTTCTCCATCGTCATCGCCGGGCTCGCGGTGGCCGCCGGGAGTGTCGAGCCGCGGTTGGCTGCGCTGGCCGCGACGTACGTCCTGATCACCGTGGTGACCGGGCCGATCCTGGCCCGACTGCCCGACTTCCCGTGGTTCAAGCGGTGGCTGCGCAACCGCGCGGCGGCCCAGCGGCAGGAGCGGATCCCGGTCGCCGACTCACTTCACTGACGTCCACCTGAACGCTGCGGCTGCGTGGGTCGCGCCCTCGCGAAGGTAGAAGCGGTGCGCCTCGGTTCGGGCCAGACCGGACTCTAGGAAGACGTAGTCGGCGCCCTGTTCGTGCGCCCACGCCCTGGCGGCCACCAGGAGGTTCGAGCCGACACCCCGGGAGCGCCAGTCGGGGTGCACGGCGAGGTCCTCGATCGAAGCCCGACGGCCGAAGCGCACCGAGAGGATGTCCAGGTAGACGCTGGCCACGCCGACCAACTGGTCCCCATCCGATCGCGCCTCGAAGAGTGCGACGTCTTCGTGGGTCAGCAATTGCGCGGTCCGCTCGACGGCGCGATCGCGGTCCCAATCCGCGGGAGGGCTGCCGGGAGGGGCGAAAAGCCACTCCAGTCCCGAGACGAACTGGGCCTCGGCGCCCCGGCGGAACCGTCGAACATGGATCGTCATAGGGGCATCATCGGCGGCCCCGTCGATGCAGTGGAAGCGCCAATGCCAACGGTTGCGGAATTGCTCCCGACGGGGACTACCGCAGCACCCGGCGGCGGGTTAACGTTTCGCCCCAGCAGCCACGGTCCGCAGGCAGCGTTGCCAGACGCGGGCGAGAGCGGAAGGTTGGCCGGTGAGCGTGCAGGAGTCGACGTTCCACGGCTTCGCCAACCCCGTCGATCCGACTCCGGCGGAGTTGCGAGCTTGGGCGTACAAGCCCGATTCGGTGCCGTTGGCCTCGATGCCACCCGACTGGGACCTGCTGGTCTCCGGCGACCGACTGGTGTTGACGCTCTTCGAGTTAGCAATGGATCCCACCTGCCCGGCCCGACGTTTCGCGCTGCACTGCCTCTACATCTACGCGGCCGACGGCATCCGGACGAACTTCCGCGCCCACCCCAAGCGCCGCTTCCGCAAGCTCGTCGAACAGGCCGAGCGGGACGGCGACGACCTGATGAGGATCTGGGCGCACAACGGCCGGGTGCTGCTGGCCCGACCCGAGCTCTTCGTCTACCGGGACTGGTGCGAGGGCGGCCTGGTCCGCGAAAACCGCCGCCTCGGCTGAACTGGATCGACCCGTTCATTGCGTCGATCTTGCACTTTCTGTCCCGACCTATTCCGCGAAGCTACCCATTTCGCCATCGCTAAATGCAAGATCGCCGCGCGGCGAACGGGCCGGGACCCCCCGTGGGTCCCGGCCCGCACGTCGGTCACCGGTCAGTCCTGCTTGCGTTCCGTCTCGGCTCGGCCCTGTTCGCCTGCGTGGTCGCCGTCTTCGGCGAACCGGCCGGCGATGATCCGGTCCCGGTAGGTCCCCTCGGTCACCTTGTCGAACTTCTTGCGGACGGTCTCGGCCAGGTCCTCCAACCGGTCTTCCGTCTGCTGGGCCACCTTCTTCGCCGGCTCCGCCATCGCTCCCCCTCGCCATGCCGGTAGGTCCAGATTAAGCCGATTGGACCCATATCGACAGGCTAACCGAAGCGGCCCGGACCGCGCCGGGAATCCAGCGCGATCCGGGCCGAGAAGACAGATCCGGGTGAGCGGTAGGTCAGCGATCAGGCGTGCGGCGGGGACGCCACACCACCAGGGCGGTGGACGTGCGGTTGGTCGGCACCAGATCCCGGCCCGGGAAGCGGGCCAACGACTCCAGCTCGGCCACCCGGCGGTACGCGGCGTCCAACTCCGCCTCCAACCGGGCCACCCGCTGCTGCGCCTGCTCCAGCAGCCGCTCCAGCCCGATGATCCGCTTGACGCCGGCCAGGTTGATTCCGTCGTCCTGGCTGAGCCGCTGCACCTCGCGCAGCAGCACCACGTCGCGGACGCTGTAGCGGCGCCCGCCACCAGCGGCCCGGCCGGGCTGCACCAGCCCCAGCCGGTCGTACTGGCGCAGGGTCTGCGGGTGCATGCCCGCCATCCGCGCCGCTACCGAGATCATCAACACCTTGGCCTCGTAGGCAGGGTCGCCCGAACCGAGGAACTCGCCCGACATCCCGCTCACCTCCGCGTCCATTCCACAGGACTAACCGACCCGACGCACCCGTGCGTCGAGATGTTCCCGGGCCGCCGGCGGGGTCTGCTCGGCGAACGACTCCAGCGCCGTGCGCGCCTCGTCCGACAACCGGGCCGGCACCACCACGTCCAGCGTGACCAGCAGGTCACCGGCCTGCCCGTCGCGGCGGACCACACCCTTGCCCCGGGCCCGCAGCACCCGCCCGCTCGGCGTCCCCGGCGGCACCCGCAGGGTCACCGCGCCGTCGAGCGTGGGCACCCGAAGGTCCGTGCCGAGCACGGCCTCCGCGAAGGTGACCGGCACGGTCAGCGTCAGGTCGTCTCCGGTACGCCCGAACAGCTCGTCCGGCCGAACCTTGACGTGCACGAAGAGGTCACCGGCTGGGCCACCGCGCTCGCCCGGCTCGCCGCGCCCGGCCAACCGGATGCGTTGCCCGTCGGCCACGCCGGCCGGGAAGCGCACGTTCATGGTGCGGGTCTTGGTGACACCGCCGCTGCCGTGGCACTCCGGGCACTTCTCCTCGACCACTGTGCCGACGCCCTGGCAGTTGCGGCACGGCTCGGAGAAGCTGAACGACCCCTGGTTGCGGGTGGTCACGCCGGCACCGTGACAGACCGGGCAGGTACGCGGCTGGGTGCCGGGCTTGGCCCCGTTGCCATGGCAGGTGTCACAGACTCCCGGCGCGCGCAGCGTCAGGGGCAGCGTCACCCCACGCACCGCGTCGCCGAAGTCCAGTGCCACCTCGGTCTCCACGTCCCGACCACGGGCCGGACCGCGTGGCGCGGCCTGCCCACCGGCCTGCCCACCGCTGAAGATCGAGCTGAACAGGTCCTGGAAGCCGGCGCCTCCGAAGCGGCGATCGCCGCCTCCGCCGCCGCCGAACATGTCGGAGACGTCGAACGGCATGCCGCCCGGCTGACCCCCGCCGCGGGCGTTGCGCCGGAACGCGCCCGAGCCGAAGAGCGAACGCATCTCGTCGTACTCGCGACGGCGACCGCTGTCCGACAGCACGTTGTACGCCTCGGACGCGGCCTTGAACCGCTCCTCGGCCTTCGGGTCGCCCGGGTTGTGGTCCGGGTGCGACTCCCGGGCCACCTTGCGGTACGCCTTCTTGATGTCATCCGCGGAGGCGGCCTTGTCCACGCCGAGCACGGCGTAGAAGTCCTTCTCGATCCAGTCCTTCGAACTCACCGGTCCACCTCCTTCCGACCCTGGTGGCCCGGCCGTCCCGCCCACCGCTGCGCGGTGGGCGGGACGGCCCGGTCACTGTCTGGCACTATTCCGGATCCGCGACCGCGACCAGCGCGGGGCGCAGCAGCCGCTCACCGAGCTGGTAGCCGCGTCGCATGACCTGCACGCAGGTCGGCTCGCTGACGTCGGCCGAGGTCTGGTGCGCGACCGCCTCGTGCCGGGTCGGGTCGAACGGGTCGCCCTGCTCGCCGAAGGCGTTCAGGCCGAACTTGCCCAGCGCGGTGGTGAGCTGTTCCGCCACCGTGCCGAACGGCCCGACCAGGTCGCCATGTTCCCGGGCCCGGTCCAGGTCGTCCAGGATCGGCAGCAGCGCGGCCAGCACCGAGCCGGTCGCCTGCTCCTGCACGAGGCTGCGGTCACGGTCGACCCGCTTGCGGTAGTTGGCGTACTCCGCCGACACCCGCTGCAGGTCCCTGGTCCGCTCGTCGAGCTCGGCCCGGAGCGCCTCCAGCTCGGCGCCGAGCGAGGTGCCCGTGCCGCCGCCGTCCACCGGCTGCGCCGGGGCGTCCACCACCGGCGGACCGGACGGCTCCGGCCCGTCGGTGGAGTTGACCTCGACCTCGATCTCGTCGACCACGACCTCGGCGTCTTCGACCAGGCCCTCGGCCGGTACACCGCTCTCCGCGTCGGCGGCGGTCCCCTCCGGCTCGGAGGTGTCGACGAGCTTGCGGTTGTTGCGGATGACGACCCGCTCGCCGTCGCCGGTGGTCGGCTCCGTGGTCGCGGAGCCACCCGGCGTCGACCCGGTGTCGTCCGGGTCGGCGGCTCGTGGCTTCTGCGTCATACGGCTACCTCATCCCCTTCGCGGTGGAAACGTGTCGGAGGCCGACGGTCACTTCTTGCCGTCCTCGTCCACGATTTCCGCGTCGACCACATCGTCGGCGCCGCCGGCCTGCGGGCCGGTCGCACCGGTCGCGCCGGTCGCACCGGTCGCACCGGGGCCGGGCTCGCCACCCGGCTGCTGACCCTGCTCGGCCTGCTGCGAGTAGAGCAGCGAGCCGGCCTGCTGGGAGACCTGCGCCAGCTTCTCGTGCGCGGACTTGATCTTCTCGATGTCCTGACCGCCGAGGGCACCACGCAGCTCGCCGAGCGCCTCGTTGAGCTGCTCGCGGTTCTCGCTGGGCAGCTTGTCGCCGCTCTCGGCGAGGAACTTCTCGGTCTGCCACTGGAGCGCCTCGGCCACGTTACGGGTCTCGGCGTCGTCGCGGCGGCGCTTGTCCTCCTCCGCGTGCTCCTCGGCGTCCCGGCGCATCCGCTCGATGTCGTCCTTCGGCAGCGAGGAGCCGCCGGTGATCGTCATCTTCTGTTCCTTGCCGGTGCCCAGGTCCTTGGCGTGCACGTTGACGATGCCGTTGGCGTCGATGTCGAAGGCGACCTCGATCTGCGGCACGCCGCGCGGCGCCGGCGGGAGGCCGGTCAGCTCGAAGGTGCCGAGCTTCTTGTTGTAGGCCGCGATCTCCCGCTCACCCTGGAACACCTGGATCAGCACCGACGGCTGGTTGTCGTCCGCCGTGGTGAAGACCTCGGAACGCTTGGTCGGGATGGTGGTGTTGCGCTCGATCAGCTTGGTGAAGATGCCGCCCTTGGTCTCGATGCCCAGGCTGAGCGGGGTCACATCGAGCAGCAGGACGTCCTTGACCTCACCCTTGAGCACACCGGCCTGGAGGGCGGCGCCGACGGCGACCACCTCGTCCGGGTTGACGCCCTTGTTGGGGTCACGACCGGTGAGCTGCTTGACCAGGTCCGTCACGGCGGGCATCCGGGTCGAACCGCCGACCAGGATGACGTGCTCGACGTCGGAGATCTTGATCCCGGCGTCCTTCACGGCCTGCTCGAACGGGCCCTTGCACCGGTCCAGCAGGTCCTGCGTCATCCGCTGGAACTCGGCGCGGCTGAGCGTCACGTCGAGGTGCAGCGGGCCGGCCGCGCCGGCGGTGATGTACGGCAGGTTGATGTTGGTGGTGGTGGCGGCGGACAGCTCGATCTTGGCCTTCTCGGCGGCCTCGCGGAGCCGCTGGAGGGCCATCTTGTCCTGAGCCAGGTCGATGCCGTGCTCACCGCGGAACGTCTTGACCAGGTGGTCGATGATCCGCTGGTCCCAGTCGTCGCCACCGAGCTGGTTGTCACCGCTCGTCGACTTGACCTCGACGACGCCCTCGGCCAACTCCAGCAGCGACACGTCGAAGGTGCCGCCGCCGAGGTCGAAGACCAGGACGGTCTGCTCCTTGGAGCCCTTGTCCAGCCCGTACGCCAGGGCGGCCGCGGTCGGCTCGTTGACGATCCGCAGCACGTTGAAGCCGGCGATCTCACCGGCCTCCTTGGTGGCCTGGCGCTGGCTGTCGTTGAAGTAGGCCGGAACGGTGATCACCGCGTCGGTGATCTGCTCACCCAGGTACGCCTCGGCGTCCCGCTTGAGCTTCATCAGCGTCCGGGCCGAGATCTCCTGCGGGGTGTACTTCTTGCCGTCGATGTCGACGGACCAGTTCGTACCAACCTCGCGCTTGACCGACCGGATCGTCCGGTCCGGGTTGGTCACTGCCTGGCGCTTGGCGACCTCACCGACGAGCACCTCGCCGTTGCGGGCGAACGCGACGATCGAAGGAGTCGTCCGCGACCCCTCAGCGTTGGCGATGACGGTGGGCTCACCGCCCTCGAGAACGCTGACGCAGGAGTTCGTCGTGCCGAGGTCGATACCGACCGCACGTGCCATCTTCGCTTCCTCGCTTCGTAAGGTTGTGCAGGTGACGGGCGTCGCCCGTGGGCTGCTGGCGAGCACCGCCCGCAGCGGGCCCCACCACAAGTTGAGTGAACTTGACTCAATAGTGCCACGCGTTGGCCAATCGTCAAGTTGACTTGAGTCAACCCGACGCAACCCAGCCGTTATTACCGTCCGGTTGTCTTCCCTTGCATCGGTCGGGCACGCTTTAGCGGTGACGACGCACGGCGATCCCGCCACCCGTTCCGGTGCGCCCGCCGTCGCAGCCCGCACCGACCCGCCGGACGCCGCGGAGGAGCCGCCCGCCACCACCGGGGACGACAGCCTCCCCGGCGCCCTGACGGGCCTCCGGGAGGCGATCGGCGCGACCCGGTATCCCCTCGCGCTGCCCTCTGCCGCCTCCGCCCGGCACACCACCACCTCCCTCACCGACCAGCTCGACGACTACCTGCTGCCCCGGCTCGCCCGGCTGGACGCCCCACTGCTCGTGGTGGTCGGCGGCTCCACAGGCGCCGGCAAGTCAACCCTTGTCAACAGCCTGGTCAAGGCCCGGGTCAGCGCGGCCGGCGTGCTCCGGCCGACCACCCGCTCCCCGGTGCTGGTCTGCAACCCGTCCGACGCGGCCTGGTTCCGGCAGGGTGACCTCCTGCCCGGGCTGACCCGCACCACCGAGCCGAGCGACGATCCGCGCGCCCTGCACCTCGTCACCGCCCCGGCCCTGCCCGCCGGGCTGGCCTTCCTCGACGCGCCCGACATCGACTCGGTCGTCGACGCCAACCGGGCGCTCGCCACCCAACTGCTGGCCGCCGCCGACCTGTGGCTCTTCGTCACCACCGCCGCCCGGTACGCCGACGCGGTGCCCTGGGAGCTGCTGCGCAGCGCCCGGGCGCGCGGCGCGGTGATCGCCATGGTGCTGGACCGGGTGCCCGCCGAGGCCACCGACGAGATCGCCGCGCACCTGACCGAGATGCTCGCCGAGCAGGACCTCGGCCGGGCGCCGCTGTTCGTGTTGCCCGAGACCTGGGTTGACGGCCAGGGGCTGCTGCCCGAGGGGGTGACAGCACCGCTGGCCGACTGGTTCGCCCGGTTGGCCGCCGACGTGGACGCCCGGGCTGCGGTGGTCCGCCAGACCCTCGACGGGGCGCTGGCCGCGCTCCACCCCGCAGTGGAGGATCTGGCCGACGCCGCCGACGAGCAGCTCGCCGCCGCCGACGGGCTGGACGAACGGGTCCGGGCCGCGTACCGGGGTGCCGAGCGCACCGTCGAGCAGGGGCTCCAGGACGGCCGGCTGCTCCGCGGTGAGGTGCTCGCCCGCTGGCAGGAGTTCGTCGGCACCGGTGAGCTGTTCCGCACGCTGGAGGCACGGATCGGCCGCCTCCGGGACCGGGTCGTGGCTGCCGTCACCGGCCGGCCGGCACCGGCCGTCGAGCTGCGCAACGCCATCGAGTCCCAGCTGGTGACGTTGCTGCGCGGGGTGGCCTCGGAGGCCGCCGAGTCCGCGTACACCGGGTGGAAGGCACACCCGGCCGGCGCCGGGCTGCTCGACCCGGCACTTGCGCACCCGAGCGCCGATCTACCCGAGCGTGCCGAGCGCATGGTCCGGGACTGGCAGCGGGGAGTGCTGGAACTGGTCCGGGTCGAGGGCGGCGACAAACGGTTCGTGGCCCGCACCGCCGCGTACGCGGTGAACGCCACCGGGCTGGCCGTGATGATCGCCGTCTTCGCCTCCACCGCGTTCATCCCGACCGGGCTGGAGTTGGCCACCGGGGCCGGGACCACTGTCGCCGCGCAGGCCGTCCTCCAGGCGATCTTCGGCGACCAGGCGGTGCGTACCCTCGCCGCCAAGGCCCGCACCGACCTGCTGGCCCGGGTACGCACGCTGCTCGACGTGGAGGCCGACCGCTTCCTGAGCCGCACCGCCGACGCCCGCCCCGCCGCGGACGCCGGCGACGGGCTGCGCCGGGCCGCCGGCCGGGTCGAACTGGCCCGGCATCGCAGTGGCCTGTCAGCCCGCGACGAGGAGGGTTTCCGGTGAGCAACATCGCCGGCCGGGTCCGCGAGGCGTTCCGTGGGGACCAGCGGGTCGACGCCGACGCGCTGATCGCCCGACTGGACGCGGTCCGCCGGTTCCTGACCGCCGTGGACGGTCTGCTGCCGGACTCCGACCTGGTGCCCGCGCACACCCTTGTCGAGCGGGCCGGCACCCGGCTCGCGCTGTCCCGGGACCACACGGTGGTCGCCCTGGCCGGTGCCACCGGCAGCGGCAAGTCCAGCCTCTTCAACGCGCTGGCCCAACTGGAGCTGTCGCCGGTCGGGGTCCGCCGACCGACCACCGGCGTCACCCACGCCTGCGTGTGGGGGCCGTTGGAGGGCGCCAACCATCTGCTCGACTGGATCGGCGTACTGCCCCGACACCGTTTCGTCCGGGAGAGCGCCCTGGACGCGGACGACGAGACCGCCCTGCACGGGCTGATCCTGCTCGACCTGCCCGACTTCGACTCGGTGCAGCGATCCCACCGGCTCGAGGTGGACCGACTCCTCGGCCTGGTCGACCAGGTGGTCTGGGTGGTCGACCCGCAGAAGTACGCCGACCGGGTCATCCACGACAGCTACCTGCGCGAGTTCCACAGGCACCGCGACGTCACACTGGTCGTGCTCAACCAGGCCGACCGGCTGCCCCCGGTCGAGGTGCCCCGGGTCCTCGACGACCTGCGTCGGCTGCTCGACACGGACGGGCTGACCGGTGTGCCCCTGCTGGCCACCACCGCCCTCGATCCAGCCGGGATGGTCGGGCTGCGCGACGCCCTGGAGCGCACTGTCGCCGAGCGGCAGGCCGCGTTGCGTCGACTCGCGGGTGACGTCGACACTGTCGTCGCCGGCCTGGACGAACTGGTCGGCTCGGCCCGGCCGGCGGGTGGGCCTGACGACGCCGCCATCAACGGGCTGAACCGGGCGTTGGCCGGGGCGGCCGGGGTGCCCGCGGTGACCGAGGCCGTCGAGCGGGCGTACCGGCACCGGGCCGGCGCGGCCACCGGCTGGCCCGTGGTCCGGGGCTGGCGGCGGTTGCGACCCGACCCGCTGCGTCGGCTGCACCTGCCCGGCCCGGCCGGCGACCAGGCCGACCCGGCGGAGAGTCTGGTCGCGGCCACCTCGGTACCGGACCCGACGGCCGCCCAGCGCTCGGCGCTCGGCCTCGCCATCCGCGCGGTGGCCGACCGGGCCGCCGCCGACCTGCCCGCCGCCTGGCCCGGCGCGGTGACCTCCGCCGCCCGGTCCCGCCTCGGCGACCTGCCGGACGCCCTGGACCGCACGATCGCCGGCACCGACCTCGGCCTCGACCGCCGACCGGTGTGGTGGCGGCTCGTCGGCGGTGTGCAGTGGTTGGTCACCCTCGCCGCAGTGGTCGGGCTGGGCTGGCTGGTGCTCGGCTACGCGCTGCGGGCGCTCGGCCTGCCCGCGCTGGACAACCCGATGGTCGGCCAGGTGCCGCTGCCGACAGTGCTGCTGCTCGGCGGCCTGCTGGCCGGCCTGCTGGTGGCGGCGCTGACCCGCCCGGTGGTGCGCTGGGCCGCCCGGCGTGCCCGGGCCCGCGCCGACCAGCGGCTGACGGCGCGGGTCGCCCAGGTGGGCGACGAGTACGTGCTGACACCGGTACGGATCGTGCTCGGCTCGTACGCGCAGGCACGAGATGCGCTGCGGGACGCCGCACGCCGCTGACGCTCCGCACGGCTCGCTACCGCTCTGCGTACGCCTCGGGCGGCGTAGGGTCGGAGCATGGCCACGCCTCAGACCCCCTACGACGCGGTGCTGCACGCCGCACGCGACGTGACCAAGCTGGAGTCCGCCCTCGACGCCGAGATGCTCGGCAGCGCCCTGCTGGGCAGTGTCTACGCGATCGCGGAGACCGACCGCGACGCCGCCGTACGGGAGTTCGTCACCGGCTTCCTCGCCGCCACCACCCGCCGCAGGGTAGCGGCGGCGACCACCATCCGGCAGGTCTTCGCCACGCTCGTCCCGACCGCCGAGGGCACCGAGCGGGTGCGTCCGGGCAGCCAGGCGCCCACCTGGACGGCCCAGCTCGGCCGGGTGCACCTCACCGGCACCTGGGCGTACGGCGACGTGTACGGCGACCAGACCTCATACCTCGCGACCTTCGCCTACGACGACGAATCCGGCGGCTCGGAGCACGCGCTGGTGGCCCTGGTGGACCACAACATCGGGATCACCAAGGACATCTTCGTCGGCGGGCCGGCCGAACGGATCCTGGACCAGGTCCGGCAGATGTGCGCCGACGACGAGCTGACCTGGTTCCGGACCGAAGATCCGGCCCGACTCCGGGGTGAGGTGGCTCGCCACCTGGCCGTCACCGACGACCTGGGCGAGTTGCCCGGCGAGGGGTCACTCGCCACCGACCGGGCGTTGGTCGGTGCCCGGCTCGCGATGCTGCCCACCGCGGCCGACCCGACCGGTCCGGCGGAGGTCGAGCCGCTCTCCGCGGCCGAGCGCACCGACCTGGTCCGCCGGTTCCTCGCCGCGCCGGAGGCCGTCCGCTTCGGGCTGGACGCCGTCGACGGCCCCGAGTTGGCATCCCTGCACTTCTGCCTGAGCCTGCTGCTGGACCACTCGGCGAGCTTCCCGGACGCCGATCCGATGCGCTGGAGCCCTGCGGTGTCCGGGCTCTTCCTGCTCGACTGGGTGCACCGCCGGGCCGTGCTGGACATGGACGACGCGGCGATGCTGCCCCGGGTGCTGCGGGCCTGGGCGCGGTACGCGTCACGCCAGCGCGGGCTGCCTGAGGCGGCGACGACCCGCACCGACGAGGCGATCGAGGAGATGGTGCCGGAGTTCGCCCGCCTCTACTCGACCGGTGAGCGGCGCAGCGCGGCCACCGCCGCGGTGGCGCAGCTGATGGCCGACGGGGTGGACCCGGACGACCCGGCCGCACTGGACGCGTGGATCGAGGCGAACCGGCACCGCCTCGCCGACGACGGCGCCTGACCGCGTCCGAGGGTGGGCGGGCTCCGCGCCGCGCCCACCCTCGGGACACGGCCCAACGCGCCGCCCGCCTCGGGCCAGCCAGCGCAGCGGCCTGAGCCGGCTAGCGCAGCGGGCCTGAGCCGGCTAGCGCAGCGGGCCGAAGACCACAGCGGCGACCAGGGCGCCGAGCGCTCCTCCGGCCAGCACCTGCGCCACCGTGTGGTCTCTCAGCCGTACCCGGGACCAGCCGACCACCGCCAGCAGCGGGGCGGTGACGAGCAGCCACGTCCCGAAGGTCAGCATCAGGATGACCAGCGTGCCGGCGGCCACCGCCGAGTGGATCGACATCTTCCACCAGTGGCTGACCGACACGGCGACGACGAGGCCGACGAGGCCCGCCACCGCCAGCGCCAGCACCGGGCGGGGCGCGCCGAACACGGCCAGCAGGGCGAGCCCCGCCGCGACCGAGCCGAGGCCGACCAGCAGCGGTGCCCGGCGCTGCTCCCGACGGCCGACGTGGTGGTCGGTGAGCCGACCACGGCGTACCCCGCCGACGATGTAGGCGAACGGAATGCCGGTGACGAAGAGAGTGGCGAGCAGACCCCAGACGAGGCCCTGACCGGGGCGGCGGGCGCTGTGCCAGCTCACGGTGAGGATCAGCAGCGACACGAGCACCGCCGGGGCGGTCACCTCGGTGACGAGCCGGGCGATCCGCAGCCCCGGACCAGGTCGGGTGGTGACCGGGCGGAGTTCCGCACCGCCGCCCACGCCACCCCCTCCGGTACGCGCCTACCGCCGAACACCGCCGGCGCCGGACGGGCCGCGCCTGATCGTCACCGTACCGCCGGTGACACCGCCGGGTGCGTCGGTCCGGCCAGCGGCAGCGGGCTGACGCTGGGCGGCCAGGCGACGGCCGACGGCGACGGGATCGCCGGTCTGGGTCGGCGGGTCGGTACAGCGGGCGGCGTGGGTGTGGGGGCCGGCACGGACCGGGTGCTGGTCGGCACGGCGGTCGCTGTCGCATCGTCGGTCGGCGTGGGTGTCGGCCCCAGCGTCGGGTCCAGTGAGGGCGTCGGGTCCACCGTCAGGGTCGGCGTCGGATCGGGATCGGCCGAGCCGGTCGGGTCCGGGTCGGTGGGGTCCGGGTCGGTGGGGTCCGGGTCCGGGTCCGGGTCGGTGGGGTCCGGGTCCGGCGAGTCGGTCGGGTCGGGGTCGGTCGGGTCCGGGTCCGGCGGATCGGTCGGGTCGGGGCCGGTCGACGGTGGCGGAACGACGGGCGGGGGTACCGGCGGCGAGGTGCTCCGCGTGGGTTTCGGTGCGACCGGCGGGGCTGTCGTCCACCGGGCGGGCCCGGGATCGGCAGCGGCGGGCCCTTCCCGTGGACGCGACGGGGCGGCCGGCAGCCAGCCGCTGGTGGGGCCGACGCTGGGTGTGCCGAGCGGCGAAAGCGGCGGTTGGCTGGTCATCGGCAGCGGGATCACCACCGGCCCGACGGACGGGGTCGGCATGAACGGAGTGCTGCTGTCCGGGAGGGCGGTGCTGCCCGGGGTGGCCGAGCCGGCGCTGATCGCCGCGAGGATGGGCATCGACGCGGTGCCGGCCAGCAGCGCGACGGTGAGCAGGTAGCCCCGGGTCGGGCTACCAGCGCCGGGGGCACGGTGAACGCCGACCATCCGGCGATAGCCGCCTGCTGACCGGTGTCGGCCAAGCGCTGGCGTGCCGGGACCGTCACCTGGCTCGTACACCGCACACCCCTTGTCGTCGACCGTCGGAGGACAGGGATGGACGCCGGCGGGGGCAAAAACCCGACAATTAACCCGATAGGCGCGATCCTGCGGGAATCAGCCTGGCGTAGTCACGGTGCGTCAGCCAACCTCCACCGCGTGTCGACACGCAGTGCTGGCCGAACGGTGACGAATCGTGCCGCAACGCATGGGAAACGCGGGCCGGCATGATGGCGACAAACGGCGTCAAAGCAGGGGCGGTCGAAGCGCGGGGGCAGGCGTACTGTGGGCGCGCTCACCTGCTCTGCGAATATGGAGCACGACGGCAACGCAGCCGTGACCTCCGCGCACCCTCGCGGCAGGCGCGGTTGAACGCCGGCGCTCCCGATCCGGGTTCGGCCAGAACCCGGATCACGCCGTGCGGCAACCCCCACCGGGGCTAGGCGCGGCCGCCAGGAACCGGTCCGGCAGCAGCCGGGCAGGCGCACGAGTTGCGCGGCCGGGTGACCCCCCGGTGCCGACGCAGACACGACAGGGAGAGACCGATGGCAAAGGGCGACCCCGGGGGCACCACCCGCGGCAGGCGGGCCGCACCCCGCTCCAAGAAGGGCGCGGCCGGCGACCCCGCGCTGGTGCAGCTGCTCACCCCCGAAGGCGAGCGGATCGACAGCGCCACCGGGCCGGACGGCACCGAGTACCGCGTCGACTTCACCGACGAGGAATACCGCGGTCTCTACCGCGACCTGGTGCTGGTCCGGAAGCTGGACGCCGAGGCGACCGCTCTCCAGCGCCAGGGCGAGCTTGGCCTCTGGGCCAGCCTGCTCGGCCAGGAAGCCGCCCAGGTCGGCTCCGGCCGGGCGCTGCGTACCCAGGACATGGCCTTCCCGACCTACCGGGAGCACGGCGTCCTCTACTGCCGGGGCATCGACCCGATCATGCCGCTCGGCCTGTTCCGCGGTGTCGACCAGGGCGGCTGGGACCCGAACGAGTTCAAGTTCAACATGTACACGATCGTCATCGGCGCGCAGACCCTGCACGCGACCGGCTACGCGATGGGCATCACCATCGACGGCAAGACCGGCACCGACGACGGCGAGGCGGCGATCGCCTACTTCGGCGACGGCGCCACCAGCCAGGGCGACGTGAACGAGGCGTTCGTCTGGGCCAGCGTGTTCAACGCGCCGCTGGTCTTCTTCTGCCAGAACAACCAGTACGCGATCTCCGAGCCGCTGGAGCGGCAGACCCGGGTCCCGCTCTACCAGCGGGCCGCCGGCTTCGGCTTCCCCGGCGTACGGGTGGACGGCAACGACGTCCTCGCGACGTACGCCGTCACCCGCACCGCACTGGACAACGCCCGCCTCGGCCAGGGGCCGAGCCTCATCGAGGCATACACCTACCGGATGGGCGCGCACACCACCTCCGACGACCCAACCCGCTACCGCATCGCCAGCGAGGTCGAGGCGTGGCAGGCCAAGGACCCGATCGCCCGGGTCAAGGCCTTCCTGGAGAAGCAGCAGATCGCCGACGCGGGCTTCTTCGCCGAGGTCGACGAGCAGGCCCGCCGTGAGTCGGTGCACCTGCGCGAGCGGGTGCTCGAGATGCCGAACCCGGAGCCGGTGACGATGTTCGACAACGTCTACCCCAACGGGTCTCCGCTGCTCGACGAGCAGCGCGCGAAGTTCAGCCGCTACATGGAGTCGTTCGAGGGGAGCGCCCACTGATGGCCACGGAGACGCTCACCATCGGCAAGGCCCTCAACACCGGTCTGCGCCGCGCCCTGGAGAACGACCCCAAGGTCATCATCATGGGCGAGGACGTCGGCAAGCTCGGCGGCGTCTTCCGGATCACCGACGGTCTCCAGAAGGACTTCGGCGACCAGCGGGTGATCGACACCCCGTTGGCCGAGTCCGGCATCATCGGCACCGCTGTCGGTCTGGCCATCCGCGGCTACCGACCGGTCTGCGAGATCCAGTTCGACGGCTTCGTCTACCCCGCGTACGACCAGATCGTGTCGCAGGTGGCGAAGATGCACTACCGCTCGGGCGGCAGGCTGAGCATCCCCATGGTGATCCGGATCCCGTTCGGCGGCGGCATCGGCGCGGTCGAGCACCACTCCGAGTCGCCGGAGGCGTACTTCGCGCACACCGCCGGCCTGAAGGTGGTGACCTGCGCCAACCCGCAGGACGCGTACGTGATGATCCAGCAGGCCATCTACTCGGACGACCCGATCGTCTTCCTGGAGCCCAAGCGGCGCTACTGGGAGAAGGGCCAGGTCGACCTGGACGCGCCGCTGTCCGACGCGTACCCCCTGCACTCGGCCCGGGTCGTGCGGCCCGGCACCGACGTCACCGTGCTGGCCTACGGCCCGATGGTGCGGACCTGCCTCGAGGCGGCGACCGCCGCCGCCGAGGACGGCCGGGAGCTGGAGGTCATCGACCTGCGCTCGCTCTCGCCGCTGGACCTGACAGCGGCGTACGAGTCGGTGAAGCGCACCGGCCGCGTGGTCGTCGTGCACGAGGCGCCGTCCAACATCGGCCTCGGCGCCGAGTTGGCCGCCCGGATCACCGAGGAGTGCTTCTACTCCCTGGAGTCGCCCGTGCTGCGGGTGACCGGCTTCGACACCCCCTACCCGGCCTCCCGGGTGGAGGAGGAGTACCTGCCCGACCTCGACCGGGTGCTCGACGCCGTCGACCGCACCTTCGGCTGGTGAGCGACATGTCCCGGATCAAGACGTTCAACCTGCCCGACCTGGGCGAAGGGCTGACCGAGGGCGAGATCCTGGCCTGGCTGGTCAAGGTCGGCGACACCATCGAGCTGAACCAGCCGATCGTCGAGGTGGAGACGGCCAAGGCGGCAGTGGAGATCCCGGCGAAGTGGGCCGGGCAGGTGCAGGCGATCCACCACCCGGAGGGCACCACTGTCGAGGTCGGTACGCCGATCATCGCGATCGACACCGATCCGGGCGCCGGCCCGTTGGAGGCGCCGTCGACCACTGCCACGCCCAGCGGTGACCTGCCCACCCCGTCGGCGGCCTCGCTGGCGGCGGTGGAGGTGGCACCGGCCGAGGGGATGATCGAGCCCGGCCTGATCGGCGGTGCGGCCCCGGGTGGGCGCACCGCGGTGCTGGTCGGCTACGGCCCGCGGACGACCGCCGCGAAGCGCCGCCCCCGCAAGGGCGCAGTCCCCGCGCAGGCCGTGTCAGCTCCCGTCACCCCCGCTGGGGTCGATCATGGAGTTGTGGTGGGTGACGAACCAGCCCCAACCGCCATGATTCCGGCACCACAAGTCCATGATCGACGCGGCGGGGCGGGCGGCGGGGCGAGCGGCGGGCTGGTACTGGCCAAGCCTCCGGTGCGCAAGCTCGCCAAGGATCTCGGGGTCGACCTCGGCACGCTGACCGGGTCGGGACCGCTCGGCTCGATCACCCGGGAGGACGTGCAGCAGGCGGCGAACGGCGCGAGCACTGTGGTTGCCGAGCCGATCGCGGCGACGACCGCGCCCAGCTTCGGCGCCGACCGGGAGCAGCGCATCCCGGTCAAGGGGGTCCGCAAGCTCACCGCCGAGAACATGTCCCGCTCGGCGTTCACCGCCCCGCACGTGACGGAGTTCCTGACCGTCGACGTGACCCGGGCGATGAAGGCCCTGGACCGGCTGCGTGGCCGGCGGGAGTGGAGGGACGTACGGGTCTCGCCGCTGCTGCTGGTGGCGAAGGCGGTGCTGCTGGCGGTGCAACGGCACCCGATGGTCAACTCGACCTGGGCGGGCGACGAGATCGTGGTCAAGGAGTACGTCAACCTCGGCATCGCGGCAGCCACCGAGCGCGGTCTGATCGTGCCGAACGTCAAGGACGCCGGCCGGCTCTCGCTGCGGGAGTTGGCGGACGCCCTGACCGACCTGGTACAGACGGCGAAGTCCGGTCGCACGTCGCCGGCGGCGATGTCCGGCGGCACCCTGACCATCACCAACGTCGGGGTGTTCGGGGTGGACACCGGCACACCGATCCTGCCGCCGGGTGAGTCCGCGATCCTGGCCTTCGGCGCGGTGCGGGAAATGCCCTGGGTGCACAAGGGCAAGGTCAAGGTTCGCCAGGTCACCACGCTGGGGCTGAGCTTCGATCACCGGATCATCGACGGTGAGCTGGGCTCGAAGTTCCTGCGGGACATCGGCGACTTCCTCACCGATCCGGAGGCGGCCCTGCTCGCCTGGACCTGATCGTTCGAAACGCCAGCCACGGCCGGTGTGCCACGGGTTAACGCCCGGCACACCGGCCGTGTCCGTTGGGCGACGGAACCGTGGGTCAGGGAGCCTCTTGACCTTTGATTGTTAGGCGGGTGTCCCAGCTCACCTAATAATCGATGGAATTTCGCCGGCTTCTGCTGTTGAATAGACACATCAGGGGCTGACAACCGAATAGCTAGGGGGACCCACCAATGAGCATGATCGAGCGAATCCGCAACCACCGCGACGCCACCCGCCGCGCCCGTGCCATCGAGCACGCGCTGCGCTCGGCGAACTCGCCGGCAGTTCGCGAGGAGATCCTCGTCATCGCCCAGCGTCACATGAGCTGACGCTCCACGACATTCCTCATCTCCTCCAGATCGATGGCCCACCCGGCCCACCGGGTGGGCCATCGGCGTTTCCCAGCCACCCACCACCGGGATTCCGCCCTGCCGCAGCGCCCGGTACGGTGGGCTTCGGTCGCCGCCCGCCGACCCGGCAGAGGCCGAGCCGACAGAAGCTGCTCGACACCAACCGGACACGGTGAGTGACGGCCAGTGCTCCTTGGACGTGTCGTGCCAACACCCGATACCGTGCGGGGAGCCGGCACAGCGGTACGCCGGTGACGCCGGCAGCCACGCCGAGGAGACCGATCGGCGCCGGCGAGCCGACATGTGATGGAGGAGGCGCACCCATGACGTCCGAGGGCCCGCACCGCCCCGGCCAAGAGCCGGACGAGGTGTCACCGGGCGCCGGCGGACCGGCGCCGTACGGCGACCGCCCGGCGCAGCCGGACAACGGCCAGAACGCCGCCGGCCCCGACCTGGGCTGGGCACCCCCGCCCCCGACGCGGCCCAACCCGTCGACGCCGGCATGGGCGACCCAGTCCGAGCAGCCGCCGGCCCCCGCCTGGGGTGCCGCCGCCGCTCCGCAGCCCAACGACCCGGCGCAGCCCGCCTGGGCCGCGGGCGGTGGCGCGAGCGAGCCGCCGCAGCAGCAGCCCGGCGCGTGGCCCGGCAACGATGGCGCGCCGGCTCCGGCGCAGCCCGACCCCTGGGCCGCTCAGCAGCAGGGCTGGACGCCCGCCGAGCAGAGCCCGCCCACGCCGACCTGGACCCCGAACGCCCCTGCCGAGCAGCCGGACTGGGTGCAGGCCCAGCCGGCCGCGCGGGGCGCCGCGCAGGTTCCCCCGGCCACCGCCGCCTGGCCCGCCCAGGAGGACCCGGCCAGCGGCTGGGGCGGCGCGGCGCAGGCCAACCCGCCCGCCGCTGACTGGCGCGGGGCCGAGTCTCCGCAGTCCGACGCACCGCAGGCCGCCGGCTGGTCCGGCGGCGCGCAGCAGGACCAGGCCGCCGGCAACGGCGGCTGGCCCGCCAGCGGCGCCGCCCAGGACGACCAGCCGGTGTGGACGCCGGCGGAGCAGTCGCCGCCGGCCTGGGGCCAGCCCGCCGAAGCAACCGAACAGCCCGCCCCCGGCTGGGGTCAGGCCGCCCAGCCGAACGCGGCCCGTGGCGCCGCCCAGGTCCCGGCCCCGACGACGAACTGGCCCGCGCAGGACGACCCGGCCAACTCCGGCGGGTGGGCCGCGCAGCAGCAGCAGGCGCAGCCCGCTATGTGGAACGACGGCAGCGACGCGCGGCAGGACCAGCCCGCGCAGCCGGCCGCCTGGGGCGGCGCCGAGAGCCGTCCCCAGCAGCCCGACTGGGTGCTCGCCCAACCCGAGCAGCCGACCGAGCGGCCGGAGCAGGCGGGGTGGACCCCTGCCGAGCCGAGCAACCTCCCCGCCCGGGCCAGCGCCAGCGTGCCCACCAGCGGCGGCGCGCCCAACCGGGCAGCCAGCCCGGACAATGCCGTGCAGGGCAACTCCGGCGGCACTCCGGAGGTCGAGCCGTGGGCGCCCGGTGAGGTGTGGGGTCGCGCGGAGGCCGAGGCTTCCGCCCAGTCCCGTGGGGGCTGGGAGGCGGACCGGGGCGAAGAGGCACCCGCCTACCAGCCCGGGCCCGCGCCGGGCATCTCCCCGGCCAACGCGGTGCCACTGCCTCCGCAGGAGCAGCGCGTCCCGGGTGCCAGCCTGGCTGCCGCCCCGCCGGCCGACTACGCGCCCCAGGCCCAGTTCGCACCGATCCCCGAGCAGCCCGCCTACGCCGAGCGGGAGACCCCGGACGCCGCCGCCCAGTACGGTGGCCGCCCCGAGGACGTCTCAGTGAGTGGCGCTGTGGTGCCCGCCCCGCGTACCTCTCCGGAGTCCGGAGCGGGCCGCGCGGTCGTACCGGTGGCGGACGCCGAATCGGCAGCCGGCGCGGCGGCCCGGGCCACGGCGAGCGCTTCGGTGCCGCTGGCCAGCCGGGTGATGCCCCCGACCGACCAGGCGATCCGTCCGACCGGCACGGCCACCCCGCAACCCCGGGTGTACGGCCGCCCGGCTCGACCGGAGCCGGAGGCCGAGCCGGAGCCGGAGGCGTTCCAGGGCGACCCGGGCGCCGACCGTCAGGGTGCTCCGGACTGGCAGAACGACGCGCCACGGCAGGCCGCACCCGACTGGCAGAACGAGGGCCAGCGGCAGGCCGCACCGGACTGGCAGAACGAGGGCCAGCGGCAGATCGCCCCGGACTGGCAGAACGACGCGCAGCGGCAGGTTGGGCCCGGCTGGGGCGGCGAGTCCCCTGCCGATCCGCGCTTCGACGATCGGCAGCCCGCGCCGAACGCGTTCAACGAGGCCCCGTCGGCACCGCCGGCGTTCCCACCCGGTGTGCCGTCCTTCGTCGACGCCCCGGGCAACAACAGGCCGGTGAACGGCACCCGGCCGCACGCCGGCGCCGAGCCACCGGCGGACCAGTTCGGCGGCCCCGGGTCCCCTGCCGCCGGTGCCGCCAGCGTGAACGGGACGGCGACCTTCGGTGCGCCGAACTTCGGTGGCCCGGGCTCCGGCGGGCCGGGCTCCGGCGGGCCGGGCTTCGGCGAGCCGGCGCCGGGCGGCGGCTTCCCGCCGTCGTTCCCGCCACCGTCGCACCCCGCGCCGTCCTGGGGCCAGGACGCCGGCCCGACGGACCAGGGCCGGTTCGACGCGTTCAAGCCGGACGCCGACGAGCCGAAGGTGGAGGCACCGACGCCGAAGGTACGCAACGGCCGGGTGCTGGCTGCGGTGCTGATCGCCGCAGTGCTCATCCTGGCGGTGCCGCTCGGCCTGCTGCTGCTGCTCGGCAAGGTCGGCAAGGATGACGCGCCGTCCTTCGACCCGGCGGTCGGCACCTGCGTGAAGCAGTCCGGGCAGGGCGGCGCCTCAGCGGCGGACTGCGGCGAGGCGGGCGCGTTCACGATCGTCTCGAAGGTCGACGCCAAGGAGAAGTGCACCGACACGACGCAGCCCCACGTGGTGCTGCCGGGTGAGGGCACCAACCGGGTGCTCTGCCTGAAGCCGGCCACGAAGTAGCTCCACCGACGGCGGGGTCACGGGCAACCGTGGCTCCGCCGTCGTCGTACCCGCAGGTGGTGTCGGCCACCACCAAATCTCGCCCCCTCCGGCCGGACGCGGGCCGATGGTCAGGCACGATGGGTGCATGAGCGCACGAGTACGGGCTCCCGAACTGCGCGGTCGGGGCTGGCTGAACACCGGTGGACGCGACCTCAAGCTCGCCGACCTTCGCGGCAAGATCGTCATCGCAGACTTTTGGACGTTCTGCTGTATCAACTGCCTGCACGTGCTCGACGAGTTGCGCCCGTTGGAGGAGAAGTACGGCGACGTGCTCGTCGTGATCGGCGTGCACTCGCCGAAGTTCGAGCACGAGAAGGACGCCGACGCGCTCGCCGCCGCCGTGGAGCGGTACGGGGTGCACCACCCCGTACTCGACGATCCCGAGCTGGAGATGTGGCAGCAGTACGCGGCCCGGGCCTGGCCGACCCTGTCGGTGATCGACCCCGAGGGTTACGTGGTGGCGACCATGGCCGGCGAGGGGCACGCCGAGGGGCTGGCCCGCCTCATCGACGAGTTGGTCGCCACCCACGAGGCCAAGGGCACCCTGCACCGGGGGGACGGCCCGTACGTTCCGCCGCCGCCACCGGAGACGGCGCTGCGCTTCCCGGGTAAGGCGCTGCTGCTGCCGAACGGCAACCTGCTGGTCTCGGACTCGGCCCGGCATTCCCTGGTCGAGGTCGACCCGGACGGCGAGACGCCGGTGCGTCGGATCGGCTCGGGTGAGCGGGGTCGGGTGGACGGCCCTGCCGCCGCGGCGACGTTCTCCGAACCGCAGGGGGTGTGCCTGCTGCCCACGCACGTCGCCGAGGTGGCCGGTTACGACCTGGTGGTGGCCGACACTGTCAACCACCTGCTGCGCGGCGTACGACTGGAGTCCGGCGAGGTGGTCACCGTGGCCGGCAGTGGGCGGCAGTGGCGCGCCTCGGTCGACGACCACGCCCACGACGCGCTCGCCGTCGACCTCTCCTCGCCGTGGGACCTGGCCTGGTACGACGACAAGCTGATCATCGCGATGGCCGGTATCCACCAGCTCTGGTGGTTCGACCCGATCAAGCGGACCGCCGGGATGTACGCCGGCACCACCGTGGAGGCGCTGCGCGACGGCCCGCTGGCCGAGGCGTGGATGGCCCAGCCGTCAGGGCTCTCCGTCTCCGCCGACGGCACCCGGCTCTGGGTGGCCGACAGCGAGACCAGTTCGATCCGGTACGTCGAGAACGGTGTACTGGGCACCGCCGTCGGGCAGGGCCTGTTCGACTTCGGGCACGTGGACGGTCCGGCGGAGACCGCGCTGCTCCAGCACCCGCTGGGTGTGTGCGCGTTGCCGGACGGCTCGGTGCTGATCGCGGACACGTACAACGGCGCGGTGCGCCGCTTCGACCCGGCCAGCAACCAGGTCTCCACAGTCGCCGACGGGTTGGCGGAGCCGAGCGACCTGGTGCTCACCCCGTCCGGTGAGGTGCTGGTGGTGGAGTCCGCCGCGCACCGGTTGACCCGGCTCGCGCCGGGTGCCCTGTCGGCGGCGGGTGCCAGCACTGTGGACGGGCCCCGGCACCGCACCGAGCGCAAGCCGACCGACGTCGCGGCCGGCGAGGTCACCCTGGACATCGTCTTCACCCCGGCGCCGGGGCAGAAGCTGGACGAGACGTACGGGCCGTCGACCCGCCTGGTGGTTTCCGCGTCCCCGCCGGAGCTGCTGGTGGACGGCGCCGGAACGGGCACCGAGTTGTCCCGCCGGCTGGTGCTCAACGGTGAGGTCACCGGAGGGGTGCTCCAGGTGACCGCCCAGGCGGCGACCTGTGACGCGGACGTCGAGCACGCGGCGTGCCACCTGACCCGGCAGGACTGGGGCGTACCGGTCCGGGTGGTCGACGGCGCCGTGACCCGACTGCCGCTGGTGCTCCGCGGCCTGGACGCGTGACGCGTGCTCCGCGGCCTGGACGCGTGACGTGATCGGAGGGGCCCGCCGGGGCCCCTCCGATCAGGCGAACGGGGCCAGTGTGATGTCGGCGTCGATCAGGGAGGCGCGGACGAGTTCGGCGGCGGAGACCGCGCCCGGGGTGTCCCCGTGCACGCAGATCGAGTCGACCGAGCAGGGGATCACGGTGCCGTCGACAGCCACCACGCTGCGTTCGGTGGCCATCCGCGCCGCCCGTTCGGCCACCTGCTCCGGGTCGGTGATCACCGCGCCGGGGGTGCCGCGCGGCATCAGAGCCCCGTTGGGCAGGTAGGCGCGGTCGGCGAAGGCCTCGGCGACCACCGGCAGACCCGCGCCGACGGCCAGTTGGGCGAGCGTCGAGCCGGGCAGGCAGAGCACGGGCAGCTCGGGGTCGTAATCGGTGACTGCGGCGACCACCGCCGCTGCCTGGGACTCGTCGGTGCTGGCCGCGTGGTACAGCGCGCCGTGCGGCTTCAGGTAGCGGACCCGGGTGCGGAACAGCCGGCAGAACGCGTCCAGCGCCCCCAACTGGTAGGTCACCTCGTCGCGTAGCTCGGCGAAGTCGTACGCGATGTGCCGCCGGCCGAAGCCGGCCAGGTCGCGGTAGCCGACCTGCGCGCCCACCGCGACCCCGCGTCGCGCGGCGCCCTCGCAGACCCGCCGCATGGTGGACGGGTCGCCGCCGTGGAAGCCGCAGGCGACGTTGGCGGAGGTGACGAGGCTCAGCAGCGCCTCGTCGTCGCCGAGTCGCCAGATGCCGAATCCCTCGCCGAGGTCAGCGTTGAGGTCCATGGAATCTGACGGTAGTACCTGGCCGGGCCTGCGCGAGCGCTGTCACGTCGGTGACCACCCCGATGACGGGGTATCCACCGGTGGTCGGGTGGTCGGCGAGGAAGATCAGGGGTTGTCCGTCGGCGGGCACCTGCACCGCGCCGAGCACGATGCCCTCGCTGGGGAGTTCGCCGGCGACCGCGCGGGGCAGGGCCGCGCCGGCGAGCCGCGCGCCGACCCGGTTGCTCACCGGGCTGATGGTGTACGCGCTGCCGAAGAGCCTGTCGAACGCGATCGGCGTGAACCAGTCCTCGCGAGGACCGGGGCCCAGCAGCAGACGCAGCTCCTCAGGCGGCGTGGGGCTCACGGTCAGGTCCACCGGTGCGGGTGAGTCGACCGGCTCGCCGAGCGGCAGTTGGTCGCCGTCGCGCAACGGAGCCGGGCCGAGCCCGGAGAGGGTGTCGGTGGACCGGCTGCCGAGCACCGGTGACACGTCGATACCGCCCGCCACCGCCAGCCAACTCCGTACGCCCCGCCGGGCGGGACCGATCCGCAGCACCGTCCCGGCCGGCACGCTGAGCGGACGACCGGTGTCACCGGGCCGAACGCCCGCCTGGATCGGGACCTCGGCGCCGGTGACCGCCACCGTGGTGGCCCGGGTCAGCCGCAGCGTGCAACCGGTCAGGGTGATCTCCAGGCCGGCCGCGTGCTCCGGATTGCCGACCAGTCGGTTGGCCAGCCGCAGGGCGGCCGGGTCGAGGGCACCGGACCGGGGTACGCCCAGGTGCGCGCAGCCGGGCCGGCCCAGGTCCTGCACTGTGGTGAGCGCGCCGGCGCGGAGCACCTCGATGGTGGCCGGGTGGGTCACGCCGCCACCATCCGGACCGTACGGCCCGGGCCGAGTCGGGCCGGCGGGTCGGCGGTCACGTCGAACAGCACCAGGTCGGTCCGACCGACCAGCTGCCAGCCGCCCGGCGACGCGCCCGGATAGATGCCGGCGTACGGGCCGGCCAGCGCGACCGAGCCGGCCGGCACCCGGGGGCGGGGCGTGGCCAGCCGGGGCAGCGCCAACTCGGCGGGCAATCCGGTCAGGTAGGGGAAGCCGGGGGCGAAGCCGCAGAAGGCGACCCGGAAGCGGGTGCTGGTCAACCGGTGCCGCACCGCCGCCGCGTCCACGCCCCAGTGCTCCGCCACCGCCGGCAGGTCGGGCCCGTCGAAGGTGACCGGTACGACCACGTCGGCTCCGCGGTCGGTGTCGTCCTGGGTTTTGGCTTCGTCGTTGGCGTCAGCGTGGGTGGTTGCGGCGGCGACGGCGGGCGCCCACCGGCTCAGCTGCCGGGCGGTGGTGGTCGGGTCGGGCAGGCCGTCGAGCAGCACGGTCCGGGCCGCCGGCACGATCTCGACGGCGATCAGGTCGCCGTGCTCCCGGCGCCGCCACAGCTCGGCCCGCCACGCTTCGACAAGCTCGGCCTCGGGGATGTCGGCGGGGGCGGTGCAGTCGAGTAGCAGGGCGTGCGCCCCGACGGGTCGGATCCGCATCCGCTCATCCTCGCCGATGTCGTCGTGATCCGGTGTTCACGATGACGGTGCCGGGTGTCACCAACGCCACTACTTACAAGTAACCTACGGTGCCGTAACCTGACTGGGTGACCACCTCCGCCCCGCTTCGCCTGAAGCCGGTCGACATCGGTAAGCCCCGGATGCGCGGCTGGCTACACACGTACGCCTTCTTCGTCGCAGTGGTGTGCGGCATCGTGCTCTGCTCGATCGCCGCCACCCGACCGGGGTGGGCACCCCTGGTGAGCTGTGTCATCTACAGCCTGACGGTCTGCGGGCTCTTCGGCACGAGCGCGCTGTACCACCGTCGAGTGTGGTCAGAGCGCGGCTACCAGGTGATGCGCCGGATGGACCACTCGATGATCTTCTTGTTCATCGCCGGCACCTACACACCGCTCTGCGTGATGCTGCTCGCGCCCCGGCCGGCCACAGTGATGCTGGCCCTGGTCTGGGGCGGTGCGCTGGCCGGCGTGGCCGTCAAGGTGGTCTGGCCGCACGCGCCGCGCTGGGTGTCCGCGCCGCTCTACCTGGCGCTGGGCTGGGTGGCGGTGGCCATGCTGCCGGAGATCCTGCACGGTGGCGGCGTCGCGGCGCTGGTGCTGCTGATCGTCGGCGGCGCGATCTACAGCATCGGTGCGGTCTTCTACGCGTTGCGCCGGCCCAATCCGTGGCCGACCGTCTTCGGCCACCACGAGTTCTTCCACGCCTGCACGCTGCTGGCGGCGCTCTGCCACCACATCGCGATCTACTTCGCGCTGTTCGCCTGACCCCACCAGCCGGGGCGTGGGTGCGGCCCACAGCGGCCGGCACGCAGGCGCGGCCCCAAAACAGCCCAGGGCGCGGGCGCGGCCCAAAACGGCCGAGGCGCGGGCGCGCCCACAACGGCCAGGACGAGGACGCGGCCCACAGCCGGCACGCAGGCGCGGCCAACGCACGCAGCGCGGCGCGAACCCACCCCGGCCACCTGGTCCGGAACGCCGCTCGGCGAGAGACCCAACGCCGGCAGCCGCCTTGATCGTGCTCGATCAAGGATGTAGTGCCCTCGCTCGCACCCCGGGACCCCTATTTCCTGGATCGAGCACGATCTTCGCCAATCGCCGTCCCGAGACCGGACCGGCACCTCAAGATCCGCGCAACTTCGGGGAAACTGCTGCCTCAACGCGCCTTCAGGCAGCAGTTTCCCCGAAAGTGCGCGGATCTTGACGGGGTGGCGGGGTGGCGGGGTGGTGTCGCGCACGCGCCAGACCAAGGCACACGAGCCGGGCGCACACGCACGGCGCGCACACGCGAGCTGGGTACAGACGCGAGCCGGGGCCCCGCGACGCTGCGGGACCCCGGAGTCGGTAAGCGAGGATCAGACCGGTCGGCCCGGCCGACGCACCTCGCGGTACTCCTGCATGACCTGGTTGTCCTGGACCGGCACGACCCGGTCGGCCACCACGCGCTCCTCGCGTACCGGCGCGGCGACCACGGTGCGCCGGCGACTGTTCCAGAAGTAGAGGGTGGTGATGAGGCCGGCGACGCCCGCCAGCATCAGCACCCAGCCGACCACGGCCAGGTCCAGCCAGCCCAGGTCCGCCTCCACTGCGAACGCGAAGATCGCGCCTAACGCGATCAAGAAGATGCTGCCACCAATGCCCATGTCTCGCTCCTCGGCTCTAACCTGGCGTACGTCGCGCCGCGGCCGTCGGTAGGGGTGCGGCATCCATCGACTTACCCAGGCACGGAGATCGCCAATCGGGCAAGCTGGGGGCATGACGGACGCCGACCCCGACACACGGACACTGGTGTTGCTGCGGCACGCCAAGGCCGAGCAGGGCAGCGACGCGGCGGACGACGCCGAGCGGCCGCTGAGCGCACGCGGGAACGCCGACGCGGCTGCGGCGGGGGCCTGGTTGGCGCATCACGGGCTGCTGCCCGACGTGGTGATCTGCTCGACGGCCCGTCGCACCCGGCAGACCTGGCACGGCGTGGCGATGGGGATGACCGGTTCACCCCCGGAGGGCGGGCCGACCGGTCCTCGCCCGACCGTCCGTTACGAGCCGGGCGCGTACGACGCCCACCCCGAGGAGTTGTTGTCGCTGGTCCGCACCGTGGACCCGGCGGCCCGCACCGCGTTGCTCATCGCCCACAACCCGGGCATATCGCTGCTCTCCGCGCTCCTCGATCCCGACGGAGCCAACGATGAGGGACTGCGTACCGACGAGGGGTTGCGCACCGCCGAGCTGGCGGTACACCGCTGCCCACTCGGCTGGGCGGAGTTGAGCAGGGCGGGAGCGCCGCTCACGGCCCGACACACCGCACGCGACTGAGCCACCCGCCGACGAGCGGCGGGTGGCTCAGGGGTACGCGTCCAGGTCGTGTGAGATCAGGACGGCGGCGCTGTCGGTGGCGGCGGGTCCGGCGGTGGCGGCATCATCGCCGTCGGATGAGACAGCCGGTTCTCCTCCACGATGAGGGTTCGGGCCCGCTTGCGCCGGTCCTGCCAGAACCAGACAGTGGTCAGCAGTACGGCAAGCCCGGCCAGGATGAACACCCAGCCGACGGCGCGTACGTCGATCCACCAGACGTTGGCTCTCAGCGCGAAGGTCAGGATCGCGCCGATCGCGATGAGAAAAATGCCGCTTCCTACACCCATGTGCGCTGCACTCCCCCGTGCGGTGGCTCTGGGCGTTCCCTTTCGAGGTCATGCGACGGTTACCCGCCACGTCAGCGGCATACCCGGCCGGGCTCGGCCAATACGTGTCGTCGCCACTGTGGGACGGCGACGGCCGGTGGGGCGGAGGCCCCACCGGCCGTCACGGTGCCGGGTGGTGCGACCCGGAACCGTCAAAGTCGCCGTGACAGCCTCAGAAGGCCTCCTCCGGGAGGTCCATGATGTCGAGGTCGGCACCCTCGATGATCCGCCGGTCGGCGCCGATGCGGGGCAGCACCTCACGGGCGAAGAAGCGGGCGGCGGCCACCTTGCCGGTGTAGAACGCCTTGTCGCTGGCGGAGACCTCGCCGGCCAGCGCCTTCAGCGCCACCTCGGCCTGCCGCTGGAGCAGCCAGCCGACCACCAGGTCGCCGATGGCCAGCAGGAACCGCCGGCTGCTCAGCCCAACCTTGTAGAGGGCGCGGGTGTCGCCGCCCTGCGCCTCGCCCAGCCAGCCGGTCATCACACCGAGGATGTTCTGCACCTCGCCGAGCGCCTTGCCGAGCGCCTGCCGCTCCTCCTTGAGCTGGCCGTTGCCCGCCTCGGAGGAGATGAACTCCTGGATCTCCCCGGCGACCGCCATGAGGGCCTTGCCGTTGTCCCGAACGATCTTGCGGAAGATCAGGTCCAGGCTCTGGATGGCGGTGGTGCCCTCGTACAGGGTGTCGATCTTGGCGTCCCGGACGTACTGCTCCAGCGGGTAGTCCTGGAGGAAGCCGGAGCCGCCGAAGGTCTGCAGGGCCTCGTGCCCGAGCATCTCGTACGCCCGCTCCGAACCGACGCCCTTGACCAGCGGCAGCAGCAGGTCGTTGACCCGCTTGGCCAGCTTGGTGGCCTTCTCGTCGCCGGCCGCCTCGGCGATGGCGACCTTGTCCTGCCAGGTGGCCGTGTAGAGGACCAGGGCACGCAGGCCCTCGGCGTACGACTTCTGCAGCAGCAGCGAGCGGCGGACGTCCGGGTGGTGGGTGATGGTGACCCGGGGCGCGGTCTTGTCCGCCTGCTGGATCAGGTCGGCGCCCTGCACCCGGTTCTTCGCGTACTCCAGGGCGTTGAGGTAGCCGGTGGAGAGGGTGGCGATGGCCTTGGTGCCGACCAGCATCCGGGCGTACTCGATGATCATGAACATCTGCCGGATGCCGTCGTGCTTGTCGCCCAGCAGCCAGCCCTTGGCCGGTACGCCGTGCTCGCCGAAGGTCAACTCGCAGGTGTTGGAGACCTTCAGGCCCATCTTGTGCTCGACGTTGGTGGTGTAGACGCCGTTGCGCTCACCCAGCTCGCCGGTGGTCTCGTCGAAGTGGAACTTCGGCACCACGAAGAGCGACAGACCCTTGGTGCCGGGGCCACCGACGCCCTCCACGCCCACCGGGCGGGCCAGCACGTAGTGCACGATGTTGTCGCTCAGGTCGTGCTCACCCGAGGTGATGAAGCGCTTGACGCCCTCGATGTGCCAGCTGCCGTCCGGCTGCTGGATGGCACGGGTGCGGCCGGCGCCCACGTCCGAGCCGGCGTCCGGCTCGGTGAGCACCATCGTGGAGCCCCACTGCTTGTCGATGAAGAGCTTGGCCCACCGCTTCTGTCGCTCGGTGCCCTCGACGTGCAGCACGTGCGCGAAGGACGGGCCGGACGCGTACATCCAGATCGGGGCGTTCGAGCCGAGCACCAGCTCGGCGAGGGCCCACCAGAGGGCGCGCGGCGCGTTGGTGCCGCCCAGGTGCGGGGGCAGATCCAGGCGCCAGAACTCGGAGTCCATGAATGCCTGGTAGGACTTCTTGAACGACTCCGGGAGCGGCGCGGTGTGCGTGGCCGGGTCGAACACCGGCGGGTTGCGGTCGCTGTCCGTGTAGCTGGCGGCCAGGTCCTCGCGAGCGAGGCGATCAAGCTCGGAGAGGAAACTGCGGGCGGTGTCGGCGTCGAGTTCGGAGTACGGTTCCTGGCCGAACGCCTGGTCCGCCCCGAAGACCTCGAACAGGTTGAACTCAAGGTCCCGCAGGTTGCTCTTGTAGTGGGTCATGCTCGCTGGCCCCGCTTCCGGACAGGTGTTACCGATCAGTAACCCCGACTGTATTACTCGCGGGTAGGCAGCGACAAGCGGATCACCCAAGTGACGGCGATTACACACCTGCGGGCGCAGCCCGGCGGCTCAGCTCTCGGCGGCACCGACCTCCCAGCTCGGGACGGCCACCGCGGCACCGGCACCGGCGCCGACGTACTCCATGAGAACCAGCGCGATGTCGTCGTCGAGCCGACCGTGCACCCACTCGACCAGGGCGGTCTCCAGCGACGCCAGCCCGTCGGCGACGGTGCCGTGGCCGAGCAGTCGCCAGGCCCGGTCGGCGGTGGGGAAGAACTCGCCGTCCCGCCGCGCCTCGCCGAGGCCGTCGGTGAACAACAGCAGCCGGTCCCCGGGCTCCAGGCGTTCGACCCGGGGGCGGACCACAGGCATGAACCCGAGCGGAGGTGCCGGGGCCGGCGGTTCCAGCGGGATCACCGCGCCCCGCCGCAGCAGCAGCGGCGGCGGATGCCCGCAGTTGACGATCGTGAGGGTGCCGCCACGCTCCTCGACCAGTGCCGCCGTGACGAAGTCCTCGTCGCCGACATTGCGGGCCACCGCGCGGTCCAGGTCGGCGACGACGGCCCGCAGGTCGGCCCGCTCGTACGCCACGTGCCGGTAGGAACCGAGGACGATGCTGGCCAACCGGACCGCGTCCAGGCCCTTGCCCCGCACATCACCGATGATCATGCGGACGCCGTAGGGGGTGTCGATCGCCTCGTACAGGTCGCCGCCGATCTCGGCCGTCGCTGTGGAGGAGATGTAGCGGCCGGCGACCGAGAGCGTGCCGACCTGCGGGCCGAGGGGGCGCAACACCGCCTGCTGGGCCACTGCGGCGAGCTTGGTCAGCTCGACGATCCGCTCGGCCTGCCGCTGCCGAACCCACGCCACCGCCACGGCCAACGCGGTGACGAGCGCGACCGCGACAACGTCGACCGAGGTGACCAACGAGACCTTCGGCGCGACCAGTGCGAAGCCGATGCCGATCACTGTCGCCGCGACGCCCACCCCCAGGACCACCAGCCAGGACGCCAGGGCGGCGGCGAGAACCGGCGCGGCCGCCAGGAGCGCGACGTAGTGCACCTTCCGGCCGTCCGCCGCCTCCACCGCCGACACGATCGCGAGCAGAACGAGGGCCGCGCCGAGGCCGGCGCGGGATCCGGGGCTCAGCGGGCGACGGCCCGACTGGAGGAGTCGCGTGGGTACGAGGGACAGTTTGCCTGATCCACGTGAACCGGTGAATGAACCTGACCCGTCGTCCGAGGAGGTTCTGTCCGGCCGGCCCAGTCGGCCGGCCGAATCGGCGTCGCCCGTCCCGCTCAGCCGAGGACCTCGTAGCGGACGGTGAGCGCGCCCACGTCGACCGAGGCGATGGTGGCGAAGGCGGCGCGGGAGAGGTCCAGGCAGCGGCCGTCGATGAACGGGCCCCGGTCGTTGATCCGCACCGTCACCGACTTGCCGTTGGCCGGGTTGGTCACCCGGACCTTGGTGTTGAACGGCAGGGTCTTGTGCGCGGCGGTCAGCGCATCCGGATTGAACGACTCGCCGTTGGCGGTGAGCTGCCCGTCGGAGTAGAACGAGGCGCCGCACGAGCCGCTCTCCAGCACCTTCGCCGCGGCCGTGGTCTTCCTGGCGGTCGGCTTCGGCGACGAGGTGCGCTCCTTGCCCCGGGAGGCGGCCTGCGGCGACCGGGTCGCCGACGGGCTGGCGGTCACGCTCGGCGAGGCGCTGACGCTCGGGGAGACGGCTGGGGAGCTGGGGGCGAGGCTGCTCGCAGTGGTCGGGGTGAGGTCGAGGGCCGTCTGCCCCGTCTGGTCGGAGCCGGAGACCAGCTGCACGGCACCGACAGTGCCCCCGACGGCGAGGGCGACGCCGACCGCCGCGGTGGCCACGATGCCCGCCGGGGAGGAGAAGATGCGGGTACGGGAGTGCTTGCCTGCCACCGGCCCGGTCCTTTCGTCGTCTGAACAAACCGGGTCGGACCGTAACGAGAGAAGTACTTCCGAAGTCAACGTGATCATGGTGGTATGCCCGTATTTGCACAGGTACGTGTAGCCGATCATCCGAGCCGGGGTGGGCCGGGTGGCCCGGGGTGCCGCCACTCCCACCGCACGTGCCGCAGGATGGGCGGATGCCCGCCGACCTGACCGAACGCCTGGCCACCCTGTTCCAGTGGATCGACCCCGGCCCGGACACCAGTCACCTGGTCAGCGACATCTCCGGTTGGTGGCGGGACCCGGCGGTGCTGGCCGAGCTGGGACCGGCCCTGGTGGCGCCGTACCGGGCCGCCCGACCGACTGTGGTGCTGGCCCCGGCCGTCACCGGGCTGCTACTCGGGCCGTTGGCCGCCACCGCCCTCGGGGTCGGTTTCGTGGCCGCCCACAAACACGGTGACGGGCGCCTGCCGGCCGGGCCGCTCACCTGGGCGCAGACCCCACCGGACTACCGGGGCCGGCGGGTCGACCTCGCCGTACGGGACCGGCACCTCGGCCCCGACGACCGGGTGCTGGTGGTGGACGACTGGGTGCGTACCGGCGCGCAGCTACGCGCCCTCTACGACATCTGCGCCGAACGCGGCGCCGAGGTGCTGGGCACCGCCGTGGTGGCCGTGGACTGCCCGCCCGACGTCGCCGCCGACCTCCGGATCACCGGCCTGATCGACGCCGCGGATCTGCCGACTTGACCTGAAGCAAGGTTCAACACCGACGATCGGCCGATGAGTGACGGAGTTCTCGACGAGGCGTACGAGCGGCTGCACCGCACCGGCCCCGAATATCAGGGCTGGCTCTCCAACCACGGACCGATGGCCGTCGAGGCGTTGGTCCGACACGGGCACCCACACCGGGTGCACCGCTGGCTCGACGACTACCTCGGCCGCCTCGACGAGCTGCCCCGAGGGCTGCACCCGATCGACGACTGGCGGGCGGCGCTGGGCGATCCGAAGCGCGCCGGTGACTGGCTGGCCTACTTCGACCGACAACTGCGCGAACACCCGTGGCGTGCTGTCCTCGGCACCTGGTGGCCCCGGCTGCTGCCGGGCATCGCCGCCGGCGCCACGCACGGTGTGATCCGGGTCGGGCACGCCGTCCGCGCACTCGAACCGGACGACGAGAACCGGCAGCGGCTCACCGAGCTGGGCCAGGCCCTCGGCTACTGGGCGGCCCGCTGGCAGCCGATCCCCGGTACCGACCAGCTGCTCGCCGGCGAGACGGACCGGTCGGACACCGACGACCTCGACGTGGCGGCCGCGCTGGCCGGGCTGCCCCGGATCGACGACCAGACCGGAGGCGTCCGGGATCGGCTAAACCAGCTGCCGGGCGTACCCCGATGGGAGCAGGCCCTCGCGACGCTGCGGCCCGTGCGGAGCCCGGCCGAGGCGGAGCGCGGGCTCACCACGCTGGTGCACCGGGCCGGCCTGGACTACCTGCGCTTCGGACACGCCGCACCGGTCATGCTGGTACACGCGGTCACCGCGCCGACCGCCGTCCTGCGTACCCTGCCGGCACTGGACCGGGATCTGTGGGCGCCGAGCCTCGCCGCGGCCTGGGCCGCGACGGCGGCCATGACCTCCGTGTACGCCCCAGCCGACGGCATCGCGCCACCGACAGTGACCCCCGCGACGCCGGCGGAGGTCTTCGCCCGCGCGGCCCGACACGGCGACGAGCACGTGGTCAAGCTGGCCGACGCGATCCTCGACGCGTACGCGGTCAGTGGTGACGACCGGCTCCTCACCGCACCCGGCTACGCCGGCCAGCTGATCTGAGCGCGGCGACGGGTATTGCGGCGGCGGCCCGGGCGGTGCTGGCCTAGCCTCGGCAGGATGTGGCCTCGGATCGGTGAACTGCGCGCCCTCGCCCTCGGCACCCCCGGCGAGTTGCGGGCAACCCTCAACACCCTGGTGCTGGCCGGTGTGAAGACAGCGACGGCCGGCCGGCTCGCCGAGTACGCGGAAGAAGGCGAGGAGCTGGAGCACGTCGGCGAACGCCTGGCCCTGGTCGACGACGACAACGCCCTCGCCGGCGTCGTGGAGATCACCGGAGTCGAGGTGGTCCGCTTCGCCGACGTGCCCTGGGACTTCGCCCACGCCGAGGGCGAGGGTGACCGCTCGATCGAGGAGTGGCGGGCCGGGCACTCGGCCTACTGGGCGCGGCTCGGCACGCCGGTAGACGGCGACACCCCGATCGTCTGCCTCCGCTTCCGGCTGGTCTCCGGCGGCGAGGGCGGTGTGGCCAGCGGCGACCTCGGCACCTGAGCGGGCGTGTCGGCTCAGCCGCGTAGCTCCGGCAGCAACCGCGTCGCCACGTCCACCAGGATGGCCTCGTCACCGGCGTACCAACTGCTGGCCCGCGGCCAGTGCGTCACCACGTCGGTGAAGCCCAGCTCGGCGGCCCGGCCGACCTGATCGGCGAAGAACTGTGCGCTGCTGAGCGAGAAGACCGGCGCCGCGTCCAGCGAGAGATAACGGTCCAGGCTGGCCGGATCGCGGCCGGCCTCGTCCAGGGTCCGGTCCATCCGCGCGGACAACGCCGACACGCTGGCCCACCAACCCGCCAGGTCGTTGTCGTCACCGGTGCCGGTGGTCACCCACCCCTGCCCGAAGCGGGCCACCAACCGCATCGACCGCGGCCCGTTGGCGGCAACCACGAACGGCACCCGAGGCTGCTGCACGCAGCCCGGGTTGTTGCGGGCGTCCACAGCGGCGAACCAGTCGCCACGCCAGGTGGTGCCGTCCTCCCGCAGGATCAGGTCCAACAATTCGGTGAACTCGGCGAACCGGTCGACCCGCTGACGCGGCGGCAGCGTCTCACCGCCCAGCACCGCCGAGTCGAAGCCGATGCCGCCCGCGCCCAGGCCGAGCAGCAGCCGGCCGGCGGAGACGTCGTCCACAGTGGTGATCTGCCGGGCGAACGCGGCCGGATGCCGGAAGTTCGGCGACGCCACGAGGGTGCCCAGCCGAATCCGCGAAGTCACCGTCGCGGCGGCCGTCAGCGTGGCCATCGAGTCGAACCACGGGCCGTCGACCAGGTCCCGCCAACCCAGGTGGTCGTACGTCCAGGCGTGGTCGAAGCCCCACTCGTCGACCTGCCGCCAGCGACGCTGCGACTCCGCCCACCGCTGGTCCGGCAGGATCACGATGCCAATCCGCATGATCGCCACCCTAGCCGGGGACACCAGCGGGGTCAGGTTCTCGCTATCGTTCGGCCGTGGACCTACCGGCGCAGCGAGTCGGCACCATACGAGCGTTTGGCACCGTGTCGCTGGTGGCCGGCTTCATGACGACACTGCTCAGCATGATGTCCGGCTACGACGGGCTCGAGCCGCACATCCTGGCCGCGTTCCTCATTCTGACCGGTCTCGGTCTACGGATCGAGGCGGCGATCGCCGACCGGAAGTCGTAGATCTACCGCTGCGGCCAGCCCGTACCCTCCGGGGATGCCCGCCGAAGCAGCTGCCGCCCGCGTATCCCCGGATCGCCGGGTGCGCATGATCCGCACGGTGGCGTTGCTGGTCGGGGTGATCGTCCCGTCCCTTGTCCTCCGCGAGCTGATCGAGGCCCGGTTCGGCCGCGGGCCGCTGGCCGACCTCAGCGCGGTCGCGGTGCCGATGGCGGCTACCGCGTGGCTCGCGCCGTACGCCTCCTATCGGCGGCGCGACGCTCTGCTCTGGCTGGTCGGCCCGGGCATCTACGTGTTCACTGTGGTCGCCTGGCGGGTGTCCCTCGCGCCCTACCGGGACTGGAGGCCCCGCCCGGAGGAGAAGCCCCGGCTGCGCTGGTCCCGCGACCCGGAACACGCCGGGCAGTGGCTCCTGAACGCGTCCTACGGTGACACACGTCACACTCCTTCCCGGTAGGGACATCGCGTTCGGCTCCGACCCCTCGGGGAGCGGCACCCAGGCGGGGTGTCGCCCGAGGAAAGGACCAGACGCGATGACGAAGGTGACCGCACAGCTGTCGGTGTCGATGGACGGCTTCTACGCCGGCCCACAGTTCGACGGGAACGGCAACTGGATGGATTCGGAAGAGAGCGCCAAGTTCTTCCGGGTCACCCGGTGGGCTACAGACGCGGCGGCCTGGCGCGAACGGCAGGGCTTTGCCGGCGGGGAGCAGGACACCAACTCCGAGGTGATCGCCGAGTCGTTCGGGGCGGCCGGCGCGTACGTGATGGGACGCCGGATGGCCGACGGGGGTGAGATCCCCTGGGGTGAGGAGCCGCCGTTTCGCGCACCGGTCTTCGTCGTCACCCACCGCCCCCGCCAGCGGCTGGTGAAGGGAGGGGGCACCAGCTTCACCTACGTCACCGATGGCGTGGCCAGTGCCGTGGAGCAGGCGCGCGCCGTGGCCGGTGGCAAGGATGTCGCCGTGGCCGGGGGCGGCAGCCTCGTGCGGCAGGTGCTCAAGGCCGGCCTGCTCGACGAGTTGGAGCTGCACGTCGTACCGGTGGTGCTCGGCACCGGTCTGCGGCTCTTCGACGCGGACCTCGACCTGGGTGACCGGGAGGGGATCGAGCTGACGCCGACCCGCGTCCTTGCCACCCCCCAGGTGACCCACATCCGGTACGCGGTGCGCGGTCGCGCCCCACTCGTGCTCGACGACCGGGGCCGCGGCGGCGGCCCGACGGTCACCGCGAACTGAATCCGCCCCGTAAACCTGAGAGGAGACGCCATGCCGCAACTGCTGCGGGTCCAGTGCTTCAACGTGTCGCGGGACGGGTTCGGCACCGGGGAGGGGCAGAGCCTCGAACGGCCCTTCGGCCACGCCGACCCCACCCCGTTCTTCTCCTGGCGCGCCGCCACGGCCAGCTTCGTGTACCGCACCGAGCCGGGCGGCACCCGTGGCCTGGACGACTACCTGACCCGCGACGCCGAGTGCAACATCGGCGCGGAGATCATGGGTCGCAACAAGTTCGGCCCCCAGCGTGGCCCCTGGGAGAACCATGACTGGCAGGGATGGTGGGGAGACAACCCGCCGTTCCACACCCCGGTCTTCGTGCTCACCCACCACGAACGCCCGTCGTTCACCCTGGCCGACACCACATTCCATTTCCTCGACGCCAGCCCGGCCGAGGCACTGGCGCAGGCGAAGCAGGCAGCCGCCGGTCGGGACGTACGCCTCGGTGGTGGGGTGGCGACCGTCCGCGAATTCATCGAGGCCGATCTGGTCGACACGATGCACTTCGCCGTCGCGCCCGTCGACCTCGAACGGGGTGAACGTTTGTGGGAGAGCCCCGACGAACTGCTCGACCGCTTCCACCTCGAGTCGGTGCCCAGCCCCAGCGGAGTCACCCATCTCCTGTTCTGGAGACGATGACCACGCTCGGTCGTCTAGAGCCGGGACAGCACCAGCAACCGGTTGCCGTCGGGGTCGGTGACCCGGGCGGAACGCTCACCCCAGGGCTGGTCGACCGGCTCCTCGGTGACCGTCGCCCCACCCGTGCGCAACGCGCCCACGGCCGCGTCGCAGTCGTCGGCGTAGACGCACAACTCCCAGCGGTGCGAGTCGGCCGGCTCGCCAGCCTCCGGGTTGGCGGCCAGGCCGAGTTCGCTGCTGCCCAGTCGCAGCGCGACGAACTCCGGGGCACCCTCGTCCGGGAACCGGTAGGTCAGCTCGAAGCCGACCACGTCCCGGTAGAACGCGATCAGTCGTGGCAGGTCGGGTGTCGTCACGATCGGAAAGGCTTCGGTGAACACGGACCACCTCCAAACCGGACATTAGCCGGTGCCGAGGCCCAGCAGGAACTATCAGAACCGGTGGCCCGGCCTCAACCATTTCCGGAACGGGTGGCGTTCTACCTGGCGAGGGGGTGGGGATGACCGAGACGTTCCACGAGTTCGTTGTGCACCGCACGCCGGCGCTGTCCCGGACGGCCTACCTGCTCACCGGCGACCACCAGCTCGCCGAGGATCTGTTGCAGAGCGCCCTGGCCCGGACGTACCGGCACTGGCGGCGGATTCGCGACGGCGACCCCGAGGCGTACGTGCGGCGAGTGATGTACCACCAGCAGGTCTCCTGGTGGCGGCGTCGCCGGCTGACCGAGCGCCTGGAGGCACAGCCCACCGAGCGGCCCGGCGACGACCACTCCGAGGCGACAGCGCTGCGGCTGAGTCTCGTGAACGCGCTGCGCGGGCTCACCCCTCGTCAGCGCGCCGTGATCGTGCTGCGCTTCTACGAGGACCTGACCGAGGCCCAGGCCGCCGCGGTGCTCGGCTGCTCGGTCGGCACCGTCAAACGGCACGGCCACGACGCCATCCGCCGGCTGCGCGCGACCGCCCTCGACCTGGTCGACCCGACTGTGGAGAGGAGCCAGCAGTGACCGCCCGACTCCGCGAGACGCTGCACGCCGCCGCGGCCGACGTCCCCGCCTACCCGGTCTACGAACGAGCGCTCGCCACCGCCCGCCGCTCCCGCCGCCGGACCGTCCTCGCCGCCGTGGTGGTGCTCGTGCTCGTCGCGCTGACCGGGGCTGTGCTCCCGCTGACGCGTACACCGGCCGTGGATCCGGCAGCCAGCGCGGACGCCGCGCTGCCCGACCGGATCGCGCTGCCACCGCTCGGGGCGCTGCACGCCACCGACCGACCCCGGCTCGGGCCGGCGTCGGTCATCTTCAGCGGTCAGGCGCCACGGCTTCAGGGCTGGGACGAGGACGGCATCGTCGGCGTGGTCGGCGCCGACTCCGACCGCTACCGGATCTTCTCGATGGGGTACGAGGCACCCGTCGGCGAGCAGGTGATCCTCTCCCCGGACGGCCGCTACGTGGCCCGGCCCGCCGGCCTCTCCGAGGACCGCCGCGTCGACATCATCGACCTCGTCACCGGCCGTACCCGACAACTGCGCAGCAAGGTCGCCGACAGCGTGGGGACGACCCCGTTGGCCTGGTCCCCGGACGGCAGGCAACTGGTGGTCGACGACAGCGTGCCGACCGACCCGATGCGCAGCAGCTACCGGCGGGTGCTGAGCATCGTCACCCTCGACGGCGAACGCTGGACCCAGCTGGCCGACGCTGCCCAACAGCCGATCTTCGGCTCACCCGTCGCCTTCGCCCCCGGGGGTGAGCGGGTCGCCTACCAGATCGGTCGGACCGTGACGGTCGCCGACCTGGACGGCCGCACGGTGTCCACCTTCGAGCCGCCCGCCGAGAGCTGGCTGGCCGGCAAGGGGGCATGGACGACGGACGGGGCGTTGACGCTGATCAGCCGGAAGGCCGGCACCACAGACTGGAGCCTGCGCCGGGTCGACCCCGCCACCGGCCGGGACACCGCACCGTTGCCCCTGCCCGGTGTCACCGGCGTGACCGCCATCCGACTGCTCGGCTGGGGCCCGGACGGGTCCGCGCTGGTGATCGCCTACCAGCCCGAACCTCTCAGCCCGGACCGGTTCGACCAGCCGCTGGAGCTGGACCAGCGCACCGCCTACCCCAACGTGCGCAGCGTACGGGTGCTGGCGCTGACGCCCGACGCCACCGCGCCACGAACCCTGATGACCGGCCCGGAGCAGATCCTCGCCGTCGACGTCGCCGACAACGTGATCAGCTCCGGCCGCACCCGCGAGGCGAACCCGCCCGGCGGGGTGGGTGGTCGATTCTGGGCCTGGGGGGTTCTGATCACCCTCGTGATCGCCGGCATCGCCGTCTACCGCTGTCGCAACGGGCTGGCGCTCTGGCTCGACGACCGGCGCGTCAAGCGGGCCCGTTGACACCGCCGACGGGGGTGGAACCCGGTGTCAGTGGCCGTGTCAGGGCCATGACAGGGGGGTGACAGCCCAGCCGCCGATGGTAGCTGCATGACGAGTTCAGCGATTGCAGTCTCCGGGCTGCGGAAGGCCTACAAGGACAAGGTCGTGCTCGACGGCATCGACCTGGATGTCCCTGCGGGCACGATCTTCTCCCTGCTCGGCCCGAACGGGGCGGGTAAGACGACGACGGTGAACGTGCTGACCACGTTGGTGAAGGCCGACGGTGGGACCGTACGCATCGCAGGGCACGACGCCGCCACCGAGGCCAAGGCGGTGCGCGCGGCGATCGGCGTCACCGGTCAGTTCGCGGCGGTGGACGAACTGCTGACCGGCCGGGAGAACCTGCAGCTGATGGTGGATCTCAGCCAGGTTCCCGGCAAGGACGGCAGGCGGGTCGTCACGGAGCTGCTGGAGCGGTTCGATCTGGTGGAGTCGGCACAGAAGCCGGTGTCGACCTATTCCGGTGGTATGCGCCGCAAGCTGGATCTGGCGATGACTCTCGTCGGCGACCCGCGGATCATCTTCCTCGACGAGCCGACGACGGGCCTGGATCCACGTAGCCGCCGCACGATGTGGTCGATCATCCGTGACCTGGTGGCCGACGGCGTGACGATCTTCCTCACCACCCAGTATCTGGAGGAGGCTGACCAGCTCGCCGACCGGATCGCCGTCCTCGACCAGGGGCGTCTGGTCGCCCAGGGCACGCCCGACGAGCTCAAGCGCCAGATCCCCGGCACTCACGTCCGGCTCCGGTTCACCACCGTCGCCGAACTCGACGCGGCCGCCCGGGTGCTCACCGACTCCACACGGGACGACGAGGCACTGGCGCTCCGGGTTCCCAGCGACGGCGGAACGGCCTCACTGCGGGCCCTGCTGGACCGCCTCGACGAGTACGCGATCAGCGCCGAAGGGTTCTCCGTGCAGACGCCCGACCTCGACGACGTTTTCCTCGCCCTGACGGGCAGCCGCACCCAGGAGGTTTCCGCGAAATGAGCACCAAGTCCCACTCGATCGTCATGCTGCGTCGCAACTTCAAGCACATCGCCCGAAACCCGACCTCCGTGTTCAACGCGGTCCTGATGCCCATCGTGATCATGTTGATGTTCGTGTACATGTTCGGTGACGCCTTCAACGTCGGTGTCGACTACATCGACTACGCGACTCCCGGGCTGATGCTGTTGGCGGTCTGTTACGGGCTGGGGGCCACCGCGACCGCTGTGAACTCCGACATGACGAAGGGCATCATCAACCGGTTCAAAGTCATGCACGTCTCCCGCGGTGCGGTGCTGACCGGTCACGTCGTCGCCAGCGTGCTGACCAACCTGGTCGCCATCGCCGCCCTTGTCGGGGTGGCCTTCCTGCTCGGATTCAGCCCGTCGGCGAGCCTCCTCGGCTGGCTCGGCGCGATCGGCATCATCGTGCTGCTCGGCTTCGCCGCCGGCTGGCTCACTGTCGCCCTGGGGCTGTCGGCGAAGTCTCCGGAAACGGCGGGGCTGGCCTCCGTACCGCTGGTCATGCTGCCGTTCTTCAGCAGCGCGATCGTACCGGCGGACAAGATGGGGCCCGGGCTGCGGGAGTTCGCGGAATACCAGCCCTTCACGCCGATCATCGAAACCCTGCGCGGGTTCCTCAACGGAACGCCGTCCAGCGGTGACGTGATCCCCGCCCTCGTCTGGTGCGTCGGCATCGCTCTCGTCGGCTACCTGTGGGCGCGTTCCACCTTCACGAAGCGAGCGTGACCGCGACCAACCCGTTCCAGTCCGTCCGACTGCCTTCCCGCGCCGCCTCTGCGAAGCTCACTTCGCCGAGGCGGCGCCGTACTTCCCGCTCGATCCGGGCCACGTCCGGCTGGGAATGATCCTGCCGTCCGCGCACACCGGTGCTCGCGGCGAGCAGCCGCGCGGCCTGCTCATACTGGTCACGGCGCAGCGCCAGGTCCGCGACGCCGACGAGCACCCGCGCGATCGAGGGTGCGTGCCCCGTCGCGGCTGCCGCCTCGCAGGCCAAGGAATGGTGTCTGCGCGCCTCACCAAGATCGTCAGCGACATAACCGAGCAGGTCGTGTGTCACCACGCGGATGTGCGCCTGCTCCGCCTCGTCGCGCAACACTGTCGTCGCGACACCGACCTGGCGGCCCACCTCTTCGGCATGGCCACGCCAGCGAGCGAGTTCCGCCTGTGACAGAGCCAGCACGGCCAACGCACCCGGCCACGTGACCCGCGCCGCGCATCGCCGCGCCTCGGCCATGGCAGCCGCGCTGGACTCCTCATCGCCAAGCAACCAGTACAGCTGAGCCTGCCGGGACCGTATCCGGATGATGTCCTCGACGGTGCCGACCTCGGTAACGACCGCGGCTGCCTCCTCGTAGTGCTCGCACGCACCGGCGAACTCACCGCGTACGGCAATCAACTCCGCCAGCTCGGTCAGGGCGAATGAGATCCCGAACCGTTCGCCGAGTGCCCGGAACTCGGCGAGCGCCGCCACGAGATACGCATCCACATCCCGACCGTCCTGGCCGAAGATGATCCGCATCTTGCCGAGTTGCAACCGGGCCAGTGCGCGTACCCAGGGATCCTCGTCGTTCAGCAGCGGTTCCCACGCGGGCAGGATCGCGTCCGGGGCTCGCAACATGCGTTCCAGCGGGACGACGAGCGCCACTCCCGGGTGGCTGCCGTGACTACGTTGGCTGAACTCGTACGCCTTGTGGATCCACTCCGCCGCATGGTGTTCGTCGCCCGGTCCCGAGTTCACGAAGAGCACGACGAGCGCGTACACAGTGGCTCGGATCTCGTCACTGACCTCGCCAGGCATCTCAGTGGCCGCCGTGATCAACTCCATGCCTTCGGTCCGGTGGCCACCGAGCCACCAGTACCAGCCGGCGCCCGCGGCCAATCGCATGGCCGGGTGCGCTTCACCGGCGGCGAGGGCACCGCGCATCGCGGAGACGATGTTGTCGTGCTCAACTTCGAGAGTGGCAAGCCATTTCACCTGGTCCGCGCGGCGAAGCTGCGGCTCGGCGGTCTCCGCCAGTTCGGTGAAGTACGTCAGATGCGCGTAGCGCGTCAGGTCCGATTCCCCCGCCTCGACGAGGCGGTGCGCGGCGTACTCCTTGATCGTGCCGAGCATCCGATAGCGCAGGGTCTCGTCGCCCTCGGCGACCAGCAGCGACTTCTCGGCCAACGCGGTGACCAGTTCGAGCACATCCTCCGGCTCGACCTCGTCGCCGGCGCAGACCCGTTCGGCCGCTTCCAGACTCACCCCGCCCGAGAACACCGAGAGCCGGCGCAGGACCGCCCGTTCCGCGTCGGTCAGCAGCTCCCAACTCCAGTCGACCACCGCGCGCAGCGTTCGGTGCCGTGGCAACGCGGTACGGCTGCCGCCGGTCAGCAGGCGGAACCGATCGTCGAGCCGCCTCGCGAGCTGGTCGATGGACATGGTGCGCAACCTGGCGGCGGCCAGTTCGATCGCCAGCGGCATCCCGTCCAGCGCCCGACAGATCCGCGCCATCGTCGACAACGTGAGATCGTCGACCGCCAGATCCCTCCGCACCGCGCCCGCTCGGTCCCGCAGCAAGCGGACAGCGGGAGAGGTTTCGATCTCGGCGGGGTCGGCGTCGACGTCCGGCAGGGCCAGTGGCGCGACCGGCCAGAGCGCCTCACCAGTGATGCCGAGCGGTTCCCTGCTCGTCGCGAGGATCCGCAGTCGCCGGCACTCCCCGAGCAGCCGGTCGGCGAGCACCGCCGCCGACTCGATCACGTGCTCGCAGTTGTCCAGGATCAGCAACGCCTCCCGCTCGCGGATCGCGGCGACGAGCCGGTCGATCAGCTCCATGCTCGGTGCCTCGCCGAGCAGAGCGTCCCGAAGTCCGAGCCCCGTGAGCGTCGCCTGCACCACGTCACCGTCCGCGCCGATGGCGGCGAACTCGACCAGCCAGGCACCGTCCGGGAGGTTGTCGAGCATTCTGCGCGCGGTTTCCGTGGCCAGCCGGGTCTTCCCGGAGCCACCCGGCCCGATCAGGGTCGTGAGCCGGTGTTCGGCGACGAGCGCGCCGACCTCGGCGACGGCCTCGTCCTTACCGATGAAGCTGCTCAACTCGGCACGAAGGTTGGTCTTCCGGTCATCGTCGCGCCGTTGCACCTCACCCCGTAGGAGCGCGACGTGCAACGCCGCGAGTTCCGGTGAGGGGTCGACGCCCAGCGCGTCGGCCAGGGCCTCGCTGGTGCGCTGATACACGACCAGCGCCTCGTTGTCTCGGCCGCTCGCGGCGAGGGCCCGCATCAACGCGAGAACAAGCCGTTCCCGCACCGGATGCGCAGCCACCAGATCGGTCAGCTCCGCGATCAACTCCGGCCCGTGGCCGAGGCTGACCTCCACGTCGAAGCGATCCTCCAGGGCGGTCAGACGCAGCCTGTCGAATCGGGTGACCGCCGCGTCGAGCGCGGTGCTGTCGACAAGACCGACGTCCTGCATCGCCGCACCGCGCCACAGGTCGAGGGCCTCGCGCAGCCGCCGTACCCGCTGCGGGCCCTCGTCATCGCGAGCCAGGCCGACGAGGCGTTCGAACCGTACGGCGTCGACGACGTCGGGTTCGACCAGCAACCGGTAGCCGTCCGTCTGTCCCTCGATCGACCCCTCCGGCAGCGCCTTCCGCAGCCGGGACACCAGGCGGTGCAGGGCATTCGCCGCATCGGAGGGCGGATGTTCGCCCCAGATCCAGTCGACGAGGGTCCCCTTCGGGACCACGTGGCCCGGGTTGAGCGCGAGGGCGGTCAACAGCCCGCGCAGCCGCGCGCCCGGCACGTCAATGAGGGTGCCGACGTCCGTGCGAACCTCGAATGGACCAAGCATCCCGACCTGCACCTGGCAGATCCTGCCATGAACATGAGAAGCATCCGCGTGGCCGTGGTGCTCCGCCAACGGCTCTCAGGCCCGAGGCCGACCACGCTTTCCTGGCTCTGTGCCACACCGGTGACACGCGGGGTCACCCAGCGCGGTTGCGCCGGGTGGCGTTGTCGTACGACTCGCGGGCGTCGAGCAACTGGTCCCAATGCTGCTCGGCCCAGGCGCAGGCAACCGCAATCGGTTCGAGCATGCTGCGGCCCACCGGCGTCAGCTCGTACTCCACGTGCGGGGTGACCTCGGGGAAGACGGTGCGCTTGATCAGCCCGTCCCGTTCGAGGGAGCGCAGCGACTGGGTGAGCACCTTGGGGGTGACGCGGCGCAGCGGCACGCGCAGCTCCGAGAACCGGCGAGGCCCCTGCTCAAGACAGCGGATGATGAGCGCCGCCCACTTGTCGCCGAATCGGATCGGATTGAGCGAGGACGGGCACAGCTCGTCGAACATGTCGGCGGGCAGAGGTTGCCTCATCACCAAACGATAACTGGTATCCCGGTGGTAACCACGACCCTCGATAGCGTCGGCAAATCGGCCGGACGCACGGGCTCCGGCCTCTGGTGAGAGGCGTAACTCATGAGGATCGTGGTCTTCGGCGCGGGCGGTCGAGCCGGACGGCAGGCCGTCGCCGAGGCGCGACGACGCGGCCACCAGGTCACCGCCCTGGTGCGCAACCCCGCTGACCACGGCGACCTGACCGACGCACGGGTGGTGGCAGGCGACGTGACCGACGCCGGGAGCATCGCGCAGGCAGCCGCCGAGCACGACGCCGCCATCAGCGCCGCCGTCGACCTATCCGTACCGCCGCACGACTTCTTCACCGCATCGTCGCGCGCCCTGGCCGCCGGCCTGACCAAGGCAGGTGTACGTCGCCTGGTGGTGGTCGGCCTCGCCTCGATCATGCCCGGGGCATCCGGTGCCGCCCTGATGGACCAGCCCGGCTACCCGAACGAGTACCGGCCCTTCTACCTGGGTCATGCAGCGGGCCTTGACGAGCTTCGGACCTCCGACCTCGACTGGGCCTACCTGGCCCCCGCCGGTGACTTCGACCACGGCGGCACACGCACCGGCCGCTACCGGGTTGCCGAACATGGCGACCCAGCCAGCCGGATCAGCTATGCGGACTTCGCGATCTCACTCGTCGACGAGATCGAGGCACCCCGCCACCACCGCGCCTCCGCGATTGTCCGGGAGGTGTGATGCCCGAGGTCCACGACAGCCCGAACGCTTGGGTCGCGGAGCACATCCACCGGTTCGAGGAAACCGGCGGCCGACCCCGGCCCGGCGTGAACGACCTGCTCCTGACGACCCGAGGCCGAAAGACCGGCGAACTGCGCCGCACCGCGCTCGTCTACGAACGCGACGGCGACCACTACGTGCTGGCCGCCTCCAACCGCGGCGCAGACCACCACCCCGCGTGGTACCTCAACCTGCTCGCCGACCCGTACGTCACGGTGCAGGTCGGTACGGAGACCTTCGGCGCGTACGCGCGCCCCGCCACGGCCGAGGAGCGTCCGCATCTGTGGCGCTTGATGGTTTCGGCCAGGTCGGAGTACGCCGCCTACCAACAACGGATCACCCGGGAGATCCCCGTGGTTCTCCTGGAACCTGTAACGAAATGAGATGCGTACGAACTGGCGTACCTGTTGGATCTCGGCATGGAGCATGAGCTTGTTCGTCCTCGGAAGGCCGGGCCCGGGGACAAGATCGCGGTTGTCTCGCCGTCCTTCGCCGCGGCCGGTGCCTTTCCCGAGATCCACGAGCAGGCCATGCGACGGCTTGCCGACCTGACCGGCCTCGTCCCGGTCGAATACCCCACCACCCGCCAGGTGGGTGCCAGCGCGGCAGCGCGGGCGGCGGACATCAACGCCGCCTTCGCGGACCCCCAGGTACGTGGCATTCTCGCCGTCATCGGCGGCGACGACCAGATCACTGTCATCCCCCACCTGGACGCCGACCTGGCCCGAGCCGACCCGAAGCCGTTCCTCGGCACCAGCGACAACACCAACCTGCACCACTGGCTCTGGGGCCTCGGCATCGCCAGCTTCTACGGCGGATCCTCCCAGGTTCACCTCGGCCCCGGGCCTGCCGTCGACGACATCCACGTCCGGTCGCTGCGAGCGGCGCTGCTCACCGGGGAGCGGCTGGAGATCACCGAACCGGGTGAGTCCGAGGACGTCGGCATCGACTGGGCAGACCCGCAGGCGTTGAAGTCCTTTGGAGAGCGCGAACCGACGGAGCCGTGGAGTTGGTACGGGCCGCCCCGCGCGGTCACCGGCCCCACCTGGGGTGGCTGCCTGGAGGTCATCCAGTGGATCCTGACGGCGGGACGCTTCCCGTTTTCCCCGGAGGTCCTGCAGGGTGGGGTTCTGCTCATCGAGACGTCGGAGGAGCTTCTCCCCGCCCGTGAGGTCGGCTGGATCGTCCGATCACTGGGTGAACGCGGTCTCCTCAGCGCCGTCGACGCGGTCCTGGTCGCCCGCCCGCCGGTCTCCGACCACACCCGCCGCCCCCCGGCCGCCGACCGGGAACGGCTACGCCAGCAGCAGCGCGACACGGTCATCGACGTGGTGAGCCGCTACAACCCCGAGGCAGTTATCTGCGTCGGCGTCCCATTCGGCCACACCAGACCGCAGTGGATCCTTCCCCACGGCGGCCCGGTCACCGTCGATGGCGTGGAACGCCGCATCTTCGCCAACTACCGATAGGGGCTCTCCGCCCGCTGGTGTGGGCGACGGCCGCTCGGAGGCGTGTCGTCGGGCAAAAACGGTTGCGGATCCCCTGAGCGGTCGGGATGGTGCTCGGATGCCGATCGGGACCGGGTACCACGACGAACTCGGCGAGTTCTTCGCACAGAACGCCAACACGAGCCCCTACAACGCGTACACCGATCGGCCCGCGATGCTGGCGCTCGCTGGTGACGTCGCCGGTTTGGACATCCTCGATCTCGGTTGCGGTGCCGGCCACTATGCGGCTGAACTGTTGGCGCGGGGCGCCCGGGTGACTGGCATCGACGCCAGCGCCACAATGCTCCGCCATGCGCGCTCACGTGCCGCTCAGGCGCAGTTGCGCCTGCACGACCTGGAGCAGCCACTGGACTTTGCCGCTGACGCGTCCTTCGACGGGGTCGTCTGCGCGCTGGTCATAGGCCATCTGACGAACCGGCGACAGTTACTCGCCGAGATGCGTCGGGTGCTACGTCCCGCCGGCTGGCTCGTCATCTCGACCACTCATCCGACGGCCGACTGGCGATACTTCGGCAGCTCCTACTACGACGAGTCCTGGGTCGACCTGCCGCACGGGCCGGGCGCCCTCCACTTCCAGCGGATGACGCTGGAGACGTTCCTCGGCGAACTCCTGGACGCCGGATTTCTCCTGGAGAAACTCGTCGAGCCACGGCCGTGCCTCGAACTTCGAGAGGTCGACGAAGACGCCTACGCCCGCCTCACCGAACGGCCGTCCTTCCTCGCCGCACGAACGCGGTCCCGAGACTGAGAACGCACCGCACCTATCTGGCTTGGCTGGCGCGGACCGCCTGTGGCGGGTGGTGAATACGGTGGACCGGCAACGACCTTGGTTGCAAACTTCGGGGATGGAACCGACACACACGGCCCTCATCGTGCCGATACCCGAGGCCGAGGAGGCGGTGGGCCGGTTCCGGGCATCGCTCGACCGGGCCGCCGGGTGGGGCGTGCCGGCGCACGTGACAGTCCTCTATCCGTTCCTGCCCCCGCAGCAGATCGATGAGCAGGTCTTGGTGGTGCTGCGCGACACCATTGCCGGGATACCGCAGTTCGACGTCGCACTGACGCATGTCGGCTGGTTCGGTGAAACTGTCGTCTGGCTTGCTCCGCAGCCAGATCGTCCGTTCCGGGAACTCACCACGGCGGTGTGGCAGCAGTTTCCCGAGGCACCCCCGTATGCCGGGGCGCACAGCGACGTGGTGCCGCACCTGACCATCGGTCACGACGCCGCCAAGCCCACTCTGAGCCACGCCGCGGAAACCATCTCCGCACACCTGCCGATCCACACAGCCATCGACAGGGTCCGGCTCATCGCCGGAACGCCGGACGTCAGCCCTTGGCGCACCGTCTGCGAGTTCCCGCTGGGCGCCACACCACAGGCACCGGCCGGTACGGGCTTCGAAGCGGCCACAGCCTGAGGTTGAGGCCTGACTATGCGAACCGCCCTGCGCCACCGCCTCATGGCGTGGGCTAGACGATCACCCGTGCAGGGCGCTCGCTTCCAACGACGTGGTGAGGGAGCTGGTAGTGGATATCGACGCGCTGCTCCCACGCGCACGGACACCGCGGGACTACCTGGACCTCGTTGCGGACCCGCGAATCGATCGGGACGGGCTGCACGCTCTTGCCCGTAGTCCTTGGTCGTTCGTGCGGCTGGCCGTCGCCATGGACATCCGCACAAGCGGGGCGACTCTGACCGAGCTGATTGATGGCGAGTTCGGCCAGTGGGATCGCAACCACCTGCTTCGGCTCGTCGCTCAACACCCAAGGGCGGACCGAGGTGTCCTGCTCAAGGTCCTCCAAGAGACCGAAGTCCTGCTACGTAAGGCCGAGACCAGACCGTATGCCGCAGCGATTGCGCTGGCCGGTCGCCAAGAACTGGAACCTCATGAGGTTCGCCGCTTGTACGGCCTACCGGGTGCGTCGCGACGGATGCGCCGAGGCGTGCAGCGGGCACTCGCGCGACGACCATGAAAGCCGGTCTGGCGGAGGTCGTCAGACTCCTGTTGCCTGCCCCGCCCGCGGCCGGTGTGTGGACCTCGCGGCGTGTTCCGTCCCAGCAGATGCTTGAGATCGGAATCCCGGTACCCGCTTGACGAGATCACGTGGTCCGCTCTCCGGCGCGTGCTTTTCGTTGGTGTTTGCGGATGTTTCGCAGCGTCTTCAGCGCCTTCTTGGCTGCGGTACTCACGTGCCCGCCGGTTCGCACCGTGGCGTGGTCGTCGACGGCGAGGCGCGTCAGTAGCTTCTCGGCTCGTTCGTCGCCGGTGGCGCCGAGCGCTCGTGCTGCCCAGAAGCGCACTTCGGGGTCGTGGTGTGAGGTCGCCTGGATCAGGCGGTCGAAGGTCTTGATTGCCGGGTGCGCCAGCGCGGCCGACAGGTAACCGGCACGCACTGGCCGACGGGGCGACTCCAGCGCGGTCCACAAGTGCTCGATCGCCTCGTCGTCGCCGATGTCGGCCAAGGCGTAGGCGGCAGTTGCTCTGACATGCTCGGCTGGGTCGTCGAGCACGTGCGCGAGAGGCGTGATCGCGGTGGGGGCGCCTATCTCTCCCAGAGCCTCGCAGGCGCTCTGGCGGGCGAGAGCATCTGGGTGGCGAAGTAGGTCGATCAACAGCGGGGCGGCCGTCTGAAGGCGCAGGATGCCGCAGCCGTTCGCCGCCCAACTCTGGCACCCGTACTCCTCGTCGGCAAGCGCAGCGAGGAGCGCTTCGGCCAGCGACTCATCACCGAACAACACGAGGAGATTCAACGCCCGGGAGTAGATCTCGGGGTCGAAGTTGCGGTACCCGATCACGATCTCCCTGAGAACCTGCTTCGCGACCACGTCCCCTCTCTCGGCTCCAGCCAACAGCGCACGCAGTGCCTCCAGCCGAACCTCAGGGTCGGGGTCTGTCAGCTCAGGGAGTCGGTCACGCATGGGAAACAACCTAGATCCGCCAGCCAGCCTGTGTCAGGTAGCCCATGGTCGCCGAGGCGTACCGGCTCCTGCGGGCCGTACTGGTGACGGGGGTCAACGAGGACGAACTGTCGCTGCAACGGCAGGACGTCGAAGGCCCTGACCTGGACTCACGTCCTGATCAGGGCCTTCGCAGTGGAGCGGGTGACGGGAATCGAACCCGCACTGTCAGCTTGGGAAGCTGATGTTCTGCCATTGAACTACACCCGCAAGCGGCACCACTGTACCCGAGTCGTCGAGCCTCTGCACCCAGGTACCCCCGCCGGCCGCAGGTGTCCGCGTACCCCTCCATCCGGGGTTGATCCACTCGGTTTCCTGGAAGTCGGGGCGTCCGAAGCGCCAGAACCCCGCGATATCCCTGAAACCGAGTTGATCACCGCGGGTGCCGGCTCCGATGCGACGGAGCCGGCGCCGGCGGTCTTCCGGTCACGGTCAGGCGGCGGCGGTGCACTGGACGTCACGGCTGAGGCGGGTCGGGCGGGTCTGCGGGACGGTCAGTGGGGCGGCGACCGCCGCCGGGGCGTTTGGGTCGAGCCAGACCCGAACGGCCGGCCGGCCCGGCGGGAGGCCCGGAATGCCCGCGACCTGTTGCTCACGGCGGGTGAGCATCGCCACGTCGACGGTGAACTCGAAGAGCCGCCAGTCGACCTGCGGCTCGGCCCGGGCGCTCTGCGCCAGGAGCGCCACCCGGACCGGATCGGTCACCGGACGGGCGCGCCCCGCCACGTACGCCTCGTCGTCGCTCTCCTCCGCGGGGAACGAGTGCAGCGCGTAACGGCCGTCACGTTCGAGGTCGCGGCGCTTGGGCGAGTCGATGATGAAGCAGAACAGCCCCTCGGCGGTGATGACCGGGGAGACCGGATGGACGCGGGGCCCGCCGTCGGCACGGACCGTGGCCAGATAGCCGAAGCCCGGCCCGTATTGCTGGAGGAGAACGCGGATCCCGTCGGCGAGTCGGGGCTCGTCGGCGGCGAATTCGGACCAGGAAGCCATGTGGGCATTCTATCGAACAAATGTACGAGCAGCGACCTCGACTCGCTGGTCACCGGCACCGAATCCGGCCACTTCCGCCAGCGCGGCTATGGTGGTCCGATGCTGCTCTCCGACCGCGACCTGGTCTCCGAGATCAAGGCCGGCACGCTGGGCCTGGAGCCGTTCGAGCCCACCCTGGTGCAACCGTCCAGCATCGACGTCCGACTCGACCGGCTGTTCCGGGTCTTCAACAACCACCTCTACACCCACATCGATCCCGCCATGCAGCAGGACGACCTGACGTCGGTGGTCGAGGTCCCCGATGGCGAGCCGTTCGTGCTGCACCCGGGGGAGTTCGTGCTCGCCTCGACGCTGGAGGTCATCTCGCTGGGTGACCAGCTCGCCGGCCGACTGGAGGGCAAGAGCTCCCTGGGCCGGCTCGGGCTGCTCACGCACTCCACAGCCGGTTTCATCGACCCGGGCTTCTCCGGTCACGTGACGCTGGAACTCTCGAACGTGGCGAACCTGCCGATCACCCTCTGGCCGGGCATGAAGATCGGGCAGCTCTGCATCTTCCGGCTCTCCTCGCCGGCCGAGCACCCGTACGGCTCGGTGGTCTACGGCTCGCGCTACCAGGGCCAGCGGGGGCCGACGCCCAGCCGCGCCTGGCAGCACTGGCGCACCTGGCCAACCCGCTGAGGCTCCGCTGCTAGAACCAGGACGACGAGGGCCCGCCGCGACGGATCGCGACGGGCCCTCTGGTCACCCTGGGGTCAGCCTGGGCGGCCGTAGCTGTGGATCGGGCCGTCGTCGACCTTCTTCATCTTCACCGGTTGACCGGCCTGGGAGGCGTGCACCACCCAGCCGCCGCCGACGTACATGCCGACGTGGTGGATGTCGCTGTAGTAGAAGACCAGGTCGCCGGGACGCAGGTCGCCCCTGCTGACGTTCTTGGTCACGCGGCTCTGCGCGGCGGCGTTGTGCGGCAGCGACACGCCGGCCTTCGCCCAGGCGGCCAGCATCAGCCCGGAGCAGTCGTACGAGTTCGGACCCTCGGCACCCCAGACGTAGGGCTTGCCGATCTGCGCGCAGGCGAACTTGACAGCGGTGCCCGCGGCGCCGCCGGGGTAGCTACCCGGGCAGGGCGCCGGGCGCAAAGGACCGCCGCCGCCGTTGCCGTACACCTTGAGGCGTAGCTTCTGCAGGCGGTCGATCTCTTCGTTGATCTGCTTCTTCTTCGCCGCCAGCTGGGCCTCGGTGCGGGTCAGCTGGGCCACCATCTCGTCCAGCGGCGCCTTCTGCGCGGCCAGCTGGTCGCGCAGGTCGGCCACCTGGCGTACGTCCTTCTGCTGGTTGTGCGCGAAGCGGTCGAGCATTTCGAGCTGGCCGACCACCTCGCTCGGCGACCGGCTGCCCAGCACCGCGTTGACTGTCGAGACGTTCTCGCCCTTGTAGGCGCGTACGGCCAGCGCGCTGACCTTGTCCATCGCGGCGTCGACCTGGCGCTCCAGCGGGGTGATCCGGGCGGCCAGCGCGTCGGCCTGCTTGCGCTTCGCGGCGAGGTCGGTGCGGGTGGCGTTGTGCCGTTCGATGATCGGTTCGAGCTTGTTCCAGTCGGCGTCGATCTGGCGCTCGATCTCGGCGACGGACGGGTCAGCGTGGGCCGCCGTGGCACTGCCGGTCAGAACGACGGCGACGCCGGCCAGCGCGGCGAGTGCGGTGGTGAAGCGGGACCAGCGTGGGCGCGGCACGATCGACGGCGGGCCGGCTGATGCCGACCGCTCGGACGACGGCCGCGGGGCATGGAGTGCCACCGGGGTTCCGTACTCCTTCTTCCTGACCGCCTACCGGGTTAGCTGACGGGTTCGGGCGGGAAGTCGGCGCCCTACCGCAGTGGTTGCGGATTCACCCCGAGGGACCTGGGTCCCCGGTTCGCTCGGAAACGACTCGGCGGTGTCGGTCCGTTACCGCCCGGGCTGGGCGGAGCTGCTGTCGGGCCGACAAATGACCAGAGTAGAGACGCCTGTTACCGATCCGCAACCCGTGCGGCCGTGACACTCCGTACCGATTGGACGAGGTCACCGACCGTGTGTGAAGAATTCTTTCCGCAGGCTTCGATAGATGGAAAGGTATTGACGCAACCTCCCGGACGGCGCGATGGTGACCTGACCTCACTCCGCGAGAATCTAGGGGGTTCGATGCACCATCCAACCCTGTCGACCGGCTGGCGTGCACTGCTCGCCGCCACCGTGGTCGCCGCCGCGACCACTGTGCCACTCTCCGTCGGCCCGGCCGCCGCCGCGCCCACCACCGACCGCCAGCAGCAGTACGCCGCCGCAGCCAGCGAGTACGGCGTGCCGGCCGTCGTGCTGCTCGGCGTCTCCTACCTGGAGTCGCGCTGGGACACCAACGCCGGCACACCGAGCACCAGTGGCGGCTACGGCCCGATGCACCTGACCGACGCCCGGCACGTGGCCGCCCTACCCGGGCGCGGTCACCACGACGCCGGTGCCGAGGACCCACGCGGTGACGACTCCCGACCCGCCCGGGTGCCCGTGCCCCGGCCGGTCGAGGCGCCCGCCCCGTCCACCGCCGCGTTGCAGACCGTGGACGCCGCCGCCGCGCTGACCGGCGCCGCCCCCGAGGCACTGCGCACCGACGTGGGCCTCAACATCCGTGGCGGGGCCGCGCTGCTGGGCGCGTACCAGAGGGATCTGGGCGCGCCGGTCGGCGCCGGCACCGACCCGGCGGCCTGGTACGGCGCGGTGGCCCGCTACTCGGGCGCGGACAGCGCCGACGCCGCGGCGGCCTTCGCCGACGAGGTCTTCACCACCATCGGCGCGGGCCAGTCCCGGGTGACCGACGACGGCCAGCGGGTCAGCCTGCCGGCCCGCGCGGTACGGCCCGAACGTTCCTGGTTGGACCGGCTGGGCCTGCGCCGGCTGGCCCGCCCGGACGGGGTGGAGTGCCCGCACACCATCTCCTGCGAGTGGATCCCGGCACCCTACGAGGCGTTCGGTGACGGGGACTACGGCAACCACGACCTCTCCGACCGGCCCGCGCGGCAGAAGATCGAGTACATCGTCATCCACGACACCGAGGCGAGTTGGGCGACGACCCTGCAACTCGTCCAGGATCCGACCTACGTGAGCTGGCACTATTCGCTGCGCTCGGTCGACGGGCACATCGCCCAGCACGTGAAGACCAAGGACGTCGGCTGGCACGCCGGCAACTGGTACGTCAACGCGAAGTCGATCGGGCTGGAACACGAGGGCTTCGCGGCGCAGGGCACCTGGTACACCGAGGCGATGTACCGGACCTCGGCGAAGCTGGTCCGGCACCTGGCGCTGCGGCTGGGCATCCCACTGGACCGCCAGCACATCATCGGCCACGACAACGTGCCCGGCACCATCGCCTCGACAGTGCGGGGAATGCACTGGGATCCGGGCCCGTACTGGGACTGGACGCACTACTTCGACCTGCTGCACGCGCCTCGACTGGACACCGGCACCCCGGCCACCGGGCTGGTCCGGATCGACCCGGACTACGCCACCAACCAGCCGGCGTTCGTCGGATGCGTCACCGCGGGCGTCCCCTGCGCACCGCGCGGCTCCTCGGCGGTGGTGTTGCGCAGCGCACCGTCCCTGGACGCGCCGCTGGTCAACGACATCGCGCTCCGCCCGGACGGCACACCGAACACGATGTCCGTGTCCGACCACGGGGCCCGGGCATCCGCCGGGCAGACGTACGCGTTGGCCGGGCGGCAGGGCGACTGGACGGCGATCTGGTACCTCGGGCAGCGGGCCTGGTTCCACAACCCGGCGTCCGCACCGACCGCCAGCTGGACCGTCGGCGTGGTGGCCACGCCGAAGCCCGGCCGAACCACCATTCCGGTCTACGGACGCGCCTACCCGGAACAGGCGGCGTACCCGGACGGGGTGCCCTACCAGACGATCTCGCCGCTTCAGTACACCCTGGCCGCCGGGCAGCGGTACGCCGTCGGCGCGGTACTGGCCGGCGAGTACTACCGGGCCAGCACGTTCGACGGCTCGTCACCCGGCGACTGGACGGTGATCCGCGGCAAGAACCGTTACGCGCAGATCCAGTTCGGCCACCGGATCATGTACGTCGACCTCGCCGACGTGCAGCTGTTGCCGTCCCCGGTGGGCGCGCCCCGCTGACAACCACGACGGCCCCCGGTCGGTGACCGGGGGCCGTCGTGTCGCGCGAGGTGGATCAGCCGGGTCTACGGAACCCGGCGACAGGCATGGTGTTGATGCTGGACACCTGCACCGGCTTGCCGGCACGTGGCGCGTGCACCATCTGGTTGTTGCCCAGATACAGCCCGACATGACTCAGGCCGGAGAAGAAGAAGACCAGGTCACCGGGGCGGGCATCGCCCCGCGAGATGGCCTTGCCCTCGTTCCACTGGTCACCGGTGTGGTGGGTGAGGTAGATCCCGGCCGCCTTGTAGGCGTACTGGGTCAGCCCCGAGCAGTCGAACGAGTTCGGGCCGGTGGCACCCCAGACGTACGGCTTGCCGACCTTGCCGCAGGCGGTCTTGATCGCGGTGCGGGCCGCCGCGCTGACCACTCCATTGATGGTCGGGCAGGCCGCGGTCACCACGGTGGTCTTCGGCATCGACGCCTCGAGCTTCTTGATCTCGCCGTCGATCTGCTTCTTCTTCGCCGCCAGGTCGTTCTGCTGCTTGGTCTGGGTGACGATCAGCGCGTCCAGCTTCTGCTTCTCGCCGTCGTACTTGGCCCGCACTGCCAGCACACCCTCGACCTCCTTGCGCTCCTGCGAAGCGAGCCGGTCGAGGATGGTGAGCTGCTCGGTGAGCGTGTCCGGCTTGGCACTGACCAGCAGCGCGCCGATGTCGTGCGACGGGCCGGAGATGTAGTAGCGGGAGGCGAGGTCGCCCACCCGGTTGAGCGCCAGCTCGCTCTGCAGCGCCAGCGGCTCGATCTTCTTCTGCAGGTTCGCCGACTTCTGTCGGTTGACCTTCAGCTGCGCCCGGACCTTGTTGTACTGCTCGATGGTGGGCTCCAACTGCTCCCACTTCTTGTCGATCTGCGCCTCGATCTCGTCGACCGAGGGCGCGGCGTGTGCCGGCGCGGTCAGAAGACCGGCACCGACCGCCGCAGCGGCGACCAGGACCAGCACCCGGTGCGCGGCGCGACGCAGACCACCAGAGCGAGCAGACGCGTTCAGGTCGTGACGATGAGGGGGCATGGTTGCCACCGGCACCGACTCCTTTGCAACCGACCGCCGGGCGCCTCGCGTGAGGGAAGGGCCGAGGCAGACGACCCACAGCGGTCGGTGCCCCACATTAGGGAAGCTCGGGGCGGTAATCAAGGCGAGCGCGGTAACCATCACTGTCGTGCAACAGCTTGCACACCAAGGGTATTGGTCCATCACCCAACGATTGCGGTCAATACATCGTCAAGAGTGACCACACCGAGAGGCCGACGCCCGTCGCTGACCAGCACCATGTGCCGCCGTTCGCGACGCATGGCCAGCAGCAGATCGGCCAGCGTACGCTCCGGCGGCACCACCGCCAGCGGACGGTAGACGTCGGCCGGCACCGGGGACCGACGGCCCTGCCCCGCGTACCCGAGCACGTCCTTGACGTGCACGAAGCCGAGCACGCGACGGGTGGACCGCTGCACCACCGGGAACCGGGACCGGCCGGTCCGGGTCGCCAGCACCTCCAGTGACGCCGGTGAGACGTCCTCGGCCACCGTCACCACAGTCGACCACGGTTGCAGCGCGTCCGCCGCCGTCCGCGCGTGCAGGGCCAACGCGCCCGTGATCCGCGCGTGCTGCTCCGCGTCGAGCAGTCCCTCGGTCCGCGCCTGAGAGACCAGCCCGGCCAACTCCTCGGCGGTGAACACCGTCTTCACCGACTCGGACGCCTCGATCCGCCAGAACGCGAGCACCCGTCGGGCCGCCCATTTCATCGCGAGCAACAACGGTTTGGTGGCCACACAGAACGCCAGCATCGCCGGGCCGAGCCAGAGCGCGGAGACCTCCGGTCCGGCCAGCGTGATGTTCTTCGGCACCATTTCACCGACGACCGTGTGCAGGAAGACCACCACGCCCAGCGCCAGCACGAACGCCACCGGGTGCACCGCCCGCTCTGGCAGACCCACCGCGTGGAACGGCGGCTCCAGCAGGTGAGCCAGCGCCGGTTCGGCGATCGCGCCCAGACCCAACGAGCAGACAGTGATGCCGAGCTGCGCACCGGCGATCATCAGCGGGATCTGGTTCATCGCCGACAACGCCCAGCGGGCGCGTTTCGACCCGGCGGCCAGCGGCTCGATCACCGTCCGGCGGGACGCGATGAGCGCGAACTCGCTGCCCACGAAGAACCCGTTGCCGAGCAGCAGCACCACTGTCACCAGCAGCTCAGTCATCGTCGTCCGGATCCGCCGGGCGCAGCACCCGGACCTGCTCGATCCGGTGCCGCTCCACCTCGACCACTGTGAACTCCCAGCCGTCCGTCTCGACCGTCTCGCCGGCGAGCGGGATGTGCCCGAGCTGCGCCATCAGGAACCCGGCCAACGTCTCGTACGGCCCCTCGGGCAGCCGGAAGCCGGTCTGCTCGGCCAACTCGTCGGAGCGGAGCACCCCGTCGACCAGGACTGTGCGCTCACCGCCCGGCACTGTCAGCTCGGCCGACCCGTGGTCGTCGACGCTCGCCGGATCGAACTCGTCGGCGATCTCGCCGACCAACTCCTCGACGAGATCCTCGACGGTCACCACGCCGTCCGTGCCGCCGTACTCGTCGACCACGATGGCCAGGTCGGCCCCGGCCGCCTTCAGCGCGGCCAGGACACCGTCCAGGTTCAGGCTCTCCGGCACGTACACCGGCTCGCGGGCCACCGAGCCGACAGTCGTCGACGCCCGGCCGGCCAGCGGCACCCCCAACGCGTCGGGCACCGCAGCAACCCCGGTCACCAGGTCCAGGGTCTCCTCGTACACGGGGAAGCGGGTCCGCCCGGTCCGCCGCGACTCCTCCAGCAGCTCGGCCACCGTGGCCGTGGCGCGCAGCGCGACCACGTCCACCCTGGGGGTCATCGCCTCCGCTGCCCGCTTGTCACCGAAGCGGATGGTGCGACGCAGCAGCATCGCGGTGTCAGTGGGCAGCGCACCGGCCCGCGCCGAGATGCCCGCCAGCAGTCCCAGCTCCTCCGGCGAGCGGGCGCTGGCCAACTCCTCCTGCGGCTCCACGCCGAGCGCCCGGACCAGTCGGTTCGCCGAGCCGTTCAACCCTCGGATCACCCAGCCGAACGTCCGGGAGAAGGTGTGCATCGGGCCGGCCGTGGCCAGCGCCGCCGGCATGGGCCGGGCCAGCGCAGCGTTCTTCGGCACCAACTCGCCGAAGAGCATGGAGATCAGCGTGGCCAGCGCCAACGCCAGGAACGGGGTGACCCGCTCGGTGCTGTCTCCGGCCAGCGGGCGCAACAGCGGGGTGAAGAGACGAGCCAGGGCCGGCTCGGCCAGGTAGCCGGTGAGCAGCGCGGTGATGGTGATGCCGAGCTGTGCGCCGGAGAGCTGGAAGGAGAGTTCGCGCAACGCGGTGCGTACCGTCAGGGCGGCCTGGTCGCCCGCGGCGGCCCGCCGGTCGATCTCCGCCCGGTCGACAGTGACCAGGGCGAACTCGGCCGCGACGAAGAACGCGTTGCCCGCGGTCAGGGCTACGAAGCCGACCAGGGGCAACAGCGTCGTCAAGAGTAGGCCGTCGATGTCGCCTCACCTCGGCGAGATTCTTGCACGACGGCGGCGGCCCCTGAGGGCCGCCGCCGTCGATGAAAAGATCCCAGGGGTACGCGGTCTCAGCCGCCGACCGGCGCGGTCTCCTTGCCGCCCTGCGGCTGCTCGGGCTTGACCGAACGGAGCAGCACGCTCGCCACGTCGATCACCTCGACCTGTTCGCCGGCGCCCTTGCCGTTGACCCCGTCGTTGAGCATCGTCGAGCAGAACGGGCAGCCGACCGCTACCGTCTTCGCCCCGGTGGCCATGGCCTCCTCGACCCGGTCCACGTTGATCCGCTTGCCGATCTTCTCTTCCATCCACATCCGGGCGCCGCCAGCACCGCAGCAGAAGGAGCGCTCGCTGTTCCGTGGCATCTCGGTCAGGTCGCCTTCGATGGCGTCGCCGAGGACCTCACGGGGGGCCGCGAAGATCCGGTTGTGCCGGCCCAGGTAGCAGGGGTCGTGGTAGGTGACGCCGCCGTCGACCGGCTGCACCGGCGTGAGCTTGCCCGTGGCGACCAGGTGCGCGAGCAGTTGGGTGTGGTGGACCACCTCGAACTCGCCGCCGAGCTGGCCGTACTCGTTGCCCAGGGTGTTGAAGCAGTGCGGGCAGGTCGCGACGATCTTGCGCTTGGCCTTGTCCCGGCCCTCGAACGCCTCGTTCAGCGTCTCCACGTTCTGCTGAGCGAGCATCTGGAAGACGAACTCGTTGCCGATCCGTCGCGCCGGGTCGCCGGAGCAGGTCTCGCCCTCGCCCAGGATCGCGAACTTCACGCCCGCCTCGTTGAGCAGCGTGGCCACCGCGCGGGTGGTCTTCTTGGCCCGGTCCTCGAACGCGCCGGCGCAGCCGACCCAGAACAGGTACTCGAAGTCGTCCACCTCGCCGACCCGGGGCACCTCGAAGTCCAGGCCCTTGGTCCAGTCCTCGCGGGTGTTCTGCGGGGCGCCCCACGGGTTGCCCTTGTTCTCCAGGTTGCGCAGCATCACCCCGGCCTCCGAGGGGAAGCTCGACTCGATCAACACCTGGTAGCGGCGCATGTCGACGATGTGGTCGACGTGTTCGATGTCCACCGGGCACTGCTCGACGCAGGCGCCGCAGGTGGTGCAGGACCAGAGCACGTCCGGGTCGATGACACCGCCCTCCTCGGCGGTGCCGATCAACGGCTTGTCGGCCTCGGCGAGGGCCAGCACGTCCAGGTGGGCGAGCTGCGCCTGGGTGGCCTTCTCCTCGCCGGTCAGGTCCTTGCCGCCGCCGGCCAGGAGGTAGGGCGCCTTCGCGTACGCGTGGTCGCGCAGGCTCAGCACCAGCAGCTTCGGCGACAGCGGCTTGCCGGTGTTCCAGGCCGGGCACTGCGACTGGCAGCGACCGCACTCGGTGCAGGTGCTGAAGTCCAGGAGGCCCTTCCAGCTGAACTGCTCGACGTGGGCGACGCCGAACTGGTCCTTCTCCGGGTCCGCCTCCTCGAAGTCGAGCGGCTTGCCCTGGCTGGTCATCGGGCGCAGCGCGCCGAGGCCGGAGCCGGCCGGCTTGGCCGGCTCACGCTTGAAGAAGATGTTGGGGAACGCCAGGAAGCGGTGCCAGGCGACACCCATCGTGACGTTCAGGGAGATGACGATCAGCCACGTCATCGAAATAATGATCTTGATGGCTGCGGCGACGCTGACGCCGTCCGCCCAGTCGGGCAGCACCGCACCGACCGCGTGGCTGACCGGGGTGGCCCAGAACGGGAACTCGAAGTGGTCGGTGGCGACCTTGAAGCCTCGGATCACGAAGCCGAAGATCAGGACCAGCAGCACGATCCACTCGACGAAGTAGCCCTGCCACATTGTCGAGCCGGTGAAGCGGGACCGCCCGCCGGGGCGGGTCGGCCGGTTGCGCAGCCGGATCGCCATCAGCACCAGGATGCCGACCAGACCCAGCACCCCGATGATCTCGGTGACCAGGCCGAAGATCGTCCAGTGCCCGATGATCGGCAGACCGCCATCGGTGGTGACCACCTCGAAGTACGCCTCGAGCACCAGCAGCGACAGCACGACGAAGCCGACCATCACGAACCAGTGCGCGGCGCCCACCACGCCCCACTTGAGCATCCGGGTGTGGCCGGCCGTCTCCACCAGCATCGTCCTGGCGCGGGCGACCTTGTCGGTGAACCGCTCCGGCGCGGGTTGCCCGAGCCGGATGACTGCCACCATCTTCAGGACCGCACGCACCGCAAGCCACACCGCCACGGCGGTGATGGCGGCCGCGAGGATCGTGGTGACGATCTGGACGCTGCCCATCGAGTCGGCCTCCCCGGTCTGCTGCCTGATGACCTCGCTCTGCTCGGTCATGCAATGCAGCCTACGCGAAGGTTACCCAGCGGTAACGTGAGTCATCTCGCAGTAGGCCGCGCTGCCTGCGCACACCATAGGGGGCCCCACCCGATCCTGCCGGGCAGGGGCTCGACGGGGTGACGTGTGACCGCCGACGCGGCGGTCTGCTCGGATCAGCGCCAGCGGGAGAGCAGAGCCAGCGAGGCGACCATCGCACCGAAGCCGACGGCGAGGTTCCAGTAACCCCACGCCATGACCGGGTACTCCTGCTCGGACAGGTAGTAGAGCACCAGCCAGCCGATGCCGACGACGATCAAGGCGACCGCGGTGACCGGCAACCACACCGGGCTAGGCTTGCGCGACGACGCCGTCGTCGTCGGACGAACGTCCGTCGGCGGGGTGTACACCTTCTTCTTACGGACCTGAGACTTGGGCACGGCGCTCTCCAGAGGGGTGACGACCTCGTCCGGCCTGACAACCGGGCGCGGGGGCGACGGTCCATGGCCAATAATGTTCGAGAGCTAGCGTAGTCCCGATTGCCCGCCCGGACCACGAATGGGGTCAGGCAGGTGCACGGAGTGACCGAAAGAGGCGGGACTGTTCGCATCACCGGCCCGGCCGGCACGAACCGATCCCCGACACGCGGAAGGAACGCTCGGTGGAGTACACATCCGGCGCAACCTCCTGGCAGAAGGTCCTCCGACGGGCCGCCGCCGGGCTGCTGCCCCGGCGACCGCGTCAACGCCGTCCGGGCTGGTCGATCGGGGTGCCCCTGATCGCCGCGGCGGCCGGCTTGCTCTTCACCACCACCGCGACCACAGCGGGCGGCACCGCGCTCCGGGAGGACCGGCGACCCCAGCTCAACCAGCTCATCGAGGACCGACGCGAGCAGGTGGCCGCCAGCGAACGGCGCGCCGCCACGCTGCGCGGCGAGGTCGAGCAGCGGACCAACACGCTGGCCGGCTCGGACGTCCCGATCAAGGATCAGCAGAATCGCGCCCGGGGCAGCCTCCAGGACGCCGGGTTCACCGCCCTCGCCGGGTCCGGGGTCACCGTCGAACTGAACGACGCCCCACAGCTCGACCAGACACAGTCGGACGCCAGCAACGACGACCTGGTGGTGCATCAGGGGGACGTGCAGGCGGTGGTCAACGCACTCTGGGCCGGCGGCGCCGAGGCCATGTCAATCATGAACGTCCGCGTGCTCAGCACCAGCGCGGTACGCTGCGTCGGTAACACCCTGCTACTCCACGGCCGGGTGTACTCCCCACCGTTCAAGATCGTAGCAATCGGCGATCCCGCTGCCCTCCAGCAGGCACTCGCCAGCTCTCAGGGAGTCCGGTTGTTCAAGGACGCGGTCGACGACTACCAGCTCGGCTACAACGAGACGGTCTCCACGGTGCGAGTTCCCGCATTCGAGGATTCCACCGCTCTGCGCTCGGCTACGGTGCCCAAGTGAGCGGGCCGGACGAGCGTCGCGACGGGCGACACCGGGACCAGACCGACGAGCCGACCGCCTTCCTGCCCAAGTTCGACAGGCCCGAGTCGACCCCCGGCCGACCTGCCCCGGCCGGCAACTGGCCCGAGCCGGTGCTGCACCCACCGCGAGCCGAGCAGCCGACGCGGCCGAGCGCCACTCGACCCGAGCCGACCGAGACCCCGGGCCGCCCGGGCGTCGAAGCGCCGCCGCCCTGGCCGGGCGCCGCAACTGCCGGGCAGGGCCCGCACGGCGGCGCCGGGGTTCCCCCCGCGACCACCCCCGGCCGTCCGACCGCCACCAACCAGGGTCCGATTCGGCCCGCTGTCCCCGGCAACGCCCCGACCCGACCCCCCGCGCCCAGCGCCGCGTCCACCCGACCGACCACGCCCAGCGCCGCCCCGACGCGACCGCCGACCACCGGCAACCCACCGGGTGCCGCGCCGAGCCGGCCGTCGACGGCCGGCAGCCCACCGGGTGCCGCGCCGACCCGACCCGCCGCGGCCGGCGGCATGCCGACCCGGCCGACGGCCTCCGGTGACCCCAGCCGGCCGGTCTCCTCCGGCCCCTCGACGCCGCCGCTGGCCGACTCGCCGACCGCGTACATTCCGCAGGTCACCGCCCGGCCCGCCCGGCCCGCCGGCTCCCCGGTCTCCCCGGCCGCCCCCGACCGTGTCGCAGCGGCCGGGCCGAGCCGCGTTCCGCCGACCGGGCCGAGTCGGGTCCCGCCAAGCGCTGGAGGGAACCCCCTCGCGGACCCGGCCGCCACCGCGCTGATTCCGGCAGTGCCCGCCACACCCGCCACCAGGCCGCCGACAATGGACTCGACCGCGTTGATGGGTGCCGTCCCCCGCACGGCGGTACCCGACGAGCCGACCGGCGGCAACCCGGCCGACCCTCCCCAACCCCGGCGCGGCGAGCGGGTGGTCCAACTCCGGCCCGAGCAGACCGGCGAGGGCTACAAGAGTGTCTACTCCGAGCTCACCCGCCCGTCGTTCGGCTCGCGCCTACGTACCGGTGTCCGGGTCACCGGCGAGGTCCTGATCACCTTCGGCCTGGTGGTCCTGCTCTTCGCCGGCTACGAGGTCTGGGGCAAGTCGGCCATCGTCGACGCCCACCAGAACGACCTCAACAACGAGCTGGCTCAGGCGTGGGGCCCCACCGACGACCCCACTGTCGCCCCGTCGGTGGGCCCGAGCGTCAAACCCTCCCCACCGGTACGCGGCAAGCCGCTCGCGGGCCTCTACATCCCCAAGCTCGACAAGAACTGGGTCGTCGTCGAGGGGGTCACCCAGCAGGACATCCGCTTCGCCCCCGGCCACTACCCGACCAGCGCGCTCCCCGGTCAGGTCGGCAACTTCTCCGTCGCAGGCCACCGCAACCGGGCCACCTTCTGGCGACTCGACGAGCTGGACGAGGGCGACCCGATCGTGGTCGAGAGCAAGACCGACTGGTACGTCTACCGGGTGTCGCAGTCCCGCATCGTCCGGCCGACCCAGGTCGAGGTGGTGGCGCCGGTGCCCGGCGAGCCGGACAAGAAGGCGACCAAGCGGATGCTCACCCTCACCACATGCAACCCGAAGTTCGACAACTACCAGCGGCTGATCATCCACGCCGAACTCGACCGTACCCAACCCAAGTCCGCTGGCCGCCCGGCGGAGCTGGGAGGCTGACCCGATGTACGCGTTCATCTGGCGCAAGCTGCCGTTCGGTGTGATCGGGAAGTTGACCGGCTCGGTGCTGCTGGTCGCCACCACTGTGGCCCTGCTCTGGTACGTCGCCTTCCCGTGGGCAGAGCCCCTGCTGCCCTTCGACGACGTGCAGGTCGAGTCCGGCGTACCCGCCGAGACTGGTGGCGGCGGCGACCCGGTGACCGGGGAGACCCCGGCCGGCGACGAGCACGAACTGCCGTACGACACTGACCAGAACAACCCCGCGCCTCCCTCCCCGAGCAGGTGACCATGCGCGTCCTGGTGATCGACAACTACGACTCGTTCGTCTTCAACCTGGTGCAGTATCTGGGCCAACTCGGCGTGGACTGCGAGGTCCGCCGCAACGACGAGATCGACGTCGCCGAGGTGGGCACTGTCGGCGCGGACGGCGTCCTGCTCTCACCCGGGCCGGGCAGCCCGGACCGGGCCGGCATCTGCCTGGACGTCATCCGGGAGTACGCGGGCCAACTGCCGATCTTCGGTGTCTGCCTCGGCCACCAGGCCATCGGTGAGGCGTTCGGGGCGACAGTGACGCGCGCCCCGGAGCTGCTGCACGGAAAGACCTCCGAGGTACGGCACCACTCGGCCGGCGTACTCGCTGGCCTGCCCGACCCGTTCACCGCCACCCGGTACCACTCCCTCGCGGTGCTGCCCGAGACCCTCCCGGACGAGCTGGAGGTCACCGGCTGGACCGGCTCCGGCGTGGTGATGGCGATGCGGCACCGGACGCTGCCCATTGAGGGCGTCCAGTTCCACCCGGAGTCGGTGCTCACCGAGGGCGGTCACCTCATGCTGGCCAACTGGCTGGCCAGTTGCGGTCACCCCGAGGCGCTGGAGCGCGCTCCCGCGCTGGCCGCCGAGGTCGACGCCCGTCGTCGCGCGGCCTTCGCCACCACCTGACCGGCGAGACGTCAGGGCCCGGTCACCGGAACGTCGGGTGCCGCGCGGGTCAGCCCCGCAGCGCGTTCTGGATCGCGGGGTCCGCTGGCGAGCGCACCGCTGGCGGCCGGCCGCGCACGGCGTCCCAGGCCGCCTTGCCGCTGGCGAAGTAGTCCCGAACCGACTTCTCGGCGAGCAGGGCGGCACCGCAACCGTCGCAGCGGGCGGTCACCCCGTCGACGTCCAGGCCCAGATGCCGGCACAGCGTCACGGCCCTGGACAGGTGGTAGGACTGGGTGACGATCAGGGCTCGCTCGACGCCGTACACCTCGCGGGCTCTCGCGCAGCTGTCGTAGGTGTCCAGGCCGAACGGGTCGGCCACCACCCGACGCCTGTCGACACCGCGCTCGGCAAGGTACGTCGTCATCACCGTCGGCTCGTCACCGGACGCGCCCCCGCCGTCGCCCGACACGAGGACGACAGTGGCCCGCCCGTTGGCCACCAGCTCGGCGGCGGTGTCCAGGCGGCCGGCGAGACGGTCACCCGGCCGCTGCCGATCGGCCGCCACCTCGGTGCCGAGCACGATCACCACGTCGGCGGCCGGCGCGTCGGTGGCGTCGTACAGGTGGCCGCGTGCCGCGAGGGTCGTCCACAGCCACGGGGAGCTGGCGAGCACCAGCAGGACGAGGCCTGCGAGGGCCAGGCGGCGGAGGCGTCGAGGCCACCGCCGTACCGCCCCGACCGGGGACGCTTCGGACTCGGTCATGCCGATGCCCGGCGGTGGCCTAGTCCTGGGGCCGGCTCGGCGGGGGCGGGAACGGCAGACCGATGCCGCCTCCGTTGCCGGGAGTTGTCGGCGTGCCCGTCGGCGTGACCGTCGGCGTCACGGTGGGCGTCGGGTCAGTCTCCGGCTCGGGAATGCCGATCTCGATGGTGACCGTCTTGTTCCTGGCCAGTTCGGTGCCCCCCACCGGGTTCTGCTTCTGGACCCGCCCGGCCTGATCGGCCGGCACTTCCTCTCCGTCCTTGAACGAGACCTTGTAGCCCGCCTCGCGGAGCTCCTCGGCGGCCTCGTCCCGAGTGGAATTGACCACGTTGGGCACCTTGTTGACGTTGCCCCGGGAGACCTCGACGACAACCTTGCTGTCCGGCGCCACAGTCGTCCCCGACGGCGGAGACACCTTGATGACGATCCCCTCCTGAGCGGGGTTGTCAACCGGCTTCTCTTCGACCCGCAACCCGAGGTCATCGAGTTGGCGCTTCACGTTCTCGATCTGGGAGTTGACCAGGCCAGGGGGGATCTTCACGTCCGGCTTGCCGTCGCAGATCTGGATGGTCACCGTGTCTGCCGGCTTCAGCTGGGTGCCCGGCGCAGGACTCTGCTTGGCGACGGTGCCCTTGGTGCAGTCGTTCGCCAAGACCGCCTCGCCGACCTGCGGCTTGAATCCGAGGTTGTTGATCTCGGTGACCGCGATGGCCTGGGTCTTGCCGGTGAGGGTGGGCACCGACTTCAGGTCCTTGCCCTGCATGTTCCAGAGCAGGGCGGCGACCAGGGCGATCACCGCCAGCACACCGACCGCGCTGAACATCGCGATCAGCCAGGAGGACGCCTTGCGCTGACGCGGATCGCCCACCCGGGCCGGGATCTGCCCGGTCTGCGGCCCACGGCCGGGAGCCGGATAGCCGCCCCCACCGCCGGCCGGGGCCATCGCCACCGTCTCCGCCTCGCGCAGCACCGGAGTGGCCAGCACGGGCCGGCCGGCGGCGGCGCGGAGCAGGTCGGCACGCATCTCGCCGGCGCTCTGGTAGCGGTTGAGCGGGTTCTTCGACAGCGCCTTGAGCACGATCGCGTCGACGGCCGGGGTGACGTCCGGGTTGATGTCGCTCGGCGTGGGCGGCGTCTCCCGTACGTGCTGGTAGGCAACGCTGACCGGGCTGTCCCCGACGAACGGCGGGTGCCCGCAGACCAGCTCGAAGAGCACGCAACCGGCCGCGTACACGTCGGAGCGGGCGTCGACGGCCTCGCCGCGTGCCTGCTCCGGTGAAAGGTATTGGGCCGTGCCGATGACCGCGCTGGTCTGGGTCATTGTGGTCGCACCGCTGGCCAGCGCCCGGGCGATGCCGAAGTCCATCACCTTGACCTGGCCGGTCTGGGTGAGCATCACGTTGCCGGGCTTGATGTCCCGGTGGATGATCCCGTGCCGGTGGCTGAACTCCAGGGCGGCGCACATGTCGGCGCAGATCTCCAGCGCACGACGCGGTTGCAGTCGCCCCTCGGCGCCGAGGACCTCCTTCAAGGTCCGCCCGTTCACGAACTCCATGACGATGAACGGCAGCGTCTCACCGGTCGGCGCGGTCTCCTCGCCGGTGTCGTAGACCGCCACGATGGCCGGGTGGTTGAGCGAGGCGGCGTTCTGCGCCTCCCGACGGAACCGCATCTGGAACGTCGCGTCCCGGGCGAGGTCGGTGCGGAGCATCTTGATCGCGACGTCCCGACCGAGCCGGAGGTCGCGACCACGGTGCACCTCGGCCATGCCGCCATAGCCGAGCAGCTCGCCGACCTGGTACCTGCCACCGAGCAGGCGGGCCTGCGCTGTCATCGCGTCTGTCGTCCTTCGCTCGTCGTCGTCCCGCCGTTGCCCGGCTGGAGTCGTACATCTCGACGGTACGACGTCCAGGTCGGATCGTCGCGTCGGTCGAGTCGTAGCGCGCCGGACGCCACGGTGCGCGGCGTCAGCCCGGCGGATACACCGGCCTGCGACTGCTTCCGTAGGTTGTAGGAAATCACGCCCGAGCAGAGCAGGACCAGCACGGCCAGCAGGATGGCGAGGAGCACCATTCCGGGCCGGGACCGCTGGGGCTGGGGCGACGGCGCCACCGGGCTGGCCGGTCGCGCGTACGCGGGCGGGTGTTCCTGCCGGGGCGGCCCGGACGGCACCGCTGCCGCGCCGCGCGGGTAGCCGTTCGGTGCGCCCTGCGGCCGGGCGGGCTGGACGGCCGGCGCGACGGCGGTGGGGCGTGGCTGTTGAGCGGGCGCGATCGCTGTGGGCCGCGGCCCGGCCGCCGGCGGGCGGGCGGTCGGCGGACGCATCTGGTGCGCCTGCGGCACCTGGGCCCGGCCGGGCGCGGCGGGTGAGGCGGGCGCCGCGGAGACCGGGCCGGAGTTGCCGGCGGCCCGGGCCTGCTGGGAGAGCGCGGCCTTGAGCTGACGGGCGACCCCGGCGAGTGCGGCGGCGCTCGGCCAGCGGGCGGCAGGGTCCTTGGCCAACGCCCGCTCCACCAGGGCGCGCACCTGCGGAGGGATGTCGGCCGGCAGTGGCCGGGGCGTCTCCCGGACGTGCCGCATCGCGATGTCGAGGGGGTTGTCGCCCTCGAACGGCCGCCGACCGGCCAGGCACTGGTAGGCGACCACGCCGAGGGCGTACACGTCGGACGCCGGGGTGGCCACGCCGCCGGTGGCCTGCTCCGGCGAGATGTACGAGGCGGTACCGAGCACCGAACCGGCGGCGGTGAGCTGGCCGACCATGTCGGAGCGGGCGATACCGAAGTCGGTGAGCACCAGCGTGCCGTTCGGCCGGACGAGAAGGTTGCCCGGCTTCACGTCGCGGTGCACGATGCCCTTCTCGTGCGCGGCGTGCAGCGCGTCGGCGGCCTGCGCGACGAGGGCCATCGTCCGGGCCGGGGTGAGTCGGCCGACCCGGCTCAACGTGGACGACAGGGCGTCACCCTCGACGTACTCCATGACCAGGAAGGCGATCTGCTGGTCGTTGCCGAAGTCGTAGACGTCCACCACGCCGGGGTGGTTGATGGTGGCCATGGTGCGGGCCTCGCCACGGAACCGCTCGCCGAAGTCCGGGTCGTCGAGCAGGGCGGGGAGCAGGCTCTTCACAGCGACCGTCCGGCCGAGCACCTGGTCGGTGCCGCGCCAGACGTCGCCCATGCCGCCGCTGGCGATCCGCTCGTCGAGACGGTAGCGGTTGCCGAGCTGCACGCCGGGGCTGAGCATGTCAGCGACCCCCTGGGTCGGCGATGGCGGCCTTCATGATCTGACCGGCGATCCGAGCGGCCTCGCTGCTGCCACCGGGGCCGGCCTGCTCCAGCATCACGCAGACCGCGGAGACCGGGTTGCCGTTCTTGTCCAGGGCGAAGCCGATGAACCAGCCGTGGTCGGGCCGGTCCGGGGCGGACTGGGCGGTGCCGGTCTTGCCGCCGACCGTGTAGCCGTTGATCGCGGCCTTCCCCCCGGTGCCGTTCCGGACCACGCTGACCATCATCTCGCGCAGGTCGGTGGCGACCTGCGGCTCGACGGGCTGGCGCAGCTCTCGCGCCTTCGCTGTGTAGTAGCTGGTGGTCCTGTCCGGGGCGAGCAGCTGCCGCACCAGATACGGCCGCATCTGGCTGCCGTTGTTGGCGATCGAGCCGGCGATCATTGCGCCTTCGAGCGGCGTCATCCGGACGTTGTTCTGGCCGATCGAGGACTGGGCCAGCGCGGCCGGGTCGGTGCTGCCGTCCGGGTTCTGCATTGTCCCGGTCCGACTGGCCGCCGTGGGCAGGCCGCCCTCGCCGAGCTGCCCGACGGTCAGGTCCTCCTGCTCGAAGCCGAACTGCCGGGCCTTCTCCTTGACGGTCTCCGCGCCGAGCCGCACTCCGAGCTGGGCGAAGCCCGTGTTGCACGACTCGGTGACCGCCTCCAGCAGGGTGACCTGCCGCTCCGGGCAGATCGAGGCGGCGGCGTTGCGGATCGGAGTGCCCGAGGTGGGCGCGGTGTAGCTGGGACCCGCCGGGATCTGGGTGCTCTTGGTGACGCCGTTCTCCAGCGCCGCCGCCGCCACCACGATCTTGAAGGTGGAGCCCGGCGGTAGCGTCTCGGAGAGCGCCCGGTTCTTCAGCGGCTCGGCCGGGTCCTTCTCCAGCTTGTTGTACGCCGCGGTTGCCTCGTTGGTGTCGTGGCTGGCCAGCGGGTTCGGGTCGAAGCTCGGCATGGAGACCAGCGCCTGGATCGCGCCGGTACGCGGATCGATGGCGATCGCCGCGCCCCTCTTCGCACCCACCTCGTTGTTGCGCAGCTGGTCGTACGCCGCGTCCTGCGCCTTCTTGGAGAGCGTGAGCAGCACGTTGCCGCCGCCGGTGTCGTCGCCGGTGAACATGTCCTTCAACCGGTCGCCGATCAGCTGGTCGCTGGTGCCGGCCAGGAAGTCGTTCTCCACCTGCTCGATGCCCTGGTCGGCCAGGTTGACCGGCTTGTAGCCGAGCACGTGGGCGTACTTGGCGCCGCTGGGATAGGTGCGCAGGAACTTCAGCTTGCCGGTCGTCTCCTTGCTGGTGGCCAACGCGGTGCCGCCCGCCTCGATGTTGCCGCGCTTGCGCTTGTAGTCGGCAACCTGGACCCGACCGTTGTAGTCGCTGGTGCGGTACTCGTCGGCCTTCTGGAACTGAATCCAGTTGAGGTTCGCGAAGAGCAGGCCGAACAGGACCATGACGACGACGCCGACGCGGCGCAGGGGTGCGTTCACGGCTTGATCACCTCCGTGGGAGCACCGTGCAACTGCTCGGGCGGGCCACCGCTGGGACGGGCCGCCTTGCCGCCGCCGCCGCCGGTCACCGGTCGGCGGGCGCCGTCGGAGACCCGCAGCAACACCGCGACGAGCAGCCAGTTGGCCATCAGCGACGACCCACCGGCGGACAGGAACGGGGTGGTCTGACCGGTCAGCGGGATGAGCTTGCTGATCCCACCGACGATCACGAAGACCTGGAGGCCGAGGGTGAACGCGAGGCCGCCAGCGAGCAGCTTGCCGAACGAGTCCCGCACCGCCAGCGCGGCGCGCAGCCCGCGCTCCACGATGAGCAGGTAGACGACAAGCAGCGCGGAGAGGCCGAAGAGGCCGATCTCCTCACCGATGCCGGCGAAGATGAAGTCGTTCTGCACCTCCGGCAGGATGTCCGGCTGACCGCCGCCCGGCCCCGCACCGAAGAGCCCACCCGTGCCCAGGGCCAGCAGGCCCTGCACGAGTTGGTAGCCCTTGTCGGTCGGGTCGGCGAACGGGTCGAGCCAGATCTCCGCCCGCACGTAGAAGTTGGCGAACGGCCCACCGACAGTCGAGCCGAGGACGTAGGCGAGGTACGCGCCGCCGAAGAAGAGGACCAGGCCGATCAGCAGCCAACTGACCCGTTCGGTGGCGATGTAGAGCGTCACCACGAACATGCCGAAGTAGAGCAGCGAGGTGCCCAGGTCCTTCTCGAAGACCAGCACCAGGACGCTGATCAGCCAGACGCCGACCACCGGGCCGAGGTCGCGGCCGCGCGGGAAGTCGATGCCGAGGAAGCGCCGGCTGGCCAACGACAGCACCTCACGCTTGCGCACCAGGTAGTAGGCGAAGAAGACCAGCAGCGCCAGCTTGGCGAACTCACCCGGTTGGATGGAGAAGCTGCCCACCCGGACCCACAGCTTCGCGCCGTTGATCTCGGAGATGCTCGACGGCAGCACCGCCGGGATCATCACCAGCACGATGCCGGCCAACCCCAGGGTGTACGCGTACCGCGAGATCGACCGGTGGTCGCGCATGATGGCGAGCAGGGCGGCGGCGAGGATCACCGCACCGAGCGTCCAGGCCAGCTGGCGCCCGCCCTGCCCCGCGAAGACGGCCAGGCTCTCCCGCTCGGCCACCGGGGCGTCGCCCAGGTCGATCCGGCGCAGGAAGCCCACCCCGAGCCCGTTGAGCAGGGCCACCGCCGGCAGCAGCGCCGGGTCGGCGAACGGCGCGAGGAACCGGATGACCAGGTGCAGGCCGAGGAAGACCGCGCCGAGCGCGGCGGCCGGCATCCAGAAGTCCGGGGTGACCGTGTCCAGCAGGTTCGCCTCGACGGTCGCCCCGTACGCGGCCACCAGCACCATCGCGAGCAACAGCAGGGACAGCTCGGCGTTGCGGCGCGACCGCGCCAGGCGTACGCCGGATTGCTCGCCCGCAGTGGCGGGCGAGGGTGCCGGTGTGGCCGCTACGGTCACGGGTGGAGTCCTCAGAATCTCAGCCGACGCTCACTCAGGAGACCGGCAACCGGCTGGGTCTAGCGCCGGCGGGGCCGAGTCGGAGGAGGTGACGTCGGGTGTGGTGGTCGCGCCGGCCCCACCGAGAGCGGTGGTGGCACCGACGGTCGGGCTCGCGCTGACGACCCTGCTGGGGGTCGGCGACACGTTGGCGCTCGGGCTGCCGTTCGGGGTCGGCGTCGAACCGATCGGGGTCGGTGTCGGCGTGGGCGTGGGCGTGTTGCCCCCGGTGACTGTCGGGTCGAGCGGGCAGAGCGGCTTCAGGTTGGGGTTGCTCGGCGTGTCACTGGTCAGCTCGGCGAGCTGACGCTCGGCGTCCGGCTCACTCTTGGCCCGGATACCGACCTTGACGGTGTCCTGTGCGGCGACCGTGAGGTCGTCCAGGCGGGTGCCGCTGCGGCGGTGCACGCTGGAGAGGTCCATCCCGGCGATCTGACCCTGGACACCGCGGAACACGGCGACCTGGCCCTCTTCGGTGGCTCCCACGTAGTACTGCCGCTGGGTGTACGTCCAACCACCGAACGCCGCACCGCCGACGATCACCAGCAGGGCCAGCGCCATGGCGGCCGTCCGGACCGGGCGTCTCTTCGGCCGGTCGGCGTCATCCTCGGCGGCCGCTGGCTCCTCGGGGGCGGCCGGGCGCGGCGCGGAGAGCGCCGAAGCCCGGGCGGCCGGAGTCGAGTCGTCTGCGGAGGTCGCCATGCCCCGGTCCCGGGCGGCGGCGCCACCCACGATCGGGGTCGCCTCGACGATGTCCTGATCCGTGGCGTCGGCGATGATCACCGTGATGTTGTCCGGCCCACCACCGCGCAGCGCGAGCTGCACCAGCCGCTCGACGCACTGCTGCGGGTCGGCGTACTCCCGCAGGGTCTCGCCGATGGTCTCGGCGCTGACCACGCCCGAGAGGCCGTCGCTGCAGATCAGGTACCGGTCGCCGGGCATGACCTGGCGGACCGAGTATTCCGGGTCGATGTCCCGACCGTCGAGGGCGCGGGTCAGCAGCGACCGCTGCGGGTGACTGCTCGCCTCCTCGGCGCTGATCCGGCCTTCGTCGACAAGCATCTGGACGTACGTGTCGTCCTTGGTGATCTGTGCGAACTCGCCGTTGCGCAGCAGATAGGCCCGCGAGTCACCAATGTGGACCATCCCCAGCTTGCTGCCGGTGAAGAGGGTCGCCGTCAGCGTGGTGCCCATCCCCTCCAACTGCGGGTTGGCGTCCACCGTGTCGCGGAGTTGTTGGTTGGCGGTGCCCACGGCCGAACGCAACGCATCGACGAGAGCGTCCCCCGGGACGTCCTCGTCGAGCGGCGCCATGGCACCGATGACGATGTTGCTGGCGACGTCACCGGCGGCCATACCGCCCATGCCGTCGGCAACGGCGAGTAACCGCGGCCCGGCGTAGACGGAGTCTTGATTGCCGTCTCGGATCAGACCGCGGTCGCTGTGGGCCGCATAGCGCAGGGTCAGAGTCATGGCCGTAATTCGAGGGAAGTGCGGCCGATCCGGATCGGCACGCCGAGGGGGACGGGGGTTGGTCCGGAGACCTTAGCGCGATCGAGGTACGTGCCGTTAGTCGAGCCGAGATCCTCGACGTACCACTGCCCTTCACGCGGCACGAGCCGGGCGTGTCGCGCGGAGGCGTAGTCGTCGGTGATGACCAGGGTGGAGTCTTCAGCCCGACCGATGGTGATCTGCGCTTCACCGAGAGTGATTTTGGTGCCGGCCAGCTGACCGGCCGTCACCACCAGTTGGTGCGCAGCTCTGCCCCGCTTCACCTTCGCTGGCTTGGCCGCCTGCCCCGTCGAGGCGCCCACCGCGCGCGGCGCGGCCACCAGGCGACCGGACCGGGCGCCCGCGAAGAGGTCCCGGCGGATCACGCCGACCACCGTGAACACGAAGATCCACAGCAGGATCAGGAACCCGAACCGGGCAACGGTGATGACCAGTTCCGGCAAGGCAGGTCAGCCGTCCACGCGGAAGGTCAGCGTCGTCGTACCGAGCTGGACCATGTCACCGGGGTTGAGCGCGACGGCGGAGACCCGCTGCCCGTTCACCATGGTGCCGTTGGTCGAACCCAGATCGGTCAGCACGACCTGGCCCCCGTCGAAATCCAGCCGGGCGTGTCGGCGGGAGATGCCGACGTCGGGCAGGCGCAGGTTGGCCTGGTCGCCACGACCGATCACCGTCGACCCCATCTGGAGGGGGTAGGTGCGACCGTCGCCGGAGACCAGCCGCACGTTGCGACCGCCACCGTGCCCGGGCGGCGGGCCGTAGCCACCGCCCTGGTCGTACGCGGGGTAGGCGGGCGGGCCGGCGTCGTAGCCGGGTGCCGACACCGGGGCGACCTCACCACCGGTGTAGACCTCGGCCGTGACACGGAACATGCCCGTGTCCAGGCCCTCGCCTCGCTCGATCTCGACGATCACGTCGCCGTAGACCGTCCACGCCTGCTCGCCGATGAACTCCGCCTGCGACTGGGCCAACTCCTGGGCCAGCGCGGCGGCGTACGGCGCCAGCCGACTGTGGTCGAACGGCGAGAGATCGATCACGTAGCGGTTGGGCACCAACGTGCGCCCACCGGCCAGGATCGCCTTGTGCGCCTCGGCCTCCCGCTGCATGGCGTTGAGGATCTCCACGGGGTGGACCACCCCTTTGAAGACCTTGGCGAAGGCCCCTTCGACCAGGCCTTCCAGACGCTTCTCGAAGCGTTGCAGCACGCTCACCGGCTCCTCCTCGGGTCCCGAGGACATGATGGTATCCGGCCGGCGCGCGCGCAGCTCACACGCCGCTCGGCCGGCTGCTCTCGACCCGTTCGGAAGGGCCGGGACTGTCGTGCTAATCTTTCGTCCGCCACGAACGGTAATCGCTCGTGGCGAGCGCCAGGGACAGCGTAGTATTCCCGGGGCCCGTTGGAGACAGCGGGGCCGGGCAGCTAGAGTGTTCCGTGTTGTGCCACGGGGATGTGGCGGAATGGCAGACGCGCACGGTTCAGGTCCGTGTGCCCGAAAGGGCGTGGGGGTTCAACTCCCCCCATCCCCACCACCGACGAGGGCTCCGCTTGATGCGGGGCCCTTCCGTCATATCGGGGCGTGCTGGACGTCACGCTATGCTCCGATGGATTCTGCCTCCGATGGACCAGGAGTGGCGTGTGAGTGTCGCGTTGGTGACAGGGTCGGGTGGTCTGATCGGCTCCGAGGCGGTCCGGCATTTCGCCGGCCTCGGTCTGGATGTCGTCGGCATCGACAACGACATGCGCCGGTACTTCTTCGGCGAGGACGGCTCCACCTCATGGAGTCTGGAACGGCTCGGCCGTGACCTGGGTAACGCGTACACCCACTTCGCGGTGGACATCCGGGACCGCGACGGCCTGGAGCAGGTGTTCAAGAAGTACGGCTCGGACATCGCCGTGGTGATCCACAGCGCTGCCCAGCCGAGCCACGACTGGGCAGCCAAGGAGCCGTACACGGACTTCGACGTGAACGCCGGTGGCACGCTCAACATCCTGGAGAACACCCGCCGGCACGCGATCGACGCGCCGTTCATCCACTGCTCGACAAACAAGGTCTACGGCGACCGGCCCAACAGCCTGCCGCTCACCGAGCTGGAGACCCGGTACGAGCTGCCCGAGGACCACCGCTGGTACCAGGGCATCACCGAAGAGATGTCGATCGACCACTCGCTGCACTCGGTCTTCGGCGCCTCGAAGGTCGCCGCGGACGTGATGGTCCAGGAGTACGGGCGCTACTTCGACATGAAGACCGCCTGCTTCCGGGGTGGCACCCTGACCGGCCCGGCGCACTCCGCGGCGGAGCTGCACGGGTTCCTGGCCTACCTGATGCGCTGCGTCATGGAGGGCCGGACGTACAACCTCTTCGGCTACAAGGGCAAGATGGTCCGGGACGCGATCCACTCGCACGACGTGTTGACAGCGTTCGAGGCGTTCTTCCGGGCTCCGCGGTCCGCGGAGGTCTACAACCTCGGTGGCGGCCGGCACTCCAACACCTCCCACATCGAGGCGTTCCGGATCGCCGAGGAGATCACCGGCCGCGAGGCGCAGATCAACTACGTCGAGCAGAACCGCACCGGCGACCACCAGTGGTACGTCAGCAGCATGGCCCGGTTCGAGGCGCAGTATCCGGACTGGAAGATCACATACGACGTGCCGATGATCCTGCGGGAAATCTACGAGGCCAACGTGGACAAGTGGGTGGCCCAGTCATGAGCGCCCGGACCAAGCGCAACGTGCTCGGCGTCCTGGTCGACGCCACCGACTACGCGACGGCGACCGACGCGGTGGTGACCGCCGCGCACGAGCGGCGTCCCCTCGCACTGACCGCGTTGGCAGTGCACGGTGTGATGACCGGGGTGCTCGACCCGGCGCACAACGCGCGGCTCAACTCCTTCGACGTGGTCACGCCGGACGGGCAGCCGGTGCGGTGGGCACTCAACCTGCTGCACCACGCCGGGCTCAACGACCGGGTGTACGGGCCGACCCTGACACTGCACGTGCTGTCGCGCTTCGCCGACGAGGGGCTGCCGGTCTACCTGTACGGCTCGACCGAGGAGACCCTCGCCCGGCTGATCCCGGCCCTGGAGCGGATGTTCCCCGCGCTGAAGATCGCCGGGGTGGAGCCGTCCAAGTTCCGTGCCGTCCAGCCCGGCGAGGACGCCGAGATCGCCGACCGGATCCGGTCCAGCGGTGCCCGGCTGGTCCTGGTCGGGCTCGGCTGCCCGCGCCAGGAGGTCTTCGCGTACGCCATGCGGCCGTTGCTCGACATGCCGCTGATGGCTGTCGGCGCGGCCTTCGACTACCACGCCGGGCTGCTGCGCCAGCCTCCGCCGTGGATGCAGCGTGCCGGCCTGGAGTGGTTCTGGCGTCTCGGTCTGGAGCCGAAGCGGCTCTGGCGCCGCTACGTCATCCTCAACCCGGCGTACCTGAGCCGGCTCGCCGCGCAGAAGGTCGGCCTGTGGAAGGCCCGTCCGCCGGCGCCGGCCACCGAGCGGCCGGCCACCTTCTCGGTCTGAAACCCGATCCGTACGACGCGAGGCCCCACCCGGCGATGCTTGGGTGGGGCCTCGGTCGTGGGAGACCGGTCAGACGGTCAGGGTCCAGGTGTTGATGTAGCCGGTGTCGACCGAGTAGGTGTCCCGCACCTGAAGCCGCCAGATGCCGTCGGCGGCCTCACCGGACACGTTGACCGTGTACGTGGCGTTCACGTTGTCGGCGCTGTCCGAGGTGCTGCTGTTCTTGAGCCGGTACGAGCTGCCGTCCGGGGCGAGCAGGTCGATGACCAGGTCGCCGCGGTAGGTGTGCACGATGTTCACCGCCACGGTGGAGGTCGAGGAGGCGTTGCGACCGCAGCCGGAGATGGTGATCGAGCTGGTCACCGCCGAGCCGGCGTCCGGGATCGACACGTCGGTGCCGTTGGTGCCGGTGCAGCCGGTGGGCGGCGGCGGGGTGGTGCCGGTGCCGACGTAGAGCAACAGGTTCGGCGAACCCGAGCCGGGGTTGCCCACCACGTTGGGGGTGGCGTTGGCCACCAGTTGGTTGCGGACCTGAGCCGGGGTCCAGCTCGGGTTGGCGCTGGCCACCAGGGCCGCCGCTCCGACCACGTGCGGGGTGGCCATCGAGGTGCCGCTGATCGTGTTGGTTGCGGTGTTGCTGTTGTACCAGGCCGAGGTGATCGACGAGCCGGGCGCGAAGATGTCCAGGCAGGTGCCGACGTTGGAGAACGACGACCGGGCGTCCGAGCTGGTCGTCGAGCCCACAGTGATGGCTTCCGTGGTACGCGCCGGCGAGGTGTTGCAGGCGTTCGCACCGTTGTCGTTGCCGGCCGCGAGGCCGTACGTGACGCCCGAGGCGATCGAGTTGCGGACGGCGTTGTCCAGTGAGGTGTTCGCGCCGCCGCCGAGGCTCATGTTCGCCACCGCCGGCTTGATCGCGTTGGCGGTGACCCAGTCGACGCCGGCGATCACACCGGCGTTGGTGCCACTGCCGGAGCAGTTCAGCACCCGTACGCCGACGAGCTGTACGGCCTTGGCCACGCCGTACGAGGACCCGCCGACGGTGCCGGCCACGTGCGTGCCGTGCCCGTTGCAGTCGTCGGCCGACCCGCCGTCGACAGCGTCGTAGCCGGAGGTGGCCCGGCCGCCGAAGTCGTTGTGGGAGAACCGGATGCCCGTGTCGATGATGTAGGCGTGCACGTTGCTCGCCGTGTTCGGGTAGGTGTAGGAGCTGTCCAACGGCAGGTTGCGCTGGTCGATCCGGTCGAGGCCCCAGGAGGGCGGGTTGGCCTGCGTGCCGGAGATCGAGACGGTGTGGTTCTGCTCGACGTACGCCACCGCCGGGTCGGCCGCGATCCGCGCCGCCGCGCTGGCGCTCACCTTGACCTCGAAGCCGCGCAGCGCGGCGCCGTAGGTGCGGGCCACAGTGCCGCCGTGACGGCCGGAGAGCCGCTTCGCGGTGTCGCCGACCCGGTCCCGGGCCACGGCGCTGTCCTTGAGTACGACGATGTAGCTGTCCGGCACGGCGGTGGCTCCGCCGGCGGCCCGAACCACACCCTCGGGTTCGGCGGCCAGGGCTGGGGTGCCGACGGCCAACATGGTCGCCGCGGCCACCCCGATCAGCACGGACCTTCGTGGAAGACCCATCTCCTACCTCCCTCTGACCGGCGGCGGAACGTGACCGCCAGTCCCAACATCAATCGACAATTGCCGATCTAGCTGAGGGTAGATCAGCGCTCCGGCAGTTGAACATGCCGAAACGTCCATACCTTCGAGTGATGACCCCCTACGGGCCCGGCGTCCGGGACGAACGGGGGACGGGCCCGGATTCGCCCCGCCGGGATTCGGGAAAGACTCTCGAACATGGAGAGTCAGCTCACCATCCTGCTTCCGGTCGCCGCCGTCTGGCTGGCCGCCGGCGTCGTTGCCGACGGCCTACCCCGACTGCGCAACACCCGCATGCTGCGCCGGCGTACCGGATGGTTGCTGGTGCTGGCCGTCACCGGCGTGGCGCTCACCGCGGCCGTGCTCGGCGGCGGGCTGTTCAGCACCGGTGCCACACCGGTCGACCGGGCCGCCACCGGGCTCACCCTGGCCGCCGGCCCGGCGCTCGTGGCGACGGTCTGCTCGGTACGGCGGATCCGCCGCCTGCGGGCCGGTGCGGGCGCGTTCGCCAGCGCCCCGGCCACCCCCGCGCCGCACGGCCTGCGCGCCGCCGCGGCCCACCCGCTCGTCGGGCTGCCACTTCAGGTCACCGCGTTGGCCACGGTGCCGGCGCTGATCGCGGCGGCAGGCGCCGACCTCGGAGCCGACCCCGGTGTCACCGGGCCGGCGATCACCGTCGGTGCGCTCGCCGTGGTCGCCATCGGGGTCCGGCACGCGCTCCGCCACAACCGCCTCGCCGAGCGGGTCCAGCCCGTCGCGGCGCCGTCAACGCGGACGGCTGGCGCCCTGCACGTATAGCAACTCCAGGATCGACCTGGTCGCCTCGAACCAGCGGTCCAGCCAGTCCTGCGAGGGCACGGTGCCCTTCGGCGGCAACTCCATCAGCAGACCACGCAGCAACGGGTGGTCGGCCAGGGACTGGGGCGGCTCCATCGGCCAGCCCGACGGCGGGAACGACGGCTCGATCAGCGGGTTCGGGTCCAGCGAGGGCAGCGAGAGCGGAGGATCCGTCGTCTCGGAAGCGCCATCCCGCCCACCCAACTCCTGGTCGGTCGAGACCACCTCGGTCAGAACCGTGTCCCGACGAGCGCCGCGGTACTTGCCACCGAACCGTTCCGGCTTCGCCGGACCGGTGGTGAGGTTGTCTGAGCCGATCGTCGTCATCCGTCTCGCCTACTCGCTCGGTTGCGGGTCGGTGCGGCGGGTCGTCGACAAGCGCCGTACCGACCGGTTCAACGAGACGGGGGCGCTCTGGCGACGGGAATCCCGGACGGAACCTCTCCGACCCCCGGCCGCGACGCGACCACTCCTGCGGACACGGCAGAGTCCCCGCCCGGCGAACCGGGCGGGGACTCCACTGACCAGTCGGTCAGACCGCGCCGAACACACCACCCCGGGTGCCGGCGACGAAGGCGTGCCAGTCACCCGGGGCGAAGACCAGGGCGGGGCCCGCCTTGTCCTTCGAGTCCCGCACTCCGACCGCCCCCGTCACGTACGCCACCTCCACGCAGTTGTCACAGTTCGGCCCGCTCTTCGAGCTCTTGAACCATGCTGCCTGCGTCAGGTCCACGGGGAACCTTTTGGTCGCCATTTCCACAACGGCTCCTCTGCCAGTTTTGCGATGTGTGCGACGGACTCCTCCGGACGTATGGCCGCAGCGCGGATGTGATCGAAGATGAAGCTGTACTTCTGTAGTTCGTCGCTCTTCTCGAGGAAGAGCCCACCCGTGGCGTTCTCCGCGTACACAACATCCGGATCACCGGGCTCAGGGAAGCTGAGGATCGTGAACGTGCCGTCCATGCCGGCATGCGCACCCACCTCGAAGGGCAGGATCTGCAGCGTCACGTTCGGCAACTCGGCCACCTCGACCAACCGCTTGAGTTGACCGCGCATCACCTCGTCCCCGCCCACCGGCCGACTTACCACCGCCTCATCGAGCACCACCCACAGATCGACCGGATCGTCCTGGGTCAATAACGACTGACGGCCCAGACGGACACGCACTCTTTGATGCACCTGATCGGCTGTGAAGTCCGGACGGGCGGCGCGGATCATGGCCCCGGCGTACTCCTCGGTCTCCAGAAGACCCGGAACGACCTGCTGTTCGTACGCCCGGATCGAACTCGCCGCCGCCTCCAGCCCGACGTACGCGCCGACGAGCACCGTGCTGTACGGATGCCACCAGCCCTTCTGGCGGGCCTCCCGGGCGATCTGCACCAGCTCGTCGCTCTCGGCGCCGACCACGCCGTAGATCCGCAGCATGTCCCGCACGTCGCGTGGGGTGGCCGTGGTGTGCCCGGTCTCGATCCGGGAGACCTTCGACGCCGAGCACTCCAACTGTTCGGCGACCACCTCGATGGTGATCCCGGCGGACTCCCGCTGCCGGCGCAGCTCGGCCCCGAGCCGCCGCCGTCTGATGGTGGGACTGCGCCGCTCACTCATCGCGCAACCCGTGAGTCACTGGTCCCCGCCGCTGGCTGCTCGACCCCACTCGGGCTACCTCCGGTAACGCGCCACTGGTGACACCCGCCGGGGGCGCGACCGTCGACCGGCGAGCGTTCGCGACGAGGGGGGTGGTGCCGGTCCTCGGCCGGCCGCGACGGGCGAAACCGCCCTCAGTGTGCCGCCCGGACGCGGATGGCTTCAATAGGCCTTTCGCGCGACACGCTCACGTATCGGCAAAAGTCGACGTGCAACTTGCATGAAGCACGTCCCTGATGCACTCTGTCCGTATGGCTCGGATCACTCAGCGTCTCCGTCCGGTCCCTCGGAGTGGTGACCCCACCGCTGCGGGGAAGCCGGGCACGGCGCGGGCCCGGCCCACGACAACGCGACCTGCTCCGGGGTAAGGACCCCGCCGCTGCAAGCCGGCAAGCTGCGGCGGCGGGCGCGGTTCCCGGAAGCAACCGGGTGGTGGTCGGGTGGCGGCACGTCACCAGCGGGGTACGGCCCGACCACCGCCATCCGCACCACCGGTTCACGAGGCACGACCCCGTCACCGGCCGAGACGTCCCCCGTTCAGGCACCGCCGGCGCAGCCGCCGGCCGATCCTCCCCAGGAGCCCATGTGCTTCCCCGCACCGGTGACGTACTGCACGTGACTCGCGCGGCGAGTGTCCAGTTCCTCAGGCCGATCAAGTTCCGGGTGATCCGGGTGCTCGACTGGCCGACCTATGACGGCTGGCTCTGGCTCGACGGCTACGAGTTGAACGCCGCGGGTGACGCTGTCACCCGACGTTCGATCTTCGTCCAGCGGGAAGGGCTGCAGCAACTGCAGGCCGCCCCCGAACCCCGCCCGCACACCGTGCGGGCCCGCCGCCCGGTCGCGCGTACCCCGCTCCGGGTGGGCTGACCGACCCGATCCGCCGCCGGTGGGCGTGCCGTCGCCATAGAATTGGTACGCCCACCCCGGCACCGTTCCACCCGCTCGTCCAGGACCCTGACCCTGGGATGGTCATGGTCAATCAGCCCGCCCTGCGGCGGCACCACCGCTCCCGTATCGCCTATGCCTTCGGACTCCTCGCCCTCCTCGGGGCGATGGCGACACTCCTGGTCCTCGTCCGCGACCCGGCGATGTCGTCCACCCGGCTGACCGCGCCGGTGCCCGCACCGGAGATCACAGTGCTCGACTCCGACCCACCGACCGGCGACGGCCAGTCGGTCTACGACGAACCGGGCTGGACCGACACTGACGCCCCGGCCGACCACGCCGATGGCGCCGACCCGACCGGATCGGTGTCCGGCCTGGGTGCCGGCGGCCAGTCCGACGGCCGTCAGGAACTCACCGAAGCAGCTCCGGCCGGGCACAGCGCCACTGACATCCGCCGCTCCCTCTTCTGGTCCGGCATCTTCGGCCTCGCCATCTCGCTGGCCGGCATCGGTCTCGTCGGCACCCGCCGCCGGATGTGGTGACCAGCTGTTACGGCGTGTTCGTCACAGTGGGGCTCGGCGTGGTCGGGCTCGCCCCGGTCGGCGGCTCGGCCTGCGAGACGATCAACAACACCTCGTCGTCGGTCGACACCGACGTGCCCGCCTCCGGCTCGGTGCCCACCACCGTCCCCGGCGGCAGCTCCGACGGGCGGTACACCACCCGGTAGGGCAGACCGAGCCGGGTCAACAGCCCTTCGGCGGTGGCCTGCGGCAGGCCGGCGAGCGGTGGCACCGGCAGTTCGTCCGGAGCGTCAGTGGTCGCCGAACTGCTCGGCGACTCGCTGGTGGGCGCCGCCGACGTGGGAGCCGCGCTGGTCGGCGGGGTGCCGGGGGCGCTGGTCGGCGGCAGCGAAGGGGTGGACCGCGGATCATCCGGGTCGTCATCCTGCTGGGAGCGCACCAACCAGAGCGCGCCTCCGAGCAGGGCGGCGAGCAACAGTGCCAGTACGCCCCAGAGAATCGGCAACCACCACCGCCGACCGCCCTGCTCCTCGACGTACCACTCGGCGTCGTCCGGCCTCGGCGAGCGCACCTCGGCCCGTCCGGACCACGGCGGCGGGATCGGCGCGGTCCGGTCGGCCGGCGGGCCCGGCCGGGTGCCGGCGGACCGATCGATCGGCATGGTCTGGTCGGGCGACAGGTCGGGGCGGGCCGGAACGGTCCGGTCGATCGGTGCCGTCTCGTCCGGGTCAGCGGCGGCTGGCGTCGGCTGCGTCGGCTCCGGGCCGTCGACGGCGGGGCCGGACGGGGCCGGGCCGTCGGCGGCGGGCCCGGACCCCGGCCGGTCAGCGGCGGGGGGCAGGGGGCGGGTCTGGTCGTCGTCGTGCTCGCCGGCGGGAGGCTCTTGGCGGTCGTCGCTCATCGCACGTCCTTTCCCGAACCCGGACGGGCGTCATGGCCCTCGACCGCCAACCTAGTCGCCCACACCGCCATCGGTGCGGATCAGCGTGCCGAGCCGCGCCGGCCGCCGGTGAGGCAGCGCGGCGGGCGGCTCGACCCGCCGGCCGGAATCAGGGAGTGGGTTTCGTGGTCGGCTGGTCGCCGGAGTCCGCCCCACACCAGATGCTGACCTGGTCGTTCCACCGGGCCGGTCCGTCCTCGGCCGGCTCCTGCCGGCTGACCTTCCCGGTGCGTCCGCTCACGTAGCGCGGGTAGAGGCCCTCGTCGACCAACTCGTCGGCGGCGTCGGCGCACCTCTCGCCGATCACGTCCGGCACCTCGGCGGCCGGCGCCGGGCCGGCGACCTGGAGCTGCACCGTCGTACCCCGGGCGACCTCGGTGCCCACGTCCGGTGTGGTGCTCTCGACCGTACGCCCGACGCCTCCACCGAAGACCAGCCGCCAACCCAGCCGCTGCTTGCGCAGGGTCTCCCGGGCCTGCTCGAAGTCGGCGCCGATCACCGGTGGCACGGTCAGGCCGGCCCCTTTCGTCGAGGTGGCGGAGGTCTGGGCCGCCGACGGTGTCGGCCGTCCGCTGCTCGGTCGGGGTGCGGTGGCCCGGCTGGTCGCCGCGCCAGCCGTGGTCGCGACGGCCAGCGGATCACCGGAGGGTGTGTCATCCCCGCCAGCCAGTAACCAGCCACCGGTCGCACCGACGGCGGCGAGCAGCACCGCCGCCAACCCACCACCGAGCACGACGCTGGCCCGGCCCGCACCGCCACCGGCGGCATTCTGCTGGCCCGTGTTCGTGTCCGTCATAACGCCCACCGCCTCATCACCGGCGACCGTACCGCCCGCCGCCCAATCCGCCCGCACCGGCGGTCCACACCGGCGGGTCGTTGCGACTCGCCGCGCCGACGACGGGACGTTACGCTGCCCCGCATGGCCAGACAGGGCTGGGGAGTGTCGATCGCAACGGCGATCGGGGTCGCTGCCGGTGCGGGTGCGGCACAACTGGGCTTCGGCTACGGGCTCGGCGTCATCACCTGGACGCCAACCGATGCCGGTGCGACCGACACGGCCTGGGCGGACGGCCTCGCCTGGGCCACCTGGCTCGCCGCCAGCTCGACGGTGCTCGGCGCGGTCTGCGCGCAACGGCTGCACCAGCGGAACGCCCCGGCGAGGACCGCGACCTCTCCGGCGACCGCGACCGACGGTGTTTCCCGCCACGAGGGCCCGCAGCTCGGCGACCGGGCGCCGGCGCACGAGACCCCGGATGAGGGGGATGCACCGGCCGTCGAAGCGACCCGGCCGGGGGTGGCGGCAACACCACCACCGGTGGCCGAACCGCCCGTCCACGACGCGGGCAGCCTGCTGCGGCGGGTGACCCTGGCGCTCGGCGCCGGGTTGGGCGGGCTGGTCACGGTGCTGTTGATCGCCGTACCCGCCCGGGTCGCCGCTGGCGGGGACACCGACGCACCGCAACGGACGGCCGCCGTGCAGGCCACGCTGGGCATCCTGATCGGCGTCCTCGTCGCCATCTGGGCACTTCGCTCCCGAGCCGCCGCGGCCAACGTGACAGCGACGGCCGCCTGGCTCTGGCTGCTCGCGGTGGTCTCGGTGATCGACGGGGTACGCGTCGGACGAGGGTTGACCGGCGCGCAACTCGGCACCTGGCAGTTCGACCCGGACCACGCCCGGTACTGGATCGGGGGCCAGCTCTACTGGCCCGGCGCGCTGCTGGCACTGGTGCCCGCGCTGCTGATCGGTGTGCTGGCCGCCCGTCGGTCCGCCCGCTCGGGCGGGCACCGCGTGGGTGCGGCGGCCTCCGGTGCGGCTGGCCCGGTGCTCGTCGCGCTCGCCTACCTGACCACCCTGCCGCACTGGTCGACGCTGGGCCCCGCACAGCTGTCCACCCAGCTCGTCGCCCCGTACGCAGTGCTCGCCGGTGTCGGCGGTTCGGTGCTGGCCGCCCTCCTCGCCGAGCGGGCCGAGCGGAACCACGCGGCCGACCGAAGCCGCCCGGCCGACCGGAGTGCGGTCGGCCGGGACACGGTGGCCGATCCGGCCCCGGTCGCCGAGACCGACCCCCGGTCAGCGGTCGGCGGCTCGGCGGCCGGAACCCCAGCCCCGACGGCCGGCTCCACGGCCTCGACGACCTCGACGGCCGGAACCGCAGCGCGGCGCCGGAGAGCCGACGCCTCACCGCAGACGCCTCGGACGGGACCCCTGCCGGGCGAGGCCACCGCCGCACCGCAGGTGCCCGCCCCGCGCAAGGACCCGGACCTCACTGACAAGGACCGTCCCACCGAAGCGGCAACAGCGGAGAACCCGGCCCCAACCAGCCGGCCCACCCGAGCATCCCGCCGCGCCCCCCGCCCCACCACCGACTAACCCCCAGGGCCACCCCCACCCCGGATGGGGACGCGGTGCGCGAGTGGGGTGGGTCAGGTGGTTGGCCAGGTGTGGACGGGTTCGTTGGTGCGCTGGAGTTCGGCGTAGCGCGTGACCATGTGGTGCAGCGCGGCCGTCCGGTCCATGCCGTGGTGCCGCTCCGCCGCCCAGACCGCCTCGGTCTGCCAGACGGCACCGTTGCGGCCGGTACGGCAGCGCTGCTCGATGATGCCGAGCAGCCGGTCCCGTTGCGCCGGGGCGACACCGAACCCGTCCAGGCCGGCGGCGGCGGTGGGCAGCAGTTGCTCCAGGACCAGTTTGGTGACCGGCACGTCGCCGAGCCCGGGCCAGTGCAGCGCGGCGTCGAGGCCACGTCGGGCGGCTGCGTGGAAGTTCTCCTCGGCGGAGCTGAAGGTGAGTTGACTCCAAATCGGACGGTCGGCCTCGGCCAGACCGCGTACCAACCCGAAGTAGAAGGCCGCGTTGGCCAGCATGTCCACCACCGTCGGACCGGCCGGCAGCACCCGGTTCTCCACCCGCAGATGGGGGCGGCCGTTCATGATGTCGTAGACCGGACGGTTCCACCGGTAGACAGTGCCGTTGTGCAGTCGCAGCTCCCCGAGCTGTGGCACACCGCCGGCGTGCAGCACCTCCACCGGGTCCTCGTCCTCGCAGATCGGCAGCAGCGGCGGGAAGTACCTGACGTTCTCCTCGAAGAGGTCGAAGATCGAGGTGATCCACCGTTCGCCGAACCACACCCGCGGCCGTACGCCCTGGGCCTTGAGCTCGTCCGGACGGGTGTCGGTGGCCTGCTGGAACAGGGCGATCCGCGTCTCGGCCCACAGTTGGCGGCCGTACAGGAAGGGGCTGTTCGCCCCGACCGCGACCTGCACCCCGGCGATGGCCTGGGATGCGTTCCAGTAGTCGGCGAAGCTGTCCGGGGCGACCTGGAGGTGGAACTGGAGGCTCGTGCAGGCGGCCTCGGGGGCGATCGAGTCGGTGTGTGTCCGCAACTGCTCGACGCCGCGGATGTCCAGCTCGATGTCCTCGCCCCGGGCGCCGACGATCTGGTCGTTGAGAACCCGGTAGCGCTCGTTGGTGGAGAGATTGTCCTCGACCAGGTGCCCCTCGGTGAGGGTGGGCAGGATGCCGACCAGGACGATCTTCGCGTCGGATCTGGCGGCACGTTCGTCGGCCCGGGAGAGGCTGCCGCGCAGGTCGTGCTCGTAGTCGGCGAAGCCGGTGCCCTCGATCAGTCGGGGCTCGGCGTTGAGTTCCAGGTTGAACTGCCCCAACTCGGTCTGGAAGAGGGGGTCCGCGATGTCGGCGAGGATCTCCTCGTTGCGCATCGCCGGCTCAGCGGCCGAGTCGACCAGGTTGAGTTCGATCTCCAGGCCGGTCATCGGCCGGTCGGCGTCGAAGCCGAAGTCGTCCAACATCAGGGCGAAGACGTCCAGACACCGCCGCACCTTCTGCCGATATCGGACGCGATCATCCCGGGTGAAGGCGCCCTCTGAGACGTCCCTGCCCATGTGTCCTCCCGACGGCCGGCGCGGTCGGGATCATGCCGTCCCGGAAGCGCTTTGTGAAGCATCCACGGTAAGAGCGCCCACCTGACCGGGGCCAGAGGCCGACGGCGGGGATCCGGTGTCGGCCGGCGCGGACGCGCTCGTGGCGCCATCTGTACCCCGTCGGCGACCGGCTGGACCCGATGGCGGTGCGAACAACCCGTGACAATTACCACGAGTGGGAACGGCGAAGGGCCCGCGCCGACGTACGGCGCGGGCCCTTCGTACCGGATCACCGGGAGGGTCCCCCTGACCCTCCGGCGATACTCGAAGATCAGGCCTGACGGACGGCCTCGCCCTCGATCTCAATCTTGATCTTGCGGCTGACCAGCACGCCCCCGGTCTCCAGGGCGACGTTCCAGGTCAGGCCGAACTCCTCGCGGTCGATCTCGGTGCTCGCGGAGAAGCCGAAGATGTCCTGGCCGAACGGGCTGCGGCCGACACCCTCGAACTCCACCTCCAGCTCGACCGGGCGGGTGACGTCCTTGATGGTCAGCTCACCGGTGAGGACGAACTCGCCGCCGCGACGGGACTTGACCCCGGTGCTGCGGAACTCGAGCGTCGGGAACTTCTCGGCGTCCAGGAACTCGGGGCTGCGCAGGTGCGCGTCCCGGTCGGCCTGGGTGGTGTCGACGCTGGCGGCCTGAATGGTGGCGACGACCGACGACTGCAGCGGGTCCTCGGCGACGGTGATGGTGGCGGTCGCCTCGTTGAACTCACCGCGGACCTTGCTCACCATCATGTGCCGGGCAACGAAGCCGACCCGCTTGTGCGCCACGTCGAGCGCGTAGGTGCCGGCCGCCGGGATGGTGAGGCCGTCCCAGTCGCGGGTAACCGCATCGATGCTGCTGGTCATGCTGCTGTCCTCCAGGAGATTGTTTAGTAGCCCAACGACTGCTTGAGCAACTATAACTGCAACAACATTCCCCGTGTCAAGCACTGGTATGATGAACCAGTGACCAACGTCTTCGACGATCCCCGGATCACCGCCGTCGGCCTGCTCTTCGAGGCACACGCCGGGCTGTCAGCCCGGTTCAACGCCCAACTCGAGGAGCACGGGCTCTCCGCGGTCGAGTTCGAGGTCATCACCCGACTGGCCCGCTCGCCGGGCAACCAACTACGCATGACCGACCTCGCGGCGCAGACCTCCCTGTCGACCAGTGGAGTGACCCGGGTGGTGGACCGGATGGAGCGCGACGGGCTGCTCACCCGCCGGGCCTGCCCGAACGACCGGCGCAGCTCGTACGCGGTGGTCACCGCCGCCGGAATGCAACGCCTGAACGAGACGCTGCCCGGGCACCTGCAGATGATCGAGCAGTGGTTCACCGGGCAACTCGACCCCGAGGCGCTGGCGGCCCTCCTCGACGGGTTGCGCCGCGTCCGCGACGCCGCGCATCCGTGCGCCACCGCCGGCAGTGACGACGTCAGTCCGGAGCAGGTCGCGGCCACCGACGGCGCCACCCGTCGGCCCTGAGCGGCACCCGCCGCCGAGCGATGGCAGCGGCAGAAAGACCGGCAGAACTGGCCCGGCCAAGCTGGATTATTGGGTCCAAGCCGACTTTCTGCCACCACACCGGTGGCAGGCTTCCTGCACCGGGGATCACCGGGGGGTGACGGCGCGGGCGATCAGCGAGGGGTAGCACCAAAGGGGGCTCTTCGCCCGCGCCACTCTCCCGTCGCGATCGGCGCGGGAGCAGGCTATTGAGCCGGTCCGCCCCGGGCGGCGATCAGCGCGTAGAGCAGGCCCGACTCCTGCGGCAACAGCCGGATGCCGTGCTCCGCACAGACCCGGTCCAGTCGATCGAGCACCGCCGGGTCCGCGGTGCTCGCGGCCAGTCCCACCAGCGCCTCCACCGCGTCGCGGCGATCCTGCCCCGCATTGTCGGCGGAGGCGGCGAACCACTCGGCAGCCAACTCCCGGTCACCCCGGTGCAGCGCCAGGTTCCCCTCGATCAGTGCACAGAGCCCGACCTCCGGCCCGCCCCAGGCCAGCGCCGCGTCGTCCCCGCGCGGTCGCGGCACTGTCGGTCGCGCCGGCACGGCCTCCCCGCCGCCGGCGCGCAGCTCGGTCAGCACCTCGGTCGCCTCCGCGACCCGCCCGTCCTGGGCGAGCGCCAGCCCGACGGTCCCGAGCACCCGACGGCGACGCCCGGGGTCACCCAGCTCGGACAGGGCGGCGATGGCCCGCCGGCCACGGTCGATGGCGTCCGCGTACCAGCCCTCCAGGCGGGCGACCTCGGCGCGATTGGCCCAGCCCAGCACCCGCAGTCGCTGCTCCCCACTCTCTGCGGCCAGCCGGTCCACCGCAGCGAGCCGCCGACGGGCCGCGGCCAGGTCGCCCGTGCGGATCTCGTGCCAGGCGAGGCTGTTCTGCGCCACCGCCAGGTCCCGGGTCCGACCGTTACGGGCGGCCAACCGCAGCAGCGCCTCGGCCTGCTCGCGAGCCTCGTCCTGCTGCCCGACCGAGATCAGCAGGGCGCCGAGCACGTTCCGCGCCTCCAACTCCCCTGTGACGTCGCCGGCCTGCCGGAAGGTGTCCAATGCCGCGCGGGCCGTCGACAGCTCTTCGGCGCCCGCACCGTGCTCAGCCGCGAGCCGGGCGACCCCGAGGGCGGCCCAGCCTCGCAGGAGAGGATCGGCATCGGCGGTCCTCGGGTCCGCCAGCAGCCGCCGCAGCCACTGCCGCCCGACCACATCACGTCCACGGAACCGCCACCAGCGGGTCAGGCAGGCCGCCAACCGCAGCGCGGTCAACGGGTCGTCGGTCGCCGCGTGGGCCAACGACGAGCTGATGTCACTGCTCATCTCGTCCAGCCGGTGCACCGCGTCGGGCAACCGTGGGCCAACCAGGTCGCTGGCGGTCCGGGCCACCAGGCGCGCGATGACCTCGGCATGTCGACGCCGGATGCAGGTCAGCTCACCCCCACCGGCTGCCTGCTCGATGGCGTAGTCACGAACCGCGTCGAGCAGCCGGAACCGGAACGACCCGGTTCCGCGTACGCTCAGCAGCCCCAACTCGACGAAGCGGTCCAACAGCGGAACCGGATCGATCGCCACAGTGCCGTCCCGGTCGGCCTCGTCGGCGAGCATCTCCTCGGCCAACTCCACCGACCAGCGGTTACCGAAGACCGCCAACTGCCGCAGCGCGGCCTGCTCGTCCGACGCCAACAGGCGGTAGCTGAACGCCACCGCGTCCCGCAGGGTGACCGCTACCGAGACCGCCGCACGGGTGTCGGGTCCGCTCGTGCGACCGGTGAGCGCCTCCGGTGCGTCCCAGCCCGGGTGGGCGGACGCGTCAGCGGGGGTGGCCAGGTCGAGCACCCGGTCGCCGTACCGGTCGAGCAGTTCGGTGAGGTCGAGGAGCCGGCCGCGGGCGGCCATCAGCTCGATGGCCAACGGCAGCCCGCCCAACCGGCGCACCAACGCGGCGAGCGCCGGCAGCTCAGCGGGGGTGGGCGGCTCCCGGCGGACCTGCGCGAGCCGGGCGGTGAACAACGCGACAGCCGGCCACGCGTCGAGCTCGGAGTGCTCGGCCTCCGGTGGTGGCACGTCGAGCGGCGCGACCGGCCAGACCCGCTCACCGGGCAACCCGACCGGATGCCGCCCGGTGACCAGCACCCGCAGCGAGGGCAGTGCGCCGATCAACCGGTGCACTGTCGCGGCCACCGGGCCCGGGGCGCGCTCCACAGCGTCCACCACCAGCAACGTCGGCCGCCCGGCGAGCAGCGCCACGAGTTCGGACAGGCGCGCCACGCCGAGCACGGACATCGAGGCGGCGAGCACGTCCGGGCCGTCCGCGCCCTCGCCGACCAGCACCCCGGCGACGCCGGCCGGGTGGGCCGAGGCCACCAGGTGCGCCACCGACGTGGCCAGGGCGGTCTTGCCGACGCCGGCCAGCCCGACGAGGCTCACCAACCGGGGCCCCCGCTCCGCGGTCAGCATCCCGGCCAGTTCGGTGAGGTCGCGCTCCCGGCCGATCAACGCGACCGGCGGCGGGAGCGCGACCGACGGGTCGGCGGGTGCGGCCGCCGAGGTGGCGTTGCCGCCGACCCCGAACGTCGTCGAGGTGGCGTCTGGCGGGGCCGGTTCGGCACCGACGCCACGGGCCGCAGCAAGGAACGCCGCCCGGCTGGTGCCGGTCAGCGCCAGCGCCCCGGCGAGCAGTTCGACAGTGGTGCGTTGGGGCCGGATCGACCGGCCACGCTCCAGGTCACGCACCGTCCGCACACCCACCCCGGCCCGGGACGCCAACTCGGCCTGGGTGAGGCCGGCGGCGCGTCGATGCCCGCGGAGCAGCTCCGGCAGCGTGGTCCGTCCAGCCGGGCTCCGCGACCGGTCATGATCCGGAGTCATGGGCACGAAGAGTACGGATTGACTCCGACCGTCGGCAGTCGAACGTCGGGCTACTGACGCCCGCTCGCCGAAACCCGACAGCCGTACGGACAGTCCATCCGGGACGACCGGCCGATCAGTCCGGCTGGACCAGTCAGAGACCCAGATCCCGAGCGATGATCATGCGCTGCACCTCACTGGTGCCCTCACCGATCTCCAGGATCTTGGAGTCCCGCCAGAACCGGGCCACCGGGTACTCGTTCATGAAGCCGTACCCGCCGTGGATCTGGGTGGCCTCCCGAGCGTTGTCCACAGCGATGGTGCTGGCGTGCAGTTTCGCGATGGCGGCCTGCCGCTTGAACGGCTCGCCGGCCAGCATCCGCGCGGCGGCGTCGTAGTAGGCCAGGCGAGCGGTGTGGGCCTTCAGCTCCATGTCGGCGATCTTGAATTGGATCGCCTGGTTGGCGCCGATCGGCTGGCCGAAGGCGTGCCGCTCCTTCGCGTACTTGATCGACTCGTCGACACAGCCCTGGGCGAGACCGACGGCCAGCGCGGCGATGGCGATCCGGCCCTCGTCGAGGATCCGCAGGAACTGCGCGAAACCCCGACCTCGGGCGCCGAGCAGGTTGGCGGCCGGCACCCGGCAGTCGTCGAAGGTCAGCTCGTGGGTGTCCGAGGCGGTCCAGCCCACCTTGGAGTAGCCGGGCGCGACGGTGAACCCGGGCGTGCCGGTCGGCACGATGATCGTCGACAGCTCCTTGGAGCCGTCCGGGTTCGTGCCGGTCACCGCGGTGACAGTGACCATGGCCGTGATGTCGGTCCCCGAGTTGGTGATGAACGCCTTCGAACCGTTGATCACCCACTCGTCGCCGTCCAGCACCGCCCGGGTCTGCGTGCCGGCGGCGTCCGAGCCGGTGCCCGGCTCGGTCAGACCGAAGCCGGCCAGCGCCTCACCGCTGAGCAGCCGGGGCAGCCAGGTCGCCTTCTGCTCCTCGGTGCCGAAGCGGTAGATCGGCATCGCGCCCAGCGAGACCGCCGCCTCCAGCGTGATGGCCACGCTGGAGTCGACCCGGGCCAACTCCTCCAAGGCCAGGCAGAGCGCGAAGTAGTCGCCGCCCATGCCGCCGTGCTCCTCGTCGAAGGGCAGGCCGAACAGGCCCATCTTGCCCATCTGCCGGATCACCTCGTACGGGAAGGTGTGCTGCTCGTAGTGCTCGGCGATGACCGGGGCGACCACCTCGCGGGCGAATTCCCGCACGCTCTCGCGCAGCGCCGCTTGTTCGTCGGTGAGCCGGAAGTCCATCTCATCCTCCTGTAAGGACGGTCCGCCTCGGCGCTCGTGACGCCGGGAGCGGGTCGCTGTGCGGGCCTGAGTCGATGATCAGACCGGGGTGACGCCGTGCCGACGGCGGGAGAAGTGCCGATCCTTGGTACGCGCCGCCGCGAAACGACGGACCAGCTCGGTACGCAGGTCGTGCGGCTCGACGATGGCGTCCACGACCAGTTCGCTGGCGAGCCGGACGACGTCGATGTCCTGCTCGTACTCGGCGCGCTTGGCGGCGACGAAGGCGGCCCGCTCGTCCTCGTCGGCGATGGCGGCGATCTTGTTGGCGTAGACAGCGTTCACGGCGGCCTCGGCGCCCATCACGGCGATCTTCGCGGTCGGCAGCGCGATCGTGGCGTCCGGCTCGAACCCGGGGCCTGCCATCGCGTAGAGGCCGGCGCCGTACGCCTTGCGGACCACCACGCAGATCTTCGGCACGGTCGCCTCGGAGATCGCGGTGATCATCTTGGCGCCGTGCCGGATGATGCCCTGCTTCTCCACCACGCTGCCGACCATGAAGCCGGGGACGTCGCTGAGGAACAGCAGCGGCACGTTGAACGCGTCGCAGAGCTGCACGAACCGGGTGGCCTTGTCGGCCGAGTCGACGAAGAGCACGCCGCCCTTGAACATCGAGTTGTTGCCGACCACGCCGACGACCTGACCGCCGAGACGGCCGAAGCCGATGGTCAGCTCCTTGGCCCAGAGCGCCTGGATCTCGAAGAACGAACCCTCGTCGAGCAGGCCCTTGACGTACCGCCGCATGTCGAACGCCTGCCGCTCGCTGGCCGGCACCAGCGCGGCCAGGTCGGCCTTTGCGGGCGCGGCGACCGCCGGCGCGGTCGGCGGCGCCTGCGTCCAGTTCGCCGGCAGGTACGACAGGTAGGTCTTCACGACGTCGAGCGCGTCGGCCTCGGTCTTGCAGAGGAAGTGCCCCACACCGGATTCGGTGGTGTGCACCTTGGCCCCGCCCATCGCCTCCAGGGTGGTCTTCTCACCGGTGACCATCTCGACCATGCGGTCGGAGCCGAGATACATGCTGGCGTTGCCGTCCACCAGCGCAACCACGTCGCAGAACGCCGGAATGTACGCCCCACCGGCGGCGCTCGGGCCGAACAGCGCGCAGACCTGCGGGATGGAGCCCGAGGCGCGGACCTGGTTCCAGAAGATCTTGCCGGCGCCGCGCCGGCCGGGGAAGAGGTCGACCTGGTCGGTGATCCGGGCACCGGCCGAGTCGACCAGGTAGACCATCGGCACGCCGGCGCCGTACGCCCGCTCGATGATCCTGATGATCTTCTCGACGGTGCGGGCGCCCCAGCTGCCGGCCTTGACGGTGGAGTCGTTGGCCATCAGACAGACCTGTCGACCGTCGATCGTGGCGGTGCCGGTCACCACGCCGTCGGCGGGCAACCCCTCGGCGAGCGCGTTGGCGTAGAGGCCGTCCTCGACGAACGAGCCCTCGTCGACCAGGAGCGCGACCCGCTCACGGGCGAAGAGCTTGCCCTTGGCCGCGTTGGCCGCGTGGTACTTGTCCGCGCCGCCGGACCGGGCCCGCTTGCGCAGCTGCTCCAGTGCCTCACCGTCGAGCGTCACGCCGACTCCTCCGCCATATGACCTGAACGATCGTTAGGCTAGCGCACTCGCACCACTGTCGGCGACCCACGAGCGAATCAGACAGTGGGGCCGAGAAGCAAGACATTGAATAACATGAATACTTGTCGCTAGGCTCCTGGCACCCCTCCTCCCAGATCGGAGTCAGCGATGACCTCACGACTCAATCGGCTCGCGGTCGCGTTCCTCGCGACGGCACTCGCCACCCTCGGCGTCACGGTCGCCAACCCCGCGCCCGCGTCCGCCGCCATGACCATCTGCTACAACACCAGCCAGGCGGGCAGCTACGCCAGCGTCGCCAACCAGGCCGCCTCGATCTGGAACAACGCCACGGTCAACCTGACGCTGTCGGCGAACTGCGGCTCCAACCTGCGGATCTACCGGATCACCGGCGGCGGCTCGTACGCCGTGCGGACCAGCCTCGGCAACGGCCGGGTCTACATCGACACCCAGCAGGCCGCCCAGTACAGCGTGCTACGGATCATGACGCACGAGATCGGGCACATCCTCGGCCTGCCGGACAACTACAACGGAAACTGCGCGCTGCTGATGTCCGGCGGCAGCGCCGGCACCAGCTGCACCAACCCGTACCCGAGCACCGCCGAGGCGAGCCGGGTCAGCAACCTCTTCGCCGGCACGTTCAGCGCCACCGACCGCAGCGCGGACATCTTCCGCGACAGCTGGCCGAGCGCGCTCACCCCGGTGAGCTGACCGACCTGGCAGGTGGAAGGGGCCGGCGCACGCGCCGGCCCCTTCGTCGCGTCCTCAGCTCGGCAACGGCGTCAACCGGGTGCGCGGGCCGGCCCGCAGCACACCGGACGGCAGCTTCTTGCCGAGCAACTCCTCCGCCAACTCCGCCACCTCGATGAGCGCCGCCAGGTCGATGCCGGTGTCGATGCCCATGTCGTGCAGCATGTGCACGGCCTCCTCGGTGGCCAGGTTGCCGCTCGCCCCCGGCGCGTACGGGCAGCCACCCAGACCGCCGACGCTGGCGTCGAACTCGGTCACCCCCAGCTCCAGCGCGGTCAACAGGTTGGCCAGCGCCGTACCCCGGGTGTTGTGGAAGTGCAGCAGGACCGGCACGTGCGCGTTGCGGTCGCGTACCGCTGTCAACAGCTCACGGACCCGGCGTGGGGTGCCCATGCCCGTGGTGTCGCCGAACGCGACCCGGTCCGCGCCGTCGCGGACGACCCGGTCCACGATCCCGGCCACCCGCTGCGGGTCGATGTCCCCCTCGTACGGGCAGCCGAAGCTGGTCGCCACGATCACCTCGACCCGCGCCGACGCACCGTGCAGCAGGTCGATCAGCTCGGCGATGTCGTCAAGCGACTCGTCGGTGGACCGGTTGACGTTGCACCGGTTGTGCGTGTCGCTGGCCGAGACCACCACCTCGATCTCGGTGAATCCGGCGGCGAGGGCCCGCTGGGCGCCCCGGGTGTTCGGCACCAGCGCGGAGTACCGCACCCCGTCGGCCTTCACCGCCCGCTGCCACACCTCGTCGGCGTCGGCCATCTGCGGAATCGCCCTGGGATGCACGAACGACACGGCCTCGATGCGGCGTACGCCGGTGCCGGAGAGGGCGTCGAGCAGCCGCACCTTGGCGTCGGTCGGGATCGGGTCCTCGTTCTGCAACCCGTCCCGCGGCCCAACCTCACGAATGGAGACGGAATCTGGCAGTTGACTCATCGGTCACCTCGCTGTGACGTCGGATCGGGACAGCATGTCGGCCGCTTTGCTCTGCTGCCTTATGTGCGACGGTAACTGTCCGTCACCGAATTACCGCTGGCGCGTATAGGTAAGCAGAGCAAAGGGCGCGCGAACCAGTCTTGCCTCCCCGCCGGCACGACTGTCGACGGCCTGGCCGGTCAGCGCATGCGGGAGACGATTCCCGTGTCGTAGGCACCGGAGAGGAACTCGTCGTTGGTCAGCAGCTCGGCGAAGAAGGGGACGTTGTTCTTCGGGCCCTCGATCTGGAAGGCCGCGACGGCTGCCTTCGCGCGATCGAGCGCCTCGTCGCGGGTCGCGCCGCTGACGATCAGCTTGGCCAGCAGGCTGTCGTAGAACGGAGTGACCGTGTTGCCGTCGGTGTAGCCGGAGTCCACCCGGACACCCTCGCCCGTCGGCTCGACCCACGTCCTGATCACACCGGGACCGGGCAGGAAGCGCTTCGGGTCCTCCGCGTTGATCCGCATCTCGATGGCGTGGCCACGCGGAGTCAACGCGTCCGGGTCGAACGTCGGCGCCAACCCGGAGGCCACCCGCAACTGCTCCTCGACCAGGTCGACGCCGTAGACGTACTCGGTCACCGGATGCTCCACCTGCAACCGCGTGTTCATCTCCAAGAAGAAGAACTCGTTCGTCTCAGGTTCGAGCAGGCACTCCACGGTGCCCGCGTTGCGGTAGCCGACCGCCTCGCCGGCCCGCACCGCCGCGGCCAGGAGCCGGGACCGCAGCTCCGGCGAGACCGCCGGCGACGGGGACTCCTCGACCAGCTTCTGGTTGCGCCGCTGCACCGAGCACTCCCGCTCGCCGAGAGCCACCACCCGGCCATCGGCCAGGCCGAGGATCTGCACCTCGACGTGCCGTACCCGGGGAAAGTACCGCTCGATCAACACCGAACCGTCGCCGAACATCCGCTCGGCGAACGCGCGCACCTTGTCGTACTCGGTGCGCAGCGCGGCCTCGTCGGCGGCCACCCCCATGCCCATGCCGCCACCGCCAGCGGCGGCCTTGACCATCACCGGGTAGCCGATCTCGGCGGCGGCCGTCACCGCCGCGTCCAGGTCGGCGGCCGGGTCGGTGGTGCCGGGCGCGACCGGAACACCGGCCGCCGCCATCAGGTTCCGGGCGTTGATCTTGTCGCCCATCGCGGTGATCGCGTCCGCGCCCGGTCCGACCCAGATCAGGCCGCTCGCCTCGACGGTACGGGCGAACTCGGCGTTCTCCGACAGAAAGCCGTACCCGGGGTGGATGGCCTGCGCACCGGTCTTCTTCGCGGCGGCGAGGATCGCCTCGGTGTTGCGGTAGCTCAGCGCCGGGTTCGGCGGGCCGATGAGGACCGCCTCGTCCGCCTCCGCGACGAACGGCAGGTCGGCGTCGGCCTCCGAGTGCACAGCGATCGCGCGGATGCCGAGCCGCTTGGCGGTCCGGATGATCCGGCGGGCGATCTCGCCCCGATTGGCGACCAGCAGTGACTCGATCATGTTTCCTCCCGGCGTCCGGATGGTGGGACGATGTCAGGGAATCATGACCGACACGGTTCTGACGAGTCGGCTCAGGCGAGCAGCGCGGCCAGGGTCGCGCCGCGCAGCAACTCGGCCCGGCGTCGCCGGTCCACCTCACCACCGAGGAACGGCGTCGAGTTCATCAGACCGAACGCGGCGTGCGCCAGCACCCGCGCCTCACCGTCGGGCATCCCCGGGTGCAGCGCGGTGAGCACCGTCACCCATTCCTCGACGTAGAGCCGTTGCAGGCGACGGATCCGCCGCCGCGGCTCCTCGGGCAGGCGGTCCAGCTCGTGCAGGTGCAACGCGATCACCGCCGGGTTGGCCAGCGCGAACTCGACGTGGAAGTCGATCAGCGACTCCAGCACCCCACGCGGGTCGTCCGAGCGCCCGGCGGCGCGTTCCCGCCCGCCGGCCAGCAACCCCTCACTGACCGGGATCAGCGCGGCGGCCAGCATGGCCTCCTTGCCGGCGAAGTGGTGGTAGAGCGCCGGACCGGTGACCCCGGCGGCGGCGCCGATGTCGTCCATCGACACGCCGTGGTAGCCACGCGCCGCGAACAGACCTACCGCGATCTCCAGGATCTCGTCCTTGCGGGACCTGCGCCGGCCCGCACCCGCCGCACCCCGTGCCTGCTGCTCCACCGTCACCGGGCAAGCCTAGACCGCGAGGAGCCCGCGATGGTTGCCGGTCAGATCCGCCCACCCCGGGCCGGGCCGCCCCTGACCTGGCCAGGGGCGGCCAGCGAGGGTCAGTCGTCCTGGTCCAGGTCGTGCTCGGCACGTAACGCGGCAGCCTCCGCGGGCCGATCGAGCAGATCCAGCGCCCGAGCCAGCAGCCAGGCAGTCTGGCGGACCTGCCGCGATCCGGCCGGCAGCCCACCGACCACGCGGCGCAGCAGCGGTTCCGCCTCGGCCGGCCGGTCCAGGCGCAGCAGCAACTCACCGATGAGGGCCTCCACCTGGGCGGCCTCGCCGAACGCCTCGATCGACCGCAACCGGTCCGGCACCCCGGTGAGCCGGCCCAGCGCCTCGTCCAGCCGTTCCTCCCCGGTGAGAACCCGCGCTCCGGCCTCGGCCGCCATCGCCAGCTCGTACGTCACCTGCGGCTCGGCCTGCCCGGCCAGCTTCGCCGCCAACCCGTCCACCACCTCGACGGCACGCAACGCCGCGTCCCGGTCGTCGGCCCAGAACCAGGCGTACGCCTCCCGTCGGCGGGCGCGCAGCTCGTCCACCGGCAGGTCACCGAGCCGGTACGCCTCGGCGGCGGCGGCGAACCGCTCACCCGCCGCCGCGTCCCGGTCGGCGTCGTAGAGGATCCCGCCGGCCTCCTCCAGCACCTGCGCCCGGTGCGGAAGGTTGTCCGGCCCATCCAGGTTGCTGGCCAGCTGCTGCAACAGGGCCAACGCCGCGTCGGTCTCACCAAGCCCGGCGTAGACGCCGGCCAGCAGGTGCCGGCAGCGGTCGGCCTCCGCCTGGGCGCCCAACCGATCCAGACCGAGCACGGCCTCCTCGGCGACCTCGGCGGCCTCGGCGAGCCGGCCCACGATCCGGTACGCGTTCGCCAGCTCCCACCGCAGGAACGCGTCCCCCTCGGCGCCCCGCTCCACGCACAGCGTCACCGCCTCGACGAAGTCGTCCACCGCGTCGACGGCCCGGCCGGCCGACAACAACGCGCGGGCGCGAGCGACCCGGACCGGCAACTCCGCCTCCACCGGTGCCGCCTCCAACGCCTCGTCGCAGGCGGCCACCGCGTCCGCCGGATCGTCGACCAGCCGCGCGTAGGCCAGGCACGCGCCAGTGACCAGCTCGTCGACGCCCAACTCCCGACCGATCCGGCGTGCCTCGTCGACGGCGGCGCGGGCCTCCTCGACGCGGTCGGACTCCTCCAGCAGGTGCCCCCGGTGCAGCGCGATCCGGGCCGCCAGGTGCCGGTCGCCGCCCGCGTCGGCCGGCGCCCGGTCGAGCGCGGCGAGCGCGTCCGCCCACCGCTCGCGGTACAGCAGCGTCAACGCCACCCGCTCGTGTCCGGCCGCCCGCTGCCGGGCGTCGCCGAGCCGGTCCAGGACCTCGGCCGCCTCTCGGGCCAGCCGTAGCCCTTCCTCGCTGTCCTCGTCGGAGCGGGTCAACAGCACACCGAGCCGCCCGGCGACCGTCTGGGCGGGCACCTCCGCGCCCGCCTCCCGGTACAACTCCAGCGCAGCCCGGTTCAGCGTGATCGCACCCTCGATGTCGTTCTCCTCGCCACGTTCCGACGCCCGCAGCGCCAGCCGGTGCGCGGCAGTGCGGGCGGGCAGCTCGGCGGAGCCGAACCGGTCGTCGAAGGCGACCAGCGCCGCCCGGAAGGTGGCCCGGTCGTGCCGGCCCCAACCCTGCTCCGCGAGGTCCAGCAGATCGTCCGGGCCGGCGTCGGCGGGCACGGTCACGGCGGGTCGTTCACCCTTACCGGCTCGCACGCGACCGGTGGACGACGCCTGTGTGCCCGGCCCGGCGACCGGTTCGCCCCCGACCAGGCGGGCCGGGCGGCGGCGGACGCTCGCCGACAACGGCACATGGTCCCCGCTCGCCTGCACGGCGAGCCGACGGGCAATCCACTCCGACTGGTGGCTGGTGCCGTTACGGGCGTCGAAGCGGGCGGCCAGGCCGGTGGCGGTCTCGGCCAGCTCGTCCGCCAACGACGCCGCCGACACCTCAGCGGCCGGCCGGCCCTCGGCGGCCCGGCGGTACACGCTCGACGCGCCGGCCTGACGCAGCGCCGCGGCAGCCGCCGCCGCGAAGTGCATGGCGGCGGCCGGCGACGGCGGCCGGTCCAGCCAGTCCAGGTGCCGTTCGACCAGCTCCACCGCCCGCGCCTCGTTGCCGGTCAACGTGCAGAACTCGACGTGGTCGCCGATGTCCCACAGGTTGGCGAGGTTGCCGCGCAGCCGGCGGTACGCCTCCCGGTGCGCGTCCCGCGCCTCCTCAACCCGCCCGGTCCGCAGGTACGGCAGGAGCAGCGCGGTGAGGATCGACTGCGGCTGCTCGTTGCAGTTGAGCCGGCCGGCGAGCACCGGCTCGGCCAGCTCCACCGCCTCCACGTCCCGCCCGGTGTCGGCGAGGTGTCCCACCTGGCTCGTGGGGTCACAACCGGCGCAGTCGGACAGGGCGTCGCGCGGGGTGGTCTGCCAGAGCCGGTACCAGTGCGCTGCGGCCTCGGCGTCGCCCACGTGGTCGGCGACCCGGAACCGGTGCTTGTGCACGGCCTGCAGGCTGTGCCCGCCAGCCCGGTAGCGGCGTTCCATGTCGTCCAGCACGGCGTACGTGCGGTCGAGCGGCACCTCCGGGAAGTTCAGCAGGCCGTTGATCATGTACTTGAAGTGCCAGAGCAGGTTGTGCAGGTGACGCTGGTGGTACGGCTGCGGGTCACTGTCGAACTCGGACAGACACCAGGAGAAGGTCACGAAGGACTTCGCCGGCTCACCGCCGTAGATGTAGCCGGTGGTGGCCTGCATCCGGGTGACGAACGCGAGGTGCCTGTCGTCGGCGGCGTCCACCCGGCGCAGCAGCTGCTCCAGCGCGGCGATCTGCCCCGCCCCGTACGGCATGTCGGAGATGCCGCGCAGCACCCGCCACAGATCCTCTTCGCTCATGCTCACTCCCGTCCCGGAACAGCCCGGCCGAGCAGGCCGAGGAAGGAATCGTTCAGCAGCGCCGCGTCGGCAGCGCGGATCGGATGGTGGCCGAGCAGCAGCGCCTGCCCGTACAGCGCCTCGACGGCGAGCCCCACCAACTCCGGGTCGCCCAGCATGGTTACCCGGCGGACCAGCGGGTTGCGGTGGTTGAGCACCAGCTGCGGGCGGTCCGGCGGGGCGGTGGCGGCGAGCGCGTCGAGCACACCGCCCCACAGCTCGTCAGCCCGGTCCCGGCTGGCCGCGAGCTGGTCGTTGAACGCCGCCGAGCGGCTGACCAGGTAGAGCGCGGGCAGCGAGACAGGGTCGTACGCCCGGATGACCACCTCGCAGCCGGACCGCTCGACCGCCCGCTGTGCGGCCGCGAGGAACTGTCGCAGCGCCAACTCCACCTGCGGGTCGAGCGCGTCGAAGCGGGTGGTGAGGTCGCTAGGCTCCAGCCGCTCGATCAGCACCGAGCGGTCCACCACCGGCAGCCGCTCGATCAACTCGGTGTCGTACGTGTATCCGGCGTTGACCACCGCCAGGTCCTGCGCGGCGGCCACCGCGGCGAGCTGACGGAACTCGTCGAGGCTCGCCGCGTAGCGGACCACGCCGTAGCGCTCCCGGAACTCGGCGAGGGTGAGCGTGCCGACGTTGGTGTCCATCGGCCACCACCTGTCGACCAGCCGGAGCATCTCGTCGTCGTGCAACGCCAGGGCCTTCACGCCGAGGTGGTGCACCTGGAGGAACTCGGCCAGCCGGTGCGGGTCGTGCCGGGCCAGCCGGACCAGCCAGCCGCGCACCTGGTCGCCGAGCGCCTCCCGGGTCGCCGTCAGCAGGGTGTCCTCGTAGAGGGCCTCCCGGCTGGCGGTCGGGCGCAGCTCGGTCGCGTCCACCACGCAGTGCGCGAAGAACGCCCACTCCGGCAGCAGCCCGTCGGCGTTCTCGGTGAGCAGCATCCGCTTGAGGTAGACGCGGTGCCCCGCCCGGGCCGCCGGGTTCACCGGGGTCGGCAGGATGACGGCGACACCGGTCAGCCCGGCCTCCGGCACGGCCAGCGGCAGGACGTCGAACGGGTCCACGCCGAGCGTCTCCCGGGCGTACCGGATCAACGCCGCGCGGTCCACCGGCGCACCCGGCGTGGTCGGCCAGGGCGGCTCCCCGGTGGTGGTGACGACGTCGCCGACGCGGACGGTGACCGGCAGCAGCGCGCCGAAGAGGCGGGCCAGGTCGGTGACGGTCGGGGTGGTGAACCACTGGTCCGCGTCACGGCGCGGCACCAGGGTGACAGTGGTGCCCGGTTCGGCGCGGGCCTCCTCCGGCGGGGCCACAGTCACGGCGTAACGGCCGTCGGCGTACCCGGTCCAGCGAACCGTGGGGTCGTCGCCGTGCCGGGTGAGCACCTGGATCTCGTCGGCCACCAGGAAGCAGGAGAGCAGGCCGATGCCGAACTGGCCGAGGAACTCGTGCCGGGAGAAGCCCAGCTCGTCGCGCTTCGAGCTGCGGCCGATGGTGGCCAACAGCTCGTGCACCTGCGCCTCGGTCAGGCCGATGCCGGTGTCGTGCACCCGTAGCGTGCCGTCGCCGGTGCTGTCCGGGGGTTCGATGCGTACCAGCGCCGGCGCGTCCGGCTCGACCCGGCGTCGGGCGGTGATCGCGTCCACCGCGTTCTGGAGCAGTTCGCGGACGTAGACCCGCGGGCTGCCGTAGAGGTGATGACTGAGCAGGTCGACCACGCCACGTAGGTCGACCTGGAAAGTGTGGTCCACGCCTGATGTCTCCCCGGTCCCGATGCCGGCGCTCACCGTACCCATGATCACCGACAGGCGCGGTCCCCTTTTCGCCCGGCGGCTTGACCCTCGACCGGGTCGAACCGGCACGGTCGCCGGCATGACTTCCTCCGCTCTGGGCCGGGACTTCCGGCTCCTGTGGTCCGCGGCCGTCTCGTCCCGGTTCGGGGACGCGCTGCGTACCCCGGCACTGGCCCTGTTGGCCGCGGCCGTGACCCGCGACCCGCGGATCATCGCGGCGGTCACGGTGGCCGGGCAGGTGCCGCCGCTGCTGTTCGGCCTGCTCGGCGGCGTGTACGCGGACCGGTGGGACCGCCGTCGGACGATGGCGGTGGTCGACGGGGTACGCGCGGCAGTGGTGGCGGCGCTGGCCGTTGTGGTCGCGCTCGACCGGGTCAATGTCCTGGTGTTGCTGGCGGCGGCGTTCCTGCTCGCCACCCTTGGCACTCTCTTCGACTCCGCCTCGTTCGCGCTGCTCCCCGCGCTGGTGCCGCCGGACGCGTTGCCCCGGGCGAACGGTCGGCTCCAGGCGGGGTCGGCGGTGGCGGGTGGCTTCCTCGGAGCGCCCGCCGCAGGTGTCCTGTTCGCCGTCGCCCCGGCCCTCCCGTTCGCCCTCGACGCCCTCACCTTCGCGGCAGCCGCCCTGCTGGTGCTGGCCCTCGGTCCGCCTCCCGCCATCACCACAGGGATGGAACGGCGGCGCGGCTCGGTGTGGAGCGAGATCGTCGAGGGGCTGCGCTGGCTGCGGGCGCACCGGACCCTGTGGCGGGTCACAGTGCTCACCGCCGCGAGCAACCTGGCGATCAGCGGAATCATGGCGGTGCTGGTGCTCTACGCGCTGGACGTGCTGCGGGTGCCGCCGGCCGGGTACGGGCTGTTCGCCGCCGCGGCCATCGTCGGGGGCGTGGTGGGGGCGCTCGGGGCGGGTCGGCTCGCCGCCTGGCTCGGTACGGTGCCGGCGCTGCGTGCGGTGCTGGCCGTGGAGACCGTGGCGCTGACCGGCTTCGCGCTGGCTCGGCATCCGGTGTCGGGCGGGATCGCGCTGGCCGTCTTCGCCGCCGGCACCGTGGTGTGGAACAGCCTGTGGGCGTCGTACGGGCAGCGGCAGGTGCCGGGCGAACTGCTGGGTCGGGTCGGTGCGGCCCAGCGGATGGTCGGTCTGCTCACCGCACCGCTCGGGGCGGCGCTCGCCGGGTTGGCCGCCGCGGCGTACGGCACGGTGCCGGTGACGGGCGCGGCGGCGGGGACGTTCGCGCTGGTCACCTTCGCCGCGTGGCGGACACTGCGGCCGGTCGCCCCCGCCGTGTTGAGCGGCGTGGCCTAACCCGGCGTCGGCTCCCGGTGCGACAGCCCGGACAGGCGCAGCGCGATGCGTCGACGGGCCGGTGGGACGGCGCCGAGCAGCCGGAGCAGCACGTCCCGGGCGGGCCGGCGGGCCGGGGCGACGCTGGCCAACCTGGTCAGCCCGGCGGCGAAGCTCAGCACGTCCTCGGCCATCGGCCGCTGCCGGGCGGTGTAGTCGTCGAGCAGCGTCTCCGGGCCACCGTCGAGCACGTCCGCCACTGCGGTGCCGAGCGCGACGGCGTCGCAGATGCCAAGGTTCATGCCCTGCCCGCCGGCGGGGCTGTGCACGTGCCCGGCGTCGCCGGCCAGCAGCACCGGCCCGGCTCGGAAGGTGTCGGCGATCCGGTGGTGCACCCGGAACCGGGAGCCCCAGAGCACCTCGGTCACCCGGTCGGGTCGTCGCGCCGGGCCGCGTTCGTCGAGCAGCGCTTGGAGGTAGGCGGCGTCCGGTTCGGCGGGGGCGGTCGCCACGGCGGCGACCAACCGGACCACCCCGCCGGGGAGGGGCGCCCAGACCAGCGGCCCGGAGCGGGCGAGGAAGAGCGCCGCCTCGTCGCGGGGCAGCACGCTGCGCACCCGCACGTCGGCGAGCACGAAGGACTCCTCGTCGCTGCTGCCGGTGAAGCCGATGCCGGCCAGCTGCCGGACAGTGCTGTGCAGACCGTCGGCACCGACCACGAATCGGGCGCGCAGCGCCTCGTCGTCCACCTGCGCGAGCATGCCGTCACCGGCGCGGCTCAGCCCGGTGAGCTGGCGTGACCGTCGTATCTGGACACCGAGTTCGGCCAACTTCTCGGTGAGCACGGCCTCGGTGACCGCCTGGGAGACCAGCAGCGCGTAGGGGAAGCGGGACGGCAGCTCGTGGAACGGCACCGACAGCAGCACCCTGTCCCGGTCGCGCACTGTGAAGCGCGGCGTCCGCACCGCCTGGGCGATCAGCGGCGCCGCGGCGCCGATCCGGTCCAGCACCTCCAGTGTGTACGCGTGCACGACGGCGGCGCGGGAGGTCGTCGGCGGCGCGGCCAACCGGTCCAGCACTGTCACCTCGACTCCGCGCCGGGCCAGTGTCAACGCGGTGGCGAGACCGGTGGGGCCGGCGCCCACCACCAGGACGTCGGTGTTCGTGGGCAGCATGGCCACCTCCAACAGACCGTTGCCAACACCTGTTGGCAAACACTTGTTGGCAACGCTAAGGCCCTGTTGATTGCGTGTCAACGGGTGTTGGCATACGGTCGTTGGCATGACCCCGTCCGACCAGTCGACCCAGCCCCGCCGCTCCGACGCCACCCGGGCGGCGATCCTGCGAGCGGCCCGGGAACGGTTCGCGGCGGACGGCTACGAGCGCGCCACGATCCGGGCCATCGCCGCCGACGCCCAGATCGACCCGTCGATGGTCATGCGCTACTACGGCAGCAAGGAGGGGCTCTTCGCGGCGGCGGCAGAGTTCGACCTACGCCTGCCCGACCTGACCTCGGTGCCGCCCGCCCACCTCGGTGAGGCGCTGGTCCGGCACTTCCTCGCCCGTTGGGAGGGCGACGAGACGCTGGTGGCGCTGCTGCGCGCCGCCAGCACCAACCCCGGCGCGGCCGAACGCATGCGAGGCATCTTCGCCGACCAGCTCACCGCCGCCGTGGCCACGTTCAACGGCGACCCGGCGCTGACCGCTCAACGAGCCGGCCTGGTGGCCAGTCAGATCCTCGGCCTCGCCTTCACCCGGTACATCGTCCGCCTGCCGCCCATGGTGGACACCACCCCGGACGAGCTGGTCTCCTGGATCGCGCCGACCCTTCAGCGCTATCTGACCGGAACGCCACCGAGCTGACCCAACCTTTTCCCCCCTCCCGTGCGTCTGCCAGATGACGCGTACACCGCGACGGCCGGGAGGGGGACGGATGGCGCCGACGAGAGACGACGGACGCGACGGCTACCTCGCCTTCGTGGAGAACCACCAGCACCGGCTGCTCCGCGCGGCCTACCTGATCTGCGGCAACCGGCACCAGGCCGAGGACCTCCTGCAGGACGCGCTGCTGAAGCTGGCGCTGCGCTGGTCCTCGGTCCGCGACGGCGACCCCTCCGCGTACGTGCGGGCCATCCTCTACCGGGACTCGGTGTCGTGGTGGCGTCGTCGACGGCGGGAATGGCTCAGCGCCGCTCCGCCGGACCAGGTGGCCCACGACCGGGACGGCGCGCTACGACTGACGATGCATGACGCGCTGGGCCTCCTGCCACCACGGCAGCGGGCCGTGCTGGTGTTGCGCTACTACGAGGACCTGACCGAGGTCGCCACCGCCGAGGCGCTCGGGGTGACCGTCGGCACCGTGAAGAGCCAGTGCCACGCGGCGCTGCGCCGACTCCGCGAGGTCGCTCCGGACCTCGCCCGCGATGCCCGACCGAGCCAGGGCTCGGCCGATCTGGCCAGCGGTCTGGAGGTGAACCCGTGAACGAGCAGGATCTGCGTCGACTGCTGACCATCAGCGCCGAGGACGTGCTGCCCAGCCAGCCCGCCACCGCCGGATGGGAGCGGGCTCGACGTACCCGGCGAACCCGGCGGTCCGTCGGATGGGTCGCCCTGGCGGTGGTGCTGGTCGGTGGTGGCACGGTGGCGGCACTGCGACCTCCCGCCGATCCAGCGCCGGTCCCTCCGGTCGGCCCCACGGTGACCCCGACCGTCGACCCCACCCACGCGGGTCCGGTGCAGAAACCGCCCGCCGAGCTGACCTTCCCGCCCGATCCGTTGGCCAAGCTCGGCGATCCGGCGACAGTGCCGCTCTCCGAGCGACCCGTCCAGCGGGCGCTGGCGCTGTTCCAGCCCTTGGACGAGGAGTATCACGCGAACGGCCCGGTCCGGGTGCTCGGCAACGACGGAGTGGTACGCAGCCTCGACGTGGTGACGCTGGCACCGACCCGGGACGCGAGCGGCAACGAGGCGCCCGCCGTGAAGCCGGGAGTGCTGTCGCCGGACGGCCGGTCGGCGGCGTTCGCGCAGACCAAAGAGCTGATCATGGTCGACCTCACCACGGCGGCCGTCCGCCGGATACCGCTCGACGGCTACCTGGAGCTGGTGGTGTGGGCGCACGACCGGGTGCTGGTCGGGGGCGACGACCGGACGTACGCGGTGGACCGGGTCACCGGGGCGGCCAGCACGATCGACGTGTCGACCTGGGAGCTGATCGCACCCGACCCGGCCGCCGGCCGCGAGGCCCCGTTGATCGACGTGTACGGCGAACGGACCAGCCTGAAGTTGCGCAGCCGGACCGCCCGGGAGGGCGAACTCCGCTCCGAACAGCCAATAAACGCCTCGGGGATGCCCTCGCCCTACCAGGTCAACGAGTTCTACGGCCGAGGCTGGCTGCACGGCGAACGGCTGGCCCGGGCGGCCTGGATCACCAACAGCGAGATCGACGGGGCCGAGGGGGCGGCAGTGCTGGACGCGCGGACCGGCGCCGTGCTCCACCTGCTCGACCTGGGCCGGGACCGCAGCAAGGGCTGCTGCGAGGTGCTGGGCTGGGACAACAAGGGCGCGGTGCTGCTCCGACTGGAACCGGCTGCCCTGGCCCGCTGGCACCCGGAGACCGGCGAGATCACCGGCATCGTCCGCGAGCTGCGCGGCGTGTTCTCGCTCGCTAGCTGACGAGGATCGGGTCGACTCGGGTTCCTTGATATCGCGGTGTCCCAGCTAGAGGGACGGCCCGACATCAGGGAACCCGAGTCGATCACACGAGGATCTGGTCAGGCGGCCAGGCCGCCGGGTTGGTCACCCTTGACGACTGGTGCCCGGACCAGGTTGCCCCATTCGGTCCACGAGCCGTCGTAGTTGCGCACCTGCGGGTAGCCCAGCAGGTGCCGCAGCACGAACCAGGTGTGGCTGGACCGCTCCCCGATCCGGCAGTACGCGATCACGTCGTCGTCGGGGCTCAGCCCGAGCTGGTCGGCGTAGATCGCCTTCAGCTCGTCGGCGGACTTGAACGTGCCGTCCTCGTTGGCGGCGGACTTCCACGGCTTGCTGACCGCGCCCGGGATGTGCCCACCTCGCAGCGCACCCTCCTGCGGGTAGTCCGGCATGTGCAGCGTCTCGCCGGTGTACTCGCTCGGCGACCGGACGTCGACAAGTGGCCGGCCGGAGGCGACGTGCGCCATGACCTGCTCACGGAAGGCCCGCAGCGGCGCGTCGTCACGGAGCGGCACCGGATAGTCGGCGCGCGGACGAGCCGGCTTGTCGCGGGTCACCTCGCGCCCCTCGGCGATCCACTTCTGCCGGCCACCGTCGAGCAGTCGCACGTCGGCGTGGCCGAACAGCGAAAAGACCCAGAGGGCGTACGCGGCCCACCAGTTGAAGTTGTCGCCGTAGAAGACGACAGTGTCACCCCGGCCGATGCCCTTCGCGGCACACAGCTCGGCGAAGCTCGTGGCGTCCAGGTAGTCCCGGGTGACCTGATCGTTCAGCTCCAGGTGCCAGTCGACCTTGACGGCACCGGGAATGTGACCGGATTCGTAGAGCAGCACGTCCTCGTCGGACTCGACGACGACGAGACCCTCGTCGCCCAGATGCTCGGCCAGCCACTCGGTGGTGACCAGCCGCTGCGGGTCCGCGTACGACTGGAGGCGGGGATCGGGATCGTTCGGCACAGACATGATCCCCAAGGTACGCCGGATCGCCCCCCACGACCGCTGTAACGGGGCCGGCCCACCACCCGCACGGGATGGTGGGCCGGCCGGCCGGTCGGCGGTCTACTGGTCGCCGGCCTGCGCCGGGTTGCTCGGCGGCAGGTTGCCGACGAAGAAGATGAAGGACGTCGAAGTCGACTGGGTGCCGTTCCGGTCGATGCTTGAGACGGTGAGCATGGTCAGCCCGGCCTTCGTCGGCGTCCAGGTCACCGACGCGGTGCCGTCGGCCGCCGCGGTCACGGTGCTGGTCACCGTGTTGAAGCGATAGCTGTAACTGACCACGTCAGGCAGGCGTGGGGTGAAGGTGAAGACTCCGGGAACGCCCGGCCCCCCACTGGTGGCGCCCTGCCGATAGACAGTCGCGGTTATCTTCGGGGCGGTCGACAGCGCGAAGGTGCTCGTCGTGGTGGCGGTCACGCCGTCGGCGGTCACGCTGGTCACGGAGAGCGTCCGGTTGCCACCCCGGGTGGCGGTGACGGTCAGCGTGGCGGTGCCGTCGGCTGCGGCCTCCACCGTCTGCTCGGGGTCGCCGTCCAGCTGGAACCGGTAGCGGACCACCCCTGGCATCTGCGGCTGCACAGTGAACGTGGTCGGCACGCCGATCTCGGTGAGTCTGCCGGTGACGATCGGTGCGACGTCGCTGGCCCGGAATTCGTACCGCGCCTCGGGCGACCTGTTTCCGGCCGCGTCAAGGCTCTGCACCACGACGGTGCCGGGTCCCGCATCCGGGTGGAGCGTGACAGTGGCCGAGCCACCGGGCCGGTCGGCCGACACCGTGTGGACGCCGTCGCTGCCGAGCAGCTCGTACCGGAAGCCGACCGCGTCCGGGGTCGCCGCAGCGTCGAAGGTGAACTGACCGGGCAGCGCCGGGTGCCAGCCCTCGACGGGGAAGTCTGTGGAGGTGACGACCGGGGCGACCTCCGGGCCCTGGAAGTCGGTCCGGAGATGGCAGAGGCCACTCCACTCGCCGGTCGCCTGGCTGTCCGTCGCCCGGACCTGCCACGCGTACACCCGGTCGTGGGTGAGCGTTTCCCGTTCGAAGAGGGCGCTCTCCCGATCGCCCTCACGGCCGTTGAACCCGAACCGCTCGATCCGGGCCGTCGGCTCGTCGACCGGCCAGAGCGCGAAGGTCGCGGTCAACAGGTCGGTGCCACCAGTCTCGTCGACGTCCGGGTCGTGCAGGACGGCGGAGAGCGCGAGGTCGTCGTTCTGCCACAACTGGTACGGCTCGGCCGTCGTGCACGGCTCGCCGGAGGTTTGCAACTCGGTCGGCACACCCGGCGGCTGGTTGTCGCCGACGGAGAGCGCGTCGTCAGCTGCGGCCGGCGCGGCAGTGAGCGTGAGCGCCCCGGCGGCGACCGCGACGGAAAGCCCCACGGCCAGCAGTGCCCGGACCGGTCCTGCGGATGTCGTCGTGCCAGGTATGAGGGTCATCCCTCATCCACCTTTCCCCGATGTCCCCGCGTTCCGATCAGCGGGGGCAGGGGATGCTATCGAGGGCGGCGGACATCGGGCGACCCCGATTCGACAGACAAGCTCCACAGTGGAGACGATTGGGCCTGTTCAGGCGCGGCGGTGGACGATCCGACCGACGACCACTGTCACCAGGCAGGTGCCGTCGACGCCGTGCACCGCGAGGTCGGCCCGCCCGTCCGGACGTAGCGTCGGCACCACGGCGGTGGGCAGCACCAGTAGGTCGCTGCGCTCGGCGGCGGCCCGCAGCGCCGGGTCGGCCAGGTGCTCCGCCAACACGGCGGTCACCCCGGTGCGCAGCAGCGCGTGCACCCGTTCGCGCGGGGTGGGCGCGGGCGGCAGCGGACCGTCGTGCAGCAGGCCCGGCCCCAGCGTGCCGGGCCAGCGACGAACCCGGACACCGGCGTACCCCGAAGTCAGCTCGGTCAGCGGGCCGACGGCTTCGATCCGGTCGCCACTGACCAGCACGGACTGTTCCGGCGCCGGCTCGCCGTCCCGCTCGCGGCGCAGCAGGGGCGCGGTGTGCAGGGTGAGCACGCTCAGTCGACGAGCGGGCCGAGTTGCGGACGCTTCGCCGTCACCGTGTCGCCGGACGACCGACCGGTCAACCGCCGCTTCACCCAGGGAGCGAGGTACTGACCGGCCCACCGCAGGTCGGCGGCGCGGGCGGCCAGCCACGGCGACGGTGCCGGGTGCGGCGGGACCAACAGCCACTCCTCGTCGCAACCAACCCCGAGGGCGTTCAACACCTGCCCGGCGACCCGCCGGTGACCGGCCGGGGAGAGGTGCAGCCGGTCGGTGCTCCAGAGCATGGGGTTGAGGAACGTGTCGTCGGCGTACAGGTCGACCATGATGGCGCCGTGCCGCTCGGCGGTCTCGCCGACCGCCTGGTTGAGCAACTGCACCCGGGGGGCGACGAGGCGTTGGCCGGGCAGTCGGGCCATCACGTCCGCGAACCGGAAGAGGAGCACGTCCGCGCCGCCGGAGCGCAGTTGCCGGACCACCTCGTCGAAGCGGGCGACCAGCGTGTCCGGGTCGAAGGTGCGCCGCAGCACGTCGTTGCCACCGGCCGCGAAGCTGATCAGATCCGGCTTCATCGCCACCGCGGAGGGCACCTGCTCGGCGACCACGCTGGGGAAGAGCCGGCCGCGGATGGCCAGGTTGGCGTAGCGGAAGTCGGGCCCCGCGTCGGCGGCGAGCCGGGTCGCCACCAGGTCCGCCCAACCCCGGAAGGTGCCGTCCGGGTACGCGTCGTCCATACCCTCGGTGAAGCTGTCCCCGACCGCGACAAAACTGCGCCAGCGCACCCGCGCCTCCCTCACGCCACTCGTTGCCTGCGGCGACCAGTCTGTCACCGCAGGCGCTGCGGACGGTGCCCCGATCCGGCGACGTGGCGGAGGTCATTGGCGGGCCGGATCGTCCGGTGCAATCGCGGGGTTGGGCCCCCGCCCGGTCGACCCTGCAACGGCGCCGATGGTTGCCGGCGTCGGGTCCGGTTCGGATCGAAATGAATCGCTCATCCTGCCGGACCGGCCGTAGGCTGCGCGGATGCTGCTACGCATGTCGACCCTGTTGCTGCGGACCCTGCGCGAGGATCCGGCGGACGCGGAGGTGCCGAGCCATCGGCTGCTGCTGCGGGCCGGCTACATCCGTCGTGCCGCACCGGGCGGCTACACCTGGCTGCCGCTGGGCAAGCTGGTGCTGGATCGGATCACCGAGGTGGTGCGGGGCGAGCTGATCGCGATCGGCGACCAGGAGGTGCACTTCCCGGCGCTGCTGCCCGCCGAGCCGTACCGGACCAGCGGCCGGTGGACGGAGTACGGCGACGACATCTTCACCCTCGCCGACCGGCGCGGCGCCGAGCACCTGTTGGCGCCCACCCACGAGGAGATGGCGGCGCTGCTGGTCAAGGATCTGTTCACCTCGTACCGGGACTTCCCGGTGACCCTTTTCCAGGTGCAGACGAAGTTCCGCGACGAGGCGCGTCCGCGTGCCGGGCTGCTGCGCGGCCGGGAGTTCCTGATGAAGGACGCGTACTCCTTCGACCTGGACGAGGCGGGGCTGCGGGACGCGTACGCGCGGCATCGCGCCGCGTACCAGCGGATCTTCGACCGGTTGGGTTTGGACTACTCGGTGGTGAGGGCGATGTCCGGCGCGATGGGCGGTTCCGCGTCGGAGGAGTTCCTGGCGGCGACGCCGGTCGGCGAGGACACCTTCGTCGGCTGCACCTCCTGCGCCTACGCGGCAAACACCGAGGCGGTGGCCACCCGGGTGCCGAGCGCCGGTGACCCGAGCAGGCAGCCCGCCGCCGAGGTGCACGACACTCCGGAGACCCCGACGATCGCGAGCCTGGTGGAGTTGGCCAACGCGCGCCGGTTGGGCGGTCGGGACGGCTGGACCGCCGCCGACACCCTGAAGAACGTCGTGCTGTCCGTCCGCCAGCCGGGCGCCGAGCGGGCCGAGCCCCTGGTGATCGGGCTGCCCGGTGACCGGGAGGTCGACCTGAAGCGGGTCGGTGCCGCGCTGCACCCCGCGCAGGTGACCGTCTTCGAGGAGTGGGCAGACCATCCGGAGTTGGTTCGCGGCTACATCGGGCCGCAACTGCTCGACAAGCTCGGCATCCGTTATCTGGTCGATCCTCGGGTGGTGACCGGGTCGGCCTGGCTGACCGGGGCGAACGAGCCGGGCCGACACGCGACCGACGTGGTGTGCGGACGGGACTTCACCCCCGACGGCACCATCGAGGCTGCCGACGTGCGTGTCGGTGACCCCTGCCCGGAGTGCGAGGCGGGCGAGCTGACCATCCGGCGGGGCATCGAGATCGGGCACATCTTCCAGCTCGGTCGCCGCTTCACCGACGCCTTCGCTGTCGACGTGCTCGGGCCGGCCGGCAAGCCGGTCCGGCCGACAATGGGCTGCTACGGCATCGGAGTCTCCCGGGCGGTGGCGGCCGTCGCCGAGCAGCACCACGACGACCGGGGCCTGGTCTGGCCGGCGGCGATCGCGCCGTGTGACGTACACCTGGTGGTTGCGGGCAAGGGTCCGCAGCTCGACGCGGCGCTGGAGCTCGGCGGGCGTCTCGCCGCCGCCGGCCTGCGGGTGCTTGTCGACGACCGCACGCACGTCTCGGCCGGGGTCAAGTTCACCGACGCCGAGCTGATCGGCATCCCCCGGGCCGTCGTGGTCGGCCGCCGGCTCGCCGAGGGGTACGTCGAGCTGCGCGAGCGGGCCGGCGACGGGCGCACCGAGCTGCGGGTGAACGGTCTGGTGGAGCGACTCGTCCACGAGGTACGCCAGGAACGTGCGAGCCTGGTGTAGCGGCGGCGTCACGGGGTAGTGCAGTTGGATCGGGTGGAAACGTCTTCGGAGGCTCTCATGACCGGTTACCGGGTCAGTGACGTGATGACCAAGCAGGTCGTGTACCTGCCGGCCGAGACCACCCTGGACGAGGCGGCCAGGGTGATGAAGGAGGCCGACATCGGTGACGTGGTGGTCACCGACGGCGCCAGCCTCGCCGGCATGCTCACCGACCGGGACATCGTGGTGCGGGCCGTGGCGGAGAACAGCTCCCCGGCGGCGACCACCATCGGCTCGATCGTCACCCGCGAGGTCGTCATGATCGAACAGCACTGCACGGCGAGTGAGGCGGCGGCGCTCATGCGGGACCGGGGCATCCGACGGGTGCTGGTCTGTGACAGTGACCGCAAGCTGGTGGGGATCGTCTCCCTCGGCGACCTGGCCATGCAGCTCGACCCCACCAGCGCGCTCAGCGAGATCAGCGAGCAGTCGCCCACCGTCTGACCGGGGTCCCCGGGCGGCGGCGGTAGCCTCGACGCATGGCTGACATGCCGGCCCGACTGGCCGAGATCGTCGACGAGTTCGCCGCCGCGCCGCGCGACCTGGTGCTGGAGCTGCTCCTGGAGTACTCGGACGTGCTCCCGGCGCTGCCGGCGGGCACCGCGGAGCGCGAGGGCATGGAGCAGGTGCCCGAGTGTCAGACAGCGTTCTTCCTACGCGCCCGGGTGACCCCGGAAGGCACAGTGGAGACGCTCTTCGACTGCCCGCCGGAGGCGCCCACCACCCGGGCGTTCGCCGGGATCCTCGCCGAAGGGCTGGCGGGCGCGAGCGCCGAGCAGGTGCTGGCCGTGCCGGACGACCTCTACCAGCGCATGGGGCTGGCGCAGGCGATCAGCCCCCTGCGGATCCGCGGCGGCACGGCGATCCTGGGCCGTCTCAAGCGGCAGATCCGGGAACAACTCGGCTGAGCACGAGGTTGCCACCGATCATGGAGATCGAGATCTACGCGGACGTCATCTGCCCGTGGTGCTACATCGGCAAGCGCCGCCTGGATGAGGCCCTCGCCAGCTACGAGGGCGAGGTGACGGTCCGCTACCGACCGTTCCAGCTCGACCCGTCGCCGGTGCCGCAGCCGCTTCCGCTGGTGCAGGCGCTGGCCGGCAAGTTCGGCGGCCCGGAGCGCGCCCGGCAGATGGTCGACCACGTGATCCAGGTCGCAGCGGCGGACGGCCTGCGGCTCGACTACGACCGCGCGGTGATCGCCAACACCTTCGAGGCGCACCGGCTGGTCGCCTGGGCGACCGAGCAGGGCAGGGCGGCCGACATGGTGGAGGCGCTCTACCAGGCGCACTTCAACCACGGGGTCGACGTCGGGTCGCGGGAGGCGCTGGCCACCCTGGCCGGTGAGATCGGCCTGGACGCGGCCGACGCGCGCCGGTTCCTCGACTCCGACGAGCGCGTAGCCGACGTCGCCGCCGACCTGGCCGCTGCCCGGGACCTGGGCATCACCAGCGTGCCGACCTTCGTGCTGGCTGGGAAGTACGCGGTCTCCGGCGCCCAGGAGGTGCAGACGTTGCTCGCCGCGCTCGCCGAGGTCGAGCAGCGCGAATCCGCAGCACACTCACACTGAGTCACCGACCGCCGGGCGTCCGGCATCGATGATCACGATGTTTCACGTGCAACAACATCGATACCGATGCCTGGTCAGGCCGGCCTGGCCAGCCCTTCGACCACCTGCGCTCCCGGCAGCGCGCCCAACGCCGGCCCCGGCAACGCGATCTTGCTGTGCCGTACGCCGGACCCGACGATCACGTGCGGTGTGGCGACGACCCGCGCGTCCACCAGGATGGGCCACTGGGCCGGCAGCCCGATCGGGGTGATGCCGCCGTACTCCATGCCGGTCAACTCCACAGCGTCGGTCATCGACGCGAAGCTCGCCTTGCGGACGTCCAACGCCCGGCGGGCCACCCCGTTCACGTCGGCCCGGGTGGTGGCCAGGACGATGCAGGCCGCGTAGCGGACCACGCCCTCGCGCTTGCCCGCCACCACGACACAGTTGGCCGACACGTCCAGCCCCACCTCGTACGCTGCGCAGAACGCCGCGGTGTCGGCGAGGTCAGCGTCGATCGGCGCGACCAGCACGTCGTTGACGTCCACCGGCGCTTCCGCCGGCCACTGCGCGATGGCCTCCGCGACCGGCGGGGCGAGTAGATCCAGGCGGGCGCGGGCCGGTTCGGTCTTCAGCGTTCCCATCACGGGTGCGATCCTCGCATCCGCCACGCTGAACCGCCCGGCGGCTCCCCGGGCCCCCGGCGACGCCACCGGCCCGGGCCGGATCGATCCGGTGCTCAACTGCCGGCGAGGAAGGCGTTGTCGCGCATGAAGGAGCGGTCGCGGGCAGCCGCCAACTCCTCTTCGCGCTGGGCCTTGGCCCGTTGCAGCTCCAGATCCTCGAAGGCGTGCCGGACACCCAGCCGGATCACGCCGTAGAGGAAGACGAAGCCGAAGACGTAGAGGATCACCGTGGTGACGACAGCGAACATGACGTCACGGTAAGACGAACGTGAAGCGTTGTTGCTCTCATTTCCGGCCGGTTCCCCCGTACGTGTCGGCCAGGTGGTCGGCAAAGGTGCGCACGCCCCGGGGCAGCGCCTCGGTGGTCAGACCACCGGCCCGCAGCTCGCGACCGAGTCGGCCGGGAATCCGCACCGGCAGCAACGGTCGGCGCGAGCCCCGGGCCGACCGCCACGCCCGGGCGGCCTCGTCGAAGCGGAGCACCTGCGGCCCACCCAGCTCCTCGATGCCGCCCAACGGGCCGGCGACCAGTCGGGCCGCCAGCCGCGCCGCCACCTCGCCCGGGTCGACCGGTTGGGCGAGCACAGCCCGGTCCCCGATCACCGGGCCCAGCCGCGCGCTGGCCGTCAGCAGGTCGTCCAGGAACTGGGGAAACTGGGTGGCCCGCAGCACCGACCACGGCACCACACCGGCAGCGATCACCTGCTCGGCGGCGAGCTTGTGGCGGTAGTACGGGATCGGCACCCGATCAACCCCGACGATCGAGATGTAGACGATGTGCCGCACCCCGGCCGCGCCGGCGGCCACCACCAGTCGGCGGGTGCCCAACACGTCCACCTGGTAGGTCTGCCGACCCCGAGGCGCGGACGCCAGGTGCAGCACGGCGTCCACCCCGGTCACCGCCTCGGTCAACCCGTCTCCGGTGGTCAGGTCGCTCATCACCCACTCCACGTCCGAGCCGGCGGGCGGACGGCGGCTGGTCGCCCGGACGCCGATCCCGTCGTCGCGCAACCGGCCCAGCACCGCCCGGCCCAGACTGCCGGACGCCCCGGTGATCAGAACCTTCATCTCGTCCTCCCACTCGCTTGACCTGAGCTTGACGAAACGGCACGGCATCCCGTGACGGCGTGCGGCGGCTCACCCCGACCGGATCAGGTCCAAGACGGTCAGCAACGCGAAGAACGCGATCAGGAGCTCGTTGACGATCCAGGCGTGCCCCTCGGCCCATTCCCGCATCCGGGTCAGCACCCGCGCCGCCCTGTTCCCGAGTAGCAGCAACGCCAGCAGGGGCAGCGCGAGCAGGAGCACTGTGACCAACACGAACGGCACCAGGTGCCACCACGGCAGATCGTGTCGGGCCACACTCGCCCCGACGGTGGCCATGGTCAGGTCGTCGGTGGGCGTCGCCACGAAGAGCAGCGCACCCAGCCGCAGCGCCTGCGGCGCACCGGCGTGCTCGATGCTCCCCAGCCAGCGCGGCGGTCCGGAGCGGTCCCGGCGTACCCAGATCAGCACGGCCAGGATCACCAGCAGGGCCAGCACCACCAGGTCGATGGCGGGGCCGCGGTCGAGCTTCCCGGCGACGGCGCTGGCGTCGGCGGCCACTCCGCCAACCAGCCGGGTCAACAACCAGGCCACCGTCACCCCGGCGGCGACCACCAGCCCCGCACCGGCGAGGAAGCCCAGCGACGCCGCCCGGGGCCGATCCGACGAGGCCAGGAAGACCGCCACCACCAACTGCGTCCCGGCGACCATGACCACGGCGAGCGGCAGCACGGTCAGGAAGTTCATCGCCCGCCATCCTTCCGGCACGAGCGGGTGGGACGCTGCCGAATCCGCGGATCACCCGGTGGGCCGCGCACCTCCGCCCACCACGACCCGTCCGGCCAGCAGCGCCCCGAGCAACGCCAGTCCCGCTGTCACCACGAGCGTCGTCGTGTAGCTGGCCGGGCCCGGCGCACTTCCCGCCGCCAACACGGCCCCGGTCAGCGCGAGCACCGTCGCCGCGAAGAGGGAGTCGCTCAGTTGCAGTGACGAGCTGTTGCGACCCTGTTCACCCGGTGCGGACAACTCCAGGGTGAGCACCGACAACGACGGATAGAGCAGCCCCATGCCCAGACCGGCGATCGCCCAACCGACCACGGCGACGGCCACCGGCAGCTCGGGCCGGACGGCCAGCGCCACAGTGGCGGTGCCGACAGTGATGCAGGTCAGCCCGGCACGCGGCAGGCTGGCCCGCGACGCCGGCACCGGAATGCGGCCCTGCAACCAGGAGCCCGCCGACCAGGCCAGCGCGCCGACAGTGAGGACCAGCCCGGCAGCGGTCGGCGAGAGGCCCCGTTCCCGGGAGAGCATCAGCGGGATGACCACCTCGGCGCCGACGAAGGCCGCCGACGCCAGGCCACGCAACCCCACCACTGTGGCCAACCCTCGCGCGGCCCGGAGGAACCCGGCCGGCAGCAGGCGCGGGGCACAGACCAGCAGGCCGATCACGGCGAACCCGACCAGCACCAGGGCGGTGGCACCGCGCTGCTGTCCCCCGATATGCAGCAGTGCGGCACTCACCGCGGCCCCGCACGCCCAACCGATCCGCGCGGCCGCACCGGCCGGTGGGCTCGTCGCCGCACTTCGGGCCAGCGACCGCAGGCCGGGATGGATCAGCAGCACCGCCGGCACGGCCACCGCCGGCACCGCCAGGAAGACCCACCGCCAGCCCAGGTACTGCACGATGAGGCCGGCAACCGCCGGCCCGACCAGCGACGGTACGACCCACGCCGCCGCGAACGCCGCGAAGATCCGCCGGTGCAGTTCCTGCGGGTACGCGTGCCCGACGATCACGTAGAGCGCCACCGAGAGCAGCCCGGAGCCGAAACCCTGCACGACCCGCCCGACGACAAGCGCGCTCATCACGGGGGCGGTCCCGGCGATCAGCAACCCGACCACGAACCAGGCGACGCCGTGCCACATCGGCCCCCGCGGACCCCGGGCATCGCACCAGATGCCGGAGACCACCATGGCCAGCACACCGGTGGCGAACGGGCCACCGAACGCGATCCCGTAGAGCGCCAGCCCGTCCAGGCTGCGCGCGACGGTCGGCATCGCCGTACCGACCGCCAACGCCTCGAACGCGAGGAGTGAGATCAACGCGACGCTGCCTACCGTCATCGCGCGCAACCGGGGTGCGAAGAGTCCCGGTGGGGCGGGTGCGGTGGTGACGGTTGTGCTCGGCATCGACCGAGCATGCGACTTCAACCCGGATTCAGGTCAACCGTCCGGTGACGCGGCTCTCGTCACGCGTCCTGCAGCGCCTCCCCGACGCCGCGCACCAATCCGGAAAAATGCTGGTCTGCCAGCAGGTGGCCGGCGGTGATCACCACGGCGATCGGCCACTCGATGACCTGTAGCGCGGCGAGCACCCCGAGCCCGGCGTAGTAGGCCACCTTGTCCGGTGGCGGCACCGCCACCTCGCCCAGCATCGGCAGTTGCACCCGCCGGTTGTACATCGTGACGTTCTCCCGTGAACCGTTGAGATGTCGCGTCAGCGTGCTCATGCCGGCCTCCCCGTGTCCGGTGATGCTCGTCGGTTTCCACGGCCCACCCCGTCCATGCGCCAGCGACTGCGGAAAATTCCGCCACCCAGGGGGCATAACGGATGGCAGGTCGGGAAGCCAGGCCGCCGGACGTGAGCGCGGTGGGAGGACGACATGGCCAAGGTCAGGACACGCGGCAACAGGGAGCCGGGCCGGCGCCCGTCCAGCCGTACGCCTCGATGACGGCGGCGGGTCGCGCTGCCGGCCGCATCCTGCCTTCCTTCGGCGTACCGCACCTGGTCGGCGAGGCGTCCCGGACCCTTGGCTCGGCCGCGACCCGGCTGGCCCGGTCGGCCGGGCTGACGCGGCGTCGGGTCTGGTCCCGACCGGGCCGGCACCACATCGAGGTGCACGGTGTCTGCCAGGACGGCGGGAACAAGCTGGCCCGGCAGGTGGAGGGCGCGCTGGAGCGGATGCCCGGGGTCGCCTGGGCCCGGGTCAACGCACCCTCCGGTCGCGTGGTGGTCGCCGTCCAGACGCCCGAGCCGACGTTGCGCGATCTGATCGCCACGATCGACCGCATCGAGCGGACCTGCGACCACGAACCCGACCCGGAGATCCCACCACCGCACCCACCGGAGGAGGGGCCGCGAACCCCGCGCACCCTCGGCGCGCTCGCCTCGGACGCGCTGGGCCTGACCATCTCGGCGGCCACCCGGGTCCTGCCGTTCGCGCCGCTGCCCGGCGAGGTGGCCGGCCTGCTCTCCGCAGTGGATCTTCAGCCGAAGCTGCACGAGTTCATCGGCAGGCGGCTGCGCTCCGACCCGCGCGCCGACATCCTGTTTCCGCTGGCCGAGGCGGTGGTGCAGGGCCTGACCGGCCGCTGGACGGGGATCGTCCTGGACGGCGCCCAACGGATCGTGCAGTGGAGTGAGGATCGGGCCCAACTCTCCGCCTGGGAGAAGGCCGAGCCACGGCTGACCGGCGACGCCGAACGGGCCACCGCCCGTTGGCCGGTGATCGAACGCCCCCAGCCGAAGCCGGACGGCCCGGTCGAGCGGTACATCAACCGGATGCTCGCGGCCGGTACGGCGGCCGGCGCTGCGGCGGTGCCCTTCGCCGGGCGCAAGCGGGCCGCCGCGCTGGGCCTGTCGGCGCTGCCGAAGGCGCCCGGCAGCGGGCGCGAGGGGTACGCGGCCCAGCTCGGGCGGATGCTGGCGCGGCGCGGGGTGATCGCGATGGACCGCAGTGTCCTGCGGGAGTTGGACCGGATCGACACGCTCGTGCTGGACGCTGCGGTGCTCGGCTCGGACCGGGGCGTACTGGCCGATCTGGCGCCAGCGCCGGACGCGGACGTCGACCAGGTGGCCGAGCGGGCCTTCGCGTTGTTCGACCCGGACGACCCCACAGCTTCCCGTACGGCGGACGGCTGGCGGCTCGGGCCGCTCGACCAGATGCCCGCGCACGACCCGGACACCATTCCGGACGCGGCCCGGCTGCGCTCCGCCGGCGGCCAACTGCTCGGCCTCGCCCACGGTGACCGGCTCGCCGCCCTGTTGCGGGTCGAGCCGGAACCCGCGCCCGGCGTCGACGGCCTGCCGGCCGCCGCCCGGCACGCCGGCCTACGGCTGGTCGTGGCCGGCGGCGACGAGCAGCGGTACGGCTTCGCCGACGCGATGCTGCCCGGCGGGGACCAGTTGGCCGAGTCGGTACGCGCGTTGCAGCGCGACGGCGCGGTGGTGATGTTGGTTTCCGCGGATCGGAAGGCGCTCGGCGCGTCCGACTGCGGTCTCGGGTTCGCCGCGCCGGAGGAACTGCCGCCGTGGGGTGCGCACCTGCTGGTCGGTGCCGACCTGCGGGTGGTGGCCCTGGTGATCGAGGCGACCGGGGTCGCTCGGCGTACGGCCCAGCAGAACATCCGGTTGGCCATGGCCGGCACCGGTCTCGGGGCGCTGGGCGCGTTCACGGCCCCGCCGACCGAGCTGCCCGGCCGGTCGCTCGTCGCGGTGAACGGCGCGGCCGGGTTGGCCTTCGCGAACGGGGTCTGGCAGGCCCGCCGGTTGCACGACCAGTCGGACACCCCGGCGCCGGTCACGACCCCCTGGCACCTGATGCCCGTCGGCACCGTGCTCGACCACCTGCGCTCCAGCCCGGACGGTCTGGCCAGCGCCGAAGCGCAACGCCGACACGACGGCGCCGGCGGAAACGGCAGTGCCGGACCGGGGAGCGGAGGGCTGCTGCGTGCCTTCGTGGACGAGTTGTCCAACCCGCTCACCCCGGTGCTGGTGGCCGGGGCGGTGCTCTCCGCGTCGTTCGGATCGCTTGTCGACGCCGCGCTGGTGGGCAGCGTCGTCGGTGGTTCCGCCCTGATCGGCGCTGTGCACGAACGCAACACGGAGAGGTCGCTGGCCGAACTCCTGTCCCGTTCGGCGGTGACCGCACGGGTCCGCCGCGACGGCACCGAGCAGGTTCTCGCCGCCGAGGACCTGGTCCTCGGAGACGTCATCACCCTTGAGCCGGGCGACTCGGTGCCCGCCGACTGCCGCGTCCTCGAGTCGGTGGGTCTGGAAGCGGACGAGTCGTCGCTGACCGGCGAGTCGTTGCCGGTCGCCAAGTCCAACCGACCGGTGGTGGCCGCCGCCATCGCCGACCGACACTCGATGCTCTACGAGGGCACCACCGTCGCCGCCGGGCACGGCACTGCCGTGGTGGTGGCGACCGGGTCGGACACCGAATCCGGCCGCAGCCTCGCCCTGGTCAAGCAGGACCCACCGGCCAGTGGAGTGGAAGCCCGGCTCGGCTCGTTGACCAGCGCCGCCATCCCGTTGGCGGCCGGTTCCGCGGTGGCGGTGGCCGGCGCGGGCCTGCTTCGGGGCGTACCCCTGGCCGAAACGGCGGCGACCGCCGCGAACCTCGCCGTGGCGTCGGTGCCGGAGGGTCTGCCGTTCCTGGTCAGCGCCGCGCAGCTGGCCGCGGCCCGGCGGCTGGCCGAACACGGCGCGTTGGTCCGCAACCCGCGCACCATCGAGGCGCTGGGCCGGGTGGACGTGCTCTGCTTCGACAAGACCGGCACCCTCACCGAGGGCCAGTTGCTGCTCGCCGGGGTCGGCGACAGCGTCGGCGACCGGTACGCGCCGCTGGACCGGTTGGACGACCGGCTCCGGATGACGCTGGCCGCTGCGCTGCGGGCCACCCCCGCCGCGAAGAAGCCGGAGGAGTTGGCGTTGCAGACCGACCGGGCGGTCCGGCGGGGTGCCGGGGAGGCCGGCGTCGTGGAGCAGACCGGTGCCGCCGGATGGCGGGCCGCCGGAGGGCTGCCGTTCGAGCCGTCCCGCGGCTACCACGCGAGCATCGGACAGACCGACGGTCACCTGCTGTTGAGCGTCAAGGGTGCTCCGGAGACGGTGTTGCCGCGCTGTTCGTCCCGACGCACCGACGGTCGTCAGGAGCCGCTGGACGATGCCGGCCGTGCGGAGCTGGAGCGGATGCTCGCCGACCGGGCCGGGGCGGGAAACCGGATCCTGGCCGTCGCGGAGTGCCCGGTGAACGACCCGAAGGTGACCGACAGGGACGTGCGAGGGCTGACCTTCGTGGGTTTCCTGGCCCTCGCGGACGGTGTCCGGGAGAGCGCCGCCCCGGCGGTCCGTCGGATCCGGCAGGCCGGCGTGCACACCATCATGATCACCGGTGATCACCCGGCCACCGCCGAGGCGATCGCGGCCACCATCAGCGAGCACGACGAACAGCGGGTGGTCACCGCCGCTGAGCTGGACCAACTGGACGACGACGCGCTCGCCGAGCGGTTGGCCAACACCGATGTGGTGGCCCGCTGCACCCCGGCCCACAAGGTGCGGATCATCCAGGCGTTGCAGAAGTGCGGGCGGACCGTGGCGATGACCGGCGACGGTGCCAACGACGCCCCGGCGATCCGGCTGGCCGACGTCGGCATCGCCCTCGGCCAACGGGGCACCCCGGCCGCCCGGGCCGCTGCCGACCTGGTGGTCACCGACGACCGGTTGGAAACCATCATCGCCACCCTGATCGAAGGCCGGGCGATGTGGTCCTCGGTGCGGCATGCGCTCAGCATCCTGGTCGGCGGCAACCTCGGCGAGATCGCGTTCAGTGTGCTCACCGCCGCAGCGACCGGCCGTTCCGCGCTCACCGGACGACAACTGCTGCTGGTCAACCTGCTCACCGACCTGGCACCGGCGCTGGCCATCGCGGTCCGGCCACCCGCGTCGGACCGCACCGACGCGCTGCTGCGGGAGGGCCCGGACAAGGCGCTCGGCGAGAGCCTCACCAGGGAGATCGGGCTGCGGGCGGCAGCCACCACGCTGGGCGCGACAGCGGGCTGGACGTTGGCCCGCTACACCGGACGCCGGCAGCGGGCCGGCACTGTCGCCCTGGTCTCCCTGGTCGGCACCCAACTCGGGCAGACCATCCTGGCCGGCGGCACGAGCCCGGCAGTGCTGGCCTCCACTGCGGCATCGCTGGGCGTGCTCGTCGTGGTGGTGCAGACGCCGGGGGTGAGCCAGTTCTTCGGCTGCACCCCGCTAGGGCCGGTGGGCTGGACCATCGGGGCCGGTTCGGCGCTCGGCGCGACCTTCGCCAACGGCGCGCTCACGAAACTGATGGAACGCCTCCCGGAGGCCCGCCCCAACCGGACCGGATCCGGTGCCGAGCCTGCGGCGGACGGTGGTTCCGAGGACTGACCGGCGGTGCCACTAGCGTGCCGGAAAGGCCTCCCGTGCCGGGCCCGACTCCGCCCAGCAGTGGCCGGCCCGAAACTCGACGCCCGGGACGTCGTCGACGAGTCGGCTGATGTCCGCGACGCTGGCCAGCGAGGTCGTCAGATCGGCCCGCAACTCGTCAACGGCCGTGTCGAGGTCGTTCTCCTCGGTGGACCAGTCGATCCCGGCGGATCGCAGATCGGCGACCGCGTGACCGATCACGGCAGCCGGATCAGTGACCACCACGTCGACACGGCAGTACAGGTGCAGGATGACGGGCTCCGACTGTTCGTCCATCGGTGAATCATGGCGAGCGCGGTGCCGGGTGGAAAGCCGATTCCTCGGTGCTGGTGGTCCACCGACCCACCAGCACCGAGGCGGCTTCCTGCGGAGGCGATCAGGTCCGTGGCCGGTAGGTCAGGCGGCGCAGGACGATCTCGGCAGGGCCGGGCTGCCGGCGCTTGTCGAGCTGACGGGCGATCAGGACGGTGGTGAGCCAGACGGCCACCGCGATGATCAGACCGGTCACCGTGGGGCTACCGAACCGGTCGCCGAGGGCGAGCGTGAAGGGCGCCAGGAGGACGAGCCAGGCCACGGACTGGAACAGGTATCCCGACAGGGAACGCTGACCCAGGGCGGAGAGAGCGCCGACGACGGGACCGGATCGGCTGGCTCGCAGGGCGATCAGGCCGAAGACGGCCACGTAGCCCGGTCCGGCGAACATGCCGCTGGCCCCGTGGAGCAGCAGCATCAGACTGGCGGCCGACTCGTCGACGTGCAGCCATCCGGCACTGACCAGGGCGGCCGGAAGGCCACCGGCCACTGCGCCGCCGAGGCCGAGAACGGCAGTCCAGGTGAGCAGGGTCCGGTGCCGGGCCGGCTCTTCAAGGATCCTGCGGCGCGCGGCCCACATGCCCAGCCAGGCAATCATGATGAAGGGCAGGACGGTCAGCGTGTGCACCGGCCATTCGCCGAGGCGATCCAGCATGGACGCGACGTAATCGGGCGCGGCGAGAGAGTCGACGTGGCCCGACGGCAGCAGTGCCGACCCGCCCGACCCGCCGAGGATGCCGCTCACCACCATCGCACCGATGACCAGCACCTCGACCGCCGACAGCGCCCAGAGCACCAGCACGAAGCGGTGGAACCTGTCGCCGCGGCGCAGCAGCAACAGTGTCATCGCGATCCCGACGATTCCGTACGCGCCGAGGAAGTCGCCGTAGTACAGCAACGCGGCGTGCGCGAACCCGAACACGACAAGCCAAAAGTTGCGACGCAACAGCACGGCGCGGACCTGCTTCGGGGTCGCGCCGGAGGCGTCCTGGCGGCGGGCGAGTTGGACGAGGCCGTAGCCGAACATCACGGCGAAGACCGGATAGCCACGGGCATGGACGAGCTCGAAGAGCAGGAAGTTGAGGCCGCGATCGACGCCTTCCGGGGTGGCGTCGAGGCCGGGCTCGCCGGCGAAGACGACTCCGGCGACGTTGGCCAGCGCGATGATCAGCAGCATCGCTCCCCGGGCCAGATCGGGTGCGAGGGCCCGCTCGGCGCGCGGCACCGGCCCTCTCGAAGTCCGCGGTGCGGTGTCGATGCTCATGGTCGTCTCCCCGTGACTCGGTTTTAGTTTCAGGGAGAAAGTATCAGACATACACTAATGCTGTCTGTCATGATGTGGACGTAACCTTCCGGGCGAACGTGGGAGCCCATGACCAGCGACGATTTCGTTCCGGCGCCGCTGCGCCGGCTGTGGGGGATGTCAGAGTCGTCGCGTCTCGGACGGCCCGCGTCCCTCGACGTCAACGTGGTGGTGGCCGCCGCGGTGGAGATCGCCGACCGGGACGGGCTCGACGGGGTGACGCTTCCCAAGGTCGCCAAGAGCCTCGGCTTCACGAGCATGTCGCTCTACCGGCACGTCGGCTCCAAGGACGAACTGCTCACCCTCATGGCCGACGCCGCACTGGGCCCACCGCCGGACATCGCCGCCCCCGACTGGCGGGAAGGGCTGCGCAGGTGGGCCTTCGCGCACCGCGCGGTGCTTCAGCGTCGGCCGTGGTTGACGCGCGTGCCCGCCGCCGGACCACCGTCCGGGCCCCACCAGATCGCCTGGATGGAGGCCGCGCTGGCGATCATGTCCGGGACCCTCCTCGACTGGGCGCACAAGATCGGCGTGATGTCACTGATCAGCGGCTACGTGGTCCAGTCGGTACGGCAGTACAGCGAGCTCGCCGACGGCAGGGCCGACGGCCAGGGCCAGGCCGACGCCGAACGCGACTACGGCCGGGCGCTGGCACGACTCGTCAACCCCGACCGCTTCCCCGAGACAGCCCGGCTGTTCTCCTCGACGCTGTTCGAGGCGCCACCGTCCGACACCCCCGACGAGGCGATCGCCGACGCGGACTTCTCACTCGGGCTGGAGTTGATCCTCGACGGCATCGCCGTCCGCATCGCCCAGCGATATTCACCTTGACTGAGTATTATGCCGTCATGACTATCCGCGAACAGAGCTATTTTGCGCTCGCCGCGCTGATGGACGGCCCACTGCACGGGTACGCGATTATCAAGCGAGCCGAGGAGTTGTCGGGCGGTCGGGTACGCATGGCGGCCGGCACTCTCTATGCGGCACTCGACCGGCTCAGCACCGAAGGGCTTCTCCGCGTCGTCGACGAGGAAGTCGTCAACGGTCGGGCTCGGCGCTACTACAACCTCACGGACGAGGGCGTTGCCGTGCTTCGCGCCGAGGCCGATCGGATGATTCAAGCTGCGCGCGTCGTGATCGACAGACCGGCTCTGCGCGTTCGGGCGGTGAGGCCGGCATGAGTCAGGAGGCACTTGAGGCGCGATACCGGCTGCTGCTGTGCGCGTACCCGAAGCGCTACCGGCGTGAGCGCGGCGCTGAAATGATCGGCACGCTCATGGAGGCGGCCGGCCCTGATCAGAGGCGCCCGACGGCGCGGGAGGCGGCGATGCTGGTACTGCGGGGATTGCAGACCCGCGCCAGGACGCACGACGCGCGTTCGACAAGCCATGGGCTCCGCGGGTCGCTGCGCCTGGCTGTGCTCCTCCTGCTGGTCTATGCCACGGCCGGTAGCCTGGCCGAGACCGGGAGGGTCCTCCCCCGCATGGTCACGGACGGCGTGGACTATCCGCCTGAGCTCATCTATCCACTGGTAACCGTCGTCGCCGCCTTGGCGGTCGTCGCGGTAGCCGGCGGCCGATACGTACTGGGCCTACTGGCCACGCTCAGCGCGCTCGCCGCCGCGCTGGTCGTTCTGCGCCTCGTCCTGGTCGGCGTAGACAACGTCACCGGCGAGCGCCACTACCCTTCGATCGAGCTCATCCGCGACGACGCCATGACGGACTCGACCCTCTGGCCGCTGCCGCTCGCCGTGCTGTTGATCGTGCCGTTGATCCTTTGGCCGGCGTCAGGCACACGGCGGCCTGTGGCCTGGCTGTCCGCCGTGCCGGTAGCGGTGTTTCTGCTGCCCACGGATTACGACGTGACGATCGGCCTGCAGCCGGGGGCCACTATCGTCGTAATGGCCGGTTTCCTGCTCTGGGTTGCCGTCGACGCCCGGGCGACCATCGCGGCCGCGGTGCTCCTCATCCCACTGATCATCGCCATGCTGTCACTCAGAGCCCTGGGCGCCTGGGGTCAACCCGAGGTTCTCGGGGCCACGTGGTTCTGGACGGTCGTCATCGGTGCCATCGCCCTGCTGACCGCCGGCGCCCTCGGCCTCCGCCGCCAGGCCCGCACTTAGCAGGCCGTGCGCCACATCGATGCCGTCCTTGGCCCGCCTGAAGCCCATCTCTGCTGTGAGTCCGCACATCGTGGAACGGCTTCGCCCGGACTCGCGGTGGAAGTGGGCGGCCCCATCTCTCGAAGGTCCCCGCCGCAGACATCGGTTCTGGTCGTTGACGCAGCCTGCAGGCCGGAAGGGGCCAGCCAGCGCGACCGCTTGGCTGCACGAATGGCTGTGCTCGGGACCGAGGGTCAACCGGGGAAAATGCTGGTGGAGCCCAGGGGACTCGAACCCCTAACCCCTGCCTTGCAAAGGCAGTGCTCTGCCAGTTGAGCTAGGGCCCCGTGAGTGGCCGCGGCGACGATCGCTCGTCGCCGGGCCGAACGTCAGCGGAGGTCGGGCGCGGTGGTCGCCTCGTGCCACAGGGCACGCTCGTCGTTCGACGCCTTGATCTTGTTGAACACGACGGCGGCCACACCGACGACGCCAGCCAGAATCAGCAGCTTCTTGAACATGGGGCGACCCCTCGCGCTCGACTACCGTCGGACGACATGCGGTGGGGCTAGATGGAATCGAACCATCGACCTCAGAGTTATCAGCTCTGCGCTCTAACCGACTGAGCTATAGCCCCGCGTTGCGACGAGCAAGATTAACCCATCCGCTCCGCTGGCCCCAAATCGGGGTCCGCGCCTGCGAGCCGGGTCCGTCGCCGCCTGCAAAACCTACCCGAGTACGGGACGCCGGAGCGACCGCATTCTGCGGTGCCCCGGCGTCCCGGTCACTCAGTCCCGCTCGGCGAGCGTCAGCTCGATCCCGCCGACCAGGTCGGCGCAGACGTTGTAGACGAACGCGCCCAGGGTGGCCAGCGCGGTGAACAGCACCACGTTGACCAGGCCGATCAGCGCCGAGCTGAGAATCACGCCCTTGGCGGTGATCTGGAAGCCGCTGGTGCTCTGGCCGCCGCCGGCGTTGACCAGGTCACTCAGGCTCTCGTTGACGCTCTGGAACACACCCATCGCGTCCAGCGCCAGGTAGAGCACCGAGGTGGCGACCACCACGACGATGAAGAGCACCACCGACACCGCGAACGCGAACTTCATCACAGACCACGGGTCGATCCGCTTCAGGTTCAGCCGGGCGCGTCGCGGTCCGCGGGAGGCGGCCGAACTGACCGACGTACGCGCCGCACGCACCGCGTCACCAACGCGGGCGGCCCCGACGGCGGACGCGTTGCCGATCCCCGGTGGCAGGCCACCGCCGCTGGCCGGGCGGCCGGCTGCGGTGCCACGTGCCGCATCCGGCTGCGGCTGGGTCATCCCGGGTGTGATCCGCGGCTGGGTGCCGGTGGACCCGGTTGAGGTCGCCTGACCCGGGCGGACACCGATCGGCTGGGTGGTCGCCGGACGGGCCGAGGGCGCCGCCGGGCCCGGAGGGCTGGCGGCGGCCGACGTCGGTGCCTCGGCGCTGGACGCCTCGGTCTTGTCGCCGGACCCGCCGTCCTCGCCCGGCTGCTCCGGTGGGGGTGTCATACCGGGAGCCCTGGTGAACTTCGGGGCAGGCGCATCGGCGGGGACCGTCGCCCGGCCCACGGCCGCGCGGCCGGTCGCTGGTGTGCCGCCCTTGGCGGCCTCCTCGTCGACCGGTTTGGCCGAGGTCCCCGTGTTCCCCGACTTCGCCTGTGTCTCCGTCATTCAACTAGTCCTGTTCGTCAGGCTCGTCGGCATTGCGAGCAATCGCCACGATAGTCACGCCGTCCGGGAGGTCCATCAGCTTGACCCCCATTGTGTTCCGGTCACGCGTACGGCGTACAGGCTTCACCGGAGTCCGAATGACACCACCGTTGCTGGTGATCGCGAACAGCTCGTCGTCCGGATCGATCACCACCGCGCCAACCAGACCACCGCGCCGTTCGGTGATCTTCGCAGTCAACACGCCCTTACCTCCCCGGCCCTGCACCGGGTATTCCTCGATCGGGGTCCGCTTCGCGTATCCCCCGTTCGTGGCCACCAGAACGTCCAAACCATCCCGCACGACTTCCATGGCGAGCAGGACGTCGTCGTCCGTGAAGCGCATGCCGATCACGCCCGAGGTGGCCCGGCCCATCGGCCGCAGCGCCTCGTCCGAGGCGTTGAACCGGATCGCCTGTGCCTTCTTCGAGACCAGCAGCAGGTCGTTTTCCGGCGCAACCAACGCAGCACCGACCAGCTCGTCCTCATCGCGCAGGTTGATCGCGATGATGCCGCCGGAACGGTTGGAGTCGAACTCCTCGAGCCGCGTCTTCTTCACCAGGCCGTTCTTCGTGGCCAGTACCAGATAGGGGGCTACCTGGTAGTTCGGGATCTCAATGATCTGCGCTATCTGCTCGTCGGGTAGGAAGGCGAGCAGATTGGCCACGTGTTGGCCCTTGGCTACCCTACTGGCCTCCGGCAACTCGTACGCCTTGGCCCGGTAGACACGGCCCTTGTTCGTGAAGAACAAGATCCAGTCGTGGGTCGAGCAGACGAAGAAGTGGCTGACGATGTCGTCCTGCCGCAGCGTGGCGCCGCTGACGCCCTTACCGCCGCGCCGCTGGGAGCGGTACAGATCGACCTTGGTCCGCTTGGCGTACCCGGTGCGGGTGATCGTGACGACCACGTCCTCGCGGGCGATGAGGTCCTCCATCGAGACCTCGCCATCGAACGGGATGATCTGCGTGCGCCGATCGTCGCCCCACTTGGTGACGATCTCGCCCAGCTCCTCGGAGACGATCTTCCGCTGCCGCTCGGGCTTGGCGAGGATGTCCTTGAGGTCGGCGATCTCGATCTCAAGCTTGGCCAGGTCGTCGACGATCCGCTGCCGCTCCAGGGCGGCGAGCCGGCGCAGCTGCATGTCCAGGATCGCCGTCGCCTGGATCTCGTCGATCTCCAGCAGCCGGATCAGGCCCTGCCGGGCGTCGTCCACTGTCGGAGAGCGCCGGATCAGGGCGATCACCTCGTCCAGCGCGTCCAGCGCCTTGCCCAGACCCCGCAGGATGTGCGCCCGCTCCTCGGCCTTGCGCAGCCGGAACGCGGTCCGCCGGCGGATCACGTCGATCTGGTGCTCGACGTAGTAGCGGATGAACTGGGCCAGGTTGAGCGTGCGCGGCACCCCGTCGACCAGGGCCAGCATGTTGGCGCCGAAGGTCTCCTGGAGCTGGGTGTGCTTGTAGAGGTTGTTCAGCACCACCTTCGCGACCGCGTCGCGCTTGAGCACCAGCACGATCCGCATGCCGGTACGACCGGAGGACTCGTCGCGGATGTCGGCGATCCCGGCGAGCTTGCCCTCCTTGATCAGCTCGGCGATCCGCTCGGCGAGGTTGTCCGGGTTGACCTGGTAGGGAAGCTCGCTGACAACCAGGCAGGGGCGCCCCCGCTTGTCCTCCTCGACCTCCACCACGGCGCGCATCCGGATCGAACCGCGACCGGTGCGGTACGCGTCCTGGATCGCCGTGGTGCCGACGATCAGGCCGTGGGTCGGGAAGTCCGGGCCCTTGACGATGCCGAGCAGGGCTTCGAGGGTGGTCTCCTCGTCCTCCTCCGGGTGCTCCAGGCACCACTGCACCGCCGCGCCGATCTCCCGCAGGTTGTGCGGCGGGATCTTGGTGGCCATGCCGACCGCGATGCCCTCGGAGCCGTTCACCAGGAGGTTGGGGATCCGCGACGGCAGGATGGTGGGCTCCTTGGCCCGGCCGTCGTAGTTGTCCTGCAGGTCGACGGTGTCCTCGTCGATGTCCCGCAGCATCTCCATGGCGAGGGGGTCGAGCTTGCACTCGGTGTATCGCATGGCGGCGGCAGGGTCGTTACCCGGCGAGCCGAAGTTGCCGTTGCCGTCGACCAGCGGGTAGCGCAGCGACCAGGGCTGCGCCATCCGGACCAGCGCGTCGTAGATCGCCGAGTCGCCGTGCGGGTGGAACTGACCCATCACGTCACCGACGACGCGGGAGCACTTCACGTAGCCGCGGTCGGGACGGTAGCCGGAGTCGAACATCGCGTAGAGGATCTTGCGGTGGACCGGCTTGAGGCCGTCCCGGACGTCCGGCAGCGCGCGACCGACGATGACGCTCATCGCGTAGTCGAGGTAGGAGCGCTGCATCTCCACCTCGAGCCCGACCGGTTCGATCCGGTCGTGCGCGACCACCGCGGCGATGGCCTCGGCGGGGACCTCGGGCTCGTTCGGTGTGGACTCGGGAGAATCGGTCACTGTATACCCTTATCAGACTCAGAGTCGTTTTCGTGCTGTGGATAACGGCTGTGGATACCGGCCAAGCTGTGGATAACTCTGTGGACCGCCGGATCGGCCGGGCAGGGCCCGGCCGATCCGGCGCAGTCCGTCAGATATCCAGGAACCGCACGTCCTTGGCGTTGCGCTGGATGAACGACCGGCGCGCCTCGACGTCCTCACCCATCAGCACACTGAACAACTCGTCGGCGGTCGCCGCGTCGTCGAGAGTGACCTGACGCAGGGTACGCGTCGCCGGGTTCATTGTGGTTTCCCACAGCTCGGGATAGTTCATCTCGCCGAGGCCCTTGAAGCGCTGAATGTCGTCCGGCTTGGCGTTCGGCTTCTTCTGCTGGCGCAGCAAGATCAGACCGTCCCGCTCGCGGTCCGAGTACGCGTACTGGGCGTCGTCGCCCTTCTTGTTCCACTTGATCTTGTAGAGAGGCGGGGCGGCCAGGTAGACGTGCCCCATCTCGACCAGCGGACGCATGAAGCGGAACAGCAGGGTGAGCAGCAGCGTCTGGATGTGCTGGCCGTCGACGTCCGCGTCGGCCATCAGCACCACCTTGTGGTACCGCAGCTTCTCCATGTCGAAGTCGTCGTGGATGCCCGTGCCCAGCGCGGTGATCAGCGCCTGGACCTCGTTGTTCTTCAGCACCCGGTCGATCCGGGCCTTCTCCACGTTGAGGATCTTGCCGCGGATCGGCAGGATCGCCTGGGTCCGCGGGTCGCGACCCTGCTTGGCCGAACCACCGGCCGAGTCGCCCTCGACAATGAACACCTCGGACTCGCGGGGGTCGGTCGACTGGCAGTCGGCCAGCTTGCCCGGCATCGAGCCGGACTCCAGCAGCGACTTGCGTCGGGCCAGCTTGCGCGCCTGCTGCGCGGCGATCCGGGCACGGGCCGCCTGGGAGGCCTTCGTGATGATCATCTTGGCCTCGGCCGGGTTGCGGTCGAACCAGTCGACCAACCGGTCGTTGCAGACCCGCTGCACGAAGCTCTTCACCGGGGTGTTACCCAGCTTGGTCTTGGTCTGGCCCTCGAACTGCGGGTTGGCCAGCTTGACCGAAATGATCGCCGCGAGCCCCTCGCGGATGTCCTCGCCGGAGAGCTTCTCGTCGCCCTTGAGCAGCTTCTTGTCGGTGCCGTACCGGTTGACCACGCTGGTCAGCGCGGACCGGAAGCCCTCCTCGTGGGTGCCGCCCTCGTGGGTGTTGATCGTGTTGGCGAAGGTGTAGACCGACTCGCCGTACGACTCGTTCCACTGCATGGCGATCTCGAGCGACATGCCCTCCTCCTCGGCCTCGAACTCGACCACTGTCTTGTGGATCGGGCTCTTGGAGGCGTTGAGGTGCCGGACGAAGTCCGCGATGCCGCCCTCGTAGTAGAAGGTGACCTCGCGCTGCCGGCCGTCCTCTTCCTCGGCCACCCGCTCGTCGAGCAGGTGGATGCGCAGGGCGCGGTTGAGGAAGGCCATCTCCTGGAGACGCCGGTAGATGGTCTGGAAGTCGAAGTCGACGGTCTCGAAGACGTCCGGGTCGGGCCAGAAGGAGACCGCCGAGCCGGTGCGGTCGGTGGTCTCGCCCTTCTCCAGCGGGCTCGGCTTGGAGTTGGTGTAGTGCTGCCGCCACACGGAGCCGGACTTGTGGATCTCGACGAACATCTTGGTGGAGAGCGCGTTCACCACGGAGACACCGACGCCGTGCAGACCGCCGGAGACCGCGTACGCCTTGCCGTCGAACTTGCCACCCGCGTGCAGGATGGTCAACGCGACCTCGACACCGGGCTTCTTGAGCTTCGGGTGGAGGTCGACGGGGAAACCACGGCCGTTGTCGGTGACCCGGACGCCGCCGTCGGCGAGCAGCACCACGTCGATGGTGTCGCAGTATCCGGCCAGCGCCTCGTCGACCGCGTTGTCGACGACCTCCCAGACGAGGTGGTGCAGACCGCGCTCGCCGGTGGACCCGATGTACATACCGGGCCGCTTGCGAACCGCCTCCAGCCCCTCGAGAACGGTGATCGACTCTGCGCCGTACTCCTGCTTGTCCTGCGCTGCCACCCTCGGCCACTTTCTCGCGTCAGCCGCGCCGGTAGGGCGCGTCAGGCGCGGGTTCGGCGGACAGGACGCGACGTCGGCGCGTGGACCGGCACCGGAGACCTCCGGACAAGCGGGTCGAACGCGCCGGTCGCCGCGGTTGCCCGCGGATCGCGATCGGCTCGACCCGACGTGGAGAATGAATCTGGGGCCACCGGCCCCGTCCCACTCCCGCACCGGGTCTTCGTCTCACTGTCAATCCTACTGTGCGCGGGGGACAGAACCACCACTCGGCACCCTCAGAGAGGCGGCTGAGAAGTCCATAGCCGGCAGAACCCCGCCGCCCACGACTCCCCCCACACGCCAAGCCCCCATCGCACGCGCCGCCCCGGAACGGGTTGACCCGCGGTCGGGCGGGTCGGGGGTCGCGGCCGAAGCGTCAGTGCCGTACGTTTGCGGCGCCCCGGAACCAGCCTTGATCTTTACCGGTTGGAACCGGGACGATCGACCCGATCGACCCGACACGTGCTCTTTAAGAGGTGACAGATGGGGCTGGACAACGTCGCGGTGCACTGGCCGCGGACCGGCCGCTTCTACGATCCGGTCGCGCCGGCCGAGTTCGTCGACTTCGGCGAGATCGTCGACCTGCCGCGCATCTCCGCGCCGACGGCGGCGCTGGCCGAGCTGATCGCGAAGACCGGCACCATCCGGGCGACCGCGTACACCGAGTTGGTGGATCTCCTGCTCGGCCTCGAAGGTGTGTTGTACGCCACAGACGCCGCCGCCGAGGATGAGGACCCGGTGATCGACCCGGACGGCTGCTCCTGGATCGCCAGCGGCATCGAGCGGTTCGTGGCCGCGCACCGCGCGAACGGCGAGGCTGTCACCTTCGAGTCGGTGAGCACCGTGCTGCGCTCCCTCCTCGGCGACGGTCGGTTGGCCGAGCAGCAGCTGCGCTGGCTGGAGAGCCGGCTCGACGCTCTGCGCGACGAGCGCGGCGACCCGCCGCAGTGGAACTTCACCTGCGCCGAGCTGGGCGTGCTGGCCGCGTTCTACCGGCGCTGCGCCGAGCGCGGGTTCGCCGTCTACGCCGACGCCTGAGCCGCCGGGTCGGTCTCCGGGGCGGCCGGCCGGTTGGCTGCCGAGATCAGCTGCGTGAGCACCGCGTGCAGGTGTTGCAGGTCCTCGACGGGCAGCCCGAGCCGCTGCACGATCGCGGCCGGGATCAGCTCGGCCTGACTCCGCAGCGCGGCACCGCTGGTGGTGAGGGTGACGGCGAGGCTGCGCTCGTCGCTCGGGTCGCGTTCCCGGCGCAGGTAGCCGGCCGCCTCAAGCCGTTTGAGCAGGGGTGACAGCGTGCCCGGGTCGAGCTGGAGCAGTCGGCTGAGGTCGCGGCCGGACAGCGGCGCGTGCTGCCAGAGCGCCAACATCACCAGGTACTGCGGGTGGGTCAGCCCCATCGGCTCCAGCAGCGGCCGGTAGACGGCCACCACGCTGCGCGCGGCGACCGAGAGGGCGAAGCAGACCTGCTGCTCCAGGGCCAGCGGGTCGACGCCGTCCGGTCGTTCGCTCATCGGTTGCCCTCTCTCCGCACGGTGACTATCGTACCGATCATTGGTACACCAACCATTGGTGTCCCAACGGTCTGCTCGGGGCGACGGGCGAGAACCAGCGAGGCGACGCGGGGAAGAGGGCGGCAGATGAGCGAGGACGGCGCGATCACCAGGGCCCCGGGCGAGGGCGGCCGACTGATGCGGTGGGCCTTCCGGCACCTCGCCGGCCCGGCCGAGGGTGTGCAGGGCGCGGTGCAGGGCGGCTCGGCCGAGGCCCGCGAGGCGTGGAAACGCGACCTGGCCGAGCGCAAGCGGTTCACCCGGGAGCAGCGGGAGCGCAAGCGGGCAGCCCGCGAGGCCGACCGGCGCGGCTGAACGGCCGGCTCAGCCGTACGTGTCGCGGGGGCCCCGACCACGGACCCGACGTGGGCCCTTCCCCCAGGAGGGCGCGGCCGGGCCGTGGATGTGCAGCTTGCGCACCACGTTGTGACCGACCTCGCTGGCGATCTGCTTGAGCAGCGAGCCGGCGAGCAGCCGCAGCTGGGTGGCCCAGGCGGTCGAGCGCGCCTCCACTGTCAGCTCGCCGTTCTCCAACTTCACCGGGCGGCTGTTCTGCGCGACCTCAGCGCCAACGACCCGCTCCCAGGCGCCGAACACGGTTGCCTCGGCCGCTGGCTGCTGCCAGCCACGCGCCTTCACCAGCCGGTTCAGCACGGCGCCGAGCGGCTGCGGATCGCGCGGGTCCGGACCGGGGCCGGAGTAGCCGCGCAACCGTCGCCCCGACCCGGCGGCAGCGTCGCCACTGCCGGGAGTACGCCGGGCGCGGGCCGCCGCCTGCCGTCGGGACAGCGCCGCGTCGAGCACCGCCCGGGCCAACTCCGGCCCGCTGGCGGCCGCCGCCGGCTCACCGCCCGCCGACTCCGACTTCGGAGTACGCGCAGCCGGGGCCTCGCCTGCCGCTGGCCGATCGGTGCCTGGCTTATCCGACACGGCGTACCGTCCCTTCGCCGACCTGGTAGCGGGTGCCGCGCAGAGCGGCCGGCACGTCATCGTCCACCGCACAGGTCACCAGCAGCTGACTCGCCCCGCCGACCAGCTCCGCCAACCGCTCCCGGCGGCCGGTGTCCAACTCCGCGAAGACGTCGTCGAGCACCAGCACCGGCTCGATGCCGTCGGCGCGCAACAGGTCGTACCCGGCCAGCCGCAACGCGAGCGCGAACGACCACGACTCGCCGTGGCTCGCATACCCCTTGGCGGGCAGCGGGCCGAGGCTCAGGGCCAACTCGTCGCGGTGTGGGCCGACCAGGGTGGTGCCCCGCTCGATCTCGGCGGAGCGGGACGCGGCCAGGGCCGCCGTCAGCGCCTCGGCAAGCACGGCCCGGTCGGTGGTCGGCTCGGCCAGCTCGATCGAGGGCCGGTAGGTGATGCCCGCCGCACCCCGACCGGCGGCCACCGCGTCGTACGCCTTGGCCACGTGCGGGGTGAGTGCGGCCACCAGCTCCAGCCGCCCGGCGAGCAGCTCCGCGCCGTGCTGGGCCAGGTGGGTGTCCCAGACCGCGAGGGTGCCGAGGTCGCCACCCCGGGACCCACCGGTCTTGCGGGCCAGGTACGCGGTGCGCAGCAGGGCGTTGCGCTGCTTGACGACCCGCTCGTAGTCGGCCCGCACGCCCGCGTACCGGGGCTGCCGGTTGACCAGCAGGTCGTCCAGGTAGCGGCGTCGTTCGGCCGGGTCGCCCCGGACCAGCTCGAGATCCTCCGGGGCGAAGAGCACCAGCCGGAGCGCCCCGAGCACGTCCCGGGCCCGCCGCGCCGGTGAGCGGCCCAGCCGGGCCCGGTTGGCCTTGCCGGGCACGATCTCCAGCTCGACCAGGAGCTCGCGGCCGTCGTGCACCACCGCGCAGCGGATCACCGCGGACGTGGCGCCCATCCGGACCAGAGGGGCGTCGGTGGCGACTCGGTGTGAGTCCAGGGTCGCCACGTAGCCCAGCGCCTCGACGAGGTTGGTCTTGCCGACGCCGTTGGCGCCGATCAGGACGTTCGCCCCCGGTTGGAGGTCGACGGCCACCCGCTCGTACGAGCGGAAGTCGACCAGTTCCAGCCGGTGAACGTACACAGGTTGTGGATACCGCTCAGCGCTTGTGGACGGCGTGGCCACCGAACTGCTGACGCAGCGCGGAGACGGCCTTCATGGCGGGTGAGTCGTCCTGCCGCGAGGCGAACCGGGCGAACAGCGAAGCGGTGATGACGTTCAGCGGCACGGCCAGCCGGACCGCCTCGTCGACCGTCCACCGACCCTCGCCGGTGTCCTCCGTGTAGCCGCTCAGGTCGGCCAGCTCCGGGTCCTCGTCGAGCGCCCGGTCCAGTAGGTCGAGCAGCCAGGAACGGACGACGGTGCCCTCCCGCCAGGACTTGATGACGCCCGGCACGTTGGTCACCAGCTCCGAGGCCGCCATCAGCTCGTAGCCCTCGGCGTAGGCGTGCATCAGGCCGTACTCGATGCCGTTGTGCACCATCTTCGAGTAGTGCCCGGCACCGACCGGGCCGGCGTGCACGAAGCCGAACTCGCCCTCGGGCTTGAGCGCGTTGAAGATCGGCATCAGGCGGTCCACGTGCTCCTGGGAGCCACCGACCATCAGCCCGTAGCCGTTCTGCCGGCCCCAGACGCCGCCGGAGACCCCGACGTCCATGTAGCCGATGCCCCGCTGGTTGAGCCGTTCGGCACGGGGGGCGTCGTCGCTGAAGCGCGAGTTGCCGCCGTCGATGATGATGTCGCCTTCGCCGAGCACCTCGGCGAGTTCGTCGATGGTGGCGTCGGTGACACCGGCGGGCACCATGACCCAGACCGCGCGCGGCGACTCAAGCTTCTCCGCCAGGCCGGCAAGGGTCGTGACGTCGCTGATCTGCGCGTTGTGGTCGAAGCCGACCACCTCGTGCCCGGCCGAACGCAACCGCTCCCGCATGTTGCCGCCCATACGGCCGAGTCCTACCAGGCCGAGCTGCATGTGTTTCTACCTCCGTGGATCTGGTGTTGCTGGGCGCGATCAGCGCGAGACGCGGATCGGCATGATGAGGTACCGGTACCCCGGAATGACCTCGCCATCCTCGCCGGCGGGAGAGATCACCGCGGGCTTGAAGGCGTCGACGAAGGAAAGCACGGCCGTCTGGGCGCCCAGGTTTGCCAGACCGTCGATGAGGTACTGCGGGTTGAAGCCGATGGTCAGTGGGTCACCGGTGAAGGTGGCCTCCATCGCCTCGCTGGCCCGCGCCTCCTCGGAACCGCCGGCCTCGACCACCAGGCCGTCGGCGCTGAAGCTGAGCAGCACCGGGGTGGTCCGTTCGGCGACCAGCGCGACCCGCTTGACCACCTCGATCAGCGTGCTGACCGGCACCCGGGCCGCGGCGTTGTGGGTGGCCGGGAAGAGTGACCGCACCGGCGGGTAGTTGGCGCCGTCGAGCAGGCGGCTGGTGGTGCGGCGGGTGCCGCCGGCGAGGCCGACCATGCCCTCGCCCGCAGCGCCCTGGGCGAGGGCGAGGGTGACCTCGCCGCCCAGCGGGCCGAGGGCCTTGGCGGTGTCGTTCAGGGTGCGGGCCGGCACCAGGGCGTTGATGCTCACCTCGGGGTCGTCCGGCCGCCACTGGATCTCACGCAGCGCCAGCCGGTAACGGTCGGTGGCGAGCATCGACAGCGTGTCGCCGGACAGCTCGACCCGGACACCGGTCATCATCGGCAGCGTCTCGTCGCGACCGGCCGCGATGGCCACCTGGGACACGGCGGTGGCGAACGCGGCGGCGTCGACAGTGCCGGCGCTCTGCGGCATCTCGGGCAGCGCGGGGTAATCCTCCACCGGCATGGTGGGCAGGGTGAACCGGGCGCTGCCACAGACCAGCTCGAGGTGCGCGCCGACCGCGGCGATGTCGACCGGCTTGGCCGGCAACGCCTTGGTGATCTCGGCGAGCAGGCGGCCGGAGACGAGCGCGGCGCCGTCGGCGTCGCCCTGCACCTCGACGGTCACCTGACTGGAGACCTCGTAGTCGAACCCGGAGACCCGCAGGTTGCCGTCGGTGACGCGCAGCATCACCCCGGCGAGCACCGGTACAGATGGCCGGTTGGGCAGGCTTTTCGCGGTCCACGCCACAGCCTCGGCGAGCGCGTCGCGCTCCACTCGGAACTTCATCAATGCCTCCGCGTCGACGTCAGCGACAACTCTCTCATGCCGACCGCTGCCTACCGTCCCGCCCGACCGTGCGGGTACCCATCGCACCTTAGGGCGCGGGGGTATCGGCTGTGCGCCCGACCCCATGGATCGTGTCGATGCTGACCGGCTGATCCGACAGCGTTCGGCCCGATCCACAGAAAGCCCAACGGTGATGATTGGTTTTTGTTCTCTTAGAAGAGATAACTCATCGTCTTCATCGCACCTGTGCAAACTGTGGAAAACCGAGGTCTGCGCAGGTCAGACAGGTTATCCACCGGTGATTTAGCTGTGGAGAACCGGGGGTACAACCGGCTTGTGTGTCCACAGCCCGCCGACGGCGGCCGGTTGTCCACCGTTGTCCACCGGTTGTCCACCGGTAATCCACCGACTTTCTCCCCAAGCCTGTGGATCGCGGGGAAGATCACCATTGCCGTCATCCCCAGAACCTTCAACAGCCCGTACACAGGTTGATGATGATCGGTGGATAACCCGACCGTCGTCCCCAGGCGTCCACAGCCTCGTACACAGGGTTTCTCCACAGCCTGTGGGTAACTGGCGGAGGACGGACCGTAGTTACCCACCGACGGTGGATAACGAGCTGTGGACAACGAGTGGGGATCGAGGCGGTCACGGCCTCAATGCTGTGGTCTCCACCATGTCGAGAGTCCAGCTGACTGACCCAAAAAGAACGCCCGACCGGAGATCCGGCCGGGCGTGTCCTGTGGCTGTGCGCCGCCGTACGGCGGTCGTACGCCTCAGCTGTTCTGCTTGATCCGGTTGGTCAGCTCGGCGATCTGGTTGTACAGCGAGCGGCGCTCCGCCATCTGCTGACGAATCTTGCGGTCAGCGTGCATCACTGTGGTGTGGTCCCGGCCGCCGAACGCCTGCCCGATCCGGGGCAGCGACAGCTCAGTCAACTCCCGACAGAGGTACATGGCCACCTGGCGGGCGTTGACCAGCACCCGGGACCTGGACTGCCCCCGCAGGTCCTCCAGGCTCACCCCGAAGTAGTCAGCGGTCGACGCCATGATCTGGTCGGCGTTGATCTCCGGGCCGGCACCGTCGGGCATGAAGTCCCGAAGCACCTCCTCGGCCAGCGACAGCTCGACCGTCGACCGGGTCAGGCTGGCGAACGCGGTCACCCGGATCAGCGCGCCCTCCAGCTCCCGGATCGAGTTCGACACCCGGGAGGCGATGAACTCCAACACGTCCGGCGGGGCGTACATCCGCTCCTGCGCGGCCTTCTTCTGCAGGATCGCGATCCGGGTCTCCAGATCCGGTGGCTGGATGTCGGCCAGCAGCCCCCACTCGAACCGGGTTCGCATCCGGTCCTCCAGGGTGGCCAACTGGCGCGGCGACCGGTCCGAGGTGATCACGATCTGCTTGTTGGCGTTGTGCAGGGTGTTGAAGGTGTGGAAGAACTCCTCCTGGGTGCGCTCGCGGTTCTCCAGGAACTGGATGTCGTCGATCAACAGGATGTCGACGTCGCGGTAGCGCCGCTGGAACGCGCTGGTCTTGTCGTCCCGGAGCGAGTTGATGAAGTCGTTCGTGAATTCCTCGGTCGAGACGTACCGGACCGAGCGGGCGTTGCCGAGCGTCGTGGCGTAGTGCCCGATGGCGTGCAACAGGTGCGTCTTGCCCAGCCCGGAGTGCCCGTAGATGAACAGCGGGTTGTACGCCTTGGCCGGCGACTCCGCCACCGCCACGCTCGCGGCGTGGGCGAAGCGGTTGGACGACCCGATGACGAACGTCTCAAACATGTACTTCGGGTTGAGCCGGTTGCCGCCGGTGTCGGCACCGGGCAGCCGGCGGTCGTCGCGGCCACCGGGCCGATGGTCCACAGCGCTGCGACCCGGGCCGCTGTCCGTTCCGCTGTCCCGGGGGAGCGAGCGGATCACGTGCTGGTCGCGCGGGGACGCCGAGTCGTCCCGGTAGCGGGGCTCGTAGGGCCGGGTGTCCGGGCCGGGCGGGTCCAGGCGGGCGGCCTGCTCGTCGTAACCGCGCCGGTCCGGGCCCGGTCGGGGCGACCGCATGGGCTCTGCGAAGGCCGTGCTGAACAACGCCTCCTGCCCGTCCCTGCTGGCGGGGATCAGCCCCGAGCGATGCCCGTCGACGGACGGCGCGAGCGGTGGTCCCGCCGGCGCGGGCGGCGGACCCGGATCGGGCGTACGCGGCGCGGGTGACTGCTCGGGGATCACCGCGTCGGCCGACGGCCGAGCACCCTGGTCGTCGTCGAAGGGCGCGACGCCCGGGCCGTCGATGTCGAGCGGCGCGGGCTCCGGGGCGCTGCGGTAGACGGTGCCGGCCGGTCGGCCGGTGGCGTCCTCGGCCACCCGGACGGTGACCGCGACCTGGATCGGTCGGCCGAGTCGGCGGGTGAGCGCCTCGGTGATCGCCGGGCGCAGGCGTGACTCGATCACGTCGCGGGTGAACGCGTCCGGAACGGAGAGCAGTGCGGTGTCCTCGACGATCGCCCGCAGCCGGGTCAGTCGGAGGTAGGCACGCTGCTGCGCGGAGATGATCTCGTCGGCGAGCTCGTCGGTCGCCGCTAACCACACTGCGGCAAGGTCGGTCGTACCGGCCACCGTCGTGCCACCCCCTCGCTTCTGCTCCCGGCCGCCGCTGTCTGCCAGCCGGCCGTCCCGGGCCCGCCGCGTTCGCGGGTGGAACAACACCCACCCGGACGGTCGACCGGTGGTCATCCACAAGTTATCCACAGCCTGTGTACCGACCGATTGTGGCCGCCGCCGGCCGCGGGTGGGACCTGCCCCCTGCCTGATCGGGCGCTGAAGCGGGTTCACCGTGCCGAACGATTCACTGCCTTGTCCGGTCTTGCCTGCGCGACGACCGGAGCTTCCGACGCTCACCGCAATCGGGCACGGTAACAGCGTTGTCCCTGCGCCATCAACCGGCGACGCGGCGGCGCCCTTGTCGGCATCAGCGAAAACCGCCCTCCGGCCTTGGGCGCGTCCCGTTGTCCCCTGCTCGGGGTGTTTGACGGTCATTGCCCCCCTGCGTAGGCTGGAACGGCTGCTTTCTCGCCCTCTGCTAGGGTGATGGGTGCTTGCTGTCCGCGGTCGCATCCCCGCGTCGTCGAGGTCCCGCTCCGCCGGACAGCACCGATCGTGGGCCACCGTCGAGGTGGCCTGGACCACCACACGACCCCGGCGATCCCGTCGCGCGGGGCGCGTACGAAAACGGAGAGCCTGACGTGAGCAAGCGCACCTACCAGCCGAACAACCGCCGGCGCGCGAAGACCCACGGCTTCCGGCTGCGCATGCGCACCCGTGCCGGCCGTGCCATCCTGTCGAGCCGTCGCGCCAAGGGTCGCACCACCCTGTCGGCCTGAGCCGACCGGGCCGGTCCAGGGGACGTGGGCAGTCGTGCTGGCCGCCGCGCAGCGACTGCGGCGCAGCACTGACTTCGCCGCAGCGGTTCGCGGTGGCCGACGCGCCGGACGTGGCGCCGTCGTGGTCCATCTGGCCGTGCCGGTGACCGTCGACCCCGACACACCGACCTTGCCGGAGCCGGTACGGGACAACAGTGCGGAGCAGTCGTCCGTACCGTCCCGTGCCGGCTTCGTCGTGTCCAAGGCGGTCGGCAACGCGGTGACCCGTAACCGGGTCCGGCGCCGACTGCGGGCGCTGGTCCGGGAACGGTTGACCGCCCTGCCCGCCGGCAGCACCCTGGTCGTCCGGGCGCTCCCCGCCGCGGCGCAGGCGTCGTACCCTCGGCTCGCCGCCGACCTGGACGCCGCCATCGCGGTCGCCCGGTCGCCCCGCGAGCGGCGGTCCCGATGAGCGGCACCGAGCAGAGCAGCCCACGCCCGTCGACAACCGGTGCCAAGGTGCTGATCGCGCCCATCATCGCGTACCGTCGGTGGATAAGTCCGGCACTGCCGGCTCGCTGTCGGTTCTACCCGTCGTGCAGTGCGTACGCCCAGGAGGCGGTCGTTCGGCACGGCGCGCTCCGGGGAGCCGTGCTGGCGGCCCGGCGGTTGTTGCGCTGCCACCCCTTTCACCCTGGTGGATATGACCCGGTGCCGGAGCCGGGCGGCCGCCGTCGTGCTGATGTGACTGGAGCCCCGAATTGAGTCTGAGTCTCGACTGGATCTACTACGCGATTTCGTGGATCCTGCTGACCTGGCACTCTGCCTGGGACGCCATCGGGGTGCCCGTCGGCGCGGTGATCGGCACCAACTTCGCCTGGATCCTGTCCATCATCTTCCTGGTGGTCACCGTCCGGGTGATCCTGTTCCCGGTCTTCGTCAAGCAGATCAAGTCGCAGCGGGCGATGCAGGCGCTCCAGCCCAAGGTCAAGGAGCTTCAGGAGAAGCACAAGGGTGACCGGGAGACGCTCCAGAAAGAAATGATGGAGCTCTACAAGAAGGAGAAGGCCAACCCGCTGATGGGTTGCCTTCCGATGTTCCTTCAGATCCCGGTCTTCCTGGGCCTCTTCCACGTGCTGCGCCGGCTCGACCCGGACAAGAAGAACCAGACCCTCTACGGCTGGACCGCCGACCAGTTCCAGAGCGCCTCGCAGGCGAAGCTCTTCACCGCCCCGATCGCCGGCAAGTTCGGCTCCACTGCCGACGAGCTGGCCAGCCTCGGCGCCAACGGCAGCACCGTGAAGATCATTGCTGGTGTCCTGGTGCTGGTCATGATCGCGACCACCTACCTGACCAGCCGTCAGATGATCCTCAAGACCGGCTGGGCCGAGGACCCGCAGCAGCGGATGATCCAGCGACTGATGCTCTACGGCATCCCCGCGTCGCTGCTGATCTCCGGCGCGATCTTCCCGATCGGCGTCATCATCTACTGGGTCACCAACAACCTCTTCACCCTCGGCCAACAGCAGTGGGTGCTGCGGAAGTTCCCGCCGCCGGTGACCGCCAAGAAGGCCGTGGCCCCCGCCGGCCCCCGCAACCCGGTGCAGCCCGCCAAGTCCGGCGGCCTGTTCGGTCGTGGCAAGGCGGCCCCGCCGGCGCCGGTAAAGGCGACCGCGCCGAAGGTGGCCGGCCCGAAGCCGGGCGCCAAGCCGATGAACAACCCGAAGAAGAGCCGCCCCGCCAAGCGGCAGGGCTGACCCGCGAGGGCCGCCGTCGGATCACCGGCGGCGGCCCGTTCCGCACCGCGCAGCCGCCGTATGGCCGGCGCCGGGCGGAACCGACCGCGCACCGCGCGGCCACGGGCGACACTGCCCGTACAGACGTGCCTGTGGGCACCGGCGACCTCCCGCCGGCCCCGGGAAACCAGTCGGACCCGACGGTCCGGCCGAGCGAGTACGGAGATGAGACCGTGACCGAGACCAGCATCCCCCGCGCCGAGCAGTCCCTGGACGAGGAGGAGACCGCCACGCTCGCGGTGGACGGCGACGACACCGAAGCCGACGACACCGAGGCGGACGACGACACCGACACCGCCGCTGGCACCCGGTCGAAGAAGGCTGTGGGCGAGGGCGATCTGTTCCGGCAGAGCGAGATCGCCGCCGACTACGTCGAGGGCCTGCTCGACATCCTCGACTACGACGGCGACATCGACGAGCTGGTCGCCGCCGGCCGCCCGATGGTCGAGGTGGTCGGCGAGCGACTGCAGAACCTGGTCGGCCAGCGCGGGGCCACCCTGGAGGCGCTCCAGGAGCTGACCCGCCTCGCCGTCTTCCGGCAGACCGGTACGCCGAGCCGCCTGCTGCTCGACGTCGGTGGCTACCGGGCGAACCGCCGCAAGGAACTCGCCGCGGTCGCCAAGAACGCCGTCGAGAAGGTCAAGGAGTACGGCGAGCCGGTCCGCCTGGAGGCGATGTCCGCGTTCGAGCGCAAGTGCGTGCACGACGTGGTCAACGCCATGTCCGGTGTGGCGAGCGAGTCCGAGGGTGTCGAGCCGAACCGGCGCATCGTCGTACGGCCGGCGGACTGACCGGGTGACCCACGACGACATCACGGCCGACGCCGTGACCGGCCCGGGCGGCACGCCGCCCGGGCCGTCCGCTGTCCGCCCCGCTACCTCGTCCGACGCCGACGGCGGATCGACCGGGCCCGACACCGCCCCGTCACCGGCCGACGCGGCGTTGCCGCCCGAGCTGGCTCCGGCCGCGCTCACCCTCTTTGGTGACCGTCTCGACCTGGCCGCCGCGTACGCCGAACTGCTGGCCACCGACGGCGTGGTCCGCGGCCTGATCGGCCCCCGGGAGGCACCCCGCATCTGGGATCGGCACCTGCTCAACTGTGCTGCGGTCGCCGAGCGGATCCCGGCCGGCGCGACGGTGCTGGACGTCGGCTCCGGCGCCGGTCTGCCGGGTCTCGTCCTGGCCATCGCCCGCCCCGACCTCACTGTCACCCTGATCGAGCCGCTCGCCCGACGGACGTCGTTCCTGATCGAGGTCGTCGAGCGACTCGGCCTGGCCAAGTCGGTCCGGGTGTTCCGTGGCCGGGCCGACGAGGCCGCCAGCGGTTCGAGCGGCCGGGAGCCGATCAGTGGGGACGTGGTGACCGCACGCGCGGTCGCGCCCCTGGATCGGCTCGCCGGCTGGAGCCTCCCGTTGGCGGTTCGCGGTGGTCGCCTGCTGGCACTCAAGGGCTCGTCCGCTGCAGCCGAGATCGAGGAGCACGCCGAGGTGGTGGCGCGACTCGGCGGCGGGCAGCCGGGCGTGCACCTCTGCGGCGTCGGCGTGATCGACCCGCCCACCACCGTGGTGGAGATCGTGCGCGAGCGGATGGTCGGCCCGCGTCCGGCGGCCAAGAAGCGCGCCCGGGGCGGACGCTCCCGCCGAGGGTGACACTTCGCGCCATCGGGCTTCCGGCCGGCGGGTTGCCTCGTTGTACCGGTACGGATGGACGAGGGGATGAGAACCCGACGTGGACCGGCCGCGCCCGTCCGCCGTAGGCTGACCGCGCGTCGATAGTGTGAAGCGGGTGACGGACGTCGCGGGTCTCCGACCGCTCCCGTGGGCCGTACGCTCCGGGTTGCGGGCGTGGATGCGGCCAAGTTGACCGGGGCGCGGACCGACCATCCGAAGCGGGCAGGGATGACAGGTGCATGACGACGGCAGGTACGACGATCCACGCGTGACCGGGTCGACCAGCGATCCCGTTTCACGTGAAACCGACTACCCGAGCTGGTCGCCCGGCGCGACCGGGCCATCGACCCGACCTACCGACAGCGATCCGCCGGCAGCGCTCGACCCGCCGTCGGGCGCCGGGCGGCCGGAGGGCTCGGCCATTCCGGAGCCGGCGAGTGGTCGTCGCGCGCCGGAGGCGTCGAGTCGACCGGTGAACGCCGCCGAGGTGCGGGCGGCCCCGGGTCGCCGCAACACCGCCGCGGCGGTTCGTTTCGAGCCGGCCGTCCCGCACCAACCCACTGCGGCTGTCGTTCGGGACGCCGCGCCGGTGGTCGCCGACGCGCCGGTCGCTTCGACCGAGTCGTTGGCTGCCGTGGCGGCCGACCCCACGTACGTTTCACGTGAAACCCCGACGCGCGAAGAGGATGACCCACCGTTGGCTATGGAGGCGATGCGCGCCGTGCAGATCCTGAATCCCAGTGGCGAGGTGACCATGCCTCGGCCGGACCGGACCCGGGTCATGTGCGTCGCCAACCAAAAGGGTGGCGTGGGTAAGACCACCACCACCGTCAACCTTGCGGTGGCGCTCGCCCTGCACGGCAACCGGGTGCTCGTGGTCGACCTCGACCCGCAGGGCAACGCCTCGACCGGGCTCAACGTCCCACACCACACCGGAATCCCCGACGTGTACGACTGCCTGATCAACAGCGTGCCGCTGGCCGAGGTGGCACAGGCGGTCGAGGGCATCCCCAACCTCTGGTGCGTACCCGCGACCATCGACCTGGCCGGCGCGGAGATCGAGCTGGTGTCGGTGGTGGCCCGGGAGTCCCGCCTGGACCGGGCGATCGCCGCCTACCCGGGCGAGTTCGACTACGTCTTCATCGACTGCCCGCCCTCGCTCGGCCTGCTCACGGTCAATGCTCTGGTTGCCGCGCAGGAGGTGCTGATCCCGATCCAGTGCGAGTACTACGCGCTGGAGGGGCTCAACCAGCTGATCAACAACATCAACCTGGTACGCCAGCACCTCAACCCGAAGCTCGACGTCTCCACCATCCTGCTGACCATGTACGACCGTCGCACCCGGTTGGCCGACGCCGTCGAGCAGGACGTCCGGAACCACTTCGGCGACAAGGTTCTCCAGGCGGTCATCCCCCGCAACGTTCGGGTGTCCGAGGCACCGAGCTACGGCCAGTCGGTGATGACCTACGATCCCGGTTCGCGGGGCGCCACGAGTTACTTCGAGGCCGCCCAGGAGATCGCCGAGCGGGGCGTCAAGGAGCCGGTGGGCCGGAATGCGTAGTGCGGACAAGTCGCTGGGAGGCGTGGCATGAAGAACCGTCCTCGGGGCGGTCTGGGTAGGGGCCTGGGGGCGCTGATCCCGACCGGGCCGGCGCCGGGTGCCGCTGGCACCGCGACGGCCGAGCCGGAGTACGAGCAGACGGACGACGCGGGAACCGTCGCCGTCGACGCAGTACCCGCCGGAGCGCCGGTCCGCGAGCCGGAGCCTGTGCTCAGCCCTGTGCCCGGTGCGCGATTCGCCGAGATCCCGGTCGACGCGATCATGCCCAACCCGAAGCAGCCCCGCCAGGTCTTCGACGAGGATGCGCTGGAGGAGCTGAAGACCTCGATCCAGGAGGTCGGCTTCCTCCAGCCCATCGTCGTTCGGCAGCTCGACGACGAGAAGTACGAACTGGTGATGGGCGAGCGGCGCTGGCGGGCCGCCCAGGCGGTGGGGCGGGAGAGCATCCCGGCGATCGTCCGGGACACCCGTGACGACGCCATGCTCCGCGATGCCCTGCTGGAGAACATCCACCGGGCGAACCTGAACCCGCTGGAAGAGGCCGCCGCCTACCAGCAACTGCTGGAGGAGTTCGGCGCCACCCACGAGGAGTTGGCCCGCCGGATCGGCCGGAGTCGTCCGCAGATCTCCAACACGATCCGACTGCTGAACCTGCCCGCACAGGTGCAGCGCCGGGTTGCCGCCGGCATCCTGTCGGCGGGGCACGCCCGCGCTCTGCTGAGCCTCGACGAGGCCGAGGCGCAGGAACAGCTGGCCCTGCGGATCGTGGCCGAAGGACTGTCGGTTCGGGCGACCGAGGAGATCGTGGCCTTGGCACTGAACGACGGCCCGGCGAAGGGTCAGGCCGCGAAGCGGCGACCCAAGGCGCACGCGCCGGCCCTGACCGATCTCGCCGATCGGCTGTCCGACCGGTTCGACACCCGGGTGAAGGTCGACATCGGCCGCAGCAAGGGCAAAATCACAATCGAGTTCGCGACGGTGGACGACCTGGAGCGGATCGTCGGGATCATCGGAGTGCAGCAGGAGGAGAGCGGGGAGGACTGAGCCCGCCCGCTCGCCTACGGCCGCGCTACCCACCGGGGGCGCGGCCGTTCTGCATCCCGGGGTCGTCGCGTTTCACGTGAAACAGCCGACGGCCGCCCCGCGGTGGATCGGCGTGCCCGACCGGCAGTCGCCGCCCTCAGCTCGCTCAGCCCGCTCAGCGTCACCGCGACCGCAGGGATGAGGACGCCGGATGTATGTGGCGGACGGCTCGCTCTGACCCTGCGCGTCCGCAAGCACGGGCGGCGGGCGGGGGGCGGCAGTGCCAGGCGATCGGTCGGGTTGGCTCTACACGCGTCACAGAAGGCCCCGGCATGGTCCACTCGACCACAACCACCCCTCGCGTCGCTCGAAGCGTCAGCGAGCCGCTGAGTGGCCGTAACGGGTCTCCGTGGTTATCCCCGGCGGGTCGGATCTTTGGTCGCGGTCGGTCGGCTCGTCGCATCCCGCGTCAGCGACTCCCGGCGCGAGTCAGTCGAGCCGCGAGCGGCCAGGCGTGATGGCGTGCCCTGCGCACTCTGTTTCACGTGAAACAGAGGCCCCGCCCCGGCTGGTGCCGATCGAATCCCTGATCTGAGTGAACGGTCCGACGGGGTCGTCGCGTCGTCTCAAACGGCGACGACCGGCACTGCGGTTCGATCTGGCGTCCCCGACGGACGCTCCGAGCGGCACGGGCGCCCGGGTGCCTGAGCCGAGGGTCAGAGCTGATGCCCTCCGGGCGTCCTGCGAGTGGACGAGGGTCGTCGCTGGCGCAACTCCTCGAATGGACAAGCTGTCAATGCGAGGCGCCCCCGTTGAGCCGATGAGCGTCGGGGCCGCCCGTGGGTTCCGGTGGCATCCGGAGCGATCGCGGCGCACCCGTCCACTGTCGGCCTCGGTAGCCACCGATTCCGCCGATTTGGCGGTTCGCGGACAACGACCGACCGGCCGAAAAGTTATCCACACCGGTTGTCCACAGGCACCCCCCGTTTCACGTGAAACAGCGCGTGGGAGCGGGTGTGAGCCTGTGGATGACGGGGTGTGTTGAGGATCTCGGCAGCCTGTGGATATCGCCTCTCGGTGCCCGCGCGACCACGCGGGCCCGGTCGGCGAGCGGGCACCGATCCGGTGGCCCGGGACCGCTCAAACAGGTAGGGACAGCGGTGCCAGACTCGGTTAGGGTCAGCGTCGTGCACGACACCCCTCCCTCAGTCCCGGACTTCACCCAGTGGCCGTCATTTCCCTTCGAGGGTGACCTCCACGTGAAGCAACTCGATGATCCGGTCCCGGTCGAACCGCCCCGGAAGGGCGAGGGTCTCCGGGAATGCACCGCCTGCAACGCACCCGACGACGCCTACATCTGGGTGGGCGAGCGGTGGCGGGTCCGCGCCATGGACCGGCCCACCGGCCTGCCCATGGTGCTCATCCTGGAATCGCGGACCCACCTCGACCTTGGCGACCTGCCCAACCTGCTGGCTGCCGAGTTAGGGGTGATGACCGTACGTCTGGAGCGGGCTATCCGGTCGCTCGACGGCGTGGCACGGGTGCACGTCAATCGCTGGGGCGACGGCTCAGCGCATCTGCACATGTGGTTCCTCGCCCGCCCGTACGGCCGCCTTCAGCTGCGGGGCACGTTCCTGTCCCTGTGGGACTCCATCCTGCCGCCGATCTCCGAGGCGCAGTGGCGGGAAAATCTGGCGCTGGTCGCCGCCTGGCTGGCCGAGTTCGGTGGCCGTCCGCTCGCCGAGCCGCCCCGCATTCAGTGGCAGGCGCCGTCCAGTCTGCTGGCCCAGTCCGCTGCCGCGGATGCTGCCGCGGCGGAGGCCGCCTCAGCGGCAGCGGCCGGGGTGGAGGCGGTCTCGGTCATCGAGGCGGCAGAGGAGATCCCGGAACCCGCGCTCGACTCCACCCCCGATTCGACGGATGCGGACAGCGCGCCTCCGGCCGAACCGGTCGTGGACCCGGGGGCCGGCGACGGCTCGACGGCGACCACCGTCACCGACCGGACGGCTGCACCCGCTCGGGCCGCCACGGTCACCGGTCCGGCGACTGAACCCGCTCGAACGGCATCCGCCACCAACCCGCCCGGCATCCCTGCGTCCGGCACCGCGGCGTCCACCGCCGGGAACTCCACCGAGCCAGCGTCAGGCAACGCCGCCAGGACGCAGACGCCGTCCGGCGGATCTCAGGTCGGCCCGGCGGAGACGCGGCCCACCGACGGCCCGGCGAGCGGAAGCGGCGACCAGGCCGGTCCCGGCAACCCGGCTGCGACAGTCCCCACTAACGGGGGCGCCTCCGGTGCGGCCGCCAGCAAGACCATCGCCGAGAGCGGCGTCGAGGGCAGTCCGGACGCGGTGGTTCGTACCAACGGCAACGACGCACCCGACGTACGCGCCAGCCACTGATCCGGAACCGGCCATGAGGTTGCCCTACGGGACCGACCTCATGGCCGATCCGCAGGCGGGGCGCTCGACCGAACGGGGTGGCGGGTAGGTCAGTGCTTGGTGAGGCGGGCTGCTGCGCGGCCGACCAGGGTGCCGAGGAGTCGGCCGAAGTCCAACCCGGCCGCCTGCACGGCGAGCGGCAGCAGTGACGTCTCCGTCATGCCTGGCGAGACGTTGACCTCCAGCACGTGGGGCTGGCCGTCCGCGTCCACGATCACGTCGACGCGCGAGAGGTCCCGTAGACCGAGTGCGGTGTGCGCGGCGAGGGCGACGTCCGCGACTGTGGCAGCCACCTCCGGGGCCAGCCGGGCCGGTGCGTGCCAGGTGGTCCGCCCTGCCGTGTAGCGGGCCGCGTAGTCGTACACGCCGTTGCGCGGCACGATCTCCACCGGCGGCAGCGCCTGCGGGCCGTCGCCGAGGTCGACGACGGAGACCGCCACGTCCATCCCCGGCACGTACCGCTCCACCAGCGCCGTGGAGTAGTAGGCGAAGCAGCCGACCATCGCGGCGGGCAGCGCGGAGGCGTCCCGGACCACCGCCCCGCCCAGCCCGGACCCGCCCTGCGCCGGCTTGACCATCAGGGGTACGCCCAGGCGGTCGACGATCCGGTCCAGGACGGCGACCGCGCCAAGCTCGGAGAAACGGTCGTGCGGAAGCGCCACCCAGTCCGGGGTGGGGATGCCGGCCTCTCGGAGCACCGCCTTGGCCGAGGGCTTGTCCCAGGCGACCCGGGAGGCCCGGGCGTCGCAGCCCACGTACGGGATGTCGCACAGATCCAGCACCCCGCGCAGTGAGCCGTCCTCACCGGTCGCGCCGTGCAGCGCGATCACCACCGCGTCCGGCGGGTCGGCCGCGAGCGCCGGCAGCAGGGCCACGTCCGCGTCTCGCAGCTCGGCTTCCACACCGACGGCGCGCAGCGCGTCGAGCACCCGACGACCGGAGCGCAGCGACACGTCCCGTTCATAGGAGAGCCCACCCGCGAGCACCACGACGCGGAGGTCGGCCGAGATGGCGGAATCGGTCACGAGGAGGTGCTCGGCGGTCGTAGCCATGCCGGCATCATGCCAAGTCGGGCCCGGGCACGTCGGAGCCGGCCCGGCCCCGTCGACCGGCGGCGCCACCCACGGCGCCGAAGACCCGGCGCATCGCGATCTCCTGCTCCATGACACCGGCGAGTCGGCGGACGCCCTCGCGGATCCGCTCCGGCGGCGGGAAGCTGAAGTTGAGCCGCATGGCGCCGGTGCCGGTGCCGTCGGCGTAGAAACCCGTGCCGGGGACGTAGGCGACCCGGGCGGCGACCGCTCGCGGCATCATGGCCTTCGAGTCGAGCCCGTCGGGCAGGGTGGCCCACACGAAGAGACCGCCGGCCGGGGTGGTCCAGTTGGTGCCCTCGGGCATCAGGTCGGCCATCGCGTCGAGCAGGGCGTCCCGGCGTTCCCGGTAGACCTCGCGATAGACCTTGAGCTGCTGCCGCCAGGGCATCGTGCCGAGATAGGTGGCCACCGCGGCCTGGGCGAAGCCGCTGGGGCAGAGGATCTGCGCCTCGCTGGCGATGACCAGCTTGTCGCGGACCGCGTGCGGCGCCAGGATCCAGCCGACCCGCAGACCGGGGGCGAAGGTCTTGGAGAACGTGCTGAGGTAGAAGACGCCATCCCGGCGGCGGGCCCGCAGTGGGGCCGGGGCCTCACCCTCGAACCCCAGCTGACCGTACGGGTCGTCCTCGACGACGAGCAGGCCGGCGCGCTCGCAGATGTCGAGCACACGCTCCCGGCGCTCCTCGCTGAGCGTCACACCGGTCGGGTTCTGGTAGGTGGGGATCGTGTAGAGGAACTTCACCCGCTGACCCGCGCGGGCCAGATCGGCGATGGCCGTCTCCAGCGCCTCCGGGATCAGCCCGTCCTCGTCCATCGGTACGTGGACGACCTGCGCCTGGGCGGCCTGAAACACTCCGAGCGCACCGACGTACGTCGGCCCCTCGGCGAGCACCACGTCACCCGGGTCGAGGAAGAGCCGGGCCACCAGGTCCAGTGCCTGCTGCCCGCCCACCGTGACCACGACGTCCTCCGGGGAGGCCCCGCACGCGGCGTCGATGCCGGAGAGCGACATCACCTCGCAGATCCGCTCGCGCAGCTCGAGGGTGCCCTGACCGATGCCGTACTGAAGGGTGGTCGCGCCGTGCTCGGAGCCGAGCCGGCCCAGCATCTCGCCGACCGCGTCCAGCGGGAGGGCGGCGATGTACGGTGCGCCACCGGCGAGCGAGACGACCTCCGGACGACTGGCCACCGCGAACAATGCTCGAATCTCGGAGGCGGTCATCCCGCGTACCCGCCGGGCGTACCGGTCGGTGTAGTCGTCGAGTGTCGTGCCGGTCATGACCTCACCTCGATCGCTGCTCGGGTGGTTCCCGCCCCGGGTACCCCGCACACCGCTGACCATGGCCGCAGGCACACCGATTGTCGATCCTAGTCCGCCAGGGACGTGCTGCGGCCGTGCCGAGGCAGATCGACCACATGGCGGACCGTCCCCGCCGTCCCCCACTGGGGTGGGCATCTGCGCGTCCCCTCCCGTATCGCCGATCGGCGGCGTACGATCGCTCGTCGGGGGCAGGAAGGCGGCGCTGTCGTTCCATGCCGGTCTCACCACCGAGCCTATTGTGGGGATGCGCCATATGTCGCGACGTCTGGTCAGCCTGACCCTCGACACGTTGGAAGATCTCCCGAGCCCGTGCCGGCAGTGCGTCTACTGGGAGCTCGATCCGGTCTCCGCGGACCGGGCCTGCGCCGCCGGCGATCCGGGCCTGGAGAAGGAGGCGTGGGTCTCCCAGACGCTGCTGGAGTGGGGCTCCTGCGGCAAACTCGCGTACGTCGACGGCATGCCGGCCGGCTTCGTGATGTACGCCCCGCCCGCCTACGTGCCCCGTTCGATGGCGTTCCCGACCTCACCGGTCTCCGCCGACGCGGCCCTGTTGATGACCGCCAACGTGGTTGCCGCGTTCTCTGGCGGCGGGCTGGGCCGGATGCTGGTGCAGGGTGTCGCCCGGGACCTGACCAAGCGCGGGATCAAGGCCATCGAGGCGTTCGGCGACGCCAAGTTCGGCGACGCCGACGATCCGGCCGGCGGTTGCGTGGCCCCTGTCGACTTCTTCCTCTCCGTGGGCTTCAAGACCGTCCGTCCGCACCCGCGTTTCCCCCGGCTGCGCCTTGAGCTGCGGACGGCGCTGAGCTGGAAGTCCGACGTCGAGTACGCGTTGGAGAAGCTGCTCGGGTCGATGAGCCCGGAGACCCTGCTCCGGCCGGTCCGTCCGGCCCCGGCCACCCGCTCCACCAACGGCTGACGCTCGGCGGCGGATCAGTCCACGACGGTGCCGGCGGTCACCACGGCACGCAGTTCGCTGACGTCGAGCGATCCGGTCGGGACGTCCCGCTCGATCGGGTAGTACATCCGCTGCACCGCGGCCACGATCGCCTCCACCACCCGGTCCCGAAACCGGGGGTCGACGAGGTGGGCACGGTCGGTCGGCGAGGTGAGATAGCCGACCTCGACCCGGACGGCGGGCATCCGCGTCAGTCGCAGCAGCTCCCACGTCTTGGCGTGGGTACGGCAGTCCCGCAGCCCGGTGCGGGCGACGATCTCCCGCTGTACCAGCCCGGCCAGGCGTTCACCGGTCGCCGAGGTCACCCCGTTGTCGGTGCCGTAGTGGTAGGTAGCGACGCCCTCCGCTTCCGGGTTGGCGTGGCCGTCCAGGTGCAGCGAGATGAACACGTCGGCGCCGAGCGAGTTGGCGAGCAGGGCCCGGTCGGTGTCCGGCAGGCAACTGTCAGGCGACGGGCCCCGGGTGAGCTGCACCCGCACCCCGGTGGCGGCTAGTCGCCCCTCCAGCCGGCTGGCCAGGTCGTGCACCAGGTCCGCTTCCGTCCAGCGCAGCGAGCCGTCGGGCACCACCATCCCGGGGTCGGTGCCCCCGTGCCCCGGGTCGATGACGACCGTCTTGCCGACCAGCGCCGGCCCGGACTGCCGGATCGCGTCGGATTCGCGGAGCCACTGCGGGCGGCCACCGACCACCTTGCGGCCGATCCGGCGGAGCGCGTTCATCGTGTGTGGGCCGCAGGATCCGTCAGGGGTGAGCCCGACCTCGCGCTGGAACTGGGCCACCGCCCGCGACGTCCGGACACCGTAGATGGCGTCCGCGCGGCCCACGTCGTACCCCATCTCCAGCAGTCGCTCCTGCAGTGAGCGGACGTCCTCGCCGGTGAGCGGTTCGGGGACCCCGTGGTAGAGGGTGCGGGCGCCGAGCCGCCAGCGGGCGGCGTCCAGGGCGCGCCAGGTCTCCGCTCCGACCCGGCCGTCCACGCTGAGCCCTCGCGACTGCTGGAACGCGCGGACCGCCCGCTCGGTGCCCAGGTCGAACTCGTCGGTCTGTGGGCCGGCGGCCGCGAGCAGCTCAAGGCCGGTCAGGATGGTACGGATCTCCGTGACCGCGGGTCCCCGGTCACCGGGTCGGATCGGACGCACGCACGACCCCCTCTGCACGACGCTGGCTGGCCGGGCGGCCCAGGCTTGAGGCTATGCGCTCCGGGGCGGTGAGGTGGCTGGGGCCAAGAAATCCGTCACGGTACGGCCGGGAAGACACCGAACCCCGCACCCGGCGAGCGGGTACGGGGTTCGGTTGATGTTTCTGCTGGTCAGAGGGCCGATTCGATGAGCCGGACCAGCTCGCCCTTCGGCTTGGCACCGGCGATCGACTGCACCGGCTGGCCGTTCTTGAAGACGGTGAGCGTCGGCACCGACATGACCCGGTAGGCCCGAGCGGTCTCCGGGTTCTCGTCGATGTTGAGCTTGACGATGGTGACCTGGTCACCCATCTCGCGGGCGATCTCCTCGAGCAGCGGCGACACCTTGCGGCACGGACCGCACCACTCCGCCCAGAAGTCCACCAGCACCGGCTTGTCGGCCTGCAGCACGTCAGCGACGAAGCTCTTGTCGGTGACCGCCTTGGTTGTTCCCACTATGCCCCTCCTCCGGGATGTTCCTTGTTTCAGCTGAGCGTCGCGATGAACCGCTCGGCGTCGAGCGCGGCGGCACAACCGGTGCCGGCCGCGGTGATCGCCTGACGGTAGGTGTGGTCGACCACGTCACCGGCGGCGAAGACACCGGGCACGTTGGTGCGGGTGCTCGGGGCGTGGACCTTCACGTAGCCCTCGTCGTCCAGCTCGACCTGGCCCTGGAACAGCTCGCTGCGAGGGTCGTGACCGATGGCGACGAAGACGCCGGTCACGTCCATCACAGTGGTCTCACCGGTGTGCACGTTGCGGACGCGTACTCCGGTGACCTTGCCGTCCTCGCCGAGGATCTCCTCGACGGTGCTGTTCCACTCGACCTTGATCTTCTCGTTGCTCAGCGCCCGGTCGGCCATGATCTTGCTGGCCCGGAATGAGTCGCGGCGGTGGATGATGGTCACCGACTCCGCGAAGCGGGTGAGGAAGGTGGCCTCCTCCATCGCGGAGTCGCCACCGCCGACGACCACGATCTGCTGGTTACGGAAGAAGAAGCCGTCACAGGTGGCACACGCGGAGACGCCGTGGCCAAGGTATTCCTGCTCGCCGGGCACGCCCAGCGGACGCCACGCCGAACCGGTGGACAGGATGATGGATCGCGCCCGGTAGGCGGTCTCGCCAACCCAGACGGTGCTCACCGCGCCGGAGCCCGCGTCGCCGGTGTCCACCAGCTCGACCCGGGTCACGTCGTCGGTGAGGAACTCGGCGCCGAACCGCTCGGCCTGCTTACGCATGTTGTCCATCAGCTCGGGGCCGAGGATGCCGTCGGCGAAGCCGGGGAAGTTCTCCACCTCGGTCGTGGTCATCAACGCACCACCGGACTGCACGCCCTCAATGATCAGCGGCTTCAGGTTGGCGCGTGCGGCGTAGACCGCCGCCGTGTAGCCGGCCGGCCCGGAGCCGATGATGATCAGGTTGCGGACCTCGTCCACTGCCGTCTCCCGAGTTGTGTGTGTTCGGCGTCGGCGCGAGCACCGATGCTGATCCGAGTTGCCGACGCCTGGGTGGGGCCGGCAGCTGACTTCCAGAACGTCATCGTACGAACCGGGGATTCCCGAGCCGGGCATCCGGTGGGTCAGGTCACGTGGGCGGTCATCGTGCCATCGACCGTGGATTCACCCTACCCGCGCCGAATACCGGCTGTCCGAGCCGGACCCGGGCACTCCGCACTCCGGGCCGCTCACCCAGACCCACCGGGCGCCGGTCGCATCGGTGAAACGAATGACCAGCGCCTGATCGTCCCGGAACCTCGCGTAGTCGACCACCTCGACCACCAGTGGGGCCGATCCGTGCTCCGCCGCGACGCTGGCCAGACACGTGGTCAGCGCAACCTCGTCGCTCAGCCGGGCCAGTTGGTCCGACCCGTCGGGAGACCGACGGCGTTCGCCCTCGGCATCCACCTTCGGCTGCTCGCCCGGCGTATTGCCGGTCGCCCGGCTGGCAGCTGACGTGCTCGGCGCGTCAGTGCCGTACGCGTCGCCGAGGGTCTGCGGGGTGTAGTTCGTACCACTGCGCAGTGCCGGCCCGGTGGTGCGGACCGTTCCGGCCCCCGCGACGCCCTCGGGCGCGCTGGCCGGCTGGTTCATGGCGTTGTCGCCGCCGGAGTCGTCCGCCGCGCGCATCGACAGCTGGTTGAGGCCGAGTGCGACGGCGATCACGGCGATCGTGGCGGCGGCCACCGGTGCGCCGCGGCGAGCCCAGCCACGCCGGCGGCGGCCCGGTCCGGTGGGCGCCCGGCGCCCCACCCCGCCGGGTGTGCGGACGGCCGGCTGCCGACCGGCCTGCGCCGGTACGACGAACGATGTCGCCGCCTCGCCGTCCGGATCGCCGTTGGGCGCGTCGGCGGGTGCCTCCTCGGTCGAGGTGTCGTTCGACGGCTTCGCGGAGGCCAACGCGGCCAGGAGGCGGTCGGTGATCGCCGACGGCATCTCCGGGGACGGTTCGGCCCAGCGGGTCAGGTCCCCCCGGACCTCGGTCACGGCGGGGGCCAGCAGCGCGTACGCCTCGGCCCAGGACGGGTCCGCGACGACCAGTTGGGCGACCTCGTCCTGCTGCGGGGTGCCGTCCAACGCCCCGCCGAGGTAGTCAGCGAGGAGGTCGAGGTCGACCTCCCGGAACCCCTCGGTCGTCACGTGTCCTCCTGGTTGGCGTCCCGCCGGTACCGGCCCGACCCCGATCCGACGCCTTCCACCGGGCCGGGGTTCCCCGGCGTGACGCCGGGCACGCCAGTGATCGGGACGGCGTGGTCCGAAGGCGTCCCGACGACGGCGGGGCGGAGGTGCCCGAGCAGTACGGCGAGCCGGGCCCGGCCCCGGGCACAGCGACTCTTCACCGTTCCCTCGGCGACGCCGAGGATGCGGGCGACCTCGGCGACCGGATAGCCCTGTACGTCGACCAGCACCAGTGCGGCGCGTTGCTCAAGGGGCAGCGCGGCGAGCGCCTCGCGGACCACCAGCACCGTGTCGTGGTCCGTTGCCGGTGCCGCCGGCTCCAGCCCGCCGGTGCCGTCCTCGGCCCGGTTGCCGTCCGGCAGCGGCACTGTGGGGTGCGCCTGCCGGCGTCGGATCCGGTCCAGGCAGGCGTTGACCACGATCCGGTGCAGCCAGGTGGTGACGGCGGAGTCGCCGCGGAACCGGCTCGCCGCCCGATGCGCCGACAGCAGGGCGTCCTGGAGGGCGTCGGCTGCCTCCTCGCGGTCGCCGAGCGTCCGCAGCGCCACCGCCCACAACCGGTCGCGGTGCCGGTGGAACAGTTCGGCGAAGGCGTCCCGGTCTCCGGCGACGTGCGCGCGCAGCAGCTCCAGGTCCGTTGCGGCGGCACGCCCGCCCATCACCGCGTCCAGCGAATGCGGTGCCCGGATCGTGGCGCCCGGCTCACGACCCCTGGACCGTAATCTCCTGCACCCCCAGCTTGAAGCCACCCTCGGACGGAGCCAGCTCGGTGATCCAGAACAGCAGGTACTGGTATTTCTGGTCGGCGTCGAAGCCGTTGAACGTCATGGTGGTGCCGTCGTGGTCCTCGAACGGCTGGCCGATGGCGGTCTTGTAGTTCGCGACCAACTGCTTGTCACCGTTGGAGCTGGACGGCGGGTTGGTCGTGCCGGCGAGCAGTTGGGCGGACGCGCCGGTGGCCGACAGGATTGCCTGCACCGACTTGACGGTGTGCGGCTCGCCGAGGTCGATCCAGACGCCCATGCCCTTCTTCAGGTTGCCGAAGTTGGGCCGGTCCCGGTAGGTCTCGGTCTCCCAGCCCTTGTCCTCGTCACCGTCGATGACCTTGTCGGCGCCGTCGACCTCACTGCGGTTCTTGCTGTCCGGGTCGATGATCCGGACGTCCTTCACTGTCAGCTTGCGCGCCGCCGTGGCGGCCGGGGTGGCGTTGCCGGCCGGGGCACTGGAGGTCGGCGCGGCGACCGGGTTGGACTGCGGGTCCTCGTCGTCGCCGCCCAGCGCGATGATCCCGATCAGCAGACCGACCAGGGCGACGGCCAGCAGACCGGCGATGCCGACGGCGACCTTGCGGCCCCCGGCCGCGGCCAGGGGCGACGGCTCTTCCCCGGTGTCAGCGGCGAACCGCAGCGGCCCGCTGTTGTCGAGGTAGTGCTCATCCTCGGCGGGCACGTCCAGTCGCGCCAACTCGGCGGCGAGCACGTCGGAGGAGGGCGGCGCGATCTCGGCGTCGAGCAGATCCATGGTCAGGTCGTCCAGGTACGCCGGAACGCCCGCCCGAACCTGGCGGGGTGCGGCGATGGCACCTGCGGCGTCCCGAACGGCGTCCGGGATGGCGGCGCGGCCGTGGCCGGCGGTGGCGCCGTGCAGCGGTGCCTCGGCGTGCGGCCAGGAACCGGTCAGTGCGAAGTAGAGGACCCCGCCGACCGCGCGGATGTCGTTCTCCTGGCTGTCGGCGCCGTCGGTGCGGGCGTCAGCCAGGACCACCCGGCCCTCGTCACTGATCATGACGGTGCCGGGGTGGACGTTGCCGTGCACCATGCCGGTGGCGTGCACAGCGGCGAGCGCACTCGCGACGGCGTTGCCGATGGCGGTGGCCCGAGCCGGGTCCAGGGGGCCGTCGGTCGCCAGGTCCCGCAGGGACTGCCCGTCGACCCACTCGCGCACCACGTACGCACGGTCGGCCTCGTCGATCGCGTCGTAGACCCCGACCAGGTTGGGGTGGATGACCCGGCTGGCCGCGACGGCGGCCTGAAGCATCTCGGTGGCGGAGTCGCCACCCGGGTAACGCAGCACCACGGCGACGGGACGGCGCAGGATGACGTCGACTCCGCGCCAGACCAGCCGACCCGCACTGTCGTTGTTGATGTGCTCAACCAGTTCGTACCGCTCGGCGAGGACTTCACCGGCCGTGGGAGCACCGAAGGTCATGACCGGAGGAGCGCTTTCGTCCGCCTCCTGACCCTCGCCGACCTGGGTCACCCGTCCTCCCTCGGTGATCGTGTCGATCGATGAACCCGAACTGCTGGGCATGTGGCTTCCCGCTCTGCCGTTGAAGGAACCGGCCGACCGGTGTCGACGCCCAGCGTCGGCCCCTGCCGTACCCGTCGAGAGCGACCTTACCCGGGTTGCCCGTCTCTCCGACATGTCATCTTCCCGCCGTACCTGGCGGGGTTCCGGCAGTCGGCGAACTCGTCCGGTTACGACCGTTGTCAGCCACGTTGCTGGCACATGTACTAGCTAATCTACGGCTTCACCGCAAGTGACCGACGCCGGGGCTGGGCTGGCGTGGCGCTCGCGTTACCTCGTACGTTCCCACCGATCGGGTTGCCACCCTCAGCCGTACGGCTGGTTATCCACAGCCTGAAGCGGCGGTTGACCGGCGAATCGCGGAGTTATCCACAGGTGCATCCCCAGCCTGGTGATCCGCAGTGACGGTCCGTATGAGTGTCAACTTGTTGTAATCGGGGGCGAACGTTCAGCGACCGAGGCGGCGGCGGACCATCCCGACCACCTCGGTGATCTCCCCGATCTTCAGCAGCATGGCCAGACCCAGGTAGGTCCCGCCGATCACCGCGCCACCGATCACCAACTGGAAGATCGCCTCCAGGCGGCTGGGGGTGTCGTCACCGGGCAGCAGCTTCACCACCAGAACGCCGACCACTGCCGAACCCAGCGCCGCAACCGCGACCCTGCCGCCGGTCCGCATGATCTCGCCGAGGCCGATTCGACCGACGCGCGGCCGAAGTAGCCAGGCCGAGCCGATCGCGGCAGCCAGATAGGAGACCGTGTTACCGATCATCATTCCCGCACCGGCGAAGCTCGCCGAGAAGGCGACGTACAGCACGATCTGCACCCCGATCCGGAGCGCCACCACCGGGATGTTGATGAGAGCCGGCGTGCGGGTGTCGGGCAGCGCGTAGAACGCGAAGGTGAAGAGCTGGCTGACCGCGAACGGGACCAGCGCGAGCGCGGCGGCGAGCAACACGACGGACGTGGCGGTGGCGTTGTCCTCGTTGAACGCGCCGAACCGGAACAGCGTGAACGCGATCGGGGTGGCGAGGACGGCGTAGCAGACCGCGATCGGGGCGAGCACCGCCGTGACCGTGCGGGTACCGCGGGAGAGGTCGGCGGCGAGGTCGGCGTACCGGCCGTCGGCGGCGGCCGCGCTCATCCGGGGCATCAGTGCCGTGATGATCGAGACGGCGATGATGCCGTGCGCGGTCATCAGCAGCAGGAACACGTTGTTGTAGATCAGCGGACCGGCGGCGTTCTCCTTGCCGGCCCGGTTCAGCAGGTTGAACAGCACGATCAGGCCGACCTGGCTCACCGCGACGTAGCAGATCATCCAGGCCCCGAGCCGGCCCAGCTCGCGTAGCCCCAGCTCGCGGAAGTCGAAGCGAAGCTTCCAGCGGAAGCCGACCTTGCGCAGCGCCGGCAGCAGGCCCATCGCCTGGATGGCCACACCGAGCAGGGTGCCGCCACCGATCAGCAGGATTCGCCCGGTGGTCATTTCCCCTGGCTGGACGATCTCCGCGCCAAATATGGCGATGTAGAGGCCGGCGGTGCCGATCACCACGAGGTTGTTCAGGATCGGCGCCCACATCGGGGCGGCGAAGTGCCCCCGGGTGTTGAGCACCGCACTGATGAGCGCGCTCAACCCGGAGAAGAAGATCATCGGCAGCATCAGCCGGGCCAGCCCGGTGACCAGCTTCGAATAGTCGCCGGTCGACTCACCGCTGCCGTAGAGCCAGGTCAGCGTCGAGGCGAACGCGACCGCGAGCAGCGCCGCCACGCCGAGGGCGAGCACCGCCAAGGTCAGCAGCCGCTGGGCGTACGCCTGACCGCCGTCGACGTCGACCTTGCGGCGGCGCACCAGCACCGGGATCAGCACGCTGGTGAGGACGCCGCCGAGCAGGAACTCGTAGACCATGCCGGGCAGGATCTGCGCGGTGGTGTACGCGTCACCGACCAGCGCGCCGCCGAGCGCCGCCGCGATCACCAGGTTGCGCAGGAAGCCGGTGCCCCGGCTGACCAGGCTGCCGATCGCCATCACCGCGCTGTTGGCCGCCGCGCTCGCCTCGCCGACCTGCTCCTGCGGTGGCGCGGTCGACTCCATGGCCGGCTGGTTCAGCGGCTCAGCGGAGATGAAGGTGGCGCCGTCCCCGGGACGGGCGTTGGCACCGCCATCGTTCGCGGCGTTGGCGCTGCGGTAGAGCCCGCCGCTCATCTCCAGCCTCCCAGGGGTACGTCGAGCCGGACACCGACCCGCACGCCACAGACCATAGTCAACCCCCACCCGTTACCCGCGCCCGGCGGATCGGATCACACCCCGGCCCGATAAGCTGGCGATCCCATGTCCGAAGCCTCCGCTCCTCACGCCGCCGACCGCCGCGAACTCACCGCCGCGCAGCGCAACGCCGTCGCCGAACTGCTCCGGGTGTCCCCGGTCGCCGACGAGTTGGGCCGCCGCTTCGTCCGCGCCGGTCACGAGTTGCACCTGGTGGGCGGTTCGGTGCGGGATGCCCTGCTCGGTCGACTCGGCGACGACCTCGACTTCTGCACCGACGCGCACCCCGACGAGACCCTGCGGATCATCAAGGGCTGGGCCGAGTCGATCTGGGAGACCGGTCGCGAGTTCGGCACCATCGGCGCTCAGCGCGACGGCCTCCGGCTGGAGATCACCACCTTCCGCGCGGAGTCGTACGACCAGGTCAGCCGCAACCCGGTGGTGGTGTACGGCACCAGCCTCGACGAGGACCTGAAGCGGCGCGACTTCACGATCAACGCGATGGCGGTCAGCCTGCCCGACCACCGGTTCACCGACCCGCACGGCGGGCTGGACGACATCTCGGCCAAGGTGATCCGTACCCCGAGCACGCCGGGTGAGTCGTTCGGTGACGACCCGCTGCGGATGCTGCGGGCGGCCCGGTTTGCCGCGCAGCTGCGTTTCGCCGTGCACCCGGACGTGCACCTGGCGATGACCGAGATGGCCGCCGACCTGGACCGGATTACCGCCGAGCGGATCCGCGACGAGTTCACCAAGCTGCTCTGCGGCGCGGACCCGATCACCGGGCTGCGGCTGCTTGTCGACACCGGGTTGGCCGAGCGGTTCCTGCCGGAGCTGACCGGGCTGAAGCTGGAGATCGACGAGCACGCCCAGCACAAGGACGTCTACGAGCACACGTTGACGGTCGTCGAGAACGCGATCTCCTACGAGGAGGAGGGCTGCGACTTCATCCTGCGGATGGCCGCCCTCCTGCACGACGTGGGCAAGCCGGCGACGAAGGCGGTCGGGTCCGACGGCCGGGTCAGCTTCCACCACCACGAGGTGGTCGGCGCCCGGCTGACCAAGGCCCGGATGAAGGCGATGCGGTACCCGAAGGAGGTCACCGCGAAGGTGACCGCGCTGGTCGCGCTGCACCTGCGCTTCTACGGGTACGGGCGGGGCGAGTGGACCGACTCGGCGGTGCGCCGCTACGTCGCTGATGCCGGTGACCTGCTGCCCCGCCTGCACAAGCTGACCCGCTCGGACTGCACGACCCGCAACCGGCGCAAGGCCGCCCAGCTCGCGGCCGACTACGACGCGCTGGAGGATCGGATCGCCCGGATCGCGGCCGAGGAGGACCTGGCGCGGGTCCGACCCGACCTGGACGGCAACGCGATCATGGAGTTGCTCGGCGTACCGCCGGGGCCGGTGGTCGGGCGGGCGTGGAAGCACCTCAAGGAGCAGCGCCTCGAGCACGGCCCGCTGGATCGCGACGCCGCCGAGGCGGAGCTGCTGCGCTGGGCCCGCGCTGAGGGCCTGATCACCTAGGGCTTCGAGCCCTGCGAAGACGCCGACGGGCGCCACCCCCGAACCGGGAGTGGCGCCCGTCGCGTACACGGTCAGCGGGTCTCGACGGCCTTCCCGTCGACGGACGCGGTGCCGTTGCCGGCCGGAGTGGACGCCGAGCCGAGCCTCGCCAGCAGCCCGGGCAGGTCGATCCCGGTGAGGTCGCTGCCGAGTTGGAGGCCCTGGGCCACGTTGCCGGCCACCGACCTGGTGAGCGACGACGCGCCGTCGGTGGAGATGACTGTCATCTTGTCGATCGCCCCGATCGGCGCACTTGCCGCCTCGACGACCTGTGGCAGCACCTTGACCAGCAGGTCCAGCACGGCCGCCTCGCCGTACGCGGCGAACGCCTCGGCCTTGCGCGCCATCGCGTCCGCCTCGGCCTCACCCTTCGCGAGGATGGCCGCGGCCTCGGCCTGACCTTCCCGCTCCACCGCCTCGGCGATGGCGGAGCGCCGCCGCTGCTCGGCCTCACCCTCCTTGGCGCCTTCGATGGCGTTCGCCTCGGCGAGCGCGGCCCGCCGGGCCCGCTCACCCTCACCGGTGAGGCGGGCCTGTTCGGCGGAGGCCTGCGCGGCGGCGATGACGGACTGGCGTTGCGCGTCGGCGTGCAGCACTGCAGCGTTGCGGGACGCCTCGGCTTCCTGTTCCACCTTGTACCGGGCAGCGTCGGCCGGCTTGCGCACCTCGGTGTCGAGTTGGCGCTGCTTCAGTTCGGCGTTGCGCTCGGCCACCTTCTGCTGCTCGGAGAGGATCGCCTGGTCCCGCTCGGCCTGGGCGAGCGGTCCGGCCGCCGCGGACTTCGCCTTGGCCGCGTCGATCTCGGCCTGGATACCGGCCTGCTTGAGGGCCAGGTTGCGGTTCGCCTCGGCGATTGCCTCCTCGGCGAGCAGCCGCTCCTGTTCGGCCTGCTGCCGGGCCCGGGCCTCGGCGATCGCCGCGTCCTTGAGCACCCGGGCGGCCTCGGGTCGGCCCAGGTCCTGAAGGTAGGAACCTTCGGCGAGGATGTCCTGGAGCTGGAAGGTGTCCAGCACCAGACCCTGGTTGGTCATCGAGTGCTCGGCCTCCTCGGCGACCGCACTGGCGAACGCCGCCCGGTCCCGGATGACCTCCTCGACGGTGAGCCGACCGACGATCGACCGCAGGGCGCCGGCCAGCACCTCCCGGGTGAAGTTGTCGATCTCGTCCTGCTGGTGCAGGAACCGCTGTGCCGCGGCCCGGATCGCGTCCTCGGTGCCGCCGACCTTGACGATCGCCACGCCGTGCAGGTCGGCGCGGATGCCCTGCTTGCTCACCGCGCCCCGGATGCCGACGTCGATCCGCCGGCTGGACAGGTCGAGCGACTGGAGTTTCTGCACCACCGGCAGCACGAACACCGATGCGCCCAGCACGACCTTCTGCCCGGAGTTGTCGGTGGACCGCGCACCGTCGGCGGTCTGCGTGGTGCGGCCCTTGCGACCGGTGACGATGAACGCCTCGTTCGGGCCGGCCACCTTGATCCGGGAGAGCACGAAGAGCACCAGGATGAGCGCGAGGAGGACCGCGCCACCGACGGCGATGAGTAGGGCCATATGAGGAGTCCCGTCTACGAGGGGGAAGGTCAGTAGGTCTCTACGTGAACGCTGGTCTCGCTGAGCGCCTGCACGACGAAGACCTGGGCGCCGATCGGGATCGGCTGGTCCGCGCGGGCGCTGAGCTTGACCGGTTGGCCGGCGAGGCGAATGCGAACCTCGCCGTACCCGTTGGCCGGCACCGGGGTGACGACCAGGCCGAGCGCGCCGACCAGGTCGTCACGGGTGGGGGTGGGGTCGGTGCGCATGTTCCGCGCCGCCCGGCTCAGCCGGGACGCCAACCAGCCGGTGGGCACGGCCGCGAGCACGCCGCCGGCCACCGCCCCGACGACCATGCCAGGGGTACGCGCACCGAGCAGCTCGTTGACGATGGCCGCGCCGAACCCGAACGCCCCTGCGAAGCCGGCCACCGTCTCGACCGAGATCGGCCCGTCCACGTCGGCGTGCCCGAAGTGGAGCAGCTCGGTGCCGAGCAGGGCGAGCGCGAGCACGCCGATGCCTGCCCCGCCGATGATCAGAAAGATGAGCGTCCCCGTTGCCACGACCTGCACGGTATCGACGCCGCGCAACGCCGAACGGCCCACCGAGACGCGGAGATGATCTATCGATTCGGGCCGCCGAGGAGTGGCGTTCAGCCCGACGCTGGTAGCCGGGCCGGCGAAGGAGCCCGCACCGGGGAGAATGGGTGGATGCGTTGGACTGTGCTCGACTCGCCGATCGGTGAGTTCTCCGTCGCCACCGACGGCACGAGCGTGTGCGGGGCGCACTTCGGCCGGGTGGACGCGGCGGCCGACGAGCCCGGCGACGCGTTGTCCCGGACGGCCGTCGACGAGCTGCGGGCGTACTTCACCGGCGAGCTGACCGCGTTCACCGTCCCGGTGTCGGCGCCGCGCGGCTCCGACTTCGAGCGCGCCGTGTGGCGGGAGATGACCCGGATCCCGTACGGGGAGACGCTGACCTACGGCGAGGTGGCGAAGATCGTCGGTGATCCGGGAGCGGCCCGGGCGGTCGGGGTGGCCTGCAACCGCAACCCGGTCCCGGTGATCGTGCCCTGCCATCGGATCGTCGGCGCGGGCGGAAAGTTGGTCGGCTTCGGTGGGGGCCTGCCCCGCAAGGTCAAGCTGCTGGAGTTGGAGGCCGGGGTCGCGCTGCGGCACGCCTGGTCGGGAGCCTGACGGCCGGAGTGGCGGCCGCCGGTCGCGCCTCTGCCCTGGACGCATGAATTCGACCGATCGGTCGATGTGGATGATCCGTCACAACAGCGACGATCGATCGTCAATGCGTCAACAACCTCGGGGGACCCATGACTGAGAACCAGGACAAGACCGTCGACCGCCGCCGTCTGCTGCGCCGAGCCGGCACCGTCGCCGCCGGCGTCGCCGGTAGCACAGTGGTTGGCGCTGCCGTCGCCGGCCCGGCCCAGGCCGCACCCGGTGACCCGGTGCTTCAGGGCAGCGCCAACAGCGCTGGCGCCGCCACCACGACCCTCACCAGCACCGCAGCCGGGCCGACGCTGCGACTGGCGAACCCGGCCATCATCAGCGAGGACGGCCTGGCTCTTGCCCGGCCGTCGCTGCAGCTGGCGCCGAGTGGCGACTACCTGCACCAGGATTCCCAGCCCGGCTCGGTCGGCATGGACAACTACGGCAACCTCCAGGTGGTCGCCGGGCAGTACAACGGCGAGGCCCTCGTCGATTACGTGCACACCAGCGGCAATTCGAACCGGATCGTGCCGATCATCCCGCAGCGGGTCATCGACACCCGCTCGGCCGCGGGGCGTGAGCGGATCGTCAACCCCTCGTCGACCACCCTGGACAGCACCGGTCGTCTGCGCGAGGGGCAGACCATCCACCTCGACCTGACGGACTTCGTCTTCTTCGGTGACGCGGTGTTCGGCAACATCACAGTGACGACCACCGCCGCCCCGGGTTTCGCGCGGGTCTTCCCGTACGGCGCCGGGGCGGGCAGCGTCTCGACGATCAACTTCCAGGCCAACCAGTCGCTGTCGAACGCGTTCATGTCCGGCATCGGCTTCGACGCGGACTACATCTCCGTCTTCGCGAACAAGACCACCCACGTCATCCTCGACGTGGTGGCGTTCGTGATCGGTATCGGCGCCGTCAACCCGGCGTACCTGCCGTTCTCGTCGGGCGCGCGTACCGCCGAGGCGCTCGCCGACCGTACGGCGCGGCGTGCCACCAAGGCGAAGCAGGAGTCGCCGAGCTGGAAGTGAGCCGGTCGCCGTACCCATCGGCGAGGCACTGAACGCGACGAAGGGCCGGGTCCGTACGGACCCGGCCCTTCGACCTGCTTGCTATGTCAGCGCGTCAGCGCGTGACCTCACCGGCGATGAACTCCTCGACGGCCTGGTGGGCGTCGTGGTCGGCGTACTGCACCGGCGGGGACTTCATGAAGTACGACGAGGCCGACAGGATCGGGCCGCCGATCTTCCGGTCCAGGGCGATCTTCGCGGCCCGGACCGCGTCGATGATGACGCCGGCCGAGTTCGGAGAGTCCCACACCTCGAGCTTGAGCTCGGCGTTGAGGGGGGTGTCGCCGAACGAGCGGCCCTCCAGGCGGATGTACGCCCACTTGCGGTCGTCCAGCCACGGCACGTGGTCCGACGGGCCGATGTGCACGTCGCTCTTGCTCATCTCGTGCGGAATCTGCGAGGTGACCGACTGGGTCTTCGAGATCTTCTTCGAGACCAGCCGCTTACGCTCCAGCATGTTCATGAAGTCCATGTTGCCGCCGAAGTTGAGCTGGTACGTGCGCAGCAGCTCGACGCCGCGGTCCTCGAAGAGCTTCGCGAGGGCGCGGTGCACGATGGTGGCGCCGACCTGGCTCTTGATGTCGTCACCGACGATCGGCAGGCCCGCGTCCTCGAACTTCTTGGCCCACTCGGGGTCGGAGGCGATGAAGACCGGCAAGGCGTTGACGAACGCGCAGCCGGCGTCGATCGCCGCCTGGGCGTAGAACTTGGCGGCCTGCTCGGAACCGACCGGCAGGTAGCAGACGACGACGTCGACCTGCGCGTCGCGCAGCGCCTGCGCCACGTCGACCGGGGTGGCGTCCGACTCCTCGACGATCTCGCGGTAGTACTGGCCCAGACCGTCGAAGGTCGGACCGCGCTGCACGCTCACGCCGGTCGGCGGCACGTCGCAGAGCTTGATGGTGTTGTTCTCGCTGGCGACGATCGCCTCCGCGAGGTCCATGCCCACCTTCTTGGCGTCCACGTCGAATGCCGCGACGAACTCCACGGCGTTGACGTGGTAGTCGCCGAAGGCGACGTGCATGAGACCCGGGACGCGGTCGTTCGGGTTGGCGTTCCGGTAGTACTCGACGCCCTGAACCAGGGACGAGGCGCAGTTACCCACACCGACGATGGCGACGCGGACGGAGCCCATAGCGTCTGCCTCCTTCTTTTCTGTCACGGCCGCTCATTCCTGGTCTCTCCAGGCGGAGGCGGGCTGTTGTCTTCTCGTCGGCCGCCGGCTGTCCCGGTGTTCGGGACCGTCGGGGCTCGGCCGGAGCGCTCGTTGGCGATGAGCTCCTCCAGCCAGCGGACCTCGCGCTCACAGGCATCAAGGCCGTGGCGCTGCAGTTCCAGCGTGTAAGCGTCGAGGCGCTCGGCCGCCCGGCCCAGCACGTCACGAAGCCCTTCGCGACGCTCCTCGATCTTGCGGCGGCGACCCTCCAGAATGCGTAGTCGGGTCGCCTGGTCGGTCCGGGCGAAGAACGCGAAGTGCACCCCGAAGCCCGTGTCGTCGTACGTCTCGGGCCCCGCCTGTGCGATCAGCTGGGCGAAGCGTTCCTTGCCTTCCGCGGTGATTTTGTAGACCACCCGACCTCGTCGGCTGGTCAGCGCGGGAACCTCCTCGGCAGTGGCGGGTGTCTCAGCAGCTTCGGTGATCCATCCCGCCGCCTGAAGCCTGCGTAGCGTGGGATAGAGCGAGCCGTAGCTGATCGCCGCCCGGATCGCGCCGAGTTTGGCGGTCAACTCCTTGCGCAGCTCGTAGCCGTGCATCGGAGACTCCTGCAGGAGGCCGAGGATGGCGAACTCGAGCACTGGCCACCCTCTCTTTACCCTCCGGCGTGGAGTGGTAACCGCCGCGATGTATCGGACCGATACATCGCACGTTAGCGGGTCGCGCGGGCCAGGGCAAACCCCCGTTCCGAGGTGCTTCCGTCACGGATCGTGAGCGTGGTCGCCTGCTCGGGCCGGACCGCGTACCCTTCTCCGCATGCGTACGCAGCGCCAGGTCGTCGACTACTCGCTTCAGAAGCGAGCAGTGCTGCGTGAGCTCCTGGCCGGCCGAGTCGGCACGTACGACGTCTGCGACGCGTCGCCGTACCTGAAGAACGCCGCTCGGTTCCACGGCGAGCCGACCGACCGGCGCTGCCCGATCTGCCGGAGCGAAAACCTGACCCTCGTCCACTACATTTACGGTGACGAGCTCAAGCAGTCCGCCGGCCAGGCCCGGACACTTACCGAGTTGCCCGTGCTGGCGATGACGCTGCGTGAGTTTCAGGTGTTCGTGGTGGAGGTGTGCCTCGGTTGTGACTGGAACCATCTCGTCGAGCAGTACCTGCTCGGCCGGGACGGGCTGACCGGCGACAGCGACGGCACGAGCGAACAGGACGCGGCGGGCGCCGAAGGCACCAGCCGGCGGAGGCGAGAGGCGCAACGGTGATCTCAGCTGGTTGTACCGGCCCCGGGGCCGCAGGTGAAACCCGGGACGGTCGACCGCTTGTTGGTCCGATTGGCCCGATTGATACGGCAATGACCCTGGTCGGCTGGCACCCCCGTGCCAGCGCCCCGGGTGAAGCAACTCACGGCAACCCGGTGGCGGCGCAGCCGCGCCCCACCGCGACCGGCAGGGTGTGAGGAATGAACTCGTACGGCGATCCCAGTTCTGCGCGCGGACGGACCCAGCACATGGGTCCAGACGGTGACCCCGGACCGGGCGCGGACGACGCGTACCGCAGACCCGGCGGCAACTCTGGCGGAAGCGGCTGGTCAGCCTCGGAAGGCGGCACGGCAACTCCGGGCCGCGCCTCGGTGACCCCGCGGGCGGCCGGTGGTCGCGCCACGGTCGGCGGCTCGGCCTCGGTGCCGCCGCGTGGCGCTGCGGCCGCCGGGTCCGCCTCGGTGGGTTCGGCAGCGGCCGGCCGGCCCGGCCGGGCCTCGGTTCCGGTGTCGCCAGCACCGGGTGTGGCCGCCGGCCGCGCCGGCGCCGGTCGGGCCTCCGTCCCGGTTTCCCCGGCGCCGGGCGCACCGGCTGGTCGTGCCTCTGTCGGTGCCGCCGCAGTCGGTGCGGCCTCGGTCGGCACCGCCTCGGCGGGCCGGGCCAGCGTCGGCTCCGCATCGGTCGGTGGCCGCGCCGCGGTCGCGCGGGCGAGCGTCTCACCGGTCTCCGGTGGTCCGGGCGGCCCTGGGGGGCCTAACGGGCCGGGCGGTCCCGGTCGGGGCGGCCGTGGTCCGGGCGACTCGGGCGCCGCCGCGGCGCGGGCGAAGAAGCGCAAGCGGATGAACCTGCTGATCGCCGGGTTCGCCGTCTTCATCATGCTCGCCGGCATCGGCGTGGTCGGGTTCACCTACTACTCGACAAGTGTGGTGCTTCCGGACGAGATCACTCCGCCGCAGGCGACCACCCTGTACGCCTTCGACAACAAGACGATCATCGCCAAGGTGGGCGATCAGAACCGAACCCTGGTCACCATCGACCAGATTCCCGAGTACGTGCAGAACGCGGTGGCCGCAGCCGAGGACCGGAACTTCTACCGGCACTCCGGTGTGGACTACAAGGGCATTGCCCGTGCCGGCTGGAACAACCTCTCCGGCGGCGACAAGCAGGGTGCCTCCACCATCACCCAGCAGTACGCCCGCAACGCCTATGACAACCTGAAGGACGACACGTACGCCCGGAAGGTGAAGGAGGCGATCTTCGCCTCCAAGCTCAACGACGAGTACACGAAGCCAGAGATCATGCAGCACTACCTCAACGTGATCTACTTCGGCCGGGGTGCCTACGGCATCGAGGCCGCGGCGCAGACCTACTTCGGCAAGTCGGTGGGCAAGCTCAATCCGGCTGAGGGCGCGGTGCTCGCGGCCCTGATCAAGCAGCCGGAACCCAGCTCCACCCACCAGGGGTACGACCCGGCGATCAACCTGACCGCGGCCCAGGATCGCTGGAACTACGTGATCGAGGGCATGGTCAAGGAGGGCTGGCTCGGTGTGCCCGGCAAGGAGCCGCGGCCGGCCGCGTACCCGACGAAGACCCTCAAGGCCCCGAAGAAGGGCGGCATCGGCGTCGACTTCGGCGTCGACACCCCGTACGGCAATGTCATCAACTACGTCCGGCAAGAGATGCGGGACAGGGGCATCTGCGTCGAGAAGGACACGGAGGTGACAGACGCCAAGCCACTGTGCTCCCAGGCGCTGATGGCCGGCGGTTACCGGATCCGTACCACCGTCGACACCAAGATGCAGGCGGCGGCGGTCGCGACGGCCCAGCGCAAGTCCAAGGGCTCCGAGTTGGCCGGTGAGCGGAGCAACATGATGGCCGCGGTGGTGTCGATCGACCCCACAAATGGTCGGGTCGTCGCGTACTACGGCGGTGACAACGGCACCGGCACCGACTATGCCGGCAAGAACACCGACTCCACCGGGGCGATCAGCGGCGGTCACTCGCCCGGTTCAAGCTTCAAGATCTACACCCTCGCGGCCGCGCTCAAGGAGAAGAAGTCACTCGAGTCTCGGTGGAAGGGCAAGGCATTCAAGCCGGAAGGCACCTTCAAGGTCAGCAACGCGGGCGACGACAACCCCGACTGCGGTAACTCCTGCACGCTGCGGGTGTCCACGCTCAAGTCCCTGAACGTGCCGTTCTACTACGTCACCGAGGAGATCGGCGCGGACAAGGTCGTGGACATGGCCAAGAAGGCGGGCGTCACCACCATGTGGCGCACGGACACCAACCCGGCGAAGGCCTACGACCTGACCAAGACCGACCCGAAGGACATCACGCCGGAGCCGTTCTTCAACGTGGTCGGCTACGGCCAGTACCCGATCACGGTGCTGGACCACGCCAACGGCGTCGCCACCTTCGCCAACGGCGGCGTCTACAACAAGGCGCACTTCCTCTACTCGGTGGAGAAGCAGAACCCGAACACCGGTAAGTGGGACAAGGTCTACAGCGAGAAGCTCGACTCGCAGCGCAGAATCGACAGGAGCGTCGTGGACGACGTGACGTCGGTGCTGAAGGACTACCCGGCCGCCGTCAACCACCGGCTCGATGACGGCCGCAAGGCGGCCTCCAAGACCGGCACCTGGGAACTCAAGGACGGCAGCGAGGACAACGGCGACGCCTGGATGATCGGTTACACGCCACAGTTGGCCACCGCGGTGTGGGTGGGCAACGTGCGGGACCGGAAGCCACTCATTCTCAAGGACGGCCGTAAGGTCAGCGGTGGAAACCTCCCGGGCGAAATCTGGGAGCGGTTCATGAACGAGGCGCTGAAGGGCAAGCCCAAGCTCGACTTCCCGCCGGCGGCGAACATCGGCGACAAGGACTCCGGAAACGGTGAACCGCCTCCGCCTCCGCCCCCGCCGCCACCACCGACCAACCCGGGGGGGCAGGGCCCTCCCTGTAACCCGCTGATCGACCTGTTCTGCCAAAACGGGGGCGGCAACCCTGGGGGCAACCCCGGCGGTAACCCCGGTGGTGGCAACCCCGGCGGCAATCCCGGTGGCGGCGGAAACGGTGGTGCTGGCGGCGGACTGCTGCCCAGCCTGCCACCCAACCGGGAGTGACCCGCGCCAACGCATGACGCCGCCGCCGGCCGGACGACCTGTCCGGCCGGCGGCGGCGTTTTCGTACCCGGAACTCCGCGCCGGGACGGGACGGGCAGCCCTGTCGTACGGCAGGATGCCTCTTCATGAGCACCCAGTCGACGCCCGGCATCGACGACGCCGGAACCACCGATCACCCGTCCCGCTCCGACGGGTTCGTCCGCGGCATCTCCAGCGTCATCGGCGGGCCGCTGGGCGACCACGCGACCGCGCTGGACCGGCCGGCCGGTCGGGAGCGTCGCTTCTGGACCGCCGTGCGGATCGTGCTGGCGTTGGCGTGCCTCACGCTCGCGTTGCACTGGGTGCAGAAGTCGCCCTGCCAGGACGGCGCCTGGCAGAACAACGTCCAGTACACCCGGTTCTGCTACACCGATGTCCTTGCCCTCTACTACGCCGAAGGTCTCAACGAGGGCAAGGTGCCCTACCGCGACCACCCGGTCGAGTACCCGGTGCTGACCGGCTACTTCATGGGGGCGCTGGGCCTGCCGGTGCACGCCATCGGCGACGGCGACCCCAGCATCAACCAGGGCCAGTGGTTCTACAACCTCAATGCGCTGGTGCTGAGCGCGCTCGCAGTCGCCACGGTGGCGGTGATCCTGGCGTTGCGCCGACGACGACCCTGGGACGCCGCGCTGTTCGCACTCGCCCCGGCGCTGGTGCTCACCGCCACCGTCAACTGGGACCTGCTCGCCATCGGGCTGGCCGCCTTCGGCCTGCTGGCCTGGGCCCGTAAACGACCGGCGGTGGCCGGCGTGCTGCTCGGGTTGGCCGGCGCGGCGAAGCTCTGGCCGCTGTTCCTGCTCGGGCCGATCCTCATTCTGGCGCTGCGGGCCGACCGGGTTCGTGCAGCGCTCGTCGCCATCGGCACGGCGATCGCGGCAGTGGTGCTGGTGAACCTGCCGGCCGCGCGGGCGTACCCGGAGAACTGGGACCGGTTCTTCGAGCTGAACACCACCCGGCCGATCGACTGGGGCACGCTCTGGTACATCGGGCGCTACCTGGACGGCAAGGTCGGCAACGACCCCGCCAAGCTGGGCCCGTTCGAGTGGCTGAACGCCAACATCCCGACCCTCAACACCCTCTCGTACGCGCTGTTCGGGCTGGCCTGCCTCGGCGTGGCCGTGCTGGCGCTGCGGGCGCCGCGCCGACCGCGGCTGGCCCAGCTCGGCTTCCTGGTGGTGGCGGCGTTCCTCATCTTCAGCAAGGTCTGGTCGCAGCAGTTCGTGCTCTGGCTGCTCCCCCTGGTGGTGCTGGCCCGGCCGAAGTGGGGCGCGTTCCTGGCCTGGCAGATCGCCGAGGTCTGCTACTTCGTCGCCTTCTACGGGGAACTGCTCGGCGCGGCAACCAGCAAGCCGGTCTTCCCGGAGGGCGTGTTCGTGCTGGCCGCAACGTTGCGACTGGCCACTGTGGTGGTGCTCTGCGTGTTCGTCGTCAAGGAGATCCTGCACCCCGAGCAGGACGCTGTGCGGGCCACCTACGCGGACGACCCGGACGGCGGGGTTCTCGACGGCGCACCCGACGCCCCCTGGATAGACCGATGGCGCCGCCCCGCAAGAAGCGAGCCCTCGGTGGAACCCATCACCACCTGACCCCTTGGGCCGAACGCGACCCGGACCAGGTCAGGGTTTTCGGGGAGCCCGCCCGGCTCCGGGCGGTCAGGCTTGATCCCTGCGCCGGGCGGGCTCCCCCGAAAACCGCCCTAAGCCTCAGAGGCGATAGACGACAGCGTCGCCGACGTCCTGCCGGCTGATCCCGAGCGACTCGACCGGCGCGTCGATGCTGATTTCCCACGGCGTGCCGACCACCTCGCCGCGCAGCAGCACCACCGTGCGGACGCCGAGCGTGCGCAGGTAGTCGACGCTCGTCTGGTCCGGGAACGACTGGCTCACCCGACGAACGTCGTCGAGCTGGCGCGGCGTGAAGCCGCTACCGCCGTTGACCACGTCCGGGAACCCGTCGGTCGACCAGAGCATCACATGCTGGTCCAGGCTCTGATTGCTGGGCAGCACCAGCAGCGGCCCCTGCGCCGACCGCATCGCGGCCGGTTGGGTCGGCACCACCGGATGCGGGGTGGTGTTCAGGCCCTCGACGGTGACCAGCAGCAGCGGCAGCAGGGTTGCCATCCGCAGCCACGGCCCCGGCCACGACGGGATCCGTTGCGCTGTCAACTCACGCACCCGGTCGGTGAGCGCGGTGACCGCACCCGCCGCGAGCAGGCCGAGCAACAACGTGGTCCAGAGCATCAACCGCCCGGGGGTACGCAACCCGCTCCAGCCCGGCAGATGCTCGAAGAGTGGCACGTAGGTGAAGGTCCCGTCGAAGAAACGGGTGCCCATCGCGAAGGCCATCGTCACCAGCACCCCGGCGAGCAGCAGCAGTCGGTGCCGCAGCCGCCAGACCGAGAAGAACAGCCCACCCGCGGCGAGCGCGTACAGCACGAAGCCCGGCAGCAGGGTCATCTCCGGATGCCAGGGCAGTGCCGCCCGGGCCCCCTCGTGCAGCCCACCCCAGATCCGCGACTCCCCGGGCGCCGTCACGAAGCCCGTCGCCGGCGGCGAGAAGAGGCTGATGTCGCCGATGGTGCGTTCGGCGTACGGGTGCAGCTCGGTCACCTTGAAGAACGGCACCGCCATCAGCAGACCGACACCGGCGAACAACACCCCGCCGAGCACATCGGCGGCGAACAACCGGCGACCGAACGGAACGGCCTGCCCGGTGCGCAGCCGCCGCGCGTAGAAGAGGACGGCAGCGACCAGCACCGTACCGGCCAGGAAGTACGCGAAGGGCAGTCCGATGCCGAACCCGAGGCTGAGCTGCCAGGCCGCCACCAGCCAACCGGCGTAGACCCAACCGTCGTGCCGGCGCTCCGGCCGGTACCCGTGTCGGAGGGACCACCCGTGCCCGCGCGCCAACATCGCCAGCGCCAGCGGGATCCCCCCGTTGGAGAGCACGTGCAGGTGCCCGGCCTGGGCCAACAGCCACGGCGCATAGGTGTAACTCACCCCGGCGACGGCCGCACCGATCCGGCCGGCCCCGAGCTGTCGGGCCAGCGCGTACGCCCCGAACGTGGCGAGCGCGTGCGCCAGCACGAACATGATGTTGTAGCGCAGCACGGCGTCCTCGGGACCGCTGCCGAGCATCCCAGCCGGGGCATAGCCGAGCAGCGTGTCGGAGAACGCGAAGCTCCACAGCTCGGGGAAGAACGTGTTCGACTGCCACAGGCGCGCCGGGTCGGCCAGCAGGATGTGCCCGGACCAGGCCATCTGCCAGGCCTGCAGGCTCGGATCCCAGTAGTCCTGTGGGAGGGTGTAGCGCGGGTAGCGCAGCGTCGGCCAGGTCATCAGCACGGCCAGTGCCAACGCGCCGAGGGCGGCAAGGGTCCACTCGTGGATCAGGAACCGACCGACGGCCCGGCCCACCCGAGTGAAGATGGAGGGCCGCGGCTCCGGTGCGGAGGCGAACGCCTCCCAACGCTCCGGGCCGACCGGCTTCGCCTCACCGTCGGCCTTGTCCGTGCCGTCGGCGTCACCCGCCTTCGCGCCCTTGGCCGGTTCGCCGTCCTTGGCCGGTGCGCCGCTGTCCTTGGCCGCGTCGCTGTCCTTGGCCGGTGCGCTGTCCTTGGCCGGGCTACTGTCCTTGGCCGGGCCGTCGTTCTTGGCCGGGCCGTCGTCCTTGGAGGCATCGGTGCCCTTGGCGGTGCGGTCGCTGGCTGCGGTGCCGCCCTCTGCGCCGTCCTGCTTGGCCGTGGCGGCCTGCTTCGCTGTGGTGCCCTGGTTCGCCGCGGTGCTCTGCTTGTCGCCGCGCCGGGCCGCGTCCTTGGCGGGACCGTTCGTCGCGGGGCCAGCCTTGGGGCCGCCGTTCGAGGCGGCTCCGGTCGTTCCGCCGTCGCCGGGTGCTGGCTGGCCCGGGGTGGTCTCGGCGAGAGCCTTGTCAGAGGTGCGAGCCGGCTGGGTGGGGGTGCCCGCCGCAGCCGTGGTGGCCTGCCGGCTCTGGGCGTCGGCGCCGGTGGGGGTGGGCCGGGCGTTGCCGGTCCCGGGCTGTCCGCTCGTCATGCCGCCGGGCTCTCCGCTCCGAGTTGCTCACGCAGAAAGTCGATGTCGGCAGCCTGGCCGGCCACACCGCCCGGCGTCTCCACGACCACCGGCGCGCCGGCCGCCCGGATCACCGCCACCACCAGCTCCGGGTCGATCGTCCCGCCGCCCAGGTTGTCGTGACGGTCCTGGCCGGAGTTGAACGCACCCTTGGAGTTGTTGGCATGCACCAGGTCGATCCTCCCGGTGATCGCCTTGACCCGGTCGACCAGACCGAGCAGTTCCTCGCCGCCCGCGTACGCGTGGCAGGTGTCCAGGCAGAAGCCCACCTCGTAGTCACCGATGGCGTCCCACAGTCGGGCGAGTGCGTCCAGCCGTCGGGCGCAGGCGTTGTCGCCGCCGGCGGTGTTCTCGATCAGGACCGGTACGCCGAAGCCGCCGGAGTCCGCCGCGTACGCAAAGGTCTTGCGCCAGTTGTCGAAGCCGACGGCCAGGTCGTCGCCGGCGTTGACGTGCCCACCGTGAACGATCAGGCCCTTGGCGCCGATGGCGGCAGCTGCGGTGGCGTGCCCGAGCAGCAGCTTCCGGCTCGGGATCCGGATGCGGTTGTTGAGAGTGGCCACGTTGATGACGTACGGCGCGTGCACGTAGAGGTCGACCTCGGCAGCGCTCAGCCGCTCGGCATCTTCACGAGGCTTGGGCGCCTTCCAACCCTGTGGGTCGGAGAGGAAGAACTGCACGGTGTCGGCGGACCGGGCGGCCGCCTCCGCCAGCGGGTCGGTCGAGTCGACGTGGGCTCCGATACGCATGCGAGCGAGCCTACGTCGCGACCCCGACGGTCGGGGCGAGGGCCGGGGCGGTGTCGCGTCACCGGACGGACCGACGATCGTTGATGGGTTTGAACCGGCGACCAGCACCCGGTGCCCGCCAGCGGCGCGAGCCTCGCACCCGGCGACCGGCGGTCGACGGCCGATAGCGAGGTCACCCCCGCCGCGCGGCCCGGCGCAGCGGGGGCGACCCCATCGCACACCGGCTACCGAGCGACGACGATTCTCGGAAAATTGTGCTTTTCCCCCCGACACGGTACGAGTGCTGTTGTATCGTCAGATAACAACACGATAAAGCTCCGCGGGGCGTCTTCGGTCCAACCTCATCGGTGTGGTCGTTCCTCCCCAGGTCCCACCCAAGGAATGCGGACCGGACGCCCCGCGGCCTCGTAGACGGGGGTTCACCACCGACCGGTTGACGGTCGGACGGTGGGCCCCCGTCGGCACGTCCGGGTGCGGACCCGACCGCCCCGGGCATGATCGTTGGGACCGGGTATCCTGGTCAGGTTGTCCGCGTCCGGCCGGGTTCCCTCGGCGCGTGCGGGCGGCGACACAAGACCTCCTGCCACGGAAGGACCGTGGCCGCTTAGCCCACAGGAGGTGAGCACGTCTTGCGTCACTACGAACTAATGGTCATCCTCGACTCCAGCCTCGAGGAGCGCACCGTCGCACCGTCGCTCGACACGTACCTGAACGTGATTCGGACCGCGGGTGGCTCGGTTGAGAAGACCGACGTGTGGGGCCGCCGGCGCCTCGCGTACGAGATCAACAAAAAGGCCGAAGGCATCTACGCCGTCATCGACCTGCAGGCCACGCCTGCAGCGGTGGCCGAGCTGGACCGTCAGCTCCGGCTCAACGAGTCCGTGCTGCGCACCAAGGTCATCCGACCGGAAATGCGCTAAGAGCATCCAACCCCGGTTCGTCCGGATCAGCCTCCGCGACTCTGTCGTACTGCTCTGCGAGCCTGTACGACGAGACGCTGAGTGCGCGAGGAGATGGTCATGGCAGGAGACACCACCATCACGGTCATCGGCAATCTGACCGATGACCCCGAGTTGCGGTTCACCCCCTCCGGGGCTGCGGTCGCCAAGTTCCGAGTCGCTTCGACGCCCCGTTTCATGGACAAGGCGTCGAACGAATGGAAGGACGGCGAGCCGCTGTTCCTCGCATGCACCGTGTGGCGGCAGGCCGCCGAGCACGTCGCCGAGTCGCTGCAGCGTGGCGCTCGGGTGATCGTGTCGGGTCGGCTGCGTCAGCGGTCGTACGAGACCCGCGAGGGTGAGAAGCGCACTGTCATCGAGCTTGAGGTCGACGAGATCGGCCCGTCGCTGCGCTACGCCACGGCGAAGGTGCAGAAGATGTCCCGCTCCGGCGGCGGTGGCGGCGGCTTCGGTGGCGGCGGTGGCGGTGGCAACCAGGGCGGCGGCGGAGGCAACTTCGACGACCCCTGGGCTTCGGCTGCTCCCTCTCCCGCGCGTGCCGGTTCGGGCGCCAATTTTGACGAGGAGCCACCGTTCTAATGGCGCCTAGCGCTCGCGATCGCAAACCAGGAGCACGTGCAACGGCCAAGGCTGCGGCACTGCGCAAGCCGAAGAAGAAGGTGAACCCGCTCGACAAGGACGGGATCGCCTACATCGATTACAAGGACACCGCGCTGCTGCGCAAGTTCATCTCCGATCGCGGCAAGATCCGCGCTCGGCGGGTGACCGGCGTCACCTCGCAGCAGCAGCGGCAGATCGCCCGTGCGGTCAAGAACGCCCGTGAGATGGCGCTCCTGCCGTACACGGCCACCACCCGCTGAGAGGAGGCACCGATATGAAGATCATCCTGACTCAGGAAGTGTCCGGCCTCGGTGCCCCGGGCGACATCGTCGAGGTCAAGAACGGCTACGGCCGTAACTACCTGCTGCCGCAGGGCTTCGCGATCGCCTGGACCAAGGGCGCGGAAAAGCAGGTCACGGTCATCAAGCGGGCCCGTGGGGCCCGCGAGATCCGCGACCTCGACCACGCCAACGAGGTCAAGGCTCAGCTCGAGGGTCTCAAGGTCAACCTGAAGGTCCGCGCCGGCGACGGCGGACGGCTCTTCGGCTCGGTCACCCCGGCCGAGATCGTCGACGCCGTCAAGGCGGCCAGCGGCCCGGTCCTCGACCGGCGTCGGCTGGAGGTGCCCGGTCACATCAAGTCGACCGGCACCTACCCGGTGAAGATCAAGCTGCACCCTGAGGTGACCGCAGCGTTCAACCTGAACGTCGTTCAGGGCTGACGTCCGCAACACCACCACGAGGGCCCGCACCGATCGCTCGGTGCGGGCCCTCGTGTCGTACCTCGTCCAACCCGGCACCGCCGGTGGGCTGCGGCGGCCGTCCGTGCGCCTGCCCGGCTGCCCCGACCTGCCGTCCGCCCGGTCTGATCCCGGCCCGCCGACGCGTCAACCGATGGGCTGGCCGGTCACCGCGCTGATCAACACCGTGGAGAGGCCACCACCGACCACCGCGGCGGCAACCGCGATGGTCGCCGAGCGCCACGTCGTACCGACCCGCCGCAGCAGCGCCGCCACCACCAGACTGCTCACCAGTGCCAACCCGAAGCGCGGCGAACCGGCCAGGAGTGACTCCAAGGCGCGGGACCGGGCCGAGTCGCACCCGCCCCCACTGATGTCGGTCACACAACCAGCCGGCGCCTGGCTGTCCAACGTCAACAGCCACACGAAGATCAGCATTGCCGGCACCAGATAACAGGCGGCCGTGTACAGCAGCGGCCGGACCGACCCACCCGGATCCGGATCCAGAAGGTCGTCCTCCAGACGCCGCGCCCAGGCACCCGTGGCCGCCGACTCGACCCGCCGACGCACCGACGCCGTTCCCACCGCAGGCCGGTCCGCCCGACGACGAGGCGCACCCGCTCGCGGCACACCCGTACGCGGCGCAGGCGCGCTGCGCGGTCGCGGAGCGGTGTATCCCACCACCGGAGACCGGGGCGCCGACGTCTGAGGATCCATCCAACGCGGGTCGTCATCCGCCAGCCGAGTGCCGGACCAGAAGCCGTCCTCCCGGCTCGGCCACCCCTCGGCCGCCACCGGGCGATCGGAGCGCGGCGCCAACGTACGGTCCCACTGGTCGTCCTCGATCGCGGACCGCTCCCACTGGCCGGTGCGGTCCGACCGCTCCCAGCCACCGACGCTCTCCGCCGCCGACCACTGCCCGCTCAGATCCCCGCTGTCCGCGCCGCTCGCCGGCGGCCAGGCGTGCACGCCCGAGGCGTCCCACGGGTCCACCGCTGGCGGGTACGACGGTTCGGGTTCCGCCGCCCGGTCCGATCCGCGAACCCACGGGTCGGCCGCCGGACGGGACCAGGACTCCTCCGCCGCGCGGCGGCTCCGCCGGCTGCGACGACTCGGCTCCGGGTCCGGGACCTGCTCGGCAGGAGCGGCCTCCAGATCCCCGCCCGACCAGATCACCTGTGGACGGCCGGCGGGCGCGCGGCGGGGACGCCGGTCCGAGACAGCACCAGAGACCGGCTCGTCCTCCCCGGCGTCGGCCCGTCGGCGACCCGCGTACCCCTGATCCTGCGGCCGGTCGAGCGTCCACTCCCGGGTGTGGTCCGAATCCGGCGCCGGGCCGATCGCTGCCTGCTCACGCCGACGCGTCTCGCTGCCCCGCCGACGACCACCCGACGACTCGGCGGACCGCCGGCCCGCGCCGGAGGTCCGCTGCTCGGGCTCGTCCTCGTCGTCATCGTCCGGTGCCGCGTGCCGACCGCCGCCGTCCGCGTGCCGGACCCCTGACTCCAGCGCCCACCGGGGCAGGTAGGCGTCGACAGGCTCGTCCTGGCCGCGGTCCAACGCACGCCGTCGGCTGGAGGTGCGGTAGCGCCCGTCCTCGTCGTACGGATCAACCGGAACGGACGCCGCGCGCTCACCCCACGAGGCGGTTGGCTGGCGCTCGCGCGGGCTGCCATCGCCGCGTCCCCAGTCCCGGTAATTCACGGCCGGAGTGTGACCCTTCTGAACCGAAAGCGGAATCCGCTGTCCAGGTGTAGCCGTTCGCTGGAGATAGTACGGGACGATCGTGTCACAGGCCCGACCGAAATATTCTCCTCCACAGGCTGGGGAGCATGTTTCACCAGGTCAGCGAGTTCTGGCCAAGAATTCCCCAACGGTTTTCCACAGGCTGTGCACACGCTGCGCACATGCTGTCCACCGGGATCCACAGGTTGTCCCGAGGCTCGTCCACCGGCGTTGTTGAGTCTCTGACCTCGGGGTCCGTATGGTTGGCCCTCGACCGCCGGCGATGGCCCCCGATCGACCGGACCGGTCGGAGGAGAAGTGTCAGACCCCAGCGGTAGAGCTGGGACTGGATCCGGCGCAGTGGAGGGGGGACCCGTGTCGGTCACCGACGACATGCGGGCAGAGCCACGCTCCGGCGGAGGCCAGCCACCCGGGCAGCGGGATGGCCAGTTCGACAAGACCCCGCCCCAGGACGTCGCCGCCGAGCAGTGCGTCCTCGGCGGCATGCTGCTCTCCAAGGACGCCATCGCCGACGTCGTCGAGATCCTCAAGACCAACGACTTCTACCGGCCGGTGCACGCCACCATCTTCGACATCATCCTCGACATCTACGGTCGCGGTGAGCCGGCCGACTCGATCACGGTCGCGGCGGCGCTCGCCGACTCCGGGGATCTGGTACGCATCGGTGGCGCGCCGTACCTGCACACCCTGATCGCCAGCGTGCCCACGGCCGCCAACGCGGCGTACTACGCCCGCATCGTCAGCGAGCGAGCCGTGCTGCGCCGGCTGGTCGAGGCCGGCACCAAGATCGTGCAGCTGGGCTACGGCACCGCCAGCGGCGGCAGCCGCGACGTGGACGACGTCGTCGACCTGGCCCAGCAGGCCGTGTACGACGTCACCGAACGCCGGGTCAGCGAGGACTTCGCGGTTCTTGCCGACATGTTGCAGCCGACGCTGGACGAGATCGAGGCGGTGGGCGCACAGGGCGGCATGATGACCGGTGTACCCACCGGCTTCAGCGACCTGGACCGACTGCTCAACGGCCTGCACGCCGGACAGCTGATCATCGTGGCGGGCCGGCCTGGTCTGGGAAAGGCGCTCGCGCTCGACACCCCACTGCCGACCCCGGGCGGCTGGACCACGATGGGTGAGGTCGAGGCGGGCGATCAACTTCTGGCGGCGGACGGCAGACCCACCACCGTCACACACGCCTTCGACGTCATGCACGACCGCCCCTGCTACGAGGTGGAATTCTCCGACGGCACTGTCATCGTGGCCGACGCGGAGCACCTGTGGAAGACCACCAGCCGCGCGAGCCGACGGCAGGCCCCGGTGCGGCAGAGGCGGCACTGGCCCGAGTCGTCGCTCGCCAACGTGCGTGCGGCACATCAGCGGCTGAGCTCCCTGCGGAACCAGCCGATCACGCTCTTCGACACGATCGAGCAGGTTGGGCCGGAGTTCCGGCACGTCCTGCACACCGTCGCCCGTGAGGTCGGGTCGGTTGGCCGGATTAGCCGTCCCATCGTCCGCAACGGCAAGCCGCAGAACTGGACTGCGCCCGGCTATCCGGCCGGTCCGCTTCTGAGCGCCCTTCTCGAGCGAGCCGAGCGAAAGGTCAATGCCGGCAGCCGGGTCGACCACGACGGCGTCGTCACCACTGCCGAGATCGCAGCCACGCTGCATACGGACACCGCCCAGCAGCGGCTCAACCACGCCGTACGGAACTGCGCTCCCATCCAACTCCCGGACCGTGAGCTGCTGGTCCCGCCCTACACCTTGGGGGCGTGGCTCGGTGACGGGCACAGCGACGCCAGCCGCTTCACCACGGCAGATCCGGAGATGGTCACGCACCTCGAGGCGGACGGCTTCATCGGGCTGTTGCGTCAGGTCGGGGTGGCGGGGAACAAGCACATCCCGGGCGCCTACCTGCGCGCCTCGGAGGCTCAGCGCAGGGCGTTGCTCGCTGGGCTGATGGACACCGACGGGACCGTCGCCCCCGCCGGCAACCTGCAGTACACGTCGACCTCGAAGCGGCTGGCTGACGACGTACGCGAACTCATCGTCAGCCTCGGCTACCGCTGCACCGTCAACGCGAAGCCGGTGCGCGGCCGCACCCGCGAGTCGTCGATCGCGTACACGTTGAACTTCTCCACCCCGGATGTCATCTTCCGGCTCAGGCGCAAGCAGGATGCACACGCCGAACGCCGCCGCACCGCCTCCGACGTTCGAACGAGCTCGCGCTTCATCGTCGACGTCCGGCCGGTCCCCAGCGTTCCGGTGCGGTGCGTGACCGTCGACAACGACGAACACCTGTACCTGGCCAGCCGGGCGATGATCCCTACCCACAACAGCACGGCAAGCATGGACTTCGCCCGAAACGCAGCGATCCGCGCCAACCAGGCGGCCGCCATCTTCTCGCTGGAAATGAGCAAGGTCGAGATCGTGATGCGACTGCTCTCCGCCGAGGCGCGGGTGCCGCTGCACGTGCTGCGCAGTGGTCAGCTCTCCGACGACGACTGGACCAAGCTGGCCCGGTGCATGGGTGAGATCAGCGAAGCACCGCTCTTCGTCGACGACACGCCGAGCATGAACCTGATGGAGATCCGGGCCAAGGCCCGCCGGCTCAAGCAGCGGCACGACCTCAAGATGATCGTGGTCGACTATCTCCAGCTGATGACCTCACCGAAGCGCACCGAGAGCCGCCAGCAGGAGGTCGCGGACCTGTCCCGTGGCCTGAAGCTGTTGGCCAAGGAGGTCGAGTGCCCGGTGATCGCGGTCAGTCAGCTGAACCGTGGCCCCGAGCAGCGCACCGACAAACGACCTCAGCTGTCCGATTTGCGTGAATCTGGCTCAATTGAGCAGGATGCTGACGTTGTCATCCTTCTGCACCGCGACGACTACTACGACAAGGAGTCCCCGCGGGCCGGGGAGGCGGATTTTATTGTTGCCAAGCATCGGAATGGGCCCACCGACACCGTGACCGTCGCAGCCCAACTGCATCTATCGAGATTTGTGGACATGGCCATCGGATGAGGTTTCGGCTGCCAGGGGCGCACATCGCACGAGCAACAGGATGATCAACTGCAGGGCTTCCACCTCGACACGTCAGCTGGTCGGCTGAGCCTTACCACTTAAGTCGTAAGTCGAATGTGGTCCTGCGCCAGATGGCGTGGCTGCGCTGCTGCAGCAGGCTCTCGGGTATGAACCAGAACGATGCACCAGCGCAGACTCCTTCCCGGTCGTACCGGTCCCGGTCGGCATTCCGCCTGCGGCGTCTCGGTGCCGCCCTGGCAACCGCGGTCGTCGTCGGGGCGGGCGTCGTCGGCTGCGGTGCCGGCGCCGCGCAGGAGCCGGCACCGACGAGCGACGCCCCGGCAGCAGCCGTCGAACCGCGCGTGTTGAACGCCAGCGACGTGAACGCCTGGCTCGACGAGATGCTCCCGGCCGCGCTGGAAGCCAATGACATCGCCGGGGCGACGGTCGCCGTCGTCAACGACGGTGGGACCGTCACCACCCGGGGGTACGGCCACGTCGACACCGGCAGCGAGGGCACCGAGCCGGTGCCGGTCGACCCCGAGCGGCACCTGTTCCGGATCGGATCGGTGTCGAAGCTCGCCACCGCCACCGCCGCGATGCAACTCGTCCAGGACGGCAGGGTCGACCTCGACGCCGACATCGCCGCCTACCTCGACTTCACCATCCCCCGCAACTTCGACGAGCCGATCACCCTGCGTCACCTGCTGACCCACACCGCCGGGTTCGAGGAGCGGATCGCCGGCCTCATCGGCAAGGAAGGCACCCGGGCCGACCTGCGCGAGGCTCTGGTCACCGACCCGCCGGAGCAGATCTACCGGCCGGGCACCGTGCCGGCCTACTCCAACTACGGCAACTCACTCGCCGGGTACATCGTCGAACGGGTCAGCGGTATCCCCTTCGAGGAGTACGTCGACCGTAACGTCTTCGACCGCCTCGGCATGACGTCGTCCTCCTTCGAGCAGCCGCTGCCCGCGGACCTGGCGGGCCGCGTGTCGAACGGGTACGACAACGCGTCGTCCCCACCCGGGTACTTCGAGATCATCGGCACCCCGCCCGCCGGCTCGATGAGCGCCTCGGCCCCGGACATGGCCCGGTTCATGCTCGCTCACCTCGGCGAACCGGTCGGCGGCACCCCGATTCTGGACGAGCCGACGCTTGACCTGATGCACCAGCCGGCGCTTGACGCCACCACGCTCGGCACCCTCGCCGGTGCACCCCGGATGACCCTCGGGTTCTTCGACGAGAGCCGCAACGGCCGTCGAATCCTCGGCCACGGCGGCGACACCCCCTTTTTCCACAGCCACCTGCAGATCTACCCGGACGAGGGCGCCGGCCTGTTCATCTCGCTCAACAGCACCGGCACGTCGGGCCTGGCCAACCACCAGCTTCGACAGAAGCTGACGAAAGCCTTCGCCGACCGTTATTTCCCGGCGGTGCCCGGCGCGGCGGCGAACAACGTGCCGGCGACCGAGCTGGCCGCCCCGACCACCGACGCCTCGGGCACGGCCGAGCGGGCCGCGATGGCCGCCGGCACCTACGAAAGCTCCCGCATGATCAAGAGCAACTTCCTGACCCTGATCGGCCTGTCCGGGCGTACCACGGTGAGCGTCCGCGATGACGGCCGGCTGCTGCTCGAACCGCGTCCGATGGCCGATTCCGCCGCCGTCTACGAGGAGATCGAGCCCTGGGTCTGGCGTGAGGTGGGCGGGCAGGAAACGATCGCGATGCGAGCGGTAGACGGCCAGGTCGAAGTTATCGGTTTCGACTCCGCGTTCGCCCTGGTGCCCGTCGAGGCCGCACGCAGCACCTACCTGGCCGTCCCGGTGATCGTCGGCTCGGTGGTCATCCTCCTGCTCACCGTCCTGGCCTGGCCGATCGGGGCGATTGGTCGCCGGCTGCGGCGGCGGGCACCGCGTGATCGGGCTGGACGCACCGCGCGCATCCTCAGCCGCGTCGGCGTCGGCTGCGCCCTGCTCGCGGTCGGCGGCTGGGTGGGCAGCTTCGTGCTCATCATCGGCCTGGAGGATCTCTCCACCGCCTCGTTGCGCACCGTGCAGGTGGCCCAGCTGATCGGCCTGCTCGGGGTGGTCCCCGCAGCGGTCCGGCTGGTGGACGACGTCCGCCGGCGGGTCGGCTGGTCGCGAACCGCCGGCAGCGCCCTGGTCCTGCTGGCCCTCGTCGGTACGGGATGGTTCGCCGTCGAGTTCATGCTGCTCTCGCCGAATATCTCCTACTGACCGTCCCGTCCCTACCCCTCCCGATCCGTCTCGATCTATGAGCAGAGGATGCTGACACGGTGAACGATCACATCGGGGGCGGCCCGCTCACCGCCGAGCCGACCGATCCGGCGGGCCCGCCCCGACTCACGAAGCGGTTGGACGTACTGCTCGCCAACCTCGGGGCGACCGGGCCGTTCGCCCGGGACTGTCTGCTCGCGGCCTGCGTCGCCGGGGTGACGTTCACGTTGATGGCGGCTCTGTTCTGGATCGTGACGCCACCGGGCGAAATCGTGGTCGACCCGGAGCGGGCCTGGCTGCTCGTCGCCCTCGGGGTCGGGCAGGCGCTGCTGCTCTGCCTGCGCCGGGTCCGCCCGCTGCTCTGCCTCGCCGGCATCGTCGGCCTTCAGGTCGCCATGATCGCCCTGTCCCCACCAGACGCGACGATCCGGGTACTCGCGCCCTTCGTCGTCGCGTACACCATCGGGGTTCTGCTGCCGGCCCGGACGGCGTTCATGCTGGTCGGCGCGGCGGTGGTGGTCGAGGCGGCAGCGGCGTTCGGCACCGCCGCCGTGACGAATCCGGACCTTCTGCTGTCGGCTGTCGGCCCTGCCGGGTCGAGCGCACTGTCCAATCTCGGCGCGGTCGTCGTCGGCAACTACGTGGCGATCCGTCGACGCTACACGCAGCTGTTGCGCCTGCAGGCCGCCGATGCGGTCCGGGCCCAGCAGACGAAGGTGCGGGCCGCGATCGAGGCGGAACGCAGCCAGATGGCTCGGGAACTGCACGACGTCGCCGCCCACCACCTGTCCGGAATGGTGGTGCAGGCGGCGGCGGTCCACCGGCTGGTTGACCGGGACCCGGAGGCGGCGAAGGCCGGCGTGGCCTGGATCCGGTCCCAGGGCAAGGAGACCCTGAACAACCTGCGGCTGGTGGTCGGGGTGCTGCGCGGCACCCCGGCCGACGGCAGCGGAAGCGGCGACACACCCGGCCACGATGGTGAGGGGAGCGTTCCGGTGCCGGGGCTGGCCGTGCTCGATGACCTGGTCCGGACCGCTCAGGACCTGGGCACGCCGGTCGAGTTCGTGGGCGTTGGGTCGCCACGTCCGGTCCCGCCGATCGCCGACGTCGCCCTCTACCGGATGGTGCAGGAGTCGCTGTCCAACGCGCGGCAGCACGCGCCGGGCGCGCCGGTGCTGATCACCCTGCGCTACCTGCCGCGCGAGGTGTCGCTGGCGGTGGTGAATGGTCCGCCAACGCGGCGTCCCGAGCCGGCGGTGCGCACCAGCAGCGGGGTCGGGCTGATCGGCATGCGGGAACGAGCGCAGTTGATCGGCGCGCGTTTCGCGGCCGGGCCGACGAGCGAAGCCGGCTGGTCTGTCACAGTGACGCTGACATCAAAGGGAAGTGATTCGTCGTGACCGGTTCTGGGACTGGGGCTGACGCTGGGACGATTCGAGTGATGCTGGTCGACGACCAGGCGGTGGTGCGGGCCGGCTTCCGGGTGCTCCTGGAGCAGGCGGACGACATCGAGGTGGTGGCGGAGGCGTCCAGCGGATCGTCTGCGGTGGCGGTGGCCGCCCGGCTGCGTCCCGACGTCATCTGCATGGATGTCCGGATGCCCGGCGGTGACGGACTCACCGCGACCCGCGAGATCCTCGCCGACGCGCCCGAGTCGCCGCCAGCCATCCTGGTGGTGACCACGTTCGACCTCGACGAGTACGTCTTCGGCGCACTCGAATCCGGGGCCAGTGGCTTCATCCTGAAAGACTGCGAGCCCGAGGACCTGATCGATGCGATCCGTCGGCTGGCCAACGGCTACGGTCTCGTCGACCAGGTCGTGACCCGCCGGGTGATCTCGGAGTTCGCCAGGCGGCGACCGGCGGCACCGCCTGAGTCCGCAGCGGCGCGCCAGCTCACCCCGCGCGAAGCCGAGATCGTACGGCTGCTCGCCAAGGGTTTGTCCAACAACGAGATCGCCGACGAACTCTTCATCGAGACCAGCACGGTCAAGTCACACCTCGGGCGGGCGATGACCAAGATCGGCGTACGGGACCGGGTGCAGACCGTGGTGTGGGCGTACCAGAACGGGTTGGCCCCAAGCTGACTGTCAGCCGAGCAGTGGGAACCAGCCCGCCGACTCGCCCAGCTCCAGCCGGTCCCGGTCGGTCAGTGGGACGCGCCCGGTGGCCTTCAGCAGGAAGTCGTTGTCGTCCCACGCGGTGGGTCGAACGGTGTCGTCGCTGAGCAGGCCGTCCATCGTCGCCACCGCGACGCGTACCGCCAGTGGGCCGGGCGGCGGCGCGTCGGGCAGTTCCAGCGTCAGGTCCAGGTGGTGGACGGCGGCCTCGGTGGTCAGGGTGGCGAGGAAATCCGGTACGCGCAGCACGTGCCCCTGCGTGGTCACGTACCCCTCGGGGTCGGCTGACGTGGCGGCGCGGACCGCCGCCGGGGCGGTGTCCTGCCAGAGGTCGACGATCCCGGTCGGGCGGTCGAAGGCGGCAGCCGATCGGCGGACCCACCAGGCGTGCCGGGCGGCCTGGTCGTCGCCGCCGGGAAAGTCACGCCAGTAGCTCACGTCGTCGACGTCGGCGGGACCGTCGGCGGGGCTGGCCAGTGTGACAAGTGCCCGCTGGGCGTCGCCAAGCACGTGCAGGAGCAGGTCGGCGATGAGCCAGCCCTGACAGCGGGTGGCTCGTTGCAGGCCGGCGTCATCCAGGCGACCGACCACCGCGGTGATCCCGTCGTACGCCTGGGCCAGCGCCTCGTCCGGTCGGATCGCGGTCATGCGATTGAGCCTCGCATGAAGCGCCGCGCCCGCCAACGATCAATGGCCCGGGTGATGTGCCCGGGTCGATACGTGGATCGACCCGGGCGGAAGGTCGGCCTGGATCAGCCGAACATCTCGTCGAGGAAACCCTTGCGCTTCTTCTGCCGGTAGTGCCCGTGGTAGCCGTGGTGTTGCTGCTGCTGGTGGCCGTAGGCCGGCTGCGGCGGGTAGCCGTGGGCGGGCGGGGGCGGCGGCGGGACGGCGCCGTAACCGGGCTGGTGCGGCGGGGGCGGCGGGGGCGGGTAGCCGGCCGGCTGCTGCGCGGGCTGCCCGGGGGCACCTCCGGTCTGTTGGCGGCTCCAGTTGGCCTCCGCCTCGAACAGCTTCTCCAGCTCGCCGCGGTCCAGGAAGATGCCTCGGCACTCCCCGCACTGGTCGATGACGACGCCGCTGCGCTCGTACTGGCGCATTTCTCCGTGACACTTGGGACAGGTGAGGCTACTCATCGCCCGACGGTACCCGGTGGACCTATGCAGTTGCTGTGAGCGCCTCGGTGACTTCTTCGTCGGACACCTCGTGGAAGTCGTCGTAGTAGACGCTGACCGCGCCGAAGTCCGCCGGACGTTGGGCACAGATGACCTGGTCGGCCTCGGCGGCGAGCAGCTCGTACGCCTCCTGCGCGCCGACCGGGACCGCGACCACGACCCGGTGCGCCCCGAGGTGGCGGACGACCTCGACGGCGACGCGGGCGGTCGCGCCGGTGGCGAGGCCGTCGTCGACGATCACGGCGGTCCGCCCGGTGAGGTCCAACTGTGGGCGGTTGCCCCGGTAGAGCCGTTCCCGGCGTTCCAACTCGGCCTGTTCCCGGTGGCGGACCTCGGCGATGTCGTCGCTGCTGAGCCGGCTGGCCACCGCGTCGTTGAGCACCTGGACGCCACCCGGACCGAGGGCGCCGAAGGCGACCTCCCGGGCCCACGGCATGCCGAGCTTGCGGACGACCAGCACGTCCAGTGGCGCGCCGAGCCGTTCGGCGACGACCCGGGCGACCGGCACGCCGCCACGGACGAGGCCGAGGACGACGACATCCGGTTCGCCGATGAGTGCGCTGAGCCGTTCGGAGAGCACCCGGCCCGCGTCGGCCCGGTCGCGGTACGTCGTCATGCCTTCAGGTTTACGCCCTGACGCGGCGTTCCGCCCGACAGTTACGCCGAAGTGGTCCGACCGGACCGCTCGTCGGGGACCGTGGCGGCCGCTGTGTCGTCCGGGCGGTGCAGGGCGGGGGCCCAGGTCAGCAGGGCCAGCGGGTACAGCAGGTAGCCGAAGCGGGTCGTGGGCATCAGGGCGATGGCGGCGAGCAGCCCGTACCCGCAGATGAGCGCGGTGGCGACGGCGGTGCGGGGCGGGCGGCGGGCGAGCCGGACGGCGATGGCCACGCCGGCGGCGACGAGCAGCGCGGCGGCGATCAGCCGGCCGGCGGGTAGCGCACTGGCGATCAGGTAGCCGGGGAACGGGGACTGCGCGGGGCTGGTGACCAGGCCGTGGCCGAGGGGGAAGCGCAGCACGTTCTCGGTGAGGGCGTCGCGGTCCACCAGCAGCGCCGGCAGTAGTGCCGCGATGGGCAGGCCGATGGCCCCGGCGGCGACCCGGGTGCCGGCGCGCCGGGTCAGACCCCAGACGATCAGGACCAGGGCCACCGGCCAGGCGAACAGCTTCAGCGCGCCGGCGAGCCCGACCGCGAGGCCGGCCCGGCCGGGTCGGTCGGCGGCGGCGAACGCGAGGGCCAGCAGGCAGAGCGCGAGTACGGGTAGGTCGTCGCCGCCGGTGGCGAGGGTGAGGGCGCAGATCGGCAGTACGGTGGCGGCCTGCACGCCGCGCAGCACTGCGGCGTCCCGTCGCTGGGCTGCGGTGGAGGTGGCCTGGCCGGTGGTGGCCGGTGTTCGGCGCAGGGCGGCCACGGCCAGGGCGAGCGCCAGCGCGGTGCCCACCGCGAACCAGACCCGGGAGTCGGTCCACCAGGTGTCGAGCAGTGCTCTGGGCAGGCCGAACATCGCCATGCCGGGCTGGTACGGGGTGTAGCCCATCAGTTGCTCGCCGGGTGGCAGGGCGGCGATGGCGTCGGGTCCGAGGTAGGGGGTGCCGTGCTCCAGGAGGCGGCTGCCGGCCTGCTCCACGACCAGCACCTCCTCCTGCGCGCGGTCGGTGCGCCCGCCGGCCCGGTCGATGCTCTGCCAGGCCAGGGGCAGCAGTGTGGTGGCCGCCCAGGCGAGACCGGTGACCGTCCAGCGGGCCGGCAGACCGGTCAGCCGGGAGGTCGGGGAGCGTCGACGCAGCAGGAGTTGGACGATCACCGTCAGCGTTGCGATCAGGTAGCCGACGGCGGCGACCGCGCCCCAGTGGCGGTGCGGCAGCAGTGTCGACGTGACAGCGGTGATCGCGGCGAAGATGGCCGAGACGGCGTAGAGGCCCAGGTCGAGGGCGAGTCCGCCAGCGGCGTTGTCGAGTGTCCGCCAGTGCCAGCGACGGCGGCGGGCGGTCGGGTCGTCGACGATCACGCGCGACAGTCTGGCAGACCGGGCTGTCCGCGTAGTGGGCCGATGCCTGCTCAGGCGGGCAGGTGTGGCAGGCGGTCCGGCCGGGAACGGCCGGCCTGGCGGCGGTTCTGGCTCAGCCGGATCACCGCCCCGGCGTCGTGCAGCGGCGCGGCCAGGGTGCCCGGTCGGCCGCCCGAACCGCGCTGCATCGCCGCGAGCAGGGTGCCGGACGGCACCGGCCGGGCGAACAGGTGCCCCTGGCCGGCGACGCAGCCCAACTCCCAGAGGGCGCGCCGCTGCGGCTCGCTCTCCACGCCCTCGGCCACCACGTCCAGGTCGAGGCTGCGACCCAGGTCGAGGGTGGAACGGATGACGGCGGCGGCCTCCGCCGAACTCTCCATCGTCGTCACGAAGCTCCGGTCGATCTTCAGCTCGTGCACGGGGATCCGGGAGAGCAGCGACAGCGAGGAGTAGCCGGTGCCGAAGTCGTCCAACGCCAACCGGACTCCCTCGTCGCGTAGCCGGCTGAGCACCCGGTCGACCACGTCGAGTTGGCTGAGGGTCAGCGTCTCGGTCAACTCCAGGACCAGCCGGTCCGGTGGTAGGTCGTGGGCGCGCAGACGGGCCAGCACCGAGCCGGGGAACCGCGCGTCGAGCAGGCTGCGCGGGGACACGTTGACCGCGACCGGTACGTCGAAGCCGGCATCGCGCCAACTGACCGCCGCGATCAGCGCCTGGTCGAGGATCGCCTCGGCGAAGGCCGGTAGCAGGCCCGAACGTTCCACCGCCTCCAGGAACCGCAGCGGGTCGATCATGCCGTGGGTGGGGTGGTGCCAGCGGGCCAGCGCCTCAGCGCTGGTCACCTCACCGGTGCCCAGGTCGACGATCGGTTGGAAGTTGACCACGAACTCGTGGTCGGCGACCGCGCGCGGCAGGTCACCGCCGAGAGTGAGGCGGCCGAGGTCGGCCGTGTCCCGGGTCGGGGCGTACGTGGAGATCCGTTGCCCGGCCCGCTTCGCCTGGTACATGGCCACGTCGGCGCGGCGCAGCAACTCGGCCATGCCGCCGTTGGACGGGGCGCCGGAGATCCCGCCGCTGGCCTCGACGCTGATTCGCATGCCATCCAACTCGAACGGCTCGTGCAGGGCGGCGAGCAGCGTCTCGGCCCGGTGCGCGGCCACCGCCGGGGCCGGCAGACCCCGCAGGAGTACGGCGAACTCGTCGCCGCCGAGGCGGGCCACCAGGTCGGTCGCCTGGGCCGCACCCCGCAACCGGTCGGCCACCTGCACCAGCACCTGGTCGCCGGCGGCATGCCCGAGCGTGTCGTTGACCTCCTTGAAGTGGTTGAGGTCGATCAGCACCAGCGCGGTCACCCCGTCGGCGTGCCGGGTGCTCAACTGCTCGGTGCCCTCGTCGAGGAGGTGTCGGCGGTTGGCCAGGCCGGTCAGCGCGTCGTGCGAGGCCGCGTACGCGTGCTCGTCGGCGACCCGGGCCAGCTCGGCGTACGCCTGCGCGTTGCGGACGGCCGTGCAGAGCGCCGAGGCGAAGGTGCGCAGGGTGTACTGCTCCCGCTCGGAGAGCTGCACCGGGCCGCGGAAGCGCAGTCGGAGCATGCCGACGTCGACGGTCCGGTCATGTCCTTCCAGCGGCGCGGGGACGATGGTGCCGTCCACGTCGGTGGGCGTGCCGGTCGGCCCGTCGAAGGTGATGCCGCCGGTGCCACCGCGCACGGTGCGGCCGCCGTCGCGCAGCTCGATCTCGACCTCGTCGGCGGAGAACAGCTCGGCGGCCTGGATGACCGCGGTGGTGAGGACGTTGTCCAGGTCGACCACGTTGAGCGCGTCGGTGGTGCGGGCCAGCCGCTGCCACGCCTGCTGCTCGGTGCGGCCTCGAATGCGTGCGGAGTAGGCCAGGTGCAGGCTCAGGACCAGAGGTGGGACGGCGAGCAGTAGCCGGGGGTCCATCCGGATGATCAGCAGCGTGCAGGCCGCAACGGCGAACCGCACGGCGAAGCCAGCGAGCCGAAGGTCGAGATTGCTGCGGAAGTGCTTCGCGATCCTGGTCTGGGAGGCGAGTGCGATGACCGGGATGGCGAGCAGATCGTCCAAGAGCGCCGCGACCAGGTAGGCGAGCGCCAACGGCCCCAGCAGCATCAGGGGGGCCGTCCCGGTGGGCGGCCAGGTCCAGGTTGTCATCGCGAGTGCCGTGCCAGCGCCCCAGGCGACGATGACGTTCTTGCCGATACCGAAGGCCAGCTTTATCGGTGTGAGGCGAAGCGAGGCGAGGGCGATCCCGACTGCGGTGCAGAGCACTACCACCGAGGTCGGAGCGATGGCCGCACCGACGATGATCGCTGTCTCGTTCCAGCTGATCGACTGAGTCGTCGACCGGATCCGTACGCGAGCCTTGACCAGCGTGCCCAACGCGATCATGAGCGTGAGCATGAGCAGGACTGCGGCGTCGCTCACCGTCTCCAGCTTCGCCGAACGCCATGCGGCCGGAAGTGACGTGGCGACGATGACCGCGGCAACAACGACGACGAGACCGACGAGCAGCAACAGCCGCCGATCGGTCTCAATCTCTCGTCGCTGAGGAAGGGTCATGCCGCTCCCGAAGGACTGCCTGCGCGTTCTCGCAGCCTACTGCTCGGGCCCTCAGAAGTCCTGTGTCGAACTTGTCAGTTCCAGTCGGTGCCACGCATCGCGTTGCCCCCTTCTCCCGCTGCGACAATTGGAGTACCTGTCCCGTGATGGGGAGGTCTTCCTCCGAAAGGCAGCTTAAGAGGCGGAAGGGCAGGCTAGAAGAAATAAATGTCGGTATGCGCAACATTAGCCAAGTTGACGCCCGTTTATCACGTTCTGTCCATCGTTACTGAACGGAGTGCGGTCGAGCTTGCCGGCGTTGGATTCAAGTGGCACCTTGCAACTGCGGACGGTATCTGACGAGGTTATGGGACTCCTTATTCGTTGAGTCTGAGGGCTCCTCAGGAGTTACCTCATCCGGAGTTTGGTCAAGCGTGAGGGCGGCATGGGCAGAGTTGGTGCGGCCGAGGGCGCCCAGCGGGGCAGGTAATGGCACCAGCCTTCGCCCGGGTTCTTGGCGACGACGGGTGAATAATCGCGTTTCGGCAGGCGGGGGTGCAACTTGCTGCCGGCACCGTGCGGTCCTGGACTGGCATTCGCGCAGCTCCTCCCGTTACTCCTACACACCGAACGTCGTTCGTATCGCCCCGTAAGCGGTGCGCCACCCCACGGGGTCGTACACTCCGTTGCGTGATCGGCTGAATACCTGATACGGCTGGCGGGGGCGGGTGGAGATTCAGGTTCTGGGCGGCCTTTCGGTGCAACTGTCTACCCGCACGCTGCGCCTTGGTACACCCAAGCAGCAGGCAATCTTCGCAATGCTCGCCGTTCAGCCCGGTCGACTGGTGACAGTGGACGACCTCGTCGATGAGTTATGGGCCGATCGCCCACCGCGATCGGCCGTAGCGAATGTGCGGACCTATGCCGCCAATCTGCGCCGGACTTTCGAGGCTCACCCGGCCGGTCGTGACGCCATCGAGCGCCAACGCAACGGCTATCGGCTCGTAGTCGACCCGGAACGGGTGGATGTCTTTCGCTTCGAGCTGGAACGGAACGCGGGTCGGGAAGCGCTGACGGTTGGCCAACTGGACCGCGCCCGCGAGCTGCTGGGGCGCGCCCTGGCTCGGTGGCGGGGACCGATGCTCGCCGGTGTTCCGTTCGGGCCCGTCCTCACCTCCCGGACCATCGCCGCCGAGGAGGAGCGGCTGTTGACCGTGGAGCTTCTCGCCGACGTCCAACTGAGATCGGGCCGGGACGACCTGGCAATTCCGCTGTTGCGCGAAGTGGTGGCCCGCCATCCTCTCCGTGAGCCGACCCATGTCCTCCTCATGCGGGCCCTGCACGAGCGCGGGGACAACGCGGAGGCGCTGGCGGTGTACGACGAGATCCGAACAACACTGACCACGGAGCTGGGTGTGGGCCCCGGGGGCAACCTTGAGGAGTTGCGCCGCTCCATCGTCACGGCGATGTCGCGCCCAGGTTCGGGGCGGGCCACCGTACGGGTTGCGGGAGTTGGCCGGGCGCGCTCGGTAGCGGTCGGGGCGGGTGTGCCGGTCGGCGCGGCATCGGAGGAGGCGGACCGGATCAGCCCGGTGGATCACCTTCCCCGGGCGGTCACCGACTTCGTCGGCAGGGAGGACGTGGTGTTGCGGCTGCTGGCGGAGACCCGGCGGGTCGAGGAGCGGGTGCCGGCCGTACACATCATCGACGGCATGGCGGGCAGCGGGAAGACGGCCCTCGCCGTGCACCTCGCCCGTCGGCTGTCCGATCGATACCCGGACGCCGCGTTGTTCATCGACCTGTGCGGGCACGGTGACAAGAACCGGATCGAGCCGGCGGGCGCTTTGTTCACCCTGCTTCGACAGCTTGGGGTGCCGGCCGACCGGGTTCCGGTGGAGTTCGACGACAGAGTGGAGTTGTGGCGACAGGAGCTGGCCCGCCGCAGGGCAGTGGTGGTTCTCGACAACGCCGCGAGCAGCGAGCAAATCATGCCCCTGCTGCCGGCGGAGCCGACCACCGTTCTGGTGGTTACCTCGCGGCGACGGCTCTCCCATCCGGATGCCGGACCGTCGCGGACGCTGCCGGTGATGAGCCCCCACGAGAGCGTGGATCTGCTCCGCGTGAGCGTCGGCCGGGACAGGGTCGAGGCCGAACCGGAGGCGGCCGCCGAGGTGGTGCGTCGGTGCGGGTACCTCCCTCTGGCGATTCGGCTGGCCGGTGCCAGGCTGGCGCATCGGCGCGGCTGGCGGTTGGCGGACCTGGCCGGGCAGATGGCTGGCGACGCTCCAGTGCTGCACCATCTGGCTCAGGAGGAGAGCACCGTCACCGGGGCCTTCGCCGCTTCCTATGAGCCGCTCACGAGTTCGACCAAGCGTGTCTTCCGGTTCCTGGGTCTGTACCCCGGCAGTCGCTTCGGCGTGCCGGCAGCCGCCGCGCTGACCGGGCTGACGATCACGGAGGCTCGCGCGGCGCTCGACGACCTCGTCGACAGGAACCTGGTGGAGGACCTGGACTCGACGCGATATCGACTGCACGACCTCATGCGGCAGTACTCCATCGAGCTGTGTTCGCGTACCGACTCCGCGAGCGACCGAAAGGCCGGTTTGGCTCACCTGTTCGACTTCACTCTGGCGGTGGCTTTGGAGGTCGCCAAGACGCTGGAGCTCAACGACCTGGAATCTCGCGTCACACATCTCCCGTTCGGGCGACCTGAGTTGGTCGACGCGATCGGGGCGCCCACCGCTGACTGGTTGGAAGCGGAGCGGACGGACCTGGTAACGATGGTAAGGGCAGCGCTCGATGAGGGCTTCCACGAGCACTCGTGGCGGCTGGCCCGTGCCCTCTGGCGATTCTGTTACATCCGCGGATACTTCGAGGACATCATTACGACCCACCGGCACGCGCTGACCGCAGCGGACGCATCCGGGGACGTCGGTGCAGCGGCCTTGATGAGCAACTACCTCGCTTCCGGATATATCCGGACTGGCGAAAACCGGGAAGCACTGCACCATTTGACCCGCGCTGTCGCCCTCTCCAAAGACTCGCGGGACGTGCTCAGAACCGCGCGGTACCGCGCCAATCTCGCCGCTGTCTACTACTGGAGCGGCAACCTGACTGGAGCGGTGAGGGTCGGTCTTGAGCGCTTGCGTGACTACAAGGGATACGGCAAAGCCAAGGTGCCGATGGCGCTGCCGAACCTCGGCATGGCACTTACCTCACTGGGTCGCTACGAGGAGGCGTTGCGCCTGCATCGCCTGCACCTGGCGTGGGCCCGGACAAACTCCGACGTCTTCCACACACTCAACGCCCTCAGCCACATCGGCGCCGTGCGGGTCCGAATGGGCGATCTGCCGCAGGCGATCCGAATACTCCTGGCCTCGTTAGCGCTACGCGATCGCACCGGCCACCGGTACGCCGAGGCTGAGGTGCGCAACGACCTCGGGATCGCCTATCGCGGTCTGGGTCGTCTGGTGGAGGCCCAGCAGGAGCACGAGTTGGCGCGGAATCTGTCGATCGGTTCAGGGGAGCGACACGTCGAGGCGGCCGCGCTGAACGAACTCGGGCGGACCCTGCTGGCGCAGGGGCGGAGTGGCGAGGCGTTCGAGGTGCACCAGGAGGCGTTGCGGTTGGCTACTCGGATCGCGCACCCACACGAGCAGGGTCGGGCCCTGGCCGGGCTGGCCGAACACTTCGTCCGCACGGACCCGGTCGAGGCGCGGCGGCACTGGGAGCGGGCGTTGGCGATCTTCCGGCGGATGGGGGTGCCGGAGCGCTTCGAGGCCGAACGCCGTCTCGCCGAACTGGCTTCCTGAACGGTGGATTCGGGGCCCTGACCAGGCAAAACGGCTCTTATCGATTTCTTATCGCCGGGCCCGGTAACTTCTCGGCCGTATCGGCGAACGGGGGAGGTTCTGCCCGTGGGCAGAACCGGGTCGTCGACACGCACCCGCTGCCGGGTCCCCCCAGCGACCTCGGCGGTGGGTTGGTGAGGGAGGAGCGGCGTCGGGGCCGTTGCGCCGTCAGCACCCGGTGCGGCCGTCAGCGTGACGCCGCTCCTTCCGACCACCGTCGTACCGCACCGATAGGCTCACGACCGTGACCGAACCTGCGCAGCTCAGCCACGTCGATCGCGCCGGCGCGGCCCGCATGGTCGACGTCTCCGCCAAGGCGGTGACGGGGCGGCTGGCCGTCGCGGCCGGCCGTTTGCGGACCACACCCGAGGTCATCGACCTGTTGCATCGCGACGGGCTGCCCAAGGGTGACGCGTTGGCCGTCGGGCGGCTGGCCGGGATCATGGGGGCCAAGCGCACTCCGGATCTGATCCCGCTCTGCCACCCGATCGCCCTGCACGGTGTCACAGTCGACCTGACGCTGACCGCCGACACCGTGGAGATCACTGCCACTGCCCGCACTGCGGACCGGACGGGGGTGGAGATGGAGGCGTTGACGGCGGTTGCTGTCGCCGGTCTCGCCCTGATCGACATGGTCAAGGCGGTCGACCCGGCGGCCTCGGTGGAGGCGGTCCGGGTGCTGCGCAAGGAGGGCGGCAAGACCGGCGAGTGGGTTCGTCCGGAGGACCGGCCGTGATCCGGGCTCGGGTGATCGTCGCTTCCAATCGGGCCGCGGCCGGTGTCTACGCCGACACCAGCGGGCCGCTGCTCGTGGCCGGCCTGCGCGAGCTGGGCTGCCAGGTCGACGAGCCGGTGGTGGTGCCCGACGGTGAGCCGGTCGGTGACGCCTTGCGGGCCGCCCGCGCGGACGGTGTCGACGTGGTGGTGACCAGCGGCGGCACCGGGGTGACCCCGTCGGATCGGACACCTGACGTGACCCGTGGCCTGCTGGATTACGAGATCCCCGGCATCGCCGAGGCGATCCGCGCGCACAGCCGTGACCGGGTGCCGACGTCGGTGCTGTCCCGGGGCCTGGCCGGGGTCGCCGGCCGGATGCTGGTGGTCAACCTGCCCGGCTCGACCGGCGGCGCCCGGGACGGTCTGGCCGTCCTCGGGCCGATCCTCGGGCACACCGTCGACCAGCTTCGCGGCGGGGACCACTGACCGGTGCGCGCCAGGCCCGGGCGGGTGTCGGTCAGTGCCGATAGGCTCGGCCGGTGAGCACGGAAACCGCACCCACAGCGGATCGGGTCGCCGCACCTCCGCCAGCCGGGTGGGAGGAAGCGCGTTCGCGGGTCTACGCGGTCGGTCTGGCCGCCGCGCTGCCCGCCACCGCCCGACCACTCGTCGACACCGACGGGTCGACCCTGGCCGAGCCGTTGACCACCCGCACCGACCTGCCGGCGTTCCCCACCTCCAGCGTGGATGGCTGGGCGGTGCGCGGCCGTGGGCCGTGGCGCGTCGTCGGTCGGGTCCTGGCCGGCAGCACCCCCGCGCCGCTCACCGAGGACGACACCACAGTCGAGATCGCGACCGGTGCGATGGTGCCCGAGGGCGCCACCGCCGTGCTGCGCGTGGAAGAGTCGACAATCGCTGACGGCCTGGTCAGCGGCGTTCCCCGGGAGGCGCCCGAGTGGCGGAAACCCGGCGAGGAGGCGTACGCCGATGAGGAGTTGTTGCCGGTCGGCACGCCGGTCGACCCGGCGGTGATCGGCCTGGCGGCCGCCTGCGGGCACGACACGCTGCGGGTCCGGCGGGCGCCGCGTGCCGCGCTGCTGGTCTTCGGCGACGAGTTGCTGACGGCGGGTCCGCCCGCCGCCGGTCGCATCCGCGACGCGCTGGGGCCCGCGGTGCCGGCGTGGCTGCGACGGTACGGCTGCCAGGTCCGCCCATCCGACGTGGTCGGCCCGGTGGCGGACACGCTGCCCGCGCACGTGGCGGCCCTGCGCTCGGCGCTGTCCAACGCCGATCTGGTCTGCACCACCGGCGGCACGATGAACGGCCCGGTCGACCACCTGCACCCGACCCTGGAGGCGCTCGGCGCCGACTACGTGGTCAACACGGTGGCCGTCCGCCCCGGCTTCCCGATGCTGCTGGCCCGGCTGACCGGCCCCGACGGGCGCGCCCGGTTCGTGGCCGGGCTGCCGGGCAACCCGCAGTCCGCCATCGTCGCGCTGGTGTCGTTGGTCGCCCCGCTGCTCGCCGGCCTCCAGGGCCGGTCGATGCCGCTGCTGCCGCAGGTCACGTTGGCCGAGGCGGTGCCCGGTCGCGGCGACCACACCCACCTGGCGCTGGTCCGACTGGACCGGGCCGCCGGCGTCGCGTTCCCGGTCCGCCACGTCGGTTCGGCGATGCTGCGCGGCCTGGCCGGCGCGGACGGGTTCGCGGTCATCCGACCCGGCACCAGCGGCGAGCCGGGCGACCGGGTGCCGATCGTGCCACTGCCGTTGTTTCCCGGGGAGCGTGCGTCGTGACCGCACCAACGATCACCTTCGGCGAGGTCACCGACCAGCCGCTGGACCTCGCCACGCACGAGGCGGCGGTCGCCGACCGCCGGGCCGGCGCCGTGGTGTCCTTCCAGGGCGTGGTCCGCGACCACGACCACGGCCGCCAGGTCACCAGCCTGGAGTACGAAGGGCACCCGAGCGCCGCACAGGTGCTCCGCGAGGTGGCCGCCGAGATCGCCGCTGAGCCCGACGTCTACGCGGTGGCGGTGTCGCACCGGGTCGGCCCCCTGGCGATCGGGGACGTGGCGCTGGTAGCCGCGGTGAGCACCGCGCACCGGGCGGCGGCCTTCGCGGCCTGCGCCCGGCTGGTCGACGAGGTCAAGGCGCGACTGCCCATCTGGAAGCGGCAGGTCTTCACCGACGGCACCGAGGAATGGGTCAACTGTCCCTGACCGCTCAGCGGTGGCCGTTGACCACCACTGCCCTGGCGAGCCGGTCGCCGTAGAACGCCGGCTCCGCGCCGGGGCGCCAGGGCAGCGCGGCGACCAGCACGATCAGCGCGAGCGCCAGCGAGTTCTCCATCAGTGCACCGAACAGGCCGTCCTGGTAGTGCGACATCTCCGGCAGTTGGTGTTCGTACGGCCAGATCGGCGAGATCAGGAAGAGTAGGTAGAGCCCGATCGCGGCGACGCCGTGGCGGAGCCCGGTCAGCGTCGGGTACCAGATCGGCGGCCGTAGCCCGTTGACCCCTGGTAGACCGCCGAAGACCGGCCCCTGGCCGGTGCGCTGCGGCATCCCCCGGCTCGCCTCGCGGCGACGTACGGCGGCGTCGGCCAGCACGATGATCGCCGGGATCACCCAGACCAGGTGGTGCGTCCAGGAGATCGGGCTGATCACGTTCGCTGTGAGACCGACAAGCGTGAAGGCGGTCAGCTCGTCACCGTCGGCGCGGGAACTGGCCGCCCGGGACAGGCCCAGCGCCAGGACCAGGACCGAGAAGGCCAGCCACAGCAGCCCCGGGGTCTCGATCGAGTCGTACAGCCGGGCGAGCAGACCGGCGAGGGACTGGTTGGGAGTCATGTCGGCCGCGCCGACCCGTTCGGTCTGCCACAGCACGCTGCCGAAGTAGGTCCGCGACTCGTCACCGACGATCGCGAAGGTCGCCACCGTCACGCCGATCGTGGTGCCGATGGCGGTGGCAGCCACCCGCCACTGACGGGTGATCAGCAGGTACGCGATGAACAGCGCCGGGGTGAGCTTGACCGCGGTGGCGAGGCCGATACCGGCCCCGGCCCAGGCCCCGCCGTAGATGAAGCGCAACAGCGGGCCGTCGGTGGCGGCGTAGTGGGTGCCCCGGCGGGACCGCCAGCGGAGGCCGATCAGGTCAGCCATGATCAGGGCGAAGAGCAGGATGTTGACCTGGCCGTAGCCGAGCGTCTCCCGGGCCGGCTCGATGGCGACCGCGAGGGGCACCGCCAGGGCCACCGTGAACCACAATGGCCACCCCAGCCGGTCCACGATGGGTCGGAGCAGCCCGGCCAGCACCAGCGCCAACGCGGCGATGCTGGCGGCGGCGTTGACCATGCCGGCCGCGCCGATCGGCAGCTGCGCCATCGGCAGCATGACCAACCCGGCGAAGGGTGGGTAGGTGAAACCCAGGGTTGTTCCGGGCGCGATGAACTCGTAGAGCTCGTGACCGCTCGCCCACCACACCACGGCACCGTGGTAGATCTTCATGTCGAAGAAGTTGTACGGCCGCCCGAAGGTGCCGATGGCGAGCCATGCGGCATAGGCGACGGCGGCCACGATGGCGCCCCGTACGACGTTCCTGCGATCGATCCCGCGCGTCACGCGGTCGATCCCGCGTGTCACACGTTGGATTGGGGCGAGGCGGTCCGCCCGTCTACCGACAGCCGTCGGCATGGCGTGGCCACCCCCGTACCAAGGTCGTCCTACCCGTCCAGGTCCTGCACGGAGCCTAGAACGGCGCCTCACGTCAGTGCCTCCCGCGTTATGCGACCGTGTCCGATCCCACACATGTTTTTGACATTTCCACCGCGTTAACGCCTACCGGGTGGTTCAGGTAATTCGTCGCCTTAGCGGGGGGTGGGGGTGAGACAGAGACGGATCGACGCAGGTCAGCCGGGAAGTCGACGTGCGGTGGACGCCGAGCGGACGGCGATGCGGGCCTCGCGTCGGGCCGTCCGGACGGCACGTTGCATGGAACGTCGAGAGTGGCCGATGCGATGACCCGTCCGCCACCGCAGACCGGGCTTGCCGCCGGTGTCCGCCGCGGCGAGCAGCAGACCGCCGAGGAGCCCGAGGTTCTTCAGGACGTGAATCTGGTTGTTGTTCTTGGCGATCGGGTCGTCGTTGTTCCAGAAGGGATGCCCGGCGATGGTCACCGGCACCAGCGTGCCGGCGAGGACCAGCGCCGCCGGCCGACTGAACCGGCCGGTAGCCAGCATCAGACCCGCGCTGACCTGCACGGCCGCGTTGAGCCGGATCAACGTCTCGGTCTCGGTGGGGAAGCTCGGGTGCGCCTTCTTCAGCACGGGTGCGACCTTGTCGGTCACCGGTTTCGCGGCCACCGCCAGCCGGCCGGGGGCGCGGAAGTTGCGATACCCGCTGACCACGAAGATGCCGCTCAGCATGGCGCGGGCGAGGGAGCGTACGGGCGTCATGGATCAGTCATACCCCGTCGCGGCGTTTGCTACCCCGTCAACCGCAGGATCGGATTGGTGTTCGTACACGTACGCCACGCCGAATCGAGCGACAGTCACTGATGGACGGGAGCTGGCGGGTAACGTCGCGCGGGTGACCACGCTGCGGCTACGCCCCGAGGACCCGGCCGACGCCGGCCCGGTCCGCCGCGTCCTGGCCGCCGCCTTCGCCCGCCCGGACGTGGCGACGCCACCGGAGGTCAGCCTGGTCGACGAGCTGCGCGACACCACCGCCTGGTTGCCGGAACTGGCCATGATCGCCGAGTACGGCGGTGAGGTCGTCGGTTACGCGCTGCTCACGAGGGTGCGGCTGCGGCCGGAGCGGGGCTCGGACGTGCCCGCCCTGGCGCTCGGCCCGGTGGCGGTCGCACCGCACCGACAGCGAGTCGGGCACGGCACGGCGGTCGTGCAGGCCGCCCTGGACGCCTCCACCGAGCTGGGCGAGCGGCTCGTCGTCGTCCTCGGCGCCCCGGCCTTCTACCGCCGGTTCGGGTTCGGCCCGGCGAGTGAGCTGGGCCTGACCGGCCCGTGGGCCGGCCTCGGTGAGCCCTGGCAGGCGCTGGTGCTGCCGCCGTCCACCAGCGAGGAGGGCACGCCGCCGCGCGGTGAGGTGCTCTTTCCGGCGCCCTGGTCGAAGGTCTGACCGGGCCGGCCCGTGGTTGGCGGTCAGGCCGGCTGGGTCCGCAGGTACCGGCCGAAGTGCGGGACCGTGAAGGCGACGGTGCCCCGTTCCCCGGAGTAGATCAAGCCCTTCTTGATGAGCGCGTCCCGGGCTGGGGAAAGGCTGGCCGGTTTGCGACCCAGGGCACGGGCGATCTCCGCGGTGGGCACCGCGGCGTCCATGTCGTCGCGGACCACCGCGCCGGGCTCGCCCTCGACCGCTGACATCATGGCCATCGCCCGCATGTACTCGCGTTCGGCGGGAGTGGCCCGTTCGAACCGGGACCCGAAGAACCCGACCGCCAGTTCGGCCTCCGCCTCGGGCGCCGCGACCCGCACGTCGGCCGCGGTGATCGGCGAACGCGGCGCATGATCCCAGGTCGCCTTGCCGTACGCCTGCACGAAGTAGGGGTAGCCGCCGGACTTCTCGTAGAGCAGGTCAAGGGCCTTCTGCTCGTACTCGACCTCCTCGCGCTCGGCGGGCGCGCAGAGCGCCCGGTCGGCGGCGATCCGGTCGAGCCGGTCGATGCGTTGATAGCGGAACAACCGCTCGGAGTACGACTTGGCGGCGCTGAGCACGGCCGGCAGGTGCGGAAGGCCGGCGCCGACGACGATCAGCGGCGCGCCGAGCTGGGACAGCTCGTGACAGGCGGCGCAGAGCGCGGACACGTCCTCCGGGCCGAGGTCCTGCATCTCGTCGATGAAGATGGCGATGCCGGTGCCGACGTCGCTGGCCACGGCGGCGGCGTCACTGAACAGCTCGACCAGGTCGATCTCGATGTCGCCGGAGTCGGCCCGGCCGCTGGCGGCTGGCACGTCGATGCCGGGTTGCCACCGGTCGCGCAGTTTGGTGGCGGCACCGGACCGGCCGGTCGGGGTGGACCGCTGGGCGAACGCCTTGAGGACGCCGAGGAACGCGTCGATCCGGTCCGGTGCGCGGTGGCGGGGGGCGAGCTCCCGGACCGCCATGTGCAGCGCGGCGGCGACCGGTCGGCGCAGCGACTGATCCGGTCGGGCCTCGATCTTGCCGCTGCCCCAGAGTCGGTTGATCGCCTGCGACCGGAGGGTGTTGAGCAGGACCGTCTTGCCGACGCCCCGCAGCCCGGTGAGCATCAGGCTGCGCTCGGGTCGGCCCCGGGCGATGCGCTCGAGCACGATGTCGAAGACGTCGAGCTCCCGCCCCCGCCCGGCGAGTTCGGGCGGACGCTGGCCGGCGCCCGGCGCGTACGGGTTGCGGACCGGATCCACGCATCGCAGATTATCGGGCCATCTAGCTGCGAGGCTAGACATGGATAGATGAGGGTACCGGCGTGTCGAGACCGTCGACCACAAACTAGGGCTGTCTAGCGTCCACGCTAGACAGCCCTAGTTTTGGCAATCGGACCCGATCGGCCGGATCGGGCTAGCGCTTCTTCAGACAGAGCACGTAGTCGAACAGGTCGACCGAGTTGTCGTGCACGTAGTTCGCTGTCGCCTGCGGCGCGAGCGTCTCGCACCGGTCGCCGTCGGTGGTCGCCGGAATCCGCAGCAGCACCTGATAGGTGTTCGGGCCGCACGGCACCTTGCGCAGCTCAGCGTCGTCCTCGCTGCCGTCGTTCACCACGCAGTCACCCCGCGCGAACTCCTCGTCCGGAGTCGGCGCGGCCGACGTCGGGGCGTCGCTGGCCAGAGCGGGTGGCACGACCGGGGCGCTCGTCGACGGGGTACGCGCGGCGTCGCTGCCAGCGTCGGCCACCTTCCAGACCGCCCAGCCGGCCAGGCCGAGGCACGGGCAGAGGACGAGCAGCACCACCACAGTGATGATGAGAGCGACGTTGCGGCCGGTCTTCTTCACCGGCGCAACGGGTGGCATCCCGTAGCCGCCGGGCGGCTGCTGACCCCACGGCGCGGGCGGCTGACCCGGCATCGGGCCGGCCGGCTGACCGGGCATCGGGCCCGCCGGTGGGTACGGCCCGGGCGGTGGGAACGGCCCGGACTGCGGTGTCGGCCCGGCCGGCGGGTAACCCGGCCCCGACGAGGGCGGGGTCGGGCCGGCCGGCGGGTACGGGCCGGGTGGTGGGTATCCCGAGCCCGAGGTGGGCGGCGGCGCCCACATCGGCGTGGTCGGCGGCTCCGGGTCGGTGGGCGGCGGCGCCCACATGGGTGCCGTCGGTGGTTCCGCGTCGGTCGGCGGCGGACCCCACTGCTGCCGGGTCGGGTCCTCCGCGGTCGGCGGGGTGCTCCACTGGGGCAGAGTCGGGTCGACCGGTGGTGAGCTGTCCGGCCCGCTGGGCGGGCGCTGGGACTGGTCGTCCGGCTGATCGGAACCCGCAGGTCCGTAGGTCGTCATGTCATCCCCGGGGGTGGGTGGTCTCAGCGTTGCTTGAGGCAGAGGACGAAGTCGAGAGTGTCCAGCTCACTGTCGAAGAAGTACCAGTTGGTGTAGCCCTCTACCTTGCCGCACTTGGCCTCGGCGTCCCGCTCGCCGCTGGTCGGGCCGTCGATCCGGCTCAGCACCTCGTACGACTTGGCGGCACAGCCGCTGATCAGCAGCTTGGGCTTGCCGCCGGCGGTGCCGTCGTTACGGACGCACTGGCCGACCTTCGCGAACCGGGGATCTGCCGACGACTCCGGCGCGGCGGCGCTCGGCGTGGGCTCGACCGCGTCCGCGCTGGGCTCACCGGCGGCGGCCGAGTTGCTCGGCGCGGCTGCCGGCGCCGGGTCGCTCTGCCCACGGCGGAACCAGAACATGCCGGCGGCGGCCACCACCAGCAGGACGACGACGGCCAGTACCGCGATCAGCGGCCCTCCACCACGTCGGCGTGGTGCCGGATCCTCGCCGTACTGCTCGTCGGGCCGGTACGGCTGCCCGCCGTAGTTCGGGGTCGGCTGGTACGGGCCGCCGTAGGGCGCGCGGGGCTCGGGACCGTAGGGCGGGGTGGGCGGGCCGCCGTACGGCCCGGGTCGTCCCTGCGGTGCGGGTGGGTACGACGGGACCGCCGGCGGGTAGGACTCCGGCGCGGGCGGGTAGGGCTGCTGCCCCGGGTGACCCGGCGTCTCGTCGGGTCTCTGCCCACGCCACGGCCCCGGGTGGCCGCCCCCCGGTTGTCCGTAGTTCGTCATGCCGCCCTCCTGCACGAGTGGTGAGAGGCCGGCCACCAAAGCGGGACGCGGACTCCGAGGTCACCGTAGCGTGGTCCACTGATGAGCTCACCTTCACCGAGCGCCACGGCCCTCGGCGGCCGTCGCGCCAGCGCCACGCCAACCCTGATCTGGACCGCGTTGATCGTGGTCTACCTGCTCTGGGGGTCGACCTACCTGGCCATCCGGATCGCAGTGGAGACACTGCCTCCGCTGCTGTCGGCCACCCTCCGGTTCGCCGTGGCCGGCCTGATCCTCGCGGTGGTGCTGCGACTGCGTCGAGGTCCCGGCGCGCTGCGGGTGGACCGACGGCAACTCGGCTCGGCCGCGCTGGTCGGGGTGCTCCTGCTCGCTGGTGGCAACGGCCTGGTGGTGCTCGCTGAATCGGGACCGCCGGGGGTTGCGGTGCCGTCCGGGATCGCTGCGCTGCTGGTGGCCACGGTGCCGCTGCTGGTGGTGCTGTTGCGTTCGGCCACCGGGGACCGGCCGCCGATCTGGACGTTCGCCGGGGTCACAGTGGGCTTCGTCGGCCTCATCCTGCTGGTGCTGCCCGGCGGTGGTTCGGCAGCGGTGCCGCTGCTCGGGGCGTTGACAGTGGTGGCGGCGGCCGCCTCGTGGTCGGCCGGCTCGTTCCTGTCCGGACGGATCCGGATGCCCGCCGACCCGTTCGTGGCCACGGTGTACGAGATGGTGGCCGGCGCGCTGGTGCTGGCGGTCGTCGCCGCCGGTCGGGGCGAACTGGCCGACTTCCACCCGGCGGAGGTCAGCACCCGGTCCTGGTTGGCACTGGTTTACCTCATGGTGGCCGGTTCGCTGGTGGCCTTCACCGCGTACGTCTGGTTGCTGCAGAACGCGCCGATCTCGCTGGTGTCGACGTACGCCTACGTGAACCCGGCGGTCGCGGTGGCGCTCGGCGCGTTGCTGGTGGCTGAGCCGATCACCCCACAGGTGCTGCTCGGTGGTGCCGTCATCGTCGTCGGGGTCGCCCTGGTGGTGTCCACCGAACGGCCGCGTCGGGCGGGCACGGGATCACGTTCGGGGGCCACGCCGGTGCGCGACCGCCAGTAACGTCCGGCCCATGTCGGCCGCCGCGCTGGTGTCGATCGCGCTGCTCGGTGCGCTGGTCGGCCTCGTCGTACCCCCGGTGTCGCGGCGCTTCACCACGCCGGACGCCCGGTCACGGGCGTTTCCGGGGCGGCAGCCGGTCCGGCGGCCCTGGGGCGACCCGGTGGTGGCGGCCAGCGTCTTTGTCTGCCTCGCCGTCGCCGTGGGTGACGACCCGGCGTTGCCGGTCTTCCTGGCGGTCGCGGCGGTCGGTCTGGTGCTGGCCCGGGTCGACCTGGCCTGCCTGCGGCTGCCCGACCCGTTGGCCCTCGTCGCCGGGACGCTGGCCCTTGGTGGTCTGACCGCTGCGGCGCTGCTGTCCGGCACTCCCGGCCGGCTGCTCGGCGCGCTGGGAGGTGCGGCGGTCGCGGGCCTGGCACACGTGCTGCTGGCAGTGCTGCCCGGCTCCCGGCTGGGTTTCGGGGACGTGAAGCTCGCCGCCGTCCTCGGCCTGCCGCTCGGCTGGTCGGGTCGGGACGCCCTGCTGGCGGGGCTGCTCCTGCCGCATCTGCTGCACGGCGGCCTGGTCCTCGGTCTGCTCGCCGCCCGGAAGGTGCACCGGAACACCCTGCTGCCCCTCGGCCCGGCCCTGCTGGCCGGCGCCTGGCTCGCCGTCCTCCTCGACTAACACACCCCGCCCTGCCCCAGCCGGGGCGCCGGGGCGCGGGGCGGGGACGTCGGTCAGATCAGGCGGAGTTGGCGGTCCTTGGGGCGGCGGGGTTCGGCTTCGCCGAAGCGTTCGAAGAGGCCCGGGTCGATGGTGCCGAGGAACGGGGAGGGCGCGCAGTCGCGCTCGGTGCCGTGGCGGGTGCGACGGGCGGCGTGACTCACGTACAGCCGGTCCTGGGCCCGGGTCAGGCCGACGAAGAACAGCCGACGCTCCTCGGCGACGGCGTCCTCGTCGGGGGTCGAGCCCGGCCAGCGCAGCGGCAGCAGCCCGTCCTCGACGCCGACCAGGAAGACCACCGGGAACTCCAGGCCCTTCGCGGCGTGCAGGGTGAGCAGCGTGACCGCCTCGGCACGCGGGTCCAGCGCGTCCACCTCCGCGCCGGTGGCCAACTGCGACAGGAAGGTCTCCAGGTCGTCGCCGCAACGTCGGGCCAGCGGGGTCAGCAGGTCCACCGCCGAGCGGACGTCCTCGGGACGGACCGTGCCGCCCGCGCCGTCCAGGGTGGGCACTGCGAACCGCTCGGCGACCACCTGACCGGCCAGCCGCACCCGGGCGGCCAGCGAGCCGGCCAGACCGTCGGCGTGCCGTAGCTCGCGGGCGATGGCAGCCACCCCGGGCCGATCCCGCAGCCGGTCGTGGGAACGCTTCTGAACGGGGATGTTTGCCCGGGTCAGGGCGTCCACGATCGGGGCGGCCTGCGCGTCGGTGCGGTACAGCACGGCGATGTCGGAGAACGACAGCGAGGTGGACCGGCCGTCGATGCGACCCGAGTCCAGCGAGCGGTGCGACAGCCCACCGACCAGGTCGTCGACGGTACGCACCACGAAGTCGGCCTCCTCGGCCACCGACGCCGCCGGGTAGCGCCCGACCAGCGGGGCCTCCGGGTCGAGCCGGGCCGGGTCCAGTCGTCGGCCCCGGACCAGCGAGGACGGTGCGATGGCCTGCACGGCGGCGGCCAGGATCGGGGCCGACGAGCGGTAGTTGCGGTTGAGTCGGACCAGCCGGGCGTCGGTGAAGTCCTCGGAGAAGCGCAGGAAGTAGCCGACGTCGGCACCCCGGAACGAGTAGATCGCCTGGTCCGGGTCGCCGATCGCGCAGAGGTTGCCGTCGGCCGGGCTGAGCAGCCGCAGCAGCTCGTACTGCACCTCGTCGACGTCCTGGTACTCGTCGACGAAGATCCACCGCCAGCGGTCCCGGTACCGCTCGACCAGCTTCCGGTCGGCCCGCAGCAGCTCCACCGGCAGGGTCACCAGTTCGTCCAGGTCGACCAGATCCTGCTTGCGGAGCAGCGAGGTGTAGGCGGCGCTGTCGTCGCCGGCCTCGGCGCGGGCTGCCGCCCGCTCGGCGTCGTCGGCGATCCGGAAGTCGACCGGAAGGCCTGCCGCGTCGGCGTTCTCCCGCAGGATGGTCAACCCCAGCGCGTGGAACGTACCGACTGTGACGTCCTCGGCGACCGGGCCGAGCAGGCCGTCGAGGCGGTGCCGCAGCTCCTCGGCGGCCCGCCGGGTGAACGTGATCGCCAGGCAGTGCTCGGGAAAGACGTTCAGTTCCGCGCAGAGGTACGCGATCCGGTGGGTGAGCGTCCTGGTCTTACCGGTGCCCGGGCCGGCCACGATGAGCAGCGGGCCGCCGGGTGCGGAGGCGGCCACCCGCTGCATGGCGTCCAGTCGGTCCAGCAGGCCGGTGCCGACCTCCTCCATGCCGGAGAGCATCGGCTCGAACGGCTCGTGCGGAGACGGCGGCGACGCGATCGGCGGCGCGGGTGCCGGGGTCGGCTTCCGCTTCGGCTCCGCCTTCGCCGCCGGGCGCTTGGCCGCGACCCGGGGAGCCGACTCCGCAGGCCGTCGCTGCGCCGGCACCGGTACGTCGAACAGTGTCTCCTGCGCGCCCAGCTCGGCCCTGTCGAAGAGCGTGATCACGCCGTACTCGCCGTCGTAACCGGGCACCCGGCGCACGTCGCCGCGCCGCAGCCGCCCGATGCCCTCGGCGAGCAGCTCACCACCGGCCTGCGCGATGTCGCTCAGCGGCGTGGTGGTCAGGATCTCCAGCTCCGGGCCGAGTGCGGCCAGCAGCTCGTTGAACCGCCCCTCGACCTTCTTCGACCGGGCACCCACCTTGTTGATCTCGCCGAGGATCTCGGCGAGCGGTACCAGGTGGGTGACGTCCCGGGCGTGCGCCGGCCGGTGCCCGTCCGGGCGGTCCGCCAGCTCCTCGATCCGGCTGAGGACACCCACGGTGAGGGGTTTGCCGCACTCGGGGCAGCGCCCGCCGGCGGCCCGGGTGCGCTCCGGAGACCAGTTGATCCCACACAGCCGGTGCCCGTCCGCGTGGTACTTGCCCTCCTCCGGGAAGAACTCGATCGTCCCGGCAAGGCCGTCACCGGTACGCAGCGCCTCCCGAACGGCGAAGTAGTTCCGTTCGGCAGTCAGCACTGTCGCCTCCCGACCGAGCGCCGGCGGCGAGTGCGCGTCCGAGTTGGACACCAGTTGGTAGCCGTCCAGGCTGCCGACCCGCCAGTTCATCGCGGGGTCGGAGGAGAGCCCGGTCTCCACGGCGAAGATGTGCTCGGCCAGGTCGGCGTAGCAGTCCGCGATCGCGTCGAAGCCGGACTTCGAGCCCAGCGCGGAGAACCAGGGCGTCCAGATGTGCGCGGGCACCAGGTAGCCGTCCGGGCTGGCCTCCAGGGTGATCTCCAGCAGGTCGCGGGAGTCCAGTCCGAGGATCGGCCGGCCGTCAGAGCCGAGGTTGCCGATCCGGCCGAGCGCGGTGTTGAACCGGGCCACCGCGTCCAGGTCCGGTAGGTAGATCAGGTGGTGCACCTTGCGGGTCCGGTCGTCCCGCTTGTAGATGGTGGAGATCTCCACGCTCAGCATGAAGCGGACCGGGTCCGCCTCCGCCGTCCCGGCGAGCCGGGGTGGCAGCCGCCGGGCGATGTCCCGTTCCGCCTCCGGGTCGAGCCGGTAGAGCCCTGGCTCGGCCGGGCGCAGCGTCTCCCGCAGGTGGTCGTACCAGGCGGGGTGGGTGAAGTCGCCGGTGCCGAGCAGGCCGATGCCCTTACGCCGAGCCCACCACGCGAGGTTCGGCAGGGTGAGGTCACGGCTGCACGCGCGCGAGTACTTCGAGTGGATGTGCAGGTCCGCGACGAATGGCGGTAGGCCACCGGGGGGTACGGCGCTGAACGGGGGCACGCCGCATCCTGTCACGCCCGCCGCGCCGGCCACCCGCCGCCACGCGCGGACGTGACCTCCGCTATGCCGAGCGCAGCTCGACCAGACTGATCTGCGGCTCCGCCCCGACCCGGACCGGAGGCCCCCAGAAACCGGCGCCGTTTGTCACGTAGACCTTGGTGCCGTCGACCTCGCCGAGCCCGCTGACCACCGGCTGCTCCAGCCCGACGGCCAGGTTGAACGGCACCATCTGCCCGCCGTGGGTGTGCCCGGACAGTTGCAGGTCGACGCCGTAGCGGGCCGCCTCCTTGGCCGCCAGCGGCTGGTGCGCGAGTAGGACCACGGGGCGGCTCGGGTCGCGGTCACCGAGGGCGGCGGCGAAGTCCGGCCCGGCGGCGAGGCCGGTGCCCACCGCGGTGAGGTCGTTCACCCCGGCCAGGTCGAGCACACCGCCCCGGGCCTGGATCTCCTGCCGCCGGTTCTGCAGCACCCGCAGACCGAGCCGGTCGACCTCCTGGACCCACTCCTCCACGCCGGAGTAGTACTCGTGGTTGCCGGTGACGAAGAAGCTGCCGTAGCGGGAGCGCAGGTCGCGCAGGGGCGCGGCGGCCGAGCCGAGTTCGGCCACGGAGCCGTCGACCAGGTCACCGACGACAGCGACGATGTCCGCGTCGAGCCGGTTGATCGCGGCGACGATCCGCTCGGTGTGCGCCCGGCCGCGCAGCGGGCCGAGGTGGATGTCGGAGACGGTGGCGATGCGCAGGCCGTCCATGCTGCGGGGGAGCTTGGCGAGCGGAATCCGTACCCGGTCGAGGTGGGGCGGGCCGAGCGCCGTGCGGATGCCGTACCCGGTGACGCCGGTGGCGGTGAGGCCGGCGAAGATGGCCGCCCCACGGGCCAGCAGCAACCGACGGGACGGATCGTGGTCCGGTGCCGCGACAGCACCGGCGGCCGGCGGCTCGGTCGGCCCGGCGGCGCCGACCAGCACCGGCTCGGGGGCGGCGGTGGTCGGCTCCGCGGCAACCACCCGGCGGCGCAGCACCAGCCGGGCGACCAGCATCGGGACTTCCAGCACGACCAGTACGACCAGCAGGTAGAACATCAGCGCGAGCCACAGGTAGCCCGGCCAGGCGAGCCAGTACAGCCCGGCCTGCGTCCCGGCGAGGGTGACCGGCACGAGCAGAGCCAGCACCAGAGCGGCGATCCCACCGATCCGTCGCCAGCGGCCCGGCGTGGTGGTGTCCCGAACGAGCCGCTTCCACAGGTAGAGGTGGATGAGACCGGTGACCAGCGCCAGGACAGCCACGAACCCCAGAACCGCCATCATGTGTGCGCCTCCCTCAGCCGCCCGCGAACGGGGGCAGGACATCGATCGTCGCCCCGGCCGGTAGGGGTGCCTGACGATCATGACAGGTGACGCCGTTCACGAGGAAACTCGCCACCCGCAGCACGGCGGCGAGTCGGTCGCCGTGGCGCTGGGTCAGCTCGGCCGTGAGGTCGTCGAGTGACCGCCCGGCGGAGACGGCCTCCTCGGCGCGGCCGACGGCGGCACGGGCGCCCGCGAAGTAGCGGACCGTCAGTGGTGTCCCCTCCACGCTCAGCCTCCGATCGCGGACATCGGGCGGGTCGGCTGGAGGAAGGTGGGATCGTCGATGCCGTGCCCGGCGCGCTTGCCCCACATCGCGGTACGCCAGCGCCGGGCCAACTCGTCGTCGTCCGCGCCGGCGCGCAGCGCGGCGCGCAGATCCGACTCTTCTGTGGCGAAGAGGCAGGCGCGGACCTGGCCGTCGGCGGTCAACCGGGTGCGGTCGCAGTCCCCGCAGAAGGGGCGGGTGACGCTGGCGATCACACCGACCCGGGCGGGGCCGCCGTCGACCAGCCAGGTCTCCGCCGGTGCCGCGCCACGCTCCGCCGGGTCGGGGCTGAGATCGAACACGGTACGCAGGGACGCCAGGATCTCCTCGGCGGTGACCATTGTGTCGCGGGCCCAACCGTGCTGGGCGTCCAACGGCATCTGCTCGATGATCCGCAACTGGTAGTCGTGCTCGAGGGCGAAGCGGAGCAGCGCCGGCGCCTCGTCCTCGTTGACACCACGCATCAGCACTGAATTGATCTTCACAGGGCTGAGCCCGGCGGCCGCCGCCCCGGCGAGCCCGGCCAGCACCGCGTCGAGGCGGGGGCGGCGGGTGAGCTTGGTGAACCGGTCCGGGTCCAGGGTGTCCAGTGAGACGTTCACCCGATCCAGGCCGGCCGCCCGCAACGCCGGGGCCAGCCGGTCCAGGCCGATGCCGTTGGTGGTCAGCGAGACCCGGGGACGCGGTGCGAGGGCGGCGACCTCGGTCACGATGTCGACCAGCCCGGCTCGGATCAGCGGCTCACCGCCGGTGAACCGCACCTCGGTCACGCCGAGCAGCTCGACAGCCACCCGGACCAGCCGGACGATTTCCTCGTCCGTCAGCAGCTCGGGGCCGGCCAGCCAGGGCAGACCTTCCGCCGGCATGCAGTAGGTGCAGCGCAGGTTGCACTTGTCGGTGAGGGACACGCGCAGGTCCCGGGCGACGCGGCCATACCGGTCGACGAGGACGCCGTCGGTCCCCGGGGCGGCGCTCACCTGTCGACCGTAGCGCGCTCGGCCCGGCCCAGGACGGCACGGGCGGTCTGGACGACCACATCTCGGTAACTGGCACCGAAGAGTGCGGTGTGCACGAGCAGCAGATGCAGCTGATGCACTGGCACGCGGTCACGCCAGCCGTCCGGCAGCGGCCAACTTTCCTGGTAGGCGGCCAGCACCCGATCCAGGTGGGGGATACCGCCGAAGAGCGCGAGCTGGGCGAGATCCGTTTCCCGGTGCCCACCGTGCGCTGCCGGGTCGATGAGCCAGGCGCGGTCGTCGACCCCCCACAGCACGTTGCCCGGCCACAGGTCGCCGTGGATGCGCGCGGGCGGCTCGTCGCCGCCGAGCCCGTCGAGGCGACCGATCACCTGCTCGACCAGAGCGGCATCGGTGCTGGTCAGCGCGCCACCGTCGACCGAGCGTCGTAGGTAGGGGGCGAGGCGGCGCTCGGCGAACCAGGTCGACCAGCGCCCGTCGGTGAGGGTGTTGTCCGCAGGGAGCGAGCCGATGAACCCGGGCCAGCTGGCACCGAAGGCGGTCGCGCCCGCCCGGTGCAGCCCGGCCAACTCCCGGCCGAAGCGCTCCGCGGCCTCCGGCGTCGGTTCGCCGGGCTCCACCCAGTCGAGCGCCAGCAGCTCCGGCAACACCACGATCACCTCGGGTACGCCGACAGTGCCCGCTTCCCGCAGCCAGCGCAGGCCGGCGGCCTCGGCGGCGAAGAAGCCCTCCGGCGCCGGTCGGTCGGCGCCCTCCGGCCAGGACTTGGCGAAGACGGAGTGGCCGTCGTCGAGGGTGAGCCGGGCGGCGGCGCAGATGTCGCCACCGGCCACCGGCGTCTCCCGGAGCCGCTGATGGGTCCGGAAGGTCGGGAGGTGTGCCGGATGCGCGCGCAGGTACGCCAGGTCCATCAGCGCACGGTAACCGCTCCTTACGACAGCCAGGTGTCGCCCGACGACATCGGCGCTCTTTCCGCACTCGTAGGTGTGGCGTGAGCAGGGAAAACACGTTCAGTAACTGTGGATAAGTCGCGTGTCATCCACAGGGGTGGCAGGGCCAGATGCCCCCACCGCAGGCTTCCGACATGACCTCGACCGAACGCCCGCAGCTCGCCGTCCGCTCACCAGCCGACCTGATCGCCGCCGTGCCGTACCTCCTCGGGTTCCACCCCACCGACAGCGTGGTCGCCGTGGCGCTGGTCGGCCGGCAGATCATCTTCGCCGCCCGGGCGGACCTGCCCGACCCGACGGATACGGGCGGGCTGGCCGGGCATCTGGCCGGTGTGATCCGCCGGCAGGGCGCGGAGGCCGCCACAGTTGTGGGTTACGGGCAACCGGAGCGGGTCACCCCGGCGGTGGACGCGGTGCGCGACGCGCTGAACGACCTCGGGCTGCACGTGCTCGACGCGCTGCGGGTGACCGACGGCCGCTGGTGGTCCTATCTCTGCGCCGAGCCCGACTGCTGTCCACCCGAGGGCCGCCGCTATGACCCGACCGTCAATCGGGTGACCGCCTCGGCGGTCTTCGCCGGTCAGGTCGCACTCCCCGACCGGGCCGCCCTGGTGGCGCAGGTGGCGCCGGTGGACGGCCCGGCCCGGGACTCGGCCCGCGCGGCCACCGCCCGCGCCGAGCTGAGACTGGCCGAGTTGATCGAGCAGGCGCCCGAGAGTGACCTGCTCGGGGCGCGGGCGCTGCGCGCTGCCGGGGTGGCGGCGGTCCGCGAGGCCCAGCGTCGGCAGCGGCGTGGTGAGCGGCTCGACGACGACGAGGTGGCCTGGTTGAGCCTGCTGATGACCCACCTTCCGGTGCGCGATCACGCGTGGGAACGCACCGACGGCCGGGACCGGGACATCGCCCTCTGGACCGACGTGCTGCGCCGCGCCGAGCCGGAGGTGGCCGCCGCTCCCGGCGCGCTGCTGGCGTTCGCCGCCTGGCGCGCCGGACAGGGCGCGTTGGCGGCGGTCGCTCTCGAACGCACGCTCGACCTGCACCCCGACTACTCGCTCGCCCTGCTGCTGGACGACCTGCTCCGGCGCGGCGTGCCCCCGGCCGAGCTGGACGGCTGGCCGTCGGTCGGGATGCCCGGGGTCATCCGCCCCCGCAAACGGAGTCGACGTGGCCGCCGCTGACGAGCCAGATGCCGGAGACTCCGCAGCAGCCGTATCGCAATTCTGCTATAGTCGGCTCTGGTCAGTCTTCTATCACCCAGAGGCCGTGACCGAGCTGCAAGCCATATCCGCGATCGAGCAGGCGGCAATCGGACACGCCGTCGAAAAGCTGGAGAGCCTCGGACCCAACCTGGGTTACCCGCACTCCAGCAAGATCCGAACCGCCGACAATCTGCGTGAGCTACGCCCACGTGGGGGGCGTAGCCGGTGGCGTGTCTTCTACACCCAGGTGGGTGAGGCGTTCGTGGTCGGCGCCATCGGCCCGGAAGCCAGCGTCAGTCAGCGGCACTTCGCCCGGGCCGTCGCAGCCGCAGAGCGAAGGATCAAGGACGTGGAGGCGGAGTGATGAAACCTTCCGAGCTCAAGACCTCGCAGCAGGTCATCGGCGATGCCAGTCGTCAGGACCCGGTGTTCCGCGCAGAGTGGGATCGGACAGCGTTCGCGCGCGAGGTTGCGCTCCGTATCGTGAAGTACCGTACTGAGAACCAGCTGACCCAGACCGCGCTCGCTCGCAAGGTGGGAATGACCCAGTCGGTCATCGCGCGACTGGAATCAGGCGACCAGCCGCCGTCGATCGCGACCCTCGTCAAGCTCTCCAAGGGCACCGGCATGGAGTTCGACGTAAAGATTTCCCGAGGTGCCGCCGAGATCGTAGCCGCATAGCCGGCGGTTTCTCGAGTCGATCGCGGTTCAGAGAGTGACGGGGTGAGCCTGCGACAGGGCGAGACCTAGCCGACGGAGCCGATCTTCTTTGCCAGCCCGACGAAGCCCGCCCAGGCGGTCGGCTCGAAGGTCAACGTGCCGCCGTCCCGGTCCTTGGTGTCGCGGACGAGCACGACACCGGGCAGGTTGTCGGCCACCTCGACGCACGCGCCGCCGTTCGAGCTGCTGCGGGTGCTCTTGCGCCAACGGGCGCCGGTCAGGTCATCCATGCTCGCGCCCTCATCAGGTCGATGGTCAGGTCTCGCGGTAGCGCTAACGACCTCACGCTATCCCAGACCGCCCAGAGTGGAGCAACGTCATTACTGAGGCGTCCGGCCGCCTGGTCGTCGAGGTAGCCGACGTCGCCGCCGTCCGGCGTGCTGGCGATGACGAACGGCCCGGCCTGGCCGGGGTGGAAACCGGCCGTCAGGGGGAGGACGTGGATCATCACGGCCGGCCGCTCGGCGAGCGCGATCAGATGGTCGAGCTGGTCGGCCATGATGTCGGGTCTTCCCCGACGCAGCGCGGCCTCGTCGATGACGAAGACACTCAACGGTGGCCGAGGCCGGTCGAACACGGCGGCCTGGCGGCGGAGGCGCGTCTCCACGTGGGCCCCGGAGGGCCTGACCGAACGTTTCACCGGCTGGGTCAAGGCTCGATAGCCCCGCCGACTCCCGCCCCGGCGCTGATCCCTCGTCCCCCGAGGTCGATCGCCCGGGGCGGGTACCACCGGCGTCGCCCTCCGTCGAAGGATGTACGCGTTGCTCCTGTCCACGGCCGACGCGGCAGGGCCAGCGCCGCCAGAGAATTGATCTCGTGGCTGTTCTCCGTGTTGGTACGACATGACCCCCGAGTTGCTGCTGTCGCTGGCCGGGCTGGCGTTGATCGACAGCACCAGCATCGGCACCCTCTTCATCCCGGTCTGGTTGCTGCTCGCCCCCGGGCCGGTCAACGTCCGGCGGATCCTGGGCTACCTCGCCACCATCGCGGCGTTCTACCTCGCTGTGGGGCTGCTGCTGGTCTGGGGCGGCAGCACGTTGGGCGACGCGCTGGGTGGCGCCCTGGACAACCGTGGTGTCCTCTGGGCGCAACTCGTCCTGGGCGTGGGGATGCTGGCGCTCAGCTTCCGCTACGACGGCAAGCGGCGTCCCCGTACCGGTGGTGTGTTGCGCTGGCGGGACCGGGCCACCGCCGGAGACTCCTCGGCCCGCTGGTTGGTCGGGCTGGCGCTGCTCGCGGCGCTCGCCGAGGTGGCGACCATGCTCCCGTACCTCGGTGCGGTGGGCCTGTTGGCCACCTCGGGGGTGGGAGCGGCCAGCGTGGTGGGGTTGCTCACCGGATACTGCCTGGTCATGGTGCTGCCGGCGGTGTTGTTGCTGGGTGCCCGGGTGGCGCGCCCGCGACTGGTCGAGCCGGTGCTGGCCCGCCTGAACACCTGGATCGTCACGAAGGCGGGCAGCGCGTTGGGCTGGATCCTCGGCATCGCCGGTTTCCTGATCGCCCGCGACGCTGCCGCACGGCTCTCCCTCTTCGACCTGATCGACCGGATCGGGCGATGACGGGCCGCTCGGGTCAGGCTGGCTGCTCCACAGTGATCCGGTGCGGCCCGGTGTAGACGTTCATGGTCCGCCCGCGCAGGAAGCCGACAAGTGTCATTCCCGCCTCGTCGGCCAGTTCGGCGGCGAGGGTGCTCGGGGCGGACACCGCGGCCAGCAGCGGCAACCCCGCCATCCACGCCTTCTGGGTCAGCTCGAAGCTGGCCCGCCCGGAGACGAGCAGCAGGTGCCCGGCGAGCGGCAGTCGTCGTTCCCGCACGGCCCAGCCGATCACCTTGTCCACGGCGTTGTGCCGGCCCACGTCCTCCCGGAGCACCACGAGCTCACCGTCGGGGGTGAACAGGCCGGCCGCGTGCAGCCCGCCGGTCCGGTCGAAGCCGCGCTGGGCGGCGCGCAACCGGTCGGGTAGTTCGGCGAGCAGCGCGGCCGGCACGCTGAGCGGATCGGCCGCGACCGGGAAGAGCGACCGGGTGCGTACCGCGTCGATGCTGGCCTTGCCGCAGACCCCGCAGGAGCTGGTCGTGTAGAAGTTCCGGGACGGGTCGGTGGTCGGTTCCGGTACGCCGGGGGCGAGCACCACGTCCACCACGTTGTACGTGTTCGGTGTCTCCGCGCCGGCGCAGAGCTGCGCGGTCAGCACGTCGTCGGTCGACCTGATCAGCCCTTCGGTCAGCAGGAACCCGATGGCCAGGTCCAGGTCGTCGCCGGGGGTGCGCATGGTGACGGCGAGCGGCCGGCGTTTGCCGGGGCCGGCCGCGCCGACCCGGATCTCCAGCGGCTCCTCCACGGCGAGCGTGTCCGGCCGGCGGACCGAACCGCGCCCGGCGGTCGCCGCGTCCAGGTCGATCCGGAGTACGCCCCGTCGATCAGTTGCCCGTCCCATCCCGCCATCCTCCACCCCACCCCGACCCCACCCACCCCCAACCCCGCGCGTTGATCATGAGGTTGTCCGCGCGTGTCGTCGGCGTGTCGAGCGACAACTTCATGATCACCGGGGCGAGGGGTCGGGCCGGCAGGGTCGGCGCGACCGAGCGGCGGCACGGCTACGGTGGCCGGATGGGGACGTACGCCGCCGTGGTGCTCGCGGGTGGGGCCGCCCGACGGATGGGCGGGGTCGACAAGCCCGCGCTTCCGGTCGGCGGCCGGCCGATGCGTGACCGGGTGCTGACCGCCGTCACCGATGCGACGCCGCGTGTGCTGGTCGGCGCGGCCGACGCCGTGCCGGCGGGTGTGCTGGTCGTCCGGGAGGACCCGCCCGGCGGGGGCCCGGTCGCCGCGGCGGCGGCCGGCCTGGCACTGCTGGATCCCGACGTCGGCGTGGTCGCGCTGCTCGCCGCCGACCTGCCGCTGCTCACCCGGGCCGCGATCGGCGACCTGCTGAACCACCTCGACCGGGAGGCCCTCGACACCGAACCGGCGGGTGGCGGCTCTGCTCCGGCATCGCCGGCCCACAGCGGCCTCGCTCCGGCCCACGGCGGCTCTGCATCGCCGGCCCGCAGCGGCCCCGGCGACGGCGAGCGGAGACCCGACGGGGTGTGTTTCGTGGACGGGGACGGGCGGCGGCAGTCGCTCTGCGGTGTCTGGCGGGTCGCCGCGCTGCGGGCGGCTGTGGACCGGCTGACTGTCGAGCGGGGCGGCAGTCTGGCCGGAGCCCCGGTCCGGGCGCTGCTGGCCGGTCTCGTCGTACGGGAGGTGGCCTGGTCCGGCGAGGGCCCGCCGCCGTGGTTCGACTGCGACACTGACGAGGACGTACGCCGGGCGGAGGAGTGGGCGCGATGACGGTGATGGACGACTGGGTCACGGCGGTCTGCGCCGAGTTGGACCTGGACCCGGCCGCGGTGCCGGTGCCGGCGGTGCTGGACCTGGCCCGGGACGTCGCCCACCAGGTGCTGCGTCCGGGTGCACCGGTCACCGCGTACCTCATGGGGTTGGCGGTTGGCCGTGGCGCGGAGCCGGCGGACGCCGCGGCGCGGCTCAGCGCGCTGGCGGGCGCCTGGCCGGTCGGGTTGGACGCCGAGCCCGCGGACCCCACGGCCCCCTGAGCGCCGCTGTCCGATCCCGGTCCGGGCTGATTCGACCTCCGGGCGGCGTGGGTAGGGTGATCGTGACGGACGGAGGCGATCATGACGGCTGACCACCCCTCGGCGCCGCACGGTGAGCTGCCCGGCGCTTCGACTGAGCCGGCGGAATCGATCCTGCTCGACGAGCCCAGCACCACCGACCTGCGGGCGAAGGTGACCGAGGCGTGGCGGGAGTTCGCCCGGGCGCTCGCCGTACGGCTGCGGGAACTTCCCGTCGGCGCGCACCTCGACGTGACACTGGACCCCACCGCCTCCGGCACCGGGGACGCCGTCTATTCGATAAGCGTCGACGTGGACGCGGACCGGGTGTTGTCCGCCCGCGCGGTCGGGAACGCAGCCCTGCCGGCGGGCTACCGGCTGGACCGGGGTGCGGTGGCGGACATGGTCGCGCTCGGTTGGTCTCCGCCCGGGGTGGTCGCCGGCTCCGGCGGTTCCTTCGGTCTGAACGCCACGACGGCCGAGTCGACCCAGGTCGCCACACTGCTCTCCCGCACTTTGCGGGACGTCTACGGTGCTCCGCACCCGGCGTTCCTCGTCTACCTGGTGCACGACGCCGAGGGCGAGCCGCTGGCCGTGGAGCCGCTGGGCACCGCGCGCAGCGAGTTCGGTCCGGACGCCGACGTCGAGGCGGACCTTGAGGAGGCGTTGGCCGAGGCGGCCGCCGCGCAGGTCGAGCGGGACGACGTGCTCGACCTGGCCGACCGGGTCCGTACCGTGGTCTCCACGATGTTGAAGTCGGACACCGACCGGTTGCAGATCGACTCGGACGGCGACATCACCATCCGCGCCGGCTCGGCGATGGTCTTCGTGCGGGTGCGGGACAACCCGCCACTGGTGGACGTCTTCTCCCCGGTGCTCACCGAGGTTGAGCCGACCGAGCGGCTCTACGTGAAGCTCTCCGAACTGACGAACCGGATGCCGATCGGTCGCCTCTACTGCGCCGACGACACGGTCTGGGCGTCCATTCCGGTGTTCGGCCGCAACTTCCAGGCGACCCATCTGATGCTGGCGGTGCAGGTGATGACCGGTCTCGCCGACGAGTTGGACGACCGTCTGCACGGCGAGTTCGGCGGCAAGCGGTTCTTCGGTGAGGGTGACAAGCCGGTCCGACGCGACGAGTCGGAGCACCGCACCGGCATGTATCTCTGAGGCTCGGTCAGGCCACGTCCAACAGGGTCTTGCCGACCGTCGCGCGCGCCTCGATGGCGGCGTGCGCGTCGGCGGCGCGTTCCAGCGGGAAACGTTGGCCGATGAGCGGTCGGAGGCGGCCGGCCGCCGCGTCCGCCAGGGCCTGTTCGGTGTACGCCCGTAGCCGGGCGGGTGGCACGTCCGGGCGGATCACTGTGACCTGCCGTGCCGTGGCGGCCTCCGCCGACACCGGGGACCACTCACCGCTCGCCAACCCGAAGCTGACCATCCGGCCGCCCGGGGAGAGCAGGTCGAAGGCGGCCCGGGCCACCGGCCCGCCGACCCCGTCGAGCACCACGTCGACCCCGCCGACCGCCGCGCGGACCTGCTCGGCCCACTCGGGCAGCAGGTAGTCGACGGCCAGCTCGGCGCCCAGGCCGGGCAGCCGGTCCACCTTGCGTCGCCCACCGGCCGCGCCGATCACCCGGGCTCCGGCCCGGGCCGCGAGCTGCACCAACAGGCTGCCCACACCGCCGGCCGCGGCTTCCACCAGCACCCGGTCACCTGGGCGGACGCCGACCGCCTCGATCAGCATGGTGGCGGTCCGTCCGTCGGCCAGCAGCGCGACCGCCGCGTCCAGCGCGAGCCCGGCCGGCACCGCGATCGGCGCGGCCGCGTCCACGGCCGCGCGTTCGGCGTAACCGCCGGAACCTCCGGTGGCGCTGACCACCCGTCGCCCGGTCAACGCCGGGTCGACGTCCGACCCGACTGCCGTGATCACCCCGCCGACGCCGTTGCCGGGGATCAGCGGTGGGGTGAGGCGGAACGGGCCGGGGCGACCGGCGCGCAGTTGCGTCTCGATGAAGGTGATGTTCGCGTGAGCGACGTCGATCAGCACCTGGCCGGGGCCGGGCACCGGGTCGGGTGCGGGGCCGGCTACCAGCACCTCGGGTCCGCCGAACTCCCGTAACCAGATCGCCCGCATGACAGTCCCCCTCAGCCTCGATGGGCCGTCCGCCCATTCGGGGTCAGTCCATCTCCTCAACCTCGGTTGAGGTCAAGAGGTGCCGGCGGACGGGCCGACGCCGGGCGATTCGACCAGCCGGGAGAGCACGATGGTGCTGCGGGTGGACGTCACGAAGGACTCGGCCCGCAGCCGCTCCAGCGCGGCCTCCAGGTGGGCGATGTCGGCGGCGCGCAGGTGCACGAGCGCGTCCGCCTCCCCGGAGACGGTGTACGCGCCGACCACCTCGGGGTGTCGGCGGGCGGCCACGCCGATCTGCGCGGGGGTGGTCCGGCCGGCGCAGAACAGCTCGACGAACGCCTCGGTGGTCCAGCCGACGGCGGCCGGGTCAACGACGGCGGTGAATCCCCTGATCACGCCGGTGGCGCGCAGTCGGTCGACGCGACGCTTGACCGCTGGGGCGGAGAGTGACACCCGAGCGCCGATGTCCGCGTACGACGCGCGGGCGTCCGCGACGAGTAACGCAATGATCCGCTGGTCTACCGCGTCTATCTGCAACGTTCCGCCTCTGGGAAGCAACACTTGTGGCTGTTTTCAAAGTTCCACGGTACCTACTCTTGGTGACCGTGAACCAGCAGCGTTTCCCGCGAAAGCGGACATATCTCATGTGCTCGCCGGAGTACTTCGCGGTCGAGTACGCGATCAACCCGTGGATGGACGTCACCACCCCGGTCGACCGGGACCTGGCCCTCAAGCAGTGGGACCGGCTGCGCGAGACGCTGGTCGGCCTCGGCCACGAGGTGCACCTGCTCAGCCCCGAGCAGGGCCTGCCCGACATGGTCTACGCCGCCAACGGCGGCTTCATGGTGGACGGCAGCGTCTACGGCGCCCGGTTCAAGCACGAGCAGCGGGCCGCCGAGGCCGCCGCTCACCACGCCTTCTACGAGGCGCAGGGCTGGCGGTTCATCGCGCCCAGCGAGACCAACGAGGGCGAGGGCGACTTCGCCTACGTGCCGGAGGCGCACGGCGGGCTCATCCTGGCCGGGCACGGCTTCCGCACCGAGATCCCGGCGCACGCGGAGGCGCAGGAGGCGTTGGGCCGCCCGGTGGTGTCGCTGCGCCTGATCGACCCCCGCTTCTACCACCTGGACGTGGCGCTCGCGGCCATCGACGACACGAACGTCGTCTACTTCCCGGGCGCGTTCTCCGCGGCCAGCCAGCGGGTGCTCACCCAGCTCTTCCCGGACGCGGTGATCGCCGACGACGAGGACGCCATGGCCTTCGGGCTCAACCTGGTCAGCGACGGCGCGAACGTGGTGCTCAACAGCGAGGCCACCCGCCTGGCCGGCAAGCTCAAGGCGGCCGGGTACACCCCGGTCCCCGTCGATCTGGCCGAGCTGAAGAAGGGCGGCGGCAGCGTGAAGTGCTGCATCGCCGAGTTGCGGCACTGACAGGCGAACGTCTCGGGGCCGGTCTCCCAGTGGGAGACCGGCCCCGAATCGTGCTCCGGGTGGGCGTTCAGCCCAGCGTGGCCAACTCGTTGATCAGCACGTTCGACATGACCTGACCGTCGCGCTGCACCTCGCGCAGGTACCACTTCTGCTGCGGGGTGCGCGGCTGGTTGAACTGCCAGATGCCGCGCGGGCTGTCGATCTGGCCGATCTTGCCCAGGGCCAGGTTGACCTGCTGGGGCGTGGGCTTTCCACCGGTCAGCTGGATGGCCTGGTCGAGCACCTGCGCCGCGTCGTACGACGCCATCGCGTAGGTGGTGGGGGTGACCTGGTACTTCTTGCGGTACGCCGAGGCGAAGACCCGGTTCGAGGTGTTGTTCAGGTCGGCCGAGTAGTTCAGCGCGGTCTGGATGCCCAGCGCGTTGTCCTTCAGGTTGTCCAGCACGGTGCCCTCGGTGAGGAAGCCGGGTGCGTAGATCGGCCCGGCGAACTTCTCGCGCAGCTGCTTGATGAACTCCACAGCGGCCGCCCCGGCGAAGAAGCAGAAGACCGCCGTGGGGTTCTTGGCCAGCGCCTTGGTGATGTCCGAGGAGTACGTCGTCTTGCCGGGGGTGGAGGTGGCGTTGGTGTAGGTCACCGCGTCGCGGATCCGGGAGTCGCTCGCGCCGAACTCCTGCCGGAAGCCGCGGACGACGTCCGGGCTGCCGACGTTCTCCGGCATGATGATCGCGATCCGGCCGTTCGCCGGCAGTTGCTCGCGCAGGTAGCGGCCCAGCGCCTTGCCGGCCTCGTCGAGCACGTACGAGGTCCGCCAGATGTAGAACACGCTCTGCAGGCTGCTCGGTGAGGCGTTGGAGCCGATCAGCGGGACCCGGGCCTGCTCCACGGTGTCCTTGATGCCGACCATCACCGCCGAGTTGACCACGCCGGTGAGCGCCAGCACGCCCTGCTTGAGTAGACCCTCGACGGCGGCCTTGCCCGTCTTCGCGGTGTCGCCCTCGTCGGCGGTCAGCAGTTCGACCGGGTGGCCGCCCAGCCGCTGGTCGTGCAGGTCGAGGAAGAGCTGGAAGCCATTGGTGATGTCGTCGCCGATGCTCTTGAAACCACCGGCCTGCGGCGTGATCAACCCGATCTTGATCGGGCTGCGGTCGGCCGTCGACTCGGCGTCACTGTCTGAGCCACACCCGGCGACGAACCCGGTGGTACCGAGCGCGGCCAACAGTTGGAGCGCCCGCCTGCGATTCATCTGCGACACCGAGTTCCTTCCAAGGAGCGTTACAGGGCCGAACACCGCCCCTCCGGCGTTCTACCTGGTCCGCGACGCTGCGTCAATGGCTAGTGATCATCGTGCAAGGACCGCAACACAGCAAGCACGTGAGGCCAGGCGACGGCCTCCGGGTCGATCAGCCCGAAATGCTCGCATCCAGGCAGTTCAACAAGGGAGATATCGGAACCTGCGGCACGCGCCTCCGCGACGAAATCCCGGCTCATCTCCACCGGAACCTGGAGATCGTCCGAACCGTGCACAACCACTGTGCGTGTTCGTATCGGTACCAACATCCGTGGATCCGCCGTCGCGTACCGGTCCGGGACCTGCGCCGGGCCGCCGCCGAGCAGCGCGGCGACCGCGCCCGAGTCCAGATCTCGCCGGTACGCCTCGCTCAGATCGGCCACCGGCGCCAGCGCGAGCACCCCGCTCACCGTCGTCGGGGAGGTGGCCGCCGCGAAGAGCGCCAGGTGGCCGCCGGCGGAGTGCCCGACCAGGATCGGCGCGGCCCGGCTCACCCGGCCGGGCAGGGCCTCGGCCGCCAGCGCCGGCAGCTCGGCCACCCCGGCCAGTACGTCGGTCAGGGTGCCCGGCCAGCCACCTCCGGGCTGCCCGGTGCGGCGGTACTCCAACTGCGCCACCGGGTAACCGGCAGCGGCGACGGCCGCAGCCAGCGGGCCGGTGTGCCGCCGGTCGTACTCGGCCCGCCAGAACCCGCCGTGCAGCACGACGACCAGCGGTCGGGCCGGCCCGGTTCCCGGCGGGAGGCGCAGATCGGCCACCTGATCCGGGTCGTCCCCGTACGCCACCGTCTGGTCGGGCTCCGGTGCGGGCCGGGTCAAGACGGCGCGCGGGTCGACAGGCATGGCGCGACGGTAGCGCGCCCCGCCCGGGTGGTTCGGCCCCGGGAGTCGGTCCCGGCCGGCATGGCTCGCGCCCGCTGGGTAAAGATGGACCCCATGACCGAAGCGCGCTCCGCTGGACAGAACGACGAGCCCGGCCCCGACGACTCCGGCCACTCCGGCACCGTTGTGGTGGTCGGTCCGGACGGCCGGCCGATCGGCACGATGCAGACCGACGAGGGCCAGGGTGAGGACCCGACCCGCCTGGTCGAACAGCCGGCCAAGGTGATGCGGATCGGCAGCATGATCAAGCAGTTGCTGGAGGAGGTGAAGGCCGCACCTCTCGACGACGCCAGCCGCAGCCGGATGCGGGAGATCCACGAGCGGTCGATCGTCGAGCTCAAGGAGGGCCTCGCCCCCGAGCTGCGCGACGAGCTGGAGCGCATCTCGCTGCCCTTCGCGGAGGACAAGGCTCCGAGTGAGGGCGAGCTGCGGATCGCGCACGCCCAGCTCGTCGGCTGGCTGGAGGGCCTGTTCCACGGCATCCAGGCGGCCCTGGTGGCCCAGCAGATGGCCGCCCGGGTGCAGCTGGAGCAGATGCGCGGCGGCCGGCAGGCGCTGCCCAGCGGCCCCGGCGGGGTCGTCCCCGGGATGCCGGGCATCGGCCAGCCGGGCGGCGGCGAGGGTCACAACACCGGTCAGTACCTCTGACCTCAGTCCACCCCGAAGACCTTCTCCAGGTACGCCGCCACGCCGTCCTCGGTGTTCGCCGTCGTCACGTCGTCGGCGACCGCCAGGACGGCGCGGTGCGCGTTGGCGACCGCCACGCCACGACCGGCCCAGGTCAGCATCGGGACGTCGTTGGGCATGTCACCGAAGGCCAGCACGTCCGCCGCGGCCACCCCGAGTTGGTCGCAGTACCAGGCCAGCCCCGCCGCCTTGGTCACCCCGGCCGCGGAGATCTCCACGAGCCCGGAGGAGGACGAGTGCGTGGCCTCGGCCAACCCCGCCACCGCCGTGGCGATCAGCTCGGCGAAGGCATCCGGGTCCTGCTCGCCCGCTCGGGCGAGGAGCTTCACGGCCGGCGCCGAGAGCAACTCCTCCGGCGTCGCGATCGGCCGGATGCCGTTGGCGTCGGCGTCCCAGCGCAGCGGGTAGTGCGCCTCGTGCCGCATCTCCCGGCTGTCCAGGATCTCCACAGCGAAGCTGATCCCGGGCACCTCGGCCCGTAGCCTCCGGGCCACCTCGGCCAGGTGGTGCGGGGCGAGCGGGTCCGCCCGCACCACCTCGTCCTCGAACGGGTCGTAGACCACGGCGCCGTTGGCGCAGACCGCCGGCAGCGGTCGGGCGAGCTGGTCGTACACCATCTTGAGCCAGCGGACCGGACGGCCGGTGACCAGGACGACCGGCGTGCCTCGCGCGGAGATCCGCGCGAGCAGGTCGGCGGTGCGAGGGCTGACGGTGTGGTCGTCGCGGATCAGCGTGCCGTCGATGTCGGTGGCGATGAGGCGGGGCGTGTCTCCCATTACCGGGACAGTAGCCGGTCCAGGTACACCGCCACCCCGTCGTCGTCGTTGCGCAAGGTCACCTCGTCGGCGACGGCGCGCAGCGTGGGGTGCGCGTTGGCCACGGCCACCCGCGACCAGCCGGCCCACTCGAACATTGGCAGGTCGTTGGGCATGTCACCGAAGACCAGCACGTCGGCCGGGTCGACCCCGAGGGTCTGCGCCACCACTGTCAGCCCGGTCGCCTTGTCGACGCCGGGCGGGCAGATCTCGATGAAGCCGAGCCCGGCCTGGGTGAGCGTGGCGACCTGCGGCGGGACGATCCGGCGGGCCACCGCCAGCAACTCGTCCACGTGGTGGTCGGCGGTCCGGGCGAACGCTTTGATCACGTCGCAGGCGAGGCACTCGTCGCGCGTGCGCGCCTCGAAATGGTCCTGGTAGGGCCAGTTCTCGTGGTAGTCGCCCCACAGCGGGGCGTCGTGCTCGTCGGACGCCTCGACCATCACGGTCAGCGGGCCGACCTCCGCCTCCAGGTCGGCGAGGAGCCGGGCCAGCACCTCGGCGGGCAGCCGCTCGTCGCGCAGCACCACCGGGCCGGTCGGGTCGCTCTGATCGACCACCCGGCCACCGCCGGCCATCACCAGGAAGTCGGCGGCGCGGATGTCGTTGCGGGTCAACTCGGTCAACCGAGGGCCGCGTCCGGTCGCGCCGACCACCGGAATCCCGGCGGCGCGCACCCGGTCGAGCACCCCATGGGTGTACGCGGAGACGGTGTCATCGCTGCGGACCAGCGTCCCGTCGAGGTCGGTCGCGATCAACTTGGGCAGTCCCGGGCGGGTCATGGTTCCTCCTTCGCCCGCCGCCGTCGCACCTGCCACGGCCAAGGAAACCGAGGCCCGGGCGTGACGGCGGGCAGCAACCGTACCTCGCGGAACGGGTCGCATCCATGGCTTCCAGGCGAATCGGGCGCCAACCCCGGGCACCCACAAGATGTCCTCCACCGTCCGCGCGATCTTGCACTTTCAGTTGCCGTTTTGCGGGTTTATGCGCCCTGTGTCGGGACAGCAACCGCAAGATCGACGCGGTATGGGGTGGGGGGTCAGGAGTGGGGGTCGGGGTGGGCGAAGGGGGCGGCTGGGGTGACCGTCAGGTCGGCTGGGGCCGGGAGGCCGTCCTCGACCGGGTGGTGGTCTCGGCGGCGGCGCCAGAGGCGCGCTGCCGGGGCGTCGGCGGGACGGTCGTCGTCTGCTGGCCCGGCGAACGCGCCAGCGGGTGCGGCGGGCGCCAGCCGCAGGGCGGCGGCGAACAGCGCACAGGCGGCGAACGCCATCACCAGCCCGCGGCCGTACTCGACCTGGAAGCCATCCTGGGGCGAGTAGAAGAAGTTTCGCTGACCGGGGTTGTCGAAAGAGGCGGTGGCGGCCACCAGCAGCGCCAGCAGGGCACCGGCCACTGTGAGGCCGGCCAGCCGGGCGTTCGGCCGCACGGCCGCCGTGCCGCGCAACGCCAGCGCCACGGCGCAGACGAGGGCGAGGAGCCCAACCAGGTAGCCAACCCCGAAGCCACCGACCTCGGACACCCCGGCGGGCACCTCGATCGTCGCGTTCCCCTCGGGCCCGCCGTTCGGCAGGCTCATCACCAGCCACTCACCGACCAGCGAGGCGATCGCGGCCACCGCGCCCAGACCGGCCAGCAGCAGAGGCAGTCGCGGATCCCGCGCGAAGTCGGCCAGGGACCAACCGAAGCGGCGTCGCGGGGCCGGGTCGACGGCACCCCACTCGATCACGGCCGGGGACTCGGACCGGTCGCCCTGCCGCGGGATTGGAAGCTCCTCGGACATCGGCCACCCTTCCGCCGGTCACGGACCTGGGTCGCATCATGGCACAGCAAGCTGGTGGTGACAGGGATCGCAGGGCTGGCGAGCGCGCCGGTCTGTCGCTCGGCGGTCGCCTTTCCGCTAGCGTTTGCCTCATGCCTATCCGTACCGCTTCAGCACAATGGCAGGGCAATCTCACCGAGGGCGCGGGCACCATCCGCACCGGTAAGGGCGGCCTGTCCGGCAACTACTCCTTCAAGTCGCGCTTCGAGGAGGGTGAGGGCACCAACCCCGAGGAGCTGATCGCCGCAGCGCACGCCGGCTGCTTCTCGATGGCGTTCTCCAAGGGGCTTGCCGACGCGGGCTCCACGGCCACCTCGGTCGAGACCACCGCCAAGGTGCACCTGGACAAGACCGACGCTGGCATGACCGTGACCCGGATCGAGCTGGAGACCGTCGGCCAGGTCCCGGGGATCGACGAGGCCGAGTTCCAGAAGCTCGCCGAGGCCGCCAAGGCCAACTGCCCGATCTCCCGCCTGCTCTCGCCGGGTGCCGAGATCACCCTCAACGCCCGCCTGGCCGCCTGAGCGGGCAGACCCAGACCGTACGTCCACGGAAGGAGCCTCCGCCCGGTCCCGGGTGGTCGCTTCTTCCGTGCATGTGCGGGTGACGGCCCCGGTCGTCCAGCAGGACCGGGCCGGGTGCCCCCGCGTCGGGCACAATGGGCGAGGTGCCGGTGGAGATGAGCCGTGAGCGCTTCGAGGAGTTGGTCGGCGAAGCCCTCGACGAGGTGCCCGAAGAACTGCTCGGCCTGATGAACAACGTGGTGATCCTGGTCGAGGACGACCCGCCACCGGGCGAGGTCGACCTGCTCGGCCTCTACGAGGGGCATGCGCTCACCGAGCGCGGTTGGGACTACTCCGGCGTACTGCCCGACCGGATCTTCATCTATCGCCGTCCGATCCTGCGGATCTGCGACAACGACGAGGACGTCATCGACGAGGTGGCGGTGACAGTGGTGCACGAGATCGCCCACCACTTCGGCATCGACGACGCGCGGTTGCACGCGCTCGGCTGGGGCTGAACCCCGCCGCTCGACGCCCGCCCGCGCCACACGAACGCGCCGCGCCGCCCGGTCGATGGCCGGTGCTTGCCGAGGTCGCCTACCGTCGGTGCAGCGAACGCGACCCTATTCAGGAGGCCCTTTCATGCGCAGCGAGCTGTTCTCCGCGGAGAATCTGGAGAAGGAGTCCGCGCAGCCCGGCATGCGGTTGCAGAACTCCAAGATGTTGAAGATCGAGCTCAACGGCGAGGCGATGGCCCGGGTCGGGTCGATGGTCGCCTACCAGGGGAACGTGCAGTTCCAGGCACTGGGCTCAGGCGGGCTCGGCAAGTTCCTCAAGCAGAAGCTCACCGGCGAGGGCGTCCCGCTGATGAAGGTCTCCGGCCAGGGTGACGTCTTCCTCGCCGAGCTGGCCAAGGACGTGCACATCATCGACCTGGAGCCGGGCGACGCCCTCTCCATCAACGGCAGCAGCGTGCTCGCCTTCGACTCCACCCTCCAGTACGACATCAGGATGGTCGGCGGCGCCGGGATGGCGTCCTCGTCCGGTCTCTTCAACTGTGTGTTCAGCGGCTACGGGCGGATCGCCATCACCACCAAGGGCACCCCGGTCGTGCTGAACGTGGACGCCCCGACGTACGTCGACCCGCAGGCCGCGGTCTGCTGGTCGGCGAACCTCCAGACCGGCTACCACCGGGCCGAGCAGCTCGGCCTCGGCACACTGCTCGGCCGTCGTACCGGCGAGTCGTTCACGATGAGCTTCGCCGGTCAGGGCTTCGTGGTGGTGCAGCCGTCCGAGGAACCGCCGGTCCTGGGCAGCGGCCAGCAGCAGCAGGAGGGCGGTCTGCTCGGCGGTCTGCTGAGCTGATCGGCAGTGGCGCGGGGCGCTCCGATCTTCGGGGGCGCCCCCGCCCCGCTCAGGTCAACTCACCGGTACGCAGGCGGGCCAGCCAGGCCGCCGCGTCGGCGTAGTCGACGTCGGAGAGGCCCGCCGGCGCGGGCACCGGGCGTTCGCCCGCCTCGGCCCACCGGTGCCGGGGATAGGAGCCCAGGAAGCGGACGTCGGCACAGACCCTCCGGAGCCCCTGCAACGCCTCGCCCAGGCGTACGTCGGCCACGTGACCGGTGCAGTCCAGGAAGAAGACGTACCGGCCCAGCGCCTCGCCGGTCGGACGGGACTCGATCCGGGTCAGGTTGACCCCCCGGACGGCCAACTCCATCAGCACGGACAGCAGCGCGCCGACCCGGTCGTGGGCGATGTAGACGGCGAGCGAGGTGAGGTCGTCACCGGTCGGCGGCGGTGGCGGCCCGGGGCGGGACACCAGCGCGAACCGGGTCACCGCGTCAGGGTGATCGGCGATCTTGTCGGCAAGTGTGGTGAGTCGGTGCCGTGCGGCTCCGATCGGAGCGCAGATCGCCGCGTCGTACTCACCCGCGCCGGCACCGGCGGCGGCCGCGCCGTTGGAGAGCACGTCGACCACCACGGCGTCGGGCAGGTGGTCGCGCAGCCAGCCCCGGCACTGGGTGGACGCCTGTGGATGGGCCGCCACGGTGCGGATCGACGTCAGCGAGGTGCCGGGCCGCGCGGCGAGCACGAACTCCACCGACAGGATCACCTCCCGGGTGATCACCAACGGCTCGCCCTCGGCCATCTCGTCCAGCGTGACGCCCACCGCGCCGCCGATCGAGTTCTCCAGTGGCACCAGCGCGGCGTCGGCGTCGCCGGCGCGGACGCTGTCCAGCGCCTCTCCGACGCTGCGGGCGGGCGTACGGGTGCCGCGCTCGGCGGCGGGTACGGAGCGCAGTGCCTGCTCGGCGAAGGTGCCCTCCGGCCCGAGGAAGACGAAACGTGTCGGCGGTGTTCCCGGCATGCCGATCAGCCTACGCACCCGGCCCGATGGCCGGGCCGGCGTCGCAGGCGAGGGTGCGGATCCCGGCCGGGCTGGTGGCGCGTACTTCGATGGTGCAGACGTCCGTGCCGGCGGTGACCAGCACCGGGGCGGTGGGTTTGCCCCGGGTGACCACCTGGAGTTCCTCGTGCCCGGTCACCGCCAGCACCGTGAACTGCCAATCAGCGGCACAGAGTGGCCCGGTGCGGACCTGGACCCGGACGTTCGCCGGTAGCACTCCGGCCTGGCCACGCAACAGTTGCAGCACCCGCTGGCCGGTCGGCCCGTTGCGGCAGGCCGTCGCGACCAACCCGGCGTCCGGGGTGGGCGTGACCGTGCCGGGAGAGGGCGCGGTGGCCGGCGGGGTCGTCGGCGTGGTGCTCGGGCCGGGCGTCGTCGGGGTCGCGCTGTGGGTGGGTACGCCGTTTGGCTCCCCCAGCCCGGGTGGGGCGCCACAGCCGGCCAGCGCCGTGACGACGAGCGCCATCGGCAGGACTCGGGAGATGGTCCGCGTGGGAAGACGGTCGGCTGCCCGGCCGGGAGCCGCAGGTGGGGTGTGGATCGCCCGCGGTGCGAGGGGCGCGGGGCGGGGTGGGGTGAACGGCACGGGCCGATCCTCGGGACATCGGAGAATTCGTCGCGGCCGGGGGTGGCCGAGCCCATCGTAGGGTGAGCGGCCGGTCGGGTGAAGGTCAGCCGGTGACGCGATGCCCGGCGCGCTGGAGCGCGGCGGTGCCCTCGGCGAGCCGGACGGTCGGCACCAGCAGGTAGTCGGTGTCGAACGTGGAGAAGGTGACGGCGCTGACCCGGGCCTCGGCGAGCGGGTCGACGAGCGCGGCCAGGCTGCCGGTGGCGGCCAGCGCCACCGGGGCGGTGACCCGGAGGCAGCGCCAGGTCGTTTCCAGCACGGCCTGCGCAGGTGCCCGGTCGGCCGGGCAGATCACGGAGATCCCGTCGGAGGTCCAGCTCACCGTCACCACGTCCGCGCCGCGCAGCCCACTCGACAGCGCGTACGGCACTGTGGTGCCGGCCGGCAACCGGCACACAGCGTATTCCCCCGGCAGCAGAGCGATATCGAGCATGAGGGCACCCTACGGCCTTCGTGTGGGCCCACCCCGGCAACGCCGCCTGCGGCGAAGGACACACTCCGCCGCAGGTCAGACCTCGGAGAAGAAGGTGAGTGAGCCGGCGACGGTGCCGTCGGTGAGGACCGGGGTGGAGATCGCGTCGACTGTCGCGTCGGAGCTGTTCGCCGTGGCGGCCTGCACCCGGAGTAGTCCACGGGCGAGGCGGCCGGAGGAGAGCGCCAACAGGGGCGGGATCTTGTCGATCTCGGCTTCGGTCAGCTCGCCCCGGTTGGCGGTGAAGTCGAGCAGGCGGAGCCCGCCGTCGAGCAGCGGTCGCCCGATCAGCCTGTCCGGCTCACCGAGACAGAGCAGTTCGCAGCCGGCCGTGGAGATCGCCACCACCCGGGTGTCGGCGTCGATCAGCAGACACGGCTCGTCGGCCCGGGAGACTGTCGACGACCATTGGCCGACGTTGTCGGACTCCGGCTCTGTCGAGGCCCGCGCCGCCGGCACGAACGCTTCCGAGAGCGAAAGTTCGACGTGGGCCACCGCGCCTCCTATGTGCACCGATCGACTGTCCACGCTAGCGGGTCGCCGACGGAATCACCGAGCGCACCGGGTCACCGGGGCGCGCAGCGTGAGCCGAGGCGACCGGTGACGGCGCGGAGACCGGTGAGGTGTACGGGGGGACCGGAGCCGCGTGGCGTCGCCGGTGACGTTACCGGCGGTGGGCCGGCTTGTCAGCGGCCGTTCGGCCCTCGTCGTACCACCGGTAGTCGGCTGTTGGACGGTACGTGCCGTTCAGCCAGGTCCCGGGGTGCTGTGCGACCCGGGAAAGCTTCTCGGCGGTCGCGGGGCTGATCCGGCTGCCACCGGCCACGAGCAGCCGGTCGAGTTCCCGGTGGGTGGCCATCAGACAGTCCTTCGGAAGGCCGTAGACGCTGATCACGCCGGAGCCGACGAAGGTCAGCACCGGCGTCACCGGAACCGGTAGCCCCACCGCCTCGGAAAGGGCCTTGCTGGCCCGCTTGGCGTCCCGGCGGGACTCGGCCACGTACGGGGGCCGCTTGCCGTTGATCTGCACCACGTCGCCGGCGACGAGCACCCTGGCCCGGCCGTGGTCCGCGATGGTCACGGCGAAGAGGCCGCTCGGCCCGATGGCGAGGAACCCGGCCCGGTCGTCCTGACCGCGGTCGAGGACGTCTGTCACGTCGGTGCGCGGCCACTCGATGACGTGCCAGGCGGGCCCGAGATGGTCGAGTTGGCCCAACGCCCGTGCCCCGGCCGCCTCCAGGCGGCGTGCACCCCGCTCGGCCCGACGGCGGCGGGCCCATTCGAGTGGTGTCGGACGGGCCGGTTCGAGAACCCCCGGCGCCTCGACGCGGGGGTGAGGCACCGCGACGGGCGGCAGTGCCCGAGCGGACGGTACGGCTCGTCGTGCGGGAAAGACAGTCATCGCGACCTCCGGCAAAAGGTCCCTCGAAGTTATGTCCTCACTACCCTACGTTGCCAGTACCGGTGTTCGGCAAGCCGGAGCGCCGGAGTGACTGTGGATGAATGCCATATTCATCCACAGTTCTTTTCTCGGATGCCGCTAAACACTGCCCTACGCTGCGGGAGTGACCCACTACGTCGACAGCGAAGTCGGGCGGCTCGGCACCGTACTGCTGCACCGACCCGGCCCCGAACTGGCCCGGCTCACCCCCCGCAACAACGACTCGCTCCTGTTCGACGCGATCCCCTGGGTGGGACGCGCCCAGGAGGAGCACGACGCGTTCGCCGCCGCCCTGCGCGAGCGCGGCGTCGAGGTGCTCTACCTGGCCACCCTGCTGGCCGAGACGCTTGCCGTCGCGGACGCCCGGGCCGAACTCACCGAGCAGGTGCTGCGCTCCCGACGGCTCGGTGACACCCTGCGGGCCCGCGTGGCGGACCACCTCTCCTACCTGGACCCGGCCGCCCTGGCCGACGTGCTCACCGCCGGGCTGGCCCACGAGGAGTTGCGGATCAGCTCGGAGCGCCCGGGCGGCTTGGTCTACACGCTGATGGACCGCCACGACTTCGTCATCGACCCGTTGCCCAACCTGCTGTTCACCCGCGACTCGTCGCTGTGGATCGGCGACCGGGTCGGTGTCACCAGCCTGGCCATGCCGGCCCGCCGCCGCGAGACCACCCTGACCGACGCCATCTACCGCCACCACCCCCGGTTCGCCGGCACCGAGTTCGTCTACCGCCCCACCCTCGAGCACCTGGAGGGCGGGGACGTGCTGCTGCTCGCACCCGGGGTGCTGGCGGTCGGGGTGGGCGAGCGGACGACCCCGGCCGGCGCCGAACGCCTCGGCCGGCAGGTCTTCGCCGCCGGCCTGGCCCACACCATCCTGGTGGTGCCGATCGCCCAGAAGCGCGCCACCATGCACCTGGACACCGTGTGCACGATGGTCGACGTGGACGCCGTGCTGATGTATCCCAACATCGCGAGCGCGCTCTCCGCGTACACGGTGATCGCCGGCGCTGACGGCGAGGACCCGCGGGTGGACGGGCCGGCACCGTTCCTGCGGGCCGCCGCCGACGCGATGGACCTCGACCTGCTCCGGGTCATCGACACCGGGCTGGACCCGGTCACCGCGGAACGCGAGCAGTGGGACGACGGCAACAACACCCTCGCCCTGGCCCCCCGGCTCTGCGTCGGGTACGAGCGCAACACCGAGACCAACGCCCAACTGGAGCGGGCCGGCATCGAGGTGATCCCGATCGCCGGCTCCGAGTTGGGCTCCGGTCGCGGCGGACCGCGCTGCATGTCCTGCCCGATCACCCGCGACCCGCTGCCCGTCGCCGGCTGAAACGCGCGACGACCGGCCCGTCACCCGGCCGAGCGGGACGACAGCGTCCGGGTCAGCGCAGGGTGAGCTGGCGGCCGAGCAGACCCTGACGGGCCCGGCGGCCGGCGGCGTCGAGTGGGTCGGTGACGGTGAGCGCCTCCGCGTACCGCTTGGCGAACTGCGCCACCGGCTCCTCCCACTCGGCCGCCGGGGTGTCCTCCGGCAGGTCCCAGACCGGCACGAGTCGGCCGTGCGCGCGGAACATGCCGGCGAACTTGGTCTGCTCGCCGAGCGTCAGCGTGCCGGCCGCGCCGAGGCGGGCCAGGGCGTCCAGGGCGGCGTCCTCGTCATCCGGCAGGACCCAACGCACGTGGGCCTTCTCCGGGACCTGACACCAGTACGCGGCCTTCGCCGCGGTCAGCCGCACCGTCGGGTAGATGGCCGCGTTCGCCCGCTCCAGCGACGCCTGGACGGTCGGATCGTCGGCGGCCCCTGGGTCGAGCCAGAAGTCGAAACCGTCGTGCATGGTGATGTCCAGCGGACCGTCCACGAGGATGTCCTGCAGCCGGGGCCCGGGGCCGGGCAGTGGCGCCACGGAAACCTGACCACCCGGCTCGGCGCGCAGCGCGCTGAGCAACGCGTCGGCCAGGTCCCGGGAGACGTCGCCGGACTGCTGGTGGCGCTGGAGACCGATGAGCACCCGACCGTCCGGCTTGGTGATCGCCGGGGCGGCCATCGGCAGCACCGTGGCGAGCGTCGCCGCCCGGTCACCGAACTCCTCGACCAGGGCGGGCGCCAGCCGCAGCGGGGCGGAGGCGGCGGGCACCAACTCGCGCAGCGCGATCCACTCGGACTCGTCGACCAGCCCGTCGAACGGACGCGGCACGAAGACGTCCCGCACCTTGTCCCGACGGGGGGTGGTCTCGGCGGCGGTGCGCTGGCTCTTTCGACGCTTGCTCACGGCGTCACAGCCTAGAGCCCCGAGCGGCACGCCGTGGTCGGGACCCGCCCGAGCCGTCCTCAGCCGGCCGGCACCAGGTCGGGTCGGGGTGCCGGCACCCCGTCGAACTCCGCCCAGACGCGCTGGCCCATGCCGTCCTGCTCGACGCCCCACCGGGTGGCCAGGCCGGCCACGATGTGCAGGCCACGCCCGTCCGCGGCGTCCGGGCTGGCCGTCCGGAGTCGTGGCCCGGTGCTCGCGCCGCCGCCGTCGGTGACCCGAAGCTGGATCTGTGCGCCGTCGGCCGAGGGCCGCAGCCGCCAGGCGACCCGGATCACGCCGCCGGGCAGCGGCCGGGCGTGCCGCACCGCGTTGCCCACCAGCTCCGCGAGCACCGCGATCAGGTCCGCGAGGAGCGTCGGGGGTACGACGTCCGTCAGCTCGGCGGCGAGCCGGTGTCGGGCCAGCCGTGCCCCGCCCGGGTGGTGGGGAACCACCACGCACCAGGCTCGATCCCTCGCTGCCGCTGCCGCTGCCACCGTCGCCTCCACGTCGCGCCACCCCTGTCAACCGCGCGGTAGCCGCACCTCTGCGACCGTACCGCCGCCGGTCCTCGGACGTAGGGATACCCATCCATTCTGCTGTTCAACGATCCGGCGGACGAGATAGAGGCCGAGCCCGGCCCCCGGGTAGCCGCGACGGTCGCCGGACTCGCCCTGCCAGAACCGGTCGAATGCCCGTTCCACGTGCTCCGGTCGGATGCCGATGCCCTGGTCGCTGACCCGGAACGCCACCAGTTGGCCGTCGCCGCAGGCGGTGATCTCGATGGGCGAATCCGGTGCCGAGTACTTACCGGCGTTTGTCGTCAACTCGGTCAGCACGGTGGCCAGGCTGGGCCGGTGGCCGAGCGCCTTGGGTAGATCGCCCGGGAGGCGGAGCACCAGCCGGCGGCGCAGCTCCGCCGGCAGGTCCACGACGGCGGAGCGCAGCGCCTCACCGAGGTCGAACGGGGTGGGCGGGTCGTCGCCCGGCCCCACCTCGGCCGCCGAGCTGAGCAGACGGTCGACCAGCCGGGCCAGTTCGTTGGCGCGTTGCCCGATCACCCGGGCCGCCTGCCGTCGATCGACGTCGGTCAGCGACTCCCAGTGGTCGGTGAGGGTGTCCGCGTACCCCTTGATGACGGTGACCGGGGTGCGCAGCTCGTGGCTGGTCACCGCGACGAACAGTTCCCTGTCGTGGTCGCGGCGCTGCTGGTCGGTGATGTCGCGGAAGGTGACCACCCGCAACGTGCCCGGGCCGGGCAGATCGCCGGAGGTGATCCGCAGCCAGCGGCCGTCCGGCATCCGATGGTCCCGGACCTGCCCGGAGGGTGGCAGCGGGAACGGCAACGGGCGGCTCAGCGCCTGCTCGACCGTCCGGCCGGTGACCTGGGCGGCGGCCGGGTTCCAGAGCCGGACGCGCCCGTCCCGGTCGACGACGGCCAGCCCGTCGGCGAGGGCCGCCACCACCGGGCCGTCGCCGTGCACCGGCAGGCCACTCTGGTCGCCGTACATGTGCCCGACGCAGGACGCGAGGTAGGCGACCACCCCCTGCTGCTCGGCGCCCGGCTCGTCGTCGCCCGGATAGAGCGCGTGCAGGCTGCCGACTGTGTGACCGCCGATCTCGGCCCGGGAGACCACCATCCGGCGCAGCCCGCTGCCGGCCAGTTCACCGGCCAGCTTGCCGTTGAGGTCACCCACCCGCACCTGACGCACCCGTGGCCCGGAGAGCAGGCAGACGGTGTCCGGGTCGTCGACCGCCAGCGGTCGGCCGAGGGCCCACTCCGCGACGCCGGTCGCGGCGATCACGCGACCACCTGTCGGACCGAACTCGACGAACGCCATTCCGGTCGCGCCGAGCGCCGGCTGGGTCACCCGGAGCAGTTGGGTGAGGACCGGCAGGCCCGCGTCCCCCGAGTTGATCATCTCGATCACTACGGTGTGGCCGGCGATGAGAGCGGGGAAGTCGATTCGCTCCGGCATGTGCCGAGTCTGCCCCGCCGACAGGGTTTTGGGCACCCCCGCCCGGCGGATGGGGTCAGCGGTCCAGCCGGGCGAGGGCGTACGCCGGCCGGTCGGTGATGATCCCGTCCACCCCGGCGGCCAGCACCAGCTCCAGGTCGGTCGGTTCGTTGACCGTCCAGACGTACACCTGGTTGCCGGCCGCGCGCAGTGCGGGCAGCAACTGCGGGCGGGCCCGGACCAGGCCGATGCCCGGCCCGGCGATCCGCGTGCCGAACGGCAGCCGACCCAACCGCAGCCAGCGCGGCAACACCTCCAGCAACAGCACGGTGGGCAGCGTCGGGGCCAGCTCGCGCACCCGACGGACCGCCAGCGGGGAGAACGACATGACTGTCACCTGCACCGGGTCGTCCGGCGCGGGGTCGGCCAGCCCGTACCGGCGCAGCAGGCTGACCAGGCGCCGTTCCACGTTCGAGCCGTAGCGGGACGGGTGCTTCGTCTCCACCAGCAGCCGGACCGGCCGCCCGGCGGCGAGCACCGCGTCCAGGAGCCGGGCCAGGGTCAGCAGCCGGGTGTGCGACTCGTCCGGCGGCAGGTCGCCGTTCGGCGCGCTGCCCGGGTGCCACGAGCCGAAGTCCAGGGCGTCCAGCTCGGCGAGCGTACGCGCGCTGACCAGACCGCGACCGTTGCTGGTGCGGTCGAGTCGTCGGTCGTGCACGCAGACCAGGTGCCCGTCCCGGGTCAGCCGGACGTCGCACTCCAGGCCGTCGGCACCCTCGTCAAGGGCGCGCAGGTACGCGGCGAGGGTGTGCTCGGGTAGGTCGTACGAGGCGCCGCGGTGCGCGAAGACCAGTGGCCCGCCCATTCCGCCGGCCTCAGATGACCTGGCCGGGCTGCCCGTTCGCGTCGACCACCGGTCGGCCGACAGCAGCCCACTGGCGCATCCCGCCGTCGGCGTTGCGCACCTGCTCCCAGCCGTTGTTGATCAGGTAGGCGACGACCTGGGCGGAGCGCCCGCCGGAACGGCAGACGACCGCCACCTCCCGGTCGGTGGGCACCTCGGCCAGCCGGGCCGGCAGCTCCATCATCGGCAGGTGGTGAGCGGTGGGCGCGTGGCCGGCCGCCCACTCGTCGTCCTCCCGCACATCCAGCAGGTAGGTCTCGTCGGCGATCTCGGTCACGGGCACGGTGGGAACCTGGGGTCCGAACACAGGAAGCAACACTAGATCCTCATGGCCCGGTTCGGCACCGACCGGGCCGTCGGCACTGTCACAACCGGGTCACCCAGCGCGGGTTGGCCTGCGCCCAGGCCGGCACCCGCGTGCCGCGAAGCGCCTCGAAGAGCCCGTTGCCCCCGTTGTCCAGCACCACGTACGAGACCTCGTCGATGGTCTGCGGCGAGGAGGGCACCTGGACGCCGCGCATGCCGTCTGGCGGCAGCGCGCGCAGCGCGAGGAGCAGGTCCTCCAGGGGTACGCCGTTGGTGTCGACTGTCAACGAGCCGCCGACCGCCCGGAGCACCTGGTCCAGTTTGACGGGGTTGCTCCGCAGGTCCGCCCTGCCGGCGCTGTCCAGCATCGCCCTGAGCAACTGCTGCTGGTGGTGCTGCCTGTCGTAGTCCCCGCCGGGCAGGTCGTAGCGCTGTCGGACGTAGTCCAGTGCCTGCGCCCCGTCCATCTGGTGGCAGCCGGTGGAGAAGACACGGTTGGTGTGGATCGAGCGGACCTCGGTGTCCACGCACATCTCCACCCCACCGAGCAGGTCGATGACCTTCCGGAAGCCGGAGAAGTCGATCAGCGCGGCACCGTCGAACCGGATTCCGGTGAGTCGGTTCAGGGTGGCGGAGAGCAGTTGGGCGCCGGCCTGTCCGCCGCCGCCGTGCTCGTACGCCGCATTGATCTTGTCTTGGCCGCCGCCGAAGCCGTTCGCGGGCGGGATGGCGACCAGCAGGTCGCGCGGGATAGAGACCAGGTACGCCTCCCGCTGACCGGCGGGGACGTGCACGATGAGGATGGTGTCCGAGCGTTGGTCCGGGCCACTGTCGCCCGGGCGTCGGTCGGAGCCGACCAGGAGGTAGTTGAGCGGCCCGTCCAGGTCGGTGCGGTCGGTGCGGGCGTCGGCGTCGAGCAGTTGCTCCTTGGTCACCGTGCGGTCGTACCGGTGGCTGAGCATCTTGAGACCGGCCACGGCGAACCCCGCCAGCAGGACGAGCACCAGGCCGACACCGAGCAGGATCCGCGGCCCACGGGCGCGAGGTGACCGGGCGGGCGGGGCCGCTCCGGCCCGACCCGCTGCGTTCCGTCCCCACCTGGACGTGACCGCCTCCCCGCAGCCGATACGTGAACCCTGCTCACGTCAGGCTACGGGCGGTGACGAGGTCGTCGCTGAGTTTCCCCGACTACCGGCCCTACTTGCGGGTGGAGATCACCTCGGGGTGGGTGAAGACGAACTCGGCGAGCTTGTCCTGCTTGACGGCCTGGAACATCGCCATCGTCTCTTCGCTCAAGCCCTCGGTGTTGTTGTCGTTGGCGTGGAAGGTGCCGTTGTTGGTCTTGAGCATGGTCAGTTCGTTGCCGGTGACCCCGCGCATGGTGAAGATGAAGTCCTCGATCGGCACGCCGCCGGTGTCCAGCACGAACGCCTTGCCCGCCGCCTTGATCAGGTTGTTCATCTTGGCCGGGTTGGACAACATCCCGCCCTCGGTGGCCTTCTTGGCCATCGCCTTGATCAGCTGCTGCTGGTTCGCCTGCCGGTCGTAGTCGCCGTTCTTGAGGGACTTGCGCTGGCGGGAGTAGTCGAGCGCGGCCCAACCCTCCATCTCCTGGCAGCCCTTCTTGTGCACCACCGGAGTGCGCTCCTTGCCGGTCTTCTTGGCGTCCGCGTTCCACATCGGCTTGCCGTCGACGTACGACATGTGCAGCGACTTGACCTCCTGGCTGACACAGATCCGCACAGTGCCCAGGGTGTCGATGACGTTCTTGAAGCCACCGAAGTTGATGATCGCCGCGCCGTCGAAGCTGATCCCGGTGAGCCGCTTGATCGTCTGCGCCATCAACTGGGCGCCACCCTCCCAGCCGCCGCCGTTGGCGGCACCGGCCTGGAACGCGGCATTGATCTTGCCGCTGCCGCCGCCGTAGCCGCTCTTCTTGAACGGAGGGATCTGCGCCTCGGTGTCCCGGGGGATCGAGATCAGGTACGCCTGGTCGTGCGTGGCCGGAATGTGCAGGATGATGATGCTGTCCGAGCGGACGTCGTCGGCAGCCCAGCGCTCCCGCGCGTCCACACCGAGCAGCAGCATGTCGATCGGGCCGTCCAGGCTGGCGCCGCCCTCGGCGTCGGACTTGCCGGCATCACCCAGCAGGTTGCCCTTCGCGATGCCCCCGGTCGCCTGCCCGATCAGCGCCTTGCTGCCGACGATGGCCACGCCGCTGCTCAGCATCAGCACGGCACCGAAGACCACTGTCAGCCTGGCCCAGAGCGGGTCCTTGCGCTTGGTCCGCTTCTTCGACCCACCGCCACCCGGGCGGTCCCCACCGCCACCACCACCGCCGCCGGGCGGACGCGAGCCCGGCCCGCCACCCGAGGGGCGTGCCTGCGCTGGTATGGCCGCGGCGACTCGACCGCTGGGGGCGGCGGACCCGGAGGAAGAAGGGCGACGACTGGCCTGAACCGGCATTCGTGCTCCAGCTCGTGATCAGGAGGGGGCGGCACCACTGTACGTACATCAAATCGACTTGGCGAGTTCATCCCGGGTCAATCCGGACGTCGAATTTCACCGACTCAGTCGATCGTCGCCGCTCGATGACCCGAACGGCTGGTGCCCGTCGGACCGGGGTCAGCCGCCGTCGTTGCTCTTCGGCGGGTTGGCCTTGACCCAGTCGGCCATCGTGTCCGCCGACATGGCCTGGTACATCGCGAGGGCCTTCTCCCGGTCCGATACCACCACCGACTCGCCGTTGATCGTGTCGCTGCCCGAGTTCGGGCTGGTCACAAAGGTGAGGTTCTGGCCGCGCAGGTTACGGAACTGCAGCGCCATGTCTGTAACCGAGAAAGACTGGTCGACGGTTACGGCCGCGGTCACCGACTTCAAGAAGTCGTTCAACTTCTTCGGGTTCGCCAGCGTGCCGGTGCTGGCCGCCTTGTCCATCAATGCCCGAAGGAACTCCTGCTGGTGCCGCATCCGGGCGAAGTCCCCGTCCGGGAACTGCTTGCGCTGCCGGATCCAGTCCAGCGCCTCCGCGCCGTCCATGTGGTTGGTGCCCTTGGTGAACGTCCGGTACGGCTTGTGGATCGAGGTGACGGTCCGCTCGACCTTCAGGTCCACCCCGCCGAGGGCGTCGGTGACCTCCTTGAAACCGCCGAAGTCGATCGCCATCACGTGGTCGATCCGAACATCGGTGAAGCACTCGACGGTGCGTACCGCCAGCGGCAGCCCACCGAACGCGAACGCTGCGTTGATCTTCGCGCGGGAGCCGGAGCCGCAGTCCGCGCCGGCGCTCTCCGGGATCGGCACGTACAGGTCCCGCGGGATGGAGACCAGGTATGCCTCCTGGTGGTCGGCTGGGATGTGCATGACGATGATCGTGTCGGCACGCCACTGACTTTTGCTGTCGACCGGAGCGTCCGGGTCCCGCGAGTCGCTGCCGACCAGCAGGATGTTCAGCGCGCCATCGACTGTCTTCGCCGGCCGGCCACCGGTGATCTCCGCGAACGGGTCGGTGCGGGCCAGGTCACTGTTGAGGTTGCGGGCGTACAGCCAGGCGCCGACGCTGCCGAGCAGCGCCAGCACCAGCACCGCGGCCCCGGCCACCAGGGCGATCCGGCCCCAGCGCGGTCGCGGCCCGCGCCGCCCCGGCCCACCGGCGCCACCCGGGCCGCCGGGCCCGGTCGGCCCCGCCGGGCCGCCGGAGCGAGGCTCCTCCTCGTCGTACGACGGGTAGAAGCGTGCCTCGGTCGGACGGGCACGCCCGGAGGCGCCCCGGTCGGGGCCAGGCACCGACGCGCGCCCGGCGCTGCGGTGCAGGTACGGATGCGGGACGCCGGCAGACGAGGTCGCGGACATGTAACTCAGGGTACGTAGCGAGAGCCACTGCCGCCTTCAGGCGACACTCAGCGGCTGGCCTACGCGAGGGAACTGGTTACCCTAGCCGCGTCCGGAAGTACTCGATCGTGCGTCGCAGGCCATCTTCGGGCGCCACCGACGGCTCGTATCCGAGCAGTTCACGAGCGAGGGTGAGATCCGGCCGGCGCATCTCCGGGTCATCCGAGCTGCGGGTGACATAGGTCACCTTCGAGGTGCTGTCGGAGAGCGACACGATCAACTCGGCGAGTTGCCGCATGGTCAGCTCGTGCTCGGTGCCGCAGTTGACCGGGCCCGTCTCGGTCGAGTCGAGCAGCAGCAGGATGCCGCGCACCAGGTCCTCGACGAAGCAGATGGACCGGGTCTGGTTGCCAGTGCCGTGCACGGTGATCGGCTCGCCGCGCAGCGCCTGGGAGATGAAGGTGGGGATGGCGCGGCCGTCGTCCGGACGCATCCGCGGGCCGTACGTGTTGAAGATCCGGACGATCGCCGCGTCGAGCCCGCGGTAGCGGTGGTACGCCATCGTCGCGGCCTCGGAGAAGCGCTTGGCCTCGTCGTAGACGCTGCGGACCCCGATCGGGTTGACGTTGCCCCAGTAGGTCTCCCGCTGCGGGTGCTCCTTCGGGTCCCCGTACGCCTCGGAGGTGGAGGCCATCAGGAACCGGGCGCCGTCGGCGACCGCGCGCTCCAGCAGGTGCAGGGTGCCCACCGAGCCGACCCGGAGGATCTCCACCGGCAGCTGCGCGAAGTCGGTGGGGCTGGCCGGAGAGGCCATGTGCAGGATCGCGTCGAACCGCTCGGTGAGCGCCGGGTGGTGGGTCGGCAGGCCGTCGGAGATGTCCGCCTCGACGAGGGTGAAGGTCGGCCGGTCCAGCAGGTGGGCGACGTTCTCCTTGGAGCCGGTCACGAAGTTGTCCAGCGCCACCACTGTGCAACCTCGGGCGATCAGGGCATCCACCAGGTGCGACGGGACGAAGCCAGCTCCGCCGGTGACGAGGACGCGGTGACCGGAACCAAAGCGCTCAGCAACCTTCATACCGCTCAGCCTACCGACAGCCGAATTCGCGGAAGGGGTCCCCTGTTGACGTCGCGCGTCAACAGGGGACCCCTCTGCAGAGGTGGCGCTGTCAGTGGGCGCCGGCGCCGGTGAGGGCGCGCACCTCCAGCTCCGCGTACTTGTCCTCGTCGTGCTCCTTGGAGATGACGGTGCCGATCCACCCGCAGAGGAAACCGAACGGGATGGAGAGGATGCCCGGGTTGGACAGTGGGAACCACTGCCAGTCGTGGTTCGGGAACATCGAGGTCGCCGCACCGGAGACCACCGGCGAGAAGAACACCAGCAGTACAGCCGAGAGCAGCCCGCCGTAGATCGCCCACACCGCGCCGGACGTGTTGAACCGCCGCCAGAAGAGGCTGTAGAGGATCGCCGGCAGGTTGCCCGAGGCGGCGACCGCGAAGGCCAGCGCCACCAGGAACGCCACGTTGAGGTTCTGCGCGAAGATCGACAGGGCGATCGACACCGCACCGATCGCCAGCGCGGAGATCCGGGCGACCCGTACCTCCTGCCGCTCCGACGCCTCACCCTTCTTCAGCACGTTCGCGTAGAAGTCGTGCGCCAGGCTGGACGACGAGGCCAGTGTCAACCCGGCGACCACCGCGAGGATGGTGGCGAAGGCGACCGCCGCGATGATCGCCAGCAGGGCTGCCCCACCGAGTTCGCCGCCGAAGAAGTCGAGGCCGAGCGCTTCGGCCAGCTGCGGCGCGGCGGTGTTGCCGGCCTTGTCCTGTGCCGTGATCGCCTGGCTGCCGACCAGCGCCGCCGCACCGAAGCCGAGGGCCAGGGTGAGCAGGTAGAAGGTGCCGATGATGCCGATCGCCCAGAGCACGCTCTTGCGGGCCGCCTTCGCGGTCGGCACCGTGTAGAAGCGGATCAGGATGTGCGGCAGACCGGCGGTGCCGAGCACCAGGGCGATGCCCAGGGACAGCAGGTCGACCTTGTTGTAGAAGGTCTGTGTCGAGTTGCCGGCCACCTCGACGCCGTACCGCAACCCGGGTTCGAGGAACGCGTTGCCCTTGCCGGATGCCGCGGCCGCCTGGCCCAGCAGCTCCGACAGGTTGAAGTTGAACTTCGCCAGCACCAGGATGGTCATCAGCAGCGCGCCGCCCATGAGCAGGAACGCCTTGACGATCTGCACGTAGGTGGTGCCCTTCATGCCACCCACGGTGACGTAGATGATCATTAGTGCGCCGACCATGATGATGGTGGCCACCTTCGCGGTGTCAGCGTCCATGCCGAGGAAGGTCGTCCCCGGCCGGATACCGAGCAGCAGCGCGACCAGCGCGCCGGCGCCCACCATCTGCGCGAGCAGGTAGAAGATCGACACCGTGATGGTGGAGACCGCCGCCGCCGTCCGCACCGGACGCTGGCGCATCCGGAAGGCCAGCACGTCCGCCATCGTGTACCGGCCCGAGTTCCGCAGCAGCTCGGCGACCAGCAGCAGGGCCACCAGCCAGGCGACCAGGAAGCCGATCGAGTAGAGGAAGCCGTCGTAGCCGTACAGCGCGATGATGCCGGCGATACCGAGGAACGAGGCGGCCGACATGTAGTCGCCGCCGATCGCCATGCCGTTCTGGAAGCCGGAGAAGGACCGGCCACCAGCGTAGAAGTCGGTCGCCGTCTTGGTCTGCCGGCTGGCCCAGATGGTGATGCCCAGGGTCACCGCCACGAAGACCAGGAAGAGCGTGATGGTCAGGTTGCGGGCGGTGTGATTGCCCGCCTCAGCCGCGAGGAACGTCTCAACCGCGAGGACCTTGCTCATGGGTCACCTCCCCGATCTCGGCGCGGATCCGGTCCGCGACGGGGTCGATCTTGCGGTCCGCGTACCGCGAGTAGAGCCAGGCGATCAGGAACGTGGAGACGAACTGGAGCAGGCCGAAGACCAGTGCGACGTTGATGTTGCTGCCGAACAGCTTCGTGCCCATGAAGTCCCGGGCGTACGCGGAGAGAATGACGTAGAGCGCATACCACAGGAAGAACGCGACGGTCATCGGGAAGACGAAGCCGCGCAGCGCACGCCGCAGCCCGGCGAACTCGTCCGACCGTTGTACGGCCAGGTACTTGTCCGACTGGGAAGCGGCCGGAGCGGGTGTGTCCGTGGACATCTGTGGATCACCACCTTCACAGGCGTCAGAGGAGTTTCGCGCACCGTAAAGAGCGCACTCCCCGGCAGGGAAGGCTGAGATCGACGCCGGTCGGCGAGTGCGCCGAGCGGTTGGCTGGCTGCGCCAAGTGACTCAGGTCACTGCGATGATCGGTCGCCTCCGGGCGAGGCGGCAGTTCAGGCCGGCAGCTCGTGATAGCGACCGCGGTAGTGCAGCAGCGGAACGGCCTCCTCGGCCAGGTCGACCGCCTCGATGGTGGCCTCGACCAGCAGGCCCCAGCCGTACTCCCGGGCGGTGTCCAGCCGGCACCCGGCCCAGCCGCCGGCGTCCCCCGGGACCGGCCCGTACGGCGTCTCGACCCACGCGCCGGTGGCGAAGAGCCCGCCCGGGGCGGGGAAGAGGCCGGCGAACCGGTCGGCGAGTTGCCGGTGCGGCGGGCCGAGCGGCGTGACAGCGAACCGACCCGACTCCTCGACGGCCGCCCAGAGGTCGGACTCCGGGTCGATCAGCCCGAGCAGCCGGTCCGGTTCCCCCTCGGCCACCAGGGTCGACGAGACGGTCAGCCCGGCCGGACCGGGCGCCGTCCAGAGGGTCACCGGTGCGGCGAGGCGACCACGCAGCCGGCGTACCGGTGACCGCTGCCCGGTCGGCACCGCGAACGGATCGGTGTGGTGGATCTCGGCACCCGGCTCATGATTCACGTGAAACATTGTGCCGCCCCGGACCCTCGCCCAACCAAGGAAGCGCTCGTGCAGATCGGCGGGTCGTCCGCCGAGCCGGGCGAGCTGATCACCGGCCTCCGCCATCATCGTGGCCAGGTAAACCAGCAGCCCCGACACCGCTACAGCGGCCGCATTGGCAGGTGTGGCCGGCTCACCTTGGCCCTCCGGCCGTCCGGGGCCTTGGAGTCGCCCGGCTGCGGCGCGGTCCGCTCGGCGGAGGGCCATGGCCGAATGACCGTGATGCCTCTGAGTCATATTGATGCCTGAGAGTCATCACGCTCGCGGTGACACACCGATCCCTGGTGCGATGCGCCGTCCGGTCGCTTGCGTGGTCTGAGGTTCGATCCGCTGGCCGGGCTGCGGGCTTCACCAGCGGCCACCGACCGACAGCGGCTGCCGACCTGGTTCGTCCCGTGGCGCAACCATGAGGAGCAGGCGATCCGGCTCTGCGGAATTCGAGCCGTGCCTGATTCCCGGACTCCTGTAAACCGAGGACTATGCCCGCGCGGTCATTTCCGCTGCCCAGGACCCCGGCCGACGCGCCGGTTAGCGGCGCGGCGTGACAGTGGCCAGCAGCTCCGGCTGGCGGCGGTCCAGCACGTCGCCGGCCAGGTACGCGCCCAGCAGCGCCGCGCCCAGCCCGTACGCGACGCCGACCGGCAGGGCCAGCCAGAGCCACGCGTCACCGAGCAGCGCGGCGGCCACCACCATCGGCACCGCGGCGACCACCGAGGCGAGCATGGCCAGCAGGGTCAGCAGCCCCTTCGCCAGGCCCGCGCCGCTGTTCATGGCGAACGGGTTGCTCGTCTCCGGCAGTGAGTACGCCCCGAGCACCGAGACCAGGCTGTTCACCGCCAGCCCGGCACCGTAGGTCGCGACCAGGCCGCCGATGGTGAGCCCGATCCACCCCGGCCGGGCGAGCACCAACGACAACACCACCGAGACGACGCCCAGCATCGGCAGCACGTACAGCGAGAAGGCCGTCATCCGGGCCCGCAACTCGACCCGGCCGGGCACTCCGGCCACCACGTTCGCGGCGTACGCGCTGCCGTCGAAGCCGAACTGGTTGGCCAGGGTGACGGCGGCGAGCACTCCCACGAGGAGCATGGAGATGGTGACCACGACAGGTGAGCTGTCGCTGGCAGCCGCCGTGAACCCCTCGTCGCCCATGGCCGCGAAGTCCCCACCGGTCACGTTGATCATCACTGGCACGAAGATGCCGACCACCGCGATCGTGATCAGGTTGGCCCGGCGTCGCGCGTCCCGCCACCAGTAACGGGCCTCCCGGGCGACCAGGGCACCGAACCGGTCCCGGCCGGCCCAGCTGGCGACCCGGGGAAACAGTTGGGCGACAGCGCCGCCGGTGACCCCGCGCCGCACCGGGGCCTTACCGGCGCTCGCCGCACCCACCATCGCCGACTCGATCGACCGGGACCACCAGGCCAGCAGGGCGCCGAGCGCCACCACCGTGATCAGCAACTTGACCGGTGCCGCCCACACCCGCCCCTGGGCCACGTCGATGCCGACGGTCCACGGAGCGCCGAGCGGCGTCCAACCGATCACGGTCGCCGCACCGGTCAACCGGGTCCAGTCCGCCTCGCGCAGCGCGGCGAGGCCGAAGACCTGCAACGGGCCGAGCAGCGCGGCGGTCACCGCCAGCAGCACGGCCGCCAGGTCGCGGACCCGCCGGGACCGCAACATGGTGGCGAAGGCGCTGGTCACCGCCCGGCTGGCGGCCACACAGAGCAGTATCCCGGCGAGCACACCCACGACGGCGACCAAACCCGCCGACCAGCCACCCAACGACCAGGCGGTCAGCACCAGCCCGAACGACGCGATGAGCACCGCCAGCACCGGCACGCTGATCAGGGCCGCCACGAACAGGCCGGTCACCAACGTGCGCCGGGGCAGCGGCAGCAGCGCGAACCGGGCCGGGTCCAGTGTCTCGTCCACACCGAAGAAGACGAGTGGCAGGAACAGCCAACCGAGCACCAGCAGCCCGCCACCCGCCGCAGCGATCAGCACCGCGTACCGGCCGTCGCCGGTCAGGCCGGGGGCGGCGAAGAGGAGGAACCCGGCGGCGGCGAACCAGAGCCCGAGCAACGCGCCGCCGACGAACATTGCGATCCGCCAGCCCTGGCCCCGGAAGTTGTTGCCCATCACCCGCAGCTTGAGCCGCACGAAGTGTCGAGCGGAGACCGACCGTACCGGCGCGGCGGGGCTGGCGTCCGCGCTCACTGGGAGAGCCACGACAGCTCCTCGCCGGTCGCGGTGCGGCCGCCGACCACCTCGACGAAGACCTGCTCCAACGAGCGACCGCCACGAACCTCGTCGATGGTCCCGACCCGCTTGATGGTGCCGCCGGCCAGGATCGCCACGTGCGAGCAGAGCCGCTCGACGACCTCCATCACGTGACTGGAGAACACCACAGTGCCGCCGCCGGCCGCGTAGCGGGTGAGGATGTCCCGGATCAGCGCGGCGGAGACCGGGTCGACAGCCTCGAACGGCTCGTCCAACACCAGCACCCGAGGGCCGTGCAGCAGCGCGCAGGCCAGGCCGATCTTCTTCTTCATGCCAGCCGAGTAGTCCACCACCAGCGTCCGACCGGCGTCGCCGAGCGCCAGCACGTCCAGCAGCTCGGCAGCCCGCTGGTCGACCACCGCCGGGTCCATCCCGCGCAACAACCCGTTGTACGCCAGCAGCTCCGCCCCGGTCAGCCTGTCGAACAACCGCACCCCGTCGGGCATCACGCCGAGCAGCCGCTTGGCGGTGACCGGGTCCTGCCAGACGTCGTGCCCGAGCACCCAGGCCGAGCCGGCGTCCGGCCGCAACAACCCGACAGCCATCGACAGGGTGGTCGTCTTGCCAGCACCGTTCGGGCCGAGCAGGCCATAGAAGGAACCGGCGGGAACGTCCAGGTCGACGCCGGCCACCGCGATCGTGCCGTCGAACCGCTTGGCCAGGCCACGCAGTGCGAGCGCGGGGTGCTCAACAGTCATGCGCCGACGTTATCCGTCGATCGCCAGTTCCGCCGTCCGGCGACGGGCGGACCTGCGATCATCCCCGAGGCGGACGACGATCGCGCCGATCTTGCAGCTTCTGTTGTCGAAATGGGCTGATATGACGCTTGCGTCGGGACAGAAAGTGCAAGATCGCGGGGGAAGGCTCGGATGCTGTTGATCACTGCATCCGGAGGGCTTCCGGGGTGTGCAGGCGGAGCATGGTGGCGGCGACGTCAGCGGGAGCTCGGCGGCGGGTCGCCATCGACACGGCGACCATCACCGTGAAGGCCAGCGGCACCGTCCAGGCGGCCGGCTGCGCGATGAGCGTGGCCGGCCAGCCGGACAGCGGTGGGCCGAGCACGGTGACCAGCACCGCGCCGATCGCCGCGCCGCCGCCGACCACCACGCCGGCGGTGGCGCCCACGTCGGTCAGCCCGCGCCACCAGATGCCGAGCACCAGCAGCGGACAGAAGCTCGACGCGGCGACCGCGAAGGCCAGCCCGACGACCTGCGACACGTCCAGTCCGGAGACGTGCAGCGAGAGCACCGCCGGCACACCACCGGCGATGACCGTGGCCAGCCGGAACCCGCGTACCGAGCCGCGACCGAGCACGTCCGTCGAGATCACCCCGGCGACGCTGGTCAGCAGCCCGGACGAGGTGGAGAGGAACGCCGCGAAGGCGCCCGCGGCGACCAGCGCGGCGAGCAGTCGCCCGGTCAGCCCGTCGCCCAGGGCCGCGCCGGGTAGCAGCACCACCACCGCGTCGGTCTGGCCGCTGAGCAGCAGTTGCGGGGTGTAGATCCGGCCGAGCACCCCGTACAGGGTGGGCAGCAGATAGAAAGCGCCGACCAACGCGAGCACGACCAGTGTGGTCCGGCGGGCCGCTGCGCCGTCCGGGTTGGTGTAGAAGCGCACCAACACGTGCGGCAGGCCCATGGTGCCCAGGAAAGTGGCCAGGATCAGCGAGTACGTGGCGAAGAGGCCACGGTCGTCGTCACCTGCGGCGCTGGGCAGCAACCAGTCGTTGGCATCGGTGGCCACCCCGGAAACCTCCGGCACCGGGTCGCCGGCCGCGAAGGTCAGCTCGTCGCCGGGGCGTACCTCCCGGATGTCACCGTCGGGCAGGGTGAGGGTCGCGCGGTGCTCGACCACGACTGTGGTCGCGGCCCGGAACGTCGGCCCGTCGGGTGGGGTCACCGCCGGTCGGCCGTCGGCCTGCCACTGCAGGGCCAGGAAGACCACCGGTACGGCGAGAGCGGTCAGTTTGAGCCAGTACTGGAACGCCTGCACGAAGGTGATCGCGCGCATTCCGCCCAGCGCCACGTTCGCGGTGACAACGGCCGCCACCAGCAGAGCTCCGAGCGGGTACGGGGAGCCGGCCACCGTGGCCAGGGTCAGCCCGGCGCCCTGGAGCTGCGGCACCAGGTACAGCCAACCAATGAAGATCACGAAGGCGGTGGCCAGGATGCGGAGTCGACGCGACCCCAGCCGCAGCTCGCAGAAGTCGGGCAGTGTGAACGCCCCGGAGCGGCGCAGCGGAGCGGCCACGAAGAGCAGCAGGGCCAGGTAGCCAGCGGCGAACCCGACCGGGTACCAGAGCACGTCCACGCCGTACTTGAGGACCAGCCCCGCGATGCCGAGGAAGCTCGCCGCCGACAGGTACTCCCCGCCGATGGCGGCGGCGTTCCACGTCGGACTGATCGCGCGGGACGCCACCAGGAAGTCGGACGTGGTCCGGGCCAACCGCAGCCCGTAGAAGCCGATCCCGACGGTGACCAGGGTGACCGCCACGATGGCCGGGACCACGAAGTCGTTGCCCACTCAGCGCTCCGGCCGTTGCACCAGGTCGGTGAAGTCCTGCTCGTTGCGCTCGGCCAACCGCACGTACGCCCAGCCCACAGCGATCAGGAACGGGAAGGATGCCACCCCGAGCAGCAGCCACGGCAGGTTGACACCGGCGACGGTGGTCCGGCCGAGCGACGGCGCGATCGCGAACAGCCAGGGCAAGCCGCCCAACCCGATGGCCACCACCAGGGACAGCCGCAGCGCCAGCGCGAGTTGGGCCCGGACCAGGCCGCGGACCAGCGCCTCGCCGACCTGGGTCTGCTGGGCCAGCTCGGCGCGGGTCCGCTCGGCGCGGGTGTCCTGCCGGGTGATCTCGGCCAGCACGATCCGGGACCGCCGGGGCGGCGGTACCGCACCGCCCGACCCCACATCAGGGAGTTGCTTGGCCACCCCGGCAGTCTCGCCCGCCGTACGCGATTGTCAAGCGCTCACGCTCACCAGCGTTGCAACCCGAGGCACTCGGTAACGCTGGCGCTCACGGGGGCCGTGTCGAGAACCCGCCGGGCCCGCTCCCTACCGAGGTTCGTCGCGAAGAAGCCGTCCCGGGGCAGCTCGGCGGCGATCTCCCCCAACGCGCAGGAGCGCATCGGCTCGGGCAACCGGCTCAGGGCCGGTACGGCGTCGGCCGACAGGCCGGACAGGTAGCTGACGTCCAACCGGCCGGTTTCCAGGTACCTGTCGACGTTCCGTTCGGCGATCAGGCGGTCCGGGTTGAGAACGGCCAACCCGAGCAGCGCCAGCACCGCCGTGCCGACCACCAACCGGGGGAGCCAGTCGGCCCGCAACCGCACCACGGCCACCCCGACCAGGACGAAGAGCAGCCCGAGCCAGAGTTCGACAGTCGACACGACGAGCCGCAGCCGGGTGGCGCCGTACGCGTCGGCGTAGACCTGCATCCGGTAGAGCGCCGAGGCGACGATCACCAGACTGAGCGCGGCGAGCGTGCCGAGCAGCACGCGGACCAGCAGCCGGTCCGCCCGGGTGGCCTTCGGCGCCCGGCGAGCGGCGATCGCGATCACCAGCAGGGTGAGCGCGGTGACGGCGAGCAGTTGCCAGAACCCGCCGCGGGCGTACTGGGCGTAGGTGAGACCGGCCGTCCGCAGCACGTGCCCCGCCCCGCCGAACAACACAGTCAGCTGGACCAGCACGAACACGGCGAACAGGGCGTCGAGCAACACCAGCGGGAGGGTCCACTCCAACCGGTGGGCAGGCCGTGACGACGCCGGTCGCAGGCCCTCCAGGTCGGGTGGGCGGCTGACCAGGTACGCGCCGCCGAGCAGACCGCCGCCGAGCAGGATGAGCCGCAGCAACCAACCGATCACACCGGCCGGCGCGATGTCGGGCAGCAGACCGCCGACCAGGTTGGCGAAGACCGCGTCGGCGGAGGAGAAGAGCAACCCGAACAGCGTCAGCAGGACGGCGGACATTGCCAGGCTGGTCAGGATGCGTCCGAACCCGATCCCCGAGCCCGCCGGGCGGTTGTGGCGCACTCCGCGTACGGCCCACGGGAGCGCCCGTACCGTTGCGGCCGGTGGCAGCGTCGCGGCGACAAGCATTCCGAGCGGGCTTCGCCCGCCGGTCACCGTGAGCGTCCCGGTCGCCACCGCGGCGAGCACGCAGAGCGCGAAGAGCCAACCGGCGGACCGGAACGTGCCGACGGCGACCAAAGCGACAGTCGCCGCAGCCCAGGCGACCTGCGCCACCCGCCCCGGTGCCCCCGTGGCACCGGGACGGGCGGGTTCGGCGCCGGCTGCGGTGCCGGGCTCGGTCGGCTCGCTGCGGACCGCAACCGGGGCTGACGTCCCGGACCTGACGACGGCGGCGGTGCCGAGGGCGGCCGTGCCGGCCAACGCGGCGACCAGCCAGCCGAGGCCAGGACGAACTGTCGTGAGCACCGAGGCGCCGACGACTGCCGCCGCCATCGACGCCACCAGCACCATCGGACGCGCATCGCCGGATGGTCCCGGCCAGCGCCGCGCGATCATCGATGGTGGCCGGGGCAGGGCCGGTGCGGCCGGAGCCGCCTGGGGCCAACCCGCTGCCGGCGGTGCCGCCGGTCCGGGCCTGACGGTTGGGGCGACAGGCGCCGGCCCGGTCGGCCCGGTGGCCGGGAGTGGGGTACTGCCGGGGCTGGTCATGCGGCCTCTTCTCGGTATGGCCCGTGGCACGGGATGGTGACCTGGATGCGGCAGCCGGGCCGGTCACCCTGCTCTGGTCCGGCGGGATCGAGGACACCGATCTGACCGCCGTGGAGTTCGACGACCCACCGGGCGATGGCCAGGCCGAGCCCGGTCCCGCCTCCGGCGGACCGGTCGCCGCGGGTGAACCGCTCGAACACCCGGGAACGCTCGGAGGGCGGAATGCCCTGGCCCTCGTCGCTCACCTCGAAGCGGAGCTGGTCGCCGTGTTCCTCGGCGCTCACCCGCACCGTGCCGCCGGGTGGGCTGTGTCGCGCCGCATTGTCGAGGAGGTTCGCGAAGACCTGGTGCAGCCGCCACGGGTCCGCGTTGACAGTCAGCGGTGCCGGCAGGTCGCGGAGCTGGAAGCGCACGTCCAGGCCGGCGCCGGACGCGCTGGCCGTGGCGTGCTCGACCGCCTCGTCGAGGAAGTCCCCCACGTCGATGCGTACTCGCCGCAGCGGCACCACCCCGGCGTCGAGTCGGGACAGGTCGAGCAGGTCGGCGACGAGGTGCCCGAGCCGTTCGGTCTGGGCCAACGCCGAACGCAGCGCCGCGGGTTCGGGGTCGGCCACCCCGTCCACCATGTTCTCCAGCACGCCCTGCAACGCGGTGATCGGCGTACGCAACTCGTGCGAGACGTTGGCGATCAGCTCCCGTCGACGCTGGTCGGCGGCGTGCAGGTCCTCGGCCATCTTGTTGAACGCCTGGGCCAGCTCGCCGACCTCGTCCCGGGAGGTGGCGCGCACCCGACGGGTGTAGTCGCCGCGGGCCATCGCGCCGGCGGCGGCGGTCATCTCGCGCAGCGGCGAGGTCATCCCGTGAGCGAGCACCTGCGAGGTGACCAGCGCGATGCAGATGACCGTGATCGAGGTGCCCGGTGGGAGCCAACCGATGCCGTACCAGAAGTAGCCGATGGCCACGGCCCAGGAGGCAACCAGCAGAACGCCGAGCTTCATCTTGATCGAGCGGACCGGGTCCAGCGGGCGGGGCAGCACCCGATCCAGCCAGTTCACCAGCCGGCCGGTCACGCAGGCACCTCCAGGGCGTAGCCGACCCCGTGCACGGTGCGGATGAGATCCGCACCCAGCTTGCGGCGCAGAGCCTTGATGTGGCTGTCCACGGTGCGGGTGCCGCTCCCGTCGCCCCATCCCCAGACGTCGGCGAGCAGCCGTTCCCGGGGGAGCACCGTGCGGGGTCGACCCGCGAGGTGGACCAGCAGGTCGAACTCGGTCGGGGTGAGGTGCACGTCCGCCCCGGCCCGGCGGACCCGTCGCTCGGCCTCGTTGATTTCGATGTCGCCGAGGCGGATGGCGGGCGGCGCGGGGGTGGCGGCGGCCCGCTCCATCCGACGCAGCAGAACATGCACCCGGGCGGTGAGTTCCCGCATCGAGAACGGCTTGGTGAGGTAGTCGTCCGCGCCGACCGCCAGCCCCACGAGCAGGTCGGTCTCGTCGTCCCGGGCGGTGAGCATCAGCACCGGCACTGGCCTGTCGGCCTGGATCCGGCGGCACACCTCCAAGCCGTCGAAGCCGGGCAGCATCACGTCGAGGACGACGAGATCCGGCTGTCCGGCGTGGAACTGCGCGACCGCGCTGGGCCCGTCCGCCGCGATCTCCACACTGAAACCCTCGGCCCGTAGTCGGGCGGCGATGGACTCGGCGATGGTCCGTTCGTCCTCGACCACCAGTACCCGGCGTTCGTTCATGGGTCCTGACTGTAGGGAGCGGCCGTGGAGATCAGTGGTTTGCGTTGTGAACAACCTGTGGAGAACCGCTCACGCCTGTGGATAACTCGGGGATCATGCCGGCTGGCGTGTGGGAACTCCGGAGGCTCGTTGTGGACAACCGACCGAGGTGTGGAAAGTCGGGCCATCCGGGTTGATGGGATGGCCCGACTTTCAGGAACCCGAGTCGATCAACGGCGGCCCGTTGTCACTCCAGGCCGATGCGCTCCGGTCGGGCCGACGCGGAGCCGAGCCAGGTGTGCGGGTTGCCGTACCAGCACCAGCCCAGCTTGGGTGCGCCCTGGCTGATCCAGAGCGCCGGCACCCGCTTGTCGCCGCAGCGGGAGCCGATCAGCGAGAAGCACCTGTTGCTCGCCAACGCGGCCGGGTGCAGCGTGACGAAGGCGAGCCCCTCGTCGATGCTCAGCGGCAACCGGCCCTGCGCGGTGATCCCCTCCATGGCGGTGGCCGGTGCCAGGTTGCGGAACTCCTCACCCCGGTCGACGTCGAAGAGCAGGTAGGCCGGCCCGGCCGGCACCTCCAACTCCTTGATCGGGTCGAAGCGGGGCAGGTCGTCCTCGGCGTAGTTCCGGTCGACGACGCCGGGCTTGCGCTTGCCGGCGAGGGTGGTCAGCTCCACCCGTTCCGGCACCCCGATGAGGTCCCGGGTGATGACCAGCAGGAACGGCACCCGGGCGTCGGTGGGGGCGGGTAGCCCGGCGGTGCCCTCGGCCGCTCGGGCCCGCAGTGGCGCGACCAGGTTGCGGAAGGCGCTCTCGGTCAGCCCGGCGAGAGCGGGGTAGCCGAGCTGCACCAGTCGGTCGAGTTGGCTGTCGAACTCGGATTCGGCGTTGAACGGGGTCTCGGTCACGGCAGGCCTCCCGGAAGTCGTACGGACTAGCGTACAACGTACGGTAGGGGTGGCTTCATTCCCGGCTCAGCGACTCCAATCCTGCTTCGCGGCCCTGACCAGCTTGTCCTTCAGCTCACGGGTGTGCCGCCGGCTCACCGGCAACTCGGTGGAGTCGATCACCACCACGTAACCGGAGTTGACCAGCCGCAACTCCGCGATCAACTTCAACTGGACCAGGTACGACCGGTGCACCCGGACGAACCCCGCATCGGCCCAGCGCTCCGCGAGGGTGGCCAGCGAGACCCGCACCAGATGCGACCCCTCCGCGGTGTGCAACCGGGCGTAGTCACCCTGCGCCTCCACCCACCGCACCGCCGAGCGGGGCAGCATCCGGGTGGTGCCGGCCAACTCGATGGGGATGGTCGGGTCCTCCTCCGCGCGGGCCAGCGCCGCCGGGTGCGACGCCACCACCCGCGAGCCGATCACCCGGCGCAGCGACTCGGCCAGCCGATCGGCGCGAACCGGTTTCCGCACGTAGTCGGTGGCGCCCAGGTCGAACGCGTCCACCGCGCCGTCGTCGTACGCGGTGACGAACACGATCGCCGGTGGCCGGGCGAAGCGGCGCAGCACCCGGGCCAGCTCCATGCCGTCCAGGCCGGGCATCCGGATGTCCAGGAAGACCACGTCCACGTCGCCGTCGCGCAGCAGCCGCAGCGCCTCGGTGGCATCCCCGGCCGTGTGCAGCCGGGCCACCCGGGGGTCGGCCCGCAGGTGGTACGCCAGCTCGTCGAGCGCGGGCGGCTCGTCGTCCACAGCGAGGACCCGCAGGAAACCGGTCGCGTTCACCGCACCCGTCGCGGTTCGCTCGCTCACGACCCTGCCCGTACGCCGGGATGGAACTTCGGGACCCGCATGCTCACCTTCGTGCCCGAGCCCAACCCGGTCTCCACGACCAGGCCGAACCGGTCCCCGAAGACCGACCGCAGCCGCTCGTCGACGTTGGAGAGGCCGACGTGCTGGCCCGTGTCGTCACCGGGGTCGCCGGCGCCGCGGGCCAGCTCGGCGATGCCGGCGGTCAGCGTGGTCGGATCCATTCCCACTCCGTCGTCCTCCACCGTGATGTGGCATTCGGCGCCCGCGTCCCGGGCCTCGATGCTCACCATGCCCGTGCCCGGCTTGCGGGACAACCCGTGGCGGACCGCGTTCTCCACCAACGGCTGGAGGCAGAGGAACGGCAGCGTCACCGGCAGCACCTCCGGAGCGATCTGCAGCCGCACCTGCAACCGGTCCCCGAACCGGGCCCGCTCGATGGTCAGGTAACGGTCGATCGACCGCAGCTCCTCGGCCAGGGTGGTGAACTCCCCGTGCGCCCGGAACGAGTACCTGGTGAACTCCGCGAACTCCAGGATCAGCTCCCGGGCCCGCTCCGGATCGGTGCGCACGAACGAGCCGATCGCGGTCAGCGCGTTGTAGATGAAGTGCGGGCTGATCTGCGCCCGCAACGCGCGGATCTCGGCGCGGGCCAGCCGCTCCCGCGACGAGTCCAACTCGGCCAGGGCGAGCTGGTTGCCGGCCCAGTGCGCCGTCTCCAGGGTGGCCTGCACCAACCCCGGCGGCGGTGGGCTGTCGGCGACCGCCACCAGCGCGCCCACCACCCGGCCGTCCGCCCCCAGCAACGGTGCGACCACCGCCCCCCGGATCGGGCAGTCGACCCGGTCGCAGTGCAGCTCCTGCTCACCCAGCACCGTCGAGCGGCCGGAGTCCACAGTCCGCTGGGCCGCCGCGAGCAGTTGCTCCCCGTGGTGCGTGCCGCGCCCGTCGAGGGCCAGCAGCCGGTCGGCGTCGGTGAGCGCCAGCCCGACCGCGCCCACCAGCGCCCGCAGATGGCGTACGGCCTTCGTCGCGCCCGCCTCGCTCAACCCCGCGCGCAGCGGCTCGGCGGCCAGGCCGGCGGTGTGCAGCACCTCGTAGGTGGCCCGCTGGGTGGCGGTGGCGATGCCACGGCGCGCCCGCAGCCGCAGCACCGCCAACAGGGCCGCGGTCAGCGCGGTGACGAGTGAGACGACGCCGACCACGGCGGAGAGGTTGGCAGCCACGCAGCGATCCTCGCCCCTGCGAGCCGGCGCGCCAACCTTCTAGTACGCGCCCTTGCGGGCGAGCACCACCCCGACAGTGCGCCACAGGATGCTCAGGTCGTACGCGAGCGACCAGTTGTCGACGTAGTAGAGGTCCAGTCGGACCGACTCGTCCCAGGACAGGTCGGAGCGGCCGGAGACCTGCCACAGGCCGGTCATGCCGGGGCGGACCAGCAGGCGGCGGCGTACGTCACCCAGGAAGTCACCGTCGTCGGCCGGCAGCGGGCGGGGCCCGACCAGCGACATCTCGCCCCAGAGCACGTTGATCAACTGCGGCAGTTCGTCCAGCGAGGTGGCCCGGAGGAAACGACCGACCGGGAAGACCCGGGGGTCCTCCTTCATCTTGAACAGCATGCCGTCGGTTTCGTTGCGGTCGACCAGGCTCGCCAACCGGTCCTCGGCGTTGACGTACATCGTCCGGAACTTCCACACCCGGAACGTGCGCCCCTCGTGCCCCACCCGGGGCTGGCGGAAGAAGACCGGCCCGGGATCGGAGATCCGGATCGCCACGGCGATGGCCAGGAAGAGCGGGACCAGCAGCAGCAGGCCGAGGCCGGCGGCGACCCGGTCCATCAGGTTCTTCGCCAGCAGCGCCGGCCCGGAGAGGGTCGGCTCCTCGACGTGCAGCAGCGGCAGACCCTCGATCGGCCGGATGTGCACCCGGGGCCCGGCGATGTCGGTCAACTGCGGGGCGACCACCAGGTCGACGCCGGAGCCCTCCAACTGCCAGGCCAGCCGACGCAGCTCGCCCGGCTCCGCGCTCGCCGACCCGCAGACCGCGATGGTGTCCCCACCGACCTCACGGACCAGGGCCAGGACGTCGCGTCCGGCGTACACCGGAACCGGAGTCGGCATGCCTCGGGCAGCCGCGTACCCATCGGTGATGTGGATGGCGACGGGCATCAGCCCGGCGGCCGGGCTGCGGGTGACCGCCGCGTAGACCTCCAGGCACTCCGGCAGGGTGCCGACCAGCACCATCCGGTGCGCGGCCTGGCCGGCCCGCCGCCGGATGTAGTGCAGCGCCCAGCGGGCCACGAAACGGCCCCACAGGATCAACAGCAGCGCGCCGAGCAGCGCCGTGCCGACCGTCCACCGGGACAGCGCGGTCTTGGTGGCGAACGCGAGGAACGAGACGCTCGCGGCGACCGTCACCGCGGCCCTGATGACCCGCTTGAACTCGTCCGGGCCGAGGCCCAGATAGCGCCGGTCGTAGGCCCGGTTGCTCCAGAGGATGACCACCCAGCCGAGCGGCAGCAGCAGGTAGGAGACGGTGTGGAACCAGGTCGGGTCCTGCTTGAGGTCGTTGAACCCGGAGGCGGCCTGGTCGAACAGCTGGATCGCGATCCAACTGGCGAACGCCGCCGCGCCGAAGTCGAGCAGCAGCAGGATCGCCGTGTACGGGCGGTGCCAGCGGGAGACACGACGTCGCGCTCGGGCCCAGGCCGACCGGGGTACGCCGTTGTGGGACGGCGGCGTCGGCGGCTGGATCTCGAAGCTGTCGACGTGCCGCACGAGTCTGCTCCGGCCTTCGTTGGTTACCGGGCGCTGGAGGCTTGCCGTCACCTCACCCATGTCCTCCCGCATGACACGGGCCGCTCACTCACCGTGAAGGCCCGGTCGCCCACCGTCCCAGTCTCCCACGCGGGCTCCGACCGGTCGCCGCCCCGAAGGAGATTGGCGACTGACGGTGCTGGCAGGATCTGGCCGGCTCCGCACCATTTCAGAAGCCGGGGACCGGGCCACTATACCGATGGATGCGCGCCTGACCAGAACGGCGGACCGGAGCTTCCACTCAGTGAGGGCGATTCCGCTCCGTAGTCGTGGAGTGGAATTACTCACCGTACGAGACGGGACAACCGACGGTCAGCGAGCGGCTTTCCGCCGGTCTGGCAGGTCGGGCAGTACTGGAGGCTGGAGTCGGCGAACGACACCTCGCGCACGGTGTCCCCGCACACCGGGCAGGGCAGCCCGGTGCGGGCGTGCACCTTCAGCCCGGAGCGCTTCTCACCCTTGAGCTCCGCGGCCCGCTGACCGAGGGACCGCTCGACCGCGTCGCCGAGGACCTGTCGGGTGGCGGCGTGCACTGTGGCGATCTGGTCGTCGGTGAGCCGATCGGTGATCGCGAACGGGGACAGCTTCGCGGCGTGCAGGATCTCGTCTGAGTACGCGTTGCCCACCCCGGACAGCACCGACTGGTCGGTCAGCACCCCCTTGACCTGCCCCCGCCGGCTCCGCAGCCGCTCGGCGAAGGTGGGCAGATCCGAGGCGAGCGCGTCCGGGCCCAGCTTGGCCACCCCGGGGACCTCCGCCAGGTCGGTGACCAGGTACGCGGCCAGCTTCTTCTGCGTGCCGGCCTCGGTGAGGTCGAAGCCGGAACCGTCGTCCAGGCGTATCCGGACAGCGATCGGGCCCTTGCCGGGACGCAGCGGGGTGGTGGAGGGGAACGCCTCCCGGTAGTGCAGCCAGCCCGCCCGCGCCAAATGCACCACCAGGTGCAGGCCACCCTCGAACAGGACATCGAGGAACTTGCCGTGCCGAGTGGCGTCGACCACCGCCCGGCCGGCGACCTCGGCCGGCGCCGGCTGGTACGTCTTCAGGGCGCTGATCGCGGCGATCTCCAGCCGATCGACGCGCCGCCCCACCGCGCGCTGACGCAGGTAACCCGCGAGCGCCTCAACCTCCGGTAGTTCGGGCACGACACAACGGTAGCCTTCTTTCCCGTGAGAATCGTGGTGGCACACAACCGGTACCGGGAAGCCCAGCCCTCCGGTGAGAACACGATCGTCGACTCGGAGATCGCTCAGCTCACCGCCGCTGGCGTCGAGGTGCTGCCCTTCATCCGCAGCTCGGACGAGATCCCCTCGATGTCGAAGTCGGCGAAGGCGCTACTGCCGATCTCGCCGATCTGGGCGCCGCGCGCCCAGCACGACCTGAGCCGGCTGCTCACCGAGCACCGACCGGACGTTCTGCACCTGCACAACCCGTACCCCCTGATCTCGCCCTGGGTGGTGCGGACAGCGCACCGGCACGGCGTGCCGGTGGTACAGACGGTGCACAACTACCGGCAGGTCTGCTCGTCGGGGATCTACTTCCGCGACGGGGTGATCTGTCAGGACTGCAAGGGCCGAGCGTTGGGTGTGCCGGCGATCAAGCACCGCTGCTACCGCGACTCGGCGGTGCAGAGCGCGCTGATGGCGACCACCCTGGCCGTGCACCGCGGCACCTGGCGCTCCGTGGATCGGTACATCGCGCTCACCACGGCGATCGCCGACCACCTCAGCGACTACGGCATTCCGGACGAACGCATCGTGGTGAAGCCGAACTCCGTACCCGACCCGGGCCGGCCGGCGCCGCTCGGTGACGGGTTCCTCTACATGGCCCGGCTCTCCCCCGAGAAGGGCGTCGACCTGCTGCTGGACGCCTGGCGCCGGCACCCGGTGGGTGCGTTGGGCACGCTGCGGGTGGCCGGCGACGGCGAGCTGCGCCACCTCGTGAAGGCAGCCGCCGCCGAGCGACCCGACGTGGTCTACCTCGGCCAGCTCGACCGGGCCGGTGTGCAGGCAGCGGTCGAGGCGAGCGCTGTGGTGATCGTCGCCGCGATGTGGCACGACGTGCTGCCCACCGTGATCATCGAGGCGTTGGCGAACGGCCGGCCGGTGCTCGGTACGGCGTTGGGCGGCATTCCGTACCTGGTCGGGGCCGACGCCCCGCACGAGCCCGCCGGCACCGGGCCCGCCGAGAACGCCTCCGCGGTGGCCGGGGGCGGCGGGTCACCCATGCCCGCGGGGATCGCTCTGGGCGAGGCCGGTTGGGTGGTCGCCCCGGAGCCCGCCGCGCTCGCGGCAGCACTGCCGGTCGCCCGCGCCGGTGCGTCCGGGCTGACAGTGGCCGCCCGCGCCCGCTACGAGCGCATCTTCCACCCCGACGTGGTCACCAAGCAGCTCATCGACATCTACGCAGGCCTGGCCCGAACCCCCAACCACGTCTGAACCCCGCACCGCCCGCCCCACCTCGCCTTGGCCGGGACGGCTCGGCCCCGCCCTGCCCTGCATGATCGCGCTCGATCCAGGATGTAGTCCCCTCCGGCTGCTCCGAGGCCACTACATCCTGGATCGAGTGCGATCTTGTCGGCGGACGCCGCCACGCCGCCACGCCGCCACGCCGCCGCCCCTCCGCGCGGCGCTGCGGATGGGCCAGGCGGATCTGCCCGCAAGATCCGCGCAACATCAGGGATGTTGGGGTCTCCCGCCGGTCGGAGGCAGCAACTTCGGGGAAGTTGGATGGATCTTGCGGGCGGGCGGCGGGCAGGTGAGGATCTTGCGGACGGGCGACGCGCGGGTGAGGGTCAGCGCAGGGAGGCGCGGGCGGAGAAGGCGATGCTCGCCAGCAGGAAGCCACCGTTGACGATGGTGAAGGCGACCATCACCCAGAGGACCAGCGCGGGGGCCAGGGCGAGCACCACGGCGGCCACGAACACCACAGCGCCGTAGTCGCGGACCAGCTTCACCAGGCGCACCGGCAGCGAGGTCGAGGTGACCATGCTGGCCGCGTTCGGGCCGGCCTGCATCACCGACGTCACCAGGTTGACCATCCAGGTGCCCGCGAAGGTCGCCACGAGCCAGGTCGGCGTGGCCGGCTCCTGGGCCACGGCGGTGGCGGCCAGGGCGGCCACCAGGGCGATCTGCGCGGCCACGTCGCAGAGCACGTCGACGCGGGCGCCGGCAGCGCTGCCCTGGCCGGTCACCCGGGCCAGCTGCCCGTCGGCGCAGTCCAGGGAGTACGCCACCTGCCAGCCGATGAGGGCGAGCAGGCCGACCACCCAGGCAGGTACGTCCCCGGCGGCGACCGGGCCGGCGAGCGCCACAACGGTGACCGAGGTGGCCAGCCCGAGCACCAGGTTGGTGATGGTCAACGCGGTCGGTCGCAGCCCGAGCCGCTGGGCGACGAGCGCGAAGACGGCCCCCAGCCACTGGCTGATCGACTCGCTGAACAGGCCGCCGCCCCGGTTCACCCGGTGGAAGTCGGCGACGGTGGGACGGGGGTCAGCCAAGCTGGTCGCGGATTGCACCGGCGTAGTCTGCCAGCCGCTCCCGGGTCTCGGTAGGCGACAGTGCCAGGTGTTCGAGGATGGTGTACCGGTCCGGCCGGGTACGCGGCGCGAACTGCACCGCCTCGATGAACTGGTCGTCGGTGAGCGCCACCTCGGCGGGGAGCCGGGGCAGACCGTGCCGGGCCAGGCAGGCCGACATCTCCCCGAAGCGGCGGAGGTCTCCGCGCAGCCAGGTGCAGAACAGCGCGCCCAGCCCGGCCAGCTCACCGTGTGAGGCGGTGCCGGGGAAGAGCGCGTCGACCGCGTGCATGATCTCGTGGCAGCCGCCGCTGCACGGACGGCTGGTGCCGTCGACAGCCATCGCGAGGCCGCTGGAGATCAACGCCTCGGCGAGGACGATCACGAAGGCGTCGTCGCTCATGTCGCCGGGGTGGTTGAGCACCGCCTCGGCGCCCGCCCGCGAGAGCGAGGCGGCCAGCCCGTCGACCGGCTCACCGCGTACCTGCCGGGACAGCTCCCAGTCGGCCAGCGCGCTGATGTTGCTGATCACGTCGCCGATGCCGGCCCGGTTGTGCCGGTCCGGGCCGCTCTCCACGAAGTCCAGGTCGACGATCACCCCGATCGGGATGTGTACGCCGTAGGAGCCCTTGATCCCGTCGGTGATCAGGCTGGCCACCGGGGAGGCGATCCCGTCGTTGGCGAGGCTGGTCGCCACCGACACCATCGGCAGCCCTCGGCGGGTCGCCGCGTACTTGGCCACGTCGATGGTCTTGCCGCCGCCGATGCCGACCACCGCGTCGTACGACCGGGCGCGGAGTTTGCCGCCCAGGTCGTCGGCGGCGTCCAGCGTCCCGCCGGAGACGGTGAAGACGTCCGCGGAGCGCAGCGACGGTCGGATCAGCTCCGCGATCTGGGCGCCCTGACCCGGGCCGACCACCACCGCGACGTCACCCCCGGAGGAGATCCGCCCGTCGGCCAGGATCGCCCCCAGGTCGGCGACCGCCCCGCGTCGCACGTCGATGTGCAGCGGGGTGAGGACGCTCCGAGCTAGTAGAGGCACGCGATCTCCCGCGCCCGGGCCAGGTCGGCGTGGTTGTCGACCTCGACCCAGGGGACGTCACCGATCGGCGCCGCCCGCACCTCCCCGCCCCGGTCGGAGAACTCCTGGTAGCCGTCCTCGTAGTAGAGGTTCGGGTCCCGTTGCCAGGTCGCCTCCAGCGCGTCGGCGAGGGCGTCGGCGACCTGCGGCTCGATCAGGGTGGCGCCGATGTACTCCCCGTACGCCTCGCCCGGGTCCATGATCTTGGTGATCCGGGTGAGCTGGCCGGCAGCGTCGAAGGTGGTCTTCATTTCCTCCTCGGCCAGCGGCTTGAGGGTGTCCACGGCGAGCAGGATGCCCGGGCCACGCTCGGCGAGCAGGGTCTTCTCCACGCTCACCGGGTGCACGGTGTCCCCGTTGACCAGCAGCACCCCGCGTGCGAAGTACTCCCGGGCGAGCCAGAGCGAGTAGGCGTTGTTCCACTCCTCGGCCTTGTCGTTGTGCACCAGGGTGAGCGTGACCCCGTACCGCTTCTCCAGGTCTGCCTGCCGCTCGCGGACCGCGTCCGCCGCGTAGCCGACGACGATCACGATGTCGGTGAGCCCGACCTCGGCGAGGTTGCCCAGCGCGATGTCCAGGATCGTCGTCTCGCCGTCCACCGGCACCAACGCCTTGGGCAGGGTGTCGGTGTACGGGCGCAGCCGTCGTCCCGCTCCGGCCGCGAGCACCATTCCGATCATCGCGACATCCTCCCTAGTCCTGCTCCCGTCACCGCTGGAGGATAGCGCCGGCTTGGTGCGCCGCTCCGGCCAACCGGGTCAGCCGGGCAGGGCCGCCAGGTCGGCAAGCATGGTCAGGCGCTCCTCGGCGCTGAGCACGGCGTACGGTTCGGCGGCCCGCCGGTCGGTCTCCAACTCGATGGCGAGCCGTTCGGGACCGCTCGGCAGGGCGGCGATGCTCGACGCGGTGTGCCCGGCGGCAGTCCAGGCGGCGGCGTGCGCGTCGGCCCGGTGGTGGCGCAGCGTGCCGAGCCGGTTGAGCAGCAGCACGCCCGATGGGGTGCCGTCCGGTTCGTACGGGGGCGCCAGCGCGGCGAAGGCCGAGCCGCCCCGGTCCTCCTCCTCGTCGGCCAACACGAGGGCGTACGACAGCAGTCGGCCGAGCAGGGCGACCAGCCGGGCCACCCGGTCGTCGTGCCCGGCCCACAGTTCCTCGGTGACCTCGGCGTGCACCTGGTACAGCTCGGCGAGGAAGGCGCCGCCCCGCTCGGTGGCGGAGAGGGCGCCGTCCGGGCCGCGGTAGATCATCCCATGCGCCACCTGCTTGTCCACTGTCCGCCGGCAGACGACCGGGTCCTGGTAGCGGGTGATCGCCGCGAACCCGGGCCCGTCGACAGTGCCACCGGGTGCGGCCAGCCGGGTGCGCAGGTCGACCAGGAAGCCGGTGGCCGTCACTCCGCCGTAACGCTGGGACAGTTCGGCGCCACCGCCGTCCCGGCCGGCCAGCATGCCGGCGCGGAAGGTCCGGTCCACGGCCGGCGCGAGCAGCCCGGCGATCCGGTGCGGCGCCAGTTCGACGGTGTTCACAGACCGATCGACCGCAGGACGGCGAAGCCCTCCTCCGCGATCCGTCGGATCAGCCCGTCGTTGACGTCGCGGTGCTCGTCGAGCACTGTCACGTCGTGCTCCGCCAGCCAGCGGTACTCGGTGTGCTTGCCGGCCTCCAGGGTGGGGCGGTCGAGGTCACCGTCGACGCGGACCAGGAAGTCGTACTCGGTCCGGGCCAGGCCGTCGTCGCCGACGTAGCTGTACTCGCCCACCTGGCCCAGGACGTGGGAGAGGACCCAGCCGGTCTCCTCGGTGATCTCCCGGCGTAGCGCCTCGTCGATGTCCTCGCCGGGCTCCAGGTGGCCGCCCACGATGTCCCAGCAGTTGGGAAACAGGCGTCGGTGTGGTGAGCGGCGCTGAAAGAAGATGCGGCCGTCATGGTCGACGATCAGCGCGCCGGCGCAGCGCAGGGGCTCGGTGGACACCATCCGACAGTAGCCAGCGGCCGCAGCTTGTGCGATGCCGCTCTTGTCCTGGAAACATCCACCGACCACCATGTCCGTACCGAATGCCACCGTCCCAAAGGGGTGATGTGTGATGCAGGTACGGGATGCGATGTCCAGCCAGGTCCTCGTCGTCGGTCCGGAGCACACGCTCCGCCAGGCGGCCCGGATGATGTCGGCCCGCGGTATCGGGTCGGCGGTCGTGATCGACCCGGATTCCGAGGGCGTGGGGATCATGACCGAACGCGACGTGTTGAAGGCCATCGGCGCTGGCCTGGACTGCGACGTGGAGCGCACCGGCGCTCACCTGACCTGGGACGTGGTCTACGCCGGGCCGGAGTGGACGGTGGCCGAGGCCGCAGCCGCGATGGCCCGGGGCGGGTTCCGGCACCTGGTGGTGCTCGACGGCCGGGAGGTGGCCGGCGTGATCTCCGTCCGGGACATCATGCGGGTCTGGTCGGAGAGCCAGGCGGTCGCCACGACCTGACCGGGGGTGGTGTACCGGGCCGGATCGATGGGTAGGCATCCCTTGCGGGAGCGGAGATGCCGTGGCCCGTTGGGGAGGTCCCGATGCGCGACGCGGAGCGGCTGGTCGAGATGCAGTACGCCATGCTCCTGCGTCGGGACGTGGCCCGGCTGCCGGATCTCTACGCCCCGGAGGCGTTCTACGCCATGCCGGGCGTGACGGTCCGGCCGATCGAGCTGCCCGCGCTGCTGCGCACCTGGACCGGCGCCTTCGGAGACCTGCGGGTCGACCCGATGGGCGCGGTCCGCACGGGTGGTGGCGCCGCAGTCGAGCTGCGGCTGACCGGCACCCACACCGGCACCCTGCATTCGCCGTACGGCACAGTGGCGCCAACCGGCCGCCTGGTGAGCTGGGAGGTGGCCGACGTGGTCCGGGCCCGCAAGGGCCGGATCACCGCCTGGCGTTCCTACTTCGACTGGAGCCAGCTCCTCGACGCGCTCGGCGTGCAGCTGGAGGGACTTTCCCGGGCCGCGCAGCACGACGCGCTCGCCCTTCCGGTCTGATCTGCCGCCGACCGGTGGAGTGCTGTCACCCGACCCGGTGGCTCAGGATGCGGACATCGCCGTGCCGACCGCGCGTTCCCCACCGCCGCCCGTACGCTCAACATCCATGACCGCCGAGCAGTTGATCTCCTTTGCCCGTGGGGCTCCCTCGCTGGACATCGTCGATGTCGAGGGGCTCAAGGCCGCCGCCGTCCGCGCCTTCGACGCCGACCCCGCGGGGGTGACGGCGTACGGCACCTCCGTCGGGTACCTTCCGCTGCGAAAGTGGATCGCCGAGAAGCACGGGGTCGAGGCCGACCAGGTGCTGGTCACCAACGGGTCGCTCCAGGCCGACGCGTTCCTCTTCGACCACCTGGTCCGCCCCGGCGACGCGGTGGTGGTGGAACGCCCGACGTACGACCGGACGCTGCTCAACCTCCAGCGGATGGGCAGCGAGCTGCACGGCGTCGCGGTCCAGCCGGATGGCCTGGACACTGCCGAGCTGCGCAAGCTGCTGGAGTCCGGGGTCCGACCCCGGCTCGCGCACGTCATTCCGAACTACCAGAACCCGGCCGGCATGACGCTCTCCCTGGAGAAGCGCCGGGAGCTGCTCGACCTGGCCGCCGAGTACGAGTTCACGATCTTCGAAGACGACCCGTACGCGGATGTCCGCTTCCGCGGCGAGGCGCTGCCGTCGATGCTCTCGCTGGACACCCGCAACGTGGTGGTGCACGCGTCGAGCTTCACCAAGACGGTCTGCCCGGGTGTGCGGGTCGGTTACCTGGTCGGCCCGGCGGACCTGATCGCCTCCATCGCGAAGAACGCGACGAGTCTCTACATCTCCCCGGGGATGGTGTCCCAGGCGATCGTGCACCAGTTCTGCGTCTCCGGTGACATCGACCGCTCGATCGAGACGGTCCGGGCGGCGCTGGGTGAGCGGTCGCAGGTGCTCGCCGAGTCGTTGCGCCGGCACCTGCCGCAGGCGCGGTTCGTGGAGCCCGACGGTGGTTACTTCCTCTGGGTGGAGTTCCCCGAGGACGTGCTCGTCGACCGGCTCGCCCCGGCGGCGGCCGAACGCGGGGTCGCCGTGGTCAAGGGCAGCGACTTCATGCTGGACGGCGGGCGGCACGCGCTCCGACTGGCTTTCTCGGCGGTGACCGCCGACAAGATCGACGAGGGTGTCCGGCGGCTCGCGGAGGCCGTCGAGGCCGTCCGCAGCTGATTTAACTGTCGGGTTCCTGACAGAACGACGATGCCGGCCGTCCCGGGGCTCCCCTCCGGGCGGCCGGCTGGCCCACAATGCTGCGAGCGTCACCCCGTCGGCTGCGGAGTTCACCGCCCGGCCTCCGGGCCGGCCCCGCCCGGGTTGACGCGGCAGCACAACCTCCCGCCCCCACAGGTGCCGGGTGGGCCGTGTCGTTCCCCGCACACCCCCCGATGCGGCCCGGCCCGCCCGGCGCCGCCCTCCCCACGCGACCGCCGTCACACCGGTCCTCGACCGCAGTCGGCGTAGCCTGCAAGCCGCAGCTGAGCGCGGGAGGTGACGCGATGACGGATCGGACAGAGCGGGACCGGACGGCACCGTCGACCACCGGTCGGGTGTTGCGACCTCGGGCGTGGCCCTCCCCGGTCCGGGCGATGACCCGGATCCTCAACGCCGACGGCTCGCCGCCCGTCCCGGCCCCGGCGGGCACGGGCACCGGCCGCAGCGCGGTGGTCGACTGCGCGCTCTACGTCGACGGCAAGCGGCAGCCCGGCGACTGGACGTACGCGGAGGCGCTGGCCGCCGCCCGCCGCGAGGAGCACGGCTTCGTCTGGATCGGCCTGCACCAGCCGGAGCTGGCCGAGATGACCGCCATCGCGGAGACGTACGGCCTGCACGAGCTGGCTGTCGAGGACGCGGTCAAGGCCGAGCAGCGCCCCAAGCTGGAGCGGTTCGGCGACGTCGTCTTCCTGGTGCTGCGCACCGCCCGTTACTGCGAGCACACCGAGCTGACCGAGAACTCCGAGGTGGTGGAGACCGGGCAGGTGATGCTCTTCATCGGCCCGAACTTCGTGATCAGCGTCCGGCACGGGGACGCCTGCCGGCTCGCCCCGATCCGCGCCGACCTGGAGACCAAGCAGGAGTTGCTGCTGCACGGCCCGTGGGCGGTGGCGTACGGGGTGACCGACCGGGTGGTCGACCTCTATCTGGAGGTGGCCGAGCAGATCGAGGACGACCTGGACGTGCTAGAGGCGGAGGTCTTCGACAGGCACGGCCACGGGCGGATCCAGCGGATCTACCAGATGAAGCGGGAGCTGGTGGAGTTCAAGCGGGCGGTGGTGCCGTTGCAACGGCCGCTGATGACGCTGACCTCCCAGGTCAACCGGGACGTGCCCAAGGAGATCCGCAAGTACTTCCGGGACGTGCAGGACCACCTGAGCCGCACCGTGGAGCAGGTGAACTCCTACGACGACCTGCTGAACTCGATCCTCCAGGCGCGGCTGGCCCAGGTCACCGTGGACCAGAACAACGACATGCGCAAGATCGCCGCGTGGGCGGCCATCGCCGCGGTCTGGACCTCCATCGCCGGCGTCGAGGGCATGAACTTCGACAACATGCCCGAGCTGAAGATGACGTACGGCTATCCGGTGGTGCTGGCCCTGATGCTCGGCGTCTCGCTGGCCCTCTACCGCTGGTTCCGCCGCAACGGCTGGCTCTGACCGCTCACGCGGAAGCGCCGACGAGCGGGGTCAACCCACTCGTCGGCGCCCGATGCGCTGCTGCTGACCTCAGCGGCGGCCGTTGGTGCGGGCCGTGTCCTTGCCCAGCGCCTTGGTGAGGTCGTCGGTCGGCCGGCCGGAGACGTCGGTGGCACCCTCGGCGACCGACGGGACCTTGTCGGTCGGGCGGGCACCGGTCTGCTTGGCCGGGGCGGTGGTGCTGGCGCTGGAGCCGCCGGCCACCGCCGAGCTGCCCGCGCCGGTCATCCCCGCCGCGCCGGACATGGCGGAACCGTCGGAGCCCCGGGCGGCGGACGGCGTACGCACCTCGATCGAGTCGACCTCGTCGCGCATCGGCTCCAGGGTGCTGCGGGTCGGGTCGTACTCGGCCCATTCCTGCTGCTCCCGGCGGCGACGCAGCGCGACAGCGCCGGCCAGGCCGGCGATGGCACCCGCCGCCAACAGGCCGGTCATCATCGAGCCGCGACGACGCGGCTGCTTCTTCTTACCGGTGATCCGCATGGTCTTCGACTTGGCCTTCCTGGTCAGCGGCCCTGCCTGCGCGGCGCCATCACGAGCAGCCGCCGCCAGTGGTGCCAGCGTGGTGAGAGTCGTCCCCCAGCCGGTCGACGCGCGGTCGCGTACCTTCGCGGCGGTCGGTCCGACGTAGCCCCGGGCCACCTGGACCCGCGGGCCGACGGTGGCGCCGGCGCCCTTCGCGGCGTGGTTGGCTGCCAGCATCAGGTGGCTGATGCTCTGGTTCAGCTCGGCCTTGGCCAGCTGCCCCTGGGACTTACGCCGCCCGAATCCAAACACGGTCCTACCTCCTGGGAGTTGTTCCTTCGTCATCCTCCACCTTCGGATGCCTCCGCGATGCCAGATCGGGCACATGGGAGGATCCGCATGGAACTGACCAACGAGTGAGGAGTACCCGTGGCCGAGGCTGTCTACGCCACCCTGCACACCAACGCTGGCCCAATCCGGCTGGAGCTCTTCCCGAACCACGCGCCGAAGACCGTCCGCAACTTCGTCGACCTGGCCGAGGGCAACCGTGAGTACACCGACCCGCGCACCGGTCAGCCGGGCAGTGGTCCGTACTACGACGGCACCATCTCGCACCGCGTGATCAGCGGTTTCATGGTCCAGATGGGCGACCCGACGGGCACCGGTCGGGGCGGACCGGGCTACAAGTTCGCCGACGAGTTCCACCCGGAGCTGCGGTTCGACCGTCCGTACCTGCTGGCGATGGCGAACGCCGGACCGGGCACCAACGGTTCGCAGTTCTTCATCACCGTGTCCCCGACGCCGCACCTCAACAACCGGCACACCATCTTCGGCCAGGTCGCCGACGAGGAGTCGGTGAAGGTCGTGGACTCGATCGCGAACACCCCGACCGGTCCGAGCGACCGTCCGCTCCAGGACGTCGTCATCGAGCGGGTCGAGATCGAGCGGTCCGGTTCCTGAGCGACCGGCGAGGTACCTTTGCTCGCATGATTGAGCGCTCCGGAGCACGGCCGGTGCCGGTGGACCGCGCGGTGGTGGCGGGAGGGTCGGCCCGGTGAGCGAGTCTCCGCCGACCACCCCGGTCTGCTACCGGCACCCCGGCCGGGAGACCTACGTCCGGTGCACCCGCTGCGACCGGCCGATCTGCCCGGACTGCATGCGGGAGGCCTCGGTCGGGCACCAGTGCCCGGAGTGCGTCAACGAGGGACGTCGCAGTGTCCGGCCGGCGCGTACCGCCTTCGGCGGCGGTACGGCCGGCCGGCACGGCTATGTCACCAAGGCACTGATCGCCGTGAACGTGCTGTTCCTGCTGCTCTCCATCGCCTCCGCCCGGGGCGGGGACGCGGCGGTCGGCGGCGCCGGCTTCGGCGGTCTGATGGGCGGCAGCACGCCGCTGACCGAGTGGGGCGCGGTGCTCGGCCGGGCCTACCTCTCCGACTACACGCTCGGCGGGATCGCCGAGGGCCAGTGGTACCGCCTGGTCACGGCGATGTTCCTGCACTACGGCGTGCTCCACCTGCTGCTCAACATGTGGGCGCTGTGGGTGCTCGGCCGGTCGCTGGAGGCCAACCTCGGGCGCGTGCGGTTCGCCGCGCTCTACCTGATCGCGGGCCTCGGCGGCAACGTGGCGGCGTACCTGTTCAGCAGCCCGCGGGCGGCCACCGTCGGTGCGTCGACCGCCGTGTTCGGTCTCTTCGCCGCGCTGATCATCATCGAGCGCAGGTTGGGCCGGGACATCTCCCGGATCATCCCGATCCTGGTGATCAACCTGGTGTTCACGCTGGCCGTGCCGGGCATCTCGATCCCCGGGCACCTGGGTGGGCTGGTGGTCGGCGCGCTGATGGCGTTGGTGCTCGCGTACGCGCCGCGGAGTCGGCGGACGCTGGTGCAGGTCGCCGGTGGGGCGATCATCCTGCTGGTCCTGCTCGTGCTCGTCCTCTTCCGGACCGCCCAACTGCTCACCTGACCGGGCGGGCGCTCCGCAGCTCGGCGGCTACCTCTTCCGGGGTGGTGCCCAGGTCGTAGCGGCTGAAGAGGTGCAGTGACTCGCCCGCGTCGATCTCCAGGACCTCGGACGTCAGCCCCAGTCGCGGTCGACGGTCCACGGTGATCGCCTCGATCGCCGACCAGGGCAGCAGCCGGCGACCGGCGAACCCGCGGATGACGGTGAGTCCTGCCGGGTCCACCGCCAGTCGGACCGGTGCGATCAGGTCGCGTACCGCCCAGCCGGCCAGGACGGCGGCGGCCAGAATGGCCAGCACCAGCCGGACCGCGTCGCCGTCGGCGAAGAGCAACCCGAGCGCGATCAGCAGAACCGCACCGGCGAGTTTCGCCGCCGGCAGGCTCGCCTGCACTCGCCACTGCCGGGCCGGGGAGATCTCATCCACCCACCCAGCATGCCAGCGGTCCGTCGGATCGAAGCCTCGCGCGGGTCGATCATGGAGTTGTGCTGCCCCACATATGGTGCGAAGTGGAAACTTCTGCCCACCACAACTCCTTGATCGACGCGGGAGAGTCCGGGGGCGGTGCCGTGGGCGCTGGTCGGCGTAGGATCGGGACAGCCCAAGTTACCGGGGAGTAAACATGAGTGACGCGGTCATCGTCGGCGCGGTACGTACCCCGGTCGGGCGGCGCAAGGGCAGCCTCGCCAGCGTCCACCCGGTCGACCTCTCGGCGCACGTGCTGCGCGCCCTCGCCGAGCGCACCGGGCTCGACCCGGCCCAGGTCGACGACGTCTTCTGGGGCTGTGTGTCCCAGGTCGGCGAACAGTCGTGGAACATCGCCCGCAACGGCGTGCTCGCCGCCGGCTGGCCCGAGACGGTGCCCGGCACCACACTGGATCGCCAGTGCGGCTCCAGCCAGCAGGCCCTGCACTTCGCCGCAGCGACGGTGCTCTCCGGCCAGGCGGACCTGGTGGTCGCCGGCGGCGTCGAGTCGATGACCCGGGTGCCGATGGGCTCCAGCGTGGCTGGCGGCATGCCGTTCAGTGACCAGCTGCGCGCCCGCTACCGGGGCGTCGAGGGCTTCGCCGACGACGCGCCGCTGCCGTTCAACCAGGGGGTCGGGGCCGAGCTGATCGCCCAGCGGTGGCGCCTCTCGCGTACCCAGCTGGACGAGTTCGCGCTGGCCAGCCACGAGAAGGCAGCCGCCGCACAGGACGCCGGCGCGTTCGACAGGGAGCTGACTCCGGTGCCGCTCGCCGACGGTGGCAAGTTTGCCGCCGACGAGGGCATCCGCCGGGAGACCTCCCTGGAGAAGCTGGGCGAGCTGGCCACCCCGTTCCGCGCCGACGGCGTGGTGACCGCCGGCTCCGCGTCGCAGATCTCCGACGGCGCCGCCGCCCTCGCGGTGACCACCTCCGACTGGGCCAGCCGGCACGGCCTGCGCCCGCTGGCCCGGATCCACACCGCTGTGGTCGCCGCCGACGACCCGGTCACCATGCTCACCGCGCCCATCCCGGCCACCGCGAAGGCGCTGCGCCGCGCGGGGCTGGGCATCGAGGAGATCGGGGTGTACGAGGTGAACGAGGCGTTCGCCCCGGTGCCGCTGGCCTGGCTGGCGGAGACCGAGGCGGACCCGGAGCGGCTCAACCCGCGTGGTGGGGCGATCGCCCTCGGTCACCCGCTCGGCGGCTCCGGTGCCCGGATCATGACCACGATGCTCCAGCACATGCGGGACAACGGCATCCGCTACGGCCTGCAGACCATGTGCGAGGGCGGTGGCATGGCCAACGCCACAATCGTCGAGCTGGTCTGACACTGGCGGGAAAACGCCTCGCCTCGATGCGGGACGGCCGCCTAAGGTGCCCAGCGTGACGACGATCGCCGGTGAGCGCGCGCCCGACTGGTCCAGCGAGCAGTGGCAGGTGCGGGCCCGATCCTGGGTCGACGCGCAGCTCAGCCGGGCCGGCCGGCGGGTGACCGGGCTGGTGGAGCCGAGGGTGCGTCCCTGGTCACTGGTCTGGCGGGTGCCGACCGACGACGGGCCGGTCTGGTTCAAGGCCAACAACCCGGGCACTGTGCACGAGGCGGTCCTGATCGCGGCGCTCGCCGAGTCGACGCCCGACCGGGTGCTGACGCCGATCGCCGTGGACCCGGCGCAGGGCTGGTCGCTGCTGCCCGACGGCGGTGAGTCGTTGCGCGACGTGTTGGGGCGCGACCCCGATCTGGCGCACTGGGAGCGGGCGCTGCCCGGGTACGCGCAGCTGCAACTGGCGAGCGCGTCGCGCGCCGACGACCTGGTCGCCCTGGGGGTGCCGGATCAGCGCCCGGAGGTGCTGGCCGGCCTCTTCGCCGAGCTGCTCGACGATCACGAGGCGCTGCTGGTCGGCGTGGAGGGCGGGCTGAGTCCGGAGTTGCACGAGCGGCTGCGGGCCGAGCTGCCGTCGTACGCGCAGCGGTGCCGCCGGCTCGCCGACCTCGGCATCCCGGCGACAGTGCAACACGACGACCTGCACGACGGCAACGTCTTCGCTGGCGAGGCCGGGTACCGCTACTTCGACTGGGGTGACGCCTCGGTGGCGCACCCGTTCGGCACGCTGCTGGTGACCCTGCGGTCCATCGGGCACGAGAGGAAGCTCGCCGCCGACGACGCCCAACTGGTGCGGTTGCGCGACGCCTACCTGGAGGCGTGGACCGACCGGTACGACCGCCGGACCCTCGTGGAGGCCGCCGACCTCGCCATCGGCCTGGGGCCGGTGAGCCGGTCGCTCTCCTGGCGTCGGGCACTGGACACCGCCGAGGAGTCCCGCGCCGAGTACGCCGACGCGGTCCCGGGCTGGCTGGAGGAGCTGTTCGCCGCCAGTCCACTTCAGCCCAACTCCTGACCATGATCCGTCCGAGTCGGAAGTCGGACAGGCAGTGCGACATGCGGCGTGGAACTTCCAAAAAACATCCGTGACCCACGTCACCCCGCTGGGGAGGTCGTTGGGCAGGTCATGGACGTCTTCTCCCGAACGTTCCTTCCGGCCGCCGCTGAGGCTGGCCTGGCCGTGCAGACGGTGAGCCGGCACATGCCGGTCTTCCGGCGCTGCGTCGGCTCCGGTGACGCCACCATCCTGGTCACCCGTTGCAGCCGCCCCGACCGTCCGGTCACCGGCGACTACCTGTTGCTACTCACGCACCGCCGCCTGGTGGTGACCCAGCAGACCCGCCTTCTGCACCGACTGCGCCTGCACCTCAACACCGAGTTGCGCGAGCTGAGTAACGTCACCTGGAGCCCGGACCCGCGGCTGCAGTCGGTGGAGATGGCGGCCACCGCGATCGACGGGATCCGTGAGCGGTTCCTGATCCGGACCAGCCACCCGAAGCAGGTCTGGCAGCTCGACGCGCTGCTCAACCAGGCGTTCCGGACCCGCCTGCGGCCGCCCGGCGCCCGGGTCGTCGCCAGCATCGGTGACGCACCGGCCGTCGCACGGCCCGGCATGTTCGCTCCGTCCTGGTGAGCTGACCCCGACCGGGTGTCGCACCGCCTTTACCGAACTCGAACACGTACCGATCGCGCCGAGCCTTCGCAGTCGGCAATCATGGGCCGGTGACCGTCGAACCACCGCATCGCGGGCTCGTCCTCGTCGTGGAGGACGAGCCGGCCATCGCCGACCTGGTCCGGCTCTACCTCGCCCGGGACGGGTTCGGCGTCCACCTGGAACGTGACGGCGAGGCCGGTCTGAGCGCGGCCCGCCGGTTGCGTCCGGTGGCCTGCGTCCTGGACATCGCGCTGCCGGGTCTGCCCGGCACCGAGATCTGCCGCCGGCTGCGCGAGGCCGGCGACTGGACCCCTGTCATCTTCCTCACCGCCCGGGACGACGAGGTGGACCGGATCGTCGGCCTGGAGTTGGGCGCCGACGACTATGTCACCAAGCCGTTCAGCCCACGGGAGCTGGTCGCCCGGGTGCGCGCGGTGTTGCGCCGATCCGCCGGCGGCCCGGAGGGCGCGGACCGGCCACGGGTCGTCGGGCCGGTGACGCTCGACCCGGCCCGCCGCACGGTCACCGCCGCCGGTGCCCTGGTGCAGCTCACGTCCACCGAGTTCGACCTGCTGGCCCACCTGATGGCCCGGCCGGGCCGGGTCTTCACCCGGGAGGAGCTGCTGGCCGGGGTCTGGGGTTACGCGGCGCACGCCGGCACCCGGACGGTGGACGTGCATGTCGCCCAGGTGCGCGCGAAGCTCGGCCCGGCGAGCGTGATCCGGACCCATCGCGGTGTGGGGTACGCGGTCGATGCCTGACCAACCCGGGCACGTCGAGTCGCCGACCATGGCCCTGCCGGTGGTCGGCGCCACCCCACCCGCCGCACCTCGACGAGGCCGATTCGGTCGTACGCTGACCGCCCGCGCGGTGCTCGTCACCTGCGCGGTGGCGCTGGTGTCGGTGCTGGTCACCGCCATCGTCGCGGTGCCGTTGGCGATCCGGGGCGCGGAGCGCAGCGAGCAGGAGGCACTCGCCGCCCAGGCCCGGCTCGCGGCCGAGGTGCTGCGGACCCGCCTCGACCGGGGTCGCAGCGCCGACGAGGAGCGGCTCATCCAGCAACTGCGCGACCAGGGCATCGACGCGTACCTGATCCGGCGTGGGGCGGTCGACCGGGCGGGTCTGCCACCCCGGGTGGTGCAGCGGATCGGGCAGGGCCGCAACGTGTCGGCCCGTCGCGCGGTCAACGGTGAGCGGGCCCTGGTCGAGGGTCGGGCCCTGCCCGGCGGCAACGGGGTGGTGCTCTCCCGTCCGTTGGCCAACGGGCTGTGGGCCCGGGTGCTGCTCAGCCTGTGGTTGCCGCTGCTGGCGGGGTTGACCGCCGGTGTGGTGGCGGGGCTGCTGCTGGCCCGTCGGCTGGCCCGGCCGATCCGGGTCGCGGCCACCGCCGCCGCCCGGCTGCGAGCGGGTGACCGCGCCGTCCGGGTGCCGGTCGAGCCGCCGGACGAGGTTGCCGACCTGGCCGAGGCGTTGAACGGGCTCGCTGCCGCACTGGCCACCAGCGAGGGTCGACAGCGGGAGTTCCTGCTCTCCGTCTCGCACGAGCTGCGCACCCCGCTGACAGCGATCCGGGGGTACGCCGAGGCACTCGCCGACGGGGTGCTCGGTGCCGACGACACGGTGGACACCGGTCGGACGATGCTGACCGAAGCCCAACACCTGGACCGGCTGATCGGTGACCTGCTGGCACTGGCCCGGTTGGAGGCCGCCGACTTCCCCCTGGAACCGGTGCCGGTCGACCTGACCCGACTGGCGGTAGACGCGGAGCCGACCTGGTCCGGTCGGTGCGCTGCGGTGGGCGTGCCGTTCCGGGTGGAGACGCCTGGTCGGCCGGTGCCCGCGTACACCGATCCGGGGCGGATCCGGCAGGTGCTGGACGGGTTGCTGGAGAACGCGCTGCGGGTCGTACCCCCGGGGTCGCCGGTGGTGCTCGCGGTCCGGCCGGCCGGCGCGGACCCGGCGCACGGCGGCGTGTTGGAGGTTCGCGACGGCGGGCCCGGCTTCACCGACGACGACCTGGCGGTGGCCTTCGAACGCGGTGCCCTGCACGAGCGTTACCGGGGGGTGCGCAAGGTGGGCAGCGGACTGGGGTTGGCGCTGGCCGCCGGGCTAGTCCGCCGGTTGGGCGGGGAGATCGCCGCGGGGCACGCGCCGGAGGGCGGTGCCGCCTTCACGGTCCAACTGCCCGGCGATCCTTACCTGACCCGAACATCGGTCTGACGCTCCGCTCGTCGTTCCCGGGAAGGCTGAGGGCTCCACTGACGAGAGGGAGAGTCATGCCACGTTGGGGTATCGCCACCGGCACCACGGCACTGCTCGCGGCGGTCGCGCTGGGCGTCAGCGGCTGCGGGGCGGCCGAGGTGGCCAGCCAGCCCGCCCGGGACGTCGCCGTCGAGGTCGCCGCCGCCATGGGGGTCGAGGGTCAGGCGCTGACCGCGATGGGCTTCGACGCCGACGACCTGGACGTACTGACCGTCGCCGCACCGGCCACCCCGACGCCGGGTGCGTCCCCCAGCGCGCAGGAGAAGGGCCGGGAGAAGCGCGGCGAGGAGTGGCGCAAGCGCCGCCAGGCCCGCGTGCTGCTGCGCAAGAACACACTGCACGGTGAGGCGGTGGTGAAGACGAAGGACGGCGGTACGCAGACCGTCGCCGTGCAGCGCGGCGAGGTGACCGCCATCGACGGCGACTCGATGACCGTCAAGTCCACCGACGGCTTCACCATGACCTGGACCTTCGGCGACGACCTGCGGGTGGTCGAGCGGCGGGCCACCGTGCAGCCGAGCGAGGTGAAGGTCGGCGCGACGCTCGGCGTCGCCGGAGCGAAGGACGGCGACAAGGGCGTGGCCCGGCTCATCCTCATTCCCCGCGCCAAGTGAGCGCAGGGGCCCTGGTCGACGCCAGGGCCCCTGCCCACCTCAGTAGACGCGGGAGCCGATGAAGTCGTCGTGACCGTAGCCGACCGGGTTGGCGGCGGTACGGGCCTCGAACGACCACTGCTGCCGGGTGCTGGTGGAGCAGTTCGCCAACCGCAGGCGAGAGCTGCCCAGCAGCGGGTTGTCGAACGCCACGCAGAGGTTGGTGGCGCTCGCCGGCCTGATCTGGTTACCAACGAAGACGAACTGCTGCGCGCCGGTGCCGTTGCAGTCGTAGATGTTGACAGCGGTGCCGGCGTTCATCGAGCTGTTGGCGACGTCCAGGCACCGGTCGTGGGACAGCTCCGAGTGCAGCGACCGCCGGGCCGAGTCGTACCAGAAGCCCTGGTTGCGCCCACCGTGGCAGGAGTACGGCTGCTGCGCGGTGCCGTTGCGGGAGTCGTACCCCTTGCCGTCGACGCAGGTGCCGGTGGCGAGGTTGCGCAGCTGCTTGAACTCCAGCAGCCCCGGGTAGAGCACGCCGCCGCCGGTGCTGGCCGGGTCGACGCAGCTTGCCCGCGTCTGCCCGGAGTTCCAGAACTGTGTGATGCACTGGGCGAACATGCCGTGCCCACGGGCGTTGGGGTGGAACGACTGGCGGGCGGCGTTCTCGTTCCAGATGCCGACCTCGATGTAGAGGCCACGGACCGAGGTGTTGTCGGTGCACACCTCGTGCCCGTGGAAGAGCCGGCTGGCGTCCAGGTAGCGGGTGCCGGTGTTCGCCGCTGCCGAGCGCAGCGCCGACTCGAACATCGGCACCGCCTTGTTCCGGGCGAACGCCGCGTCGGCCAGGTAGAGCAGACAACCACCGGAGTACCAGCCGGGGAAGTTGGGGTTGTCCTCCACGTCTGGGCTGCCGGGACTCGGGTACGACATCAGCACCAGCTCGTAGTCCGACCGCAGGTAGCCGGCGTTGGTCATGGTCTGCCGGATGTCGGTGAGCGCCGACTCCACGGCCTGCCGGCTGCCGTCGGTGCGGATCGTCCACTGGTCGGTGTAGGTGGGGTAGCAGGCGCCCTGGAAGAAGACCCGGCGGACGGCGCAGTCGGTGGCGACCGGACCGAACTGGATGGTGCCGTCGCCGTTCGCGCCGACCACCACCCAGATCAGCTTCACGTGCGTGTTGCGTGCCTTGATGCCCAGGTGGTCGCCCTGGTTCAGCTCGTTGTGCTGGGTCGGGCCGCCAGCGATGAGGTTCCAGGGGGTGGCACCGGAGCAGGCGATGTTGTACTGCGCGTCCGACGTGATGCCGGTGCGGAACACCGCCTGGTCGTACGAGCGGTCGCACCAGTTGCCGTCCTGGTGGGTGCCGGGGACGTAGTTGCCGACCCCTTCACCGGAGATCTCACTGTCACCCATGGTGACCAACGCGGTGCGGCGCTGTTCGATCGGGCGGATCGCCGGGCTGCCGTAGAGGGCGGTGGCCTCGGCGGCCCGGATGGCTTCGAGGTTGGCGGGGAGTGGTTGGACGGTTGGTCGGTCGGCGGCGGTGGCGGGGGTGGCCGGTCCGGCGAGCATCGGTAGGACGAGAGCGGCGACGGCGACGGCGACGGTGATGGCCCGTCGTCGGGTCGCGCGTTCGGGCCTGGCGGGGATTGCAGGCATCGACGCACTCCTTTCGGCTCAATCGCGGGACGTCGATTGAGTTACCAGACGGTAACGTGCGGATCAACAGATGTGAATGCGCCTCAGATCCTTGCGCGCGGGATGCAGAACCGCCCGGATCGGACTATCCGGGCCTGCGGTTTGGCGCCAGGGCGGCTCTGGGCCGGCTCCTGGTTCAGCGGCCCGGTGGCAGGGCGTAGCCGACGTAGTTGCGGAACTCCAGCCGCCAGCCGGCCGGGACGAGTTTGGCGCAGGCCGCCTTGTTGCCGGTGCAGACGATCGCGTCGACAGAGGAGGGCTCGGCCGGCGGTCGTTCCGGCAGTACGGACTGCAACGCCACCAGGTCCGGTGAGCCGCCGTCGGGCTGCCGCAGCAGCAGCCACCACGGGTACTCCCAGTTGTCGTTCTGCTGCACCAGCCCGATCCGGCGCGCACCGCTGTCCTGGACCACTGTCGCCGCCCAGCGGAACTCGTCGGCCCACTGCGGTCGGCGCAGGAAGCGGGTGTCCCAGTCCGAGGTGGTGAACACCGAGCCGGCCCCGACCAGTCGGCGCGGGAAGCCGTACGACAGTGCGAGCACTCCGGCCAGCGCCGAGGTGGCCAGCACGGTGACGGCCGCCACGGTGGCCACCGAGCGACGCCCGCCCGCGCGGTCACGCAGGAGCGCGTCCAGCCAGAGGCCGGCGAGGGGCACGGCCAGCACCACGGCGTAGAGCAGCAGCCGGTTTCCCCACGGCTGCCACTTGATCATCGCGGTGTGCAGCAGTGCGGCGGTCAGCACCACCGCGGCGTACGCCCGCAGCGACCCGGCCCGCTCGGGTGCGATCCGTCGTGGTCGGGCCAGCGCGATCACCGCGCCGATCACCGCCAACGCCCCGGTCAGCGGAAACGCCACCCGGTCCTCGTCCGGATACCAGGCCGGCTCCGGAAACAGCTCCCGACCAAAGGTGATCGCGCGGTCCTGCGGGTCGACCCCGACCGCCTCGGCGCCGCTGATGATCACTTCGGCTCCGGCCCGACGCAGCGGTGCCAGCGGGGTGTCGAACGCGGTGTGTCCGATCCGCAGCGCGTTGACCACTATCGACGCCGGGTCGTGCCGTTCCATCGGGATGGACTCGCGCAGCCGGGGTGGCCCCAGCGGGTGCCCGAACTCGGCGGTCACCCGCGCCAGGAACGGGCCGACCACCACGGCCGCGACCACCAGGATCAACACCGAACCGCCAACCGTGCGGGCCAGCCCGCCGACCGACCAGGACCGCCGTCCCCCGCCCGCCGCCGCCGGGCCCGCCGGTGCCGGTTGATCGGCCCGGGCCAGCCTCAGCTGGGCCAACCCCCAGAGCACCAGCAGCGGGCCGACCGCGATCAGGCCGCTGGTCTTGGTCACCGCGGTCAGCCCGGTGGCCGCCCCCAGCCCGAGCAGCGTGCCCCAGCCGGTCCGCCGACGCAGCCCGTCCAGCACCAGCGTCGCCGCGCAGGCCACCCACGCCGCGCAGATCAGGTCGGTCTGCGTGCTGGTCGCCTGGAGCGCCACCATCGGCGTGGTCGCCAGCACGAACGCGGTGAGCAACTGGGCCCGCCGGCCGCCGCCGAGCTGCGCGGTGATCCGCGCGGCCACCAGGAGGCAGACCACTCCGGCCGCCCACTGCACCAGGTTGTACAGCTGGTCCCCGCCGGTGAGCAGACGCAGGTGCAGCAGCAGGTACTCGGCGCCGGGCGGGATGGTCACCTGCCGGTGGATGGCGGTGGGCCAGAAGTCCAGGTCGCCCTGGGCGACCCAGTGCTCCACCTTCGGCAGGTGATAGGTCTGCGAGTCGAAGTTGTTCGGCTCGGCCAGCAGCGCGACAAGCAGCTCCACCAGGACCAGCCCGCCGATCGTGCCGGCGAGGAGCCGCTCGCCCGGTCGGGCCGTACGCCAGGTGCCGACCGCCACGGCGAGCAGGCTGGCGGGCCCCCAACCGGCCCGAGCCGGCGCGGGGTCGGGCTCAACGCGCTCGGCGGCCGGGGCGGAAACGTCGGGGCCGCCACCGGACACCACCGCCCCCACCGGAACCTGTCGCGGCACGGCACCGACTGTCACCGGCGCGTTGCCGACTGTCACCGACGTGGCTGCGAACTGCTGCCCGAGGCCGGCTTCGCGTCGCCACCGCAGACCGGCCGCTGTCGCGGCAGCGGCCAGGAAGAGCAACCAGGCGACGGCGAAGGCCTGTCGGGTCAGTGCGTGCGACGCGCCGAGCACCTCGACGACGAGCACCGCGTACGCCCCGCCGAGCAGGACGGCGCGCACCACGCCGAGCCGCAGCGGTGCCACTGCACCAACCTCGCGTGGCCGCACCGCGACGGTGAGCAGGAGCAACGCGGCGGCGGGAACCGCCGCGAGCAGGGAGCCGGCAGCCGACATGGCGGAAGTAAACACCATGGATCTGAACCCGCCGCGCCGACTGCCCACGGTGGCGGTATGTGGTTAACAAATCAACCAGGCTAGGCTATGGCCGTCGTGTTGCCGCCACCGTGGAGATTCCCGTGAAGCTCTCGATCCTCATGCCGGTCTACAACGAGGAAGAACGCATCGCGGATGCCCTCAAGCAGGCATTGGCGGTGGACTATCCCTGTGAGATCGAACTCGTCGTCGTCGACGACGGCAGCCGCGACGGCACCGGCGAGGTCCTCGGTCGCGCCGACGACGCGCGCCTGCGGGTCATCACCCACCAGCGCAACGCCGGCAAGGGTGCCGCCATCAAGACTGCTGTCGACAGCGCCGAGGGCGACTACATGGTCATCCTCGACGCCGACCTGGAGTACGACCCGCAGGACATCCCCAAGCTGCTCGACCCGGTGCTCGACGGGCGGGCCACGGTGGTCTACGGCAATCGCACCTTCGGTAGCCACAGCGCCTACAGCTTCTGGTACGTGATGGGCAACAAGGGCGTCACGATGGCGGCCAATGTGCTGTTCAACTCGTACATCGGTGACCTGGAGACCTGCTTCAAGCTGATGCCGGTTGCGCTCTACCGCTCGCTCGAGGTGCGCTCGCGCGGCTTCGGCATGGAGGCCGAGGTGACCGGCAAGCTGCTGCGTCGCCGGATCCGGCCGTACGAGGTGCCGATCAGCTACCGGGCGCGGGGGCGCGAAGAGGGCAAGAAGATCACCTGGAAGGACGGCGTCGAGGCGATCTGGATCCTCGGTCGCGAGCGCGCTCGCCGCCGCCCCGCCGTCTCAGCCTCCAACTGACCCCAGGAACGCGCTGATCGACCTACGCAGGCCGTCGGCGTCCAGACCATGCCACCGGGCGTGGTCGGCCGGGTCGCCGTACCGTCGCAGGTCGGTCTGACCGACCCCGAGGGCGAGCAGTCGGTGCGGTACGTCCGCCAGTGCCCGGCTGACGACAGCGCTCGACGTTCCCGCCAGGTACGGCTCGACAAGCACCACGTCGGTGCTGGCGAGCGCCCGCAGCCCACGGCTGTCGAACGGCCGGGGCGTGTGGGTGTACGCCACCGTCACGTCCATCCCCTCGGTCGCCGCCAGTGTGGGGTCGAGCATCGGTCCGACCGCCACCACGAGCGGCGCGTCCGCCAGGCCCCGCCGGAGCACCAGTAGCCGGCTGGCATCCGGGTACGCCTCCGTGTTGCGCTGCTCGGAGAGCCGCAGGTAGACCGGATCGTCGGTGGTCGCGGCGTTGCGCAGCAGCGGCGCCACCTCGTCCGGGTGGCCGGGCACCCGGACCGTCCAGCCGTCGCCGAGGGAGTCGAAGAGCGCCACGTCCCCGGGTGACTGGTGGGTGCGGCCCTCCGCCGACCCGTCGTACGACGCGCCGATGCTGACCAGGACCGCGCCCACGCCCTGGTGATCCAGGTCCAACTTGATCTGCTCGTACGCCCGGTCCACCAGGAACGTCGCGTACGAGTGCGCGATCGGACGCAGCCCGGTCAGGGCCAGCCCCCCGGCCACGCCGATCATCAGTTGCTCCCGGATGCCCACGTTGAGCACCCGGTCCGGGTGCCGGTGCCCCGCTGGGGCGAACTGGGCCGCCGATATGTCGGCCAGCACCAGTGCGGTACGCGGGTCCTCGTCGAGGAGCGCGGTGGCGGTGTCGATGAAGGCGGTACGCATGTCGGTCATCCCTTGCTCTCGGTGCGGGCTACCACCAGGTGCGGGTGTCGTGGCCGGTGCCCGGTCAGCGCCGCGTACAGGGCTTCGTGGTCCCGGCCGTCGACGGTGTCGGCGGTCCAGCCGTTGACTGTGAACCGGCTGGCGATGCCACCGGCCCACCCGTAGCTGGCCGACGCGTTGTCGACCACGACGGCTGTGAGGTTGTCCAGGCCTGTCGCTCCCGCGTACGCGATCGCCTCGTGGTTGGAGCCCTCGTCGAGTTCGGCGTCGCCGAGCAGCACGTACACCCGGGGTTTCAGCAGTCCCTGGGCGCGCAGGCCGAGCGCGGTGCCGACGGCCAGCCCGAGCCCGTGCCCGAGCGAGCCGGAGCCGATCTCGACCCCGGGCACCAGGAGCCGGTCCGGGTGGTGGCCGAGCCGGCTCTCCGGGCCGGCCAGGTCGTCGAGCCAGGCGTCCGGGATGAAGCCGTGTGCGGCGAGCACCGCGTAGTAGGCGGCCGGTCCGTGGCCCTTGGAGAGCAGGAAGCGGTCCCGCTCAGGGGCGTCGACCGTGTCGGGGGTGACCCGCAGCACCCGGTCGTAGAGCACCTGGAGCACGTCGATGGTGGAGTGCGCGCTCGGCGCGTGCTTCTCGTCACCGGTCAGTCGTCGGATCAGCCCGGGCAGGCGGGCGCTGCTGTCGGTGGGCAGTGTGGTGGTCATGCCACTACTGTGTGAGTTGAAGTGGACTTCAACTCAAGGACCTGGTGATGCCGGATCTACTGACGATCGGTGAGCTGTCCGCCCGTTCCGGGGTGGCAGCGTCGGCGCTGCGCTACTACGAGCGACTCGGGCTGATCCGCGCCGACCGTACCGGCGGCAACCAGCGCCGCTACGCCCGCGCCGAGTTGCGGCGGGTCGCCTTCATCCGGATCTCCCAGCAGGTCGGTGTCTCGCTCGACGAGATCCGGGCGGCACTCGACTCGCTCCCCGAGGCGCGCACCCCCAGCCCGCAGGACTGGGCGCGACTCTCGGCGAGCTGGCGGAGGCGGCTGGACGAGCGGATCCGGCTGCTCACCAAGCTCCGCGACGACCTGGACGGCTGCATCGGCTGCGGCTGCCTGTCCTTGCAGCGCTGCACGCTCAACAACCCGGAGGACACCCTGGCCGGGGAGGGCCCGGGCGCCCGGCTGGTGCTGCCCCGACCGACCGACGACCCGAACCTGGCAGGCGCGCTCAACTGACGGCCGACCGGATGGGCGCGCTCAACTGACGGCGAATCGGGTGGGCGCGCGGCTCAACTGACGGCCGCTCCTCCGCCCGGAGGGCGGGTGAGCAGCACCTTTCCGAAGTGATCGTTCGACTCGACGAGCCGGTGCGCCTGCGCCGCCTCGGTCATCGGCAGCCGCCGGTCGACGATCGGCCGGATCCGGCCCGCCTCGACCAACGGCCACACCTCGTCCCGTACGCCCTGGACGATCTCCGCCTTCTCGGCGAGCGGACGGGACCGTAGCGACGTCGCTGCGACGCTCGCCCGCTTGGCCAGCAGCGCACCGAGATCCAATTCGGCCTTGCGCCCACCCTGCATACCGATCACCACGAGCCGACCGCCGGTGGCCAGCGCGGAGACGTTCCGCCCCAGGTAGGACCCACCCATGATGTCGAGGATGACGTCCACGCCGCGCCCGTCGGTGACCCGCCGGGCCTCCTCGACGAAGTCCTGCTCCCGGTAGTCGATCAGGTGCGCCGCGCCCAACTCCCGCAGCCGGGCGTGCTTGCTCTCCCGCGCGGTGGTCAGCACTGTGACGCCGAGGGCCGCGCCGAACTGCACGGCGAAGGTGCCGATCCCGCTGCCACCGCCGTGCACCAGCAGCGTGTCGCCCGCCCCGAGCCGCGCCACCTGGACCAGGTTCGACCAGACAGTGCAGGCCACCTCGGGCAGCGCCGCCGCGTCGACCGGGTCGCACGCCGGCACCGGCAACAGTTGCCCGGCGGGGACCGCGACCCGCTCCGCGTACCCGCCGCCGGCCAGCAGCGCGCAGACCTGCTGCCCGACCGCCCAACCGGCGACCTCCGCGCCAACCTCCGTGATCACCCCAGAGCATTCCAACCCGGGGTACGCGGGCGCCCCCGGCGGTGGCGGGTAGTGCCCCTGCCGTTGCAGCAGGTCAGCGCGGTTCACCCCGCTGGCCCGCACATCCACGATCACCTCGTCCGGCCCCGGCTCCGGGTCGGGCACCTCGGCCCACACCAGCGCGTCGGGTCCACCGGGCTGCGGAATCGTGATGGCTCGCATGGGCCCAGTCTTCCCGATCTTCCCGGGTGCCGCAGGCGCACCGTCCAGCCCACAGTGGACACCAGACCGCCTGGCCGGCGTACCGGGGAGGGACGCCGGGCCGTCCGAAGCGAGCCGTGGCACACTATGCGTGGCCGTACGCCCACGGGTGGCGGCCCAGGAGGGTTCGCCTAGTGGCCGATGGCGCTGGTCTTGAAAACCGGTAAGGCAGCGATGTCTTCGTGGGTTCGAATCCCACACCCTCCGCCCACCTTGATCCACTCGGCTTCCCGGAGATCGGGGTGTCGGACCTCCTGCGACACCCCGACATCACTGAACCCGAGTCGATCGTCTCGTCCGCGCCTCGCAGCTGAGCAGCACGACGAGAAACGCGGTGAGCAGGCCGAGAGCGGCCAAGCCGGGCAGGTGCCGGCCGACGGGGAGCAGCAGCAGCGCCACGACGGGTGCGACGAACTGCCCCGGTCGTACGCACCGGACGCTGAGACTCAGGAACGCCGCCCGGCCCCCGAGGAACAGGGCGGCCCCGCCGAACAACGCGACGACCGGCATCCACTCCGAGATGCCGTGGGACTCCTCATGTGCCAGGCCGGCCAGCACCTGCTCGACCCCCAATGCCACGTAGATGGTCCCGGCGAGTACCGGGAAGTGGGCAACGCTGTAGGCGTTGGCACCCACGTGGGCCCGCCGCAGCCCGGACTCTGTCGTCAGCGCCTGCCTGGAGGTTGCTGCGCTCGCGGAGTAGAGCCAGTACAGGCACACAGTGACGGCCAGGGTGAGGAGCGCGGCCAGCAGGATCGGTCCACGGATCCGCTGAGTTCCGACGCCGGCGGCGACCGAGATCAGGGATTCCCCGAGCGCAATGATCACCACGAGGCTGTGCCGCTCGGCGAAGTGGCCGGGGCTGCGTACGGGCCACCCGCTCAGCATCGAGGAGACCACCCCGCCGCCCATGTCGATGGTGAGGGCCAGCGCCCAGAGCAGGATCTGTGCGGTGCCGCCGAACACGGCGCCGAGGACGAGCGGAATCCAGGACAGCGCGGTGGAGAGGGTGTAGAGGCGAATGGTCCTGCGTACCTGCCGGTTGCCAGCCGCCACCCAGCGGAAGAGAACCAGATCGACAACTCGAAGCACGATGTAGGCCAGCACCAGGATCAGCCGGGATCCCGTTGTACCCGGTCCGGTCCTCCAGGCGTCGGGGATGACGAGGGCGGCGACGAAGACGGCCGCCATCGCGACTGTGACGCCGGCGCGGATCAACCCCACATCGATCCGGACGTGGTTGCCCAGCCAGGAGTAGACCAGCCAGGAGATCCAGAGCAGCAGGAGTACGAGGAATCCCTGCATCAAGGTCACCGGCGCGGGCCGCTGGCTCATGAACGTGGTGACGCGGATGAGCCCGAAGACGAAGACCAGGTCAAAGAAGATCTCGAACAGAATGGGTCGGTGTGTTTCCGGGGTCACCATCGGTCGTGCCCCGAAAATCCGCCCCATCAGGTCATCTTGACGGTCAGCGGCGAGGTGGTCCGCTGCGCCGCGTCCCGGTCACTCCGGCGGGTCGCTGGTCCGCCGCTCCCGGCGGATCGTCTCCTCGGCCAGTCGCTCGACAGCTCGTCGGCGCTCGTCGGCGATGGCTCGCTCGTCCCGGCGGCGGAACGCGGTGATGACGGCCACCACGAAGTCCCGCCAGATGCCGGCCACGATGTCCCCCTGAGGAACGCTGCCCGACCTCAAACGTAGCTCTGCGAAACCACACCGGGTCAGCGCGTGCTTCCGGTCGTCGGGACGGCCGTGGCGGGGTAAGAAGGGGCTGGTATCTCCGCACATCGGAAGGACGCGTCCCCATGACCCTGGAACGACCGATCGCCCCGGACCCGTACGAGCTGCTGCCGACGCTGCCCTCGTTCACGCTGACGAGCGACGACGTGCAGAACGGCGAGCCGATGGACGCCCGGCACGCGCATGGCAGCACCGGGGGCGACAACGTCTCGCCGCAGCTGACCTGGTCGGACTTCCCCGCCGAGACGAAGAGCTTCGCGGTGACCTGCTACGACCCGGACGCGCCGACCGGCAGCGGTTTCTGGCACTGGGTGCTGGTGAACGTGCCGGTCAACGTCACCCAGTTGCCCACCGGTGCCGGCGGCGCTGCGGGCACCGACCTCGGCGGGGCGTTCTCGGTCCGCAACGACTACGGCGAGCAGGGGTACGGCGGGGCGGCTCCGCCGCCCGGTGACCGCCCGCACCGGTACGTCTTCGCGGTGCACGCCCTGGACGTCGACCGCTTGGACCTGACCCCGGACGCCAGTCCCGCCTACGTCGGCTTCAACCTGACGTTCCACACCCTGGCGAGAGCCGTGATCCGCCCCACGTACCAGATCAAGGAGTAATCCCGCCCCCAGCTCCCGCGATCTTGCACTTACTGTCCCGACATCCCTGGCATAACGGGGCATAAGGACGACAGGAAGTGCAAGATCGCCGGGGCCGGGGCCGGGGCCGGGGCCGGGGCCGGGGTGGGTCAGGCTGGGACGCGGGCCACGGCGAAGACGGACTGGCCGAACGGCGGGAGCACCAGCTGCTCGGCGGCCTTGGTGGCGGGCAGCACGAGGGTGTCGTACACCTTGACCATCGGGCCCTCCTTCGGCATCAGCCGGAAGACCTTGGTGGCCATGAAGTAGCCGATCAGCCCGAGCGCGTTCGCGTAGTGGATCTTCTCGATGGTCAGGCCTGCCTCGGTCATCGCCGCCCCGAGCGTCTTCTTCGTGTAACGGCGGACGTGCCCGGTGGCGATGTCGGCCGGGCCCATCGCGAACTGGAACGCCGGCACGATGATGATCACGGCACCGCCGGGTCGGACCAGGTCGCGCATGCTCTGCAGCGCGCCCACGTGGTCCTCGATGTGCTCCAGCACGTTGTACGAGACGGCGGCGCTGTAGTCGCCGCGGTCGTTGTGCGGCAGCAGCATCTGCCGGACGTCGATGTTCGGGCGGTCGGCGAGGCGCTCCTTGAGCTGCACCAGCCGGTCCGGGTTGGCCTCGGTGGCGGTGAACCGGGGCAACCGCTCGGACCATTCCAGCGCGTAGTCACCGAGGCCGCTGCCGATCTCGATCGGGTCGTCGCCGAGGTACGGCACGGCCAGTTCGATGAACCAGCGACGGTGGTTGACAGCGGTTGCCAGGCCTTCCAGGACCTCGGACTGCACGCGCTGATCCCCAGTGATTTCTGCCATGCGTCGATTCCTCACGATATGAACTCGACCCGTGCCTGGACCGACAGAGTGAATCATCCGCTGGGACGGCGAAAGAATCGGGGCATCGGGGTGGCCGAATTGTGGTCGGGGGGTGGGTTCGTGATCGGCGGTCGGCGAACCCGGCACATAGTACGGCAGTACCCCGAAACATGTCACGGCGGTGCCATACGCTGACTACCCTATGAATTGTCATGACTACTCCTGAACCGGACGTGCCCAGCGACAGTGGCGGCCCGGCCGCCGCTTCGTCGGCGGAGGGGGCCTCCGGTGCCGTTCGGCCTTCCCGCAGCGGGATGTGGGCCGATCTGGCCGCCGTGCTGAGTTTCGTGCTGCTCGGCTTCTGGGTCACCGGTCGGCTCTGGCTGGACCCGAGCAGTGATGTGCGGGACAACCAGACCGATCAGTCACAGTTTGAATGGATGATGGCCCACGGTGCGCGAGTAGTCACGCACTTTGCGTATCCGTTCCATTCCAATCAGATGAACGTCCCCGACGGCGTGAATCTGATGGCCAATACGTCCGTATTATCCATTTCATTGCCAATGACGCCGATCACCCTGTTGTTCGGACCTCGGGCGTCATTTCTGCTCTTCCTGACCGTCGGCATGATTGCCACCGCCACGGCCTGGTATTTCCTGCTCTCCCGGGTCGTGATCGGCAGCCGGGGGCCAGCGTGGCTGGGCGCGGGCTTCTGCGCGTTCGCGCCGGCCATGGTGTCGCACGCCAATGGGCACCCGAACATCGTGTCGCAGTTCGTCGTCCCGTTGATCATCTGGCGCACGCTGCGACTCGGCGAACCAGGCCGCTGGCTGCGCAACGGGGCCCTCCTCGCGCTGGTCATCGTCTGGCAGGCATTTCTCAACCTGGAGATCCTGCTGATGACCGCGATCGGGCTCGGCGTGGTCGTCGCTGTGCTCGCCCTCGGTCGCGCGGATCTGCGGTCGCGGGCCCGACCCTTCCTCGCCGGCCTGGCCGTCGCCGCCGGCGTCGCCGGACTCCTGCTGGCGTACCCCCTGTACGTCCAGTTCTTCGGACCGGACGCGTACTCCGGGCTGTCCCGCCTGATCCGCGGCTACTCCAGCGACCTGGCCTCGTTCGTCGCGTACTCCCGGGAATCACTCGCCGGTAGCGCGCGCACCGCCGCGGGTCTGGCCAAGAACCCGACCGAGGAGAACAGCTTCTTCGGCTGGGGGCTGCTGGTGCTGGTGATCGCCCTGGTCTGGTGGCTGCGCCGCTCGATCGTGGTGCTCGCGCTGGCCGCGCTCGGGTTGCTCTTCGCGGTGCTCTCGCTGGGACGGGAGGTCCGCTTCGACAACCGGGGTACGGGTGTGCCGGGCCCCTGGGCGGCGCTGGAGAACCTACCCATCCTGCACTCGGTGGTGCCGACGCGCTGGGCGTTGGCGATCACCCCGATCATCGGGCTGCTGCTCGCCTACGGTGCCGAACGTGCCCGCGAGTTGGCCGGCGCACACCCGGCCGCCCGGGGCCAGGTCCGCTTCGTCACCGCCACAGTGCTGACGATGGCCCTGCTGCCGATCGTCCCCACCCCGCTGCCGGTGGCCCGCCTCGACCCGGTCCCCACCTTCGTGACCAGTGGGGCGTGGCGGCCGTACGTGGCCGGTGGGCGCAGTGTGGTGACCCTTCCGTTGCCGGACAGCACGTACGCGGAGCCGCTGCGCTGGTCGGCGGCGACCCGGCTGGACATGCCGCTGGCCCGTGGTTACTTCCTCGGCCCGGACACCCGCCCGAGCGCCGACCCGCCGAAGGTCGCACTGTTCGGTGCGACTCCACGCCCCACCAGCAGCTTCTTCGCCACCATCCGGCGTACCGGGGCGGTGCCCCCGATCACCCCGCAGAGCCGGGTCCGAGCGGTCGACGACCTGCGCTACTGGCGGGCGGGGGTGGTCATCCTCGGGCCACACGAGCACGAGGCGGCGCTGCGCCGGGGGATGACCGAGCTGACCGGGATCCAACCGGTCTTCACCGGCGGCGTGTGGGTGTGGGACGTCCGGTCGTTGACCGACTGACCCGTGCGGCCCAGCGGCCTAGCGGACGCAGCAGCCCTGGCAGACCTTCGGCCGGGGCAGCGTGAAGGCGAGGCAGCAGGTGCGGCGTTGCACTGTGGGCTCGCCGGTCGGCCCGGGCACCAACTCGATCAGGTCGGTCAGGTCGAGTGCGCCGAGCAGTGTGTCGATGCTCTGCACCGTGGAGCCGGGCAGGCCGTCAGCTGCCCGCAGGATGCCGTGCGCGATGCCGGAGGCGACCGAGCCGAGCAGCGTCCGGGTGCCCACCCGGACCTCGGACTGGATCGCCGTGATGAGCGGTGCCAGGTGGGCGTCGAGCAGCGAGGCGCGCAGTGCGGCCAGCAGTTCGGCCTCGTCGGCGACGACCCGTACCTCCGGCAGGCCGGCGAGCGCCAGCGGATCGTTCGGCAGCACCGCCACCGTGGTGCCCCGGCGCATGCCCATGGTGAGCAACTGCCGGTGGTCCTCGAAGTGGATCAGCAGGTTGGTCGGATCGAGCAGCGGCACCCGCCGGGCGGAGGCCCAGCCGAGCACGACCGGCAGCGCGGCCCAGTAGCTGTACGACTTCCAGGCCAGCGCCGCGCAGGCGTGCGGGGTGCCGCCCCAGCGGACGGCGGCGCCGTTCAGCAGCTCCGGCAGTCGGCTGCCGTCGATCAGGGTGGTGGCGGGCGCCCAGCCGAGTTCGTCGTCGACCAGCAGGCCCCGGGCGAGGCCGGGGAGGTCGTCGGTGCCGAACATGGCCCGGAGCGCCGCGGTGACGGGGGCGAGCGGTGTGGTGGCGGCCTCCCGCCTCGGCATCACCGCTGTCACCTGAGTCGTCCCCTGTCTGTGTGACCGAGGAGTGCGCCCCGGCGGACGAACCAGTGCCGTCCTGAGCTAAGGCTAGCCTAACCAGACCCCTGGCCGTAAGGGAAGCCTCACCTTGGTCACATCCCGGACGCCCAGGTCACCCCGTATTCGACGGGAGTAGCGCTTCGCGTACTACCCGGAGTCAGTGCTGGGAAACGCGGTCGCACGATCGATGGTCATCGGTGGATTGTCAAGCGGTGTGTCGAAAACATGCCACATGCGTGTGTGCTCAGGCACGGAACGTGAAAACTTATATCCCCGGCCCCGAGGAAGCTGATGACGACCTCACCCCTCGAACGGGCTGCCGACTCCTTCGCGGCCGAACTCGCCCGGCAACGAACCGGGCGCGGGTTGTCCAAGAAGCAACTGGCCGTCCTGATGGGGTTCGACCCGTCCTACGTGAGCCACGTCGAGGGGCGCCGGCACCGCCCGACCGAGGATTTCGCCCGCCGCGCGGAGGCCGTCCTGGAGGCCAGCGGCGCGATCTGGCAGCGCTTCCGGGAGTACGACGACCTACGGCACGCCCGGACGGGTCAGCCGCAGCGCGAGCCGCACCTGCCGGGACAGTGGCTGCCACCCGGCACCGGCCTGGTCGTGGAGCGGGAGCTGGCCACCCTCACCCACGCCGACGACGGCTACCGGTGCGTCATCCACCGTGAGCTGTACAACGCAGGCACCGAGCCGGTCACCCGCTACCTGGTCCGGGTCGCCGTCGACCGTTACCCGAACGACCCCGGCCGCTCCAACCGCCACCACCGGGAGCATCCCCTCACCTTCGCCGAGCTGCAGATCCAGGCCCACCGAGACGACGGCGGTGGCGACCCGGAGCCGATGCACTGGCGAGCCAAGCACGATCGGGACGCGTTCAAGGAGATCTGGCTGCTCTTCGAGAACGGGGAGCGGCGCTTCCCCCTCTACCCGGGCGACCGGGCCACCATCGAGTACGCGTACAGCGTCGGGCAGGAGAAGTGGGGCCCCTGGTTCCAGCGGGCCGTCCGACTGCCCACCCGGCAGCTCGCCGTACGCCTGGACCTGCCGGCGGCGCTCGACCCGCAGGTCTGGGGCGTGGAGACCTCGCTCAGCGCGGAGGAGGGCCCGCTGCGGACGGCGCCGCAGCGTCACGACGAGGGCGACCGGGCGATCTACGACTGGCAGACCGACGACCCACCGTTGAACGCCCGGTACCGGATGCAGTGGCGGTTTCGCGCCCGCCCGGACAACGAACCGGATCTCGGCCCCGGCGGCGCCAGGGTCCGACCCAGCGACCGGATGCGCGGTCTCGGCATCGTGCAACGCGGGGACGACCTGCTCCGTCAGCGGGCCCGCCCGTTCGACCTGCCCGCTGAGGAACACGTCGCCCGGGACGTGGTCGACCGGCTCACCATGGCCCTGGCCCGGCTCGACGAGCTGCACCCGTTCAGCAAGGGGGTGGGTGTCGCCGCGCCGCAGTTCGGCATCGGCCGCGCGGCGGCCGTGGTGCGGCCCCCCGACCGGTCGGCGGAGCCGGTCGTGCTGCTCAACCCCCGGGTGGTCGACGCCGACCTGGAGACCGACGAGCAGTACGAGGGCTGCCTCTCCTTCTTCGACCACCGGGGTCTGGTGCCCCGACCGCTGCGACTGGACGTGGAGCACGCCCAGTGGGACGGCAGCCGGGTCATCACGTCGTTCGAGTTCGGCATGGCCCGGCTGGTCGCACACGAGATTGACCACCTGGAGGGTCGGCTCTACGTCGACCGGATGGCACCCGGCGTGCCGTTGGTGCCGGTGGAGGAGTACCGGGAGTCCGGGCACCCCTGGCGCTACTGAACAGGAAGGGGCCGGGGCGCGTGCCCCAGGGGGCAGGGGCACGCGCCCCGGCGTGGGGGGAGGAACGTCTAGAGGTCACCGAAGGTGTCGTAGCGGATGTGCGGCGGCGCCACATCGTCCGCGGCGAGCACCCGCAGGGTGGACCGGACCATCCGGGCGGCACCGGAGACGTAGCAGTCGTGCGTGGTCCACGGGCCGTACCGGGCCACCACGTCCGGGATCTCGCCCTGCTCGCCGTCGAAGTCCGGGTCCTCACTGCACGCCGCGGTGACCGACAACCACGGGTGTACGGCCACCAGCTCCTGCAACCCGTCCAGGCCGTACAGGTCGGCCGCCTGCCGGGCGCCGTAGAAGACGTGCACCCACCGGGTCCGGTTGAAGGTGGCCAACTCCTCCACCAGCGCCTTGATCGGCGCGAGCCCGACGCCGCCGGCCACGCAGAGGATGTCCCGTTCCGAGGCGCGGTCCAGTGTCATCGACCCCATCGGCGCCGCCAGACGCAGCAGGTCGCCCGGCCGCACCCGACGCACCAGCGCGCCGGAAACCCAGCCGGCCCCCGGAGACCGGACGTGGAACTCCAGCACGTTGTCGTCGTTCGGGGCGTTCGCCACCGAGTAGTTGCGCCACACCCGGGGGTGGTAGCGCGGCACCTCCAGACTCACGTACTGCCCCGCCTGCCAGCGCAGCGGGTGCTGCAACGCCCGGCAGGTCAGCACGGCGGTGTCCGGGCCGTACCGCTCATGGGTCAGCACCTCTGCGTGCCAGAACGCCGGGTCGTCGTCGGAGGCGGCGCCGGCCACCATCAGGGCGGCGATCGCCGCGTACGCCTCCCGCCACGCCTGGTCGTACTCCAGGTTCCAGCCGTCGCCGGCGGTGCTGCGCAGCGCGTCCAGCAGTGCGACGCCCATCGTGGCGTAGTGCCGCTCGTCGACGTGGTACTTGCGGTGGTCGCGGCCGAGCGCCCGGAGGAACTCGTCGAAGCTCTCCGGATCGTCGACAGTGTGGATCGCCGTGATGATCGCTTCGAGCAGGCGGTCGCCCTGGCCGGTCATCTGCACCGGGAAGAGTTGCCGCAGGGCGGGGTCGAGCAGGAACAGGCGAGCGTAGAAGTGGCCGCTCAACCGGACCCGGTCATCCTCGACCAGGGTCCAGCTCTCCTTCAGCAACCGCGCGAGGTTGTCCACTGACGCTCCTTCTCCAGACGGCAACGGATCGGGCGCCCATAGAATCTCCACGGAGAGTGTCGACTGGTCGCACAGAATGTGCGATCGGCTCATGCTGGCCGGTCGGCCATGTCCCGGGTGCCGCCCGTCGGGCAGAGTGGTGCGGTGACCGTTGAGCTGACCCGCCCGGTGTCCCGCCGAATGCTCGGCACCGAGACGCTGCTGGTCCTCGGCCTCTCCCTCGGCCAGTCCGCGATCTACGCGGTGGTCTCGATCATCGCGAAGTTGACAGCCGACGGTCCGCTCTCCAAGCAGACCGCCTCGCTGAACACCTCGGCGTCGGCCCGCCCCTGGCTGGACCTCACGTACCAACTGCTCGGCATCGTTTTCGCGTTGCTGCCGGTGCTGCTCGCCGTACACCTGCTCAGCCGTGACCCCGGCGACCCGGCGCGGACCCTCGGCCTGGACGCCCGGCGGCCCGGTCAGGACGTCGCGCGCGGGGCCGGCCTGGCGGCGCTCATCGGCCTACCCGGGCTGGCGCTGTTCTGGGTGGCGGCCCACCTGGGCCTCAACGCCACGCTGGTGCCGGCCGCGCTGCCGGACGTCTGGTGGGCGGTCCCGGTACTGATCCTCGCCGCCGTGCAGAACGCCGTGCTGGAGGAGGTGATCGTGGTCGGATACCTGGTCACCCGGCTGCGCCAGCTCCAGTGGCGGCTCGCCGCGATCATCGCGGCCAGTGCGCTGCTGCGCGGCTCGTACCACCTCTACCAGGGCTTCGGCGCGTTCGTCGGCAACGCGATCATGGGCGTCGTGTTCAGCCTCTTCTACCTGCGCACCCGGCGGGTGATGCCGCTTGTCATCGCGCACACCCTGCTCGACGTGTTCGCCTTCGTCGGCTACGCGCTGCTGCCCAGGGAGTGGTTCGACTGGCTCTGACCGGTCAACGCCGGGCGGCGGCGGATTCCAGGCCGACGTACAGCTCGAACCAGTGCCGGCTCCACTGCATTGCCTCGGCTGCGCCGTCCAGCGTCATCCGCGCCTCGGTGCGCATCTCGCGCAGCGCCCGCCCGAGTAAGGGGTGAGAGGCTCTTCGACGACCCGTACCCGATTGGGCTCGCCGCCCGCTTTCCGGTGGTCGTCCCGGTACGAAGACCACTGGGAAAGCGGGAGCACCGAATCCGGGAAGGCAGAAAACGGCGGGATTCAGCAGGCGTGCGTCCGCCAACTCACCTTCGTCACGGTCATGGGAACGTAGAAGAATCCGTCACCAGGAGGAGCGCAGTCCGTGCCGGTGAGAGTCATTCCCTGGGTGGTGAACGACCAGCTAATCTCGGCGTTCCGGTTCGTGTAGTTGTAGTAGTTGAAACCCGTGATGTTGCCGTTCCACTCCGTGGTGGTCACCAGGGACGGAGTCGCCGTAGGAACCCCGTTCGGGTGATCCCAGTGGGGCCAGACGCAGAATGTGCCCGGCTGGCAGTTCCCGGGCGGGTAGACGCCGGCCCCCGACTGGGGTGCCGCCGAGGCAGGAGGGGCAACAGCCAGCACACCTGCGATGACCCCGGCGATGGCGAAGGGTTTCAACAGCACGGCTACCTACTTCCATTGATAAACATGAATTGACTCAAGCTATCGCGGGAAAGTTGCACCGTCAAGGACCTGCGGCCGCCGGTCGATCCGGCCACCTCCGAACGCCCCCGCGACTCGGGTGGCAGGCGGCCAGCTCGTAGCCAGCTCTGCGTTCGGGCCGCTCAGCGACAGTGATCAGCGGCGGGTTGCTTGACACGGGGAACATAATCGATGCAAGTAAATCTATCCCTGGCTGAACGAGCTCCGGTCCCGTCCCTGAACACCGTTAGGAAGGGGAAGCTCATGCGCAGATTTACCAGCCGAATCGCTGCGGCTCTCGCCGCCGCCTTGATCACCACACTGGCCGTGACGATACCGGCGTCGCCCGCAGCCGCTGTCGAGACGCTCAAGGTTCCCGACACCGGCCTCGTCTTCTACCAGGCCTACACGCAGATCATCGTAGGCAGGCAGGCCACGCCCGACGGTATCTGCCGCCCGGTCCCGGCCGAGGCGATCTGGGCGATCGGTTGGAACGGCTTCGGTTCCGTCTCTGGCTACCGGACCTCCGACTGCACCGGCGCTGCGTCCGAGCTCAACAACTTCCACAGCTGGCCGTACGAGGGCTACTACCTCTCCTACCGGGCCGGTTGACCAGCGTTCCCGGTGGTCGATCGCGGACGGCCACCGGGAAAGCACCATTTCAACACGTGGGCAGGAGGCCTGTCGTTCCCCGCGAGCAGGGTGCCCCCGGACCGAGGTGATCAGCGACGCCCGTGATCGAGGGCTGCACTACGTGGAGAAGCTGATTCGGGACGCGGACAGTGAGTCCGGTGATGGTGGCGGCCGATTCAAGCGGGCCGCCGGTCGGGTCGGTAGACGGCCACCGTTCGGGCCGCGAGCCGGTCCGCCGCCGCCGCGTCACCCAACGCCGCCGCGAGCACCGCAGCGCCCGGCAGCAACCGGGCCACCAGTCGCAACGCCACCCAACCGCCGGCCTGCGCCGTGAGCGGCGCCGCCAACCGCCAGGCCGCCTCCGCCGCGCGCGGCCACGCCCCCTCGACCGGGTCACCCGCCGTCTCGGCGGCGGCCAGGGCCGCCGCCGCGCTCGGCCGATCCGGGTGCACCTGGGTCAGCACCAGCAGGTCGACGGCCCGGTCGGGATGCGTCGGATCCTTGCCGTACGCGGCGGCCAGGTGCAGCACCAGCTCCGAGTGCGTCCACAGCACCGCCGCCAGCTCGGCCACCGGCGCGAAGAAACCGGCCAGCGCGGCGGTCGCCCCGCCCGCACCCGCCGAGCGGACGAACCGCCGGGTCGCCAACCGGGCCAGGCCGTCCGCCGAGGCATCCGGATACCGGGTGCGCAACCCCAGGGCCCATCCGGCCGCGCCGGGCCCAAGCGACCGCACCGCAGCCAGAGCCAACAGCTCCGGCGCGAAGCCCGGGTGGTCGAGCACCTGCGCGGCGACCGCGCGCAGCTCCGATTCCGGGGTACGCCCCAGAGCAGGCTCAAGCTGCCGCGCGGCGGGTTCTGCCGGAGTCAGCTGCTGCTCGACGGGTGTCGTCTGCTGCTCGGCGGGTGTCGTCTGCTGCCTGGCTACGGTTTCGGGGGCGGGTTCTGCCGGCGTGGCGCTCTTGGTCGGCGTGGTGCTCTTTCGTGGGGTGGCCGCGCGCTTGGTGGTCTTTGCGGCTTTGGCCGGGGTCGCCGGTGTGGTGGTACTCGCCTCGCCGGTGGTGTTCGCGGCTTTGGTGGAGTTCACGACGCGCTTGCGGGGTGCCGGCGTGGTCGGGGTCACCTCGGCGGGCGCGTCAACTGCCTTCCGAGGGGCAGCCTTGCGAACGGGGGCGGTCCGGGCCTTCGGCGGTGTCGATGCGACCCCTGTGGCGGGGCCCGGTTGGTCGCCGTTCGGCTCCTCGGGCTGCTCCGCGCCCGCGTCGGTGGTCAGCTCAGCCGGTGTGGGCCGGGGCTGCCGAGGCAGAGGGCGGTCCGGCTCCGGTGGTTGGAAGAGCACCGCCGGGGCAGCCTTGGCCCGTCGAGGACGCTGGCTCGCCGGAGCGGCTGCCGGCGGCGCCGCCGCCTCAGGCTCCACCACCTCGGCGGGCTCCTCGGCCACGATCGGCGGCCGGAAGGTGGCCCGCGGGGAGCGCCGGCGCGCTCGTTCAGCAGGCTCTCGACGGGTCGACTCGCTGGGCGGCTGCTCCTGCATATCGATGGAGCGTAGTCCCGATCACGCCGACGCACAGCGTTGAAACACGGGGGCGGGCCGACCCTGGTGGGCGTACCCCGGAAGTCGTTTTGCTCCCGGTGGGTGGCGACCTGTATCCTCGGGCGCGGTGGTCTGAGGATCACCAGGGAGACTTCGCCTAGTCTGGTCTATGGCGCCGCACTGCTAATGCGGTTGGGGTCTTAAAGCCCCTCCCGGGTTCGAATCCCGGAGTCTCCGCGCGAAAGCCGGGTGTGTACACTGGCTGAGCACAAGCGCCCGTAGCTCAATGGATAGAGCATCTGACTACGGATCAGAAGGTTAGGGGTTCGAGTCCCTTCGGGCGCACAGAGCATGGGGAAGCCCTCGACCAGCCGAAACGGCAGGGATGGGGGCTTTTTCGTGTCCGCCAGAATCAGCATTCGAGCGGACGTGGGAGCCAAGCTGGGAGCCACCGGGTTCCTCACTGCCCGAACAACGCACGGGACATGGCCGCCGCCCGACGAGGAGATCCGCTTGAGTCCGCAGGGACTTGAGCCGCAGGCACTGGAGTCTTGCTCTAGCCGAGCGAGAGGAGCCCCTCGGCCCGCGCGAATCATGGTGCTGAGCTTCGCTAGCCTCGGCAAGTGATCTCCTACCGCGCTACCGCCCCCGCGGACCTCGACCGCGTGACCCCGTGGATCGTGACCGAGCCCGTTGGGTGGATCCCCGCCGACCGTTACCTGGCCGAACTGGCCGAGGACATGTACCGGCCGGAATGGACGTGGATCGCCGAGCAGGACGGCCAGGTCGTGGGACGGGCATTGTGGTGGGGGCCGAAGGGCAGCCCGCATCCGGTCGCGCTCGACTGCCTCGACGTGGATCCAGCCGTGGGCGACCGTGCCGCCGTCGCCGCCGAGCTGATCAGGGCCGCGCTGGCCGGGTTCCCGGAGCCGGTGCAGTACATGATCGAGGTCACCGGTGGCTGGCGTGACGATCCGGCCACCTCGGCGGCCGTGGAGTGGCGGCGGGCGGCGGCGCATGCGGCGGGCCTCATCCGCGAGGTGGAGCGGCTGCAGTTCGAGTGGGCACCCGCCGACGGGGTGCCCCCCGCAGCCGGCAGGCTGCGGTTCACCGAGGCCTCCGACGAGGAGTTCCTCGCGTTGTTCAGGAGAATCGCCGAGGGCAGCCTGGATGCCCAGACCCGTGCGAACCTGGCCGCCAAGGGCGTGGACGCGACCGCGCGCGAAGAGATGGATTTCTATCTCAGGGCGCCGGGCAAGCGGGAGTGGTGGCGAATCGCCTACACGCACGAGGGCGAGGTGGCGGGCATGGCGATTCCCTCCGCGACCCCGTACAACGTGAACGTCGGCTATCTCGGGGTGGTGCCGGAGTTCCGCGGGCGCGGCTACGTGGACGAGGTGCTCGCCGAGATCACCCGCCTTCACGCGACCAACGGGGAATCGCGCATCACCGCCACCACCGACATGGGCAACGCGCCTATGGCGGCCGCTTTCGGTCGCGCCGGATACCGCAACACGGGGATCCGGATCAACCTTTCCAACGACGTCCAGCCCTAGACGAGAAAAGGCGGGTGCCGACTTTGCAACGCACGAGCTCGGACCGCCTCGCCGAAGCTATGGATCAGATGGTCTGACTGTTTGAGGACGCCCACTGGTCGTGCTGTACCCGGCGATGAGTTGTTACGCGCGGCGCGAGATGAGTACGCGTGCGGATGGCAGACGCGGCCGCGGCGACCAGAATTTCTCCCCATGCGAACGCGAATCATGATCGCCCTGGCCGCGGCCGGCATGGGTGGGCTGATGGCCACCACCGGCTGCTCGTTCCGGGAGAACATCTGCGCTGGCGGTGAGTATCCGGCGATCGCGGTGGGCGGGCAGGGCGGCAGCGCCTGCTTCCCGGACGGGCAGGAGCCGACCCCGCCGTACGTCCGCTACCCGGAGGGTAAGGTTCCGCAGCACGTCGACGACGAGTGGGACGTCTACTGGCGCAGCCACGGCATCGACGAGAACAACAACATCATCGAGACCTGAGCCGCCCAACCCGGAGAACCGTCGCCCGGTGGACGGCATCCGGTCCCGCCGCAGGTCCGATCTTCGTGACCGAACCTGTGCGGGACCGGATGCGTTACCTGCTCTGTTACCTCTTGCTACCCGAGCGCCGGGGCGGTCGGACGATCAGCCGAAGCAGTTGGGCACCGGCGGTGAGCTGGGTGTGCAGTTGGTGGGCCGGTTGCCGCTGATGACGGTCTTCTGGTCCACGGTGACCTGGCCGCCGTCGTTGAAGATTCCGCCGGGTGCCAGTGTGGAGATGTTGTCGGTGACCTTGCTTTCGGTGAGGTTGAGTGTGGCGTTGTTGTAGATCCCGCCGCCCTGCGAGCTTGAGCCGATGGCCCGGTTCCGGTCGACGTGGCTGCGCCGCAGTACGACGGTGCCGCTGCCGTTGTAGATGCCACCGCCGTGTTCGATGGTGCTGTTCGTGCTCGCGACGTTCTCGCTGATCCAGCTGTCTTCGGCCACGAACTCGCCGATCTGGTTGTAGACGCCGCCGCCGCGTTGGCCGGCCTCGTTGTGGTGGACCTTGCCGTGGTAGAGGTGGAAGACGCCGTCGGCGAAGATTCCGCCGCCCTCGCTGCCGGCCCGGTTGTCGTTGACCTCGACGTTCCTGGCCTCGGTGGTGGAGTTGATGCCGCCGCTGATGCCGCCGCCACGGAAGCCCGCGGTGTTGTTGTCCAGGTGGACGTTCTCGAGCACGGCGACCTGGCTGTTCGACAACCCGCCGCCGGTGCCGCCGATGGGCAGGATGTTGACGACCCCGATCGTGTTGTTGTAGCTCAGCCGGGTGTTCTGCACGGTGAGGTTGCCGTTGTTGTGAATGCCTCCGCCACTGAACACGGCGCTGTTGTTGCTGATGTTGCTGCCGCCGTCGTCCTTCTTCTTGTCCTTGCCGTGGTCGGTCCCGCCGAGGATCTTCGTGACGCCGAAGTTGGCGATCCCGCCACCCGGGCCGTTCGTGTGGTTGTAGACCACGTTGGTGTTCTCGATGACGGACCTGCCGCCGATGTCGATCCGGATGCCACCGCCGCCGGCGCCGAGCCCACCCTCGGCCAGGCCGCCCTTGATGGTGGCGTCGCGCAGCGTCAGGTCGCCGCCGGCGCCGACCTCCAGGATCCGGAACGGCGTGGCGTTGGCCGCGCGGACGATGGTGGACCCGTTTCCGTCGATCACGACCTGCTGGGTGATGATCGGCAGGCCGACCGCACCGAAGGGCACCGGTGGCTGGGGTGCGGACCTGGTGAGCGTGTAGGTGCACTTCTCGGCGAGCCGCAGCTTCGCCCCGGAGCCGGCGTTCGCGCGGACGATCGCCGCGATCAGCTCGTCGGCGTTGCAGGGTACGGACCGGAAGTCGTCGCCCTTGTCGTCCCGATGGTCGTCGTCCTTCTTGTGGTCCTTGCCGTCGCGGCCGCCCGGGTCCTGGCCTCCGTGGTCGTCGCCGCTGTCCCGGCTGCCGTCGGCGAGGACCTGCGTTCCGGCGTTGGAGGGGTTGCCGCTCTTCCCGGCCGCTCCGCTCACTCCCGCCGAGGTGAAGGCGGCCAGGCCGACCACACCGGTCAACCCGGCCACCCCGGCGACCAGCCAGCGCGCCCGCCGCCTCTTCGACGGTCGGGCCTGACCTGCCGCTACTTCGCTCATGTTCGGGTGTAGATAGTTGGACATCGAGCTACCTGGCCCTTCTCCGCGCGCCATGTCTCCGCACGTCACAGTCGGTGCAGAAGGCGACAAATCGGTTGTCGCCACCAAGGCGAAGGTAGTCGAGCGATCCTCACATCAAACGGTCTTATGCGAAAAAGACCTACATTCGGCGTACGTGTCACTCGGGCCCCTGAGGCACCGCCCTGCCCTTCCGCCCCACCCGCTCGGCCCGCCGGGTACGGGAGGGCGGGGCGAATGAAGGCGGCAAGCGGCACTGACGACGAGTGGCAGCCGGCGACGCTGGTTCGGCGCACGGAGACCAGTTGCTGGCGCTTGACGCGGGCCAGATCAGCGACAAGAATTTACATAGATCGCTGTTAGCGTTAACAATCCGTCCCAGTGCTGCGACGGCATCGTCATGCCGATGTGGCAGCGGCCGCGACGGCCTGACTCCTCGGTCAGCACTAAACCGCAGGGGAGAAATCTATGCGAACGAGGGCAAGATGGCTCGCGGCGACCGCCGCACTCGGTGTTGTCCTCGCCGGGGTGCTGACCTCGACGGGCCCGGCCAACGCGGAATCCAACGGCGGGGTGCGGGTGATGCCCCTCGGCGACTCCATCACCGAGGGCACCCAGGTGCCGGGCGGGTACCGCATCGGGCTCTGGCAGCGCCTCGTCAACGGTCGATACACAGTGGACTTCGTCGGGTCGCAGTTCAACGGGCCAGCCAGCCTGGGTGACCACGACCATCAGGGACATCCCGGCTGGCGCATCGACCAGATCGACGCGAACATCGTCGGCTGGCTGAACACCCAACGGCCGCAGACCGTCCTGCTGCACATCGGTACCAACGACATCCTGCAGAACTACAACGTGAGCACCGCGCCGAACCGGCTCTCCACGCTGATCGACCGGATCACCACCACAGCTCCCACCGCGGAGGTGTTCGTCGCGCAGATCATCCCGCTCTCCAACAGCAACCAGGAGGCCGCCGCACGAACCTTCAACGCGGCGATCCCCGGCATTGTGCAGAGCAAGGTGAACGCCGGCAAGCGGGTGCGCCTGGTCGACATGCACAGCGCCCTCAGCACCGCCGACCTGATCGACGGCGTCCACCCCACGTCCGGCGGCTACGACAAGATGGCCGCCCGCTGGTACAGCGCGTTGCAGTCGGTGCCCGGCAGCATCGGCAACCCGGGCAGCGGCACCGGGCAGACCACAGCAATCGTTGGTGCCTTGTCCGGCCGCTGCGTCGACGTCCCCGGCTCCTCCACCACCAACGGCACCCAGGTGCAGTTGTGGGACTGTCACGGCCGCACCAACCAGCAGTGGACCTACACGAGCAGCAGGACGCTGACCGTGTACGGCAACAAGTGCCTCGACGCCGCCGGTTACGGCACCTCCCCGGGCACCCAGGTCACCATCTACGACTGCCACGGCGGAACGAACCAGCAGTGGAACGTCAACGCCAACGGCACCATCACCGGGGTGCAGTCCGGGCTCTGCCTGGACCCCTACAACGTGGGCACCGGCAACGGCACGAAGCTCGTCCTCTGGACCTGCACCGGCCAGGCCAACCAGCAGTGGAGCCGCCGATAGCTCGTACGGTCGCGGCGGGTGGTCGGATCGCAGGTGATCCGACCACCGTTCCTGGTCGGCGCATCCGGCCGCCCATCGGCGCCTCCGCCACAGGTGAAGGGTCGTTCAAATCGGGCGCGACTTTGGGCCGACTGATGGACGGCATCGACGGGATTCGGTGGGCGGGCGATAGGCTGCGGCCGGCGTCCGACTGACCGAAGGGGAACGGGTGATAGGCGGAACGGTTCGCGCTGTGGTCGCGGTCTGCGGGCCTCTGGCGTGAGCACGGGATTACGTCCCGGTGACCCGGCACGCCTCGGTGGGTACGAGGTGCTCGACCGGCTCGGCGACGGGGGCATGGGCAGTGTCTTCCTGGCCCGCTCGCCGCAGGGACGGCTGGTGGCGATCAAGGTCGTCCGTGCGGAACTCTCGCACGACGAGGAGTTCCGGGGTCGGTTCCGTAGTGAGGTGAACCGCGCCCGCCAGGTTCCACCGTTCTGCACGGCCGAGGTCCTGGACGCCGACCCGGACCATGAGCCGCCGTACCTGGTGGTGGAGTACGTCGAGGGCCCCAGCCTGGCCGAGGTGGTCCGGAGACAGGGGCCGCTGGGGGCGGCGCAGCTGCACAGCATCGCGGTCGGGGTGGCCACCGCGCTCACCGCCATCCACGGTGCCGGGGTGATCCACCGCGACCTGAAGCCGGCGAACGTCCTTGTCGCACCGGGTGGGATCAAGGTCATCGACTTCGGCATCGCCCGCGCGTTCGAGGCGACGAGCCAGCACACCCGGACCAACCAGATGGTCGGGACCGTGTCGTTCATGGCTCCGGAGCGGTTCGACACGACCTCCGGCCGTCCGGTGGGCCCGGCCGCGGACATCTTCGCCTGGGGTGCCCTGGTCGCCCAGGCCGCGACCGGCCGCAACCCGTTCGGGGGCGACTCCGTTACCGCGACCGCGATGCGGATCCTCACTCAACCGCCGGACCTGACCGGGCTCGGTGGACCGTTGCGGGAGTTGGTCTCCCGGGCCTTGGAGAAGGACCCCGCCGCCCGGCCCACCGCCCGGGAACTGCTCGACGGATTGTTGACCGCGGCGCAACCGGGCGCTGCTGGCGGCCCGGCCCAAGGTGTGAGCGGGACGCCGTCGGTGCCTGGGTCGCCCGCTGCCGGTGGTGATGATCAGGGCGCGCGGTCGATGCCACCGGGTCCGGCCACGGCCGGTCGCGCGGGTTCACCCCGGCGTCGCTGGCTCACCGCGCTGGGGGCGACTGCCGCGGTGATCGCGGTGCTGGTGCCCGCTTTCCTGTTCGGGCCGCAACTGCTGCGTGATGAGTCCAAGCCGGATCCGGCGGGCTCGCCGGCGAACGGCAGCCCGGCAACGAGCGGGCCGACGGCCAGCGCGTCTTCGTCCGCATCGGGTACGCCGGCCGCGTCACCGTCGGCCAGCGTGGACCCCACCCGGGCCATGCTGGCCGGTCAACGGCGAATCCTGCTGCACCTGGTGGAGATCGACCGTGACCTGTCGCTGCCGTCTCACGGTGAGCTTGAGGTCGGCAACGGGACCGGCAAGGATGCGCTCTTCGTGCTCGAACCGGTCGGGGTCGACTACATGATCAAATCGGTGAACCCGGAGATCGCCCACCGACCGTGCCTCGGGGTCAAGCTCGATTCAGAGGGGTACAAGTCGCTGGTGGGAGCCGACTGCCGGCCGACCAAGGCAACCGTGTTCGCGATATCCCGTGAGGGCAGGGACGACAAGGGGCGTACCTCCTACGCCATCACCAACGACGAGTACGGCCCGGTGCAGTGGAGCCCGACCAAGAGGGAGATCTACGTCGAGTTTCTCGGCGACGCCCCGCTCGACACCACGTTCAGCCTGGTCGATCGCGGAGCGGTCTGACTCGGACGTACCGCGCCGCCACGGGCGACGTAGTGCCCCGAGGGACCGTTGGCGGGTTGTTATGCGTTTCGTCCGTCCATCAGCGTCTGGCCGGTGAAGGGCCGCATACAGTACGGGCACGGCGGTGCCGGATGGCAGCTGAAGCTCGGATGACAGGGGCAGGTATGGGCGAGGCACCGCTGGCGCAGCCGCTGGCGGCCCGGTTCGGTCGCGGGCTGCCGACGCTGGCCGATCGGTTCGACCCTCGCGCCAACAGCATCGGGCTGCTGCGGATGGCCCTGGCGTTCGCGGTGCTCGTCGCGCACTGCTGGCCTCTCGCGCTGGGGCGGTCGATGCTCGGCAGCAGCGAGACCATGCGGCAGGCCGATGTCGGCAAGCTCGCGGTGTACGGCTTCTTCGTGCTCTCCGGCTTCCTCATCACCAGCAGTGCGCTGCGCTTCAGTGCGCCGCGGTATCTCTGGCACCGCGCGCTGCGCATCCTGCCTGCCCTGTGGGTGTGCCTGCTGGTGACCGCGCTGGTGGTGGCCCCGGCGATCGCCTACTACGAGCGGGGCACCCTGGACGGCTTCTGGGGCCACCCGCAGGGTCCGTTGCAGTACCTGAGGGCGAACTGGCTGTTCGCCATGGACCAGTGGACGATCTCCGGCATTCTGCGTGACGTGCCCTACGGGCGGGGCATCGAGAGTGGCGGTCCGGTGAACGGCTCGCTGTGGACGCTGCGGTACGAGGTGCTCTGTTACTTCATGCTCGCCGCGCTGGCGGCGACGGCGGTACTGGCCCGGGCACGCGGTGCCATGGTGTTGCTGCTGCTCGGGGTGTACGGGGTCATCGTCGAGGACTTCGTCCGGGGTGACGGGCTCGCCGTCCTACCGGCCAAGCACGGGGTCCTGGGTCCGTACCCGGTTGTCGGAACCTTCGAGAAGCACCTCGTCATCTACCTGACCTTCGCGTTCCTGCTCGGTGCGGTCGCCAAGCTGTACGCGCACCGGGTGCCGATGACCGGCTGGCTGGCGGCGCTCGCCGCCGTCGGGGTCGCGGTGACCGCGCGGGTCGGCGGCTTCTACGTCGTCGGGGTGCCGCTGCTGGCGTTCCTGCTGCTGTACCTGGCGGTCGGGCTGCCCCGGTGGCTGCACTCGATCGGTCGTAAGCGGGACTACTCGTACGGCGTCTATATCTACGCGTTCCCGGTTCAGCAGGTCGTCGCCCTGCTCATCGGCGTGCGGTACGGCTTCGTCACGTACCTGGCGGTGTCGTCGGCCGGCACTCTGGTCCTCGCGGCGCTCTCCTGGCACCTGGTCGAGCGCCCCGCCATGTCGCTGAAGGACGTGGTGGTGCCGATGCCCCTGCGGCGGGGCGATGGTTCTCCGGCCGGCGCGGACTTCGGCCCCGAGCGAGCGACGAGGGCTGGCGTGTCCGCTACCGACGCGCCCGCTCCACCGGCCGTCGCCGCACCGGCGCTCCAGCCGGTCGAGGTTCAGGGCTGAGATCGCCGGCACCGCCGGCAATGGGCAAACGTCGATGTTAACGCGCTCGCGAGGCCTCCTCAAGGGCTCGGCCGGAGTGCGCGCCGGGCATCTGGGGTGATGCCTGCGGGAAGTCGGTGGAAGACGTCCCGCCTCAAGATCTGCGCTCGGACAGCGGCTGATGTTCCCAGCACATTACGTCTTGACGAACGGCATGTTATCGCTCACAGTCGATGCCTAAGGACGACGACACCTCGGCTTTCCGGGCAAGCCCTGCTTCGTCGATCTCGAATCAGGCGTGCGCCACGGCTCGCCGGCGTCTTGTTAACGCTAACTATCTGACGCCTGCGCGCTCGGCCACGCGTCGCGGTACGCCCACCCTCGGGCAGGCCGTTCGGCTCTTGGTCACTGGAGGAGGATCATGTCTGCCCTCGATAGGTCTCCATCGATCGCAACGCCGTCGCGGCGGCGTTGGTGGTTGCCCCGCCTTCTCGCCGCCAGCGCGGCGGCGCTGATGGTCGGCGGCGCCGCCGTAGCAGTGGTGTCGTCACCCGCCGCCGCGGCGACTGTCGACACGAGCGCGTGGTACGTGTTGGTCAACCGCAACAGCGGCAAGGCCCTGGACGTCTACAACCTGGCCACGAATGACGGGGCCCGGATCACCCAGTGGGCCCGCAACAACGGCAACCAGCAGCAGTGGCAGTTCGTCGACTCCGGTGGTGGCTACTACCGGGTGAAGTCGCGGCTGTCCAACAAGGTGCTGGACGTCTCGGGCTTCTCGACCGCCAACGGCGGCAGCATCGTGCAGTGGAGCGACAACAACAGCACCAACCAGCAGTTCCGGCTGGCCGACTCGGACAGCGGCTACGTCCGGCTTATCAACCGGAACAGCAACAAGGTGATGGAGGTGCAGGGCGCCTCGACCGCCGACGGTGGCAACATCGTGCAGTACGACGACTGGAACGGCACCAACCAGCAGTGGCAGTTCGTCCGCGTCGATGGAACCACGCCGCCGACGACGACTCCGCCGCCGGGCGGCACGTGTGACCTTCCCTCGACGTACCGGTGGTCCTCCACCGGGGTGTTGGCGAACCCGAGGTCGGGGTGGGTGTCGCTGAAGGACTTCACCGTCGCCCCGTACAACGGCCAGCAACTGGTCTATGCCACCACGCACGACTTCGGGTCTAGCTGGGGTTCGATGAACTTCGGCCTCTTCTCGAACTACTCGCAGATGGGCTCGGCCAGCCAGAACGCGATGAACTCCGGAACTGTCGCGCCGTCGTTGTTCTACTTCGCGCCGAGAAACATCTGGGTGCTCGCCTACCAGTGGGGTGGGCCGGCGTTCTCCTACCGGACCTCGTCCGACCCGACCAACCCGAACGGTTGGTCGTCGCCGCAGACGCTGTTCAGCGGAAGCATCACCGGTTCCGGTACCGGCCCGATCGACCAGGCGGTCATTGGCGACGGTACGAACATGTACCTGTTCTTCGCCGGTGACAACGGCAAGATCTACCGGGCGAGCATGCCGATCGGGAACTTCCCGGGCAGCTTCGGCTCCAACTACACGACCATCATGAGCGACACCACCAACAACCTCTTCGAGGCCGTTCAGGTCTACAAACTTCAGGGTCTGAACAAGTACCTCATGATCGTCGAGGCGATCGGCTCGACGGGCCGCTACTTCCGTTCGTTCACGGCGACCAGCCTGAACGGTTCGTGGACGCCGCAGGCCGCTTCCCAGAGCAACCCGTTCGCGGGCAAGATCAACAGCGGCGCGACCTGGACCAACGACATCAGCCACGGTGAGCTGCTGCGCACCAACGCCGACCAGACCATGACCGTCGACGCCTGCAACCTGCAACTGCTCTACCAGGGGCGTTCCCCCAGCTCCGACGGTGTCGACTACGGCCTCCTGCCGTACCGGCCGGGTCTGCTGACCCTTCAGCGCTGACCCAATCTGATCAAGCTCGACTGACCCGGAACGGGCGGGCTCGGCGTCACGCCGAGCCCGCCCGGCTCAGGTCAACGCTGCGATCAGCCCAGGCTCACCGGATCGGCGTGCCGATGACGCAGGTCAGCACCTGGCCCTGACCGCGGGTGGCGCTCGATGTGGTCGTGGCGAAACCGTGGGTTTCGAGCAGTACCTCGGTCGCGGCGAGGTTCGCGGTGGCGTGCGCTTCGGTGGGCCGCTCGCCGAAGACGTAGAGCCGTCCTCCCGGCGCGAGCAGGCTGCGTATCCGAGCGATCTGCTGCGCCGCGTCGCCCAACCAGAAGAGGCTGACGTTCACCGCGAAGATCTTGGTGAAGTGATCAGTCGGAAGGTCGGCCGACTCGAACCCTGCTCGCCGGATCTCGGCTCGGCCGGCGTCGATGTGGCTCAGGTTCCGTTGGGTCGCGAGCCGCACCATCGTCGCGGCACGGTCGATCGCGACGATCCGACCGTTCGTGAGGTGTTCGGCGACCAGGGAGACGGCAGATCCCCGACCGCAGCCGATCTCCAGCACCTGGTCGTCGGGTGTGACAGCCATGGTCTGCACCGCCCAACGCTGCCGGTGGGCGGCCGTCACCCGAATCGGTTCGGTCGTCGCGGGCGTCGTGCCAGCGTCGGACGAACCCGGATCGCGGGCCGAAAGAGTGGACCTCACGACGTCACCCGCCGGTGCCTTCTCTGCTCACACCCCTGATTCCACCCTCTCGGCGGAGTCGGTGCACCGTGTCCTCGGTCACCGCGCCGGATCGACAGGCACGACAGTGATCAGTGGACGGGCACCGGGGTGACGTCCCCGAGGGCGTCCGCCGGGGCCGGGACGTGCTTCGGAGCACCGGCGTTCACCATGACCACGGAGACGAGGGCCGCCGCGACCACGAATCCGACGGCGACCCAGTACGCGACCGAGTAGCCGTGCATCAGCGCCTCGTTCCGCTCCTGGGCTCGCGCCGCCGGCCCGCCGTGCGAGACCAGGTAGGTGGCGGCCGAACTGGTCGCGATGGTGTTGAGCAGCGCGGTGCCGATCGACCCGCCGACCTGCTGCGACGAGCTGATCATGGCGGAGGCGACACCGGCGTCCTTGGGCTCGACGCCGTGGGTGGAGATGCTCATCGCGGGCATGAAGGCGGTGCCGATGCCGAGCCCGATCACCGCTTCGGCGAATGCGATCTCCAGGAAGCCGCTGTCCGCGTCGAGCAGAGCCAGCAGCACCAGACCGACAGCGGTGACGAGGTACCCGCCGACCATGATCGGCCGGGGTGCGATCCGGTGCGCGAGTCGGGCGCCGATCTGCGTGGCACCGATGGCCTGCGGCACCGCCATCGGCATGAACGCCAGACCGGCCAGCACCGGCGACCATCCCTTCACCTGCTGGAAGTAGTAACTGAGCAGGAGGAACATCCCGAACATGCTGACGATCGCAAGGCCAACCGAGAGGTACGCGGCGGCCCGGTTGCGTTCGGTCAGGACGCGCAGCGGCAGCAGCGGGGACGTGACCCGCGCCTGAACCACGACGAAGGTCGCCAGCAACAGCACCCCGGCGGTGAACGACCCGATGGTCACCCCCGCCGACCATCCGTGGCTCTCGGCGACACCGAACCCGTAGACGAGGCCGACGAGCCCGGAGCTGGCCAGCAGCACGCCGGGCAGGTCGAGCCGGGCGCGGTGCCGCTCCCCGTCGTCGTGGACGGTGCGACTGGCACCCAGGATCCCGACGACCGCGATCGGCACGAGAACGAACATCGCGAAGCGCCAGTTCAGGTACTGGGTGAGCAGCCCTCCCACGATCAGGCCGACAGCGCCGCCGGCGATCGAGACCGCGCTGAAAACGCCGAACGCCTTCGCGCGTTCCCTCGGCTGCGTGAAGGACAGGGAGAGCAACGAGAGCGCGGCAGGCGCGAGCAGGGCCGCGAACACGCCCTGGAGTGCCCGGGCGAGCAGCAGCATCGCGGCGTTGACGGCCAGGCCGCCGATGGCCGAGGCGATCGCGAAGCCGGCGAGCGCGATCAGGAAGGTGCGCTTGCGCCCGACCATGTCGCCGATTCGGCCGCCGACCAGCAGCAGGCCGCCGAAGGCCAGGCCGTACGCGGTCACCACCCACTGCCGGCTCCCGTCCGTGAAGTGCAGCGCCTGTTGTGCCGAGGGGAGCGCGATGTTCATGACCGCCCCGTCGAGCACCACCATCAGTTGAGCGATGGAGATGAACAACAGGGCCTTCCACCGCTGAGACCCCGGGGCGGCGCGACCTGTGGGCATGACTGTTCCTTAAGGGTGATTTGCGCGGATTCGTTCGACGTGGCCAACGCTATCGGCGTTATGGAACGACCACCACAGAATGTGCCAGTGGTTACAACGGCCTGACCGCCATTTGGTCGGGTCCAATGAGTGGTTTAGCGACGAAAGTCGGCACCTTTGAGTCGCGGCGGGTAGTGGGCCGCCGCCACGTTGTGAGTGGCGTTACTTTGTCGACCGTTCCAGAAAAGGCTAGCGTTCCGTCTCACGAAGCCCCGCGGGTCCCGTGGCGGCTGCTCACCAGTCGAAGTGGATGGGAGACGAGATGTCTGGGCGGTTCGAATCAAAGGTGCTGGTCGTGACCGGCGGTACGCAGGGCATGGGTCTGGCGTTCGCCCAGCGGGCCGCCACCGAAGGGGCCCGCGTCGTCATCGGCGCCCGGGACAAGGACCGGGGCGAGGAGGTCGCCGCGCAGATCAGGAGCGCGGGCGGTAGCGCCCTCTTCGTGCCCACCGACGTGACTGTCGAGGAGGACATGGCGCGTCTCGTCGACGCGGCGGTGACGGAGTACGGGCGGCTGGACGGCGCGTTCAACAACGCCGGCGGTGGCCCGATGGCCAGCGTGCGCGAGACCGACAGCGACAACTGGCACCGGTCGCTCGCCCTCAACCTGACGAGCGTCTTCTACGGCCTGAAGTACGAACTCCCGGCGATCATCGCCTCCGGCGGTGGCGCGATCGTCAACAACGCCTCCGTCTCCGGTGTGAAGGGTGACGGGACCCAGGCCGCCTACAACGCGGCGAAGCACGGCGTCATCGGGCTCACCCGCTCGGCGGCCCTCGACGTGGCGCGCTCCGGTGTGCGGGTCAACGCCCTGGTCACCGGTCTGATCGACACCCCGCTCTGGCAGGGCGTGGTCAGCCAGGCCCCGGAGATCGCGGAGCGCTACCTGTCGGCGCAGCCGACCGGACGAGCGGGCACCTCCGAAGAGGTCGCCGCGCTCACCGCGTTCCTGCTCAGCGACGAGGCCACCTTCATCAGCGGCGCGTCCATCGCCATCGACGGCGCCCTCACCGCCTGAGGCACTGCGGCACTGAGGTCCGGTCCGGGGCGGCGGCTCGAGCGGCCGCCCCGGACCGGGCGATGCGTCAGGCGATCCGATAGGCCCGCTGGATCGTCTGCGTGACCGTGTTGCCGGCGGTGTCGGTGGCGGTCAGTCGCAACGAGACGAATCCGGCCCGTCGTGGGTGACTGATCAGGGCGACGTTCCGGACCACCGGCAACGCGACCCACGTCTGGCCGCCGTCGAACGACGCGGACACGCCGAGCGTGCGGTTGGGCGCGGCCTTCGAGCCGGCCTGGCGGTCCAGCGCCACCGGAATCGTCGTGATCCGGCCGGCCCGTGCGGTGTTGGTGTCGTCGAGCAATGGCGTCGGGCGAGCCGTGGTCAGGGGCAACCGCTCCGGTGATGTGGTGTGCGCCGAGGTGAAGGTCCAGGCCACCGAGACCGACGTCGACAGGGTGTCCGGTGCGCCTCGGGTGGCGGTCGCCTCCAGACGGTAGGTGGCCTTCCCGGCGGGCACCGCGAACTCGGCCCACGGGCTGTCCGAGGTGCCGATCTCCTTACCGTCGCGCAGCAGCCGGAACCGCACCGGCTGGTCGTCGCGGCTCGCGGGGCGACCGGCAGCGTCGCCGAACAGGGGCACCGACGCGATCGAGATGGTGTCGCCGTCGCGGCCCGCGTACCCCAGGGGTGACAGGGTCGGCGCCTGGGCCACGGTGGGCCCGAAGGGTGCCGCGTTCCAGGTCTGGGTGTACGTCCGCCCCGACCTGAAGGTGGAATCCTGCGTGGTGAGGTTGTCCCCCTCGACGAACGTGGACGTCCAGACGATGCCGCCGTCGGTGTTGTAGTACTCGGTGCCCTTGAACGGCAGGTCGATCGGCGTGTTCGACCCGATCGGGCCCGCGCCTCCGGGGGCCGACGCGCGGTGGAACCGGGTGGCCGTCGTCGTCGCGGACTGGCTGCGGTAGGTCGTCCTGACAGTGGCGAGGTTCTTCGGTGACAGCTTCCTGGTCAGGCCGGTGAACATGTCGCCCTTGGCGACGTACGCCAGGTCGTAGGTGTAGGGGCTGTTCCGGAAGGTGCGGTCCCTGCCCGGTCGGGCGAGCCCCACGCCCAGCGTCGCGGTGAACTCGGGCGCCGCGACGGCGGGCCCGAGCCGGCCGAAGAAGACGTCAGCGACTGACACTCCGCTGAGCTGGACGCCCGGGTAGCGCAGGCCGTCGTCCCAGTTGGCGCTCACGTTGATCGAGATCGGTGCGGCGTCGCGCTGCGGCACTGTCAACGCGACCGGCTTGGCGGTGCGGGCGTCGACCGCCTCGGTGACCGGGCCGCGTACGTCCAGGACCGGCTGTGCGAGCAGGGTCGACACGGAAGCCTCGTGGATGGTGCTGTACAACGCGTACCGACCCTTGGGCAGCCGCAGGATCCCGCCGCCCGGTGTCGTGGCGAGGGTGCTGAACTCGCCGGTGGTCAGGTTCGCCGCCACTGTCGTGTACTCGGTGGCCGGCTTGCCGTCGCGTCCGATGTGGTCGAGCCGTACGTCGTAGCTCTCGATCTCACGGTTCAGCACGAAGGGCGTCCGTACCCGCAGGTCGCCGGCGCCGGTCGCGGTCAGCGCCCCCTGGTAGACGCCGTCCGGGGCGTGCACCCTGGTGTCTACGGTGATCGTCGCCTCGGCGCGGCCACCGGCCGGCACCACCAGCGTGGCCGGGCTGACGGTGAGCATGCCGGCGGGGGCCGGAGCGATCGCCAGCGTCACTGTGACCGGCGCGGTGCCTGTGTTGCGGTAGCCGACGACCTGGGTGATCGGGCTGTCGTCGGCGTGCGGCCAGCGCTGCACCGGAAAGTCGATGGCGGCGACGTCGGCGGCGACCGGTTGGGCGACCGCGCGGGCGATGTCCACCCGGCCGGCGCCCTGCTCGTAGATGGTGTCCTCGCCGGTCGGCTTTGCCGAGTCCATCAGGGCGGCCTTGAGCTGCGGGCCGGTCCAGTCCGGGTGCTGACCGGCGAGGATCGCGGCGGTGCCGGCCACGTGCGGGGTCGCCATCGACGTACCCGACATGGTGGCGTAGTCACCGCCGGGGGCGGCGGCCACGATGTCGACACCCGGCGCGCTGATCTCGGGCTTGATGTGGTTGTCGCCGACGCGCGGACCTCGGCTGGAGAAGTAGGCCCGCTGGTCGTCGGCGTCGACGGCGGCGACGGCGAGGGCGTCGTCGGCGGAGGCCGGCGAGGAGACCGACTTCGGCTTCCCCTCGTTGCCGGCCGCGACCACGAAGAGGGTGCCGTACTGGTGGCTCAGCTCCTGGACCGCTGTCTCCAGCGGGTCGAGGCCGGGCGCGTCGTCGCCGCCCACGCTCAGGTTGACCACCCGGGCCTGCGGCGCGAGCCACTGCATGCCGGTGATGATGTCCGAGTCCTGGCATTCGGTGGTGGCGCAGACCTTGCCGACGAGCAGCTTCGCCCCCGGTGCCACCCCGCGATACCTGCCACCGGAGGCGGCGCCGCTGCCGACGATCGTCGACGCCACGTGGGTGCCGTGACCGACCGCGTCGCTCGGGTCGTTGCCGCCGGTGAAGTCCCGGACCTCGGTGAGGTGGCCGGCGAAGTCGGGGTGGCTGGCGTCGATCCCGGTGTCCAGCACGCCGACGGTGATGCCGGTGCCGTCGAAACCGGCCTGCCACGCCGCCGGGGCACCGATCTGCGGCACGCTGCGATCGAGGGAGACCGTGCGCTTGCCGTCCAGCCAGATGTGGGTGACCCCCGCGGCGAGGGTGCGCGCGGACGACGTACCCCTGGTGAGCGACGCCCAGAGCGTCACCCGGTCGTCCCGGTCCGCCCGGACCGCGAGCGCGTGCGCGGCCGGGAGGTCGGCCCGCACCCGCCCGGCACCCCCGGTGGTAGCGGTCCGCGCCCGCGCCGCCATGTTCTCGGGGTACGCGACCAGCAGCGGCAACTCGGCGGCCCGGTCGTCGTAGCCGAACTCGCCGAGCGTGGTGAGGTCGAACAGGCGCCGATCGAGTCGCCCGTCCCGCACCAGCGGCACCGCGTCCACCGGGATGACGTACTGGTGACCGTCCTCCCGGCTGCTCACGAACCGCATGGCGGCCCGATCCGGCCCGCGCTGGATCTGCGGGCGGCCCGCCGCGTCCAGCGACACCCGGTCCCCGGTGATCAGGGTGAAGGTTCCGTGGGTGCCGGGAGCCGCAGCCGCCGGTCTCTCCTGCGCGTTCGCCGGTTGGGCGGTCAGGCCCGCCGCTACCAGCGCGGTCGCGAGTACGCCGGCTGTCAGGGCGCGTCGTTGCCGTCGTCGCACATCGTCCTCTCCGCCACGGGCGTCTCCCGGGTCGGCACGATGACGCCTGGCCAGGTCGTCAGGTTGATCACTGCGGTGTGACGGAGGCCACAACCGCGCCCCGCGCCGACGTGACCGGTCCACCCATGCGAGTTCCATGCGGCGGTGACCAGGGGACGAGGCAGGGGAGGGCACCGGTCGGATGCGTGACGCCGAAGAGTTCGACGCTCTCTACGCGGCCTGCGCGGGTCGGGTCGTGGGTCACGTGTACGCGCTCACCGGCAACCGCGCCGAGGCGGAGGACGCCGTCGCCGAGGCGTTCATGCGGGCCTGGCAGCGGTGGGCGACGGTGCGGGAGACGGACAGTCCGGAGGCGTGGGTCCGCCGGGTGGCCTCCCGGATCGCGGTGAGCAGCTGGCGCAAGGCGTTCAACCGCGTACGCGCGCACCGCCGGGCCGCGGTCGACCAGGGCGTGCCCGGGCTGAACGAGGACCACGTCGCGCTGTTGCAGGCGCTGCAACGGCTGAGCGCCAACGAGCGGCGGGCCGTCGTTCTGCACCATCTCAACGATCTCAGCGTCGCGGAGGTGGCAGCCGAGATGCAGGCGCCCGTCGGAACGGTGAAGACGTACCTCGCCCGAGGTCGCAGAGCGATGGCCGGGTTGCTGACCGATGCGCACCAGGAGGAGAGCTCCCATGGCTGATCCGCGCGACGATCTCACCGCGATCGTGGACGAGGTCCGGCGAGTCGCCACGCTGCCGGGGGCACAGACGTTGCGGCACCGCAGTGACAGGCGTCGGCGGCGTCGGGCGGCCGTCGGCGCCACGGGGTTGGCCGTGCTGGCCATCGCCGCTGGCACCACCGTCTTGCAAGCGCGGAACGACGTCGAGACGCCGGGTGTCGGCCCGGCCACCCAGGTCGCGCCGTCCGTGACCCCGTCCGCGACCGCCTCGGCGGGACCGCAGGAGATCCTCGCCGGCCGGCGGCAGGTCCAGATCGTGCTGCCCGGCATGCGCGGAGCGACGTTGGCCATCGACAGCGACGGCGACCAGGTGCGGGCCACCACCGAACAGGGCATCGACGATCGGGCGCTGTGGGTGCTGCGCCCCGAGGGCGACAGGTACCGGATCCTCCGGGCGTCCGGTGCCGACACGATCTGCATGACAGTCGTGCACGACGCCGCGCCGGGCAGCGTACGCGGCCGGCCGTGTGACCCGGCCGCCTCGACGCAGCTCTTCCGGATCGATCAGGTTCCCGACGGCAGCTACTCGATCTTCCAGGGCAAGCGCTACGTCCAGGTGGTGGACGGCACCAACGCCCTGGTCCCCGACCTGCCCGAGGGCCTGACCACCACGTACGAGTTCGAGGACAAAGGGCCGGCCCCGCGCTGAGCGCGAGGGCCGGCCGGGTCGCGTTCGTTCCGGTCAGGTCGGGGGACGACGCGTTTTCGACCACCTCGCGTCCGGGTCCAATGTCGGCGGGTGCGGGAGCCCGATCGTCCTGCCGACCGCGACGGCGGCCGAGGTGACAGTGGTCGAGGTGTAGCGGTCCCGGCTGGCCGTGACCGCTACCGTCAGCCGCTGCCCGACCAGCGCCACAGGGATCGTGAACGTCGAGTCGTTCGCGTTCCAGATATCGACACCGTTCGCCGACCACTGGTACCAGTAGCCCTCCGCGCTGGGCGTCCATTCGCCCGGGTCCACCGTGGCGGTGCCACCGGCCGCCACCGTCCCGCTGATGGTGGGCGGCTTGACCGACTGCAGTGCTGGGGGTGGGCCGATCGTGAACGCGTTGGCCAGGACCACCGGCTTGAGCGTTCCGTACGGGTGCAGGGTCAGGGTGGCCGGACCGAGCAGTGCGTGGCTGAGATCCACCTCGACGGTGAGCGTCCTGCGGTCCGCCGAGACCGTCTTCACCCAGGCCCGGATCGGCACCGTGCGGTAGGGGGTCACCTCGACCTTGTCGTCCTGGTGCAGTTGGGTGCCGTCAATGGTGATCGTTCTCAGGTCGCCGGACGGCACGGTGCCCGGAGCGACGGATGCGACAGTGGTGACAGCGTTGGCGACCGCGAACAGGTGGTCCTTGAACGTCCGGGACCAATGGGTGTCGGCTTTGATCCGGAAAACCCTGAGACGGTGGGCGCCCTCGGCCGTCGGCGTCCAGGTCACCTGCGCGGTGCCGTCGGCGCGGGCCGGGACGGTCACGTACGACCCGCTGTTCATCGAGTAGTGGTAGCCCACGGTGTCGGGCAGGTACGAGCTGAAGGTGAACGTGCCGGTGGCCAGTCGGCCGCTGCCGTTCTCCGGGAACTCGACGGAGCTGACCTGCGGCTCGTCCGTCGTCGTCCAGACCTGGGCGCCCCTCTCCGTCTGCACGCCGGCGGCGTTACGGGCAACGACGTTCACGTAGTTGTGGCCGATCACCATCGTCTTGAAGCTGAAGGTGACCTTGCCGTTGGCCGCCGGACGGAGAACCTGTTTCGTGCTGTCGTCGCTGTTCAGCGTCGCCACGTAGTCGACGATGTCGGCCATCGAGCTGTGCGCGGTGAAGGTGGACGAGGTGCCGGCCGCGGTGCTGCCGGTGCGGGTCACGGTCGGTGCCGCATCGTCGACCGAGACTCGCAGCCAGCGAGGGGTGGACAGGGTGCCGTCCGCGCTCCGGCTCTGGATCCACAGGCCGTCGACGCGGGTCTCGGTGGCGGTCCAGACGAGGTCGGCGCTGCCGTCCGGGCGGGCTGGCACCGTGGTCGTCACCACCGGCCGCTGGTCACCGCGCGGGTATTCCGGCCAGTACAGGTACTCCACCACCTGCGGCGCGCGCGGGGCGAGGTGGATGGTGAGCGAGGAGCCGATCGTCACCTCCCCCCGGGTGTCACCGGTGAGGACCGGGGCGTCGTCAACCGCGAACGTGTAGGCGCGAGGGGCGTGCGCGGTGCCGTCCTGGGTGACGCTGTGGACGTACAGGGTCTGCTGGCCGCCGCGGGTCGGGGCGATCATCGCCGTCGCCTTCCCGCTGGCGTCCGCCGGCACGGCGCCGGACGGTCCGCCCTCGTCGATCCGCCACGCGAAGGACGCCGTGCCGGCAACCGTGGCCCGAAAATCGAACGCGCCCGGTACGCCGACGTTGTAGTCCTGGTTCGGCAGGTAGGCCGGGTAGGCGGCGGAGAAGACCTCCGGTCGGGTCTCCTTGACGTAGAACGGGTGAGTCGTCCGCTCGGACCTGTTTCCCGCGCGGTCGACGGCATAGACCGTCACTGAGTGGGAAGTGGCAGCCTTGGGCGTGAACGTGACGACCGCCGGCCCCCCGAGTCCGACAGCATCCACACTGGATTCCTGGTACTCGTCAGGTAGTTCGCTCGAGTGGAACTCGTAGAGGTAGCTGACGGTGTCGGCGGAGGCCGGGGTCAGGGTGAACGTGCCGGGGACACCGATCGCGCCAGTGCCGCCCCAACTGCTGACGGGGTAATCGGTCGAGGTGACTGTTGGTGCCGGGCCTCCGCTGCGATCGACAGTGAAGTGGCACGTGTTGCTCCACGGCGACGCGTCCGCGCCGTCGAGGACCCGCACCCGCCAGGCGTACGTGACGCCGTCGAGTTGCCGCGAGCTGTCCTCGAGTTGGACGTAGACGGTGTTGCTCTCCTCGCCCATCTCGATGAGCCACTGCTGCGGTCGTGCCGGGTCGGTGACGTCCCACACCTGGAAGTCCGCCTGCCGTCCGCTCCGGGGGGTACCGCTGTGGGTGCCCTGTAGCGAGACGGCCTCGGCGCTGCCGAAGTCCGCCGGGTTCAGGTACGGCCCAGGGGCGGCGCTGGCGCAGGGATTACCGGCGGTCTTGAGATCGGTCGGTGCGCTCGCCGCCGCGATGGCGGTGGCGGAGGTGAGCCCCACCGCCGCGCCGCAGACGAGCGTCACGGCGACGCCCAGCGACACCATCCGTCGGTGAATGCGCGAAGCGGTACCCAAACCCTGCCCCCACTACCGGTCCCGATCATGATCAACCGGCAAAGGATCGCACGCAGGACCAATCCACGCAGCTCGTCTTTCCGGCCCGAAAATCAGCCGAACGGATGCGGCGACCGGGGTACCCGCGCGGGAGCCCAGCCCTCCGGTGTCAGAGCCAGACCACGAGCCCGGTCAGGTCGTTGAGGACGGCGGCCACGCCCGCCCGGATGGCCGCCGCGCAGCGGTCCGCGGTGAACGAGTTCGGGTCGTACGTCGAGGACATCCCCAGCCCTTCGCCACGGAACGACGCGCCTTCCCAGTCGACAGCTGTGACGTTGTGGGTGGGCTCGGCCAGTTCCGCGCCGACCACGAGGAACTTCTCGTCCAGGTGGTTCGGGGTGACCAGCGCGAGCCCGTCGATGAGGTCGTTGCCTGCGCTGACGATGAGGTCCGGGCCCATCTCCATCGCCTTGGCGATGCTGGGAACGGTGTCGTGCGCACTGCCGACGGCGATCGTCCTGAGGTCGACATCCTCGTCGTCGGCCCATTCCTTCACCGCCGTCACCAGGGCCTTGGTCGGGTTGTCCGTACCGCTGGTCAGCAGGACGACGCGGTAGTCCTTCGGCGGGTGGACGCCGGCCCACGAGCCGGGTTGCGGGGTGATGGTCGCCTCCGGCGCGGGCTTCGTGGAGGGGTCGACGAACCCCGGGCCGAGAGTGCCGATGGCGCTGGGCGCCGGACGGGGCTCGGACCAGTCGTCGCTGGAGTTGCAGGCGGTGACCAGCGCGGCGGTCGCGGCCAGCATGACAACGGCCCGAAGCGGGGGGCGCAAGGTGATCGTCCTCCGGGTGGTGGCGGAAAGTGCGCGTACTTCTTCGTATTCCTATCTCAATTCCGGTCACCGGTAATCGGTGGGCCGCCGTTCGGGGACTTTGTTTTCCGGCGGTTCGTCGGTACGCGGGTTGGTGTTCACCCACGACATGCAACGTGCACTGGCCAACCGAGGGAGTCGAATGTCAGGCCGGATCCGCCGTACCGTTTTCGTCGCCGCTGTCGGTTTCGCAGCGGCAGTGGTTCCGTTTCTGAGCACCGAACCGGCGTCCGCGCACGGCTTCTCGTCGACTGTGTACGCGAAAATTGCAGCGGGAGATGAGGGTCACATTCGGACCGGGGTGGAGCTCGAATACGACCTCCTCGTGGTGTCCGCCGCGGATGCCGGCGACGACGACCCGCTCTTCCAGGTGGGAACCGCCGCGTTCGAGGCGGGCGACAGCGCCGCCCAGGCCGCCGCCCTGAAGGGTCACGCGTCGGCGGTCCTCGGATACGTCTCCGACCGGTTCTCGGTGAGTTCCCGGGGTGCGGCCTGCCGGCCGACGCAGGTGGGTGACGCGACGATCGGGGAGCGCGAGGGCGTGCCGTACGCGAACCTGCTCCTCGACTGGACCTGCCCCGAGCCTGTCGACGAGCACGTGGTGCGCAGCGGCCTCTTCCCGGATGACGAGGGCTACGTCAAGGGCACGAAGACGATCGTCACCTACGAGATCGACGGCCGTTCCGGCAGCGCGGCGCTGGACGCCGCCAACCCGTCCTTCTCGACCGCGCAGGCCTGGTACGAGCGGTTCGGCGAGTTCTTCCTCCTGGGCGCCGAGCACCTGCTGACCGGGGTCGACCACATCCTGTTCCTGCTGGCGCTCATCGCCGGGTCGCGGCGGCTCCGGGAGATCGTGCTCGCGGCCACCAGTTTCACCCTGGCGCACTCGGTGACGTTCATGCTGGCCGCGCTCGGCCTGGTCGAGGTTCCGGGGGTGATCGTTGAGCCGATCATCGCGTTGTCGATCGCCGTCGTCGCCGGCTGGCACCTGTGGGGGATCTGGCGACGTGGTGAACACGCGGCCGACCTGGAGACGGCCGGGCGCGGTCACTTCAGCCTGGATCGGGCCGGCTGGATCCGCCTCGGCGTGGTGTTCTGCTTCGGCCTCGTGCACGGCCTTGGCTTCGCGGGCGCGCTGGGTATCGACGAGGCGTGGTCGTGGACCCTGCTGTGGTCGCTGCTGGTGTTCAACGTCGGCATCGAGGTCGTCCAGTTGACGATTATCGCTGTCGTCTTCCCGCTGCTGTTCGTGCTGCGCCGTCGTGCGCCGAAAGCCGGCCTCTGGGCGACGGGAGCCGTTTCCGCAGCCGTGTCCATTATGGGGTTGATCTGGTTTGTGCAGCGCGTTTCTGGATCATGAGTAGGGCTAAGTAGTTCGTGAAGTGCAGTCTTTCGCAAGATCACGTTCACGGTTGGTTCATCGGGCGGCGAAAGCGTGGAATTGCTTCCCCAGCGTCGGGTGAAGGCACAATCCATTTCTCTATTTGAAAAGGGAACAATGTCGATGACATTGAGCACCTCGACACGGGCCTCCGCGCTCGTGCGGCGGCGCCTGGTCGCCGGGGTCGCAGCCGGTTTCCTCGGAATGGGCGCGGCTCTCGGTAGTGGCCTGATGGCCACCGCGAGCGCGGCCGAGTCCACCACGATCACCGGTGTGGTCCTCGGCGTCGGCGCCAACGAGACCCAGCGCATCGTGAGCTGGTACTCCTCGGCCGACACCGCGCAGAAGATCCAGCTCGCCCCGACCGCCGAGATCGTCAACGGCGAGTTCCCGGCCGGCGCCCTCAGCTTCGACGCCGTCGGTGCGGCGAACACCTCCACCACCGGCTTCAACCGGCACGCCACGATCAGCAACCTGCGGGAGAACACGGCGTACTCGTACCGGGTCGGCGCCGAGGGCAGCTGGTCCCCGGCGTACGCCTTCAAGACCCAGGACTTCGAGGGCGACTACGACTTCCTGTTCTTCGGCGACCCGCAGATCGGCTCCTCCGGTGACCGGCTGAAGGACCAGGCCGGCTGGGAGGACACCCTGAAGGTGGCCACCGCGGCCAACCCGAACGCCGAGCTGCTGGTGTCCGCCGGCGACCACGTCGAGAGCGCCAACGACGAGGGTCAGTGGACCTCGTTCCTGGCCCCCGACCAGCTGCGTCAGATCCCGCTCGTCGCCACCATCGGCAACCACGACGTCGGCGGCAAGTCCTACGAGCAGCACCACTTCACCCCGAACACCGACCGCTCGTCTGCGTACTACAACGGGGACCAGGCGACCCGGTCCGGCGGTGACTACTGGTTCATCCACAAGGATGTGCTGTTCATCGACCTGAACAGCAACAGCTACGCCAACCCGGCGGACGGCTCCGCCGGCGGCGACGCGGCGCACGTCGCGTACGTCACCGACGTCATCAACAAGCACGGCTCCGAGGCCAAGTGGAAGGTGCTGGTCTACCACCACTCCATCTACTCGCCGGCCAGCCACGCGACCGACACCGACAACAAGCAGCGGCGGGAAGACTTCACCACCGCGTTCTCCAACCTCGGCGTCGACATGGTCCTTCAGGGCCACGACCACAGCTACTCCCGTAGCTACTCGATCAAGAACGGTCAGAAGGAGAACCCGGCCGAGCAGCCGGGTGCTGCCGAGGTGTTCCCCGGCCCGGGCGGCGTCATCTACGTGACTGCCAACTCGGCCTCCGGCTCGAAGTACTACGACATCAAGAAGCCGGACACCACCGGCACCGGCATCCGTGGCAACGGCCCGGACCCGCTGGACCCGAACAAGTACTGGTACAACTCGTCGCAGAACCAGGAGCACGTGCGCAGCTACGTCAAGGTGCAGGTGCGCGGTGACAAGCTGGTCCTGGCCAACGTTCGCAGTGGCACCTGCGCGGCGCCGAACGCGGCTGTCGAGAAGGGCCTCTCCTGCGTCAACACCCCGGACGGTCAGCCGGTCGGCTCGATCACCGACAAGGTGACAGTGCACCCGTACAACGGTGACGGCCAGGCCATCCAGGTCAACGTGCCGAACCCGGCTCCGGGCGAGTTCGGGTGGACGATCGACGGCTACAACGGTCTGGTCGACCTGGGTACCGCGCAGGAGCGCGACGGCACCTACTTCCAGGCCAACGGCAAGATCAACCCGATCCTCGTGTCGGACAGCCGTCGCTCGCTCGCCCCGTGGTCGATCTCGGCCAACGTCGGCGAGTTCCAGGACGCCGACAAGAAGTTCTCCGGCTCCTACCTCGGTTGGAACCCGTACGTGCTCGACGCCGGCGCGGGCGCCGAGGCCGGTGCTCCAGTCCTGTCGTCCTTCGACGACCAGGGCAAGGGCCTCTCGGTCTCCAGCGGGCTCGCCGCGGCCGCGCAGGGTCACCCGCGTGGCGGCGCCAAGCTCGGTGCTGACCTGGACCTGAAGATCCCGGACAGCATCGCGAAGGGCAGCTACCGCACCACCCTCACGATCACCGCACTGAGCAGCTGACCGGACTGTTCCATTCGGCGGGGTAGGCACCTTCGGGGCCTACCCCGCCACCGGTTCACCCACTACCAAGATCACCACAAGGACTTGAGATGCAACCGTCCGTAACTCGCTGGAAGACCACGACCGCCGCACGCCTCCGTACGACCGCACTGTCCCTGCTCGCCGTCGTCGCGGCCGTCGGTGTCGGTGCCGGTCCCGCAGTGGCGGCGGACGGTAACGTCGCCTGGACGGTCCGGACTGCCTCCAACGGCTACGGCGAGGCCCGGTCCAGCTACAGCTACAACGTCAACCCGGGTGGCGCCGTCGAGGACGCCATGGTCGTGGCCAACCGCGGCCCGGCGCCGCTGACCCTCTCCGTGTACGCGGCCGACGGCTTCACCACCGACGCCGGCCAGCTCGACCTGCTCACCAGGGACACGAAGTCCATCGCGGTCGGCGCCTGGGTGAAGCCGAACGCCGGCAGCGTCGTCATCCAGCCTGGAAAGACCGCCCAGGTGCCCTTCAAGGTCAGCGTTCCGGAGAACGCCACGCCCGGTGACTACGTCGGTGGCATCCTCACCACGCTCACCCAGGCCGACCAGGCTGAGGGGATCAACGTCGACCGGCGCCTCGGCATCCGGATCAAGTTGCGGGTGGGTGGCGAACTGAGGCCGAACCTCGCGATCGAGAACCTCCACGTCACGTACGCCGGACCGACCAACCCGTTCAGCAAGGGTGACGCCACCATCACCTACCAGGTCCACAACGTCGGCAACGCGGCCCTGTCCGGTAAGCAGGCGGTGACCGTCTCGGGCCCGTTCGGCCTACTGCGGGTACGGGCCGAGGATGTCGCCGCGCCGCCGGAGCTGCTGCCGGGTGAGAGCTGGAACGTGACGGTGCCCGTCCACGGGGTGGCTCCCGCCATCTCGCTGGCCGCTACCGCGACAGTGACACCGCTGCTCACCGACGCCTCGGGTTCCACCACCCCGCTCAAGCCGGTCCAGGTCACCGCACACGGTTGGGCCCTGCCCTGGACGCTGGTGCTGGCGCTCGTCGTGCTGATCGCCGTACTCGTCGGGGCGTACCTCTACCGCCGCCGCAACCGGGCGCAGCGCAAGGCGCGCGAGGATGCCCGGGTACGCGACGCCGTCGAGCAGGCGCTTCGCGGACCGGAGCCGCAGACGTCCTGATCGCGGGGGGCGGTATTGCGGACATTCCCGTGCGCGCCCCGGCTACGCCCGGCGGGGCCCGCCGAGCGCGGGCGTTCGTCCTTGTGGGTGAACGACACTCAGCTCCGGGCCACGCCTGGTCCCGAGCCGGCATGCTGCGACGGTGACGCCGGCACGGAGAGGGAATCCACATGGTTGACGGGGATGTGCCAGAGCGGATGCAGGCCGCGGCCTTGGACGAGTTCGGCGGGCCGGAGGTGATCACCCTGCGGAAGTTGCCGATCCCGCAGGTCGCCGACGACGAGGTGCTGATCAAGGTCTGGAGCGCCGGCGTCGGGGTGTGGGACGCGTACGAGCGCGAGGGTGTGCTGGTGCCGGAGGGCTCCGCGCTCCCGATCGTGCCCGGCTCCGACGGCGCCGGAACCGTCATCGCGGCCGGCAGCACTGTGACGAACGTGGGAGTGGGTGACCTGGTCTACGTCTCCGCCACCACGCGCCCGAAGGGCGGCTTCTACGCCGAGTACGCGTCGGTCAAGGCGGAGTACGCGGCGAAGGTGCCCGACGGTGTGCCGCCGGAGCACGCCGGTGCCATGCCCACCGACGCGCTGACCGCGCTGGCCGGGCTCGACGCGCTCAGCCTGTCGGCCGGCGACTGGCTGTTGATCTTCGGTGCGAGCGGCGGTCAGGGCCACCTGGCCGTGCAGTTGGCGAAGCGGCAGGGGCTGAACGTGATCGCCGTGGCGTCCGGGACGGACGGCGTCGCGCTGGTGACCCGGCTCGGGGCCGACGTGTCCCTCGACGGCCACGGCGACATGACCGACGTGCTGGCCCGGATCCGGGACGCGGCGCCGGGCGGGGTGAACGCCATCCTGGCCATGGCCGGCGGCGCGACACTGGACCGGCTCACCGAGGCGCTGGCCGACGGCGGGGTGGTCGCGTTCGCCCACGGGGTGCAGCCGGAGCCGCAGGAACGGCCGGGCGTCAAGGTCCGCGCGTACGACGGCGAATCGAGCCCTCGACAGTTGCAGCGCCTCAACGAACTCATCGAGGCGGGACCGTTCGTGGTGCACGTCGCGGAGAAGTTCCCGCTGGGCAAGGTGCGGGATGCCCACCAGCGCCTACAGACGTCCTTCGCCGGAAAGCTCCTGCTGACTGTGGCCTGAGACGTCAGGGCGTGCGCTGTTGCGGCACGCGTACCGAAGCCATGCCGGCCGCCGTCGCGGCCTGGATGCCCAGGTCGGTGTCCTCGAAGACCAGGCAGGACTCCGGGGGTACGCCGAGCTGCTCCGCCGCGAGCAGGAACGCCTCCGGGTCGGGCTTCGCCCGGGTGTAGTCGTCGGCGCAGACCAGCACGTCGAACCGGTCCAGCAGGCCGAGCGCCTCCAGAGAGGCGGTGACCGACGCGCGGGTGCTGCCGGAGACGACGGCGAACGGGACCCGCCGGTGCGCGTCGTGGATGTGCGCCAGCACCTCGGGCACGGCGGCGAGTTGCGGCAGCAACTCCTGGTAGTAGCTCTCCCGGCGCTCGACGACGGCAGCCACCGGCATGGCCAGACCCTGCTGCTCGTTCAGGGCGACGATGATGTCGGCGGTGGGTCGCCCACCCCAGGCGTAGAAGAGGTCCTCCGGGAACTCGCAGCCCCACTCTTCAAGGGCCCGCTGCCAGGCCAGGTAGTGCAGCGGCATCGAGTCGACGATGGTGCCGTCGCAGTCGAACAGGTACGCGGCGAACGGCCCGGGAGGCAGAGGCAGACTCACCCGGGAAGGGTACAGCTCACTCCGTCGTGACGGCTTTCAGCTGTCTGAGCAGGTACGCGCGCTCCGGTTCGGTGCCGACCAGCGTCAACGCGCTGCGGTACGCGGCCGCGGCCTCGTCGTACCGGCCGAGCCGGCGCAGCAACTCGGCCCGCGCCGCCGGATAGGGGTGGTGACCGCGCAGCCGCGGCTCGTCGGCCAACTCGTCGAGCAGCGCGAGCCCCGCCGCCGGCCCGTCCCGCATGGCCACCGCGGCGGCCCGGTTCAACGCGACGATCGGCGAGGGCACCAGGTCGAACAGCACGTCGTAGAGCGCCACCACCTGCGGCCAGTCGGTGCTGGCCACGTCCGCGGCCTCGTCGTGCAGCGCGGCGATGGCGGCCTGCACGCCGTACGGGCCGGGCGCTCGGCCGGTCAGGGCGACCACCACCAGGCCGCGCCCCTCCTCGATCATCTGACGGTCCCAGCGTCCGCGGTCCTGGTCGTCGAGGAGGACCATGGCGCCGTCCGGCCCGGTACGCGCGTCCCGTCGGGCGTGGACCAGCAGCATCAGACCGAGCAGCCCGGCGACCTCCCGCTCGGCGGGCAGCAGCCGCCGCAGGATCCGGCCCAGCCGGATGGCCTCCTCGGCCAGGTCGATCCGTTGCAGGTCCGGGCCGGAGCTGGCCGCGTACCCCTCGGTGAAGACCGAGTAGACGGCCTGGAGCACAGTGGGCAGACGACCGGGCAGCTCGTCGGGCCCGGGCACCCGGAACGGGATGCGTGCGTCGCGGATCTTCCGCTTGGCCCGGACGAGTCGCTGGGCCATGGTGGCGGGCGGCACCAGGAAGGCCCGCGCGACCTCGACCGTGGTGAGGCCGGCCAGGAACCGCAGGGTGAGCGCGCCGCGATCCGCCGCGGCCAGGGCCGGGTGCGCACAGGTGAAGAAGAGCGCCAGCCGGTCGTCGGGCAGATCGCGGTCCGCGTCGGCGGGCGGCGCGTGGTCGGCCCGCTCGGCCTCCGCCCGGAGTACGGCGAGCCGCGTCGCCAGCACCCGGTCCCGACGCAGCCGGTCCACCGCTCGACGCCGGGCCGTGGTGAGCAGCCAGGCGCCCGGCCGGCTCGGGACGCCGTCGGTCGGCCAGTGCGTCAGCGCCGCCTCGATGGCCTCCGAGGCGACCTCCTCGGCCAGGTCGAGGTCGCCGAAGCGGCGCACCAGCGAGGCGAGCAGTCGGCCGCGTTCCTCCCGGAACACGGCCTCCACCGACGACCCGACGGCTGCCTCCTCACCCGGCATGGTCAGGCCTGCACGTCGATCTCGAAGATCGGACGGACCTGGACCGATCCGGTGCCGATGGCCCCGGGGCTGCGGGCCGCCCAGTCCAGCGCGGCGTCGAGGTCCGGCACGTCGATGACGTCGTACCCGCCGAGCAGCTCGCGGGTCTCGGCGAACGGCCCGTCGGTGATCGTGCGCTCGCCGTCCGGGCCGACCTGCACCGTGGTGCAGGTGGTCAGGTCCTGCAAGGGATGCCCGGAGACCCAGACCCCGGCGTCCTTCATCTCCCGGTCGTAGCGGATCCAGTCCTCGAAGCTGCACCCGTTGTCGACGACCTCCCCGTCGACCATGGGGCTCATGAACAGCAGCATGTACTTCACGTTTCGGCTCCTCTCGGTGCGGCGTGTCGCCGTACAGCATGACGACGAACGCGGGCCGGGGATATCGACACGGCGCGGCAGATCTTTTGGCCGGGCCGCACCAGAGGGCTCAGGGAACGCCCGGGAGTGCTGAGTCGCGTCGTTCGTCCCGTCGGTCCATCCGTCGCTCGAACCAGGTCACCCCGATCAGGAAGGCGGTCAGCACTGTGAGCGCCGCCAGCGGTGACAGGGATCGGCCGATCGGCAGCAGGGGCAGCGGCAGCAGCGCGGCGACGACCTGCGCCGGGTGAACCGCCCGAACGGTCAGCCGCCGGAAGACCAACCTGCTGAGCAGGTAGAGGGCGGTGCCGCCGTAGAGCGCGGTCGCGGCCTCCCACCCCAGCCGGCCGGAATGCGCCGACTCCCCGGTGAGCTGCGTGATCACCTCCTCGATGCCGAGCGCGACGTAGATGACGCCGATGATCAGCGTGGAGTGCCCGAGGCCGTACGCGTCGCCGGCAACGCGGGCCCGTCGATCACCCGGCACGTTGCCGACCGCCTCCCGGGCGGCGGACGCCAGCCGATCGAAGTAGAGCCACCACAGGCAGATCGTGCTGGTGAGGCCGAGCAGTGCGGCCAGTAGAGCGGGGCCGACCGGTGCCATCGCCCGTGGGCCCGCGCCGGCAGAGATCAGGGACTCACCCAACGCGATGATGAGCACCAGGCCGAACCGCTCGCTGAAGTGGTCCACGCTGCGCAGTTGCCACGGCCGGAAGGTGGACGCGATCCGGGCACCGCCGATGTTCAGCAGAAAAGCGACAGTCCAGAGCGCCGTCTGGGCCGCACCGCCGAGCAGGGCACCGATGATCAGCGGGACCCAGCCCAGCACCACCGGCACTGTGAAGAACCGCAGCGTCGAGCGCAGCGGCGGGTTCGTCGCGCTCGCCCAGAACAGGATCACGAGCTGCACGGCCCGGCCGACCACGTAGGCCAGGGCGAGAGTCAGCGGCGCGTCGAACAGCTCCGGGCTCTGCTGCCACGCGTCCGGGAGCACCAGCGCGGCCACGAAGATCGCCGCCATCGCGACAAGGGTGACCGCGCGGACCGGGCCGACGTCCGGCCGGACCAGGTTTCCCACCCAGATGTACGGCGACCAGGAGTACAGCAGCAGGAGTAGGAGGAGGAGCCCCTGGGCCAGGGTGAGCGCGCTCGGCGAGCCTGCCATGAACGTGATGACCCGGGTGAGCGCGAAGACGAAGACCAGGTCGAAGAAGATCTCGAACATCGTGGTCCGGTGCGTCACCCCCGCCGGCACCGGACGAATGTCGAGAATCCTCCTCACCCTCGCATTCTGCGCTATATCGGTCGGTGGTTCATCCGGTCCACTCGCCCGACCTTGCTCCGAAGAGCAGGAAGAACCGCTCGGCCGCCGCGGTGTCGCCGTGCACCTCGATCTCGCCCGTCGAGACCGCCGACCGCAGCGGTGTGCCGCCGAACATCAGCTCGCGCAGCGCTCTGACCGTGCCGGTGACCGTGACGTCGACAGGGCCCGACCGGCCACGGACCACGCTGATCCCACTCGAAGACACCCCCACCTCGAAGGCGTCGGAGCCCACCTGCAACCGGAGCCGGGCGGTCACCGGCGCGTCGGTCGGTGGCCGATAGAGGGCCTTCAGCAACAGCATGAACGCGTCAGTGCTCATCTCGACGTCCGGCTCCGCGGGCAGGCCGGCGCCCCACCGTGACAGCTCGATCAGTGTCGGCTCCAGTTGCTGACCGCGTTCGGTCAGCTCGTACGCATGCACGCTGGCCGGCGGCCCGAGCTGCACCCGTCGGACGATGCCGGACTGCTCCAACTCCCGCAGTCGCTGGCTGAGCACGTTCTGGCTGGCCTTCGGCAGGCCGGCCCGCAGATCGCCGAAACGCTTCGGGCCGAACACCAGCTCTCGGACGATCAACAGCGCCCAGCGCTCGCCGACGATGTCCATCGTGCGCGCCGCGCCGCAGGCGTCCTGGTAAGTCCGCTGAGTCACATCTCCATCGTAGTCGGCGTCCACTGAGCAGTGCTAACGTAACACCATCTAGTCCTAACTTAGGAGTAAGCAATGGATGCACTGCTCGCCAAGGTGATCGAGCGCCACGGCGGCCTCGATCGCTGGAACACCGCGTCGACCCTCACCACCCGGCTCACCTACGGCGGCCCGTTCTGGGCGTTCAAGGGCCGGCCCGACTTCGACAGCACCGCACTGGTCGAGGCCGACCTGCACCGGGAACGGATCCGCCACGTCCAGGAGGGCACCGGCCAGGTCACCGAGTACGACAGCGACACCGACCGGGTCACCGTCAGCGCGGCCGACGGCAGCCTGATCGACGAGTTGACGAACCCCCGGGCCAGCTTCGCCGGCTACACCCAGGAGAGCCAGTGGACGCTCGCCCAGGCGGCCTACTTCCGTGGCTACGCCACCTGGCACTACCTCGTCGAGCCGTTCCTGTTCACCTGGCCAGGCGTCGAGGCGCACGAGATCGAGCCGTGGACGGAGGACGGCGAGTCGTGGCGCGTACTGCGCGTCACGTTCCCCGAGAGCGTGCACACCCACACCGACACCCAGCTGTACTACTTCGACGACAGCGGGCTGCTGCGGCGCATGGACTACCAGCCGGTGGTCAACGGCTCCTCCCCGGTCGCGCACTACGTGAGCGGAGCGACCGAGGTCGACGGGCTGGTCGTGCCGACTCGACGCCGGATCCACATCCGCCAGGAGGACCGCACCCCGGACCTCTCCTGGACGCCGATCACCCTGGACCTGGCTGACGTCCGGATCCGCTGAGACCCCGAAGGTGTCGCAGCGGACCCGACGTCACGTCGCCGACCGGACGCCCCGGCCTCAGGTCGAGGCGTCCGTTCGGCGCCGGCTCCGCTCAGCCCGCCGGCGCACCTGCTGGTACGCGCCGGTCAGCCCCATCGCCCGGCGTACCTCGAGCACCGTCTGGCGAACCTCCTGGCGGGTCCGTTCCGTACCCTCGACGATCAGTCGGTCGACCAGACCCCGGTCGGCCTCGATCTCGGCCCGGCGCTGCCGGATCGGCGCCAGGAACCCCTCCAGCGCGACGATCAGCCGCTCCTTGACCTCGACGTCACCCACCCGCCCGGCCCGGTACCGCCCTGCCAGGTCGGCCACCTCGTCGCGGTCCGGATTGAAGACGTCGTGGTACGCGAACACCGGGTTGCCCTCCACGGTGCCCGGCACGTCGGCCCGCACCCGATTCGGATCGGTGTACATGCCGAGCACCTTGCGACGCACCGTCGCCGCGTCGTCGGAGAGCGCGATCGAGTTGCCCCGGCTCTTGCTCATCTTGGCGGCGCCGTCGGTCCCCACCAGGCTCGGTGTGTCCGCCGGGATCAACTCGGGCACCGGGAAGACCGGACCGTACAGGTGGTTGAACCGTCGGGCGATCTCCCTGGTGACCTCGACGTGCGCGGCGTTGTCCCGGCCGACCGGGACCACCTCCCCCTTGACGCAGAGGATGTCCGCGGCCTGGAGCACCGGATAACCCAACAGCCCGTACGGCATCTCCTCCTTGCCGGCGTCGCGGGCCATGTCCTTGAGCGACGGCACCCGTTCCAGCCGGGGAACGGTCACCAGGTTCTGCAGGAGGGTGTTGAGGTCACCGACCTCGGGGATGGCCGACTGGAGGTAGAACGTGGCCCGGTCCGGGTCGACGCCGGCGGCGAGGATGTCGGTCACCATCTCCCGGGCGTTGCCGGAGACCTGGTCGATGTCCTCCCGGCGGTTGCGGGTGGTGAGCATGTGCAGGTCGGCGATGATGAAGAAGCTCTCGTAGTTCCGGTGCAGCCGCACCCGGTTGGCAATGCTGCCGACGTAGTGGCCGAGGTGCAGGCGGCCGGTGGGCCGGTCGCCGGTGAGCATTCGTGCGACGGACATGGTGGTGCCTCTCGTTATCCGAAGGTGGGTCACGCGTGGGCGCGCGCCGAGCAGGGCTGGCTCAGCCCTGCTCGGTCAGCGGGATCGACTCAGCGAGTCGCCCGCCATCGCGCGCCGGCGCGAAACCGCAGACCACCGGCACGGAGCACGTTCAGAAGTTGCTCACGGCCGTCGCCGGAGCTGGGCGGGATCTCGGGCGCGGCACCGAGGAAACGGCCGTCGACAAGGTCGACCGCCTCGGATGCGCAGTTGCCCGTTCGGACCACGGCCTCACATTACCTGCGGTCAGTTGCCGGCGGGGACAGGTAGCTGTCGGCGTAGTAGGTGCCGACACGTTCCCGATATTCCTGGTCGGCCGAGTCCGGGTCGAACGGTGGCGCGTCCTTGATCTCCTGGCGGGTCCGGTCGACGTGCACGACGCGTTCCTGGTGATCCACCCGTTCCACAGTTCCGGCCGGCAGTAGCACCTTCTGGCCGAAGATCCAGGGCCCGGTGTCCACCACCAGGTGTCCGGCGTCCGCCTCGTCGCTCGTCTCGTCGATGGTGCCGATGCGCCCGTCGCTCGCCTGCACCTGATAGCCCACCAGGTCGACGGGCGTGCCCGGGCCGGGCGCGTCCGGGCCGGGCGCGTCCGGGCCGTCGTGGCCACCCTCCTGGTCGTCCGCCGGGGTGACCGACGGTGTGGCCTGCGTGTAACCGCCCGCCAGGGCGGACGGGTCACGCCAGGCCCAGGGGTTGAAGATCGAGGGTTGCATGGGGCACCTCCGGGGGGACGGTCCTCAGCTGTCCTCCTTCGCAGTGCCCAGCACGCTCACGCCGGAAACAGCCTGCGCTCTACGCGGCAGCACTCCTGCCGAAGTCTGGCGGTTCGCCCGGCGTTCGCGTCGCCGCCGGTTTCGCTGTTGCGGTGGCCGGCGCGAGCCCGGTGAGCAGGTGCGCTGGCATACTCGGCTGCCATGGTGCTGTCGCGAGGGTGGAGTCTCTTCCTGGTCGGAGTCGGCGTCTGGACCTGGGTGATCTGGCCCAGGTTCGCGGTGGCCATCTGGCAGGACCCGCGGTCCTGGGCGTCCGGCACGGTGGCCGAGGGTGCGGCCACAAGCTTTCTGTGGGTGCACGCGCTGTTGATCGCCGCGTCCCTGGCGATCGGCACCACAGCTGGCGTCCTCGGCGTCCGGGCGTGGCTCGCCACCCGGCGGCGGCAGCCCTCCTGAGCCCCGCCGCTCCTACGGATCAGGCCGGTCGGCGCCCGCACTGCTGATGGTCGCCAAGTCCCCGCTGCTTCCCGAACGCTTCTGACCTGCGAAAACCGTGCGGACGAGCGAATGTGACGCGCGCCGCTACCCGTGGATTTGACGATCAAACCCGCAGACGCGTAACTTTCTTTCTGCCAGCGCGGAACGGGGCAAACGGGACGAAGGTCCTAGAGCACCGAAACGGGATGGCAACCGGGTCAACCAGGGGTTCGCTCCTGCGAGACACGGTCCGGGCGGGGCTCGCCGGATCGGCCGCGAGGCGGATTTGGTGCGGCGAAGCCGACCGGGTAAGGTTCACGACCGGCAGGGAACCGGGCGAGACTGCGGGAAACCGCAGCGGCCGGTCTGCTGAATCCGACGACCTGACGCAGCGGTTCGCTGCTGCGTGAGTGCGCCGGCGCTGATCCGTACGAAGCATGACAGACCGGGACACACGGTTTGACACGGCGAAGACGGTGAGGTAACGTAGTAAAAGTGCCCGGCGCGAGAGCGGCGGGGGCGCGGTACGGAAAACCCCGGTTGGGGTTCCACTTGGGTGGGGCTTCTGGTCGGTGTGTGGTTGTTCTTTGAGAACTCAACAGGGTGCTTGTAAAGCCAGTGCCAATTATGATTTATACCCCGGACTGGTCAGTTTTTGCTGGCTGGTTGGGATTCCTTTGGCAACATTTGTTTGTTGCCGGGATAGCTGTTCAACTAATTTTTTGTTGGAGAGTTTGATCCTGGCTCAGGACGAACGCTGGCGGCGTGCTTAACACATGCAAGTCGAGCGGAAAGGCCCTTCGGGGTACTCGAGCGGCGAACGGGTGAGTAACACGTGAGCAACCTGCCCCAAGCTTTGGGATAACCCTCGGAAACGGGGGCTAATACCGAATAGGACTGCTGGCCGCATGGCTGGTGGTGGAAAGTTTTTCGGCTTGGGATGGGCTCGCGGCCTATCAGCTTGTTGGTGGGGTGATGGCCTACCAAGGCGACGACGGGTAGCCGGCCTGAGAGGGCGACCGGCCACACTGGGACTGAGACACGGCCCAGACTCCTACGGGAGGCAGCAGTGGGGAATATTGCACAATGGGCGGAAGCCTGATGCAGCGACGCCGCGTGAGGGATGACGGCCTTCGGGTTGTAAACCTCTTTCAGCAGGGACGAAGCGAGAGTGACGGTACCTGCAGAAGAAGCACCGGCCAACTACGTGCCAGCAGCCGCGGTAAGACGTAGGGTGCGAGCGTTGTCCGGATTTATTGGGCGTAAAGAGCTCGTAGGCGGCTTGTCGCGTCGACCGTGAAAACTTGGGGCTCAACCCCAAGCCTGCGGTCGATACGGGCAGGCTAGAGTTCGGTAGGGGAGACTGGAATTCCTGGTGTAGCGGTGAAATGCGCAGATATCAGGAGGAACACCGGTGGCGAAGGCGGGTCTCTGGGCCGATACTGACGCTGAGGAGCGAAAGCGTGGGGAGCGAACAGGATTAGATACCCTGGTAGTCCACGCTGTAAACGTTGGGCGCTAGGTGTGGGGGGCCTCTCCGGTTCCCTGTGCCGCAGCTAACGCATTAAGCGCCCCGCCTGGGGAGTACGGCCGCAAGGCTAAAACTCAAAGGAATTGACGGGGGCCCGCACAAGCGGCGGAGCATGCGGATTAATTCGATGCAACGCGAAGAACCTTACCTGGGTTTGACATGGCCGCAAAACTCGCAGAGATGTGAGGTCCTTCGGGGGCGGTCACAGGTGGTGCATGGCTGTCGTCAGCTCGTGTCGTGAGATGTTGGGTTAAGTCCCGCAACGAGCGCAACCCTCGTTCGATGTTGCCAGCGCGTTATGGCGGGGACTCATCGAAGACTGCCGGGGTCAACTCGGAGGAAGGTGGGGATGACGTCAAGTCATCATGCCCCTTATGTCCAGGGCTTCACGCATGCTACAATGGCCGGTACAATGGGCTGCGATACCGCGAGGTGGAGCGAATCCCAAAAAGCCGGTCTCAGTTCGGATCGGGGTCTGCAACTCGACCCCGTGAAGTCGGAGTCGCTAGTAATCGCAGATCAGCAACGCTGCGGTGAATACGTTCCCGGGCCTTGTACACACCGCCCGTCACGTCACGAAAGTCGGCAACACCCGAAGCCGGTGGCCCAACCCTTGTGGAGGGAGCCGTCGAAGGTGGGGCTGGCGATTGGGACGAAGTCGTAACAAGGTAGCCGTACCGGAAGGTGCGGCTGGATCACCTCCTTTCTAAGGAGCACCTTCACCTGAAAGGGTGCAAGGAGCCCGCGGCCTACGAATGTTGGGTCGGGGTGCTCAGATGGCGGAGACACTGGCAAGTTTTGCCCTGGCAACGGCCGGCGGCGCCTAGTACAGCCACCCTTCGGGGATGGTGGGAATGGTTGCTTCTGGTGCGGCTGGGGGGAGATGTAGGCACCCTGTTGGGTCCTGAAGGAACAACCCGTGTGGTTGTTGTTTCAGAGACGTGGCCGGCCTCCTGTGTGGGGGCTGGCAGTCTGCCAGGCATGGCCTGGCCTCACATACCGCTGACTGTTGTTGGGTTTGGTGTGGGGCGGATCGGGTTGTGGGTTGGTCGTTTGTTGAGAATTGCACAGTGGACGCGAGCATCTTTGTGGTCAAGTTGTCAAGGGCGAACGGCGAATGCCTTGGCACCAGGAGCCGATGAAGGACGTGGGAGGCCGCGATAGGCCTGGGGGAGCTGTCAACCAAGCTGTGATCCCAGGGTGTCCGAATGGGGAAACCTGGCACCAGTCATGTGGTGTCACCCACACCTGAACACATAGGGTGTGTGGAGGGAACGCGGGGAAGTGAAACATCTCAGTACCCGTAGGAAGAGAAAACAATTTAGTGATTCCGTGAGTAGTGGCGAGCGAAAGCGGATCGAGGCTAAACCGGCTGCGTGTGATACCTGTCAGGGGTTGCGTGGTCGGGGTTGTGGGACCCCGCTGAGTGTACTGACATGCACTCGAGGAGTTACAAAGTCAGTGGCTAGTCGAACAGTCTGGAATGGCTGACCGTAGACGGTGAGAGTCCGGTAGGTGAAAGTTGCTGACCTTCTGTGGGTGTTCCCGAGTAGCGGCGGACCCCTGAAATCTGCCGTGAATCTGCCAGGACCACCTGGTAAGCCTAAATACTTCCTGGTGACCGATAGCGGACAAGTACCGTGAGGGAATGGTGAAAAGTACCCCGGGAGGGGAGTGAAATAGTACCTGAAACCGTTCGCCTACAATCCGTCGGAGCCTTGCGGGGTGACGGCGTGCCTTTTGAAGAATGAGCCTGCGAGTTAGTGGCATGTGGCGAGGTTAACCCGTGTGGGGGAGCCGTAGCGAAAGCGAGTCTGAATAGGGCGATTCAGTCGCGTGTCCTAGACCCGAAGCGGAGTGATCTAGCCATGGGCAGGCTGAAGCGCGGGTAAGACCGCGTGGAGGGCCGAACCCACCAATGTTGAAAAATTGGGGGATGACCTGTGGTTAGGGGTGAAAGGCCAATCAAACTCCGTGATAGCTGGTTCTCCCCGAAATGCATTTAGGTGCAGCGTCGCGTGTTTCTTGCCGGAGGTAGAGCACTGGATGGTCTAGGGGGCCCACAAGCTTACCGAAATCAGCCAAACTCCGAATGCCGGTAAGTGAGAGCGCGGCAGTGAGACTGCGGGGGATAAGCTTCGTAGTCGAGAGGGAAACAGCCCAGATCACCAGCTAAGGCCCCTAAGCGTGTGCTAAGTGGAAAAGGATGTGGGGTCGCATAGACAACCAGGAGGTTGGCTTAGAAGCAGCCACCCTTTAAAGAGTGCGTAATAGCTCACTGGTCAAGTGGTTCCGCGCCGACAATGTAGCGGGGCTCAAGCACACCGCCGAAGCTGTGGCATTCACATTTTATCCTCGCTTGGACTTGATTCCTTGTGCAGGTGTGTGGATGGGTAGGGGAGCGTCGTGCCGCGAGTGAAGCAGCGGGGTGACCCAGTTGTGGACGCGGCACGAGTGAGAATGCAGGCATGAGTAGCGAAAGAAGGGTGAGAAACCCTTCCGCCGGATGACCAAGGGTTCCAGGGCCAGGCTAATCCGCCCTGGGTGAGTCGGGACCTAAGGCGAGGCCGAGAGGCGTAGTCGATGGACAACGGGTTGATATTCCCGTACCCGCGAAAGAGCGTCCCTGATGAACCTCGTTGTGCTAACCATCCGAACTTGGTGAGGTCTTCGGACTGAGTTGAGGGAGCGTGGGAACCTGATGGGTAGTAGTCAAGCGATGGGGTGACGCAGGAAGGTAGCTGAGCCCGGCCGGTGGTTGTGCCGGGGTAAGCGTGTAGGCCGTGTTGTAGGCAAATCCGCAACACACTAGGGCTGAGACGTGATGCCGAGCCGATTCAGGTGAAGTCAGTGATCCTATGCTGCCGAGAAAAGCCTCTAGCGAGTTCTTAGCGGCCCGTACCCCAAACCGACACAGGTGGTCAGGTAGAGAATACCGAGGCGATCGGGCGAACTGTGGTTAAGGAACTCGGCAAATTGCCCCCGTAACTTAGGGAGAAGGGGGGCCGGAGACGTGAAGCCCCGCGCGGGTGGAGCGTTGTATGGCCGCAGAGAGCAGGGGGAAGCGACTGTTTACTAAAAACACAGGTCCATGCGAAGAAGTAATTCGATGTATATGGACTGACGCCTGCCCGGTGCTGGAACGTTAAGGGGACCTGTTAGCTCTTCGGGGCGAAGCGGAGAACTTAAGCGCCAGTAAACGGCGGTGGTAACTATAACCATCCTAAGGTAGCGAAATTCCTTGTCGGGTAAGTTCCGACCTGCACGAATGGCGTAACGACTTCCCCACTGTCTCAACCACAGGCCCGGCGAAATTGCAGTACGAGTAAAGATGCTCGTTACGCGCGGCAGGACGGAAAGACCCCGGGACCTTTACTATAGCTTGACATTGGTACTCGAATTAGCTTGTGTAGGATAGGTGGGAGCCGGTGAAGTCCATACGCCAGTATGGGTGGAGGCAATCTTGAAATACCACTCTGGTTGATTTGGGTATCTAACTTCGGACCGTTATCCGGTTCAGGGACAGTGTCTGGTGGGTAGTTTAACTGGGGCGGTTGCCTCCTAAAAGGTAACGGAGGCGCCCAAAGGTTCCCTCAGCCTGGTTGGCAATCAGGTGTTGAGTGCAAGTACACAAGGGAGCTTGACTGTGAGACTGACAGGTCGAGCAGGGACGAAAGTCGGGACTAGTGATCCGGCACTTGCGAGTGGAAGCGGTGTCGCTCAACGGATAAAAGGTACCCCGGGGATAACAGGCTGATCTTCCCCAAGAGTCCATATCGACGGGATGGTTTGGCACCTCGATGTCGGCTCGTCGCATCCTGGGGCTGTAGCAGGTCCCAAGGGTTGGGCTGTTCGCCCATTAAAGCGGTACGCGAGCTGGGTTTAGAACGTCGTGAGACAGTTCGGTCCCTATCCGCCGTGCGCGTAGGATACTTGAGAAGGGCTGTCCCTAGTACGAGAGGACCGGGACGGACGAACCTCTGGTGTGCCAGTTGTCCTGCCAAGGGCACGGCTGGTTAGCTACGTTCGGAAGGGATAACCGCTGAAAGCATCTAAGCGGGAAGCCTGCTTCAAGATGAGGTATCCCACCCACCTTGGTGGGGTAAGGCCCCCAGCTAGACGACTGGGTTGATAGGCCGGAAATGTAAGCCCGGTAACGGGTTCAGTTGACCGGTACTAATAGGCCGAGGACTTGACTACTAAGCTGCTACGCGTCCACTGTGCAACTCTGAACAAGCGAACACCCGTGTTTGTGTGCCGGGGTTGTTTGATATGTTCATAGAGTTACGGCGGTCATGGCGGAGGGGAAACGCCCGGTTACATTCCGAACCCGGAAGCTAAGCCCTCCAGCGCCGATGGTACTGCACTCGTGAGGGTGTGGGAGAGTAGGACGCCGCCGGACAATCTTTCAGAAAAGGCCACCCCATTGGGGTGGCCTTTTCTGCGTTCCCACCACCACGGGGGCCATTCATCGGTCTTGAGCCCGCCATGGTCACGCTCGAACCAGGATCTAGTGGCCTCACCGATGCGGGACACCACTACAACCAGGATGTTGCGCGATCATGGGGCACTGCGGTTCGCCCAACCGGGCCAGGCGGACGGTGTGGGCAGCAGCTGGTGCGGGGCGGCGGCCCGGACCTGGCGCCCGGGGCTAGGCTCGGGCTGTGGATGAGGCCCTGATCTTTCTGGTGTTCGCGGGCAGCGTGGCGGCAGTCCTGGGCACCCTCTGGTGGCTCGCCACCCGGGTCCGTCGTCGGGGCATCGGGGGCGAGGTCATGGGCCCGTTCGAGGAGATGTGGCACCCTGCGGCACACCGCTTCCGGGCCGAGATCCGGGTGCAGGAGACTCGCACGGTGCCGATGCCACCGCAGGGCGGCAAGCGCAACGGACACAACGGCAACGGCGGAGCGCTGACCCCAGACCTGGGCTGACCCCAGAGCAAGAGCAGGATCACCCAGGAGCCGGGGCCGACCACAGAACGATTCGGAACTCAGGACGTCTTCGGCCCGCAGACGTAGCGGGGTTCCGCGTCGTAGCGCCAGGTGAACTTCTCCCGCTTGACCACCGCGCCGCCCTTCTTGATGACCCGGAAGGCGTCCTGGGTGAAGCCGTTGATGCCGTTGGTCTCGATGCACGACGGGCCGGGAGCCAGGTGGATCTGCTTCGGCGTCGTGATGTTGCGTCGCGGCCCGTACTCCGTCTTCACGCTGTCGTAGATCTTCGTGCTCCAGATCGACACGGTGATCGTGCTGGACGTGTACGACGTGTCGATGAGCACGCCGTAGTCGGTGTTGTTGCGGAACTTGAAGTCCAGACTCGGCCAGAAGATGGTCGACTCGATGACCGCCGGGTACCTGTCGAACCAGTACGAGTGCGGCTTGTGCTCGACGTCCTCCAGACCGGCGTAATAGGTCGCGTTGAACAGCGTGGTGGTGAACTGCGAGGTGCCGCCGCCGACGCCCGGCACCAGTTTGCCGTCGAGGATGACCGGCGCGTCCCGGTAGCCCTGGGCGTAGCCGCGCTCGCCGGTGTGCCCGTTGAGCGAGAACGTCTTCCCCGGCAGCACGACAGTGCCGTCCACCTTCCTCGCGATGGTGGCGATGTTCTGGCTGCGCGACGAGGCCATGCCGCCGGTGAACCGGGTCGTGAAGGTCGACACCCGCTCCTTGATGCCCAGGCCGGCGAGCTTCTCCCCGGTCAGCTGCGGCGGGGTCGGCTTCAACTCGCCTGTCACCTCGCGGCCGTCCGCCTTCGGTAGCACGGCCAGCAGGTCTCGACTGAGGGCCGCCGTGTCCAGCTGCTGCCCGGCCCGCCCCTCCTTGGCGGTGGGCCGGCCACCGGAAATCGTCATCGTGGCGTCCTTCGGCGGAACCTCGATGGCGGTCAGCTTGTCGCCGAGCGCCGTTCGCAGCCGCTTGACGTCCACCGACGGGGTGAGCTTGCCGGCCTTGTCGGCGCCGAACCGGAGGCTCTTCGCGATGGCGGCGGGTGGGATCGTCAACTGGCCCTTGTTGGTGCGCAGGGTGACCGGTGCGGCGACCGCCGGCTTCGCCAGCTCGCTGACCATCCGGTCCAACTCCTCCGCGGTGGTCGCCGGGTGGGTCTCCACCAGGGGCACGGTGACCGGGGCGCCGGCCAACCAGCCGGCACGGACCACCTCGGCGGAGCGCTGCGGGTTCAGAGCCAGCCCGGGCTTGGGCTGTACGACCTTCGGCGTGGTGCCCTTGTAGGTGATCGCCGGCATCGTCATGCCCTGGGCCTGGTCGCCGAGCACCTTGCGGAGCGCGTCGTCCAACCGGCCCTCGTCGACGGTCACCACTGGCTCGACGGTGCGGGAGCCGACCAACCGGCTGACCGGGTGCGCGTCCGCCTCAGCCGCTGCCGCGACGGTCGCCGGCACGTCGACGGCCAGCCTCACGTCGGCCGGGTTGATCTCGGCGGTACGCCCGTCGACGGTGACCTTCAGCGGCGTGGCGAGCGTTGCCGCACGTCGGTCCAGCTCCGCCCGCAACTCCCGGTCGGCGTCCGCGCGGCTCCGGCCGCCCAGCTCGGTGCCGAGCACGCTGGTGCCACGGGGGACGTCACCGGCGTACGCCCAGGCACCGGCGCCCGCCACGGCGGCGAGGACGCCACCAGTGATGCCGGCCGCGAGCAGTATCCGCACCCGACGCGGGCGGCGCGGGCCGCCGCTCAGCTCGCCGGGAGCGGCTGTGGTGACCGGCTCAGATCCGTCGTCCGGCCAGGTGACCGCGGTGACCTGCACGGTGGGCCGGTCGTCGGCGGGTGGACTGTTTTCGCCGTACAGCGTCACTGCAACCTCGATCGCCAGGGTGCCGCGGGAGGTCCTCCCTCCCGGAGGCACCTACGGTAACGAATGCCCGGCCGTCCTCGTCGGCTGCGCCCACCAGGCGCAGCTACCGCGTGTCGTTCGGCGTGTCGCACGGTGCGGGGGCGGTGCCGACGGCCGACCACCGACGTGGCACGGTGACCGGGTGGACACTGCGGAGCGGGTGTTGGCGTACGGGGGCGGATCGCTGGACCGGGCGGGACCGTTGCGCACCGATCCGACACGGTTGGACGCCCTGCTCACCGAGTCGACCACGGTGCTGCTGCCGATGTGGCGGGACCGTTGTCTCGTCGACGGGCACGGGCCGGTTCGACTCAGCGCGGAGCGCGCGGCGCTGGTCCGGTCCGCCGCCGGCGAGACCGTCTTCCTGGGGCTCGACGGGAAGGTAGCCGTGTTCGCCGCGGACCTCTCCGCGCTCCCCGAGCGGTCCGCCGTCGAGATGGCCGGTGCGGTGCGGTCCGTCGACGTGCGGGCACTGGTCGGGCGGCTCGAACCCGGCGACGCGGCCGTCCAGGCGTACGCCAGGGGTTTGTTGCACTGGCACCGGCAGCAGCGATTCTGCGGGACGTGCGGCGCGCCGGCAGTGGCGGACGGCGGCGGGCACCTGCGGACCTGCACCGGGGCGGAGTGCGGACGTCTGCTGTTTCCGCGGATCGAGCCGGCCATCATCGTGTTGGTCGAGGCACCCGGTCGGTCGGGGCGCTGTCTGCTGGCCCGGCACGCGGGTGCGGCCGAGGACGCGTACTCGACGCTGGCCGGCTTCGTCGAGATCGGCGAGAGCCTGGAGGACGCGGTCCGTCGGGAGATGGCCGAGGAGGCGGGCGTGACTGTCACCGACGTGACCTACCAGGGATCGCAGGCGTGGCCGTTCCCCGCCGGCCTGATGGTGGGCTTCCGGGCCACCGCCACCTCTGACGAGGTACGTGTCGACGGCGAGGAGTTGCTGGAGGCGCGCTGGTTCACCCGGGCGGAGCTGCGGGACCGGGTGGCCTCGGGTCGTCCGCTCGGTCGGGTGGACTCGATCGACCACCGCCTCCTGACGGAATGGCTCGCGGAGGGCTAGTCGGGCTCAGCCGCCGGTGCCCGAGCGGGGTGACGGGCCGCCACCGCCATCATCGCGGTGGTGACCATCGCCGTGCCCAGGGCCGCGAGAAGAAGACCACTGACGGTGTGGGGTCGGAGGATCGCGGTGCCGGCCACCAGGCCGACCACGCCCACCCACAGCGGTGCCGCCGCCCACCGTGCGCCGGCCGCGAGACGGTCGTTGAGCAGTACGAACGTGACCGCGTAGAGCGCACCGACCGCCGCGAAGAGGGGCGCGTACCGGCCGAGGTGGTCGTAGTCGGGCCCACCGGCGAGGCGGAAGGCGAGCCCTCCGGCGAGCGTCGAGGCGAGGACCAGCACCACGCCACACCCGCCCGTCACCGCGAGCGCGACCGTTCGGCTGCGCCGGTCGCCGCGGGCCAGCCTCGGTAGGGCGAGGACGGCGGCGACCTGCGGCGCCCAGAGCGCGCCCTTGCTGAGGACGGTGCCGACCGAGTACGCCCCGGAATCCGACGGGGACAGCAGTTGCCGGGCCAGCAGCAGGTCGGCGTAGGACACGACGAGCATCGCCAGCGTCGCACCGCAGCCGGCAACGACCCGAGCGGCGCTCAGCCGTGGTGCGGTGGACGACCGTCCGGGCTCGCGGGCGAGTCGGGCCAGCACCGCCGGGGCGAGTGCGGCGGTCAACGCGCCGACCGCCAGCGCGCCGGTCGGTCCCGCGCCGAGCAGCAACCCGGCGATCACACCGCCGTAGCGGCCGGCGGCGAGCACTGTCATCCCGACGGCGAGTCGCACGAAACGCTGGCCGCCCTGCAACTCGCCGAGGGACCGGGAGGAGAGAACGATCGCCGCAGTGGTGACCGCCAGCAGCGCGGGCATCTCCACCGGAAGATGCAGGGCGGCGACCAGCAGCGGCGTCGCCGCGACGAGGGTCACGGCGCACACGGCGGCGGTGACAGCTGTGAGCCGGCGGGTGTCGGAGGGTCCGTGCCGGGCGTGGTGCACCGCCACTGCCAGTTGCAGACCGAGCCCGGGCACACCGACGATGGCCACCAGACCGAGGGCCGCGGCGAGCGCGCTGAGGTCGGCCGGGTCGAGGCGCCGGGCCGCCAGCACCGGCACCAGGTAGGCCAGGCCGTTGACGAGAACCCCGGCCAGGGTCACGCTGACCCCGGCCGCGCCGAGGCCCGTACTCCATCCGCGTGTCAGCTCCGTCTGCGCCGTCCCCTCCCGACGGACGGTTCGTCGGCGGCTCACGTGATCTCGGAGAAGGTCGGGCGTTGCCCGTCGGCTGGCCCCGCCGCCTGGCCCGGCGTCGGCGCCTCGTCAGTGTCCGGCGGGGTCCGCTCGGCCGTCTCCGTGGTCGGTCCCGCCACCACGACCACCGGAACGGCTGGGGTCCCGGGGGTTGGCGTGGCGCGGCGTACGGGCCGTCGTCGGGCGGCGGTGGAGAGCCAGAGGGCGCCCAGGGCAACGACGATCGTGAGCTGCACGAGCGCGTCAGTGTTCCGTCGTGTCGAGTCGAGGTACAGCCACCCGGCGAGCAGGACCAGCGCGCCCGGGAGCCAGGTCTCGACCGCCCGACTGATCGTCCTGGCCCGACGTGGGTCGGCTGGCCAGGGCAGGCGGCGCGGGCCGGGCACCGCCAGCATGAACCCCGCCGCGACCAGTAGACCGCCGATGAGGCCGCTTGACAGCACCAGCGCGGCGGCCCCGACAGCCAGCAGCGGCAGCGAACGGGTGACGCGGCGTCGGCCGCGCGGCACGACGGTCGCCGGGGTGCGCCCGGTGGGCTGTCGGGCGGGCAGCACCGCGAGCAGGACCACCACCGCGAGCAGGATGCCGCCGAGGAGAAGCCCCGCCCGGTACGGGGTGTCCGGGGCGAAACGCAACAGCACCTCTCCGGAGGCGCCGGCGGGAAGGATCCAGCCCTGCTGCCATCCGTCCACCACAAGTGGTTTCAGCGTCCGCCCGCCGAGGGTCGCCTGCCAGCCGGTGTTGGTGTTCTCCCGCACGGCGAGAACCCGGTCGACGGGGTGACTGGCCACCCGTACCCGTCGTTCGGTGGCCGCCCACGTTTCGATCTCGGTGGTACTGGCGGTCGCCGCGGTCGCCGAGGCCGGAGTGGATGTCCGGGGCACCAGGGCGACCCGGGTGGGCGAGGCCAGCTGGCTCGGGGTGGCGACGAGACGGTGCTCTCCGCTGCCCAGGTCGAGCTGCCGGGGCGTTTTCCGGCCGCACAGCGTCACCGGCATCTCGCGCATCTCGAGCAGGTCGCGGAGCGTGCCGCGCAGCGAGGTGGTCACCCGGGCCGCGCCGACCTGCAGCGTCGGACCCGATCCGCAGGCCAACGACACTGGTGTGTCGAGGCTCGGCCCGACGGTGGGCGCTCCGGGTAGCACTGTCACCTCACCGACCGCGATGGGCAGCTTCTCCGGCAACCGCAGCTTGTACGGGTCGGTGCTGGTGGCGGACGGCTTGTCGAGGAACTGGATGGTGATCTCGTCGGTCCGCATCGGCGGGTCCAGGCGGAGCAGCCCGTCGTCGCCCAGCAGGCTGCTGCGGAAGCCGTCGTCGCCAACGACGCGGACGCTGCCGAGGCGGGTCGCGGCGATCTTGTCGTCGACCGAGAAGCGGAGCCCGGTGATGGTCTGCGGCTTGAGCCACTTGAGTCGCAGAATCGGTGCCTCGTCGTCGATCGCCGGCGACCAGCTGGTGGCCGGGTTTCCGTCGAGCGCCGCGCCGGCCCGGCCGGTCGGGTCGGGCACGGCCGTCGAGGAGGCGCTGATCTGCGCCGCGAGGCGCAGCGGCTGCGCGTCGGTCACCAGCTTGTCGAGGGCGTCGTCCAGGGCAGGGCCGGGCGTCGGCCGTGCCCACAGCTTGGTGTCGTACGCGGCGGCCGCCGGCAGGGTCAGCGTCCGGTCGATTGTTGACGCGTCCTCGGAGCCACGGATGGCATCGGTGGAGCAGCGGGGGTGCCCGTCGACGGAGAAGCAGGCCGGCGTGGTGGGTGCCGCCGACACGACGACGGTCGCCGGCCGGTCGGTCACCGGTGCGGCGGGAAGGACCAGGGTGCGGCTGGTCTGGATGCCCGGAATCTTGATCTCGGCGATGCCGACCGAGCCGTTTCCGAACGGGCGGAGGTCATACGCGCCGTCGACCGAGACCCGGACCTCGCGGGTGGCGTGGACGCTGGGCAACTCGAACACCATGTGATCGCTGAACTGTTCGAGTGTGCTGCTCTCGTACCCGGCGCTGACCGTCACCGTCGTGGGCAGGGCGTCGGCCTTCAGGTCGAACCACACCTCGACCCGGGTGACAGTCGTCGGGTTGGAGAGGCCCACCTCGATCCACTGTTGGTCGCTGGGCGAGTACGGCGCGGACTGCCAGGAGGTCGCCGGGTTGCCGTCCATCGCCGCGTACGGCTGGTGCTCGGGGCGGGCGCCGCCGGGGGCGTCCACCTGCGAGCGGGAGGTGGAGGTGCGAACCGTTGTGATGCCCTCGAAACGGGCGACTGTGGAGTGCTGTGCCCCCCACTCGGGCAGGTAGTCATGGGCGGGGGCGGTGACCTCGAAGGTGTCGTCCGCGGTCAGCGTCTGGGAGGTGTTGTCGCGCAGTCCGCCGAACGACACGTCGCGCCTGCGCAGACCATCGGTCATCGCCACCGGCCCGGTGACCTCGGCGGTCGACGCGTCGCCGGCCAGGACGGTGGGCGCCGAGCCGAGTTGCCCCGCCGCGGCGAGGTCGAGGAGGGATTCGGGACCGCCCACCACAGTGGTCACGTCGGCCCTGTCGTAGGCGACCACAGGCTCGACGGGCCGGTCGACCCGGTAGACCTCGAGCGCCCGAACGGGCACGTCGAGCCCATGGTCACGGAACTCGTCGGGGGACGAGGGGCCGCCGCGCAGCGGGCCGAAGGCCGTGACGAGGGTCAACCCGGGTGAACGCTCCAGCGCCTGGCGGACCACAGCGGGGCGGGCCGTGTCGGAGCGGCCGTGGTCGAGGTCGGCGCGGAACAGGACGTGGCTGATCCCGGATCGGGCCAGCAGGTCCGCCAGGCCGGTCGACCCGGAGCCGGTGGCGAGCGTCGACTCGATCACGTCCAGCAGCCGGATCGTTGTCGGTGGGGTGAAGGGGATGGCGTTGCGTACCGCCCACCGGCTGTTGAGCAGCGGCTGGGTGATCTCGTCGGTGGTGTTGCCCCAGTCGTACGACGGGAAGCGCGCCCCGGGCACGACGAGCACCCGCCCGCGCCCGGTGTTCGCGTCGAGCCAGTCGGTGGCTTCGTGCCAGTAGCCGGGCACCTCCTTGACGCTGCCCGGGGTGGCGAGACCGCCCGCGAGGGCGGGCGTGGCGACCGCCGTGACGGCGACGATGGCGGCGCCGGCGGTCAGCCAGGCGCGGGCGACGGTTCGCGGACGGTGCCGCGCGGGTGCGGTGCGCGCCGCCCGGACGGCCAGCCCGATGAGGTGCGCCATGCCCAGGCACAGGGGTAGGCGGAGCAGGACGTCGAACTTGTGCACGTTGCGCAGGGGTGCGCCGACACCGTCGAGGAACTCCCGCTGTGGTCCGGCGAGGAGGTTCGGCAGGTCGCCGACGTGCCCGAGACCGACGAGCGCGACGCCGAGCACCAGACCGGTGATGAGGAACCGGCGGTGCGGCATCCCGCGTCGGGACAGCCCGAGCACACCGAGGGCGGCGACCGCCAGGGTGGCGGCGACAAGCACCGCATCGTTGGCGAGTCGCACCCCGGACGGGATGGTCGGTCCGAACGGGGAGGCCAGGTAGGCGACCCAGTAGGAGGCGCCACGCAGCGTGGTCGCCGCGTCGGTGACGCTCGTGGTGTTCCGGGCGGTCTCGATGTAGTCCAGGAAGGGCGGGCTGTACCGACCGAGGACCAGCAACGGGACCAACCACCACGCGGTGGCCAGAGCCACCGCGCCACACCAGGCGGCGATGGCGGTGACCCGGCGGCGTACGGGCTGGATGGTGGCGAGCCAGAGCACTGCCAGTGGCACCACCGCGAACACGGCGGTGGCGTTGACCCCGCCGGCGCAGGCGACGGCGAGGGCTGACGCGGCGACGGCGCGTCGCAGTCGCGTGCCGGCGGCGAGACCGACGAGCGGAATGAGCACCCAGGGGGCGACGGCGCTGGGCCAGGCCTCCACCGAGGACCAGCCCAGCTGGGTGAGGATGCGCGGTGACAGCGCGAAGGCGACGCCGGCGATCATGCGCCCGGCGGGCGTTCCGATGTTGAGCCGGCCCGCCAGGCGCACCGCGCCCAGGTAGGCGACACAGAAGAGCAGTGCCCACCACAGCCGCTGCACCACCCACGGCGCGAGGCCGGCCTCCGACCCCAGCAGGAAGAACGGGCCCATCGGCCAGAGATAGCCGTACGCCTGGTTCTGTAGTTGGCCGAACGTGCCGGTGGGGTCCCACAGGTGCAGCGAGCGGAGCAGCCACCCGGCCGGGTTGACGTTCAGGTCGACCTTGGTGTCGGGGACCACCTGTCCCGGGGCCTGCTGGAAGGCGAGGGCGGTGAGCGCGATGCAGATGACCAGGTGCCGGAACCGCCGGGCCGTGTGCCGGCTCCGGCTGGACCCCGGAGCGGCACCACTGGCCACCTCTGCACGCATTTCGGCTCCTGTCTTCACCGGCCGGACGCGCACCTGCAGCCGACGACTGTCGCGCGACGTTATCCGGACCGGGCACGGACGGGCGACCAGGGGCGCTGCGGTGGCGTTATCGGGAGAACGGCCGTCCCCACGGCGTGTAAGCGTGTGGCAGGCTGCCGACCATGTCAATGCCAGAAGCTGAGGCCGAGACGCATCCGGAACGCGTCGCGTCCGATGGCGACGGGCCCGGGCCGATCGGCCGATGGCTGCGCGCCGACCCCGTTCGCGCCGTGGCGATCGCCCTCATCGCCGTGTCCGTAGCCTGGCGTGCCGGCCTCGCCACCCGTGGCTGGTTCTCGCAGGACGAGTTCGTCATCGCCGCGCAGGTTCTCGACACCGGGCTGGACGCGGACTACCTGCTGCGTACGTTCAACAACCACCTCATGCCCGGCGGCCTGTTGGTGGCGTGGGCGATGGTGCGGGCGGCCGGCTTCGCCACCTGGCCGTGGGTGTTGCTGCTGGCCGTTGGTCAGGCGGCGACCGGGATCGCCCTCTATCGGCTGCTGCGCGATCTGCTCCGGCCCGGTTGGGGCCTGCTCATTCCGCTGTGCCTGTTCGTGTTCAGCCCGCTGACGCTCGAGGTCTCGTCGCTGTGGTTGGTCGGGCTGCTCGTGCTGCCGATGCAGTTGGCCCTGGTCATGGCGGTGGCGGCCCAGGTCCGGTACGTGCGGACCGGTCGCCTGCGGCACCTCGTGGCGGTCGCGCTCTGGCTGGTGTTCGGCCTGCTCTTCGACACCAAGTCCCTGCTGATCGTGCCGCTGCTGTTCCTGCTGACCGTCTTCCTCTTCACCTCCGCTGGAGTGTGGCGCAGTCTCGCGACGGCGATCCGCCGGCACTGGCCGGCCTGGCTGATGCTCAGCGCGCTGTCGGGGGGATACCTGGCGTTCTACCTGTCTCGTCCCTCCGGTGAGCTGAGGGATCCGACCTCGGTCGGTCCGGTCCTCAACTTCCTCGGTGACCTGGTCGGCGAGACCATGGTGCCGGGTCTGCTCGGAGGACCGTGGCGCTGGACCTACGCCGGTGACGGTCCCCCGCTCGTCGACCCGTACGACATCGCCAAATGGTTGTCCTGGGCGGTGCTGGCGACGCTGGTAGTGGTCACCGTCCGGCGGCGTCCGTCGGCCGGGCGGGCCTGGCTGCTGCTCGCCTCCTACCTGGGGCTGGTCGCCGCGCTCTTCGCCGTCACCCGGCTGGGCGGACCGCTCGGCCCACTGGTCGGCGTCGTCCCCCGGTACGTCGCCGACGTGGTGCTGGTCGCCGCGATCTGCGTCGGTGCGGCAGTGCTGGGGATCAAGGACACCGACGAGGACGAGGTGTCGGCGTGGCCGGTGCCGACGGTCCTGCGGGAGCCGGGCGCCTTCGCGGTCGGCCTGGTCTCGATGATCGTCGTCCTGGCGACCATCGGCGTGGGCACCCTGTGGAGCACTGCCCGTTTCGGGGACAACTGGAGCACCAAGTACGGGCGGGACTATCTCGCGACGACTCAGACGGAGCTCGCCACCGCGCCGCCGGGGACCGTCTTCTTCGACACCGCCGTCCCGGACCGGGTCGTCGCCGGGTACTTCTGGCCGGACAATCTCCAGTCGCACTTCTTCCGCCCAGCCGAGCGTCGCCCCACCTTCGTGACGGAGGCCGCGCGACCGTCGACGTTCGACGATCTCGGCCGGATCCGCCCGGTCGTGGTCCAGGGGCGGAAGATCGTGCCCGGCCCTGTGGACGGCTGCGGGCACCTGGCGGAGGGCGGTCGACCCACGCGGATCCCGCTGGACGGGTACCTGGTGGAGTGGCCGTACGTTGTGCACTTCGGCTACCTCAGCTCGGGTGACTCGACAGCGCTCTTCCGGCTCGGGGACGCCACCCGCGAGATCACCCTGCGGCGCGGGCTGAACGACCTCTTCTTCCTGTTGGAGGGTGCGGGGGACGCCGTCGAGGTCACCGTGCGGACGCCCGGGGTCGGGGTATGCACCGAACTGATCACCGTCGGCCGGGCGGTGCCGGCGTCGTGAATGGTTGACCCGACCGACGGCGTGGAGGCCGCACCGGTTCGGCGGGGGCGGGACACGCTCCCGCTGTACGCGGTCGCGGCGGCGGTCACGGTGCTGGTTCTGGCCCCCCTGGCCGCGCCCGGCTACGCGTTGCTGTACGACATGGTGTTCGTACCCCGGCAGCCGTTGACCTGGGATCTCGTCGCCCCGGCGCAGAGCCTGCCCCGGGCGGTGCCGATGGACGCGGTGGTCTCGCTGGTCACCCAGCTCGTGCCGGGCTGGGTGGTGCAGCGGCTGGCGCTCGCCGGGGCGGTCTTCCTCGCGGCGGTCGGCGCCGGCCGGTTGGTGCCGACCGACCGGCGTGTGGTCCGGCTGTTCGCCGCTGTGGCGTACGCGTGGACGCCGTACCTCGCCGAGCGCTTGCTGATCGGGCAGTGGGGGCTGCTGCTCGCGTACGCCGCGTTGCCGTGGCTGGTGCGGGCGGCGCTGGACCTGCGGGCGGGGCGCACCGGCGCGCTCGCCCGGGTGGTGCTCGCCGCCGCTCCCGCCGCCATCACGCCGACCGGTGGGTTGATCGCGCTGGGCACGGTGCTGGTGCTGACGTCGGACCGGATGCGCGCGCCCCGGTCGCTGCTGGTGTCGCAGCGGATGCATCCGCTGCGGTCCCGGCAGGCGTTGGCCGCGGTCGGGGTGCTCAACGCCCCCTGGGTGGTCGCGGCCCTGGTCACCGGTGCCGGGGGTTCCTCGGACCCGGCGGGGGTGGCGGCGTTCGCGGCGCGGTCGGAGAACTGGGCCGGCCCGCTGGTGGCGTTGGCCGGCACCGGCGGCATCTGGAGCGCGCAGGCCACCCCCGCGAGCCGCGCCACGCCACTGGTGCCGGTGGCGACAGTGGTGCTGCTGATCCTGGCCGGTGTCGGTGCGGGGCTGCTGCGGCGGCGGCTGCCCCCGGGTGGGGCGCCGCGGCTGGCCGTGCTCGCCGGGGCCGGTTGTCTGCTCGCCGCGCTCGGGGTGCTCCCCGGTGGGGATGCCGCGCTGCGCTGGGCGGTGGTGCACCTGCCGGGCGCGGGGTTGCTGCGAGATGGCCAGAAGTTCCTGGCCCCGTACGCCCTGCTGCTGGTGGTGTGTGCGGCGTTGGGGGCCGAGCGGCTGGTGGCCCGGGTCGACCGGGAGGTGGCCGGGGTGATCCTGGTCGGGCTGCTGTTCCTGCCGGTGGCGGTCCTGCCGGACCTCGCCTTCGGCGGTGCCGGTCGGCTGCGTCCGGTGAGCTATCCGGCGGAGTGGCAGCGGGTGGCCGAGTACATCGACGAGGAGCCGGGGGAGATCCTCGCGTTGCCGCTGAGCGCCTACCGCGCGTACCCGTGGAACCCCGGCCGGGTGGTCCTGGACCCGGCGCCCCGCTACCTGCCGGGGACGGTCCTGACCGACGACACGCTCCGGGTCGGCGACGTCGCCGTGGCCGGCGAGAATCCGCGCGTCCGCGAGATGCGCCGGGCGTTGGCCGAGGGTCGGCCGGTCTGGACCACCGGTGTGCGCTGGGTCCTGGTGCAGCACGAGGTCTCCGGGGAGGTGGACTCTCAGGTGCTCGGTGGCCTGGTGCGCGTCCACGACGGACCGTCAGTGACGCTGTACCGCAATCCGGCGACGGTGCGCGAAGCGAGCCCGTCCGGGCCGGCCCGACTGGCCGTGGTGGCGGCGCTCAGCGCTGCCCTTCTGGTGGTCATCGCTGCCGCCGTTTCGGCACTACACCGGCGAGCTACCGCGTGGTAACGTCCGCTCGCACGTCTCGCCATTGGAGGATTGGCATGCGTAGAGCTCTGACCCTGGTCGTGTCTGGCCTGGTGGCGGCGTTGCTGGGGATCCTGGCTCTCGGCGGGATCTCGGCCGCCGCGACCGCCACCGACGAGGAGGCCGCACAGGAGGCCAAGCTCGTCTCGGAGGCGGCCAAGCGGGCCGGAAAGAAAGACCCGTACGCCCCCGCGGTTTACGGCGACAGGTAGGACGGCTCGCCCCGCTGCTGCACTGGGCGGGGCGACTCCACACCCTTGAGGATCGCCTCGAAGCGCCCACCCGCGGCCTGCCACGTGAAGCTGGCCGCGTGCTCCCGGGCCTGGGCGCCCATCTCCCGCCGCAGCTCATCCCGGTGCAGGAGCGTGCGCACCTTCGTCAGGTAGTCGTCGATGTCGTCGGCCAGCAGGCCCGTACGCCCGTCGACGACCGCTTCGGCGACTCCGCCCGCTCCCCGGAACGCAACAGTCGGGGTGCCCGCCGAACCCGCCTCCACGATGGTGAGCCCCCAGCCCTCCTTGAGCGACGGGGTCAGGGCCACCCAGGCCGAGGCGAGCAGAGCGGCCTTCTCCTCCTCGGTCACGAAGCCCCGGAAGTCCACCCGCTCGGTGATGTCCAGTTCCGCGGCGAGTTCACGCAGGTGCGACTCCCACCAGCCCTGACCGGCGACGACCAGACGTAGTTGCGGCAGCTCGTCGGAGAGGGCAGCGACGGCCCGCAGCGCCACCTCCACCCGCTTGTGCGGCACCAGCCGGTTCAGCGTCACGAGCAGCGGGAACGTCGCCCGCTCGACGTCGGTGTGCGGCAGCGTCGGGGTGCCGTTGTGCACCACTGAGACCTGCTCCGGCGGCACGCCGAGCTGGGCCAACTCTCGGCGGGTGGCCTCGGAGACGGTGACGTACCGGCACCGCTGGTAGAGGCGTACGGCGAGCGACGACTCGATCCACCAGCCGAACCGGGCCGCCCACTGGGGAAGCACCACCGGCCACTGCTCGCGGTGCACATGGTGGATCAGCTTGACCACCGGGCGTCGGGCCCACAGCGGGGCGAGGAACGGCAACCCGTTGCAGACGTCGACCAGGACATCGGGCCGGCCGCCCCGGCGGGCCGCCAGCGGGCCGATACCCAGCGCACCCGCGACGTAACAGAGCGCTGCCCACAGGTAGACGGTGTGTCGGCCGCCGCGCCGCACCACCCGTACGCCAGCCTCGTTGACCTCGTCGGCGGGGGCCTGACCGTGGGCGGCGCAGAAGAGGGTGGCGCGGAAACCGCGCGCCACCAACTCGGCGGCGATCCGCTCGACGTACACCTCTGAACCGCCACCTTCGGGGTTGCGGGTGTCTCGCCAGTTGAGGAACAACACGTGTCCGGGCATGCCGAAGCGACGCTCCACGCGAACCCTACTCTCAAGTAATTTAGCGACCCGCGTCACATTAGGGGCTGGTGTGCCGGCCGGCAATGCCCCGATGGGCCAGCGCTGGGCGCTACCCGCCGACCGTGGGCACCGGCGTGCCAGCCGCGACGGTCGGCGGCGTGGTGGCCGGTGCGGCCACGTCGGTGGCGGAGGTCCCGGATGCCTGCCCACGTCCAGTCGATCGGCGGCGACCCTGCGACCCGAGCAGTTGCAGGGGTCGCTCGACGCCGTAGTAGCTGACCGCGGCGTACACCAGACCGAAGGCCATGGTGAGGGCGAAGGTGTTGAGCAGCCCGCCGGTGAAGAGCGGTCGGTCGTCGACCAGGTAGATGAGTTCGATGACCATGGGGTGCCACAGGAACAACCCGTACGAGACCGCGCCGAGCCATCGAGCGGACGAGCTGCCGAAGACCTCCTTGGCCCGGCTCGGCCCGCCGAAGGCCACCGGGATCAGGATCAGCGCCGCGATCACGAGGTACAGGGCGAGCTTGACGCCGAACTCGGCGGCCGTCGGCTCGGCGAGGTCGCGGGGGCCGGCGATGGGCGTCGTCGCGATCGCCATCAGGCCGACAGCGGCGGCCCAGCAGGTGACCGGCGCCGAGGCCAGGTCGTCCAGGATCCGGAAGGACGCGGGCGCGGTCCCGGTGCGCAGGGCGACGTGCGCCGCCGCCAGTGCCATGCCGGCACCGAACCAGGCGGCGTACGAGGGGAACCACATGGTGTGCAGGGCCCTGTCGAGCTGGCCGAGCCCCATCAGGGTGAGCCACCCGGCGGTCAGCAGCGCACTCCCGCTGACGATCACGATGGTCCGGACAGGACGCCAGGACCGGCCGACGGCGAGCGCGGCGATCAGCGGCAGGAGCAGGTAGAACACGACCTCGGTGGCGAGACTCCAGGTCTGGCTGAGCCCGGCGCGCAACTGCCCCGGTTGATAGATCTGGGTGAAGGTGAGGTGGCGGATCCAGTCGGCCACGGACGCCTGCCCGTTCTGCGGCAGGACGATCAGGCAGACCGCGATCGCCAACCAGTAGGCGGGCAGGATGCGCAGGGCTCGCCGCCACAGGTAGCGCTTGGCGCGGGGTCGGGCCCGGCCGGTCGCCGCGTTCAGCGCCCACGGCCGGAACAGCAGAAACCCGGACAGTACGAAGAAGATGGCGACGCCGACGTCCAGCCGAGCCAGCCAGCCGCCCCAGGTGGTGTTCATGGTGGCGGCGGTCTGGAACCCGACGTGGTGACCGACGACCGCCACCGCGCCGATTGCTCGCAGCGCGTCGAGGGCGGGGAGTCGGCCGGTTACCGAAGGCTCCGAAACTGTTGGCGCGGCGGCTGTGGACATCTAGACATCCAGGGGGTCGCTTTGAAGGTGACCGGGGAGTAACCTCCCGCCATGTTAAGGATCGGGTGCCCCGGACAACAGGTCGTAGGGCGGCAGGTTACAGGAGGATGAGTGAAGCTTCGCGTGGGCGCCGCGCTCTTCGGGCTTGGCGTCTTATTGCTGGTCTTCGCGGCCGGGCTGCCGTTTTATGTGGCCCCCGCCGTGACCAAGCTCCCCTACGATCTTGAGCCAACGACGTCCGTCGCCGAGGCGAAGAACGCCAGGTTCCTGAAGATCACGGCAACCGGGAGCTCGGTGAGCATCGAGGTTCCGCAAGGCGATCTGGTGTCCAATGTCGAGGTCATTCCACAGCCCGACGACACCAAGGATCGGCTGCCCAAGGACCTCAAGGGCGACGCGGTGATCTGGGACGTCTACCAGACGGTCCGGCGCGTCGACAACCAGGACGTGGTCAGCCAGTACAGCACCGAACTCGCTCTCTACCGGATCTCCGGCGCGGCCGCCTCGTGGAAGGAGCAGTGGCTCAACGAGACCGGGGCGGACGGGACGCCGGTCGGCAACGTGAAGTACTCCGGCCAGATCTACAAGTTCCCGTTCGGCACCGACAAGCGCGACTACCAGGTCTTCGACCGTGACCTGAAGCGGGCCGTCCCGGCCAAGTTCGTCGGCACCGAGAAGATCAAGGGCATCGAGGCGTACCGCTTCGAGCAGCGGATCGAGAACGAGGTGCTGGCCACCCCGGAGAGCAGCATCCAGACGCTGGTCGGCAAGTTCGCGCCCGGCGCCACCAGCGGCCAGATCGTCTACAGCAACATCCGGACGCTCTGGGTCGACCCGGTCACCGGCTCCTACGTGAACGTGCGGGAGCAGCAGCACAAGGAGTTGCGCCCCAACACCGGCACCCCCACGGTGCTGTTGGACGCGGACTTCAACTACACCGACGACACGGTGAGCCGCAGTGTCGAGACGGTCAAGGACAACCGCTTCAAGATCGGCCTGATCAGTTTCTGGGGTCCGATCGTCGCCGGTGTCCTCGGTCTGCTCGCTGTCGTCTTCGGGGTGTGGCTGGTGACCCGACCCGAGGGCGGGTCTGCCCGGCACCGCGCCGAGCCGGCGGTCGCCGACCCGACGCCCACCCGGGTGGACCAGGAGCCGGTCCGCGACACGGATACCGTCGAGCAGCCCAGGCCGCAGCCGGTCGGCGGGCCACTGACCGACGAGATCCCGCCGGCTTCGACGAACTGGAAGTCGGAGGACCCGACGGTGCCGACCCAGCGTCCGGCTCCGGGCGAGGTGGAGCAGCGCTGACGCGCGTACGACCGGATGTGTGATCGAGGGGCGGGCCGCGATGCGGTCCGCCCCTCGATCATGTGGCAACCTGCGCCACCTGCGTGCTTTACATTTGTTACTTGATTGTAATTAGTCAATGTAGCGTCACTCTGTGCTGCTTATCCGCCGCGATCTGCCCGCCTTGTGGTCATTTCGGACGGTCATGACGGTGAATGCGTTGACGATCCGTGATGCCGCGCTTTCGTCTGGTCGCTCGACTGTTATCGCCCGGTAATCAGGGGGTTGTGACCTGCGCCGCGACGGGTGCACCATCAAGCCCGATGGTTACCAGCCGGTAACAGATCACGGGCTCCCAGTGCGGGCCGCCCGTAACGGACCGGCCACTCGCGCGCACCGACCCGAGGAGGAACCCGTGCAGGATCGGTTGGACAGTCAGGGTCGTACCCGATGGTGGCGTTTCGCCGCCATGATGGTGCCCGCCACGGCGGCTGCCGGCGCCATCCTCTTCGGAATGTCGACCGGCGCTATCGCCTCCGACATCACCGTCTCCGGGCAGACGTTCAAGATCGGCGCCGACCGCCTGGAGGGCGACGGCTTCAAGCAGTACGGCGGCATCGTCCGCGAGAAGGGCAAGGACGGCAAGTCCGGCCAGGTCCACCCGATCGCGCTCTCCGAGATCAGCAGCGCCGAGCTCTACAGCCTCTGCCAGTCCGTCCGCGCCGACCTGCCGGGCCTGCCGGTGGTCCTCACCATCAACGCCGGCGAAGGCAAGGAACCCGCCCGCGCCAAGGACCTGCTGATCGCGATGGACTCGTTGAACGGCAATGCGACCTTCACCAACATCAAGATCGGTCGGGACGCCACCGACCTGAACCCGAGCGCGCAGTCCGGCTCGTTCGGCCAGAACTCCGACCACGTCACCATCACCAACCTGCAACAGGTGTCCCGCTACACCACGGCGGCCACGTTCAACCTGGTCGGCCTCCGGCTCAAGGTCAACGTGGGTGACGACGCCAAGGGCAAGGAGTGCTTCTGAACTGAGCCACGGCCCGCGGTGGTCAGCGCCGCGGGCCGGGCCCATGCCCCCGCTCGGTTTCGTCCCCGCTCGGCCAGGAGGAGTACGTGACAACCGCGAACCCGTCCCACGCCCGGCCCGCTGGTCCGGCTCAGGCGTGGCGGCTCTTCCGCCGCTGGCAGCGCAGCCGGCCGTTCTGGGGCGGACTGCTCATCGCCCTGGCCGGGCTGGAAATGTTCGCCTCCACCCGGATGACCCTCAACGGTCTCAGCTTCCACAGTGGCGCGACCGGCCTGCTCTCGCTGCTGATTCCGATCATCCTCGTGACCTGTGGCCTGCTGCTCTGGTTCACCCCGGCGCAGCGGCTGTTCTACTCGGTCGTCGCGGCGGTCACCGCTGTCTACTCGCTGATCGGGCTCAACCTCGGCGGCTTCTTCGTCGGTCTGCTGCTCGGCATCGTCGGCAGCGCGCTCGCCTTCGCCTGGACGCCGATCCACCCCACCCCACCCAGCCCACGACAGGCCGAGATCGAGCAGGCCGATACCGGGCAGGCCGAGACTGCCGGGGCGTCCGACGAGGGTGCGCCGCCCGGGTGGCCGGGACGTTCCGCCGACCCGCGAGCCTTCGCCATCGCTCTCGTGGTCCTCGGGCTGGCGGCCGTCGGCCTGGCCAGCCAGCCCCGAGCGGTGCAGGCCGCACCGAGCCGATCGACTTCGACCGGCTGTCCCACCCCGCCCCGGGCCGTCACCCCGTCGCCCAGCCGCAGCGCGGCCACGCCGACGCCCACCCCGAGCCCGGCGCGGGGCGGCAACGTGATCACCGACATCCTGGACGGAATCGGCGATCTGCTCGGCGTCGGCGGCCAGGAGGACCCCGCGCCCGCGGTGTCCCCCACGGCCACCCCGACAGCCCGGCCGACCAGCACGGCGACGCCCCGCCCCGGCCCCGGCGACTGCCCGTCCCAGCCACCGGGCAAGCCCGGCACGCCGGCACCCGGCAAGCCGGGAACGGTGCAGCCGGGCAAGCTCCTGCCGCGGATCGCCGCCGATCCGGCCCTGCCGACGGTGGCCCGGACGCCGTCGAAGCTCACCGGATCGTCGGTGCGGATGACCGGGCTGCGGTTCGACGGGGTCACGGACCTGCACACCGTGGCGGGCGACCTCAAGGTGCTGAAGTTCAGCATGCGGGAGGCGGTGACCAGCGACTTCCTGCTGCGGGCCGACGGCCCCGCAGGGCGCAACCAGCGATACGCGACCAACCAGCTGACCGTCCGGGGAGACGTGGCCTTCTACGCGACCCGGTTCGTCGGCCGGCTGCTCGGCATCAAGATCACGCTGACTCCGGACCTGCCGCTACCGGACGGCCTTCCGGTCACCTCGCCTATCCCGATCACGTTCACCGACCCCGCCATCGACCTGGCGTACGTCACCAGCGACACGCTGACCGCCCGCCCGGGACTGGCACTCACCCTCGGTTGAGCGCGCAACCGCGCGAGCGGCCTCGACTCGGGGGCGTGGCTGCGCGCGGCGACGGACTCGTCGCACCGGCGACGCGCGCAGCCGTACCCGGTCAGAGCCGGGCCAGCGCCCGGCGCAGCGGGTCGAGACCCAGCGCACCCAGGTCCAACGCCTGCCGGTGGAACTCCCGCAGGTCGAAGTCGGCGCCCTTGCGGGCCTTGGCGTCCTCGCGGGCCTGGAGCCAGATCCGCTCACCCACCTTGTACGACGGCGCCTGCCCCGGCCAGCCCAGGTAGCGGTTCAGCTCGAAGCGCAGGTTCTCGTCCGGAACCCGGCAGTGCGCCCGCATGAACTCCCAGCCCAGCTCGGGCGTCCACCGCTCGCCCGGCCGGAAACCGAAGGGATTGTCCTTCGGGATCTCCAGTTCCAGGTGCATGCCGATGTCCACGATCACCCGTGCCGCGCGCATCGCCTGGCCGTCGAGCATGCCCAGCTTGTCGCCCGGGTCCTCCAGGTAACCCAGCTCGTCCATCAACCGCTCCGAGTAGAGCGCCCAGCCCTCGCCGTGCCCGGAGACCCAGCAGAGCAGCCGCTGCCAGCGGTTGAGCAGGTCAGCCCGGACGGCGGTCTGCGCGACCTGGAGATGGTGACCTGGCACGCCCTCGTGGTAGACCGTGGTCACCTCTCGCCAGGTCGAGAAGTCACTGATGCCCTGCGGCACCGCCCACCACATCCGACCCGGACGGGAGAAGTCCTCGCTCGGGCCGGTGTAGTAGATGGCGCCGTCGCTGGTCGGGGCGAGGCAGCACTCGATCCGGCGGACCTGCTCCGGGATGTCGAAGTGGGTGCCGTGCAGTTCGGTGATCGCCTTGTCGGCCAGCGCCTGCATCCAGTCCCGGAACGCCTCCTTGCCCTGGATGGTCCGGGCCGGGTCGGCGTCCAACGCGGTCACGGCCTCGTCGACTGTGGCACCGGGGCCGACGATGCGCCCCGCCACGACCCGCATCTCCGCCTCCAGGCGGGCAAGCTCGGCGAAACCCCAGGCGTACGTCTCGTCCAGGTCGATCTTGGCGCCGAGGAAGTACTGCGAGGCGAGTTCGTAGCGTTCCCGGCCGGCGGCCTGCTTGTCCCGCCCGTGCGGGGCAAGCTCGGTACGCAGGAACTGACCGAACTCGGCGGTCGCCGCGGTCGCCGCCGCCGCACCCCGACGCAGCTCCGAGCCGAGGGTGCCCTCCGCTCCCAGCCGTTCGACCAGCCCGTGGAAGAAGTTGTCGCCGGTCGGGTCGACCCAGATGTCGCACTGCTTGGCCACCTCGACCAGCTGCACCTTCGAGCTGACCTCACCGGCGGCGAGCGCCTCCCGCAGCGTGGTCTTGTAGCCCTCCAGCGCGGCGCCGAAGCCGTTCAGCCGGGCGGCGATGTTGGCCTGATCGTCGCTGGTCGCGGTCGCCATCAGGTCGAACACCATGCGAATCTCGTGCAGCCCGCTGGCGATCACGCTGACCTCGCTGGTCACCTCGCCGGCGTCGTACCGGGCGAGGTCCAGGCCGAGCCGTTCCTGCATGGCCTCCTTGGCGATCCGTTCCGATTCGGTGGCCGGCTCGGTCACCTCCAGCTCGGTGAGCGTGCGGCGGGTGAGGTCCGCGCGGGCTGCGTAGCCGTCGGGCGAGAGGTCGTCGAGCTGGTCGTCATGGCCGGCGATGCCGACGAAGGTCGCGCCGGTGGGGCTCAACGGCGCCCACTCGGCCACGTAGCGGTTGGCGAGTTCATCAATTCGTCCCACGCTGCGACCCTACGTGACCACCCCACCCCGGTGTCGCCGACGCTTGTCGTGTTCGAGCTGCGGGTTCAGGCCCGGCGTGACGGCCGAAAGGGGCGCGACTTTGTCGTACGGTTGCGGCAGAGTGTCAGGGGTGACCACCGATACCACTCCTGACAAAGTGCCGGTCCGCGCCTGGCTGCCCGGCTTCGTCGCCCTCGCCGCGATCTGGGGTTCCAGCTTCCTCTTCATCAAGGTCGGGGTGGCCGAGCTGCACCCGGTCCAACTCACCCTCTACCGGGTCGTCGCCGGCGCGCTGACCCTGCTGGTGGTCCTCGCGGTGCTGCGCGACCGGCTGCCCCGCGAGCCCCGGGTCTGGGCGCACCTGACCGTCGTCGCCGCCTTCGGCGTGGCGGTGCCGTTCACCCTCTTCGGCTACGGCGAGCAGCGGGTCGAGTCGATGCTGGCCGGCATCTGGAACGCCACCACGCCGTTGATCGTGCTGCCGCTGGCGGTGCTGGTCTTCCGCACCGAGCGGCTCACAGTGCGCCGTGCCGTCGGGCTCGGGCTCGGCTTCGTCGGCGTGCTGGTGGTGCTCGGGGTCTGGGAGGGCATCGGCGGTGCGCACTTCACCGGCCAGCTCATGTGCTTCGGTGCGGCGGCCTGCTACGGCGTGGCCATCCCGTACCAGAAGCGGTTCGTCGCCGGCAGCGCTCACTCGGGTCTGTCGCTCTCCACAGCGCAACTGCTGCTCGCCGCCGCGCAACTGGCGATCGTCACCCCCTTCGTCGCCGGCCTGCCGCCGCTGCCCACCGAGCTGTCGGCCGGGGTGGTGGCGAGTGTGCTGACCCTCGGCGCGCTCGGCACCGGGCTCGCATTCGTGATCAACATGCGCAACATCCGGGTGGCCGGCGCGTCTACCGCGTCCACCGTCACGTACCTGATCCCGATCTTCGCGGTGCTGATCGGTGCTCTGGCGCTCGACGAACGACTCAACTGGCACCAACCGGTCGGCGCGCTGATCGTGCTGCTCGGGGTCGCGGTCTCGCAGGGGATGTTCAGCCGCCGCCGGAGCAGTCCGGTCGTCGGTGTCGGCGCACCCGCAACACCCGCCGTCGAACCCGCCCGCCGCTGACACCGCCGCGCCCGCGCGCGGACAGGTCGATCAACGCCGGGGCGGTCGGTCGTGCGTCCAGGCCACCAGTTGCTCTGCCGACCAGGTGTTGATCACGCGGTCGGCGGGGACGCCGCAGAGGGCCGCGCGTTCGCAGCCGAATCGTTGCCAGTCGAGTTGGCCGGGCGCGTGCGCGTCCGTGTTGATGGCGAACCGGCAGCCAGCCTCCAGTGCCCGACGGATCAGGCGCTTCGGAGGGTCCTGCCGCTCCGGCCGGGAGTTGATCTCGACGGCGGTGTCGTGTTCGGCGCAGGCGGCAAAGACGGCGTCCGCGTCGAAGTCGCTCTCCGCCCGGGTACGGGCGCGGTGCCCCCGATCACCCGGACCGGTCACCCCTGCCGGGCGGGACGACACCATCCGCCCGGTGACGTGGCCGAGGATGTCCAGGTGCGGGTTGGCGACCGCCTTCAGCATGCGCCGGGTCATCTTCGACCGCTCGTCCTTCAGGCCGCTGTGCACCGACCCGACCACCACGTCCAGCCGCGCCAGCAGGTCGTCGTCCTGGTCCAGGGAGCCGTCGGCGAGGATGTCCACCTCGATCCCGGTGAGGATCCGGAACCCCTCGGGCAGCGCCGCGTTGACCTGCGCCACGTGGTCGAGCTGCCGGCGCAACCGTTCCGCGGTCAGCCCCCGGGCCACCGTCAGCCGGGGCGAGTGGTCGGTCAGCACCAGATACTCGTGGCCCAACTCCACAGCGGCCAGCGCCATCTCCTCGATGGGTGAGCCGCCGTCGGACCAGTCCGAGTGGGTGTGACAGTCGCCGCGCAGGGCGGTGCGCAGCGCCGTGGCCTCGGCGTCCAGGTCACTGCCCTCGGTCGCCACCAGCCGGCGGAGGTAGACCGGCTCCTCACCGGCAAGGGACTCCGCCACGCAGCGGGCCGTCACGTCACCGACCCCGGCCAGCTCGGTGAGCGTGCCGTTGCCGGCCCGTTCGGTCAGCTCGGCCGCGGACAGGCCGGCCAGCGCCTTCGCCGCCGACCGGAACGCGCGTACCCGGTAGGTGGCCTCGTTCGCCCGCTCCAACAGAAACGCGATCCGACGCAGGTCGGCGATGGGATCTCTCGCGTCAGCCATGTCAGGGCGCCTTCGGGCAGCCGTGCTTGCGTTGCCACGCGGTGACCTCGGCGGCCGGCTCCCGATTGCCGCCGCGCCGCCAGGAGTCCAGGTAACGCGCCGGCCAGATCACCCCGCGCCGGATCCACCAGCCGTCCTTGCCGGCGCACGCCGGCGAGATGCCGAAGTGCACATGACACACGTTGTTCGCGTTGCCGGTGCGGCCCACCTTGCCGAGCTGCTGCCCGGCCCGGACCCGCACCCCGGCGTCGACGCCGCTGGCCACCACGCTCAGGTGCGAGCCGTAGTAGCGCACTCCGTCGTCGCCGAGCAGGGAGACCGACAGGCCGCCGTTGTCCGGACCCTGCCGCCCACGCTTGGTGTACCTGTCGACGCGGCTCACCTCCAGCACCGTCCCGTCGGTCACCGCCACGAAGGGCTCGCCGCAGTCGGCGAAGAGGTCCGTCGCCGGGTACGCCCCGTGCGTGGTGTGGTAGTCGACGTCGTCGGCGCGTACCGGAAAGACATGCTTCAGCCCGGCGCGGGGTGCCGTCGCGGACGGCATGGCCGACGACGGCGCCGGAGGGCTCGGGTCGGTCGCCGTCGTCGTGGCCGTGGGCGACTGCGACGCCGGCTGGTCGGCGGTCGCCCAGACCGACGGTGGCGTCGGCGCGGCGCCGTCGGGCACCCCCGGCCGGGTGGTCGCGCAGCCGGCGGCCAGCACCGGGGCGAGCAGCAGCAGGATCGGGTACGCCGGACGAGCGCGGCGGCTGATCGTCGGCGAGGACATCCGGTCATCCTGGCAGAGCCGGTACCGTGGGCACGAGCGGCACGCGTGAGGGAGGGCAGCGACGGTGACCATTGCCCGACCCGAACCTGGCCCGGATTTCGGTGCCGCCCGCCCGCTGCCGCGTACCCCGTCGGGCCTCTTCCCCTCCGGGCCCCCGACCCGGCCCACCTACCGCGAGCCGCACCCGATCACCGGCGGCGGTGTCGCCTCCGGCGCCGGTGCGGCCGCCGGTTGGCTGCTGCTGTTCGGCCTGCTCGGCACCGACGTGGCCAGCTACGCGTGGTGGACGGTGATCGCCGGCCTGCTGGCCTGGGTCACCGCCCTGGTGCTGGTCCGCTACGGCGACCGGGGGGTGGCCACCGGGGTCGCCATCGTCACGGCGGGTGGTTGGAGCATCGCCGCCGCCGTCGTGGCGGTCCGCTGGGCGACCAGTGGTGACTGGCCGCTGTGGTGACCGGCACGGAGCGGCCCCGAAACGACGCCCGGTGACTGCACCCTGTGCCCGGTTGGCTGCGTAGCGAACGCCGTCTTGACGCGGCCGCCGAGACTCGGCAGGCTCGGCACTATGGCCTGGACCACTCCGCGGCAGGATCCCGATCGCAATCGCCGTCGCCTGCAGTTGCTGGCCGAGTTGGCGGGCGCCCGGGCGGTCCGCCAGCGCAGCCGACCGCAGCGGCAGCGCACCGAGCGTCTGCGCCAGCTCATCGCCACCCGCCGTCGAGTCGTCGGCTGAGCCGACTTTGTCAGGAATGACCCGCGCTTCGGGGCGTTGACGGGTCGCCCGCCGACCCGACCGGCTAACGTGCACGCGTAACGAGTCGACGCTGTGTCGAGGGCTATTGGGGGGACCGTGTCGTACTTCGCTGCGGCCGTGGTGCGCGACGACAGTGGCTGGACCGCCGCCGAGGTCAGCCTGCGTGGCGCGACCGACATCGACGAGGTTGCCGACCGGCTGCGTGACGTCGACCTGGAGGCCGACGTGTCGCTGCTCTTCGTCGAGGCCGACGACGCGTACCTGGTGATCCTGCGCCTGGACGAGGGCGAGGACCTGCGGGTGTTCGGTTCGGACTCCGCGTACGCCGAGGAGTCGCAGCTGGGGTCGCTGCTGGTCGGTGACCTGAAGACCTCGGTCACCGGGCTCGACGGTGACGAGGAGCCGCGCCCGTCGACCACCGGTGACGAGGAGAGCGAGCAGCCCGTCGTCGACCCGGAGGCCGACCCGGTCGGTGAGGCCGACCTGCTGGCCAACCTGGGCATCTCCGCGCAGAAGCTGCTGACCCTCTGCTCCCACGAGGGGATGATGCCGGCGGACGTCACCGCCGAGATCTGCCAGGTGCTCGGCTGCGCCGACGAGGTCGAGGAGCTGCGTGAGGTCTGAGCCGGCCGACGCCACCGACCCGTCGCTGGAGTCGATCCGACCCGGTCAGCCGACTCCCGGTGTGGTGGGCCGCGCCGGGCCCGGCGCCCACGAGGGCCTCGCCGACCCGGGTGAGGTCGGCCGACGGCAGCGGCACGAGCTGTGGATGCGACGCGCCCTGGAGATCGCCGTCGCCGGTCCGCCCGTCGACGACCCGGTCAGCACCGACGTCGACGACGTGCCGGTGGGGGCGGTGCTCTACGGGCCGGACGGCACCGAGTTGGCCACCGGACGCAACGAGCGGGAGCTGACCGGCGACCCCACCGCCCACGCCGAGGTGCTGGCCCTGCGCCGAGGCGCCGAGCGCACCGGCCGGTGGCGGCTGGACGGCTGCACCCTGGTGGTCACCCTCGAACCGTGCACCATGTGCGCCGGGGCGCTGGTGCTGGCCCGGGTCTCCACAGTCGTGTTCGGCGCATGGGAGCCCAAGACCGGCGCGGCCGGATCGCTCTGGGACGTGCTGCGGGACCGTCGGCTCAACCACCGCCCCGAGGTCTACGGCGGGGTGCTGGAGGCCGAGACCGCCACAGTGCTGCGCGCGTTCTTCCGCTGAGACCGGGCCGCCGGTCAGGCCGGCGGCAGGGCGACAGTGACGATCAGGCCGCCGTCCGGGCGGGGCTGCGCCTCGGCGGTGCCACCGTGGGCCCGGGCCACCGCGCGGACGATGGACAGCCCCAGCCCGAAGCCCCGCGCGCCGACGACCCGCTCCCGCGACAGCCGGCGGAAGGGCTGGAACATCGTCTCGACGTCGTAACCGGGGATGACCGGGCCGGTGTTTGTCACGGTGAGGGTGGGACGGCCGTCGACCAGCCCGGTGCGCACCTCCACCCAACCGTCGGCGGGCAGGTTGTGGCGCAACGCGTTCTCCACCAGGTTGAACGTGAGCCGCTCCAACAGCACCGGGTCGCCGCTGGTCGGCGCCGGGGCCAGCGCCCGCCGTACCCGCACGCCCGGTGCCTGCTTCCCGGCCTGGTCGGTGGTGTGCGCGCAGACCTCGGCCAGGTCCACAGGCGTACGCTCGGTCAGCTCGTTCTCCGAGTCGGCCAGGGTCAGCAGGCCGTCGATCAGCCGCTCGTGGCGTTCGTTGACCGCCAGCAGCGACTCGCCCAACCGCCGGGTCTCCGCCGACGCGTCCGGGCGGGTGACCGCCAGCTCCACCAGGGCGCGGTTGAGCGCCAGCGGCGTACGCAGCTCGTGCGAGGCGTTCGCCACGAACCGGCGCTGCCCGTCGAAGGAGCGGTCCAGCCGTTCCAGCATCTCGTCGAACGTGTCGGCGAGTTCGCGCACCTCGTCGGGAGGGCCGGTCAGCGCGATCCGCTCGTGCAGACCACGGCCGGCGGTGTCCGCGCCGGCGATCCGGCGGGCCGTGCCGGTGATCTGGAGCAGGGGCTGCAACGCCCGACCGGCGAGCAACCAGCCGAACGCGATAGCCACCGTCGACACCACGATCAACGCGATACCGCCCTGGGTCAGCAGCGACTCCAGGGCGTTGCGCTTCGCCTCGTCCTGCAGCTCCTGCAACAGGGTGCGCAGGTTGTCGACGTTCTGCCCGCTGGGCGTCGTGGGGGCGGTCTTCGGCAGGTCGCTCAGCTTCACCCCGAACGGCTGCGGCATCCGCTGATCCACCAGCACGTACGTGACGGCGAGCAGAACCACGCCGGCCAACAGGAAGAGCCCGCCGTAGATGAGGGTGAGCCGGGCGCGGATCGTGAGGCGTTTCATCGGATCTGGTACCCCGCCCCGGGAACCGTCTCGATCACCGGCGGGTCGCCCAGTTTGCGGCGCAGCTTCATGACGGTCACCCGGACGACGTTGGTGAACGGGTCGATGTGCTCGTCCCAGGCACGTTCCAGCAGATCCTCGGCGGAGACCACCGCGCCGTCGGCGCGCAACAGCTCGGCCAGCACCGCGAACTCCTTGCGGGACAGCGCCACGTGCCGGTCGTCGCGGCGAACCTCGTGTCGGGCAGGGTCGAGCCAGATGCCGGCGCGACGCAGCGTCGGCGGTGCCGCCGGACGGGACCGGCGGGTCAGCGCGTGCACCCGAGCCGACAGCTCGACCAGGGCGAACGGCTTGGTCAGGTAGTCGTCGGCGCCGAGCGCCAACCCCGCCACCCGCTCCCGGACCGCCGCCGACGCGGTCAGCATCAGCACCCGGGTCTCCCCACCCGCGTCCACGATCGCCCGGCACACGTCGTCGCCGTGCACCACCGGCAGGTCCCGGTCCAGGACCACCACCGCGTACTCATTGACGCCGAGCCGTTCCAACGCGGCGTCCCCGTCGTACGCCACGTCGACAGCGAACGACTCCCGACGCAGCCACTCGGCGATGGCGTCCGCCAGCACGTTCTCGTCTTCGACCACCAGCACTCTCACCCCTCCATGGTGCTCGGGGTGCGGTAACGCCGGCATAACCGCTGACGGTAACGCCGGGGATACGCCCGCTGCCGTGCACTGGATGCCACGTTCGGCGAACCGCGCCGGACCTGAGCGGAAGCGGACACCATGCGACGACAGATGCTTGCGATCCCCGTCCTGCTCGCCCTGGCGCTGTCGGGGTGCGGCTCGGGAGGGGACGACGGCGGCGGGGTCGCGACCGCCGGTGGGGCGAAGGCCGGGGCCACGGCGAGCGGCGCGCCGGTCAGTGACTCGGACCGGCAACTCGCCTTCGCCAGGTGCATGCGGGAGAACGGGGTGGACATGCCCGACCCGGAGGCGGGCGGCCGTCCCGGCTTCCGGTTCGGCGCGGACGTGGACCAGCAGAAGGTCCAGGCTGCCATGGAGAAGTGCCAGGACAAGCTGCCCAACGGCGGGCAGGGACCGCAGCTCAACCCCGAGCAGGCCGAGCAGATGCGCACCCTGGCCAAGTGCATGCGGGAGAACGGGGTGCCGGACTTCCCGGACCCGGACGCCGACGGGCGGGTCCGGATCGGGGCGGGAGGCAACGCCATCGACATCAGCGACCCGGCCATGAAGGCCGCCATGGAGAAGTGCCGGCAGCACGCGCCGCAGTTCGGTGGTGGCCGGTGACCGGGGCCATCCGACGCTCGCGGCTGCGCGCCGCCGTCACCGGCGGCGTCGTCCTGCTGGTCGCTGCCGTGGGGGTGGTCGCCGCTGTGGGTTTCGGCGGCGGTGCCGACGGGGGCCGCGCCCAGGCCGGCGGCGCGCCACCCGCCACCGCCACTGTCACCCGGCAGACCCTCGCCGACTCGGAGACCGCCGACGGTGAGCTGGGGTACGGCGCGACCCGTACCGCCACGGCGAAGCTCAGCGGCACCGTCACCGGGTTGGCCGCGACCGGGTCGACGGTACGGCGGGGAAAGTCGCTCTACCTCGTCGACAACGAGGAGGTGGTGCTCCTCTACGGCGGGCTGCCCGCGTACCGGACCCTCGCCCCCGGGGTGGAGGGTGCCGACGTCGCGCAGTTCGAGAAGAACCTCGAAGCGCTGGGCTACACCGGCTTCACTGTCGACGACGAGTACACCGGCGCCACCGCCGACGCCGTCCGGGAGTGGCAGGAGGACCTGGGTCTGGCCGAGACCGGCCGGGTCGAGCCGGGGCGGATCGTGTACGCCGAGCGGGAGGTCCGGGTGGAGAGCCACCAGGCCGACGTCGGCGATCTCACCCAGCCCGGCCAGGCGGTGCTGACCTACACCGGCACCAGCCGGGTCGTCACCGTCGAGTTGGACGTGGACGACCAGCGGTTGGCCAAGCGCGACGCGAAGGTCAGCGTCCGGCTGCCGGACGGCCGGGCGGTGGCGGGCACGATCAGCACTGTCGAGACGGTCGTCCAGGCCGGCGCGGCCGGCGCCAACGGGCAGACCGGCGACGCCGAGACGAAGGTCGAGGTGACAGTCGCGGTGACCGACCCGAAGGCCCTCACCGGCCTCGACCAGGCCAGCGCGGACGTCACGTTCACCGTCTCGGAGCGCCGCGACGTGCTCACCGTGCCGGTGGCGGCGCTGCTGGCGCTGGCCGAGGGCGGCTACGGCGTCCAGGTCGTCGAGGGCGACGCGAGCCGGGTCCTCGCGGTGACCACCGGGTTGTTCGCCGACGGCCGGGTGGAGGTCACCGGTACGGACCTCGCCGAGGGCACGACGGTTGTGGTGCCGACGTGAGCGGCGAGGTGATAGCGCTCGACCGGGTCAGCAAGCGGTACGCCGGTGGCGTCGTCGCGTTGGACGACGTGTCGCTGCGGATCGGCCACGGCGAGCTGGTGGCGATCGTCGGCCCGTCCGGGTCGGGCAAGTCGACGATGCTGCACCTGATCGGCACCCTGGACCGGCCGTCGTCGGGCAGCGTGCTCATCGACGGGTACGACGCGGCGAAGCTGACCGATCGGGAGCTGTCCGCGTTGCGGGCTACCCGGATCGGCTTCGTCTTCCAGCAGTTCCACCTCGCTCCCGGCGTCCCGGTCGTGGACAACGTGGCCGACGGGTTGCTCTACTCCGGCGTACCGCTGCGGCGGCGGCGCGAACGGGCGGAGGCCGCGTTGGTCCGGGTTGGCCTGGGCCACCGGTTGGGGCACCGGCCGCACGAGCTGTCAGGTGGGGAACGGCAGCGGGTGGCCGTGGCCCGCGCTGTGGTCGGCGAGCCGGCGGTGCTGCTGGCCGACGAACCAACCGGCAACCTGGACTCCCACTCTGGTGCCGGGGTGTTGGAGTTGCTGCACGATCTGCACCGGGCCGGCACCACCGTCGTGGTGATCACCCACGACCGGGAGATCGCGGGGAGCCTGCCCCGGCAGGTGCGGATGCGCGACGGCGCGGTGCGGCACGACTCGGCCCTCGCGTCGGGCGGGGTCGGCTGATGGCGACGCTGACTCCGGCCCGACTGCGGCCTGCGGACGTCCTGCGCGTCGGTGGGGTGGGGCTGCGGACCCGTCCGCTGCGGGCGTTCCTCTCCGCGTTGGGCATCGCGATCGGCATCGCCGCGATGATCGCGGTGGTGGGCATCTCCTCGTCGTCCCGGGCCGAGCTGGACCGGGCGCTCGACGCGCTCGGCACCAACCTGCTCACCGTCGAGCCGGGCAGCACCCTGTTCGGTGCGGACGCGCAACTGCCCGAGGAGTCGATCGCGATGATCGGGCGGATCGGCCCGGTGACCGAGGTGTCCGCGACCGGGCAGCTCTCCGACGCCAAGGTGTACCGCTCGGACCGGATTCCGGCGGCGGAGACCGGTGGGCTCGCCACCCGGGCTGCCCGGCTGGACCTGCTCGGCACCGTCGGGGCCGAGGTGGCCACCGGCACGTGGCTCAACGAGGCGACAGCCCGCTACCCGGCGGTCGTGCTCGGCGCCACCGCGGCGCAGCGGCTCGGGATCACCACGGCCGACCCGCAGGTGCAGGTGTGGCTCGGTGGGCGGCCGTTCACAGTCGTCGGCACCCTCGCCGCCGCGCCACTCGCCCCGGAGTTGGACACCTCGGCGCTGGTCGGCTGGCCGGCGGCCACCGAATACCTGGGCTTCGACGGTCACCCGACCACCGTCTACACCCGGGCCCAGGAGTCGCAGGTCGAGGCGGTCCGGTCCGTGCTCGGCGCGACCACCAACCCGGAGGCGCCGAACGAGGTCGAGGTGTCCCGGCCCTCAGACGCGCTGGCAGCCGCCGAGGCGACCGACGACGCGTTCACAGGCCTGTTGCTGGGCCTCGGCGCGGTCGCCCTGCTGGTCGGTGGGGTCGGCGTGGCGAACACCATGGTGATCTCGGTGCTGGAACGCCGAGCCGAGATCGGCCTGCGCCGGTCACTCGGCGCCACCCGCGGTCAGGTCCGGACCCAGTTCCTCACCGAATCGCTGCTGCTCTCCGCGCTCGGCGGGATCGGTGGGGTGGTGCTGGGCATCCTGGTCACCTCGGGCTACGCGCTGTCGCAGGACTGGCCGACGGTGGTGCCGGCCTGGGCGATGCTCGGCGGGGTGGGCGCGACACTTGTCATCGGCGGCTTCGCCGGGCTCTACCCGGCGGTGCGCGCCGCCCGGCTCGCGCCGACGGAAGCGCTGGCCGCCGTGTGACCGGCCTGGCGCGGGCCGGTCGGCCTGGCCCGGTTGGGTTGGCGGGGCTCGGTCGGGCCGGCGTGGCTCGGTTGAGCCGGCCGGCGTGATGCGAAAGAGCGTGATGACTGTGCGGCATCTTTATGCCTCACAGTCATCACGCTCGTCGCGGTGACGCCGCCCGCCGGAACGGGTCAGGCGATGATCGTGTCGAGGGCGATCTCGACCATCTGGCTGAAGGTCTGCTCGCGCTCCTCCGAGGTGGTCTTTTCGCCGGTCTTGATGTGGTCGCTGACTGTCAACACGGTCAACGCGCGGGCCTTGAAGCGGGCGGCGATCGTGTACAGCGCCGCCGACTCCATCTCCACCGCCAGCACGCCGTAGTCGGCGAGGGTGTCGTACAGGTCCGGCCGGTCGGTGTAGAAGGCGTCCGCCGCCAGGATCGGCCCGACGTGCATGCTGATGCCGCGCCGCTCGGCCACCTCGACCGACGTCCGCAGCAGCCCGAAGTCGGCAACCGGGGCGTAGTCGATCAGCCCGTCGAAGCGCATCCGGTTCATGTTCGAGTCGGTGGACGACCCGATAGCGGCCACCACGTCCCGCAGTTGCAGGTCGGTGCTGAGGGCACCACAGGAGCCGACCCGGATCAGCGTCTTCACGCCGTACTCGTTGATCAACTCGTGGGCGTAGATGGAGGCCGACGGCATGCCCATGCCGGAGCCCTGGACGGAAACCTCGACGCCGTTCCAGCGGCCGGTGAAGCCCAGCATGCCCCGAACCGTCGAGTAGCAGGTGGCGCCCTCGAGGTAGGTCTCCGCGATCCACTTGGCCCGCAGGGGGTCACCCGGCATCAGGACCCGCTCGGCGATCTCGCCCGGCTTCGCGCCGATGTGCGTACTCATGACAAAGATCCTGCCAGGCCGGCCCGGGCGATACCGGTTCGGCGTCCGAACCGGCGGTCCTGTACCCTCGTCGGCGGTGGCGTGTCCGAGCGGCCTAAGGAGCACGCCTCGAAAGCGTGTGAGGGTTAACGCCCTCCGAGGGTTCAAATCCCTCCGCCACCGCTCCGTAGTGCAGAAACGCCCGGTCGATCCGCGAGGATCGACCGGGCGTTTTCGCGTCGGAGCGCTCGCCGGTTTCGCCGCCGCGTCCGGGGCGCGGCTGCCCGAGCAGGCCACCCAGCCGGTCTGAGCGGTCACCGTTCGAGCAGCGCCGCCACGCCGTCGAGCAGCCGTTGCAGGCCGAACTCGAAGAGGCTCTCGACGTTGAGGTCGATCGCCGTCCGGCTGAGCCGGGCCAGATGCGGAAACTCGCCCGCCGCGAGCAACCCGCCGAACACGTCGGCCTGGGCCTCCATCCACTCGTCGTCGGTCAGGCCGGTGTCCTGCTCCGCCTCGGCCCCCTGCTCCAGGTTGATGGCGGTGCCTCGCACATGGTTGGCCAGTGCGGCCACCAGGTGGAGTTGTGTGTGCTGGTCCAGGCCGTGTCGCGCGAGGGCCCGCAGCGCGCACTCGGTGTGCGCGACGGCGTGCGGTGCCATCAGGGGGCGGGTCAGCGAGATGACCTGGGCCAGCCAGGGATGCCGCCGGTAGATCGACCACTGGAGCCGGCTGAGCAACTCCAGTTGGGCTCGCCACCCGGGCGGGAACGTGCGCGGCAACCGGTACGCGGCGAACGCCGCGTCCGCCATCAGCACGAGAAGCTGCTCCTTGCCCCGAACCTGCCGGTACAGCGACATGGTGGGGACGTCCAACTCCGTCGCGATGCGCCGCATGCTCAGCGCCGGTAACCCCTCGGCGTCGGCGATCTTCATGGCGGTCCGCACCACCTGGTCGCGGGTCAGCCCCTGAGCCGGCAGGCGTCGACCGCCGGACGCTGCGCCCCGACCCGGCGTGGTCGGCTCCGCGCCGGTCACCACCATGCCCACACCGGGCACTGCCCGCACCAGGCTCTCCTGCCGCAGGGCGGTGAGCGCGCGACTGGCGGTCGCCATGGCGACGCCCCACTCCCGGACGATCTGCCGGGTGGACGGCACCCGGTCGCCGGGGCCCAACTCGCCCGCCATGATGCGCCGGCGCAACTCCCCGACGATGCGCAGATAAGGGGGAGTGGTCTCGCCGATCTCCGCCACGGTCGCCTCCCGTCGGCCTCGCGGTGACCGTAGCGCACTAGAGCACCGGGCGGAGCCCCGTCGATGGTCGCGCGCTTCCTGCCGCCGCGTACTAGAGCTCCCTGGCCGGGCTGTTGTCAGCTCGACATGCTCGGCGCAGCCCGGTGCGTACGCCGTACCGGCATCGACCGATGGGGAGAGTCATGACCAGCATCTCGTACCCCCGATGGGCCGTCGCGATGGGCGCTGTCGTCCTGGCCGGCTCGGCGGTGGCCGTCGGACCGGCCGCGGCCGACGACGACCGCCGGAGCGCGGCCGTCGTCCGGACCGACCAGGGCGCGGTGCGGGGAACCGTCGCGGCCGACCACCGCACGTTCCAGGGCATCCCGTACGCGAGCCCACCGCTGGGCGCGCTGCGCTGGGCCCCGCCGCAGCCCGGCCCAAGGTGGACCGGAGTACGCGACGCAACCCGGTCCGGTGCTGCCTGCGCGCAACTGCAAGGGCTGCCGATGGACACAGCGTCGGAGTCCGAGGACTGCCTCTACCTGAATGTCACCACCCCGCGCGCCTCCGCACGAACACCTCGACCAGTGATGGTCTGGTTGCACGGCGGGGACTTCCGGTTCGGCAGCGGTGACGGGTACGGCGGACAGCGGCTGGCGGTCGGTGGCGACGTCATCGTCGTCACTGTGAACTACCGGCTCGGCGCGCTCGGCTTCCTGGCGCATCCGGCACTGGCCGGCCGGGACGGCGTCACCGGCAACTTCGGGTTGCAGGACCAGCAGGCCGCGCTGCGCTGGGTACGACGCAACGCCCCGGCCTTCGGTGGTGACCCGGGCAACGTCACAGTGTTCGGCCAGTCCGCCGGAGCGACGAGCGTCTGCGCGCACCTCGCCGCGCCGGGCTCCGCTGGCCTGTTCCACCGCGCGATCATGCAGAGCAACTCGTGCGCCAACCCGGTCCAGACCCGGGCCGAGGCGATCGTGGCGGCCGAGGAGTTCGCTCGGAGGATCGGCTGCACCGACCCGGCCGTGGTCGCCACCTGCCTGCGCGGACGTACTCCCGCCCGGATGATCGAGACGGTCGGCTACCCCGGCGCGGGTGTCGACCTCGGCCCGGTCGTCGACGGCCACACGTTGCCGGTGGACCCGGCCGAGGCGCTGACCACCGGGAGGCTGCATCGGGTGCCGGTGTTGACCGGGATGAACCGGGACGAGTCCCGGCTCGTGGTGTGGGGGATGGAACGGCTCGGGTTCAACTGCCCGGAGCCGCCGAAGCCGAACCAGGAGCCGGAGTCGTGCCCGCTCACCGATGAGCAGTACCGCGACCAGGTGCGCGACATGTTCGGTGACCACGCGGACAAGGTGCTGGCCCGCTACCCGCGCGACCCCGCACAACCCGCCAGCGTGACGTTGAGTGCCGTGCTGACCGATCACGACTACGCCGAGCCGGTCTACTCCGCCGCACTGGCGTTCGCGCGGCGGGTGCCGACCTTCGGGTACGAGTTCGCCGACGAGGACGCGCCGTTCTTCACCGAGGGGCCCGAGCCGACGTTCGACACCGGCGCGTACCACTGCGCGGAGCTGCCGTACCTGTTCACTGTCGACTACGCCGAGGCGCTCACGCCAACCCAGCGGCGGCTCTCCGACGAGATGGTCCGCACCTGGAGCGACTTCGCCCGGACGGGTCGGGCGAGTTGGCCTCGACTTCGCCCGGACGCCCCGTACCTGCGGGTGTTCGCCGGTGACGGCGGATCGGGCAGGACGGACTTCGCGGCGGCCCACTCGTACGACTTCTGGCTGTCGCTCCGCCGCTGAACGACGACTGACCTGTCGGTCGCCTCGATCCATGGTGGATCGGGGCGACCCGACAGGTCAGCCGGTGGCTTGTCGGCTCAACACGGGCCCGCACCCTCGTCGAAGAGGCGGCGGGCCCAGTCCGCGTACCCGGCGATGGTTTTTCGGACCGTGCGCCCGTCGTGCAGGAACAGGTACGCGCGGTCGCCGCTGCGGGCGAGTAGCCCGTCGAGGCGGTGCGTCCCCTGTGGAGCGCGGAGTCGGCTGACCTTCGGATAGCGGTCCCAGACCTGGTCGACGGGCGAGCCCGCCGTTATGCCCTCCGGTGTCCGCATCGGGTCGCCGACCCAGAGCAGCACGAGTTTGTCCTCCATGAAGACCGGGCTGACCGTGTCGTGGCCGGCGAGCACCGGCCCGCAGGCATCCAGGCTGGTGCGCAGGATGCCGCGCCGGGTCAGCTCGTCTTCGGTGGCACCGAACTCGATGTTCCGCAGGCCGTTCAGGTTGATGATCTCCACACTGCCGGCGGGCCGGCCTTCCGGGATCGGCCCGGTGGGCGGTACGCCGCTACCAGCGATCGAGGCAGCCGTCATCAACGTGGCTATAAACGCAAATTGTCGCAATTTCATGGAATCCCCCAGTCCCCAACGGAACGGGAGCGTTCAGGTTGCTGCCGGCGGCCGGATTACTGGTTTTCCCACTGTTCGACCAGCTCGTCCCAGTAGTCGGCGCTGAGTCGACGCCGCCCGTGCGCCAGCCAACCGTCGGTGTTCCGCTCCAGGTGCAGCCCCAGTTCGGCGAACGGGTCGATCCACGTGCCGGGCTCGACGCCCAGTCGGGTCAGTGCCCCGTTGATCGGCCACTGCTCGCGCGGCGCGTCCAACTCGTCGTCGAAGCACGGGCCCCAGGACAGCGCCCCGCCCAACCACACCGCCGCCGACTGGTAGCCGACGCCACCACCGAACTCCGCCTCCAGGTAGGCCAGAGGCCCCGACTGTGACCAACGGGTCAGCACCTCGACCAACGCCGTCGACAACACCAGGCCGAACGGTCGCGTGACGCTCCGGTCATCCGTCGCGAAATCCGGCAGGGACCCGGTCAGCTCGACCACCAACTGCGGGGTGACCGGCAGCAACGCGAAGTCCTGGCGCAGCTCGCCGAGGACCGCGTGATCCAGCTCGGCGGTCTGCTCGCGGAGCAGCTCAGCATCGGCGACCACCGCGCTGAGCTGGTAACCCATCAGGTCCCTCCGCCGTCCACAGCCTGTGGATAGAACATGTGTACGACGGTTCCGGGCCCGTCGGCTCCCGGACGGTACCCGCCGTCCGCGCCCGCCCCTCCAGCCCACTACCCGTTCGTCTCATTTCGGCAACCTGATCGCCCGCCTATGGTGTCGAGGCGCCTATCGAAACGGGGTCTCTATGCGGCGAAGCGCAGCTTTTCTCGTTCTTCCCACCGTCTTGGCCAGCCTGGTAATCAGTGCCCCGGCTAAGGCTGCGGAAGGGGTCCGGACCATCACCCGGGACGGCGTCGTCCTCCAACACCACACGGTGTCGTGGATGAAGACGCCGACCCGTTTTCGGGGCATGGGGGTCGGCCGCTCCGACTTCGACGGCGACGGTGTCGACGACATCGCGGTAACTGGTACCCCGTCCAATTACACATTGCCGGCGGAGCCGACCGGCGTGGTCAGCGTGCGCTACTCCTCGGCCCCGAAGGTCGACTACCTGATGGGCGTCCTTACCGGGGGCAGCGGCTGTGTCTGTTTCGGTATGGCGCTCGTGGCGGGGGACTTCAACGGCGACCGTTTCGACGACCTGGCAATCGGCGACCCGGACGAGCCGGATCCCAAGAACAAGACCCACGCTGGAGGGGTCTGGGTCATCCCCGGCAGCGGCACCGGCCTGGTGGTCGACTCGGCAATCCACTTCAACCAGGATTCGCCAGGCATTCCGGACAGTCCGGAGACCTTCGACCAGTTCGGTGCTGCCCTCGCGGCCGGCGACATCAACGGGGATGGTCGCGAGGACCTCGCCATCGGTGCCTGGGCAGAGGCGATCGGAAGCAAGGCGATGGCCGGCGCGGTAACCGTCCTCTTCGGTGGGTCAGCCGGTCTCACGGCGACCGGCGCGCAACACCTCCACCAGGACCTGGCCTCGGTGCCCGGCGCGGCCGAGGCCAACGACCAGTTCGGCTACACGCTCGCCATCGGGAAGGTCGACAACAACCGTTACCACGACCTGGTCATCGGCGCTCCTCGTGAGAACGACGGGGTGAGCTGGGGCGGCAGCGGCATGGTCACCCTGATGTGGGGCTCGGCGAGTGGTGTGTCGTCCACCGGTGCCACCTCGGTCACCGGTGCGGCCATCGAACCCAACGATGGGACAGGCACCATCGCGTGGTACCTGGGTGACGCGGTCGCGGTTGGCGACGTGAACGGCGATGGGCTGGGTGAGGTGGTCGTCGGAGCCTCCGGCGCCCAGACCCCGGACATCAACGGCGGCCTCATCGCGGCCTTCACCGGCCGCGCCGCCGGCCTGTCCAGCAGCGCGGTGCGGGTCATCACGCAGCGTACGGCCGGCGTACCGGGCGACCCTGCGGGTGACGACCGCTTCGGTGGCGTGCTGGCGGTCGGCGACGTGACCGGCGACGGCAGGGCAGACGTGCTGGTCGGCGCCCCCGGCGACCAGATCGGCGCGAAGGCCGGGGCCGGCAGCATCACCCTGCTCAAGGGTGCGGCCGGCGGGCTGACGGGCACCGGTGCCCAGGCGTTCGACCAGAACCACTCGGCCGTTCCGGACGGCTCCGAGACTGGCGACAAGTTCGGTTCCGCCATCGCCCTGCTGAACCTCGACCGCACCGGCGGGCTCGACGCCCTCGTGGCGTCGCCCGGGGAAGAGGTGAGTGGTGACCTCGCCGGGTATCCGTCCGGGGTCGTCAACCCGTTCTACGGTGCTGCCGGCGGGCTCGTACCGCAGAACAAGACGTGGAGCGGTCTGTCCGAGCGCACCGAAATCCTCTGGCCGATGAACTACGGTCTCCGGATTGCCGGGCCGCAAAGTGGTGGCCCGCTGTTCTGAGCGGTGCCAGCAACGCCCGGCCGGCCCGTACTGGGCCGGCCGGGCGTTCGCGCGCTCCGGCCGTGCGGGGGTCGTCCGCCGACGGTCGGTCGGCCCGGAGGCGACGGTCGAACCCGGCAGGCAGACGATCGCCCTTGGCCGCTACCGGTACGAAAGTGCCAGCCCATCAAGCCTTCCGGCATCAAATCTCCAGATCTTGGACACTTTCCGTTCTGCGCGAACTGTGCTGTCCCGAGTCATGTGTCAAGGGGAAGTCCCGATAGATGTGTCAGGTGTTGTTGATCAGGCTGCTCGGGTGAGGCTGATGTAGGTCCGGTCGGGGGTGAGGTGGAAGTGGCCGAGGGGTTGGCCGTCTTGGTGGTAGATGGTGATCCGGCTCTGGTCGCGGATGGCGGTGATGGTGGCGCCGGCGTGGGTGGTGCCGACGCTGGTGCGGTGTCCGGCGACGGTGATGGCGCCGGTGCTGCCCACGAGGCAGCGGTGCAGGGTGGCGTCGGTTTGCATCGGTAGGCTGGCCGGCCCGCCGAGGCTGGGCGCGTGTGTCCATGCCTGGGCGGGGGTGGCGCGTCGCGGCAGGGCGCTGTGGCGTCGTTGGGTGTTGTAGTAGCGGCGGTAGACGTCGAGGAGGTTCTGCAGTTCCGCGCGGGTTGCGGGGGCGGGGTGGGTGCTCAACCATTTTTTGAGGGTTTGGTGGTGGCGTTCGACCTTGCCGCAGGTCTGCGGATGGTAGGGGCTGGAGTTGATCGGCCGGACATTGTGGTCCAGGAGGCACTGGACGAACGTGGAGATCGATCCGGGCCGGGTCAATCGGCTGGTGAACGCGGTCCCGTTGTCGGACAACACGATCGCCGGGGTGCCGTACTCGTCGAATGCCTGCCTGATCGCGGTGACCGCGCCTTCGGCGGTCTCCGCGCTCGTTGCGTGACAGCCGACGAGGGTTCGGGTGCAGTCGTCCAGGACGTCGAAGACCGCGGCGAGGCTGCCGTCGGCGAGCCGGACGTTCGTGGCGTCAATTTGGTAGCAGTCGCGGGGCCGGGCGTAGACGAACCGCCGAAACGAGCTGCGCGGCCGTTTCGCCGGGTTCCGTTCGAGCAGGTCATGCCGGGCCAGGACCCGGTTGATCGTCGATCGCGACGGCACCCGCCACGGCGCACCGGTAGCGGCGTGCACCTCGATCAGCGCGTCGCGAATGAAGTCAGCCCCGTTATCCACGCCGAGTTCGACGCGCAGCTTGCAGATCCAGGCGTCCAACTCCGGTGGCGTCGTCCGCGGACTGCTACGCGGCCGCCGGGACCGCTCATGCCACTCGCCCTCATCCCTGATCCGTGCCTGATGCCGGTAAACGGTACGGACCGAAACCCCATGCTCACGCGCGAACTCGGCGGCGTTGATCCGCACCCCAGCAGCCAACTGGGCATCGAGCAGATTCATGACACGCCGCCGAGAAGCCATACCCGGCACCATGGACCAGCACACCCAAGGCCCCTGCCAAGTGACACATGTATCGAGACTTCAACACTGACAGATGTCATGGGACTGAATAGTTCTGCGCGAACGGAAAGTGTCCAAGATTTCGACGAAGTTGAGGGGCGTGGGCCGCATCCGGGCCATCAGGGTTGGGTAACGGTCGGAGCTGCGACGGGTCGTCGGGCCGTTCAGGCCCGCCGGGCGAACTCGGTGACGAACGCGCGCCAGGCCGCGGGCGCGAAGGCGAGCGCCGGGCCGGTCGGGTCCTTTCGCCGAGTGCGTTGGCCGATCTCAGGGCGCGGGTCGCTGATCGACCGGAGTGGGACGGCAAGGTGGTGTTCGACAAATGAGTAAGTACAAGCGTGCCAGCGGCGACGTGATCCGCTGGCCAGACAGCCCCGACGCGCGGGAAGCGCTGGAGGAGTGGTTCGCCGATGCTTCCGCCACGGCGTACCTGTCGGGGGATTTTCTTGATTTTCGCGGCGCGGACCTGAGCCGTCTCGACCTGACCGGCGCGTATCTCGCCAACTCCCACCTGGTCGGCGTCCGATTCGAGGAAGCCAACCTCGGCGATGCCAACCTGACCAACGCCGAGTTGCAGGGCGCGGATTTCTCCTTCGCCGACCTGGCCAAGGCGGAAATGGTCGGTTGCTCGGCCGGTAAAGCGTTGTTCCGCTCGGCCCGGCTGTTCGCGGTGCAGCTCGACGACGCCGTTCTGGAAGGGGCGGATCTCCGCCACGCGATCCTCAATTCCGCCAAGCTCTACAAGACCGATCTGCGCGGCGCCAATCTTGAGCTGGCCAGCCTGCGCTGGTGCACGCTCGGCGGCACGAGCATGCCGACGGTGCTGACTGGCGCGAGGATGTTCGGCTGCCAGTTCGAGGGCGCGAAGGGTGCCGTCGTCGGCCCGGTCCTCGTCGACGAGGAAGCGACCCGGTCCCTCGGCGGCGCCGAGCTGGAGGCGTGGTTCTCGGGGCAGGGCGCGGAGCACGTCCAGGTGGTGGGCTGACGCCACCGCACAGACGACTCAGGGCCGGTCCCTGTGGGGCCGGCCCTGTCGTTGGTGCTGCTCAGGCGAGCGGAGGATACGAGATTCGAACTCGTGAGGGTGTAAACCCAACACGCTTTCCAAGCGTGCGCCCTAGGCCTCTAGGCGAATCCTCCGCGAGCCAGGATACAGGCCCGTGTCGGCCGGGCCACCCCACCACCCCCTGAAGATCGACCGGCGGTCGGGTAGGCTGGGCGTCACCTCCCGTGCGGCGGTATCTCGTGAACCTCCCCAGGGCCGGAAGGCAGCAAGGATAAGCGAGCTCTGCCGGGTGCACGGGAGGCCTTTTTGTCTGTGGGCCGGTTGATCCACTCGGCATCCATGATGTCGCGGTGTCCTGGCCACGCGGACACCGCGGTTTCCAGGAAGCCGAGTCGATCAAGGCCCGTAGCCGAGTTGATCAGGCCCTGGCGGCCCGGTCGATCAGGCGCGGCATCCGTGGCGCCGGGGTGGTGGGTGGTCACCCGCGCCCGACCGGCGCAGAATGGCTCGGTCGAGAGGAGGCGGGACGAGTGACGCTGGCGCTCTACCGCAAGTACCGGCCGCGTACCTTCGCTGAGGTCATCGGTCAGGAGCACGTGACCGAGCCGCTGTCGCAGGCGCTGCGCAGCGGGCGGCTCAACCACGCCTACCTCTTCTCCGGCCCGCGCGGCTGTGGCAAGACCACCAGCGCCCGGATCATGGCCCGCTCGCTCAACTGTGAGCAGGGCCCCACTCCCGAGCCGTGCGGCAAGTGTGACTCCTGCCGCTCGCTGGCGACCGACGGTGCCGGCTCCATCGATGTGATCGAGATCGACGCGGCAAGCCACGGTGGCGTCGACGACGCCCGCGAGCTGCGCGAGCGTGCCTTCTTCGCGCCGGCCAGCAGCCGCTTCAAGATCTACATCATCGACGAGGCGCACATGGTCTCGACCCAGGGCTTCAACGCCCTGCTCAAGCTGGTCGAGGAGCCCCCGGAGTACGTCAAGTTCATCTTCGCCACCACCGAGCCGGAGAAGGTCCTCGGCACGATCCGGTCGCGGACCCACCACTACCCGTTCCGGCTGTTCCCGCCGAAGGTGGTCCGCCCGTACCTGGAGCAGCTCTGCGAGGCGGAGGGGGTCACCGTCGAGCCGGCGGTCTTTCCGCTGGTGGTGCGCGCCGGTGGCGGCAGCATGCGGGACAGCCTCTCCGTGCTCGACCAGCTCATCGCCGGCGCCGGCGCGGAGGGGGTCAGCTACGCCCGGGCCGTCGCGCTGCTCGGGGTCACCGACTCGGCGCTGATCGACGAGATGTGCGACGCGTTGGCCGCCGCTGACGGCGCCGCCGCGTACGCCACCGTCGACCGGGTCGCCGAGGCCGGGCACGACATGCGCCGGTTCGCCTCCGACCTGCTGGAACGGCTGCGCGACCTGATCGTGATCCAGCAGGTGCCGGACGCCGCCGCGAAGGGTCTCATCGACGCCCCGGGCGACCAGATCGAGCGGATGGCCGCCCAGGCTTCGCAGCTCGGCTCGGCCACGCTGTCCCGCTGCGCCGACATCGTGCACGACGGCCTGGTGGAGATGCGCGGCACCACAGCACCCCGCCTGCTGCTGGAGCTGATCTGCGCCCGGATGCTGCTGCCCGGCGTGGACGACTCCACCGGCGGCCTGCTCCAGCGCCTCGAGCGGATGGAACGTCGGCTCACAGTGGGCGGCACCGACGCGCCGTCGGCCACCGCCGGCTCCGCGCCGGCCACCAACCCAGGGGTACGCCCACAGCCAGCCACCCCGGTCCCGGCTGCCGCCACCCCTGCACCCGTGAACGCCCCGACCTCCGCACCGCCGTGGGCGGTCGACCCGGCCCAGGGGGCCGCGGCCTCGGGCGCTTCCGCCCCGGCTGCTTCAGTCACCGGTGCACCCGCCTCGCCCGCTCCGACCTCCGGTGCACCGGCCTCGCACGTCTCGGCGGCCGGCTCGCCAATCCCGGCGTCCCCCGGTGCGTCGACCGGGTTGGCTGACCAGGCCGTACCCGTCTCGCCCGCCGGGCCGACCCCGCGTCGCGCGGTGCCACCGTCGGCGGTGCTGCCCGACCCGGCCACGCCCGCGCCGCCCCGACCGGGCGCGCCCGCCGCCGCCCTGGACGCGGTAGCGGTCCGCCGGGTCTGGCCCGACGTGGTCGGCAAGGTCAACCGGACCAACAAGCGGATCGCCGCATTGATGCGCGACGCTGTGGTCCGCGAACTCGACGGCGACATGCTGGTACTGACGGTGAAGTCCACAGTGCTGGCCAAGATGATGGCCGACCACGCGGCGGTACTCACCGACGCGCTCTACGAGGAGTTGGGCGGGCGCTGGCAGATCCGGTGCGAGGTGGCCGGCGAGCGCGGTGGCGTGTCGCTGTCCAGCTCACCCCGCTCGCAGCCTGCCGCACCGGCCCGACCCGCCGCCCCGCCCGCCGCCGGCCCGACGAGTGCGCCGCCAGCCACGCCAAGCTCGAACGCGCCTAGCTCGAACGCTGCGTCTGGCTCGAACGCGCCTAGCTTGAGCCCTGCGCCAGGCTCGAATGCCGCGCCTGGGTCGAACCCCGCGCCAGGGTCGAGCGCTGCGTCAGGTTTGAACCCCGCGCCAGGGTCGAGCGCTGCGCCAGGGTCGAGTGCTGCGTCTGGGTCGAACCCCGCGCCTGGGGCGAACCCCGCGCCTGGCTCGAATGCCGCGCCAAGCGCGAATTCCGCAGGCTTCAGCGCCGCGCCTGGCTCGAACGCGGCGCCAAGTGCGAACGCCGCCGGACCGGGGACTGTGGCACCCAACGCCCCGACCGCCGCTGCCGGGCCGACGAACGCCCCGTCCACCGCGGTGAACCCGAGCGGCGCTGCCGGCCCGGCTTCGCATGGCGGTGTCGGCGCGGGTTCCGGTGGTCACGGTGCCGGTCGGCAGGGTGCGGCACGGTCCGCCCCGGCGGACGACGAGGGTGACTGGCCGGAGGCCGCCCGCCCCGGCGGCGGTGCCCCGGCCGCCGAAGCGATGGACGACGAGGACTGGCCGGAGGCCGCCCGCCCCGGCGGTGCGTCGGCCGGAAACGAGTCGTCCGCATCGGCGTCGACCGCCCCGACCGGCGGCGGCCCGACCGGCGGCGGCTCCAACGGCGGCGGCCCGAACGGCGGCGGCCCGAACGGCGGCGGCCCGAACGGCGGCGGCCCGAACGGCGGTAACCCCGGCAGCGGTAACCCCAACGGCGGTGGCGCGAGCGGCACCGGGCCAGGCGGTTCGGGCGGTCCCGGGGCGGCTGCCGGTGGCGGTAAGCCGGGCGGACGGGGTAACCCGACACCGGCGGCCCGGCAGCCGGCGACAGCCGGTGGTGCGCCGGTGAGCAGCGCCATCGCCGCGGCTCGCGCGGCGGCGGCGGGGCGCGGTGCGCGTACCGGAGCGGCAGCCCGGCCTGTCGCGGACGCCGAATGGGCCGGCGAGCCGCCCTACGACCCGGACTTCGACGGTCCGGCGCGGGCCGGCCGGCCCGGCGGCGCGGCACCGGCGGCGGCCCCTGCGTTTGAGGGGTTCGACCCGGGCGACGAGCCGTTGGACGAGATCATCGACGAGAAGACCGCGCGGGAGTCCAGCGAGGAGCAGGCGGTACGGCTGCTCCGGGAGACCTTCGGAGCCGAGAAGATCAACGAAGTCGACGCCCGCTGACAACCCCGCCCTCGGCTCGGCGATCTTGCAGTTTCGGTGGCCGTCTTGGGCGGAATAGCGGCTTATGTCGACGCAGAAAGTGCAAGATCGCGTAGGCGAGGGGTTTCGGCCAGCAGGACGCCCAGGGCGCAGGCCCAGAGGGGGAAGGGTAGGACGGCCACCCGTTCCATGCCGCCTACCCCGATCCCCAGGCCCTGCTGGGCGAAGAACAGCACCGTTCCGGCCAGCGCGATGAGCCCGGCGGTGAGGGTGAGCCGTCGCCATCGGCCGAGCGTCGTGCCGTGTGGTGCGAATCCGGCGAGGAGCAGGCCGATGTTGCCTACCCCCATGATCAGGAATGCGCCGAGGACGTGCAGGTTCTCGTCGACGTCGGCCGGGTAGACGGCGGCGAGGGCGTATCCGCCGGCGGCCAGCAGCAACAGTGTCTGGGCCGAGCGCACCACCGGGCCGTGGCCGAGGATCCGCCAGGTCAGCAGGAGCCCGACGACGAGCAGTACGGCGGTGGCCAGTATCGCGGTGTTCATCAGGGGGTGCCACGGTGAGCAGACGTAGCGGGGGCGGGTGGTGTCCCATACGCCGCAGTGGGCGTTGCCGAGGTCGCTGATGTTGTGGGTGGCCCAGCTGTAGGTCGGGTCGCGCCACCGCAACCCGGTGATCAGGCTGGCGACGAGGAAGATGGGCGCGGCCGCGAGCCAGCACAGCGCGCCGACCCGGCCGGTGCGGTTGAGGTTCATGCCACGAGCAGACCAGTGCGACGGGTCCCGTCGCACTACCCCCAGATGGCCGGTTCGGGGTAGGGGTAGCCGTACCCGGAAGGCTCGGCGTGGGCGGACGCACCGGGCGGGGCGAGGTCGGTCCCAGCGGATAGGCTGGTCGGCGGTCGAGCAGACGAGTGCGAGAAGGAGCCATCCCGTGCGCCCAGGTGGACAGCCGAACATGCAGCAGATGCTGAAGCAGGCGCAGAAGATGCAGCAGCAGATCGCCGCCGCCCAGGCGGAGTTGGCCGAGGCCGAGCTGACCGGCACCGCCGGTGGTGGGCTGGTCACCGCGACCGTCTCCGGCTCCGGTGAGCTCAAGGCCATCAAGATCGACCCGAAGGCCGTCGACCCGGATGACGTGGAGACGCTGGAGGATCTGGTCGTCGCGGCCGTGCACAACGCCGCCGAGGCGGCCCGGGAGCTGACCGAGCGCAAGATGGGCCCGGTCGCCGGCGGCATGGGCGGCCTCGGCCTGCCCGGTTTCTGAGCCGGCAGATGTACGAAGGTGCCATCCAGGATCTGATCGACGAGCTGGGTCGGCTGCCGGGCGTGGGCCCGAAGAGCGCTCAGCGGATCGCGTTCCACGTCCTCTCGGCTGATCCGGCCGACGTCAACCGGCTGGCCGGCGCGCTGCGCAAGGTCAAGGAGCTGGTGCGGTTCTGCACGACCTGCTACAACGTGGCCGAGTCCGAGCAGTGCCGGATCTGCCGCGACCCGCGCCGCACCGACGAGGTGCTGTGCGTGGTGGAGGAGCCCAAGGACGTGGTGGCCATCGAGCGGACGGGTGAGTTCCGCGGTCGCTACCACGTGCTGGGTGGCGCGATCAATCCGCTGGAGGGGATCGGCCCGGACAATCTGCGCATCCGGGAGCTGATGATCCGGCTCGGCGGCGGCGGGGTGCGGGAGCTGATCCTGGCGACGGATCCGAACACCGAGGGCGAGGCGACCGCCACCTACCTGGCGTTGATGGTGAAGCCGATGGGCATCTCGGTGACCCGGCTGGCCAGTGGGCTGCCGGTCGGCGGCGATCTGGAGTACGCCGACGAGATCACCCTCGGTCGGGCCTTCGAGGGGCGCCGCGCGGTCTGATCACCCTGACGTACGGCCGGTGGCCGGCACCCGCGTGGGTGCCGGCCACCGCCGCGTCTCTGCCCGGAAATGATCTGACACCTGTGCCCTCATCGGGGCTGTTCGACGTAACAGTTTGGCATCGCGGGTGCTGATTGATCGGTTTTTGCCGCTGTTTACCTACGAATCGAATGTCAAGCGGCGGTTGAGGCACGATCCGATACCAACCGTCCACTCAGCGGTTTCCGGGTGGTCGCCTCGGGAGCTATGGTCACCGCCATCGGTGACCCCTGTCACCACGTTGTCCGTACCCCCAAGGACGAGGTGAAGCACACATGCGTGCACCCAGGCCGAAGGTCGCGATCGCGGCCATCGCGGTCGCGGCCCTCGCGGTAGCAGGCTGCGCCGAGAGCAACCGCGACGACAAATCCGGCGGTAGCAAGAAGGACACCCTCGTCTTCGGCGTCGCCGGAGACCCGAAGGTGCTCGACCCGAGCTTCGCCAGCGACGGTGAGTCGCTGCGCGTGGCGCGTCAGGTCTTCGAGACCCTGGTCCGACCGGAGGAGGGTGGCACGAAGGTCACCCCCGGCCTGGCCGAGTCCTGGACCCCGGACGCCGCCGGCACCACGTGGACCTTCAAGCTCCGCTCGGGCGTGAAGTTCCACGACGGCACCGACTTCAACGCCGAGGCCGTCTGCGTCAACTTCAACCGCTGGTACAACGCCAAGGGCCTCATGCAGAGCCCGGACGTGACCGCGTACTGGCAGGACGTCATGGGCGGCTTCGCCAAGAACGAGAACGCGGACCTCCCGCCGAGTCTCTTCAAGTCCTGCGCGGCCAAGGACGCCACCACTGTGGACCTGTCCTTCACCCGGGTCTCCAGCAAGATCCCGGCCGCGCTGATGCTGCCCTCGTTCTCCATCCACAGCCCGAAGGCGCTGCAGGAGTTCGACGCGAGCAACGTCGCGGGCACCGCCGAGGACATCAAGTACCCGGCGTACGCGACGGAGCACCCCACCGGCACCGGCCCGTTCAAGTTCAAGACCTGGGACGTCGCCAACAAGACGCTGACGCTGGAGCGCAACGAGGACTACTCGGGCGCCAAGGCCAAGCTGAAGACCCTCATCTTCAAGACGATCTCGGACGAGAACGCCCGCAAGCAGGCGCTCCGCTCCGGTGACATCCAGGGCTACGACCTGGTTGGCCCGGCCGACGTCGAGCCGCTGAAGAGCGAGGGCTTCAACATGCTCACGCGCCCGGCGTTCAACGTGCTCTACCTGGCGATCAACCAGAAGGGCAACCCGAAGCTCGCCGACATCCGTGTCCGGCAGGCCATCGCGTACGCCCTGAACCGTCAGCAGCTGGTCACCTCCAAGCTGCCGCCGGGTGCCAAGGTCGCCGACAACTTCATGCCGGACACCGTTGAGGGCTGGAACGGTGACGTCACGAAGTACACCTACGACCCGGCCAAGGCGAAGGCGCTGCTGGCCGAGGCCGGCGCGTCGAACCTGACGCTGAAGTTCCACTACCCGACCGAGGTCACCCGGCCGTACATGCCGAACCCGAAGGACATCTTCGAGTTGCTCTCGGCGGACCTGAAGGCCGTTGGCATCACCGTCGAGGCGATCCCGCTGAAGTGGAGCCCGGACTACCTGAACGCCACCACCTCGGGTAGCAAGCACGACATCCACTTCCTCGGCTGGACCGGTGACTACGGCGACGCCTACAACTTCATCGGTACCTTCTTCGACCGGCCGAAGGACGAGTGGGGCTTCAACAACAAGGCCCTGTTCGACCAGTTCAAGGACGCGGACAGCACCGCCGACATCGCGGCCCGGACCGAGAAGTACAAGGCCCTGAACAAGTCCGTGATGGACTTCCTGCCCGGTGTGCCGATCTCGCACTCGCCGCCGGCGATCGTGTTCGGCAAGGACGTGACCGGCGTCAAGGCGAGCCCGCTCACCGACGAGCGGTACGCGACCGCCGAGTTCAAGTAAGTCCTGATCTGACGCAGCAAGGAACGCGGGCGGGCGCTGTCGCACAGCGCCCGCCCGCAACCCTCCGCACCCCTTCGAGGCCGCCGTGTTCCGGTTCATCGTCAGGCGCCTGCTTCAGCTGATACCCACGCTGTTCGGGCTCTCCCTCCTGCTCTTCATCTGGCTCCGCCGTCTCCCCGGCGGCCCCGAGACCGCCATCCTCGGCGAGCGCGGCACCCCCGAGATGCGGGCCGCCATCCGCCGCAACATGGGGCTCGACGAGCCCATCCTGGTGCAGTACGGCCGTTTCGTACGGCGGATGATCAAGCTCGACCTGGGCACGTCGACCTCCACCAAGCGGGCGGTCACCACGGAGTTCATCGAGCGCTTCCCCGGGACCGTCGAGCTGACCATCACCGCGATGATCATCGCGATCGGCGTCGGCATCCCGCTGGGCTATCTGGCCGCCCGTCGTCGCGGCCGCTTCCTGGACCACGCCTCCGTGGGCGGCTCGCTGATCGGCATCTGCATCCCGGTCTTCTTCCTGGGCTACGTGCTCAAAGCGATCTTCTCGGAGAACCTGCACTGGTTCCCGTCCAGCGGCCGGCAGGACCCGACGCTCGGAGCTACCCGCGTCACCAACTTCTTCGTCCTGGACGGGTTGATGACCCGTGAGTGGGACGCCGCCGCCGACGCCCTCTGGCATCTGGTGCTACCCAGCATCGCGCTGGCCAGCATCCCGCTGGCGATCATCGTCCGGATCACCCGGGCGAGCGTGCTGGAGGTGCTGAACGAGGACTTCGTACGGACCGCCGAGGCGAAGGGCCTGACCGAGCAGACGGTTCGTCGCCGGCACGTCCTGCGCAACGCCATGCTGCCGGTCGCCACCTCGATCGGTCTGCTCGCCGGCGGCCTGCTCTCCGGCGCGGTGCTGACCGAGACCGTCTTCGCCTTCAGCGGCATCGGAGCATTCGTCGCCGAGGCCATCGGCCAACGCGACTATCCGGTGCTGATGGGCTTCATCCTGATCATCGCGGTGGTGTACGTGTTGGTGAACCTCCTGGTCGATCTCTCCTACAGCTTCATCGACCCGAGGGTGAGGGTGCGATGACACTCAGCCCAGGGAAGAAGCGCGAAAAGATCGACCGGCTCTCCGAACTGGCCGCCCGGGACGACGAGCGGGGCGTCAGCCTCTGGCAGGAAGCGTTCCGCCGGCTGCGCGGCAACCCGGCCGCGATCGTCGGCGCGATCATCCTGGCGCTCTTCGTGCTGGTCGCGGTGGTCGGCCCGTTCCTCGTGCCGTACGCGGCGACGGACACGATCGGCATCCGGGAGGGGCTGATCAAGCCGGGTGTCATTCCCGGCCCGACCGGTGACCACTGGTTCGGTTACGACCACCAGGGCCGCGACGAGTTCAGCCGGATGATCGTGGGTGCCCGCCAGACCCTGCTGGTCGGCGTGGTCTCCACCCTGATCGGTCTGGCGATCGGGGCGCTTATCGGTGGCGTCTCCGGCGCGGCGGCCGGTCTCGGTGGCCGGTGGGGGCGGTGGATCGACACCACCCTGATGCGCTTCATCGACATGCTGCTGGCGATGCCGAGCCTGCTGCTGGCGGTGAGCATCGCCGCCCTGCTCGGGGCCAGCCTGACCACCGTGATGATCGCGGTCGGTGTGGTCTCGGTGCCGGTCTTCGCCCGGCTGCTGCGCGGCTCGATGATCTCCCAGGCCAACAGCGACTACGTGCTGGCGGCGACCTCGCTCGGCGTCAAGAAGTCGAAGATCGCGCTGACCCACGTGGTGCCGAACTCGCTCGCCCCGGTGATCGTGCAGGCCACCCTGACCCTGGCCACCGCGATCATCGAGGCCGCGGCGCTCTCCTTCCTCGGCCTCGGCAACCCGGACACCGCCGTACCGGAGTGGGGGGTCATGCTCGCCGACGCGCAGCAGTACCTCGGCATCCGGCCGTCGCTGGCGATCTACCCGGCGGTCGCGATCATCATCACCGCGCTCGGCTTCACCCTGCTGGGTGAGGCGATGCGCGAGGCCCTCGACCCGAAGCTGCGGAAGTAGGCCCGGCATGTGTGAAGCGCGAGGAGTGAGCTTGCGAGCCCCGCAGTCGCGAACGGAGGGCCAGTAATGGCACTGCTCGAAGTTGAAGATCTCTCCGTCACGTTCGCCCGCCGCGGTCAGCGGGCCGTGCACGCTGTCGACGGAGTGTCCTTCTCGGTCGACGCCGGTGAGGTGGTCGGCCTGGTCGGCGAGTCTGGCTGCGGCAAGAGCGTCACCTCGCTCGCGATCATGGGCCTGTTGCCCAAGCAACCTGGCCTCCGGGTCGGCGGCAAGGCCGTCTTCGACGGCACCGACCTGCTCCAGCTCGACGACCGGTCGCGGCGGGACATCCGGGGTCGGGACATCGCGATGATCTTCCAGGACCCGCTCTCCTCGCTGAACCCGGTGATCCCGATCGGGTTGCAGGTGACCGAGGTCCTCACCCGACACCGGGGGATGAAGGGCGAGACCGCGGCGAAGGAGGCGGCGGCGCTGCTGGACCGGGTCGGCATCCCCGACCCGAAGCGGCGGCTCAAGGAGTACCCGCACCAGCTTTCCGGTGGGATGCGCCAGCGTGCGCTCATCGCGATGGCGGTGGCCTGCCAGCCCCGCCTGCTGATCGCCGACGAGCCGACCACAGCGCTGGACGTCACCATCCAGGCCCAGATCCTGGAACTGCTCAAGGAACTGGTCCGGGACTCCGGCACTGCGCTGTTGATGATTACGCACGATCTGGGCGTGGTGGCCGGCATGTGCGACACCGTCAACGTGCTCTACGGCGGCCGGGTGGTCGAGACGGCCCGCCGTCGTCCGCTGTTCCGCCAGCCGCGTCACCCGTACACGGTGGGTCTGCTCGGCTCGGTGCCGCGCCTGGACGCCGGGCGGGGCGAGAAGCTCAACCCGATTCCCGGTTCGGTCCGCGACCTGCTGCCCTGGCCGGACGGTTGCGCCTTCGCCCCGCGCTGCGCCCGCCGGATCGACGAGTGCGTGGGTGAGCCGCCCGAGTTGGTGCACGCGCACGACGGACGGAGCTACCGGTGCGTCAACCCGGAGCCGCTGCCGGGCATGGTGCCCGCCCCGCGCGAGGAGGAATCAGCGTGAGCGAGCGTAGCGAGCGAACCATCAGGCACAGCAGCGTGGCGTCTCGCGCCAGCGCGGAGCGAAGCGGAGTGCTGGCGTGAGCGAGAACGACATCCTCGTCGAGGTGCGCGACCTGAAGGTGCACTTCCCGATCAAGCGGGGGGTGCTCTTCGACCGGGTGGTCGGCCAGGTGAAGGCCGTCGACGGGGTCGACCTGAGCATCGCGCGGGGCAAGACGTACGGCCTGGTGGGTGAGTCCGGTTGCGGCAAGTCCACGCTGGGCCGGGCGCTGCTGCAGCTCACCCCGCCGACCGCCGGTGAGGTCAGCTTCGACGGCGTCGAGCTGACCACACTGCCGGCGGGCAAGCTGCGCAGCATGCGTCGGCGGATGCAGATGATCTTCCAGGATCCAATGTCCAGCCTCGACCCCCGGCAGAACGTCGAGTCGATCCTGACCGAGGGCCTGCAGACCCACGGGATCGGCACCGACCGCACCGACCGTCGACGGATCATCGGCGAGACCTTGGACGCGGTCGGGCTGCCGCGCTGGGCGCTGTCCCGCTACCCGCACGAGTTCTCCGGCGGTCAGCGGCAGCGCATCGGCATCGCCCGCGCGCTGGTGCTCGGGCCGGAGCTGATCGTCGCCGACGAGCCGGTCTCGGCGCTCGACGTGTCGATCCAGGCCCAGGTGGTCAACCTGCTGGACGAACTCCAGGACAGTCTGGGGTTGACCTACCTGGTGATCGCGCACGACCTCGCGGTGGTCCGGCACATCTCCGACACGGTCGGTGTCATGTACCTGGGGGCGCTGGTCGAGGAGGCGCCGAGCGACAGGCTCTACACCGAGCCGCTGCACCCGTACACCCGGGCGCTGATGTCCGCGGTGCCGGTGCCGGACCCGGACGTCGAGGACCGCCGGGAGCGCATCCTGCTCGCCGGTGACCTGCCGTCGCCGGCCAACCCGCCGTCGGGCTGCCGCTTCCACACCCGCTGCCCGTGGGCGCAGCCCACCCGCTGCGCCGACGAGCGACCGGTGCTGCGGGACATCGGCGCCAGCCGGGTGGCCTGCCACTTCGCCGAGCAGATCGCCAGCGGCGAACTGCGCCCGCACGGGGTCAGCGCGCAGGTCGTCCGACCCGAGGGCGAGGGGGACGCGCCGGGCGTGGTCTCCGCGCCCACCGAGCCCGGCTCGTACGTCTGAGACTGGACGCGGTGCCGGCGCTCGTCAGCCCTCGGGGCGGTTCAGCAGCCCCACGGCGACGCCGTGCACCGCGTCCAGCCCGGCCGGGTCGGCCAGCGTGACCGACGTGCCGGTCACCACGTACCACTCGTCCGCGTCCTTGTACTGCACCCGCACTGTGACAGTGCCGTCCGCGTACTCGGTGCGCAGCGTCAGGTCACCGGTGACGACGCCGACCTCGTCGGTCATCACGCCACCGGGGCCGGGCACGATGTCCGTGGTGCGGCTCTGCGGGCCGGCCGCGCCCCCGGAGTCAGCGACCATGCCGGCACCCGGCACGGCTGCGGGGGTCTCGGCGGTGCCGTCCGCTGTCATGCCGGCGGCGGACGGGCCGCTCTCCCCGGCGGCGCTCACGAATCGCTCCCCACTGAACAGCCCTCCAACATGTCGGTCAGGGCGGTCTTCTCGGCGCTGGTCACCGTCAACCGCCAGTAGTGCTTGACCGTCACCCAGTCCTGGGCGTATTTGCACCAGTAAGATCGGTTTGCCGGCTTCCACTGGGACGGGTCCTGGTCACCCTTTGCCCGGTTCGACGAGGCGGAAACCGCGAAAAGCTGCGGACGAGTGGTGTCGTTGGCGAAATCGCCGCGCTTCGCGTTGTCCCACTCGTCGGCACCCGAGCGCCACGCGTTGGCCAACGGCACCATGTGGTCGATGTCCACGTCGGAGGGATCCGAGAAGCTGCGACCGTCGTACACGCTCTCCCAGCGCCCACCGACCACGTTGCAGCCGGAGAGCTTCACCTCCTTGCCGTCGCGTTGGAGGATGCTGTCCCGGACATCGCAGTTCTTGCCGGTGTCCCGCCAGTGCGGGAAACGCTCCCGGCTGTAACCCTTCATCGAGCCGGCGGTAGCGACGGTGAGCTGACTCAACTGCTCCGCGGCGTTGCCACCGTCGCTCGGCGGCGGTGTGGTCGGCTCATCCTGCGGGACGCAACCGGCCACGCCGAGCGCCAGCGCCGCGGTAAGCGCGGCCACCGCCGCTCGCGGTCCTGATCTGGTACGCACAGACGACACCTCTCCAGCTTGGGGGCTCCCGGCGATTGCGCACAGTACCCGGGCACGGTTTCGGCGTTTCGTGGCGTCTCCCACATGATGCAAGGCAGATTGGTGGGATGACCGCACCCGTACCGGCGACCGCCCTCCGAATGGGCACCACCGCCGGCCGGGGCACGCTGCTCGCCGCCGTACTCGCCTCTGGCATGGTCTTCCTCGACAGCACCGTCGTCAACGTGGCGCTGCCGAAACTCGGCCAGGACCTCGGCGCGAACGTGGCCGATCTCCAGTGGACCATCAACGGCTACCTGCTGATGCTCGCGGCGTTCGTGCTGCTCGGCGGCGCGCTCGGCGACCGCTTCGGCCGGCGACGCATCTTCCTCATCGGCGTGCTCTGGTTCACCGCCGCCTCCGTTCTGTGTGGGCTGGCCCAGGGCACCGGTTGGCTGATCGGGGCCCGGTTCCTCCAGGGCGCCGGTGGCGCGCTGCTCACGCCCGGGTCGCTGTCGGTCCTCCAGGCGAGCTTCCACCCCGACGACCGGGGCCGGGCCATCGGCGCCTGGGCCGGGCTGTCCGGGGTGTCCACAGCGCTGGGCCCGTTCATCGGGGGCTGGCTGATCGACACGCTCTCCTGGCGCTGGATCTTCTTCCTCAACCTGCCGATCGCCGTGCTGGTGCTGCTGGCCGCCCTGCGCTGGGTGCCGGAGAGCCGGGACGAGAGCGCCTCCCGGACCCAGGGGCGGGGTCGGGCCCGACGGCGGTTCGACGTCGCCGGAGCCCTGCTCGGAGCGCTCGCGCTCGCCGGCGTCACCTACGCCCTGATCGACGCGCCGGCCCGCGGGTTCGACTCCGCCGAGGTGCTGATCGCGGCAGCGGTCGGGGTGCTCTCCGCAGTGGCCTTCGTCCTGCTGGAGCGGCGGCGCGGCGACGCCGCGATGCTGCCCACCGGGCTGTTCAGCAGCCGACTCTTCTCGGTGCTGAACCTCTTCACAGTGGTCGTCTACGCGGCGCTCGGCGGCTTCACCTTCTTCTTCGCCGTCTACCTGCAGAACGTCGTCGAGTGGTCGGCCTTCCGCACCGGCATCGCGTTGCTGCCGATGACAGTGCTGCTGCTGGTCGGGTCCGCGCGGGCCGGTGCGCTGTCGGCGCGGATCGGCCCCCGGCTGCCGCTCGCCATCGGACCGGTGGTCGCCGCTGTCGGTCTGCTGCTGCTGCGCGGCGTCGGACCGGGCGCGTCGTACTGGCGGGACGTGCTGCCCGGGGTGCTGCTCTTCGGCATCGGGCTGACCCTGGTGGTGGCGCCGCTGACCGCGTCGGTGCTGGCCGCCGTGCAGGACCGGTTCTCCGGGGTGGCCAGCGGGTTCAACAACGCCGCGTCCCGGGCCGGCGGCCTGCTCGCGGTGGCGGCGCTGCCGCTGCTGGTCGGGCTCTCCGGCGGCGGGTACGAGCAGAAGGCCGAGCTGACCGACGCGTTCCGGGCCGCGATGGAGTGGTGCGCCGGGCTGCTCGTGGCCGGCGCGGTGCTGGCGCTCGTGCTGGTCCACCGGCCGCCCCGGGAAGCACCGCCGTCCCAGCCCTGCCACTCGCTGCCCGCCGCGACACCCCCGAAGTAGAGATCCACCTCGGGGGTGTCGCGCGAAGGTCAGCGGCGGGCGCGGTTGACGGCGCTGGTGACCGCCTTGATCGACGCGGTGACGATGTTGGCGTCGGTGCCGACACCCCAGACCGTCTTCCCGTCCACCTCACACTCCACGTACGCGGCGGCCTGCGCGTCACCACCGGAGGAGAGCGCGTGCTCGTGGTAGTCGAGCACCCGCACACCCACCCCTACCGACTGGAGCGCGTTGACGTACGCGTCGATCGGGCCGTTGCCGACCGCGGCGAGGGACCGCTGCTCGCCGCCCACACCGACCTGGGCCTCGATCTCGACCTTGCCGTCGGCCGTGCCGATCGTGTAGCCGGCCAGCCGGACCGCCGGGTCGGGCTGGTGGTCGAGCAGATAGTGCGTCGCGAAGATCTCCCACATGGCGGCCGGGTCGACCTCGCCGCCGTCGTGGTCGGTGACCTGCTGCACCACTCCGGAGAACTCGATCTGGAGCCGGCGCGGCAGGTCCAGCTGGTGCTCGCTCTTCATGATGTACGCGACGCCGCCCTTGCCGGACTGCGAGTTGACCCGGATGACGGCCTCGTAGGTGCGGCCCAGGTCCTTCGGGTCGATCGGCAGGTACGGCACCGCCCAGGTGTGCTCGTCCACCGGTACGCCGGCCGCCTTCGCGTCGGCGGCGAGGGCGTCGAAGCCCTTCTTGATCGCGTCCTGGTGCGAGCCGGAGAAGGCGGTGTAGACCAGGTCGCCCGCGTACGGGTGCCGCTCGTGCACCGGCAGCTGGTTGCAGTACTCGACGGCTCGCCGGATCTCGTCGATGTTCGAGAAGTCGATCATCGGGTCGATGCCCTGGGAGAAGATGTTGAGCCCCAGGGTCACCAGGTCGACGTTGCCGGTGCGCTCACCGTTGCCGAACAGGCAGCCCTCGATGCGGTCCGCGCCGGCGAGCAGGCCCAGCTCGGCGGCGGCCACACCGGTGCCCCGGTCGTTGTGCGGGTGCAGGCTCAGCACCACGCTGTCCCGGCGCGGCAGGTGCCTGTGCATCCACTCGATCGAGTCGGCGTACACGTTGGGGGTGGCCATCTCGACGGTGGCCGGCAGGTTGATGATCAGCGGCCGGTCCGGGGTCGGGTCGATCACGTCGATCACCCGGGAGCAGACCTCCAGCGCGTACTCCAGCTCGGTGCCCGTGTAGGACTCCGGCGAGTACTCGTAGAAGATCTCCGTGTCCGGGGTGTGGATCTCCGCGTACTTCTGGCAGAGACGAGCGCCGGTGGTGGCGATGTCGGCGATGCCGTCCCGGTCCAGGCCGAAGACCACCCGCCGCTGGAGGGTGGAGGTCGAGTTGTAGAAGTGCACGATGGCCCGCTTCGCCCCGCGCAGCGACTCGAACGTCCGGTCGATCAGGTGCTCCCGGCACTGCGTGAGCACCTGGATGGTGACGTCGTCCGGGATCATGTCGTCTTCGATGAGCTGCCGGACGAAGTCGAAGTCGGTCTGGCTGGCCGACGGGAAGCCGACCTCGATCTCCTTGTAGCCCATCTGGACCAGCAGCTGGAACATCCGGCGCTTGCGCTCGGGCGACATCGGGTCGATCAGGGCCTGGTTGCCGTCGCGGAGATCCACGGCGCACCAGCGGGGGGCGGCCTCGACGGCGCGGGTGGGCCAGGTGCGGTCCGGCAGTTCGACGCGGAACTGCTCCTGGTACGGCTGGTAACGGTGGTACGGCATCCGGCTCGGGCGTTGCCGGGCGATCGGATCGGTATCAGCGTCGGTGACAGGTTGAGCCATCTCAGAGTGCTCCCTGGAACATGTGGCGTCAGCAGATCGGAAGGTGTCGGCGAGATGCCGGGCGACGGTGCGCGGCGGTGCCGAGAGGAAGTTCGGATGTGCTGGACGGCGCGATGCGACTCCGCGACGAGGTGCCGGCCGGTCAGGCCTCGTCGCGGCGGCTAAGGAGGAGAAGCGCCTGCCACATGACCAGGTCACCCTACGTGATGGAACGGGGGGTGGAAAGACAGGTCCGGACTATGGGACCGGAGTCATGGCCGGCTCTGCGGCCTCGGCACCCAGCCTCGGCGTCCGTTGCGCCCAGGCCACCGCGGGCACGATCGCCACCGCTACCAGCACGAAGATCGCTGCCGTCGGTAACCAACCCCACCCGCCGGTGGTCACCCCGAGCGCGGTCAGCCCTGCCGGCGCGATCAGGTACTGGACCTGCACGCCGAGTCCGAGCGCCCCCACGTAGGCACCGCGCTGGTCGGCCGGCGGCAGGGTGGCGGTGAGCCCCCAACTGCCCGCCGACTCGATCAGCTCGGCCAGGATCAGCAACATGGCGGCAGCCACCAGCACCGCGACGGTCAGCAGGCCCCTGGTGACCCCGGAGATCGGCAGAACCAGACAGAACAGGGCGATCAGCAGCCCGCCCCGGCGAGAGGCCCGGGCCGCGCCCGCCGCGGTGTCCGCGCCCCGGCTGACACGCACCTGGAGCAGCACGATCAGGATCGTGTTGAGCAGCACCAGCCCGGCGATCATCGTCTTCGGGGCGTCGGTGTGGGTGAGGATCCAGAGCGGCATGACCGTCAGGTAGAGCACCCCGTGCGCGGTGAGCAGCCCGGACAGCACTGACACCGCCATGAACGGCCGGTCCCGCAGCACGGCGAGCCGACTCATCGGCTCCGCCGGTCGGGCCACCTGCGGCAGCCGGGGCAGGCGCCGCACGAAGAGGGCCGTCACGAGGAAGACCGTCGAGATGAACCAGACCATTCCCCGGTACGCCGTGATCGTGTCCACCGCCAGCACCAGGCCGCTGATCACCGCGCCGAGCCCGAAGCCGACGTTCAGCGACGAGCGCTGGTACGCCATCGCGGTGACCCGTTCGGCCGGCGGGAGCGCGTTGATCGAGTAGACCTGTCGGGCCACGCCGACAGCGGCGTCCACGGCGGCCAGCGCCACCACCACGGCGAGGAAACCGGCGAAGCCGCCCACGAACGGGTAGGTCGCGAAGAGCGCCGCGTTCAGCACCAGCCCCACCACCCAGACCCGCTGCGGTCCGTACCGGTCGGTGAGCCCACCCAGCGGCACCGTGCCCAGCAGCGACACCCCCGCCGCGATCGACAGCCCGAGCCCCACCTGGGCGGCGCTGAGCCCGAGCGCCCGGGTGAAGAAGACGGCGCTGCCGGCGTGGAACAGCCCGCTGCCCACGGCGTAGACCATGGCCTGCACGGCCAGGGCGCGGGTCAGCCCGGCCGGCGGTATGACGTCTCGGACGGCGGTGCGGATGGTTTCTCTGGTCCCCATGGTCGGGGAGTGAATCCGGTCCCCGTGACCTTGGTCGAGTCTTTTAGGCTGGACCGAATCCTGCTCCTGGGGGGCGTGTGTCCGAGTTGCGGTTCAGCCTGGCCGACGTGGCGGGAGTACGCCTCGCCGTGTCACCGGCCAACGAGACGGTCATGAGCATGTGGGCGCTGGCCAACCCGATCCGCTACGCGGTACACCTGCCCTGGGTCGACCGGGCCCGGGTGACGTTGCGTCGTCCCGAGGTGGCCGACCGGGTCCGACCTCTGGTGGGGTTGGTCGTGCCGGGTCGCTGGCTGCCCGACTTCCTCACCCCGGCGGCCCGACCGAACGTGGAGATGGCCGAGCAGCTCGACCAGATCGCCGCGACGCCGCCGGCCGTGGTGGTCCAGGACCTGCTGTCGACCACCTGGCAAAAACCGCTGAGCCCGTTCGGACGGGCGCTGCTCGCCGACCCCGGCGGGCTGCTGCCGCAGGTCGTCGAGGCGGTGCGGGTCTGGTACGACGAGGCGATCGCCCCGGACTGGCCGCGGATGCGGGCGCTGCTCGACGCCGACGTGGCGTACCGGGCCGCGCAGCTCGCCGAGAACGGCGCCGGTCGGTTCTTCGAGCAGCTCCACCCGAGCCTGCACTGGCACGGCGACCGGGTGATCAGCGACGACACGTTCGAGCGGGACTTCGACCTCCGCGGCCGCGGGCTGGCGCTGAACCCAACGGTGTTCACCGAGCAGCACGTGCTGTGGAACCTGCTGGAGGATTCGCTGCCGGTCGGCGCGTATCCGGTCCGTGCCGTCGGGACGCTCTGGGAGGCGACCGCGCCGCCACCCGGGGACCCACTGGCACGGGTGATCGGGCCGGGCCGGACCGCGCTGCTGCACCTGCTCGAGACGGCGCTGACCACCACCGACCTGGCCCGACTCACCGGGATGTCCGCCGGAAACGTCTCCCAGCACCTGGCCGCGCTGCACGGCGCCGGCCTGGTGTCCCGGTCCCGCGAGGGTCGGCACGTCCTGTACCGCAACACCGACGCCGCGGCGGTCCTCCTCCGGGCCAGCCGGGGCGGGTGAGCCCGCTCAGCGCAGCAGCAGGTCGGCGACCGGACGGCGGCGACGCAGGCCGGTCTCCCGGGCTCGCAGCTCGGTCGGGAGAGCGAACGGGTCCCCGAGCCGGCCGACGGCGGCGACCACCAACGGGCGGACGCCGCCGGGCAGGTCGAGCTCGGTGGAGAGGCCGGCCCGGTCGAACCGGGTGAGCTGGTGCACGTGCAGCCCGAGCGCGGTGGCCTGCACTGTCAGGTGGGCGATCGCCTGGCCCAGGTCGTACGCGGCCCGCTCGGTGTCGAGGCCGGTGTGGGCACCGACCACCAGGGTCGCTGCGTGCCGGATCCAGTTCTGGTCGTCGACCGGGAGGCTGATCAGGATCCGTTTCCAGGTCTCGTCGTCGCGGTGGCCGAGGGCGAACCGCCAGGGCTGCCCGTTCTCCGCCGACGGGGCCCAGCGGGCGGCCTCAAGGAGCGAGGCGGATTCCTCCGGAGCCAGCTCGGCGCTCGGGTCGAAGGCTCGCGGACTCCAGCGGTAGGCGAGCAGCGGGGTGAGATCGGCCATACGTCGGATCGTCCTGTATGGGTGATTCGCCCCTCAGGAGGGGGTGGTCGAATGTGGGCAAGAGCACCCGTAACGGGACGAAGATCAGGACGTTCCCGCGCCCGGGCTCTCCGACGGGTCCGGGGTCGGTGGCGCCGCGGTGTCGAGCGGTTCCCGGTCGACCACCACCGGGCCGGCCAGCTGCACGGTGGCCGGCGCCGGGGCGGGCGGGGCGGCCAGTCTCAGCGTCCCGGCCGCGGTTCGGACGCCGGTCGGCGTGCCGTCCCCGTCGTAGCAGTAGATGCCCACATCCAGCGGGGCGTTGAGCGACGCCGAGGTGGAGTCCACCGAGTAGCAGGTGCCGTTGAGGCCCTCCGGCGCGTTGGCCGGGGCGACCGCCAAGGGGGCGCGTCGGTCGGTGAGCACGTCCAGCCAGTCGGTGAGCAGGTGCTGGACCCGAGGGTCCGACCGGCGTGGCACCACGTCGTCGCGATCACCCAGGCGTACGCAGCTCGCCGACTCGCTGTGACCGGCCGACGGCAGGGCGCACTGGAACAGCCCGTCGGCCGTGCCGGCCATCGAGACGTCGGCGGTGCCACCCAACGCGCCTCCCGGCACGTCGACCCGCCAGCTGCCGTCGTTCGCGCTGGTGAACACGATGGTGCGATCCGGTTGACCCGCCTGGCTGTAGACGTACTGGGCCACCAGGTGACGGTCCTGAGCTGCCGCGGCCAGCGCGGCCAGCTCATCCCGGGCGGCGTCCACCTCGACCGGCCCCGGATCGGCGGGCGGCGGAGCCGGTGGCTGCTCACTGGTGCAGGCGACCAGGAGTGCCGGCAGGGCGAGGACGAGCGGCCCGAGCACGCGGCCGGCCGAGCGGGTGAGGACGGGCACCGGCCCATTCTGGTGGGTGCGGGCGGTCGGTGGGTGCCGACGCGTACCCGGCTCGTCCCGGCGTGTCGGACCGGGCGTTTCCGCGTACCCATCCGACCTGGTGGGAGCGGCCCGGCCGGTCCCGGGCGGGCCGGATGGTGGGATCACCTGACCCGGCGTCGTTACCTGCCGGATACCCTCATGGGGTCTGACACGCGCCGCCGGCCCCGGTTCCGGCGGCGTCGGCACGCTCAGGGTCGCTGGGAGGGAGTGCACCGTCGTGGCACTCGTGGTGCAGAAGTACGGCGGGTCCTCCGTCGCCAACGCCGAGCGGATCAAGCGGGTGGCCGAGCGCATCGTCGCCGCCCGCAAGGCCGGCGACGACGTGGTGGTGGTGGTCTCCGCGATGGGCGACACCACCGACGAGCTGCTCGACCTGGCCAACCAGGTCAGCCCGCTGCCGCCGGGCCGCGAACTGGACATGCTGCTCACCGCCGGGGAGCGGATCTCCATGGCCCTGCTGGCCATGGCCATCCACAACCTGGGGTACGAAGCACGCTCGTTCACCGGTTCGCAGGCCGGCGTGATCACCACCTCGGTGCACGGCCGCGCCCGGATCATCGACGTCACCCCAGGGCGGCTCAAGGGCGCGCTCGACGAGGGGTCGGTGGTCATCGTGGCCGGCTTCCAGGGCGTCTCGCAGGACACCAAGGACGTCACCACGCTGGGCCGCGGTGGTTCGGACACCACCGCCGTGGCGCTCGCCGCCGCCCTGCACGCCGACGTCTGCGAGATCTACACCGACGTGGACGGCATCTTCACCGCCGACCCGCGGATCGTGCCCAACGCCCGGCACATCCAGCACATCACCTACGAGGAGATGTTGGAGCTGGCCGCCTGCGGCGCGAAGGTGCTGCACCTGCGTAGCGTGGAGTACGCCCGGCGGGCGGGGTTGCCGATCCACGTCCGTTCGTCATACTCGACCAACACCGGCACGATGGTCACCGGATCGATGGAGGACCTTTCCGTGGAGCAGGCACTGATCACCGGGGTCGCGCACGACCGCAGCGAGGCCAAGATCACGATCGTCGGGGTGCCCGACGAGCCGGGTGCCGCCGCGCGGATCTTCGACACCGTCGCCGGCGCCGAGATCAACATCGACATGATCGTGCAGAACGTCTCCACCGAGGGCACCGGCCGGACGGACATCTCGTTCACCCTGCCCAAGGCCGACGGCCCCACCGCGATGGCCGCGCTCAGCAAGATCCAGGAGCCGGTCAAGTTCAAGGGCCTGCTCTACGACGACCACGTCGGCAAGGTCTCACTGATCGGCGCGGGCATGCGCTCGCACCCCGGGGTGGCGGCCGGCTTCTTCGCCGCGCTCGGCGCGGCCGGGGTCAACATTGAGATGATCTCCACCTCCGAGATCCGGGTCTCCGTGGTCTGCCGGGACACCGACCTCGACGCCGCCGTCCGCGCCATCCACGACGCGTTCGAGCTGGGCGGCGACAGCGAAGCCGTCGTCTACGCGGGGACGGGTAGGTAGCGCCGATGACGGCGCTGCCCACCCTCGCAGTGGTCGGAGCGACAGGTGCCGTCGGCACCGTGATGTGTGAGCTGCTCACCGGGCGGCGCAACGTCTGGGGTGAGATCCGGCTGCTCGCCTCCGAGCGTTCCGTCGGGCGCCGGGTGCGCTGCCGGGGCGAGGAACTCGTCGTCCAGGCGCTGACCCCCGAGGCGTTCGACGGGGTCCAAGTGGCCATGTTTGACGTGCCCGACGAGGTCTCCGCCGAGTGGGCACCCATCGCCGTCTCCCGTGGCGCGATCGCTGTCGACAACTCCGGCGCGTTCCGGATGGACCGCGACGTCCCGCTGGTCGTTCCGGAGATCAACCCCGAGCAGGTCCGCAACCGGCCCCGGGGCATCATCGCCAACGCCAACTGCACCACCCTCGCGATGATCGTCGCGGTCGCGCCGCTGCACCGTGAGTACGGCCTGCGAGAGCTTGTGCTCGCCTCCTACCAGGCGGTCTCCGGAGCCGGTCAGTCCGGCGTCGACATCCTGCACGACCAGCTCACCAAGGTCGCCGGCGATCGGGCGCTCGGCTCGCGCACCGGCGACGTACGCCAGGCGGTCGGCGACGACCTGGGCCCGTTCCCGGCACCCATGGCGCTCAACGTGGTGCCCTGGGCCGGCTCCCCGGCGGACAGCGGCTGGTCATCGGAAGAGATGAAGATCCGCAACGAGTCGCGCAAGATCCTCGGCCTCCCCGACCTCAAGGTCTCCGCCACCTGCGTCCGGGTGCCGGTGGTCACCGCCCACTCGGTCGCGGTGCACGCGGTCTTCGCCACCGAGGTCGACGCCGAGGGCGCCCGCGAGGCGCTGCGCAACGCCCCCGGGGTGATCCTGGTCGACGACCCGGCGGCCGGGGAGTTCCCGATGCCGATCGACGCAGTCGGCACCGACCCGTCCTGGGTCGGTCGGATCCGCCGTGCGCTCGACGACCCCCGGGCTCTGGACTTCTTCGTGACCGGCGACAACCTCCGCAAGGGCGCGGCCCTCAACACCGCCCAGATCGCCGAACTCCTAGCCAAGGAACTCCGCACCCCCTAGCCGCCCCGCGCCAGCCCGCGCCCCACCCCCGCTGCGGCGATCTTGCACTTTCTGCGCCGGCATAAGGGATCAGAGCGACAAAACGACGACCGAATGTGCAAGATCGGCGCGGGGGTCGGCGCGGGCGCGGGGTCGGCGCTGTTACGCGGCGGAGAGCAGGACGCCGTCTCGGCCCTGGCGTTTCACCGCGTAGAGGGCCTGGTCGGCCCTTTTCAGTGTGCGGTCGGGGGTTTCGCCCGGGCGGGGCAGGGCGACGCCCACGCTGATCGTGCGGCCGATGCGTCGGGCCGCCTCGGTCAGCCGTTCGGCGATCCGGACCGCCTCCTCCGGACGGCTCACCTCGATCACCGCCACGAACTCGTCGCCGCCGATCCGGTACAACTCGTCGCCGTGCCGCAGCGCCCCCTCCAACGCCCGGGCCAACCCGACCAGCACCCGGTCACCGGCCTGGTGGCCGTACGTGTCGTTGACGGTCTTGAAGCCGTCCACGTCGATGGCCAGCAGGGCCGTACGCCCGGGGGTGGCCGCCGCGATCCGCTGCCCGAACGGGCCGGTGTGCCGCAACCCGGTCAGCGGGTCGGAGCTGGCCTGCTCCCGCAGCCGGGTCAGCGTGCGTAGTCGGTCCACGCTCGTCCACGCCTGCCCGGCGAGCAACTCCATCAGGCTGACAGTGGTCGGGTCCGGACGCAGCGCCCGTTCGTCGGCAACCAGCAGCACCCCACCGGCGTCCGTCGGCCCGACCGGCACCGCGACCAGCGTGCGTACCCCCGCCCGGGTCAGCGGACGGTAGTCCTCGGTCGGGGGGTGCCCGGCCTCGCCCAGCGTGTACCCGGCGCCGTACCGGTGTGCCCGCTCGACCATCCGGTCCAGGGCGGCCGGACCCGCCGCAGCCAACTCGGCGCGGATCCGGGTCTCCAGGTCGCTCGGCGTCGCCGGGGACGGGCCGAGCTGCCCGCCGATCAGCAGCAGTGCGGTGGAGAGCGTGGAGACCTCCCGGGCGGCGCGGGCCGCCGCCCCCATCACCTCCCCCTCGGTCGGCGCGGAGGAGAGCGCCGCCGCGTGGCGAAGCAGCTTCTCACTGCGGCTCTCCTCCGGTGGGCCACCGAGGGCGGTGATCCGCGCACCGAGCCCGTCGGCCAGCCGCTGCGCGGTCTCCCGCCACGGCTCCAGGTCGGTCGGCTCACTCCACTGCAGGTCGAGTACGCCGATCGCCCGGCCCGTCGGGTCCAGGACCGGTACGCACAGCTCGGCGGTCACATCCGGGCGGACCGGCAGGTAGTCCGGGTCGACTGTGACGTCCGGGACGACAGCGGGAGCGCCGGTCGCGTACACCCGGCCGACGATGCCGGTCCGTGCCGGCACGGTGGCGAAGACCTGCCACGCCCCGGTTGCCGCGACGCAGCGCAGGCGGTCGTGGACCGCGAGCAGCACGGAGATGGTCGCCGGGGTGTGGCGGGACAGCGCGGTGACCGTCCACCGACACGCCTCCGGCGTGCTCGACGCCATCGGCAGGCGGACGGTGACGTCACGGATGACTCGCTGATGATCCACTCGCACGTCGTTCCAGGTAGGGGAGGGGCCCGGCCGACGCCGAACCGCTCGATCAAGCGTACTCACGGCGGCCGGGACCGACCCGGCTTCGTACACACGTGCTATCCACAGGCTGTGGACGCAGCCTGTGGACGCGTGCCCCACGGAATGCCGGCCCTGGCGATAGCGTGGAGCACCCCGGCGCCGAGGAGGCGAGCCATGCTCATCGCCCAGCTCAGTGACCCGCACCTGACCACCGGCCTGCTCGCCGCCGAACCGGCCGCCGGGTTGCACCGAGCGCTCGGCCGGGTGCTGGCGTTACGACCCCGACCGGACTGCGTGGTGATCAGCGGCGACCTGGTCGACCACGGCCAGCCCGACGAGTACGCGGCGCTGCGCGAGGTGATCGGCCGGTTCCCGCTGCCCGTGCACCTGGCCACCGGCAACCATGACGGCCGGGAGTCCCTGCTCGACGCGTTCGGGGGCACACCGTGGCTCGGCGGCGGCTTCTCGGCCTACTACCACGTCGACCACGAGGCCGCGACCGTCGTGGTGCTCGACTCGCTCGTCCCCGGCAGCGACGGCGGCCAACTCGGCGAGGAACAGCTCGGCTGGCTCGACGGGGTGCTGGCCGGGCGGCCCGAGGTGCCTGCCCTGGTCTTCCTGCACCACCCACCGGTCGCGGTCGGCATCCCCGCCGCGGACTCCATCCGACTCGCCGACGGGGACGCGCTCGCCGAGGTGATCGGTCGACACCGGCACGTCGTGCGGGTCGGCGCCGGCCACCTGCACCGCCCGGTCACCACGGCGTACGCCGGCACGGTCCTCACCGTGGCACCCAGCACGTGGAAGCAGAGCACGCTCACCATGAGCGCCGACGAGCAGATCGGTTGGGTCACCGAGCCCACCGCCTTCCTGCTGCACGCGGTCGAGGCCGGCGGCTGCGTGACCCACACCGTGCAGGTGAGCCACTCCGCCGGGCAGACCTGCGGCTTCTGAGCGCGTCATGCTGGTCTGGTACGTCTCGTACGGCTCGAACATGCACGCCGCCCGGCTGGCCTGGTACATCGATGGCGGCTGCCCACCCGGCGGAAAGCGGACGTACCCGGGCTGCCGCGACCGGCGTCCACCGAGCCGGTCGGCACCGGTGTCGCTGCCCGGCGGCATCTACTTCGCCGGCGAATCCGGTGCCTGGACCGGCGGCATGGCCTTCTACGACCCGCAGCTGCCAGGCCAGGCCGCGGCCCGCGCCTACCTGGTCACCCTGGAGCAGTTCACCGACATCGCGGCCCAGGAGATGTACCGCCCCCCGGGCGACACCGCCGACCTGATCCCGGCGACCGGCGCGGCCATCGACGCCGCCGTCGCCAACGGACGGGCCACCCTCGGCCCGGGACGGTACGAGACGCTGATCTGCCCGGGCAACCGCGACGGCGTTCCGCTGCTCACCTTCACCGCCCCTGAGGGGGCGTCAGCCGTACGGTGCCGGCCACCCGCGCCGGTCTACCTCGGCATGATCGCCCGGGGGCTAAGCGAGTCGCACGGCTGGCCGGCCGAGCGGATCGCCACCTACCTGGCGGCCCGGCCCGGCGTGCTGGGTGCCTGGCCCCTGGACGCCGTAGCGGCCCTGGTCGACGAAGCGCTGGTCAACGGTGCCCCAGTGCCGCCCGTCAACCGAGCAGGAACTCGCGCAGCGCGGGCGCCAACGTCGTCGGCGGCACGTCGTGATAGCCGCCGTCGAGGCTGACGGACCGACCGCCCGGGACCGCCTCGGCCGCTGCCCGACTCGCGTCCCGCAGCCACTGTGGACTGCCGGTGCTGTCCAGCCCGAGGGTCGGCGCGGTGATGGACGCCAGCCGGTCCACGGGGAGCCGCCCTCCGGCGGTGATGATCGAGTCGTACACCAGGGTGTGCGCGACTGCCGTCAGCCCACCCCACATCGGTTGCGACCGCATCCCGGTCACCTGGTCGGCCGGCAACCCCACAGAGGCGCTGAGGAAGGTCTCCACCGCGCCGTCCCGGTCGTCGGCGGCGATCAGCTCGATGAGCTGCGGGGTGATGTCCTTGCGGACGCCCACGTGCGTGCCGACCTGGAACGGTGGCTCGAACATGACCAGCCTGGTCACCGGCAGGCCCTGCGCGGTGGCGAGGGAAGCGAGGACGGCCCCGGAGGAGATGCCGTAGACGGCGGCGGAACCACCCGCCGCCGCGATCAGGGCGGCCAGGTCGTCGATCTCGCGGCCGACCTCGTACGGTGCGGTGTCGCCGCTGAAGCCCCGACCCCGGCGGTCATAGCTGAATGCGGTGAAATCCGGTGCCAGCGCAGCAGCCAGGTCACGGGTCGCGCCGCGGTCGCTGAACGCGCCGCCGACCAGGACGACCGCCGGCCCAGCGCCGGACCGCTCGAACGCGATGGGTGTGCCGTCGGCCGATCGCACCTGCTCCGCCACCGGTGTCGTTCCGCTCACGATGCCGCCCCCGATCCTCGTTGGTCGTCCCGTCCTTTCTAGACCCTGGGTCCGACACTGTCTGGCAGACAGCGTTAAACGGTGATCGATAGCGGCCTCGACGTACGCGCTGCTCCGATGTGCTGCCCGGGTCGACCGACCGGCGTGCGGATGAGAGGCTGTCAGGGCGGGGCCATGCTCAACCACCGCCATCCGCGACCCCTTCGACGGCGTCCGTCGGAGGCCCCGGTCGACCCAGAGGCCGGGGCACCGTACGCGCCGATTCTCACAAGGAGATCCATGTTCATACCCGGGATGCGTCGGGCCGCCGTTGGCCTGACCGCGCTCGCGGTGGCCGCTTTCGGCGCGGTCGCCACCAGCCCTGAGCAGGCCGACGCCGGGCCGAAGCCGGTCGACGTCACCCTGCTCGCCCTCAACGACTTCCACGGCAACCTCGAACCGCCGACCGGGTCCAGCGGCACCATCGCCGGGCAGACCGCGGGTGGCGTCGAGTTCCTGGCCACCCACCTTGCCGAGCTGCGTGCCGCGGCCAAGAAGAAGAACACCATCACCGTCGCCGCCGGTGACCTGATCGGCGCGTCCCCGCTGCTCTCCGCCGCGTTCCACGACGAGCCGACCATCGAGGCGCTGAGCATGGCCGGGCTGGACTACGCCAGCGTCGGCAACCACGAGTTCGACGAAGGTGCCGCCGAGCTGCTGCGGATCCAGAACGGCGGCTGCCACCCGGTGGACGGCTGCATCGACGGCACCCCGTACCGGGGGGCCGGCTTCCAGTACCTGTCCGCGAACGCCTTCAAGACCGCCACCGGCAAGCCGCTGATGGCGCCGTACGCGATCCACAAGGTGCAGGGCGTCAAGGTCGGCTTCATCGGGATGACCCTGGAGGGCACCCCGCAGATCGTCAGCCAGGAGGGCGTCGCCGGCCTCAGCTTCGCCGACGAGGCGGACACCGCCAACCGGTACGCCCGTGAGCTGCGCCGCAAGGGCGTGGAGACGATCGTCGTGCTGCTGCACGAGGGCGGCGCCCAGGCGTCGACCGGCGGCATCAACGACTGCGTCGGCATGACCGGGCCCATCGTGGACATCACCAACCGGATGGACCCGTCGATCGACGTGGTGGTCAGCGGGCACACCCACCAGGCGTACAACTGCGACATCAACGGCAAGCTGGTCACCAGTGCCAGCTCGTTCGGTCGCCTGGTCACCGACATCGACCTCAAGATCGACCGTCGGAGCGGGGACGTGATCTCCGCCGCCGCGAACAACGTCGTGGTCACCCGCGACGTCGCCAAGGACCCGAAGCAGACCGCGCTGATCAACCGGTACAAGACGGTGCTCGGCCCGGTCGCCGGCCGCCAGGTCGGCGTGACCAGCCAGGCGATCAGCCGAAGCCAGGAAACCCTCTTCGGTACGAGTCTGGGCGAATCGCCACTGGGCAACCTGATCGCCGACGCGCAACTCGCCGCCACCGACGACGAACAGAACGCCGTCGCCGCCTTCATGAACCCGGGCGGGGTCCGGGCCGACCTCGACGCCGGCCCGGTCACCTACGAGGAGGCGTTCACGGTCCAGCCGTTCGCCAACAACCTGGTGACACTGGACCTGACCGGCGCGCAGCTCTACTGCGTCCTGGAGCAGCAGTTCGTCACTGGCCGGACCCTGTACCCGTCGGCCACGGTGGGCTACGTGGTCGACCCGAACGGCACCACCGGTACGGTCGCCGACCCGTGCGCGGGCACCCGCGTGGTCCGGGGCAGCCTCACCCTCGGCGGCACCGCCGTCGACACCGCCGCCACCTACCGGGTGACGGTGAACAACTTCCTGGCCGGCGGCGGTGACGGCTTCAGCGCCCTCACCGGCGGGACGAACCTGGTCACCGGCCAGATCGACCTGGACGCCTTCGTGGACTACCTGACCGCCCAGTCGCCGGTCTCCGCGCCGACGCTGGACCGGATCCGCACCACCGCCGAGGTCCCCGCCGCCTGACGGCCGACCCCGCGATCACCGGGCCCCGGAGCACCAGCTCCGGGGCCCGACCCGTCCCCCGACACCGCCGCGCCTCGCGCTTGCCCGCGCGCCGCCCCGCGCTTGCCTCGCGCTTGCCTCGCGCCGCCCCGCGCTTGCCCGCGCGTCGCCCCGCCCCCGCCCGGCAAGGTCACGCTCGAACATGGATGTAGTGGTGTCGAGGGCGCCGCGATGCCACTACATCCAGGATCGAGCGCGATCTTGGTGCCCAGCGAGATCAAGACCCGCGCACCATCGAGAAGGCAGCAACATCGGGGGTGTTGCTGCCTCCCGCGCGCCTGAGGCAGCAACATCCGGGAAGTTGCTCGGATCTTGGTCCGGGGTGCGGGGTGCGGGGTGCGGGGTGCGGGGTCAGGCCGGGGTGGGCGCGGGGGCGGGGGACGCCGGGGCGGTCGTCACGAGGCCGTCCTGCTCGGTGGTGAGCAGTCGGCGCAGGGAGAGCGCTACCAGCGAGGCGACCAGGCAGCCGCCGACCACTGTCGCCACCCAGACCATGCCGTTGGCGGCGCCGATGAGTGGGCCGGCGGTCACCGGGCCGATCACACCGCTGATTCCGAAGATCATCGAACTCATCGCGTTGTACCGGCCGCGCAGCTCGTCGGTGGCCAGCGCGTTGGTCAGTGCGGGCATCACCGGGGACAGCATCGTCTCGCCGAAGCCGAAGATCGCCGAGCAGAGCACCACGCACAGGGCGGCCAGCACGGCGTTCTCGCCGCTGACCAGGCCGGCTGCGCCGAGGACCAGCCAGGCGATGGCGAACACCGCCCCGACCACTGCCAGTGCCCGGGTGCGGCTGCGGCCCTCGATCCGGCGGATCACCAGCAGTTGTGCGAGCACGATCATCACGGTGTTGGCCGCCAGCGCCCAGGCCACGACCCGGGGGTTCACCTCGGCCACCCGCACCGCGTACGCGGCGAAGCCCACCTCCACCTGCGCGTACCCGCAGGTGGTGAGGATCAGCCCGAAGATCACCAGCCGGCGGAACGGGCGGTCACGGAGCACCGTCAGGTAGCCGCCGGCTGACGGCTCGTCGACGCCCCGGCGTTTGCCGAGTCGGTGACCCACCCCGGGAAGGGTGAGCAGGATCAGCGCCGGCATCAGGTAGGTCACCGCGTCCAGCAGGTAGATCGTCTGGAAGGTGCCGGGCCGGGTGGTGTCGACGATCGCGCCGGAGGTCATGCCACCAATGCCGATGCCGAGGTTGAGCAGGGCGAAGTTCAACCCGAAGACACGTTGCCGCTCATCGTCGTCGGTCAACGACGCGAGGATGGTGTTCTGCCCGGACCAGATCGCCGAGCTGCCGATGGCGATCACCGTCATCACCAGCAGAGCCGAGCCGGTGGAGTGGACAAGCGCGAGCGAACCGGTGCCGATCGCCTCGATCACCAGGCAGGGCACCACCACCCGACGGGCGCCGATCCGGTCGATTAGCGTCCCGCCCAGCGGCGACAGGGCCAGGGTGACCACGCCGTACCAGCCGATGACGAGCCCGGCGCGGGTGTCGGTAAGCCCGCGCACGTCGGTCAGGTAGATGAACAGGAACGGCAGGGTCAGGCCCCGCCCGATCGCCGACAGCAGGGTGCCGAGGAGGATCCGGCGAGCTTCCGAACGGCGGGGCAGGGCACGACGCAGCATGCCGGCATTCTGTTCGGTGGGTCTGACGCCGCGCGAACCCTTTTGGCCACGCCTCGCGGTCACCGGGACCGTCAGGTGACCAATCCCACGTTGATCCACTCGCCGTGATCACGGGCGGTCGGTGTCCGCCGGGTCTGCGATGCTGGCTCGATGACCGGCACCTGGCGACATCTGCCCGCTACCGCCCGCGCCATCGCGGTGACCGCCACGGCGGCCGTCGTTGCCGCCCAGGCCCGCGACGGTCAGGCGTACGACGAGGCGGTCGGCGGTCTCGCCGCGGACGAGCGGTCCGGCCTGGTGCTCGGCGCGGTGGTCCGGTTGCTGCTGGAGGAGAGCCACCCGGACGGGCTGACCGGCGACGACATCCGCCAGGTGTTGACCCACTGCGTACAGGAGTCGACGCGCTGGCGAACGGACGTCGACCCGCACGTGGTGCTCGTCCTGCTGGCCGGCGCGTTGGGGGTGTACGACCCCGAGGGCGACGAGTCACCGCCGGACGCGGCGGCTCTGGCCCGACACGCCCCGCTACTGGTGGCCGACCTGTTGGCGGCGACCAGTGTGCCGTTGGACGACTACCTGGCCGCCGCGTTCGCGGAGATCGAGCGCACCGAGCGACAGGACTGAGTTCGAGCGCAGGACTGACCGGCCCGCGCCACCTCGAAACAGCGTGGCGCGGACGTGCGTCAGGCCGGGTCGGGGGTCCGCCGCGCCACGACCTCCAGGTACTCCGCCGGGACGCGGACCGTCGCGTCGGTTGCGCGGTTGTGCGCGCGAACCAGCTCCACCAGATCGGCGTACAGGTCCGGTCGTCGTTCCTCGGGCAGCGCCTCGAACGCCTTCAACGTCGGCCCGTAGTTGGCCCGGAAGAAGTCGGCGAACTCCTCCGGGGTGCCGAAGCGGAAGACGAACTCCCGGCGTACCGCCCGCAGTTCACCCACTCCCGCACCGAGCAGTTCGCGGACCCGGCCCTCGTCGCCCCACTCGACCGGCGGGCGCAGCCCCGCTGGCGGCGGCACATGCCGCCCCACAGTGCGGAACAGGTCGCCGATGAAGCCCTGCGGCGTCCACGACGCCAGCGCCACCGTGCCGCCGGGCCGGCAGACCCGGACCAGTTCGGACGCCGCCCGCTCCTGGTCCGGCGCGAACATCACGCCGACGACGGAGAGGACCGCGTCGAAGGACCCGTCGGCGTACGCCAGGCGCTCCGCGTCGCCGGTCACGAACGTGACCGGGAGTCGTTCCGCTGTGGCGCGGGCCTGGCCCCGTCCCAAGAGTTCGGGTACGTAGTCGACGCCGGTCACGACGCAGCCGCAGCGGGCGGCGGCGATGGCGGCGTTGCCGGACCCGGTCGCCACGTCGAGTACGCGGGCACCGGCCGACAGGTCGGCGGCGGTCACCAGAAGTTCGGAGATCGGGTGGATGAGCGCGGCGACAGCGCCGTAGTCACCGCTGGCCCACGTCACCTGCTGGCGTGCCTTCACGGCGATGAGATCGGGTGCGATGGTCATCGGTGGTCTCCCTCGGACGGTGTGATGTGCCGCTGACGTTAGGGCTGGCAGCACCCGAGGGGATCGGTAGAAACACCTATATTGGCAGCTGAAGGCGGGTCGGGGGTGTCAGCTAGGCGTCACCGGGTCGGCGGGCGCTGTCAGTCCTGGTTCCAGGTGTTGGTTTCGGTTGTCCGCTGTGCACCCTGCTTCGCCACCTGACCGCTGGCAATTGTCCGGCCGGACCCGTCGAGCGCCTCCACGACGAGGCCCGCGGTGGGACGGGGCACCTGCATGGCCGTCCCGGATCCGCTGACGGCGCTCCGCGCCACCTCCTGCCCGTCGCGCAGGACACGCGCCGTGGTGGCGGCTGCCGGCGTCACCACGAGCAGGAGCTGCTGACCCTCGCTACCGCCGGTTTCAACGCCGATGGGCACGGCCAGCACGCTGGCGGGATCGGTCGGGTCGGCCGTCGTGGTGAAGGAGGTGCCGGTGCCGAGCACGCCGTCGGACCGTGGCTGATCGGGGGCGATCGACACCTCACCGATCCAGTCGCCGCCCACAGTGGGAGCAGCCAGGACCGTCACCTGGCCGTCCTCCACCGACGGCTCTCCAGCGTTGGACGACTCGTCGGTCAGCCAGGTAGGCAGGCCAGCAACGTGCCCGCCCCACACCACGCTCGGAAGGGCGGTCAGGCGGTAACCCTCCGACTGGGCGCACTGGTACACCAGATCCCGGGCACGTTGCTGCTCGACACTGCCGCGTACGCGGGACATTGCCGTCGCGAGCTGAGCGTCGGTGATCGGCGTGGAGGCCAACGAACCCGGCCCGGGCGTTATCTGGCGAGTCACCCCGCCGCAGTCGACTCGCCACCACTCGGGCCGCTGGGTGCGCGCCGTACGGATCAAGTAGGACCCGGTCGGCTCCGGCACCCACCGGAAGGTGTTGCCGTCGGGCAACGGTGAGCTGAGTAAGACACATCCGGCCGGGGCGATCGCCACGTGTGCCGCTTGCGGACCATCCACGGCCAGGCTCTCGTAGGGTTCCAGAGCGTCGCTGACTCCCCGGACGGCGGCGGTGCTGGCCAGTTCCTGGGCGCTGGCACCTTTGTCGGCGACCAGCCACACCGCGGCGCTCGGCCAGCCGGTGCCCGGATCGGGCTGGTTACGGACGAAGGCGGCGAGCGCGACCCGCTGGCCGTCCACGTCGTCGGCGAAGAGGACTTTCACCCCGCTCACCGGCACCGTCAGGCGGGAGAACTCTCCTCGGCGTTGGGCGGCCAACAACTGTTCAGAGAGCTGACGTACGTAGTCGCTGTCCCCGGCGACGGCGCCGCGCGGAGGCGACTGGAGGAGTCGGTCCGACCACGCCATCACGGGTGCGACGGACTCGGTCGGGTCGGCCGGCAGTGGCTGCGTCGTCCGGCCCGGGCTGGCGAGGGCGAAGGCCGTGCTTCCCACGGAGACCGCGAGGACCAGAACCAGGCCGCCGAGGCGTCGCTGCCGGCTCCGTCGGTATCGCGCCCTCGCTCGGCCGTACGGGTCTGGCTGCGGGGTCAGTGTGCTGCTCAATTCGGCCAGGGCTCGGCTCAGCTCATCGTCGACCGTCATTGTGCTACCCCCGTCATCTTCGTCGTCCCGGTCGGTGCTGGATCAGCCGCCAGCGCCAGACGCAGGCGAGCCAATCCTCGTGATGCGCGGCTCTTGACCGACCCGACCGAGCAGCCGAGAGTGGCCGCTACCTCCGCCTCCGGCAGATCGACCACGTACCGGAGCACGATCACCGCACGGGTACGAGGTGTCAGCTCCTGCATCGCCTCGTAGAGAGCGCGCCGTTCGGCAACCGTCTCGGTCATGTCCCGGGTGGGCCGCTCGGGGAAGAAGAACGTCAGCACCTCGTGCATCCGGTGGCGGCGCCAGACGCTGATGTGCTGGTTGATCATGACTCGCCGCAGGTAGGCCATCGGATCGTCGACCCGCCGCCACCGACGCATCACCTTCACCAGCGCGGCCTGCACCAGATCCTCTGCATCCTGGGTCGAGCCGGTGAGGTGGTACGCCACGCGCAACAGATCCACGTAGCGCGTCTCGACGAACTCTCGAAAATGCTCGTCGTCAACTGCCATGAGCCCCCGCCTCGATTGGTTACCCCTCACGACTCCGTCGAGGGCCAGAAGGTTGAAGGCGAGAGCCGGTTACCAGTCGAGCCGGCCGGCCTAAACCCAGATCAGGAACACGATCGTCGCGACCACCCCGGTGACCGCGACCAGACCGGCCGCCAGGGCCGCACGAGGCGAGTTGCGCCCGCGCAACTCGAAAGCAGCCGTGATGGTGAACAGCAACGCGAACACTTCACCTGCGGCGAGACCCAGCAGTCCGATGAAGCTCAGCAGACCCTCGACCATGTCCCGGCCAAGGAAGATCAGCCGGGCGCTGTACGCCGCTCCCGCCCAACACACCGTCGCCAGGCCCGCCAACACGTACACGGCCAGAAAGGAGACGGGGGTGGCGCGGCCGGCCTGCGGGGTCGCAAGGGGCGTCCCTGCCAGGCCGTCGGGCGGGATCCACGGCGCAGGCGTCTGAGGGTGGGTCATACAGGCGGACGCTAGCCACGCAGCCGTCGCACGGGAATCGGTCGACAGGGCTTGCCGGGGCAGACAAAAAGGCCAGGTGAGAGAAGATCTCACCTGGCCTTTTACCTCTGGTCGGGGTGGCCGGATTCGAACCGACGACCTCTTCGTCCCGAACGAAGCGCGCTACCAAGCTGCGCCACACCCCGAGGCGTGCCGACAAATAGTAGCCCACCCGCCCGGATGGTCAAACTCGGTACCCCCGCCGCCCCGGCCCCGCCCGGGGTAGCCAAGATCCGCACAACTGCCGGGATGTTGCTGCCTCACGACGGGCCGAGGCAGCAACATCCCTGATGCTGCCCGGATCTTGAAGCGGAGCGGCGGCGGGGTGGCGGTCAGCGGGGGATGAGGGTGAGGATGCTGGCCTCCGGGGGGCAGGCGAAGCGGACCGGGGCGGTCGGGTGGGTGCCGAGGCCGGCGGAGACGTGCAGCCAGGAGTCCGAGCCCGGCCACCGGTGCAGACCGCGCGCCATCGAGCGGGGCAGGCCACAGTTGGTCACCAGCGCCCCGAAGCCCGGTACGCAGACCTGACCACCGTGGGTGTGCCCTGCCAGCAGCAGCCCGAAGCCGTCCGCCGCCATCTGGTCGAGCACCCGTGGTTCGGGTGAGTGCGTCAGCGCGATGGATAGGTCCGCCGAGGACGACACCGCGCCGGCCACTGACGGGTAGTCGTCCCGGTCAATGTGCGGGTCGTCCACGCCGACCAGGTCGAGTTGTCGGCCGCCAGCCTTCAGCGTGGTCCGGGCGTTGTTGAGGTCCGCCCAGCCGGCGCCGGTGAAGACCTGACGCAGCTCCTCGTAGGGCAGCTCGACGCCTTCGGTGTACTCCCGGTCGGGCAGGAAGTAGGTGAAGGGGTTCTTCAGCACCGGCCCGGTGTAGTCGTTGGAGCCGAACACGAACGCGCCCGGGTAGTCCAGCAGCGGTTGCAGGGCCCGCAGCACCCCGGGCACCGCGCCCGGGTGCGCCATGTTGTCGCCGGTCACCACCACCAGGTCGGGGTCGAGGGCGGCCAGCGACGCCACCCAACGCTGCTTGCGCGCCTGGTCGGGCATCATGTGCAGGTCCGACAGGTGCAGCACGCGCAGCGGCTCCGCGTCGGCCGGGAGCACCGGCACGTCGTACCGCCGCAGGGTGAACATGTTGCGCTCGACGAGCGACGCGTACGCGAGGGTGGCCGCGCCGATCGTGGCGGTTCCGGCGGCGAGCCGGAATAGTGTGCGCTTTCGCATGGCGTTCAGGGTAGTTTGACCGTCCATGAGCACGCTGAAGGACCGCCTCACTGCCGACATGCGTTCCGCGCTCAAGGCGCGCGACGAGCTGACCACCTCCACGCTGCGGATGGCCCTGGCCGCCGTTGGCACCGCCGAGGTCGCCGGCAAGGCCAAGCGCGAGCTCACCGATGACGAGGTGCTCGCGGTGCTGACCAAGGAAGCCAAGAAGCGTCGGGAGGCGGCGACCGCCTTCGCCGACGCCGGCCGCGCCGAGCAGGCCGCGAAGGAGAGCGCCGAGGGTGAGGTGCTGGACCGCTACCTGCCCAAGCAGCTCTCGGACGCCGAGCTGACCGAGCTGGTGTCGGGGGCGCTCGCCGCGGGCGGCTTCACCGGCAAGGCCCAGATGGGCCCGGCGATGAAGGCGGCCCAGGCTGCGGTGGCGGGCCAGGCCGAGGGTGGCCGGGTGGCCGCCGAGGTACGCCGACAGCTCGGTCTCTGACTCAGCGGGTCAGCGGCGCGCAGGACGTTGCGCTGCCGCTCGCTGGTCCCGGACAGACGAAACGGGCGGGCACCCGAGGAGGGTGCCCGCCCGTTGTGTCCTACCGGTCGGCTCAGCCGTTCGGACGGCCGTTGCCGGGTCGTCCGGGTTGGTTGCCGGGTTGGCCGCCCGGAGTGCCGTTGGTGTTGCCCGGCGTACCGCCGCCGCTGCTGACCTGGATGGTGACCACGCCACCCTTGATGGTGCGTCCGTCCGGGCTGGTGCCGGCCGCCTCGCCCGCCTTGCAGGAGGACGGCACCTTGGCGCTGGAGACGACGGGCTCGAAGCCGGCGCCCTTGAGCCGGGACTTCGCGGTGTCCACCGAAACGCACTTCACGTTGGGGATGCTGCGCTGGTCACCCTCGGAGATCTTCTGGCCCGGCGGCTCGAACTTGATCCGCGGTTTGCCCTTCATGGCATCCCGCAGCGTCTCGTACACCGGCGGGTTGATGCCGTCCTTCTGGGCGTGCTTCATCTTGACGTTGGTCTGCGGCCAGTCCGGGTCGGCCATGATGCCGGCCACCGAGTACTGCTTGGTCATGGCGACCAGGGCGGCCGTCTTCTCCGAGTCGGTGGTGCCGGACTTACCGGCCACCGGCGCGTCGACGATGCTCTTCACGACGCCGGCCGTGCGGCTGCCACCGCACCTGCTGGTGCTGGAGTTGTCGCCGACCGGGCAGCGGGCGGCATCCACGGCGGCGCGGGCCACCTCGGTGCTGAACCGCTTCTCACAGCGCGGGTTGGCGATGTCCAGCTTGTTGCCCTCCGGGTCCCGGATCTCCTGCACCGGGATCGGCTCGCAGTACTTGCCGTCCGCCGCGAGGGTCGCGTACGCGTTGGCCAGGTCGAGCGGCGTGGTGGAGGAGACACCCAGGGTGAAGGCGCCCCACTGGTGGGCGGCTTCCTTGGTCGCGGCGAACTTGGCGTCGTTGCTCGCCCGGAACTGGATGCCGGCCCTCCGGGCGGCGTCGACCACGTTCTCCGCGCCGACCTGCTGCTGAAGCGGGACGAAGTAGGTGTTGATCGACGCGCTGAAGGCGCTCCACATGTTCTGTACACCGCCGGCCTTGAGGCCGGAGTTGGTCGGGCAGTAGAAGTGGGTGCCCTTGCAGGCCGCCGGGCTGCTGCTGTCGATGATGTATTCCGACTTGAACTGCTGCGGCGCGTTCATCGTGTAGCCGAGCGGGATGCCCTTCTCCAGCGCGGCGACGATGCTGAAGATCTTGAAGGTCGAGCCGGCCTGGTAGCCGGTGATGCCGTTGCCGCCGGTGAGCAGCGGGTTGACCGTCGCCGGGTAGTTGCCCCGGATCTTCTTCTTGCTCTTCGCGGGATCGCTGGAGAGCTTGTTCTTCGGGTTCTTCGGGTCGTCGAGCTTGAACTGCCGGTTGACCGCGAGCGCCCGCACCCGGCCGGTGCCCGGCTCGACCACGGCGACCATTGCCGCTTCCTTGCTGTTGATGCTCTTGGCCTTACGGACCGCCTTGTCCGCGCCGCGCTGCGCCTGGACGTCGATCGAGGTCACGACGGTGTATCCGCCGCTCTTCAGCCGGCGCTCCCGGTCGTACGTGGTCTTGCCGAACGTCTCCTGCTCCATCCACCAGCGGTAGAAGTAGTCGCAGAAGAAGCCCCACTCGTTGACGTTGGCGGCGACGCAGCCGTTCGGGGTGCGCTTGTCCTTCACCACCAGCTTGGTCGCCTTGGCGGCGTCCGCCTCCTGCTGGGTGATGGCCTTGATGTCGACCATGTTCTGGATGACGTAGTCGCGACGGTCCTTGGCGAGCGGGTAACCGGCCTCGGTGGTCGGGTCGTTCGTCGTCGGCGCCTTGACCATGCCGGCCAGCAACGCCGCTTCCTCGATCTTCAGCTTGCTCGGCGGCTTACCGAAGTAGACCTGGCTGGCGGCGTAGATGCCGTACGCGCCGTTACCGAACGAGGCGAGGTTGAGGTAGCGGGTGAGGATCTCGTCCTTGGAGAATTCCTTGTCGACCTGGAGGGCCAGCCGCATCTCGCGGAGCTTGCGGGCGCTGGTGTCCTCGGTCGCCGCGACGACGTCGGCCGGGTGGGTGGCCGAGTAGGCGATGGCCAGCCGGACGTACTGCATGGTCAGCGTCGAGGCGCCCTGCCGGCCGGAGCCTTCGCTCTGGTTGTTGACGAACGCGCGGGCGACACCGTTGATGTCGACGCCGTTGTGCTTGTAGAAGTCATGGTCCTCGGCCGCGATGATGGCCTTCTGCATGGGCACCGAGATGTCGGCGAGCTTCACGTCCCGTCGGTTCTCGTCGTACATCGTCGCGAGCGGTGTCTTGCCGTCCGATGCCAGCAGGTAGCTGATCTGTGGCGCGCGGGCCACCGTCAGCTCCGTGGGCAGGGCACCGAATGTCTCGGCGCCGGCCTTCGCGGCCAAGCCGGACATCGCTACCGCGGGGAAGGCCGCCGCAGCGACCACCACGCCGGCCAGCAGGCCACACACGAGTAGCGATGCGGCGTTGGTCAGCACATTGTGGTCACGTTTCCGCATCCAGGTCACCTCGACAGGGTACGCGAGTAGGGAACGAGGGGCGCTGGGGCGTTCTTTCCCCATTTCCTGCGCGCGCTGCCCTCGTTGTGCTAAACGCACGACCCCCGGTACTTGGTTGCGTGTGACCCGGCGTGAGTCTCCTCCGATTTGGTGAGGCGGCGCAGCGTTATCGCCGAGCTCGGCGGGGTAACCGGCGGTCGAAGGCCCGGGAAGCCGGGAGTGTCCGGAATGATGGATTTCGTCGACAACGTTGCGTAATCAGTCGACTACAGAGCATGATGGGGGCGGCGACAGCGCCACATGTCGTCCGCGCCGCCTTGGGGAAGGCAGGCCGGGCGATCGGGGGGAATTGCCGGCTGGCGTGCATCGACGAGGTCGGTAGGTACTGCAAGGGGGGACGTGTACACATGGGCATGATCACTGACTGGCCGTCGCAGGCGGCATGTCAGAACGGGGACCCGGACGCGTTGTTCGTACAGGGCGCCGAACAGAACGTGGCGAAGCGGATCTGCCGGAGCTGCCCAGTTCGGTACGAGTGCCTGGCCGACGCGCTGGACAACCGGATCGAGTTCGGTGTGTGGGGCGGCATGACCGAACGCGAACGGCGGGCGCTCCTGCGTCGCCACCCGCAGGTGACGAGCTGGCGCAAGATGTTCGAGGCCGCGATGAAGAAGAACAGCAAGGACAAGGCTGGCAAGGACAAGATTCTCGTCAGCGCGGCCAACTGACGCCGGTCACTGCCGGCTGATCGCCGCGCCGATCGTCCGTAGCCCGTCGACGTCGTGCACGTCGGCGGGCTGCGCCGTAACCGAAACCGCCGGCACGGCCGGGAACGCCTCGGTGAAGCGCGCGGCGACCTGCTGCTCGCGTACCGCCTGGCGGGCCAGCGTTGCGTGCGCCCGCAGCACGTCGGCGGTGGCCTCATGCCCACCCAGCTCGGTCAGCCGCTCGGCGGCGACCCGGCTCTGCTCGGCGTCCAGCTCCGGAACCGCCGGGCGGTGCACCCGGTTGAGCACCAGGCCGGCCAGCGGCATCCGCTCGTCCCGCAGCCGGCCCGCGAAGTAGGCGGCCTCCCGGACCGCGTCCGGCTCCGGCGTCGCGACCAGCAGGAAGGCCGTCTCCCGCGCCTGCAGGATGCGGTACGTCTGCTCGGCGCGCTGCCGGAAACCACCGAACATCGAGTCCAGTGCCGCCACGAAGCCGGACAGGTCGGTGAGCAGTTGCGCGCCGAGCACCTTCTGCACCACCTTCGAGAACATCCCGAACGAGGCCGTTACCAGGCTGAACATGCTCCGGCCGCCACTGCGCGCCGGGGCCAGCAGCAGTCGCAGCATCCGGCCGTCGAGGAAACGGGAGAGTCGAGCCGGCGCGTCCAGGAAGTCCAGTGCCGAGCGGGACGGTGGCGTGTCCACCACGATCAGGTCCCACTCGCCCCGGGCATGCAGCTGACCCAGCTTCTCCATCGCCATGTATTCCTGTGTGCCGGCGAAGGTCGAGCTCATCGCCTGGTAGAACGGGTTCGCGAAGATCTCCGCGGCCTTCGTCGGGTCGGTGTGCTGCAACACCACGTCGTCGAAGGTGCGCTTCATGTCCAGCATCATGGCGTGCAACTCGCCGCCGCTGCTCTCGACGTCGATGCCCTTGACCTGGCGAGGCGTGTTGTCCAGCTCGGTCAGGCCCAGCGACTGGGCCAGCCGGCGGGCCGGGTCGATGGTGAGCACCACAGTTCGCCGACCGTGGTGCTCGGCGGCTCGCAGCGCCAGCGCCGCGGCCGTGGTCGTCTTTCCCACTCCGCCGGCACCGCAGCACACGACGATCCGCACGCCTGGGTCGGCGAGGATCTGGTCGACGTCCAGCTGCGGCGCCGCGTCTTCGGAAGGCACCAATCGAGCGTATCGGGCCGGTGGGTCCGCGCGCCCGTGCTGCGCTCAGGTGTGAGTCATTCGGCGCGAACGAGGGCCTGGGCCAGCGCCGAGAGCCCCGCCCGGTCCACCCCGTCGGGCAGCAACGGCAGCTCGATCATCGGCAGCCCCAACTCCACCAGGTCGGCGCGGAGCGAATCCTCCAGTTCGCGCCGGATGAGCTGGTCACGTGCCTCGTCGTGCAACCCGGCCACGATGTCCCGATCGGCCGGCAGCCCGGCCGCGACCAGCCCGCGCTCCAACTCAGCGGCGGTGACCGCCGGTCCGGCGGGCAGCGGGGCTCGGACCCCGTTGACGAGCACCTTCCCGACGCCGAAGCCGAGGGCGGTCAGGTCGGCGATCGCGTCCACCGTCTCCTGGATCGGCATCTCCTCCAGCAGCGTCACCACGTGCACAGCGGTCATCGGGGACCGCAGCAACGCGGCGACCCCCTCGCTCTGGGTCTTGATCGGGCCCACCTTGGCCAGCCGGGCGGTCTCCGCAGTCACGTTGAGGAACCGGCCGATCCGCCCGGTCGGCGGGGCGTCCAGCACCACAGCGTCGTACGCGCGCCGCTGCCCGGTGGTGCGGGTGGTGGCCTCCTTCACCTTGCCGGTGAGCAGGACGTCCCGCAGGCCGGGGGCGATGGTGGTGGCGAAGTCGATGGCACCCAGCTTGCGCAGTGCCCGGCCCGCCGCGCCCAGTTTGTAGAACATGTCCAGGTACTCGAGCAGCGCCTCCTCGGCGTCCACCGCGAGCGCGCGCACCTCACCGCCGTCCGGCGCGTCGGCGAGGTGCCGTTCCTCGTAGGGCAGCGGGTCGATGCCGAACAGTTGGGCGATGCCCTGCCGCCCCTCGACCTCGACCAGCAGGGTGCGCCGGCCACCGGCGGCGAGCGCCAGGGCCAGCGCCGCCGCCACGCTGGTCTTACCGGTGCCGCCCTTGCCGGTCACCACGTGGAGACGGGCGGGCCATCCGGTACCGGCCGGGTCGATCGGGCGCTCAGCTGCACACACCCGTCGAGCCTATCCAGGCGTGGCGGTCAGGCGACCTCGCAGACCCACCAACCCGTCTTCTGCACCACAGTGAATCGCAACTCCTGGTCGGCGACCTTCTCGTCGGCGGTGGTCATGGTGAGCCGGGTGGAGACGGTGGCCCGGTCCCCGGTCTGGTTGTCCACCTTCGGGGTGGTCCACCGGAAACGCGGGTTCTGGTACGTGGAGGCGTACTTCCCCACCTCGGCCACCTTCGCGGCGATCTTGTCGTCGTCGCGGGAGGCGGCGCAGACCCTACCGGCCGCCGCCGTCGCGTCGCGGTCCTTGTAGACCGCTGTGAGGAACTCGTCGACGGCGATCGCCGGCTCCTTGGCGCCCTGGCCGGTCTCGGCGTTGCGCAGGGTCAGGAAGGCCACCACACCGCCACCCACGCAGAGCACCATGATCACGATCAGGGCGATCGCCGCGATCAGCAGGCCGCGCTTCTTCTTCGGTTCGGGGGAGCCCTGGTAGGGCGGGTAGGCCGGCGGGGCCGGAGGGATCGACGAGGGGTTCGGGGCGCCCGGCTGCGTCGGCGTGGCGGCCGAGGTGCTGCCGCCGGACCCTTCCGGCTGCCCGGCACCGCCGGGCTGCCCGGGAAACGCCGACTGCCCGGGGCCGGTCGACTGCCCGGGGAAGGCCGGTGGGCTGGGGGCGGCGGGGAGCGCCGGCTGGGCGGGGGAGGCGGGAAGAGCGAGCTGCCCGGGCGGCGGGGCGGGGGTTGGCTGGCTGGGGATGGCCGGCACGCCGGACTGGCCCGCGGGATCCGGGTGGGCCGGCGGGTGAGCGGGTGTGCCGGCCTGGTCGCCGCTGGGCGGGTGGGTCATGTCGTTCCCCCAGGGGTGCGGCGCCCGCCGCCACCCCTGGCGCCGAGCGTGATCGAGCGGGCGGCCGGGCGCAGCGCGACCGTCCGACCGGAAGGGTAGCGGTCGATGACCGGGTAGGTATCGCCCCTGCCGGCCGGGAGGCCCGGCGATCCGGTGAGTGGTACCGGCGTCGGTTCCGGTGTCGGGCCCCCGACCTGCGGTGTGTCGCATATGTGACTGTTGGTGACCTGTTGTGCGCGTCCTGTTGGCGGGACTGCGGCCACAGACCTACCTTCGTCCCGGTGCGGGGGCCGGAACGGACGAATGGGTCCGGGTCGGAAGCATGGTCCGAGAGGTACGACCGGAGGCAGTGCATGCGCGACGCGGACAACATCCCTCGCACCCAGTTCCCGACGAACGACCGGCCCCGCCGGCCCGGGTCCGTGGTCGAGCCCGGCGGGCAGGTCACCAACCAGCCGATCAACGAACGGTCGTACCGCCGGATGCCGGAGCAGTCGGAGACGGCCCGGGTGCCGAGCCAGCCCGCCGAGCGGACCCGCGAGGACGACGAGCCGGGCTTCGTGATCCACCTGCCGATCCGGGTGCCGAATCTGGCGGCGGCGACAGTGCTGGCCGGGCGGGTGGCGGTGTCCCTGGGCTTCCTGCCCGAGTTGGACGCCGGCGAGACCACCGTGTCCAACGCCGACGACCAGAACAACCGGCACCGGGTCTTCTGTGACCTGCTGCTGCCCGACCGGTCCCGCTGCCCCCAGGGGTACGAGCACGAAGGGCGCTGCGGGGAGCTGCCGGCCGCGCCGGAGCAGCGTCCCGTACCTCGTCCGGGCAGCGGACCGTAGGCTGTCCCTCGAACAATTCCGCACCGAGAGGGAGCCCTTCAGCGATGCAGAAGTGGGAATACTCCACGGTCCCGCTGCTGGTCCACGCGACCAAGCAGATCCTCGACAACTGGGGCGAGGACGGGTGGGAGCTCGTCGCCGTGGTCCCCGGCCCGAATCCGGACCAGCTGGTCGCCTACCTGAAGCGGCCGAAGGCGTGAGCGCGAGGAGTGCAGCGAAGCGGAGCCCCGCAGTCGCGAACCACGAGGTGGCGCGGTGAGCAACGGTCCGCACGCGAAACTCGCCGAGCTCGGTCTCGACCTGCCCGAGGTCGTACCGCCGGTGGCCAGCTACGTCCCGGCCGTGCAGTCCGGTCAACACGTGTACGTTTCCGGCCAGCTGCCGATGGCCGAGGGCAAGCTGCTCGCGACCGGCAAGGTCGGCGCCGGGATCTCCGCCGACCAGGCGAAGGATCTGGCCCAGCGCTGCGCGCTCAACGCGCTGGCCGCTGTCGACTCGCTGGTCGGCCTGGAGAACGTGGTCAAGGTGGTCAAGGTGACCGGTTTCGTGGCCTCCGCGCCCGGCTTCACCGGTCAGCCCGCCGTGATCAACGGTGCCTCCGACCTCTTCGGCACCGTCTTCGGGGAGGCCGGCCGCCACGCGCGCAGCGCGGTGGGCGTGGCCGAGTTACCCCTCGATGCCCCGGTGGAGATCGAGCTGATCGTCGAGGTCGCCTGACCCGTCCCCATCGCCCCGCGATCTTGCACTTCCGGCCCGGACGAAAGCCCTGAACGGGGATGAATCAGGGGCCGCAAGTGCAAGATCGTGGGGTGTGGCGGGCGGGGTCGTACGATCGCAGCCATGAGCGGGCACGTAACGGGGGCGGTGGCGGCGCTTGCCGACGAGTTACCCCGCTGGGTTTCACTGCTGCGTGCGCCGAACCCGGGGCCGATGACCCTCGACGGCACCAACACCTGGGTACTGCGCGCCCCGGCAGCCGAGTACGCCATCGTGGTCGACCCGGGGCCGGCGGACGAGGGGCACCTGACCCGGATCGCCGAGCACGGCCCGATCGGGCTGATCCTGATCACCCACGGCCACCCCGACCACACCGAGGGTGCCGCCCGCCTGAGCGAGCTGCTCGGCGGGACGCCCGTCCGCGCCGTCGACCCGGCGCACACCATCGGCGCCGAGCCGTTGACCGGGCCGGGCGAGGGCTTCGGTGACCTCGGTCTGCACATCAGTCTGTTGCCGACGCCGGGGCACACCGCCGACTCCGTCTGCTTCCTGGTCGGGCACGACGACGAGCGGGTGGTGCTCACCGGTGACACCATCCTCGGCCGGGGCACCACAGTCGTCGCCCACCCCGACGGGCACCTGGGTGACTACCTGACCAGCCTCGAGCTGCTGTCCGCGTACCGGGGGATTCCGGCGCTGCCCGGACACGGCCCGGCGCTGGCCGACTGCGCCGCCGCCGCCGATTTCTACCTCGCCCACCGCCGGGCCCGGCTCGACCAGGTCCGGGCGGCGGTCGCCGCCGGCGCCCACACCCCCGCCGACGTGGTGGCGACGGTCTACGCGGACGTGGACCGCTCACTCTGGTGGGCGGCGGAATGGTCGGTCCGTGCCCAGCTCGAGTATCTGGGCGTCGACACCGGGGAATCCGCGCCCGGGGTCAGTGGGTTGGAGCACATGTGACCTGCCCCGTGTGTGGAACCGTTGCCGTTCCCGGCGCGCGGTTCTGCCACAACTGTGGCGCCGCGCTGCCGGCCGCCGCCACGTTGCCGGCGGCCGAGCGCCGGGTGGTCACCGTGCTCTTCGGTGACCTCTCCGAGTTCACCTCCTGGTCGGAGGACCTCGACCCGGAACGCGTCGGCGCGGTCACCGACCGGGTGCTCGCCGCCCTCGCCGGTGCGGTGAAGACGTTCGGCGGGCACGTCGACAAGCTGACCGGTGACGGCATCATGGCGGTCTTCGGCGCCCCGGTTGCGCACGAGGACGACGCCGAACGCGCCGTCCGGGCCGCCCTGTCCATGCAGCGGGCCGTCCGCCGGGTGCTCGACGACGAGCGGGGCGGCGGCGCGCCGCTCGGGCTGCGGGTCGGGCTGAACACCGGCGACGTCATCGCGGGCATCCAGGCCGCCATCGAATACACGGTCATCGGCGACACTGTGAACACCGCGGCCCGGCTCGCCGACGCCGCCGCGGTCGGGGCCGTCTACGCCGGGGGGCGCACCGCCGCGGCCACCAGGCACGTCTCCTCCTGGCGGGCGTTGCGCCCGCTGCGGCTCAAGGGCAAGCGTGAACCGGTCGAGGCGTACGAGCTGCTGGGCCTGCTGGACGCGCCGGGCACCCGCTCGGGGCTCGGCGACGAGGCGCCGTACGTCGGCCGGGAGACGGAGATCGGTCGGGTCGCCGGCCGGCTCGCCGAGGTGATCGACCAGGGCGACCCGCGGGTGCTGCTGATGACCGCCGAGGCGGGCATCGGCAAGTCCCGGTTCGCCGCCGAGGTGGAACGCCTCGCCGCCGGGTACGACGTCGGCGCTGGCCGGTACGCGGCGCACACCGGGGCCCGGGTGCTCTCGGTGCGCTGTGCCGCGTTCGGTGAGCGGCGACGGCTCGCGCCCCTGGCCGACCTGGTGCGGGCCGCCGTCGGGCTGCCCAGCGACGCGTCCACCGCGCTGACCCGCCCGGCGGTGGAGGAGCGGCTGCGCCGGCTCGGGCAGCGGCTCGCCCGCTCGGGTGCGGAGACCGCGCCGATCGCCACGGAACAGCTGCTCGCCCTGCTCGGCTACGCCGAACTCCCGGCGCACGGCGGCACCGACAGCGGCGAGTGGGGCGGCTCGGGCACTCCGGCCGCGGATGCCGAGGTGGTGCCGAACGCGGTCGCCGACCTGCTCAGCGGGCTCGCCTCGGAGGCGCCGCTGGTGATCGTGGTGGACGACCTGCACGATGCCACCGCCGAGACGATCAGTGCCCTCGGGTTGACCCTGTCCAGGCTCACCGGCCCGGTGCTGGTGCTGCTGCTCGGCCGCCCCGAGTTGGTGCGTACCGCTGGCGCGCTGACCCGGGTCGCGGACGCCGAGGTGCATTCGCTGCCGCCGCTGCGCGGTGCCGATGCGGCCCGGCTGCTCACGAGTTACCTCGGCGGCGGCAAGCTGCCGCAGGCCGACACCGACCGGTTGCTCGCGACCGCGCAGGGCAATCCGTTCTACCTGGCTGAGCTGGTCACCCTGCTTATCGAACGCGGGGCGCTCACCACCGAATCAGTGCGCGGTGCCGCCTCGACCCGTGGTGCCGCGGTGGATCGGTCCGGCTCCGCCGAGCGGGAGCAGAGCGGGCAGGCCGGTTGGCGGTTGGTGCCGGGTTCGCTGGGAAGCCGGCTGCTCTCCCGGGACCTCGCCGCCGTGCTGGCGGCCCGCATCGACGCCCTGCCGCCGGACGCCCGGTCGGTGCTGCGCGACGCGGCGGTCACCGGTGACACGGTGCCGATCGGCGCGCTGGAGGCGATGCGGGAGCAGCGGAGCGGTCGTGACGGCCGGCCGTCCGCGGTGGTCGCCGTCGAGCTCGACCGGGCGGTCGAGGAGTTGCTGCAACGCCGCATGCTGCACCGTTCGCGTGCCGGCTACTCGTTCGCGACACCGCTCATGCGGGAGGCCGCGTACGCCGGGGTGAGCAAGGCCGAGTTGGCCGAGCGGCACGCCGCGTTGGCCCGCTGGGCGGCGCCGGTGGACGAGACCACGGCCGGCACTGTGGGCGGGTTCACCGACGAGGCCCGGGACGACTTCGTGGCGACGCACGTCGAGCGGGCCGCCAGGCTCGCCGACGCGGTGAAGCTGCGCCCGGACGCGCCGGCCCGGGCGGTGGTTCCGCTGGGCGTCGCCGCGCTCGGCCGGGCCGCCCGCCGGTCGCTCTCCGCCGGCGAGCCGGCGATGGCCGTGGAGTACGCCGAGCGCGCCACCGAACTGGCCCGCGACGGGGTGCCGGCAGCCGATCGGGTGGTGCACGCGCGGGCGTTGCTCCAGGTCGGCCGGGTCACCGACGCGTTGGCGTACGCCGAGAAGATCGCCGCGAACGCGGGGGACGAGGTCACCCGGGTCAGCGCCCTGCTGCTGGCGGGGCAGGCCCAGGAGACCCTCGGCGATCAGGGTCGGGCGGTGACCGCCTGGCAGGAGGCGTTGCAGGTGGCCACCGAGGGGCGGCTGCCCACGCAGCGCGCCACGGCGATGCGCCGGCTTGGCATGGCCGACTTCGTGGCGGGCCGGCTGAGTCAGGCGAGCAGCCGGTTGGCGGCCGCGTACCAGGTCAGCCTCGGCGCGCAGGACCGACGCGGGCAGGCGTGGTCCCTGCAGAACCTGGCCTGGGTGACCACCACCCGGGGCGACTTCGCCGGCACCGACGCGGTGCTCGGCCGGGCGGCCCGGCTCTTCGCCGAGTTGAAGGACCCGTACGGCCGGGCCTGGCTGCGCGGCACCACGGCGTTCGCCCGGCTGCTCGCCGGCCGACTGCGCGAGGCGTGTCGGATGGCGCAGGTGTTCCTGCCGTTCGGCGAGCGGGTCGGTGAGGCGTGGGCGGTGGGAACGTTGCGCGCGGTGGCGGCGTTCGCCACCGCCGAACTGGGTGACCTGGCCGAGGCGGACCGGGAGGCCCGGCGGGCGTACCGGGAGTTCGCCGCCGCCTCCGACGACTGGGGCCGCGGGTTCGCCCTGGTGGTCCGGGCGGTGGTGGCGCGCGGGTTGGGCGAGCCGGAGCACGCGGCGGACCTGCTCACCGACGCCCTGGCGTACGCGGAGCGCACCTCGCATCCGCTGCTCACCGGGATGGCCGGCACACTGCGCGGCTTCGTCGCGTTGGACATGGGTGACTGCGAGACGGCCGAGCGGGTGGCCCGCGCGGTGCTGACCGCTGTGGAGCCGCACAATCCGCAGGCCCCGGCGCAGGTGGCGCCCCGGGTGTTGCTGGCGACGGCCCGTCTCGCCGCCGGCGACTCGGCGACAGCGGTCGGGCTGCTCGCCCCGGTGGCGACGGCCGCCGCGAACGCGCCGTCGCTGCTCTTCTCCCGCCGCCAGACAATGGCCCAGTACGCTGCGGCGCTGCTCGCGCACGGTCAGCGGGAGCAGGCGTTGGACTGGGCCCGCCGAGCGGTCACCGCACCGGCCGAGGACGTGCGCAGCCAGGTGATCGCGGCGAGTGTGCTGGCCGAGGCGTTGGCCGCCTGTGGGCGTCCGGCGGAGGCGGTGTCCTGCGCGGAGGAGGCGGTCCGTCTGGCGTACGCCACCGAGCAGCGCAGCGAACGCGCGGCAGCCGACGCCCTCCGCGCCCGCCTGGCCGCCCTGGTCTAACGTCCAGGTTTTGCCGGTTCTGGGGATGTGGTGGTCGGGGTGAGCGGCTAGCGTGTCACCACCGCGTACGGGTCCACAGTGGTGACCGTCGCCGTGCCTGGGGAGGCCGTTCATGAAGCTGCCGCGATCCATCGCGGGCTGGACCATCGCGGTCTTCGGCGTGTTGGCGCTGGTGATGGGCGCGGTCGGGCTGCTCTGGCCGGAGGCGCAGCTGCGCATGCTCGGGTTCGAGGTGCCGGAGACGCGGGCCGTCGGTGACCACACCGGGACGTTCCTGCTGGCGTCCTCGATGGCGGCCTTCAACATGGGCGTGTACTACCTGCTCGCCACCGTGACCGAGTGGCGGGTGTTCTACCGGTTCACAGTGGTCTTCCGACTGGTCACGTTCACCGTCTTCACCATCGCGGTGCTGGCCGACATCGCTCCCGACCGGTTCTTCGGGGTGGCGGCGTGGGAAGGGCTGGGGGCAGTGGCCACCGCCATCGGTCTGCGTCTGGATGCCCGCCGGGGCATCCCGGCCGGCCGGGTCGGATCGTCCGACGGTGCCGGGACGACTGCGGTCGCCGAGGAGGGTACCGGTCCCACCGGTGCGGCTCCGGCGGACGCGGTGCGCTGAGCCATCGGTCGGGTTGGGTATTTTCGAGCGGTGACCGACACCCCGACCGGCGGCCTTCCAGTGCCGATCGTGCCCGGTCTGACTGATTTGCGGGTCTTTGCCCGGGGCGGGTACGCGACCGTCTACCAGGCCACCCAGATCTCCGTGGGCCGCGAGGTCGCCGTCAAGGTGGAGAACCGGACGCTGGACAGCGAGCGGGATCAGGCCCGCTTCCTGCGCGAGGCGCGGGCGGCCGGACGGATGTCGTCACACCCGCACGTGGTGGACCTCTTCGACGTGGGCGTCACCGTCGACCAGCACCCCTACCTGATCATGGAGCTCTGCGACGGCTCGTACGCCGAACGGATGCGCACCTCGCCGCTGGGCCCGGTGGAGGCCCGCGACCTCGGCATCAAGATCGCGGACGCGCTGGCCCACTCGCACGCCGCAGGGGTGCTGCACCGGGACGTGAAGCCGGCCAACATCCTCCACTCACACTTCAACTCGGCGGTGCTCGCCGACTTCGGGCTCGCCGTCCTCGCCGAGCACCGCGACGCCTCGGTCACCCTGGAGGTGCTCACCCCGGCGTACGCGCCGCCGGAGATGTTCAGCCACAGCCCACCGTCGCCGGCCGTCGACGTGTACGCGCTCTGCGCCACCCTCTACGCAGTGATGCACGGCCGGCCGCCGCGCTGGCAGTCCGAGCGCAACCCGAGCCTGGTCACCGTGCTGGAGATGTTCAACCAGCCGCTTCCTGCCCTTCCAGGGGTGCCGGACGAGCTGATCGACGTGCTGCGCGCCGGCATGGCCAACGACCCGGCCGAGCGTCCCTCCGCGCTTGAGTTGCACGACCTGCTCACCAACCTGCCACTCGGCTCGCCGGCGACACCGGTGAGCGGCGCTCCGGTCAGCGGTGGCGCGACGCTCTCCGGCCCGTACGCGGCCAGCCAACCGGTTCCCCGCCCGCCCATCGAGGACACTCAGCGGGCTCTCCCCGTCGGTCGGCGTTGGCGGCGCTGGCTCTTCGGCGGCGCCGGGGTGCTCGCGCTCGCCGCCTCCGCGACCGCCGGGGCCTGGGTCGCCGACCGGGCGCCACCGCCTGCCCCGTACCCGTCGGCCACCCAGATCGCCGCACCGGCGACCGGGCCGCTGCCCGGCTGTGCGACGGGCACCGGTGCACCCACCGCCCTGCCCGAGGGCGCCCGGTGCCTGCCCGAACTGGAGTGCTTCGGTCCTATGCGGATCCGGGGCAGCCGCGCCGAGGCGGTTCGACTGTCCTGCGCCGGCCGACACACCTGGGAGACGTACGCCGAGGGAATCCTGCCGGTGTCACTGGTCGGCGCCGACTACGACGAGGTGGCCGCCGCTGAGCCGGTGCGGCAGGTGTGCAGCGCAAAGACGTTCCGCCTGACCACCGGGATCGCCGAGTCGACCGGCTGGCACCTTGAGGTACTACCGCCGGTCGACGGGAGCATCGACCGGGCCTACCGGTGTCTGGCGGGGCGCGGCGTGGACGCGCTCACCGCGCCGACGCTCACCGGCCGCTGAGCCCGTTCGACCCGCGTCGGCGGTCACGCACCGCACGCAACGCGTCCCGGCTGTCCAGGGCGTCGAGGGTGTCCGCGTCGATCCCGTACGGCATCAACTCGGGCGGCCCGACGGCTGCCGACCGGTCCGCCGGCTCCGGGTCGTCGACCTGCCGAGCGGCGGAGACCGCGACCCCGGCGACCATCGTCATGAGCACGCAGAGCAGCGCGAGAACCACGCCGAGTAGATCCTGTCGGCGCCACACCACCAGCATGACCAGCGGCGCAAGGGCTCCCAGCGCCGCGAGCACCGCCACCGTGCGCGCATCGGGTCTGGACAGTCGGCTCACCCGTCCAGCATGTCGCGACGGAGCCCGCTGTCAACCGCAGAGCCGACCGCCGCGCCGATCGACATCGATCCGAGCGACCCGCCCGACAAGGTCCACGGCACCCACACAGATTGGACGGGAACGGCTACTCTCGGTATCCCGCAGGCTCATCCGGCAGCGAGGTCGCCCATGAACTCAGGCAGTTCGCAGTCCCGGCTCCGCTCGGTCGCATCGACGCTGGCGGTCGCCCTCACCCTCGTGCTCGCCGCCGCCGCCGGTTGCGACAGCCGCAAGGAACCTGACCTGCCCACCGTGCAGGAGAAGATGCGCGAGACGCACATCTACGGCCAGTCGAAGCTGCGGGTCGGTGTCGCCACCAACGAGCCGTTGATGAGTGAGTTGCGCAACGGCAAGCCGGTCGGCTTCGACGTCGAGATCGCCCGGTACATCGCGGCCTCGCTCGGCTACGAGGGGGACCAGCGGCTGGAGTTCGTCCCGGTGGCCACCGAGGAACGGATCCCCGCGCTACAGGGCGGGACGGTCGACCTCGTGGTGTCCAGCTTCTCCATCACAGAGGAGCGCAAGAAGGTGGTGAGCTTCGCCGGGCCGTACTTCGTCACCACCCAGGAGGTGATGGTGCCGACCCGGTTGAAGGGGAAGATCAGCACCATTGAGGACCTGCGCAACCCGGAATACAAGATCTGCACCAGCGGTGGTTCCACCTCCGAGGCCGAGTTGGGCAGTCACCAGGTCAAGGCGCTGGTCGTGAAGACCGTCGGGGACTGCGTCGCAGGCATCCGGACGGGCCGCTACGACGCGGTCAGCTCCGACGAGACGATCCTCGCCGGCTTCCTGGCCCGCCACCCGAAGGAGTTCGAGATCGTCGACATGCCCTTCGGCACCAGCGAGTTGCTGGGCATCGGAGTGCCGATCGGTGATCCCGCGCTGCGCGACCTGGTCGCGTTCTTCCTCCAGAAGAGCTACCAGCAGGGGCGCGATGACCAGGCGACACCCTGGCAGACCGCGTACAACCGGACCCTGGGCCCGTGGCTGAAGGCCGAGAAGCGCCAGCCGCAGCCGCTGGAGGTGCCGAAGCTCGTCGACTTCGACGACAAGGCGCCCGCGAAGTGAGCGCGGCGCCGACCGCCACCGGCGGCGACGGGCCGGTCCCGCCGCCCCGCACGTCAGTGCCCGGCGGCGCCGCCCCGAGAGTCGACGGTACGACCACGGCGCCGCCGACCGGCGACGGTCCAGTGGCCGGCGTGGGGAGTGAGATTTCCTGGCCGGCCGCCGTGCCGGTCGCCGAACCGGCCGAGCCGGTCGTCGTCGACGTCGAGCCCGGGCGGGTCCGCTGGGATCCGGCCGAGCGGCGTGCCCGGGCCAGCCAGTCATTCTGGACTGCAGTGGTGGGCGTACCCGCGATCTTCTCGGTGCTCCGCCTCGGCGTGGAGGCCGGCGGTGAACTCCAGACCACGCTGCTGCTGGTGGCCAACGTCGGGCCGGTCAACCTGCTCGCCGGCTTCCTGACCACAGCGGCCCGGCTGCTCTCCACCGGCCTGGTCGCCGTCTTCGCGCTGGGCGCGGTGCTGGCCGTCAGCGCGGACGGGCTTCCGCCGGGCACGCGTCGCCGGCCGCTCTTCGCCCGCTGGGCCGACATCACCCCGGCCTGGGTGGTGCTGGCCAGCTTCCTGCTCGCACTGATCACCTGGCCGTTGCTCTATCTTCCGCTGCTGCTGCCGGCGTTCGTGGCCGCGTTCCAACTGCACCCCGGGCGGCTGCACGAGCGGGTCGTGCCTCGGCTGCTGCTGATCGGCGCGCTTCTCGCCGGGTACGGCTGGCTGATGCTGCCCACGATGCGCGACGCGATGCGGCAGGGCGACGAGTGGCTGGTGCTGGCGCTCATCGTGGTGCCCCCGCTGCTGGCGCTGTTCATCGCAGGGCCGCTGCCGGGCATGGTGATCCGGCCGCTGGCGTCGGTGACCGAGGTGGCGGTGCTGGCCACCCTGGTCTGGGCGGCGGTGCCGGTGATCAGCACCCCGGTGTTGCCGCTGACCGTCACCACCGTCGGCCCGGAGAGTGGGCCCACCGAGGACGTACGCGGGCACGTGGTCACCACCGACGACGTCAACATGGTGATCCTCCAGGAACGGGGTGGCGTCCGTTATGTCCCTGTCGATCTGGTCCGCGCCCAGGTGCTCTGCCCGAGCGAGGAGGAGTTGCCCCGCCACCAACTGCGCATTCACGACTTCCACGTCGAGGATTCCCTGTTGGAGGGCATGGGTCGTCGGGTCCGCCCGGTCCATCGCATCGACGCCGCCTGCCGCACCCCAGCCTGACCGCCGCCCGCACGTGATCGACTCGGTTTTCAGGAAGTCGGGGCATCGCTGGCGCTTGGACACCGCAGGTTCAAGGAAACCGAGTCGATCATGCAGCTCGGGCGCGCGCGGCCACGACCCGCCACGCCCGAGCGGACGCGGCGGCCCGGGTCAGTAGGACTTGTCCTGGCCCAGGACGTGTTGGGCCACGAAGTTGAGGATCATCTCGCGGCTGACCGGTGCGATCCGGCCGGCCCGGACCGCGCCGAGCAGGGTCGCCACCCCGTACTCGGTGGTCATGCCGGCCCCACCGAGCACCTGGACGGCGGTGTCCACGGCGAGCGCGGCGGCCTCCCCGGCCGCGTACTTGGCCATGTTTCCGGACACCCCGGCCTCCAGGTCACGGCCGGCGTCGTACAGGGTGGCCGCCTTCTGAATCATGAGGCGGGCCAGCTCCACCTGCACCGCCGCATGGGCCAGCGGATGCGACACCCCCTGGTGTGAGCCGATGGTCCGGCCACCCCAGACCTTGCGGGTGGCGGTGTACTCACTGGCCCGCTCGATGGCGTACCGGCCGGTGCCGGCGCCCATCGCGGCCACCGTGATCCGCTCCGGGTTGAGCCCGGCGAAGAGCGCCGGCAGCCCGGCGTCCAGCGACTCGCCGAGCAGTGCGTCGGCGGGCACCCGCACGTCGTCCAGGTAGAGCAGGAACTGGTTCTCCGGAGACACGATCTCCATGTCCAGCTTGGACCGGGTCAGCCCGGCCGCGTCGGTCGGCACGAGGAACAGCGCCGGCTTGAGCCGCTGCGGAGACGTATCCCCTGAGCCGGCTGGGCCGTCATCGACGGCGACACGGGCCACCACCAGCACGTGACCGGCCTCGTCGACGCCGGAGATGTAGCATTTGCGGCCGTTCAGCAGCCAGCCGTCGCCGTCGCGGCGAGCCACAGTGCCGAGCCGGTGGAAGTTGGAACCGGCCTCCGGCTCGGTGATCGCGAAGACGATCTTCTGTGAGCCGTCGGCGAGGCCCGGCAGGTGCCGCTTGCGCTGCTCCTCGGTGCCGTGCCGGCTGAGGACGGTCGCCGCGATGGCGGGGGAGACCACCAGCAGCAGGAGCGGGCAACCCGCCGCCGCCAACTCCTCGCAGACGATGGCGAGCTCGGTGATGCCGCCGCCCCCGCCGCCGTACTCGGTGGGGATGTTGACCCCCAGGTAGCCGAGGCGTCCGGCCTCCGCCCAGAGTTCGGTGGTGTGTTCGCCGGCCCTCGCCTTCTCGACGAAGTAGGAGTGACCGTAGCGGCGGCCGAGCGCCCGCACGGCGTCGCGCAGTTGGTCCTGTTCAGGGGTGAGGTCGAAGGTCATCGGGCGTCCTCTTCTTCGATAACGGCCAGCACGGCGCCCGTCTGCACCTGACCGCCGGTCGGCACCGGCAGTTCGGTGACCACGCCGTCGATCGGGGCGAGCACGGGATGTTCCAGCTTCATCGCTTCCAGGGTGAGCAGCGGATCACCGGCGGTGACCCGCTGGCCGACCTGGACGTGCACCCGGGTCACCGCGCCGGGCAGCGGCGCGAGCAGCGACCCGGCCGCCACCGCAGCGGTGGGCAGCGGGAGACGCGGCAGCTCGGCCAGGCTCGCCGCCCCGTCCGGGCCGTCCACGAAGACAGCCGACCCCACCCGGTGTACGCGGTACCCGCGGCGAACTCCGTCGACGTCGAGCACCACCCGGTCCGGGGTGGCCTCGACCAGCGCCACTGTGGGTGCTGTCGGCCGCTCGGCGGAGTCCTCGGCAACTGACGTACTGGACCAGTCGGCGAGCCCGCCGGTCCGGTCGAGGCGGTAGCGGATCTCGATCTCGTCGCCGCCCGGCCCGATGAACCGGCTGACCTGCGGGACTGCTGGCACGTTGCGCCAGCCGGAGGGGAGCCCGCCCAGCACCGGTGCTGTCGCCCGGCGGTGCGCGGCACCCGCCAGCGCGGCGGCGAGGGCGGTGAGTGGGACCTGATCGGCGGGGAGGAGCGGTGCGAAGACCTCCGGGTGCCGGTCCAGGAAACCGGTGTCGATCTCCGCCGCCGCGAACTCCGGGCTGCGCAGCACCCGGACCAGCAGATCGCGGTTGGTTGCCACCCCGTGCAACTCGGCCCGAGCCAGGGCACCCGCCAGGGCCCGAGCCGCCTCGGCCCGGGTCGGTGCCACGGCGATCAGCTTGGCGAGCAGCGAGTCGTAGTGCACCCCCACCACCGAGCCCGCCACCACGCCGGAGTCGAGCCGCAGGCCCGCCCGTTGGATCCAGCCGAACTCCCGGTCCACCCCCGGCACGTCGAAGCGGTGCAGGGTGCCAGTGGCGGGCCGCCAGCCCTGCGCCGGCTCCTCGGCGCACAGCCGTACCTCGATGGCGTAGCCGCGCGTGGCCGGGTAGAGGTGATGTGCGGGCAGCGGTGCGCCCTCGGCCACCAGCAGCTGCATCCGGACCAGGTCCAGCCCGGCCGGAGTGACCAACTCGGTGACGGGGTGCTCCACCTGGAGTCGGGTGTTCATCTCCAGAAAGAAGAACTCGCCGGTCGGTGCCAGCAGGAACTCGACAGTGCCGGCCCCCACGTAGTCGACCGCCCGCCCAGCAGCCATGGCCGTCTCGTGCAGCCGATCATGCAGCCCCGGCGGGAGATCACCCGGAGCCTCCTCGATGATCTTCTGGTGTCGGCGCTGGATCGAGCACTCCCGGACGCCGAGCACCTGCACGGTGCCGTGGGTGTCACCGAAGATCTGCACCTCGACGTGCCGGCCGCGCTCGACGTACCGCTCGATGAAGACAGTGCCGTCGCCGAACGCGGCAGCCGCCTCGCGGCGCGCGGAGGCGACCGCCTCGGCCAGTTCGTCGGCGGTCCGGACGATCCGCATGCCCCGCCCACCGCCGCCGGCGGACGCCTTCACCAGCACCGGGAAGTCCGTGACACTGTCGGTGTCGGTCCAGCTCGGCAGCATCGGCACGCCCGCCTCGGCGAGCAGTGCCTTCGCCGCCAGCTTGTCGCCCATCGCGGCGATCACCTTGGCCGGCGGCCCGACCCAGGTCAGGCCGGCGTCGGTCACCGCCGCCGCGAACTCGGCGTTCTCGGCGAGAAACCCGTAGCCGGGGTGGACGGCGTCCGCGCCGCTGCGGCGGGCCGCGTCCAGGATCAGGTCGACCCGCAGGTACGTCTCGGCCGGCGTGGCGCCCGGCAGCCGGACCGCCTGGTCGGCCTCGGCCACGAACGGCGCGTCGGCGTCCGCGTCGGAGTGCACGGCGACCGTCGCCACGCCCATCGCCCGGCAGGTGGCGAAGACCCGGCGGGCGATCTCGCCCCGGTTGGCCACGAGCAGTCTGTTGATCATGGTTGGCGCGCCCCCTACATCCGGAAGACGCCGAAACCGTCGGCGCCCTTCACCGGTCCGTTGTGGATCGCCGAGAGGCAGAGCCCGAGGACGGTCCGAGTGTCCCTGGGGTCGATCACCCCGTCGTCGTAGAGCCGACCGGAGAGGACGAGCGCACCGGACTGCGACTCGATCTGCTGCTCGACCATCATCCGCATCGCCGCGTCGGAGTCCTCGTCGTAGTCGCGCCCCCGGGCGGCAGCCGCCTGCCGCGCCACGATCGACAGCACCCCCGCCAGCTGCGCCGGGCCCATCACCGCCGACTTCGCGTTCGGCCAGGTGAACAGGAACCTCGGCTCGTACGCCCGGCCGCACATGCCGTAGTTGCCGGCCCCGTAGGAGGCGCCCAGGTTCACCGTCAGGTGCGGCACCGTCGAGTTCGACACGGCATTGATCATCAGGGCGCCGTGCTTGATGATGCCGCGCTGCTCGTACTCGGTGCCCACCATGTAGCCGGTGGTGTTCTGCAAGAAGATCAACGGCGTGTCCGAGGCGTTCGCGAGCTGGATGAACTGGGCCGCCTTCTGCGCCTCCGCGCTGAACAGCACCCCCCGGGCGTTGGCCAGCACGCCCACCGGGTACCCGTGCAGCTCACCCCAGCCGGTGACCAGCGCATCCCCGTACGCCGGCTTGAACTCGTCGAAGTCGCTGCCGTCGAGGATCCGGGCCAGCACCTCCCGAGGGTCGAACGGCACCTTCAGGTCGGCGCTGGTGATGCCGAGCAGCTCCTCCGGGTCGTACTTCGGCGGCTGCGGCACCGCCGTACGCGGCGACGGACCCTGCTTGCGCCAGTTCAACCGGCGGACGCACTGCCGGGCCAGCCGGATGCCGTCCCGCTCGTCGACGGCCAGGTAGTCGGCCAGCCCGGACGTGCCGGCGTGCATCGCCGCGCCGCCCAGCGACTCGTCGTCGGTGACCTCACCGGTTGCCATCTTCACCAGCGGCGGACCGGCCAGATAGACCTGCGACCGGTCCCGAATCATGATCACGTGGTCGGACATCCCCGGCACGTACGCGCCACCGGCAGTGGCGTTGCCGAAGACCACGCTGACAGTGGGGATGCCGGCCGCCGAGAGCCGGGTGAGGTCACGGAACACCCGACCACCGGGGATGAAGATCTCCGCCTGGGTGGGCAGGTCCGCCCCGGCCGACTCGACCAGGTTGACCATGGGCAGCCGGTTGGCCAGGGCGATCTCACCGGCCCGCCGGGTCTTCGCCAGCGACCACGGGTTGACCGCGCCGCCGCGTACCGTCGGGTCGTTGGCGACGATCAGGCACTCCACGCCCTCGACCACTCCGATACCGGTGACCACGCTGGCCCCGACCGGGAAGTCCGAGCCGTACGCGGCGACAGGCGACAACTCCAGGAAGGGGCTGTCCGCGTCCACCAGCAGCTCGATCCGCTCCCGGGGGAGCAGCTTGCCGCGGGCGTGATGCCGGGTCACGTACTTCTCGCCGCCACCCGCCCGCGCCTGGTCCAGCGCGGCGTCCAGCTCGCCCAGCCGCTCCAGCAACGCCGCCCGGTTCGCCAGGTACGCGGGCGCGGACGGGTCGACGGCACTGTCCAGGGTGGTCACCGTGCCTCCTTCGTTCGCGACTGCGGGGCTCGCAGACCCGGCTCACTCCTCGCGCTCACCGTGCCTCCTTCGTTCGCGACTGCGGGGCTCGCAGACCCGGCTCACTCCTCGCGCTCACAGACCCATGCCTTTCGCGATGATCTCGTTCATGATCTCGGTGGTGCCGCCGCCGATGCCGAGGATCCGCGCGTCGCGGTAGTGCCGCTCCACCTCGGCGTCGCGCAGGTAACCGAACCCGCCGTGCAGCTGCAACGCCTGGTCGACGACGTGGTCGCAGGCGGCCACCGCCACGTTCTTCGCCATCGCCACCTCGGTCACCACCGGCTCGCCGGCCGCGACCCGGCCCGCCACCGCGTGCACGTACGACCGGGCCGCCTCGGTCCGCGTGTGCATCTCGGCCAACCGGTGCCGGATCAGCTGCCGGCTGGCCAGCGGACGCCCGAAGGTCTCCCGGTCCCGGCACCAGCGCACCGCCAGCTCGACACAGCGTTGCGCTGTCGCGTACGCCTGGGTGGCCAGCGAGAGGCGTTCCGCCGCGAAGTGCTGCATGATCGCCAGAAAGCCGGTGTTCTCCGCGCCGATCCGGTTGGCGACCGGCACCCGTACGTCCGAGAAGGACAGCTCGGCGGTGTCCGAGCAGTGCCAGCCCAGCTTCTCCAACCGGCGTCCCACTGTGAACCCGGGCGACCCCTTGTCGATGACCAGCAGGGTCAGTTCACCGCTGCCGGGGAAGTCGGTACACACAGCGGTGGTCACGAAGTCGGCCCGGTGGCCGCTGGTGATGTACGTCTTCGACCCGTTCACCACGTAGTGGTCGCCGTCGCGGCGGGCGGTGGTGCGGATGCCGGCCACGTCCGAACCGCCGTCCGGCTCGGTGATGGCCAGCGCCCCGATCATCGTGCCGGACAGGGTGGGGCGGACATACCGCTCGATGAGGCTGTCGTCGGTCGGGGACGCGGTGCCGCCGAGCCGACCGCCCAGCGAGCCACCGGTGCGGGCACCGGCCGCCGCGACCATGTGCGGCAACGCGATCCCGTGCGTGAACAGGGCCGCCACCAGCCCGGACGAGCCGCCGGAGCGGATCAGCTCCTCGGTCACGATGATCGAGTCGAGCAGGTCCCCGCCGCTGCCACCGACCGACTCCGGGAAGCCGATGCCGAGCAGGCCGAGCTTCGCGGCTGTCGCGTGCAACGCCCGCGGCACCTCGCCGGCCCGCTCCCAGTCGTCCAGGTGTGGCAGCACCTCCCGATTCACGAACGCCCGGGTCAGCTCGCGCAGTTGCCGGCGCTCCGGGGTGTCCACGATGCTCACTGCGCCACTCCTGCCGGCAGGTCGACGATCCGGGCGCGCAGCAACTCGCCGAGCGCCTTGGCCTGCGGATCGAACCGGATGGACGCGGCCACCCCGGCGCCGAGCAGGCCCTCGATCACGAAGTTGACAGCGCGCAGGTTCGGCAACTCGTAGCGGCGCACCGACAGCGGCGCGGTCTCCGGCAGCAGCTCGGCCAGCCGTTCGACTGTCAACCAGGTCCGCAGCCACGCGTACCCGGCGTCGGAACGCGCCCAGACACCGAGGTTGGCGTCCCCGCCCTTGTCCCCGGAACGTGCGCCGACCACCTCGCCGAGCGCCCCGCGTCGGGTCGGGCCGTCGACCGCGGCCCCGCCGCCCGGGTCGGACTGGTCCGGGGAGGTGCTGGCGGTGCGGATCGGCGGGGCGATCGGCACCCGCTCGCCACCGGGTAGCACCGCGACGTGCGCCACCGCGTCCTGCGGCACCGCGTCGGCGGTGAAGACACCGTACGGTGTCGCGTCGCCGGGCAGTGTGGTCAGCGTGCAGCCCGGGTACGAGGCCAGGGCCAGCTCCACCGCGGCGGCCGAGAACGCCCGCCCCGCCCGCGCCTTGTCGCCGTCGCGCAGGTGTACGTGCAGCAGGGCGCTGGCCGTTTCGGTGTCGGCGGCGTCCTCGTGGTCGGTGCGGGCAAGCGTGAACTCCAGCCCGTCCTTGCCCACCGCCTCCTCGATCTGCCCCCGGACCACTGCCGCCTTCGCCTCGATGTGCAGACCGCAGAGGACGAACGTCATCGAGTTGCGGAAGCCGCCGAGGTTGTTGACGCCCACCTTGAGCGTGGCCGGTGGCGGTGTGCCCCGGACGCCGGAGACCCGGACCCGGTCCGGCCCGTCGGGGCGCAGCGTCACAGTGTCCAGTCGGGTGATCACGTCCGGCCCGAGGTACGCGGGCCCGCCGATCTCGTAGAGCAGTTGGGCGGTGACCGTCTCCACTGTGACCGCGCCACCGGTGCCCGGATGCTTGGTGAGCACCGACGAGCCGTCGGGGTACACCTCGGCGATCGGGAACCCGGGCCGGTGCCCGCCGTCGGGCAGCTCGGTGAAGAAGCTGAAGTTGCCGCCGGTGACCTGGGCGCCGCACTCGACGAGGTGCCCCGCCACGGTGGCCCCGGCCAGCTCGTCGAGGTCGTCGCGGCCCCACCCGTACCGGGCGATGGCCGGGCCGACCACCAGCGACGCGTCGGTGACCCGGCCGGTGACCACCACGTCCGCACCGGCGTCGAGGCAGGCGGCGATCCCGAACGCGCCGAGGTAGGCGTTGGCGCTCAACGCGTCCGGCCGCTGGATCGTGTCGCCCTCGACGTACCCGATCCGAGCCGGCAGGCCGAGCCGGGTGGCGAGCTTCTCGATGGCGGTGGCCAGGCCGGCCGGGTTCAACCCGCCGGCGTTGGTCACTATCCGCACCCCTCGGTCGAGGGCGGTGCCGAGGCAGGTCTCCAGTTGCCGCAGGAACGTCTTCGCGTAGCCCAGGTCGGGGTCGCGGAGCCGGTCCCGGGCCAGGATCAGCATGGTCAACTCGGCCAGATAGTCGCCGGTCAGCACGTCCAGCTCACCGCCGTCGAGCATCTCCCGCCAGGCGGTGAACCGGTCGCCGTAGAAGCCGGAGGCGTTGCCGATGCGGATCATGCCCGTACCCCGTTCCGGCCGGCCGGCTGCCGGCCGTCACCCGGCGGCCCGGCGAAGGCCTGTGCCACGTCGAGCCACTCGTCGGCGACCGGCCCGGTGGCGACCAGGGCGAGGTCCGCGCGGTGCCGGCGCTGGGTGACCAGCTGGCAGAAGTCCCGAGCCGGGCCGGTGACCCGGTCGGCGGCGTCCGCCGGGCCCCAGCTCCACGTGTCGCCGCCGGGCCCGACCAGCTCGACCCGGACCGGTGCCGTCGGTGCCTCCCGGCCGTGCGCGGTGAAACCGTGCCCGAGGGTACGCACGCCCAGGTGCGCTACGTGCCGAAGCCGGTCGCTGTCGGGGCGGACCACGCCGAGGGCGTCGGCCACGTCCGCGCCGTGCGCCCAGGTCTCCATGATCCGTGCGGTGGCCATCGAGGTGGCCGACATCCGGGTGCCGTACCAGGGCAGTTTGCCGCCGGCCGGAACGGCGGCCAGTGCGTCGACGAGCGCGGTTCGCCCGGCCCGCCACCGGGCCAGCAGCTCGGCCGGTGGGGCGAGGAACTCCTCGGCGCCGACGTCGACGAGCCGGGTCACGTCCGGTGTGGCGGTCACCGTCGCGTAGAACGCCTCGGGATCGGTAGCGGCCAACAGCGCGACGTGGTCGGTCCAGGCGAGGTGGGCGATCTGATGTCCGATGCTCCAGCCCGGCGCGGGGGTCGGCCTCGCCCAGTCGGCGGTGGGCAGTGGCGCCACCAGGGCGTCCAGCTGGGCGGACTCGTCGGCCAGGTCCGTGAGCAGGTCGCTGATGTCGACCATGGTGCCTCCGGTCGGTGGTGGCCGGTGCGGCCGGCGGTCAGGGCGTGAGCAGGGTGGCGAGCTGGCGCTTCCAGGTGGTCAACAGGGCGCTGCGGCGGGCGGAGTCGTCGCTGAGCAGGTTGGCCACCCCGAGCCCACGGAGCAGATCGAGCGTGGCCTGCACCGCCTCGCGGACACCGGGTCGACGTTCGTCGACACCGAGCAGGGCCACTGTGAGCCGATGCATCTCCCGCCCGACCGTCGCCTCCAGTGGCACCAGGGCGTCCCGGAGTTCCCGATCGGTGCGGGCGGCGACCCAGAGTTCGAGCGCGGCCACGAACAGCGGCCCGGTGAACGCCACGGCGAGCAGGTCGACGACCCGGTCCAACCGTTGTGGGCCAGCCGGCAGTGCATCGGCCTCGGTGCGCAGCTCGTCGGCGCGCCGCTCGGCCAGGTGGGCCACGGCGGCCGTCACCAGCGCCGCCTTCGTCGGATAGTGGTGCAGCTGAGCCCCACGCGACACACCGGCCCGCGCCGCGACGACTGTGGTCGTGGTGCCGGACCAGCCGTGCTCGATCAGGCAGTCGACGGTCGCCTCCAGCAGCCGGGCCTGGGTGGCGCGGCTGCGCTCCTGCTGAGGGATGCGTGTCGATGCGGGGGGCACGGGGACAGCCTGCGGCCTACGAAACAAACAGTCAAGACTGACTTTTTCTGCCCCCCGTGACGCTCGGTGTGCCCGCGTGCCACTCAGCGGCCGTCCCGGCGGCCGGCTCAGCGGCCGTCGCGGGGGCCGAAGGCGGTCAGCGCGTCGACGTCGCTGTGCTGGGAGCGCAGGTACTCGTCGGCCCAGGCAGCGGCGTCGGGGAAGCTCGACTCGGCCGCCACCCGGGCGCAGGCCGCGTCCACGTCGAAGGCGGTGCGGCGCAGCTGGACGCCCGGCCCGAGTAGCGCCCACCACGCGCCAGCGCCTCCGTACGGCATGCCGATGCTGCCCGGGTTGACCACCAGACGACTGTCGACCAGTCGGGCGTAGGGCATGTGCGTGTGCCCGCAGACCACAGTGGCGACCTCGGCGGGCAGACCGTCGAACACCTCCGCCCAGCGCGCCAGCCGGGAGTCGACGAGCACCACCTCCTCGTCGTCCCGGGGGGTCGCGTGGCAGAACAACGTCCGGCCGAGGCCGTCGATCTCCAGCGTCGCCGTCGCCGGCAGCGCGGCGAGCCGAGCCACCTGATCGTCGCGCAACTGCCCGGCGGCCCAGTTCGACACCTCGATCGACGCCGGCCGGCCGGCCCGAGCCTCGACCAGCTCGCGGTCGGCGTTGCCGCCGACCCAGCACACCCGGTCACCCAGGCTGGCGAGCAGGTCCAGCACCTCGACCGGCTGCGGGCCCGCGGCGATGTCACCGGTGAGCACGATCAGATCGGCGCCGGCGACGTCCGGCTCGGCGAGTACGGCCTCCAGCGCCGGCAGGACGCCGTGGATGTCGGAGAGCACCGCAACACGATTCACCATGGCCCCACCCTCACCGCTGGCGCCGCCGGAAGGCCAGCGATTCTGCGCCAGGCAGATGACAACGTCCCCGCCCACCGTCGGTGACGGCAGGCGGGGACGTTGGGTGCTGCTCAGACGCGGGCGCGGCGGGCCAGGCGCTCCGGGTCCAGGATGATGATGCTCTTGCCGTCCAGCCGCAGCCAGCCGCGCGAGGCGAAGTCGGCGAGCGCCTTGTTGACGGTCTCCCGGGAGGCGCCGACGAGCTGGGCGATCTCCTCCTGGGTGAGGTCGTGGGTCACCCGCAGAACGCCGCCGTCGCGGGTGCCGAAGCGACCCGCCATCTGGAGCAGGTTCTTGGCGACCCGGCCCGGCACGTCCGTGAAGATCAGGTCGGCCAGCGAGTCGTTGGTCCGGCGCAGCCGTCGGGCGAGCACCCGGAGCAACTGCTCGGCGATCTCCGGGCGGTTGTTGAGCCACGGCCGCAACGCCTGCTTACGCAGTCGCACCAGCCGGGTGTCGGTCACCGCGGTGGCGGTAGCCGTACGCGGACCCGGGTCGAAGAGCGACAGCTCACCGACCATGTCCGACGGCCCCATCACCGCGATCAGGTTCTGTCGGCCGTCCGCGGCGCGGCGACCAACCTTGATCTTCCCGGACAGCAGGATGTAGAGGCTGTCACCGGGCTCGCCCTCATTGAAGACGATCTCGCCCTTGCGGACCTCGATCGTCTCCATCTCCTTGGCAAGCGCCTCGGCAGCTTCCGGGTCAACACCCTGGAAGATCCCGCTGCGGGCCAGTACCTCGTCCATTGCGCACCTCCGGTTGCGCGTGCCGTCCGTCGGCCGGGGCCGCCGTCCGCTGATCCCCTCGCGCGCCGCCAAGTCTAGGCGCACGTGAGCTCGAATCAGAGGTCGCCCCTGGAATCTTGATCGGTGGGCGTAACCTGCCCGACGTGCTGAGCGACCCGACTCTGACCAGCCGCGCCGAGGACGGGCGGCACGCGCCGCTGCTCGTCTGGCGCGCGGACGTGCCCCTGCGGGCGATCAGCAGCGGCCCACTGGGCGGTGGCATCGGGCTCCGGCGATGGGTGCTGAACGCGACCGTACCGATGTCGTACGACCGGGAGGACCCCGCGGCGCACCTGGCTGCGCTCGCCGCTGAGCTGTCCCTCGACGGGCCCGGGATCGGTCTGCTGACCGGCGTCGATGTGACGGAGGTGGTGGCGCGGACCGACACCGGGGTGCGGGCCTGGGCGACGGTCGGGCTGGGCACGCCAGTGCCCGCGGCCGAGCCGACGCCGACCGCGCTCGCCCACCGCGTCGGCACTGTCAACATCGTGGTGTACGTGCCGGCCCGGCTCGCCGACTCGGCACTCGTCAACGCGGTGGCCACCGCGACCGAGGCGAAGACCCAGGCGATCACCGAGCTGGGGGTGCCGGGGACCGGCACGCCCACCGACGCGGTCACAGTGCTCTGCCCGGTGGACGGGGCGGAGGCCCCGTACGGCGGGCCGCGCTCCACCTGGGGCGCCCCGCTCGCCCGAGCGGTGCACGCGGCGGTGCTCGCCGGCGGTGCCCGGCCGGTCGTGCCGTGGTCTGAGCAGCTCACGGGCCCAAAGTCCAACCGATCGGCTGTCGTCGGCGCGTTTAACGACCGGTAGCGTCGCGGGCGATGTACGCTCCCGCCCCCCTCGCGTCCCGCCCGCGCCGCCGCGTCGCCCTCGGCCTCGCCGCGCTGCTGGCCGCCCTCCTCGTGGCCGGCTGCTCCGACTCCGCTGGCGAGGCACCCGTCTGGCAGCCCGGCGCGGGAGGTGGTGGCACCGGCGCACCGGTCTCCACTGCCGGCCCCAAGGCCACCGGGCCCGCATCCTCCGGTCAGGGTGGCGCGATCTCGCTCTCCGCCACCGGGGACATCATCATGGGCAACGCGCCCGGTCGGCTGCCCGCAGCCGGTGGCAAGGGCTTCTTCACCTCGGTCACCCAGGCGCTCAAGGCCGACCTGGTGATGGGCAACCTGGAGGAGCCGCTGACTGTCGACACCGGCACCGGCAAGTGCGGGGCCAACTCCACCCGCTGCTTCCAGTTCCGCGCCCCGCCGGAGTACGCCGCGCACCTGCGCGACGCCGGCTTCGACGTGCTCAACCAGGCCAACAACCATGGCTACGACTACGGGCCCAAGGGCTACGAGAACACCCAGAAGGCACTGAAGAAGTACGACCTGGAGCACACCGGCGCACCGAACGAGATCACCGTTGTCGACGTCAAGGGCGTCAAGGTCGCCGTCGCCGGCTTCTCGTCGTACGTGTGGTCCAACAGCCTGGTCGACATCGCCAAGGCGAAGGCGGTGGTCGCCAAGGCCGCCACCATGGCCGACCTGGTAGTGGTGCAGGTGCACATGGGCGGCGAGGGTGCGGACAAGACCCGGGTGAAGCCGGGCACCGAGATGTTCCTGGGCGAGAACCGGGGCGATCCGGTGAAGTTCTCGCACGCCATGATCGACGCTGGCGCCGACCTGATCGTCGGGCACGGCCCGCACGTGCTGCGCGGGATGGAGTTCTACCAGGGGCGCCTGATCGCGTACAGCCTGGGCAACTTCGCCGGAGGCGGCAACTCGCTGAGCAACGACGGTCGGCTCGGCTGGGGCGGCGTGCTGAAGGTGTCGCTCAAGCCGGACGGCAGTTGGGCCGGCGGCTCGTTCACCTCCACGTACATGAACTCCGCTGGCAAGCCGACGATGGACCCGGACGACCGGGGCCTGGGTCTGGTCACCGAGTTGAGCCGCGCCGACTTCCCGAAGGGTGGTGCCCGGCTCGACGGGCAGGGGAAGATCTCGCCACCGACCGCCGGCTGACCGAGCAGGACCGTCCGGGGTGCGACGTAGGCTGACCGTCGTGACCAGTAGCCCTCCCGGTGCCAGCGAGACCGATCTCGGGCGCAAACGCCGCGCCCGCAAGATCGGCCGGGTGCTGACCGAGACGCATCCCGACGCTCACTGTGAGCTGGACCACTCCAACGCTCTGGAGTTGGCCGTCGCCACGATCCTCTCCGCGCAGTGCACGGACAAGAAGGTCAACGAGGTCACCCCGAAGCTCTTCGCCCGCTACCCGAGCGCAGCCGCGTACGCCAGCGCCGACCGGGGCGAGATGGAGGAGCTGATCCGGCCCACCGGCTTCTACCGCAACAAGACCGACTCACTGCTCAAGCTCGGTCAGGCCCTCCTCGACCGCTACGACGGCGCGGTCCCGGGCCGGCTCGTCGACCTGGTGACGCTCCCCGGCATCGGCCGCAAGACCGCCAACGTGATCCTCGGCAACGCCTTCGACGTCCCCGGCATCACGGTCGACACGCACTTCCAGCGACTGGTCCACCGGTGGCGGCTGACCACCGAGACCGACCCGGTCAAGATCGAGCACGCGATCGGCGCGCTGTACGACAAGCGCGACTGGACCATGCTGTCGCACCGGATCATCTTCCACGGGCGACGGGTCTGCCACGCCCGCAAGCCGGCCTGTGGCGCGTGCACCCTCGCGAAGCTCTGCCCTTCGTACGGCACCGGCCCGACCGAGCCGGCGGCCGCCGCCAAGCTGCTCAAGGGCCCTCGGGCGCGCGACCTCGCGGTTGCCGCCGGGGTCGACCCGGAGTTGGTGCCGGCGCAGGCGATCACGGCGGAGGTGCCGTGAACCGCCGCCTCGCCCTCGCCGTCCTGCCGCTTCTGCTGGCCGTCACCGGTTGCACCAGCGGCACTGCCGACGACGAGCCAGCCCCCCGGCCGGCCGCAGCTGAGCGTCCATCCCCGTTCCGGGACTGCACCGCGCTGAGCACGGGACCCGCGGCCACGTCCCCCGGCTCCGGCACGGCGACGGCGACCCCCGCGTCGCCCAGCACGCCCGGCACGACACCGCCCGCTGGCGGGTCGGCGCTGCCGGAGCTGACGCTCTCCTGCTTCACCGGCGGTGCCCCCGTCGTACTGCGGGAGGTGGCCGGGCCAGCGGTGATCAACGTGTGGGCTTCCTGGTGCCCGCCGTGCCGCAAGGAACTGCCCGCCTTCCAACGCCTCAGCGAGCGAACCGCCGGTCAGCTCCAGGTGGTCGGCGTCAACAGCCGGGACAGCCGCAGCGGCGCCCAGTCCATCGGTGAGGACTTCGGCGTCCGGTTCCCGATGCTCGTGGACCAGGGCGAGGCGCTGCAACGCGAGCTGAAGCGCAACGCCATTCCGCTGACCCTCTTCGTCGCCGCCGACGGCCAGGTCCGGCACATCGACGCCACCGGGGCTCTCGACGACGCCAAACTCGCCAAGCTGGTCCGCCAGCACCTCGGCCTGGCGGTGCCGGCGTGACCCGTCGGCCACCCAACTGGATCGAGCCGTTGCTGACCCGGCTGGGCACCGCCCGCGCCGAGGACTTCACCCGGCTGACCACCCCGGCCGAGGGCGGTCGGGAGAGCGCCGTGCTGGTGCTGCTCGGCGAGCAGCCCGGCGCGGGTCCCGACGTGCTGGTCCTGCAACGCGCCGCCACCCTGCGCAACCACGCCGGCCAGCCCGCCTTCCCCGGGGGCGCGGCCGACCCGGAGGACGCCGACGTCCGCGCCACCGCCCTGCGCGAGGCGAACGAAGAGGTGGGCCTCGACCCGGCCAGCGTGACAGTGCTGGCCGAGCTGCCGAAACTGTGGATCCCGGTCAGCGACTTCGTTGTCACGCCGGTGCTGGCCTGGTGGCACGACCCGCACCCGGTGCACCCCCGGGAGCCGGCCGAGGTGGCACACGTCGCCCGCCTGCCGGTCAGCGAGCTGGTCGACCCGGCCAACCGGCTGCGGGTCCGCCACCCGAGCGGCTGGATCGGGCCGGCGTTCTCGGCCCGCGGGATGCTCGTCTGGGGCTTCACCGCCGGGGTGCTCGCCACGTTGCTCGAGATGGGCGGCTGGGCCCGTCCGTGGTCGCCCGGCCGGGTCGTGGAGCTGCCGCCGACCGGGGCGACACCGGCCCCGTCCGCCGGCACCGACGAGGCTGACGAGAACGCCCTGCGCTGACCGCACGGTCACCATCCGCAAGCGATGGTCATCCAGTGGGCACACTGCCCGTACGCTTGACCCGTGTCCGTCGTGGATCTCGTCCTGCTGCTGCTCATGCTCGTGTTCGCGATCAGCGGATACCGCCAGGGTTTCGTCATCGGCGTCACGTCGTTGTCCGGCTTCTTCCTGGGTCTGCTGCTGGGTCTCCAGCTCGGGCCGCTGTTCGCCAGACAGTTCGTGGACGCCGGCACCCGTGTGCTGATCTCGCTGGTGGCCATCTTCGGGCTGGCGGTGGTCGGGCAGGCACTCGCCGGTTGGCTCGGCTCGCACCTCCGCAAGACGATCACCAGCGACGTGGGCAAACGGGTCGACGACGTCGGCGGGGCGTTCGTCTCGCTGTTCGCGGTGCTCCTGCTCGCCTGGCTGGTCGCCGTGCCGCTCGGCTCGTCCTCGGTGCCCTGGCTCGCCGCATCGGTCCGCAACAGCGCGTTGATCACGGTGGTCAACCAGGTCCTGCCGGAGCGGGCCCACCAGTTGTCCACGGCGTTGGAGGACACCGTCGACACCGACGGGTTCCCGGACGTCTTCGGTGACCTCGCGCCCACCCGGGCGCGGCAGGTCGACCCGCCGGACCCGGCGCTGGCCAAGTCGCAGGTGGTGGTCAACGGCCGGCAGTCGGTCGTCAAGGTGCTGGGTTCCGCGCCCAGTTGCTCACGCCGGATCGAGGGTTCCGGTTTCGTGTACGCCGACGACCGGGTGATGACCAACGCGCACGTGGTGGCCGGCACCCGCTCGGTCGCCGTGGAGTTGGGCGGCGAGCGGTACGACGGCAAGGTGGTGGTCTACGACCCGGACCGGGACCTGGCGGTGCTGCTCGTGCCCGGGCTGCCCGGGCCGTCCCTGCGGTTCGCCGCCGGCAACGCGGGCAGCGGCTCCGACGCCATCGTGCTCGGCTTCCCGCTCGACGGCCCCTACAACGCGCAGTCGGCGCGGGTCCGCGACGTCGACCGGATCAACGGTCCGGACATCTACGCCTCCACGAAGGTGACCCGGGAGGTCTACACGATCCGGGCGCTGGTCCGCAGCGGCAACTCCGGGGGTCCGCTGCTCTCCGCCAACGGCCTGGTGCTCGGCGTGATCTTCGCGGCGGCGACCGACGACCCGAACACCGGCTTCGCTGTGACAGCGGCCGAGGCCCGCCCGGTGGCGTTGGCCGGGGCCGAACGCAACCGGCCGGTCGGCACCGGCGAGTGCACCTGAGCGTCGCCGCGGGTCGGCTCAGCTCTGGGCCGGCAGGACGCGCCGCCCGACGGTCGGTAGCTTCGCCCGGCCCCACCGCAGCCCCCGGTCCAGCACGGCACGGGCCATGATCGCGACGCACGTGCCGCCGTTGACGAAGGACGCCACCACGTCGCTCGGGTGGTGCATTCCCCGGTACATCCGGGTCATCGCCACGCCCAGCGGCACCATCAGCAGCAGCGTCCACCAGGCGACCTTCGCTCCGGTGCTCCGTGCCCGCAGCGCCATCAGCACGGCGATGCCGACGTAGAGCGCCACCGCCGCCGAGGTGTGCCCGGACGGAAAGCTCGACGTGGGTGGCGAGACGTCCATGTGTTCCACAGCCGGCCGTCGCCGGTCGATCGCCAGCGTGGTCAGCAGGAACACCAGCGCCTGGGCGGTCACCGCCGCGCACAGGAAGAGCGGCTCGCGCCAGCGCTTCAGCCAGAGCCGCAGCGCCAACGCCACCAGCACGGTCACCACGACGATCATCTGGGTGCTGGCCAGCGTGCTGAACACCAGTGAGATGTTGTTCCAGTCACCGGTGCGGTCGGCGGCCAGTTCCCGGTTCACCGCGTCCTCCACGGTGAACGGCCAGGTTCGGGCGAACACCCGGGTGACCAGCACCCCGAGCAGCACCATGAGCCCCAGCAGGAGGGACACCGGCAGCAACACCCGCCGGACGATCTGGACCACGGTCTCGGACATGGGTGGGCCAGTACCCGGCCGGTCTCGTCGTCACTCCTCAGGCAGATCCCGGGTGCCGCTCGACCTCGGGAGCGACGCCGTCGCGGGTCGGCCGAACCGACCGCAGGCCACTGTGTGCCCGCCAACTGGTGAACGCGGCGGTGGTGGCCGCGACCACCGCCACACCGAGCAGCCATCCGCCCACCACGTCGCTGGTGAAGTGCACGCCGAGCGCCACCCTGCTCAGCCCGGTCACCACGGTGAGCAGCACAGCCGCGACCCAGACCGCGACCCGCGCCGCCCCCCGCCCGACGTACGGAAGGAGCACCAGCAGCAGCACCCCGGCGGCCAGGGTGGCGTTCAGCGCGTGCCCGGAGGGGAACGAGTAGCCGGCCGCCCGGGCCACCGGGTCGAGCAACTCCGGCCGGTCCCGGCCGACCAGCAACTTGAGCAGCGGACCGATCGACCCGCCGACGACCATCGTCGTGGCCGCCCAGAGGGCCAGGCGGCGGGCTCCCCGGCGCAGCAGCCAGACCACCAGGAGCAGGGCGACGGCGCGCAGCGGCATCGGTGCGAACACCTCGGTCCAGACCCGCATCAGCAGGACCCAGGCCCTGTGGTCCTGCGCGTAGCCGTGCAGCGCGTCGGTGACCGACGTGTCCAGCCGGTGCAGCGGGGCCCAGGCGCCGAGCACCAGCACTGTGAGCAGGGCGAACGGCACCAGCACCAGGAACGCCGCCGTCGCGGCCAGAGTGAGTCGCAGCCCCAGCGCGTGGTCCCTGTCGAAGCGGCGCTGCCGCCAGGACGGCTGACCGGTGGGGGCGAGGGTGGGCGGCCACTGCGTACTCATGGGTCCGTTCTACCCGGCCGGGCGGTCGGTCAGGCCTGCCGGGTGGCCGCGATCAACGGGTCCGTTGGCGGAGCCGGCGGACCATCAGGGCCGCACCGGCGACCAACGCCACGAGAAGTACGACGGTGGTCCACAACTGCTCCGGCGCCGACGTGTCCTGACCGCCCGCCGCCCGAGCCGTCCACCGGCTCTGCTGACCGGATGCGGCGAGACCGAGTGGGTCGCTACCAGCACCGGCCACCGGATTGTCATCGACCGAGCCGGGCGCCGGACCGAAACCGGTGACGCCCGGCGACGTCTGGTCGTCCAGTGGGTTGGCGATCACCGGCGGCACCTGAGCGGTCAACGCGGCAACCGGGTCGACCACCCCGTACCCGAAGCGGTCGTCCCGACCGGTCGGGCCCAGGTCCCGGGCGGTCGCCAACAACCGGTTCACCACCTCACCCGCGGGCATCTGCGGATAGCGGGACCGGACCAGCGCGGCGGTAGCGGCCACCAGCGGCGCGGCGAAGCTGGTGCCCTGCACCCGCCAGTACCCACCGGGGGGCTTGGCACCGACCAGCCCGCTGGCGGGAGCGGTGAGCACCGTCGCCCGGCCGGTGATCGAGCCGGACCACATGTTGTCGCTGCTGCGTTCGAGACCGGACACGGCGATCACACCCGGCTCACGAGCCGGGTACCAGACCTTGGTGCTGCTGGAGGTGGCCAGGTTGCCGGTGCAGGCGATCACCACCACGTCCCGGACGAACGCGTAGTCCAGGGCGGCGGCCAGGGCCGGGCTGTCACCGCTGCCGCCCAGCGACAGGTTGATCACGCGGGCGCCGTTGTCGACGGCCCAGCGGACCCCCTGGGCGACGATCAGCGCGTCGTCGTAACGGTTCTCCTCGTCCAGCACGCGGACCGGCAGGATCCGGGCGTCCGGTGCCAGGCCGACCACGCCCCGCTTGTCGTCGCTGCGCCCCGCGATCAGGCCGGCGACAGTGGTGCCGTGACCCACCGGATCCGGGCCCGGCGCACCGCCGGGGCCGACCAGGTCCTTGCCGGGCAGCACCTGGCCGACCAGGTCGGGGTGGTTGCCGTCCACTCCGGAGTCGACCACCGCCACTGTCACGCCCCGGCCGGTCGAGCTGCGCCACGCCGTCTCGGCCTGCAACTCGTCGAGCTGCCACTGCTCGTCGCGGACCTGGTCGGTGCGGGCGACGGCGTCACCGGGGGCGAACGCCATCGGCGCGCCGGCGAGCTGTCCACCGTTCGTGGGCGCGGCTACGGGCACTGCCGCCGCCGTCGGGGCCACGACGGCAAGCGCCGCAGCCACACCGAGCAGCGCCCGGCCGGTCGCTCGTCGGGCCGCTGACGGACCGCTGTACCGCACCCCAGTCACATCCCCAGCCATTCATCCCGACGGAACCATGACGATCGGAGATTACCGGTTTCCCCACCCGTCACGGGAAGAACCGGCGAGTCAGGTCACTGCGGCGGCAGTTGCGCCAACTGAACGAGGCGTACGCCCTCCCGCCGGGTGACCAGCCGACCACGCCCCGGCGGCAGCGGTCCGGGTCGTACCGGCCCCACGAGTGCGCCCTCCTCGGGGCTGCCCGCCATCACCAGGCCGGCGGTGGACAGCTCCCGCAGGCGCTGCACGATCGGCTCGTACTGTGCACGTCCCGCCCCACCGGAACGGCGGGCCAGCACCAGGTGCAGCCCGATGTCCCGGGCGTGGGGCAGGTGCTCCTCCAGCGCGCGCAACGGGTTCGCCGGCCCCGCCGCCACCAGGTCGTAGTCGTCCACAAGCACGAACAGCTCCGGCCCGGACCACCAGGACCGGTCCCGCAGTTGCTGCGGGGTGACCTCCGGCCCGGGGGCCCGCCGCTCCAGGTAACCGGCGGCCGACTCGACAAGGTCGGCGGTGTGCGCCGCCGCGGTGCCGTACCCGATCAGGTGTGGCGTCTCGATGGCGCCGAGCAGACTGCGCCGGTAGTCGACGAGGATCACCCGGGCCTGCTCGGGAGTGAACCGGGTGATGATCGACGTGGCCAGCGCGCGCAGGAACGACGACTTGCCGCACTCCGAGTCCCCGAAGACCACGAAGTGTGGCTCGGTGGCGAAGTCGAGCAGCACCGGGCGCAGGTCCGCCTCCGCGATCCCGATCGGCAGCCGCAGCCCGGTCGTCGAGGTGAGGTCCAGCTCGGCGTACGGCAGCACCGGCGGGAGCAACCGCACCCGGGGCGCCGCAGGACCCGCCCACCCGTCCGCGGCCCTCTTGACCAGGTCGGCGGTGTCCCCGCCGGCGGTACCGAGCTGAGGCAGCGCGGTGAGGAAGTGCAGGCCCTCCGCTGTCACCCCTCGGCCGGGGCGCTCCGGCACGTTCGCGGCCGCGCGCCGGGCCACCAGCGAATCGGCCGGGTCACCGAGGCGCAGCTCCAGCCGGGAGCCGAACAGGTCCCGGATCGCCGGGCGGAAATCCAGCCAGCGCAGCCCGGTGGCGACCACGTGCAGACCGTACGACAGACCCCGGGTGGCCAGGTCGGTGACGAGTGGCTCCAGGTCGTCGTACTCGCCGCGGATGGTGCTCCACCCGTCGATCACCAGGAACACGTCGCCGTACGGGTCGGCGCCCGGCTGGCCGGCTGTCCCCGCTGCCGCTCGGCGCTGCCGGTACGCGGCCATCGACTCCACGCCCAGTTCGGCGAAGCGGCGCTCCCGGTCGACCAGCAGGGTGGTCATCTCGCCGACGGTGCGTCGGACGGCGGTCGGGTCGGCGCGGCCGGTCACCCCGCCGACGTGCGGAAGGTCGCGCAGCGCGGCCAGCCCGCCGCCGCCGAAGTCGAGACAGTAGACCTGCACCTCGGCCGGGGTGTGGGTGAGCGCCAGCGCGCAGATCAGCGTGCGCAGGGCTGTGGACTTGCCGCTCTGCGGCGCACCAACCACCGCGACGTGCCCGGCGGCGCCGTCGAGGGCCAGCCAGAGCAGGTCCCGGCGCTGCTCCAACGGTTTGTCCACCACCGCCATCGGCACTCCGAGCGCGCCGTGCAGCTCCGGGTTGCCCACTGTGAGCCCGCGCTTCGGGTGCACCTCGACCGGACCGAGCAGCTCGTCGAGTGCCGGCGGCTGACCGAGCGGCGGAAGCCAGACCTGGTGCGCCGGCGGCCCCTGCCCGACGAGCCGGTCCACCAGTAGGTCGAGCAGGGTCCTGCTGCCCTCCTCCTCCGCCACGACGGGCACGACCGGAGTGGCCGGCTCCGCCACCGGTACGACGTGGGTGGTGAAGGTGAGCAGCCGTGCGCCCCCCTCGGCGGCGACGCCGCCCGACGCGGCCCGACGGCGGACGGCACCGGAGACGTACGCGGCCTTGAACCGGGCCAGTGGGTCGGTGCCGGCGCGCAGGTAGCCGTGGCCCGGCGAGCGGGGCAGCTCGTGCGCGTCCGCCACGCCGAGCACCGTCCGGGACTCCAGGGCCGAGAAGGTGCGCAACCCGATCCGGTACGAGAGGTGGGTGTCCAACCCGCGGAGCCGACCCTCCTCCAGGCGCTGGCTGGCGAGCAGCAGGTGCACGCCGAGCGACCGGCCCAGCCGGCCGATCTGCACGAACAGGTCGATGAAGTCGGGCTTGGCGGAGAGCAGTTCCGAGAACTCGTCGCAGATCAGCAGCAACGACGGCAGCGGGGCCAGAGGGCTACCGGCAGCCCGGGCCCGCTCGTAGTCACGCACGCTGGCGAAGTTGCCGGCCCGCCGCAGCAACTCCTGCCGGCGGACCAGCTCCCCGTTGATCGCGTCCACCATGCGGTCGACCAGGGGCAACGCGTCGGCCAGGTTGGTGATCACGGCCGCGGTGTGCGGCAGCCGGTCGAAGGAGGTGAAGGTTGCGCCACCCTTGAAGTCGACGAGCACGAAGTTGAGCTGCTCGGAGCTGTGCGTGGCGGCGAGCCCCAGCACCAGCGTGCGCAGCAGCTCGGACTTGCCGGAGCCGGTCGCCCCGATGAGCAGGCCGTGCGGGCCCATGCCGTCCTGGGCGGACTCCTTGAGGTCCAGCTCGATCGCGCCGCCGTCCGCGCCCACCCCGATCGGCACCCGCAACCGGTCCCGTGCCGAGCGCGGCAACCAGCCCTGTTCCGCTGTGAAGCTCTCCGGGTCACCGAGACCGAGAAGCTCGGGCAGGCCCAGGTCGGCCTGGAGCGGAGCGTCCGGCCCTCTGGCCGCGCCGGCGAGGCGCAGCGGCGCCAACCGTCGGGCGACCGCCTCGGCGTCGGCCAGGTCCAACTGGTCGGCGGTGCCCACCTCGGCGTGCCCGTCGGACGACAACGAGTGCAGCCGCCGGCCGTGCAGCTCCAGCAGCAGCGCGTACCGGTCGAGCAGTCGGGGCGGCGGGGTGTCCAGGTCCAGCACTGTGACCGCGTCGATGCCGCCGTCGCCGGTCAGGTCGCTGGCACCGGTGAGGTCGCCGCCGTCGAGGACCACCACCACGTGTGGACCGTCGGTGGCCGGGCCGGCCGGGCTGAACCGGGACCGGGTGGCCAGCACGTCGGCGAGCAGCGACTCCAACTCGGCGGCGGAGCTGGTGACCAGCCGTACCGGGCCGAGCGCGTCGCTGCGGCTGGGATGGTGGGCGTGCGGAAGCCACTTCACCCACTCCCAGCAGGCGCGGCGCTCCGGCCCGGCGCAGACCGCGACGAGCAGCTCGTCGGGGGCGTGGAAGACCGCCAACTGGGTCAGCACGGCCCGGACCAGCGCCTGCGCCGCCGGGTCGCCGGTGGGTGGCCCGCCGGTGGTCGGGGTGGTCGACCGGCCGCGACCGGCCTGTCGCACGTGCACCCGGGCGAAGCTGCGCAGCGACAGCGCCACGGGCAGGTCCGGCACCACGGAGTACGCGTCCAGGAAGCGGCGCAGCGCGCCGGCGGTCATCGGCTCGAGCTCCTCCAGCGGCCTGGTGACCGGTGGGACGAGGGGGGTGGCCAGGGTCTGCGGCCCGACGGCGACCCGCACCACAGCGAAATCGCTGTCGGCGGGGCGCCGCTCCCAGACCCGGTGGCTGTCCACCGTCGACCAGAGCCGCCCCGGATCCGGGTGCCGGTAGTAGAGCCCGGCCCGTTGCTGGCCCGCGGTCCGCCGCACCCGCCGCCGCAGCATGGCCAGGTGGCGCAGGTACTCCCTGCGGGCGGCCATCATCTCGGACTTCTTCGGGGTGCCGGAGGCGCTGCCCCAGGACGTCACCAGCATCGCCAACGAGGACAGCCCGAACATGCCGCCCACCACGTACGAGTAGGCGCCGCCGCCCCGGCCGAACATCATCGCCATCGCCACAGTGCCGCCGAGCATGGGCAGCAGCATGAGCATCTGTTGCCACCGTCCGCCGGTCACCGCGGGGATCTCCGGCGGTGCCTCGACCGACAGCTCGCCGGCGGGGATCTCCGGTGCTGGTCGGCGCGGGGGGCGCTTGATGACGACTGTGGACACTCGGCCTCCTGACAGCGCTGGGTAACCCGAGCCTGGCTCATGGTAGGTAAAGTCCTGTCGTCCGCGCAGCCTCCGATCCCCCTCGATATGGAGACCAGTCGATGACTACCGGGCTGGCACGCGTCACCATCAGCGCGCCGCAACGACGGGTGGACGTCGCCCTGCCGGAGCAGGTGCCCCTGGCCGAGCTGCTGCCCGACGTGCTCCGGCACGCCGGTGTCGGGCTGGCCGACGACGGCGAACAGCACGGCGGTTGGGTGCTCCGCCGCGCCGACGGGGCGTTGCTGGTGACCGCGCAGGCCCTGCTGCCGCAGGGGGTCCGCGACGGTGAGGTTCTGCACCTCGTACCGGCCCGCGCGCACTGGCCCGAGTTGGAGTACGACGACGTCATCGACGCGATCGTCGACGGGGCCCGCCGCCGGGGCGGCGCCTGGTCGCCCACCGCCACCCGGGCAGCCGGTCTTGCCGGTGCCGCCGTACCGCTCGCGGTCGGACTGCTCGCGCTGCTTGCCGGTGGCCCGACGCACCGGGCCGGTTGGCCGGCGGCCGTCGCTGTGGCGCTGGTGCTCACAGTGGCCGGCACGGTGGCCTCCCGCGCCAACGGCGACGGCGCCGCCAGTGCGACGCTCGGTGGCTACGCGCTGCCCTACGCGTTCACCGCCGGCGCCCTGGCCGTCGGCTCCGGCGACCCGGTCGGGCCGGTCGGGCCGGCCCGCTGGGTGGGCGCCCCCGAGCTGCTGGCCGGCTCGGTCGCGCTGCTGCTGGTGGCGTTGATCGGTCTTCTCGGGGTGGCCAGCCGGCTGCGGGTCTTCGTCGCCGGTGTCACTGTCGGCCTGCTCGGCGCGGGGGCAGCGCTCGGCGGGCTCCTGATGACCACGGCAGGTACGGCGGCGGTGCTGCTCAGCGCACTGGTCTTCGCCGTCGGCGTGATCCCGCTGCTGGCCATCCGGCTGGGCAAGCTGCCCCTGCCGCCGATCACCCTGCCGGCCTCGACCTCCGCGGCGGAGCCGGAACGGGCCCGGGATCTGCCGGACCGTGGCCGGGTGCACGCCGCGGTGATCCGCACCGAGGAGATGCTCACCGGGATGCTGATCGGCCACGCCCTGCTGGTGGTGGCCACCGCCGTCGTCCTCGTGGTCGCCGGTGGCACGGCCGGTCGGGTGCTGGTGGCTGTCACCTCGGCGGTGCTGCTGCTCCGGTCGCGGCTGTTCGTGGCGATGCGACACCGGGTGCCGACTGTGCTCGCCGGGCTGGCTGGCTACGCGGTACTGGGCGCGGTGCTGGTCGGTCGGGCCGACGACACCGGGCGGTTGGTGCTGGTCCTCGGCGGGGCGGCGCTGGCCCTGGTGGCGGTCGCCAGCGGCACGGCATACGCCCGCCGGCCGGTCTCGCCGTACCTCGGGAGGGTCGCGGACCTCACCGACACGGCCCTGGTGGTCGCCGTGGTGCCGATCGCCTGCGCGGTGCTCGACCTGTACGACCGGGCCCGAGGGCTGCTCGGTTGAGCGGCCCCCGGGCCCGGTGCGTCAGCGGTCGTCAGTGGGCGGATTCGCCGCGCGCCTCGGCGTCCCTGGCCCGCTTGTACGAGGCGTGGATCTCGGCCTCGGCCTCGGTGCGGCCGACCCAGGTCGCGCCCTCCACCGACTTGCCGGGCTCCAGGTCCTTGTACACCTCGAAGAAGTGCTGGATCTCCAGGCGGTCGAACTCGCCCAGGTGGTGGATGTCGCGCAGGTGCTCCTGGCGGGGGTCCTCGTAGGGCACGCAGAGGACCTTGTCGTCCCCGCCCTTCTCGTCGGTCATCCGGAACATGCCGATGGTGCGGCAGCGGATCAGGCAGCCCGGGAAGGTCGGCTCGGGGACCAGCACGAGGGCGTCCAACGGGTCGCCGTCCTCGCCCAACGTGCCCTCGATGAACCCGTAGTCGGCCGGGTACTGGGTGGAGGTGAAGAGGGTGCGGTCCAACCGGATCCGGCCGGTCTTGTGGTCCACCTCGTACTTGTTCCGGTGACCTTTGGGGATCTCAACCGTCACGTCGAAATCCATCTGCACGCTCCCTCGTCTGCCCACGCTGGCTAACGGAACCAATGGCGGCCCTCCGGACAGGTGAATGCCCACCCGCCGACTCCGGCCGCCGCATAGTCTTCGGACCGAAGTAGTGTCACCCAAGCCGTTTTTCGCTGGGGGAGGAGGGGGTCGTGGGGAGGGAAGATTCACACTACCGCCCGGATGGGGGCTCCGCGCACGGTACCGGACGATCCGGCTCCGGCAGTGCCAAGGGGCGGGTCCCGGTGCCGGAGGCGCACCTCCCACGGGCTCCCGAACCAGCGCCCCCGACACCGGGGACGGTGCCTGAGCGGCCCCCGCCGCTGCCCTGGCGCCCGCCGGCCGGGTCGACGTCGCCCACTCCGAACACCGGTCACTTCCCGGTGGCCGGCGGCGAGCGGCCGGTGAGTGGCCCGCCGCGCGGCAGCGCCAGCGTCCCGGTCAGCCCTGCGCCGGTCAGCCCGTCGTTCGGTCCCGGACCGACCGCCCCCGGCCAGGTCCCCCCGTTGGGCCCGCCGATCTCCGCGTTGCCGGCGCCCGCCGGCGCCGCACCCGCACCCCCACCCGCCGCGCCGCCCCGCCGGAGGCGGCTGCCGGTGCTGCTGGCCGCCGTGCTCGTGCTGGTGCTCGCCTGCGTCGGAGTCGTGATCACCCGTCCCGGTCCGGTCGCCGGGTGGCTGGGCGACGAGGCCGGGTCCGGTCCGAACGCGGCCGGCGTGACTCCGGAACCCGCCCCGTCGGAGGTGCTGGCCGGGCCGGACTCGAACGCCCCGGTGCCCACCCCGGACGGGGTCCGTGCCGTGCTCGATCCACTGGTCGGCGTCGACGCCCTGGGCGACCGGGTGAACGTCTCGGTCGCCGACGTGATCACCGGTCAGACGCTGTTCGCCAAGGGGGCGGACGACGGCACGGTCCCGGCGTCGGTGACCAAGCTGGCGACCGCTGTGACAGTGCTGGCCGCCCGGGGGCCCGGCTACCGGATTCCCACCCGTGCGGTGGCCGGCGCGAAGGCCGGCGAGGTGGTGATCGTCGGTGGCGGCGACCCGACCCTCGCGATCGACAAGAAGGGCTACTACCCGGGTGCGGCGCGCCTCGACGAGCTGGCCGCCCAGGTGCGCACAGCGCTCGGCGGCACCCCGCCGACCAGTGTCACAGTCGACGGCTCGGTCTACTCCGGCCCGGTGTACGGCCCCGGCTGGGACGACGACATTCCGACCGGCGGGTCGGGCGGCGCGGTGACCGCGTTGATGACCGACGGCGCTCGGGTGGACCCGGGCGTCGCACACGGATCCGCCCAGCGGTTCGTCGAGCCGGACCTGGCCGCCGGCAAGGCGTTCGCCCGGTTGCTCGGGGTGCCGAACGACGCCGTGAAGCGGGGCGCCGCCCCACCTCAGGCGGCGACCGGTGCCAGCCCGGCACCGGGCACCGAACTGGGCGTGGTGCAGTCTCCGCCGATGATCCGGCTCGTCGACATCATGATCAGCGAGAGCGACAACCTGGTGGCGGAGGCGCTCGCCCGGCAGGTCGCGTTGGCCCGCAACCAGCCCGCCTCGTTCGACGGGGGCGCCGCCGCCATGGACGCCGAGGTGGCGGAGTTGGGCCTTCCCGCCGACGAGATCAGCGTCTCCGACGGCAGCGGCCTGTCCCGCCTCAACCGGATCAGCCCGTCGCTGCTGACCGATCTGATCCGCTTGGCCGCCAGCCCGGACCATCCGGAGTTGGCCGGCGTCTTCGGTGGTCTGCCGGTGGGCGGTTGGTCCGGGACGCTGAACGAGCGCTACCGCAACACCGCGGGCACCGCCGCGGGCGCGGGCAGCGTCCGGGCCAAGACCGGCACCCTGACCGGCGTGCACTCGGTCGCGGGCCTGGTCACCACCGCCGATGGTCGGCTGCTGACCTTCGCGGTGCTCACCGACAAGGTGCCGGGTGACCGGGAGACCGCCCAGCCGGCGCTGGACCGGATCGCCGCCGCGCTGGCCGGCTGCGGCTGCGGCTGACCGTCGCCGGTCCGGGGTGACGCGGCCTCCATCGGTGTCGATCGAGGGCGCGAGCCCGGGCCGGGGTGTCGCGGCGCGGGTACGGTGGGTCCATGGCGCAGTTCGTGGACTGGGATCTGGCCGCCGCCACGGCGGGGGCGTTGAGCAAGTCTGGCCCCCGCGTGTCGTACGCCGAAGCCACCGATGTGGTCGGCGACCTGCGCCGGCTGACCGAGGAGGCGGCCGGGCACGTGGCCGACTACACGGGGCTCCGGGCGCAGGTGTCGCATCCGCCGGTCCGGGTGGTCGATCGCCGCGACTGGGCCGCGACAAACATCGCCGGGCTCCGTGAGGTGATCACTCCGCTGGTGAGTCGGCTCTCCGGCGACAAGCAACCGGGCGCGTTGACCGAGGCGATCGGCTCCCGGCTGACCGGGGTGCAGGCCGGCACGGTGCTGGCCTACCTCTCCGGCCGGGTGCTCGGCCAGTACGAGGTCTTCTCGGCCGACCCGGGTCAGCTGCTGCTGGTCGCGCCGAACATCGTCGAGGTGGAGCGGAAGCTCGGCGCCGACCCTCGGGACTTCCGGCTCTGGGTGTGCCTGCACGAGGTCACCCACCGCACCCAGTTCACGGCCGTGCCGTGGATGCGGGCCTACTTCCTCAGCGAGGTGCAGGCGTTCGTCGACGCCTCGTCCAGCGGGAGTGAGCACCTGGTCGAACGGTTGCGGCGCGGGGTGGCCACGTTGTCCGACGCGGTCCGTGACCCGGAGAGCCGCACCAGCGTGCTGGACATCGTGCAGACCCCGGCGCAGCGGGCCGTACTGGACCGGCTCACCGCGTTGATGACCCTGCTCGAGGGGCACGCCGAGTTCGTGATGGACGGCGTCGGCCCGCAGGTGATCCCGAGCGTGGAGCGGATCCGGGCGTCCTTCAACCGACGCCGGGAGGCGGGCAACCCGCTGGAGAAGGCGATCCGCCGGCTGCTCGGGGTGGACGTCAAGATGCGTCAGTACGCCGAGGGGCGCAAGTTCGTGCACGGCGTTGTGGAACGCGTCGGCATGGAGGGCTTCAACTCGATCTTCAACTCGCCGCTGACCCTGCCTCGACTGTCGGAGTTGGGCGACCCGGACGCCTGGGTCGCCCGGGTGCACGGCCCGGCCGGCACCATCCCGGCCGCTGGCTGACCACCCGCCGGTGGCCGCGCTCGCTCCGCCGGTGGCCGCGATCCGGGTGGCGGTCCGCCGCGCCCTGACCGGTCTGCCGTCCGGCGGGCCGGTGCTGGTCGCCTGCTCCGGTGGCGCCGACTCGCTCGCGCTCGCGGCGGCCACCGTTTTTGTGGCACCTCGGCTGGGCCGCGCCGCGCTGCTCGTCACAGTCGATCACGGCTTGCAGGACGGCTCCGCGCAGCGCGCCGAGGCGGTGGCTGCCTGGGGACGGGACGTCGGGTTCGACTCGGCGACGGTGGTCCGGGTGGAGGTTGCCGGGCGTCCCGGCGGGCCGGAGGCGGCCGCCCGCGAAGCCCGCTACGAGGCGCTGACCGAGGTGGCCCGGCAGCAGAACGCGGTAGCGGTGCTCACCGGGCACACCCGCGACGACCAGGCGGAGACGGTGCTGCTCGCGCTCGCCCGGGGCGCCGGCCCACGAGGGCTGGCCGGGATGCCGGCCCGACGCGATCTGGGCGGGGTGCCGCTGCTGCGCCCGCTGCTGGAGATCGGTCGGGAGCAGACGCGCGCCGCCTGCGCGGTGCTCGGGCTGAGCCCGTGGCAGGACCCGCACAACACCGACCCGTCGTACGCCCGGTCGAGGGTGCGGGCCGACCTGCTGCCGGCGTTGGTGCGGGCGCTCGGGCCCGGTGTGGTGGACAACCTCGCGCGTACCGCCCGGCTGGTAGCCGCCGACAACGCCGCGCTCGACGAGTTGGCGGGGAGGGCCCTGGCGGCGGCCCGGTGCCCCGAGGAGGGGCTGTCCGTACCGGCGCTGCTCGGCCTGGTCCCCGCCGTGCGCGGCCGGGTGCTGCACTCCTGGGCCCGCGAGTTGGGCGCGCTGCCCGGCGCCCTGTCCCATCGGCACGTCGCCGCCCTGGACGCCCTGGTCACCGATTGGCACGGTCAGGGCCCGGCCGACCTGCCCGGCGGTGTCCGGGTGCTCCGTCGCAACGACCGGCTGGCTCCCGGCTGAGGCCCCTGGTCAGCCGCTGTGCGCCCGGTCCCGGAAGGTGGTCCGGTAGCTGTGCGGGGTGGCGCCGACCCGGCGGCTGAAGTGGTGGCGCAGTGCGGCGGCGTCGCTGAAGCCGGACTGGTCGGCGACCGCCTCCACGCTCAACGGGGTCTCCTCCAGCAACCGCCGGGCGAGCAGCACCCGCTGGTTGGTGAGCCAGTCATGCGGGGTGGTGCCGGTCTCGGCGCGGAACCGGCGGGCGAACGTGCGGGGCGCCATGCCGGCGCGGGCGGCCAACTCCTCCACTGTGATCGTCCGGTCCAGGTGACCCATCAGCCACTCCAGCACCGGTTCGAGGGTGGGCGCCTCGGGCGCCTTCGGGATCGGCGCCTCGACGTACTGGGACTGGCCGCCGTCGCGATGCGGCGGGACCACCATCCGTCGGGCCAGCCGGGTCGCGGTGGCCGAGCCGTGCTCCTGGCGGATCAGGTGCAGGCACGCGTCGATGCCGGCCGCCGTGCCGGCGCTGGTGAGCAGCCGCCCGTCCTGGACGTAGAGCGAGTTGCAGCGCACCCGGGCGCGCGGGTGCCGGCGTTGCAGCTCGTCCACGTAGCGCCAGTGGGTCGTGCACTCGCGGTCGTCGAGCAGCCCGGCCTCGCCGAGCAGGAAGGCCCCGGAGCAGACGCTGAACAGGTGCGCTCCACGGGCGTCGGCCCGGCGGAGCGCGTCGAGCACCGGGCCGGGGACGGTGGTGCCCTGGCTGTGCGCGGGGATGGCCACCAGGTCGGCCTCGTCGACGGGGCCGAGGTCGGCGTGGGGGGTGAGGCGGAAGCCGGACGAGGTACGTACGGGAGCGCCGTCGGGGCTGCACACCTGGAAGCGGTAGGCGGGAAACCCGTCGGCTGTCCGGTCGGTGCCGAACACCTCGGCGAGTACGCCGAGCTCGAAGGGAGCGACCTGATCGAGGGCGAGGACGGCAACGGACCGCAGCATGTGACGAGGGTAACCCGACAGGTGGCAGTAAATCGATGACCAATGGCATTCCTGCCACTGTCCGCTCGCTTCGTCTGGTCGCAGACTGTTCTCAGTCCGGTGCGCACCGGCGGCGAAACCGACAGCAATCATGCGAAAGCGAGCGCCGCCATGGAGTTCCTGCTCTTCCTCCTGTTCCTCGTCCTGCTCGTCGCCGCCTCGGCGGCCGGCCTCACCGTCGACAGCCACGATTCGGCCGACTGGAAGCCCAGCGACGACGGCCGCCGCTGGCGGTCCCGCACCAACTGATGTGATTAGCGTTGTTTGCGCAGAAAATCCTTGGCGGGACCGCGCCAAAAGGTGCGGCCCCGCCGACGGAGGCCATCCGACGTACGGCAGGCTAGGAGTCATGGCTGACGGCTCCTGGTACGACGCCGACATCGACCACGTGATCATCTCCGAGGCGCAGATCCGCGAGAAGACGGCGGAGCTGGCCAAGCAGGTCTCCGCCGACTACGCCCACGTGGGCGACGGGCTGCTGCTGGTGTGCGTACTCAAGGGCGCGGTGATGTTCATGGCGGACTTCGCCCGGGCGCTGGGCCGCAACGGCCCCCCGGCGGAGCTCGACTTCATGGCCATCTCGTCCTACGGCCAGGGCACCACCTCGTCCGGGGTGGTCCGCATCCTCAAGGACCTGGACCGGGACATCGCCGGGCGGCACGTGGTCGTCGTCGAGGACATCGTCGACTCCGGGCTCACGCTCTCCTGGCTGCTGCGCTACCTCGAGTCGCGTTCGGCGGCGAGCGTCGAGGTGGTCGCCCTGTTCCGCAAGCCGGACGCGGTGAAGGTGCCGGTCCCGGTGAAGTACGTCGGCTTCGACATCCCCACCGAGTTCGTGGTCGGGTACGGCCTCGACTTCGGCGAGCGCTACCGCGAGTTGCCCTACGTCGGGGTGCTCAAGCCCGAGGTCTACGCCCGCTCCTGACGCCGGGACAGACCCGTCGGGACGGCCCGCCGGCCGGCATGAGCCCGACTCGCATCGGTATCCATCAAGCCGACGTTCAGCGCGCTCTCAGCTGATGCGGTTACCGTGTAACCCGGTGGCCCGGAGGTAACTCCGTGCTCGACCCTCTCGATCGCGTGACCGGGCGCTCGGGTGGCCGAGCCGGACTCCCCGCCACACCGGCTTTTGATGGTGCACGACTGCGGGGCTCGCAAGCTCACTCCTCGCGTACACGGTGTACCGTCGAATGACCGCGGCGCGGCAGTTTTCGCGCCTCGGGGTCGAGGCCGGCCCGCACGGCGGCTCCGGCCGCCGCTCAGCGCGGCGACACCATCAGACGGTCAGGACGTCGATCAGGAGGATGCGGGCGCTCCGGCGCTCGACAACAGTATGGAACGTACGCGTTTCTTCCGCCGACCGGTGGTCTGGATCATCCTGGTCATCCTCGGCGCCGTTGTGCTCAGTCAGCTGTTCACGAGTGGTCCCAGCTACCACCGCGTGGACACTTCCGTTGCGCTCGATCAGCTGCACACCGCCAAGATCAACAAGGTGGTCTTCCAGGACAAGGAGCAGACGCTCCAGCTGGACCTGGCCCAGAAGACCAAGTTCGGCAAGACCGAGACCAACAAGATCGAAGCCCAGTTCCCGTACCAGGCTGGCGACCAGATCTGGAACGAGGTGCTTGACGCAAAGGCGAACAACCGGGTCACCGGCCCGGCCGACGCCAAGGTCTCCTCGGACAGCATCTGGGTGAGCCTGCTGGTCAACCTGCTGCCGATCGCGCTGCTCGTCCTCCTGCTGCTGTTCTTCATGTCGCAGATGCAGGGCGGCGGCTCCCGGGTGCTCAACTTCGGCAAGTCCAAGGCCAAGATGATCACCAAGGACACTCCGAAGACGACCTTCGCGGACGTCGCGGGTGCCGAGGAGGCCGTCGAGGAGCTGTACGAGATCAAGGACTTCCTGCAGAACCCGGCGAAGTACCAGGCCCTGGGCGCCAAGATCCCGAAGGGTGTGCTGCTGTTCGGTCCGCCCGGCACCGGCAAGACGCTGCTGGCCCGCGCGGTCGCCGGCGAGGCCGGGGTGCCCTTCTACTCCATCTCCGGCTCCGACTTCGTGGAGATGTTCGTCGGCGTCGGCGCCAGCCGGGTCCGTGACCTGTTCGAGCAGGCCAAGACGAACGCCCCGGCGATCGTCTTCGTCGACGAGATCGACGCCGTCGGCCGGCACCGTGGTGCCGGCATGGGCGGCGGCCACGACGAGCGGGAGCAGACGCTCAACCAGCTCCTCGTCGAGATGGACGGCTTCGACACCAAGGGCGGGGTCATCCTGATCGCCGCCACCAACCGGCCGGACATCCTCGACCCGGCGCTGCTGCGCCCGGGCCGGTTCGACAGGCAGATCCCGGTGGACGCCCCCGACATGGAGGGCCGCAAGGCCATCCTGCGGGTGCACGCCAAGGGCAAGCCGTTCACGCCCGATGTCGACCTCGACGCGGTGGCACGGCGCACCCCGGGCTTCAGCGGCGCCGACCTGGCCAACGTGATCAACGAGTCGGCCCTGCTCACCGCCCGTAAGGAGCAGCGCGCGATCTCCAACGACTCGCTCGAAGAGTCGATCGACCGGGTTGTCGCAGGTCCGCAGCGACGGACCCGCGTCATGAGCGACAACGAAAAGAAGATCACCGCGTACCACGAGGGTGGCCACGCGTTGGTCGCCTGGGCGCTGCCGCACGCCGCGCCGGTGCACAAGGTGACGATCCTGTCCCGTGGCCGCTCGCTGGGCCACACCCTGGTGCTCCCGACCGAAGACAAGTACACCCAGACGCGCGCCGAAATGATCGACACCCTGGCGTACGCGCTGGGCGGTCGCGCCGCCGAGGAACTGGTCTTCCACGAGCCCACCACCGGTGCCGGCAACGACATCGAGAAGGCCACCCAACTGGCCCGCGCGATGATCACCCAGTACGGCATGAGCTCCAAGCTCGGCGCGATCAAGTACGGCACCAGCGGGGACGAGCCGTTCCTCGGCCGCAACATGGGCCACGAGCGGGACTACTCGGACTCGGTGGCCGCCGAGATCGACGGCGAGATGCGGGCACTGGTCGAGCTGGCGCACGACGAGGCCTGGGAGATCCTGGTGGAATACCGGGACGTCCTGGACAACATCGTGCTCGAGCTGATGGAGAAGGAAACTCTCTCCACTGCCGACATGGCGCGGATCTGCTCCCGGGTGGTCAAGCGCCCGCCGCTGGCCCCGTACAACGGCTTCGGCAAGCGTCAGCCCTCCACCGAGCCGCCCGTGCTCACCCCTGCGGAGAAGGACAAGCTCAAGGCGCAGGCCGAGGCCGACGGCGCGCAGGCGTCGGTCGGCGGCGGCGCGCCGTCCAACAACTCGGACGGCACGCACTGAGCAACGACCCGACGGCCAGCTCCCCACACGGGGAGCTGGCCGTCTCCGCGACCGAACCCGACGGTGACGACGAGCTGGACTACGTGGCCGCGCGGCTGATCAGCGGCAAGCTGACCGGCCGCCCCGTCGAGGACGCGGTCGACCTCGGCCGGATCGAGAAGGCCGTCCGCGAGATCCTGATCGCTGTCGGCGAGGACCCGGACCGCGACGGACTCCAGCAGACCCCGGCCCGGGTCGCCCGCGCGTACGCCGAACTCTTCGCCGGCCTGCGGGTCGACCCGGCCCAGGTGCTCAGCACCACCTTCGAGGCCAACCACGAAGAGCTGGTCATCGTCCGGGACATCGACGTGATGAGCCTCTGTGAGCACCACCTGCTGCCCTTCCGCGGTAGCGCGCACATCGGCTACATCCCGGGCCCCGACGGGCGGATCACCGGCCTGTCCAAGCTGGCCCGACTCGTCGAGGTCTTCGCCCGTCGACCCCAGGTGCAGGAGCGGCTCACCTCGCAGGTCGCCGACCTGCTGATGAGCAAGCTCGCACCACGCGGCGTCGTGGTCGTGCTCGAATGCGAGCACATGTGCATGGCGATGCGCGGCATCCAGAAGTCCGGCGCCAAGACCATCACGTCGGCCGTACGCGGCATCCTGCAGAGCGACTCCAAGTCGCGGGCCGAGGCGATGGCGCTGATCATCCCCCGCTGACACCCGACGCACCACGGCCGGCCGACACCCATCCGGGACGGCCGGCCGTCGCGTTCCCGCAGGGTGTCTGTCAGCCAGCGAGCAGCGCCAGCAGCAGGCCGGCCGTGGCCAGCACCGCCGGCACCAGGCACACCAACGCGCCGAAACGCACCGTACGGTCCAGCCGCTCCGTGGGGCTGACCCGGAACAACCGCCCGATGCCGATCCAACCGGCGACGAACGCGACCGCCGGCATCGGCAGCCCGCAGATCAACGCCGCCACGGTCGCCGGTCCCACCCCCGTCGCCGCCAGAACCACGACCTGGATCAGCGGCACCAGCAGCGCGAACGGCCCGTACACCAGGAGGTTGCGCGCCCGCGCGGGCCAGGACCCCGGCCGGAACCGGCGGCGCGCGGCCAGCGCCGCGTCCGCCGCCTCGGCCCAACCACGCGCGGTCCGCAGCGCCGCCAACACGGCCGCCGGGCCACCCGCCATCGACCGGGCCGCCTCGGTCAGCTCCGGCGGCGACGGCACCAGGGAGATCGCCGGTACGCCCAACTCACGCAGCCGTTCCTGCTGACTCGCCAGCCCGGTACGGACCACAGTCAACTCCTCCCGGGCGGCGTCCGCCGACCGGGCCTGTTCACCGGCAGCGGCAGCCGCGCTCCGGCGTACCCCGTCCAACTGGCGGGCGGCCGCAAGATACTCCACCCAGGCCGTGCTGGGCTCGACCGTCCGCGGGGTGGCGTCCCCGGTCGCCGCAGCGGCCCGCTGCCGCCCCGGCCCGGTCACCGTCGCGATCGGATCCACCTCGACACCCTCCACGCGCGCCACCCGATCAGCCCGCCTCGTCGGCGAACGGCACCAGGACCGTGCCCCGCTCGTCCGGGCCGTCCCAGAGCACCGCGCGGTCGGGGCGCACCTGCCACTCGACCGGCCGACCGAAGACCGCGGTGAGCTGCGCGACCGGCACGTCCAGCACGGCGACCGCCGCCAACTTGTCGACCTCGCCCGCCGGCTCGAACAACGAGGCGAACGGCGGCACCGCACGCCACCAGCCCAGCAGATGCCGCCCCGCCGGCGGCCCATCCAGCAGGAGCGCCCGCAGCCGGTCCACCGGCAGCTCCCGAGGACCCGGCCGGTCCAGCCCGAAAACCACCAGGTATGTGGGCAGTTCGTCGGCGGTGTCCGCGAGCAGCGTCGGCAGATCCACCAACTCGGCCGGATGCCGGACCGCCAACTCGGCCGTCAACGCCTCCGCCAGAGCCCGGGAACCCGGGTCCGGTGCCGCCACCAGGAAGCGGGCGCCGCCCGGCGCGTGATGCGCCGACGTGCTCCGCGCGGCCGTCGCCAACAACCCGCCCGCCGCGGTGCCCGAGCCCAGCACCGCGAGGTTGCGCCCGGCCGCCGGCCCCAACGGCACGGCGACCGTCGAACGGGCCACGTCCACCGCCCGGCCCAGCAGGGCGGCCGGCCCGTGCGCCTGCCCCGCCAGGGCCGCCCGGTGGCGCGGATCATTGCCGAGCAGCGGCCGGGCGTAACCCGCGAAGACCACCGGCGGCACCGACCCCGCCGGACGAGCCGCCCACAACTCGTGCCGCAGCGCCTCCACGACCTCCGGATGATCCAGTGGATCCGGGTGACGGATCAACCGTTCGTGACCGCGGATCGCACCGCGAGGGCCGCCGAGCCCACCGGCCGTGTTCACCACCGCGCTGCCCACCGGCAGACCGGCCGCCGAGTCGTTCGTCGGCTCCAACACCGGACTGCCTCCCGGCAGCGCCACCCGCACCGGAAACTGCCCGAGCACCGAATCCCGATGACCAGCATCGGCGCGCGCACTCAACCCCAATTCGCCCGCGCCCGCCAGGACCAGGTGCACGCCGTACGCCCGACCGGCCCGCGCCAACCCGTCCAACTGCGCGGCCACCTCGGCGGCCAGCCGGTCCCGCTCGGCGAAGAGCAGCGGCACATTGTCCAACACACAGACGATCCGCGGCAGCGGCTGGTGCTGACGCAACTCCGCGAAGCGTTGCCCCCCGGCCCGGGCACCCGCCTCCGTGCGGCGCTGCACCTCGGCCATCAACTCGTCCAGCAGATCCCGGACGTACTCCCGGTCGGCGGCCATCGCGGCCGCGCGCACCTGCGGAACCCACGACCGGTCCCGCTCGGTCTGCAGGAACTCCACGAAGGACTCACCGTCGCCGAGATCCGCCAGGTAGAACGCCAGGTCGTCCGGGCCGTACCGGGCGGCCAGACCGAGCAGCGCGGTCGTCAGGAACGCCGCACGGCCCGCCGCGGACCGGCCACTCACCAGCCAGTGCGGGGTCAACTCGGTGAAACCCAGCGGCACCGACCGGCCCCCGGCGTCACCGACAGTCGTGGTCAACCCGTCGGCGGAGTCCGACTCCCACAGTCGCTCACCCGTCGGCGGCAGCAGAGCACCCAACGCCAACCGGGAACCCGCCTCCACCTGCTCGGCGAGCCGCCGACAGACCGCGTCGACCAACTCGGCCGGCGGGTCCGACTCGACGAAAACCGGCGAGTTCAAACCGCCCGGCGGATCGGCGCCCGGCCCGGCGAACGACGCCCCCGGCGGATCACCCAACAGCGCGTACGCATTACGCAGCGCCAACGGCGTGGCGTGCGGCAGCGGCGCCCGGACCGAATACGGGCCGGCGGGCGGCCAACCCGCCACCACCAGGTGCAACCCAGCGGCCGGCCCCTGCTCGGCCAACGCCTCGATGCGGGCCAGATCACTCGGACCCGTCGACTCCGGTAGCGCGGCCACCACCAGCAACAACGTCCGATCGTGACGGCGCCGACCGTTCGCCCCCGGCGTCACCCACTGCTCCGCCTCGGTCAGCACCGCGCGCAGACCTGCCACGTCCACCGCCGGCGGTGGCAACAGACCAGCATCAGCGAGCGCCCCGAACGGCGTCAGCACCGCACCGGTGGCATCCACAGCGCGGATCAGCAGTGCACCTGCCGGTGCCGCAGCCAACAACCGCAAAAGTACGGCCCGGAGCAACCCGGCCACCCGCGGCTCCCGCGCGTCAGCGTCCACACTGAGGTGACCGCTGCCGACAAGAGGCACCAACGCGGGGAAACGAGCATCGTCCAACGGCGCCGCGGTACCGACCCGAACGAACGGCGGCGGACCATCACCCGCCGGCGAATTCACGGTGAGCGAGTCCAGTGCCGCACCGGCCCAACCCGGAGCCAGCACGGCCGCAGCCGTCCGCAACCGGTCGGCCACCTCGTACTGACGGCGCTGATCGGCCGGAGCCGGCCGCGTCTCGTCCAGGATCCCGGCAGCAGCGGTCGCGACCGCCGTCGCCCGACGATGCAGGGCTGCGGCGCGGTTCGTACGAGCCTTCGGACCGGCCACCGCGTCCACCCCCTCTACCCGAGGTTGGCAACCCCTCCCCAAGCAGAGACGGTATCCCAGCCGAGGGCGCACCTCCGGGAGGTGCCTCGGCGCTGCGCCGGTGATGTCGTGGATCTCACCGGTGGGGAGGGGTCCGTCACGATCCGCTGAATCTGAGGCATTGGCTCCGGGGCGTCCAGCCGTTAACTTCAGGAGGTGGAATCAGTGCAGCCCCCCGCCGGTTCCCAGGTCTCCCGCGTACCGGCCCAGCGGACACCGTCCGAGCAGCTGCCGCCCGCCCCGGCACCCCCGGCACCGCAGCCGCCACGCCGCCGGATGCGGACGGTGCTCACTGTCGTCGCCGGCGTACTCGCCCTGCTCTGCATCGGCGGCGTCGCAACGGCCTACGTGTGGTACACCCGCGCCTCAACCCCGGACCGCAGCGCACCCGATGTGGTCGTGGACAACTATCTGCGCGCGTTCCTCGTGGATCGCAATGACACGAGAGCAGACCTCTTCACCTGCGAGAGCGGGGCCGAGCTACAGGCCATTCGAGACTTGAGAGCTGAAATTGAGCAGCGTGAGGCGAAGTTCGACGTCACGGTTCGAGTCAGTTGGGGCCAACTGACTCGCACGCCATCTAGCGAGGGAGAATCAGTCGGCACCACGTTGACCATTTCCGGGTCTGCCGAGGGTGTTGTCCGGAGCAGCCGCCGAGACGACTGGACGTTCACCGTCGTCGAAGATGACGGTGGTTGGCGAGTATGTGGCGGCACGCCGGCTAGCTAAGTCACTCGATCCAAAGCAGGTGAACCGGCACCTCCAAGGTGGTGGGTGACTGGCCTCGCCAGGCCCAGCGGTACCACTCGACCTCGGGTGTGATCCGCACGCAGATGTCCCCTTCGGCACCCGAGTAGGTTTCGGTGACCGCTCGAAGGTCGCGGTGCTCCAGGCCGCCCTCGACGTGCACCACCCGCCGACCGGTGACCGCGTCCGCTTCGAAGACCGGTGTGGGGGCCCGGTGTGCCGGGCCGTCCAGCGAGACCAACCGGATGCCGCTGTCACGGGTGCCGTCCACCTCCGGTCGGCTGCCGACGGTCTCCACCCAGACCCGTTCCACCGGCACCAGCGGCGCGAACACCTCGACCTGGTCGGCTTCGGCCCGGTACCACTCGTGCTCGGGGATCACCGGCACGTAGGTTCGAGCGCTCTGCACCACCCGGTCGTCCGCGCGCAGGTCTCCGCGCCAACCCATCCCGGGCAGCCCGACCAGCACCCGTTGCCCGCGAAGCTCCACCCGCTCAGTCGCGGGGACGATGGCCAGCGGTCTCGGCGGTTGCGGTGCCCAGTCGGGCTGGTCGGCGAACGGATCAGGCAGTGGTCCGGTCATGACCGCAACGGCCTCACTCAGCGGCGCGCAGCGGAGCACCCCGCTCGCGCATGAACGGGACCGGATTCACCGCGCCGGACGCGCTGCGGTTGTTGCGCAGGTGCACCTCGAAATGCAGGTGCGGGCCGGAGGAGTTGCCACTGCTGCCGACCTTGCCGATCACCTGACCGGCCGTCACGATCTGATCCTTCTTGACGAAGGGCTGGACCACCATGTGGCAGTACCGGGTGATGTAGCCACCGGCGTGCAGCAGGTCGACGAACCAGCCGCAGCCCCCCTTGCCGGGGAATCCGTCCACGTTGCAGTCTTGGCGGCCGCGATGGTCCTCGTCGCAGGTCGAGACCAGCACCCGACCGGTCGCTGCCGCGCGGATCTCGGTGCCCTTGGCCGCGCCGATGTCGACTCCGTTGTGGCTGGGTCGGCTGGCGGTGCGGAAACCGGAGCCGACTCCGCCGGGGATTGGCGCGGTCCAGCCGGAGGCGGCGATCTGGCCGCGCTCGGCCGCGTTGCACACCGCCTTGCCGTTGATCTCGACGGTGCGGGCCGCGCCACCGGCCAGAGCGTCCACGATCCGGCTGGCCACCTCTTCGTGTTTGGCGTACGCGTCCGGGTATGCGCTGACCTGCACCCGCTGCGCGACTGCGGTCAGCGGCCGGCGTTGCCAACTCTCCACCTTGACGAGCTTCTCGTAGAACTTGCGGGCCGCGTACGCGGGGTTCAACCGCTCGGCGACTGTGCCCCACCCCGGCCGCTGCTGGAACAGGCCCAGCGAGTCGTGGTCCGCGCCAACCCCCTCGTGTGGCAGCGCCAGGGACGCGGGTACGCCGCTGTTCGCCAGGTTGCGTAGGGCGGACTCCTGCATCGCTGTGGCGAGGGCGACCACCCAGCCTCGGGAGGGCACGCCCATGTCCTGGCCGACCTTGATGATGATTGCGGCATTGCGGATCTGGGTGTCGCCGTACTCGGTGAACCGCGGCAGCTTGCCCGCGACGTTCACCGCTCGGACCGGTCCGCACTCCATGCCCAAAACATCCCCGTTCTCGGCGTCGCCGCCGAGCCCGGTGAGGAAGAACGCAGCTGTGCCGCCGGTACAGCAGAGCAGGAGCAGCATCCCGGTGAGCACTGCGGCGACCAGCCCCAGCCGGAGGGGCCCGCGGCGGGTTTCGGCCTTACCAACGTCGTTCATGGCCGCTCCCAGTCCAGAACGTCGACCAGCCAACCATCGTCGGAGGTGACCAGTTCCAACCGGAGCCCGCCGGCATCAAGGGGGAGCAGCAACTCGACGAACGTCTCGGTCCGCTCTCGCATGGACGGAGGACCCGTGATCTTCTCGGCCGGCACGCTCTCGGGCTCGGCACCGGTCAACTTCTCCCTCAGGGCCGGAGTGGAGAGCGGCCGTAGGCCGGCCTGCCACTCTTCGGCGGTCATCCCGGGACGGCCCAGCCAGGCCTTGGCGAAGCGATCGGCGGTCTGTTCGGGCGTGCGGGCGCCGGGCGATGTGATGGGTGACGGCGGGGCCGCGCTGTTGAGTAGACCGTCGTCGCCGGCCGTCGGGTCCACGGTGATGATCGGCCCATCCGGACGGCTACTCAACCCATCCGCTGAATCGACCGGGTTGGAGATCAGCCGGGTCGCCCCGAGCACGCCGACGACCACCACCCCGATCGCCAGCGCAATGCCCAGCCGGGACCGCAGCGCCCGAGTGAAGAGGAATTCCAACGCCCGTCGCATGACCGTCACCTCGCTTCTGAGCGCACCCGAGGTCCGGTGCGATCCGGTGCCCGCTCGGTGGAGCCCGGGCGGTAGACCACGAACGACGGATTCTCAGCCGGTACATCCGGCTCGGTCCAGGTCGCTGGCTGTCGGCGTCGGGGCTGCGGGGCGGTTGGGCGCCCCCGACCTCTGCCCTCCTCCGCCGGCGCTTCGTCGGGCCGCTCTCGACCGTCCGGGCGCGCCGCGTCTGTGCGCCGGCCCTCGGCCACTGCGGTCGGCACCGGGGCCGGGTCCTCCCGCCGCGCCTCCGGACGTAGCCGGGTCTGCGTTGCGTCGGGGGACCGTCGACGGCCGCCCACCGGCTCGGCGGTGCCGCCGGGCTCGGCCACGTCCAGCCGCGCGGCGGTCCGCATGTCGCGGAAGAACCGGCGGTGCCAGGATCCGGCCGAACTGACCGCTTCGCTGCTGTCCTTGCCGCCGAGTTGGGTGATCCGCCGGTACGGCCGCAGCAACAGCCATCCGACCACCCCGCAGAGCCAGACCAGCACCACCTGAAGCCAGCCTGGCAGGGTGGGTGTGCTCATGATCAAATCAACAGCGAAGAGGTAGATCGCGGCGCCGGTGCCGAAGATGGCAATGTTGAACACAGCGGCAACGACCGCGTTAGCCAGCCGGCGTAGCCCGGCGCTGGCCGGTCGTAGCAAACCAATGGTGCCCAGGATGGGTGCCGCGATCACCGCCCACCGGAAGATCAGGAAGCCCAGCAGTACCAGCACTGACGCGGTCAGGTCGAACATCGCGAAGAGCACGGCCGCGAGCACGGCGATGAACCCAGAGCCGATTCGGTCCATGTCGCGAGATCCCGTCAGGAACTCGTACGCCTCCGGGTCTTCGGTCTCGATCTGCTCCGCGATCGTCATCCACTGCTGCTGCTTGGCCTTGATCGTCGCTCCCCGGGTGCCCGGGTTGGCACGCAGCTTCTCGGCCTCCTCCCAGGAAAACGCCTTGGCGTCGTACAGGGCGGGGCCATACTTGCGGGCGGTCTCGCTATCCGCCGAGCCGAGCACTCCTCGCAGCCAGTTGCGGTAGAGCATGGCCTCGGTGGCAGTGTCGCTGGCCCGAACGGCGGGCGGCCGGTTGTCCTTGCATGCCTTGGGATCCGGATCATCGCACTGATCAGGCGGGGTGTCTCTGGAAGCCGGGCCTATGGCGTCGTGCACGACGCCGAGTGAGGTGATCAGGGTGCCGTCGGCGATGTTCGCCGACTTGACCGGCCAGGCCGCCAGCGCGGTGACCGCCACCATCACCAGTAATGCCCACCCGGCCGTCGTCATCGCATTGCTCATGTCCGACTGGCGGGAGCGCCAGAGCAGGTAGAGACCCACCACGCAGAGCGTGACGATCCCGAAGACGCTGAAAACCTTCTGGTAGATGGCTTTGGTGGCCTTCTCCACCAGCGGGTCGGCCCAATCCCACATCGAGCGAGGGTCCCAGGCCCGTTCCCGCAGGGCGTTCGAGGCGCCCACGACCGCCGTGGCGATCATGAGCTCCCCGTTGGCGACGGTGGTGGTGAACTTGTAGTCGGGATGGAGGACGGCGGAGGCACAACCACCATCCGGTCGATAAGTGTTGAAGCTGTAACCGCCGTAGCCGTAGTCGCTGTAGATGCCCTTTGGCCCAGGCAGCTTGGACGAGTCCGGGCGGGAGGCGAACCAGCCGGCGAGGCCCGAGTCCGGCGCGGACGGTACGGGCGGCTTCCGACACTCGATCTCCCCCTCACCGACCTGCTTCAGCTTCCCCACGCAGGCGCGGAAGTCGGCTTGCCATTCGGCGGTCGTGCAGAGGTCGGCGCGGGCCTGGGCGGCGGGCGGTGCGGCGGCTGCGGCCTCCGCACCGATCAGCGGCCAGGTGAGGGTGGCCCCGGCCAGTACGCCAAGGGCGAGCAGGAACGACGCAGTCCTTGCCCAGGCCCTAGCCATGTCACGCCTCCAGATCCGGCAGGGGGATGCTCGGCAGGACTCCGGCCGCTGCGGCGATCGCGGCGGGCGTCGTGTCGAGGTGGTCCAGCAGTCCTTCGACGTACGAGACGTCGACGCGGACCTTCTGCACCCGCCCGTCGACGTCGCGCATCACGAACTCGCGGAAGCCGAGCCGGCTGGACGAGCTGGTGTCGGCTGCGGAGAGGGAGGCGAGTGTGGCCTCGTATCCGTCGTTGACCGGCACTCGCAGCAGCCGTAGGGCTTCGGAGGCGATTTCGGCGTCCTCGGCGATGCGGCCGACGAAGACGGTGGAGACGAGGTTCTGCACGTCGAGGCCGAGGATGTCCTTGGGGTTCTGCGAGGCGACAAGCGCGGCCAGGTTCCACTTGCGGGAGTCGCGGGCGAGGCGGACCAGGAAGGATCGGCCGGACCGCCAGCCCTCCATGAAGTGCGCCTCGTCGAGGCCGACGAGTTTGCGGGACGACATCGAGCCGCCGTAGCAGCGCCGGACGGCGAGCCGGTGCGCGGTGTGCAGCATCGGCAGGGCCAGGGCCTCCTCGGCTGACCAGTACTCCCGTTCGATCTTGAGGTCGGGCAACCGTAGCCCGGCCATGGTGATGACGGTGAGGGCCGCGTCGGCGCCGAGTAACCCCTCCGGCGGTCGGCCGAAGAAGAGCATGGCCAGTGGCATCTCGGCGGTGTCCAGCAGGAGGTTGGCCAGCTCCTTGCCGGCGTCGTCGTCGAGTCGCCCGAGGCAGCTCACCACGTCGTCCAGGGTGGAGGTTTCCTCGGCGGGGACCTGGCGGACGGCGTGCCGGAAGAGCGTGGCAGTCGACGCCTCCCTGGCCACCTGCGGCGGGACGAGCATCATGCAGATGTCCTGGACCAGCATCCGCCGCTCGGCTCGGGCGTTGGAGACGGCGATCTCGAACTCCCGGTCACCGGCGGCCCCGGTGCCGAACTCGGAGCGCAGCGGCGTCGGGATGAGCGAGTAGGGCGCCAGGGTGCCGTGCTCCGAGCCGGTCAGGTTCAACACCCGGGAGTACGGCCGCAGCTCGGGCATCGCGCAGAGGCGGGCCAGCGGGCCGGACGGGTCGAGCAGGGTCACCTGGACACCTCGACGGGCGGCCAGGTAGCCCAGGGCGCCGAGCAGTGTCGACTTGCCACCACCCGGTTCGGCGACGAAGACCGCGAGCCCGGAGCGTTCGCGGACCTCCATCGGGAAGTGCAGGTCGAGGAAGACCGGGCGGCGGCAGGTTCCGGCGGTGCGGCCGATCAGGTCGCCCCGCCGGTCGCCCACGTTCGATGCGGCCTGGGGGAGCGCGGCGGCGAGCAACGGCACCGGCATGCGGCGGACGTAGCCGGTGTTGGCGATTGGCTCGCCGGGGATGAACTCGCGGGCCAGCCAGTCCTGGTTCTTCGGGTGCTGTAGCGAGATGCGCAGTTCCCGGGAGTAGAGCTGGATGAGCCGGCGGGCCCGCTCCAGGCATTCCTCTCTGGTCCGGCCGCCGACCGCGATCCGGTGCCAGCCGTGCGCACGGGCCGAGTCGACAGGCAGCCCGGTGGTCATCTCGTCGCCGATCACCAGTGCGCGCTTGGCCAGTCGTTCCAGCTCCGGGGGCGCGTCGATGCCGTGCTCGGCGTAGTCGAGCTGCTGCGAGCGGATCATCCGCAGTCGGTGTTCGAGATTACGGAAGGAGTCGCCTGAACCGAGGATGTCGACCCTGGTGGAGATTTCCATCGGCCAGGGCAGCCGCTCGTGGAAGTGCAGCCACGGCTCGTGCCGTTCCGGGATCTCCAGCGGCTCCATCCGGCCGACCGCGAGGACTGCGACGTGCCGTTCCTCGCCGGTCATCCGATTGACCAGCTTGACCGTCGAGCCGTACGGGGTGCGGTAGCGCTCGACCTGCTCGGTCATGGCGAGCAGGTCGCCTCGCTCCCACCGCCCGTCGGTGACCGGGGAGAGGGTGCTCGGCGGCGACATGCACAACGCCACGGAGCGGTAGAGCAGCCACTCCAGCTCCTGGGCGGTGACCCGCCGGCCGCGCATGCCGAACGCGCCGAGCACCTCGTCGAACTGCTCCACTGTGCGGCCCAGCTTGCGGCGTTCACCATCGGCGGTGCCCCGGCCGAAGGTGCGCAGCACCCGCTCGGTGAGCGAGTCGCCGAGGGAGCGGCGGGCGAAGGTGACACCCAGGTAGGTCTGCCCCTCGGCGTGGTTGACCGCCATCAGGTGCCGTTGGGCGGCGACCAGGTGATCGGCCCAGCCGGTGGTGCCGGGTACGTCGGGCAGCGGCGCCGAGGTGTGCGTGTCGATGGTGCGTGCCCACTCGTCGGCGGGGAACGGCCGGGTGGTGCGGCGCAGGTGCAGTCGGAAGCCGGCCAGGCCGGCGTACTGCTCGGAGATCGCCGACAGCAGCGCCTCGCGTTCGGCGTCCGGTCGGAACGCCCAGCGGACCTCGGGCAGCCAGTACCAGGCGGTGACGGTGTTCGGTGTGAAGGTCAGGTGACCGGCGATCTCGGTGATGGCCAACTCGACTGACGGATCCCGATCCCCGAATTTGATCTTCGGAGCGCGAACCCGGGTCGGCTTGACCGGTCGGTCCGATCGGCTCGCGGCGCGTTGGCGGGACGGGGCGACTTCCCTGCCGGTGGGCTTGGGCCGATCCGGGTCGGTGGGCCGGTGCGCCGTGCGCTCCAGGGCTGGCCGATCCGATGCGGTGATGCTCGCCGGCTGCTCGACCGGTGCCGTGGGCCGGGCCGGCTGAGCTGCCGGCGTGGCGGTGGGTCGGCTGCTCGGCAGCGTGCCGGCTGCCCGGCCGGCGGTGCCGGTGCTCGTCGCCGACGAGCCGCGGCCGGTGGACGGGTCGGGCTCGTCCGGTGGACGGAGCATCGGCCGTCGATCACCGGCCTGGTGCGGCACCCGGGACTCGGTGGGCGGGTGGCCGCCGCCGTGCCGTGGCTCGACGGGTCGGCCACCGCTGCCGGGCTGGTCGGCGGGCGTCCACGGTGGCTCCAACTCGGGAACCGCGCGGGCGGGTGCCGGGTTGGCGGTGGGCGGCGGCTGATGCGGGATCGCCGGCTGCTCGCGGGTGCTCGGGCCGGCCGTGACGGCTCGGGCCGTGCCGGGTCGCCCCCCGCCGCCGAAGAGGTCCAGGAAGGGGGAGTCGATGTCGGCGTTCTCGCCGGCCGACACGGCGGTGGGCTCGGCCGGTGGCGTCCGGCGGGAAACCGGCCGAGGCGCCTGGAACACGCCGACGGCACCGTGGCCGGGCGACGTCACCAACGCGGGGTCGAGGGCGACCTCATCTTCGTCTTCGGTGTAGTCGAATGAGTGCGCACGGTGACCGGCCGGCGCGCCCGGCCGGCCGGCCGGGGAACCCGGCGTGGAGGAGCGGCTCATGCGATCGCCTCGGTGACCGTCGGCAGACCCTTGCCCGCGTCCTGCGACGGACCGTTCGACGTACGTCCGGTCATGCCAGCTCCTCCCGAATCCTGATCCGGCTGCCGACCAGGCGCGGATCGCGCTGCTCGATCGCCGGCTCCCGGGTGCGTCGCCAGTCGGTCAGCGCGGTGCGGATGACCACCCGCGCCGGCCGATCGGGGTCGACGTGCCGGAAGATGAACGACGTGGTCACGATGGCGAGCGCGATCTCCCAGGCTGGGAAGAGCTCGACCGTCAACGTGAACAGCCAGTGGATGAACATGTAGAGGGGGACCAGCAGCATGAAGAGCCCGTACTGGGCGTAGGGCAGGTGGACCGGAAGGGTGTAACCGGGCGGCCCGAGGTAGACCAGGCGGGCCCGGTAGATGTCGTCGTCGGTGCGTAGCCGCATCTGGTGAACGCGCCTATTCGAAGATCAGGTCGATCAGGTAATCGCCGACGAAGAAGAGTGTTGCCGCGCCGGCGATGAAGGCGAGCCCGACGATGGCGATCGCGGAGCTGGTCAGCACCTTGGAGATCTCGCCTCGGCTGGCTCGGCCGATGAAGATGACGCCGAGGACGGCGAGCAGGATCGGCGCGATCTTGCTGGCGAAGAAGGTGACGACACTGTTGGTGTCGATCCCCTTCGGTGCCGGCTCCGCGAGTGGAGCCGACGCCAGGGTGGAGAGCGCGTGGGCGACGCCGGACGACGCCGTCTCCATGAGCTCGAAGGCGATCACTGGAACCTCCCCATAGCGCGGCCGGCGGTGCCGCGGCGGTGCAATAGGCAAGCCTGGCGGGAAAAGTGCTCCACAGGGCATGGCGTTCTTGACCCTGTGTTCGTTACTCACCACGGAGGGTGGCGAGGTTTGGGCGGTTTTCCCCCGCTTCGGCCCTCCCTCCAAGCTTCGCCATCTCGATGCTGGCCAATTCCAAAGCGTACGGGCCGCCCCGGATTGCGACAAGCCGCGAAGGGGCTGCCCGATGCTGCCCGGATGACCGATCGTACACCTGTTCGAATCGGCACGTCAGGGGCAGTGGTGCGGGGCCGACCCGGGTCGCTGGGCGCCGCTGCCGCGACCGGTACCGTCTAGTCGTGACCGATCTGGTGCGGGCTTCGGGCCCGGTGGTGATGGGCGTCCTCAACGTCACACCGGACTCCTTCTCCGACGGCGGACGGTACGCCGACCTGGACGCCGCCGTCGGACACGGCGTCCGTCTGCGCGACGCCGGTGCGCACCTGGTCGACATCGGCGGCGAGTCGACCCGCCCGGGCGCCGAGCGGATCGACGCCGCGACCGAGGCGGAGCGGGTGTTGCCGGTCATCCGCGAGCTGACCGCCGCCGGCGTGACGGTCAGCGTCGACACCAGCCGCGCCCGGGTGGCGGAGGCCGCCCTGGCCGCCGGTGCGGCGGTGGTCAACGACGTCTCCGGTGGCCTGGCCGACCCGGACATGGCCCGCGTGGTCTGCGACGCGCACTGCCCGTGGGTGCTGATGCACTGGCGCGGGCACTCCCGGGGGATGCGCGAGCTGGCCACCTACACCGACGTGGTGGCCGAGGTCCGGGCCGAGTTGGCCCAACGGATCGACGCGGCGCTGGCCGCCGGGGTGGCCCCCGACCGCCTCATCGTCGACCCCGGGCTGGGCTTCGCCAAGACGGCCGCGCACAACTGGGAGCTCAGCGCCCGCCTGCCGGAGCTGCTGGATCTCGGCTACCCGCTGCTCTTCGGGGCCAGCCGCAAGTCGTACCTCGGCAGGTTGCTGGCCGATGCGGACGGCACGCCGCGACCGACGGCCCAACGGGAGGCGGCGACAGTGGCCACCAGCGTGCTGGCGGTCGCGGCCGGCGCCTGGGGCGTACGCGTGCACGACGTGCGGGCCACCGCCGACGCGCTCGCCGTCTGGGCCGCGACCGGCAGCCCGCGCCTCGCCGTGCCGCCGCACGACAGGAATCGAGCGCACCACGATCACGAGCAGGGGGTACGGCGATGACGACGGACCGGATCGAGCTGACCGGCCTGCGGGCGCGCGGCCGGCACGGGGTGTACGACTTCGAACGCGTACAGGGGCAGGACTTCGTGGTCGACGCCGTCCTGGAGTTGGACCTCGGCCCGGCCGCCGCCAGCGACGACGTCGCCGCCACCGTGCACTACGGCGAACTGGCCGAACGCCTGGTCGCGGTGGTGACCGGCGAGCCGGTCAACCTGATCGAGACCCTCGCCGACCGGCTCATTGCGGTCTGCCTGGCCGACGAACGGGTCGACACCGCGACGATCACAGTGCACAAGCCGGAGGCTCCGGTGCCGCACACCTTCACCGACGTGGCCGTCACCATGACCCGGGCGCGTACCCGGTGACCCGGGCGGTCCTGTCGCTCGGCAGCAACCTGGGCGACCGGCTGGAGCACCTGCGCACTGCCGTCGCCACCCTCGGCGACGCGGTGCTGGTGCTCTCCGGGGTGTACGAGACTCCACCGTGGGGCGACACCGACCAGCCGGCGTACCTCAACGCGGTGGTGCTCGCGCAGGACGAGAGCGCGAGCCCGCGCGACTGGCTGGAGCGGGCCCGCGACGCGGAACGCGCGGCCGGCCGGGTCCGTGACCCGCAGCGGCGGTTCGGGCCGCGCACCCTCGACGTGGACGTGATCGCCGTCTGGGGCGACGACGACGAGCCGGTGCTCAGCGACGACCCGGAGCTGACCCTGCCGCACCCCCGGGCGCACCTGCGCGCCTTCGTGCTGCGCCCGTGGATCGACATCCAGCCGTACGGTCGGCTGCCCGGTCACGGCTGGCTGACCGACCTGCTGACCACCGGCCCCGCGGCGGACGAGGCGTTGGAACTGCGTCCCCGGCCGGAGTTGGCGTTAGAGTCGACGGCATGACCGAGCGGAACCGGCCGGCATGACGCAGGCGAAGCCCCCACCCCGCGGGTCGGGCCCGGACGGGTCGCGGATGGGCCCCACCCGGATCTCGACCCTGGTCGTGGCCGGCCTGGGTGCGGCGGCGGTGGCCTGGCTGCTGATCAGCACCCTCTACTACAGCGGCATTCCCCGGCTGCCCTGGCTGCCGGTGGTGACGCTGGCCGGGCTCGCCGTGCTGGAGGCGTACGCCGCGATCAACACCCGGGGCCGGATCGAGCGCAAGCCCGGCCGGGACCCGGTCAACCCGCTGTTGGTCGCTCGCTTCGTGGTGCTGGCCAAGGCGTCGGCGTTGGCTGCGGCGATCTTCGCGGGCTTCTACGCGGGGCTCACCGGCTGGCTCTTCGTGGAGACCACCCGTGCCGCCCTGGACGATCGACCGGCCGCTGGCGGAGGCCTGCTCGCCTCGCTGGCCCTGGTCGGTGCAGCGCTCTGGCTCGAGCGCTCCTGCCGGGTGCCGGAACGCCCTGACGACGAGCGCGAGCAGGACCCACGGGAGAGCCGCCCCGGCCAGCGCTGAGCAGGGGGTTACGCCCAGCTGCGGGCGCGGGTACGGTGCCTGCGATCGGAGAGCAAGGGCCGCCCAGGGTCCGTCCGCGCGCCGGACTGGGGACGGCCGGCCACTGGGGAGGCGGCGTCATGGGGTACGAAGAAGCGGGCCGGGACCGGTCGGCCGAACCTTCGTCGGGGGTGCCGGCCGCCGTACTGGAGAACGTCTTCGACGACCCCACCCACGGCGAGCCCGGTCGGGACCGGATCGGCGTGCACCTGTGGTGGGAGCTGCTGCTGCTGGCCGGGCTGGCGGTCGTGAGCTGGCTGCTCTGGCAGGAGGATTCGGGCGCCGTGCGCGACGACAACCTGCGCACGCTGCTGATCGACGCGGTCGGGCTGGGGTTGCTCGTCCTGGCCGCCGGGCTGAGCCTGCGTACGGCGGCGCCGAACCTGGCCGTCGGCCCGATCGCGGTGGCAGCCGCCCTGCACTACGCCGAGCAGGGTGACCGGGGCCTGCCGGAGTCGATCGGCCCGGCCGTGGCGGTCGCCGCGGTCGGTGGGCTCGCGCTGGCGTTGGCCGTGGTGGTGCTGCACGTGCCGGGTTGGGCCGCCAGCCTGGCCGGCGCCGCCGCCGTGGTGGTGTTCATCGAACGCCGTTCGGCGCCGGTGCTGGTGCAGGGCGACTACGACCCGACCAGCAGCGCCGGTTACCTGTTCGCCGGCTTCGCCGCGGTGGCAGTCCTCGGCGGGTTGTTCGGCGCGGTCCGGGCGATCCGCCGGCTCGTCGGCCGGTACCGACCGATCGCGGACCCGGCCGGTCGGCGGGGCGCGGTGGCCGCCGTGGTGACCGCCGTCGCGCTTGTCGTCTCCACGGTGCTGGCCGCTCTCGCCGGCGTGCTGCTCGCCGCCAACGACCCCGGGCCGGTGGCGCCCACCTCGGGGTTGGACTGGACGGTGCTGGCGATCGGCGTGGCGCTGCTCGCCGGTACCAGCGCGTACGGTCGCCGGGGCGGCGTGTTCGGCACGCTGCTGGCGGTCGGCCTGGTCACCGTCTTCCAGGTGTACGCGCCGGAGCGCGGGTGGACGTTGAGCAACTGGGTGGTCGGCGGGGTGGCGTTCGGCGTCGGGCTGCTGGCGACCCGGCTGGTCGAGACACTCGGGCGGCCCCGAGCGGGCGGCCCCGAGCGGATCGAGCCGGTCAGCGACGGCACGATCAGCTCGGGCTGGACCACGCCGCAGCCGCAGTCAGTCGACAACTGGCCTCCCACGCTGCCGACCCAGGCCGCACCCCAACCGGTGGACCCGTGGCGGGATCCGCGGTGGGAGGACAGCCCGCGGCGGTGGGACACCGATGAGCGGTGAGCCGCGTCGCGTCCGCCGAGCCGGAGCTGATCTCGACCGTTAGGCTCGGCGACATGACCGACACACCTGCCGCCACCCCGGGCGGAACCTCGTTCGAGGAGCTTGACGCGCTGTCCACCGAGGAGCTGCGGGAGCGGGCGTTCGCCCGGGCCCGGGAGCGTCGGGACGTGGGCTTCTACTGGTCGGTGCTGCGCCACCTGCCGAACGCGGACGAGGCCACGGTGCTGGACGGCGCCCCGAACTCGATCGGTCCGACGATCGACGAGGCCAACGCGCTGTGGCGGGAGCTGACCGGTCACGGCTATGAGGAGTCGGCGCCGCTGCTGCGGGCCGCCTTCATCGACTACCTGATGAAGCACTGAGCCGCTCGGGGCAGCCCAGGTCGGCCCGAGCCACCGGTTCGGGGCCTGGGCGGATCGCGTCGCTCATCCACCGCTCCGGCCCGGTCAGCCGCTACGGCACGGCCGCCGGGACCGGCGCGCTCGCCGTGTTGCTGCTGGTCGGCATCTGCGGCAGTCCGGCGTACACCCGCTGGGCCGGCACCCTGACCGACCCGGAGTCGGCCGGCGCCTTCTACGCGCGCCTGCTCGCCTGGCCGGCCTGGCGGCTGGACGCGGACGGGCAGGACGGCGGGCTGTTCGCCGCCGACCTGCGGGCGGTGCTGCTGGTGGTCCTCGCGGTGGCCCTGCTCTACCTGCTGCCCGCCGCCCAGGTCGCCCGGGTGCCCGGCCCGGTGAGCCAGTTCTTCTCCGGCTGGGCCGCGTACGTGCTGGCCGGCGGGTTGGCCGCCGTGCTGGCGGCGCTGCTCGGCCCGGCACCGTCGCTGCTGGGGGCACTGCAGGACGCCAGCACCGGCGCCGGTTACGGCTTCCTCACCGGGTGGATCATCGGCATCGCCAGCCTCGGCGGTCGCGCCTGACCCGACCGGTGCGGGCCGGGCGCGACGGCCGTGCCCGACCGGGCCGGGCCGGGTCAGCTGGTCGGGCGGCCGAGGTCGAGGAGGCGCTGTCGGCTCAACGTGCCCACCGGCCGGCCGGCGTCGGTCACGAGGAGCCGGTCCCGACCCGAGGTGAGCAGGACCGCCAGCGCGTCGTACGCGGAGCCGTCCACCGCGACGGTGGGCAGATCCGGTGCGGTGTCCGCGGGCACCGGCTCCAGCGCCTCCCGGTCGAGTGGGGTGACCGCCAGCCGGCGGATGCCCCGGTCGGCGCCGACGAACTCGCGTACGAACGGGGTGGCGGGTGCGCCGAGCAGTGCGGCGGGGGTGTCGTACTGCTCCAGGTGCCCGCCCTCGGAGAGCACAGCGATCCGGTCACCGAGTCGGACCGCCTCGTCGAGGTCGTGGGTGACCAGCACGATCGTCTTGCGCACCTCGGCCTGCAGGCGCAGGAACTCTTCCTGGAGGCGGGCGCGGACGATCGGGTCGACGGCCGAGAACGGCTCATCCATCAGCAGCACCACCGGGTCGGCGGCGAGCGCGCGGGCCACCCCGACCCGCTGCCGTTGGCCACCCGACAGCTCGTGCGGGTAGCGACCGCCGAACTCGGCCGGGTCCAGCCCGACCAGGTCGAGCAGTTCGTCGACCCGGGCCCGGGTCTGGGCCTTGGGCCAGCGGAGCAGTCCCGGCACTGTGGCCACGTTGGTCCGCACCGTCTGGTGTGGAAAGAGACCGACGTTCTGGATCACGTACCCGATTCGACGGCGTAGTTGCACCGGGTCGCCATCAGTGACGTCCTCGTCGCCGAGCGTGATGCGGCCGGCGGTCGGCTCGATCAGGCGGTTGATCATCCGCAGCACTGTCGACTTGCCGCAGCCGGACGGGCCGATCAGCACCACCAGCTCGCCGGCCCGGACATCCAGGCTGAGGTCCCGGACAGCTTCGGTGCCGTTCGGGTAGCGCTTCTGGATGCCCTGCAGGGAGATCGACGCCGCGCGAGGGGATTGGGCCACGCCGGCAGCCTCCGGGGTAACGTCCACGTATGTCCTTCCGCCTGAGCTACCGGGCCGACCCGGGTAACCCCTGGTTCTCCTGGCAGTACGTGCGGGACAACTCTGACACGATCCTCGCCGCGGTGCGCGAACACGCCTCCCTCACCGGGCGCGCGGTGTTGATCGCGGTGTTGATCGCCCTGCCGTTGTCGGTGCTGGCGTACTGGGTCCGTCCGCTCGCCGGTCCGATCCTCGCCGTCAGTGGTGTGGTCTACACCATCCCGTCGTTGGCGCTCTTCGCCTTCATCGCTCCCTACCTGGGCACCGGGGCGACCACGGTGCTGGTCGGGCTGGTCCTCTACGCGCTGCTGCTGATCGTGCGCAACGTGGTGGCCGGTCTCAACCAGGTGCCTCCGGAGGTTCGCGAGGCCGCCGAGGGCATGGGTTACGGCCGGTGGCGGCGTCTGTTCCGGATCGACCTGCCGCTGGCGCTGCCGGGCATCGTGACCGGCGTACGCCTGGCGACCGTCTCCACGGTGGCGTTGGTCACGGTAGGGGTGCTGGTGGGGCACGGCGGGCTCGGGCAGTTGATCTTCGCGGGCTTCCAGAACAACCTCTACAAGGCCGAGATCATGACTGCCGCGCTGCTCTGCGTGGCTCTCGCGGTCGTGCTCGACCTGCTGCTCATCCTGGTCGCCCGACTGGTGACCCCCTGGTCCACCCGGAGGGCACGGTGACCGTCGCGGCGAACCCGATCGGCCAGGCGATCACCTGGATCAACGACCCGCTGAACTGGACGAACCCCGGCGGCATGCTGGACCGGCTCGGTGAGCACCTGACGATCTCGGCCCTGGCGGTGGCTCTCGGCTGCCTGGTGGCCTGGCCGCTCGGGCTCTGGCTGGGGCACCTCGGCCGAGGCGGTGGCCTCGTGGTGCTGATCTCCAACGCGACCCTGGCCATCCCCACCCTGGCGCTGCTGACCATCCTGCCAGTGGCCTTCGCCAGCGGCTTCGGGAAGACGCCGGTGGTGGTGGCACTGGCCGTCTTCGCCGTGCCGCCGCTGCTGGCCAACGCGTACACAGGGGTGCGGCAGGTGGACCCGGAGGCCCGCGACGCGGCCCGGGGAATGGGTCTGTCCGGCGCGCAGCTGCTGCGCCGGGTGGAGCTGCCGCTCGCGGTGCCCTATCTGGCGGCCGGCTTCCGGACCGCGGCGGTCCAGGTGATCGCGACCGCGGCGCTGGCGTCCTTCGTCAACGGCGGTGGCCTGGGCCAGATCATCCGGACCGGCTTCGGAATCGGTATCGCGGCCGGCGGCGGGCAGATCGTCGCCGGCGGTGTCCTGGTGGCCGGGCTCGCGCTGCTGGCCGAGGTGGTCCTCGGCGGCGTCGAACGGCTGGTCACCCCCAAACCGCTGCGGCGCGGACGGCAGCGCCTCGGGCGGCCACGGGCCGCCGACGCCACCGGGAGCGCCTGACCCCGTCCGGGTGAGCCGGCGTCGACCTGGCGACCCAACCCCGTCCAATCGGTGACGATGGGGTGACGAAGTCCATCCCAAGTTGTCGGTCGGTTCCGGAGCATGTTGGGTGGACATTCGCGGGCGACCGACAGTCAGGATCGCCCGTCGGACACGCGGCCGGCCCGGGACGGGCCGCGCCGGGACACGGAAGGCGGGCACATGCGCGCACGTACACGTCTGGCGATCGGGGCGGTCAGCGCCGTCGCCGGGGCAGCGCTCCTCACCGGCTGCGGTGACGCCGGTTCGTCCGGCACCGACGCACCCCAGACGAGCGCCTCCGGCGCCGGGTGCGCCCCGGTCGCCGGTCAGCAGCTCATCGCTCTGCAGGACGACAAGAAGCTCCAGAACTCCGACAACGTCATCCCCGCGGTCAACGCCAAGGCGGCGAATCCGCAGCTGATCGCCGCACTGGACAAGGTCTCCGCCGCGCTCGACACCCCGAAGCTGATCCAGCTCAACAAGGCCGTCAACGAGGACCGCAAGACCGCCAAGGTGGCGGCCGAGGAGTTCGCCAGCGCGAACAACCTCACCGCGGGCATCGCCAAGGGCCCGGGCGGCGACATCACCGTGGGCGCCGGCAACTTCGCCGAGAGCCAGATCCTGGGCGAGCTGTACCGGATCGCGCTCACCGCCGCCGGCTACCAGGTCAAGGTCCAGCAGATCGGCAACCGGGAGCTCTACGCGCCGGCTCTGGAGAAGGGCGAGATCCAGGTCGTCCCGGAGTACGCGGCGACCATGGCCGAGTTCCTCAACACCAAGGCCAACGGCCAGAACGCCCAGCCGATCTCCTCGCCGGACATCAACACGACGGTGACCGCGCTCAAGGCCGAGGGCGACAAGGCCGGCCTCACCTTCGGCACCCCGGCCGCCGCGCAGGACCAGAACGCCTTCGCAGTGACCCAGGCCTTCGCCGACAAGTACGGCGTGCGGACCCTCTCCGAGCTGGCGGCGAAGTGCTCCGGCAGCGCGACAGTGCTGGGTGGCCCGCCGGAGTGCGAGCAGCGTCCGTTCTGCAAGCCGGGCCTGGAGAAGACGTACGGGCTGTCGGTCGGCAAGTTCTCCTCGCTCGACCAGGGTGGGCCGCTGACCAAGAGTGGCCTGCGCGACGGGTCGATCAGCGTGGGCCTGATCTTCTCCTCGGATGGCGCATTCGCCACCAGCTGAACACTCTCCGCACAAGCTGAGGACGCCCCCGCCCCGACCGGGCGGGGGCGTCCGTGCGTCCCGGGGACCCCGTTCCCTCCGATGGTTGTCGTGGGTAGGCTGCACATCCATGCCAGCCCCGGCCACCTCTGAAGCCCGGCGTCAACCACCGCTGCTGACCGTGCTCTTCTGGGCGGGCGTCGCTCTCGCGCCAGTGGCGGCGCTGATCCTGCTGGTGGCCGACGGCAACGGCCCGCTGCGCTTCGCCGCGGTGCTCGCCATCCTCGCGGTGGTGCTGATCGGCCTCTCCATCGCGCTGCGACCCGACGGCGAGGGCGACTCGGTGCGCGCCGACGAGTTGCAGGACGAGATCGAGGAACTGCGCCGGGAGCTGCGTAGCGAGATAGTGGCCGCCGCCCAGCGCGGTAACCACGCTCTCGACCAGGCGCAACGGGCCCAGGAGGGGATCGCCGCGGTACGCCGCCGCCTCGACGCCAGCGGTGCCGCCCTCGCCGGTGCCGCCCCCGCTGTCGAGCCGGCAGGTGCCGGGCGGGCCCGGGTGGCTGCCGTCGAGCCGCCGGTGGACGACGCGCCGGTGGCCCGTAGCCGGGTCCAGGCTGACGCGCCGGCCGGCCGCGCCCGGGTGTCCGGGCCCGACGACGCGCACCGATGGGGGCGCCCCGAGCACCCGGACGACGACGAACCGGCGTACGCACGGGAGGCCCCCGAGCCGCCGGCCGCCGGGATGTACGGCGGGGAACGGCCGGCCGCCACCGCGTACGGCTCAGCCCGCCCCCGGGAACACGACCGCCCCGAGGCCGCACACCGGCCGGGTGGCGTGGTCCGACACACCGAGACGGTGCACGTCACCACCCGGCACACAGTTGTCGACGGCGGCCCGGCCGAGCCGGCCGGGCGCTACGGCGGCGGGTACGCCGGCCAGTGGACCCCACCCGCGCAGGAGTGGACCCGGGGCGGCGACGCGGACGAGCACCCCCGCCCGGCCGGCAGGGCGAGGAGCGAGCCGGAGGAGCGCCCCAGGGCCGGGTACGGCGACGAGCCGGGCTGGACGGGCCGTCGCGACGAACCGGAGTGGACCGATCGGCGCGACGGGTACGCCCAGCGCGATGAGCCCGCCGCGGCGGCCCGGTCGCACCGCACCCCGGAGCGGCCGGCGGCGGAGTCCTGGGACAGCCCGGACGATCGGGGCTGGTCGGAGCAGCACGACCGGGCGGGGGCCGCCGAACCGCAACCCGGGCCGCCGCTGCGGGCCGACGACACCGGCGAGTACTGGTCGCAGTTGCGGGCCGGTGACCGGTGGGCCGCCGTCCGCGACGACGAGAACGGCCGCGAGTTGCGGGTCGGCGAACGCCGGGCCGAGGTGCACGCCGACGCCACCGGCACCGAGTACCGGGTGGCCGACCGCTGGGCCGCCGTCCGCCACGAGGAGCCGCGCCGTCCCGAGGACGCCGGCCGGTACGAGGAGCCGCGTCGTCATGAGGACGCCGGCCGCTACGAGGACGCCGGCCGGTACGGGGAGCCGCGCCGTCATGAGGACGCCGGCCGCTACGGGGAGCCGCGCCGCTACGAGGACGCCGGCCGTTACGAGGAGCGGGAGTCGTACCCCCGGGACGAGCCGGCGCGCCGCCACGACCGCGACGGCGGCCGGCGTGCCGAGCCGGGACTGCCCGCGCTGCCGGTGGGCGGTGTGCCGGTGCCGGACGAGTGGCGCCCGCCGCGACAACGCGGCCACCAGGCGGAACCCGAGCCGGAGCGGACCGGCCGGCGGCGGGTCGACGAGCGCTACGGCTACCCGCCTCAGGACGACGTACCGCGTGCCGGTGGCGCGCCGCCCGCCGACCGCTGGCGGTGACCGGTCAGGCGACCCGGGTCACTTGTCGATGTCGCCGACCACGAAGAACATCGAGCCGAGGATCGCGATCAGATCCGGGACCAGGCAGCCGGGGAGCAGGGTGGCCAACGCCTGCACGTTCGCGTACGAGGCGGTGCGCAGCTTCAACCGCCACGGCGTCTTCTCGCCCCGCGACACCAGGTAGTAGCCGTTGATGCCGAGCGGGTTCTCCGTCCAGGCGTACGTGTGCCCCTCCGGCGCCTTCAACACCTTCGGCAGCCGGGTGTTGATCGGCCCGGTCAGCTGGTCCACCCGGTCGAGGCACTGCTCGGCAAGGTCCAGCGACGCGTACACCTGGTCGAGCAGCACCTCGAAACGGGCGTGGCAGTCGCCTGCGGTCTTGGTGACCACCGGCACGTCCAGCTCGTCGTAGGCCAGGTAGGGGTCGTCGCGGCGCAGGTCCAGGTCGAGCCCGGACGCCCGGGCCACCGGCCCGGACGCGCCGAACGCGGCGGCGTCCGCGGCGGAGAGCACGCCCACGCCGACGGTGCGGGCCAGGAAGATGTCGTTACGCCGGATCAGGTGGTCCAGGTCGGGCAGTCGCCGGCGTACCTCGCCGATGGCAGCGCGGGCCCGCCCGGTCCACCCGTACGGCACCTCCTCCTTGAGGCCACCCACCCTGTTGAACATGTAGTGGATCCGGCCGCCGGAGACCTCCTCCATCACCGCCTGGATGGTCTCGCGTTCCCGGAAGGCGTAGAAGATCGGCGTGATCGCCCCGATCTCCAACGGGTACGAGCCGAGGAACATCAGGTGGTTGAGCACCCGGTTCAGCTCCGCGAGGGCCATCCGCAGCCAGGTGGCCCGCTCCGGCACCTCCATGCCCATCAGGCGTTCCACAGCGAGCACCACACCCAGCTCGTTGGAGAACGCCGAGAGCCAGTCGTGCCGGTTCGCCAGCACGATGATCTGCCGGTAGTCGCGTACCTCGAAGAGTTTCTCCGCGCCCCGGTGCATGTAACCGACGATCGGTTCGCAGGCGACCACCCGCTCACCGTCGAGCACCAGCTTCAACCGCAGCACACCGTGGGTGGAGGGGTGCTGGGGGCCGATGTTCAGCACCATGTCGGTGCCGAGCTGCTGATCACCGGTGCCGGCGATCAGCCCGGCCCCGGTGCCGACGGTCAGTTCACGGAGGTCCCCGGCGTCGGTGGTCATGCCCGTCATCGTGCCACGGCCGGCCCGAGCGGGATGCCGACCGGCTGGCGCAACCACCAGTGCCCGCCGAGCCCGGCCGGGTCGGTCAGTTCGGCCACCGCCGACGCGGCGGCCAGCGCCCGCACGTAGCCGACCGGGTCGGTGCCGGCCAGGCTGAGCGGCGGTCGGCCGCCGTCGGCCCCGAGCGCCCGCAGCGCCTCCCGCTGCAGGACCAGGGAGTACGCGCACCGGGCGACCGCCGCGCCGGCGGAGGCGACCGAGTCCATGGCCACGTGCGCGGTCACGTCACTCGACCCGTCGGGCACCGGAGGGACCTGCCGACCACCCCGGTACCCGGTCAACGTCCCGTCGACCGGTCGTGCCTCCCTCAGGTGCCCGTAGTCGACTGCTACCGCGAGGCCTTGGCTGATCTTCCCCACCGCTTGTGCCCAGGCTTCGTCCCTGGTCCGGCCGATCTCGGCTCGTGTGTGGTCGCTGTGGGGGGTTTCGGGGCAGCCCGGCCGGCTCCGGGCGGTCAGGCTTGATCCCTCCGCCGGCCGGGCTGCCCCGAAACCCGACTCGCCTTCGCTTGTCGCGTCGGACCAGGTCACCCCCCGGCTCGGGGCGCCGTCCGTACTTGGCGAGGCTTCGGGGCTGGGCCACCAGGTGGTGAGCCAGTCGTGATCATCGGGGCTGACCGGCTCACCGACTGATTCGGCGCCGGTGTCGGGGTCGACCAGCAGGTATCGCCAGCCGTCTTCGGTGTGCACCGCCACGTCCAGCGGGACGTTGTCCAGCCACTCGGTGGCGAGCAGCACTCCGGTGATCTCGGTGGGGATCTCGGCTGTCCAGTTGATCTCTTCGGGCAGGTTCTCGGGGCGGTCGGCGTACTCGACGGCTGTGAAGCGCACACGGTCCGCGAGCGACGGTCCGACCGTGCCGGACGACGGCTCATCCCGCAAGGAACGGACGGAGGCCGTGGGAGTCAGGGTTTCCGGGGAGCCCGCCCGCGGAGGGATCAAGCCTGACCGCCCGGAGCGGGCGGGCTCCCCGGAAACCCTCACCTCGACCCCGACGGACGCCAGCAGGGCGCGGAGCAACTCCCCACGCCCAGCCCCGACGTCGACCACGTCGAACCGGTCAGGGTGGCCGAGGGTCGAGTCCACGTCTGAGATCAGGCGCAGGAGCGCGGTGGCGAAGGCTGGGGAGGCGTGCACGCTGGTGCGGAAGTGGTCGGCCGGCCCGGTGCCGGCGACGAAGAAGCCGTCCGGCCCGTAGAGGGCCCGGCTCATCGCGTCCCGCCACAGGATCGACATCAGCCCACTCCGGGTTCAGGAGGTGTCACCGTGCCGACCCTACGGTCAGGGCCGCCGTTCGTGTTTCAGGCCCGGAAGTAGTGCCCTTCGTGCAGGTCGGCGATCAGGCCGGGGTGGGCCGGGATCCAGCCCAGCAGTTCGCGGGTGATGGCCGACGACGTCGGGTTGTCCATCTGTACGAACGACCCGAGGAAGCCGAAGTGGTCGTCGGCCTCGGCGGGGCTGATGCTCCGGACCGGGATGCCGAGGTTGTCGCCGATGGCTGCCGCGATCTGCCGGAAGGGGACGCCTTCGTCGGCGGCGCCGTGCAGACGCGTACCGGCGGGGGCCTTTTCGAGGGCGAGTCGGTAGAGCTCGGCGGCGTCGAGCGTGTGGACGGCCGGCCACCGGTTGGTGCCTTCGCCGACGTAGGCGGCGTACCCCTTCCACCGGGCCGCGGCGATGATGGCGGTGATGAAGCCGTAGCGGTCGAGTGAGCTGTGCACAGTGGGCGCGAGCCGGACGACGGAGGAGCGCACACCGCGGGAGGCGAGGCCGGCCACGAGGTTCTCCGCGTCGATCCGGTAGCCGCCGCCCGGGAAGGTGTCGCGTTCGGTGCCGGGGCGACCGACGATGCCGCCCATCGCGAGCATGGCCGTCCCGCCGGTGCCGACCAGCGGCTTGCCGGAGCCGGCCAGGCCGTCGGCGAGTGCGGTGAGGGCGTCCAGGTCAACCTTGGCGGCGCCGGCCAGGTCGCCGTCGACCATGAGGTCGTGGCGGAACGCCAGATGGATCACTCCGTCGGCGGCGGCCGCCTCTTCCCGAAGTACGTCGAGGTCGGACAGGTCCCCGCGGTGTGCCTGGGCGCCGAGCTTCTCGATGGCGGCGGCGGACGTGTCGGAGCGGGCGAGGCCGACGACCTCGTGCCCGGCGGAGAGCAGTTCCGGGACGACTGCGGAGCCGAGATGGCCGGACGCGCCCGTGACGAATACGCGCATTGTGGTTCCTTCGTGAGTGCCAATGTCACCTTGCGACATCACCGTACCTCGCGCGATGTCACACTGCGACATGCAGACGGAATTAATGTCGCAGTGTGACGTCGGATACCATCGCCGCATGGCCCGCTGGCAACCGGACGCGCGCGGCCGCCTGGAGGCGGCCGCCTTCGAGTTGTTCCGCGAGCGCGGCTTCGAACAGACCACCGTCGCCGACATCGCCGCCCGTGCCGGCCTCGACAAACGCACCTTCTACCGGCTCTTCGGGGACAAGCGTGAGGCGCTCTTCAGCGGCAGCGGGCGCGTGGAGGAGGTCCTGGTCCGGGCGGTGACCGAATCCGACGCAGGTCCCTTCGAGGCGGTCGTCGCCGCCTTCCGCCGGGTGGCGGAGGAACTCTTCGCGGATCGTCTCGAGCTGGTCCGGGCGCGGCAGGTCATCATCGAGAGCAGCCCGGAACTACAGGAGCGCGAACTGCGCAAGACGGGCTCACTGGCGGCCGCCGTCACCGCCGCCCTGCGGGCCCGCGGCCTCGATGAGACCACGGCCACCCTGGCCACCGAGTCCGGTGTCACTGTCTTCCGGGTCGCGTACGCCCGCTGGGTCGCGCCCGACAGCGACGCTCCGCTCAGCGACCTGATCGCGGAGGTGGCCGCCGAGTTGCGCACCATCACGTCGGCCCCGACGCCCTGACCGCGGGCGACCCTGACGAGCCGTCTCGTCGGTGGTGAAGGTTTTCACACATGCTTGTCCCGGTTCGGCGGGCCGGGCGCATACTTGCGATCGACCGGTACCCCTTCTCGAGGACTGGATCGTCGTCATGAGCGCACCGTTGCGCCCGCGTCCGGCCGCCCCGCACGGGCCCGCCGCCTCGTGGGATCGCGCCGTTCCCGGCGCCCGCGCCACCTCCCGTCTGCTCACCGTCGGTGTCGTTGGCGCCGGTCGGGTCGGCACCGTGCTCGGTGCCGCGCTCGCCGCCGCCGGGCACCGGGTGGTCGCCGTCTCCGGCAGCTCCGGCGCCAGCCGCGCCCGCCTCGCCCTGCTCCTCCCCGAGGTGCCCCGCCGCCCGGTCGCCGCCGTGGCCCACGCCGCCGCCGACCTGCTGCTGATCGCCGTGCCGGACGACACCCTGGCCGGTTTGGTGACCGACCTCGCGGAGCGGGGCGCGCTGCATCCGGGCCAGATCGTCGCGCACACCTCCGGAGCGCACGGCCTGGCCGTGCTGGGGCCGGCCGTCGCGGCCGGCGCCCGGCCGCTCGCCCTGCACCCCGCGATGACCTTCACCGGTACGCCGGACGACCTGGCCCGGCTGGACGGCATCTCGTACGGGGTGACCGCACCGGCGGAGTTGCGCCCGCTGGCTGCCCGGCTGGTCGCCGACCTCGGTGGCGTGCCCGAGTGGGTGGCCGAGTCGGATCGCCCGCTCTACCACGCCGCGCTGGCCCACGGCGCTAACCACCTGGTGACCCTGGTCAACGAGGCGACCGACCGGTTGCGGGACGCCGGGGTGTCCCGGCCGGAGAAGGTGCTCGCCCCGCTGCTGCGGGCCGCCCTGGAGAACGCGTTGCGGCTCGGCGACGACGCGTTGACCGGCCCGGTCTCCCGTGGCGACGCGGGCACCGTGCAGCGGCACCTGGCCCGGTTGGCGGCCACCGCACCGGAGTCCGTCCCCGCGTACCTGGCGCTGGCCCGTCGTACCGCCGACCGGGCGATCGCCGCCGGCCGGCTGCGGCCGGTGGACGCACAGTCGCTGCTCGGCGTGCTGGCCGACAGCGGTCGGGAGGTGGCTGCGTGAGCGTGAGGAGTGAGCCGATCTTGCGAGCCCCGCAGTCGCGAACCGAGGTGTCGCTGTGAGCGTGAGGAGTGAGCCGATCTTGCGAGCGCCGCAGTCGCGAACCGAGGTGTCGCTGTGACCCAGGTGGTGCACACGCGCGCGGAGTTGGCCGAGGCTCGGACCGGGCTGAAGGGCACGGTCGGGGTGGTGATGACCATGGGCGCCCTGCACTCCGGGCACGAGACGTTGCTGCGCGCGGCCCGGGAACAGGCCGACCACGTGCTGGTGACGATCTTCGTGAACCCGTTGCAGTTCGGGCCGAACGAGGACTTCGACCGCTACCCGCGCACCCTCGACGCCGACCTGGAGGTGTGCCGGCGGGCGGGCGCGGATCTGGTCTTCGCCCCGTCGGTGGCGGACATGTACCCGGACGGGCAGCCCCGCGTACGCCTCGATCCGGGTCCGCTCGGCGCTGAGCTGGAGGGGGCGAGCCGCCCCGGCTTCTTCCACGGCGTACTCACAGTGGTGCTGAAGCTGCTCCAGCTCACCCGGCCGGACCTGGCGTTCTTCGGCGAGAAGGACTACCAGCAGCTCACCCTGGTCCGGCGGATGGCCCGCGACCTGGACGTGCCGGTCGAGGTGGTCGGCGTGCCGACCGTCCGGGAGCCGGACGGGCTGGCCCTCTCCAGCCGCAACCGTTACCTGAGCGAGCCGGAGCGGGCGGCCGCGCTGAGCCTGTCCGCCGCGCTGCGGGCCGGTGCGCGGGCCGCCGACGACGGCCTGGACGCGGGGGCGGTGCTGACCGCCGCGCACGCCGCGTTCGGCGCCGGTACGCCCGGTGCCCGCCTCGACTACCTGGTGCTCACCGATCCCGAGTTGGAACCGGGGCCGGTGTCCGGGCCGGCCCGGCTGGTCATCGCCGCCTGGGTGGGCATCACCCGGTTGATCGACAACGCGGCGATCCACCTCGCCCCGCGCCCCTGACCCGGCCGCACCTCCCTCCACCAATCCCGCGAAAGGCCACCCCGATGTTGCGGACCATGCTCAAGTCGAAGATCCACCGGGCCACTGTGACCCAGGCCGACCTGCACTACGTCGGTTCGGTGACTGTGGACGAGGATCTGCTCGACGCCGCCGACCTGCTCCCCGGCGAGCAGGTGGCGATCGTGGACATCACCAATGGCGCCCGCCTGGAGACGTACGTGATCCCGGGCGAGCGGGGCAGCGGCGTGATCGGCATCAACGGCGCCGCCGCACACCTGGTGCACCCCGGTGACCTGGTCATCCTGATCTCGTACGGGCAGATGGACGACGCCGAGGCCCGGTCCTACCGGCCACGGGTGGTGCACGTCGACGCCGACAACCGGGTCATCGAGTTGGGTGCCGACCCGGCTGCGGCGGCGCCCGGCACGGCCGGGAACCCGGTGCCCAGCCCGCTGGCCGTGTCCGGAGTCTGATCCCGCGTACCACGATTCCGGTCTGTCACCAGAAGGTCATTTCCGGTTACCCTGGGCACGCTGGCGGAAGCCGGTCGGTGGCTGGGGGAGGCCGCGATGCGCCGTGCCATGACGACCCTGTTCGCCGCTGTTGCCACGGCGGCGCTGCTGGTGGGCTGTGTCGGGTCCGGCGGCCTGGATGGTGATCTGACCGACGACTGGGCGGCGCTGCCGGCACCGTCGGCGTTCACCCCAGCCGCCGGTGTGTGTCACGCCACCGACTTCACCGATCTGGTCAGCCTGGCCAGCTACGAGCCGGTGGACTGCGCCGGGCCGCACCGACTGGAGACGGTGCATGTCGGGGCGTTCCCGGCCGAGCGGACGACCGCACCGGCGGGTGGTTCGCCGGAGTTGCGGGGCGCGTTCGCCGAGTGCGACACCCGGGCGACCGGCTACGTGGGTGACGACTGGCGGGCGGGCCGGCTGCGCCTGTCCGTGGCGCTGCCCAACGGGCCGGGCTGGGCGGCGGGTTCCCGGTGGTTCCGCTGCGACCTCACCGAGTTGACCACGGTCGAGGCGGCGGCCACCGTCGTGGTCCGGTCGGGCAGCCTGCGGGACGCGTTGAAGGGGTCCACCGGGCTGCGCCTCGGCTGCCAGCAGACCCGCACCGGTGACGGCCGGGGCGTGCAGACGCTGACCCCGGTGGAGTGCGGCAAACAGCACGACGCCGAGTTCGTCGGGGTGTGGCGCGCACCGGACCGGGCGTACCCGAGCCGGGACGCCGACTGGTTGCCGCTCTACACGGGTTGTCGCAGCGTCCTCGCCCGGTACGTGGGCGTCCCGGACGACACCGAGCTGCGCGTCCGCAGCGGGGTGGTGGTCCGGCCGCCTGGCGCGGGGCGCTGGAAGGTCGGTGACCGGGGCGTCCGCTGCTATCTGTGGCTCAGCCACCGTACGGTGGCGGCCTCGCTGAAGGGCGCGGGCCCGGCTGGTCTACCGGTCCGGACGAAGTGACCACTGCCTGACGGTCGGCGCGGCGCGGCGCGCGCCGGACGGGGTCGCCCAAAACACTCGTCCCGCCCCCGCCGCCCCGGGCGAGGATGGTTCGGGTTGACTGGGGGGATGGACCTCCCGACCGTCGACCTGCCTGCCCTGCCCGCGCTGCTGGCCGCGCCCGCGCCCGGCTGGGTGGAGACCACCGACGTGATCGTTGTGGGTTCCGGCGTGGCCGGGTTGACCGCGGCGCTGCACCTGCGGGAGGCGGGCCTGCACGTCACGGTGGTTACCAAGGTCAACATTGACGACGGCTCGACCCGGTGGGCGCAGGGCGGCATCGCCGCCGTCCTCGACCCGGCCGACACCCCGGCGGCGCATGCCCGGGACACCGAGGTCGCCGGGGTGGGGCTGTGCGACCCGGCGGCGGTCCGGGTGCTGGTCGAGGAGGGCCCGACCCGGCTCCGTGAGCTGATCCGGATCGGCGCCGAGTTCGATCGTCACGCGGACGGCTCGCTGATGCTGACCCGCGAGGGCGGGCACCGGGCGGACCGGATCGTGCACGCTGGCGGGGACGCCACAGGTGCCGAGGTGCAGCGGGCCCTGCACGCCGCTGTGCAACGCGACCCGTGGATCCGGCTGGTCGAGCACGCCCTCGTACTGGACCTGCTGCGCGCCCCCGGTGACGGCCCGGACGGGCTCGGCCCGGCCTGCGGGATCACCCTGCACGTGCTGGGTGAGGGCAGCGAGGACGGCGTCGGCGCGCTGCTGGCCCGTGCGGTGGTGCTCGCCACCGGCGGGATGGGGCAGATCTTCTCGGCCACCACCAACCCGGCGGTCTCCACCGGCGACGGGGTGGCGCTGGCGTTGCGGGCCGGCGCTGCGGTGACCGACGTGGAGTTCGTCCAGTTCCACCCGACCGCCCTGATCACCCCGCCCGGCGCGGGGGTGCCCGGCGCCGGGCACGCGCAGCAGCCGCTGGTGTCGGAGGCGCTGCGCGGCGAGGGCGCGTACCTGGTGGACTCCGACGGCAAGCGGTTCATGGTGGGCCAGCACGAGTTGGCCGAGCTGGCGCCCCGGGACGTGGTGGCCAAGGGCATCCACCGGGTGCTGCTGGCCACCGGCGCGGACCACGTCTTCCTCGACGCCCGGCACCTGGGCGGCGACTTCCTGGCCGGTCGGTTCCCCACCATCGTGGCGTCCTGCCTGGCGATCGGCGTGGACCCGGCGACCGACCTGATCCCGGTGGCGCCGGCCGCCCACTACGCCTCCGGCGGGGTCCGCACCGATCTGCGCGGCCGCACCTCCATCCCCGGCCTGTACGCCTGCGGCGAGGTGGCCTGCACGGGCGTGCACGGCGCGAACCGGCTGGCCAGCAACTCGTTGCTGGAGGGTCTTGTCTTCTCCCGGCGGATCGCCGAGGACATCGCCGCAGGCCTGCCCGAGCAGGCCCAGCCGGCGGACACCGGCGCCTGGCGTGGCGGTACGGGCTGGGTGCTGCCCGCCGAGGTGACGCCGACCCTGCAACGGGCGATGACCCGGGGCGCCGGGGTGCTCCGGTCCGCGGCGACGCTGGCCGGGACGGCCGCGACGTTGACCGAGCTGGGCGTGGCACGGGGCCGACCGCGGACCGCCGACTGGGAGGCGACGAACCTGCTCACCGTGGCGTCGACGCTTGTCGCCGCCGCGTACGCCCGTGGTGAGACCCGGGGCTGCCACTGGCGGGAGGACTTCCCGACGGCCGACGAGCGGTGGCTGGGCCATCTGGTCGGTGCGGTACGGGCGCAGGGCCGGGTGACGCAACAGTGGGAGGGGATCCAGTGAGCGCGAGGAGTGAGCCGATCTTGCGAGCCCCGCAGTCGGGAACGAAGGAGGCGACGATGACGGAGTCGACGCAGGCGGCGTTGCGGGCGGCTGGGCTGGACCCGGCGTTGGTGCGGCAGGTGATCGAGGGTGCGCTGGTCGAGGATCTGGGCCCGGATTTCCTCGACGTCACCAGCGTGGCCACCATTCCGGCGGAGCAGACCGACACCGCCGACCTGGTGGCCCGCGCGGACGGGGTGGTGGCCGGGATGGCGGTGGCCGCCGCCGTGTTCGAGCTGGTGGGCGAGGTGACGGGCTTCGGCCGTACCGTCGAGGTGTCGGTGCTGGCCCGCGACGGCGAGCGGGTGGCCCGCGGTGACGTGCTGGCGACGGTGACCGGCCCGACCCGGTTGCTGCTGACGGCCGAGCGGACGGCGCTCAACCTGCTCTGCCGGATGTCCGGGGTGGCCACCCACACCCGCGCCTGGGCGGACGCGCTGGCCGGCACGAAGGCCATGGTGCTGGACACCCGCAAGACGACGCCGGGCCTGCGGGCGCTGGAGAAGTACGCGGTGCGGGCCGGTGGTGGCACCAACAAGCGGATGGGCCTCTACGACGTGGCCATGATCAAGGACAACCACAAGCTGGCGGCCGGGAGCATCACGGCGGCCTACCGGCGGGTCCGGGAGGCGTTCCCGGAGGTGCCGGTGCAGGTCGAGGTGACAGGAGTCGACGAGGCGGTGGAGGCGGTGGAGGCCGGGGCGAACTTCCTGCTCTGCGACAACATGACGCCGGAGGTGCTGGCCGAGGCGGTGACCGCTGTGGGTGACCGGGCGGAGCTGGAGGCGACCGGTGGGCTGACCCTGGAGGTGGCCGGCCGGTACGCGGCCACCGGCGTGGACTTCCTCTCGGTGGGCGCGTTGACCCACTCGTCGCCGATCCTGGACATCGCGCTGGACCTGCGCACCGAGTAGTTGTCTAGGCTGCGTGCGTGCTGCTCTGCATCGACATCGGAAACACCAACACCGTGCTGGCGACCTTCGACGGCGACAAGCTGGTGCACTCCTGGCGGATCAAGACCGATGCCCGTTCGACGGCGGACGAGCTGGGCCTGATGTTCCGGGGCCTGCTCGCCGGGGACAACGTCGAGATCACCGGTGTCGCCGCCTGCTCCACGGTGCCGGCCGCGCTGCGGTCGCTGCGCACCATGCTCAGCCGTTACTACGCCGACCTGCCGAGCGTCGTGGTCGAGCCGGGGGTGCGGACCGGGGTGCAGTTGGCGATCGACAACCCGAAGGAGGTCGGCGCCGACCGGGTGGTGAACACCCTGGCCGCGTACACCCTCTACGGCGGGCCGTCGATCGTTGTGGACTTCGGCACCACCACCAACTTCGATGTGATCAGCGAGCGTGGTGAGTTCCTCGGTGGCGCGTTCGCCCCGGGCATCGAGATCTCCTTCGACGCGCTGGCCGCCCGTGCCGCGCAGCTGCGCAAGGTCGAGGCCACCAAGCCCCGTTCGGTGATCGGCAAGAACACCGTGGAGTGCCTCCAGGCCGGCCTGTACTTCGGCTTCGCCGGTCAGGTGGACCGGATCGTCGAGCGGATGACCGAGGAGCTTGGCGAGGTGCGGGCGGTGATCGCCACCGGCGGCCTCGCCTCCCTGGTGATCAACGAGTGCCGCAGCATCACCCACCACGAGCCGATGATCACGCTGATCGGCCTGCGGATGGTCTACGACCGCAACCTGTGAACCCGGCCGCCGTCGGGCCGCCCTTCGTGCTGGCGTCAGCGCCGCCGGGCGCGCAGCACCAGCGTCCGGTACGGCAGCTCGATGGTGTCCCGGCCAGCCAGGGCGGGGTGGGTGGTCAGGAGTTCGGTCAGCTCCCGCTCGACCCGCTGTTGATCCTCTGTGGTGGCGGTGAGCCAGTACGAGCGGGTGCGGACCATGCCGAGCAGCTCGTCCGGCGTGAGCGTGGTGCGGTGCGTGAACTCGCGCTGCTCGACGGTGTCGAACGCGGGGCCGAAGTCCGGGTGCTCGCCGATGAGCTGGAGGGTCGACCTGTCCCCGAAGTGGGCGATGCGACCCAGCTCGGCCACCCAGTCGACGCTGTCGTCCCGGATGTTCCACACCGGGGCGAAGGTGCCGCCGGCGCGGAGCACCCGGGCGATCTCGGCGTGCGCGAGCTCCCGGTCGAACCAGTGGTACGCCGTCCCGACCAGCACCGCGTCCACCGTCGAGTCGGGTAGGGGCACTGCCTCGGCGCTGCCCGCCAGCGCCGTCGTGCCCGGGGTGCTGGCGGCGAGCTGCGTCCGCATCCCCGGATCGGGCTCCACCGGTACGACCTCGTGACCCAGGGCGAGGACGGCCCGGGTCAGGATGCCGGTGCCGGCCGCGAGGTCGACCACCCGGGCTTCGCTCAGCCCGTCGAGTGCCCACCGGACCGCAACCTCGGGATAACGTGGTCGAAACCGGTCGTAATTACTCGCGGCGGCACCGAACGACAGGGCGTGAGTGTGATCGACCATGACGGGCAGGTTATCCCGTAACGGCCTCCGGACCGCTTGAGTACGCTCGGGCCTGACCCCTGTATCTCCGTGACGAGGAAGCGTGCCGTGAGCGAGCAGAACCCCGTGCCAGTGGACCCCGCCGACGACCTTCCCGAGCAGATGAAGGTCCGCCGGGAGAAGCGGGACCGGATGCTCGCCGAGGGCATCGAGCCCTACCCGGTCGGCTTCCCCCGCACCGCCACCCTCGCGCAGGTCCGGGCGAAGTACGCCGACCTGCCGACCGACACCGCGACCGGCGACCAGGTCGCCGTCACCGGCCGGGTGATCTTCGTACGCAACACGGGCAAGCTCTGCTTCGCGACCCTGCGGGACGGCGACGGCACCGAGTTGCAGGCGATGCTCTCCCTGGACCGGGTCGGGCCGGAGCAGCTGGAGGCGTGGAAGCGCCTCGTCGACCTCGGCGACCACGTCGGCGTCACCGGTGAGGTGATCACCAGCCGTCGGGGTGAGCTGTCGGTGTTGGCCCAGCAGTGGGAGATGACCGCCAAGGCGCTGCGACCGTTGCCGGTGGCCCACAAGCCCCTCTCCGAGGAGGCGCGGGTCCGGCAGCGTTACGTCGACCTGATCGTCCGGCCGCAGGCACGGGAGATGGTGCGTACCCGGGCCGCCGCGGTACGCAGTCTGCGCGATTCACTGCACGGGCAGGGCTTCATCGAGGTGGAAACGCCGATGTTGCAACTGCTGCATGGCGGCGCGGCAGCCCGACCGTTCGTGACCCACAGCAATGCGTTGGACACCGATCTGTATCTGCGAATCGCTCCGGAACTGTTTCTCAAGCGCGCTGTGGTCGGCGGCGTCGACCGAGTCTTCGAGATCAACCGCAACTTCCGTAATGAGGGTGTCGACTCTTCGCACTCGCCGGAGTTCGCGATGCTGGAGACGTACCAGGCGTACGGCGACTACGACACGATGGCCGAGTTGACCCGCAATCTCGTGCAACAGGCGGCGATCGCGGTGAGCGGCTCGACTGTGGTGACCCACGCCGGCGGGCGCGAGTTCGACCTGGGCGGCGAGTGGCGGTCCGTGACGCTGTTCGGTGTGCTTTCCGAAGCGCTGGGCGAGGAGGTCACGGTCCGCACCGAACGCACCCGCCTGGTGGAGTACGCGGACAAGGTGGGATTGGCCGTGGACCCGAAGTGGGGCCCGGGCAAGCTGGCCGAGGAGTTGTTCGAGGAACTGGTCGTTCCCGGCCTGGAGGCGCCCACCTTCGTACGGGACTACCCGGAGGAGACCAGCCCGCTCACCCGGGCGCACCGCAGCGAGCCGGGGCTGGCCGAGAAGTGGGACCTCTACGTGCTCGGTTTCGAGCTGGGCACCGCGTACTCCGAGTTGGTCGACCCGATCGTGCAGCGCGAGCGACTGGTTGCCCAGGCGCAGTTGGCCGCGCGCGGCGACGACGAGGCGATGCGTCTCGACGAGGACTTTCTTCGGGCGATGGAGTATGGAATGCCGCCGGCCGGCGGTATGGGAATGGGAATCGACCGGCTGTTGATGGCCCTGACCGGGCTGGGAATTCGGGAAACGATCCTCTTCCCGTTGGTCCGCCCGGAGTAGTCCCGCCCAGACTCACGCCGAGCCGTAACCGGATCCTATTGACGCGACGAGCGGCGCGGGGGTTATTGTGCTCTCGTTAGCAGGAGCACCCTGCTCGAAAGGAATGTGGGACGTGGCCAAGCAGATCATTCACAAGCTGGTCGATGACCTGGACGGCGGGGACGCGGACGAGACCGTCAAGTTCGCCCTCGACGGCGTTCAGTACGAGATCGACCTGTCGAGCGCCAACGCCGCGAAATTGCGCGATGCATTTGCCTCGTACGTGGGTGCCGGCACCAAGGTCGGCCGAGGCGGCGTGGTGATCGGTGGGCGGGCTGCCCGCGGTCGGGGTGGCGCGACAGCCGATCGGGAACAGAACAAGGCGATCCGGGAGTGGGCCAAGAAGGCCGGCAAGGACATCTCCGACCGGGGTCGTATCCCGCAGGAGATCGTGGACGAGTTCCACGCGAAGCGCTGATCCGTCAGCACCCTGGTGGCCAGCCCGCCACCGCAGGCGACACCGACGCCGGGCCGGAGGAGTTCTCCGGGCCGGCGTCGCCGTATCCGCTGCGGTACGCCGTCGCCGCTCCGGGCCGGCGTCGTTGTGCCACGCTCCCGGGCGGGCGTCGTTATGTCCGTTTCGAGCTGGCGTTGTCGTGGCCGTTCCATGCTGGGAAGCATTCCGGGCCGACCGACGTTGTCCACAACCAGTGGACCAGCTATCCACAACCTGTGGACAACCTCCCCCAGGGCCCGGCGCGGCGCTCGTCGCGACCGCCGGTCCACCCTTCCGGAGCCTCCCGGAGCGCTTCCGGACCCCGGATCGGGGTTCCGTCGAGCCAGTCGGATTTCGCTCTGCGCGTAGCGACAGGGCTACCGGAACACCTCCTGAGCGCGGACGGTTGTTCAAAACGACGTGGAACCGACCCAGAGCAGAGACACACGACCTCAGCTGAGTCGGTCAGCGACGATAGAGTAAGGAGGCACGGACGCCCGTCCTGGACGTTCGTGCACCGGCCCCGCCAAGATCTTGACCATCAAGGCGCACGGCACGTGAGGAGCACGAGGGCATGTTCGAGCGGTTCACCGACCGAGCGCGACGGGTTGTCGTCCTGGCCCAAGAAGAGGCCCGGATGCTCAACCACAACTACATCGGTACGGAACACATCCTGCTGGGCCTGATCCACGAAGGTGAAGGCGTCGCGGCAAAGGCCCTGGAGAGCCTCGGCATCTCCCTGGAGGGCGTCCGCCAGCAGGTCGAGGAGATCATCGGCCAGGGCCAGCAGGCGCCGAGCGGGCACATCCCGTTCACGCCGCGGGCCAAGAAGGTGCTGGAGCTGTCGCTGCGCGAGGCGCTGCAGCTCGGCCACAACTACATCGGCACGGAGCACATCCTGCTCGGGCTGATCCGTGAGGGCGAGGGCGTCGCCGCCCAGGTGCTGGTCAAGCTCGGCGCCGACCTCAACCGGGTCCGCCAGCAGGTGATCCAGCTGCTCTCCGGCTACCAGGGCAAGGAGCCTGCCGCGGCGGGCGCCGCGCCGGGTGAGGCCGCGCCGTCGACCAGCCTGGTGCTGGACCAGTTCGGCCGCAACCTGACTCAGGCCGCCCGCGAGGGCAAGCTCGACCCGGTCATCGGGCGCGAGAAGGAAATCGAGCGGGTCATGCAGGTGCTCTCCCGCCGTACCAAGAACAACCCGGTCCTGATCGGTGAGCCCGGCGTCGGTAAGACCGCCGTGGTGGAGGGCCTGTCCCAGAAGATCATCAAGGGCGAGGTGCCCGAGACCCTCAAGGACAAGCAGCTCTACACGCTCGACCTGGGCGCGCTCGTCGCCGGTTCCCGCTACCGCGGTGACTTCGAGGAGCGCCTCAAGAAGGTGCTCAAGGAGATCCGCACCCGCGGCGACATCATCCTGTTCATCGACGAGATCCACACCCTGGTGGGTGCGGGTGCCGCCGAGGGCGCGATCGACGCCGCGAGCATCCTCAAGCCGATGCTGGCCCGTGGTGAGCTGCAGACCATCGGTGCCACCACGTTGGATGAATACCGCAAGCACCTGGAGAAGGACGCCGCTCTCGAGCGCCGCTTCCAGCCGATCCAGGTGGGTGAGCCGTCGCTGGCCCACACCATCGAGATCCTCAAGGGCCTGCGGGACCGCTACGAGGCTCACCACCGCGTCTCGATCACGGATGCCGCCCTCGTGGCTGCCGCGACCCTGGCCGACCGGTACATCTCCGACCGCTTCCTCCCGGACAAGGCGATCGACCTGATCGACGAGGCCGGTGCCCGGATGCGGATCCGTCGGATGACCGCGCCGCCAGACCTGCGTGACTTCGACGAGCGCATCGCCCAGGTGCGTCGCGACAAGGAGTCCGCGATCGACGCGCAGGACTTCGAGCGCGCCGCCCAGCTGCGCGACAAGGAGAAGCAGCTCCTCGGGCAGAAGGCTCAGCGGGAGAAGGAGTGGAAGGCCGGTGACCTGGACGTCGTCAGCGAGGTTGACGACGAGCAGATCGCCGAGGTGCTCGGCAACTGGACCGGCATCCCGGTCTACAAGCTGACCGAGGAAGAGACCTCGCGCCTGCTGCGCATGGAGGACGAGCTGCACAAGCGCGTCATCGGCCAGGAGGACGCGGTCAAGGCGGTCTCGAAGGCGATCCGGCGTACCCGGGCCGGCCTGAAGGACCCGAAGCGCCCGTCGGGCTCGTTCATCTTCGCCGGCCCGTCCGGTGTCGGTAAGACCGAGCTGTCCAAGGCGCTCGCCGAGTTCCTCTTCGGCAGCGAGGACGCCCTCATCCAGCTGGACATGTCCGAGTTCCACGACCGTTACACGGTGTCGCGGCTCGTGGGTGCCCCTCCCGGCTACGTCGGCTACGACGAGGGCGGGCAGCTGACCGAGAAGGTGCGGCGTCGGCCGTTCTCGGTGGTCCTCTTCGACGAGATCGAGAAGGCCCACCCGGACGTGTTCAACACGCTCCTGCAGATCCTCGAAGACGGTCGGCTCACCGACGGTCAGGGTCGGATCGTGGACTTCAAGAACACGGTCATCATCCTGACCACCAACCTGGGCACCCGTGACGTCGCCAAGGCGGTGTCGCTGGGCTTCCAGCAGTCGGAGGACTCCGAGTCCAACTACGACCGGATGAAGCAGAAGGTCAACGACGAGCTCAAGCAGCATTTCCGGCCTGAGTTCCTCAACCGGATCGACGACACCATCGTCTTCCACCAGCTGCGTCAGACCGAGATCCTCTCGATCGTGGACATCATGATCCAGCGGATCGAGGGCCAGCTGCGGAACAAGGACATGGGTCTGGAGCTGACCGACAACGCCAAGAAGTACCTGGCCGCGAAGGGCTTCGACCCCGTGCTCGGTGCCCGTCCGCTTCGTCGCACGATCCAGCGCGACATCGAGGACAACCTCTCCGAGCGGATCCTGTTCAACGAGCTGACCCCGGGTCAGATCGTCGTGGTCGACTGCGAAGGCGACCCGGACGACATCGACAATTCCAAGCTCGTCTTCCGGGGCTCGGACAAGCCGGTTGAAGTTCCGGACGCCGTCCCGGCCGATCTCGGTGGCACTGCCGCTGGCACCGCCGCCGCAGGCGTGGACGAGTAACACAACCAGCAAGGGGCGGGGCCCCGGTGGCGCAAGCCACCGGGGCCCCGCCTTTCTGCGCCATCCCTACAGGGCCAACACCCACCGCAACCGCCCGCGCCTCGCGCCGCCTGCGCCGTCAAGATCCGCGCAGCATCAGGGAAAGTGCTGTCTCCCGGCGTCCGGAGGCAGCACTTTCCCTGATGTTGTCTGGGGCGTGATGGCGGGCAAGGTGCTGGCGCCCCGGCGATGGCCTCGCTACCGGTGCGGGCCCCACCGGCAAGATCGCGCAACATCCTGGATGTAGTGGCCTCTGGCGCGCCCGACACCACTACATCCAGGATCGAGCACGATCTTGAGCGCGCACCGCGCCGCGCCGCGCGGCGTCCGGCGCGCGGCGTCCGCCGCGCAGGGGACGCCAGGGTGGGCGGGTCAGGTGGTGAGGTCGGCGGTTGGGAGGGACGGGCCGTCGCCGACCAGGCGGAAGGAGTCGGCGCCGGCCGGTTCGACCAGGCCGTCCTGCACCAGGCCGGCGAGGGCGCGGGCGCGTTGCACGTCGTCGGACCAGACCTGGTCCAGCCGCTGGTGCGGGACCGGCCCGGTGCTGTCCCGGAGCACTCCGAGCAGCAGCCCGCGGACCTGTCGGTCGGTGCCCGCGTACCGCTGGGGTCGGCGGGTCGGCCCCGCCGGCGCCTCCTGGCCGGATGCCCGCCACGCGCAGACCGACTCGACGGGGCAGGAGGTACAGCGCGGTGACCGGGCTGTGCAGATCACCGCGCCCAGTTCCATGAACGCGGCGCTGGCCAGCGCCGCTGCGGCCGGTTCGGTCGGGAGTAGCTCTTCGGTGGCGACCAGGTCGGCTGGTCGGGTGACCGGCCCGGCGTCCGGTTCGCCGGCCACCGCCCGGCACACCACTCGGCGGACGTTGGTGTCGACCACCGGGTGCCGTTGCCCGTAGGCGAAGGCGGCTACCGCTCGCGCCGTGTAGGTGCCGACGCCGGGCAGTGCCAGCAGGTGCTCCAGGCGGTCCGGCACCTGGCCGCCGTGCCGGTCGACGATCGCTACCGCGCATTCGCGTAGTCGGACCGCCCGACGGGGGTAGCCGAGGCGTCCCCACATCCGGATCGCCTCGGCCGGCGTGTCCGCCGCCAACGCGGCCGGATCGGGCCAGCGGGTCAGCCACGCCTGCCAGGCCGGCACCACCCGGACCACTGGTGTCTGCTGGAGCATCACCTCGCTGACCAGGATGGCCCACGGGGTGACGCCGGGCTCGCGCCAGGGCAGGTCACGGGCGTGTTGCTGGAACCACCGGCTGACCACTGTGGCGAAGTCGGGTTGTGTCATGGCGTCGTCGATGATGTCACGCCCGAGGTTCCCGTTTGGTGGGCGGCTCGGGCGGGGTGCCACGTCCTCGTTCGGCGGACGGGGGAGAATGCGCGGATGAACGAGCTCGCGATCACCGTCATCGGTCGGGACCGGCCGGGCATCGTGGCCGACGTCGCGGAGGTGCTGGCCCGGCTGGGCGCGAACCTCACCGACAGCACGATGACGCGGCTGCGGGGGCATTTCGCGATGACCCTCATCTGCACCGGCCCGGCCGCCGCCGAGGTCGAGGCCGCACTGGCGTCGCTGACCGCCGAGGGCCAACTGCTGGCGACGGTACGCGCGGTCACGCCGGACGGCGATGTGCCTCCGGCGGGTGAGCCGTACGTGATGGCGGTGCACGGTTCGGACCGGATGGGGATCGTCGCGGCGATGACGCGGGTGCTGGTGGATGCCGGGGGGAATGTCACGGACCTGAGTACCCGGTTGACCGGTGCGCTCTACGTGGTTCTGGCGGAGGTCGAGTTGCCGGCTGATGTGGCGGACACTCTGATCGACCGGCTGCACCGGACGGCTGCCGAGCTGGGCGTGGAGGTCACTCTCCGGCCTGCGGACCCGGATCTGTTGTGACCGGCGAGGAGCGCGGGCCGGAGTTCGGCCTGGGGGACTGGACACCGGAGTCGCTGGACGTGCCGGGCGAGGTGCGGGCTGTGGTGTCCGCCCCGCACCCGGTGTTGAGTCGTGCCGCGGACGAGGTCGATCCCACGGCGAAGGAGACGGTCCAGTTGGCGGCCGACCTGATGGCCACGATGAAGGTTTCGCCGGGCTGTGTCGGGTTGGCCGCGCCGCAGGTCGGGGTGGGTGCTCGGGTCTTCGCCGTAAACGTGACGGGGCACCCGAAGGCGGTGACAGTGCACGGCACCTTCGTGTTGTGCAATGCGCGGGTGGTCGAGGCGACGCGGTGGAAGCCGGGCCGGGAGGGCTGCATGTCGGTGCCGGACCTGACCGGGGACGTCAAGCGGGCCAGCCGGCTGGTGGTGGAGGGTGATCTGCCGGGCAGCGGCGAGCCGGTCCGGCTGGTGACCGACGGCTTCGAGGCTCGGGCGTTGCAGCACGAGATCGACCACTGCGCAGGGCTACTCTTCCTGGATCGGGTGGCCGGTGCGCACGCGGTCTATCAGCGCAAGGTCTACCTGTGATCGGGTGCCGTACCGTCCTCAGTGGACGATGGGCCGAGCACCCCGGAGCGGCTCCGGCGCGTCGCGCCGCACTGCTGAGTACGGCGCGGCTACGGTGGAGGGCATCATGCGTCTGACGGTCGGCCCCCTGCCACCCGCCGTGTACTGGCGGCGTCGCGCCGTCGTACTCGGAGCGGGGTTCCTGTTCCTGATTGTCCTGCTCTACTCCTGCACCGGTTCGGATCGTTCCGGGGGTCAGGAGCCGAAGGCGGGTGGTTCGCCTTCGGCGACGTCCGCCGCGACGCCTGGTCCCGGCGGGCCGCTGCTGACACCGCAGACTGGGGCTCCGTCATCGTCGGCGTCCGCTGATTCGGGTGCGACGAATCCGACCCCGGCGATCACCAGCAACACACCGCCGCTGGGCGCGGCGGCCGGTTCGGAGGAGGACGGCACCTGCACCGACGGGGAGATCAGCGTGGTCTCGTCGGCGAGTCCGACGTCGGTGCAGCGAGGCGCTGTGGTCGAGCTGCAACTGAGGATCAAGAACACGTCGAACCGGACGTGCAGTCGCAACGTCGGTGCCGACCTTCAGGAGATCTTCATCAAGTCCGGTGCCGAGAAGGTCTGGTCGTCGGACACCTGCGGCAAGGTCCAGGGCTCGGACGTGCAGTCCTTCACGCCGAACTTCGAGCGCTCCTACGAGGTGCCGTGGAACGGGCGGGACACCAGCCGCTGTGACGGTGCGCTGGCCGGAGGGCCGTTCCCGCCGGTCGGGTCGTACCAGGTGTTCGCCCGGGTCGGCACGAAGCTCAGCGAGCCGGTGAAGCTCACCGTCACCGGCTGAGCCGGCTCAGACGTAGCGTTCCAGGATGGACGCCTCGGCGAGCCGGGACAGCCCCTCACGGACACCGCGGGCCCGGGCGTCACCGACCCCTTCGACGGCCTGCAGGTCCTCCACTGTCGCGCCGAGCAGGCGCTGGAGGCTGCCGAAGTGCAGCACCAGGCGGTCGACGACCGCCACCGGGAGCCGTGGCACCTTGGCCAGCAGTCGGAAGCCGCGCGGACTGACCGCGGCGTCGAGCGCGTCGGACGCGGCCGGGTAACCGATCGCCTTGGCCACCGAGACCAGGTCGATCAGCTCGGTGGCACCGAGCAGGTCCAGCTCGACGAGGGCCTCGTCCAGGGTGCGCGACTTGCGGCCGACGGGGAGGTAGTCCCGGATGACGAGGGTGCGGTCGGCGTCCACGCCGGCCATCAGCTCGTCGAGTTGCAGGGCGAGCAGGCGGCCGTCGGTGCCCAACTCCACCACGTAACCGGCGATCTCGTCGGCGATCCGGCGGACCATCTCCAGTCGCTGCACCACGGCAACCGCGTCCCGCACGGTGACCAGATCCTCGATCTCCAGGGCGGAGAGAGTGCCGGAGACCTCGTCCAGCCGGAGCTTGTAGCGCTCCAGGGTGGCGAGCGCCTGGTTGGCCCGGGAGAGGATGGCCGCCGAGTCGTCGAGCACGTGCCGTTGGCCGTTGACGTAGAGGCTGATGATCCGCATTGACTGGCTGACCGAGATGACCGGGTAGCCGGTCTGGCGGGCCACCCGCTCGGCGGTGCGGTGCCGGGTGCCGGACTCTTCCGTCGGGATGGACGGGTCGGGCATCAGGTGCACGGCCGCCCGGACGATCCTGGTGCCGTCGCTGGAGAGCACCACAGCGCCGTCCATCTTGCACAGCTCACGCACCCGGGTCGCGGAGAACTCCACGTCCAGCGGGAAGCCGCCGGTGCACAGGCCCTCGACCACCTTGTCGTAGCCGAGCACGATGAGGGCACCCGTGCGGCCCCGCAGGATGCGCTCCAGACCGTCGCGCAAGGCGGTGCCGGGGGCCATCAGGGCGAGATTGGCCCGTAGCGGGTCCCCGGCGCTCCCAGCGGCTCCCGCTGTCACGCTCACGCTGATCGGGCGGGCGGGCGAGCCCACGGCGCCGGTGCGGGCCTGGGGCGGCGCGCCGGCTGGCTTGGTGGTATCGCGGTCGATCGGCACGGGCACAGTCTACGGACTGCCGTGCGGTGGGTGCTGTCGTGGTTACTGTGATGTGTCACGATGCCGCCCTCTTCAACGTTTCCCGCTTGCGACGTGCTGTCCGGTTTCGCCGCCCTCGTCGGCACGGTGGGTCACTCGGCGGACGCGCGGGCCGCATGGTGCAGGGCCGAACGGACGTCGGTGACCTCGGTCACCCGCATCTGCTCGGGGCCGGCGCCGGTGCTGGTCGGGCCGCAGCCGGGCGGCACCAGGGCCACCTTGAACCCCAGCCGGGCCGCCTCGGCCAGCCGGCGCGGCACCGCCCCGACCCGACGCACCTCGCCGGTCAGCCCCACCTCACCGATCGCCACCAGGTGCGGCGCGATCGCCAGGTTGAGCCCGCCGGAGGCGACCGCCAGCGCCACCGCCAGGTCGGCGGCGGGCTCCACCACCCTGATCCCGCCGACGGTGGCCGCGAAGACCTCCCGGTCGTGCAGGGTCAGCCGCTCGGTGCGCCGTTGCAGCACCGCGAGCACCATCGCCAGTCGCGCCGAGTCGAGGCCGGAGACGGTGCGTCGGGGAGAGCCCGCCACTGTCGCGCCGATCAGTGCCTGCACCTCGGTGACCAGGGCACGACGCCCCTCCATTGCCACTGTCACGCAGGTGCCCGGGACCGGCTCCGCGTAGCGGGTCAGGAACAACCCGGACGGGTCGGCCAGGCTGCTGATGCCGCCCTCGTGCATCTCGAAGCAGCCGACCTCGTCGGCAGCGCCGAACCTGTTCTTCACGCCGCGCACCAGGCGCAGCGACGAGTGCTTGTCGCCTTCGAAGTGCAGCACGACGTCGACCAGGTGCTCCAGCACCCGAGGCCCGGCCACCTGGCCGTCCTTGGTGACGTGGCCGACCAGCACTGTGGCGATGCCCCGCTCCTTGGCGACCGAGACCAGCGCGGCGGTGACCGCGCGGACCTGGGTCACCCCACCGGGCACCCCCTCGGTGCCGGTGGTCGAGATGGTCTGCACCGAGTCGAGCACCAGCAGGCCCGGCTTGACCGCGTCGAGGTGACCGAGCACCGAGCCCAGGTCGCTCTCCGCGGCGAGGTAGAGCTGCTCGTGCAGGGTGCCCATCCGCTCGGCGCGCAGGCGCACCTGACTGACCGACTCTTCGCCACTGACCACCAGCGAGGGGCTGCCGGCGCCGACCGCCCACTGCTGCGCCACATCGAGCAGGAGGGTCGACTTGCCCACGCCGGGCTCGCCGGCGAGCAACACCACGGCGCCGGGGACCAGGCCGCCGCCGAGCACCCGGTCGAGCTCGCTCACCCCGGTGGGCACGGCACGGGCCGGAGCGGCGCTGATGGTGGCGATCGGTCGGGCCGGCTCGGACGGCATCCGGGAGCTGACCACCCGACCGGAGACGGTCGGGCCGGTCACCGTGTGCTCGACCACCGCCCCCCACTCGCCGCACTCCGGGCAGCGCCCCACCCACTTGGGCGGCTGGTGCCCGCACGCGTCGCACTGGTAGGCCGGCCGCGGGTCGCGGGCGGCGGACCGACCACGGGCGGCACCGGCCGCACCGCCACGCGGAGGAGTCGATCGGGAGGTGGTCACATCAGGACGCTAGCCCTCGCGTACGACGAAAACACCCCGGCGTGGTGGTCACCACGCCGGGGCGTTCGTCGATGTGCGGATCGCGGGTCACTCGTGGGTCGTGCCGCCCTCGTTGCCCTCGTAGCCGCCCTCGCGCTCGATGATCGGCGACGGAGGGGCCGCCGGGGTGAGCGGCACCGCGACCGGCGCCTGGCCGGTGACCGTGTTGCCGTTGCCGAAGTCGAAGGTCACGACGACGTTCTGGCCGGAGCGCAGCGCCTCGGTCAGGCCGATCAGCCGGAGCTGGGTGGTGGCCTCGGAGTTGAACTGGATGTAGCTCAACGGCGCCAGCTCGATCCGGGCCGGCTGGCCGGGAGCGGCGGGGCTGGCCGAACCGGACGCCCGCGCCGACTCCGGGGCGGACGGGGTGGCCGAGGACGACCCGGTCTCGGAGGGCGTCACCGACGGGCTCGGCGAACCGGAGGTCGAGTTGGACGGGCTGGCCGAACCGGACGGCGACGGGCTCAGGGAGGCGGACTCCGAGGCGGACGGCGACGGGCTCGCCGAGCCGCCGCTGATCACCACCTCGCGGGCGCTCTCCGTGGTGACGGTGACCGTCACCGTCTCCTTGGAGTCGTTGTAGATCACCGCGCCGAGCCCCGCGTCCTGCCCGGCCTTGTAACCCTCGGTGCCCGGGAAGTCCACGAGCAGGCCTCGCACGGAGAAGGAACCGTTGCTGGTGGTGAGGTTGACGCCCTGGACCGACGGCTCCTTCAACGCCGTCTCGGCGATCTGACCGGTGCCGCATCCCGAAGCCAGCAGGCTGGCCGCCGCAATCCCGGACAGCAACAGGGCCGCCCGCCGGGATCCCCTGATCGAGCGCGTCACGTCGGTCCTCCTCGTCACAATCCCCACCCGGGCCGTACGCCGGGCACGGTGGCCATACCCGCGCAGACCGCGCTCCAGGGTAGTTGGGACTGATCGAGGCCCGCACGCGGACCCGGCAATGCCACCTGCCCGGGTGGCGTTCACACCACCCGACCGCTCGCCACCAGCAGAACCACGTCGATCAGGGCCACCAGCATCACCGCCCGGAAGGCCGCCACCGGCCGCCGGCCGGCCCGGATCGCCGAGCGCCCGGCGTACCAGCTCAGCGGCGGCACCACAGCGGCCGTGCCGACCGCCGCCCAGCCGATCGCCGACGGCGGCCCGGGTGGCCCGAGGACCAGGGTCGCGGTCGCCGCGAGGAGGAGACCCGCCGCGGCCACCCGGCTGCCGGCCGCGCCCAGCCGGTGGGGCAGGCCACGCACGCCGGTGCGGGCGTCGTCGGCCAGGTCGGGCAGCACGTTGGCGAAGTGCGCGCCGGCGCCCAGGCAGGCCGCCGCCGTCACCAGCCAGACCGGCGGGGCCGGCTGGCCGGGCAGTGCCAGCACCACGAAGGCGGGCAGCGCGCCGAACGACACGGCGTAGGGAAGCACCGAGAACGCGGTGGCCTTGAGCGGCCAGTCGTAGAGCAGGGCGGAGACCAGGGCGAGCGTCAACCAGAACGCCGCCGTCGGGTTCGTGGTCAGCGCCAGCAGCGGGCAGGCGACCGCGGCCGCCGCGGCGGCCCAGGCCGTGACGCGCCGACCGACCGCGCCACTGGCGACCGGTTTGTCGGTACGCCCCACAGTGGCGTCCCGCTCGGCGTCCAGCGCGTCGTTGGTCCAGCCGACGGCGAGCTGGCTGGCCAGCACGGCGAGCACCACCGAGACGATTCCGGCCAGCCGGTGGCCCACCCCCCAGGCCAGCAGACCGGCCACCGTGGTCACCGCCGCGGCCGGTTCCGGATGGCTCGCTCTGACCAGCCCTAACACCCTCGACGACATAAGGGAAGTCTGGTCGTTACCGAGCAGTCGTGCCACGCTCGGTTCCATGCGAGACGTGGCTGCGGCCGGGGCGTCCACTGGCCCGAGGGTGCTGCCGCGAAACGATCCGCGTCAGTACGACGATCTGGCCGGTGAGTGGTGGCGGCCGGATGGCGCGTTCGCGATGCTGCACTGGCTGGCGGAGGCCCGTGCCGCGCTGGTGCCGCCGGCCACCCGTCCGGACGCGTTGCTCGTCGACCTGGGCTGCGGTGCCGGCCTGCTCGCGCCGCACCTGGCCGGCAAGGGTTACCGCCACATCGGGGTGGATCTGACCCGCTCGGCGCTCGTCCAGGCGGCCGAGCACGGGGTGCGGGTGGTCCAGGGTGATGCCACAGCGGTTCCGTTGCCCGACGGCTGCGCCGACGTGGTCTCGGCGGGCGAGTTGTTGGAGCACGTGCCGGCCTGGCCGCGCGCGGTGGCGGAGTCGTGCCGCCTGCTGCGCCCCGGTGGCGTGCTGGTGCTGGACACGCTCAACGACACGGCGCTGGCCCGGCTCGTCGCGGTCCGGATCGCCGAGCGGCTGCCGACGGTGCCGCGCGGCATCCACGATCCACGGTTGTTCGTGGACGCGCGGGCGCTTGTCGCCGAGTGCGCCCGACACGGCGTCGACCTGCGCCTGCGGGGCATCCGTCCGCAGGTCGGCGGCGTGCTCGCCTGGCTGCTGCGCCGCGCCCGCGCGGGCCGGACGCCCGGCGGGGTGCCCGCCGGGCGCACGCCGCGCATCGTGCCGACCCGGTCCACCGCCGTGCTCTACCAGGGCCGGGGGGTCCGCAAAGGATAGTCAGGCCGTGGCGGGGGTATGGAACGCCAAGGAGGGGACGAGATGACGGTGCACGCGCTTGAGGCAGCACGCCGGTTGGCGCCGCGGTTCGCCGCGCGGGCGGCCGAGCACGACCGGGACGGTTCCTTCCCCGTGGACGACTTCGCCGACCTGCGCGAGGCCGGCCTGTTCGGGCTGATGGTGCCCCGGGCGCTCGGTGGCCTGGGAGCCACCTTCGCCGAGTACGCCGCGGTGGCCACTGAGCTTGCCCGGGGCAACGGTGCGACCGCCCTGGTGTTCAACATGCACGCCTCGGTCACCGGCGCGCTGGGCGCGGTCACCGAGGAGTTGGCCGAGGCGCTGGGCGTACCGGACGAGGCGCTGGCCGCCCGCGACCGGTTGCTCAGCGCGGCGGCACAGGGCTCCTGGTACGCGGTCGCGATGAGCGAGCGTGGCGCGGGCGCGCGGCTGTCCCAGCTGACCACCGCGTACGAGCCGACCGACGGGGGCTGGCACCTCAAGGGCAGCAAGACGTTCTGCTCCGGCGCCGGGCACGCGGACGGCTACCTGGTGGCGGCGCGCAGCGCGGCCGACCAGTCGGTGGTCTCACAGTTCCTGGTGCCGGCCGGCGACGGGCTGACAGTGGAGCCGACCTGGGATTCGCTCGGCATGCGCGCCACCTCCTCCCACGACCTGCACCTGGACGTCACGGTGCCCGCCGACCGGCTGCTCGGTGGGGTGGAGGGGCTGGCGCTGGTGGTGGCCCAACTGATGCCGCACTGGCTGGTGGCCAGCTACGCGGCCGTCTACGTGGGGGTCGCCCGCGCGGCGATCGACGCTGCGGCAGAGCACCTCAACGCCCGCAACCTGGCCGGTCTGCCGGCGGTGCGGGCCCGGCTGGGTCGGGGGGACGCGGCGACGGCAGCCGCACAGTTGGTGGTGGCGGAGGCGGCCCGCCGGGTGGACGAGGCGCCCGGTGACGAGGAGACCAACCGCTGGGTGTGGCGGGCGAAGCTGCTCGCCGGCACCACGGCCGCCGAGGTGGCGGCGTCGGTGCTGGAGGCGGCGGGTACCTCGGCCACCCGCCGTGGTCATCCGTTGGAGCGGCTCTACCGCGACGCCCGCTGCGGCTCGCTGCACCCGGCCACGTCGGATGTCTGCGCCGACTGGCTCGGCATCGCCGCGTTGGGCGGCGACCCGGATCGTGATGGATCGGCACCGCGTTGGTGAGCCCGCCGCGCCGGGCTCGCACGGAAGGACGACCGGCCGAGGCGGCTGGTGGGACGGCCAGGGGGAGGACAGCATCTGACGAGAGGTGGGGATCGTGTCCGTACCAGTGATCGCGGGGCTCGGGACAGCGCAGCCGCCGTCCGCTTCGCAGGACGAGTTGTGGGAGGGCTTCTTCTCCCGGCACTTCTCCGGCACCACCCGGTCGTTGGCCCAGCGAATCTTCGCCAACTCGGGGGTGACCCGGCGGCAGGCGGCGGTCAACCCGCTGCTGGAGGACGTCTCGGACTGGCCGACCGAGCGCCGGATGCGCCGCTACCAGGTGGAGGCGCTGCCGCTGGGCAAGGAGGCGGTGGGTCGCGCGTTGACGGCGGCCGGGCTGAGCGCCGGCGACATCGGGCTGTTCATCGTCTGCTCCTGCACCGGGTACGCCACCCCGGGGCTGGACATCCTGCTCGCCCGGGACCTGGGCATGGCCGCGGACACCCAGCGGATGTTCATCGGCCACATGGGCTGTTACGCGGCGCTGCCGGGGCTCGGCGCGGCCAGTGACTTCGTCGCCGCCCGGGGGCGTCCGGCGTTGCTGCTCTGCGCGGAGCTGACCAGCCTGCACATCCAGCCGTCCAGTGCCCGGGTGGACACCCAGCAGATCGTCTCCCACGCGCTCTTCTCGGACGCCGCGGTCGCCGCCGTGGTCGTGCCGGGTGGCCGGGGGTACGCGGTACGTGAGGTCACCGCCGTCACCGACACCTCGACCGCCGACCACATGACCTGGGACGTCACCGACGCCGGGTTCCGGATGGGGTTGTCGCCGAAGGTGCCGCAGGTGCTGTCGAGGCACGTCCGCGGGCTGGTCGACGACCTGTTGGCCCGGCACGGCGTGGCCAGCTCCGAGGTGGACGGTTGGGCGGTGCACCCGGGCGGGCCGCGGATCCTCAACGTGGTCGAGCGGGAGCTGGAGTTGCCCCCACTGGGGCTGGCGGCGTCCCGGGCGACGCTCGACGAGCACGGCAACTGTTCGTCGCCGACCGTCCTGCTGATCCTGGACCGGTTGGGTCGGGCGACCCCGGCGGCTCGGCGCATCGTCATGCTGGCCTTCGGCCCCGGCCTCACCCTGTACGCCGCCCTGCTGGATCGACAGGACTGAGCCTCCGGCCGGTACGCTCACGGGGTGGATGTGACAGCGGACGACCGGCTGCGCTCGGTGGTCCTGTTTGGCGCGGCGGTGGCCGTCCTGGTCGCCGGTGGCTGGTGGTGGCGTGCCGCCGCGCCCGCGTCGACGGCCGGGACGGCTGTCCCTTCGGCGGCGGCGGTGCCGTCGGTCGGGCCGAGCATCAGCACCCCGATGGAACGTCTCCTCGCGGAGGAGGAGCCCGACGAGCGGGTGACGGTGCGGATGGACCCGAACACCGGCGAGGTCCTTCGGGTGCGCAAAGACTCGCACGTGGTGCTCGACCCCGCGACGGGCTCGATCACCGACATCGAGGGCGATCCCGCGGTGCTCTTTCCCGCGGGTGAGCTGCCCTCGTTCCAAATGACGATCTGGCGGGAGGAGCGGGAGCTCGCTCCTGGCCAGGATGTGACCCGGCAGGCCAGCGACGACGGCTCCCGCTACCTGCTCCAGTACCGGTGCACCCGGCCGGGCACGCTGGCGGTGACGAGCGACGAGGCCAAGATCAACGGTCAGCCGCGCATCGACTGCGACGGCACGGTCGCCAATGCCGAGGTGCTGCCCGGTGGCGGGCCGTTCCGGGTGTCCCTGTCGGCCGTCGACCGGCCCATCGTCATCCAGGCGCAGCTCGTCGCGCTGCCCCGGTAGGCGCGCCGGTCAGGCGGCCAGGGCGCTGAGGTCGTTCCGGTAGGACTCGACAGTGCCCAGGTCGGGCAGCACCCGGGTCACAGTGCCGGCCCGGTCGATCAGCAGGGCGGTCGCGGTGCCGGGGCGGGCCGGCTGGCCGAGGAACGAACGCAGACCTCCGGCGGGGTCGGCCAGGGCGCGAGCCTGTCGCTCGATGGTGGGCCTGGCCGGTGCCGTCCGCCCTGGGCTGACGGTGACCACGGAGACGCCGGCGGGCGCGGCCGCCAGGGCGTCGGTGACCCGGTCCGGGCAGGGGCAGCCGTCCAACAGAATGATCATGGCGGGTAGCAGGCCGCGCAGTGGCACGGGTGCGTCGTCAGCGTCGACCAGGTCCAGTGCGGGCAGCGCCCGACCGGTGAGGGTCGCGGGCGGCGAGTAGGGGGCCGGGGTCGGCCGGTCGGCGCCGCGGTTGGCGCGCGGCCAGGTGACTGCCAGCAGGCCGGCCAGCGTGGTGAGGACCGCCACCAGCAGGACCACCAGGGGCAGGCCCAGGGCCCGGTAGCCGCCCGGGAGGCCACTGGCCCGGCGCAGCTCACGGCGGACCTGAGCGGCCTCGGCGGCCAGTGCGGAGGGGTCGTCGGGAACCACCACGCGGCCCCATTCGGGCGGTAGGCCGGGCAGGCCGTCGGCTGGCCCGTGACCCTCTGCGTCCGGCTTGCCCATCGGACCTCCTGGAAGCGTCTCGAGAGCGGAGTGCGGCTCGGTCTCCAGGGTCCCGCACCAGGGGCTCCTCGCGCTACATCTGGGCGCGGTCCTGCTGGCCGGGCTACCATGGAGGAGCGCATAGCCCTTGATCTCGACGTTCTGTTCACCCGTGCCGGGCAGTCATTTGTGCGTTACGGAGCGTGTTCGAACCATCGGTTTGACCGCCTGTCAAGCTGAAGCAAGACCTCTCACAGGGCCCCTGAGCTGCGCCAACGGTCAGGACATCGGTGAGACATCGGTGCCTGAGCGTGTTACCCTAGACACAGCGAAAGGGGTTTCGAACCTATGGTTTTCAGTGTCGGCGAGACCGTTGTTTACCCCCACCACGGGGCCGCACTCATCGAGGCAATCGAGACTCGGGTCATCAAGGGCGAGCCTAAGCAATACCTCGTCCTGAGGGTCGCGCAGGGTGACCTGACGGTCCGGGTGCCGGCCGAGAACGCCGAGATCGTGGGCGTCCGTGAGGTGGTCGGCGAAGAGGGCCTCGGCAAGGTCTTCGACGTTCTGCGGGCTCCGCACACCGAGGAGCCGACCAACTGGTCGCGGCGTTACAAGGCCAATCTGGAAAAGCTGGCTTCCGGCAACCCGCTGAAGGTCGCCGAGGTCGTGCGTGACCTGTGGCGCCGGGAGCGGGAGCGGGGCCTCTCTGCGGGCGAGAAGCGGATGCTCGCCAAGGCCCGCGACATTCTCGTCGGCGAGGTCGCGCTGGCCGAGAAGAGCACCAAGGATGAGGCGGAGACGCTGCTCGACAAGGTCCTCACCGAGGCCTAGTCCGCACAGCATCGTCGTACCCACTTCGTAGTGAAGAAACCACCGAGGACCGCGACGTGACCGCGCAGCTCAATCCGCGCGGTGACGTCGCGGTCCTCGTGCCTGCGGCGGGTGCCGGCGTCCGGCTCGGCCCCGGCCGACCCAAGGCGCTGCGCCTGCTCGCCGGTGAGCCGCTGTTGGTGCACGCCGTGCGTCGACTGGCCGCCGCGCCTTCGGTGCACACCATCGTGGTGGCCGCGCCGGCCGCCGAGGTGCAGGCCGTCCGCGAGCTGTTGGCCCCGATCGCACCGGTGATCGTGGTGCCCGGCGGTGCGGAACGGCAGGCGTCGGTGGCCGCCGCGCTGGCAGCGGTGCCCGCCGGCCCGACGATCGTCCTGGTGCACGATGCCGCCCGGGCGCTCACCCCACCCGAGCTGGTCGAATCCGTCGCGGCGGCGGTCCGTGGCGGGTGTGACGCGGTGATACCGGTCCTGCCGGTCGTCGACACGATCAAGGAAGTCGGGGCCGACGAGGTGGTCCTCGGCACCGTCGACCGTTCCGCCCTGCGCGCGGTGCAGACCCCGCAGGGTTTCCGGCGGGCCGTGCTCAGCGCCGCGCACGCGGCCGCCGGTGACTCCCTCACCGACGACGCCGGGCTGGTCGAGAAGCAGGGCGGCGCGGTGAGTTGCGTGCCCGGCTCGGAATACGCCCTCAAAATCACCCGACCGTTCGATCTGGCTCTGGCCGAGCATCTGCTTGCCGCAGCCGGCTGACGCGTACCCTCTGATCATGATCGTTCCCCGGGTGGCCATCGGCACCGACGTGCACGCGTTCGAGCCGGGTCGGCCCTGCTGGGTGGCCGGGCTGCTCTGGCCCGACCAGGACGGCCTCGCCGGGCACTCGGACGCTGACGTGGCCGCGCACGCCGCCTGCAACGCGCTGCTCTCCGCCGCCGGTCTCGGTGATCTCGGTTCCGCCTTCGGGGTGGGCCAGCCGGAGTGGGCCGGCGCGTCCGGTGTGGCGCTGCTGACCGAGACGGCCCGCCGGGTGCGGGCCGCCGGCCTGGAGATCGGCAACGTGTCCGTGCAGGTCATCGGCAACCGCCCCAAGATCGGCCGGCGTCGCGCGGAGGCGCAGGAGGTCCTCTCCGCCGCGGTCGGCGCCCCGGTCACCGTCTCGGCGGCGACCACCGACGGGCTCGGCTTCGCCGGCCGTGAGGAAGGCTTGGCCGGGGTCGCGGTGGCCCTGGTGTACGACGCGCCGGCCGCCTAAGCTCGCCGCGATGTCCAGCGACCCCGCCCCCGACCAGTCCGCCGCCGACGGCTACGTCCAGCGGGCCCAACTCCTCGCCGAACTCGGCCGCTACGACGAGGCGGCCGGGGAACTGGCCTACGGTTTGGCCCTCCAGCCGGATGACGTGGACGCGCTCACCATGCTGGCCCGGGTGCACCTGGCCGCCGGCCGCCCGGCCGAGGCGCTCACCGCAGCCGACACGGCCGTGGCTGCCGCACCGGAGGCCCTGCCGCCGCTGGTGGCCAGGGGGATGGCCCTGGCCGACCTGGAGCGCTACAGCGAGTCGGCGGCCACCGCCGACCGGATCCTCGCCCTCGGCCCGACCGACGCGTACGCCCAGCGGAGCGCGGCGGCGATCCTGGCCGGCGCCCGCAACGGTCAGCCGGCGCTGAACGCGGCCTGGCGCGGCGTCGAGTTGGCCCCGCAGGAGCCGCAGGCGCACCTGGTGCTCAGCCTGGTCGCCGCCCGCCTGGACCTGTTCGACCTGGCCGAGCGGGCCTACCGCGAGGCGCTGCGGCTCGACCCGCGGCTTGCCGAGGCCGGCCACGACGTGGGGGTCATGCGGTTGGAGCAGCGCCGTTGGTCGGAGGCGTTGGAACACGTCGCGGAGGCGGTGACGGTCAGCCCGAGCCGGACCGACTCGCCGCGAACCCTTGCGTACGGGCTGCACCGTCTGGTGCTCTACGGCGCGGGCTGGTCGCTGGTGGCGGCGGTACTTGTCGCGTTCTCGGCGTCGGCGAACGACGGGTTCTCCCGCATCGTGGCGGTGCTCGCCGCGCTCACCGGCGGGATCGTCGTGTGGCAGCTCGCGGCCCGGCTGCCGGGGCTGACCCGGACCGTCCTGCCCGCCCTGCTGCACTCGGACCGCGCGATGGCCCTGGCCGTCTACGCAGTGGCCGCCGCGCCACTGCTGTTGCTGGTGTACGCCATGGTCGGCTCCCCGTGGCCCCTGGTGCTGGCCATCGCCGTCACGGCGGTAGCCGAGTTCGCGGTCTTCACCAGAACCGCGATCCGCTAGCCGCGACGCGCCCAGGTCCAGGCGTACCCCTCGTCCTCGCAGGCGCTGGCGGCGCCGCAGAGATCCAGTGGGCGGAAGGTGTCGACCATGACGGCCAGCTCGTCGAAGTAGTCCGCGCCGATGGAACGCTCGGCGGCACCCGGCTGGGGGCCGTGGGTGAAACCGGACGGGTGCAGCGAGATCGAGCCCTGCTCGATGCCGGAGCCGCGGCGCGCCTCGTAGTTGCCCCCGGTGTAGAAGAGCATCTCGTCGGAGTCGACGTTGTGGTGGTTGTACGGCACCGGGATCGACTGCGGGTGGTAGTCGACCTTGCGGGGCACGAACGAGCAGATGACGAAGTTGGGCCCCTGGAAGGTCTGGTGCACCGGCGGGGGCTGGTGGATACGGCCGGTGATCGGCTCGAAGTCGTGGATGGAGAACGCCCACGGGTAGAGGTGCCCGTCCCAGCCGACCACGTCGAACGGGTGGTTGGCATAAGTGTGACGAGTCCAAGCAGTGCCGCTGCCACCGGGACCTGCGGCCCGGGACCGGTGGCGGACCAGCACCTCGACCTCCTCGTCGTCGACGAGCAGCGGGGCGTCGGGGCCGCGGACGTCCCGCTCACAGTACGGCGAGTGCTCCAGGAACTGGCCGCGCACGGAGAGGTAGCGCTTGGGCGGGCCGATGTGCCCGGACGCCTCGACGGCGAGCAGTCGGACGGGCTGATCGCCGGTGGGCACCAGCCGGTGGATGGTCGAGGTGGGGATGACGATGTAGTCGCCGGCGACCGCGTCCAGCACCCCGAACGGGGATTCGACCCGCAGGGTGCCCGACTCGACGTAGAGGCAGTGATCGCCGGTGGCGTCGCGGAACAGCGGCGAGGGCCGGTCGGCGAGGACGTACCCGATCCGTACGTCGTCGTTGGCGAGCAGGTACTGCCGGCCGAGGATGGGGTCGGAGCCGCCGGTGTCCAGTTTGTGGGTGCGCAGGTGGCGGGGCTTGAGCGGCAGGTTCGGTGCCCGGGTGAACGCGGCCGGGGTGAACTCGTCGGCGGCCAGGATCGCTGTGGGCGCGTGCCGGTGGTAGAGCAGGGACGAGTCGGAGGAGAAGCCTTCCTGGCCCATCAGCTCCTCGGCGTAGAGGCTGCCGTCGGGCTGCCGGAACTGGGTGTGGCGCTTGCGCGGCACCTCGCCGACGCTGCGGTAGTACGGCATCTCGCCTCCCGATATGTCCCGTTCACCGGCCGAAGGTGTCCGATAATCGGACGCTGTTGTCCGTTCCTCGTAGCGTCCCGTACATTCTTGTTCCGTGTCAACGCAGGTGCCCGCACTCCTCCACGGCCTGGTGGACGACGCCGCCGTCTTCCCGCCGGGCAGCGCCGCGCTGCACGACGCAGTGGCCGCCCACCGCCAGCACCGTGCCGCCTGGTACGCCGACCTGGTCGGCCCGCTGTTGATCCCCGCCTCGGTCGTGGCCGCCGGTGAGCTGAGCGGTCTCGTCGACCCGGACGAGGGCCTGGTCGTCGGCGTGATCGGTGACACCGGGATCGGGAACCTGCCGTCGGCACTGTCGTTTCTCGCCCCGGACGGCGTCACCGCGCGTCAGGTCGAGGTGGCGGTCGCCAAACGTGGCGAGGACCCGCTGCCCGGCGTCGCCGAGTTGCTGCGGCTGACCGACGCGCTACCGGGCGTGGAGGCCGTCTACGCCGAGCTGCCGCTGACCTTCGGGCTGATGGGCGCGCTGGACGCGCTTGTCGCCGCGCGGGCCGACGGGGTGCCGATCGCGGCCAAGTTCCGCACCGGTGGCCTGGCCGCCGAACTCTTCCCCACCCCGACCGAGCTGGCTGCGGTGATCTGCGCCTGCCGGGACCGGGGCCTGCCGTTCAAGCTCACCGCCGGGCTGCACCAGGCGATCCGACACCTGGACCCGGAGACCGGTTTCACCCACCACGGCTACGCCAACGTGCTGGCCGCCACCCTGGCCGCCGCCGACGGTGACGGGGCACGCTCGGTCGCCGAACTGCTGACCATGGTCGACCCGCGCCCCCTGGTGGAGCGCGCGACGGCACGGCTGGACGGGCCTCGCCCCCTGTGGGTGGGCTTCGGCTCGTGCAGCATCCTGGAACCACTGACCGATCTGATCCGGCTTGGGCTGGTGAACGGGGGCTACGACGCATGACCTGGGTGACCGGCGCCGACGGTTCGCCGTACGGGGTGACGAACCTGCCGTACGGGGTGTTCCGGCAGAACGGGGGTCAGTCGCGGATCGGCGTACGGATCGGGTCCTGGGTCTTCGACCTCGCGGCGGCGGAGACCGCCGAGCTGGTGCTGGCCGCCGGCACGCTGTGCCGGCCCGTGCTCAACGACTTCATGGCGCTGGGCCGTCCGCAGTGGACTGCGGTGCGGCAGCGGATCACCGAGCTGCTGACCGACCCGGCGCACCGGGCCGCGGTGGAGCCGCTGCTGGTGCCCCTCGACGACGTGGAACTGCTGCTCCCCATCGAGGTGGCCGACTACGTCGACTTCTACTCATCCGTTCACCACGCGTCGAACGTCGGGCAGATCTTCCGCCCCGGCCAGCCGCCGCTGCTGCCCAACTGGAAGCACCTGCCGATCGGCTACCACGGGCGGGCCGGCACTGTGGTCGTCTCCGGCACGCCGGTGACCCGGCCGACCGGGCAGCGGGCCTCCGCCGAGGGCCCTGTCACCGGCCCATCGGTACGCCTCGACATCGAGGCAGAGGTCGGCTTCGTGGTGGGCGTACCCAGCGCGCTGGGTGACCGGGTCGCCGTCGACGACTTCACCGAGCACGTCTTCGGGGTCGTGCTGGTCAACGACTGGTCGGCCCGGGACATCCAGGCCTGGGAGTACCAGCCGCTCGGCCCGTTCCTGGGCAAGTCGTTCGCCACCTCGGTCTCGGCCTGGGTGACGCCGCTGGACGCCCTCGCCGACGCCTTCGTGCCGGCCCCCGACCAGGACCCGCCCGTGGTCGACTACCTGCGGGACGTGCCGCACCTGGGCCTCGACCTGCGCCTGGCGGTCGAGTGGAACGGCGACCAGGTCAGCGAGCCCCCGTTCGCCACCATGTACTGGACCCCCGCCCAGCAGTTGGCGCACCTCACCGTCAACGGCGCGTCGCTGCGTACCGGTGATTTGTACGCCTCCGGCACCGTCTCCGGCCCGGAGCGGGGACAGGTCGGGTCCTTCCTGGAACTGACCTGGGGAGGGGCCGAGCCGGTCACTGTGGGCGGCGAGAGTCGTACCTTCCTCAACGACGGCGACACGGTGACCATCACCGCCACCGCGCCCGGCCCGGACGGCACCACCATCGCCCTCGGTGAGGTATCCGGCACGGTTCGTCCGGCCCGCTGAGCGGGCACCCGCCGCCCGTCTCGTGCACGGGACCCGTGATCGCACCGGCTGTGCGATCACCGGCCCTGGTTGATCCGTTGAGCGTCCGGATTCCGTTGCCACACCGCGCAATCCGAGCCGGGCTCTGCCCGGCCGCCAGCGGTGGGGCAATCCCGACGCACACGGAGGTAACGACGATGCACGATCTTGCGGGCGCGGTCTGGCGTACCAGCAGCCGCTCAAACGACCAGGGGCTCTGCGTGGAGGTGGCGGACAACCTTGTCGATGTCCATGGTCTGGTCGGAGTCCGCGACTCCAAGGACCAGGCCGGTCCCACACTCGCGGTCAGCCCGCCGGGGTGGACGGCGTTCATCGGCGCGATTCGGGCCGGTCGCTTCGAGCGCTGACCGGCGCTTCGGCGCCGATCGACGACGACCGGTGCCGAAGCGACCGCCCAATCGGACAGCCTGGCCCCCGGGTGGTGGAAATTCCGTCCCGGGGGCCACGTCCGGCCCTCACTCCGCGTACCGTCGGGGACACGGGAGGGTGGCATGTCGACGGTGGCGATTACCGGGATCATCGAGGCGCACGCTGTCGATGTCTGGCGTCTGCTGACCGATCTGCCCGGCCGCGCGGCCCGGCTGACCGCAGCCGGCCCGATCGAGGTGCTCACTCCGGGTCAGTTCGGGCCGGGCACCTCCTGGCGCGAGGAGCGGGTCCAGCCGGGCGGCGGCACGCTGACCGAGGAGTTCCTGGTGGTGGAGGCGCTCGCGCCGCAGCGACTGGTGCTCTGTTCCTCCGGTGCCGGCGCCGACTACCGCATCACCTGGAGCCTGCGACCGGTCCGTCGCCGCCGTCGGGGTTGCACGGCGATCACCGTCACCCAGGAGGCGGTGCCGACCGCTCCGTACGGTCGGGTGGTGGCGCTGCTGCTCGGCGGGCTGGCAGCCAGGGCGGTCGAGGCGGCGCTCCGGCGTGACCTCGCCGATCTGGCCGTCGCGGCCGGTGCCACCGGCTCCGTCGAAGCCGCCTGAGCGCCAGCTGGTCACCCCTCGCCGTGACCTGACCGGGGTCCGGCCCCCTCCGCTGGGTAGGGTGCCGGGCGGAGGTGCGGCATGAGGTTCCCGAGAGGCCGGCGGCGGCTGGTGATCGCGGTCGCGGCGCTGCTCGCGACGGCGGCCGTCGTGGTCATCGTCCACCGGGTCCTCGCGCCGGCAGAGGTGAGCACCGTGGCACGGGCCGACTATCCGGACCCCGCCCGACCGGCCGCCGGAGTGATCGGTCGATTGCCGGTCGCCCCGCTGATCGTCGACGGCAGACTGCGGGTGTACGCCGCACACCGCCAGGTCTACGCCGACCGGCCGGTCGACGGGCGGTACCGGACCAGCCCGTACTGGTCGTACCGGCGGTGGCCGGCGGAGCTGACCGGGGTGGTGGCGAGCGGCAGCACTGTCGTCAGCCGCTGGTCGGACGGGCAACTCGTCGCACTCGACGCCCGGACCGGCGGGGTGCTCTGGCGAACCGACGGCCCGAAGCCCGCCGAGAGCGCGGCGCTGGTGCGGCGTACCGGGGCGGCGACCGTCTGGGATGCGCCAGGGCTCCACCTCACCGACCTCCCCGACGGGCGGGTCGTGCTGGTGGCGACCGGGGATGCCCAGGCGCAGGGGGTCGAGCTGAGCGGCGGTCGGGAACTGTGGCGGGTCGAGCTGCCCGGCAGGTGCCGCAGCGATGTCGGCACCACCGCCGCCGGGCAGTTGATCGGTCTGGACACCTGCGCCGGGCCGGCCACTGTCGAGTTCCGGGACGCGGCGACGGGCGCGGTGCGGGAGCGTTGGCGACCGCCGGGAGGCCCGGACGCGTTGGTGGTGACGCCGCTGGGCTGCCGTACCGGCTGGTCGGACTGTCTGGGGCTGCGGACCGCCGGGCCGGGCGACGAGGGCGGTCGGGGTTGGCTCGTGGGTTCCGGTCCGCCGGTCGCGGCCCCGGCGCTGGACCCGGCCGGCGGCGCGCTGGTCGGTGAGCAGTCGGTCGCCGTGCTCGACGGCGTCGTGGTGGGTCGATCGGCGCGTACGGGCACCGAGCTGTGGCGGTCCACGGGCCTGGGCTCGGCCCGCGTGCTGGCCGGGCAACCTGGCCGGGTGCACCTGCTGACCGAGACGAACGACCTGGTGACGCTTGATCCGGTGACCGGGCGGCAGTTGTCCCGCTTCGCGCTCAACGTCGGGTCCGATGGGACCGGCTGGGCGCCCGGGGCGGTGACCGCCGAGGACGGGTTCGTCGCTGTCGAGCGGCTCCGCAAGCCGGTTGACCCGACTGGCGACGACCGGCGCTACTACTACACCGGCGAGGCGGTGATCCTGGCCGCCACCTGATCGTGGCGTCTTCGATCTCGGAACACCGAACCGTTCCGTGCTCTTTGTCGCAAAAGGGTACGTTTTTCATGGTTCAGGTTTCCGGTGGAAGGGGTCGGCGCATGGCCAGGACAGCAGCCAACTACCTTGCGGGTGGCGCGCTCGCCGCCATCGCGAGCCTGGCGTTGGCGGTGTCGCCGATGCTGGCCGCTGCGGACCCTGCCTCGGCGCGTGGGTTCGGCGCCGTCCGACCCGAGCCGTCGGCGGGCGGCGGCGTCACCTTCGAGATCCTGCCGGCGACCCCGACCCCGACTCAGCCGCCGCCCACGTCCACACCGACGGCACCACCCCAACCCACACCCAGCCACGGCGGTGAGTTGCCGGTCACCGGGTCGGGCGGGTCGGTGCTGCTCATCGCGATGATGGGTGCAGCCCTGATCGTCGCCGGGTGGTTCGCCGCCCGCCGCCACCGGCCGAGCTGACGAGCCCAGCCAGAGCCGGCCGAACTGACGGGCAGAGCCAGAGCCGGCCGTCGGACTGCCCGCGCGGGATCAACGCCCGGCCGGGGTGCGCTCCCTCGGACGGCCGGCGGGAAGCCGACCGGCCCGGCGGGAACGACGGGCCAGCATCGCGAGGCCGGCGACCAGCAGCAGGCCCGCGACGGTCGCCGCCACGGTCCACGGGGAGACGATCCGGGAGACGACACTGCCCCGTTTGCCGATCTGACCCGCGTCGGGGAACGTGATCTGCGCGGTGAGGCTCCGCCGCACCAGGCCGCTCTCCAGTTCCACCTCCGCCTTCCAGGGGCCGTTCGGAAGCGCGGCCGGGAACGCGGCGACGACCTGCCCGGCGGCGCCCGGCGCCAGCGTGACGCCCTGCCCGACCGGAAACGGGCCGGCCCGGCTGCCGGCCGGTCCGTCGGTCAGGGTGACCGCGCCGGTCAGGTCAATGGCGCGACCTCCGGTGTTGCGGACCTGGACGGTCAGCGACGGTTTCCCGTCGGCGTCGCGGGCCGGGCGTACCTCACCGATCGAGAAGTCGGAGGCGGGTTCACCGCCGGGCCCGATGTCGAGGTACATCCGGACCCCGACCCGGTGGACCTGAGTGATCTCGCCGCCCGCCCGGGGAGTTGACGCGGTGGACGCCCAGATCACCCCGTACCGCTCGCCCCGGGAGGCGGGCGGCGGCACCGTGATGGTCGCCTGGACCCGGGTCTCGCCCCGCGGTCCCAGCTCCACGGAACGCTCGTCGAGGGTGACCCAGGAGGTCAGCTCGTTCTCGGCGTGGCCCTCGCCGAAGCGGAACGCCGCATTTTCCAGGGTCGCTGCCGCCGGGTACATGTCGACCCAACGGGTCTGGTCGGTGCGGTTGACGATCAGCAGCTGTCGCTTGATTGTGGTGCCCGGCGGTAGGTGGTCGACGATGTAGCGCAGCGCCCGAGGGTCGGCGCGGCGCTCGGTCGGGGCTTCCAGCAACCGGATCCCGATGGTGCCGTCGTCCGATCCCGCATCCGGTTCGACCGCGCCGGCCCGGGTCGACAGACCCGGACCGGCGAGGCAGAACAGGGCGAGCGCGACAGCGATCGTCGACCGCCCCCGAGGGCTACGCCACGGAATGTGTCACCGTGCCTTCGTAGACGCCCGCGATGCTGTCCAGCGGGACGTTTACCACCAGGGTGGGGTTCCAGTTGGCGGTGTTGCCGCCGGTGCCGCCGCTGTGCGTGAACGCGGTGAGCGGGGTGACGCTGGACAGCGGCTCGGCGTCGCCGGCGGTCGGCTGTCCGGGCGTGAAGGTGCCGTCGCCGGTGGTCGGCGGTACCCCGGTCGCATCCCCGGACCAGTAGTCGATCTCCTCCGGCAGGACCGTCTCGGGCGGTGAGCCGCCGCCGGTCTGGAAGACCGTCGCGGTCACCGAAGCGACCCAGGAGGCGTCGGCGGCGCCTCGGGAGTCGGTGACCGTCACCACGCCGAGCTGACCGGTGATGACACCACCGGGGGCACCGGTGCCGAGGTCGGCGGTGGCCGGCGCGACGATGTCGAGGGTGCCGGCGAGCACCTCGAACGTGGTGTCGGTGGTGTCGGTGGGTGCGGCGGCGGCCGGCGCGGCGAGGAAGCCGACCAGCGCAACGGCGGCCGTACCAGCCAGACAGATCTTGGCAGTACGCACTTTTCGTTACCCCGTTTTCTCGAAGTGACCCGGCGTGAGGCTTCGGCACAACCGGCTAATTCGGAATATAAGGCACGAACTACGCCAAACAAGACAAACAACGTGGAGTTCACGATGAAGGTGGTGGCCGCGTAGGCGGGCCGCCGCGCTGCGAACCCGGCCGCCGCGCTGCGAAACCCGGCCTCGCCCGTCTCCGTCAGGCCACTCGGGCGGTGAGGTTGGAGTGCTGGGGTCGCGGTTCGGCGTCGCGGCTCAGACTCACCAGCAGCTGATCGGAGAACAGCAGAGCGTCGTCGCGTCGGAGGGCCGCGTGGTGCAGGGTCTGCAGCCATGATCCCGGCTCCACGCCAAACTCCCGGCGCAACGTGGTGCGGGCCGCCGCGAAGACACGCAGGGCCGCCGGAAGATTGCCAGCCCGGTAACACGCGACGAGCATGAGCGCGGCCGTCTTCTCTCGGGCCAGATTCGGATCATCGATTTCCGGCAGCCCAGCAATGGCGGGCAGGCCGTCGCCGCTGGCGATGCGGGCGGCAGCGAGGTCCTCGGCCAGGGCGAATCGTTGCTCGCGGAGCATTGCCAAGCGATGGTCGAGCCAGCCCTGAGCGGCAACGTCCTGGCCTGACGTCTCGACCCAGAGTGCCGATGCGCTTTGCAGTGCCTCGACCGCGCCACGGAAATCCGAACGGTTCATCGCCCGGCGGCCCTCGTTCCAGAGTTCGTTGGATCGTCCGAGGTCCAACTCTCCGTCGAGAATATCGAGCCGATAGCCACCATGGACGGTTGCGAGACGTTCGTGGAGTTCCGGGCTTATGTCGGCAAGGAACCGGCGCAGTTTGGCGATGTAGGTACGCACGTTTGCGTCTGCGGAAACGGGCGGGTCACTCCAGATGGCAGCAGCCAGGTTGGTCGAGCTCACGTTCTGCCCGCGTCGAAGTAGAAGAGCTGCGAAAATGCCCTGGACGCGTCCCTCCCGTGGGGAGTGGAAGGCATTGTCAACTGTAATGCCCGGAGATCTGAGTAGTCGGAACATCATTGTGGCACCCCCGTTGTCGCGCACCGTCAGGGTGGGCAGCGACAGGGACGCTACATCGGCCCGCGCACCGAGGCAACGGATGCACTCGCCATTATTTAACGGACTTATCTAGAGGCGATGCACGATGCGGCAAGTCGCCCGTTTTGTCGTCCGAAACTGAGGCTGTCGGACGGAGCCGCCCGTAACGTGTAGTAACCGAGGTGGAAGCAGCGGAAAGCCAATGTGACGTGGGCAGATGATGGACTGGCGTCGACGTTCCAAGGGCGTGATTCGCGCAACCGCCACGCTCCGTCATCTCGGGCCCGACGTGCCTGGTGGGCCGCGCTGCGCACGTTGGCGCGACGACCACAGCTCGGTGATCCCGGTCTGAAACTGGTTCTCCAAGTAGACGATTCGGTCGAGCGAGCCCTGCGCTCCACAATCAGGACGGCCCGCTCAGCGCGTTCGAATCCGGGCGGCCAGAGATGACTGTCAGCCCTAGTTGAGTCGCGTGTGCTGCGAATGTGCAGCGCTGGTGCATCGGAGTGAAAGGCTGCGATCTCCACCGCAATAACGACCAGGGATGTGGCGATGAGTAAGAAATCTGCAGGTCTGCTCCGAGCATTACCCCTTGCTGCGACCGTCGTCGCCGCCGTACTGTTGCCGGCAGTTCCTGCCATGGCGGCGGGCGGGGTCACCCCGGCGGCGTCCGAGGACCTCGTACCAATTCCGGCTCCGATACCTCCGAAGGGCGAGCAGGGCCCCGAGTTCGGCACCCAGGCGGAGTACTGCACGCCGGGGACCTACCTCTACTCAATGACCAACACGACGAACACCTTCGACGCGAAGTTCCGTACGTCGGTCATCAACAACACCAGTTCGGCGAAGAGCTTCAAGTTCACCGCGACGAAGACGGGCACCACGACTTTCACGGTTTCGGTTTCGGTTTCGGCTGAACTGAAGGCGGCGATCTTCGCCAAGATGGAAACCACCATCAACGCCGGCGTCGAACAGAGCAACACGACCTCCTATGGTGTCGAGGTCAGCGGCACCGTCAACGCCAATTCCACCCTGTACGGCGACTATGGCAACTGGAAGGAGAACGTCAGCTGGAAGTCGCACTACGTCTACAGCAACTGCAACACGGCCTCCGAGAACTCCGGCAGCGCGTACGCGCCCTACCGCGAAGCCTGGAAGCTGTACTACTGACCGTGCGTGCGGGTGTTCCGGGCAGCTTGACGACCGACGTGAGGTCCATCTGGCTCGCCCGGCCTGGATTGGAGACGCGAGATGCGCGCTAGTCGTTCCGCCGTATGCCTGGCCATCGGCACTGTTGTCCCGTTGCTGATGGTCAGCGCCTGCACCGGTGACACGGCGAGACGGCCGGCGGCACCGTCCGAACCCCCCTCACCCGCAGTGTCGAGCCGGCCTTCCTCCACTCCGGAGGCGCCGACGGGGTGGTTTCCCCCCGGCCGGGTGCTGCTGGCCGGCCCGCTGGCGGAGGAGAAGGAAGCAACCATCGCCGATGTCGTTCCCAGCGGGCCCAGCTTCACCGTTTATTTCGTCTGCACCGGAGGAGGCCGGATCGCACTGGACGTGAAGACGGCCGCTCCGCTGCGATATCCCTGCGACGGGGTGCCCAACCTGTCGCAGATCTTCGTCGACAAGGGCGTCTCGACCGACCTTGCCGTCGGGGTCGAGGGTGAGGCGCAGTGGCGACTGGCTGTGGTCGACGGAGCGCCCTAGGGCATTGGCGGGCGGAGTAGCTGCGTGCTGCTCCGCCCGCCCCTCGTTCGCTCCCTGCCTGTGGGCCGGTGCGGTACCGCTGGCGACGGTCAGGCCAATGCCGCCTCGGCCGCGGCCAGGAACGCGTCGTTCTCGGCCGGGGTGCCGATGGTGACCCGGACCCCGTCCCCGGCGAACGGCCGGACGATCACACCGCGCGCCTCGCACGCCTTGCCGAACGCCACCGCCCGCTCGCCCAGCGGCAGCCAGACGAAGTTGGCCTGGCTCGTCGGCACCTCGGGCACGAACTTGCGCAGCGCCTCGGTGACCCGGTCCCGCTCGGCGACGACCAGGGCGCAGCGGCGCTCCATCTCCGCCACCTGGGTCAACGCGGCGAGCGCCCCGGCCTGGGCTGCCGTGCTGCTGGAGAACGGGGTCGCCACCTTACGGATGGCGGCGGCCACCACCGGCTGGGCAACCAGCCAGCCCATTCGCAGCCCGGCGAGGCCCCACGCCTTCGACAGCGTGCGCAGCACCGCCACGTTGGGCCGGTCCAGGTAGTCGAGCCCGTCCGGCACCTCCGAGTCGGTGACGAACTCCCGGTACGCCTCGTCGATCACCACCAGCACGTCGTCCGGCACCGCGTCGAGGAACCGGTCCAGCTCGGCCCGGCGCACTGCCGTACCGGTGGGGTTGTTCGGGTTGCAGACGAAGATCACCCGGGTCCGGTCGGTCACCGCCGCGGCCATCGCCGCCAGGTCGTGCCCGTGCCCGGCGTCGTTGGGCACCCGCACGCTGGTCGCGCCGCTGGTCGCCACGATGATCGGGTACGCCTCGAACGACCGCCACGAGTAGAGCACTTCGTCACCGGGCAGGCAGGTGGCCCGCACCAGGTGCTCGGCGAGCGCCACCGAACCGCAGCCGGTGGCGATCCGGTCGGCGTCCACCCCGTACCGCTGGGCCAGCGCGTCGCGCAGCGCGACCACGCCCATGTCCGGGTAGCGGTGCGAGGTGGTGATCGCCTCGGTGACCGCCTCCACCACCCCGGGCAGCGGCCCGTACGGCACCTCGTTGCTGGCCAGCTTGATGGCCTCCGGCAGCCCCAACTCGCGGGCCAGGTCGGCAGGGCTGCGCCCCGGCACGTAGCTGGGCAGGGCGTCCAGGTCGACGCGGGTCAGCCGCAGCGCCGGCTGGTGACGTCCGGAGTCGGTCATGGGGTGTCTCCCGGGGGCTGGTTGCTGTCGTTCGAGGGGGCGGAATCGGTGCGGTAGGGGACCTCCACGACCACCGTCTGCGCACGCCTGTCGTGCAGCGCCTGACGCAGGGGGTGGTCGAAGAGAGGGGAGAGAGCATCGACCAGTTGCAGCACCAGGCCGAGCCCGGCGCAGTACCAGAGCAGAGTTGGCAGGCCCAGCGTGCTCCACCGGCTCAGCGCCCTGCGGACGCCCAGCGGCTGGTCGGCGGCCATCGGCACCGCCCGGATCCGCATCACCCGCTTGCCGATGGTCTGCCCGCCGGAGGCCATTGTCGGCACCTCGTACGCCAGCCAGAGCGCGGTGGCGATCAGCAGGATCGCCACCAGCAGGGACCCGGCCTGCTCGCCGGGCATGGGCAGGCCGTCGGCGGAGGTGTCGCCGCGCGCCGCGCGCCGGAAGACCTCCTGCCAGTACGGCGCCCACTCCTGCACCCAGCGCCAGACGAACCAGCCGTTGACGACCACGTTCAGTGCGAAGACGAGGCCGAAGTCGATCAGCCGGGCGACGAACCTCCGGCCGTAACCGGCCAGTCTGAGGCCGTGCGGTCGCGGCTCGGGCGGTCGTCCGGGCCAACCGGGATGACCGGCCGGAGGCGCCCAGCCGGGAGGGCTGCCCGGAGGCACCCAGCCGGGCGGGCCGGCCTGCGGGCCCCACCCGGGCGGGCCGGCCTGCGGTCCCCAGCCCGGGCCGTGGCCCGGTTGCGGGCCGTACCCCGGGGGTGGGCCCTGCTGCGGTGACCAGGCCGGCGCGCCGGTCGCCGAGTCGGGGGTCGTCGACGCCGCGGGCGCGGCCGGGGTGACCGGCGCAGGCGGCGGCTCGGGCGGCGGCGGGCCGTCCGGCGGGGTGGCGTCGACGGGAATGGGCGCACCGAGCCAGCCCTCGCCGTCCCAGTAACGCCGGGTCTCAGTGTCGGCGGGGTCGACATACCAGCCAGGTTGAACGCTCACGCCGTCGCTCCGCTTCGCTTCGCGGCGGCGCGAGGCGCCACGCTACTGAGCCTGCTGGTTCGCTCGCTGCGCTCGCTCACTGGGACACCTTAACGACGACCGTCCCGGCGAACTTGTCATGGAGGCACTGCTGCCACGGCTTGTCCCAGAGCTGCCAGAACCCGTCGAGGTAGCTCAGCCCCGGCAGGAAGCCAGAGAGTTGCTGCACCAGGAACCGCTTCGCGGCGGCCCGGCGGTCGAGGGAGCGCGTCGGGTCCAGTGGCACGATCCGCAGGTTCATCATCTTCTTGCCGAAGGTCTGGCCGGTCTTGAACATCATCTCGACGTAATAGATGTACGCGAGCACGAGCGAGATCGCGATGATCCCCAGGTCGAGCCAGATCAGGGGCAGCAGGAGGTCGCGAACGAAGTCGACCTCGTCAACCGAGCCGTCCGACGCGAGCAGTGTGATGTCGGGCGCAACGACAACGAGGAAGATGATCGCCGCGGGCACCGCGAGCACCAGGCCGACCACCATGAAGACCGCGGAGTCGAGCAGCATGGCCAGTAGTCGATCGCTGAAGCTGGCCAGCGGCTGTCCGCCCGGGGTCAGTGTCGGGGGCGGGGCCGCCGGTCGCGGTGGTCCGCCATGGAACTGCGGCGGGGCGTACCCGGGTGGGGCGTACTGCGGCGGCGCGGCGTACCCGTGGGGGTGTGGGCCGGGTTGCGGCGTGAAGCCGCCGGCGGTGGGTCGGGACCCACCGGCCGGCGGCGTCGGGTACGACGGAGGTTGCGTCACGCTCGCAAGTGTTACAGGTTGCCGCGGGCTTCCTGCTCCCGCTCGATGGCCTGGAAGAGCGCCTTGAAGTTGCCCTTGCCGAAGCCCAGCGAGCCGTGCCGCTCGATCAGCTCGAAGAAGACGGTGGGGCGGTCCTGGACCGGCTTGGTGAAGATCTGGAGCAGGTAGCCGTCCTCGTCCCGGTCGACAAGGATCTTGCGGGCCTTCAGCTCCTCGATCGGCACCCGCACCTTGCCGATCCGCTCGCGCAGCTCCGGGTCGTCGTAGTACGAGTCCGGGGTGTCCAGGAACTCCAGACCGGCCGCGCGCATCGCGTCGACGCTGGCCAGGATGTCGTTGGTGGCGACGGCGATGTGCTGCGCGCCGGGGCCCTGGTAGAACTCCAGGTACTCGTCGATCTGCGACTTCTTGCGGGCGATCGCCGGCTCGTTGAGCGGGAACTTCACCTTGCGGGTGCCGTTCGCCACGACCTTGCTCATCAGCGCCGAGTAGTCGGTGGCGATGTCGTCGCCGACGAACTCCGCCATGTTGGAGAAGCCCATCACCCGCTTGTAGAACTCGACCCACTCGTCCATCCGGCCCAGCTCCACGTTGCCGACCACGTGGTCGACGGCCTGGAAGAAGCGCTTCGGCTGGATGCCGGCGTCGATCATCGGCTGCCGGTCCACGATCGGGCCCCGGGCCACGAAGCCGGGCAGGAACGGGCCGGTGTAGCGGGACCGGTCGACAAGCGTGTGCCGGGTGTCGCCGTACGCGGCGATGGCGGCCATCCGGACGGTGCCGTGCTCGTCGGTCACCTCGTGCGGCTCGACGACGCTGGCGGCGCCCTGCGCGATGGCGTGCGCGTACGCGGCGTCCACGTCCGGGACCTCCAGCGCGATGTCGCTGATCCCGTCGCTGTGCCGGGCCACGTGCTCGGCGCCGTCGGCGTCCGGGCGCACCGCGCCGGTCAGCACGAACCGGGCGGAGCCACTGGTCAGCACGTACTGGGCGTGGTCCCGGTAGCCCTGCTCGGGGCCGCGGTACGCCACGCAGGTCATGCCGAAGGCGGTGGAGTAGTAGTGGGCGGCCTGCTTGGCGTTGCCGACCAGGAAGTGCACGTGGTCGAGGCCCCGGACCGGGAACGGGTCGTGGCTGATGTCGTGGTCGACAGCGCCGACGAGCCGGTCGACGTCGACGTCCTCGGTCGACTGGGGTCGGTCGATCGCCTGGGTCATGGTGGGCTCCCTCGCGTACCGGCCGGCCTTGTGGGCCGCCGTGGTCGGTTCTTGTGGCGAGGATCGCTGCCCCGGCGTCGAGTGGGCAACTGTTGCCGGAAATGCTGGTCAGGTTGTGCATTCGGTATGGTCGTCACTCATGAATGGTGAGCAGAATGTACAGCTCGACGCGCTCGATGTGCGCTTGATCGAACTGCTCGCCGAGGAGCCGCGGATCGGGGTGCTGGAGTGCTCCCGGCGGCTCGGGGTGGCCCGGGGCACCGTGCAGGCCAGGCTGGACAAGCTCATCGAGCGGGGGGTCATCAAGGGCTTCGGCCCCGAGATCGCACCGGCCGCGATCGGGTTCGGGGTGACCAGCTTCGTCACCCTGGAGATCAGTCAGCGGCACGGCCACGACCCGGTCACCGCCCACCTCGCGGCCATCCCCGAGGTGCTGGAGGCGCACACCATCACCGGCTCCAGCGACCTGCTCTGCCGGATCGTGGCCCGCTCCAACACCGACCTGCAACGGGTCATCGACCAGATCGTCTCGTCCGCCGGCATCACCCGCGCTTCGACGATCATCGCGCTGGCCGAGCAGATCCCCTACCGCACGCTGCCGTTGGTGCGCAGCGCTGTTCGGGCCGAGGGAAGGGTGCTGTAACACCTCCGAGCCCAGAAAGCGCGGCGACACGGCGGCGCGGGCGTACGGAAGATCCGTGATCGTGGCTACGGTGTGCGGGTGGCGAAGGGGAGCGTGCGCGGCGGGCTGCTGCTCGGCCTCGCCGTGGTCGTCGCGCTCGCCGCGACCGGCGTGTGGAACCCGTTCCCCGGCCTCTGGGACTGGGTGGACCGCAGTGAACCCATCTCCGAGCCGGACGTGGTCTGGCAGCAACGGGTCGGCGGCACTCCGCGCAGCGTGACCATCGCCGGTGACGCCGTGGTGGTCGAGCAGCGCACCCGTGTCGAGGCCCGCAGCCTGGCCACCGGCGCCCAGCTCTGGGAGCGCAAGGCGGACTGGGCGGCGGTCGCCGGCGGAGACCGCGACCCGGTCGTGGCAGTGGGCAAGCTCCTGGTCAAGGGGTACGAACTGCTCGACCCGACGACCGGGGTGACCCGGCGACGTGACGATGACGCGGTGGCCGTCTGGACGTACCGCAACCTGCTCCTCGACGCCCGGTGCACGGAGGCCACCGACTGCACCCTGAGCGCCTGGGACCCGCGTGGCACCGCGCCGCTCTGGACGGCCTTCCTGCCCGGGGTGCACAGCGGCCTGCTCGCCGACAACCCCGGTCTGCGCGGCACCCGCCGGCTCACCGCCACCCGGATCGACGACGGCGTGGCCGGGGCGGAGGCCGCGCCACCGCTGCTCGGCTTCCCCGTCGACGGTCGGGTTCACGTGGTCGACACCGCCACCGGCCGGGTGTTGCAGAACGTCGAGCCCGCCCGGGACGAGCGGCTCTCAGTGGTGGGCGGCCGGCTGCTGCGGATCGCCGCCCGCTCCCAGGACGGCACCTGTTACTTCGCCATCTCCGCGCGGGACTCGGCGACCGGGCAGGAGGCGTGGCAGCGGGCCGGCGTCAACCTGCGCACCGCCGACTCCGCTGGCTGCGTGCAACGCGAGGACCCGCAGGGTGCGCGGAACGTGCTGATCGGCGTCGCTCCGGACGGCCGTGAGGCGGTCATCGACGGGTACGACGGCCGGCTGCTCTGGGTCGGTGAGCGGGGCACCAAGTTGATCGCGGTGGACGATCGTTCGGCGGTGTTCCGGGCCGCCGACAAGCGTTCGGTCATCGCACGTGAGCTGGGCACCGACAAGGTGCTCTGGACTCGACAGGCCAGCGGCAAGGCCGGGGCGGCGCTCACCCCGTACGCGGTGGTGGTGGCCGACGAGAAGCCGTCCCGGCTGGCGGCACTGGACCCGCGTACCGGCCGGGAGTTGGCCGCCCTGCGCACCTCGGCGAACGCCCTCGCTGTCGGATCGCAAGGCATGATCATTGGCGAGGGGCGGGAGATCGGGTACGTCCGCTTCGGCGCGTCCGGAAACTCGCCCGCCCGACCGCCCGGCGACGGCGGGAATCCCGGGCCGGGCAGTACGGGCCCCGGCGGGTCGAACAACGGCGACTGCGGGCCGAAGGGGGAACTCTGCCCCGACCCGGGCGGCGGCAAGGACGGCTGAGCGGGCCGTTCACCTGATGTTCCGGACGGTGGCCGGGCCCGGCACGCCTGGTAGATGAGAGCGGCGTCCCAGCACCCGCCCGGCGGGTGGGAGTGATCGACCGGTCTGCCCTAGGCTTGCCGCTCATGAGCAGTGCCGCCGCATTCTCGTACGCCCCTCTGCTGCCGACCGGCCCGGACCAGACGGACTACCGCCTGGTCACCGACGAGGGCGTGGACGTCGTACACGGCCCGGGAGGCCGTCGGTTCCTCACCGTGGAGCCGTCCGCGCTCACCGCGCTGACCGCCGAGGCGATGCACGACATCGCGCACTTCCTGCGCCCCGCGCACCTGGCGCAGCTGCGGGCGATCATCGACGACCCGGCGGCCTCGCCGAACGACCGGTTCGTCGCGCTGGATCTGCTGCGCAACGCCAACATCGCCGCCGGCGGTGTCCTGCCCATGTGCCAGGACACCGGCACCGCCATCGTGATGGGCAAACGCGGTCGGCACGTGCTGACCGACGGTGCCGACGCGGAGGCCATCTCCCGGGGCGTCTACCAGGCGTACACCAGGCTCAACCTGCGCTACTCCCAGCTCGCCCCACTGACCATGTGGGACGAGCGGAACACCGGCAGCAACCTGCCCGCCCAGGTGGACCTGTACGCCGAGGACCCGGACGGGCACCCCGACGCGTACAAGTTCCTGTTCATGGCCAAGGGCGGTGGCTCGGCCAACAAGTCGTACCTCTACCAGGAGACGAAGGCGCTGCTCAATCCCACGCGGATGATGCAGTTCCTGGAGGAGAAGCTGCGGCTGATCGGCACCGCCGCCTGCCCGCCGTACCACCTGGCCATCGTCATCGGCGGCACCTCCGCCGAGTACGCGCTGAAGACCGCGAAGTACGCCAGCGCCAAGTACCTCGACGCGCTGCCGACCGCGGGTTCGATGAGCGCCCACGGCTTCCGCGACCTGGAGCTGGAGGCGGAGGTGCTGGAGCTGACCCGCAACTTCGGCATCGGCGCGCAGTTCGGTGGGCGGTACTTCTGCCACGACGTACGGGTGGTCCGGTTGCCCCGGCACGGCGCGTCCTGCCCAGTGGCGATCGCCGTCTCCTGCTCGGCGGACCGCCAGGCCGTCGCCAAGATCACCCCGTCGGGCGTGTGGCTGGAGCGGCTCGAGACCGACCCGGCGCGGTTCCTGCCCGACGTCACCGACGAGTCGCTCGACGCCGAGCTGGTCGTCCGGGTCGACCTGAACCGGCCGATGGACGAGATCCGCGCCGAGCTGTCGAAGTACCCGGTGAAGACGCGCCTCTCGCTCTCCGGGCCGCTCGTGGTCGCCCGGGACATCGCGCACGCCAAGATCGCCGAGCGGTTGGACGCCGGTGAGCCGATGCCGCAGTACCTGCGTGACCACGCGGTCTACTACGCCGGCCCGGCGAAGACCCCCGAGGGGTACGCGTCCGGCTCGTTCGGCCCGACCACCGCCGGCCGGATGGACGCCTACGTGGAGAAGTTCCAGGCCGCCGGCGGCTCGCAGGTGATGCTGGCCAAGGGCAACCGTTCCGGTCAGGTGACCCGCTCCTGCCAGCAGCACGGCGGCTTCTACCTCGGCTCCATCGGTGGCCCCGCAGCCCGCCTCGCCCAGGACTGCATCAAGCACGTCGAGGTGCTCGAATACGCCGAGCTGGGCATGGAGGCGGTCTGGAAGATCGAGGTGGAGGACTTCCCCGCCTTCATCGTGGTCGACGACAAGGGAAACGACTTCTTCGCCGAGGTCACCAAGCCGGTGCTCACCGTCGGCCGCCGCTGACCCGACAGGCACGCGAACGGGCGTCGGGCGAACTCGCCCGGCGCCCGTTCTGTCGCCCGCGCTCTGCCGACATCGGTACGCCCGCCCCGCTGGGGTGGGACGGGCGCACCGCCCCCGTCGGATGCCGTCACCGACAACCCACAGTGAGTGTGCTGAGCACCGCTGTCGATCCACTCTCAGATCACTATCGCCTGACCGAGGCGATCTGTTACCACCGGACTACGCTGCTGGAAGTTGCACCACGAAGCGGGAGAGCAGATGCGGTTCGGGATCCTGGGGCCCCTGCGGGTAGGCGGTGGCGAGTCCACTGTCACCGCGGGACGCGACCGGATCGTGCTCGCCATGCTGCTGCTGCGGGCCGGCCGGCTCGTGCCGGTCGACGAGCTGATCGACGCGGTCTGGGAGGAGCGTCCGCCGGCCACCGCCCGGGCCCAGTTGCAGACCTGCGTGTCGCGGTTGCGCCGCCGGTTCGCCGAACTCGGCCTGGCACCGGACCTCATCGTCACCGACCCGGCCGGGTACGGCGTGCGTACCGGAACGACCGACCTGGACGCCGAGGTCTTCACCCGGGGCGTGGAGGCGGCCCGAGCCGCCGCCACTGCCGGTCGCCTCGTCGACGCCCGTGCCGAATTCCGCGCCGCCCTGGCGCTGTGGCGCGGGCCGGCGCTCGGCGGAATCCCGAGCGGGAGCGTCCGCCGTCGTGCACAGGCACTCGACGAGCAGCGCCTCACCGCCCTGGAGGAGTGCGTTGACGTCGAGCTGCGCCTCGGTCAGGCGGCCGAGCTCATTGAGGAACTCGCCGAGAGCGTTGACCGGCACCCGTTGCGGGAGCGGCTGCGCGGCCAACTGATGCTGGCGCTGTCCTCGGTCGGGCGGCAGGCCGACGCGCTCGCGGTCTACCGGGAGGGCCGGCGGTTCTACGCCGACGAGTTGGGCATCGAGCCGGGCGCCGGGTTGCAGGAGCTGCACCAGCGGGTGCTCGCCGGTGACCTGGCCCTGGCCGGCCGACCGGCCGGACCCGCTGGAGCGGTCCGCTCGCTGCCCCGGGCAATCGGTGACTTCGTCGGTCGGCAGGAGACCGTGGCCCGCCTGGTCAAGGAGATCGATGAGGACGGCACCCGCATCCAGCTCATCGACGGGATGGCCGGCAGCGGCAAGACAACGCTCGCGGTGCACGTCGCAACCGCCCTCGCCGACCGCTACCCGGACGCCCAGCTCTTCATCGACCTGCACGGGCACAGTGAGCGCCGCCCGCTGACACCGGCCACGGCCGTGGCCGCCCTGCTGCGCCAGCTCGGTGTGTCGGCGGAGCGGATACCGGAGAACATGGACGATCGGCTGGCGCTGTGGCGCACGGAGCTGGCTGGCCTGCGCGCCCTGGTGGTGCTGGACAACGCGGGCACCGCCGACCAGGTGGCACCGCTGCTGCCCAACGGCTCGCACTGCCTGGTGCTGATCACCAGTCGTCGCCGTCTGGTCGGGCTGGACGAGGGCCGCCCGTCGTCGCTGCCCGTACTCGACGCCGACGAGGCGATAGAGCTGCTTGGACGGGTGGCTGGCATGGAGCGGATCGCCGCCGAGCCGGAAGCCGCGGCCGAGGTGGCGCGCCGCTGCGGCCATCTACCGCTCGCCATCCGGCTGGCCGGCGCGCGGCTGGCGCACCGGCCTCGCTGGCAGGTCGCCGACCTTGCTGAGCGGCTGGTCGCCGGGGCTGGCCCGCTGGCCGAGCTGACCGCGGGGCAACGTTCGGTCGGGCAGGCGTTCGCCCTGTCGTACGCGCAGATCTCACCGTCGGCGCAGCGGCTGTTTCCGCTGCTCGGCCTGTATCCGAGCGGACGCCTGGACAGTCGGGTGGCCGCGGCCCTCGCCGGGCTGCCCCTGACCGACACCCAGGAACTGCTGGATGAGCTGGTCGACGCCCACCTGGTGGAGGAGGTGCAGCCCGGTCGGTACCGGTTACACGATCTGCTCCGGGAGTATGCCCGGCTGCTGCTCGCCGCGCCGGAATGGCAGCCGGAGCGCCGTGCCGCCCTCGAGCGGCTGCTGGACCATCACCTGTCCGTCACGTTGGCCATTGCCCGGATGCTCGAGGCGGCGGGCAGTCGCCGCAGTATCCCCGCGCACACGCCCGGCCGACCCGATCTGCTGGCCGCCCCGGTGTTCGAGGGGCGGGCGTGGTTCGAGGAGAACCACGCCGGTCTCACCGCACTGGTCCGGGTGGCCGAGGAGGAGGGCTTTCCGGTCCAGTGTTGGCAGTTGGCCCGGGCCTGCTGGCGGCTCAACTTCGACGGTGGGCACCTCGATGAGCTGATCGAGACCCACACGATCGGGCTTCGTGTCGCCGAGCGGCTGGGCGACGAGGCGGCCATAGCCACGATGTTGAACTACGTCTCCTCGGCGTACTTCCGACTGGCCCGGCTCCCGGAGGCGATCAGAGCGATGGAGTTGGCGCTCAGTTTGCGCCGCCGCATCGGGCTACGCGGCGACCTGCTCACCACGCTCTGGAACCTGGGCGTCTCGTACGCCGCGAACGGCGACCTTCGGCAGGCTGAGGTGAAGTTCGACGAGGCGTTCGGCCTGATCCGGGGTCCGGAGGACGCAGACGCGCTGACCAATCTGTTGAACAACCGGTCCTACACGTTGATCGGCTGGGGTCGGTACGACGAGGCGTTGCGTCTGGCTCGGCTGCACCTCCTGCTGGCCCGGCAGACGAGGGACCTCCGGCAGACCAACAACGCGATGGGGCATCTCGCCATGATCCGGCACCGGATGGGTGACCTGGGCCCGGCCCGCCGTCTGCTGCGCTCGGCGCTGTACCTCAAGCGGCTGGGCGGTAATCGGTTCGGCGAGGGCGAGGTGCTCAACGAGATCGCCGTGATGGAACGCGTCGCCGGACAGCCGGATCGTGCGGCCGCCCTGCACCGGGAAGCACTGGTGGCGATGGTGGACGCCGGCGACCGGATCGGTCAGTGCGCCTCCCGGAACCTGCTGGCCCGGGCGATGCTGGAGCAGGGTGATGCCGTCAGCGCGCTCGACCTGCACCGCCGGGTGCTCGCCGACGCCAGCCGGCTCGGTGCCCGCTACGAGAAGGCCCGGGCGTTGGAGGGCATCGCCCGCTGCGTACGCGCCACCGATCCGGCGGCCGCCCGCGCGCACCTGGAGCAGGCGCTGGCGCTGTTCCGGCAGGTCGAGTCGCCGGACCAGCACGAGGTGGAACGGCTGCTGACCGAGTTGGGCTGACGGATCATCTGCGAGTCGGCCACGGGCGCGGCAGGATGGTACGCGTGACGACTCCAGAGGCGACCGGTTACCGCATCGAACGCGACTCGATGGGCGAGGTGGAGGTGCCCGCCGAGGCGCTGTGGCGGGCGCAGACCCAGCGTGCCGTGCAGAATTTCCCGATTTCCGGCCGAGGGCTCGAACCGGCCCAGATCAAGGCCCTCGCCCAGATCAAGGGCGCGGCGGCCGAGGTCAACGGTGAGCTGGGCGTGATCGACGCCAACGTCGCCGCCGCCATCGCCGCCGCCGCCGCGCACGTGGCCGACGGTGGTTACGACGACCAGTTCCCGGTGGACGTGTTCCAGACCGGCTCGGGCACGTCGTCGAACATGAACACCAACGAGGTGATCGCCACCCTGGCCAGCCGTGAGCTGGGCTCAGCCGTGCACCCGAACGATCACGTCAACGCCTCCCAGTCGAGCAACGACGTCTTCCCGTCCTCGATCCACCTGGCGGCCACCCAGTTCATCGTGGAGGACCTGCTGCCGTCGCTGGCGCACCTGGCTGCCGCGTTGGAGGCCAAGGCCGCGGAGTTCGAGACGGTGGTCAAGGCCGGGCGTACGCACCTGATGGACGCCACGCCGGTCACCCTCGGTCAGGAGTTCGGCGGGTACGCCGCCCAGGTCCGCTACGGGATCGAACGGCTGGAGGGCGCGCTGCCCCGACTGGCCGAGCTGCCGCTGGGCGGCACCGCCGTGGGCACCGGAATCAACACACCGCTCGGCTTCGCCGCCGCCGTCATCGACAAGCTGCGCGAGTCGACCGGGTTGCCGCTGAGCGAGGCGCGTAACCACTTCGAGGCGCAGGGCGCGCGGGACGCGCTGGTGGAGACCTCGGGGCAGTTGCGGACCCTGGCGATCGGCCTCTACAAGATCGCCAACGACATCCGCTGGATGGGCTCCGGCCCCCGCGCCGGTCTGCGTGAGCTGCGCATCCCCGACCTCCAGCCCGGCTCGTCGATCATGCCGGGCAAGGTCAACCCGGTGGTCGCCGAGGCGATGCGGCAGGTCTGCGCCCAGGTGATCGGCAACGACGCCGCGGTCGGGTTCGCCGGCTCGCAGGGCGACTTCGAGCTGAACGTGATGCTCCCCGTGATGGGCCGCAACCTGTTGGAGTCGATCCGGCTGCTCTCCGCGGTGAGCCGGCTCTTCGCCGACCGGCTGGTGGTCGGCCTGGTCGCGGACGCCGAGGTCTGTCTGGCGTACGCCGAGGGCTCACCGTCGATCGTCACCCCACTCAACCGCTACCTGGGGTACGACGAGGCCGCGTCGATCGCCAAGGAGGCGCTGGCCAAGCAGACCTCGATCCGCGAGGTGGTGATCTCCCGGGGTCACGTCGACTCCGGCAAGCTCACCGAGACTCAGTTGGACGAGACGTTGGACCTGCTCCGGATGACCCACCCCTGACTCGTCCTGCCCTGCTCAGGGCAGGTGCCGTGGTCTCGCCCAGCCGAGGAAGCGGGTGAAGAGCGCGGCGGGGTCCGGGCCGTCGTGCGGGTTCAGGCGGTACAGGTCGGCAGCCGCCTCGTGCAGGACACTGCACAGGTAGACGCTCAACCCGATCCGGTCGTGCGCATACTCCCGGCGCAGGGTGAGCCGGGCGACCGGGCACGGCCAGGGCGCGGCGCAGACCCGGCAGAGCCAGAGCGGTCGCAGCGGCAGGTGCGGTCGAGGGACTGGGGTCGCGCTGTCGTCCAGGGCGGTCCGGGACATGGTGTTGCGGTCCTTTCGAGCTGACTCGTTTGTGGCATCACCCCGCGCCCCGGTGGGGGTGCCACCTCAAGATCGTGCTCGATCCAGGATGGAGTGGTATCCGCCCGTCAGGACCCCACTACTTCCACGATCGAGCACGATCTTGTGTGGTCGGTCAGGGCGGGCTGGGAGGTGGGACCGCCCGGCACGGGGGAGCGGGCGGTCCCGTGCGGCGCCGGCAGATCCCGGGGGACGGGGAGCGGTGCCGCGCTTCACAGTCTGGTGATCAGGCGACTACGGTCGGAAGGGTTTGGCCGCGTCGTCATAGTCGCCCTGTTTCGGGTGGCACCGCCGCTGGCGGCCGGCTGGAGATGATCGTCTGCGGGGTGGAGGGCGGGCACGGCATGGCCGATGGACAGATGACGGCGGCGGCGTTCCTGATCGCGGAGCTGCGCCGGGCGCGGGTCCGACGCGGCTGGAGTCAGGACGAGCTGGCCAAGGCGGTGAACTACTCGGCGTCGATGGTCAGCGCCGTCGAGTTGGGCCAGCAGCCGCCCACCGCCAAGTACCTGGAACTCGTCGACCGCGCACTGGAAACCGGCGGCCTCTTCGGCCGGATGTCCACCGAACTGGTCAGCCTGGACCGGGCACAGCCCTGGCTGCGCGGCTGGCGCGCGATCCTCGCGGAGGCGCGGGCGCTGCGATGGTTCGACCCGCTGCATGTCCCTGGGCTGCTGCAAACCGAAGGCTATGCCCGCGCCATCTTCGAGTCAGACCGACTGCTCGACGCCGACGAGGTCGAGCGTCGCCTGACGGATCGGATGGACAGCCAGCGAGTCCTCTACGAAGATCGCCCGCCGCATGTGGTCGCGGTGCTCGACGAGTCGGTGCTGAGGCGACGCGTCGGCGGTCGGAAGGTCATGTGCGAGCAGTCTCTGCACCTGGCGCGTTTGGCGACCGAGCATCCGCGGGTTCAGCTCCATGTGGTGCCTCGCTCGGCCGAGGAGTATCCCGGCCTGAACGGGCCATTCATCCTTGCCACCGTGGACGACCATAGCGATCTTGCCTACCTTGGTGGCCAGATCGGCGGTCAGGAACTCGATCGACCTGCGGATCTGTTGCGTCTACAACGGACCTGGGAAGCTACCCTCGGGCAGGCGTTGCCACCGCAGGAGTCGATCGAGTTGTTGAGGGAAGTGGCAGAGTCGTGGAGTTGACCCGAGCCCGATGGCGTAAGAGCAGCCGGAGTGGTTCCAACGACCAGTGCGTCGAGGTGGCGACGAATCTCGGGGACGTGGTCGGGGTGCGAGACAGCAAGGACTCGGACGGACCCGTGCTCGTTGTCGACGCGTACTCCTGGCGGCTCTTTGTGAGCGCGCCCCCGCGCTGACCCGACCGCCTCGCCCGCGACGGCGTTTTGGGTTCCGCGCACCTGGCCCGGTAAACGGCTCGACGAGGTCCTGAGCGGGACGGATGATCCGGGCTATGGGTGACGATGGCGCGGGTGTGCCGGCGGGGACCGAGCGGCTGCGGTTGCGGCGGCTGACCATGGCCGACGTGGACGCGCTGGTCGAGCTGGACAGCGACCCCGAGGTGATGCGCTTCCTCACCGGTGGCGTCGCGACCCCGCCGGCCACCGTGCGCGATGAGCAGTTGCCGAGGTTGCTGGCCCAGTACGACAGGTATCCCGGGCTGGGTCGGTGGGCGGCGCACGACCGGGAGTCCGGCGAGTTCCTGGGTTGGTTCGCGTTGGACCCGTCGGAGGACGGCACGGAGGCCGAGTTGGGCTACCGGTTGCGCCGCTCGACGTGGGGGCGAGGGCTGGCCACCGAGGGGTCGCGGGCGCTGGTCCGGTACGCCTTCGACACGGTCGGGCTGCGTCGGGTCTGGGCCGAGACGATGGCGGTCAACGAACGCTCCCGGCGGGTGATGGTGAAGGCCGGGCTGCACTACGTGCGGACCTTCCACCTCCAGTGGGACGACCCGATCCCGGGCACCGAGCAGGGCGAGGTGGAGTACGAGGTGCGGGCCGAGGAGTGGGCGACAGTCGGTCAGGAACGGCCGGCGGCTCGGCGGGCGCGGTAGGCGGTCACCGCCGCGCGGTTGCCGCAGCCGGCCTCGCAGAACCGCCGGGACCGGTTGCGGGACAGGTCGACGACCACGTTGTCGCAGTCCGGGTATTCGCAGATCCGCAGCCGGCTCAGCTCGCCGGTACGGACCAGGTCGGCCATCGCCATGGCGGCCTCCACGGCGATCCGGGTGGCCAGCGGCGCGTCGCGGGGCACGGCGTGCAGGTGGTACGGCTCGTCGTCGTGCTCGATGAGCTGGGGGAGCGCCTTGTGCTCCAGCAGCAGGCCGTTGACCACCGCGACGATCTCGGGTGGCTCGGCGTACCAGATGCGGCGCAGTTGGGGCCGCAGGTCCCGGACCGCCCGCAGTTCGGCGTCGGTGTGCTCGTGCCGGCCGCTGTAGGAGTAGCGGACGAAGAACGCGTCCAGCGCCGCGATGTCGGGCAGTAATTCACCGTCCCGACCCGCGGTGTTGACCAGCGCCGCGGCGGCGATCAGCGAACACTCGGTGTCATGAGCGAATAGCAACTTGACTCCTGTCATGGCTTCCGCCTAGCGTCATCAGCACGAGGATAGTTTGCTCATGACATGGTGCCCATCCCGAGGAGCGCGACATGCACTCACGACCTGCTGCCGGCGTCGGGTTGGCGCTGCTCTCCGCAGTCACCTTCGCCACCTCCGGAACCTTCGCACGGTCGCTCATCGACGCCGGCTGGTCGGCCGAAGCCGCGGTGATCGCCCGCGTCGGCGTGGCCGCCCTGGTGCTGGCGATCCCGGCCCTGCTGTCGCTGCGAGGCAAATGGGACGTGCTGCGGAGCAACGCCACCTCCATCGGGTTGTTCGGGCTCCTCGGAGTGGCGCTGGCCCAGGTGTGCTTCTTCAACGCCGTGCGCTACCTGCCCGTCGGTGTCGCGCTGCTGCTGGAATACCTGGGCATCATCCTCGTCGTGGTCTGGATGTGGCTACGGCACGGGCAGCCGCCCCGCCGACTCACCGTCGCCGGGTCGGTGGCCGCACTGGCCGGGTTGGCGTTCGTACTCGACCTCGCCGGCACCGCCGACTTCCACCCGGTGGGCGTGCTCTGGGGGTTGGGCGCGGCGTTCGGCCTGGCCGGATACTTCGTGCTCGCCGGCCGGGTCGACCCCCGGCTGCCCTCGGTCGCCATGGCCAGCGGCGGAATGGCCGTCGGCGCCGCCGTGCTGCTCCTCATCGGGCTGACCGGCCTGCTGCCGCTGCACGCCACCTTCGGCGAGGTCACCTTCGCCGGGCAGCCCACCAGCTGGTTGGTGCCCATCGCCGGGCTGTCGCTGGTGGCCGCCGTCATCGCGTACCTCGCCGGGATCGCCGGCACCCGGATCCTCGGCCCCCGCCTGTCGTCGTTCGTCGGACTGACCGAGGTGCTCTTCGCGGTGCTGATCGCCTGGCTCTTCCTGAACGAGCTGCCCACCGGCTGGCAGTTGTTCGGCGGCGCGCTGATCGTCGCCGGAGTCGCCCTGGTACGCCTCGACGAGTTGCGAGGGTCGCCCGCGACGCCCGCGCCGGTCACACCCGAGCCCGAACTGGCGCTCGACGGGCGGTGAGGTTCGGCGGTCCTACTCCTGATGGTCGGCGCTTGTCGGCGGGCGGTGAGTTCGACGGTCGGTGAAAGAGTGGGCGTCGTGCTGACCACTGTGGTGTTCGATGCTGACGAGACGCTGCTGGACCTGCGTCCGGCGGTCACGGGCGGGCTGATGGCCGTCCTCGACGAGATGCGGCGACGCACATCGGCGGCGGCCGGGGTGACGCTCGCCGACCTGGAGTCGGACTGGCGCGCGGTCTTCGGCGAACTGAGCGCCCCGGTGACGGAGATCCGGCGCGCCGCACTGGCACGGTCGCTGGCCCGCGCCGCGCTGGTCTACCACCTGGACGAGATCGCCGACCTCTTCTTCGCCCAGCGCTTCGCTCTCACCCGACCGTTTCCCGACGTACCGCCAGCGCTGGCCACGCTGCGCCGCCAGTACACGCTGGGCTTCGCCACCAACGGCAACAGCCGCGCCGAACGGTGTGGGCTCGATGGCGAGTTCGCCTTCGAGTTGTACGCGCACGAGAACGGCCTGCCCAAGAAGCCGGCCCCGGAGTTCTACGCCGCTGTCGTCGCGGCGGCCAGGGTGCCAGCCGGGCAGATCGTGTACGTCGGCGACTCGTGGGAGCACGACGTGGTGGCGCCTCAGCGGGCCGGCCTGCGGTCGGTGTGGCTGAACCGGCTCGGCCTGCCCCGCCCACCCGGCTGCACGCCCGACGCCGAGGTCTCCAGCATGGCCGATCTGCCGGCCGCACTGGCGAGATTCACTGCCATAACGGGCGCTCAACTGGCGTAATCCGAAACGATGTTGTGTGATGGCTGCCACGTCCCTCAACGAGAGGATCCGATGTGGTGAGCAAGCGCTTCACCGCCCGCACGGTCGCGACCGCGGCAGTGCTGGCACTTACGGCTACGGGGTTGGGTGTACCGGCCAACGCCGCGCCGAGCGACTCCCGCACCTTCACCGTCGTCGCCGAGGATGGCGTCGCCGCCGACACGGCCATCGCCGCGATCCGGGCAGCTGGCGGCACTGTCGTGTCCCGGTCCGACGAGGTCGGGATGTTCCAGGTCAGCAGCGACCGGGCCGACTTCGCGACCAGGGCGACCGCCGCGCCGACGCTTATCGGCGCCGCCGAGCAGAAGGCCATCGGCCGCAAGCCGAAGCTGGACCGGGTCGAGCAGGAGCACCTGACGGCCGGTGCCCGTGCCGGTGCTGCCGGTGCTGCCAAGAAGGGCGCCAAGCTCGATCCGCTCGATGACAAGCTGTGGGGTCTGGAGATGATCCAGGCCGATAAGGCCCGCAAGATCGAGCCGGGCGACCGTCGGGTGACCGTCGGCGTACTGGACACCGGCGTCGACGCCAGCAACCCGGACATCGCGCCGAACTTCAACTGGTCGCTGTCGCGCAACTTCGCGCCCGACCTGACCGACGTGGACGGCCCCTGCGAGGTGTCGAGCTGCCTCGACCCGGTCGGCACCGACGACGGCGGGCACGGCACCCACGTGGCCGGCACCATCGGCGCCGCGGCCAACGGCTTCGGCCTCTCCGGCGTCGCCCCGAACGTCTCGCTGGTCGAGCTCAAGGGCGGCCAGGACTCCGGCTACTTCTTCCTCGACCCGGTGGTCAACGCGCTGGTCTACGCCGGCCGGTCCGGCATCGACGTGGTCAACATGTCGTTCTACGTCGACCCGTGGCTCTACAACTGCACCGCCAACCCGGCCGACTCGCCCGAGGACCAGGCCGAGCAGCGGGCCATCATCAAGGCGATGAAGCGGGCGCTGATCTTCGCGCACAACAAGGGCGTCACCCTCGTCGGTGCGCTCGGCAACAACAACGAGGACCTGGGCGCGCCGCGTACCGACGTCACCAGCCCCGACTACGGCGCCGCCCCGTACCCGCGACCGATCGACAACGAGAGCTGCTGGGACCTGCCCACCGAGGGCCCGCACGTGATCGGTGTTTCGTCGGTCGGCCCGTCCGGCAAGAAGTCGGACTTCTCCAACTACGGCACTGAGCAGATCTCGGTCGCCGCGCCGGGTGGTTGGTTCCGGGACGGCTTCGGCACCGACACCTTCCGTACCGACGCCAACATGATCCTCTCCTCGTACCCGAAGCACGTGCTTCAGGAGGAGGAGTCGGTCGACGCCGACGGCAACATCGTCGCCGGCTTCGAGAACTCGGTCTTCAAGCAGTGCAAGGCCAACGGTGAGTGCGGCTACTACACGTACCTCCAGGGCACCTCGATGGCGTCCCCGCACGCCGCCGGTGTCGCCGCGCTGATCGTCAGCCGGTACGGCAAGGCGCAGGGTCGGACTGGCTTCGGCATGTCGCCGGACCAGGTCGAGCAGCACCTCTACCGCACGGCCGCCGAGCACGCCTGCCCGGAGCCGCGCCTTCAGCAGTACCGCAACGAGGGCCGGGACGAGACCTACGACGCGTACTGCGCCGGTGGGGTCAACTTCAACGGCTTCTACGGCTACGGGATCGTCGACGCCTACGCGGCGGTGAAGACCCCGCTCAAGCCGAACGCCCGCCCGTAACGCACATCGCACTGCGGTGGCGGCCCAACCGCCACCGTCCCCCGGGGCCCGGTCGACACGTCGTCGACCGGGCCCCGGGTCGTCTGGGCCTGTTGTCACCGGCCGTCGCCCGACGCCCGACGCCCAGCGCCGTCGCCCGACGCGCGGCCATGATCGACTCGGTTTCCTTGAAGGCGCGGTGTTGGCGCCTGAAGGATGGCGCGGTTTCCAGGAACCCGAGTTGATCCTGGTCATCTGGGCGATCCCTGTCGCCAGCCACGGCTGGCCAGCGCGTCGCGTACCTCTCGAAGCACCGCCGGAAACTCGCCGTGCAGCCGTCGGCTGGTCACGTGCAGGACCAGCCAACCCGCGGCGACCAGCTGATTCAGCCGACGGCGATCGCGGTGCAGTTGCTCCGGGTCGGAGTGCCACTTCCCGTCGTATTCGACCGCTACCCGGTACTGCGGCCAGGCCAGATCGGGGTGCAGAACAACGCCGGTGGGCAGGCGTACCGGATGTTGAACCGCTGGGCGCGGCAGCCCACCCAGCACCAACCGCACGCGCAGCTGTGACTCCGGCGGAGACTCGGCTCCGCCGTCGGCCAGGTCGAACACCCAACGTGCTCGTCGCCCACCGGGCCGGTCAGCATTGCGGGCAGCCATGGCGGTCAGGGTGTCGCGTTCGGCCAGCCCCTGCCCGAGCAGCGAGTCGACTATGGCGACCGCCCGGACCGGGTCGAGCCAGACCGCCGTCTCCCAGGCGGCCCGCCCGGGGTCGGATCGGGCGATTGGGAAGTCCCGCCCCATGGTCCTGGGCGTGCTCGCCGCCGCCCACCCATCGCCCCTACCGGCCGCCACCATGCCCCCTGCTCCGACGGACACGGTGGCCGGGCGGGACAGGTGCCGTGCTGGGCGTGGCGACAATCCCCCGGCAGGTGGGCGGCCTACTCCCGTAGGTCGCCCTGCATCACGTGGACGTTCTGCGCTCGGCGGTCGTTCTGCGTCCGGCGGTCGGCCTGCACCTGGGAGTCGGCCTGCGTTTGGCGGTCGACTCATGGCTGATTGGCGGCCTGCGTCTGGTGGCCGGCCTGCGTCTGATGGTCGTCTCGTGCCTGCCGGTCGTCGTGTGGTTGGCGCGGCCAGCTCAGCGCTCTCACTCGCCATCAGCGGGATGATGGCGTTGACGTGCACGCGGAGGCCGCGCTGTGGGCCGATCCGCAGCGGTCGGGGCACGAGGACGTGCACATCGTCGGTGAAGCTCGCGGCATGTTGGACGCCGTGCAGGTAGGCGGCCGACGGACCGCCGACCACCACTCCGGGTGGGAGCCGGAGGAGGGCGGCGCGACACGCGAGGGCGTGGTCCCGGTCCAGCCGCGAATCGGCGTAGATGTCGTGGCGCAACCGCACCCAGGCGGAGTTGCGCAGCTGATGTTCGGTGAGCAGGCCGTCCCGGACAGCGTCGGAGCCGCGGAAGACCTGCCAGGCCAGGGCATCGGGGCGATGCGGACGTGGGGGCATGTCGAGCAGCGTGCCGACCGCCGACCGGCCACCGAAACCCCTGTGGACAACCCGGCCCGCGCGTGCCGCCGGACCTGTGGACAACCACGAATCCGCCTGTCGATCGTGCTATGGCACCGGCGGAGTGGCCGACCAATCAGGCATTCGGGCCGCCGATGTGCCGTGATCCACTCGCGTTCCTGGAAGTCGGGCGGTCGCCGGCTCTGGGACACCGCGACTTCCGTGAACCCGAGTTGATCAAGCCACGGGAGCGGGCGGTGGGCGGCGGCGAGGGGGCCCGGGGGTGAGGTGGGTCGGCGCTCGGGGTCAGCTGAGGGCGGTGGCGATGGCCCGGGCGGCGGCCAGCACCTGCGGGCCGATGGTGTCGACGTCCAGTGGGGCGAGCGCGACCACGCCGACGCTGGCCTCCAGGCCGGGTACGCCGAGCACCGGTGCGGCCACCCCGTACGCCCCGGCCTGCAACTCTCCACTGCTGCTCACCGGCTCCGCCACCCCGGCTCGGCCGGCCAGGATCGCCCGGCCCGCCGCTCCCCGGTCCAGTGGATGCCGTGCCCCGGCCCGGTACGCGACGTGGAACGACGTCCAGCTCGGCTCGACGACGGCCAGGGCGACGCCCTCTCCACCTTCGACGACGGTCAGATGCGCGGTCGCGCCGGCCTGTTCGGCGAGGCGGCGTAGCGCGGGCAGCGCGCCCTCGGCGAGCAGCGGCTGGGCACGTCGGGCCAGGTGCAGCAACCCGGCTCCGAGGCGCAGCCGACCGTCTCCGTCGCGGCGCAGCATGCCGTGGCCGGTCAGCGCACTGACCAGTCGGTAGACGGCGGCCCGGCCGACGCCGAGCCGATTCGCGGCCTCGGTGACGGTCAGACCGCCAGGGGCGTCGGCGACCAGGTGCAGCAGCCGCAACCCCCGGTCCAGCGTCTGCGACGTCTCCCCGCCCCGCCCGGCAACCGCGTCGGTCCGTCCCGCGCCAATCTCGGCCGGCCCGGAGGCCGCGTCGGCCGAGCCGGAGGCCCGCCCGAAGGCCGCGTCGGCTCGCCCTCCACCTGCGTCGGCCGAGCCGAAGGCCGCATCGATCGGCCCGGCGGCCCGCCCGGAGGCCGGGTCCGTGGGGGTGGTGGGGTTGGCTGGCGGGTCACCGGAGCCACCGGAGCGTGCGGTCGCATCCACGCCTGGCAGCGTACGACCCGGCACCGGCGGACCCGGACAGGCACGGACAGCTACCCTTGTACGGTGACGCTACGCCTGTATGACACCGCCACCCGATCGGTGCGGGACTTCGTCCCGCGGGAAGCCGGCAAGGTGGGGGTCTACCTGTGTGGTCTCACCCTCCAGGCCCCGCCGCACATCGGTCATCTTCGCTCCGGCGTCAACTACGACGTGCTGCGCCGTTGGCTGCTGGCCGCCGGCTACGAGGTCACCTTCATCCGCAACCTGACCGACATCGACGACAAGCTTCTGGTGAAGGCGGGTGAGCAGGGTCGGCCGTTCTGGTCGATCGCGTACGCCAACGAGTTGCTGCTGGCCGAGTCGTACCGGTCGTTGAACGTGCTGCCGCCCACCTATGAGCCACGCGCCACCGGGCACATCCCGGAGATGCACGAGCTGATCACGAAGTTGATCGCCGACGGGCACGCGTACCCGGCGACTGACGGCTCCGGCGACGTCTACTTCGACGTGGCGTCCTGGCCGGCGTACGGGTCGCTGTCGGGTCAGTCTCCGGATGCCATGCAGTCGGCCGGGGACGCCCCGGATCGGGGCAAGCGGGACCCGCGCGACTTCGCGCTGTGGAAGGGCGCCAAACCGGACGAGCCGGCGGACGCCTACTGGCCCTCGCCGTGGGGGCTGGGCCGTCCGGGCTGGCACATCGAGTGCTCGGCGATGTGCTGGCGTTATCTCGGTCCGGAGTTCGACATCCACGGCGGTGGCCTGGATCTGACGTTCCCGCACCACGAGAACGAGATCGCCCAGTCCAAGGCGGCCGGGTTGCCGTTCGCCCGCTACTGGGTGCACCACGGCCTGCTGAGCATCGGCGGGGCCAAGATGGGCAAGTCCGCAGGCAACGCGCTTGACCTGGCGTACGTGGACTCGCTCGGGGTGCGGCCGGTGGAGCTGCGCTACTACTACGCCGCCGCGCACTACCGCTCGGTGATCGACTACTCCGAGGATTCGCTGCGCGACGCGGCCACCGCGTACCGGCGGATCGAGGGTTTCGTGCAGCGGGCCGCCGAGCGGGTCGGTGGTGGGCAGCTCGGTGAGCTGCCCGCCGGCTTCGTCGCGGCGATGGACGACGACCTCAACACGTCCGCCGCGCTGGCCGTGCTGCAACAGCACATTCGGGACGGCAACACCGCGCTGAGCGTCGGCGACGATGTGACCGTCCGCACCACGCTGGCCGTGGTGCGGGCAATGCTGGATATTCTCGGGATCGACCCCCTCGACCCGGCCTGGACCGGCGGCGGCCGATCGGACGATCTTCGTGCCGTGGTGGACTCCCTGATCGCGCTGGCCCTGGAGCAGCGTGCGCAGGCGCGGGGCCGCAAGGACTGGGCCGCCGCGGATGCGGTGCGTGACCAGCTCAAGCTGGCCGGCGTGGTGGTCGAGGACACCCCCCAGGGCCCCCGTTGGACTATTGGAGAGCAGGACTGATGGCCGGCAACTCGCAGCGCCGTGGCCGGCGACTGACGTCGAAGGCAGGCGCCCCCAAGGGCACCGGCGGCAAGAACAAGGACTCGTTGGCCGGGCGGGGTCGCACCCTGCCCGCGGACGAGCGGCCGTGGCACAAGGGCTACTCGGGCACCGAGAAGCTGCCCCAGCGCACCGCCTGGAAGCAGGACAAGGAGCGCCGCGCGGCGGCCGAGGAGGGGCGCGCCCCCAAGATCGGTCAGCCCGGTAGCAAGGACACCACCTGGGGCCGGGGCGGCGGTCGGGGCGTACCGGTCGGTCGGGGTGCTGCCACCGGCGGACGGGGCGGCAAGCCCACCGGGCGGTCTGGCCCCCGGGTCACGCCGGGGCGCAAGTCCAACCCGTCCAAGGACACCCCGGAGCTGCTGGTCGGGCGTAACCCGGTGCTGGAGGCGCTGCGCGCCAACGTGCCGGCGACGGCGCTCTACACCGCCCAGGGCATCGACATGGACGACCGGATCAACGAGATCATCCGGACCGCCGCCGACCGGGGCATCGCCAACCTGGAGATCAGCCGCGCCGAGTTGGACCGGATGACCGGCGGAGTGCTGCACCAGGGTGTCGGCTTGCAGGTGCCGCCCTTCGCGTACCAGCCGTTCGAGGACATGGTCGCCGCTGCCCTGGAGCAGCAGGCTCCGTTGCTGGTCGCGCTGGACGGTGTCACCGACCCGCGCAACCTGGGCGCCGTGATCCGGTCGGCTGCCGCGTTCGGTGCGCAGGGTGTCTTCGTACCCGAGCGTCGCGCCGCCGGGATCACCGCGACCGCCTGGCGGACCAGCGCCGGCGCGGCTGCGCGGGTGCCCGTGGCGCAGGTGACCAACCTGACCCGGTCGCTGAAGGCGTGCCGCGACGCCGGCTTCATGGTCGTCGGCCTGGATGCCGACGGCGACACCGACCTCTACAACCTGGAGGCCGCTGTCGGTCCGCTGGTGGTGGTGGTCGGTTCCGAGGGGCGCGGCCTTTCCCGCCTGGTCGGGGAGACCTGCGACCTGACCGTCAGCATCCCGATGATCTCCGAGGTCGAGTCGCTCAACGCCAGCGTGGCCGCAGCGGTCGCCCTGGCCGAGGTCGCCCGCCGGCGCTCCGTCGAGCTGTAGCGCACGTCGACGAAGGCCCTCTCCCGCCGAACGCGGGAGGGGGCCTTCGTCGTCAGGCGCCCAGGCAGGGTGAAGAACCGCTTCGGGTACGACGAAGGGGCGGCCCGCCGAAGCGGACCGCCCCTGTCGGTACGGCGTTACGTCAGATCCGGCCACCGGTGGAGGCGTGGAAGACGTGGCTGCGACCGGCGACCGGCTTGACGAACACGGTGTCACCCATGTTCGGCATGTTGCGCCGGTCGGTGCGGACGACGAAGCGCTCCGAGTTGCCACCCAGCGCGGCGTGGCCGTAGACGTTGGCGTCCGAGCCGAGGTCCTCGACCAGCTCGACCACGACCGGCATGCCGCCCTCGGTCGGGCTGACCAGCTCGCAGTCCTCCGGGCGGAAGCCCACGGTGACCTTGCCGTCGCCACCCTCGGCGCGGGCCGCCTCGACCTGCTCCCGGGTCAGCGGGATCTGCAGCTCGGCGAACTCGGCGCCCCGCTCGTTCAGCGGAACGGTCTTGATGTTCATGGCGGGAGAACCCATGAAGCCAGCGACGAACACGTTGGCCGGGGTGTCGTAGAGCGCCCGCGGGGTGTCCACCTGCTGAAGGACACCGTCGAGCAGCACCGCGACCCGGTGACCCATGGTCATGGCCTCGACCTGGTCGTGCGTGACGTACACAGTGGTGACGCCCAGCTTGGCCTGGAGCGACGCGATCTGGGTACGGGTCTGCACGCGGAGCTTGGCGTCGAGGTTCGACAGCGGCTCGTCCATGAGGAAGACCTGCGGCTCGCGGACGATCGCCCGGCCCATCGCCACACGCTGACGCTGACCACCGGAGAGCGCCTTCGGCTTACGGCTGAGGTACTCCTCCAGCTGGAGCAGCCCGGCCGCCTCCTTGACCCGCCGGTCGATCTCCGACTTGGAGGTCTTGCGGAGCTTGAGGGCGAACGCCATGTTCTCGTACACCGTCATGTGCGGGTAGAGGGCGTAGTTCTGGAAGACCATCGCGATGTCGCGGGCCTTCGGGGGAAGGTGGGTGACGTCACGCTGGTCGATGTAGATCGAACCGGCGTCCACGTCCTCCAGGCCGGCGAGCATCCGCAGGCTGGTGGACTTACCGCAACCGGAGGGGCCGACCAGGACGAGGAACTCGCCGTCGCCGATCTCGAGGTCCAGCTCGTTGACGGCGGGACGCTCTTGGCCCGGGTAGACCCGGGACGCCTTGGAATAGGTGACCGTAGCCATGGTGAAGCGCTTCCTTTCACCGGCAGGAACGTGCCGGACGATCCGAGTGAAGGAGCAACCGGCACGTGTCCGTGCCGGTCAGCGGACGGCGGCCGGTCGCGGGGGCGCCCGATCATCGTCCGTGTCAGTGAACCGTAAACGCGTTTACCCCTGCTGCCAAGGCGGGGGTCCGCCGAGCCCACCAGGCGGGCTACGCATTCCGGTCACTCGGGCACGGTCAGACATCAATCGACGCAGCGTCAAACGGTTGTGCGTCGGGTTGTTGACGATTCCCGTTGTCGGGAGGCCACGCGATCGGGATATTCGGACGTCAGTCGCTATGCTGACCTCGACGCACGCGCCCCTGTAGCTCAGCTGGCCAGAGCACTCGCCTTGTAAGCGAGATGTCGCCGGTTCGATCCCGGCCGGGGGCTCCAATTCCATCAGACCTTTCCGAGTGGCGCTGCCACGAGGGTTCTCGTGGTGACCGTCAGGTGGTCGGCTGAGGCCGTCGGATGAACTGTTGGTCGCGAGCGGTGACCGAGGCCGTTGGGCTGGCCGCTCGGAGGACGACATCGAGGACCAGGTCGGGATCCGCCAAGTAGGCGCCGCTGGCCCATGCGGCGTTTGCCTCGATCACGGCCCAACGTCCGTCGACCAGTCCTACGTCTACGACGATGGCGGAGGGCAGGGTGTGCCCAAAGCCGGCGACGAGATCGGTGCCGAAGGCCAACGCGTCGGGCGACGGCGGGCCGAGGTGCAACCGGCCGTGCGCGGCGTACTGGCTGCCGGTGTGGACGACAGCGTCGAGCAGGTGCAGCCGGTACTCGGCGGTGAAGTCGACGATGTCGCTGACGAGCACCGGAGTTCGTCGCTCGACGGCATCCGGGCCGGGCAGACGGGAACCGTCGGTGTAGATCATCGCCGTGATGTTCTTGTCGTTGGGGGACTTGATGAACGCCGGTCGACGGAGTTCGTATGCCTCGCCGATGGTCACCAAGGTGATCTCGCGGCGGGTGAGTTCACGGGGTAGGCCGGTCAGCCAGCCAGGCGCAGCCTCCAGGGGCGCGATCCCGAGCAGTGGTGCGACGACGTCAGCGAAGCTCGGTCCCGCATGGAGGTGGTCAGCACGCAGTCCGGCAGGTACTTCGAAGGTGGGCAGCTGGACGGTCTGTAGACCGCGTCGATGGGCGGCGTCGCGCAAGCTCTGAGCCGAGGCTGTCAGGCGCGGCGGCAGGACGAGTGTCACGGCCGATGATCCTGCCCAATGCGCCGTCACAGTTACCAGTCCGGTCAGCGGTTTCTCGACCGGCGCGGGCTGTGCCTCTGCCGGCCCGCTCCGAGGGGCACCGACGCGCTGGTGGGGCCGCCGACTTCTACTACCGCTAGTGACAGCTCAGCCGTACCCGGCGGTAGCCTGGGCTGCGGCGGCGAGCGAAGTGAGGCCGGGGGGTCGATGAGTCGCGCTGTGGAGGAGTCGAACCGGGCGATGCTGCGCGCACGGGACGCGATGGACCGGGCGTACGCCGAGCCTCTGGACATCCCGGCGCTGGCCCGGATCGCGCACGTCTCGGAGGCGCACTTCATCCGTACCTTCCGGGCCACCTTCGGTGAGACCCCGCACCGCTACCTGCAACGTCGCCGGGTGGAGCGGGCGATGGCGCTGCTGGTGGAGACCGACCGGGACGTTACGGACATCTGTTACGCCGTCGGCTTCGGCAGCCTGGGTACGTTCAGCCGGACGTTCCGGCAGATCGTCGGGCAGTCGCCCTCGGATTTCCGGCGTCAGCGCGTCGCGCCGGCCAACGTGCCGTCGTGCTTCACCAAAGCCTGGACCCGACCCAGCAGTTTTGGATAAGCCGCAGGTCACGGTCTACCTCTAGCGTCATGGGCATGACGATGAACGCGATCAGCCGCTCCCAGATCTACGTCCTCGACCAGGACGCCGCGCTTGACTTCTACGTCAACAAGCTCGGCATGGAGGTCAACACCGACCAGGACCTCGGCTTCATGCGGTGGCTCACGGTGAACCTGCCCGGCGACCCGGAGCGGGAGATCCTGTTGGAGAAGCCGGGCCCGCCCGCGCTGGACCCGGCCACCGCCGAGCAGGTCCGGGAGCTGCTCACCAAGGGTGCCCTCGGCGGGTACCTCTTCATGACCACCGACGACGCCCGCAAGACGCACGAGGATCTTGTGGCGAAGGGCGTCGAGATCACCGACGAGCCGACCGAGCGCCCGTACGGGATCGACTTCGGCATCCGGGACCCGTTCGGCAACCGGATCCGCATCGGCCAGATGTTCCCCCGGGCGTAGGGGGCGGGTGATGAGCCAGGCCGCGACGTTTCCCGTGGTACGACCGGCAGCTGTTGGTCGGGACCGTCTGCTGCTGATCGGCGGGGTGCTCGCCGGCCCGATCTTCGTCGCCTCGGCGATCGTGCAGGCGGCGACCCGGGACGGCTTCGACTTCCGTCGTCACCCGGTCAGCGTGTTGAGCACCGGCGAGCTGGGCTGGATCCAGATCGTCACGTTCCTGGTCACCGGCGTGCTCTGCGCGCTGGCCGCTCAGGCGCTGCGCCGCCGTACCGGCACGGGGTCGGTCTGGCTGCCCCGGCTGCTCGCGCTGTACGGCCTGGGCCTGGTCGGGGCGGCGATCTTCAGCGCCGACCCGGCCGACGGGTTCCCGACCGGTACGCCTCGGGGCGCCGGTGAGATCAGTTGGCACGGGGGCCTGCACTTCCTGGTGGCGGCGGTGGCCTTCGTGTCGCTGATCGTGGCGACGGTGGTGGCCGCCCGTCGGGCCGCCCGGCAGGGTGCGCGCGGTCGAGCCGCGTACAGCCTGGTGACCGGGATGTTCTTCGCGCTGGCGTGGGTGACGCTGATCGTTCGGCCGGCACCGGCCGTGATGGTGGCGTTCGGCCTGGCGGTGACGGCCGGCTGGCTGTGGGTGTCGGTCACCTTCGCGCGGGCGACGTCCGGTCGGGCCGACTGAGCCGACAGGCCGCAGGACCGGGAGGTGCGGGTGGAACCCGTACCTCCCGGTGTGTTGAGGTGAGGGCCATGGTGACCCGGTTGCTGTACCTGACCCGACACGCCGAGCAGGACCTGTCCGAGCTGAGTGGGACCGATGCCGGCGAGCCGGACACCGGCCTGTCGGAGCGCGGGCGGCGGCAGGCCACCCTGCTGGGCGAACGACTGCGAGCCCGCCGGTTCGCCGCTGTTCATCACGGGCCGCTGCGCCGGGCCGCGCAGACCGCCGAGCTGATCGCCAAGTCGCTGCCCGAGGTTCCGGTGTACGAGACGGAGCTGGCCGGTGACCACCTCCCACACGACACGGACCCGGCTGGCCTGCCGCCCGCGTACGCCGAATTCCTGACCCAGTTCTCGGAGGCCGAGCGGGTCGACGGGCCGCGAGTGACAGCGGACGCGGTGCGGCGGTTCGCCGGTCCGGTCGGTGAAGGGCCCGCTGGCGGCGAGCCGGTCCGCGAACTGGTCGTGACGCACAGCTTCCTGATCGCCTGGCTGGTGCGGCATGCCCTCGACGCGCCGGAGTGGCGGTGGTTGGGTTTGAACTCGCACAACGCGGGGCTGACCGTCATCCGGTACAGCGCGGCCGGCCCGCCGAGTCTGATCGCCGTCAACGATGTGGCCCACCTACCGCCGGAGCTGCGCGGGACCGGCCTGCCGCCGGACTATCTGACGTAAGTCTCGGTGGTTCGCAGGAGCAGGTTGACCACCGCCTGGGTGGCCGGCGGTGGGGTTCCGTCCTCGGGGCAGGTGGTGTATCCGGTGTCGTTGCTGGCCACGCTGAGGCGGTAGTGCATCACGTCCGAGCACCTGGTCGCGGTGGTCGGCTGCCGGGCCTCGGTGGCGAGCCGGGGGTCCGCGGTCAGTCCCGCGAGGGTGCCCTGGTCAGCAGGGGTGAGCCGTCCGTTGCGCCGACCGCCGGCCCGGTCTGTCACGGTCCACTGACCGTCCGGCTCGACGACGATGGACTCACCGCGCCCGGCGAAGCCGCCGGAGATTCGCAACGTCACCCGGGGGGCCACACCGCTGGTCCCGGCGCTGACCGTCGGGGCGGTGGTCGGCTGCGAGGTGCCGGTGGTCGGGTCAGCCGGGCCGGTAGCGGTGGTGGTCGAGGGTTGGGTCGGGGTGGCGGTGGGGGCTCGGTCGACGCTGGTGCAACCGGTCAGGAGCGCGGCCAGGAGCGCTACCGTGGCGACGGTCGTCGATGCGGGTCTCATCTCCGTCGGACGCGCGACCCCAACCGTTGGTTCCCCCCAGTGCGCCTGTGCCGCGCCTGACCGATCGTCTTCGCTATGGTCGCCGCACCGGCGCGCGACGCCGGCGGCCAGATTGGCGGCGTCGCTCCAGGTGACGCGGGAAGGAGCGGATGTGTCGGACGCGGAGTTGACCGTCGAGGTGGCCGGGCCGGTCGCCACCGTGGTGATCCACAATCCGGCCCGGCGCAACGCGATGACCGCGGCCATGTGGCGTCAGCTCCCCGAACTGCTCGACCGCCTGGAGCCCGACCCCGCGGTACGGGCGTTGGTGCTCACCGGCGTGGGCGACGCGTTCTGCGCGGGCGCCGACCTCGGTGACCTGGCCGAGCTGTTGGACGCCGGTGACGCCAGCATCGCGGTGACCGCCGAGGAACGGCTGGCCCGGTTCTCCAAGCCGACAATCGCGGCCATCCGCGGCGCCTGCGTCGGTGGTGGGGCTCAGCTCGCTGTCGCCTGCGACCTGCGGATCGCCACGGACGACGCCCGTTTCGGCGTACCGCCGGCCCGACTCGGACTGGTCTACCCGGCGCCGACGACGCGCCGACTGGCCCGGCTGGTCGGCCCGTCCGCCGCCAAGCATCTGCTGTTCACCGCCGAGCTGATCGACGCCGAGCGCGCTCTGCGGATCGGTCTGGTCGACGAACTGCTGCCGGCCGACCGGCTCGCCGCACGGGTGGACGAACTGACCGCGACCATCGCCCAACGATCGCCGCTGAGCATCGCCGCCGCGAAGGAGATCATCGACGAGCGGGCCGAGCCCGCACGGATCGCCTGGTGGCACCGGAAGGTGGCGACCACCGGCGAGGCCCGCGAGGGGGTAGCGGCGATGACCGAGCGGCGTACGCCCCGCTTCGCCTGGCGGCCACCGACCGGCGACTGACCTCTGCGGGTGGCGCCGCGAGCCGCTCCCACTCATCGCAACACCTCGATCCCGGGTACCCGGAACCCAGGTCGGTACGGCAGGCTGTCGGTCGTGCAGCGTGATCAGTTGCTTGCGGGCCGCTACCGGCTCCTGGAACGCCTCGGCAGTGGCGGAATGTCGGCGGTGCACCGGGCGTACGACGAGGTGCTCGAACGGGACGTGGCGGTGAAGGTGCTGGTCGCCTCGGACACCAACGCCCGACAGCGGATCCGGGGCGAGGCCAAGGCCGCGGCCCGGCTGTCGCATCCACACGTCACGAGCGTCTACGACTACGGCGAGTCGGCGCTGGACGGTGCCCAGGTCCCGTTCGTGGTGATGGAACTGCTCGGCGGGCACACCCTCGAACACCGGTTGGTGGTCGGGCCGTTGCCGCCACGCGCCGGTCTGCGGGTGTGCGCCGAGGTGGCCTCGGCGCTCGCCGCCGCCCATGAGCAGGGTTTGGTGCACCGCGACATCAAGCCGGGCAACGTGATGCTCACGCCGACCGGCGCGAAGGTGCTCGACTTCGGCATCGCGGCAGCCGCCGGCGCCCCCGAGATCGACTTTGAGGGGCGGCTGCTGGGCACACCGGCGTACCTGGCGCCGGAGCGGTTGCTGGCCGGCGAGGTGCTGCCGGCCAGCGACGTGTACGCCCTCGGTCTGCTGCTGCACCGGGTGCTCACCAGCCGGCTGCCCTGGCCCGCCGAGGCGCAGACCGGGATGCTCCGCGCGCACACGCACGTCGAGCCGGACCCGCTGCCCGAGATCGACGGTGTCCCGCCCGAGGTGCACCGTCTCTATCGCTGGTGCCTGGCCGGCGATCCCGCCGACCGCCCGCCGGCCGCCGACGCGGCCCGCATCCTGCTCGCCGCCGCCAGCGGAGCCGCGTCCGAGGGCGCCGCCGTTGTCGCCGCCGAACCGGCGGCAAACGTCGCCGAGCGGACCGGCACCGCGACCGGCACCGAGCCGACCGGCGTTGAATCGGCCGACAAAGGACCAACTGGCGAAGGCTCGGTTGGCACCGCGGCCGGCGCCGGGCCGGCCCGCGACTCGGCGGCGCCGATGAGGCGCGGGCCGTGGCGTCGGCGGCGGGCCATCCTGACGGTCGGCGGTGCCGTGATCGCCGCGGTGGCGTTGGCCGGGTCACTTGGAGACTCCAGCAATCGTCGACCGGGGCAGAGCGCCGCGCCGACCGGCAGCGGTCCGGGCACCACCACTGTGGGGATGCCCCGCAGCGAGGAGCCGACCGACGCGCTCGACGCCGGACCGTCCGCAGTGCCGCCGACCAGGATCACCGCGCCCGCTACCCGGAGCGGCCCCGCGACCGGCCCGGGCGGAACAGTGGCCCCGGGCCCGACGCCCACCACCGCGGGCCCGACCCCGACCCGGGCCACGCCGACTCCCACCCCCGGCGCCGGCGTACCCGTGGACGCTCGCGGCGGGACGGTCACCGTTCGCTGCGTGGGGAGGTCGGTCGAGGTGGTCGAGGTGGTGCTCGCGCCCGATTTCCGGGTCGAGGCGTACGACCCGGGGCCGGCGAGGCAGATCGTGGTCGAGTTGACCTCCACGGCGTACCGCAGCGAGATCCGGGTGCAGTGCCCCAACGGCCAACTGAAGTCGAAGGTCAAGGAAGGCGCCGCCTGATCGGGGGCCGGCGGGTGCCGCGCCCGGGACGTACCCGGGACGCGGCCCCCCGTTCCCGCCGGCCGGTCCGTCACCGCCCGGCCAGCGCCCCCCAGCCCGGGTTCACCGGCTCGCGGCGCAGCGGCATGCCCGCCTCCGCTGGCGTCCGGTCCCCCTTGCGCTGGTTGCAGGCGTAGCAGGCGGCGGTGGTGTTTCGCCAGGTGTTCCGGCCGCCGCGTGAGCGGGGCAGGATGTGGTCGATGGTGGAGGCCGAGCCACCGCAGTACGCGCAGCACCGATCGTCGCGGCGCAGCACACCGGCGCGCGACCAGGCCGGCCCGGAGTTGAACCTCCACCGGGTGACCACGAAGCGGACCAGCCGTACCACCCGGGGCATCGGGAAGACCCCGATCACCCGGTCCGGCTCGGCCTCGTGGATCTCGGCCACCCGACGGCAGAGCATTCGGACGGCGTGTTGGACGGTGACCCGGTGCAGCGGGCCGAGGTCGGCGTTGATGACGAGGACGGCGTCCACCGGGACTCCTTTCCAAAGGTGCCGGACAGCAAGAAGCCGCCCGGTCCGGCTGTCGGACGGGGCGGCTCGGCGCGTACGGGTACGCGTCAGTCGGGCCGGCCCGCCCGGGGACCTTCCGCTCGGCAACCGTCACCGGGCAGCGTCGACGGCACGGTGGTGACGTGCGACATCGTCATGAGCTGCTCCCGCGGTGGTGGTTGACCTTGCGCGCTCACGGTAGGTCGACGCGGGAGGCAGGGGCAACGTATTTCGATCGGCCGGTCTCTACGGGACGCCGCTGGCGGCGGGTGCGGGGAGTCGCTTTCGCCGCGACCTGGGCGGTGGTCAGGGGCCGGTTCAGCCGCAGTGACATCCGTGCGGTGAGTTCGCTGTCCAGCAGGGGCCGGTTGACCTCACCGGCGACCGCCAGGGCGGGCCCGGAGACCGACCGCCAGATCGCGGCCAGCCCGGCACCGAGCCCCACCAGGGCGACTGTGGCCCGGGTGGTCGGTGAGCCGGCGGCCGCGGCGGCACTCACCCCGACGACAGCGAAGAGCACCAACAGCAGGGGTACGAGCACCGGCCAGAAGATGCCCCGGGCCGCCTGCGCCACCAGCCGCCGGTCCCGGATGATCAGGTTTCTGGCGATCACCGCGTAGTCATCCTCGTCGAGCAGGTCACGCGGGTGCAGACCGCCGGTGAGCACGTCACGCCAGAGGTCACCCTGGCCGCGCAGCGCCCGGCTCAGGGCGGCGGGTGTCGGCTCGGTCGGGTCGCCGTGGCCGGACCGGTCGACAGCGCTCGCCCAGGCGGCCAGTGACCGGCGCACCACTGCGGCCGAGTACGGCGGCAGCACGCTGGCCAGCTCGTCCAACCATCTGCTGATCTGGACCTGTCGGCCGCCGAACTGGCGCAGCAACTGTGTGACGTCGCCGGCCCGGACGGTGTCGGCCACTGATCGGCCCAGCCGGTAGGCCAGCCCGACCCTGTGGTTGGCGGCCATCGCCCACCGCAGCACCTCCACGTTGAGGTCGTCGAGGGCGAGCAGCAGCGGCACCGGGTCGGTGGGGTCGGGCTGACCCAGGTCGGGCAGCAGGGCTCGGGCGGCGGACGTGTCGGGTACCGGCCCGGTGTGCCGGGTGAGGTCGGCGATCTGGGCCAGGGCGACGTCCACCCCGTCCAGGTACATCCGCATCCGCCGGTGGGCGGACATCTCGGTGAGGTTGGAGAGTTTGGCAGGTGGTACGGCCGGGCGGGTCTCGGTGAAGGCGCGCGGCTCGGCGTGCTGCCCGTGGTGGTAGGCGTCCGCCATCCACCAACCCAGCCGGAGCGCGGTGACGATGCAGGCACGCTCGTCGCGGATCAGCGGGGACGCGTCGTCGCGGCCGATCTCGTCGATCGACGAACCGTTCTCCGCGCCGGCGCGGTGCAGTGGTGACATCTCCCGCTGCCCTCCCGCCCGGCCGATCGACGGTTGATCATTCGAGCGTACGGCAGCGCACGGTGGCTTATGTTGTGTTTTGTCGATTTGGCCTGCCGGCCAGCAGCCCACGCGGTCGGATCGAGCGCACCGGCTCGGCCGCACCACCCTCGGCACGCAGGATGTGGTTGGCGGCGATGATCCCGGTCGCGGCCGAGCGTTCCATCAACGCGCTCGGGAAGTCCGTCGCGATGCCGTCGCCGGCCAGGTAGAGGCCGTTCGCGTCGGTGCGTACCCCCGGTCGCCAGGCGTGGCTGCCCGGCGTGAACGCCGGCGCCTGCGCCTCCACCCGGGCCCGCAGCTCGCGGACCCGCAGGTCGCCGGCCTCCGGCCAGAGCGCGACCAGCTCGCGGCGCATCCGCTCGGCCAACTCCTCGGCCGGCACGCCGGGCTCGCAGGCGTACGCGTGCAACTCGATCACCGACCCGCCGGTCTGCTGCGCCCAGCGCCGCGGCTCGTTCTCCAACCGGTGGTAGAGCGTCACCGAGTCCAGAGTGGGCTGGCGGGACACACCGCTGAACACCGCCCGCTCGGCGGCCACGTCCCCGTCACACCAGTACCGCGCCACCGCGTACGGCGGGCCGGGGGTGCCGAAGGCCGGCATCCTCCTCGCCAGGTCGGGGGCCTGCTCGGCCAGGTCCGGGGAGGCGGCGACCAGCGCGGCGAGCGCCGGCGGGTCGACGGCGAGCACGACGTGCCCGGCCGGATGGCTGCCGCCGTCGGTGGTCGTCACCCGCCACCCCTCGGCGTCGCGGTGCACCCCGGTGGCGGCGTAACTGGTGAGCACCCGGCCGCCGTGCTTCTCCACGTGCCGGGTCAGCGGCTCCCAGATCGCCGTGGCGTAGTCCTCGTCGGGGCAGTCGAAGGCCAACCCCTCCGGGTTGCCGAGCAGGTAGAAGTGGAACTGGGCGACCATCTCGGCCGCCGACATCTCCGCCTCGTGGTTGAAGAACGAGTGCGAGAAGACCTCGAACAGCATCGCCCGCGCCCGGTCCGGCAGTCGCAGCGACGCCAGCAACTCGTCGGCGGTGGTGTCGTCCAGCTCGGCGTAGGTGCGCACCGGGTCGTAGCTGAGCAGCGGCAGCGCCGCGTCCCGGTCCATCAGTCGCAGGTCGGACAGGCGCAGGCTGGGACTGCGCAGCAGCAGCGCGAGCAGGTTCGCCGGCGGCGCGGGTGGCAACCTGCCGAACTCCTCGGTGGGCCACTGCTCGCTGAGGATCGGGTAGCCCGGAATGGGCTTGAGGAAGCCCAGGCCAGGATCGATCCGGCGGAGGATCGACCGCCAGTTGTAGTACTGCCGGAAGAACGCGTGGAAGCCGTGCTCGTTCTGCTGGCTGCCGTCGGCGAGCGCCTCCGGCCAGGCGCCCAGTCGACCGCCGAGCGTCGGTGCCGCCTCCAGCACGGTGACCGCCACACCCCGTTCGGCCAGCACCACCGCCGCCGACATGCCGGCGATGCCGCCACCCACCACGAGCGCCGTGGTCGGTCGTGGCACCCGGTCGGCGCCACCACCGCCCGGGTCCACCTGGTGCTGCCGTACGCCGATCAGCCGACCTACCACTTGCGACAGCGCCATGGGGCCCAGTCTGCCCCACCTCGGATCAGTCGGCTGGCAAGCAACGGCGGGGACGGTCGGAGGCGGGCCAGACGTACTCCAGGTCCTCCGGCACGTCGTCGCCGAACAGCGGGCGGTAGTGCGCCGGGTCCTTGCGCAGCAGCGACGAGCGGTGACTCAGGTGCAGGTCGTCGCGGCCAAGCCATGGTGGCAGCTCACCTGCTCGGGCCAGCTCGTCCTGGGTTCGGATCACGCCGGCCCCGCAGGCGGCGGCGAGGTCGACGGTCATGGTGGTGGCGCAGGTGTCGGCCCGCCCCGGCTCGGTCCAGACCGCGCACATGTCCAACCCGTAGCGGACGAGCGCCTCCTCGTACCCGGCCCACATCTTCACGGCCGGGTGGTTGCGCCAGCCGTACCCGGGTCGGGTGAGCCCGCGCAGCACCTGGATGGCCTCCACCCGCTGCTTGCCCAGCCGCTTCTGGTCCAGCGTGCGGGCGCTGGCCAGAAAGCCCGGGTACGGGAGGAACGTCTGCATGTCGCTGCTCTACCCGTCGCCGGAGCGGACATACCTGGCCACGGGATGATCCGGACGGGGTCGCCCACCATGGCCGTGCTGACTACGATCCGGGCATGGCTGAGCCGTGGCGGGACCGGGCGCGACGGGCGGTCGAGTGGAACTGGCGGCTGCGATCCGTCGGTGATCCACGCCCGCACTACGTGATCTGCGGGAAGGACGCGCTCGCCTACTACGTGGCCCGGGCGATGCTCGAAACCGAGCTGCCGGCGGGTGGGGCCCGGGTGACCGTCGTGGTCCCCGAGCGTTACCGCAGCAACGGGCCGGACGTGGCCGGGCTGCGCGGGGTCCGGGTGGTCCGCTCGGACCGGCTGGATGTGGCGACCTTCGAGGCCGCCGGCCTGGCCGGCGCGACCGGGCTGGCCCTGCTGCAGCAGGACGACGTGGGCAACCTGCACGCCGCGCTCTGTGCCCAGGCCGTCGACCAGCGGGTCCGCCAGGTGCTGCGGATGTTCAACGGCACCCTCGCCGACGGCGTACGCAAGCTGCTCAAGGCCCCGGTCGAGGTGCTCTCCGACGCCGAGATGGCCGCGCCGGCCTTCGTGGCCGCCGCGCTCAACGAGGTCGACCCCAGTTCCTTCCAACACCGGGACAAGACGCTGCGGGTGGCGCGGCGGGCCGACGTCCGACCGCAGGACGTGGTCTGCGCGCTGGCGCACCTCAGCGAGGTGCAGGGGGTGGAGCTGCTGCCGGCCGAGCAGGCCGGCGCCGACCTGGTGCTCGCCGAGGCGACCGGCCAGCCGCCGGGCACCGAGGTCGCCGCCCGCCGGCTGGTCCGCGCGCGTCGGCGGCGCCGACCGGTCGCGGTGGTGATGGGTGCGGTCCGCGGCTTCGCCACCCGCAAGATCGGCATCGCGGTGATGGCGGTGCTCGCGCTGATCGCGGTGCTGGGGGCGTTGATCTCCCGTGCCGAGGACGTCTCCCCGCTGGAGGCGCTGTACCTGACCCTGGTCACCACCCTCAGCGGCGCCGACCCGGACACCACCAAGACGGCGGACGCACAGATCATGCAGGTGGTGCTCAACCTGGCCGGGTTGGCGCTGATCCCGCTGATCACCGCCGTCGTGGTGGACGGCATCGTCAACGCCCGGCTGGCCCTGCACACCGGCCGCCTGCAACCCGCGCGGGTCGGGCACGTGGTGGTGATCGGCCTGGGCAACGTCGGCACGCGGGTGATGGCACAGCTGCGCGAGTACGACGTCGAGGTGGTGGCGATCGACAAGGACCCGGAGCCGCGCGGCGCGGCCCTGGCCCGCCAACTGGAGGTGCCGCTGATCGTCGGTGACGCCGCGTTGCCGGAGACGCTGGCCTCCGCGTCGGTGGCCGACTGCCAGGCGCTGGTGGTGGCGTCCACCGACGACGTGGCCAACCTGGAGGCGGCGCTCGCCGCCCGCGATCTCCGTGCCGACCTGCGCGTGGTGCTTCGGCTCTTCGACGGTGACTTCGCCGAACGGGTGGAGGAGACGTTCGCGCTCGGGGTGTCCCGGTCGGTCTCCTACCTGGCCGCCCCGGCATTCATCGGGGCGCTCACCGAACGTGCCGTGATCAGCACCATCCCGGTCGACAGGCACGCGCTGCCGGTCGCCGAGGTGCCGGTCGCCCCCGGTTCCGAACTGGACGGTCGGCCGCTGGACGTGGTCAACCGGGACGGGCAGGTCCGGCTCATCGCGCGTACCCCGGCCGGTGGTGCCAAGACGATCTGGTGGAAGGACCTCGATCCCCGGCAGGTGATCTTCGCTGGTGACCGGCTGACGGTGGTCGCCCGGCGTCGCGGGTTGGACTGGCTGACGCGGCAGTGCGCCCCGCCCGCCCACCCGGTCCCGGTCCCTCGGCCGGGCGGGGTTCCCGGCGGGTTGAAAACCCCAGCGGCGGCGTCTCCTCCGGTGCCCGGTCCGACGGACTCCGGGGTCGCCGCGTCCGCGCCCGGCGCGGCTCATCCCGTTCCCCCCGCCGAGGGTGGCTCTTCGACGACCAACGGCGGCCCACCTGACGAATTCGAGCTGACCCGCCGGCATGACGGGACCGGCGAGGCGAGCTGACACCATCCGGCGCGGCCAGAAACGGCCGGCACTGAGCGACAATCCATGGCATGCGTTTCCGCATCCTGGGGCCGACCCAGGTGGTGCTGGCCGACGGGCGAGAAGTCCCCGTGGGCGGTCCGCGGCTGCGCGCGTTGCTGGCGCTCCTCCTGCTCGACGCGGGCCGGGTGGTCTCCGCCGAGCGCCTGATCGACGGCCTGTACGGGGAGCATCCGCCCCGGGGCGCGGCCAACGCGCTCCAGTCCCAGGTGTCGCGGCTGCGCCAGGCCCTGCCCGCCGGGCACGACCCGGTCGAGTTCCACCCGGCCGGCTACCGCCTCGCGGTGGATCCCGAGGACGTCGACGCGTACCGGTTTGAGCGGCTCGCCGAGGCGGGGCGTCACGCGCTCGCCGACGGCGACTGGACCCGGGCGTCGGCGGTGTTGCGTGAGGCGCTGGAGCTGTGGCGTGGTCCCGCTCTGGCCGATGCCATCGGCCCTGCCGGCGCGCCCGTGCAGGCGGCCCGGTTGGGCGAGCTGCGGCTGGCCGCCATCGAGGATCGGGTCGAGGCGGACCTGGCGTTGGGGGCACACGGCACGCTGGTCGCGGAGCTGCGAGAGCTGGTCGTCGCGCATCCTCTGCGGGAGCGCTCGCGGGGCCAGCTCATGCGCGCCCTGGCCGCGCTGGGTCGGCCGGCCGAGGCGCTGGCCGAGTTCGAGGACGCCCGGCGCGCCCTGGCCGAGCAGTTGGGTGCCGACCCGTCGGCGGAGCTGGCCGCGATCCACCTCGCGGTGCTGCGTGGCGAGGAACGCGGAGCGGCCGAACGGGCGCTGCCGGGCCAGCTCACCACGTTCGTCGGCCGGGAGGAGGAGCTCAAGCGCGTCGGCGAGCTGCTCGGTGAGCGTCGGCTCGTCACCCTCACCGGCCCCGGGGGAGCGGGCAAGACGCGCCTGGCGATCGAGGCGGCGGGCCGGGTCGACGGGGAGGTCCGTTTCGTCGAGCTGGCCGGGCTGGCCGATGGTTCCGACGTACCGCAGGCGGTGCTGAGCGCGCTCGGCCTGCGTGACGCAGGCCTGCGCGCCCCGGCCGAGTCGGGCTGGCAGACCACCGACCGGCTGGTCGAGGCGCTGGCCGAGCGGCGACTGCTGCTGGTGCTCGACAACTGTGAACACGTCCTCGTCGACACGGCCCGGCTGGCGGCCCGGTTGCTGAGCGCGTGCCCGGCGATGCGCGTCCTGGCCACGAGTCGGGAGCCGCTCGGGCTGGCCGGTGAGGCGCTGTGCCCGCTCACCGGGCTCGCCCTGCCACCGCTCGGCGCGTCCGCACTGGATGCCGACGAGTACGCGGCGGTCGGCCTCTTCGTCCAGCGGGCCGTCGACGTCGCGCCCGACTTCACTGTCACGCCGGTCAACGTCGAGATGGTGTTGCGGATCTGCCGCAGCCTGGACGGCCTGCCGTTGGCGATCGAGTTGGCCGCCGCGCGTCTGCGGGCGCTGTCCGTCGCCGAGGTGGCCGCCCGTCTCGACGATCGGTTCCGGCTGCTGTCGACGGGCAGCCGGGCCGTGTCGCCGCGACACCGCACCCTCCGGGCCGTGGTCGAGTGGAGCTGGGATCTGCTCGACGACGCCGAACGGGAAGTGGCCCGACGGCTGACCGTCTTCGCCGGTGGGGCCACGCTGGAGGCGGCCGGGCGGGTCTGCGGCCTGCCCACCGCCGGGTTCGTCGACGCGCTCACCGGTCTGGTCGACAAGTCCTTCGTGGAGATGACCGGCGGTCGGTACCGGATGCTCGAAACGGTGCGGGCCTTCTGCGCAGAGCGCCTCGCCGAGGCCGGTGAGGCCGACCAGCTCCGCCGCGCGCACACCGCGTACTTCCTGGAGTTCGCGTGGACCGCCAGCGACCACCTGCGGTGCGCGGAGCAACTGCACTGGTTGCGACGGCTCGACGCCGAGCGGGACAACCTGCATGCGGCGTTGCGCCGGGCCACGGCCGCCGGTGACGTGTCCGACGCGGCCGGAATGGTCGCGGCCCTGTCGTTCTACTGGTGGCTGCGCGGCATGCGCGGGGAAGGGGCGCGGCTCGCTGCCGACGTCCTCGAACTGCTCGGCACCGAAGCGCCGCCGGGGCTGGGTGAGGAGTTCGCCCTCTGCGTCTACAACGCCTCGCTCGCGGGCTCCCTCCACCTGCCGTCCCTCGGGACGCAGTCGTCAGTGATCCGCAGTCTCGACCGGCCACCGCGACAGCCGTTCCTGCTGTACCTGTCGGGGATCTCGACCGGGCCGCCGTCCGGCGGTGCCGAGGATGTCGACGAGCTGATGGCGGAGCTGCGGCGGCTGGTCGGCCCGGACGAGTGGATCAACGCGCTCGGCGCGATGGGCAGCGGCTCAGCGCTGATGTGGAGCGGCCATTGGGACCGGGCCAGGGCGGCGCTGGCCACCGGGCTCGACGGCTTCCGCAGCACCGGGGACCGATGGGGCACCATGATCACGCTCGGTGCTCTCGGCGAACTGGCCGCCTGGCAGGGCGATCCTGAGACAGCGGGCGCCCACATGGATGAGGCCATGGGATTGGTCGAGGCCCTCGGGTCGGCCGTCGACCAGGCCGACATGCTGCGTACCCGGGGGGAGATAAGGCTGCGCGCCGGTGACCTCGCGGCGGCGCACGACGACTTCGCCACTGCGCTGCTCCTCGCGCAGCGCAGCGGCGCGCCCGAGTTCGTGGCCAGCGCCCGACTGGGCCTCGCCCAGGTGGCCCGCGTGCGCGGGGACCTGGCAGCGGCGAGGCGGTTCTGCGAGGAGGCGCTGACCGGCGGCCTCACCGGCTGGTACGTCGGCGAAGCCGCCCGTGCGGAGATCATTCTCGTCCTGAAGGAGATCACCGAGGCGGAGAAGGCCGGTGCGCCGCCGTCAGCGGACGGTGCGTGATCCGTCAGCGCCCGACCGCATCGTGGGGGCATGACGACATTCGAGGTGGTCGCCGAGGGGCTGGGCAAGCGGTACGGCCCGACCCGCGCGCTCGACACGTTCGACCTGGCAGTGCCGGCCGGCACGATCCACGGACTGCTGGGGCCGAACGGCGCGGGCAAGACGACGGCCGTACGGATCCTCACCACGCTGCTGCGCTTCGACACGGGACGGGCCACAGTGGCCGGGTACGACGTGCTGCGCCAGCCGGACGAGGTGCGCGCCCGGATCGGGCTGACCGGGCAGTACGCCGCGGTCGACGAGATCCTCAGCGGCCGACAGAACCTGGAGCTGTTCGGCCGGCTGTTCCGACTCGGCCGACGGGAGGCCCGCCGACGCGCCGGTGAACTGCTGGAACGGTTCGGGCTCGACGAGGCGGCGAGTCGCTCCGCCGGTGAGTACTCGGGTGGGATGCGCCGCCGTCTGGACCTCGCCGCCAGCCTGATCCGCACGCCGCGCGTGCTCTTCCTGGACGAGCCGACGACCGGCCTGGACCCGCGCAGTCGCAACCAGGTGTGGGACCTGGTCCGCGGTCTCGTCGCGGACGGAACCACCGTGCTGCTCACCACGCAGTACCTGGAGGAGGCCGATCAGCTCGCCGACCGGATCTCGGTGATCGACACCGGTCGGGTGGTGGCCGAGGGGTCGCCGGACCAACTGAAGGCGATGACCGGCGGCGACCGGATCGAGGTGGTGGTCCGCGACGCGGCCGAGTTGAGCCGCGCTGCACGCCTCGTCGCGTCGACCTGCGGCGCGGAACCCGAACTCGACCCGGAGGTCCGACGGCTCAGCGTACCGGTGCTCGATCGCGTCGCCGGCCTGGTCGACGTGGTACGCGCGTTGGACGACGCCGGGATCGCGGTCGAGGACATCGGCCTGCGGCGCGCGACGTTGGACGAGGCGTTCCTGCACCTGACCGGGCACCGGCCGGACGAGACCCCCGAACCCGTCGGGGCTGGACGAAAGGTGGACGTGGCATGACCACCGCTATCGCCGACGGCTGGACGATGACCAGGCGGAACATGACCCATGTGGTCCGCGCGCCGGAGGAGCTGATCCTCTACTTCTCGCTGCCGATCATGTTCGTGCTGGTCTTCGGGTACGTGTTCGGCAGCGGCATGCAGGTGGCCGGTGGTGGTGACTACCGCGAGTTCCTGCTGCCGGGGGTCTTCGTGATGACGATGCTGTACGGGTTGGGGGCCACCGCGACCGGCGTGGCGCTGGACCTCAGCCGGGGTGTCGTCGACCGGTTCCGGTCGATGCCGATGGCGCGGTCCGCCCTGATGACCGGTCGCAGCGCCGCCGACCTGCTGCGTGCCCTGCTGGAGATGTCCACCCTCCTGGTGTGTGGCCTACTCGTCGGGTGGCAGTGGCGACAGGGCGTCGGCAAGGCGTTGCTCGCGGTCGGGCTCCTCCTGCTGCTGCGGATCGCCATCACCTGGGTCGGGATCTACCTGGCGTTGTTGGTCCGCAACCCGGACACGGTCGGCGTGATCGTCTTCCCGGCGGCGTTCCCGTTGAGTGCCATCTCCAACGTCTTCGTGTCACCCGAGCTGATGCCTTCGGTCATCGGGACGATCTCGGAGTGGAATCCGTTGTCGGCCACCGTCGCGGCGATCCGCGAACTGTTCGGCAACCCGGGCCTGGGTGGCGACTCCTGGCCGGCGGAGCACGCGATGCTGTTGGCGGTGTTGTGGCCGGTGCTGCTGATCGCGACGTTCGCCCCGTTGGCCGTGCGCCGATACCAGCGGTTGAGCCGCTGACTCCGGCCGCCTGCCACTGTCAGCGACGCGCCCGCAGAGCGTAGAAGGCGGCACCGGCGGCGAGCACAGCGAAGCCGGCGAGAACGCTGCCCAGCGGCAGGTTGACCGCCAGCAGCAGACACCCGGCCAGCCCCAGGCCGGCGAGCACCTGCACCGGCAGCCGACGACCAGACTCGCGGCCCAGGGTGAGCGCCGCCGCGTTGGTGATCGCGTAGTAGACGAGCACAGTGCAGCTGGAGAAGCCGATCGCGTCGCGGACGTCGCCGAGCAGCACCACCACGATCACCACGGCGGCGACCGCCAACTCGGCGCGGTGCGGCACCTGGTGCACCTGGTGCACGGCGGCCAGCGCGCCGGGCAGGTCACGGCGGCGGGCCATGGCGAGGGTGGTCCGGCCGACCCCGGCGACCAGGGACAGCAGCACCCCGACGACGGCGATGGTGGCGCCGGCGCGGACCACCCACGCCAGGCCGGGCAGCCCGGCGGCGGTCACCACGTCGACCAGGGGCGCGGCGGAGCCGGCCAGCCGGTCGGCACCGAGCACGCCGAGGGCGACCACGGCCAGCACCAGGTAGATCACGAGCACCACCCCGAGCGCCAGCGGCACGGCGCGCGGAATGGTCCGCTGCGGGTCGCGAACCTCCTCGCCGAGCGTGGCGATCCGGGCGTACCCGGCGAAGGCGAAGAACAGCAGCCCGGCGGCGGTGAGCACGCCCCGCGCCGATCCGCCGGGCTCGCCGAGTCGGTCCAGGTGCACCGGCCCGCCCACCACCCCGACGACGGTGACCACTGCCAGCACCGCGAGCACCAGCACGACCAACGCCCTGGTCACGGTGGCGGTCTTGCCGATGCCGCGCAGGTTCACAGCGGTCACCGCGAGCACCGCGCCGGCGGCCACCAGCCGGGCCTGGCCCGGCCAGAGGTACGCCCCGACGGTCAACGCCATCGCCGCGCAGCTCGCCGTCTTCCCGACCACGAAACCCCAGCCGGCGAGGAACCCGGCGAACGGCCCGAGGCGCTCCCGGCCGTAGACGTAGGTGCCGCCGGACTCCGGATAGCGGGCCGCGAGCCGCGCCGAACTGGTCGCATTGCAGAAGGCGACGAAACCGGCCAGCACCAGCGCGGGCAGCAGGCCGGCGCCGCCGGCCGCCGCCACCGCCGGGCCGAAGACCACGAAGACGCCCGCGCCGAGCATCGAGCCCAACCCGATGACAACCGCATCGGGTACGCCCAGCCGCCGCGCCAGTTGATCCACGATCCAAGACCCTAGGGGTACGAGGTGAACGGCCGGTCCCACCCGCGTAACCGGCCGGGGAGCGGCACGCCGTCCCAGGGCGCCCGGTACAGCAGCCGGTCCAGGATCAGGCCCAGCAGCAGCCCGGCCACCGAGTCGGTCAGCCAGTGCCAGCCGAGGTAGGTGGTGGTGGTGAGGACGACCAGCGGCGGCACGACGCGGATCACGGTGACGAGCCGGGTCGGTAGCTGGCGGCCGAAGCTGCGGGCCAGCGGGGCGAGCAGCAGCGCGATGACCCCGTACCAGACGATGGCGTTGGCGACGTGCCCCGACGGGTAGGACTGGGCGAACCGCACCGGCAGGTCGTCGTGGAACAGCGGCAGGGTCTGCTCGGGAGTCAGGAACGGCTCCTTGACGCTGGCGCTCGGTGCCGCCCGCGCGGTCCAGATCTTGAGCGGGCCGATCGTCAGGTTGGTCAGCACGAACGCGACCACCGGCGGCAGGATCGGTCGCACCGACCGCAGCCGGACGGCCAGCAGCACGCCCAGCCCGGCGGCGATCAACGTGAGCGGGGTGCCCTGCCCGAGGAAGTTCAGCACCCGGGCGACCCAGTACGCGGCGGCCGGCCGGTGCCCGTCGGCCCAGTCGGCGATTGCCCGGTCCAGCCCGAAGAGTTGATCGGCGGCGAGCGCCACTGTCAACCCGACCAGACCGACCAGCAGGAGCGCGTCGAACCACCAGCCGGCCGGGCGGACGGGCCGTAGCCGCAGGTCACGTCGTACCGCTGTGGGTTTGAGCACGCGACCACGCTACCGGCCCGGCGCGAGGCCGGGGTGTGCGGCGCTGTGGGCCCAACCACGATCAGGAGCGGATGCGGGGGGCGACCAGTCATGCTTGTGCCCGTGCGGATCACGTCTGCCCTCGTGGACCCAGCGCTGCTCGACCTACCCTGGTCGACACCGCTGGAAGAGTGGCCTGCCCAACACCTGGTGGCGCTGCCGCAGGGCATCTCCCGGCACATCGTCCGGTTCGTCCGGTTGGGCGACTACGTGTACGCGTTCAAGGAGACCCGCGAGCGGATCGCCGAGCGGGAGTACGACCTGCTGCGGGCCCTGGAGCGGATCGACTTTCCGTCGGTCGAGGCGGTGGCGGTCGTCGCCGACCGGCAGACCGAGGACGGCGAGCCGCTCGAATCGGTGCTGATCACCCGGCACCTGCAGTTCTCGTTGCCGTACCGGGCGCTCTTCTCGCACACCCTTCGGCCGGAGACGATGAGCCGGCTGCTCGACGCGCTCGCCGCCCTGATCGTGCGGATGCACCTGACCGGCTTCTTCTGGGGCGACTGCTCGTTGTCGAACACGCTGTTCCGCCGGGACGCGGGCGCCTTCGCCGCCTACCTGGTGGACGCGGAGACGGGCGCCCTGCACAACTCGCTCTCCAACGGTCAACGTGGTGAGGACCTGGAGATCGCCCGGGTGAACATCTTCGGTGAGGCGCTGGACCTTCAGGCCGCCGGCCTGTTGCACGAGTCCATCGACCCGGAGGTGGTCTGCGAGGAGGTCGTGCAGCGCTACGAGCGGCTCTGGCACGAGATCACCTATGAGCAGGCGATCGAGCGGGAGGCCCGGCACGACATCGAGGGCCGGATCCGCCGCCTCAACGAGCTGGGCTTCGACGTCGCCGAGGTGGCCATGTCGTCCATCGACGGCGGGCGGTTCCTGGTTCGGCCGAAGGTCGTCGATGCCGGCTACCACACCCGGCGGCTGTTGCGGCTGACCGGGCTGGACGCCGAGGAGAACCAGGCCCGCAAGCTGCTCAACGACCTGGACGCCTACCGCGCGGAGAGCGACCTGATCGACGAGCAGCAGGCCGCCCACCGCTGGCTCACCGAGGTCTTCGAGCCGGTGGTCCGGGCCGTCCCCGCGCACCTGCGCCGCAAGCTGGAGCCGCAGGAGCTGTTCGCCCAGATCATCGAGCACAAGTGGTTGCTCTCCGAGCAGGCCGGCCGGGACGTCGGGATGCGCCACGCGGTCCAGTCGTACCTGTCCGACGTGCTGGTGCACCGCCCCGACGAGCAGGCCGTCCTCGGCGTCGAAGTTCCCGCCATCGGCTGAGCTGGGCCGCCGCCTGCCGTTGGCAGTATGGGATAGCGGCCCTTTGGAGCTGATGTCGTAAACGAATCGGCGCCCGGCGGTCGCACGCCCGGCGGTCGCACGCCCGGCGGTCGCACGCCCGGCGGTCGCACGCGCGGTCGCCGCACGCCCGGTCGCCGAACCCGTCGGCACGAGGCTGATGTTCGCCAGCAGGCCGATGTCGTAAACGATTCAGCTCCAAAGGCAATGCCGCGTACACATCGGACCCGGCCGAGACGACCCGGCGGATGCGAGCGGCGACGGGGACACCCCCGTCACTTCACCCAGGAGCCTCCGCGCAGCACGCGCACCACGTTGAGGTCGTCGTCGAGCACCACAAGGTCGGCGCGGAGACCCACCTGGAGGGACCCGACCCGGTCGCCGAGGCCGATGGCCCGCGCCGGGGTGGTGGCCACCATCCGTGCGGCGTCGGCGATGGGGATTCCAGCGTTCACGGCGTGCCGCAGCGCGGCGTCCATGGTCAGCGTGCTGCCCGCGATCGCGCCGTCGCGGGCCAGCCGGGCCACCCCGTCGGCGACGGTGACGGCCTGGCCGCCCAGCTCGTACTCGCCGTCGGGCATTCCGGCGGCGGCCATCGCGTCGGTGATCAGCGCGGCGCGGTCCGGGCCGGCGGTCGCCGTGGCGAAGGTCAGCATGCCGTCGTGCAGGTGCACCCCGTCGGCGACCAGCTCGCAGATCACTGTGGGCGCGTCGAGCAGGGCCACCACCGGCCCCGGCTCGCGGTGGTGCACCGGCCGCATCCCGTTGAACAGGTGGGTGCCGACACTGGCGCCGGCGGCGACCGCGGCGCGGGTCTGCTCGTACGTGGCGTCGGTGTGACCCACCGCCGCCACCACCCGCTGCGCGGTGAGCAGCTTGATCGCCTCCAGCGCGCCGTCGCGCTCCGGGGCGAGGGTGACCATCCGGATGGCACCGCGACCCAGCTTGATCAGCTCGGCCAGCTCGTCGGTCGACGGGTCACGCAGGTACTCCGGGTTCTGCGCGCCGCAGCGGGCGGCCGACAGGTACGGCCCCTCGAAGTGGACCCCCGCCAACACGCCCTCGTCGACCAACGGGGCGAACGCCTCGGTTGCCGTACGCATCAGCGGGAAGGGTGCGCTGACCAGGCTTGCCAGCAGTGTGGTGGTGCCGTGCGAGAGGTGGAAGTCGGCCGCCTTGCGGGCCTCGTCCGCGTCACCGGTGGTGAAGGTGTGGCCGCCACCGCCGTGCGTGTGCATGTCGACGAAGCCGGGCAGGATCCAGTGCCCGTCGCGCACCGACGGATACTCGGCCACCGCTGTGATCCGATCGCCGTCCCACTCGACGCAGCCCTGCCGGACGACTCCGGTCGGGGTCACCACTCGGCCGTTCACCCGTACGGTCATCGCTTCTCCTGAAGGTCACGGACACCGACGGCGTCCAGGGCGAGCAGGGCGGCACCGAGGCAACCGGCCTCGTCGCCGAGGGCTGCCGCGACCAGCTGCGGCTCCCGGTGGAAGGTCATCCGTTCGTGCAGCGCCGCCCGCAGAGGCTTCAGCAGCCGGTCCCCGGCCTGGGCCAGGCCGCCGCCGAGCACGATCGTCGCCACGTCGAACAGCGCCTGCCCGCTGGCGAGGCCATCGGCGAGCGCCTCGATCGCCTCCTGCCAGACCTGGCCGGCCAGCGGTTCGCCGGCCGCGGCCCGTTCGGCCACCTCTGCCGCGGTCACCGGCACGTCGGCGGTCTCGCCGGCGAGTTCGGCGTAGCGGCGGCCGATCGCGGCGGCCGACGCCATCGCCTCCAGGCAGCCGGGTCGGCCGCAGCCGCAGCGCGGACCGTCGGGCCGGACCAGGATGTGGCCGATCTCCCCGGCGGCGCCGTGGGCACCCACCGCGGCCGTGCCGTCGACCACATGCGCGGCGGCGATGCCGGTGCCGATCGCCACGAACAGCACGTGCCCGGTGCCGCGTCCAGCGCCGAGCCGGGCCTCGGCGAGACCACCGACCCGCACGTCGTGGCCGAGCGCCGTCGGCAGGCCGAGCCGCGTCACCGTCAGGTCCCGCAGGGGTACGTCCCGGAAGCCCACGTTCGCCGACCAGACCGCGACTCCGCGTGCCTCGTCCACCACCCCAGGCACGGCGATGCCGACAGCGATCGGGGTGAGCCCGTCGGCGCGGGCCTTGTCGGCCAGCCCACCGGCCACGTCAAGGATGGTGCCGACCACGGCGGCCGGGCCGCGTGCGGCGTCGGTGGGGTGCCGCTCGGTGCGGACCACGACGCCGTCCGGGCGGACCAGCGCGCACTTCATGCCGGTGCCGCCGACGTCCAGCGCAACGACCACGCTGTCGTCGGTCATGGCGCGAGAACCACGGACCGGGTCAGGTGTCGGGGCGCGTCCGGGTCGAGACCCCGGCTGGTGGCCAGCGCAACCGCGAAGCGCTGGGCCAGGATCAGGTCGGCCATCGGGTCGACCGGGGTACGGCCGGCGGACCAGCTGCCCAGCACCGTGCGCCAACCGTGCGTGCGGCTGTGCACGAAGGCCGCGCCGGTGGCGGCCACATCCTCGGGCAGCCCGTCGGGCAGCTCACCGAACGCCCAGACCAGCCGGCCCGGCGCGGCGACCGAGATGGGGCCGTGCCGGTAGTCCATCGCCGGGTACGCCTCGGCCCAGAAGGTGGCCGCCTCGCGACACTTCAGCGCGGCCTCCTGGGCCAGCCCGATCGTCCACCCCCGACCGAGGAAGGTGGCCTGCTCGATGGTGGCCGGGTCGATCGGCAGCGGGGACCGCACCGCCACCTCCGCGTCGGCGGCGAGCGCGGTCACCGGGTCGCCGAGCTGGGCCCGGAGCAGGGCCAACGCGGTGGTCGCGAAGCGGGTCTGCACCACCGACCGTTCGTCGGCGAAGGGCATGGCCACGGTGGCGGCGGCCAGCTCGACCGCCGGGGACGTGGGGTCACCGACGATGACCGTGGTGGGTGTCTGTCCGCGTAGCGCGGCGAGCAGTTCCAGCACTTCGGTGGTGGTGCCGGAACGGGTGATCGCGATCAGCCGGTCGTAGCGGCGGCCGGCGGGGAACTCGGACGCCTGGAACGCGTCGGTCTCACCCTGGCCGGCCTGCTCGCGGCGGGCCGCGTACGCCATCGCCATGAACCACGACGTGCCGCAACCCACGACGGCGACCCGCTCCCCGGGACGCGGCAGGTCACCGCGTACGACCTCGGCCAGCCTGGCCGCCTCCCGCCAGCAGTCGGGTTGGCTCGCGATCTCCGCGTCCACGTGCGCCATGGGAAACTCCTCGCAGGGCCGGTCGGTGCTCAATACGGCTCGTTAGACCCGCATTTCGCGCGTTATTCTGCGCGAACGCAGGTGACCATGGCAACCGGCCGGTCGATCGCGCAGGTCAGTCTTTTGCGCCAGCCTAGTTTCGCGCACTAGTGTGCACGCAATCAATCACCGTCCGTGCAGTTGCTGGGAGGGCCCCCGCAGTGGACCGGTACGCCAGATGGAACGCGTTGCTCGAAATGCTGACCGACAACGGCCGGGTCAGCGTCGAGGCGGCAGCCGAGCGGCTGGACGTCTCCCAGGCCACCATCCGGCGTGACTTCGACCAGCTCGCGCAGCAACAGATGATCACGCGAACCCGGGGTGGCGCGGTCGCCAACGGCGTGTCGTACGACCTGCCACTGCGCTACAAGACGGCCAAGCACTCGGCCGAGAAGCAGCGGATCGGGGCTGCCGCCGCGGCGCTCGTCACGCCGGGCACCGTGGTCGGCCTGAACGGCGGCACCACCAGCACCGAGGTGGCCAGGGCGCTCGCCGTACGGCCGGACCTGAACACCAGCGCCGAGGGCGCCCAGCTCACAGTGGTGACAAACGCGCTGAACATCGCCAACGAGCTGCTGGTCCGATCGCGGATGAAGGTCGTGGTGGCCGGCGGCGTGGTGCGACCGAAGTCGTTCGAGTTGGTCGGCCCGCTGGGCGGGGCGTTGCTGCGCGAGGTCACCCTGGACGTCGCCCTGCTCGGGGTGGACGCGATCGACCCGCAGCTCGGCGCTGCCGCCCACCACGAGGGGGAGGCGGCGATGAACAACCTGATGGTGGCCCGCGCCAAGCGCGTGGTGATCATCGCTGACTCGTCCAAGCTGGGGGGTCACGCCTTCGCCCGGATCTGCCCGGTCGAGCGGGTGGAGACGCTGGTGACCGACTCCGGTGCCGCGCCGGAGGTGGTGGACGCGTTCCGCGCCGCCGGTGTGCAGGTCGTCTGCGCCTGAGCGGTCACGCTCCGTCAATGAATTAACCCGTTCGGCGCGTCGATGCATACCGCGTATTGCGCGGTCCTGCATACCGCGTATGGTGTCGGCTGTCACGCCCACCCATCGGGGGAGGTGCAGCTTGCCAGCTGTCCTGGAGATCGAAGGTCTACGTAAGACGTACAAGAGTCGTCGACGCGGCACCCGCAACGCGCTCGACGGCTTCGACATGCGGGTCGACGCGGGGCAGGTGCACGGCTTCCTCGGCCCGAACGGGTCCGGCAAGACGACCACGCTGCGTACCCTGCTCGGCCTGATCCGACCCGACGGCGGCCGGATGGCGCTGCTCGGGCACGAGGTTCCCGACGCGCTGCCCACTGTCGCCGGCGAGGTCGGCGCGATCGTGGAGAGCCCGCAGTTCTTCCCGCACTTCACCGCCCGGGACACGCTGTCCCTGCTCGCGGGGGCGGGCGAGGTGCCACAGATCCGGGTCGACGAGGTGTTGGAACTCGTCGGGCTACGCGACCGGTCGGGTGAGCGGGTCAAGACGTACTCGTTGGGCATGAAGCAGCGGCTCGCCGTGGCCTCGGCCCTGCTGAAGAACCCGAAGCTGCTCATCCTCGACGAGCCGGCCAACGGCCTCGACCCGGGCGGCATCCGGGAGATGCGCACGCTGATGCGCACCCTCGCCGAGTCCGGAATGACAGTGGTGCTGTCCAGCCACATCCTCGGTGAGATCCAGCTGATCTGCGATTCGGTCACCATCATCTCGCTGGGCCGGCGGGTCGCGTTCGGCCCGGTCGACGAGGTGCTCGCGCAGCACTCGTCCGGTGCGGTCCGGATCCGACTGGAGGCGGTCAGCGACCTGCCGGTGGCCACCGAGGCGCTCACCGCGGCGGGGATCCGGGTCACCGGTCACCCGGACCACCTGATGCTGGCCGGCGTCGACAAGCCGGCGTCGGTGACCCGACTGCTTGCTGAGAAGAACCTCTACGTCAGTGAGTTGGCGCCGATCGCCGTCGACCTGGAGAGCGTCTTCCTCGAACTGACCGCCACCGCGCCGGTACCCGGACAGCACCGGCAGGTCGACGAGTCCATGAAGGTCGGTGGGACGGGTCAGCCCGGTCCCGCCGGGGGAGGGTGGGGCGCGTGAGCCTCTTTCGTACCGAGCTGCGCCGGCTCAGCAAGCGGCGTTTCACCCGCTACATGTCGCTGCTCGGCCTGCTGGTGCTGGCCGCGGTGGTGGTCGGGGTGTTCTTCACCAACCAGAAGATCGACGCCGGCCAGCTCGCCCAGGCCGAGCGTCAGGCTGACCAGCAGTACCAGGAGCAGGTGCGCTGGAGCGAGCAGGAGCGCGCCGCGTGCGAGCAGGCCAAGACGGCCGGCACGGCGACCGACGGCCGCTACCCGCCCGACTGCTCGATGATCACGGCCCCGTCCCGGGACCAGATCGAGGCGAGCTGGTTCCTGCCCTCGACGTTCGACTTCAAGGAGACGTTCGACGAGACACTGATCCCGTTCGCGGCGATCCTCGCCCTGGTCGGGTTCGTCATCGGCGCGTCCTTCGTCGGCGCCGAGTGGAGCACCGGCGGCATGATGAACCTGCTGCTCTGGCGGCCGAAGCGGCTCACCGTACTGCTCACCAAGCTGGCCGCGCTGCTCACCGGCATCCTGGCGGTGACGCTTCCGGCCGCGGTGCTGTGGTTTGCCGGGTTCTGGGCGGTCGCCAACTTCCGGGGCAGCACCGAGAAGATGACCTCCGGGGTCTGGCAGTCGTTCATGCTGACCGGTGTACGCGGCGTGGTGCTGGTGTTGGTGCTCACCACCATCGGCTTCGCCCTCGCCTCGCTGGGTCGGCACACCGCGATGGCCCTCGGTGGCGTGGTGGCGCTGATGGTGGTCGGCCAGTTCGGCCTGGGCATCCTGCTCTCCATGGCGGGCGTGCGGTTCGCCGAGGCGTGGCTGCTGCCCACGTACGCGCTGGCCTGGATGACGAAGACGGTCAAGCTGGAGGACTGGAACGCCTGCAACGCGACCTACTTCGGGGAGTGCAAGCCGGCCACGATGGAGATCACCTGGCAACAGTCCTCCGTCCTGCTCTCGGTCGGGGTGGTGGTGATCCTCGGGGCGGCGCTCTGGGCGATGCGTCGCCGCGACATCACCTGACCCGACCGAAGTGACGCGGCGCGGTCGGCCCGGCCGTCGGGGTTCCCGGCGGTACGGACCGGCCGCGCCGCCTGCTGCGTCAGTGGTCGCCGCTGACTAGGCTGAACGACATGTCCGCCGACACCACCCCGGCCGCCCCCGAGCCGTCCATCGACGCTCGTCCGGGTGAGGTCACGGGTGCCGCCGGGCCGACCGTCCCGAATCCCCGACCCGCGCCGCCCATCGAGACCGACGAGTCGGCGTCGCCGGCGGACGAGTCGGCGCAGCCCGCTGATCCCGCGCCGGGGTTGACCGAGCGGGAGCGGGCCATCCTCGCCTTCGAGCAGCAGTGGTGGCGGCACGCCGGCGCCAAGGAGCAGGCCGTCCGGGACACCTTCGGGATCTCGTCGACCCGGTACTACCAACTGCTCAACGGTCTGCTGGACAATCCGGCCGCCCTCGCCGCCGACCCCGTGCTGATCAGCCGACTCCGCCGGTTGCGCTCGTCGCGCGCCCGCAACCGCCGCCGTTGACCTCTACGCGCCGGGGCAGGAATGTCGCCGGGCCCAAGGGGTACGCGGGCAGCCGGAGGCGACGGAGGGGACGGGCTATGACGGGCAGCAATCCGGCGGGGGAGCACCGGTGATGCGGGTACGCTCCGCGTCCGCGCCGGCCCCGGGCCGGCCGGTCAACGAGGATCTGGTCTTCCGGTTCGGCCCGTTGGTCGGTGTCCTGGACGGCGCGACGGTGCCGGACGGCTTCGACACCGGTTGCGTGCACGGGCCCGAGTGGTACGTCCGGCACCTGGCCGCCCGGATCGGCGTCGCCGAGGCGGTACGCCCGGCCGCCCGGCTGACCAGCAACCTGGCCGCGGCCATCCTCGCGGTCCGCGCCGACCACGGCGGGCAGTGCGACCTGGACCATCCGGGCACCCCGTCCAGCACTGTCTGCCTGCTGCGGGACTGCGGCGACCAGGTGGACTACCTGGTGCTCTGCGACAGCCCGCTGGTCCTCGACACGGGCGGGCAGGTCAGCGTGGTCACCGACAACAGGCTGGACGCGGCGATGGCGGAGCTGCGGGAGACGGTGGCCATGGTGCCGGGCGGCGCGGCGGACCCGGTCACCCGGTTCCGGCACGCAGTGAGCGTGCAGCGGGAGCGGATGAACCGTACCCACGGCTACTGGGTGGCGGCTTCCGACCCGGACGCCGCCTTCCACGCGGTCACCGGGACCGCACCCCGGCACGGTCCGGGGGCGCTACGGCGGGCGGCCCTGCTCAGTGACGGCGCGTCCAGCGCGGTGGAGCAGTTCGCGTTGACCGACTGGGCCGGTCTGCTGGACCTGCTGACCGCCGACGGTCCGGGCGCGTTGATCGACCGGGTGCGGGACGCCGAGCGCGACCACCCCGATCGGCTGCGGCGGCACAAGTCCACCGACGACGCGTCCGTGGTGTTCTGCGAGTTCGGGTAGCCGGTTTGAGCGTTCGCCACCCGTCCGGGTGACAACAGAGCGTGATGCGAAACACCCGGGCCGCCCGACCGGCCGGTACCGCTGACCAGACCGCCAGTGGATGGCCAATGGGGTGGACTTCGGCCGATGAGGGCGGCAGACTGCGGCACGTGGCGGGTGCGGTCCGGCTGGAGCCGGTGGACGAACGGAACCTGGAGCCGTTGCTCTCCGTAGCGGCTGCGGAGGCGGAGCCCGGTGATGTGATGCCCCCGGTCGAGGCGCCCGCCGGCTGGTCGCTCGCCCGTCGCGAGGCGTTCCGGGATTTCCATCGGGCCAGCTTCGGCGGGCTGGACGGCCCGACCGGTTCGCAGATGTACGCCATCCTCGTCGGCGGCGAGGTGCTTGGCATGATCCGGATGACGCGCTGTGACGAGCCGCGCACTGTGGAGACCGGGATGTGGCTCGGCCGGTCGGCACGGGGGCAGGGGATCGGCGCGGCCGCCCTGCGGGAGTTGCTGAACGCCGCCGCTCGGGCGGGTATGCGGGCGGTGGTCGCCGAGACGACCCCGGACAACATCGGCGCCGTCGCCGTACTCGAAAAATGCGGTGCGAAACTGCGCGAGGACGGCGGCAAGGTACGCGCCGAGATCTGCCTCGACTCGACGCCGCCTGCTCGCTGAGTCGCCCATGGGGCCGGCGACGACCACAGCGGGCCGCCGCCGACCGCCTGGATCAGGCCGGCAACCTGACGATGTCGTAGTCGGTGCTCGGCGTCGACTCCACGTCGAACCGGCCGTTCACCACGTACAACGCTGAGCCGAGCAGGTCGCCGGTGGCCGGCGACCGCAGCTGCGGGCCGGTGACCTCGCGCTGCACCACTCCGGCGGTGTACCCGGCGTTCATCCGGACCACCGCGACGACGTTGGTCAGGTTGCGGATCACGTACAGGGTGCGCCCGCGCAGCACCAGCCCGTCGGCCCGTTCCACCGAGTAGCCGCCCAGGTCGACGAGGCGGCTGCCGCCGGTACGCGGGTCGACGCGCACGAGTTGACCGGTCAGCATCTGCGCGACCAGCAGATCGCCGTCCGGCAGTGCCACGATCCCGTTGTGGTAGACGTCCGGGGTGGCGGCCGGACCGCTGAGTTGCAGCACCCGGAAGGCGGTGGGGGCCGGAAGCCGGCCACCCGGGCCGAGGGGCACCACGTAGAGCACCTGCCGCGCGGAGTCGGTGAAGTAGACCGCCCGCTGGGTGATCACCAGGTCGTTGACGTAGCTGCCCGGCACGTCGGTGAACTGGTAGTGGGCCAGCTTGGTGCCGGTGTCGGCGTCGTACACGCTCGCGCCGCCACCGGAGAAGTCGGCGGTCCACAGCCGTCCCTGCGGGTCGAGCTTGAGGCCCGCCTTGTCGGTGCCGGGTGTGCCCGGGATCAGCACCGAGCCACGGCCGGTGCGTAAGTCACCCCGCCAGACCGCACCATCCAAGATGGAACCGACGAACACTGTGGTGCCCCGGCCGATCGTCAGCCCTTCCGGGGTGAACCCGTTCGGCAGCGCGATGCGGGCCGGGAACGGCTTCGCCGGATGAGCCGCCGCTGGTGCGCCGACCGAGACCAGTGTCGCCGCCGCCACGAGGGGGATGAGGAGGAGGGAGAGCCGCTTGCGCAAGGAACACCACCTGACGTCGCAGTGGATGACTCCACTGAGGAATGTGACGTACTAGGAACGTCCCGGGCACGACGAAAGGTTGTACTGCTCTGATCACTCCCGGTTGGCGGCGTACGCGGCCAGGGCGGCGACCTGGCCCGGGTCCAGCGACGGGCGTACCCGGGCCCGTGCCGTCGACACGTGCCCGGCGGTGACCGTGGCGGCGGCGAGCGACTCCCGCATCGCCGCGAGCGCCGCCTCGCGGACCAGCGCCGCGCAGTCCGCGGCGGAGAAGCCGGTCAGCTCGTCCCCGAGGGCGGACAGGTCGACGTCCGGCGCCAACGGCACCTGCCGGGACGCGGCCCGCAGGATCTCCGCGCGGGCGGGCCCGTCCGGCGGTGGCACGTAGACCAGCCGCTCCAGCCGGCCCGGCCGCAGCAGCGCCGGGTCGACGAGGTCCGGCCGGTTCGTCGCGCCGACCACCACCACGTTGCGCAGCGTCTCGATCCCGTCCAACTCGGTGAGCAGGGCGGCGACCACCCGGTCCGTGGTGCCACCGTCGGTGGCCTGGCCACGGACCGGCGCCAGCGCGTCCACCTCGTCCAGGAAGATCAGGGTGGGGGCCGCCTCCCGGGCCCGACGGAACAGCTCGCGGACCGCGCGTTCGCTCTCACCGACCCACTTGGAGAGCAGTTCGGCGCCCTTCACCGACAGCACGTTGGCCCGCCCCGACCCGGCCAAAGCGGTGACCAGGTAGGTCTTGCCGCAGCCCGGCGGCCCGTAGAGCAGCACGCCGCGCGGCGGCTGCACGCCGAGCCGGGCGAAGGTGTCCGGGTAGGTCAGCGGCCACAGCACCGACTCGGTCAACGTCTGCTTGACCTCTTCCAGGCCACCCACGTCGTCAAGGGTCACCGACGCCAGATCCAGTGTGGACGCCGCCATGGTGGTGGGCCGGACCACCTCCCGGGCGGCGGTGAAGTCGGCCATCGACACGGTCGGCGTCTCGGCGGACTTCTGTCGCAGCGCGGCGCGTACCCCGGCCTCCCGGACCAGCGCGGCCAGGTCCGCCGCGACGAACCCGGGGGTACGCCCGGCCACCTCGTCCAGCCGGACGTCGTCGGCCAACGGCACCTGCCGGGTCAGCACTGTGAGCTGTTCGCGGCGCAGCGCCTGATCCGGGAGCGGAACGCTGATCCGCAGCGACAGCAGGTCGGGGGAGCGCAGTGCCGGGTCGACCGCCTCCGGCCGGCCGGTGGTGCAGACCACGGCGACGCCGGCGCGGATGCTCTCCGCCAGCACCTGACGGAACACCGTCGCGACCGGACCGGGATCGTCAGCGGGGGCGAGCGCCTCGACGTCGGTGACCAGCAGCACCGCCGGCCCGCCGGCCCGGGCAGCCGTCGCCGCGTCGCGCAACCGCTCGGCGGCGGCCTGACTGGCCAGCGCGGCCACCTCCGGTGCCCAGAGCGGGTGAACGCGGGCACCGACCCGGGCGGCCACGGCCCGGACCAGCGCCGACTTTCCGGAGCCCGCCGGGCCGACGAGCAACACCCCCAACGAGATGGTGGTGCCGAGCCGGCCCAGCACCTCCCGGTGGTGGAAGCCGAGGTCCAGTAGTTCGGTCAGCTCCTCGGCCTGCGCCCGCAGCCCGGGCAGCTCGTCCACGTCGGGCGCGTCCTCGACCGGAACCGGGTCGGCGCTCGGACCCGGCCGGGCCGGCGCGGTGCCGACCGGGGCGGGCCCGCCGTGGGTGGTCGCGCCGTGCTCCCAGGCGACCGATGTGCCCATGGTGACCAGCGCACCGGCCGCCGGCTCGACAGTGACCACCTTGAGCAGGGTGCTGGTCCAGGCGAACCCGACGGTGTTGGCGAGGCTGCGTCGCGCCGCCTCGACCAGGCTGCGGACCGAGGCGTCCGGCAGCACGTCCTGCGGCAGCAGCGACACGTCATCCCCGGCGGTGAGCACCTTGCCCAGCAGGGCGAGCCGGAGCATCTCCGGGGTGACCGCCGCGATGACCCCCACCGGCCCGGCCAGGACCACCCGGGTCGCCGGAACCAACGGCGTCGGGCTCACCCGCACCTGACCGCCGTCGCGCAGACCCAGGTTGCCCAACGTCAGGTCGTCGGCGTACAGCAGGGCGCTGCTCGCGCCCGGCCCGGCCGCCGCCGCGATCCCGGCCGTCTCCCGGCGGCCGGCGAGGCGGACCGGGTCGCCGGGGCGCAGCCCCAGCGCGGTCAGCGCCTCCGGGTGTAGGCGCACGATGCCACGTCGGGCGTCCAGCGCCGCCGGCCGCAGGCTCGCCGTCAAGGTCAGGTCGGGTTGCGCCACTGCCCGACCGTAGCCGCCGGCAGCCACCCCCGCCGGTCAGCGCCGCGGATCCAGCTCGTCCAACAGCGTCGGGTCGCTTCGGATCAGCTCGGCCAACCGGGCCGCCGGGTCCGGGGTCAGACCGTCCGGACCGGGCGCCCAGGCCGGTACCGTCCGGCCGGAGAGCGGCCAGGCCGGCGGGGGTTCCACCGGCGTCGGCGGGGGCACCGGTCCGACCGTGACGTTGGGACCGTCCCAGGAGACCCGCATCGGGTACGTCCGCCCGGCGTGCTCCACCTGCACTGTTACCACCAGCCCGGGGTAGGCCCCGACGACCTGACGGACCGCCTCGGCCACCTCCTCGACCGGGCCCCATCCGGCCACCTCGCTCGGGGTCTCCACCCCCGCGTGCCGGCCCGGCCGGGCGTTGCGGGTGTCGCCGCCGAGGCCGGGCGGGCTCGACGGTGCGGTGGTGTCGTCGCGGTCGGCGGCCCGACGGCGCGACGCCTCCTCACGTCGGGCCAGCCGGGCCAGCGTCTCGTCCAGGTCGCCCCTCACAGATCACCTCTTCCCGCCACGGCCGGAGCTGGTCGGCTCAGGCCCTCCTGTCCCGGGTAGCGCGGTCCAGCGCGCGGTCCAGGACGACCAGTAGGGCGTCCCGCACCGAGAGCCGGTCGCGGGCATCGAATTGCACCAGGGGAACATGATCGCCGATAGCCAGTGCCCAGCGGATCTCACTGAGCTCCAGCGCCAACCGCCCGTCGAAGGCGTTGACCCCGACGACGAACGGCAGCCCGGCCCGCTCGAAGAAGTCGATGGCCGGGAAACAGTCGTCCAGCCGTGCGCTGTCCGCCACCACGAGGGCGCCGAGCGCTCCCCGGGCCAGGTCGTCCCACATGAAGCCGAACCGGGTCTGCCCCGGCGTGCCGAACAGGTAGAGCTTCAGGCTGCGGTCGATCGTCACGCAGCCGAAATCCATCGCCACGGTGGTGGTGGTCTTCGTGGACCGGGCACCCGGGTCGTCCACGCCGATCCCGGCGGTCGTCATCTCGGCCTCGGTGGTCAGGGGCGCGATCTCGGAGATCGCACCCACTGTGGTGGTCTTGCCCACCCCGAACCCGCCGGCCACCAGGATCTTGACCGGGATCGGCGGTGCGGCCGGCTTACCGGCAGGAGGCGGCACCGACCCCGTCCCGGACGGGGGCCGGTACGGCGGCGGTGCCGTCGGCGGTGGGCCGGCCCGCCCGACTATCGGCCCGGTGCCCGGGGACATGCCGTAACGGGCGGCGGCGCTGTTCGCGGCGACCCCGCCGAGCGGGGCGACCGGCCATTCAGGAGATCGCACGGAGTCCATCAATCACTCGCAGGATGAGATCGGGGTCGACAGCGTCGTCGGTGTCGGTGACGTGCACGTCCAGGTGCCCGGCGGCCCGTAGGTCGCCGACCAGGACCCGGGTCACGCCGAAGTGCAGTCGGGCGCGTGCCGAGATCTCGGCCACCGAGATCGGCTCGGCGCAGAGCGCGATGATCGTCTGAAGTTCCGGTGCCAGCAGGGCGCCGGGGGTGCCGGCCCACCAACCACTGTCCATGCGGGCGGTCACCTGGGTCTCCAGCCCGATCGCCGGGTCGGCGCCCGCCACCCGCCCCGAGGTGAGCACGAACGGACGGGGACCGGGCGGCTGGCCCCCGTCCGGCTCCGGCTCGGGCAGGGCCGGGGTCGCCGCCGAGCCGTCCCCGGTCGGGGGTGGCGTGCGCAGGTACGGGCGGATCCGAACCCTGGGTTCCGGATCCGGATCCTCGCCGGCGACGTCGGGGCTCACTGCTGAACGGCGTTCTTCAATTCGACGATCAGTCGCGGGGTCAGGGCGCCACCGGCCCGCCCGGCGAAGAGCGTCATCTCGTACGCGACGGTGCCCAGGTTCGCCGAACGGTCGGCGACCACCCCGAGCACGGAACCGCTGCTGATCGCGCTGATCAGCAGGTAGCCGTCGGCCATGTCGACGATCACCCGGTTCAGGCCGCCGAGCGCGTACCAACTGGCGGCCCCACCGGCGAGGCTGGTCATCCCGGACACGACGGCGGCCAACCGCTCCGCGTTGGACCGGTCCTTGATCGCCGACATGGCCATCAGCAGACCGTCCGAGGAGACCGCGATCGCCTCCAGGACCCCGGCCGTGCTGGAGGTGAAGGAGTCCAGCAGCCAGTTGAACGTACGGGCCTCCGGGCTGAGGTCCCCATTGGCGCTGGGCTGACTCTGGTCGACGTTTTCGTGCAGGAAGGGGCTGGTCACCGTGATGATCCTTCTTCGTTCCGGTGGTCGGGGCTGACTTCGCGGAGAGCGCGGGCGACGCCCGCCTCGAACTCGCTGATGAGGTCGCGGACCTCGGCCGGGTCGCCGAGGTGGGTGATCGGCGGTTGGCAGGCCGGGATGGCGGTGAGGTTCGCCCCCGGTACCCGTCGGCTCAACCGGGGCCGCTCCGGTGCGACGTCAGTAGAGCCGCCACCATCCGGCACCGTGGGGCCGGCGCCTCCCGGGGTGATTGGCAGGTCGACTGTCATGCCCGGGTCCATGACTGCTGCCCCGGCACCGGCCGACGGGTCGTTCGCCGTCCGCGCCGGCGCACCGCCGAGGCCCGTTGCCCCGTGCAGTTCGGCGCGGCGTACCCCGGCCTGGAAGGCCTCGACCAGTGCGCGGGCGGCGGCGGGGTCCGCGCCGGTGGCGTCCACCGGCCGGGTCGTCGCGGCGGTGGCGTGCAGAGTGGCACCGGGCACCCGCTGCCGCACCCGTGGCCCGGCCGGCTTGCCCGCCGGTTCGGGGCTCGGGGGTTCGGGAGCGGCCTGCTCCGGCTGGCCCTGCCCGAACGCGTTCCAGGACGGGCCGGCGTCCAGGCTGCGGGTGGCACGGCTGAGCAGGTCCGAGTCGAAGCGGGCCGGCACGGCGACGGCCACCGCACGAGGCTGCGCGTCCTGCTCGGGGTCGGGCGTCGGCGTCGTACGCCGGTCCCGGGCCGGCACCGCGGCGCGGGCCACGGTGGCCCCGGCCCGGTCGGCGCGGCGTAGCACCAGCGACGCCGACGGGATCTCCAGCTGCGCGGTCACCCCACCGCCGCCGGTGGCGGCCAGGGCAACCTGCCAGCCGTGCCGACGGGCCAACCGGCCCACCACGAAGAGACCGAGCACCTCGGTCGGGGCCAGGTCGAGCCGTTCCCGGCGGGTGAACCGGGCGTTCTCCTCAGCCAGCCGTTGCTCGCTCATGCCGATGCCGTGGTCCACCACTGTGATCCGCGCGCCCAGGCCGGACGTCTCGGCGGCCACCAGCACCCGGGTGTGTGGCGGCGAGAAGACTGTGGCGTTCTCCATCAGCTCGGCCAGCGCCAGGACGAGGTCACCGACCACCGCCGGCGCGGCCGAGACGCCCGCCGGAACCTGCACCTCCACCCGGGTGTAGTCCTCGATCTCGCCGAGCGCCAACCGGACCACGTCGGCCAGCGGCACCGGCGCGGTGTGCGCGTCGGCCCCGGCCGAGCCGGAGAGCACCACGAGGCTGCCGGCGTTGCGTCGCAACCGGCTGGAGATGTGGTCGAGGCGGTACAGGTGCTCCAGCCGGCCGGGGTCGGCCTCCTGCTGCTCCAGCCGGTCGATCAGCGCGATCTGGCGACCCACCAGGTTCTGGGTACGCCGCCCGACGTGGCCGAACATCTGGGCCACGTTGCGCCGGCCGGCGACCTGCCGCTCGACCAGCTGCGCAGCGGTGTTCTGCACCCGGTCGAAGGCCCGCGCCAGGTCGCCGATCTCGTCGTTGGCGCGGATGTCCACCGGTTCCAGACGGACCGCCTGCGGTTTCTCCGACTCGTCGTCGGTGACCCGGACCAGCTCCGCCTCGGCGACCCGGGCGACCCGGTCGGCAGAACGGGTGAGTCGGGTCAGCGGTCGGGCCACCGTCCGCGCCACCGCCACGCTGAGCAGCACCACAAGCGTCAGGATCAACGCCGTCACGGCACCGACCAGGTACGCGGCGGTCAACGCCCGCCGCTGCTCGGCCGTCACCTCGGCCAGCACGTCGGCGACCAGCTTCTTCTCGACGAACTGACCGAGCCGGATCATCGTGCGGACGGCCGGGAAGAGCGCCTCCAGCGGCACGTCACGGACCGCGCCGGCCGGATCCCGGGCGCTGGTGACCAGGAAGTCGGGGCTGGTACGCGCGGCCACGGCCGCCTCGTTGAGCTGGGCCACAGTGAGCTGCTCGGGCGTGATCAGGCTGCGGAAGCGGGCGTTGTCGACCTGGAGCGCGGCGATACAGGCCACGTACCCCGCCGTGGTGTCGGGGGTGCCGATCGCCTTGACCAGCAGGCTCAGGGTGGCGCAGGCGCCCAGGCCCTCGTCGGCGCGGAGCAGCCCGTCGAGGGCGAGCACCTGACGACCCGGCAACGTGTTGGTGTCCACGCTGAACGACAGACGCAGCGACTCGATGATCCCCTTGTTGACCGGGCCGAACGCGTCCATCACCTGACCCGGGTTGGCGGCCTTGGCCAGGACGGCCGTCCGCAGGTCGATGAGGCTGGACACGCCGTCGAGGGCGCTGTCGACCTGGTCGGTCAGCGCGTCGCTCCGTGCCGCCCGGAGGTCGGCCACCCGGTCGTCCACGTCGGCGGACTTGCGGACCAGCTCACTGCGGTCGACCCGGCCGAGCAGGAAACCGACGGAGAGGATGCGTTCCTGTTGGAGGTCCTGGACCAGGCTGCCGACCCGGCTGGCGAGCCGTACCCGTTCGGCGGTGTCGGCGGCCCGCTGTGCCGCGGCGACCCGGTCGAGCATCACCGGCACGGCCAGGCCGACCATGCTGAGCAGCGGAATCACCACGAGCAGCGCGAGCTTGCCGCGGATCCGGAGCCTACCGAGCAGCATCGAATGCCCCCCACGGCGCGGTCTCCGGGTCACGGGCCGCACCGGCCGGCTGCAACGCACGGGGCTCGTCGACCGGCGGTTGCCAGAGGTCGTGGTGCGGTGGGGTGTCCGGACTCTCCGCGTGGGTGGCGGCCAGGGCGGCCCGACGTCGTGCCCGGCGACCGGCGGCGACCAGCAACGCGGTGAGCCAGCCCAGCAGCAGGGCGGCGGCGACCGCCGCCCCGACGGTCAGCCAGCGGTCCCGGTTGAGCCGATCGATGCGCTCGACAAGCAGCGCGTCCAGCTCGTTGAGGATGACCGGTTGGAGTTGGCGGGCCGAGCGGTGCGAGTTGAGGGCGGCGGCACTCAACTGCCCCGGGTTGACCACGCCGGTGTCCTTGCCCGGCAGCGAGTACGCGGCAAGTGCCTCCACCGAACGCTGGTAGGTGTCCAGCGGGGTCAGCACGTTGGCACCGAGGTCGGTGCTCTCCGAACCGTCCACGGCCGAGCGCAGGTTGTCGACGAGGTCGGCGGCGGGTGTCAGGGCGGTCACCCGCAGGCCGGTCAGCTCCATCAGGCCGCGCGGTTGCTCGGCGGCCGGCCGGCGGGAGACCAGCGTGCCCAGGTCGGCGAGCCGGCCGGCGGCGACCACCGCCTCGGGCAGCTCCTGGCCGACGCTGTCCTGGAGGAAGAACGAGTCGGCCTCGGGGTCGCGGACCAGCCCGGAGCTTTCCCTGACCTTCCGGTGCAGGGCCAGCAGCAGGTCGGAGACCTCGCCGTACGCGGTGTACGCGGCCTCGGGGTCGGTGGCGCTCCGGCCGCGCAGCGCCTCCAGCTTGGCCCGTACGCCGGCCCAACGTTCCTGGCTGAGCAGCTCCCCGCCGATGCGGGCGTCGACCGCGGCGGCCTCCTCGACAGCCCCGTTCAACGCCTCCCGGGCGACGGGGCGGCCGTTGACCGCGTTGGACTGGGCCTCCACGAGGGCGTCGGTGACCGCCGCCAGAGCGGTGAGGTACTGCACGCCGAGTCGTTCCCGGGCGGCAAGGTCCCGGTCGGCGGTGATCTGCCGCCAGTTCGACGTGACGAGCAGGCCCAACGGTGCCAACAGCGCTCCGATGAGCAGCAGGGGCAGCAGTCGGCCCAGCGTGGACGGCCGTCGACGGGCCCGCGGCGCGGGGACTGTCATTGTGTGTCTCCTCCGGCGTGGGGCGCGGATGGGCGCCGGCGTCGAGCCAGCCGACAAGTCCCGTCCACCGGACCGGAAAACTAATCGAACCCCCGACTGGTCAGACCTCACTCAGCGAGTCAGGTTCGCGTCACTTCGAGCCATGTCACCATTTGTCCGCGTTGCCGGCACGCTCTGTGTCAGCCGTGGGTGTGACATGGAGGGATCGAGGTGGATATCCGCGATTGATCGGAATTCACGGGATCCGAATTCAACTCGCTGTGCCGCGCCGGACGCTGCGCGCTCGCACCCCACTCCGCACCGATCGGGGCAACCGGACGGACGTACGGCGGATCTCAGCCAACGCTCAGGCTCCGGGCCGTACCGTGTGCCGCATGACATCGCCGTCGCCGGCCGCGTGGTTCCGGCGTGCCCTGCCCACCCGCCGCCGCGCGACCGCCGCCGCGGTGGTCGTCGTGCTGTTGGCAGCCGCCGTGACCTGGGCGGTGTGGCCACAGGGACCGGGGGTACGCACCGAGAGCGCGATGCTCACCGTCCGCTCCGGACCGTCCGGCGACCAACCGGTGAACCTGGACACCACCTTCTACCTGCCGGCCGACGCCTCGTCCGGTCGGAAGGTGCCGGCGGTGCTGTTGGCGCACGGGTTCGGCGGCACGAAGGAGTCGGTGCGTTCCGACGCGGAGGAGTTCGCCGGGCGCGGCTACGCGGTGCTCACCTGGACCGCGCGGGGTTTCGGCCGCAGCGGCGGTGAGATCCACCTGGACAACCCGGACTACGAGGTGCGCGACGCGGAGCGGCTGCTGGACTGGCTGGCCGCTCGGCCGGAGGTGCGCACCGACGCCGCCGGTGACCCGAAGGTCGGTGTGGTCGGCGGCTCGTACGGCGGCGGACTGGCGTTGCTGCTGGCCGCCCAGGACCGTCGGGTCGACGCGATCGTGCCCATGATCACTTGGAACGACCTGTCCCGCGCGTTCCTGCCGGAAAGCACCGGCGCAGCGCCGACCGAGGGCGTGTTCAAGAAGGGCTGGGCGGGCCTCTTCTTCGGCGGGGGCGGCAACGTGGGCTCCGGCCCGGCCGGGCTCTCCGGCGGGACCGCCGCCCAGCCACAGGGCGCACCGGCGTCGGCCGGCCCACCCAGCCCCGGGCCGGGCGCCGGCCCGGGCACCGGTCCCGGGGGCGCCCCGGCCGGTGCCGCCGACCCGTCCTGCGGTCGGTTCGCGGCCGACGTGTGCGCCGCTTACCTGCGGATCGCCACCACCGGGCGCGCCGACCAGGCCGCCGTGGATCTGCTGCGACGCTCCAGCCCGGCCGGTGTGCTGGACCGGATCAAGGCACCCACCCTGCTGGTGCAGGGCGAGGCGGACACCCTCTTCCCGCTCGGCGAGGCCGACGCGAACGCGCGCGGCATCGCCGCCGCCGGCACCCCGGTACGGGTCGCCTGGTTCACCGGCGGGCACGACGGCGGCAGTGGACCCCGCTCGGACGAGGACCGGGTGAAGTTCCTGACCGTCCAGTGGCTCGACCACTACGTCAAGGGCGAGGGCGATGCGCCCGGCGACGACTTCACCTGGTCGCGGATCGCCGGCTTCGACGCGCTCGACAGGGGTCTCGTCGCCACCGGATTCCGCCGCGCCGACTACCCGGGCCTGACCGGCAACGCCCGTCGTGAGGTGACGGTCACCGGTCCGGCGCAGCCGATCGCGAACCCGCCGAACGGCAACCCGGCGGCCATCTCCTCCATCCCGTTCGCGGGCGGGCTCGCCTCGCTGTTGGACGGGGTGGCCGGCGACGTACCCGGTCAGCACGCCCGATTCGAGTCGACCCCGCTGACCGAGGCGGTCGACGTGTCCGGTGCGCCCACCGTCACAGTGCGGGCCGCGTCGCCGACCGGCGAGGCGGTGCTCTTCGTCAAGCTCTACGACGTCGACCCGGACGGCGCGGCCACCCTGCCGAACGGTCTGGTCGCCCCGATCCGGCTCACCGGCCTACCGCAGCGGGTGCAGGACTCCCGCCCGGTCACCGTGACGCTGCCCGGGATCGTCCGACGGGTGGAGGCCGGGCACCGGTTGCGGCTGGTGGTGGCCACCTCCGACCAGGCGTACACCACGCCCGCCGCGCCGACCGTCTACACGGTGGCCGCGGACGGCGCGGTCAGCCTGCCCACAGTCGACGGCGAGCCGATCCCCACGGCCGCGACGGTCTGGCGCTGGGTGCTCGCCGGCCTGCTCGCCGCCATCGTGATCGGGCTCGTCGTGGTCGTCGCCCTGGTCCGCCGCCGGCACCGCCGCCAGGACCGGTCGGTGCATCCGGAGTACGCGGACACCCCGCTGGCCGTGCGCGCACTGCGCAAGGAGTACGCGGACGGCTTCGTCGCGGTGTCGAACGTGGACTTCGAGGTGCACCCCGGTCAGGTGGTGGGTCTGCTCGGGCCGAACGGTGCCGGCAAGACCACCACCCTGCGGGTGCTGATGGGGCTGACTCAGCCGACCGCCGGGGAGATCTACGTCTTCGGCCGTCGGCTGGTGCCCGGCTCGCCGGTGCTGTCCCGGATCGGGGCGCTGGTGGAGGGGCCGGGCTTCCTGCCGCACCTGTCGGGTCTGGACAACCTGAAGGCGTACTGGCGGGCCACCGGGCGGCCGTGGGAGGACGCGCAGTTCGACGCGGCGCTGGAGATCGCCGGGCTGGGTGACTCCGTGCAGCGGAGGATCAAGAACTACAGCCACGGGATGCGCCAGCGCCTCGCCATCGCCCAGGCCATGCTCGGCCTTCCCGAACTGCTGGTGTTGGACGAGCCGACCGACGGGCTCGACCCGCCGCAGATCGCCGAGATGCGCCGGGTGCTCCAGCGGTACGCCACGGACGGCCGAGCGGTGCTGGTCTCCAGCCACCTGCTGGCCGAGGTGGAGCAGACGTGCACACACGCGGTGGTGGTGAACAAGGGCCGGATCGTGGCGTCCGGGCCGGTGGAGGAGATCGTGGGCGAGTCGCCGAGCGTGCTCTTCGACGTCACCGACCCGGTGGCCGCGCGGGCGGTGCTGGACCGGCTGCACGGGGTCCGGGTGTTGCCGGAGAGCGACGGCCAACTGGTGGTCGACACCAACGGCACGGCCCGCAGCGAGGTGGTGGCGGAGCTGGTGCGCGCCGGCATCGGGGTGGACCGGGTGGTGCCTCGGCGGCGCCTGGAGGACGCGTTCCTCGCCCTGGTGGGCGACAACTCTCGGGGAAGCGGTGACCGGTGATGGCTGTTACTGACGCGGGTGAGGCCCGCGGTTATCGGCCGTCGGCCACCATGCCGTTCGCGGCGGAGTTCCGTCGGCAGGCGTCCCGGCGGCGGACCCAGCTGGCGCTCGGGTTCATGGTGCTGCTGCCGCTGATCATCCTGATCGCGTTCCAGTTCAACTCCGGTGGCGACGACGACAACGGCAACAACGAGTTCGCCAGCCTGGTCGACCTGGCCACCTCCGGCGGACTCAACTTCACCCTGTTCTCGATCTTCGTGTCGGCGTCGTTCCTGCTGGTGGTGGTCGTCGCGCTGTTCTGCGGCGACACGGTGGCCAGCGAGGCGAGTTGGGGCAGCCTGCGGTACCTGCTGGCGATCCCGGTGCCCCGGGCGCGGTTGCTGACGGTGAAGCTGGTGGTCGCGCTCGCGTACTCGGGGTTGGCCCTGCTGCTGTTGGCCGGCACCGCGTTGCTGGCCGGCACCCTGCGCTACGGCTGGTCGCCGCTGCGCAGCACTGTCGCCGCCGAGCTGGAACCCACCGAGGGGCTGCTCCGGTTGCTGGCCGTGCTGGGCTACCTGGCGGTCGTACTCCTGGTCGTGGCCGGCCTGGCATTCCTGCTGTCGGTGATTACTGACGCCGCGTTGGGCGCTGTCGGTGGTGCGGTGCTGCTCTGGATCCTGTCCAGCATCCTGGACCAGATCACCGCCCTGGGCGCGCTGCGCGACTTCCTGCCCACCCACTTCAGCAGCGCCTGGTTGGGTCTGCTGTCGACTCCGGTGCAGACCGACGATGTGGTGCGTGGCTGCATCTCGGCGATCAGCTACGCGACGCTGTTCTGGGGGTTGGCGTTCTGGCGCTTCACCCGCAAGGACATCACGTCGTAGCGGGTCGGGTCACAGCCGGCCGTCGGGTGGGCTCACCGACGACGGCACCGCGCTCGGCGCCGGTGGCGGGGCCGGCCGGGACGGCACCGGCGTGGACGGGTCGGCCTTCTTCCAGGCGCTGACGCCGATCCGGCCGGTGTTGCCGAGGTCGATCGGCCCGTCCGGGTCGACCTCCTCGGCCGGCTGCCCGGCGGCGGGCGCCACGGTCAGGAACTCGCCGTTGGTGGCCACCACTGTCGAGTCGGTGACCAGGTTGCGCCAGAGCACCACGGCGGTGGCCCGCTCCCCGGCGGCGAGGGTGACCTCCCGGGGTGGTTGGTCGAAGCCGGAGGTGATTTCCTTGCCGCCGTTGACCACCCGCAGCATCACCGGCTCACGCTCCTCGTCGAACACGTGCAGCACCGGGTACCCGTTGAGCTGGTAGGGGCGCTCGCCGCAGTTGACCAGCTCCAGGCCGAGGGCGCGCAGGCCCATCGCGGCGTCCCCGCCGGTCGACCGGATCCGAACGCCGCTGGCCGGGCACCCTGCCGGCGGCTCGGTGCTGGCGGTCGGGCCCGCCTCCGCCCTCGCTGCGGGGGGCGTCCCGGTCGGGTCCCCGCCCTGGCCCCGATGGTCGCCAGGGGTGCAGCCGCCGAGCGTGAGAGCCATCGCGAACGCGGCGATGATGCGGCGCCGTGCTGCCGTGTCGCGGGAGACCATTCGTTGATCCTCGCCCACGTGGACGTGCCGCCGCCGCCCGGCCCCAACAGTCCGGCGCTGTATCGAGCTGCTCCTACCTGGGCCGGCTTCCCTGTGCATGGCACTGCCCCCGTCGATCATGGAGTTGTGGTGGGTGGCAAAGCACCTGGACCATGCCAAACCAGGCACCACAACTCCTTGATCGACGGGGGCGGGCTGACCCTCCTCCGCGATCTTGCACTTTCTGTCGCGACACAAGCGGGCATCTCGACCATATCGGCGACAGAGACTGCAAGATCCACGCGGGCGGGGGCGTACCCCGGACGCTCGCGGCGTGAGACTCGTGCGCAATCGCCTCCGTGGGCCGGCTGGCTGTAGTCAGAGGTCGAGCTGCACGGCCGCCCGCTTCACTGGCTGCTCGTCATCTCCGGTGCTGGGTCTGTGCCCTCCTTGTGGTGAAGTTGCTGTGTGGCGCCGCCCCCGGGCCGGGAATGCCCCTGATCCAGTTGGTCTGCGCGGCGTGCTGGTGCTGGTGCGGGTTCGGGTCCTTCGCCCGACCCGCCGCGCTGCTCGCCTGCCGGAGCCTCGCCAAGCGGCTTCGGCGGCGCGCCCGGTCAGGGGCGGTCGACGAACCTACGCCCGGGGGTCAGTCGACGAGCACGGTCGCGGCGGCGGGAACTCGCTGATGTCGTAGACGATTCAGCTCCAAAGGAGCGTCGGTGGCAGATGCCACCCGCCAACGGTGCCGTGCCGCCGGCCGACCGGCTGGTGCGGCCACGCGGACCGCAGCCGACGGGCGAGGGCGGGACGGTGTCAGGCCGGCGGGCGCTGGGTGAGGACCGCGTCCAGGAGGCCGGGGTAGAGCTTGTCCAGCTCGTCCCGGCGGAGCCGGACCAGTCGGCTGGTGCCGGCGGCCCGGGTCCGGGTCAGGCCCGCCTCGCGCAGCACCTTCAGGTGGTGGCTGCGGGTCGCCTTGGAGACGCCGAAGTCGAAGCTGCCGCAGGCGGACTCGCCGCCCTCGGCGAGCGCCCGGACGATCTGTAGCCGCACGTCGTCGGCGAGTGCGGCCAACACGCTGGTGACCGGTACGGCGGTCAGGTCGGGCTCGTGCGGCTCCATGTGACCAGTGTAACCATTGTTCGACAATAATCGAACAACACCCTATGGTCGGTGTCGTTGGTTCGACGATACTCGAACATTGGAGTTGCCGATGCGATCCCGCGCCACCGCGTACCCACTGGTCGCCGTGCTCGGCTGGGGCGTCATGTTCCCGATCCTGGCCAGCGCGCTCAACCGGGTCGACCCGCTCAACCTGACCACCGCGCGCTACCTGCTGGCCGCCGTCGTCCTGGTCGCCATCCTGCTGCTCCGGGAGGGTGCCGGCGCGCTGCGGCACGGTGGCCGGGCGCTGGAGGTGGTGGTGCTCGGAGTGGTCGGCTTCGCGGGCTTCAACCTGCTCACCAACCTGGCGCTCGAACACGCCGCCCCACAGCAGATCTCCCTCTTCGTGGCCACCACTCCGGTGATCACCCAGCTCGTTCGCTGGGCCCGCGACGGCGTACGCCCGAAGCCGCTCCTGCTGGCCCTCTCCCTGGTGGCGCTCCTCGGAGTCGGCCTGGTGATCACGCGCGGGAGCCTGGCCGGGCTCGGCCAGTTCGGACTCGGCGGGCTGATGATGGTCGGCGCGGTGCTGGGCTGGGGCATCTACACCCACGGTGCCAGCCGGTTCGGCGAGTGGTCCCCGCTGCGCTTCACCACACTGACAGCGCTCGCCGGCACGGCCGCCATGCTCGCCCTGAGCATCGGCGCCGACGCCGTCGGCTGGCAGCACGCGCCGGCCGCCGCCGACCTCGTGGCGGTCGCGCCGCAGCTGGCGTACGCCGTCCTGGTGGGTGCCGTGATCGCGGTCCTGGCCTGGAACACCGGCGTGCAACGACTCGGCGCCGCCAACGCCGCGCTGTTCATGAACCTCGTCCCGGTGACCACCTTCGCGGTGCAGATCGCCCGCGGCTACCGGCCGGAGCCCGTCGAACTGGTCGGGGCTGCCATCACGATCGCCGCCCTGATCGCCGCGAACCTCGCCGCCCGGCCCCGGACCGCGTCGCTGCCCCTGCCGAGCGCGGTGACGGACCCGGTCGCGGTGACCGACCCCGTGGCGGTGAGTGCCCGCTGACCCACTCTCTGGGATCTGCGGTAGCAGCGGCCGACAGCGTTGTCCTAGACTCGACGGCACAACTGAATACCTCATCCAGAGGGGCTGAGGGATACGGCCCGACGACGCCCCGGCAACCACCCCGCGCGCTCACCGCTGAGCGACCCGCGGGGCAGGTGCCAATTCCGTCCCCGCCGCACCGTGCGATGCGGGGAAAGATGAGAGGACTCTCGACATGACGTCGACGCTCGTCACCTCCGGCATCGACACCTCTGCCAGCCCCGCCCGCGCCCTGGTCTGCCGTGCCTGCTCGGCCCGCTACCCGCTCGCCGCCCAGCACGCCTGTTACGAGTGTTTCGGCCCCCTGGAAGTCGACTACGACACCGCCGCGCTGGCCACCGTCACCCGCGAGCAGATCGAGGCCGGCCCGAACAACATCTGGCGGTACGCCGCCCTGCTCCCCGCCGGTCAGGACCCGGCCAGCCGGGTCACCCTCGACCCGGGGCTGACTCCACTGGTGGCGGCCCCGCACCTCGCCGCCGAGCTGGGCATCACCGCGCCGCTCTGGGTCAAGGACGACAGCGCCAACCCCACCCACTCGTTCAAGGACCGGGTCGTCTCGGTGGCGCTCACCGCCGCCAGGGCGCTCGGCTTCACCCGGTTCGCCTGCGCGTCGACCGGCAACCTGGCCAACTCGGTGGCCGCCCACGCCGCCCGCGCCGGGGTGCCCTCGGTGGTCTTCATCCCCAGCGACCTGGAGCAGGGCAAGGTCATCACCACCGCCGTCTACGGCGGTGAGCTGGTCGCCATCGACGGCTCGTACGACGACGTCAACCGGCTCTGCGGCGAGCTGGTGGAGACCGACGAATTCGAGGACACCGCTTTCGTCAACGTGAACGTCCGGCCGTACTACGCGGAGGGCTCCAAGACCCTCGGCTACGAGGTGGCCGAGCAACTCGGCTGGCGGATCCCGGCCCAGGTGGTCATCCCGATGGCCAGTGGCGAGCTGCTCACCAAGATTGACAAGGCGTTCTCCGAGCTGGTGGAGATCGGCCTGGTCGAGGCGCCGGCCGGCGGCTGGAAGGTCTTCGGTGCGCAGTCCGCCGGCTGCAACCCGATCGCCACCGCGCTGCACGCCGAGACCGACACGATCATCCCGGTCAAGCCGACCGGGATCGCCAAGTCGCTCAACATCGGCGACCCGGCGGCCGGCCTGTACGCCCTGGAGGCGGTCCGCCGCACCGGCGGCTGGATGGAGTACGTCGACGACGACGAGATCCGTGCGGGCATCCGCGACCTGGCCCGCACCACAGGGGTCTTCGCCGAGACCGCGGGCGGGGTGACAGTGGCGGTGCTGCGCAAGCTTGTCGAGTCCGGCCGGCTCGACCCGACCGCCGAGACCGTCGTGTTCAACACCGGCGAGGGCCTGAAGACCATCGATGCGGTGGCCGGTCAGGTTGGTCCGACCCACCACATCAAGCCCTCGCTGCGCGCCGCCCGCGACGCCGGCCTCCTCGGCTGACCCCGGGGGGTCGAGTCGATCAGCGGGTAACTGGGTTTTCGCTGTGAGTGTGGAAAACCCGCCGCTACGGACTTGACGGCAGGAACCGGACGGCGCAAGATGCTCCGTGCGGGAGGGCATTTCGCCGAAGACTTTTGAAGTTCTTGCGACCCAACGCCGGAGGCGTTGTGCGAGTGTCCCTCCCGACCACGTTCGATCAGGCCAGCGATTAATTCGCTGGCCTGATCGCTTTTCCGGGGTGCACCCTCAGCGGCATGAGCATCACGATCGCGCCGTTCGACGGCGCCGACCGGACGTCGGTCGACGAGGCGTACCGGATCGGGGCGGCGACCAACGACGCCGATCTGTCGGACTTCCCGCCCTTCTGCCGCCGCCGCTTCGACGCGCTGTTCCACACCCCGATGCCCGGCACCCGGTCGCTCTGGGCGCTGGCCCGACTTGACGGCGTACCGGCCGGCTACCTCCAACTGGACCTGCCGCAGCTCGACAACACCGACAACGCCACCGCCGAACTGCTGGTGCATCCCGAACTGCGGCGCCGAGGGGTGGGTCGGGCCCTGCACGAGTACGGGCTGCGCCTGCTCCGCGAGCACGGCCGAAAGCGGGTCGTGGCGATGGCCGTCTCCGCGCTGCCCGGCGGGCCGGCCCGAAGCGTGGCGGGCGACGCGTTCGCCGCCGCGACCGGAGCCCAGCCCGCCCTCACCGAGGTGCGTCGCCGACTCCACGTCGGCGAGATCGACCGGATCGCCCTGCGGGCGGCGCTCGCCGAGGCCGGACCGCGAGCCGAGGGCTACCACTCGGTCTGCTGGCAGGGGACGACCCCACCGGAGTACGTCGCCGACATCGCCTACCTCGACGGCCGGCTGTTGATGGACGCCCCCATGGGCGACGTGCAGTGGGAGCCGGAGCAGGTGGACGCCGAGCGCATCCGCGGCAACGAACGGGCACTCGACGCGCGGGGCCGGCGGCGCTACCACCTCGGGATGCGGCACGAGGCGTCCGGCCGGCTGGTCGCCTGGACGCTGCTGGACGTGGGCGCCTCCGCCGACTGGCACGCGTTCCAGCAGATCACCATCGTCGACCCGGACCACCGTGGGCATCGGCTCGGCCTCATCGCCAAGGCGGAGAACCTGCACCATCTGCTCACCCACGAACCAGCGGTACAGGTGATCGACACCTTCAACGCCTCCAGCAACAGCTACATGGTGGCGATCAACGAGCAGCTCGGCTTCCGCCCGGTGGACTCCTGGACCGACTGGCAGCTCACCCTCTGAGCCGACCGTTCACTCGGCCGTCCGTTCCAGGCGCTCGACCAGCTCGCCGATCGCGGCGTGGAAGTCGTCGTCGGGAGTGAACCGGTGGCCCTGCACCGGTGGGGGCACGGTGTCGGTCGGTGGGATGAGCAGTCCCTTCGGATCCCGTACCCGACGGTCGACCCGGGCGGCCGGGTCGTCGGGTCCGTCGACGGACGGGACGAACACCGGTCCGCCCACCGCGTCGGTGTACCGCCACAGGTTGATCCACCGCCAGGCCAACCGGCCGCCGACCTCGCGCACCATTTCGTCGCTGACGTACGCCGGGAAGATCCGCCGGTAGCGGTTTCCGAGCGGGGAGCCGTAGGTGAGCAGGGCCACCCGCCGGCGGCAGTGCTCGGGCAGTTGGAGGACCGTCGCCGCCGCGAGCACGCTGCCGTGACTCTGCCCGGACAACACCACAGCGTTCCCGTCGGCGGTGAGCTGCCCGATCCGGCGGGTCAGCTCCGGGACCGCCCGTTCGACGTAGCACGGCGGGGCGAGTGGATGCGCGGCACGCGGCCAGAAGGTGGCCAGCTCCCAGAGCACCCCGACCAGCCGGATCGCGCCGGACCGGTAGGCGACCAGCCCCAGCACGGCGAGGATCGCGGCGAACAGCCCGACCAGCAGAGCGCCCAGGTCGGTCACGAAGATCACCGGACGGGCCAGCGGTTCGCCGCCCAGCTGCAGAGCGAGCGCACCCGGGCCGGGACCGACCAGCGAGAGCCCGGCCGCCGCGAGGGTGAGCAGTGCCAACACCACGTACGCCGTGGCCAGCAGCCCTCCGAGCCGATCCGTCAGCCGGGCGCGGACGATCGCGTCGCGGACGGCCCGAGCCCGCTCGGGGGCCGCCCGGGAGGCTTCCGGATAGTCCCGTCGCACCAGTTCCTCGGCCTCCCGGCGGCGACGATCCCGGCCGATCCGGGGTACGAGCAGTGCCGTCACGAGCACCACGAGCACGGCGAGGGAGAAGCCGAGGGTGGCCCAGCGGAAGGCGATCGGCGGCGACAACGGTGGCGCCCCGGGCGGCAGCGGCCGTGCGGGCGTCGGGCTGGAACCACGGTCCAGATACTCGGCGAGCCCGTAGGTCAGGCCCGAGTCGTAGGCGACGCCCAGCCCGATCGCGACGGTTGTCAGCACCGGCGCACCCAGCCCGGCCAGCAGGAAGAGGGGTCGGGGAAGGGAACGGCGCTGCACCACGACCACCAGGCCGAGCATCGCGAGCAGCACCACCTGCCCGGCGAACAGTCCGGCGGCCACCGTCCCGTACCCGGGCAAGGTTCCCTGGGCCGTCCACGGCGGCCGTGGCGCCAACGCGTAGCCCAGGGTCAGTACGGTGAGCGCGATGGCCGCCCAGCGGATGGTCCGCGAGCTCCACTGGTCCCGCTCTCCGCGCCGCTCTATCGCCGGCCGGCAGAGCAGCACCAGCGCGGCGGCGAGCAGCGCCACGTCCGCGGCCAGCAGCAGCCAGCCGGGCACTGTGGCGTCGTGCGGTGCCAGAGCCAGCAGCAGAGTGATGTTGAGCGTGCCCAGCGCCACCGCGACGTGAACCGAGCGCAGGCGGCGCAGCAGCGAGCGAGTGTCCCAGAAAGCGGGCGCGTCGAGCCGGTCCGCACCGACACCGGGCGACGGGTCGCTGTCCTCGGGAAGTTGCCAGGTCCGGGCACCGAGGCGCCAGATCAGGACGATCGCGATGATCGGCGGTACGGCCAGCAGCGCGAGCCGCTGCCCGGGTGGCACGCCGCCCAGCCAGGAGATCTCCCGCCGCCCCTCCAGACACCTCGGGTAGGCAGCGCACTGCCAGGCGATCAGGTCGACTGACACCCCGACGGCGGAGAGGACGTACATCGAGGTCATCGTCGCGGCGAGCAGTCGGCACAGCGCCCGCGCGGCCTGGCCGCCGCGACCGGTGACCGGAAGCATCCAGACGGCGATGTTGCTGAGCATGAACGGTAGGAGCAGGACCAGGGAGAACGTCCGGGTGGCGGTGCCGCCGGTCAGCCGGCTCCAGCGGTACGCCTCAAGCGTCACCCCGTCGCGGTCCGTAGGGGCACCGTAGCCGGGCCGCGGCCGGTAGAAGCCGGCGTTGTCGTCTCCGGCGACCCGCGCGACGATCGGTCGGTCGAGGATCGCCTCGGGTCCCTTGTCGGCGACCCCGTGCACCCGGATCTCGGTGATCCTCACCCGCCGCCCTCCCTGGCCGAAGGCCTGCGGTTACCCGCTGCCGCCGTGCGCAACCCCGCGGCCATCGGCGCTTCTGCTCCGGAACCCGACTGCGGCATGAGCCGCTGTCGGGCATTCGCGCTACTGCTCACGGACCGGGCTCAGGCATGATGGCGGGCATGACGGAGACCCCGCATCCCCTGTACGACAGGCACGCCGACACCCTCAACCGTGCGCTGACCGCGATCACGGAGCGGGGCTACTGGTCCGCCTATCCCGAATCCCCCAGCCCCCGGGTGTACGGCGAGACCGCCGCCGCCGACGGTAAGTCCGCCTTCGAGGCGTACCTCGGTGGTGACTTTCCGCTCGACCAGCCCGGCAGCGGCGACCGGGTCGCCACCGAGACGAGCCCGTTCGGGGTGGAGTTGGCGGTGCGGTACCCGCACGCCGGCCCCGGCGAGCTGATCAGCGCCGCCTCCGCCGCGCTGCCGGCGTGGCGCGACGCCGGCCCGCAGGCCCGGGTCGGCGTCTGCCTGGAGATCCTCGACCGGCTGCACAAGCACATCTTCGAGCTGGCCAACGCGGTGCAGTTCACCAGCGGTCAGGCGTTTGTGATGGCCTTCCAGGCCGGTGGCGCGCACGCGCTGGACCGGGCGCTGGAAGCGCTGGCGTACGCGTACGCCGAGATGACCCGGCACCCGGGCACGGCGGGCTGGGAGAAGGCCGCCGGCAAGGGTGACCCGCTGCGGATGACCAAGACGTTCCACGTGGTGCCGCGTGGGGTGGCGCTGGTGATCGGCTGCAACACCTTCCCGACCTGGAACTCGTACCCCGGCCTGTTCGCCTCGCTGGTCACCGGCAACCCGGTGATCGTCAAGCCGCACCCGCGCGCGGTGCTGCCGCTGGCCATCACCGTGAAGTACGCCCGGGAGGTGCTCGCCGAGGCCGGGTTCGACCCGAACCTGATCATGCTGGCGGCCGAGGCGCCCGGCGAGAAGCTCGCCAGCGACCTGGCCCTGCACCGCTCCGTCAAGATCGTCGACTTCACCGGCTCCACCGAGTACGGCGACTGGCTGGAGACGCACGCCCGGCAGGCATCGGTCTACACCGAGAAGGCCGGCCTCAACACCGTCGTCATCGACTCCACCGACGACTTCACCGGCATGTGCCGCAACCTCGGTTTCACGCTGACCCTCTACAGCGGGCAGATGTGCACCACCTCGCAGAACATCCTCATCCCGGCCGGAGGCATCGAGACCGACCAGGGGCACAAGAGCTTCGACGAGGTGGCCGGCGGAATCGCCGCCGCCGTCGGCAAGCTCACCGCGGACCCGGCCCGAGGTGTGGAGCTGACCGGCGCCATCGTCAACGACGGGGTGCTGGAGCGGCTGGCCGAGGTGACCAAGGTCGGCGAGCCGGTGCTGGAGTCGCGGACCGTCGCCCACCCGTCGTACGCCGACGCCGTGGTGCGTACCCCGACGATCGTCAAGCTGACCGCTGACGACACGGAGACGTACGGCCGGGAATGGTTCGGGCCGATCTCGTTCGCCATCGCGACCGACTCCACAGCGCACAGCCTGGAACTGCTGCGCCGGACGGTCGGCGAGAAGGGCGCGCTCACCGCCGGGGTCTACTCGACCGACGAGACCGTGCTGGACGCGACCGAGGCGGTGGCGGTCGAGGTAGGGGTGCACCTGTCCTGCAACCTCACCGGCGGTGTCTTCGTCAACCAGTCGGCGGCGTTCTCCGACTTCCACGGCAGCGGGGCCAACGCGGCGGCCAACTCGGCCCTGACGGACGGGGCGTACGTGGCCAACCGGTTCCGGATCGTGCAGTCGCGGCGTCATGTTTGATCTTTAGTTGCGGTGGGGGTTTCCGGGGCAGCCCGACCCACTCCGGGCGGTCAGGCTTGATCCCTGCGTGGGTCGGGCTGCCCCGGAAACCCTGCCGTGGGCACGGTTTCTCGGACGCTTCCGCTTTTTGAGGGGCATCAGACTGGTTCTGCCTTGGGATGAGTTCTCTTGGTTTAGGCGGTTCGGCGCATCTGTAGTTCGGTGAGGGCTGGGATGGTGGGGTGGGGGACCCGTACGCCGGTGTCCTTGAAGCCCAGGCGCTGGTAGGCGCGGTAGGCGCGGTCGTTGCCGACCACCACTTCCAGCAGCAGCTCCGGTCGGCCGCAGGCTCGGGACCAGGCGGCCACCCCGTCGATCAGTTCGCCGAGCAGCCCACTGCCGCGCCAGGTCGGCGTGACGTACACGGCGTAGATCACGGTCAGGCCGGGTTCGTTCGGGGCGGTGGTGCCACCGGCGTGGCCGACCAGCCGGCCGCCCGGGTCGGCGATGAACTGCGCGTTGCTGGAACCGGCCGAGGTGTACGCGACGCGGGCGGCGTACTCGTTGTGCGGTCGGGCCGCCGCGTCCGCAAGGGTCTCCAGAAAGGCCAACGGCGCGTCGGCCAGCATCTCCAGGCGCAGCGCCCGGGCCCGGGCGGCGTCCTCCGGTCGGACCCGGCGGATCTCCGCGAGCCGCAGGGCCGGCGAGCCCATGTCGGTGGTCATGCCCGCATGCCTACCACAGCGGATTTTCGTGGGCTGCGCCCGATAGCCGTCACCGCCGGGGGCGCCTCGGGGCCCTTCGCCCATTCGCAATGACGCGCGCGAATCCGGTGGATCGGGAATCCGACCGGTCAGTGCGGCTGCTTTGCCCCCGAAGTGTGTCTGATTTGTGGCAGTGCGCGGCCGTCAGTGCTCGTGTAACGTGCGATTTCGGTCACCTGATTCAATGGCGGTCATCGATCGCTGAGTCGGTGGTCGGGGCACCCGGCCGCGCCGTGCGCCGGGTCAGGCAAGACCGCGCAGAGTGAGGGAAGTGCACCGTGGCACAGGGCACCGTGAAGTGGTTCAACGCCGAGAAGGGCTACGGCTTCATCGCCGTCGACGGCGGTCAGGACGTGTTCGTCCACTTCTCCGCCATCGAGATGGACGGTTACAAGGCGCTGGACGACGGTCAGCGGGTCGAGTTCGAGGTCGCCCAGGGCCAGAAGGGCCCACAAGCGGAGCACGTACGCGTCATCGGCTGAACTTCCTGGCCGATTGCCCCGTGAGTCGGGGCTGCGGCAGGGGCCCGCAGCCGGGAAGATCGTGAACCGTTCCAGCCCAAGCTGAGGAGCGTTCATGACCGACCAGCCACCCCCGCCCACTCCGTCCCCCGGGTCGGGGGAGCCGGACCCGTCCTCGCCCGCCGGCAGCCCTGGCCACTCCGGTCCGCCGCCCGGCTGGGGGCCGGGCATGCCTCCGGCCGGCCACTCCGGTCCGCCGCCCGGCTGGGGGCCGGGCATGCCTCCGGTCGGCCAGGCCGGTCCACCGCCCGGCTGGGATCCCGCGCAGGGTGCCTGGGGTGCGGCCCCGCCGCCGCAGGGCTGGGTGTTCCCGCCCACCGGGGGTTACCCGCCCGGGTCGGGTCCCTACGGCGGGCAGCAGTGGTATCCGGGGGCGCCGGTTGGCTGGTACCCGCCGGGTTACGGGTTCGACCCGAACGACGCCCTGGTCACGCCGCCCGGTGCCGGCATCGGCGGTTGGTTCAACAGGTGCGGGGGAGCGCTGCGTCGGGGCTGGCGGCAGTTGGTGCCGATCATGCTGCTCACCCAGGTGCTGCCGGCGGCGGTGCTCTCGGTGATCGCCCTCGGGGTGGACCCGTCGGCGAAGTGGGCCGCCCAGGCCGATGGTGCTCCTGGCGCCGCGCTGCCGGACAACTTCGCCGCCGAGTTGGGGAGCCTCCTCCTCGTGCTGGTCGGCGGCAGCCTGTTGGTGGGCGTGGTGCAGGCCGTCGGGTGGGCCTCGGGCAGCTGGGTGATCACCCGCCAGGCCGCCGGCCAGCCGGTCAGCCTGGAGTCGGCGCTGCGCTACGGCCTTCGTCGGGCGCTCGGGCTGTGGGGCTGGACCCTGTTGGTCAGTCTGCTCATCGGCGTCGGTGTCTGTTTTTGCGTGCTGCCGGGCATCTACCTGGCCTTCGCGCTGAGCATGGCCGGCCCGGTCTATCTCTTCGAACGCCACAACCCGATCGGTCGTTCGTTCCGGATGTTCCACGACCGGCTCGGCCTGCTACTCGGGCGGGTCGCCCTGGTCGCCCTGGCGGTGATCATCGTGAGTGTGGTCTCCAGCTCCCTGGAGGGGGTGGGCACCTCCGCCTTCGGTACGGATCCGTTCGCGTCGCCGGGTAACGCGGCCGGAGTGGTGGTCGTGATCGGGATCACCGCCGTGCTGGCCCTGCCGGCCCACCTCGCCCAGATGATCGGTCTGCTGGTGACGTACGCCGAGCAGCGCGCCCATGAGGCGCCGGTGAACAGCCCTGGACTGGCTGCGGAACTCGGCTGAGCGGCGGCATCGTGCTTGCACTCGGCAGGGGAGAGTGCTAAACAAGTCATTGGCACTCGCATACCGTGAGTGCCAATGGTCGGGACGGTGGGGCCAGGTTGCACCGGCGTGGAGACGCCGGGGCGACACATGGCCGGTCGTCGCGGGCTATCCGGCCCGGCCGAAGGACGTCGTCGTCGCCAGGTGGCGACGTCCCAAGGTGCGTACACCAGGCGGCCCATCCGGGGCACACATCTCGGGTGGCCCGTGAGTGTCCAGGAGGACAACGCCGTATGGCCAAGATGATCGCGTTCGACGAAGAGGCGCGCCGCGGCCTCGAGCGGGGCATGAACCAGCTCGCCGACGCCGTAAAGGTGACCCTCGGCCCCAAGGGCCGCAACGTCGTGCTCGAGAAGAAGTGGGGTGCCCCCACCATCACCAACGATGGTGTGAGCATCGCCAAGGAGATCGAGCTCGAGGACCCGTACGAGAAGATCGGCGCTGAGCTGGTCAAGGAGGTCGCCAAGAAGACCGACGACGTTGCCGGTGACGGCACGACGACGGCGACCGTCCTGGCCCAGGCCCTGGTTCGCGAGGGCCTGCGCAACGTGGCCGCTGGCGCCAACCCGATGGCCCTGAAGCGGGGCATCGAGGCTGCTGTCGCGAGCGTCTCGGAGGAGCTGTCCAAGCTCGCCAAGGACGTCGAGACCAAGGAGCAGATCGCCTCCACCGCCTCCATCTCCGCTGGCGACAGCACCGTCGGCGAGATCATCGCCGAGGCGATGGACAAGGTCGGCAAGGAAGGCGTCATCACCGTCGAGGAGAGCAACACCTTCGGGCTGGAGCTGGAGCTCACCGAGGGTATGCGCTTCGACAAGGGCTACATCTCGGCCTACTTCATGACCGACCCGGAGCGTATGGAGGCCGTCTTCGACGACCCGTACATCCTGATCGCCAACAGCAAGATCTCGTCGGTGAAGGACCTGCTCCCGATCCTGGAGAAGGTCATGCAGTCGGGCAAGCCGCTGCTGATCATCGCCGAGGACCTGGAGGGCGAGGCCCTCGCCACCCTGGTGGTCAACAAGGTCCGTGGCACCTTCAAGTCGGTCGCCGTCAAGGCGCCGGGCTTCGGTGACCGCCGCAAGGCCATGCTGACCGACATCGCCATCCTCGCCGGTGGCCAGGTCATCAGCGAGGAGGTCGGCCTCAAGCTCGACGCCGCCAGCCTCGACATGCTGGGCCGCGCCCGCAAGGTCGTGGTGACCAAGGACGAGACCACCATCGTCGACGGTGCCGGTGACGCCGAGCAGATCCAGGGCCGGGTCAACCAGATCCGGGCCGAGATCGACAAGAGCGACTCCGACTACGACCGGGAGAAGCTGCAGGAGCGGCTGGCCAAGCTGGCCGGCGGCGTTGCGGTGATCAAGGTCGGCGCGGCCACCGAGGTCGAGCTCAAGGAGCGCAAGCACCGCATCGAGGACGCCGTTCGCAACGCGAAGGCGGCCGTCGAGGAGGGCATCGTCCCGGGTGGTGGCGTCGCGCTGGTTCAGGCCGGCAAGACCGCCTTCGACAAGCTCGACCTGGTCGGCGACGAGGCGACCGGTGCGAACATCGTCAAGGTCGCGCTGGACGCCCCGCTGCGGCAGATCGCCGTCAACGCCGGCCTTGAGGGCGGCGTCGTGGTGGAGAAGGTCCGTAACCTCGAAGCGGGTCACGGTCTCAACGCCGCCAACGGCGAGTACGTCGACCTGCTGGCCGCGGGCATCATCGACCCGGCCAAGGTGACGCGCTCGGCGCTGCAGAACGCCGCTTCCATCGCGGCGCTCTTCCTCACCACCGAGGCTGTTGTCGCGGACAAGCCGGAGAAGACCCCGGCTGCCCCGGCTGGCCCGGGTGGCGGGGACATGGACTTCTGAGTCCAGTTCTTACCCCGAACGGGGCGGGCCGCTGACGCGGTCCGCCCCGTTCGTCGTCAGGTCGGTAGTGGGCGCTGGTTGCGCCGTTTCTGTGCCCGGTTGTACGGCGGAGGCAGTGTGATCGGCGCGTCCACCATCTCCTGCGGTTCCTCGGCCACCGAAGGCTCGCCGTCGGTGCTCATCTCGGCCAGTTGCTCGGCGTCGCCGTAGTCGAGCCTGTCGAACGGCAGTTGTCCGGGGAGTTCACCCACCGGTTTCCAGGTGATCGGCGGGCCGTCCTCGGTCTGGTTGTCATCCGTGGTCATGGCTGCCTCCTCTACCAAAACGGTAGGGGGCGGCGATAGCCGATGCGGGCGAATGGATCTATGTCCTGTTTGTCCCGGTTACGCCGTCGGTAGGCTTCGCCGGTACAGGAAGAAGACCCGCTCGATCCGCGCTCCCGCGCTGCCCGAATAGAACGGCACCGGCCCCACCCAGCCAATCTGGGCCCGGTCCAGCCCCGCCGCCCGCTGGTCCCGCAGGCAACGCCGCAGCAGCACCCCACCGATGCCCGACCCCTCCGCGGCCGGCGCGGTGCCCATCGGCCCGAACCAACTCGGCCGGGACGACCCGTACGCGGCGAAGCCGAGCACCTCGCCGTCCCGCTCCGCCAGGTGACAACCGGCGTCGGCGCGCCCCACCGACCCGGCCAACTCGCCGTCCCACGAGCCGCCGAAGGTGGACCTGGCGAACGCCGTCAACGCCGGCAGGTCCGCAGGCTCCGCCCGGCGTACTGTGACGCCCTGGTCGGCCAGCCGCCGCTCCGCCGCCTCGGTGGACCGCAGTGCCGGCGACCCGTCGTACGACAGGTCGGCCGTCATGTTCCAGGCGGTCCGGTCCTGCTGGTAGCCGAGCGCGAGGGCGGCGCAGACCGCCGACGTGTAGCGGACGTCGATGCCCGGCCACGCGTAGTACGGCGGGTTTCCGGCCAGCAGCACCTCGATCGCCCCGCGCTCGCCGAGCACCCGCTCGGCCCGCTGGAGCAGCGCCCGGCCGACGCCCCGACGCCGCTGATCCGCACGGACCGCGACCAGATCCACGTGCCCGATCCCCGACTCGGTGGACGACACCGAACAGATCAGCACCCCGACCAGGTCCGCACCCCGGTACGCGCCCAGCCCGACCACCGTCCGGTCGGCGGCGGCCCGGGTCCAGAGCACGTCCACGATGGAAGACGCCTCGGCGGCGTCCTCGGGCAGGTCGAGAGCCTGCTGACAGAGCTGTACGACGCTGGGGGCCAGGTCGGCGGTCAGCTCGGTGACGGTGATCTCGGCGTCCATGGTCGCCGACCCTAGATCACCGGGTGGAGAGGCGCATCCTCGGCTCAGCGCTTCAGGAAGGAAACCTGCCTATTGTTGGGCGGCGCGAACGGCGGCGTAGGCGTCGACCTGGCCGGCGCCGGTGACGTTCGACGGGCCACCGCAGGCGTCGGAGGGGCTGTCGGAGCGGTAGGTGGGCGTCGCCGCCGTGGCGGTGTCCCGGAGGATCTGCCGGGTCCGGGTCACGTCGCCGACCAGTGCCGGGTTCGCCGACCACATCAGCGCCACCACCCCGGCCACCTGGGGGGTCGCCATCGACGTGCCGTCCAGCGCGGCGTACGTGCCGCCCGGCATGGCCGACACCACCCCCACCCCCGGTGCCAGCACGTCCGGCTTACCCGACCCGCCCGGCACCGGTCCGCGCGAGGAGAACTCGGCGACCCGCCGCTGGGCGTCCACAGCACCCACCGTCAGCACGTCCGCGTACGGGGCTGGCGGATCGTCGATCGACGCGCACCACGGGCCGGTGTTGCCGGCCGCGGCGACCACGAAGATCCCGGCGGCGTCCAGGGCGGCGGTGGCCGGCCGCAGGACCCGCTGGTCGCAACCCTCGATCGACGGGCAGCCCCACGAGTTGGTCAGCACGTGCGGGGCGCGCTCCGGCCGGCCGTCGGTGAACGGGTCACCGCCGGTCGGAAAGGGCGCCAACATGAACTGGAGACAGTCCAGGTAGTGCGCGGGGCTGCCCAGGTTGCGATCCAGGTTGACGCAGCCCACCCACTGCGCGTCCGGGGCCACCCCGATGCCGTCCCGACCGACCGCGCTGCCCACCGTGTGGGTGCCGTGCCCACCCTGGTCGGTCGGGCGCCGGGTGTCGTCCCACGGGTCGTACCAGGAGTCGTCGCCGCCCCGGAACCCGGCTTGCAGCGCCGGATGGGTGCCGTCCACCCCCGAGTCGGAGCTGCCGACCACGATGCCCGTGCCGGTGACCCGAAGTTGGGACCACACCCGGTCGGCACCGATCTGGCGGATGTTCCACTCCGGGCCGGTGGGCTTGGGCGCGCTGCCCCGGTTCTGCCCGGCCGGGGCCGGCAGCGGGCGCAGGCGCTGGCTGACCAGCACCCGGGCCACCTCCGGTCGGCGGGCGAGCCAGGCCCGCACCGCCGGGCCGCCGTCCACCTCGACAGCGTTGACCAGGTAGTACGACACCGGGTCGAGTCGCAGCCGGTTCAACCCCCGCAGCAGGTCGCGCTGGCTCTGCTCGGCGGTCGTCACCAGCCGCCGGTAGACCTCCGCCGCGCGGGCGTCCCGCCCGGCCCGACCCGGCGCGCCGGCCGGGAGGCCACCCAGGTCGGCCTGCGCGCGCAGCACCACGAAGAGCCGCTCGCCGTACAGGCCGGGCTGACCGGGGCCGAGATCGACCACGCCGAACGCCACCAGCAGCACCACGGCCGCCACCGCGGCGGCCCGCCTGTTCGGGGTACGTGCCGTCGGCCGGGCGAGCAGTACCCCGTACCCGATGGCGACCAGGACCGCGACGGCGAGCCCGACGCCGGCCGCGGCCGCCACCCAGAACGGGACGTCGCGGGTACCGACCAGCAGCAGGGTGATCTCTTCCGGGTCGGTGAAGGCCAGTGGGCCGAGCGCCGCCAGGCCCACGAGCCAGCCGGTCGCGGTCCGGCCGGCACGGGTGGCCTCGGCCGGGTCGGCGCCGGACCGCCAGGTCGCCGCCCAGAGCGCGGCCAACGCGAAACCCACCGGCGGCACTGTCAGCAGCGCTGGCAACTGCGCGCCGGACTGGCCGGCCCCGGCCGCGAGCAGCAGCAGCGCCACCCCGGCGACCAGGCCGCCCACCAGCACCAGCCGAGCCGGCCGGGGCGGTCGCCCCACCGCGAACAGGGACCAGAAGGGGGCATCCAGCAGGGTCGCGGCCAGCACCCCGAGCGCGGCGGCCGCCAGCAGCGCGAGTGCGGTCTCCAGGAGGCCGCCGAGCGCGCCCAGCCAGGCCCACGGCAGCAGCAGCGCCAACCCGGCGGCAACCGCGAGCAGCGGCACGGGGCCGGGCCGGCGCACGCGCCGCCCGACCGGCTCCGCGTTCCCGGTGGCCTCGGGCCGCGTGGCGTCGCCGTTTCCGGTGGGTGCCGGGCCGCCGACCGAGCCGACCAGCCCGGGGTACGCCCACCGGCGCGCCGACCAGCGCACGGTGAGTGCGCTGAGTAACGCGACGCCGGCCAGCGCGGCGAGGTACGCCTCGTGGTGCACAGGTGGCACGACACGCAGCAGTGTGAGCACGCCGAGAGCGAGTGCCCCGATCAGCCAGGCCCGCCCGGTGGCCCGGACCGCTGCCGATCGGGGCAGCACGGCAAGCAGCAGGGCGGGCGTGCCGAGCAGCACCACGGTGGCCAGGCCGAGCACCGGCCAGAGCCAGCCGAGCCGGTCCCGCCCGAAGCCCAGCAGCACCTGATCGGTGAGCCAACCACCGGTCTGGGTGCCCACTGTGACCGCAACCGTCCAGCAGCCGACGAACACGGCAGCGACCACCGGCCACGGGCTGGCCCTGCCTGCCGGTGGCGTGGGGGGAGGCGGCATGTGACCCGCGGGTGGCGGAGGCCCGACCTGCATGACTCGCACAGTACGGGGCGGGCGGCGAATGTCGGCACGGTGGCACGGCGGTTACGGTGGACGGGTGCGCGACCCCAATATCTCCCGATCCGTCGCCGGTCAGCTCTCACCGGTCCGCCGTGCGTCCGACCTGCGTCGACTGCGTGCCGAGCGCTTCGACGTGCTGGTCATCGGGGGCGGGGTGACCGGAGCCGGCGCGGCCCTGGACGCGGCGTCCCGGGGCCTGAAGGTGGCGCTGGTCGAGGCGCGTGACCTTGCCGCCGGCACCTCCAGCCGGTCCAGCAAACTCATCCACGGTGGCCTGCGCTACCTGGAGCAGTTGGAGTTCCACCTCGTCCACGAGGCGCTCACCGAGCGCGGCCTTCTGGCCACCCGGCTCGCGCCGCACCTGGTACGCCCGGTGCCGATCATGGTGCCGCTGCCGGCCGGGCGGGGCCTGCGGGACCTGCCGGCCCGGATCTTCCGCCGCTCGTACTACGGCGCGGGAGTGGCCGCGTACGACGCCTTCGCCGGGGTCTTCGGCGGTGGCCGGGGCATGCCCCTGCACCGGCACCTGACCCGGGAGGGCGCGCGACGGATCTTCCCGAGTCTGCGGGCCGACGCGCTCGCCGGGGCGATCCGCTACTACGACGGGCAGGTCGACGACGCCCGGCTGGTGGTCACCCTGGCCCGCACTGCGGCCAGCCTCGGCGCCACTGTGGTGAGCAGTGCCCGTGCCGTCGGGTTGATCCGGCAGGCGCGCGAGGTGACCGGCGTCCGCGTCCGGGACCTGGAGGCGCCGCCGGGCTCGCCGAACGCGGAGTTCGAGGTGCAGGCCCGTACCGTCATCGCCGCCACCGGTGTGTGGAGCGACGACATGTCCCGGATGCTCAACGACGTGGGCCTGCGGCCCGGCGTCCGGGTGCGCGCCTCCAAGGGGGTCCACCTGGTGGTGCCCCGCTCGGCGATCACCGGCGAGACGGGGCTCATCCTGCGTACGGCGAGTTCGGTGCTCTTCGTCATCCCGTGGGGTGGGCACTGGATCATCGGCACCACTGACACCGACTGGCGGCTGGACCGTTCCCACCCGGCCGCCTCGGCCCGCGACATCGACTACCTGTTGCAGCAGGTCAACACCGTCCTGGACCGGCCGCTGACCACGGCTGACATCGAGGGCGTGTACGCCGGGCTGCGGCCGCTGCTGGCCGGCGAGGCGGACTCCACCTCGAAGCTCTCCCGCGAGCACGCGGTCTTCGAGCCGATGCTCGGGCTGCTGCTGGTGGCCGGTGGCAAGTACACGACGTACCGGGTGATGGCGTCCGACGTGGTCGACCGGGCCGCTCGCCGGCTCGGTGGCGCCCGCTCGTCGCGCACCGCGGACCTGCCGCTGCTCGGCGCCGACGGGTACCCGGCGATGTGGCGGGACCGGGCCGACCTGGCTCGCCGGCACGGCGTGCCGGTGGGCGTGGTGGAGCACCTGCTGGAGCGGTACGGCACCCTCACCCTGGACCTGCTGGCGCTTGTCGACGCCGATCCACTGCTGGCGTCTCCGCTGGCCGGTGCCCCGGAGTACCTGGCGGCGGAGGTCGCCTACGCGGCGCGGGCCGAGGGAGCGCTGCACCTGGAGGACGTGCTGACCCGGCGGACCCGGATCTCGTTCGAGACCAGCCACCGGGGGTTGGAGTCGGCGGAGCACACAGCGGAGTTGATGGGCGCGGTGCTCGGTTGGGACGCGGCCACCCGGGCTCGCGAGGTCGAGCACTACCGCGCCCGGGTGGAGGCGGAGCGGCAGTCCCAGTTGATGCCGGACGACGCGGCGGCGGACGCGGCCCGGCTCGGCGCTCCGGACGTCCGGGGTTACGCCGCTGACCGGGGCGACGACGATCAGGTGGAGCTGCGCCCGTCCGCTCGATGACGAATTGCGACGTTACCGATGGGTAACCATCGATACCGGCCCGGATGGTGGTTTCGAACGCTACCTACGGTGGGGTAGGTTTCCGCGCGTGCTACCCCGCGCGCGCCCTCGTCTGCTCGTAACTCTGCTCGCCGTCGCGCTCGTCGGCGCCCTGACCGGGTGCTCACTCCTCGACCGGGACAAGCCGAGCACCCCTGCGGCGCAACCGACAGCCGGCACCGCTGGTGGCGGATCCCAGCCGGAGATCCCCACCACTGTCGCCGCCGGTCAGGTCAGCCTGCTCCAGCGGCTCGGCGAGGACGGGCCGATGCGCACCCTGAGCGTCGAGCGGAACGGCGCGTGGCAGTGCGTCGACTGCGCCGGCGACGGCGTGACCTCCCGGGGCACCCTCGCCCCGGAGCTGACCGAACGGCTCCAGGTGCTGCTCGCCAACCCGGGGCTGGCCGACGAGACCGATCAGGCCCGGCGGTACCGGACCACCTGCATCGACGCGCTGACGTCCAGCCTCATCACCTCGACCGGGCTGATCACCTCGCAGGACTGCCCGGGTGAGGAACTCACCCCCGTCGCCGGGGAGATCCTGCTGCTGCTCACCCAGGCCACCCCGGCCGAGGTCAAGGGCTGACCCCAGCCGGTCAGAGCACCTTGCCCGGGTTGAGTAGGCCAGCCGGGTCGAGCGCCGACTTGATCGCCTGATGCACCCGGACGCCGACCGGCCCGATCTCCCGGGCCAACCAGTCCCGCTTGAGCAGCCCCACCCCGTGCTCGCCGGTGCAGGTGCCGCCCAGGTCCAGGCCGAGCCGCATGATCTCGTCGAACGCCCGCCGGCCCCGCTCCACGCTCGCCGGATCGGCCCGGTCGACCACGATGTTCGGGTGCATGTTGCCGTCCCCGGCGTGCCCCACCACGCCGATCGGCACGTCGCACTCGGCAGCGATCCGGGCCACCCCGTCCAGGAGCGCGGCGAGTGCGCCGCGCGGCACCGCCACATCGTCGATCACCAGGCCGCCGTTGCCGCCCGGGTAGGAGTCCGCCGCGAACTTCTCCATGGCAGGGTGGGCCAGCCGGCGAGCCTGGAGCAGCGCCGCCGCCTCCACCGCGTCGGTGGCCGCGTAGACCTCGTCGGCGCCGACGGCCTCGCACACCTCGGCCAGCACCGCCAGGTCGTCGGCCGCCCGGGCACCGGTGTCGGCGGCGGCCAGCAACAGGGCCTGCGCGTCGGTCCGCAACCCCATCGGCTGGTACGCCTCGATCGCCCGCAGGTGGGTCTGGTCAAGCAACTCCAGCAGGCTGGGGGTGAGCCCGCGAGCCGCGATCTCGGCCACCGCCGCGCCGGCAGTGGCGGTGGATCCGAAGACTGCCACCAGGGTCAGCGACTCGGCCGGAGCGGGCCGCAGCGCCACTGTCACCTCGGTGATCACGCCGAGGGTGCCCTCCGAGCCGACGAACAGCCGGGTCAGGTCGTAACCGGCCACCCCCTTTGCCGTACGCCGGCCGGTGCGCAGCACCTCGCCGGAGGCGAGCACCACCTCCAGGCCGAGCACGTACTCGGTGGTCACGCCGTATTTCACGCAGCACATGCCGCCGGCGTTGGTGGCCACGTTGCCGCCGATGGTGGACGACTCCCAGGAGCCCGGGTCCGGCGGGTACCAGAGGCCCTGTTCGGCCACCGCCCCGGCCAGCGCCGCGTTGACCACCCCCGGTTGGACCACGGCGATCCGGCTCACCGGGTCGATCTCCCGGATCTCGGTCATCGCGACGGTGCTGAGTACCACAGCGCCGTCCACAGCGTTCGCCGCGCCGGCCAGACCGGTCCGCGCGCCCTGCGGCACCACCGGTACGCCGTACCGCGCCGCCGCCTGGACCACGGCGACCACCTGCCCGGTGTCGCGCGGGCGGGTCACCACCAGCGGGACGCCGGCGGCGCACAGGTCGGCCTCGTCCCGCTGGTGCATGCGCAGCAGGTCCGGGTCGGTGAGCACGGCGTCGTCACCGAGCGCGGCGCGCAGGTCGTCGAGGAGCGCGGTGGGGGCCATGCAGCCGAGGCTAGGTCGCCGACCGGCGATCATCAACATGATCGACTGCGCGGGATAACTTGGGCACCATGCTCTACCTGGACCGGCCGGCCTGGCCGTGGCGCGGTCGGCTCTGGTCGCACCTGATCAGTGACGTCTCGTACGCCGAGCTGCACGCCTTCGCCGAGACGCTCGGCGCGCCCCGGCGCGGCTTCGACAGGGACCACTACGACATTCCGGCCGACAGGTTCGCGGCGGCGGTGTGGCTCGGCGCCCAGGTGGTGCCGAGCCGGGAACTGGTCCGGTTGCTCCGCGCCGCCGGCCTGCGCCGACCGAAGCACCTGGTCAGCCCGCGTTCTCCGGCTCCCCGGTGAGAGCGGCCAGCTCGCGGCGCACATTGTCCCGGGCGGGCTCTTCCCACCGGCTCGCCAGCGGTGGCGACCGGAACAGCGCGGGCAGCGACAGCAGGCCGGTCAACACGGCGGCCCGCCCAGCCCGGAAGGCCGGCTCCGGCACGTGGGCGTACTCCCGGCGGATCGCCGCCGCGTACCGCTCGTAGCGGGCCGGCGGCGCGGCCAGCACGGCCAGGTCCGCGTCGCAGAGCAGCGCGCCGTCCCGGTCGCCCGGTGCCACAGTGTGCCCGGCGGTGAGCAGGACCAGCCGACGCACCTCGGCCACCATGGGCGCCGGCACCCCGAGCCCGGTGAGCATGCTCTCGGCCAGTGCCGCGCTGTCCCGTTCGTTGGCGTCGCCCGCCGCCCGGGGGTCGTAGACCGCGTCGTGGAACCAGGCCGCCAGCCGCACCAGGTCGGCATGAGCGGCCAGGTCGGTGTGCTGGTCCACCACGTCGAGCACCGCCGTCAGGTGGGCCAGCGTGTGATAGTGCCGGTGCGGCTCCCGCCACCTGACGATCAACTGCTCGCCGGCCCGGGTGGTATCCGGATCGGGGCTTGCGCCGGCGCCCCGGGCCGCCGCCCGCCACCGGTCCAACAGATCAGCCACCGCCCGAGTCTGCCGCATCCGCCCGCGACGCGCGGGAAGGGAGGATTCAGCGGGGCCACCACGGGTAGTCGCGCCCATGGCCGTGGCCCGGGACAAGCGACAGCCGATGGTGCGACGTACCGCGCTGCGCCAAGGACTGGTGGACATCGACGGCGCGCGGATCGCCGAGGCCACCGAACAGCTGCGGCACCGCGGTCGCGCCACCCTGCACGACCGGCTGCACCGGGTACGGATGGCCGGCGGACTCGCTGTGCAGGCCGGGCTGGCTGCCGGGCTGGCGTACCTGATCTCGCACAAGCTGCTCGGCAACCCGCAACCGGTCTTCGCGCCGATCTCCGCGGTCGGCACGCTGGCCGCGTCTGTCGGCCAGCGGTTCCGCCGGACCATCGAGTTGATCGTCGGGGTGGGAGTCGGGGTGGCCGTCGGCGACCTCCTGATCTACCTGCTCGGCACCGGGGCGTGGCAGCTCGGCCTGGTGGTCACCGTGGCGATCCTGCTCACCATCTTCGCCGGGGCGAGCGTGGCCATCGTCATCCAGGCGGCGGCCACGGCGGTGCTGATCGTGACGCTGAGCCCGTCGACCCAGAACCTGGAGATCCCCCGCTTCGTCGACGCGTTCCTCGGCGGTGGGATCGCGCTGCTGGTCACGGCGGTGTTGCTGCCACTGAACCCACTGCGAGTGATCAACCGGGCCGCCCGACCCGCCCTGGACCTGCTCGCCGCCCAACTCGACGCCACAGCGGACGGGCTGCGTAACCGGAACCGCGCCACCATCCAGGCCGCCCTGGAGAGGCTGCGCAACAACAAGGAGGAACTGGCCACGCTGGGCGAGGCCATCGAGGGGGCGAAGGAGACCGCCACCCTCTCCCCGGCCCGCTGGCACCGCCGCGACGAACTGACCCACTACGCGGAGGCGGCCGACCCGATCGACCGGGCGATGCGCAACAGCGGCACGCTGATCCGCCGGTCCGTCACGTTGATCGAGGACGAGGAACCGGTGCCCGATCCGATGCCGGACGCGGTCGGCCACCTCGCCGAGTCGGTCCGGCTGCTCAAGCACGAGTTCGCGTCCGGTGAGGAGCCGGAGAAGGCCCGGGAACGGTCGCTGCGGGCGGTCAGCGAGGCCGGCCGGGCGTACGGCGCCGGGGTCGGTTTCTCCGGCAGTGTGGTGGTCGCCCAGATCCGCACCACAGCGAGCGACCTGCTGGTCGCCTCCGGGATCGAGCAGGAGGAGGCGAACCGGTGGATCCGCACCGCCTTCGGCGAGCAGGAGCGCCCGGTCGGTGAGCCCGCCGAGCACGACGAGGCACCGAAGCCACCCACCGCCCCGCCGGTCGGCTGAGCGCGGGCCACCCCCGGGCCTCAGCCCAGCTCGGCCAACGCCGCGAGCAGCCGGTCCACCTGGGCCGCCGTGCTGCCCAGCCCGATGCTGGCACGCAGCGCGGTGGGCGGCAGGTCCCGCCGACCGGTACGCCCTGCCGCCTCGCTGAGCAGACGCCGGGCCAGCGGGTGGGCACAGAACAACCCGTCCCGTACGCCGATGTGGTGCTCGGCGGCCAGCCGGGTGGCCACCTCGGTGGAGTCCCAGCCGGCGACCACGAACGAGACGATGCCGACCCGGGGCGCGTCCGGGCCGAAGGTGCGCAGCTCGACGACGTGCGGCAGGGCGGCCAGGCCGGTGCGCAGCCGGGCCAGCAGGGCCTGCTCGTGGGCAGCCAGCGCGACCTGGTCCGCCTCGTCGAGCGCCGCGCACACCGCCGCCAGCGCAACAGCGCCGAGCAGGTTCGGGGTGCCGCCCTCGTGTCGGGCCGGGCCGGTCGCCCAGGTCACGTCGTGGGTGGCCGGCCCGACGTGGCTGGTGGCCCCACCACCGGCCAGGTACGGCGGCGCGGCGTCCAGCCAGTCCGCTCGGCCGATCAGCACTCCTGCGCCGAACGGCGCGTACAGCTTGTGGCCGGACACCGCCACATAGTCGACGTCGAGCGCGAGCAGGTCGACCGGGGCGTGCGGGGCGAGCTGCGCGGCGTCGAGCACGATCCGGGCGCCGTGCCGGTGGGCCACCCGCGCCAGTTCGGCGACCGGCCACCGCTCGCCAGTCACGTTGCTCGCACCGGTCACCGCGACCAGCACCGGCAACGCCGGGCTGCTGCCCCGGCGCAGCTCGGTGAGGGCGGCGGCGAGGTCGCGTACCGCCCCGTCGGGGTCGCTGGGCACCGGCAGCCGCACCGACCCGCGCGGCCAGGGCAGCAGGTTGGCATGGTGTTCGCCGGCAAACGTGACCACCGTGGTGCCGGCTGGCACGGCCCGCGCCAGCAGGTTGAGCGCGTCAGTCGTGTTGCGGGTGAAGATCACATGATCGTCGGCGCGAGCGCCGAAGAAGTCGCCGATCGTCTGCCGGGCCTGCTCGTACGCGAGGGTGCAGCGCCGCGACAGCGCTCCCGCCCCGCGATGCACGCTGGCGTACCAGGGCAGCAGTTCGGCCACCGCGTCGGCGGCGGCCCGCGCGCACGGTGCGCTGGCCGCGTAGTCCAGGTTGATCTCGCCGGGCACGCCGAGGACGTCGAGCGGCGCGGACGGCGCCGACGGCACGGCGGGCAGGGTGGGCAGCGAGGGGATGAGAGTGACGGACACGCCGGAACCTCCGGGGTCAGGGACCCCGGGTGCGGCATCGGGACGGGGTCCGCGCTTGCCCAGCACACCGATCGGGCTGGGCCCGGTCATCACCCGGGGCACCCCACCGCGAACTCGACGAGGGTTGCCGGCCAGCAAGCCGGGGCTTGACGCTGGCGCTCGTGACCTGCCGGCAGCATAGCGGCTACCGATGCGGCCGAACCAGTCGGCGGCGGATGGCTACGCTGACCGCATGGCCGACACCCCGCCCGGTTCACCTCTGCCGCCGTCGCCCGCCGCCCCGCCCGCGCCCGCCGCTCCGCCGGAGGGTGAGGCGCCCCGGATGCCGCTGCGCCGACTGGGCTGGCGGCGGTTCCTGGCGCTGGCCGGGGTGGTGCTGCTCATCGCGGCGTGCGCGGTGTTCATGGTCTTCACGCTCGGCCAGTCGCTCGGTGCGCAGGCCCTGCTGATCGGGGTGGTCGCGGCCATCCTGCCGGTGCCGGTGCTGGTCGCCTGCTTCCTCTGGCTGGACCGGTACGAACCGGAGCCGCTGAAGTACCTGATCTTCTGCTTCGCCTGGGGTGCGTTCGTCTCCACCGCCGCCTCGCTCACTGTGAACGACTTCGCGGCCAACCGTTTCGCCGACTGGGGCCTGCCGTCCGCGCTCACCGGGGTGCTGGTGGCGCCGTTCATCGAAGAGCTGACCAAGGCGCTGGGTCCGATCCTGCTGCTGGTGTTCCGCCGCCGCGAGTGGTCCGGGATCACCGACGGCCTGGTCTACTGCGGGCTCGCCGCGGTCGGCTTCGCGATGGTGGAGAACATCCTCTACCTGGGCGGGTTGGGGTACGCCTCCGGGGCCGACCGCTACGGCCCGGCCACCGGCATCCAGCAGGTCATCGCGATCTTCATCCTTCGGATCCTGCTGTTCGGGTTCGCCCATCCGCTTTTCACCTCGATGACCGGTGTGGGACTGGGCATCGCCTCCCGGACGGCCGACCGGCGCATCCGGGTGCTTGCCCCGATCGGCGGCCTGCTGCTGGCGATGATGCTGCACGGCACGTGGAACCTGCTGCCCACGCTGACCCAGGCCACCGGCGAGGCCATGATCATGCTGTACGGCTTCCTGGGCCTCATGGTCCCGGTCTTCTTCGGCACCGTCGGGTTGGCGCTGTGGCTGCGCGCCTGGGAGGGGCGGCTCACCGAGCGGGTCCTGCCCGACTACGTCCGCGCCGGCTGGCTCAGCCCACCCGAGGTGGCCGCGCTGAGCAGCCTCGGCCGGCGGCACGCCGCCCGCAGTTGGGCACGGCGGGTGGCCGGCGACGCCGGGGTGCGGGCGATGCGGGGTTACCAGTCCGCCGCCACCCGGCTGGCCCTGCTGCGCGACGGGGCGCTGCGCGGCCTGGACCGCAAACCCGCCGACCAGGAGCGAACAGCCCGCGAGGAGCGGGAGCTGCTGGACGCGATCACCGCGTACCGGTCGTTCTTCGTGGGTCGGGACCCGCAGGCCCCGGCGGGGGTCTGGGACGGCAGCCGCTACCACCTGCGCTTCCCGGACGGCTCGCAGCGCCCGGTGGACGCGCCGGACGAGCCGGTGGTGCCGATCCCGGTGGTGCTGGCTCCCGCTCCGGTTCCGGTGGGTTACGCCCCACCCGGCTGGCCCGGCCCGCGATCGACGCCGCCCTGGCCGCCGACGCACCCCTGACGCTGACGGGCAGGTCGGCGGAGCGGCTCAGGCCAGTAGCGAGGTGAGGAAGTCACCGAGGCCCTGGAACATCGCGATCAGCGCGGCCCCGATCCCTCGGAACATCTGCGCGGCGCCGTCCGGCCGAAAGGCCATGAAGTAGATCAGGAACGCGACACTGCCCCAGGTCAACAGCTTCTTCACGAATACCGGCATCGTCCCTCCCCAGGGCCACGGTCGCCGGATGGCTTCCCGTCGTACGGCTGGGCAAACGGTGCGCGACGGGGCCTGGTGGCCGGGGGAGGTGCGTCAGAGGTAGAGGCCGGTCGAGTCGTTCTCGATCCGCTCGGCGGCCACGGCGTGCACGTCCCGCTCCCGCAGCAGCACGTAACCGCGGCCGTGCAGCTCGACCTCGGAGCGGTCGTCCGGGTCGAAGAGCACCCGGTCGCCGGAGACGATGGCGCGGACGTTCGGCCCGACCCCGACCGCCGTGGCCCAGGCGAGGCGCTTGCCGACCGCGGCGGTCGCCGGAATGACGATGCCGGCGGTGGAGCGGCGTTCGCCCTCGCTGCCCTCCATCCGCACCAGCACGCGGTCGTGCAGCAGGCGGATCGGCAGGCCGGCGTCGAGATCGTTGTCGGCGGTCACGCCGCAGACGCTACCGTGTGGCCGACGGCGGCCTGCCGGTGGTTACGCCGGAGATGGTCGGGGCATTGTGTGGCGGAACCGCCCTACGGTGTCAGGAACGGACGTATGCTGTCCGACCTGTCGCCGTCGGCGGGCCGGGTTTTCTGCCAGGAGGTGCGCTTGAGCCGCTTCGAGCGGGTACGCGGGCGGCTTCGCCGCGCCTACCAGTCACGACAGGAGTCGCCGCGCGTCGACGAGGGTGCAACGAACGACGCGCTGGACGAGGCGTCGGAGGCGGCCCGGGTGGCGTCGCCGGCCGTGCCGGGGCCGACCGCGCCGCCGACCGCGCAGGTCTACGGCGCGGAACCTCCGGTGGACCTGCACAGCTCCACCTCCAGTCGGGACGACGCCGACGTTCCGCACGGGCTGCGGATCGCCGCCGCGTGGTGTTGGCGACTGATCGTGATCGGCGTGGTGGCCTGGGCCCTGGTGGTGATCGTCAGCACGATCAAGATCGTGATCATTCCGCTGGCCATCGCTCTGCTGCTCTCCGCGCTGCTCGCCCCGGCGGTGGGCTGGCTGCTGCGGGCTCGGCTGCCCCGGTCGCTGGCGACGGCTGTGGTGTTGGTCGGCGGCCTGGCCGCGGTGATCGTCACGCTGACGCTGGTGGTCAACGAGTTCATCCGCGGGGTGCCGGAGCTGAGCGAGAAGTCGTCCCAGGGTGTCCGGCAGATCCAGAACTGGCTGAAGACCGGCCCGCTGCACCTCTCCGACACCCAGCTCGACCGCTACATCGACGAGGCGCAGGCCTGGATCAACTCCAACACCTCCAATCTCACCAGTGGCGCCCTGAGCACCGCCGCGACGCTGGCCGAGGTGCTGACCGGCACGTTGCTGGTGCTCTTCGCGACGTTCTTCTTCCTGCGCGACGGCAATCGGATCTGGCGTTTCCTGGTCCGGCTGCTGCCGGTGGCCGCCCGGTGGAAGGTCGACGACGCGGGTCGCGCCGCCTGGCACACGCTCGGCGCCTACGTCCGGGCGACAGTGCTTGTCGCCTTCATCGACGCGGTCGGCATCGGCATCTTCCTTGTCGTCTTCGACATCCCGTTCGCCTTCCCGCTGGCGGCGCTGGTCTTCCTCGGCGCGTTCATCCCGATCGTCGGTGCGGCGCTCTCCGGCGGCGTGGCAGTCCTGGTGGCCCTCGTCGACAGCGGTCCGGGGATCGCGTTGATCATCCTCGGTGCGGTGATCGGCGTGCAGCAGATCGAGGGGCACGTGCTCCAGCCGCTGATCATGGGACGGGCGGTCGCCCTCCACCCGCTCGCCGTGATCATCGGCATCGCCGCCGGTGTCGTACTCGCCGGGATCACCGGCGCGCTGGTCTCCGTGCCGCTCATCGCGGTGCTGAACACCGCGGTCCGCCGGCTTGCCGCCCGACGGGTCCCGGACACCCCGCCCGACGCCGTCGTGGTCGCCGCCCAAGCCCCCTAGACCCGCCTTCGGGTCAGGACTTGGCCAGGCGCTCCAGGGCGCCCCGGGCCACCTCGGGGCGGGTCGTGTACCAGAACGGGGGCAGCGAGCGGCGCAGGAACGGCCCGTAACCGCGGGCCGTCTCCAGCCGCGAGTCGAGCACCGCGACCACGCCCCGGTCGCCGGTCGCCCGGATCAACCGGCCCACACCCTGAGCCAGTCGCACCGCAGCGATCGGCACGCTGACCGCCGCGAAGCCGGAGCCGCCGCCCGCGTCCACGGCCGCCGCGCGGGCAGCCGCCAGCGGTTCGTCCGGGCGGGGGAACGGCAGCCGGTCGATGACGACGAGCTGGCAGGCGTCACCCGGCACATCCACCCCCTGCCAGAGTGACATCACCCCGAACAGGCAACTGGCGCGCTCCTCGCGGAAGCGACGCACCAACAGCGGCAGCGCCTCCTCACCCTGGAGCAACACCGGCAGGTCGGTCCGCGCGCGCACCAGCTCCGCCGCCTGCTGCGCGGCCCGCCGGGAGGAGAAAAGCCCGAGAGTACGACCACCGAGCGCCTCGACCAGCCCGAGCAGTTCCTCTCCGGCAGCCTCGGGCAGCCCGGAGACGCTGGGGCGGGGGAGGTGCGCGGCGACGTACAGGATGCCCTGCCGGGCGTAGTCGAACGGCGAACCGACGTCGAGTGACCGCCACCCGGGGCCCTCGGTGGCCGGTACGACGGCGTTCGTTGTGACGTCGCCGGCGAGGCGACGGCCCGGCGCCTCGGCGGCCGGCCGGCCCGGCCCGGTGCGGGCGGCAAGCGCGGCCGCGGCGGGGGTCGGCGGGGCGGGCGGTGGCGCGTCCAGCCCGAGAGCGCGGGCGACAGTGTCGAACCGGCCGCCCAGCGCCAGGGTCGCCGAGGTGGCCACGACGGTGCGTTCGTCGTACAGGTGGGTGGCGAGGGTGCCGGCCACCGAGAGCGGCGCGACCACCAGCGCCCGGCGGCTGCCGCTGTCGTTCTTCTCCACCCAGGCCACGTCGTGGTCGCCCTCCTCCAGCAGCCGCTGCGCGGTGGTGGAGAGCTCGTCCAGGGCGGCCTTGGCCTGCTGCTTGCGGACCGGGTCGGGGTCGTCGGACTTCACGTCGCCGATCGCGTCCAGGGCGGAGCGGGTCGCCGCGTCGAGCAGCGTGCACGCCTCCCGCAGTGGCGTCGGCAACCCCGAGGTGATCCGCCCGGCCGGCGCCTCGGCCAGGCCGACCGCCAGGGCGTCACCGGCGGCGGTGAGCGCCTCGGCGGTCTCCGGGCGCAGCAGCGTACGGGCCCTCCGGGTGGTCCGGTCGATCAGCTCCGGCACCAGCTCCGCCTGAGCCGCGGAGGAGACCCGGTCGGCCAGCTCGTGCGCCTCGTCGACGATGAGCAGCTTGTGCGGCGGCACGATGTGCCGGTCGGCGAGCATGTCGACAGCGAGCAGGCTGTGGTTGGTCACCACGATGTCGGCCTCCCGGGCGCGGGCCCGCGACGCCTCCGCGAAGCACTCCTGCCCGAACGGGCAACGGGTCGCCCCGACGCACTCGCGGGCCGGCATCGACACGAGCCGCCAGGCCTGGTCGTCGACGCCCGGGTCCAGCTCGTCCCGGTCGCCGGTGGCGGTCTTCTCGGCCCAGTCACGCAGCCGCTCGACCTGCTTGCCCAGCCGGCCCGCCTCACCGAGCCACTTCGTCCCGCCGCCGGGGCGCGCCGCGGGGGCGTCGAAGAGGGTGTCCTCCGGCTCCTCCTCGGTGGAGTTGTCCAGTCGGGCGAGGCAGAGGTAGTGGTGGCGGCCCTTGAGGACGGCGAAGGTGGGTCGACGGCCGAGCACCGGCTCGACCGCGTCGGCGAGCCGGGGCAGGTCGTGGTCGACCAGTTGGGACTGCAACGCCAGGGTGGCCGTGGAGACCACCACGGGGCCGTCCACAGTGAGCGCCGGCGCGAGGTAGGCCAGCGACTTGCCGGTGCCGGTGCCCGCCTGCACGAGCAGATGCTCGCCCTCGGCCACGCACTCCTCGATCGCCGTGGTCATCTGCAACTGGCCGGGGCGTTCCGCGCCACCGGGCACCGCGCCGACCGCCGCCGCCAGCAGCTCCGTGCCACTGGGCCGGGCACCCCGCCGCCGCCCCTTGGCACGGGCCGACGGGGTGGCGGAACCGGTGGCGGTGCGGGGCGGAGTCACCGTGCGACGGTACCCGGCGCCGCCGACACCGGCCGCGCCCATCCGCCGCGTGGCGCGATGCCGACCGGGCCGGCGTCGCGGCCGACCCCGTCCGGTTACGGCCGCGCTACGACGCGTTGGGCCGTATCGGTTAGGGTGCGAATCATGCCGAGCGACATGGTCCGCGTGATCTACCGCAAGTACGACGGCAGCGCCCACCGCGACTACCCGGCCCGCCGGCTCACCGAGGACGATCTCGGCATCTGGCTCGGCGTGCCCGAGGGCACCGAGTCCGTCTACCACGGCCGGCCCTCGGTGGAGAAGATCCCGTTCGTGCTGCTGGTGCCACATCGCGCCTGGTGGACGGCCATGTTCAACCCCCCGCCCCGCACCAGCGAGGTCTACTGCGACATCACCACCCCGGCCCGCTGGGAGTCCGACGACGTCGTCCACCTGATCGACCTGGACCTGGACGTCGTCCGGCGTCGGGCCACCGGCCTGGTGGAGCTGCTCGACGAGGACGAGTTCGCCGAGCACCGGGCCCGGTTCGGCTACCCGGACGACGTGGTGGCCGAGGCCGAGGCCGCGGCTCAGCGGCTGTTCGGGGCCCTGGGCGACGGCACCGAGCCGTTCGCCACCGCGTACCGCAAATGGTTGGCCCTGGTGGTCTGAGGCCGCGCCCGGTCGGGCCGGCTCACCAGCGTGGTGGCCAGCCGTCGGCGGCGTCCAGCGCCGGCAGGTCGGTCAGCTTCTCCGGGTTGAGCTGGTTGTAGATGGCGGTGATCCGGCCCTGGTCCACGGCGAACGCGGTGACCAGACGGATCGGCCGCCCGTCGCTGTGTGCCGTCTCCAGTTGGAGGCCGAGCGCGCCGTCGACGAGGACGGGCCGAGCCAGCACCCGGTCGGCGTACCGGCCGGTCCGGCCGAACAGGCCGAGCGTGAGGCGGCCCACGGCGTCCGCGCCGAGCACCGGCCGGCGGGCTGCCGGGAAGTGCCCGCCCGAGTCGCCGACGAAGACCACATCCGGAGCGAGCACCTTGAGGAGCTGGTCCAGCTCACCGGACTCGGTGGCGGCGACGAACGCCTTGAGCACCCGGCGCTGCTCGGCCGGGTCGGCGGTGTGCCTTGGCACGTCCGGCGCGCTGACCGCCCGACGGGCCCGGGAGGCGAGCTGCCGGGCGGCCACCTCGGTGGTGCCGAGCACCCCCGCGACCTGGGCGAACGGCAGCGCGAACACGTCGTGCAGCACCAGGGCGACCCGTTGCTCCGGCGCGAGCCGCTCCAGCACCACCAGCAGCGCCGTGCCGACCTGGTCGGTGCGGACCGCCCGCTCCGCCGGGTCGGGCGCGTAGCCGTCGGCCGGCGGTCGGTCGCCCAGCTGGCTCACCACCGGCTCCGGCAGCCACTGCCCCGGGTACGCCTCCCGGCGGACCCGGGCCGAGCGGAGCACGTCCAGGCAGATCCGGGCGCAGGCAGTGGTCAGCCACGCGGACAGGTCACGGATCTCGGCGCGGGCCGCCGGGTCGGCCAGCGCCCCGGCGTAGCGCAGCCAGGTCTCCTGCACCGCGTCCTCGGCCTCGCTGCGGCTGCCCAGCATCCGGTGGGCCACCGCGAGCAGTCGGCCCCGCTCGGCCTCGAACTCCGTCGCCAGTTCCCGCACGACCCACCACCCCTTCCGGTCGGCGTCCCCGGCCTACATCCTCCCGCCGAGCGGGCGCGCCGGCAGCCCCGCGACGGCCCGGCGGGCCGAAACCTCCGGCGGACGGAGGTTGGGGGCGCCGGTCGGCGGGCCAGGTCCGGGGGGTGGCGCCCGGCGGGCGGAATGGCGGTGGTTGGGCGATGATCCGTGCATGAGCGAACCCCAGCAAGGGCGGATCGCGGCACCGGACGCCGGCTCCGTGCGGGACCTGCTGCGGGTCACCGCGCCGGTGGATCTCGGCGCGATCGACCCGCGGTCCATGCCCGGACTGCCAGAGGCCGCAGGCCGTGGTGAGCACCGTAAGACCTGGGCCCGGGAGCAGGTGGAACTGGTCGGCGAGGAGCTGGGCCGGCAGCAGGAGATGCTCTTCGCGATGGCGAAGACCGGGTCGGAGCGGCCGGGGCACCGGGTGCTGCTGGTGCTCCAGGCCATGGACTGCGGCGGTAAGGACGGCACGATCAAGCGGGTGGCCGGCGCGATGAACCCGCTGGGCCTGCACATCCGCTCGTTCGGGCCGCCGACCCGCCAGGAGTTGCGGCACGACTTCCTCTGGCGGATCCGTCGGGAGCTGCCGCCGCCGGGGTACGTGGGGATGTTCAACCGTTCGCACTACGAGGATGTGTTGATCGCCCGGGTCGGCTCACTGGTGCCGGAGACCACCTGGCGGGCCCGCTACGACGAGATCAACTCGTTCGAGCGGGAGTTGACCGAGGGCGGCGTCACAGTGATCAAGGTGATGCTGCACATCTCGTACGACGAGCAGGGCAAGCGCCTGCTGGACCGGCTCACCGACCCGCGCAAGCACTGGAAGTACAACCCCTCCGACATCGACTCGCGGGGGCACTGGGACGACTACCAGGCCGCGTACGCCGAGGCCCTGAGCCGGTGCGGCACGGACGCCGCGCCCTGGTTCGTGGTGCCGGCGGACCGCAAGTGGTACCGGGACTGGGCGGTGGCCCACCTGCTGCGTGAGACGTTCGACACGCTCGATCTGGGGTATCCGGCTGCCGATTTCGACGTGGCGCGGGAGCGGAAGCGCCTGTTGGCTGGGGGAGCGGGTGCGGGTGGGGCAGCCGAGATGAACGGCAGGTGAACGAGCGGTGAATGGTGCCTGGCCAGGGGTGGGCCGGCGAATTCCCCGTTCTGCCGTTTCCTAGCATTCACCGAGCGGGCGCTCTCGGGTGCCGCCACCCTTCCACCGACGCGACGAGGTCTGTGCTGTGAAGTTTTCCTTCCGCCCCACCGAGGGCGCCTTCTACGAGCTCTTCACCAGGGCCGCGCAGAACCTGGTCCGGGGTACCGCGCTGCTCAACGAGCTGGCCCTGCCGGGCGTGGACGTGCAGTCGGTCAGCGAGCGGCTGACCGAGGTCGAGCACGACAGCGACCAGATCACCCACGACCTGTACAAGAAGATCAACTCGACCTTCATCACCCCGTTCGACCGGGAGGACATCTACCGGCTCGGCTCGCTGCTGGACGACGTGATGGACCACCTGGAGGCGGTCGGCGACCTGCTCTACCTGTACGGGCTGACCGAGCTTCCGGCGCTGCCCCGCGAGCTGCACGAGATGGTCAACGTGCTCGACCAGCAGGCCAAGCTGACCGCCGACGCGATGCCCCGGCTGAAGTCGATGAAGGACCTCGAGGACTACTGGATCGAGTGCAACCGGCTGGAGAACGAGGGCGACCGGATCAACCGGCAGCTGCTCGTCCGGCTCTTCTCCGGTGAGTACGACGCGTTGACGGTGCTGAAGATGAAGGAGGTCGCCGACGAGCTGGAGGCCGCCTGCGACGCCTTCGAGCACGTGGCCAACACCGTCGAGACCATCGCGGTCAAGGAGTCCTGATCCTGTGACTGTGACACCCGAACTCATCGCCGTGCTGGCGGTGATCGGGGTAGCCCTGGCGTTCGACTACACCAACGGCTTCCACGACGCCGCCAACGCGATCGCGACAAGTGTCTCCACCCGGGCGCTGACCCCTCGGATCGCCCTCGGGCTCGCCGCGGTCGGCAACTTCATCGGCGCCCACTTCGGCGCCGGTGTGGCCAAGACCGTCGGCGACGGCCTGGTCACCCTCCCCACCGGGGTGAGCAGCCTCGGTGTGGTCTTCGCCGGGGTGCTCGGGGCGATCGCCTGGAACCTGATCACCTGGTACTTCGGGCTGCCCTCGTCGTCCTCGCACGCGCTCTTCGGCGGCCTGGTCGGCGCGACCCTGCTGTCCACCGGCGGCATCGTGCAGTGGGTCAACATCGGCGAGAAGGTGCTGTTGCCGATGGTGCTGTCGCCGATCGTCGGCCTCACCCTCGGTTACCTGCTGATGCTGGCCATCCTGTGGCTGTTCCGGAAGGGGCAGCCGGGCAAGCTCAACCGGGGCTTCCGCTGGGCGCAGACCGCCTCGGCGGCCGCCATGTCGGTCGGCCACGGCATGCAGGACGCCGCCAAGACCATGGGCATCGTGGTGCTGGCGCTCTACACCGGTGGTTTCCAGGAGAGCAAGACGCACATCCCGGGCTGGGTGTTCTGGACCTCGGCGACGATGCTGGCCCTCGGCACGTACGCCGGCGGCTGGCGGATCATCCGCACCCTCGGACGCAAGATCATCGACCTGGGGCCGCCGGAGGGCTTCGCCGCCGAGACCGTCGCCAGCGCGGTGCTGTACTTCAACGCCCTGGTGCTGAAGGCACCGATCTCCACCACCCACACCATCACCTCGGCGATCATGGGTGTGGGCGCGACCAAGCGACTCTCCGCGGTTCGCTGGAACGTGGCCGGCAACATCGTGCTCGCCTGGATCATCACGTTCCCGGCCGCCGCGTTGATCGCCTGCGTCACGTACCTGCTGGTCCGGCCGCTCTTCGGCTGAGTCTTTCTAAAAGGGCCCCCGGTCACGGCGAGACCGTGACCGGGGGCCCTTTAGCTGTTCACACGTAGCGCACGCCGATCTGCTCGCGGACCGTGTCCAGCAGGGCCATCACCTCGAGGGTCGTGGCGTGCGGCACCGCCGGGCTCTCGGTCAGGCCGGCGGCCAGGCAGCGCTGCACCTCGATCGCCTCGTACTGGTAGCCGTTGCCGGCCCCGTCGGCGACGATCGTCTCCGGCTCCGCGCCGGCCCGGTGCACTGTCACCGAACCCGGCCGGAAGAACGGCTCCGGCAGGTCGATCCGCCCCGTGGTGCCGGTGATCGAGGCGGTCTGGCCGCTCAACCCGACCATGCCGCAGCTCAGGGTCGCCAGCGCGCCGCTGTCGTAGCCGAACAGCATGCCGGTGTTCTCGTCCGTCCCCTCCGGGCCGAGCTGCGCCCAGGACCGGATGTGCTGCGGCACCCCGAGCAGCAGGTGAGCCAGGCTGATCGGATAGATCCCCAGGTCGAGCAGGGCGCCCCCGCCCAGCGCCGCGTTGCGCATCCGGTGCTCCGGCGGGAACGGCCCGGCCACCCCGAAGTCGGCGCGGACGCCGGTCACCGTGCCGATCGCCCCGTCCGCGATCAACTCGACCACCCGCAGGATCAGCGGGTTCAGCCGCATCCACATGGCCTCCATCAGGAAGACCCCGGCGGCGCGGGCAGTCTCGATCAACTCGGTGCTGGTGGTCAGGTCGAGGGTGAACGGCTTCTCCAACAGCACCGCCCGCCCGGCGGTGAGGCAGGTCATCGCCGCCTCGTAGTGCGCGGAATGCGGGGTCGCCACGTAGATCGCGTCCACCTCCGGGTCGGCGGCCAACTCCACCCAGGAACCGTAGGCGCGCTTCGCGCCGTACGTGTCGGCGAAGCGCCGGGCGCTCTCCGCGGCGCGGGAACCGACCGCCACCAACTCGGCGTCCGGCACCAGCCGGAGGTCTTCGGCGAAACGGCTGGCGATGTGGCCGGTGGCCAGGATGCCCCAACGAGTCATGCCGGAACGCTAGCCGAGCCAGGTGAACCCCCCGCTGCCCGGCCGCCGGCCGTCTCATCCGTCGGGGCCCGCCGCGCTCTTGGCCGCCCGCCGTGCTTCTGGCCCCCTGTCGCATCCCGCGGTCGCCCAACCACCCTTACCCACGTCCTTTGCTCTGCTTCAACCGGCGCAACAGTGACCGGGCGTTTTTGTTGCCTCTGTTGAAGCAGAGCAAAGGACGCGTGTGGGGGTCGCGTCTGCTGGCCCGCGTCTGCCGGCCAGCGCCGGCTGGCCGGGGAACTAGGCTCGTGGCATGACGATCGACAGTGCCGGCTTCGTCGCCCCGGCCGCTCTGGTCGAGCACGCCCGCCGGTTCCAGGCCGAGGGCGGCACTCCGGCCACGCCGCGGGTCGCGGCCACCGTGCTGCTGCTGCGTCCGACCGACGCCGACTTCGAGGTGTACGTCATCCGCCGGGTCGCCGCGATGACCTTCGGCGGGATGTACGCCTTCCCGGGCGGCGGGGTGGACCGTTCCGACTCGGAGGCGCACCTGGACTGGGCCGGCCCGACACCGGGCGAGTGGGCGGACCGGCTCGGAGTGGCCCCGCAGGCCGCGCAGGCGGTGGTCTGCGCCGCCGCGCGGGAGGTCTTCGAGGAGGCCGGCGTACTGCTCGCCGGCCCGAACCGGGAGACCGTGGTGGGCGACGTCAGCGGCGACGACTGGGAGGCGGCCCGGCAGGACCTGGAGGGCCGCCGGCTGGGCTTCGCGACGCTGCTCGCCGACCGTCAGCTCACCCTCCGATCGGACCTGCTGCTGCCGTGGAGCCGGTGGATCACTCCCGAGTTCGAGCCGCGCCGCTTCGACACGTACTTCTTCATTGCCCTGTTGCCGGCGGGACAACGGACCCGCGACGTCTCCGGCGAGGCCGACCACACCCTGTGGATCCGCCCGGCGGACGCGCTGGCCCGCGCGCAGGCCGGCGAGCTGACCATGCTGCCGCCGACAGTGGTCACGCTGGCCCAGGTGGCGGCGGCCGGCGACCTGGCCGGGGTGGCGCGGGCGGCGGCCGACCGGGACGCCGCCAGCCCGGTCACCCCGCGCCTTGACCTGCCCCCGAACGGCGAACCCCGCTTCGTCCTGGGCTGACCCCTGCCCGCACCGGGACCGCGCCGCCCCCGCTCCGCGATCTTGCACTTTCTGTCGCGACACAAGGGGCAGCTCACCCATATCGACAACCGAAACTGCAAGACGCTTCTATGTATGTGGTGATCGGTTCGGCTGGTTGCCGCTAGGTTCGGCGTCGATGATCGCTTGGGTGGCTCATTGCCGATCCGGCCGCTCGGAGTGCGGGTGTGCCTTGTGCAAGACCTGTCCCCAGGTGGTCGTCGGCGCCGGCTCGGCCCACCTTGCTGGCCTGATCAGAAGCCTGCCCGTGCGAGCACACGTGGCCCATCACAGATTTGCCGCCGAGGTGACTGCATCCCGAGCCGACGCCGACTGTCCCGGTCGTCACTGGCAAAGGAGTAACAACCCGAGATGGCACAGATCGTAGAGCGGGTCACGGATCGCTATGACGTGGTGGTGGGGGTGGACACCCACACCGACACCCACACCGCTGCCGTGCTCGACCGGTTCGGGGCGGTGCTGGCGCAGGTCACCGTGTCCACCGACGCGGACGGGTTGAGCCGGCTGGTGGCCTTCGCCGCCGCGCACACCCCGCCGGACGGGCGCCGGTTGTGGGCGGTAGAGGGCACCCGGGCGCACGGTCAGGGACTGTGTCGGCTGTTGAGCGCTGCCGGTGAACCGGTCTGCGAGGCACCCAAACCCGCCCCGGCGGTCCGCCGCCGGGGCGGGAAGTCCGATCAACTCGACGCGGTCGCCGCCGCCCACGCGGTGCTGGCACTGTCCACCGACCATATCGCTGTGCCCCGCAGCGACGGACCACGCGAAGCGCTGCGTCTGCTGCTGGTCTGCCGCCGCCACCACAGCGACGCGCGCACCGCCACGGTCAACCTGGTCAAAGCGCTGATCCTGACCGCCGACGACGCCCTGCGCCACGCCCTACGCGGGCTGAGCACCACCCACCAAATCACCTACCTGACCGCCCTCGACCTACCCGAGAGCACCCACCTGCCCACCGAGGAACACACCCGCCGCCGCGAACTGGGCACCCTCGCCCGTCACATCCACACCCTCGACGCCGCACTGGCCGACAACCACCGACGCCTCCGCGCCCTCGTCACCGAACTCTGCCCACCCCTGCTCGACCAACCCGGAGTCGGACCCGTCACCGCCGCGATCGCCCTCACCGCCTGGTCACACCCCGGCCGCGTCCGCTCCGAAGCCGCCTACGCCACCCTCGCCGGCGCCGCCCCCATACCCGTCGCCAGCGGCCGCACCGACCGACACCGCCTCAACCGCGGCGGCGACAGAACCCTCAACAGCGCCCTACACACCATCGCCCTGACCCGCCGCCGCATCCACCCCGAAACCCGCGACTACATCAACCGACGCCGCGCCCAAGGCCGCACCACCAGAGAAATCAACCGCTGCCTCAAGCGCTACATCGCCCGACAGCTCTACCGCACCATCACCACCCACCACCGCACCCCTTGACAACCCCCACTCACAGATCGGCGCGATCTTGCTCACCGAGCACGGCGGGGCGGGGCTGGGCTGGGCTGGAGATGGCACCGGCGCCCACGCCGGAAGGCGGGGCGCCGGTGACCGGACGTGGTCGGCTCAGCCGAAGCGGCCGGTGATGTAGTCCTCGGTCTTCTTCACGCTCGGGTTGCTGAAGATCTTCTGGGTGTTGTCGTACTCGATCAACCGGCCCGGGTCGCCGGTCTTCTCGATGGAGAAGAAGGCGGTCCGGTCCGACACCCGCGCGGCCTGCTGCATGTTGTGCGTCACGATGATGATCGTGAACTTGTCCTTGAGCTGGAACATCAGGTCCTCGATCGCCAGCGTGGAGATCGGGTCCAGGGCGGAGCACGGCTCGTCCATCAGGACGACCTGCGGCTCGACCGCGATGGTCCGGGCGATGCAGAGCCGCTGCTGCTGACCGCCGGAGAGACCCGCGCCGGGCTTGCCCAGCCGGTCCTTGACCTCGCCCCACAGGTTCGCGGCGCGCAGGGCCTTCTCGGCCGCGTCCTCCAGGATCGACTTCTTGCGGACCCCGTTGAGCTTCAGCCCGGCCACCACGTTCTCGAAGATGCTCATGGTGGGGAACGGGTTCGGCCGCTGGAAGACCATGCCGATGGTGCGCCGGACCGCTGTGACGTCCACGTCCCGGTCGTAGATGTTCTGGTCGTCGATGGTCAGGCTGCCCTCGACCCGGGCCCCCGGCAGCACCTCGTGCATCCGGTTGATCGACCGCAGGAACGTCGACTTGCCGCAACCGGACGGCCCGATGAGGGCGGTGACCGTCTTCGGCTCGACCGTCAGGTTGATGTTCTCGATCGCCTTGAAGCCGCCGTAGTACGCGGTGACGTTCGAGGCGGAGACGCGCTTGGCCATGGTGGTACCTCCGGGGTTCATCGGCTGAGCCTGTTGCGACGGGCCAGCAGCTTCGCCGCGATCGTCAGGATGAGCACGAGGGCGACCAGGGTGAGTGCCGCGGTCCACGCCCGTGCCGGGGCGTACTTCGACGCGTCGCCGGCCTGCTGGTAGACGAAGAGGGACAGCGACGACTGGTTGTTCTCGAAGGGGTTGGTGTTGATCGCGGCGCCACCGCCGGCGACCAGCAGCACCGGCGCGGTCTCGCCGGCCGCGCGGGCGATGGCGAGCATGACGCCGGTGACGATGCCGGGCAGCGCCGTCGGCAGCACCACCCGCAGGATGGTCTTCCACTTGGGTACGCCCAGCGCGTACGCGCCCTCGCGCAGTGGCGCCGGTACGAGGCGGAGCATCTCCTCGGTGGACCGGACGATGGTGGGCAGCATGAGCACGCTCAGCGCGAGCGCGGCGGCGAAGCCGGAGAAGCTGGGCCGGCCGTCGTTGAACCACGGCGACACGATCAGCACCCAGAACGCCAGCACGAAGAGGCCGGAGACGATCGACGGGATGCCGGTCATCACGTCCACGAAGAACCGGATCGCGAAGGCGAACTTGCCCCGCCCGTACTCGACGATGTAGATCGCGCAGAGAACGCCGAGCGGGACGGTGATCAGGGTGGCGATGCCGACCTGCTCCAGCGTGCCGACGATCGCGTGGTACGCGCCGCCGTTGGCGTCCCGGGCCCCGATGTTGTTCATCGAGGTCTGGAAGAAGTTGACGTCCAGCCGGTCGGCACCCTTGCTGACCAGCGTCCAGACCACCGACACGAGCGGCAGCACCGCCAGCACGAAGGCGGAGTGGATCAGTGCGCTCCAGGTGCGGTTGCGGGCCGATCGGCGCCCCTCGACCGCGTTGGCGGCGGCGAAGAGCCCGACCAGGTAGAGGATCGCGCCGAGGACGACCACGAGGACGGGGCCGCCGATGCCGGCGCCGTAGACGATCACGGCGGAGAGCGCCAGGGCCGCCACGGCGATGGCCGGGGCGGCGTACCAGGGCAGCCGCCTGGCCCGCAGCGAGTCGGGCTGGGCCGGCGGCCGGGTGCGGTGGGAGGTGGCGGTTGTGGTCATGCGGCCGACTCCGTGAACTCCCGGCGGCGGTAGATGATCGCCCGCGCCGTGATGTTGACGATCAGCGTGATGGCGAACAGCACCAGGCCGGAGGCGATGAGCGCGCCCCTGCCGGTCTCGTTCGCCTCGCCGAACGCGTTGGCGATGTTGGCGGCGATGGTGTTGCCGCCGTTCTGGATCAGGTTGAACGAGATGCCGAAGGTGATACCGAGGGTCAACGCCAGGGCGATGGTCTCGCCGAGCGCCCGGCCGAGGCCGAGCATCATCGCGGCGATGATGCCGGGGCGGCCGTAGGGGAGCACCGCGGTGCGGAGCATCTCCCAGCGGGTGGCGCCCAGGGCGAGGGCGGCTTCCTCGTTCGCCGTCGGCGTCTGGAGGAACACCTCGCGGGAGAGCGAGGTGATGATCGGCAACACCATGATCGCGAGGACCAGGGCGCCGAGCATGACGGACGCCCCGAACGGGCCGTCGCCGCCGAAGAGCGGGATCCAGCCGAAGTGCTGGTTCAGCCAGACCGAGAAGTCCCGGACGGGGCTGCTGAAGACGTCCCGTCCCCAGAGGCCGAAGACCACGCTCGGTACGGCGGCGAGCAGGTCGACCAGGAAGCCGAGCGCGGTGCCCAGCCGGCGCGGCGCGTAGTGCGAGAGGTAGAGGGCGATGCCCAGTGCCACCGGCACCGCCATGAGCAGTGCCAGCGCCGAGCTGAGCACGGTGCCGAAGGCGAGCGCACCGATGCCGAACTTCGGCTCCGTCTCGTTGGGCGACCAGCCCTCGTAGGACCAGAAGTTCTCGGTGTTGGCGCGTAGGGCCGGCACCGCCTTGACGACCAGGAAGATCGCGATGGCGGCGATGATGACCAGAACGGCGGTGCCGGCGGCCAGGGTGAGACCGCGGAAGGCCCGCTCGGCGCCGAACCTACGGCTGCGCGGCAGCGCGCCGCCGCCGCCCAGCCCGGTGCCGCCCGGGGAACGGGTGCTGACTGGTGCCTCGGCCACACGCGCCGAGGCACCGGCGGGCCACTCGTGACTCTGGGTCACGCGCGTCCCGCCGGTGCCGGCGTCGGCCGAGCGGTGGGGGGTGTCACCCATCTGCTCGCTCGATTCGATTGCGGAGTGGTGTCGGTCAGGAGATGTTCTTGACTGCGGCCTCGACCTTGGTGCGGACGCTCTCCGGCAGCGGGGCGTAGCCCAGCTCGGTCATGGCAGCCTGGCCCTCGGTGCTGGCGGCGTAGCCCAGGAGACCCTTGACCAGCGGCAGCTTGTCGGCCGCGAGGCCCTTGCTGCAGACGATCTCGTACGTCGCCAGGACGATCGGGTAGGCCCCGGCCTCCTTGGTGTTGTAGTCGATCGACAGCTTGAGGTCGTCGCCCTGGCCCTCGACCTTGGCGCCGGCGATGGTCTTGCCGGCCGCCTCGGCGGTCAGCGCGGCGAACTCACCCGCACCGTTACCGATCTTGGACATCTTCAGGCCGGCGTTCTCGGCGAACGACCACTCCATGTAGCCGATGGAGCCGTCCGCACCCTTGACCCGGCTGGCCACGCCGTCCGAGCCCTTGGCGCCGGTGCCGCCCGGGGCCTTCCACGCCTTGGCCTTGCCGAGGGTCCAGTCGGCCTCAGCGGTCTTGGAGAGGAAGTTGGTGAAGTTGTCGGTGGTGCCCGACTCGTCCGACCGGTGGACGGTCTGGATGGTGGTCGCCGGGAGCGTGGCACCCGGGTTGTCGGCCTTGATCGCCGCGTCGTCCCACTTGGTGACCTTGCCGGCGAAGATCTTCGCCAGGGTGGCCGGCTTGAGCTGGAGGTTGTCCACGCCGCTGACGTTGTAGGCGACGGCCACCGGGCCGATCACCATCGGCAGGTGGATGGCCTTGCCACCGACGCACTTGGCGTCGGCCTGCGGCTGCTCCTCCGGCTTGAGCGCGGAGTCGGAGCCGGCGAAGTCGGCCGTCCCGGCGATGAACGCCTGGATGCCGGCGCCCGAACCGCTGGGCTCGTAGTTGATCGTGACACCCTGGCACTTCTGCTGGTACGCCTTGATCCATTCGGCCATGGCGTTCTTCTGCGCCGACGAGCCCTGGGCGTTCAGCGTGCCGGTAGCGCAGTCGACCGCGGCGGCCGAGCCCGAAGCGCTGGCGCCGGGGGTGGGCTCGTTGTTGTCCGAGCCGCATGCGCTGAGACCGAGCGTCGCAGCAAGGGCGAGGCCGGCAATCGCGCCGTACCGCTGGAGCTTCACCTGAGGGGTTTCCCTTCGCGTCTGACTTGGCGCCCCGATCCCGGGGCCCGAGGACCGGCACTGACCGGCTGACACGAAAGTTAGAAGTGCCAGGTAGCCGGTTCGCCGGTCGCAAGTGAACGCAAGGTGAACACGTACGGCCCTCGAGGTGACCGCTTGCTGAGGGTGAGTTGTCCGTTAAGTGAACCGGGGTACACCTGTCGGAAGTATGGGTATATTTCCGGTTCGTTGTTATGCCGCCGACGCCCGGCCGTTACCAGCCGGTGACCCGGTCGGAGCGACGGCCGACGGTCAGCCCAGGTGGTAGTTGATGTGCGCGGACCAGCGGGCGAAGCCCAACCGCTCGTAGAGCGCGACGGCCCCGGTGTTCGAGTCGTCCACGTAGAGCATCACCCGGTCCAGGCCGCGCTTGTCCCGCAGATGTGCCAGCCCGGCGGTGGTCAGGGCCCGGCCGAGCCCGCCGCCGTGCGCCGTCGGCTCCACCCCCAGGACGTACACCTCGCCGATCCGGGCCGAACCCGGCCGCTCGTGCACCTTGGTCCAGTGGAAACCGAGCAGCCGACCGGTCGCGGTCTCCTCGGCGAGGAGGAAGCCCTCCCTGTCGAACCACGGCTCGGCGAGGCGGACCCGCAGGTCGTCCGACGTCCACCGGCCCTGCTCGGGGTGCTCGGCGAAGGCCCGGGCGTTGAGGGCCAGCCAGGCCGCGTCGTCAACCCCGGGTCGGAACGCACGCAGCGTCACCCCGTCGGGCAGGCGCGGCTCACCCAACGGGGCGGCCAACGGCCGGCGCAACTGCCAGAGCACCCGGGCGCGGGTGAAGCCGAGATCCACGGCGAGCGCGGCGGCCGAGGGGTGGTCGCCGTGTGCCCACGCCCGCAGCGGCCCGGTGGCCGAGGCGAGTACGCCCCTGGCGAGCGCACGTCCGGTGCCCCGTCGCCGGTACCCGGGGTGCACCACCAGCTCGACCCCGATCCCGCCGACCGGGTCGGTGGTGTCCAGGTGCGCGTACCCGGTGAGGGTGCCGTCGTCGGCCCGGGCGATCAGATGCACGGCGGGGGCATCGGGGTCGCGCAGCCGGAGCAGGACGTGTTCGTCGAGCGGGTCGGCGCCGTCCGTGTCACCCGCGACGCTGACGAGGGCCAGTACGTCGGCGATCTCCGCCGACGCCAGTCGGTCGCTCCGGGTCACCTGGTCGCTGGTCGGCTCCGCGCTGCTCATTCCGCCACCGTATCCGTTGCGTGTCGTGACGCCCGGACCGTCGCCGCAAAGCCGCGGCTCAGGTCGGGTCGGTGGGGAGTGCCTCCAGCTCGAACCGGGCGGTCAGGTCGGGCAGGATCCGGCGCAGCGCCTCCACCGTGCCCTGCCGGTCCCCGCCGGCGTCGTGCAGCAGCACCACCGAGCCCGGTTCGGCCTGGCTCAGCACCGTCGCGGTGATCTTGCTGGCACCGGGGAGTTCCCAGTCGGAGGGGTCCACCGACCAGTGCAGCGGGGTCATGCCGAGCTGCCGGGCCACCGACACGACGGGGTAGGTCCAGGCCCCGCCCGGCTGGCGGTACCAGACGATCGGGGCATTCGGCACCGCTGCCCGGATCGCCGCGTTGGTGCGCAGGAGGTCGGAGCGGATCGCGTCGGCCGATCGGGCGCCCAGGCCGACGTCGTGGTGCCAGGAGTGGTTGCACAGGGTGTGCCCGGCGTCCACGATCGACTGGACCAGTTCGGGGTGGTTCTGCGCGTTCTCGCCGACCACGCAGAACGTGGCGCGCACGTCGTACTCGCTCAGCAGGGCGAGGACCTGCGGGGTGTAGCGGGGGTCCGGCCCGTCGTCGAAGGTCAGCGCGAGCCGTGGGGTGCCGGTGGTGGAGTGCGCGCCGAACAGGTTGTCGCCTCCGGCGTCCCGTCCGGACCCGTCCTGGCCGGCCTCGGCCGGGCCGGCGCTGCTGCTCGGGGCTGCGCCCGGCTCGCCAGTGCTGGGCTGGTCGGCGTAGTGCGGCCCGTCGGCGCTCGTGGTGGCACCGGTGGAGTGCGGAGGCGGCTGGTCGGAGACGAGGCTGCGGCCCAGCACGTACGCGGAGCCGAGCAGCCCCGCCACCACCAGTGTCACGATCCCCGCGGCCCGCGCGGTGGAGCTGCCCCGCGTCACGACGTCCGCCCGGCTTGCCGGTCACGCCGGCCCGTCGCCCCCGTGGTCAGTGCGCGCACCGTCGCCCCTTTCTCCGACAAACCCGGCAGTCAGAATAAAGCCGCCAAGCTGCGCAAAAAGGGCATATGGGAAATCGCCCGGAACCGGTCTGCGGGTCAGACCGGCAGGGGCGCGTGCTCCGCTTCGGGAAGCGACCGCGACGGCGGAACGACGAACTTGTAGCCGACCTGGCGGACGGTGCCGATCATCGACTCGTACTCCGAGCCGAGTTTGGCGCGCAGCCGCCGGACGTGCACGTCCACGGTGCGGGTGCCGCCGAAGTAGTCGTAGCCCCAGACCTCACGCAGGAGCTGGTCCCGGGTGAACACCCGACCCGGGTGCTGGGCCAGGAACTTCAGCAGCTCGAACTCCTTGTAGGTGAGGTCGAGCGGACGGCCCTTGAGTTTGGCCGCGTACGTGTCCGGGTCGATGTTCAGCTCGCCGGCCCGGATCGAGCCACCCGCACCAGCTGTCGTGTTGCTGAGTCGGCCCACCGCCAGCCTCAGCCGCGCCTCGACCTCGGCCGGCCCGGCCGAGGCGAGGATGACGTCATCGACGCCCCAGTCGGCGTTGAGGGCGATCAAACCGGCCTCGGTCACCACCGCGACCAGCGGCACGCCGAGCCCGGTGGCGTGCAACATCCGGCAGGTCGCCCGGGCCTCGCTCAGCTCCGATCGGGCGTCCACCATCACCGCGTCCGGGCTTGGGCCCGCGACCAGGGTGCGAACATCACGCGGCGCGGTGCGGACCGAGTGCGGCAGCAGGTCGAGTGCCGGCAGCACAGCCGACGGTTCACCTGCACGCGCGGTCACCAGCAGCAGGATCTCCACGATCACCTCCGTCCCGGCGGCGCACGGCCGCACGCGACCAGTCGCACTCATCAAGGAGTGCGCTGAGAAATTGCGTGGTCCCGGCGTCGCTGACGGGCGGGTAACGCGTTGAGCCTAACCGATCGCCTCGGCCGCGCCGTCAGGCCATTTCCTGTTTGTCTAGCTTGCCCCTGATCGCGACAAGGATTTTAACGTCGCTGAAACCCGTGACCGCCGTGTCGGGCGGTCGGTCTGGCACGATCGGGTCGTGTTTCCCTCCACCTCGCCCGAGGCCGGCCGCGAATCGTGGCCCGCCGGGCCCCAACCGGGCCCGGCCCCCGCACCGACGCGCGGCCAACCGCCCGCGCCGCGTACCGGTCCGGCCACCACCGACGGCGACCGCCGCGAACGGGGTGGGCCTCGCCGTGCCCGTCGCTCCGGCGAACCGGCCCGCCGATCCGAAGACGAGATCGACGAGCCGGAAGAGGAGGTCATCCCCCCGGTCGCTGTGCACCGCCAGTTGGCGCTGACCATCGCCGGCTTCGCCGCGCTGCTCGGTGTCGGCCTGGTGCTCGGCGCGCAGACGTCGGGCCCCGGTCACCGGCTGCCGTTCGCCTTCATCATCTTCGGCGTCCAACTGCTGTTCGTGCTCGCCTGGACGATGGCCATGCGTCCGCCGGCGTTGCTGGTGGTCGCCGGAATCAGCGCCGCGGTCGCGGCGCTCGCCGACATCGCCGCGGTGCAGACCGACGTCGCCGGTCTGGCCCCGCTGGGCTACCTGGCCGCTGGCGGTTTCCTCGCCGCGGTGCTCGGCCAACTGGTACGTCGGGTCGACCGGGTCCGGGTCACCGACTCCCTCGGCGCCACGCTGCTCATCGTTGTCGGGGTGGTGGCCTTCGGCACGCTGATCGTGCTCAGCCGGATTCCGGCCGGCACCCAGGCGATCACCGTCTGCCTGACCGCGAGCGGGGTTGCGCTCACCGTCGCCCGGCTCACCGACGCCGTACTGCCCTGGCCCCGACTCGCCCCGCAGGTGCCCCGGGGTGCCGCCGGCGTGGTGGCCGGCGCGATGGTCGGCACGCTGACCAGCGCCCTCCTCGGCAGCTACCTGGTGGCCCCGTTCACGCCGACCCGGGCCGCCGTGATCGGCCTGGTCGCGGCGGTCACCGCCGTCCTCTCCGACCTCGCCGTGGGGTACGCGGAGGCGGGCCGGTTGATGGCCGGCGAACCGCCCACGATGTGGGTGGCCCGGCACATGCAGGGCCCGCTCGGCGGCTTCGCCCTGGCGGCGCCCGCCGCGTACGCCATGTGCATGCTCTTCCTCTGAGTCACGGTTGAGCGCGGAGGCGGTCGGGTACCTACGGGTGCGCCGCCCCCGCGGCGTCGGTACGAACGACCCGTCGCGGCGCGACGGGCGGAGACAGGAGGCGGCGTGGCGCAGGACTATCCGGTGAACGAGGCGCGACCCCGACGGCGTGGCCGCAAGCTGCTCATCGGGCTGTTCGTTCTGCTCCTGCTGCTGGCGGGGTTGCTGGTGGTCGCCGACCGGGTCGCGGTCGGGGTCGCCGAGCGGATGATCGGCGACCGCGTGCGCCAGGAGATCGCCAAGCAGGACGCGCAGTCCGCAGCGCCCGAGGTGGAGGTTGGCGGAACCCCGTTCCTCACCCAGGTGCTGGACGGCCGTTACGAGCGGATCACCATCAACCTGCGGGACGTGCAGGCATCGGTCGAGGGCGACGCCGTCCGGCTCCCGGTGCTCGACGTGACCGCCCGCAACGTTCGGGCCTCGCTGGACACCCTGCGTACCGGCCAGGGTGACGTCGTGGCGGACACCGTCAACGGTGCCGGCACGATCAGCTACGAGAGTCTGGCCGCGCTGCTGAACCGCCCGGGTCTCACCCTCGGCGAGCAGAACGGCAAGCTCACCGTCAAGGCCCCGGCCGACATCCTCGGTCAGAAGCTCACCATCAGCGGCACCGCCGACGTCACTGTCGCCGACAACGGCGCTGTCGCCCTGCGGTTCAACGACCTGGACGCCGCGGGTCTGCCGAACCTGCCGTTGGCCCGGGCCTTCCTGAGCAACTACGCCAAGAGCATCTCCATCGACGTGCCCCTCCCGGAGCTGCCGTTCCAGCTCGCTGTCCGGGAGGTCCGTCCACTGCCGGAAGGGCTGGCGGTCACCGCCGACGCCAAGAACGTGCCGATCAACTCCGTCAACTGACGCCGGAAGCGCTGTGGGACGCCGAAATCCTCGGCGGCCCCGGCGATTCCCGGATGGTGGTCGGCTGAGTGGCAGCACGGTCACTGGCTGGTAGGCTCCCTGGCCATGGGGACCCACCTCACCAAACGGCGCGCGGTCGACCTGTGCCGCGTGGCCACCTGCCTGTGTCGCCCCGTCATCTGACGGCGGGGCTGTCTCCGGCCGCCTGACGGCGGCCACCGGCACAGGGTTCTCGCACCCTCCGGTCATCCCACCGAACGCCCGGCAGCGGCGCCGTCGCACGATCCCGTGATCCCGTCCTTCCGCTGGGTCCCGCGCGTGGTGCGACAGATACATCAATCGATTCGCGCGCGTTGGCTCACCATCCATCCTCACCAGGGAGTGATTCGATGAGTCGCGACACCGCACTCGTTTCGGCCGAGTGGGCCGAGAAGAACCTCGACGCCCCGGGCGTCGTCTTCGTCGAGGTCGACGAGGACACCTCGGCCTACGACACCGGCCACATCGCCGGTGCCATCAAGATTGACTGGAAGACCGACCTCCAGGACCAGGTCCGCCGGGACTTCGTCAACAAGACGCAGTTCGAGGCGCTGCTCTCCGAGCGGGGCATCAGCAACGACGACACCGTCATCCTGTACGGCGGCAACAACAACTGGTTCGCCGCGTACGCCTACTGGTACTTCAAGCTCTACGGCCACCGCGACGTGAAGCTGCTCGACGGCGGCCGCAAGAAGTGGGAGCTGGACGCCCGCCCGCTCGTCACCGACGCGGTGACCCGCCCGGCGACGCAGTACGTCGCGCAGGAGCCGGACACCACCATCCGGGCCTTCCGCGACGAGGTGGTCGCCGCGATCGGCACCAAGAACCTTGTCGACGTGCGCAGCCCCGACGAGTTCGCCGGGCGCCTGCTGGCCCCCGCCCACCTGCCGCAGGAGCAGGCGCAGCGGGCCGGCCACATCCCCACCGCGATCAGCGTTCCGTGGTCCAAGGCGGCCAACGAGGACGGCACCTTCCGGTCCGACGACGAGCTGCGCAAGATCTACGGCGACGCGGGGCTCGACGACGGCAAGGAGACCATCGCGTACTGCCGGATCGGTGAGCGCTCGTCGCACACCTGGTTCGTGCTCCAGGAGCTGCTGGGTCACCGCAACGTCAAGAACTACGACGGCTCCTGGACCGAGTACGGCTCGCTGGTCGGTGTGCCGGTCGCGCTCGGCGACGAACCCGGGGAGGCCTGATCATGACTCTTCCCACCGCCGCGGGTTGCGCCGCACCTGACCAGGCCGCGCCGCTGCCGGCCAGCCTGGACCTGGAGAAGGAAACCGTCATCACCGGCATCGTCCGCTCCGCCGAGGCCGAGCCGGTGCCGGGCGCGTACGTCCGGCTGCTCGACTCGACCGGTGAGTTCACCGCCGAGGTGGTCACCTCGGCCGCCGGTCAGTTCCGGTTCTTCGCCGCGCCGGGTTCCTGGACGCTGCGGGCGTTGTCCCGGCACGGCAACGGCGACACTGCCGTCACCGCCGGCCGGGGTGTCAACGAGGTAGCCGTCACCGTCGCCTGACCCACTGCTCTGATCGACCGGGGCCGGTCACCCTCCTGGGGTGGCTGGCCCCGGTCGTTTCTCCGCAGCGCGCCGACGCGCCGGGCGGGTGCCGAAATCCATTGGCATGCGTCACTATCTACGGGTGGAATTCAGGGATGAAAGTGGCGGGTCCGGCGAAGGGGTCCCCATCGTCCTCTGCGTGGGCCCTGACGTGTCGATGCGGGAGCGGGTGCTGAGCCAACTCGACGGCAGCGCCCCGGTGCTCAGCTGTTCCGATCTGACCGAGCTACGCGAGCTGCTGTCGTCGCCGACGGGCCCGGTGCCGGTCAATCCCCCAGCCCGTCCGCTCCGCGAGGCGCGGGGTCTGGTGGAGTGGGGTGAGCTGGTCGTCGACCGGGCCGGACACCAGGTCACCTGGCGCGGCGAGCCGCTCCCACTGACCCCCACCGAACGGGAGCTGCTCGTCCTGCTCATCGGCCCGCCGCTGGCGGTGTGGAGCTACGAACAGCTCTGCGCCTCCGCGCTGGGTGGTGCGGACACCGCAGCGCTCCAGTCCACGATCAAGCGGCTTCGCCGCAGGTTGCGGGGCCTGCCGGGCGGGCCGCAGGTGCACACCGTGCGAGGGGTCGGCTATCGACTCGACCCGCCGCCCCGGCGGAACGACCGCTGACCCACGGCCGCCCCCGGCCCTGCCGGACGCCTCCGCCGCCGGCCGGGCGGCGGGCGCGTGACACCATGGCCGGGTGAGCGGTGCTGTCCAGACGGGTTGGGCCTCTTCGGCCGGCCCCGCCGCGCCGGCGCCGGCCCGGTCGCGGCGGCGTTGGCTGCTGGCCGTGACAGTGGCCTGGGCTGTGTTGCTGGCCGGGCTCACCTGGGTGTCGGTGCGGGACGACCCGCCGACAGTGCGCGAACAGCGTTCCCTCGATCAGGCCGGCCCGGTGGTCGACCGGGCGGTCGGCGAATTGGCCCGCGCGGCGGGTGCCGCCGGTCTGCTGGAACTGGGCCCGGCGCGGATCGCGTCCGGCTGCCGGGTCACCCCGTTCGCCGACGGGGCGAGGCTGCGACGCGAGGTCGGGGTGCTCGCGGCCAACGGTGACGAGCGGGCCGTGCTGGCCGGCATCGCTGACCGGCTGCCGGCGAGCTGGCGCGCCGGGGTCGGGCCCGGGGTGGACGGCCCCGAGCTACGTGCCGACGCCGGAGACTTCGTGGCCGTCGAGGGTCGGCCGACAGTCGACGGCCGGGTGCGACTGGTCGTCGACACCGGTTGCCGGCCGGTCGGCGCCGGCTACACGCCGTCTCCGGCCGCCGCTGCCGGCCCGGAGACGGCCGCGCTGACCGCCGCGCTGCTGGCACTCGACCGGCCGGGTGACGCCGCGTCGGAGCTGGTCACCGCGCCCTGCCCGGGCGGCGGGGTCGCCCGCACCGCGTGGTCCGCGAACGGTTCCGGCCCGGCGGCCTCGACGGCCGCACTCGCCCCGCTGGCCGGCAACGCCCCACTGCTGGACCAACCCCCGGTGTACGCGTACCGCAGCGGTGCCGTCACGGTGCTGGCCGAGATCAGCCCGGACGCCACCCGACTGGCCGCCACCGTCGGCTGCCCGGGCTGAGCAGGGCGACCCGCTCGGGTCAGCCCTTGTCCGGCTGGTCCTCCGGTTCCCGGCTGCGGCCCAACGCGTCGACCATGCCCCACCGGCCGGGGATGTCCAGCAGCTCGACCCGGCCCATCCCCGGTGGCACGGCCGGGTCGATGATCAGGTGCTCGCCCTGCGGCTCCAACCCCAGCATCACCCGCAGCAGCAGCAGTGGGGTGCCGGTCGACCAGGCCTGCGGGCTGCACGCGGTCGGGTACTCCACCGGGTAGTCGGTGAGGTCCCGGGCGTAGCCGGCGAACGCCTCCGGCAGCCGACCCTCGAAGTAGCGGGACGCCGCCAGCATCGTGTCGCAGAGCAGCCCGGCCTCCTCCCGGAAGCCGTACCGCCACAACCCCCAGGCGATGATCGAGTTGTCGAACGGCCAGACCGTCCCCACGTGGTAGCCGATCGGGTTGTACCGCCCCTCGTCCGTGGCGAGCGTCCGCACCCCCCAGCCGGAGAACAGTCGTGGCCCGAGCAGGTGCTCGACCACCTTGCCGGCGCGCGACTCGTCCACGATGCCGCTCCACAGCAGGTGCCCGATGTTCGAGGTCAGCGCGTCCACCTGCCGGCCGTCGGCGTCCAGCGCGAGCGCGTAGTGCTCCCGGTCGGCGATCCAGAAGTCGCGGTCGAACCGCCGTTTGAGGTCGGCGGCCTGCTGCTCCAGCTCGTCGGCGAACTCCGGGTCGTTCCAGAACGTCCGAGCCAGCCGGGCGGCCCGGATCTTCGCGTCGTACGCGTAGCCCTGCAACTCGCAGGTGGCCCGCGGGAACCCGGGCAGCTGACCGTCCGCGTACGAGATGGCGTCCCAGGAGTCCTTCCAGCACTGGTTCTGCAGGCCGGTCTCCGGGTTGCGGGTCTGGTACCAGAGGTAGCCGGTGCCGAGCAGGTCACCGTACGTGTCGATCCACCGCAACGCCGCGCGGACCTGCGGCTCCAGCTTGCGGACGAGTGCGGCGTCACCGGTCCACCGCTCGTACTCGTCGAGCAGGATGATGAACAGGGGAGTCGAGTCGGCCGACCCGTAGTACGGCGAGTGGGGCTGCTCCTCGAAGCCGGCGGTCTCGCCGTACCGCAGCTCGTGCAGGATCTTGCCGGGTTCCTCGTCCCGGAAGTCGTCCACCCGGTGCCCCTGTAGTCCGGCCAGCATCAGGATGGTCGGCGGGACCAGCTCCGGCAGGAACGGCAGCACCTGCAACGAGGTGATGATGCTGTCCCGGCCGAACAGGGTCATGAACCAGGGCAGCCCGGCGGCGATCAGCCGTACGCCCAGGGCGATCGACTCGTAGCGCAGCGCGGCCAGGTCGTTGAGGCTGCGCCGGTACGCCCCGGCCAGCGGCTCGCAGTCGCAGCCGAGCTTCGGCGCCCTGTCGATCAGCTCCTGCTGTTCGGCCCGGATGGCGTCCGCGCTGCGGCTGCCGCCGTACGGGAGGGTGGCCCGGATGTCCTCGCCCCGGGCCCCGAAGACGACGCTTGACACGTGCAGCCGGGTGGTCCACCTGCCGTTGCGGGCGATCCGGATCCGGAAGGTCATTCCGGTGTGGTCGACCTGGGCCGGCGCGGTGGTGCGGACCACTGTCTCGCGGTGGAACGCCTCCCGCCGGTAGGTCAGCCGCAGCTCTTTCTCGGCGACAGTGACTGTGGTCCGGCCCCGCTTCTGCCGAGAGTTCTTGATCTCGAACAGGTCGGCGAAGTCGGCCCCCATCTCGATCCGGACGGTGCACTCGAGCTCCGCGCCGAGGTGGTTCAGCACTGTCAGCTCCTCCTCGAAGCTGCCCACGATCGCCCGGCTGCGGATCACCGACGCCTTGGCGTCCAGATAGTGCGTGGGTTCGCCGGGGGCGAGAAAGAACTTTGTGCGGTACGACTCGGCATCGTCGACGGAGAGGGCGTGCAGCCGTTCGCCGTCCAGAGTGAGCACCCAGGTGGACAGGAAGCGGGTGTCGAAGGAGAACAGCCCGGTGGGGAAGTCGTAGGACGGTTCGACGTCCCCACGCCGGTCGCTGACCAGGAAGGTGTTGCCGTCCAGAATGCTGACGAGGTCCTTCACCTGAGTCGCCCGGCTGCTCGACGGGCCGTTTCGCGGGGGTCGCGGGTGCCGGGCGGGTTCGGAAAGAACCGGCGGAAGGCGAGGAAGAGCACCACGTTCCCGCTGAACGTGCTCTCGTTGCGCAGCACCGCCGCGACCGCCTGGGCCTCGCCGCTGATCAGCTGGTCGAAGAGGGCGGCGCCGCTGTACCAGATGGCGTCGGCCGGGCCACGCCCCCGGCTGACCTGCACCGACCCGGGCCGCATCCGGACCCGCCAGTGTTCGGTGCGGTGGTCCTCGCCGAGGTCGATCTGGAGGGTGCCGTCGGCCAGGCCACCCAGCACGTCGGGAGCGCGCGACGGTAGTGCCTCGAAGAAACTCTCCGCCGCCTCGGTCACATCCGAATCGTAGGCAGCCGTCCGAGATGTCGGGTCGGTATCGGCACTCCGCTCGGATCAACCCGGCGCCGCCGTGCGGTCAGTAGACGAGCGCCTGCGCGCCCTCGGCCAACGCCTCCTCGACGAAGACCGCGGCACCGGCGATCCGGACCCCGGGGAGGACGTCGTCCGGGCCGATCTCCCGTCGGGCCGCGCACTGCGTGCAGGCGGTCACCCGGCCGCTGGTCAGGATGACGTGCAGCAACTCGGCCAGGGGCGCGGAGTGCGGCAGGTCGAACTGCTGGGCGCGACCGGGCAGCGCGAACCAGGTCGACTCACCGGTCAGCCAGAGTGAGACGTCCACCCCCGCCGCGACCGCCGTTGCGGCGACGGTGAATGCCTGCGCGCACCGCTCCGGGGCGTCCGCCCCAGCGGTGGCCTTGACGACGAGAGTGCGGGCCATGGGCCCAGCATAGGATGGCCGGGATGGTTACCGAGATCGGGTTTGTCAGCCTGCTGGTCGCTGGCCTGGGCGGGCTCGCCGGTGGCCTGGTCTACCTTGCCGTACGCATTTCGAGAGGACGCTGGTGAGCGCGAGGAGTGAGCCGGGCCTGCGAGCCCCGCAGTCGCGAACGAAAGAGGCGGGGTGACGCTGATGAGCGAGAACCCGCTGCAGCCGCCGTGGCTGAACGCGCCGCCGGTCGAGGAGTACCCGTTCGAGGAGAGTCACGACCTGCGGGTCGGGCCGAAGCTGCACCCCGCGCTGGATGCCCTGCTGCCGTACATCGGCCTGTGGCGCGGGCGGGGCAAGGGCGGCTTCCCCACCATCGACGACTTCGACTACGCGCAGGAGATCCGGATCAGCCACGATGGCCGACCGTTCCTGCACTACGAGTCGCGTGCCTGGATCCTCGACGAGCAGAGCAAGCCGGTCCGTCCGGCCGGTCGCGAGGTCGGCTGGTGGCGGCCGGTGCTGGTGGACGGGCGGGCGACCGACGAGTTGGAGGCGCTGCTGACCACCCCGACCGGGGTGATGGAGCTGCACCTGGGCAAGCGCACCGGCACGCAGGTCGAGTTCGCCACCGACGCGGTGATCCGGACTCCGACCGCCAAGGAGGTCACCGGCGGGCACCGGCTGTTCGGCATCGTCGAGGGCGCGCTGCTCTACGCCCAGGAGATGGCCGCCATGGGGCACGGGCTCAGCCCGCACCTGTCGGCCCGTCTCGTCCGGGTCGGCGGCTGACCTCGACGGTCGGCTGGTTAGACGGGGTAACCCAGCACTGCCTGTAGGGCGGGGGTGCGCGGGCAGCCTGCCCGACGCACCCCGTCCAGGCTGTGGACCTCGGCGGCTCCGCGCAGTGACGAGGTGAACCACACGCCGTCCGCCGCGTGCAGCTCGGCGGTGGTGACCATCCGCTCGGCGGCGCTCAGGCCCAGTTCGGTGGCGTGGGCGAGCAGCCAGGCCGCTGTGGTGCCGGCGAGGATGCCGGTGCTGGCGGCCGGCACCGTGCAGAGCGTGTCGTCGGTGAGCCACACCACATTGGCGGTGGGACCTTCCAGCGCGTACCCGTCTGAGGAGATCCAGAGCACGTCGTCCACGCCGGCCCGGCGGGCCCAGCGCCGGGCGGCGCTGTTGACCGCGTACGACGTGGACTTGATGCCGGCCGGCAGCCAGCTCAGCCCGGTGCGGGCGGCGGCGGGCAGCCCCAGCGGCAGGGTGGCCACAGTGATGCCGTCCCGACGGGCGGCTCGGGAGGCCGCCGGCACCTCGGCCAGCGTGGCGTAGACAGTGGGCGGGCCGCCGGCCTCCGGGCCTCGGGTGCAGACCAGCCGAAGTGCGCCCTCCACAGGCGCTGGCCAGCCTGTTCGTACCTCGTCCAGCAGGTCGATCAGCGCGGCGGTGGGGGGCAGGGGAAGCTCGACGGCGGCGGCCGCCGTGGCCAGGCGGGCCAGGTGTTCGTCGCGCAGCCACGGCTGGCCGTCGCGCAGGTGCATGGTCTCGAAGAGCCCGTCGCCGTGCAGTACCCCGAGGTCGTCACCGCGGAGCACCGGGTCGCCGGGCGGCACCGGGCCGCGGCCCAGAACGGCGATCCGCGCGGCCGGGTCGGCCGCGACCTTCCCGACGGACGACAGCACCATGACCGTCGAGCGTAGCGGTGATCGATCGCGGTGCGGAGAACAGCCTGGTGGCCGAACTATGATCGGACGGTGTCCGAATCCTCCCTCGCGGAAATGCTGCGGGCCCGTGGGCTGCGGCTGACGGCCCAGCGGCAGCTCGTCCTCCAGGCGGTGCTCGATCTGGGCCACGCCACCCCGGAGCAGGTGCACACCGCGGTCCGGGAGGTCGCCGCCGGCGTCAACATCACCACCATCTACCGCACGCTTGAGCTGCTGGAACGGCTCGGTCTGGTCACCCACACGCACCTGTCGCACGGCTCACCGACCTATCACGCCGCCGGTGAACACCAACACGTCCACCTGGTCTGCCGGGAGTGCGGCGCGATCGACGAGATCGATCCCGAGCTGCTCCGCCCCCTCGCCGACCAGCTGGCCGCGCAGCGCGGGTTCCGGGTGGACATCGGGCACGTGTCACTCTTCGGCGTCTGCGCACGCTGCGAGAACGGGGACGAGAAATGATCGACATCGCGGGTGCGGTGGCCGTCGAGAGCATCGACGAGGCCAGCCGCGACCAGCCGGATCCGGCGCACGTCGCGGTCGGCGTGCGGGGGGTGGCCGCGCACTACGGCGACCCGCTGCGTGAGCAGCGCACCCTCGACACCGCTGTGGGTCTGGTGGACCGGTCGCATCGCGGGGTCATCGCGGTGCCCGGGGAGGACCGGGCCGGCTGGCTGCACACGATCACCTCACAGCACCTGACTGCGCTCTCCGCGGGGGAGGGCACCGAGTTGCTGGTGCTGTCGCCGCACGGCCACGTCGAGCAGCACGCCATGGTCGCCGAGGACGGCGAGACCGCCTGGCTGGACACCGAGCCGGGGGCGACCGAGGGCCTGCTGACCTACCTGGAGAAGATGCGGTTCTTCAGCAAGGTCGAACCACGCGACGCGACGGCCGAGCGCGCGCTGTTGTCGCTGGTCGGGCCGGCGGCCATGGAGGCGCTGGGGACGCTCGGCGTGACCGGGCTGGCGGCACCGGACGTGGTCGCGGTGCCGGGTCCGAAGTTCGCGCACGGTGCCGTGCCACAGCGGGCCGGCGCTCGGTACGACGTGAAGCCGCTGCCGATCGGCGGCTGGGCCCGACGTGGTCCGCTCGGGGTGGACCTGCTGGTGCCCCGGTCGGCGATGGATCAGGTGGTGGCGGAGTTGCGTGGCGCCGGGGTGCCGGTCGCGGGGCTCTGGGCGTACGAGGCGATCCGGGTGGCCGCCCGGCAGCCCCGGGTCGGGGTGGACACCGACCACCGGACCATCCCGGCCGAGGTCGACCTGATCGCCCCGGCGGTGCACCTGGACAAGGGTTGCTACCGGGGGCAGGAGACGGTGGCGCGGGTGCACAACATGGGCCGGCCGCCGCGTCGCCTCGTACTGCTGCACCTGGACGGGGTGACCACCGACCAGCCGCCGGTGGCCGGTACGCCGGTGACCCTCGACGGCCGGGCGGTCGGCTTCGTCGGCACCGCCGTGCTGCACCACGAGTTGGGTCAGGTCGCCCTCGCGGTGCTGAAGCGGAACGTCCCGGACGACGCGGCGTTGCTGATCGGCGAGACCGCGGCGGCGATCGACCCGTCCTGAGCGGGGCGTCTAGGATCGCCGGCATGACGACAGGGACGTTGATCACGGTGGCCCCGACCGGCGCTGAGTCGGCCAAGGCGGAGGTGCCGGCGCTGCCGGTGACCCTCGACGAGTTGCTGCTCACCGCCAAGGAGTGTGAGGCGCTCGGCGCCGCCGTGATCCACGTCCACATCCGCGACGACGAGGCCCGGCCGACGCTCGACCCGGTGCGGCTGGCCGACACGGTGGCGGCGCTGCGGGAGAGCACCGACCTGATCGTGCAGCTCTCCTCCGGCGGCGCGGTGACCGACCCGGAGGCCGCCCGGCTGGCCGTGCTCGACGCCCGTCCGGACATGGCCTCCTGCACCATGGGCACTGTCAACTTCGGCGACGACGTCTTCCTCAACCGCTGGGAGTTCATCGTCGATCTGCACACCCGGATGCAGGAGCGCGGGATCGTGCCGGAGTACGAGATCTTCGACCTGGGCCATCTGTCCGCGTTGCAGCGGTTGCTCGGCAAGTACGGCCTGCCGGCCGGCGGGCACGTACACGTCGACTTCGTGATGGGCGTGCCGGGCGGTATGCCGGGCACCACCGAGACCCTGGTCGCGGCCCACCGGATGCTGCGGGACCTGCCCGAGGGCACCACCTTCTCGGCCACCGGCGTCGGTCGGAGCACCATCGCGGTGCTGCTGGCCTCGCTGTCGACCGGCGGGCACCTGCGGGTCGGCATGGAGGACACCGTGACGTACGCGAAGGGCCGCCCGGTGGAGTCCAACATGCAGCTGGTCGCCCGCGCGGTGGGTTTCGCCCAGCTCGCTCAGCGCCCGCCGCTGACCACCACCGAGGCCCGCGAGCTGCTCGGGCTGTAAGGCCGGGTCTGCCCCGCGCTCCTGTCACCCGGGCGGTGGACCTCCTGGTCACCCCGCCGCCGGGCACCCCCGGACCGTCGGTACCGTCCAGCGCGTGACGAAGACGTACGAGGGCGGCGCGCCGCTCGCCGAGGTGGTCCGGTCGGGGTTCGTGGAGGGTGTGCACCGCGGCTCGGTGGTGGTGTTGGACGCCGCCGGTGTCGCTGTGGCGTCCGCCGGGGACGTGACCTCGCCGGTCTTCCCCCGCTCGGCCAGCAAGCCGATGCAGGCGATCGGGATGATCCGCGCCGGTCTGGCCCTGACCGACCCGGCCGACGTGGCGCTGGTCTCGGCGAGTCACGCGGGCGAGGAGTTCCACCTGGCCCGGGTCGGTGCGCTGCTGGAGCTCGCCGGGCTGGACGCGTCGGCGCTGCACTGCCCGCCCGACCTGCCGGTGGGCGCCGCGGCCCGGGAGGCGGTGCTCCGCGCCGGTGGTGGCCCGAGCCGGGTGCAGATGAACTGTTCCGGCAAGCACAGCGGGATGCTGCTGACCTGCGAGGCCGCCGGTTGGTCGCGGGAGGGCTACTGGCGGCCGGAGCACCCGCTACAGCAGCGGTTGCGGGCCACCATCGAGGAGTTCACGGGTGAGCAGGCGGCGGCGGTGGGGGTCGACGGTTGCGGTGCCCCGGTCCTCGCGGTGTCGCTGACCGGCCTGGCCGGGGCGTACCTCCGGCTGGTCGACGCCGAGCCGGGCTCGGTGCCGCGCACGGTGGCCGACGCGATGCGGGCGTACCCGGAGATCGTGGGTGGCACCCAGGCCGACGACACCCGGCTGATGCGCGGGGTGCCGGGGCTGCTGGCCAAGGTCGGTGCCGAGGGCGTGATCGCCGTGGCGCTGCCGGGCGTCGGCGCCGTCGCACTGAAGATCGACGACGGCGCCGACCGGGCTCGGATGCCGGTGCTGGTCTCCGCGCTGCGTCGGCTCGGCGTGGACGCCCCGGTGCTCACCGAGTACGCCGAGGTGCCGCTCTTCGGAGGCGGGGTCCCGGTGGGGGCGGTCCGCCCGCTCTGGTGACTGTGCTCTACCTCAGGAAGTCGAGCAACGCGGCGTTGACCGGCTCCGGACGCTCCAGCGGCAGCAGGTGCGCGGCGTCCGGCACGTCGGGTAGTCGTACCGCGCCGGGGACCTCGGCGGCGATCCGGTCGGCGAGTCGACTGATGTCCGGCACGTCCGCGGCGCCGGCGGTGACCAGGACGGGGATCTTCAGCTCGCCGAGACGGCCGATCGCTGGCGGCGTCAGCTCTCCCACCTCGACCGCGCCCAACGCCAGCTCGGCGGCGAGGGCACGCTGGTCCATCTCCTGCGCGAACGCGAGCAGCTCCCTGTCGACGTCCTCCGGCTGGCGTCCCGGGCCGACCACCCAGAACCGCACCTCACCGGCCGCGCCGGCGGCGAAGTCGTCCGGGTCGACCTCGCCGACCAGGTCGTCCCAGAGGTCGTTCGCCTCGTCGGACCACTCGTTGCCGGAGACCGCCGTGTCGAACAGCGCGAGCGCGCTCACCCGGTCGGGGTGGGCCAGCGCGGTGTCGATGGCGACCGCCCCACCGAAGGAGCAGCCCACCAGGGCGGCCCGGGGCAGGTCGAGGGCGTCCAGCAGCCCGGCCACGTCGTCGTGGTGCGCGAACGGGGCCGGCGGGAGTTCCGAGTCGCCGTAGCCGCGCAGGTCCGGGACGATCACCCGGTGTCGGGCGGCGAGCGCGGACACCTGCTCCCGCCACATCCGCCGGTCGGCGATTCCGGCGTGCAGCAGGACGACTGGCGAACCGGTGCCGGCCTCGTCGTACGCGATGCTTGCTCCATTGACTGCGATCTTGTGCACGGACGGACCGTACGGACCGGGCGAGCGGCGCGCAAACGGGATGCTGAGACCTTGCTAACTATGGTTAGCGTTTTGCTTGCAGGAGCTAGCGCGGGCGGTTAGCGTCGCTGCCATGGCCACACCCAAGGACCTTCCCGACGTCGGCGGGTTCATCCGCGATCTGCGGCGCAACGCCAAGATCTCGCTACGGCAGCTCGCCGAGCAGGCGGGGGTCAGCAACCCGTACCTCAGCCAGATCGAGCGCGGCCTGCGCAAACCCAGCGCCGAGGTGCTCCAGCAACTGGCGAGCGCGCTGCGGGTCTCCACGCCGGCGATGTACCTGCGCGCCGGTCTGCTCGACGACAAGGAAGGCCACGGGGTGCTCGCCGCCATCGCCGTGGACGCCGACCTGACGATGGCGCAGAAGCAGTCGCTCAGTCAGATCTACGAGACGTTCCGCCGGGAGAACACCCGGCTGGCCGAGGCCCAGGCCGAAGCCGAGGCCCCCCAGCCCGACCAGCCAGCGGATCAGCCCGCCAGCCAGGCCGCCGACCTGGCCAATGTGGCTGCCACCGGCCCCACCACAGTGGGCGGCACCCCGACCGAGGCCGTGCTCGAGTCGGTCGCCGTCACCGAGGCGGGCACCGCCCCCGCCCCGGGCAGCACCAGCATCCCCCAGAAGAAGAAGGCCGCCGAGGCGGCCGAAGAGGAGACGTCATGAGCGAGCCGAAGACCAACCGCATCCCCGCCCCGATCTACGCCGCAGCCGGCGCCGGTGAGCTGGCCATCGAGCAGCTGCGCAAGCTGCCGGCCGTGGTCGGTGTCCTCAGCACCCGGGTCGTCGCCGACCTGGGTGGTCGGGCCGTGCTGACCGGCTTCGAGCTGAAGCAGAAGGCAACCGAGACGCTGCGCACCGCCAACGAGACCGCCGACCTGGCGAAGCTGCGCGAGGTGGCCGACATCGACAAGCTGCGCGCCGCCGCTACCCGCAACGCCGCCCTGGTGGTCGCGGGCGCCCAGGTCGCCCAGGAGCGCGCGTTCGCCGCGTACGGCGCGCTGGTCGCCCGGGGCGAGCGGGTCGTCGGTGCCGGCGTGCTGGAGGCCGCTGAGACGGTCAATGCCGACATCGAGGCCACCGAGGCCGTGACGCCGGCCGCCACCGCGGCTGTCACCACCACCCCCACCGCCGCGGCCCCCGCCGACGTGCCGACCCCGGCCGACGTGGCCGAGATCGCCGAGGCCAAGCCGGCCGCGGTCAAGAAGGTCGCCCGTGCGCCGAAGGCTGCCAAGCCGGTCGAGACCCCGTCGGCGAAGCTCCCCCGGGCCACCAAGCGGACCCGCCCGGCCGCCGAGTAACTACGTCGGGTCGACGACCCCGGCGGCGTCCTTGTCGGACGTAGCCGGGGTCGTGGACATAAACTGGCCGGCATGGCCAACGCCGCGCCGATCTTCGCGTTCGAAGTCCGCTACGTGATCGAGCTGATTCTGCTCGTCTTCGCGCTGATCATCCAGGGTGTCGCGCTGGTGCACGCCGTCACGCAGCGCTCCGACGCCTTCCCCGCCATCGGCACGCTGCCCAAGGGTGGCTGGATCGCCATCCTGGCGGTCTGCCTCGTGCTCACCCTGCTCGGCTTCGGTCCGATCAGCCTCTTCGGGCTGATCGGCATCGCCGCCGCGCTCATCTACCTGCTCGACGTCCGGGTCGGTCTGCGCGACCTGAGCGACGGCAAAGGGTTCTGGTGAGAGGTTTTCGCTGGCCGCCCCCACCCGACAGTGGGCCCCGCACCTGGGGGCCCGGGCCGGGTGGGCCGCGTACCGGCCGGCCGGCGCTGCCGGAACCGGAGACCGAGCTGGTCACCACCCCGCACGGCGTACGGCTGGAGCGGCTGGTCACCGGCACCGGTGATCCGGTGACCGTGTTCGCGCACGGCCTGGGCCAGGGCATCGCCACCACCCGCCCGTTCGGCAGTGGGGTGAACGGCCGCAAGCTGTTCTTCCAGTTCCGCGGGCACGGCCGTTCCGAAGCCCCGCCTGGGCCGTGGGACTACCTGGACCTTGCCCGGGACCTGCGGGCGATCGCCGACCTCGGCGGCGCCAGCCGGGCGTTCGGCGCCAGCCTCGGCGCGGGCGCCCTCTGCCGTCTCCTCACGGAGAGCCCGGAGCGTTTCGACAAGCTGGTCTTCTTCCTGCCCGCGGTCCTCGACGAGCCACGCGGGCCGACCGCCCGGGAACGCGTCACCGACCTGCTGGAGGCGGTGGAGAGCGGGGTGGCCTCGGAGGTCGCCGACATCGTCACGCTGGAGTTGCCCCCGGCGGTGCGCAACACTCCGGCTGGCTGGGCGTACCTGCGGCAACGGCTCGACCAGCTGCTCCGCGACGGGCTGGCCGACGGGCTGGCAACGCTCACCGACCAGACGCCGCTGCGCCAGATCGGTGACCTGACGGCGGTCACCGCGCCGGCGCTGGTGATCGGTTGCGCGGGCGACGACCTGCACCCGGTCGAGGTCGCCGAGCGGCTCGCCGTCGCACTACCCCAGGCCACCCTGCACGTGTACGACCGGCCCGGGGTGCTCTGGTCGGAACGCGCCGATCTGCGGGACCGCATCTCCGGCTTCCTGAACGAGTAACCTGCCCTGTCATGGGCGTCACACAGCATGGCCGGACGCACCGGCTGGATCTTGCCGACCCGACAGTGCGCGAATGGACCTCCACGGTCCTGCACGCCGACGCGGAGCAGGGCATCGTGCTGGACCGTTCGGCGTTCTACCCGGGCGGCGGTGGTCAACCACCCGACCACGGCGTACTGCTCTGGCAGGGCGTACAGACCCGGATCGTCGGCACCCGCAAGGGCGACGACCCGTACCTGATCCCCGCCGAGGGTGACCCGCTCCCGCCGGTCGGCACCGCTGTCGTCGGCGCTGTGGAGGACGAGCGCCGAACCCGGCTGATGCGTACCCACTCCGGGCTGCACGTGCTCTGCGGTGTGGTGTTCCGCGACTTCGGCGCGCTCGTCACCGGCGGCAACATGGAGCCGGGCGAGGCGCGGATGGACTTCAACCTCCCCGAGGTGCCCCCGGACTTCAAGAGCCGCATCGAGGAGCTGGTCAACGCCGAGGTGGCCGCCGACCGCTCGGTCGCCACCCGGGTGCTGCCGCGCACCGAGGCGCTGGCCCTGCCGGACATCATCCGCACCCAGTCCAACCTCATCCCGCCGGATGAGCAGGAGGTCCGGATCGTCGACATCGTCGGGCTGGACGTGCAGGCCGACGGCGGCACCCACGTCGCCTCCACCGCCCAGATCGGCAAGGTGCAGGTGGTCAAGGTGGAGAGCAAGGGTCGGGCCAACCGCCGGGTCCGGGTCCGACTGGTCGATTAGATCGAGTAACGAATTCGGACGTCGGTTGTCAGGTATTCCTGACAACGTCGCAGGCATGACGCAACCGCTCACCGGAAAGATCGCGCTCGTCGCCGGTGCCACCCGTGGGGCCGGGCGGCAGATCGCCGTTCAGCTCGGCGCGGCCGGTGCCACTGTCTACGCCACCGGTCGCAGCACCCGGGCCGGCCGCTCCGAGATGGACCGACCGGAAACCATCGAGGAAACCGCCGAGCTGGTCAGCGCGGCCGGCGGCACCGGCATCGCCGTCCAGGTCGACCACCTGGTGCCCGAGCAGGTCCGCGACCTGGTCGCCCGGATCGACGCCGAGCAGGGCCAACTCGACGTGCTGGTGAACGACATCTGGGGCGGCGACCCGCTGGTCACCTGGAACAAGCCGGTCTGGGAGCAGCCGCTCGACGCCGGCTTCCGTACCCTGCGACTGGCCGTCGACACGCACATCATCACCAGCCACTTCGCCCTGCCGCTGCTGATCCGCAAGCCCGGCGGGCTGGTGGTGGAGATGGGCGACGGCACCACTGCGTACAACGACGAGAACTACCGGCTGTCGGTCTTCTACGACCTGGCCAAGGTCTCGGTCAACCGGCTCGCCTTCAGCCAGGCGCACGAGCTGAAGCCGCACGGCTGCACCGCCGTGGCGCTCACCCCCGGCTGGATCCGCTCCGAGGCGATGCTGGAGCACTTCGGCGTGACAGAGGAAAACTGGCGCGACGGCGCCGCCACCGACCCGAACTTCCTCATCTCGGAGACCCCGGCCTTCGTCGGCCGGGCGGTGGCCGCGCTCGCCGCCGACGAGGAGAAGGCGCGCTGGAGCGGTAGATCCGTCGACGCCGGCACGCTGTCCAAGGTGTACGGCTTCACCGACCTCGACGGCAGCCAACCCGAGGGTTTCCGCTACATCACCGAGGTGGTCGACGCCGGCAAGCCGGCGGACGTGACCGGCTACCGGTAGAGCGCGGAGAGCCGCTCGGCGCTCTCCGCGAACAACTGCCGCAGCTCGGGTGGGTCGATGACCTCGACCTCGGGGCCGAGCCCCAACAGTTGGTGGTACGCCACCTGGACCGACTCGACGGGCAGCCGCGCCACCACCCAGCCCTGCCCGTCGGGCGGGCTCGCGGCGGCGACCAGCTCGTCGTACACGAAGGGGGCATCGACCAGGTGCCGGAGCTGGCGCAGGCCGGCGGGGCTCAGCCGGACGGCGACCTCGGCCCGCAGCATGGTCCGCAGGAACGACCCGGCCTGCTCGCGCCAGTGCCCGGCCAGGTCGAAGCCCTCGTCGCGATCGAAGTGCTCGTCGCCCACCTCGACAGCGGTGACCCGGTCCACCCGGTAGGTGCGCACGTTCTCGCCGACCCGGCCGACCAGATACCAGACCCCGCTCTTGAGGACCAGGCCGTACGGCTGGGCCCGGCGGGTCACCTCCCGGTCGCCGCGTCGGTAGCGCAGCTCCACCACCCGGTCGCCCCAGACCGCCCGGGCCAGTTCGGGCAGCCAGAGCGGTGGCGCGGTCTCCCGGAACCAGCCCGGTACGTCCAGGTGGAACCGCTGCCCGGCGCGGGCCGGCGCGTCGCGCAGGGCGGGTGGCAGCGCGGCGAGCACCTTCAGCTCTGCGGACGCGACGGCGTCGGCGAGCCCCATCTCGCCTGCCGGCCCGGGCAGCCCGGCGAGGAAGAGCGCCTCCGCCTCGTCCCGGGTCAGCCCGGTCAGTCGGGTGCGGTACCCGCCGAGCAGGCGGTAACCGCCGGCCCGTCCCCGGTCGGCGTAGACCGGCACGCCCGCCGCGGAGAGCGCCAGGACGTCCCGGTAGACGGTCCGCTCGGAAACCTCCAGCTCCCGTGCCAGCTCGCTCGCGGTCATCGACCCGCGCGCCTGCAACAGCAACAGCAACGAGATCAGTCGGGACGCGCGCATCCGCCCATCCTGCCCGGTGCCGTTCACCGCCCGCCGGGCGTCAGCAACCCCCTGTCGTACGCGGTGGCCACCGCCGCGGCCCGGTCGTTGACCCCGAGCTTGGCGTACACGTGCAGCAGGTGCGTCTTGACGGTGGCCTCGCTGATGAACAGGCGGTTCGCCGCCTCCCGGTTGGAGGCACCCCGGGCCACCAGGGTGAGCACCTCCAGTTCCCGTTGACTGAGCGGCTCCTCGGCGGGAGCGCGCAGCCGGCCCATCAGCCGGCCGGCGACGCTCGGCGCGAGCACCGACTCACCCCGGGCCGCCGCCCGGACCGCGCGAACCAGATCCTCCCGAGGGGTGTCCTTGAGCAGGTAACCGGTCGCACCGGCCTCGATCGCCGGCAGCACGTCCGCGTCCGTGTCGTAGGTGGTGAGCACCAGCACCCGGGCGGCGCTGCCGGCGCGGGCCAGCCTGCCGATGGCGGTCACCCCGTCCATCCCGGGCATCCGTAGGTCCATCAGCACCACGTCCGGCCGCAGCGTCGCGACCAGGACCAACGCCTCCGAGCCGTCCGCCGCCTCACCCACCACCTCGAAATCGGGGTCACCGGTGAACATCCCCCGCAGACCGTCCCGCACGACCGGGTGGTCGTCGACGATCAGCAGTCGTACCGGGGCGGTCAACAGGCACCTCCGGGTAGCGCGGGAACGGACGCCGAGATGGCGGTGCCGCTGCCCGGCTCGGACTCGACTGCCAACTCGCCACCGACCCGGGTCACCCGCTGCCGCATGGCGGTCAACCCGTACCCGCCACCCGGCTCGCGGGGCACCGGCCGGTCGGTGACGTCGAAGCCGGCGCCGTCGTCACGGACGTCGAGCGTGACCACGTCCGCCATGTACGACAGGGTCAGCCCGACCCGGGACGCGGCGGCGTGCCGGGCCACGTTGGACAGCGCCTCCTGGGCGGCCCGCAGCAGTGTCACCTCCACCTCCGGGTGCAACGGGCGGGGCGTGCCGGTGGTGGCCACGTCGGCCCGTACCCCGTTGAGGGCCGACCAGCGGCCGCCCAGCTCGACGAGGGCGTCGGGTAGCCGGGCCGTCTCCAACGGTTCCGGGCGGACCGCCTGTACCGAGCGGCGGGCCTCGGTGAGGCTCTCCCGGGCCAGCGCGAGCGCGTTGTCGACGTGCCGACGCCAGTCGGCGGACCGGTCGCGGCTCTGCTCGGCCGCCTCCAGTTGGGTGATGATGCCGGTCAACCCCTGCGCCAGGGTGTCGTGGATCTCCCGCGCCATCCGTTGCCGCTCGTCCAGCACGCCGGCCTCCCGGGCCTGGGTGAGCAGTTGGGCGTGCAGCCCGGCGTTCTCCCTGGCCGTCTCGGTGAGTTGGTGGTTTGCCTCGCCGAGTTCCGCCACCAACCGCTTGCGTTTCGCGTCCTCCTGTTCGGCGACCATCGCGAACCAGCTCACCGAGCCGGCCACCACCAGGTTGAACAGCACCAGCACCAGCCAGAGCGGCCAGTGCGACACCACCACCGACAGGCCTCCGCCCTGAGACGTGGCGACCAGGGCGGCCGTGGTGACCACGCCGGCGACCCGCCAGCGCCCGGGCAGCACCGGAAAGGCGTGGATGTAGCCGATCCAGGCGAAGAAGCCGTACCACGGACTGGCGGCCACCAGTGCGGCGGCGAACGTGAGCAGCCCGGCGTAGTAGACCGCCATCAGCCCACGCCGGCTCTGCCAGTTGGGGTGCACTGTGACGAACCAGGCGACCCAGCATCCGGCTGCCACGGCGACGGCGAGGGTGGGCAGCGCGCCGAGATGGTGGGGTGCCGGTGCGACGAGGGCCAGCAGGGTGCCCAGGGCCAGCCCGCCGAAGGGGAACACCCGGTAGAGGGTCGCCTCGCGCTCCCGCCAACTGGTCAGACGGTCGTGCCCACCGTTGCAGGTCATCGCATCTCCGCTCACTCCCAGCGGAACAGTTTCGCCGCGCCGGCGCCGGCCGCCACGGCGATCACCGCCATTATCCCCAGGTGCAGCGGCTGGGGCGGGGTGCCGGTCCAGGCGTCGAGGAGCGCCTGCACCCCGGGCGGCGTGTAGTCGCCGATCCGCGCCACGACGTCCGGGAGCAGGAACCGGGGCAGGTAGACCCCGCCGAAGAACATGGTGACCAGGAACAGCGGCACCGCCAGGGCCTGTGCCGCCTTCGTCGTGCGGGCCACGGCGGCGACCAGCAGGCCGAGCGCCAGCAGCGCCGCAGTGCCGAGGATGAACGCCAGCGTGAAGCCGAGCGGGTGCCGGGGGAGCGGCACCCCGAACGCCAGCCGGGCGACGACGATGAGGAGCAGTGCGCTGGCCAGGATCCCGGCCAGGGCCAGCACCAGTTGGGCGGCGAGCAGGGCCGCCGGATGCGCCGGGGTGGTCGCCAGCCGACGTAGCACGCCGCGTTCCCGGTAGGTGGCCAGCGCGGCGGGCAGGGTGTTCACCCCGACCATGGCGAGGGTGACCACCAGCAGCGACGGGGCGAAGTAGCTGACGAAGGTCTGCCCGTCGAATGTCGGATCCGGCTTACGGAGCGAGGGGACCAGCCCGAGCACCACCAGGATCAGTGTGGGCAGCCCGACGGTGACGAGCAGCGTCGGCAGGTCCCGCAGATAGAGCCGCGCCTCGACCTTCAGGATCTGGCGGAAGGCGTGCATGGTGGCTCCCTCTCAGTTGGCGGGCCGGTGCCCGGTCAGCTCGACGAAGGCGTCGTCGAGGGTGGACTGCTCCAGCCGCAGGTCCGCGGCGACGATCTGGTGACGGGCGAGCACCGAGGTGACCGCGTGCAGCAACTCACCGGTGCCGGTCACCACCACCTGGCTGCCGGTGCGGTGCACGGCGGACACCTCGGGCAGGTCGGTGAGGAGCCGGTCGTCGACCGGGGCCGACGGCCGGAACCGGATCCGCTGCTCCGGCGCCACCGTCGACACCAGGCCCGCCGGGCTGTCCAGGGCGACCACCCGACCCCGGTCGATCACCGCGACCCGGTCGCAGAGCCGCTCGGCCTCCTCCATGAAGTGGGTGACCAGCACGATCGTCACCCCGCTGTCGCGGACCTGTTCGATCAGACCCCAGGTGTCCCGGCGGGCCTGCGGGTCCAGCCCGGTGGTCAGCTCGTCGAGGATGGCGATCTCCGGGTTGCCGACCAGGGCCAGCGCGATGGAGAGCCGCTGCTTCTGACCGCCGGAGAGCTTCTTGTACGCGGTGTTCCGCTTCTCGCCGAGACCCAGCTTGTCGATCAACCCGGCCGGGTCGGCGGGGTCGCTGTAGAACGAGGCGTACAACTCCAGCGCCTCGGCCACCCGCAACCGGTCCGGCAGTTGGCTCTCCTGGAGTTGCACCCCGACCCGCTGGCGTAGCTGGGCCGCGTCCCGGCGGGGGTCGAGCCCGAGGACCGACACCCCGCCCCCGTCGGGGACGCGGAGCCCGGCGACGCACTCCACAGTGGTGGTCTTGCCGGCGCCGTTCGGACCGAGGACGCCGAAGATCTCCCCGGCCTCCACGGTGAGCGACACGTCGTCCACCGCCACCAGGTCGCCGTACCGTTTCTTCAGGTGGGTCACCTCGATGACCGGCATCGTGTCGCCTTCCGCCGCCGCTGACTTCGTACCCCTCAAGGGTCGTCGGGGTGACGCGGCGGCGAATCGACCGGTCAGCGACGAACCTCGGCGTTCGCGGTGGATCGCTGCCGTCCGTCAACCGGTTGATGCGTACGCGGCGAGCCGCTGCTAGCGCTCCGCCCGGCGGATCCGATCACGGCTGGTTAGGCTGCTCGATCGTGGATGCCAGCAGAATCGCCAGCCCGGTGACCGGGGCCGTCGGACGCTTCCTCGCCGGGGCGGGGCTGCTCCTGCGCGGGCTGGGCCTCTACGTTCGCAGCCCGGGGCTGATGCTGCTCGGCATCGTGCCGGCGCTGATCTCCGGCGTACTCTTCCTGGCCGCGCTCGCCACGCTCGTGTACTTCGTGGACGATCTCGCCGCGCTGGTCACCCCGTTCGCCGACGACTGGTCGAGCACCGGCCGCAGCCTGGTCCGGGTGATCGCCGGGCTGGCCTTCCTGGGGGTCGGCGGCCTGCTCGGCGTGCTCACCTTCACCGCTGTCACTCTGGTCATCGGCGACCCGTTCTACGAGAAGATCTCGGAGCAGGTCGAGCAGCGGTACGGCGGCACGCCGGACGCGGTGGACGTGCCCTTCTGGTCGTCACTGCGCCGCAGCCTCGCCGACTCGGTACGCCTGGTGGCGCTCACGGCGCTGGTCGGCATCCCGCTCTTCCTCGCCGGCTTCATTCCGGTGGTCGGCCAGACGGTCGTCCCGGTCATCGGGGCCGCCGTGGGCGGCTGGTTCCTCGCCGTGGAGCTCGTCGGCGCGCCGTTCTACCGCCGCGGGATGCGGCTGCCGCAGCGCCGGACGATCCTGAAGGCCGACCGGCCGACCGCGCTCGGCTTCGGCGTGGCCGTCTTCCTCTGCTTCCTGATTCCGCTCGGCGCCGTGCTGATCATGCCGGCCGCGGTCGCCGGTGCCACGCTGCTGGCCCGCCGCTCGATGGGCCAGTCGATAGAGGAGAGCTGACATGGAGATCACCCTGGTCGAGGGGGACATCACCACCCAGCGGGCGGACGCCATCGTGAACGCCGCGAACTCGTCCCTGCTCGGCGGCGGTGGGGTCGACGGTGCCATCCACCGGCGCGGAGGGCCGGCCATCCTGGCCGAGTGCCGGGCGCTGCGGGCGTCCCGCTACGGCAGGGGTCTGCCCACCGGCCAGGCGGTGGCGACCACGGCCGGGGAACTGCCGGCCCGCTGGGTGATCCACACCGTCGGGCCGGTCTGGTCGGCCACCGAGGACCGGTCGGCGCTGCTGCGCGACTGCTACGCCAACAGCCTCCGGGTGGCCGACGAACTGGGCGCTGGCACCGTGGCCTTCCCGCTGATCTCCGCCGGCATCTACGGCTGGCCGGTCGACGACGCTGTCGGTCAGGCGCTGGCGGTGCTGCGCGGGGCCACCCCGGCCACCGTCACCGAAGCCCGCCTGGTGCTCTTCGGCCCCGACACGTATGCCACCGCACGTCAGGTCTTCGAGAATCCGTAGTCAACCCGCGCTGAGGGGTCGATCATGGAGTTGTGCTGGGTGACAAAGTGCTCCTGCCGTAACAAAATGGGCACCACAAGTCCATGATCGACGAAGTCGAGCCGCGCCCTTCTCGCGATCTTGCACTTTCTGTCGCGACATAGGGGGTATTCCGCGCATTTCGGCGACAGGAACTGCAAGATCGGAGCGGGCGGGCGCGGGCAGGTCAGGTCAGGTCGGCCAGGCAGGTCCACTGGGATGCCACCGGTCGGTAGCCCAGTCGGGCGTTGACCGCGAGCATCGGCCCGTTCGCCGCGTCGTTCGAGGTGTACGCGACGCGCACGCCGTTCGCGGCAGCCTGGTGCAGCGCCGCTGTCTTGGCCAGTCGGGCCAAACCTCGACCTCGGTATGCCGGGATGGTGCCGGTGTAGTCCGACCACATCCGGTCCCCGTCGCGCTTGACCAGACTGAAGGCGACCACCTCCCCGTCGACCACGGCGGCGATGCTGGCTGTCTTGTCCAGGCCGAGGTTGTCCCAGACGTCGTACTGCCAACTCTGGTAGCTCTTGCTGTCGACCGGCACGTCGCCCGGCTCGTCGGCGGCAGAGGCCACGTCTGCCGCGTACAGCAGGTGCGGATCCAGGTCGGCGATCGGGCGCAGCCGTACGCCCGGGGGTGGATCGGGTAGCACGGGTGCCGGGTTCAGATCGAGCGCCGAGTAGCGCACCTCGCGGCTGGGCTCGTAGCCGTGCCGGCTGGCGAACGGCAGCGCCTCCGGTTGTGCCGTGGCACGCACCCGGCGGACTCCCAGCGGGCGGAGGTAGTCGGTCGCGGCCGCCAGTAGCCCAGTGCCGATGCCGCGTCGCCGATGCTCGGGGTGCACGTGCAGCAGGTTGATCCCACCGACGTTCGCCACCGATGTCGTGCCGATTTGTTCGGCGGAGACCCAGCCGACCACCTGGTGGTCGACCTCCGCCACGAAGGCGGTCCAGGCTTCCTCCGGCGGGGGCTCGGCGATCATCTTCCGGGTCGACTCGACCCCGCGCACCAGGTACGGAAAGACCATCGCCCGCAGGGCCACCACGGCCGGGGCGTCGTCCGGCTGCGCCACACGAATGCGCATGTCAGGCCCCCATCCGTACGGCGGCGACGGCCTCGACCTCGACGAGTTGGTCGGTGTAGCCGAGCACTGCCACCCCGAGCAGGGTGCTGGGCGGGTCGTGGTCACCGAAGAAGTCCCGCACCACCTCCCAGACGGTCACCAGGTCAGCCTGCTGCGACGACGCCACGTAGACAGTGGTCTTGACGACGTCGGTCAACCGCGCCCCGGCCGCGTCGAGGGCGGTCGCCAGGTTCGTCATCACCTGCCGGGCCTGCGCGGCGTGATCACCCGGCGCGACAGTGCGCCCCTCGGTGTCCAGCGGGCACGCCCCGGCGGTGAACACCAACCGGGCAGGTGCGTCGACGGTGGCCGCGTACGCGTACTCGGCTGCGTCGGAGAGGGCGGGGACGTGCAGCAGCGAGACAGGATCCGGCATGTCGGCGAGGCTAACCAGGATCGCCCGCCCGAGCGACGCATTAACGACACGCCCCCGCAGGCGCGACCGGGCACCAGGCAGCAACTTCAGGGTTATAGGGGCCTCCGGGCGCCGTGAGGCCACTATTTCCCTGAAGTTGTGCGGATCTTGCGGGCCGGGGCCCGGGCCTGGGCCCGGGCTCGGCGCGGACCGCGCGGCGGCGCCGGGGCCCGGGCCTGGGCCCGGGCTCGGCGCGGACCGCGCGGCGGCGCGGACCGCGCGGCGGCGCGGTCAGGCAGAGGCGCGGCGGATCAGCTCGGTGGGGAGCATGATCGCCTGCTCGATGGTTTCCCCGGCGGCCAGTCGGAGCAGTTGGCGGGTCATCCGGCGACCGAGTTCCACGATCGGTTGCCGGACGGTGGTCAGCGGCGGTTCGGTGTAGGCGGCGGTTTCGATGTCGTCGAAGCCGACCACCGCCACGTCGTCCGGCACCCGCCGACCAGCCTCGCGCAACGTCCGCAGGGCGGCGTGCGCCATCAGGTCGGAGGCGGCGAAGACGCCGTCCAGGTCGGGATGCTCGGTGAGCAGGCGGCGCATCGCCGCCGACCCGGATTCCCGGGTGAAGTCACCGATGGCGATCAGCTCGGGCAGCCCCGCGTCGGCGACGGTGCTGCGGTAGCCGCTGAGCCGTTCGATCCCGGCGACCATGTCCTGTGGCCCGGCGATGGTCGCGATCCGTCGACGACCGCTGTCGATCATGTGCCGGACGGCCGCGGTCACCCCGGCCACGTGGTCGACGTCGACGTACGGGACGGGCACGTCGCCGAGTGGGCGACCGCTGACCACCACTGGGATGCCGAGTCGGGCCAGGGTGCCGGGCAGCGGATCGGCACCGTGCAGGGAGGCGAAGAGCACGCCGTCGACGTGCCGCCCGGTGGTGTACCGCTCGACCCGGTGGTGCCCGGCCGGCGAGCCGGCGAGCATCAGCACCAGTTGCTTGTCGGCGGCCTCCAACTCCTGGCTGACGCCTCGGATGATGCCGGGGAAGACCTGGTCGTCGGAGAAGACCCGGGTGGCCGCCTCCGGCATGACCAGGGCGATCGAGTCGGTGCGCTGGGTGACCAGGCTGCGGGCGGCCAGGTTGGGGACGTACCCCAGCTCGGCGACTGCCCGGGTGACCGCCTCGCGGATCGGTTCGGCGACGGTGGTGGAGCCGTTGACCACCCGGGACACGGTGGCGCGGGACACACCGGCCCGCGCTGCCACCGCTTCGAGCGTCGGCCGCTGCGCCGTCGTCATCGCGACTTCCCCCCGCTCGTCACAGCCCGTTCCGGGAGATCACCTCCTGGTACCACCGGGCGCTGGCCTTCGGTGTGCGCCGCTGGGTCAGGTAGTCGACGTGCACGATCCCGAACCGCTTGCGGTAACCCTCCGCCCACTCGAAGTTGTCCAGGAATGACCATACGAGATAACCGCGCAGGTCCACGCCCCGGGAGATCGCCTCGTGCGCGGCGCGGAGGTGCCCGTCGAGGTAGGCGATGCGATCGGCGTCGATCACCTGCGCCGGACCGTCGGGCGAGTCGGCGCCCGGCTTGTCGGGGAACGCCCCACCGTTCTCGGTGATCAGCAGCGGCACCCCGGGGTAGTCGGTGGCGATTCGCTCCAGCAACCGGGTGAGCCCGGCCGGTTCGATCATCCAACCCATGTCGGTGAGCGGCCCGGCCGGCGGCAGGAAGTGCACAGCGCCCTCGGTGCCCGGATACGCGCCGTTGCCGGCGCCGTCGGGCCGACCGGCCACGTAACTCGGGGCGTAGTAGTTGATGCCGAGCAGGTCGATCGGGGCGGCGATCAGCTTCTCGTCGCCGTCGCGGATGAACGTCGGCTCGACGATCCGGGCCACGTGCTCCCGGACGTCGTCCGGGTAGCCGCCGGCCAGCAGCGGGTCGAGGAAGATCCGGTTGTGCAGGCCGTCGACAAGGCGGACCGCTGCGGCGTCGGCCGCGCTCTCCGGGTCGGCCGGGCGTACGTCGGCCGGGTTGACGGTGACGCCCACGCTGCGCGCGCCGGCCGCCCGCAGCGCCCGCGCCGCCAGGCCGTGCCCCAACAGCAGATGGTGTACGGCGGTGAAGGCCGCCGCCGGGTCCTGTTCGCCCGGCGCGTGCAGGCCGTTCGCGTAACCGAGGTACGCCGAGCACCACGGCTCGTTGAGCGTGGTCCACACGTCGATGCGGTCGCCGAGGCGGGCGTACACAGCTGTGGCGTAGGTGGCGAAGTGCTCGGCGGTGTCCCGGTTGGTCCAGCCACCCCGGTCGCCGAGGGACTGCGGCAGGTCCCAGTGGTAGAGCGTGACGATCGGGTCGATTCCCCGATCGAGCAGCGCGTCGGTGAGCCGGTCGTAGAAGTCCAGCCCACGCGGGTTGGCAGGGCCGGTGCCGTCGGGCTGGATCCGCGGCCAGGCGACCGAGAACCGGTACGCCCGCAGGCCCAGCTCGGCCATCAGCGCCACGTCGTCGGCGTACCGGTGGTAGTGGTCGCAGGCGACGTCGCCGGTGTGGCCCTGGTACACCTTGCCCGGCGTGCGGCTGAAGGTGTCCCAGATGGACGGACCACGACCGTCGTCGCGGGCCGCACCCTCGATCTGGTACGCGGCGGTGGCCGCCCCCCAGAGAAAGTGCTCGGGAAACCGGAGTTCGTCGACGCCACCGCTTCGCAGCGTCGTCGACGCCTCGTTGCTGTGCCTGCTGGTTCGCTCGCTTCGCTCGCTCACGCCTTGACCGCACCTTCCATGATCCCGCCGATGATCTGCCGGCCGAACAACACGAAGACCAGTAGCAGGGGCAGCGTCGCGATGGCCGTTCCGGTGAACACCTGCGACATGTCCTGGTAATACCCGTCCGACAGTGCTCGTAGGGAGAGTTGCACTGTCGGATTCGCCGGATCGTTCAATACAGCGTACGGCCAGAGGAAGTCGTTCCAGGTGGTCATGAAGGTGAGCAGACCGAGGACGGCGGCGGCGGGGCGCAGGGCGGGCAGGACGACGTGCCACCAGATCCGGGCGGTGCCACAGCCGTCCATCCGGGCGGCCTCGATCAGTTCGTCGCTGATGGCCTGGCCGGCGTACTGCCGCATCATGAACACCCCGAACCCGGTGACCAGCACCGGGACGATGACCGCGGGCAGCCGGTCGTTCCAGTGCAGCTTGGTCATGAGCAGGTAGAGCGGGATCACGCCGAGCTGCGTCGGCACCATCATGGTCGCGATGATCACCAGCAGCATGGCGTTGCGGCCACGGAACCTGAGCTTGGCGAAGGCGAACCCGGCCAGGCTGGAGAAGAACACCACGGAGACGGTCACAGTGGTCGCGACGACCGCCGAGTTGACCAGGCCGGTCAGGAAGTACGCGTCGGTGTTGTCGAACAGGCGGGCGATGTTCGCGCCCAGGTTGCCGCCGGGGGTGACCGGGGGTGGCAGTTGGCCCATCGCGTCGTTGCTGCGGCTGGCGACGACGAACATCCACCAGATCGGGAAGACCGACAGGCCGCCGGCGACGACCAGGGCGAGGTAGGTGAGCGGGCTGGCCCGCCAGAGCCGGCTCATCGGGTGGTTCCTTTCCGGGCGTTGGGGCGCGCTCCGCCGCCGAGTCGACGCAGGATCAGCACGTTGACCGCCGCGACGATCGCGATGAGCGCGAAGAGCAGCCAGGCCACGGCCGAGCCGTACCCGAAGTTGTAGTGCGGGGCGAAGGCGTTCTCGAACATGTACATGGTCAGGGTCTGCGACTCGCGCAGTGGTCCGCCGCGGATCGGGTTGGTGCCGGAGTGGAACATCCGGGGCTCGGTGAAGAGTTGCAGGCCGCCGATGGTGGCGATGATGGTGCAGAAGATGATCGTCGGCTTGAGCAGCGGCACGGTGACCGACCAGAACTGTCGGACCCGGCTGGCGCCGTCGATTGCCGCCGCCTCGTACAGGTCGCGGGGGATGGCCTGCATCGCGGCCAGCAGGATCAGCGCGTTGTAGCCGGTCCACCGCCAGTCGACCATGGCGGAGATGGCCACCCAGGACGCCAGCCGGTTGGATTTCCACTCGATCGCGTCCAGCCCGACCAGGTCGAGCAGCCAGTTGATCATGCCGAACTCGCGCCCGAAGAGCACCCCGAACACGATCGCCACGGCGGCCGTTGAGGTGACGTTCGGGACGAGCACCGCCATCCGCCAACCGGTGCGGGCCCGCAGCCCTCGGTTCAGGAGGTTGGCCAGCCAGAGCGCGGCGAGCAGTTGCGGCACCGTGGAGATCACGAAGATGCCCAGCGTGTTGACCAGCGCGTGCCAGAAGTCGGTGTCGGCGAGCAGCCGGGTGTAGTTCTCCGCGCCGACGAAGGGGTGGTCGGCGCCGAGCAGGTCCCAGTCGTGCAGCGACACCCAGAAGGTGTACGCCAGCGGGTACGCCCCGAAGACGCCGAAGATCAGGAAGAACGGGGCGATGTAGAGGTACGGCGAGAAGCGGGTGTCGAACCGACTGAGCCGACCCGAGGATTGGCGGGGGTTACCGGTTGCCGGTGTGGCCGGTGGACGGGCGTCGAGCTGGACGGTCATGCCCGAGGACTCCTTTCCGTAGCGGCGGGCGGGACCTCTGCTCCGAGGCCCGCCCGCACGCTCGCTCGGGCTACTTGGCGGCGGCCTTCTTCGCGTTGTTCACCGCGTCGGTCCAGCCCTGCGCGGGGTTGCGCTGACCCAGCTCCACGGTCCGTACGGCGTTCTCCACCTCGGTCCGTACGGCCTGGTTCTTCGGGCCCATGTAGACCGGCTTCAGGCTCTTCGCGCCGGTGCCGAAGATGGCGCCGACCGGTGCCCCCGAGAAGTACGCGTTGGTGGCGCCGGTGATCGCCGGGTCGTCGAGCGCCTGCGGGGACGAGGGCAGCGGACCCTTGGCCTTGAACGCCCCGATCTGCCCCTTGGCGCTGGTCAGGAACTTGGCCAGCTCGATCGCCTCGGCCTGGTGCTTGCTCTGCTTGGGCACGGCGAGGTGCGAGCCGCCCCAGTTACCGCCGTTGCCGGGCACCCGGGCGATGTCCCACTTGCCCTGGGCGTCGGTGCCGGCGTTGGCCTCGATGACACCGGTCATCCAGGCGGGGCAGGCGATGGTGGCGAACTTCGACTGCTTGAAGGCGGAGACCCACTCCTCCGACCAGGAACCGTACTTTCCGGAGAGGCCCGAGTCGATGATGTCCATTGTGGTGTCCCACGCCTGCCGTACCGATGGGTTGCTGTCGACGACGAGGTTGCCGCTGGTGTCGTAGTAGCTGTAGCCGGTCGTGTTGCCGGCGGTCTGCAGCAGGATGGTGTTGAAGGTGTTTGTCGCCCCGTCGAGGAAGGACGCGCCGGTCTTCGCCGCGGTGAACCGCTCGCCGGTGGTGATGTAGTCCGGCCAGGTGGGCCAGAGCTTGGAAACCGCGTCCCGCTCGGTGGGCAGGCCGGCCTTCTCGAAGAGGTCCTTGCGGTAGCAGATGGCGATGCCGCCGACGTCGGTGCCGAGGCCGATGAGCTGCTTGCCGTCGGCGGTCAGGCCGGCGTTCCACTTCCACTCCAGGAAGTTGCCCTTGAGGTCGGCGGCGCCGTGGTCCAGCAGGTTGACGAAGTTCGCCGGATTGGCCTTGTACTCGACCAGCAGGCCCTCCTCGATGGCCACGACGTCGCCGGCGCCTCGGCCGGCGGCGAGCCACTGGGTCAGCTTCGGCGAGTACTCGTCGAGGTTGGTGCCGGTGCCGCGCTCGACGATCTTCACGTCGGGGTTCGCGGCCATGTACTCCTGGTAGAGCTGCTCGTAGCCGAACTGGCCGAAGACGTCGACGGTCAGGGTGATCTTTCCGTCGCCCGGCTCGTCGCCGCCACCGCAGCCAGCGGTGACGAGCAGGGCTGTGGCGGCGGCGAGGGCCACCGCGGCGAGGCGGCGGCGCGGGAAGACAGCCATGGTTATCGACCTCTCTCAAGGCGGGTGGGTGATGGCGAATGGCTAAGAGAGCGCTCTCACGACACTGTGGTGGGTGGCCAACCCACTGTCAAGAGAGCGCTCTCTCAGCGTTGCGTTCCCGTGATGAACGCTCGCCGGGGCGCAGCACGACGGATCCCCGTACGCGACGAGGGCGCCACCCCCGCCGGGGTGACGCCCTCGTTCGTTCTGAATCGGTCAGCCGGTGCGCAGGCCGTCCAACAGGGCGCGGTCGCCGACCACGTCCAGCGTCTCGAAGCTCACCCGCCCCCAGACCGCCAGCAACAGGTCGCTCGCGGTGCCACTGACCTGGGCGCGAGCGTGGTGATCGTCGTGGTCGAAGATGGTCGCGGTGTCGAGCAGCGCCACCCCCTCGCCGCGCAGCCGCAGATACCACTCCTGGGCCGCGTCGGTCGCGCAGAGCTGCACCACCCCGTGCCAGTCACCCGGCACCTGCCTCCGACCCGCCGGCAGCCAGGTGTCCAGCACCTCACTCACCCCGTCGGCCGCGAGCTTCGCCTCCACCGGGTCACCAGCCCCGATGGCGAGTTGGGCGTCCCAGCGGTGCACAGCCGTCTCGTGCGCCATCCGACGCGGCCAGAAACCGGCCTTCTTCGGCTGCGGGGCCCAGTTCCACGCCGGTGCCTCCGGGTCGAGCCCGTCGAAGAGGGTCATCACCCGGTCGTAGCCCTGCTGCCACAGCTGAAGCGCATTCACGCCCGGGTCGGCCTCAAGCTGCTCCCGCCGAGGCGGTTGGCTGGTCTGACCGGAACCGGCGAACGACGACACCCAGTGGTAGATGCCGGCCATGTGCAGTGTGAGGTCGTTGACCGTCCAGCCCGGACAGGACAGCACCGGTGTCTCCGGCGGCGCCTCGGCCACCGCCGCCGCGAAAGCCGGACCCTCCGTCCGGAGCGCCCCGATCCAGAAATCCTTGCTGCCCTGCAGTCTGCTCATCGCCATCCTCCCGGGGGTGCCGGGCGACCAGTGGGTGCCACGGCTACTTGTCAGCCTAAGGTGAAGGGCGTGCCAGACGCCTCCGCCCAGCCGACAACCGACGCCGATCGTGCCATCCCCGGTCCACTCGCCGGGTACACCACCCTGCGAACGGGTGGGCCGGCCGAGCGGATCGTCGCCGCCGGCAGTGCCGACGAGCTCGTCCAAGCGGTGCGGACCGCGACGGAGCCGGTCCTGATCCTGGCCGGGGGCAGCAACGTGGTGATCGGCGACGACGGCTTCCCCGGCACCGTCGTCCTGGTGCGCTCCCGTGGCGTGCGGGTCATCGCCGAGGACGCCACCTCGGTCACCGTACGGGTCGACGCCGGCGAGCCGTGGGACGACCTGGTCGCCACCACGGTCGCCAACGGCTGGGCCGGGCTGGAGTGCCTCTCCGGCATCCCCGGCTCGACCGGTGCCACCCCGATCCAGAACGTCGGCGCGTACGGCCAGGAGGTCGCCGAGACCATCACCGGCGTCGAGGTGTACGACCGGGTCGAGGGCACCCGCCAGGTCATCCCCGCCGCCGACTGCGGCTTCGCCTACCGGGGCAGCATCTTCAAGTACATGGACCGCTGGGTGGTGCTCTCGGTCGACTTCCGGCTCACCCGGTCGCCGCTGTCCGGGCCGGTGCGCTACGCGGAGCTGGCGAGGGCTCTCGGTGTGGAGGTGGGCGACCAGGTGCCGCTGGCGGACGCCCGATCGGTGGTGCTGCGGCTGCGTGCGGGCAAGGGGATGGTGCTCGACGCCAACGACCCCGACACTCGCTCGGTCGGCTCCTTCTTCACCAACCCGGTGCTCGACCGGGCGACGTACGAGCAGCTCCTGGAACGTTCCGCCGAGGTGGGCGACCCGCCCGCCTGGCCCGGGGCGGACGGCCTGGTCAAGGTGAGCGCCGCCTGGCTGATCGACAAGGCCGGCTTCGCCAAGGGCCACCCCGGCGAGGGTGGGGTGGCCATCTCCAGCAAGCACACCCTGGCGCTGACCAACCGCAGCGGCACCGCCCACACCGCCGACCTGCTCACCCTGGCTCGCACCATCCGCGACCAGGTCCACACCCGCTTCGGCGTGACCCTGCACCCCGAACCAGTCCTCATCAACTGCACCCTCTAGCTCCCACCCACCCACGCTCGCCCCCTCTACTCCCGCGATCTTGCAGTTTCTGTGGGGGAAAAAGGGATGAAAAGGTGCGAATCGTCGACCGAAAACGCAAGATCGGCGTGCGGGGGCGGGGCGTTGTTTAGGGGAGGGGCCAGGGGACGGTTAGTTCGCCCTGGCGCCAGCGGGTGGGGTTGTCGAGGATGGGCCAGCCGGTCTCGCGGAGGCTGGTCACCGCGCGCAGCCAGCGTTGGCGGGGGCCGAAGGTGGCGTACGGGGCGGCGGCCTGCCAGGCGTCGTCCAGGGCGCGGATCAGGGCGTGCACCGGCTCACCGGGAACGTTGCGGTGTATCAGCGCCTTGGGCAGCCGCTCGGCCAACTCGGCGGGACTGCCCAGCGTGGTGAGCTTCGCTGCCACTGTCAGCGTCCGGGGGCCCTCGGCGTCGATCAGCAGCCAGCTGGCGAGCCGCCCCAACTCGTCACACGTGCCCTCGACGAGCGCCCCACCGGGGGCGAGCGCGGCGGTCATCGTCTGCCACGCCTCGGCCACATCGCTTTCGTCGTACTGTCGCAGCACGTTGAACGCGCGGACCAGCACCGGCCGGAGCCCGGCCAACTCGAACCCACCCCGGGCGAACGTCAGCCCGGGTGGGTCGGCGGCCGGCGCCGCGGCGGCCACCCGGGCCGCGTCGATCTCCAACCCGACCAGCCGTACGTCCGGACGGACCCCGGCTGCCAGTCGGGCGCGCAACTCCACAGCGGTCACCGGGGTGGCGCCGTAACCGAGGTCGACCACCAGGGGGTCGTCCGCCGCCAACAGCCGGTCGGCGCAGGTGGCGACGATCCAGTTGTCCACCCGACGGAGCCGGTTCGGATTCGTCGTGCCGCGGGTGACCACGCCGAACGGCCGGCGCCGCGCCGCAGGGCTCATGTCGACCTCCGGGCCAATCTCCGTTCGCGACTGCGGGCCTCGAAAACCCGGCTCAAACCTCGCTAGACCCGGTGCACCTTGTGCTGCGCGGCCTGTGCCCGGGGCCGGACCACCAGCCGGTCGATGTTGACGTGCTCCGGGCGGGTGGCGCACCAGGCGATGCAGTCGGCGACGTCCTCGGCGACCAGGGGCCCCGGCACCCCGGCGTAGACGGCGGCCGCCCGTTCCGCGTCGCCCTCGAAGCGGACCAGCCCGAACTCCTCGGTCTTCACCATGCCCGGGTCGATCTCGATGACCCGCAGCGGCCGGCCACACAACTCCAGGCGCAGTGTGCCGGCGATGGCGGTCTGCGCGTGCTTCGCTGCGGTGTAGCCGCCCCCACCCTCATAGACGGTCAGCCCGGCGGTGGAGGAGACCACCACGATGGTGCCGGAACCGGAGGCCTCCAGCGCCGGCAGCAGCGCCTGGGTGACCCGGAGGGTGCCGAGCACGTTCACGTCGTACATCCACTGCCAGTCGGCGACCGAGCCGGACTCCACCGGGTCCAGTCCGCGCGCACCGCCGGCGTTGTTGACCAGCAGGGTGACCGGCCCGGGTGCCTGGGCGGCGGCCTCGGCCAGCCGGGCCACCGACTCGTCGGAGGTGATGTCGCAGGTCACGGCGGTGGCCTGCCCGCCGGCGGCGGTGATCTCGGCGACCAGTTCGGTGAGCCGGTCGGCGCGGCGGGCGGCGGCGAGCACGTGGAAGCCCTCGGCGGCGAGCCGGCGGGCGGTTGCCGCGCCGATCCCGCTGGACGCTCCGGTGACGATGGCGACTGAGGTCATCCCGACATTGTCACAGCGGGCGTACGACCCGCCCCGACCGGGCGTACGGCGGCCATTGGTGGGCGTCCGGTGATGAGGTCCGTCACGCCGAGGTGCCGCGCCGGGGAATTTCCGAAGCCCGATGGGGAAGATGACATCCGGCGTACAGGTTGACCGAGAAGCGCCGGTCGTGCGAGACGGCATCAACCGTGAAGAAGGAGCGGATGTGGCGGATATGCACACCGGTGTCGGGCGTCAGCGAGGTGCCCAACCGTGGCCCCGGCCTCGCCGAATCGCGACCCTGTCGGTACACACCTCCCCCCTGCACCAGCCCGGCACGGGTGATGCCGGCGGAATGAACGTCTACATCCTCGAAGTCGCCCGGCGTCTCGCCGAGGCCAACGTGGAGGTGGAGATCTTCACCCGGGCCACCTCCGGCGACCTCCCCCCGGTGGTCGAGATGGCGCCCGGCGTGCAGGTCCGGCACATCACCTCCGGCCCCCTGGAGGGTCTCACCAAGGAGGAGCTGCCCGGTCAGCTCTGCGCCTTCACGGCCGGGGTGCTGCGCGCCGAAGCGTCCCGCCCGCCCGGCCACTACGATCTGATCCACTCCCACTACTGGCTCTCCGGCCAGGTCGGCTGGCTGGCCAAGGAGCGCTGGGGGGTGCCGCTGGTGCACACCGCGCACACCCTGGCGAAGGTCAAGAACGCCCAGCTCGCGGCCGGTGACCGGCCGGAGCCCAAGGCCCGGGTCATCGGCGAGGAACAGGTCGTCGCCGAGGCGGACCGGCTGGTCGCCAACACCCGGGTCGAGGCCAGCGACCTGCTCGACCGGTACGACGCCGACCCGACCCGGGTTTCCGTGGTGCAGCCGGGCGTCGACCTGGCCCGGTTCCGGCCCGCGCCGGGCGACCGGTCCGCCGCCGCCCGCCAGGCCCGTCGCCGGCTGGGGCTTCCCGTCGACGGGTACGTGGTTGCCTTCGTCGGTCGGATCCAGCCACTCAAGGCCCCCGACGTGCTGATCCGCGCGATCGCCGCGTTGCGGGAGCGCGACCCGGCGCTGGCCGACCAGGTGACAGTGGTGATCTGCGGCGGGCCCAGCGGCAGCGGGCTGGACCGGCCGACCGCCCTGATCGAACTGACCGCCAAGCTCGGGGTCAGCGACGGGGTGCGGTTCCTGCCGCCGCTGACCGGGGACGACCTTCCGGCCCTGTACCGGGCGGCGGATCTGGTCGCGGTGCCGTCGCACAACGAATCGTTCGGGCTGGTCGCCCTGGAGGCGCAGGCCTGCGGTACGCCGGTGCTGGCCGCCGCCGTCGGAGGGCTGGTCACCGCCGTCCGGGACCAGGTCAGCGGCGTACTGATCGACGGGCACGACCCGGTCGACTGGGCCCGGGCGCTGGGCAGTCTGCTGCCGAACCGGGCGCTCCGGTCGGTGCTGGCCCGAGGTGCCGAACAGCACGCACGGCACTTCTCCTGGGACCGTACGGTCGCTGGCCTGCTCGGGGTCTACGGCGAGGCGATCGCCGGACACCGCGCCCGGCTCGCGGCCGACCTGGCGGGTGACCCGGCGCTCTCCTGTTCCTGGTGAACCGGGGCGCCCGTCGTCACCCGGTGCGCGGGCCGAGTCGGTCGTAGAGTGGGTCCGGTGAGCCCGAAGAGCGATCTTGCGACCCTGATCGAGTCGGTCTGCGCCGAGCGGGGCCTGGCCTGGGAGTCGACCGGCCCCGGCTCGTACGCGGTGACGTTGCCGGGCACCCACAAGCTCAAGACGATCTGCAACCTGATCGTCGGCGAGCACGCGCTGCGGATCGAGGCGTTCGTGATGCGCCAGCCGGACGAGCGCCGCGAGGAGCTGTGGGCCTGGTTGTTGCAGCGCAACGCCCGGATGTACGGCGTCTCCTTCTCCACCGACGCCGTCGGCGACGTGTACCTGACCGGTCGGGTCAACCCGGCCGGTGTGGACGCCGACGAGTTGGACCGACTGTTCGGCGCGGTGCTCACGTACGCCGACGAGTCGTTCGACACGATGCTGGAGATCGGCTTCGGCAGTTCGATCCGGCGCGAGTACGAGTGGCGGGTCAAGCGGGGCGAGTCGACAGCCAACCTTGCCGCCTTCGCCCACCTCTTCGAGCCCTCCGGCGCCGGCCCCGACCCAGCCTGACTCAACACCCCGCGCCCGCGGACTTGTGGTAGATCACCATGTCCCGGGCAGGAGGAGCGCGCCGATCTTGCGTTTTCTGTTGTCGACATGAGTGGATATGCCCCTTCTGTCGCGACAGAAATCGCAAGATCGCGGAGCAGGCGAGGCAGTGGTGTCGCCGACGTGGTTCGGAGTGCTCCTGACGGGTATGCCGCACCGCGCGGTGCGGCAAGGGACCCCCGCGCGCCGATGACGGAGTGCCAAGGAGCGGAGCGTCCCATGGCTCAGCGGAACAGCTCAGGTCGCGGCGCGACTGCGACCAGGACGAAGCGACAGGCCGGCAACCAGACGCCGGCAACGCCCGGAGTCTCCGAGTCGGAGATCTCCCGGATGCGGGTGGACGACATCCGCGGGCAGTTGCGCAAACGGGGGGTCTCCGGGATCTCCGCACTGCGCAAGCCCGACCTGGTGAAACAGTTGGTGCGCTCGATGCGGGCCGGCGCGGGTCGGAGCAGTACCGGCCCGTCGGGCCGGGCCACCGGCAGCCGGTCGTCGGCGGGTCGCGCCGCCGCCACCAAGAAGTCGGCGGCCAGGCCCGCGTCGAGCCGCGCGAAGGCCGCGCCGGCGAACAAGAGCGCGCCCGCGAAGCGGGCTGCCGCAACGAAGGCGACCGCCACGCGGAAGTCGACGGCGGCGGCGAAGAGGGCACCGGCGAAGAAGGCGACCGCCGCGAAGAAGGCACCAGCGAAGAAGGCTCCAGCGAAGAAGGCGAGCGCCGCGAAGAAGACGACAGCGGCCGCCCGCAAGACCACGGCCGCGAGCAGGACGACCGCCGCCCGTAAGACTGCGGCGGCCCGTAAGACCACGACGGCCCGTAAGACAGCGACGGCGCGTACGGCGCCCGCGCGGAAGGCGCCGGCGAAGAAGGCACCGGCGCGACCGGCGGCGAAGCGCGCGGCGCCGGCCAGGAGTGCGGCGGCGAAGCGCACGTTTACGCCGTCGACCGGTGGCGGGACGACGGCCGGTGGGATCCGGACCGGACGGGGTACGGGTCGGTCGGTCCGTAGCTCGCAGGTGATCTCGTCCATCGCGGACCGGCCGGAGCGGCCGGGGCGGAGTCTGATCACGGCGAACCATGAGGTGATCCAGCGCTGGGCCCGGGAGCGCGGGGCGAAGCCGGCGACCATCGCGGGCACCGAGCGGGATGGCCGGGCGGGTGTGTTGACCTTCAACATTCCCGGATATCGGGAAAGCAGCCGGATCCGCGAGATCACCTGGGATGACTGGTTCCACACCTTTGACCTGCGGCGGCTGAACCTGATTTATCAGGAACAGATGCGGGACGGCCGGCAGAGCAACTTCTTCCGGACCGAGTCACCCGATCGGGAGGACGGTTGAGGTGTTTGCGGGAATGGCCGACGGGTACCCGGCTGTTGCCAACGGACGAGGCCGGAGCAGCGGATACTCGCCAGTTGTGACCGGCGAGACAGCCGTTCTGGGTTGAATCCAGAATCCGGGCGAACTAGCTTTATTGCACCGCGCCACGTTTGGAAACGTTCGGGGGAGCGGCGGATCGATCAGATCCGCGCACCAGACGAGGCGCGAGGGGACGGGTGGATTAACCGTTGGGGGACGGTTCCCACCTGTTTGGACCGGCGGCGTGAGCGGGCGATGCTTACGGGGGTGAGTGTTGCCCGCCGCCGCCGGCCCCACCGGCGGGCGCCCACCATGACCTCAGGGACATGGTGGGCGCTTTGCGTGGTTACCCTGTCGGTACGCGGTCTGCGGGGTTTGTCGGTTCCGGGTTGGTGATCCGGCGGCGCAGCGCGGCGACGTGCCGCTCGCGGGGTGGTCCGGCGAGCAGGTGCCCGAGCGCGGCCAGCAGCCCCAGCCCGCCCACGATCAGCCAGTGCCGGTCGCCGAGGTGCTGGAGGCTCACCCCGCCGAGGGTGGGCGCGACGAATGCCGCGGCCGGGAACGTCAGGTAGAAGACCGACTGGTAGCGCGCGCGTAGCTGCGGTGGTGCCAGGTCCGCGTTGATCTGCGCGTTGGGCGGGGCGGCGAGCATCGAGCCGACCGTCCAGACCACTGCGGCACCCAGGTAGATGGCCAGTTCGTCGGCGATGGCCAGCGCCCCGAAGCCGAGCGCGAGCAGGGCGGTGGAGGCGGCCAGCACGACGTCCTTGCGGTGCCTGTCGATCAGCCGGGGCACGAACAGTTGCCCGACCACGATCAGCGCGCCGCCGAGCGCCACCACCAGCCCGTACGCCGATGGCCCCAGGCCGTCCGCGCGCATGGCCAGCGGCATGATCGTGGACGTCTGCATGGTGAGCACGGCCAGCACGAAGGTGAGCCCGACGAAGACCAGGAAGGTGCGGTCGGTGAGCGCGGTGTGCAGTCCCGGCCCCCGGGTCCGGACGGACCTCTGTGCCGTGGGGGTGGCGGGCGGTGGGCCGGCCACTGGCCGGGCCAGCCGCAGGGTTTCGGGCACCTTCCAGCCGATCACGGCGGCGGCGGTCAGTGTGGCGCCCGCGTCGACCAGGAACAGTGCGGTGAAGCTCGCCTCGGCCAGCACCCCGGCGAGCAGCGAGGCGACCGCCATGCCCAGGTTGAACGCCCAGAACTGGAGGTTGAACGCGCGCGAGCGGCGTTCGGCGGGCACCACGTCGACGATCGCCGCCACGAACGCCGGGCTGGGCATGGAGTGGACCACGCCGATCAGCGCGGAGAGCACAGCGATCAGCAGCAGGGGTCGGGTGAAGGCGAGCGCCACCATGAGGCCGACAGTGGCCAGGTGCGCGGCGAGCAGGGTCGCCCGGCGGCCCCACCGGTCGGCGAGCACCCCGCCGAGCAGGACGCCGGCCGCCCCGCCGGCCCCGTACGCGCCGACCACCGTGCCGGCCAGGCCTTCGCTCGCGCCGCGTACGTCGGTGAGGTAGAGCGAGAGGAACAGCATGGCGAAGGCGCCGGCCCGGTTGATCAGCAGGCCGGCCCAGAGATACCAGAAGGTGGCGGGAAGTCCGCCTGCGGTGTCGTGCCACCAGCGCCGCAGGGCGTGCACCCGACCTCCCGACAGTTCAGGTTGTTAACTGTTTCCACTGCACAGTAGGAAATCCGGCACCGCCGCGCCACTCATTACGCCTCGGCGGGCTGCGGGGTCCGGGAGGCGGTGGTCGGTGCCAGTGCCTCGCCGGAGCGGCGCAGTGCGACCGCCCGCCGTTCCCGGGCCGGCCCGGACACCAGGTGGGCCACAGCGGTCAGGAGGCCGAGCGCCGCGCAGCCGTACCAGAGCGTGTCGTTGCCGGCGTGTTCGCGCACCAGTCCACCGAGGATCGGCGCGCTGGCCCCGGCGATCTGCCACGAGAGGGAGAACACGCCCTGGTAGCGACCGCGCAGTTCGGCCGGGGACAGCTCGGCGATCAGCGTGGAGTTGGAGGGCGAGTTCAGCATCTCCCCGACCGTCCAGATCAGCACGGTCAGCCCGTAGAACCAGGGGGTGCCGGCGAACGCGGTCAGCCCGAACCCGACGCCCATCACCACGGATGCCAGCGCGAGCACGTGTGAGCGGCTCCGTCCGCGGATCAGTCGGGGCACGAAGAGTTGGCCGACCACGATGAGGATGCCGTTGAGTGCGATCACCGAGCCGTAGGTGGCCGGGCTCAGACCGTCGTCACCCATCGCGATCGGCAGCATCGAGATGTGCTGGAGGAACACCAGCGCGGCGAACAGGTTGAGTGCCACGAAGCCGAGGTAGACCCGGTCGGTGAGGATCGTGCGCAGCGCGCCTCGCGGAGCCGCTGCTGACGTGACGGCGGTGGCGGGGCCGGCCTGCCGGGTCTCCGGCACCTTGCTGAAGATGATCAGCGCGGTGATCAGCATGGTGGCCGCGTCGACCACGAACAGCAGCAGGTAGTCGGCCTGGGCGGCGAGGCCGGCGAGGACGGCGGCGCAGGCGAAGCCCAGGTTGATCGCCCAGTAGTTGAGCGAGAAGGCGCGCAGCCGGTCCTTCGCCGGCACCACGTCGATCATCATCGCCCCGAACGCGGGTCGGGCCGCCTCGGCGAACATGCCGAGCAGCAGCGCGCCCAGCGCCACCGCCCAGAGGTCCCGGGCCAGCCCGAGCGCGAGCATCATGGCCGCCGCGCCCACGTGGGCGGTGAGCAGCGTCGGCCGGCGGCCCCACCGGTCGGCGAGGGTGCCGCCGGCGGTGGTGCCGAACGCCCCGCCGACGCCCCAGAGGCCGATCACCAGGCCGGCCTGCGAGGCCGAGAAGCCACGTTCCTGGGTCAGGTAGATGGCGAGGAAGACGAGGACGAACGAGCCGAGCCGGTTGATCAGGGTGCCGGACCAGAGGTACCAGAAGGTGGTCGGTAAGCCGCCGGTGGTGTCCCGGAACCAACTCCGCATCGTCCGCATATGGCGCCCCGCTTGCAAGTAATGACCGATGTGACTGGCGTGCCTTACAACCCTAGTGGCGGGCGGATCCGCTGGTCATCAGCTTTTTCACGTGGTGGTCGTCACGACGGCTGCCCGCGTGTCCGTCGGGCGGTTGAGGCAGGATGATCCGCATGACTGCGAGCGAAGGGCCCACCGTCGGGACGCTGGTCCTGCTGCGACACGGTGAGAGCGACTGGAATGCCAAGAACCTCTTCACCGGCTGGGTGGACGTCGACCTGACCGAGAAGGGCGAGGGCGAGGCGAGGCGCGGCGGCGAGTTGATGCGCGAGCACAGCCTGCTGCCGGACGTCGTGCACACCAGCGTGATGCGTCGCGCCATCCGCACCGCCGAGCTGGCGCTCAACGCCGCCGACCGGCACTGGATCGCCGTACGCCGGTCGTGGCGGCTCAACGAGCGGCACTACGGCGCCCTGCAGGGCAAGAACAAGAAGCAGACCCTCGACGAGTACGGCGAGGAGCAGTTCATGCTCTGGCGCCGCTCGTACGACACCCCGCCGCCGCCGATCGACGACAACGACGAGTGGTCGCAGGTGGGTGACCCGCGCTACGCGCTGCTGCCGACCGAGCTGATGCCGCGCACCGAGTGCCTCAAGGACGTCGTCGAGCGGATGCTGCCCTACTGGTACGACTCGATCGTGCCGGACATCCTGGCCGGCCGGACGGTGCTGGTGGCCGCGCACGGCAACTCGCTGCGCGCCCTCGTCAAGCACCTCGACCAGATCTCCGACGAGGCGATCGCCAAGCTGAACATCCCGACGGGCATCCCGCTGCGCTACGACCTCGACCCGCAGCTGCGCCCGCTCACGCTGGGCGGCACCTACCTCGACCCGACCGCCGCGAAGGCCGCCGCCGCGGCGGTGGCCAACCAGGGGCGCTGAGCCAGCCAAAAGGGGCCCCTCGTCATCGCGGAGAGCGATGGCGAGGGGCCCCTTTCCGTGCCGGTCAGTTGCTGTTGGGCGCGCTCTCCCCGGTGATCAGGTAGATCACGTGCTCGCCGGCGTTGACAGCGTGGTCGGCGAAGCGCTCGTAGAAGCGGCCCAGCAGGGTGGCGTCGATCGCCGTCTCCACCCCGTACGGCCAGTCGTCGCCGAGCAGCACCGCGAACAGGTTCTTGTGCAGCTCGTCCATGGCGTCGTCGTCGCGGTCCAGCTCGCCGGCGAGGTCGGCGTCGGGCTTCGCCAGCACCGAACCGATCTTCACGGCCATCCGGTCGGCGATCTCGGACATCTCGGTGAAGACCGTCCGCAGCTCGGCCGGGACGGCGGGGGAGGGGTGCCGGCGCAGCGCGGTCTTGGCCACGTGCTCGGCGAGGTCGCCCATCCGCTCCAGATCAGCTGCCACGTGCAGCGCGGTGATCATCGCCCGGAGGTCGGAGGCGACCGGCGCCTGTCGGGCGAGCAGGTCACAGACCCGCTCCTCGACGTGCCGGTAGAGGTCGTCGATCTCGGCGTCCCGCTCGATGACCGTCTCGGCGGCCTGCCGGTCGGCGGTGAGCAGGGCCCGGGTGGCCTGGCGCATGGCGGCGCGGACGCCCTCCGCCATGTCCACCAGCAGTTGGCTGACGATCTGGAGGTCGGCCCGGAACTCGTCGCGCATCATCACGTCCTGTGGTCGGTCGCCGCCGACGGGTGCCGGCGCAGGGGGTTGAGCAGGTGCGACGCCAACGGTAGGGCGCGTGGACGGATCCCGGATGAACCACGGTGAACGACGCCAGACGTGGGGGTGAACACTTCCGTAAGTGAGGGTAGTTCGTCCCGGTCTGTGTGGTAGCCAGGTTAACAATGACCCTACGATCGCCGGGTGGAGTGGGCGGTGGCGGTCGTGGTGGCCGTGGCGTTGGTGGCCGGGATGGCCGCCGGTCTGCTGCTGCCCCGGTTCCTGCCGAGGCGGGACGGTCGCTCCACGTCGACGGGGAGCGTCAGCTTCCGCTGGAGCAGGGGGAGGCCCGCGATAGCCGACGAGCAGCAGGCCGGGCTCGGCCGCCGGACGATCGACTCACTCCGGGCCGGTGTCGTGGTACTGGACAACGACGACGTCCCCGTGTTGATCAACCCGGCCGCCCGGGCGATGGGGCTGCTGCGTACCGGCAGCACCCCCGGCTCAATCGCCGCGCACCCGCTGATCCGTACCCTTGCCGGCCAGGTGCGACGCACCGGCGTGCGGCGCGAGATCGAGCTGGACCTGCCCCGGGGTCGCGACAGCGCGGGGGAGAACCCGCTCGGCGTGCACCTGCGGGCGATGGGTCTCGGCAACGGCTTCATCGCTGTCGAGGCGGTCGACGTGACCGAGTCACACCGGCTGACCCGGGTGCGACGCGACTTCGTGGCCAACGTGAGCCACGAGCTGAAGACCCCGATCGGGGCCCTGCAACTGCTCGCCGAGGCGTTGCTGGACGCGACCGAGCCGGCCGACGTGGCGACGCCCGACCTCTCCGAGGACCTGGTGGCCGCCCGCCGGTTCGCCGAACGGATCCAGCACGAGTCGACCCGGCTGGGTCGGCTGGTGCAGGAGTTGCTGGAGCTGACCCGGTTGCAGGGGGCTGAGCCGCAGCCGCCACCGGAGCCGGTCGCGCTGGACTGGGTGATCGCCGAGGTGGTCGACCGGACGCGCACCACGGCCTCCGCCCGGGGTGTCGCGGTGACGGTGGACGGGCAGCGTGGCCTGACCGCGTACGGCAGCGACTCCCAACTCGCCACGGCGGTGGCGAACCTGGTGGAGAACGCCATCAACTACTCGGGCGAGGACACCACGGTCCGGGTGACCCTGCGCGGCGACGACGAGCACGTCGAGGTCGCCGTCGCCGACCAGGGCATCGGTATCGCCCCCACCGACGTCGATCGGATCTTCGAGCGGTTCTACCGGGCCGACCAGGCCCGCTCGCGTGCCACCGGCGGCACCGGGCTCGGCCTGGCGATCGTGAAACACATTGCGAGCAACCATGGCGGACGGGTCGAGGTGTCGAGCACTCTTGGTGGTGGATCGACGTTCACCCTCCGGCTGCCCGCCAGTCCACCGGACGACCTCCTGGCGACACTGCCGCCGGTTGGGATCGAGTCCGGTCCGACTGGGCTACGGCAGGTCTGACAGCAAATGGAAAGGAAATCCCCGTTGAGCCGCGTTCTCGTGGTCGAGGACGAGGAGTCGTTCTCCGACGCCTTGTCGTACATGCTCCGTAAGGAGGGCTTTGAGGTTTCGGTCGCCGCGACCGGCACCGACGCCCTCACCGAGTTCGACCGGACCGGCGCCGACATCGTGCTGCTCGACCTGATGTTGCCCGAGATGTCGGGGACCGAGGTCTGCCGGCAGTTGCGGCAGCGCTCCGCCGTGCCGATCATCATGGTCACCGCCCGGGACAGCGAGATCGACAAGGTGGTCGGGCTGGAGATCGGCGCTGACGACTACGTCACGAAGCCGTACTCGCCGCGGGAACTGGTCGCCCGGATCCGGGCGGTGCTGCGCCGGCAGAGCCCGGAGGTGGCCGAGGCGGGTGCGCCGACGCTGGCCGCCGGCCCGGTGCGGATGGACATCGAGCGGCACGTGGTGACAGTCGACGGCGGGGCCGTACAGCTGCCGCTGAAGGAATTCGAACTGCTGGAGCTGCTGCTGCGCAACGCGGGCCGGGTGCTCACCCGCGGCCAGCTCATCGACCGGGTCTGGGGCGCCGACTACGTCGGTGACACCAAGACGCTCGACGTGCACGTCAAGCGGCTCCGCTCCAAGATCGAGCCGGAGCCGTCGGCGCCGCGCTTCATCGTGACCGTCCGGGGTCTGGGCTACAAGTTCGAGCCGTGATCGGCGTACTCGAAGGGGGTCCGCGTCTCGACGCGGGCCCCCTTCGGCCTGTCGGCCCTCGGTCAGCGGACGACCTTGATGTTGAACATGGCGGTGTCGAGCCGCCCGTAGAGTCGTAGCCAGAGCGGCAGCAGCATCTCGACGCCCCGGGCGGTCGAGATGTCACCGAGGTCGATGACGTCGGTGTGCCCGAAGCTGACGAGCAGCTCGGTGACGATCCGTTTGGCTTCCGCGTCGTCGCCGGAGACGAAGACGCTGTGCGCGCCGTCGGCGAGCTGACGTGGGCGCACCATCAGCTCCGCCGTCAGCGTGTTGAGTGACTTGACGACCTTGGTCTGCGGAAACTCACGCTGGATCCGTTCGGCGAGGGAGTCGGTGTTGTGCACCGACAGGGTGGGCGGGAAGCCCGCACCGAAGTCGAGCGGGTTGGAGATGTCGAGCACGATCTTGCCGGACAGGTTCGCCGCGCCGGCCGCGGTGAGCGCGGGCAGGGAGCCGTCGCCACTTGTGGCGTTGACCACCAGGTCGGCGTCGACGGCCGCGTCTGCCTGGGTCGCCAGGCCCACCTCGGGATGCTGCGCCGCCCAGGCCGCGTACTCGCCGGCCCGGGTGGTCGCGACGTCCCGGGTGCCGATGGTCACCTGGTGGCCCAACTCCACCGTACGGGCGGCGATCGCCCGCCCGACCGATCCGGTTCCGAAAACTGCGATACGCATGTCGATCGCTCCTCCGTCGTGGCGCGGAGCGGGCTCGCGCCGAATGACGAGCAGGCTAACAGACAGGTCTGTCTACTGCTGTCCCCTTGCCGCGTCCCAAGGCTGGCGCCGCCCTGCGGACGGCCCCTGCGGTGTGCGATGAGGATGGGGATGGACTCTGCCGGAGGACCTTTGGAGCTGATGTCGCAAACGAATCACCCGCTGATGTCGTAAGCGATTCAGCTCCAAAGGCCGTCCACCTGACACCCCCGCCTCCTCGCCCGCGTCACCGCACCGGGGCCGACAGACGGAACTGTCGGTATGATCAAGCCGACACCAGCAGATCAAGGGAGTACCGATGCCCGCGCCACGCACTCCGGCCGGCTCGGCCCGGGACCGGATCCTGGACACCGCGTTCCGACTCTTCTACGCGCACGGGCCGCGTGGCGTCGGGGTGGACACGGTCATCGCCGAGTCGGGCGTGGCTAAGGCGACGCTCTACAAGCACTTCCCACGCAAGGACGATCTGGTACTGGCCTACCTGGATCGGGTCGACCAGGCGTGGTTCGGTGCGCTGCGGGCCGCGGCAAGGGATGCCGGCGACGAGCCGCGCGACCAGCTGATCGGGATGTTCGACGCGTTGGCCGGCGCCTGCCGCCGCGACGGCTACCACGGCTGCGCGTTCATCAACACCGCCGCCGAGTCACCTGCCGGCGGCCCGGTGCACGCCCGGACGGTCGAACACAAGACCGTGGTCCGCGCCTGGGTGACCGAGCTGGCCCGTCAGGCGGGCGCGGCCCACCCGGAGTTGCTCGCCCGGCAGCTCACCCTGTTGCTCGACGGTGGGCTCGCCAGCGGCGTACTGGACGGAGACCCGGCGATCGCCGAGGCGGCCCGGCGCAGCGCCCGCACGATCGTCGACGCGGCGTTGAGCTGACGGGCGCCCAGCTCAGAACAGCTTGCGTAACGCCGCGGCGATCTCGGCCACCTCCGTCAGCCGGCTCTCGGTAACGCTGATGACCAGGTCGTACGCGATGTCCTGGTCGACCTCGTCGAGCTGATCGATGGTGACGGCGTGATTTTGGAGCAGGAAGGTGATGGCCACGATCCAGCCGATCCGCTTGTTGCCGTCCACGAACGGGTGGTTGTTGACAAGCGAGTGCAGCAGTGCCGCCGCCTTGGTCCACAGGTCGGGGTAGGCGTCTTCACCGAACACGCTCGTCTGCGGCCGGGCCACCGCCGACTCGACGAGACCGGCGTCCCTGATCCCAACGCCGATCTTGCGGGCGATGCTCGCCACGTCAGCGAGCGTGGGGTAACGGATCTCCGTCATCACTCCGCCAGGCGAGCGAGCAGCGTGGCGTGGCGTTCGATGATCTCGTCAGCGAGGTCGCCGAACTCCTTGGCGTTCCGCCGAGCGAGGTAGTCGTCGATCGCGGTGACGACGACGGCGTGCATCGACCGCGCCTCTTCGTCCGCAACGAGTCGGAGTCGCCGTTCACGGTCGTCGTCAAGTCGAAGCGTCATAGCCATGACCTGAATGGTAGCAAGATTGCTACCAAGATCCGCTAGACCTCGTCGGCCGGGTGCGGGGCGATCATGCCCTGCTTCGTCCTGGTCGCGCACAGCTCGGCCAACCGCTCGTACGCGGCAGCGCCGATCAGCGCGGTCAGCTCCGGACCGTACGACAGGTACATCGGCTCGGTGCCGACGTGCGCGTCCGTCGAGGAGGTGCACCACCAGTCCAGGTCGTGCCCGCCGGCTCCCCACCCCCGCCGGTCGAACTCGGACAGCGTGGAGACCAGCACCTTGCTGTTGTCCGGCCGCTTCACCCAGTCCTGATCGCGGCGGATCGGCAGCTGCCAACAGACGTCCGGCTTGTATTCCAACGGGTGCACCCCGTCGCGCAGCGCTTGGGCGTGCAGGGCGCAACCGCCCCCGCCGGCGAAGTCGGCGTCGTTGAGGAACACACACGGACCGTCGGCGCCCTGGGTGGCGGTGCGGCGGGCCGGGTTCTTGCCGTCGATGGTGTCCTCGTCGGTCCAGTTCTTGAAGCCGCGACGGAAATGCTGCCAGGTCGACGGGGCGAGCCGCCGGACGGCGTTGCGAACCCGCTTCTCGTCGTCCGAGTCGGTGAAGAACGCCCCGTGCGAGCAGCAACCGTCGGCGGCCCGGCCGGCGATGATGCCGTGGCAGCCCTTGCCGAAGATGCAGGTCCAGCGGGAGAGCAACCAGGTCAGGTCGGCTCGGATCAGGTGCGTCTCGTCGGCCGGATCGGTGAACTCGATCCACTCCCGAGGGAAGTCCAGGGGCACCTCGCGGCTGCGCGGGTCACCCGGGTCGTCCACCAGCACACGGAGCTCCATCGTCACTCGGCCCAGCGTACGCGCGGTCACGTCCGCAGGCCGGTGAGCCGCGCAAACGTGTTGCGCCTAGGGTCTTCACCATGCGACTGGGTGTCCTCGACGTCGGATCCAACACGGTGCATCTCCTCGTGGTGGACGCGCATCACGGCGCGCACCCGTGGCCGGCGCACTCCGAGAAGGTGGTGCTCCGGCTGGCCGAGCAGATCGGCCCGGACGGCGCGCTGACCGAGGCGGGCGCGGACGGCCTGGTCAAGGCGGTGGGCATGGCCAAGGCGGCGGCCACCGGGTTGGCGGCCGACGACCTGATCGCGTTCGCCACGTCCGCGGTGCGCGACGCCACAAACGCGGCCGAGGTGCTGGCCCGGGTCCGGGACGAGACCGGCGTACGCCTGGCGGTGCTCTCCGGTGCGGACGAGGCGCGGATGACGTTCCTGGCCGTGCGGCGGTGGTTCGGCTGGTCGGCGGGCCGGCTGCTGGTGCTGGACATCGGCGGCGGCTCGTTGGAGATCGCCGCCGGCATCGACGAGGACCCGGACGTCGCTGTCTCCCTGCCACTCGGGGCGGGTCGGCTGACCCGGGAGCGGCTGCGGGTCGATCCGGCCAGTACGGCCCCGCCGTCGGCGGAGGCCGTCGACAAGCTCCGTGAGTACGTGGACGGCCGGCTGGACAAGGTCGTCGACCAGATGACCGAGGTGGGCTGGGGTCGGGCGGTGGCCACCTCGAAGACGTTCCGCACCCTGGCCCGACTGGCCGGGGCGGCCCCGTCCGGTTCCGGGTTGTGGGTGCGACGCAGCCTGACCCGGGCCGGCCTGCGGCAGGTCATCGGCTTCATCCGGCATATCCCACCGGCGCAGTTGATGGAGTTGGAGGGGGTCAGCACGGGTCGGGCACACCAGTTGCTGGCTGGTGCCGTGGTCGCCGAGGCGGTGATGCGCCGCCTGGATCTGGACTCGCTGGACATCTGCCCGTGGGCGCTGCGGGAGGGTGTCATCCTCCGCCGGCTCGATCAACTGGAGCCGATCTGATCCGGAGGCCGTTTTCGGTAGGTTTGCCGGCGCTCGTCACGATGCCCCCGGCGCTGCCGGGCTACGCTGGCTGATGTGACTTCCCGCGTTCCCGTGCTCCTGTCCAGCTCGTCGGTCTTTCCCGAGCCGACCGCGGCGGCGTTCCAACTGGCCGCGGCGCTCGGTTACGACGGCGTCGAGGTGATGGTCTGGACCGACGTGGTCAGCCAGGACGCGGGCGCGCTGCGCGGCCTGTCCACGCACTACGACGTGCCGGTGCTCTCGGTGCACGCGCCCTGCCTGCTGGTCACCCAGCGGGTGTGGAGCCCGGACCCGTGGGAGCGGCTGCGCAAGGCCGCCGAGTTGGCCGAGACGCTGGGCGCGCCGACCGTCGTGGTGCACCCGCCGTTCACCTGGCAGCGCGAATACGCGCGAAACTTCGCCGAGGGTCTCGCCGCCGTCGCGGACCGGTTCCCCGGGCTGCGTTTCGCCGTGGAGAACATGTACCCGGTGCGGATGGCGGGTCGGCAGTTCGTCCCGTACGTGCCCGGCTGGGATCCGACCGACGCCGGCTACCCGTCGTACACCCTGGATCTGTCGCACTGCGCGGCCTCGCACAGCGACCCGCTGGAGATGGCCGACCGGATGGGCGCCGGGCTGGCGCACGTGCACCTCGGTGACGGCACCGGCGAGGGCCGCGACGAGCATCTGGTGCCCGGGCGGGGCACCCAGCCCTGCGGGGAGCTGCTCTCGTCGCTGGCCGGTCGAGGTTTCACCGGGGCGGTCGCGGTGGAGGTCGCCACCCGGGGCGCGAAGAGCCGCGCGGTGCGCGAGGCGGACCTGCGCGCCGCGCTGGAGTTCGCCCGCCAGCACCTGACCGCGTCGTCACCTGTCGACGCCTGACCCGTCCGCCCACGATCGGGCGGTGGCGGCGTCAGCTGACCGGCGAGAGGGAGTCTGCGGCGGAGGTCGGCTGCGGGGCGACAGTCACCTGCTCGCCGACCGCCGCCCGCTTGCGGGCGCGGTGCGCGGCGACGTGCGAGCGGGTGGCGCAGCGCTCCGAGCAGAACCGCCGGCAGCAGTTTGACGACGTGTCCAGGTAGACGTTGCCGCACCGCTCGTCGGCGCAGACCCCGAACCGGGCGCTGCCGTACTCGCAGAGCCAGACCGACAGCCCCCAGACCGCGCCGGCCAGGTATTCAGCACTGACCGAGGCACCCCGACTGGTCACGTGCATGTGCCAGTCGCTGGAGTCGTGCCCGGAGATGCGCGGCTGCACCGGGAACGCCTCCAGCAGCGCGTTCAGCTCGGTGACCGCCTGGGCGTCCCGCCCCGAGGTGCCGTACTCGAAGACGTCGCGCAACCGCTTCTGCGCCCGGCGGAAGATCGCCACGTCCCGGTCCGCGACCTCGTCGCGCATCCAGGCGTTCTCGTCGGGGAAGAGGGCTCGCAGGTCGTCGAGGTCGTCCAGGCGGGCGTTGACCAGGTCAACGCCGGTCCGGGCGTACGCGTCGAAGTTCACGCCCCCAACGGTAGACGACTCAGCGGGTGCGCGGCGCGTCGATGTAGTGCGGCAGGAACCGCGCGTAGCCGTCGGTGATCAGACTGGCGCTCTCCCGCACGCCCACGCCTGCCGACTCGCCGTCGACGATCCAGCTGCCCAGCACCATTCGGTTGCCGGCGAACTGCGGCAACGCCCGGAACTCCTGATAGCACCAGCCCTCGTCGCCGTAGATCCCCGGATTGGTGATCTCCTCATCGGCGGTGACGATGCGTACCGAACCGCCCTCGCGGCCGAGCAGTGGCTTGGCGACGTACTCCGGCATGCCGCGCGGCGAGTCGAGGTACGCCGGGAGCAGGTACTCGTGGCCGGGGTACAGCTCCCAGAGGACCGCGAGCAGCGCCTTGTTGGAGAGCAGCAGTTTCCAGGCCGGCTCGATCCAGGTGGTCGGGGTGCCCGGGGCCAGGGCCGCCGGCCCGTACGGCTCGGCCAGCATCCACTCCCACGGGTAGAGCTTGAAGCAGGTGGTCACCGGGCGGTCGTCGGCGTCGACGAAGCGTCGGCCGTCCCAGCCGATCTCCTGGATGGGTTGGAGCTCGACGGTCAGGCCGGCCTGCCGGGCGGTCTCGGCGAGGTAGCCGGCTGTCATGTGGTCCTCGCCGGACTCCTCCTCGTTCGACCAGAGCACGTGCACCCGGGGGTCGTGCAGCCCCGCCCCGATCTTGGCCCAGGCGCCGACCAGCCGCTCGTGCAGGCTGTTCCACTGGTCCAGCTCCGGCCGGGTCTGCTCCAGCCAGTACCACTGGATGATGCTCGCCTCGACCAGCGCGGTGGGGGTGTCCGCGTTGTACTCCAACATCTTCGGCGGCCAGGTGCCGTCGTACGCGAGGTCGAAGCGCCCGTACAGGGTGGGTGGCGCCTCGCGCAGCGACCGGGCCACCGCTTCGGCCGCCCACTCGGGGATGCCGAACTCGGCGTACCGGCGCTGCGCCACCACGTGCTCGGCGGCGGCCACCGACATCCGGTGCAGCTCCTCGGTGGCCTCCTCCAGCCGCAGCACCTCGTCGAGGTCGAAGGCGTACGCGGCGGTCTCGTCCCAGTACGACATGATCCCGCCGTCGGGCAGTTCGGTGTCGACGTAGACCAGCCCCTGCGACCGGATGGTGGCGTCCCAGTCGGGGCGCGGCGTGACCGACTCGCGGCGCACGTCAGCCGCCGCAGGCGGCGAGGTGGGTGCCGAATCCGCCGCGCTCGGGCAGGGCCGCCGTGGTCGGTTCCGGGGCGGTGCGACCGGCGGCCGGGTCGCTCACCCGCATCGCCAGCGCGACGGTGCCGCCGCCGCCGACCGGGCCGAGGGCGCAGTCGTCGTCATCGTCGTCGTCCGAGGTCATGTTGCAACCGGAGAGGGCAAGCGCGAGAGCGGTGAGCGCGCCGAGTTGCACGGAGGCCGATCGGAGCCGGCGGCGGGGGCGTTGGTCCACGGCATCGTTGTAGCCGATCGGCGCCACCGCCGCCGCCCCGCCCCCCGTGCCGAGCTGCCCGGCCGCCCCTCGGCAAGGGCCCTGGCAGGGGCGTTACGCTCGGCTCATGCTCCGTTCCGTCATCCTCGCCGCCTCCCGGTCATCCCAGGTCGAGCGGCTCGTCGCGACCGCCCCGTACACCCGGGACGTCGTCCGCCGGTTCGTCGCCGGCGCCGCCACCGACGACGCGTTGCGCGCGACCCGCGGGCTCGTCGACGACGGCCTCGCTGTCACCCTCGACCACCTCGGTGAGGACACCGTCACCCCCGAGCAGGCCACCGCCACCCGGGACGAATACCTGAAACTGCTGAAGATGCTCGGCGCCGCGGGGCTCACCCCGGCCGCCGAGGTGAGCGTGAAGCTCTCCGCCCTCGGCCAGATGTTCGACGAGCAGTTGGCGTACGACAACGCGCGGGCGATCTGCGCGGCGGCCGACGCGGCGGGCACCACCGTCACCCTGGACATGGAGGACCACACCACCACCGACTCGACGCTGGAGGTGCTGAGCCGGCTGCGCAAGGACTTCCCGTCGACCGGCGCGGTGCTCCAGGCGTACCTGCGCCGGACCGAGTCGGACTGCCGGGAGCTCTCCTCGGCCGGGTCGCGGGTGCGGCTGTGCAAGGGCGCCTACAAGGAGCCGGAGTCGGTGGCGTACCAGTCGGCCCGTGAGGTGGACAAGTCGTACGTGCGCTGCATGAACATCCTGATGTCCGGCGACGGGTACCCGATGCTGGCCACCCACGACCCGCGGATGATCGCCATCGGTGAGGACCGGGCCCGGTGGTTCGACAGGGGGCCGGAGCGCTTCGAGTTCCAGATGCTCTACGGCATCCGCCCCGAGGAGCAGGCCCGGCTGGCCGGCGAGGGCTACACGGTGCGCACCTACGTCCCGTACGGCGACGAGTGGTACGGCTACCTGATGCGCCGGCTCGCCGAGCGCCCCGCGAACCTGGTCTTCTTCGGCCGCGCCCTGATCTCCAAGAAGTAACCTCTCCGACTCGGCCGACGGGCCGGCGGCGACCCGAAAGGTCGCCGCCGGCCCGTTTCGGTTTATCAGACTTGCCATCGTTGGCTAAGTGACTTAGCTTTAAAGCTATGACAACTAGCCAGGTGCGGCGGGACGGCGGACACATCGCGTACGAGGTGCGGGGCGACGGGCCACTGGTGGTCCTCGCGCACGGCATGGGGGAGAACAGGGCGAGCTTCCGGCACCTCGTTCCGCTGCTGGTGGCCGCCGGGCACCGGGTCGCCTCGGTCGACGTCCGGGGGCACGGCGAGTCCAGCGCCGGCTGGCCCACGTACGCCCCGGCGGAGGTCGGCGCGGACCTGCTGGCCGTGGTCAGCGACCTCGACGCCGGTCCGGCCGTGCTGGTCGGCAGCTCGTCCGCCGCGGCGGCGGTGGTCTTCGCCGCCACCGACGCGCCCGAGCTGGTCACCGGCATCGTGCAGATCGGCGCGTTCGTCGGTCAGCCGAAGCTCAACCCGCTGCTGCGGATGGCGATGTGGTCCGTGCTGCACAGCCCCCGACTCTTCGGGATGTTCCACAACACCCTGTTCCCGGTGCACAGGCCCGCCGACGACGCCGCGTACCGCCGCTCGATGGTGGCCAACCTGCGCGAGCCCGGCCGGATGGCCGCCACCCGTGGCGTGATCGCACCGGTCGAGCCGCACTGGACCGCCCGCGCCCCGCAGGTGCGGCAACCGGTGCTGGTGCTGATGGGCTCCAAGGACCCGGACTTCCCCGACCCGGGCGCGGAGGCGCGGGCCGCCCGCCGGCTCTTCGGCACCGCCGAGGCCCGGATGATCGAGGAGTCCGGTCACTACCCGCACGCCGACCGGCCGCAGCGCACTGCCGAGGAGTTGCTCGGCTTCCTGGCGGTGTGTACCGGTGCCTAGGGTCGGCCTCAACCAGCAGGCCGTCGTACGGGAGGCGGCCCGGCTGGCCGACGAGGTCGGCTTCCAACAGCTCACCCTCGCCGCGCTCGCCAGCCGGCTCGGGGTCGCGCTACCGAGCCTCTACAAACATGTGAAGGGCGCCGACGCGCTGGTCCAGAAGCTCGCCGCACTGGCCACCGCCGAGCTGGCCACAGCGATGACCACCGCCGCCGTCGGCCGCTCCGGTGGCGACGCGCTCCGGGCCATGGCAGACGCCTACCGTGACTACGCCCTCCGGCACCCCGGCCGCTACCCGGCCACCCAGCGGGTGCCCGACCCGGCCGACGCGGAGCACGTCGAGGCGGGCGAACGCGCCGTCGGCGCCATCTTCGCTGTGCTGCGCGGGTACGGGCTCACCGGCGACGACGCCGTGGACGCGACCCGCGCGCTGCGCAGCGCCCTGCACGGTTTCGTGACCCTGGAGGCCGCGGGCGGCTTCGGCCTGCCCCGAGACGTCGACCGCTCGTACCACCAGTTGGTAGCGAGCATGGACATCTCGTTCCGCTCCTGGCCGCGCAGCGGCGGGTGAGCGGGCGGCCGGGCCGACCGGTCCGGGGCGGCCTCGCCGCGTTCAGGGTTTGGTCGTACCCTTCGGCGGGTGACTGACGAGGTGCAGCAGCCAGCACCACGGCGGCTCTGGCCGCTGTGGACGGTGCTCGTGGTGGTCGTTCTGCTGCTGGGCTGCGGCCTGCCGGCGGCGCTCGTCGTCGGAGTGATCCGGGAGACAGGCGCGCGCCCCACTGTCAGCCGGGTCGGTGCCTCGGCGGCCGACGACCCGGCCACCGCAGTTGCCCGCGGGTTGTCCGACCGGATCACCGCCCAGCTCCACCGGCAGTCCGCGGCACTCCTCGGCGGTGACCGCGCCGGCTTCCTCGCCGTCGCCGATCCCGCCGCCCACAACGAACTGCGCCGACGGTTCGCCGCACTACGCGAACTCAAGGTGACCGGCTGGCGAGCCGAGCCGAGTGGGCTGCCTGTGCCGATCATCGGCAAGCCCGGCGAGTGGCGGCTGCTGGTGCGCTTCCAGTACTGCTTCGTCACGCCGAACTGCCGGCCCAGCCCAGTGCTGATCGGCACCCGGTGGCGGGAGAACGGTGACCAGCCCCGGATGGTCGCCATGGAGGAATCCAAGTCGGTGGAGACCGGCACCCGACCGTGGGAGATCAGCGACCTGGCGGTCGCCATCGGCGCGCGGACCATCGTCGCCACCACCCCGGCGCTGCGCGGCAAACTGCCCGGCCTGCTCGCGCAGGCCGAAGCGGCGGCCAAGGTCGCCGACGGATACGCGGTGACCGGATCACCGCCGGACCGGTACCGGATCTTCTACGCCGGCCGCACCGAGTGGCAGCGCTGGTACGGCGGGGAGCGCCCGGAATGGACCGGCGGTTACGCGGTCACAGTGGGCGGCGGCCACCACGAGGTGGTGCTCAACGCCGAAGGGCTCACCAACAGCGGCACCGACGACCTGCTCCGGCACGAGCTGACCCACGCGGCGTCGCTACCGGAGCGCGGCTACCCGGGCAAGCTCACCTGGTGGTTGGTGGAGGGCCTGGCCGAGTTCGCCGGTGCTGGCAGCCAGGCGGTCGACCGGTACGAGGGGATCGCCGACGTCCGCAAGATGGTCCGGGGCGGCTGGGACGGCAAGTTGGAGGGCGTCAACCCCGCCGACGACGCCTCCGCCGAACGGGTCGCCGCCAGCTACGGCATCGGTTACCTGGCCGTCCGGCACCTTGTCGACAGGTACGGGCCGCTGCGGCTGCTGACCTTCTTCAAGACGGTGGTGCACGACGGCCGGACCATTGAGGCGGCCTCCGAGAAGGCGTTCGGTGAGCAGTGGTCGACGCTGCACGACGAGTGTGTGGCGTACGTCCGCGCCACCGCCGGCTGACGCAGCTCGGGGGTGGTGTGACGGTGCGCCGTACCATCGATGGGTGCGCCGTCCCCAGTCGTCACGGCCCGCCAGCACCATGCGGCCCCGCCTGCTCATCGCCCTGACCGCCGTCGTCGTCCTCACCGCCACCACCGCCGCCTCCTGCGGTGACGAAGGCCCCGACCTCGCGCTGGCGTCGGCCGCCCGTAACCCGGTCACCGAGGTGATCGACGCCCCGGCCACGGTGACCGCTCGCGCCGCCGCCACTCTCACCGCTCCCGCCGACGGCACCCTGGCCAGCCTGCGGGTCCAGCCTGGACAGCGGGTCAAGCGCGGTCAGGTGCTGGCAGTGGTCGACTCGCCGAGCGCGCAACAGCGTCTCCGTCAGGCCAAGGAGGCGCTGACCGCCGCGAAGCGCGCCGGCCGAGGCGTCGGAGCGGGCAGCCTGACCAGCAGCCGGCGCGGCACCGACAAGGCCGCCGACGAGGCGTTCGACGCGGCCCGCAAGGCCGCCGAGAAGATCGCCGACCCGCAGTTGCGGGACGCGCTGCTGACCCAGGTGACGTCCGCGCAGCGCCAGTACGCGGCCGCCGCGCGCAGCGCCGACCAGGCGGTCCGTGCGGTGCAGCGGGGGATCAACGGGTTGAGCTCCGCCGTCGGCGCGCTCTCCGCGGCGCAGCGGCTCCAGGCCCAGCAGGCGTACGACCTGGCGAAGGCGACAGTCGACGCGCTGACCCTGCGCGCCCCGATCGCCGGGGTGGTGCAGCCCGGTGGCACCCGGGCCGCTGGTGGCGCGAACGGCGGCCTGGCCGGGCTGTTGGAGCAGGCCGGCGGCGCTGGCCTCGACCCGTCCGCGCTGGCCCCCAGCCAGGGCGGTCCGCCGGCCGGCGTTGACGACGCCGTCGCGGTCGGCGGGCTGGTCACCGCCGGCACGCCAGTGCTGACAGTGGTGGACACCGCGCAGTTGGGTCTGCTCGCCGAGGTGGACGAGACCGACGTGCTGCTGGTCAAGGCCGGCGTGACCGCCACGGTCGAGCTGGACGCCGTCACCGGCGCCAGCTACGACGCCACCGTCCGGTCTGTCGACGTGCTGCCCACCAGTTCCGCGCAGGGCGGGGTCACCTATCGGGTACGCCTGGCACTGGGCGCCGGGAAGCTGGCCGAGGACGAGCCGGCCCCGACGCCCCGCCCCGGCATGAACGCGATCGTGCACCTGCGGGTACGTGAGGCCACCGACGCGGTGACCGTCCCCGCGTCGGCGGTGTTCTCCGCCGACGGCCGGGACGCGGTCTGGGTGGTCCGTGACGGTAAGGCGGACCGGGCGTCGGTGACTGTGGGCGTCCAGGGGTCCGACCTGGTGCAGATCCTCAACGGTGTCCAGCCCGGCGACCGGATCGTGGTGCGCGGCGCCGACCAGGTCCGCGACGGCCAGGAAGTCCGGTGACCGAATCCGCCGTCGCCGGTTCGCGTGGCGATCGGCCGGCTGCGGAGCGCGTCCCGGCCATCGAGGCGGTGGACGTGTCCCGGACGTACCAGCTCGACGGGGTGTCCGTGGAGGCGCTGCGCGGGGTGTCGCTCACCGTGCAGGCGGGGGACTACGTGGCCCTGGTCGGCCCGTCCGGCTCGGGCAAGTCCACCCTCATGCACCTTCTCGGTGGGCTGGACCGGCCCACCGGTGGCCGCCTGGTGATCGGCGGGCGGGACGTCAACGCCCTGGCCCCGCCGGAGATGGCGATCCTGCGCAACGAGACGATCGGCTTCGTCTTTCAGGCGTTCCACCTGCTGCCGCGTACCTCGGCGGTGGAGAACGTGGCGTTGCCCCTGGTCTACCGGGGGGTGTCGGCCCGGCAGCGGCGAGAGCGGGCGGCGGCGATGCTCGGCCGGGTCGGTCTCGGGCACCGGCTGGACCACCGACCCAACCAGATGTCCGGCGGTGAGCAGCAGCGGGTGGCGATCGCCCGCGCGCTGGTCACCGAACCGACGGTGCTGCTGGCCGACGAGCCCACCGGCAATCTGGACAGCGTCACCGGCGCCGCCGTACTGGAACTGTTGGAGCAGTTGAACGCCGAGTCCGGGGTGGCGCTGGTGATGGTCACCCACGACCAGGAGGTGGCCGCCCGCGCCCACCGCCGGATCACCATGCGCGACGGCGTGGTCGTCGCGGACAGCGCCGCCCCGCCCGCCGCTCATGATCGACCGCCGTCCGTTGATCACGGTCGACCTGCGACACTGGTCCCCGCTCCCAGCGCGGAGCCCCGGTCCGCGTCCGGAAGCGGTCCGGGGCACCCGTCCGGTGGCTCCGGTGGCGCCGCCGGAGCCACCGGGCGCCTTCCGCAGGACGGGGGTACGGCGTGAGAGTCGCCGAGGCGTGGCGGGTCGCGCTGGACGCCCTCCGGGCCAACCGGCTGCGCAGCGCGCTGACCATGCTCGGCGTGATCATCGGGGTGGCCTCGGTGGTCCTGCTGGTGGCCATCGGCACCGGCACCAAACAGAAGGTCGAGCAACAGGTCGAGGGCCTCGGCTCCAACCTGCTGCTGGTCGTCCCCGGCCGGATCGAGGTGGGCAACGCGCCGGTCGTCTCGCCGCTGACCCTCAAGGACGTGGACGCCGTCACCCGGGTGGTCGGCGACCCCGACCGGGTGGCAGTCACCGTCGCCTCCGGGGCGACAGCGCGGGCCGGCGCCCGTTCCGACTTCACCACCGTGCAGGGCGTCCTGGAGACGACCCCGGCGGTGTTCACCCGGTCGCTGGCCCGGGGACGCTATCTCACCGGCACCGACGTGGACACCAGCCGACGGGTGGCGGTGCTCGGCGACTCGGTCGCCCGTGCGCTCTTCCCCGACCGGGACCCGCTCGGCCAGCAGGTGGCGCTCGCCGGGGTGCGGTTCCGGGTGATCGGGGTCTTCGCGCCCCTCGGGCAGAGCCTCGGCGTCGACCGGGACGACGAGGTGCACGTGCCGGTGACCGCCGCGCAGCGACTCTGGGGCACCCAGCGGGTCGACGGCATCGCTGTGAAGGCGCCGGACCGGGAGCGGATCGACGAGCTGGGCGAACGGATCGTCGCCGAGCTGAACCGCCGTCACCCGGACACCGAGTTCAGCGCGGTCACCCAGCAGCAGATCCTCGGCGTGCTCGGCGACATCCTCGGTGTCCTCACCGGCGTACTGGCGGCCATCGCCGGCATCTCGCTGCTCGTCGGCGGCGTCGGCGTCTCCAACATCATGCTGGTCAGCGTGCGGGAGCGGACCCGGGAGATCGGGCTGCGCAAGGCCGTGGGCGCCCGTCCCCGCGACATCGGCGTGCAGTTCCTGCTGGAAGCGGTGCTGCTCACCACCATCGGCGGGCTGACCGGAATGGCGCTGGGTGTGGGAACAGCCCTTCTGGTCGACGCGCTGTCGCCAATCCCGGCGGCGATCACCTGGTGGTCGTTGGCGCTCGCCTTCGGTGTGTCGGCGGTGGTGGGCATCGTCTTCGGGGTGGTTCCCGCGCAGCGTGCCGGCCGTCTCGACCCGGTGGTCGCGCTGCGCACCGAATGAGCAGCACCCGGAACAACCGGACGACGGACGCGCACGGGCAGATACCGGGAGCGCGGATCGGGTGAACCGGCCACCGAAACATGATCAGTTGCAGGAAGGGATCGCGCCGGTCACAACCGCCCCGCTACCGTACTGGTAACACGCGCGTCGCCGGCTCGGCCCGGAGCATCCGTCGGGTTGGCACGCGCCGGGCATGGGATGGGTCGGTGAGCCATGGCCGGGTCACAGTCCGACGGACGGCTGTCGGAGGTCAAGTTCCTGACCGTCGCGGAAGTGGCGACGGTCATGCGGGTGTCAAAGATGACTGTCTATCGCCTTGTGCACAGCGGTGAGCTCACCGCCGTCCGGGTCGGCCGGTCGTTCCGAGTGCCCGAGCATGCGGTGCACGAATATCTCCGGGGTGCCTTTCAGGAGACCGCCTGAGCCACCACACCGCCCTCCGATCGCCGGCTGACCGGCATCGGTGGGCGTAGTGAGCGGGCTTGCGCGCCCCGCGGTCGCGAGCCGAAGGCAGCCGCGACGGGGGCGCGTTGGTCCGGCTGACGCCCTCCGGCTACCCTGGAGCCCGACCGAGACCCCACCGGTGCGCCCCGCCGCCCAGACTGGTCCGGTCCGTTGTCCGCAAGCGGTCGCCGTCGCCACCTGCGTGGTGTCATCCGGTCCGCCCCGCACGTTGTATCGAAAGGCTGTCGTATGGGCTCGGTGGTCAAGAAGCGCCGTAAGCGCATGGCTAAGAAGAAGCACCGCAAGCTGCTGCGCAAGACCCGCGTCCAGCGTCGCCGTCTCGGCAAGTGATCGCCGCCGGGCTCTCGGCCCGGCATTCGGCGTCACTTGCCAAACTGTCGACCTCCGGAGGCTCAGGTGATCAGGCCGTGGTCGTCCCGGCTCGGTCCATCCTGCCGGGGTAGGTGCGTCAGATGACCCTCGGTGGCACCTCAGGTGCCCCGGGGGTCGTCGTCGTCACCGGGGTGGGCCGCTACCTGGGCGCCCACGTGGCGGCCCGACTGGCCGCCGACCCGCGCATCGAACGGGTCATCGGGGTCGACGCACCGGATTCCGGCACCGAGTTCACCGACCTGCTGGACCGGGTCGAACGGATCCGCGTCGACAACGGTTCGCTCGGTGACCTCCTCGCCGACCTGGACGTCGACGCGGTGGTGCACCTCGCGCTCGTCACCTCACCCGACCCGCAGCACGGCGGCCGGTCCGCGATGAAGGACCAGAACGTCATCGGCAGCATGCAGATGCTCGCCGCCTGCCAGCGGGCACCCCGGCTGCGCAAGCTCGTGGTCCGCTCGTCGACAGCCGCATACGGGGTGTCGTTCCGGGATCCGGCGGTCTTCACCGAGGAGACCGAGCCCCGCGAGGTGCCGCGCGGCGGTTTCGGCCGCGACATCCTCGACCTCGAGGGGTACGTCCGCGGTTTCCGCCGCCGCCGGTCCGACGTGACCGCCACTGTGCTGCGCTTCGCCCCGTTCATCGGTTCGACCGCCGACACCACGTTGACCCGCTACTTCTCGCAGCCGTTCGTGCCGACCGTCTTCGGCCGTGACCCCCGTCTGCAGTTCCTGCACTTCGACGACGCGTTGGAGGTGCTGCACCGGTCGATCGTGGAGGACCATCCCGGCACGTACAACGTCGCCGGCCCGGGGGTGCTGTCGCTGTCCCAGGCGATCCGGCGTGCCGGCCGGGTGGCCGTGCCGGTGCTGGAGCCGGGTCTGTCCGGGGCCGCCGCGCTGGCCCGCACCATGGGCTTCGGCCGCTACGGCCTGGACCAGGTCGACCTCTTCGTGCACGGCCGGGTGGTCGACACCAGCCGGCTCGAGCAGGAGTACGGCTTCACGCCCCGGTCGACCGCCGAGGCGTTCGAGGACTTCATCCGCGCCCATCACGGTGGGGTGGTGGTCACCCGGGACCAGTTGGCCGCCGCCGAGCGACTCGTCCTGGACGGCATCCGGCAGGTCCGGTCAGCTGTGCGGGAGCGGCCGTCATGAGCCGGCCGGAGGAGGGGCGCGACCCGCAGTCGGTGGGGCGTTTCGACGTACCGCAGCAGGTGCCCGCGCCGGACGCGGAGCCGGCGCGGCGCAACGGACATCGACCGGCAGCGCAGGCCCCGCCGACCCCGGCCGCAACGCCGACCCCGGCCGCAACGCCGACCCCGGCCGCTACGCCTACGCCGACGCCGGCTGACCCGGTCGACGCCGGTTTGCCCGGCGGCACCGAGCCGGCGGTGTCGGACCAGCCCGGGGACCACTGGGACCGCAAGGTCGCGAACGGGTTGGCGTTCCTGCGCCGGCGGCTCTCCGGTGACTACGAGGTCGACGAGTTCGGCTTCGACTCGGAGTTGACCGACGCGGTCTTCCACCCGCTGCTGCGGCTGCTCTACCGGGACTGGTTCCGTACCGAGGTCAGTGGGGTGGAGCACGTCCCCGTGGACGGGCCCGCCCTGGTGGTCGGCAACCACTCAGGGACTGTGGCACTGGACGCCCTGATCCTCTCGGCGGCGCTGCACGACAAGCATCCCGCCCACCGCTACCTGCGGCTGCTCGGCGCCGACCTGGTCTTCCGGATGCCGGTGGTGTCCGAGCTGGCCCGCAAGACCGGCGGCACTGTGGCCTGCAACCCGGACGCCGAGCGGCTGCTGGGCGGCGGCGATCTGGTCGGTGTGTTCCCCGAGGGTTTCAAGGGCATCGGCAAGCTCTACGCCGACCGGTACAAGCTGCAACGCTTTGGGCGGGGCGGGTTCGTCTCGGCGGCGCTGCGCACCGGCACCCCGATCGTGCCCGTCGCCATCGTCGGCGGCGAGGAGATCTACCCGATGCTCGCCGACATCAAGCCGCTGGCGCGGCTGCTGAAGCTGCCCTACTTCCCGGTCACGCCGACGTTCCCGCTGCTCGGCCCGCTGGGCATGGTGCCGCTGCCCAGCAAGTGGCTGATCGAGTTCTGTCCGCCGATCCCCACCGCCCACCTGACCGATTCGGCGGACGACCCGCTGGTGGTCTTCAACCTCGCTGACCAGGTGCGGGAGACCATCCAGCAGACCCTGCACACGCTGCTCGAGCGACGGCCCGACCCGTTCGGCCCTTAAGGCCTCGGCCGACTTGACGTTTTGACTCCCGTGCTGAGCGGGCGGCTCAGCCGGTGCGGCGGCGGCGTTGCAGGGCCAGGCCGGCGGTGACCGCACCGGCGACCAGCCCGGCCGCCGCTGTCGACGGCACGGCGATCTTGACCGCTCGGCGGCCGGTGCGGAAGTCCCGTACCTCCCAACCGTGCTGGCGGGCCTGCCGCAGCAGGGCACCGTCCGGGTTGACGGCCACCGCCCGGCCCACCGCGCTGAGCAGCGGCAGATCGTTCGCCGAGTCGCTGTAGGCCGCGCAGCGGGTCAGGTCGAGCCCTTCCACGGCGGCGAGCTGGGTGACCGCCTCGGCCTTGGCCGGCCCGTGCATCAGGTCACCCACCAACCGCCCGGTGTACGCCCCATCCACCACCTGGGCCACCGTGCCGATCGCACCGGTCAGGCCGAGCCGGGCGGCGATCACCCGGCCGATCTCGACGGGGGCGGCACTGACCAGCCAGACCCGCTGACCGGCGTCCAGGTGACGCTGAGCGAGTTGGTGGGTGCCGGCCCAGATCCGGGGGGCCATCATCTCGTCGAAGATCTCCTCGGCGAGGTGTTCGACCTCGTCGACCCGCCAGCCCTGGACGAAGGCCAGCGCCGCCTCCTTGGCCACTGACATGTCACCGGCGTGTTCCCGGGCCAGCAGCCGGAAACGGAGCTGCTGCCAGGCGAAGCGGGCCAGGTCGGCGGTGGTCACGTAGTTCCGGGAGGCGAGCCCCCGGGCGAACCAGTAGATCGACGCGCCCTGCATCATCGTGTTGTCCACGTCGAAGAACGCCGCGGCGGTCGGGTCGGGTGCGCTGACCGGGGCCAGGTCGGTCTCCGCCCAGCCCGCGGTGTGCCCCTCGGCGTCGGTGCTGACCGTCACCTTACGGCTACGCGCCACGCGATTCCCTTCCTCACCGGTACGACGGATGCTTCCTCGCGAGGGTATCCGCCGTAGACGGGCGACCGGCCGGGCACACAGCGAACTGTGGCGCGGCCGGTCGGACGTGCGGTATAGGAGCGCGGGTCAGCGAGCCCCGGGGCAGGCGCTCGGGGCCGGGCCGAGGGCGTCGCTGGCGGTCGGTGCCGGCAGACCGCAGGTGATCGCCGCGCGGAGGTCGTCCGAGCGTTCCCGGATGGTGTCCAGCAGCAGCAGCGACCGTTGGGTCCGTTCCCGGTCGACGCGGGTGCTCCCGTCGAGCAGACCGCGTACGGCCCGGCGCTGACTCGTCACGAAGGTGTTGAGGGTGTCCAGGCTGCCCGGCTCGGCCCGCTGCACCGCGGCCGAGGTCAGCAGGCGAACTCCCTGCCGACTGTCGGCGTCCATGTCGTCGAGGACCGCGCTGTAGCCGATCCGGTCACCGCGCAGCTTGGCGGCTTCACCGACCCGGGTCCGGGCGAAGTCCAGGAAGAGTTGGCCTCGGCTGATGTCCGAGCTGGCCAGGGCGAGCTGTGCCCGTTCGGTGGAGCGCTTCATGCCGTACAGCGCGTCACCGGGCACCGCGTTCTCGCTGGCGGCGGAGATCCCGGAGACGGCGATGGCCCCGGCGGCGATGCCGACCAGGATCGCGCCCCGGGCTCGGGCCCGCCGGGCGGTGACCGCCGGCAGTAGCCGCCCGCGGGTGGTCGTGGCGGCCGGTTCGCTGACCGCCGCTGGTGTGGTGCCCAACCCCTCCCGCTCGGCCGTGGCGAGCAGCATCGCCCGCAGGCCGGTACGGAAGTCCTGGTCCACCTCGACAGCCGGGGGGTCGACGCTGAGCCGCTGACCCACTGCGACGAGCGGCGCGAGCTGGCCGTCCACCCGGGATCGCACGTGGTGTCGTCGAGCGCCGTTGGCCTCGTCGAGAAGCTGCGCGAAGCGCTCCGCGCGCCGGCGGGAGAAGAGGGTGTTGTCCACCGCAGGCACCTCCTCTCGCTGGTCACGGCCGGTCGGCCGCCGTCGTTGCCAGCGACCGGGCGGCAGTGTGACACCACGGAGGTGAGGTGCCGCCGGCATGCCGGTCGGACCTCGGTGACCCGGGCCTGCCGGGACATCCACCGGTCGCACCCGGAGAAACGCGGCGGACCGGGCACGGGTTACGGGCCTGGCGGAGCGGAAATTACAGAAAGTGATGGTCATCACCGGGCGGGACCGACTCTGAGCTGCGCGGACGCTGATCGACGCCCGTCGGTCCCGCCGTAACAAACTACGGCTGGAAGCCGTCGGGCAGCAGGCGGGCCAGGGCGCGGACGGCGCGGTACTGAAGGGCCTTGATGGCGCCCTCGTTCTTGCCCATCGCGCGGGCCGTCTCGGCGACCGAGAAGCCCTGGAGGAAGCGGAGCACGATGCACTCCTGCTGCTCCGGATTGAGCTGCTTCACGGCGGTGAGGAGTGCGACGTTGGTGATGTGCTCCACCACCGCCGCCTCCGGGCTGCCCTCCGGGCCCCGGTCCTCCCGGTCGGCGTCGAGCACGTCGCCGGTGGTGACCTCCAGCCGGTACCGGCCCGACTTGAAGTGGTCCGCGACGAGGTTGCGGGCGATCGTCACCAACCAGGCGCCCAGGTCACGGCCCTGCCAGGTGAAGCTGCCGATCCGCTTGAGCGCGCGCAGGAAGGTGTCCGAGGTGAGATCCTCGGCGAGTTGCCGGTTGCCGACCCGGAAGTAGACGAACCGGAAGACGGTGTCCACGTACCGGTCGTAGATCAGCCCGAACGCCTCGGACTCGCCGGCCTGGGCCCGCTCGATCAGCGTCCAGACCTCGGTTGCCGGGTCGGATGGGTCCGGGCGGCTCGGGAAACCGGTCGGGGTGGTGGCGGTGGTGGCCGGCACCGCCGGGATCACCGCTGTCTCACCCGCCGCCGGGTCGGTGGTGACCGCCGGTGTGTCGCTTACCCGACGGCCCTGCACGGGCATTGTGGGTCGTGGCGGCACGGCGACCCGGCCGCCGGCCGGCTTCGCGTTCCCACCGGGCACCGCGGGCCGCGGCGGTGGTTCGTTGTGGTGTGGCCGGCTGCGGATCCGTTGTGCCCCGCCGTCACCCCGCACCACGCCGCCGTGCTGCTCGTCCATCGGGGCACGGGCCGCTGGCCGTTCGTTGACGTGGGAGCGGGCCGGCTGTCCGGTCAGGCCGACCGGGCGTTCCGCGTAACCGAAGGTGGTCACCGTGTTGCCCCCGTCCCGTTGGTCGCCGGGCGGGCCGGTCTGGGTCTCGTCGGGGCGGACCGACCGGGTGACCGGTCGGGCAGGACTGTCGCGGGAGTTGCCGACGGGCGGCAATTCCCCTGGAGGTGCTGGTCCAATGCGCTCACAGGCACGGGGGCCTCCTCGGGCTGAGGGGTGTCGACTCACGGCAAATGGGGTGACCCGACCCGAGTGATGATAGGGCCAACGTCACCCGCGCGTGGCAAGTCCGTTACACAAGGCGGAAGTATTTCCCGCTCCCTCGCACCGGCGGCGGACCGGTTGTCCGTCGTGTGCGATTGACTTTCCGCCGACCCGGTGTTCCAGGATGGATGCCCAGGTGGGGGGCGTACCGCCCGTTCGGTTGGCCCGGCGCGCCGGCCGGTCGGACGGGGGCGGCCGAACTGCCCGCGGTCACCCCCGCACGTCCCATCGACAGGACCCGATCGGATCGCCGGTGGCACACCGGACAGTCCCGTGCATGGGACTGTCCCGGCGTCGTCCTCCGGGCCGGGCCCCGACCGTCGGGCGTGGCCCGTCGCCGTCCGCTGTGCCAGACTCGATCACCGTGCAGGACGCCTCGGGAAACCCCGCGCCGAACCTCGCCGACCGGGTTCGCCGGGCGGCTCTCGACCACGCCGACCGGCCCGCGCTGCACTGGCGTGAGCGCACCCTCAGCTGGTCCGAACTGGACGCCGAGGTGGACGCCGCCGCCCGCGGCCTCTCCGCCGCCACGCCATCCACCGACCCCGGCGGTACGCCATCACGCGTCGCCATCGCGCTGCCCAACACACCGGACTTCGTGATCGCCTGGCTCGGCGCCCTCCGCGCCGGGCTGGTCACCGTGCCGGTCAACCCCGGCTTCACCGCCCCGGAGCTACGGCACGTGCTGGCCGACTCCGGCGCGTCGGTGCTCATCGCCACCGACCGCGTCCGGGACCTGGTCGTCGACGTGGCCGCCGAGCTGCCCGCGCTCACCTCAGTGCACGGCACGCCACCGACCGCCGAAGCGCCCGGACCGGCACCCCGCCCCCGACGAGGCGGTACCGATCTGGCTGTACTGCTCTACACCTCCGGTACCGAGGGACGGCCCAAGGGGGCGATGCTCTCGCACCGGGCGCTGCTCGCCAACCACGAACAGGTCGCGGAGATCGAGCCTTCGGTGGTCGGGCCGACGGACACTGTTCTGCTCGCGTTGCCGCTGTTCCACGCGTACGGGCTCAACTCCGTGCTCGGCGCGGTCGTGCACCACGGCGCGACCGGCGTGCTGCTCGACGAGCTAGGCCCGACGGCGGGGCTGGATGAGATCGCGCGGCACCGGGTCAGCGTGCTGGTCGGCGTACCGTCGATGTTCCTGACCTGGGCTGGCGCGGAAACGGCCCGCGCGGCCACCGCGTCGGTGCGGGTGGCGGTCTGCGGCGCGGCACCGCTCGAACCCGCTGTCGCGGCGCGCTTCACGGCGGTCACCGGGCATCAGGTGCACATCGGGTACGGCCTCACCGAGACCGCGCCGGTGCTCACCTCCACCCTGGTCGGCGGCGTGGCCAAGCCGGGTTCGATCGGCCGGCCGCTACCCGGGGTGCGGCTCCGCCTGGTCGGCGCGGACGGGGTGGACCTGTGGCGCGACGGGCTGGCCGTTCCCGACGACGACCCGGATGAGCTGGACATCTCCGACGTGGCGCCGGGCACCGACCCGGGGCAGATCGTGGTGTCCGGTCCCAACCTCTTCACCGGCTACTGGCCCGACGGTCGGGGTGGCCCGGACGCCGAGGGTTGGTGGGGCACCGGTGACATCGCGTACGCCGACGAGGACGGCGACCTCTTCCTGGTCGACCGGCTCGGCGAGTTGATCCTGGTCAACGGCTTCAACGTCTATCCACACGAGGTCGAGCTGGTGCTGGCCGGGCACCCCGGGGTGGCCGAGTCGGCGGTACTGGGTGTGCCGCACCCGCGGACCGGCGAGACTGTGCGGGCGTACGTGGTGCCGGCGCAGGGCCGACCGGTGACCAGCGAGGAACTGCTCGCCCACTGCGCGCGGAACCTGGCCCGGTTCAAGTGCCCGACCGCCGTCGAGTTCGTCGACGCCCTGCCACACTCGGCGATCGGCAAGGTACGCAAGACCCAGCTCCGGTCGGCGACGCCGACCGACCGCACGGAGGTAACCGATGGCCACTGACGCCCGACTCGCCCTGATCACCCGACCCGGCTGCCACCTGTGCGACGACGCCAAGGCGGCGCTCGACCGGGTGGTCGCGGTCACCGGCGACAAGTGGGTCGAGTGGGACGTCACCGGCGACGAGGGGCTGGAGCGGGAGTACGGCGACCGGCTGCCGGTGGTGATGCTCGACGGCAAGGAGCACGGCTACTGGCGGGTCGAGGAGGACCGGCTGCTGCGGGACCTGACCACGCCGCAGCTCTGAGGAGTGCCTATGGTGCTCTGATGACCACTGCGCCCCCGCACCTCGTCTGGGACTGGAACGGCACCCTGCTCAACGACCTCAGCCTGGTGGTGTCCGCCACCAACGTCGTGTTCGCGAGCCTCGGCGGGCCGACGGTCAGCCTCGACGAGCACCGGGTGCGGTTCCGCAGACCGATCGCCGAGTACTACGCAGAGGTGCTCGGGCAGGCCGTGGACGACGACGAGTTCGGCCGACTGGACAAGATCTTCCACGACGCGTACCGCACCGGGTTGACCACCTGTGAGCTGGCAGCCGACGCTCGGGCGGCGATGGCCGCCTGGCCGGGCAGTCAGAGCCTGCTGTCCATGTGGTTCCACGAGGAGCTGGTCCCGACCGTGCACACGTACGGGTTGACCAGCCACTTCACCCGCGTCGACGGGCTGCGGACCACTGTCGGCGGCGGCCGCAAGGCCGAGTCGCTCCAACTGCACCTGGCCGAGCTGGGCGTGGACGGCGCCGCTGTGGTGCTGATCGGCGACTCCATCGACGACGCGGACGCGGCGCTCGCGGTCGGCGGCCGTGCCGTGCTCTACACCGGCGGGTTCACCGACCCGGCCCGGCTGCGCGCCTCCGGTCACCCGGTGGCCGACACCCTCACCGACGCGGTGGCCCTGGCTCGGGAGGTCAGTTCCGCAGATAGGTGAGGACAGCCAGCACCCGCCGGTGCTGTTCGGTGTCCGGTGGCAGGGTGAGCTTGGTGAAGATGTTGCGCACGTGCTTCTCCACAGCGCCGTCGCTGACCACCAGGGCGCGCGCGATGGCGGTGTTCGAGCGCCCCTCGGCCATCAGGGCCAGCACCTCGCGCTCGCGGGGGGTCAGCTCGCGCAGCGGGTCGTCCCGGCGACGTCGGGCGAAGAGCTGCCCGACCACCTCCGGGTCCAGCACCGTGCCGCCGCCCGCGACCCGGCGCAGCGCGTCCAGAAACTCGTCGATCGCCGCAACCCGGTCCTTGAGCAGGTAGCCGATCCCGCCGCCGGCGCCGCCGGTGGTGGCGAGCAGATCATCGGCGTACGAGACCTCGACGTACTGGGACAGCACCAGGATCGGCGTACGCGGCACCAGCCGGCGCGCCTCCACCGCGGCCCGCAGCCCCTCGTCGGTGTGCGACGGCGGCATCCGGACGTCGACGATCGACACGTCGGGCCGGTGCTCGACCACCGCCTCGACCAGGGCGTCACCGTCCCCGACGGCGGCCACCACCTGGTGCCCGCTCTCGGTCAGCAGCCGGACCAGCCCCTCTCGGAGCAGGACGGCGTCGTCGGCGATCACGATGCGCATGGCTGTGTTGTCTACCACGTCCGGCCCGTCGAACGGGCTCGGCGCGGTGCCGGACCGGTCACAGCGTCTCCATCGTTCGCGACTGCGGGGCTCGCAAACCCGGCTCACTCCTCGCGCTCACAGCGGCAGCTCGGCGCGGATCTCGGTGGGGCCGCCGGTCGGGCTGACCACCAGCAGTTCCCCGCCGGCGGCCCGGACCCGGTCGGCGATGCCGGCCAGTCCGTGCCCCTTCGCCAGGTGCGCGCCGCCCTGCCCGTCGTCGCCCACCCGTACCTGCAGGTGGGTGCCCTGCCGGGCCACGGCCACGGTGGCCTCGGTGGCCCGGCTGTGCTTGGCGACGTTTGTCAGCGCCTCGGACACCACGAAGTACGCGGTGTTCTCCACCGCCGGGTCGAGCCGTCCGGCCGGGGTACCGAGCTGCGGGTCCACCTGGAGCTCGATCGGGATCAGCCCGCGGCCGGCGATCGCGGCCAGGGCGCTGGGCAGGCCCCTGTCGACCAGGATCGGCGGGGCGATGCCCCGGGACAGCGCCCGCAGCTCGGCCAGCGTGTCCCGGGTCTGGGTGACCGCCTCGTCGATGGTGCGGCCGGCCGCCTCCGGGTCCGAGGCGAGCTGCATCCGGGCCCGGCTGAGGTCCATGGCCAGCCGGACCAGGCGCTGCTGGGGGCCGTCGTGGATGTCACGTTCCAACCGGCGCAGCGCGGAGGCCTCGGCGGACACGGCGGCCCGCTTCTGCTCCTCCAGCACGGTGATCCGGTCACGCATCTCGGCCACCCCGGTCAGCATGGCCTTGGCGAAGCTGGCCTGGAGCAGCGCGCAGCCCCGCACCACGATCGGCAGGGTGATCAGGAAGAACACCCCGAGCGCGGTGTACAGGCCGATCCGGGCGGTGGTCGAGTCGCCCAGGCCGAGCAGCTGCGCCAGGTCCTGGTCACCCTCGCCGTCGGCCCGGGGCAGGGCCCAGTCGTAGGCCCAGTAGAGCGAGCCGGCGATCGCCGCGGCCCACCAGGACACCGTCACCACGAAGGTGCCCACCGCCGCGATCAGCCGCAGGATGCCGTGCGCCAGGTCGAGCCAGGACTGGGCGTCCCGCATCGGCACGAAGATCCGCCGCCAGGCGTTCGCGCCCGCCTCGGGCAGCCGGTAGTGCGGCCGGATCCGGGGTTGGTGGAGCACCGCGGGCAGCCGCAGCCGCTCGACGTCGGCCAGCCCACGGGCGGCGTACAGGGTGCCGCTGAGGATCGGCAGGCCGATCACCGTGACCACCAGGCCGATGCCGACCGCGAGGCCGACGATGAGGACGACGAAGCTGGCCACCGCCAGGGGCAGGCCGAGCACCACGTACCCGGAGTCGACGAAGAGCTGGCGGGGGATGCTCGGTGCCAGCGTCGGTCTCTCGCTGGTGGCGGCAACGGCGGTCATGCTCAAAGGCTAGGCAGTTGGGCTCGGTGTCCCCATCCCGAAACCCCGCCTCTCCTCCGTAGTGCTGCCCCTACCACCGCCGGAACGACCCCTGGACAGGGCCGGCGCGGGATTGGTCAGAGAAGTCGGGATTGAGCAATAATCGCCCGGGCGGCGCGCGGACCAGGCCGTTCAATCGATCTTGTGGAATGGAGGGGCTGGTGGGGTCGCGCCACGCAGCGGCAAGATCGCGATTTGTGCACGTCTTCACAAGCGCCTACGCTGTGACTCCGACGCGCCCTGCTAGCACAGCCGGCAACCTCGGTCGCCAGCGGGAGTCCACAAACGGCCCACCAGCGGAGTTGGCCGAGGATCGCACCGCACGGAGTCTCATGAGTCAGCACCGTCACCCAGGCGCGCCCGGCCGCGCCGGTGCCGTACCGGCGCTCCCGGATCTGCCCGAGGCGACCGTCGCTCGGCTCCCGGAGTACCTGCGCGCGCTGCACAACCTCGCCGACACCGGGCACGAGACGGTCTCCAGCGAGGGTCTCTCCGCGGCCGCCGGCGTCAACTCCGCCAAGCTCCGCAAGGACCTCTCCCACCTCGGCTCGTACGGCACCCGAGGAGTCGGCTACGACGTCGCTCTGCTGATCGAGCAGATCGAGTATGTGCTCGGGCTCACCCAACGCCGGGCGGTCGCCCTGGTCGGCGTGGGTAATCTCGGTCACGCTCTGGCCGGCTACGACGGCTTCGCCAGCCGGGGCTTCCGGATCGCCGCACTGCTCGACGCCGATCCCTCCCGGGTCGGTGAGGAGATCAACGGGCTGGTGGTCAGGCATGTTGACGACCTGCCGACGGTCGCCGCCGAGGAATCCCTCGCGATCGGCGTGATCGCCACCCCGGCCGCCGCCGCCCAGCAGGTCGCCGACCAACTGGTCGCCGTCGGCGTGACGAGCATCCTCAACTTCGCGCCGTGCGTACTCTCGGTTCCGGAGGGGGTCGACGTGCGCAAGGTCGACCTCGCCATCGAGCTGCAGATTCTGTCCTTCCACGAACACCGCAAGGCGTCGCTGACCGCGCTGCCCGCCACCGGCGGGTCCGCGCTCACCGCCCTGCCGGGCGGGTTCGCGGCCACCGAGACCCAGGAGGCGATCGGCACGTGAAACTGCTCGTCGTCGGCGCGTCCTACCGGACCGCCCCGGTCGCCACGCTGGAGCAGCTGGCCGTGCCCCCTGCCGACCTCACCCGCACACTCGACCGCCTGGTCGCCCAGCCGTATGTGGCCGAGGCGGTGATCGTCTCCACCTGCAACCGGGTGGAGGTCTACGCCGCCGTGTCCGGTTTCCACGGCGGGCTCGGCGACGTCTGCGCCGTGCTGGCCGAGCAGGCCGGCAGCTCCCCGACCGCGCTCGCCAGCCACCTGTACGTGCACTACGACACCGCCGCCGTGGACCACGTCTTCCGGGTCGCCAGCGGTCTGGACTCGATGGTGGTGGGCGAGGCGCAGATCCTCGGCCAGCTGCGTGACGCGTACCACTGGGCCACCGGGGCCGACTCCGCCGGCCGGCTGCTGCACGAGCTGATGCAGCAGGCGTTGCGGGTCGGCAAGCGGGCCCACGCCGAGACCGGCATCGACCGGGCCGGCCAGAGCGTCGTCACCGCCGCACTGGAGTTGGCCGCCGGGCACCTCGACGGTGACCTCGTCGGCCGCCCGGCCCTGGTGGTCGGCGCCGGCGCGATGGGTTCGCTCGGGGTGGCCACGCTGTCCCGGCTGGGCGCCGGGCCGCTCACCGTCAGCAACCGGGGCGCCGACCGCGCCGTCCGGCTCGCCGAGTCGTACGGGGCGAGTGCCGCGCCGATGACCGAGCTGGCCGACACCCTCTCCACAGTGGACATCGTAGTGGCCGCCACCGCGTCCACCGAACCGGTCCTCACCCGGGCGGTGGTCACCGCGGCGCTGGCCGAACGCGACCCGGCCCGGGGCCCGCTGGTCCTGCTCGACCTGGCCGTCCCGCGCGACGTCGAGGAAGGCGTCGCCGAGCTGCCCGGCGTCGAGGTGATCGACATCGACCGGATGGCGGCGCTGCTCGCCGACGGTCCGGCGGCCGCCGACGCCGCCGCCGTCGAACGCATCGTGCTCGGCGAGGTGGAGGGCTTCCTCACCTGGCTGCGCGGCGCCGACGTGGCACCCACAGTGGCCGCGCTGCGCGGCCGGGCCGACGACGTGGTCACCGCCGAGCTGCGCCGACTGGCCCAGCGTCGCCCCGACCTCGGTGATGACCTGCGGGCCGAGGTGGCCCGCACCGTGCACCGGGTCGTCCAGCGGCTGCTGCACCAGCCCACCGTCAAGGTTCGCCAGTTGGCCGCGGAGCCCGGCGGCGACCAGTACGCGGCACTGCTGCGCGAGCTGTTCGACCTTGAGGTGCCGCAGACCTCGCCGGTCGACACCGTCCCGGACGTGCTGACCGCCGACCTCGGCCTGGCGCTCACCGGCACCGATCCGGTGTCCGGAGCCGACGCCGCCGAGCCGACCCCACCCACCGGAGGTGCGCGATGACCGCCCCCCTGCGCCTCGGCACCCGGGGCAGCGCCCTGGCGATGGCCCAGTCCGGCCAGGTCGCCGAGGCGGTGACCGCCGCCACCGGCCACCCCGTCGAGCTTGTCGAGGTGGTCACTGCGGGCGACCGCTCCAACGCGCCGGTGCACCGTCTGGGAGTCGGGGTGTTCGTCTCCGCGCTGCGCGACGCGCTGACCGCCGGAACGATCGATTTCGCTGTGCACTCGTACAAGGATCTGCCCACGGCTGCCGCCGGTGGGCTGCACATCGCCGCGGTGCCGGCCCGGCAGGACCCGCGCGACGCGTTGGTGGCCCGCGACCGCCGGACGCTCGCCGAACTGCCGCCCGGGGCCACCGTGGGCACCGGCGCGCTGCGCCGGATCGCCCAACTGCACGCCCTCGGCCTGCAACTGGAGGTCACCCCGATCCGCGGCAACGTCGACACCCGCCTGGCGCGGGTGCTCGGCCCCGAGGCCGACCTCGACGCCGTCGTCCTGGCCCGGGCCGGTCTGGCCCGACTCGGCCGGCTCGACGTGATCACCGAGTCGCTGGACCCGATGCTGATGCTGCCCGCGCCCGCTCAGGGGGCGTTGGCCGTGGAGTGCCGGGTCGACGACCAGGACCTGGTCGAGCTGCTCGCAGTGCTCGACCACGCACCGTCGCGTGCCGCGGTCACCGCGGAACGCGCGTTTCTGGCAACCCTGGAGGCCGGGTGCAGCGCACCCGTCGCCGCCTATGCCGAACTCGCCGAAGGCGAGACCGGCGATGAGATCTACCTGCGCGGGGCGGTGATCAGCCCGGACGGCACTCGTGACCTCCGGCTGTCCCGCACCGGAACGCCCGCCGACGCGGCGGAGATCGGTAAGGCACTCGCCGCCGAACTCCTCGAACTCGGCGCCGACTCGATCCTCGGCCACGAAGGACACACCGGCCCGGGGACCCAGCAATTTGGGAGCACAGAATGACCCGCACCCGTAAGCCCGTCGGCCGTATCGCGTTCGTCGGGGCTGGCCCCGGTGACCCGGGCCTGCTGACCCGTCGGGCCCACGACGCCCTGGTCGACGCCGACCAGGTGATCTACGACCGGGGAGTCCCGGAGTCGTTGCTCACCGTCGTTCGCGCCGAGGCGAGGGACGATGCCGAGTTCACCCCGGCCGAGGGCGCGCCGGGGGACGTGGCGAAGGTGCTGATCTCCGCGGCCCGCTCCGGGCTGAACGCGGTGCACCTGGTCGCCGGCGACCCGTTCGGGCATGACTCGGTGGTCAAGGAGGTGCAGGCGGTGGCCCGCACCGCCGCCCACTTCGAGGTGGTGCCCGGCGTCGGCCAGGCCGAGGGTGTGGCCACCTACGCCGGGGTCCCGCTGCCGGGTGTGCGTACGGCCGCCGACGTCGAGGACGTCAGCGCACTGGACTTCGAGGCGCTGGCCACGGCCGTCGGCCGGGGTTCGCTCGCGCTCGCCGTGGACGCCGGTGACCTCGCGGCCGTCCGGGACGGGCTGCTCGCCGCCGGGGTCGACGGCACCACCGGCGTCGGGGTGACCGGCGACGGCACCGGCGAGACCCAGTACACGACCACGTCGACAGTGGACAGCTTCGTGGCCGCCGCGCTCGGCTTCACCGGCCGGGTGGTGCTCACCGTCGGTGTCGGCGTGGGGCAGCGCGACAAGCTGAGCTGGTGGGAGAACCGCCCGCTGTACGGCTGGAAGGTGCTCGTACCCCGCACCAAGGAGCAGGCCGGCGCGATGAGCGCCCGGCTGCGCGCGTACGGGGCGATCCCGTGCGAGGTGCCGACCATCGCGGTCGAGCCGCCGCGCACCCCGGCGCAGATGGAGCGGGCCGTCAAGGGCCTGGTCGACGGCCGGTACGCCTGGGTGATCTTCACGTCGGTCAACGCGGTCCGCGCGGTCTGGGAGAAGTTCGCCGAGCACGGCCTCGACGCCCGGCACTTCGGCGGCGTCAAGATCGCCTGCATCGGTGAGGCCACGGCGGACGCGGTCCGCGCGTTCGGCATCCAGCCGGAGCTGATCCCCGCCGGGGAGCAGTCCTCGGAGGGCCTGCTCGCCGAGTTCTCGCCGCACGACGAGATCCTCGACCCGGTGGGCCGGGTGCTGCTGCCGCGCGCCGACATCGCCACCGAGACGCTCGCCGCCGGGCTCACCGAGCGCGGCTGGGAGGTCGACGACGTGACCGCGTACCGGACGGTGCGGGCTGCTCCGCCGCCCGCCGAGATCCGCGACGCGATCAAGTCGGGTGGCTTCGACGCGGTGCTCTTCACCTCGTCCTCGACCGTCCGCAACCTGGTCGGCATCGCCGGGAAGCCGCACGCCCGGACCGTTGTTGCCGTCATTGGGCCCAAGACGGCGGAGACCGCGACGGAGTTCGGCCTGCGGGTCGACGTCCAGCCGCCGCACGCCTCGGTGCCCGACCTGGTGGAGGCGCTCGCCGCCTACGCCGTCGAGCTGCGGGAGAAGCTGGCCGCCATGCCGGCCAAGCAGCGCCGTGGCTCGAAGGTGCAGGGCCCGACCGCCCTGCGCTTCCGGTAGTCGTTCGAGGAGGCCTGCCATGTCGTACCCCGAGATCCGGCCCCGCCGGCTGCGCCGCAACCCGGCGGTCCGCCGGCTGGTGTCCGAGACCCGGGTCGACCCGGCCGAGCTGGTCGTGCCGATGTTCGTCAAGGAGGGGCTGACCGAGCCCCGTGCCATCGGGTCGCTCCCGGGGGTGCTCCAGCACTCCCGGGACTCGCTCCGCAAGGCCGCGGTCGAGGCGGTCCAGGCCGGCGTCGGCGGGATCATGCTCTTCGGCGTGCCGGAACAGCGGGACCCGACCGGCTCCGGCGGCACCGACCCGAACGGCATCCTCAACGTCGCCATCCGCGACGTGGTGGCCGAGGTGGGCGACGCCACTGTGGTGATGAGCGACCTGTGCCTGGACGAGTTCACCTCGCATGGGCACTGTGGGCTGCTCACCCCCGACGGTGAGGTCGACAACGACTCGACCCTGGCCGCGTACGCCGAGATGGCGGTGGCCCAGGCCGCCGCCGGGGTCGGCATGGTCGGGCCGTCCGGGATGATGGACGGCCAGGTCGGCGTGGTACGCCGGGCGCTCGACGCCGCCGGCTACCAGGACGTCTCAGTGCTGGCGTACGCCGTGAAGTACGCCTCCGCGTTCTACGGCCCGTTCCGCGAGGCGGTGGAGTCGGCGCTGGAGGGCGACCGGCGCACCTACCAGCAGGACCCGGCCAATCTGCGTGAGTCGCTGCGCGAGGTGGCGCTCGACGTCGCCGAGGGCGCCGACCTGGTGATGGTCAAGCCGGCGCTGCCCTACCTCGACGTGGTGTCGGCGGTGCGGGCCGCGGTGGACGTCCCGGTCGCCGCCTACCAGGTCTCCGGCGAGTACGCGATGGTCGAGGCGGCCGCCGCGAACGGCTGGATCGACCGGGAGCGGGTGATGCTGGAGACGCTCACCTCGATCAAGCGGGCCGGCGCACAGGTCATCCTCACCTACTGGGCTGTCGAGGCCGCCGGCCTGCTCCGCCAGCGCTACTGAGCGACCCCGCCGACGACCGTCGCCTGACCGCACACCGCTCGTGACGCGCGCGGCGAAGCGGGCACCGTAGGTCGCCTTGACGGCTGGGCTCCCTGCCTCGTCGGCGGGTTCCTGGCCCCGACGCCGTCCCGCCTCGCGGATCCTTGGTCCCGACCTCTCCATGCCAGCCTTTGCTCTGCACCCGCGGATGCGACAGCTACGGACCGCGACCGGTGCGTATCGGGGTGCAGAGCAAAGGCAAAAGTTGGGGGTTGGGGTTCCCGCTCCCTTGCGGCGAGGGCGCGCTGCACGATTCCCACGGCTTCGCCGGTCCCGCGGGAGCCACCCTCCCTGCGGTGACAGCCGCTCGGTTGTCCACAGCTCCTTCCGTTGTCCACAGGCTCGCCGAACGGGACTGCGAGGAACACGGCGAGCCGGGACGGTGGCGGCATGGACGATTCACCGACACCCCCGGATGTAGGAGCACCCAGCGCCGACGGTTGGATCCCCGACGGTCCGAGCCCCAGCACCGCCCAGCGGAAAGTCATACTCAGCGAGCCCTCCGACACTCCATGGCCGGTCGTCGGCATCGTCCGGGCGGTCCGTCGTCACGCCGACCTGAGCCAACGTGAGCTGGCCCGGTGGGCCGGGGTGCACCATGCGACCATCGGCCGCATCGAGGCTGGTCGGACTGTTCCGAGCATTGATCTCCTCCGCCGGATCGTCGGGGTCGTCGGATGTCGGCTGGCCGTCGTCGACGAGTTCGGCCGGGTGCTCAGGCCGATGCGGGACTGGGAAGACACGCGCGACGGTGCGGGGCGCCGCTACCCGTCGCACCTGGACACCATCCTCGACCCCGAGCCGGGGGAGTGGTGGGCGGACATCTACGGGCTGGCCCGCCCGCCGGAGACGTTCTACCGCAATCGGGAGGTCCGGGACGCGATGCGTCGGCGCAGCCAATGGGAGGTGCGGGTAGCCAGGCACCGCGGCGACCCGCCGCCGCCACAGCTCTGGCGGTTGCGCTGACGCAGGATGGACGACGGCCCGCCGAACCCCAATCGGGACGGCGGGCCGTCGTCGACCACCCCGACGATCAGTCGTCGTTGGTGATCGTTCCGGTTGCGAGTGGGTCGGCCAGCCGCAGGCCGGGCACGCCTGCCACCAGCAGCGTCAACTTCTCGTCCGACTCCCGCTTGCGGTCACCGCGCACCGGCACCGGGAAGGCCACCGACGTCTGCCCGGCGGCCAACACCTTGCAGCCGGCGTACGGCTCGAAGTCCGAGCCCGCCTGCGCCGTGAGGCCGACGGTGGCGGCGCAGAGCAGCACCGACTGGGACAGCGGCCGGGACACGGTGGCGGTGAAGGTGAGCTGCCGGGTGCCCTGGTCGCCCTCGACCACCGTCGCGTCGGCCACTGTCAACGACGCCCGGGACCGGAACCGGGCCACCTGCGGGTCGTGGTCACTGGAACCCCGTGACCCGTCACCGGCGAACTCCGCCGGCCAGTCGGCGTTGATGTGCGCCGCCCGCACCTGCACCAGGTCGCCGTAGAACGCGTCGTTGACGAACAGGTGGTCGAGGGTCTGCGCATGCCCCTCGAAACTGTACGAGTAGGCCGAGGCCGGCACGTCCGCGACGAGGTTGTCCCACAGGTTGTGCAGGCCCGCCTCGTAGAGCGGTGCGAGCTGGTCCGACGGCGTGGGCTGCTCGCCGGTGGCGATGGGATCGTCCGGGCGGGGGAAGACGTTCAGGTCACCGCCGTAGACCACCCGGGCGGTCTGGTCGGCCGCCTCGATCGCGGTGACGATCGCCGCGCCGTAACGCGCCTGCTCCCGCCGCTGCCCGACCCGGCTGTCCGGGCCGGAGGAGTAGTGGTTGCTGAGCGCGTACAGGGTGAACCGCTCGGTCGAGCCGGGTGCGGCGGCCACGCTGAACTTGCCCAACTGCGGAGCACGGGTGAAGACGTTGTTCCCGTCCCGACCGGTCGAGGTGTCCACATCCGCCGGCAACACCGCGTTCAGGGCCTTCGGGTTCTGCACGTCGGCGTTGGCCGGCAACCCCGGAGCCCGGTACTGAACTGTCGGTGCCGAGCCCAGCAGCGGGTCGTTCGCCGTCGCGGCCGCCAGCGACACCCGATCCGTGCGGTACAGGAAGGCGGCGGTGATACCGCGGGCGTCCGCGCCGGTCCGGTCATAGGCAGCGGCGTACGCGGGCCCACCGGCCGCCGCCACCGTGAGCGCCAACTCCTGGATGCTGTCCGGAGCGCCATCGGCGTTGTTGGTGTCGCCGCAGCTCAGCGCCGCCCCGGAGACCGTGCAGATGTCCTGGTCCTCGGCCTCCTGCACCAGGATCAGGTCCGGTGCGTGCAGGTCCTTCACGATCTGGTCGGCGAGCGCGGCCAACTGCTCGCGGTATTCCGCCTCGCTGCCCGGCACGTAGTCGAACGGCGGGTCGACGCCCGCACAGCCGGCGTTGCCGGCGAAGTCGCAGCCGTCGAACGGGTCGTCGCGGTAGTCGTACAGGTTCTCCACGTTGTAGGTGGCCACGGCCACCTCCTGCGACCGGTCGGCCGGCTTGGGCGGGTTGTTCTTCGACGGATCGGCCCCGGCGGCGAACTCCGCCCGCTCGACCTGGACGCCGTACTTCTCGAACGAGTAGTAGACGCCGCCCACCGCGTCCGCCCGCAGCGTGTCGAAGGTGTGCGCCGGCGGAAGAAGCGTGGCGCTGTCCCCGGCGGTGGCCTTCACGCCCATGCTGCCGAGCAGCGTCCTCTGGCCGTTGCCGTCGTCGAAGAGGCGGGTCGGGTCGTTGTCCAGCGGGTGCGAATCACGGAAGACCCTCCGGGAGTACGGGTCGGAGCGGTCGAGCAGCGGGTCGTCGCGGTCGACCACCCACAGCTCCGCGTCGGCCGTGGAGGAGAAGACGTCCCGGCCGCTCACCGCGCCGCTGCCCGCGCGTACCCGCATCCGGGAGCCCTCGTGCCGTTCCCAGAAGCGCTGCGCGTCAGTCAGCACGGCCGGCGGCACCGCGTCGGTCACCGCCACCGCGGTGTCCACGGCCAGGTCGCTGGCGATCCGGCGGACCAGCGACGCGCCGGAGAGCTGGGTGAAGGTGTAGTACTCCGACACCCGGGCCCGCAGGACGACCTCGTCGCCCACCGTCGGCACGTAACCGCCGATCAGCGAGGTGAACGTGCCCATGAACACGAAGATGCCGTCGGAGCTGGTCGGGTCGCCGTCGGTGTCACCAACGCGGCTCTGCAGGAAGAACCCGTGCTGCTCCGCACCGGCCGAGGTACGGGCCAGGGTCAACTGGGTGATCACGCCGCGTACGTCGTACAGCGTGCTGCTCGTGCTGTTGCCGCTCGCCGGTGCGAGCGGTGACCTGTCGCTCGGACCGGACTCGGCGTCGGTGGTCGGACCCTGCACCTCGCCGACGGTCAGCTCCCTGGTCACCTGCACGACCAGCGCGCAGCTGGCGGTGCCACCGCCCGCGTCGGTCGCGGTGAGGGTGACCGTGTACGCCCCGGCGGCGAGGTCGGCGCTCACACCGACCGTGGCACGTGCGGTGCCGCCCACCCCGTCGGCCGGGGTGAACGCGGTGCGGGTGATCGAGCCGGAGGCCGGGGTCGGGCTGATCGCGGTCACCGCCAGGTCGACGATCGTGTCGTCGGGGTCGGCGGCGGTCACCTCGCGGCTCGCGGGAGTGCCGGAGGCGGTGACCAGCGGCCCACCACAGGTCAGCGTGGCCGGCACGTCGACCGGGCCACCGCCGTCCACTGCGTGCGCGCCCAGCCCGTCGAACGTGTCGACGGGGAAGCCGGCCCACTGCGCCGCGGGGTCGAACGCGTCCGCCGGGTCGGTGTCACCGGCAGCCACGCTCGGCGACCGGCGCAGAGTGTTGTCCGCGGTGCTGGTGACGCCGGCACCCCACTCGGTGCCCGGGTCGACGCCCACCTGGCCGATCGAGTCGAGCACCGTGGTGCCCCGGCGCAGCACTATCGCGTCGTCACCGTTGAAGAGGCTCGCCCCGGTCGTCTGGTCGGCCTGGGCGAGGATGGCCGCCCCCGCCGAGGCGCTGGCGAACACGAACGCGTCACCGGCCGCCACGCTGCCGGTCAGGGCGATCGTGGTGGCCGTGGTGGCGCCGTTGAAGTAGAGCTGCAACTGGTAGCCACCGGCCGTCAGGTCGACGGCGGCGCCAGTGCCGTTGAACAGCTCGATCGCCTTGTTGTTCGACGAACCCTCGACGTACTCCGAGATGAACAGGTCGGTGGGCGCGGCGCTGGCCGCGGTGGGTGCGACGCCGAGCGCCGTGAGTGTCACGGCGGCGGTGGCGGTCGCGAGCGCGGCGATTGAGCGGCGCGGGCGCATAGGGCCTCCACGATGGGTGGATGGGGGTCAACGCACGTTAAGGTGCGCGACTGTCCACCGTCCATCCCCTAATGGACAGTTTCGTGAATTCCTCAGCGCGGTGGGTCGAGGCGGTGCACCAGCTCAGCGACGTCGACGCTGTATTCGCACCAGTCCCGGTCGGGGCGGTAGCCCAGCTCCGCGTTGACCTTGAGCATCGCCTCGTTGGCCTGCGCGTTCCAGGTCTGCACCTCGATCAGCTCCGGCTCGGCGGAGCGCAGCTCCAGCAGCATCCGGGCCTTGATCGCCCGATCGATGCCGTAGCCCCGGTGATCCTGCGCCACGATCGTGTCGTACTGGTCGGCACGGGTCGGGTGCTGCGCCGGCACCACCACCTCGGTCAGGCCGGCCACCTCGCCGCTCTGCTCGTGCCGGGCGAGCACGATGTACGGCTTCATGCCCCGCCGGTGCAGCGTGTCGAGGCTGTCGCGCAGCCGCTCCGGGTCGTAGGAGCTGGGCCGCAGCTCACCGTCATCGACGTCGCGCACCTCGGCCTTGGCCCGCGCGTACGCCTCGATCAGGTCGTCCGGCGGGCCGCCCGGGAAGAACTCCAACTGGTAGCCCGCCCCGATGCCGGTGGCCATCTCGGCCAGCTCGGCCCAGTCCACCGAGGTCAGGTCGAGCACGCTGCGCGTCTCCACGTACTCCCGGGTGAAGCCGAGCGACTCGTAGAACCCGATCGCGGGCGTGTCGCCGACGACCTCGACCCCGATCGACCGGAAGCCCTCCTGGTAGACCCGGCGCGCGGCACGCAACACCAGGTCACGGCCGAGGCCGGTGCGCCGCGCGGACGGGTGCACCAGCACCTCGATCACGCCGATGTCACCCAGAAGGAGTACGTGCACCTGGCCGAGCACCGCGCCCGGGTCACCCGGGGTGGTCGGCTCGGCCTGGGCGATCCAGGAGATCCGCCGCTCGCCGGGCATCACCTCGGCGAGGTATTCCCGCAACGAAGTCTCCCGCCAGGGCGGGTCCTGCGGCAGATCGGCCGCCAGGACCGCGTTCAGCGTGGCCAGCAGCGACGCGATCTCGGCGGACGACGCGGTCCTGGGGTCCCACTCGCGCACCATCACCCGTCTAGCTTGCCGCTAACAGAGGCCCGGGGGAAGTGTCCAGTTCTCCAACGTATCGAGACGATCACTTCACGACCGACTGGCCCGTCCGTACCGGTTCGCGGTGTCGTAGACGTCCTGGGCGTACCGCCGGACATCGTTGTAGGAGAGGATCGCGTTCCACCAGTCGCCCGGAATGCTCAGGTTTCGGCCGCCCTTGCAGAGGTAGTTGCCCGCTGCCAGGGCGGCGTCGTCCAGGTCGTGCGGGTCCTTGCGGCCGTCGTTGTCCGCGTCCGCGCCGATCTCCTGCCAGGTGGTCGGGATGAACTGCATCGGCCCGATGGCGCGGTCGAGGGTGGCGTCCCCGTCGAGCGCGCCACGGTCGGTGTCGATGATCCGCATCCGACCTTCCTTCCCGTCCAGCGGCAGCCCGATGATGTTGGGCACCGCCTTGCCGTCCTGCCCCAACCGCGCGCCGTTGGCCGAGCCGTGTCCCGATTCGACCTGCCCGATCGCGGCCAGCGTGGTCCAGCTCAACGCGCAGCTGCGGTTGGTCTGGGCGAGCACCAGCTCGGCGTAGCCGTACGCCTGCATGGCGATCGCCGGGACGCCGACCTTGGCGCCGACCTGCTGCGCCCAGCCGGCCAGGGCGTCCGACGGTCGGCCCCCGATCGCCGGCCCGGTCGGCAGCCCGTTGCCGGGCAACCCGCCGCTGGGCAGCGGGACGGTCGGCAGTGGCCCGGTGGGCAGCGGGCCGGTGGGCAGGCCGGACGGCGCCAGCGGCGGTGCGACCCCGGGCGTGGCCGAGACGTCGACAGCGACCGGGCGCGGTGCGCGGATCGCGGCCGGTACGAGCAGCGCTCCCGCCGCGGCGGTCGCGGCCACCAGTGCCAGCAGGAAGACGCCGGGGAGGGTCAGCCGACCGCTCGGCCGGCGGGCCCAGGCCCGGGTCGCCCGAGCCGCGGTGGCTGCTGCCCGGCGTGGCGGCACACGTAGGGCGTGTGCGAACTGCACCCGCCGCCGACGTGCCGGGTCGGACGCCGGCACGACCGGGACCTCATCCACAGTGGTCTTCGCCGGATCCGCGGCACCGGTCTTCGCGGCGTCGATCTTGGGCGCCTCGGCCTTCGGGTCCTCGGCCTTAGGGTCCTCAGCCTTCGGGTCCTCGGCGTTCGCGGTCTCGGTCTTGGGGGTGGCCTCCGGGCCGGCGGTCGGGACGGGCTCAGCCGGGGTCTTCGCGCCGGTGGCACTCGCGTCCGGTTCGGACCTGGCGAGGTCGGTCGCGGTCGGCTCGGCGGCTGGTGGAGCCGGTGTGGTGGCCGGTGGTGCGGTTGGCGCGGTGGCCGGTGGTGTGGTCGGCGCTTCCGCCGAACGCCCGCTCAGCCAGGGACGGCGGGGGCGGGGCACCTTGCGCCCCGGTTCGGGCGCGGCTCCCGAGCCTTCGAGCGGCCCGTCCAGCGGCGCGGCCGGTCGTAACGGTTGCACACGCGTGTCGTCCTCGCCGTCCACCACCTGTCGAGTATCACCCATGCTTCGCGAACCGTCAGATCCACGTACCCTGGGTGGCATGCCCCGGTACGAGTTCCGCTGCCGCGCCTGCGGAGACACTTTCGAGGTCAACCGTTCGATGGCAGCGGCCGGTGAGCCGGCCAGTTGCCCACAGGGACACGCCGACACGGTCAAGCTTCTTTCCGCGGTCGCGGTCACCGGCCGGGGTGGTGGCGCCCCGGCACCCGCCGGCGGTGGCTGCTGCGGCGGTGCCTGCGGCTGCTGATCGGGCCAATTCGTCGACGACTGGTGGGCCGCCCTTGCCGGGAGCGGGTCCGAGTGGCACGTTGAGGCGGCTATTGCCCGGCCGTTCTCACGATGTGTGATCGTCCGGACTCAGGCAGCATGAACCCGACGTCACGGGCGGAGGTTCCTCGCATGTCGCCACGGATCCAGCTCCCGAGCGGTTGGGTGACCTTCGTGTTCACCGATATCGAGGGCTCGACCCGGCTGGCCCAGCTGCTCGGCCCGGACTACCGGCCGGTGCTCGCCGAGCATCGCCGGCTGCTGCGCCGCACGCTGGCCAGCACGGGCGGCGCGGAGCTGCTGACCGAGGGCGACTCGTTCTTCCTGGCCTTCGAGGAAGCGACAGCGGCGATGACGGCGTGCCTGACCGCTCAGCGGGCACTGTCCAGCCACGACTGGCCCACCCCCGAAGCCGCGCCCCGGGTGCGGATGGGCCTGCACACCGGCTATGCCGAGCCACGCGACGGCGAGTACGCCAGCGCCGAGGTGCACCGGGCCGCCAGGGTGGCCGCGGCCGCGCACGGCGGGCAGGTGCTCTGCACGGCGTCCACCGCCCGTCGGGCCGAGCCGATGCCGCCGGGCGCCACCCTGCTCGACCTGGGCCTGCACCGCCTGCGCGGTTTCGACGACCGGGAACGACTGTTCCAACTGGTCGCCCCGGGTCTGGAGCGGCAGTTCCCCCGGCCCCGCACCGCCGACGCGGTGGCGCACAACCTGCCGACCCAGGTGACCTCGTTCGTCGGCCGTCAGGCCGAGCGCATCGAGTTGGGTCTGCTGGTGCGACAGCACCGCCTGGTCACAGTGCTGGGCGCCGGCGGCGCGGGCAAGACCCGACTCGCGGTGGAGTTGGCCAGCGGAGTTGTCGAGGCGTACCCGGACGGGGTCTGGTTCGTCGACATCGCCTCGGTGACCGACCCGGGGCTGGTCGCGTTCGCCATCGCCGCCGTGCTCGGCCTGCGCCCCGAGCCCGGCCGGCCGATGCTGGACACCCTCGTCGAGTACGCGGCCGGCCGCCGGATGCTTGTCGTACTGGACACCTGCGACACCCAACCGGCAGCCTGCGCCGAGGTGATCGCGCGTCTGCTGTCCGGCGGGGGCGGCGTACGGGTGCTGGCGACCAGTCGTGAGTCGTTCAGCCTGCCCGGCGAGGTGGTGTGGCGGATTCCGCCGCTCTCGGTCGACCCGAGGGCGGACGGTGCGGAGAGCGACGCCGTGGCGCTGCTGCTGGATCGCACGGCGGCGGCGCGCGGTGGTCGGCAACCGGACCCGGAGGAGTCCGCCGATCTGCGTCGGGTCGTGCAGCGGCTGGACGGTCTGCCGCTCGCCATCGAGTTGGCCGCCGCCCGGCTGCGGGTGCTCTCCGTCGGCCAGCTCGCCGAGCGGCTGGACGATGTCCTCGGCACCCTGGACGCCGGCCGGGAGGACCCGGATCCGCCGCCGGTGGAGCGGGGCTGGTCCGGCAACCAGCAGGACACCGTGGACCTGGTAGCGGCGGCGGCCGGTGCGTCGCCGCCCACCCCGGCGAGTCGGGCGGTGCAGCGGTCGGCCACCGAGCGGCACATGACCATGCAGGCCACCGTCACCTGGTCGTACCGGACGCTGGGGCCCCGGGCGGCCCGTCTGCTGCGGTGGCTGGCGGTCTTCGCCGGGCCGGTGGATCTGGCGACGGTGGAGTGGCTGCTGGGTGACGACCCGCTGGACCCGCTCTCGGTCCTGGTGGACAAGTCGATGGTGTTGGCCGAGCCGCGTGCCGCCGGCAGCACCTACCGGATGCTCGACCCCATCCGGGCGTACGCGGCGCGGCGGTTGGCCGAGGCGGGTGAGGAGCAGGCCGCTCGGGACCGGCACGTGGCCTGGTCGGCGCACGCGTTGGACCGGGCCCACCTGGGCCAGGACGGCCGGCCGGTGACGCTGTCGTTGTATGCCCTCGACCCACTGGCCGGGGAGCTGCGCGCCGCGCTGCGCTGGTGCGCCACCGGCGGCAGCGCCCGTGCCGGTCTCGGTCTGGCGGGTGGGCTGGACCAGTGGTGGCTGGAGCGGGGCCTGGCCCGGGAGGGCCGGCTGTGGCTGTTCCGGCTGTACGGGCGGATCGCCGAGACGGGGGAGCGGATCCCGGAGGCGGAGCTGGCGGCGGCGTACCACATGCATTCACTGCATGCCAGCGCCGACGGCGAGTTCGCCGAGGAGCTGCGCTACTCCCAGCGGGCGGAGGCGGCGGCCCGGCAGGCCGGCGACGCCGGGTTGTTGGCCCGGGTACTCGCCGGCCGGGCAGCGCCGCTTGTGGACATGGGGCAGTTCGTCGAGGCCGAGCGGGTGTGCCGGGAGGTCATCGACTGGGCGCACGGGCAGGACGTGGTCGGCGAGGCGCTGTTCGCGGTGTTCAGCCTGGCCGAGCTGCTCTGGCGGCGGGGTGCCCTGGAGGAGGCGGCGGAACTGCTGGGCGCGGTACGTCCGGTGGAGGCGGCCCGGCCCGTGGAGCGGGGCCGGCGTTCGGTGGACATGCTGCTCGGCATGGTCGCGCTGGCGCGGGGCGACGTGATCGCCGCGCACGAGCATCTGCTGGTGGCGCTGCGCTCCCGGATGGGTCACGGCTACCACGGCCGGGCGTGCGACACCTTGAACGCGGTCGCGGTGCGCTGCATGATCGGCGGGGAGCGGTTGACGGCCGCCCGCCTGTTCGGGGCCGCGCAGGCCACCCGGGCGAGCATGCGTGCCACCCCCGGCATCTTCGGCGGTTACTGGGCCGAACAGCAGGTGGAGTTGCGCGCGGCGCTGGGCGACGCTGCCTTCGACGACGCGTACGGCGAGGGTGCCGAGCTGGGGCTGGACGAGGCCGCAGCGCTGGCACTCGACGTGGAACACCCGGACCTGGCGGCGGACTCGACCCGCTTCAGCACCGGCCTGTCCCAACCAACCCCCCGCCGTCCCGCCAATCCCGACCGTCACCCAGCCACCCGAACCGAACGCGCCTGACCCCACCCACCCCTCTTGCACGGTTGATCATGGGGTTAGCGGGTGCGACACGCCGAGCGGACCGCCGCTAACTCCATGATCACCGGGGTTTGGCAAGGGGGATGGGGTGGGTCGGGGGTGGGTGGGTGAGGGGTTTAGCGGGTTGCTGCGTTGGCTTCGGCTTCGGCCTTCATTCGGGCGGCGCGGTCGATGTCGGCCTGCTGGACGGCCGCTACCGAACCGAAGATGCTGACCGCCTGGTAGTAGGTCCAGGCCAGGCTGTAGCAGGCCGGCCGGACGACCGAGTTGTACGTGGTGCAGACGCGCTTCAGGTCCTCGTAGAAGGCGCTGTCGAGGCGGGACTTGTTGGCGGAGAACTGGCCGACCGCCTTGTAGTTGCGGTAGCCGAAGTCGTGCCGGTAGCAGCCCAGGTTGAAGGTGAAGCCGAGCGGGTTGTCCGGGCTGGACGAGCAGTAGTCGGTGGACCAGTTGAAGTTGTACTCGGCCCACGGGGCCCGGTTGATCCGGGCGCTGTTCCACGAGTTGTAGCTGGACGCGCTGGTCTGGGTCCAACTGGACAGCACGGAGAGCCGTTGGGCGGTGGTGACGGCGGCGGCGGGGGAGGCGATGGTGAGGGTGGCGAGCAGCGCTAACGCGCCCGAGGCGAGCAGGGTGGCGAGACGTCGGGGCACGGGTTACCTCCGCAGGGGTGAGCGGGTGGGACGGAAGTTACCGGCGGGTTACCGGATGTCGATGAGTGTCGATCAGCTGATCAACTAGGCGGTATGCGCGTCGCCAACTATTGGTGACATACGTTGAAACAGACGAATGCCCCGGACGCGCGAGGCGTCCGGGGCATTCAGGGAAGCGGGTCAGTGCCTGACGAATGCCGGCGGGCTCGCGGGGCTCTCGTTGGCCGAACGGTCGAGCGCGGTCAGCTGGTAGGTGTAGCGCCGACCGGGCTCCGCCGAGGTGTCCACCCAGGACTGGGTGCCACCGGGAGTCGCCCGGACGGTGTCGACCAGGTGCGCGGCGTCGGCCGTGGCGCACCGGCCGGGCAGCGTGGTGCCGTCGAAGCGGTAGATCGCGTACGAGGTGGCGGTGCCGAGCGGGCCGACGCCGTCGGCGGGCTGCCGCCAGGTGAGCCGGACCCCGTCGGCCTGCCGGGTCGCCTTGCTGACCACCGGGAAGAGCAGCGGCCGGGCCGGCAGGTGGGGCATGGCCGGCACCAGCGCCGGGCGGGAGTAGTGCTCGGCAGCGTAGATGTCGGTGGCGCCGAGCCGGTTGGCCCGCACCTGCACCGCGGAGAAGTGCACGTTGCCCTGCACCTCCGGGTACGACCGGTTGAGCGTCAGGTGGTCGGACAGCTCACGCGGGTTCTGCCAGTACGGCCCGTACGCGGGGTCGCCGCTCTTGTAGTCGGCCTGGCCGATGTAGAGCTGGACGCGGGTGCCGCGCACCGTCTCGGCCCACCACGGCACCAGGCGCGCGTAGTCGGCGGCCGGGTACTGGCCGATGTACCAGTAGAGCTGCGGCACCACGTAGTCGATCCACTCCTGCTTGATCCACTTGCGGGTGTCGGCGGAGATGATGTCGTACGACTGGCTGCCGGTGGTGTCCGAACCGAGCGGGTCGGCGGTCTTGTTGCGCCAGATGCCGAACGGGCTGACGCCGAACTTCACCCACGGCTTCGCCGCCTTGATCTTGCCGTTCATCTCCTGGATCAGCAGGTTGATGTTGTCCCGCCGCCAGTCGGCCCGGTCGGTGAAGCCCCGGTTGTGGGCGGCGAAGGTCGCGTCGTCCGGCACCTGGTAGGTGCCGCTGGGGTAGGGGTAGAAGTAGTCGTCGAAGTGGACGCCGTCGATGTCGTACCGCTTGACGGCGTCCATCATGGCGGTCTGGACGAACTCGCGGACCTCCGGAATGCCGGGGTTGTAGTAGAGCCGGCTGCCGGCCACGCCGGCCGGTGGGTAGGCGAAGGTCCAGTCGGGGTGCTGCCGCGCCGGGTGGCCGGGGGCGAGTTGGGCGAGGTCGGCGCCGGCGCCGCCGGGGGCCGGCATGGAGACGCGGTACGGGTTGAACCAGGCGTGGAACTCCAGGTTCCGCTTGTGCGACTCGTCGACCAGGAAGGCCAGCGGGTCCCAGCCCGGGTCCTGGCCGCGTACCCCGGTCAGGTATTCCGACCAGGGCTCGTACGGTGAGGGCCAGAGCGCGTCGGCGGTGGGCCGGACCTGCACCACGACGGCGTTGTGGTGCAGTCGCCCGGCCAGGTCGAGCAGTTCGCGGTATTCGGCCTGCTGGGCCGCGATCCGGTCCGGGTTGGTCTGGGACGCCTTGCTGGGCCAGTCGATGTTGACCACCGACGAGATCCACATAGCCCGGAACTGCCGCTTCGGGGTGGCCGGGTCGGTGGCGCAGGTGGCGGTGCTGGTGGTGTCGGCCGCGCTGGGTGCGGCGCTCGCGGGGGTGGCGGTGACGAACGTGCCGAGCAGGGCTGCGACCAGCCCGGCGACTCCGAGTCGGGTGGCTTTCATGCGGTCTGTCCCTTCGTTGGGGCTCCCGGATGTTTCGCGCGGCGCACGGCAAGATTCGCCGCCGATGTCCGCGTTGCTGGTAGGAAATTTTCACAGTCTGGCCATCGCCGCAAGAGTTCGTGGTTGACGAATCGCGCCGGTGGGTAGCAACGGCGGTCACCGGCCGCCACGGAGGTGGTCGCACGGTGGGAGGGGTGACCGGGTGTCCGTGCTGCGCACAAAACCAATCAAGGACGTGATAGCCCAGGGTGAGGCGGACGGCAGCGACGGCCAGTTGGGGCTGAAGAGGCGGCTCGGCGCTATCGACCTCACCGGCTTCGGCATCGGCATCGTGATCGGCACCGGCATCTTCACCCTCACCGGGATCGAGGCCCGGGACAGCGCCGGGCCGGGCGTGGTGATCTCCTTCGCCATCGCCGGCGTGGTGGCCCTGCTCGCCGCCCTCTGCTACGCCGAACTCGCCTCCAGCGTTCCGACCGCCGGCAGCGCCTACACCTACGCGTACGCCACGATGGGCGAGATCGTCGCCTGGATCATCGGCTGGGACCTGCTGCTGGAGTTCGCGCTCGGCGCCGCAGTGGTGGCCCGAGGCTGGTCCGGCTACCTCGCCGAACTGCTCGACCTGCCGACCCGGTGGTTCGGTGAGGAGGGCAGCACCGTCAACGTGGGCGCCATCGCGATCGTGCTGATCCTCGGCGTCGTGGCGATCGTCGGCATTCGGGAATCCGCCCGGATCACCAACCTGCTGGTACTGGTGAAGGTGGCCATCTGCGTCTTCGTGGTGGTCGCCGGGCTGTTCTTCGTGAAGGCCGCCAACCTCACCCCGTTCATCCCGCCGGCCGAGCCCGCCGGGAGCGGCGACGACGGCATCAAGCAACCGGTCACGCAGGCGCTCTTCGGGCTGGAGCCGTCGGTCTTCGGCTTCGTCGGGGTGCTCAGCGCCGCCGCCGTGGTCTTCTTCGCGTACACCGGCTTCGAGGCCGTGGCCAACCTGGGCGAGGAGACGAGGAAGCCCAAGCGGGACCTCACCCTGGGTCTGCTCGGCACGCTGCTGATCTCCACGGTGCTCTACATCGGCGTCTCGCTGGTGGTGGTCGGGATGGTGCCGTACACCGAGATCGACAGGGGCGCTCCGATCGCGTCGGCCTTCGAGTCGGTCGGCGCCGGCTGGGCCGCCGTGCTGGTCTCCATCGCCGCGGTCGCGGGCCTGACCAGCGTCATCCTGGTCGACCTGGTGGCGATGGGCCGGATCGGCTTCGCCATCGCCCGGGACGGGTTGATCCCGCCCTCGATCGCGAAGGTGCACCCGCGCTGGGGCACGCCGTACCGGATCTCGGCGATCATGACGGTGGCGGTCGCGCTGCTGGCCGGCTTCCTGCCGCTCTCCGCGCTGGCCGACCTGGTCAGCATCGGCGCGCTCTGCGCGTTCGTCCTCGTGTCGGTGGCGGTGCCGATCCTGCGCCGCAAGCGGCCGGACCTGGAGCGGCCGTTCCGGGTGCCGTTCTCGCCGGTGCTGCCGATCGTCTCGGCGCTGGCCTGCTTCTACCTGATGCTCAACCTGTCGGTGGAGACCTGGCTGCGGTTCCTGGCCTGGATGCTGCTCGGCGCGGTGATCTACTTCGGTTACGGCCACCGCCGCAACCGGCTGGTCCAGCACGAGCCCGCCGTGCAGGGGGGTCGCTGACGGTATGGTGCGCCCGTCACCTCGGGGAGGTTGTGGCGTGCGACACAGACTCAAGGACGTGGCCGAACGGGCCGGCGTCTCCGTCAAGACCGTCTCGAACGTCGTGAACGGCCACCTGCACGTGCGGCCGGACACCCGTGCCCGGGTCGAGGAGGCGATCGCCGAGCTCAACTACCGGCCCAACCTCTCGGCCCGTCACCTGCGCAAGGGCCGCACCGGCGTGATCGCGTTGGCCGTTCCGGAACTGGACGTCCCGTACTTCGCCGAGCTGGCCCGCCACGTGGTCACCGCCGCCGCCGAGTACGGCTGGACGGTGCTCATCGACCAGACCGAGGGCCGGCGTGACCAGGAACGGGTGCTTGCCTCCGGTATCACCGACCACCTGATCGACGGGCTCATCCTCAGTCCGTCGGCGCTCACCGCGGCGGACCTGGCCGGCCTGGACGGCACCCCGATGGTGCTGCTCGGCGAGCGGATCGAACACTGCCCGGCGGATCGCGTGGTGATCGACAACGTGGCGGCGGCCCGGAAGATCACCAGCCACCTGATCCAGATCGGTCGCCGTCGGATCGCTGCCGTCGGCGCGCAGCGCACCGACGTGGGCGCCAGTGCCCGGCTGCGCCTGGCCGGCTACCGCGACGCGCTGCGCGCCGCCGGGCTCGACTACGACCAGGCCCTGGTGGCGTCCGCGCCGGCCTGGCACCGCGCCGACGGCGCGGCCGCTATGCGCGGCCTGCTCACCTCCGGTGTACGCCCCGACGCCGTCTTCTGCTTCAACGACACGCTCGCCCTGGGTGCCCTACGCGCCCTACACGAGGCCGGTCTGCGGGTGCCCGAGGACGTGGCGGTGGTCGGCTTCGACGACATCGAGGACGGCCGGTTCTCCGTCCCCACCCTCAGCACGGTTGCACCGGACAAGGAGAAAATCGGCCAACTGGCGGTCGAACTCCTCGCCAACCGCCTGGACGGCGACCGCAGCGCCCCGGCAAAGGAGCTGTCCGCCCCCTACCGGCTGGAACTTCGCGAATCAACCCAGACCCCCTGACCCCTGGGCCGGCGGCTCAGTCGAAGAAGCGGGCCAGGTGGGCTTGGGGCGCCGGGTCGGCGTCCGGGGGGAGGGGGGTCAGGTCGGCGAAGATCGACGCGCCGTCGCAGCCGGCGTGCAGTGGGTACCACCGCGGCGTGCCCGGTGGCCGGAGCTGGCAGATTCCCTTGAACGTCTGCACGTCCATCAGCCGGACGTGGGTCGGGTCGGCCACCGCGTTCACATGCCCCCACCAGGGGCTCATCACGTGCAGCACGCCTCCGGGGCGGAGCACCCGATGACACTCGTCGACAAGCGGCAGGAAGTCGATCAGGTGCTCCAGGATGTGCACCGCGAAGAGGACGTCCACCGAGTTGTCGGCGAGCGGCAGGGAGCCGGACAGGTCCGCGACGGCGTCCACGCCGGGCGCCGGGTAGATGTCCAGCCCCAGGTTGCTCGACCACTGCTTGGTCGGCCCGCACCCGAGGTCCACGACCACGGGCGCCCGCCCGCCGATGCCGACCCGGCACCAGACGCCGTAGACACCGGCCAGCCGCCCCACCAGGTCCCGCACCAGCCGTAGCTGGGTGGGCTCGGCCACGTCACCGCTCAGATGGGCCACCCCCCGGTCGAACCGCACCTCGACCGCCAGGTCCCGCAACCGATCATCGTGGCGGACCTGGTCCGCCCAGGCCTGCGCGAGGAATTCGTCGATCGCCCGCAGCCGGTCGGCCGAGGGCGGAGTCTGTGCCAAAGCGACCATTCGGGCCACCTCCCGCCGCGCGTTACCCGCAATCACGCCCGTTATGCCCCGCTCGTCCACCTCGCCGCCCGCGGGGGCGCGGCCCGCGCACGAGCGTGTCGCGGGATGCGGGCTGGGGCCGCAATCAGCCTGATGCCACACAGGCATCAAGATGACTCACAGGCATCACGGTCAACGGAGGCACCGGCTCCGCGCTGGCACGGCCGAGCCGCGAAGCGGTCGGGTCAGCCCGAGAGGGTGCGGCGGCCACCGCGGATCCGCTGGCGGGGCGGCGGGTCGGCGGGCTTCGGCCGCTTGAGGTGGTAGCGGTGCAGCTCGTTGTTGCCGGGCAGGGACGGATCCTCGCTCATCGCGACCAACTCCCAGCCCTGGTCGCCGGCCCGGTTCAGGTGGGCCAGGGCGGTGTCGCCGTACGGCGTCACGTCGACCATCGAGCCGTCCGGGCCGTACCAGACGAAGACGACCTCCCAGCCGAGGTCGTTGGTCGCGGCCTGGCGGCGGCGGACCAGCAGGGCGTACTCCCACTTGAGCATGGCGTCATTCTCACCCCGCGCCGGCCCGCCGGCACGGATCAATCCTCGGCGATCCGCCCGGCGTCGACCCGCAGCCGCCTGTTGGTCTCGATGGCGGCCAGCATCCGCCGGTCGTGAGTGACCAGCAGCAGCGTTCCGGGGTAGCTGGCCAGCGCCGATTCCAGCTGCTCGATGGCGGGCAGGTCCAGGTGGTTGGTGGGCTCGTCCAGCACCAGCAGGTTGACCCCACGGCCCTGGAGCAGGGCCAGCGCGGCCCGGGTGCGCTCACCGGGTGAGAGGGTGGCCGCCGGCCGGGGCACGTGCGCCGCCCGCAGGCCGAACTTGGCCAGCAGGGTCCGCGCGTCCGCAGGCGACAGATGGGGTACGGCCGCCTCGAACGCGTCGATCAGCGGTACGTCGCCGAGGAACAGCCCGCGGGCCTGGTCCACCTCACCGACCACCACTCCGGGCCCGAGCGAGGCGGTGCCGGCGTCCAGCGGCAGCCGCCCCAGCAACGCGGCCAACAGGGTGGACTTGCCCGAGCCGTTCGGCCCCGTCACCGCGACCCGGTCCGCCCAGTCGATCTGGAGGTCGACCGGGCCGAGGGTGAAGCCACCCCGGCGTACCACCGCTCCACGCAGCGTGGCCACGACGGCGCCGGCGCGGGGCGCGGCGGCGATCTCCATCCGCAGCTCCCACTCCTTGCGGGGCTCCTCGACCACGTCGAGCCGTTCGATCAGCCGTTCGGTCTGCTTGGCCTTCGCGGCCTGCTTCTCACTCGACTCGCTGCGGAACTTACGGCCGATCTTGTCGTTGTCGGTGGCCTTGCGGCGGGCGTTCTTCACGCCCTTCTCCATCCAGCCACGCTGGGTACGTGCCCGAGCCTCCAGCCCGGCCTTGGTGTCGGCGTACTCCTCGAAGTCCGCGCGGGCGTGCCGGCGGGCCACCTCGCGCTCCTCCAGGTAGGCCGCGTAGCCGCCGCCGTAGTGGTGCACCTGCTGCTGCGGCAGGTCCAGCTCCAGGACCCGGGTCACAGTGCGGGTGAGGAACTCCCGGTCGTGGCTGACCAGCACCGTGCCGGCCCGCAGCCCGGTGACGAACTCCTCAAGCCGCTCCAACCCGGCCAGGTCCAGATCGTTGGTCGGCTCGTCGAGCAGGAACACGTCGTACCGGCTGAGCAGCAGCGACGCGAGCCCGGCCCGGGCCGCCTGACCGCCGGAGAGCCCGGTCGTCGGGTGGTCCAGGTCGACGGCGAGCCCCAGGTCGGCGCTCACCTGCTCGGCGCGTTCGTCCAGGTCCGCGCCGCCCAGGGCGAGCCAGCGCTCCAGCGCGTCGCCGTACGCGTCGTCGGCACCCGCCGCCCCGGCGGTCAGCGCCTCGGTCGCCGCGTCCAACGCCGCCTGCGCGGCGGTCACCCCGGTCCGGCGGGCCAGGAAGTCCCGTACCGTCTCGCCCGGTCGCCGTTCCGGCTCCTGCGGCAGGTGGCCGACGCTCGCTGTGGGCGGGCTGAGCCGCACGCTGCCGGCCTCGACCGGCAACAACCCGGCGAGGGTACGCAGCAGCGTCGACTTGCCGGCCCCGTTCGGCCCGACCAGCCCGACCACGTCGCCGGGGGCGACCACCAGGTCCAATCCGGCGAAGAGGGGGCGGTCGCCGTGCCCGGCGGCCAGGTCCTTGACGATCATCGTGGCGCTCATCAGGACGGCAGCCTATCCGGCCGCCCGCATACCACCGGCTCCCAGCGGGCAGACTCAACGACGTGGTGACCACACTGGCGATCGACTGTGGCGGCGGGGGCATCAAGGCGTCCGTGCTCGACGAGGCGGGAACGATGCGGGCCCGGCCGTTGCGGGTGCCGACCCCGTACCCGCTGCCACCTGCGCTGTTTGTCCGGACCCTGCTGGATCTGGGCGGTCGCCTGCCGACGGCGGACCGGCTCACGGTCGGCGTACCCGGGATGATCCGGCACGGTGTGGTGGTGAGCACTCCGCACTACGTGACCCGCAGTGGCCCCCGCAGCCGGGTCGACCCGGACCTGCAAGCCGAGTGGTCCGGCTGGGACGCGCGCGGCGCGCTGGCCGACGCCTTCGGGGTGCCGGCGCTGGTGCTCAACGACGCCGAGGTGCACGGCGCCGGAGTGGTCGCCGGCACCGGCTGCGAGCTGGTGCTGACCCTGGGGACGGGGCTGGGCAGCGCGCTCTTCGACGGCGGGGTGCTCGCACCGCACCTGGAGCTGTCGCACGCCCCGGTGCGCTGGGGCACCACCTACGACACGTACGTCGGCGAGCCGGAACGGCGGCGGCTCGGCGACGCCTTCTGGTCCCGTCGGATCCGGCAGGTGGTGGACGGGCTCCGCCCGGTGTTCCGCTGGGACCGGCTCTACCTGGGCGGGGGCAACTCCCGACTGATCCGGCCCGAGCAACTGGCCCGGATGGGCGACGACGTGGTGGTGGTGCCGAACACCGCCGGAATCGTCGGTGGCGTCCGTGCCTGGGAACTCTCCGTCGGACGCCGGGACGCCCGCACCTGACCGGATCTCGTCTGATCTCGCCCCCGGGAACAGTCGCCAAACTCCCGGTGTTGTGCCAGCGTCGGAACAGGTGACGGTGCGACCCGAGGAGGTGGCAGATGGATCTTCTGGCGGACTACCGGCGGGCGACCATGTTCTTCGAAACCGGTGACCCCAGCGGGGCAGCCCGACTGCTGGAGCCGATCATCGACGCCGAACCCGGCAACGCGGCGGTACGGCAGTTGCTGGCCCGGGCGTACTTCCAGTCGGCCCAGCTCAACCGGGCCGAGGAGCATCTGCGCGAACTGGTCGAACGGGACCCGAGCGACCACTACGCGCACCACGTGCTCGGTCGGACGCTGGAGCGGCTGAACCGGCACACCGACGCGCTGCGGCACCTGCGGATCGCCGCCGCGATGTACGCGGCCAACGACGACTACCGGGCCGCGCTGGAACGGGTGGAGACCCGCCTCGGCGGCCGGCGCTGAGCCTGACCCGGTGACAAGTGCGGGGGCGGTCCTTCGGGGCCGCCCCTTCGTCGTCTGGCGGGCGACCTGTCGGACGTGCCTAGGATGGCGACATGGGACCTGACCGGCCGGGGGCTGCGGCATGAAGCTCAAGCTGGACCTGCACGAGATCTTCAACAAGGGCCAGGACATCGACCGGGCGTTGCGCGGGATCATGGACGAGGCGGTGGCGAAGAAGGCCACCCTCGTCGAGATCATCCCCGGCAAGGGGTCCGGCCAGCTCAAGAAGCGGGTGCTGCGGTTCCTCGACCAGAAGGACGTCAAGCAGCTCTACCACCGGGTGGAGAAGGACTCGAAGAACTTCGGCCGCCTCTTCGTCCACTTCCGCTGGAAGTAGGAACGACATAGCCTCTGACCTGCATAGCCGGCCGTTGGCAGGGCCGATTAACCATGATCATGCCGTGTCCAGGCCGTCAAGGGCTTGCGGAGCGTCGTTGCCGGCCTGGTCTTCACCGAGTGCCTTGTCGATGGCCCGGCGGGTGCGATCCTCGCTGGCCGGCAGTAGGTGGGTGTAGGTCCGGAGGGTGAAGCCCGGGTCCGCGTGGCCCAGGTAGGCCGACAGAGCCTTGATGCTTTCCCCTGCGTCCAGGAGGACCGAGGCGTAGGTGTGGCGCAGGACGTGCATCCCGTTGTGTCGGTCGTCGGGGATCCCGGTCGCGCGGATCGCGGGCTTCCAGACACCGGAGTTGAACATCGAGCGGGACAGCGCCAGACCGGCGGGTGTCGTCAGGTATAGCTCGACGGTTCGCGGCTCGCCGGTCAGCGTCTCCCACGGCAGGGTCACCGGGACCGGCGGGCAATCTTGCGCATGTTGCTTGAGCCTGGCGGCTACCGAGTCGGGCAACGGGACCTCGCGGGACTTGCCGCCCTTCGGTGGGGCGAAGATCAGCGAACCTCGAACCAACTTGATCTGCCGAGTGATTTGCAGGACCGGGCGGGTCGGGTCGAGGTCCCCGGGGCTGACCGCAAATATCTCCCCTTGTCGTAGACCGCATCCCGCGCCCAGGTCCACCGCGATCCGGTACCGGGGACGCACGTTCTTCCGGAACGCAGTCAACCGGGTGACCGGCCACGGCACCACCTTGGTCGGAGCGGGTTTCGGCCGGCGAATGCTCTTGACCGCGAACGGGTTGCTGACGATCTTCTTGTCGTCCACCGCCGCGTTGAGAATCATCGACACGTCAGTGAAGAGGACCCGGCGGTAACCCACCGACAGCCCTTTCTCTTGGATTTTCCGCGCCCACTCCCGGATCGTCGTCGGCTGGATGGACGCGATCGGCTTGTGCCCGATGACCGGGTACACGTGCAGGCGGAGTTCGTACTCGATGCGGTCGCGGGTGAGCACGTCGGTGGTCGCGGCAGCGAGCCATTCGTCGGCGTACTGCTTGAAGGTCGTGCGGCCGGCGTCGGGGTCGACGTAGGTGCCCTTGAGGATGTCGGCCTGGACGTTGGCGAGAAATGCCTGTGCGTCGCGCTTCTTCTTGTCGGGGAACGACTGCGATTTCTCTTTGCCGTCAGGGGCGAGGTACCGAACGCGGTAGCGCATTCCCTGCCCGCACTCTGGCTTTGGTTCTTGCCGGGACTTCCCATCCGGACCGACAACCGTCTTGTACCAGCGGTCAACGATGTGAGCCATGTCAGGCCGCCTTGGACTGGTCGGTGAACCAGGCGCGCACCGAAGCCGGGTCGTAGCGCAGATGCCGGCCGACCCGGGCGGCGGGTGGGCCGTACTTGCGTTTGCGCCACTGGTAGAGCGTCTGCACTGGCACCCGCAGGTAGGCGGAGACATCTTCGATTTCCCAGAGCGGTTCGGGTGTAGGCGGTGCGGTCATCGTGGCTCCTTCCGGGTGATGGTGATGTAGGTGCGGCTTTCGCCGCTGTAGCCGGCGGGTCGGGTGCTGGTGCGGCAGGTGACCCGGTCGCGGCCGTAGTAGGCGGTCAATTGGGCCGCCAGGGTGGCGGCGTGGGCGGTGACGGTGGCGGTCGGGCCGATGAGCCGGACCGCGACCAGGGGGCGGGGGCGTGTGGGCATGGGGCTCCTTCCGGTGTCGGGTGGGTGGGGTGTTGCGTGCGCTGTGGAGTTGTCAAGGAACGGCTTCACGGGCGTTGACACGTACGTGTCAAGCGGCCAAGGGTTGGACCGCGCGAGCGGCGGTGAGTTCGTCGGCCAGGGCGTCGATGCCGGCGAGGTGTTGTGCGCGGGCCATGGCGGCGGCGGTGTTGGCGAGCAGGGCGTCTCCGGTGGTGATCCAGCCGGTTGCCTGGTAGCCGAGTTCGTAGATGACGCGTTCGGTCTGCTCGTCGTCCCAGGTGTGCGGGTGGCCTTCGGTGCGCCGCCAGATGGTGCGCTGCAAGCGGAGGAAGCCGAGGGTGACGGAGAACGCGCGGCTCTTGGTGGCGATGTGTCCGCCGTAGCCGAACTGGTGCGCCCAGCGGCGAAGCCGGGCGTAGTCGGGGTGCTCGCCGATGTCCCAGCACACCCGGATGAGCCGGCCGAGGTGGGTGCCGGGGTCGCCGTGGACTTCGACGGAGAGGTCGTCGACGCGGCGCAGGCTCAGGCCGGTTACCTCGGTGCTCTTGGTGACGTACTTGGCGATGTAACCGGTGATCTGGGCGAGGTTGACCTCGTGGCCGGGGGCGTTGACGTGCTTGAGGTCCAGGCCCTTGTCGCCCCACGCGATGTGCCAGCCCTGCCCGCCGTTGGCCGGGTGGCCAGCAGAGGTGTAGGCGGTCTTTACGAACGCGGTCCGGACGGCCTGCTCGAAGAGATCCCGGCTGATGGCGCGGGGCGGCGGGACGATCGCCTCGGGGCAGTCGGGGTTGTAGCCGTCGAGGCGGATCAGGGCGTGATAGTGGATGACGCCGCGTACCTGGAATTCGTAGACCTTGATGTAGCGGCGGCGCAGGTCCACACCGTGGGTGCGGCCGAGGCGGCGTAGTTCCCGGTCGGCTTGTTGGATGGTGCGGCGCCACAGCTCAGGTGCTTCGTGGTTCCACACGACCTGGCCGGCATGGTCGTAGCAGTCCAGGCACAACGGCTGCCCGAGGTTCGCCTCTGCGGCTTTGTGGCGTTGCCCGCAGCGCAGCTCCACACCGTGCGGGCAGGTCCGGCCGAACGGGTGGCACACCGAGGGCCGGCAGGTGCAGCCGTCCTTCTTGCGGCAGTCCGCGGAGTGCACCTTCACCACCCGGTGATGAACCCGGCCGAACGATGGGGCGGTGGCGGTCAGGAAGATCGCGATGTGCTCGTCGAGCGGCGGCAGTCCCCAACGGTCGCCTTGCAGCCCAGCTTTGATCAGGTGGTAGGTGTCACGGCGGTACAGCTCAGCGCAGGACGGACAAACGGCGGCGCGGCGGTTGCCGCAGGGGGTGTAGATCGCCCCGTCGGGCATGTCCTCGGTGTCGACGGTCGCCATCCGGTTGCCGTCGGCGTCGTTGACGTGGATCTGACCAGCCAGGCGGATCGGGTGCTTGCACGCCGAGGCGGCGCGGACGTGGCCAAGCCAGTCGGGGTAGTCGGGGTCTTGGGCGCGGGCGCGGCCGGATGCGACGGTGCGGGGGTCGTGGCCGCGTACCCACCCGTCAGCGGTCAGGTTGCGGGTGGTGCGGGTGGGCGTGGCCCAGGGCCAGTAGTCGTTTCCTGCTACAGCGGAGGCTCCCGTGCCCGAAACCGTGGTGGTTTCGGGCGCGAGAGGCAGCGTCGAGGAGGTCACGCAGAGGCTCCAACAGCGGTGCCGTTGTGGGTCTTGTCGTTGATGGTCGGTTGAGTGGTGAGGGCCGTCAGAATGTCGGCGGCCGTTTGGGTGGGGACGCGCAGTCGCACAGCGAGTTGGCCGGGGGTGATGGGTTCACCGTGGGCTTTCTCGTGGGCCGTGGCGACGATGCGGGCGTTGGACAGCATTGCCGGGGCGGGCTTGACCGCTGGATTGGCGGGTGCAGCCGGCGGGGTCGCCGGGGCCGGGATGTCCTCGGTCGGAGTGGTCTGCGGTGCTGCGATCGCGGGGGTGTTCTTCTTCGCCGGAATCGCGGGCTCGTCGGTTGTGATCTCTTCGATGGGTGCAGTGGCCGTGATGGTCGCGGCTGCCGGGCGGACCTTCGCATCGGCGGTGATGTCGGGTGACGACGCCGGGGCGGAGGTGGCCGGCACGGGTGCCGGGACATGGTTGGTGGGCCGGGTTGCGGTGAAGACGAGCTTGGACAGGGCGAAGAAGGCCAGCGCGGGCAGCGCGGAGACCATCCAGCCGAAGACGGTCGGCTTGGCGACGGCCAACTGTGCGGTCAGGGACAGTCCGACGGCGGCGATGAGCAGGAACATCGGATAGCCGATCGGGCCGCCAGTTTTGCGGCGGCGGATGATGACGATCATTGCGGCGATCGGGATGAGTTCGGTGATGACCGCGTTGGCCCAGCCGAACCAGTCGGCGGTTCCGGTCGGGCTGTTGCTGATGGTCCAGTCGTGGACGTGGTTGAAGGAAGCTGCTCCGGCCATGGCTCCGACGAGCAGCACGATGAGGACCAGGACGCCGTCTTGCAGACGCGCTGTGCGCGTGGACTTGGGCGTGGTCATGACGCCGCCTGCGGGGCGGGGTCAGCGAGGGGGGAGAAGGCGATGACGGTGACGTTGGTGCGGCCCCAGCCGCGAATCATCGTGGTGAGCTTGTCGATGTCGTCGTAGCCGGCGATGGGGCTGGCGGGCTGGTACTCGAAGAATTCGAGGGTGTCGCCGTTGGCGGTGGTGTGGGTGAAGGTGACGTAGTAGCGCATGGTCGTGTCCTTTCGGTTAGGCACAGTCGAGGCAGGTGCCGGTTCGGCGGGGGATGTAGTAGGGCTTGACCTGGCCGCAGTCGGGGCAGGTACGCCGCGCGGTGAGCGCCTTGTCGATGGCCGCCAGTTGGGCGGCGGTGGCGGTGCGCTTGGGCATCGCGAGGTCGAGGCGGAACAGGTAGGCGACGCGCTTACCGCGACGCCACATGATTTGCGCGGCGGGGTCTTGGCCGCCGGGGCGCAGGTTTCGGGTGCGCAGTTGCCGGCGGGTCAGCAGCCCGTCGGGGGCGAATTTGAAGGGGTAGGTCGGCAGGCCGTAGCGCTCGCCGGTCGGGTCGTAAAAGACCATCGGGTCCTCCGAGTCGTCGTCGGCCTGGTCGTCGTCGCCGGCAGGAGTGCTGGCGGTGGCGAAGGTGGGGTGTTCGTAGGTGTCGCGGTCGATGTCCTCAGGCAGGAACGCCGCCGAGCAGACCGCGCAGACAATGGGGCCTTCGTCGAAGGCGGCCTTGGAGATGCGCAGCTTGCGGGGGCACTCGCATTCGCACGAGACGCCGTTGTTGTTGTTCGTGCGGGTCTTGCCTTCCCCTGTCGGTTCGGGGTGGCGGTAGAAGCGCAGCGCCTCGGTCAGGCCGGCGATGGTCGTCCGGTAGCGGGCGCGGGTGAGGTCGGTCAGGGTGCAGGGCGAGTAGCCGAGCTTGTCGTCCTTGGTCGTTGCCAGGCCGAGTTCAGCGGCCAGGGTGGCGAACTTCTTGTTGTGCCAACGGCCCTGCCGGGAGGTGTCCTGAATGCCTCGCACGTCGGCGAGGGCGTGGGTGGCTTCGTGCAGGAGCGTGGTGAACACGGCTTCCGGTTCGCGGGACAATCCCTCACCGGAGATGAGGATTTCGGGCAGTTGTTGTTCGCCGGCTTGCCAGCGAAGGGCGGCGAAGTGGCCCCACTTCATGCCCTGACTGGGCTTGGTGGGAGAGCCGGAGCCGACCACGAGAACAGCGGCCGGGACTTCGGAGTGCTGGTCGCGGATGGCCGACCAGGCGGCTTCGAGTGCGCCGACGAGTGCGGCGGTGGAGATGTCGTTTTGACACGTACGTGTCACGTCGGTGATCTGGGCGGCGGTGCTCATGCGGCCCTCCGAATGGTGTGTCGGCGGTAGGCGATAGCGGCGGCGCACAGCGCCTCGATGACGTCGGCCGGGGTGCGGCCGGGCAGGGTTTCCCAGTCGAAGACCGGGGCGTGCAGGCCGGCGTGGCCGACGGCGATGAGGTAGGTGTTGAACCACTCGACGGCGGCGCTGTAGGCGTGCTGGTCGGCGTCGGTGATGCCGGTCAGGTACCAGCGGGGGCGGCCGAACACGGCGGCCCGGATCGCGCCGAGGATCGACGCCGGGTAGGTGCCGGTGCGGTGACAGGCGCACTTAGCGGGGCAGGCGTCGTGGGCGTCGTAGAGGCCCGTCGGGGTCCAGCCGTAGCGGCCCAGGTAGAGGGCGGCGCGGTCGAGGACGGCGTGAACGTTGCCGGTCGGCAACGCGGCGACGGTGCTCATCGGGTAGCCCGCCAGACGAGGAACCCGGAACGGGTCGGCAGCCGTTCCTGGCTGTACTCGTGTTCGGCGTAGGTTTCGAGGTCGTCCTCGGTGGCGTGGGTCCAGTCCCACTCGTCCGCCGCGTCGCGCAGCGTGGAGATGACCTGCTCTGCGGTCTGGCTGTCGCAGTCGTTCCATCCGGTGACGTCGGAGGGAGCGGGGTCGAGATACGGGTCGTAGCCGGTGTAGAGGCCGATGCCGATGTCGTTGAGGTGGCTGTTGAGCTGGTCTGCGGCGCGTTGGCAGTCGCGCAGGGTGTCGGCGTCTTCGTCGGTGGGAAGGTCGGTGTATCGGCCGTGAGAGGCCATGCCGATGGCACCGAGGGCGCAGGCGGCGGGGAATGCGCCGTCGTTGGGGGCGTAGTAGCTGCCTTGGTGCCAGCCTCGGATTTCGAGGTAGCGGGCGGCGCAGCGCAGGGTGTCGGCCGGGGTCAGGTCGGCCAGCGCGGCGGGGGTGGTGGGCTGTTTTTGGGTAGGGTTCATGGCGGCCACGTCCTTTCGTGGGCGGTGGTTGGGTCGGCAGACCGGGCAGCTTTTCCAGGGCCTTGGCCGGTCTGTCGGCCGCTTCTATCGGTGGTGCAGGTGGAGCCGGAGAATCACCCGTTGCCTGCCGTCGCTGACCGGAGCGGGTGCGGAGCGGAAGACCAGGGCGCCCGCGTGTCGGGCGATGGCGGTCAGGGCGGCGATGTCCTCGCCGTCACCGATGAGCACGAGGTCCAGGACGCGGGTCGGGGTAGCGGTGGTGGTGCTCATGCCGCTGTCCGCAGGTCGGCGGGGGCGACGAGGCCGCTACGGCGGCGGGTCCAGGTGGCGTAGTCCGCGACGCGGATAATGTCGGCGTCGGTCATGTAGGCGGCCTTCACCCGGTTCGGGATGCCGCCTTCGGCGATGAGGTAGCCCTCGCCCTGGTTGTTCGGGTCGATGCTGTTGGAGGAGAAGCCGCGGGCGTACCAGCCGTGTCCGAGCACGATGTCGGAGGACACGTCGTTGGTGCACCGGCCAGCGAACCGCCACGCGAACAGGTCCCGCAGTGACGGCGGGATGATGTCCGACGACGGGCGCTGAGTCGCGGCGGCGACGATGATGCCGACGGCGCGGCCCCGGGCGACGATGTCGCGCAACAGCGCGGCGAACAGGTCCTGGTCTTTCTTGTCGCCGGCGGTGGCGGAGAAGTAGGCGATCTCGTCGCAGGCCACGAGGATCTGACCGAACAGGTCGTTGGGGCCGATCTTCCGGCGGCGGTGCGACAGCAGGAACGCATACCTGTTGTCCATCACCGTCTGGACGCGGCGAAGGGTGCGGATGGCGTGGTCGATGTCGGGGCCGACGAACACGTCGGCGGCGTCCTTCCACAGACCCAGTTCGACCTGCTTGCCATCGAGCAGGCACAGCCGCACATCCGGGCACAGCGCCGCGTGCCCAACGATGGTGTTCAGCAGCGACGATTTGCCCGCTCCGGGCTCACCACCGATGAGGATGTTCCGGTAGATCATCGGCAGGTAGGCCGGGTGGCCGAACTCATCGATGCCGAGGAAGACCGGGTCGAAGATGGACAGGCCCGCCCCGACCGGAACCGTGTCCGCCGGGTTGGCCGGGGTGGGTAGTTCGATGGTGTCGGTGAGGTCCACAACGACTCCCGAGGGTTGGTTGACACGTACGTGTCACAGCGGGTGGGGGCTTGGGTGGGGCGCGGACGCTTGACCCGTCGGGGGTGCTTGGTCCGCGCCGTCCCGGTGGTTAGGCGTAGTCGGAGGGGTCGAACCCGGTCGGGCTCGCAGTGGTGGTGGGGTTGCGCGGCTTGCGCTGGCGGGGCGCATCGGCCGATGCGGTGGCCGGCTGGTCTGGCACGTCGGGCAGGTCGAGGCCGACAGGCGGCATGCCCGGAGAGGTAGGGGCGTTGGCCGGGATGTCCGTGGGGACGTAGTCCGGCAGCGGCGACACAACGGTGTGTGCCAAGGGTTCGCGGCGGGTGATGTCGATGCGGATCAGCGCGGCGTACTTGCGACCGGCGCGCATGACACGGACCTCGTTGGCCCAACACGCCACAGCGAGCTTCTGCATCTGGCCGTCCTGCTCCAGATCCCGCAGAGACAGGCCGGGGCGCAGCCACACCCAGACCCGTTCGCCGGCCGGGGTCGGCTTGGCGAGCAGGATCAGCGGGAGCGAGCCGTGCCGGTTGGTGGCGATGAACGCCGCGAAGCACAACCGCAGACGGTGCCGGACGATCAGGCACCAGATCCAGGCCATGACTCGACGACGGGTCGGACCGATCGCGGCGGGGACGCCGACGACCAGGGCGACGATGAGCAGCGAGCCCCACAGCGGGGTCGACTGCATCAGCGTGGTCCAGCCGTAAACGGCGGCCAGGCCGAGCAGGATCTCTGGCAGCCAGTGCCAGAAGACCCGCAGGACCGGCCACGCCACGATCAGCGCGAACAGCACCGCGCCGAGCACCGCGCCGAGGACGACGCCGAGCAGACCACCCAGGATCGGGTGCATGTACTCAGAGGCCACCGTGGCGGCCAGGAGGCCGACCACACCGAGGGTGACCCAGAACGCGATGGTGGCCCGACGACGGTACGAGCGGGCAACCGGCGCTTCGATGACAGTGACGTTGTTGCCCCCACGGTTCGACCAGCCGAACGGGGACCTCTGGCTAGACTTGGACACGACAAGTCCTCCCTACCTAGGGACCTTGTTGGACAGGACGCGGGGTCGCAGACGACGCCAATCAACGGCGACCCCGTGTCCACATCTCGCTTCTGTGGAGCCGAACAGGAGCACCGGCCGCTAGGCGGCGACGGTGTCCAGTGCGGTCAGAGCCGAAGCCCGGAACGCGACACCCGAGCGGACCTTGCCGTCCCGGTCGTTGACCCAGGGCAGCGCCTCCAGGTTCACCGGCACGACCGGCTGACGAACCGTGACCGCCGGCATCACCGGGCTGACCACGGTCACGTTGATGACCTCAGCGCTACCGTCCGCGAGGGCGTAGAGCTGCACCGCCCACATCGGGGCCTTCGTCTCCCGGTCGAACTTCTGCTGACCCGTCTGGTCCAGCTTCGGAACCGGGTTCACCGCGACCTCGTACGACACCCGCGAGGTGTCCAGCAGCAGACGTCCCATGACTGACTCCCTTCAACTAGGGCTCGCTCACCTTGAGCGATTGCCCGTGTTCGATGGGATCATCGTAGCCCGTACAAAAGTACGTGTCTAGTACTTCATTACGGGCCATCGATTGAAATCTTGGTACGAAGAAGGGCGCCCCGCTGTGGGACGCCCTTCGGTGCAGCTCGGAACGTGTGACGGTAGCTAGGCCACTCCTACTCGGCGAGCCAAGGCAGCCAGTCGGTCAGAAGGGGCGGGTTCCATCCGTACAAGGTCGGAAACCATCGTCTCGACCACCGGGTGTCCCTTGACCTGCTCCGGGGTCAGCGCCTCAGCCTGCTCAAGCGCATCGACCGCCTCAGAGACCCTGCGCCGCTGAGTCCAGGCGCGTGCCACGTACATGAGGAGCCGAGCCTGCCGCTCAGACGAGAGGCCGGACGCGTCGATCCGCTCTGCCGTCCGGAGCGCAGAACCGGCGTCGCCGAGTTCGACTGCCACCGCGACCTCGTGTAGCTGGACATTCGTGGGGCCAAACTCGGTCTCGTAATCGTTGCGGTCGACTCCCAGGAGCTGAGCTGCCTCTCGCGCTACTCCGAGATACTCGTGAGCCCTCTGGTCATCTCCCATCCGCGCAGAGGCCACAGCCAGTTGCAGATTCAGCGCGCCGAACAGCGACACAGCCGCCGGCTTGTCCGCCGATACCTCGGACTCAAGCGCTGCCGCAGACGACGATGCAGCGCTTATGACCTGCTCGAATTGCCGCCCGCCCTGAAACACCAGCGCAAGGCGGAACGTTCCAGCGGCGACCAACAGCGGGTCTCCGACCTGCTCCGCAACGAGCAACGCCCGATCGATTGCGACCCAGGCCGCTTCATGCTGACCAAGCTTCGACAGTGCGGCTGAGAGGGCGTGATATACCGACGCTAGCTCGGTGAGGTATGTCTTTCGCGCCTCGCCTTTGGCGGATCGTGTTGCTCTCTCCAGATCCGGCAGTAGTCCCCGCAGCAACTCGGCCAGGTCCTCGTAACGGGCGGCATGTGCGTATGTCCAGCACAGATCGGCTCGCTCGGCGGTTTGCGGCAGGGGAAGCTCTCGGTCCTTGCCTAGGATCGCGGCCATGAGGTAGCTGGTACTTAGCACCGAGCGTAGGGCGGCAGCCGCCGAGGGAACCTCAGCGCTCTCCGGATCCGCAGTGCCCGGGGCCAGTTCGGCCATCGGGATGCCGAGCGCACCCGCAATTCGCTCCAAGATGGAAACCCGGTCAATCGAACGTACCCCACGCTCGACCTGGGAAAGCCAAGCCTCAGACCGCCCGATCATCTCGGCAAACTCACGTTGAGAAAGTCCACGCTTTTGCCGCCGCGTAGCTATAAGCCGACCTTGCTCGTTGCTGTCAGGCATTCAGTGAACCGAGGCCCTTGCTGGGTCCGACCGTTAGAAACTCAACCCGCGCGGCCTGCGTGTACGGTTCGCGCTCCTTGTGGAAGTGGATCACGTGAGGTTGCACTTCGTGCGCCTCGAATGCTTCCCGGTCCGCGTAGCACTCGTAGAAGACTCGGGCAAGAGGTTCCCCCTCGACAGAGTGCGTCGCATAAATCAGCGTCCCTGGTTCGCGGGCACGGATCTCAATCCCAGTCTCTGCGACAAGCGCGTCAAACGCTTTCGCGCTCTCTTCGTCTTTCAGATCGAAGCGCACTACCAGTGCGAACATGTAGCCACCCTTCCTGCTCAGCCGAGAGTTGCGGCTTGCGTACGCAACTCTAGCCGTACTGACGTCCGGCCACCCGTATTCTATTACGGATCTGACTGGCAGGGTAGTCGGTGGCCAGTTGAGCGCTCTGAGGCGAGTAGCGTGCCTAGTCCCACCACATGCTTGACGGATCCGTCCCAGGACATGCTTGACGCAGAACCTAGCCCGCCCGGTCCGGAACTCGGGTGACCGTGCCCCCGTGCGAGGTGCCACGATCGCCCGGTGAGCCATCGTGACTGGGAGCGCCTGACGAACGTCGAGCGTGCCTTCTTCACCAACGCGTTTGAGTCGGACCTCCTGGCGGGCGTCTTCGGCGACCTGGACCCAGCCGAACGCGACATGCCCCTGGGCGAACTGGCCCAGATCCTGTTGTCGCTGGTGGACCGCGGCTTCATCGAAGTCCGCCGGTACGCCCGGTGGATCGCCGACGACGGACGGGAAGGACTGACCCCAGGCGAGGTCATACCCAGGCGCGACCTTCCACAGCTACTTGCTGACCCCGAGACCTGGGAGTATCCCGACGACTCCAGCTGGGCCGGAGCCATCACCTTGGTCGAGACGGACGCCGGCAGGAGTCTCAGCCGGATCTCCCCGGATGAGATGCTCCACGACGAGCCGTAGCGGATGCGGCGACTGAAGGCCAGCCACCCGCCTCCGCCCCTCCTCAGAGAAGGTGGCCCGAGGCCATCTCGCTAGGTGTCAAGCATGTGGTGGGACGCGAGTGTCGGGCATGTGCCGTGACGGGACACTGAGGCGAGTAGCGCCTGTGTGAGAACTTTCTGTACGGGATCAAGGCGGCCCGCTTCGCAGGCCGCTCGCGCCGCCGACCAGGGGCCGACCGACACCGGTCGCCGATCGGGGACCCCGCGCCCTTAGCGCAAGCGCACGGGCGCACCCCGAACGGTTGCAGCCCCGCCGGCGGCGCGACATACGAAGAAGCCCCGGGCCGCCACGAGTGATGGCAGATCCGGGGTTTCGATGTTGAAGGCGACGACCAGGGCGTGCCTCCGGCGGGGCGCTCAGGCGCTCTGGGATGGTGGGCGCCATCCCGACAACCTCCGTCCGGGCAAAGCCGAGCAGGTGTGGCCTGCCCGGTCAAGGTCGTTCAGACAGTGGGGTGCTCCACCTTGACCGGGCAGGCCACACCCACTCCACGATGTGCGGACGAAGGCCGACGGGATGGCTTGAGGGCGGGCGAAGTAGGGGGCGAGGTTCGAAGCAAGGCAGCGAGATCACGAGCCGATCTCGCGGGATTGCGCACTTCGCTGTGAATGTACTGATGCAACAACCATAGGTGTTTGCAAGAGGATCAGGTCAACCGGGTGAAACCGGGTCGGTTTATCAACACGGTGTGGCCGTCCTGGTGTGCGCCTGATGGTTCCCTCTACTAGTACCGCCCTGCCCTGGTAGTGCCATTCCCAAGCCTCTTGATAGAGATCCATGGGGAGTCGCACGAGGATTTCGCTCTGCTGGCCTTGGCGCATCGTTGATATTGCTACCTCGCCGAATGGATCATCCTGGCTTTCGTGGCGCAACTGAACGATCGTGCCGGAGAAGACTCTGCTTCCTTCAACTTTCTGTTGACGCATCGATTCTGCGGCACGCTTTACGAGTTCAACCGCCTCGGATCCTATGGAGACGCTTCTTGGCATGGTCACCGGGGCGGGTATGGCAGGGGCCCAGGTCACACTTGCCTCGAACTCTGATATGTCCTTTTGTCTCAGAATTCCTGCGAGCGCAGAACAGAACTCTCGGCTAACGCCGCGATAGACAAGTTCGTGGATCTCGTTACGTCGTGGTGCCCTAGCCGGTTCTACGATCAGTTCCCTGACGGCTTGCATCGACTGCGCAAAAGTCCGGACTATTCGACGTTCATATGGCTCGGTCGGCGATCGGTGAAATTCCGGCCGGTCGTGGTCTAGCGTGGGTCGGTGTAGGTCGGCTTCCGCTGGTTCAGGAAGCGGGATCAGAACGGGTATCACGTAGGAGCCCCGCTCGGTGTGCCCCATCAGCGCCTGCCGTATGACCTCGTCCCCTAGCTTTGAATACGAACTTCCGATGTGGGGCCTCTCAGCACGAGCTGTTGTTGCCGTCGCTCGGAACATTGTGCGAGCGGAAGTAAGGATCCTAGCCCCGGTCTCTAGGGGAATCGAATCGGTGATCGAGAAGCTGTTTTCCGCCCGCAGGTGCGTTATGTCGAAAAGGAGATACTTGACACTGCTGACGACGTCTCTCTTGTTACGTTTTTCGACTGCGGAAATCCTGTCGAGAGCGCTAGTGATCAGGTCAGGGTCAGGATCGCTGGGTACTCCGACCCGCAAGCCGTCCCTCGTCCACAGTGCGCCTGCCGGCCCTGGTGGCTGCTCGCTCCAGCCGTTGAACCGCAAGTAGGCACGAAGGTCCCGGACGCTAGGCAATACCAACTCAGTCATCGCTGCCGCCCCGCACCTGTGCCGTCCAGCACGCGTCAACGTCTGAAGCCCAGTGGCGAAGAGTGTCCGCAGTGAGCCGCTGACTCTTTGGAACCTTGATACCCGATGCCTCCGACATCTGATCAACCCTTACCCAGAAGGCCGCCGCCCGATGCAGAGTGCCGTCAGGACGATGATCAAGCCACTCGGGCTGATTGTCGGGGTCCATCACAACTAAGACGAAGTAGACCGGTATTTTTGACTTGTGCCATCTGTTCCACCAGTGTTGCTCGGCTGGCCAGGTCGCCGAGTCGCCACCGTTGATCCGAAACTTTCCGGTGCACTTCACTTGGATTCTGGCTATGGAGGCCTCGAACTCGACCATGCCATCGATCGCGAGGACGTCCTCGTCTATCGAGGTCTCCGTGAAACCCACGCCCGCCTGGCTGCATATAGCTCGCAGGAAGGCCACCCCGAACCGGGCCTTGCTTCCGTTAGCAGCCAGGGTGGCGATCTCTGGCGGGCTCGGCTGATGGGGGATCATCATGACCAACATCATGCGCGTGGAGGCGCACAGAAGGTAGACCGTAAGTAGCTCAGAGCTACTGTGGCTTGCTGTCTGGATGCCGACACTGGATCTGTGTCTGCTGGATCATGTCCTGCGCGGGGCGCGCTACGGCATGGAAGGCCGGTGGGTCGCAGGGCGTCGGGCGCGAGGCTGCGACGAGCAAGATCATGCCGTTTCCAGGCCGTCGAACGAGGGCCAGCAATGACCATCGTTGACCATCCCTGCCAGGTGTAGCAGCAGCTCAGGGGAGCAGTCGTCCGATTTGATCGACTACCCTCCTGCCCTAGATCAATACCGCTGGAAGTAATGACGGGACCGCCGTCCGCGACAGAGGTCGGATACTGGGCGGGTGACGGAGGAGCAGGTTACCGAGTCGACGCGGTGGACGATTCACGGTGAGCGGGTGGTGGATGGCAGCCGGCGGGCGCGGTTGAGCATCGCCGACGTCGAACTGCCGGATGGGGTCCGTTTCGAGCAGTACGTGATCCGGGCACCCCGGTCTGCCATGGTCGCGGTGCTTGACGAGCAGGAGCGCCTGCTGCTGATGCGGCGGCACCGGTTCGTGTTCGACCGGTGGGTGTGGGAGCTGCCTGGGGGTTACGTCGACGACGGTGAGCGGCCGGCGATATGTGCGGTCCGGGAGGTCGAGGAGGAGACCGGATGGCGTCCTGGTGCCGTGGAGCCGATGCTGTCGTTCCAGCCGTGGGTGGCGACCGCGGACGCGGAGAATCTGTTGTTCCTTGCGCGCGACGCGGTACATATTGGTTCGCCGGTGGACGTCAACGAGGCCGAGCGGGTGGCCTGGATGCCGTTGGCGGAAGCGCGGGATCTCGTGTCCCGGGGTGAGATCGTGGGATCTGGCACGGTGATCGCGGTGTTGGAGCTGGTAGCGCGCAAAGCCCGAGGTGAGCTGTAGTCAGCGGCGTTGACCGAGGGTCACGTCGACGCGGTTGATGAAGTGTCTGACGGCTGGCCGGCGGCGGTGCACTGTGAGGTCGGCTTGCAGGTCGCGTAGGTATCGGACGGCTCGGGCCGACCGCAGTTGAGAGGTCAGCGTGAGCGCATTGGTCCCGATGGCGCTGGCGCGATCGGGCTCGCCGCGGTGGGCGTGAATGGAGGCGAGGAGGGTGAGGTTGAAGGCCTTCCCGCGTACGTAGCGTTCGTCCATTTGCAGTGAGCGGACGGTGAAGCGTTCGGCCTGCTGGTGGTGGCCGAGGGCATGGAAGCAGTGGCCGAACTTGGCTGACAGGTATGCCTCGTCGAAGTAGCCGAGCCATTGCGGGTCGCTGCTGCGGTCGGCCCGGTCGAGAGTCTGTTCTGCCTGGTGCAGTGCAGTGGTGCAGGCGCGTTCGTCGCGCGCGGCGGCGTGGGCATGGGCTTCCATGACCAGCGCCTCGGCGGTCAGCACCGCGAGGCCGGCGCGTTGTGCCGTACGCCGGGCGGCGCGGGCGAGATCGACGCCGGTCGCATTGTGACCGAGGTAGGTGGCTTGGTGGCTCATCGCGGCGAGGATTTCGGCGCCGAGCCCAGCATCGTCGGCCGCTCGGGCGAGGTTGAGGGCGTGGGTGAGATAGCGCTGGGCGATGCCGTGTTCGGCCGTGTCGTATGCCTGCCAGCCGGCGAGCTGAGTCAGCTCGGCGACGGCTGCGAGTAGCTTTCGGCCGGTCTCCGGATCGTAGTGGCCCTTGGTCAGCAGGGGCGTGACCTCGTGGTTGAGGTAACGGGCGAGGGTTTCGCGGGAGTGGCCGCCACCGTGCTGGTTGTCGAGTCGCCGGTAGGTGGAGGTCATCTCGCGGATGGTGTCGATGTCGGGCTGACCGACTGATCGGTGACCTTTCTGTGTGACGGGTTGTGTGGTGGGGGCGGTGAACCAGCGCAGCGCGGGCAGGGTGTAGCCAGCGGAGCTGAACATTGTCTGACGGAGGATGTCTCGGCGGTTCACGTCGCCTTCCCACAGCTGCGTGGCGGCGCGGATGTCCTCGCGCCAGGATCGGTCGTTTGGCACATCACCCCGCGGGCTGCCTGGGGTGGGGCGACGTGCTTGACGGCGCGGTGCAAGGCCGAGCGACATCCGGGTCTCGTCGGGCATGCCGCAGCCGTCGGCGATCCGCTCCAGCACGTCGATGGAGGTCACCTTCCGGCCGGCGATCACCCGGCTGACGTAGCCCTGTTCCAGGCCGACCACCGCCCCGATACGCGTCTGACTCGCCCCCGTGTGCCGGGCAAGCAGCCGAAACAGAGTCCCGATGTCGCGGACACGTACAGCGGTCCTGACGTCCTCCCGCGCCCAGAAGCCGTCCGGAGTCCGAAGCTGGTCGAGCAACACAACCGCTCCCGCCGTCGTCGAGTGACTACGCATCGTGCTCAACCTGGAGCCTAGGTCCGGTGCCTGTGCAGGTCGAGCCTGCTCATGTCACCGTGACATGGCTAGCGGACATGGCCTCAGGACCGCAGCCGGCGGGACGGTCTTGGGCATGTTGTTCGATGTCGATAACCCACCGATCGAGCCGCCTGACGGCTGCCGCCACCGGCTGCTGTGGCGTCTGTGCCGAGCACTGTGGCAAGACCACCGCCCCGACCGAGCCAGCCACTACGCCATCGTCGGCTGCGTGCACGACGACCAGCTCGTGCCGTGTCGCCTGGCACGCCTTGCCGTAAAAGGTCTGCGAACCGCTAGCGGCGAGCAGGCCGTCGCGTCGCCGCTGTGGCTCGATGTTGCCCGGAGCCGCATCGCCAGGGGCGACATCAACCTCGCCGCCGCGCTGGCGGAGGCACGCTGGCACCGTCGCCGTGCAGGCCTGACGGGCTGAGGATGGCTGCCATTTACGGCCTAGAGGCCCTCATCGACCATGCCCAGGCTCAAGTCGACGCTGCCGACGAACTCCTGACCCGCCACGACGAGGTCGGCCTCGACCTGTGCCGGTGCGGCCGGCCCCACCCCTGCCCGGAGCGACTGCGGTGGCTCCAGAGGCGGGCGCACTTCGTACACCTTGTCGGCGACCCACGGTGACCACCCACGGCCCGGTGATGCCGATCTGGACCTGCGGAGGCTGCAACGCGCCTTGGCCCTGCCGGACCCGACAGCATGAACTACGCGCTGAGTACGAGGGCGCATCCGTTTCTCTGGCGCTCTACATGAGCGCTCAACTGGTCTGCGCCTCGCGGGACCTGACCTGGGTGCCGGCAGGGGTCCTGCACCTTCGCTTCCTCGGTTGGACCCGATGAGCATCCTCCGGCGGGGCGACGAAAAGTTCCACTACAGCGATGGCTCCCACAAATGGATTCCGCCGGGCCCGGAGTACGACCAAGCGGTCTGGGACGAACAGGTCCGCCAGCACAAGCAAGCCCACCTGAGAAACGAGCACCCGAAGGTACGCCTCCAGCGTCTCGTCTGAGCCCAGTGATTGTGCAACTCGTGCCAGCAGGAACGGACCGAGATGCGCCCGAACAGGCGGATGGCCTTGAGAGCTACAGCGCAACTCGGATCGGCGCACTCCGCGACATAGGCCACGACCCCAGACGGCCTGGCTGCCTGGCGCTGGCTGCCGCCCCTGCATGTGGGTTTCGATCGATGCCGGGTCTCAGGATCTGCGTGACAGATCGGTCTCAAGACGTGGGTGACAAGCCCGGATACATGATCTAGAGGTCCTGAGTCCAGACGCCCGCCGGATGGTCGTCGGGGCGGTTCCAGAGCTGAGGCTGACGTCGATGGAGTTGCGCGTCATTGTCGCTGTCCCAATGAAAGCGGCCCTGCCGATCGGGCCAGACGACTTGCAGGAAGGGAATGGGCGGCCGGCGGTAGAAGGCGATGGCACGACCGAAGAATGCCTTGTACCAGCGGTAGTCGATCGACTTGAGATGGACCTGGTATCCCTTGATGGCATCGTCGCGTGCCTGCTCGGCCTCCAGCGCGACGCCGTCGCTTGCCCTGTCTCCCAGTTCGTTGAGGCTCATCTGCGATAGCTCAACATCCAGGCCGAAGATGGCGAGTTCCGGCATCCGGTGCGTGTGCCAGAGTCCTATCGTGTAGGCCCAGCCAGGTCCCTTGTCGTCCTCAGGAATCGTCGTGACGCCCCAGCCGTGCTGCTGGACGTGCCTGATCGTGGTCAGTTCCATCGGGTGCCGATCGCCGGAGTCGCCGTAGTCGTGGCAGAGGATGCAGCGGCAGAGCGACCCGACTTGATTCACGCCGCGATCGTACGGGCTGCCCTCGTGGCACAGGTGTCATGAACGTCCTGATGCCAATCTGTCACGCAGGCCCCGAGACCGGGACAATCGCCGATCAAGTTGCCTGGTCTCGGATGATGTTTGACGGAACGGCGTCGGAGGATCCTTGACGCCAGATCGTGATCGATTAGGTCTACTGCCTATGGTCGATGGTAGGGCTGGTTACCCGCGTGAGGCGGAAGGGCTAGCGTGTTCGTGTGCCTGAGGAACCCGACGAATATTTTCTGATGCACGAGGAGCCGGTGTTGGCCAGTCTGGTCGAGCTGTCCGGCGTCGAGATTCTGTGGTGCGACGACTTCTACGATGGAGCGATCGACGGGCTGGCCCGGTGGGATGGACGAGAATTCTGGTTTGCGGGGGTCTATCCACTGGACCATCGCCCCCGGCGCTATGTCCTGCATGAGATCAGGGCCGTGGACGTCGAGGCGGCGTCAGCGCTGCACCGTCAGCTGGGCGCATACGCTGAGGCATCCCGCCACGGACGCTTGGACTCGACACAAAAGAGAGCGTGGGGCCAGGTGTGGGCGAGCCGGCCGGATTATCGCGGTGCCCCGGCTGTTGGGTGGTTCGCCGCCTAGCCTCAGGCTCAAGGTTCAGCCAGTGGTGCTGATGTTCGACGGTGGGCGTGGTGGCCGGTGGTGGGATCGGGGAGGCGGGTCGGGCGTCGCGGATGCGGCCGCAGGCGGTGGGCGGCAAGGGGCAGCGCAGGGTGCGGCGCAGCTGCGCCCGATTTGGCCGACTACGGTCCTGCCCTAGATCAATACCGCTGAAAACAGCAGCGCCTTGTCGATGGTGCGTAGGTGCGACACGGGCGGCGACAGGTCATGACGCGGCATCATCGGCAGGCGTTGGGGGTACAAACCGTCGATGCGTCTACATCCCGGTGAGACCGAGGCCGTTGGCTGGCGGCTGGTGACCTTGTTCGACGCCGTCCGGCAGCTACGCGACGCATCACCGGATGTCACCGGACGCCCGCGGGTGATCGCGATCGACGGCCGGGGTGGTGCAGGTAAAACGACCCTGGCTGAGAGGCTGTGCAAGGTGGAGCCCAACTCCGCCATCGTGCACACCGACGACGTCGCCTGGAATCACGCCTACTTCGACTGGGGCGGCGTGCTCGCCGAGCACATCCTGCAACCCCTGCACCGAGGGGAGTCGGTGAACTTCCGTCCCGATGCCTGGATCAGCCACGACCGAGCCGGATCGATCACCATCCCTGCCGGCGCTGACTTCGTCTGGGTCGAGGGCACCGGCGTCATCCGGGACGAACTCGGCCCGTGGTTGGACGCCTCGGTGTACCTACAGGGTGATCTTGATGAGCAAGAGCGCTTACTCGTCGCTCGCGACGGCGACTCTTCCGAACAGCAGGAGCACGTGACGAACTGGCTGCGGGAGGAACTGCCCTTCATGCTGCGAGAACGACCGTGGTCCCGAGCCACCCTGATCGTCGCCGGCCCTCCGCGGATTGACCACGACCCGGACACCGAACTCGTCGTAGCCGCGCCGATTCGATGAAGCTCGCGGCCATGGAGCGTTACCGGGTCCAGACAGGTTCCGAAGCTCGATTGCCGGTGGCCGGAAAGCCATACTCGGCGCGCTGCGGCCCGTCCTGCCAGCGGTAGAGGTCGCGCAGCAGGGAGATCTCGGCGCCGTGATGGATCAACTCCCTGTTGATGTGCAGGACGATGCCCTCCATCGGAAACCGCTCGGGGCCCACCGGGGGCGGATTCTCCAGGTCGGCGTCCGAGAGCTCCCGGACCCCCGCGTTCCACCTCCCATACATCTCGTCGAGCTGTCTCAGCGCCTCGTCAGCGGTCCCCGCGTAGGCGAACGTCTGGGAGTCGACGTCCTCGCCACCGAAGTGCCATCCGACCCGATAGCCCAGGCAGGAGACGATGATGTGCGCCAGCCTCCAGGCGATCGTGGTCACCGGCGCCGGAACCGGGTCAGGGGACGCGAAGTCCATCGTCCATTCCCCCGAACCTGCCGACATCGGTGCGGCCGACGTGCCACGTGGGCGGATGCTCCAGCAGCCACGCACCGGCTCCCAGAAGTACTCCTCATCGGCAAGACCGTCCAGCCGCGGCCGCAGGTTCTTGTGCCAGTGCCGGTCCAGCTGGTCCGCGATTCGCTCGCTCCTTGTCATCTCCCGCACGTTACCTACAGCGGGGCTGGTTCATGGCCCCGGGCGCATCAGGCCGCCATGCCGTCGTGGGCGTCGACGGTGGCCGTCGGCCCGTAGGGTGTCCTGATGTCGACGGTGAACCTGCGGCGATCGGCGCGTGCGGTCGTCGTCGATGAGGACGACAAGGTTCTGCTGCTCCGACTCGCCATTCCCGATCCGGCCGGCACGATCGCCGTTTGGATCACTCCCGGGGGTGGCGTCGAAGACGGTGAGACGCCACTGGCCGCCCTGCGGCGGGAGCTGCGCGAAGAGGTCGGTCTTGCTCTCGAGGTCGACCCGCCTCAGGTCTGGCGCCAGGAGATAGTCGCCGCCGGCTTCGCGCCCGGCCACGATGGCGTCGTGAACGACTACTTCCTCGTTCGCACCGCGTCGTTCACGCCACGCGGTGCGATGAGCGATGAGGAGCTCGCCGCCGAGCACGTCATCGGCTGGCGTTGGTGGTCGCTGTCAGAGATCAGGGAACACCGCGGACCGGAACTATTCTCGCCACGGGACCTCGCCACACCGTTGGCCGCATTGATCGGTGACGGAGTACCAACCCAACCCGTCGCGCTCGGCCTCTGACCACACCCCTACCGGACATAGCGCCCGGCGAGTGCGATCGATCCATGATCATGTGATGAAAAGTAGGTTCGAGGAGCGAGTTTGACCTACTTCTCATCACATGATCACCGCGCTGAGGAAGCGTCAGCCCGTGAGGGCGTCGGCGCGGGTGCCGTGGCCGGCGGGGCGTCGGGACCAGCATTGTGGGCGCTGCCGGACGGCGAGCTCCAGAGCCTGATGGTCGGACTCGATCATTTCCCGGGCTATTCGACGCGCCATTTCCAGGCGGTCGACGTGCATGTCAAGATCCGTCGGGCCGGCGCCTGCCATCTCGAACTCCTTGTCAGCGTTCGAACTAGTCGCATCATGCGTCACGCCGAGAATCGTCACCATTCCCCGATCGGTGGAAAGCTTCCGCCGTACGGTTCGGTGTCGCGTACCCCGGTTGTGCCGATGGTAGCGGTGGCCGCGCCAACTCGCCCGGAACTGCGGATACCTCGCCTTGCCTGCGGTTTGTACATTGCACGGTGCGCGGATCGGGGGGCGCGACAAGTTCGGTGAGGGATCTTCGTTACGGGAGGACCGCCGTGCAGCATTCGAGCACTACCGATCCCTTTTTCGTCGCCGTCGAATCCGAGTCGATCACCCGGGCGGATGTCGCCGGGCTCATCGCGGGGCGGCTTGCGGCCGTCCGGGTGCCGCGATTGCTCTCCGCGGCCCGCTGTCACGCGATCACCGCCGCCCTCGCCAACGCGCCGATGGACCGCTACGACGAGAGCCGGGTCTTTCCCGTCGTCGCCAAGTTCGGCCCGGCCATCAACGATCACCGGTCCGCCGGTGAACTCCGCGAGGACTACTGGGACGCGGCCCGCGCGGCCGAGAAGAGCTGGTCAACGCTGGGTCTGTCGGACTCGCCCCGGGCCCTGTGCCTGGCCGCGTTCAGAGGCGCCTGGCCGGACGTCGCACCCGGGCGGCGGCAGGGTCGGGAGATGCACGTCGGCATCGTCCGCGAGATCAACGCGGGGCTCCAGGTGCACTTCGACGACGCGGTCCGGGAGTACGCGGGTCGGCTGCTCGACAGCGAGGTGGTGGCGCAGTTGGCGTTCAACATCTACATCCGGGTGCCGCCGGCCGGTGGGGAGACCGTGCTGTGGCGGCGGCGCTGGCAGCCGGACGACGAGCCGCTGCGGATCCCCGGCGGGTACGGCTTCCAGGAGGCGGTGGGCGCCGACACGCAGTCGTTGACGCTGCGCCCCACGCTCGGGGAGGGCTTCCTGTTTGATCCGCGGCACTACCACACGGTGCGTCCCGCGTCGGATGGCCGACGGATCTCCATAGGATGTTTCGTCGGGCTCACCGACGATGGTCGACTGGCCCTCTGGTCGTAGTGAAGGGCGTTCCCCATGGTGGACAGAAGCGACGTCGAGGCGGCCGCAGCCCTCGTCGAGGGGCGGGTCCGGGAAACCCCGGTCATCGCCGTCGACGGTGCCGATCTGGGTGTGCCCGGGCAGCTCAGCCTCAAGTTGGAGTTGCACCAGCACACCGGCTCGTTCAAGCCGCGTGGCGCGTTCAACCGGATGCTCCAGGGTTCGTTGCCCTCGGCCGGGGTGATCGCCGCGTCGGGTGGCAACCACGGCCTCGCCGTCGCGTACGCGGCCCGGTCGCTGGGCGTGCCGGCGGAGGTCTTCGTGCCGGTCACCGCCTCACCGGTGAAGGTGCAGCGGTTGGCCGGGTTGGGCGCCCAGGTGCGCCAGGTGGGCCAGCACTACGCCGAGGCGTTGGCGGCGAGCACCCAGCGGGCCGGGGAGACCGGCGCGCTCGTCGTGCACGCGTACGACCAGCCGGAGGTGGTGGCCGGTCAGGGCACCGTCGGCCGGGAGCTGGAGCGGCAGGTGGACGGGATCGACACAGTGCTGGTGGCGGTCGGTGGCGGCGGGTTGGTCTCCGGTATCGCCAGTTGGTTCGGTGGGTCGGTACGCGTCGTGGCGGTCGAACCGGAGCAGATCCCCACCCTGCACTCGGCCCTCAAGGCGGGCCGGCCGGTCGACATCGAGGTGGGTGGCATCGCCACCGATTCGTTGGGTGCCCGGCGGATCGGCGAGATCGCCTTCGACACCGCCCGCCGCACCGAGGTGGTGTCCGTACTGGTTCGCGACGAGGACCTGGTGCGGGCGCGCCGGTTGCTCTGGTCGGAGCTGCGGGTGGCGGCCGAGTTGGGTGGTGCCGCCGCGTTGGCCGCGCTGGTCGGCGGCGCGTACGTGCCGCAGCCGGGGGAGCGGGTAGCCGTGATCATCTGCGGTGGCAACACGGACCCGAGCGACCTGGGCCCGGCCGCGCCGCACTGACCGTTCAGTCGCCGTTCCGCAGCCGGCGCAGCGCGTGCTCCACCTGGAGGGTGTCCAGGTGGGTGTCGCCGAGGAGCCGCCGGCGGTCGGCCAGCAACTGCTCGTACACCTCGATCGCCGCGTCGACCTGCTCCTCCAGCAGCAGCACCAGTCCCAGGGTGGACCGGATGGCGAGCACCTCGCTGCGGTCGGCGTGCCGGGGTTCCACTGTGGCCAGGGTGGCCCGCAGTTCGGCCTCCGCCTCGGCGAGCCGGCCCTGCGCCTGCATGCAGCGGGCCAGCGTGTGCCGGGCCTGCCAGGTCTCCGGTTGGTTGAGCGGCCACAACCGGTAGCGGACCTCCAGGATGGCGTGCAGCATCTCCTCTGCCTCGGGTGCCCGTTGCTGGGCGAGCACCGCCAGGGCCAGGCTGTGCCGCACGATCATGGTGTCCCAGTGTTCCGGGCCGCGTACCTGGTCCTCGGCGGCGACGATCTGACGCAGCTCCAACTCGGCCTCCGGCCACTGGCGCTGCGCCATGATCGCCTTGGTGAGCTTGTGTCGGCTGGCGAGGGTGTCGGCGTCGTCGCTGCCCAGCACCCTGGTGCGGTCCGCGATGACCTCGCGGAGCACCCGGTCGGCCATCTCCGGCTGGTTGCGCTCCAACCAGGTGCGGCCCAGCTCGTGGCGCAGCGCCAGCACCTGCGGCCGGTCCAGGTCGTGGTCGTACGCGGCGCAACCGCGCACGATCGGGTCGAGGATGTCGAAGGCCGAGCCGGGTAGGCCGACCGCGATGAGGTAGCGGGCGGTGAGCCGGGTCAGCTCCAGCGCCCGGCGTACCGTCTCGGGGTCGTGCTTGTGTTTCTGCGGCACGAGGTATTCCCGCACGGCCTCGACCAGGTGTGGCACCAGCACGTCCCAGTTGGTCCAGGCCGCCGAGTCGTCCGGGTTCTGCCCCTCGGTTGCGGCGAGCAGCAGCTTCATGACCAGCCCGTGGTATTCGGCGATCTGCTCACGCACCTCGTCGCGGTCGCGGAACATCGCGTGCACGAGTGGGTGCAGCGAGAGCACGTGCGCGAACGCGGGGTCGGTGACCTCCTCGTGGACGTCGAAGTCGACAAGTGCCAGGTTGCCGATGCCCTCCAGCACCTTCACCCGCTGCCGGCTGGTGAGCCCCTTGAAGAGCGGTGACCCGGCCAGGATGGCCGGCTTGAGCACCACCTCGTAGGGCACCGGGGAGGTGCTCAGGCAGGCCAGCACGTGGAGCAGTGGTCGGCTCTGTTGGAGCTGGCGGCGGGCCAGCAGGTCCAGTGAGATGTCGTCGACCTCGCGGACGATCTCCAGGCCGAGGGACTCGTCGAGGTCGACGTCGGCGGCGTCGCGCGGTGAGCGGAACCGACGCTGCACCGCCGTGCGGTAGTCGGCGAAGGTGGTGATGGTGGACGAGCCCTGCCAGACCGGGCTGGCGTTCACCGACCGCAGGTAGTTGCCGGCGGCGCGCAGGGCGAGGGGTAGCCCGCCCAGCTCGCGGGCGAGTTCCCGGGCGTCGGCCAGGCCCCCGGCCTGGGCGCCGGCCCGGTCGATCAGCACCTGCGCGCCGGCGTCGGCGTCGAGCGGGCGCACCTGGTGCAGCACCGACCAGGTGCCCCAGGTGGACCGGTTGCCGTCCCGGCTGGTCACGATGACCATGCCGTCGTCGGCCTCCGGGCTGCGCAGCCAGCCGGTGCCGTCGGCGAGCACTCCGTCGGTGGGGCCCAGGCTGGCGGGCTCGTCCGCACTGTCGAAGATCAACAGCCAGGGTTGCGCGGCCTGGTTGAGGTAGCGCCACACCAGGTCGGTGGCGCTGATCATCCCGGCCCAGGCCTGGTCGACCTGGGTTTCCGACGCGCCGAGTTGGCTGACCACCTCCCGCATCCCGGAGTTGAGCCGCCCAGCCTGCACCCACCACACCGTCCGGCCGTCAGCCCGGGCGCGGCGGGCGATCTCCAGCGCGACGTGGCTCTTGCCGGAGCCACCCATGCCACACAGGATGTGCACCGAAGGGCGGCCCCCGGCGGTTTCCCCCGGTTGGACGATCTCGTCGATCAGGTCGTCGCGCCCGTGCAGCGGGCTGTCCAGTCGCCCGAGCGGTGGATCGACGGAGACACGACTCGGCCGGTCGTACGCGGGCCGGGGCGCGCCGGCATCCTCGGGTGGAACGTCCGCAGTCAATGCGGTCCCCCTTTGGTGGCGAATTTCGCAATGGGGCCGGCGGCGAAAGATCCTGTCCATCTGATGGACAGTCGGAGGGATTGCCACCCGCACCATGTCGACCGCAAGCGTATCCATCCCCGTACTGGGTTGCACACTCTCCGTTTAGGCCGCCGGGCTGACCGGAATCGGTGCCGGAATTCCCAATTCGCGGCTGATTCCAGCCGATCCGCCGGGCGCGGCACTCGACAGGTGCATCCACGATGGACCTATGAACTGGTCGCCAATCCAGGACGTCATCGACTGGGGTTCCGTGCCGGACTGGTTCGGCGCGGTCGGCTCGATCGCCAGCGTGCTCTTCGTCTATCTCGGATTGCGGCGGGAGATTCGCGCCCGTCGTAGCGACGACCTGCGGATCCGGGCCACCCAGGCCCGGTTGGTGTCGGCGGTGGCCGAGATCCGCGGCACCTCGGTGCTGCGGGTCGCCGTGGCCAACGAGAGTGACGCCCCGGTGCTGGACGTGGTGGCGCTGGCTCGACTGGTCCCGCCCGACGATCCGGACGCCCCGCCGGTCGGGTTGGCCCCGGCGAAACAGGTCCGTCGGATTCCTGGTCGCGATGTGCACGACCTCTTCGTCACCGTCGCGGCGGAGCACCGGCTCCGCCCGGGCGACACCGTTCTGGTGGACCTCACCTTCACCGATCACGACGGTAATCGCTGGCACCGGGTCGGTACCGGCCAACCGGAGCCGGTGGGCTGACCGGAAAGGGTGGTCCGGCGGAAGAACGCTCCCGCCGGACCACCCCGTTTCACCTCAGAGGGGATAGGTGCGGGCGACCGCCAACATCTCCGAGCTGTGCGACCCGACGACGCCGACAGCCGGCGGCCGGGGGCGGAAGCCGGGCAGCGCGTCCAATCCGTCACTGGCGTCCATCGCCCGCAGCGCGACCTGCCCGGCGATCGGGCGCACTGTCAACGTGACCTCGACGCCCTCCGCCGGCGGGGCGTGGAACACCAGCCCGAAGCCCCACTTCCCGTCGCGGGGCTCCACCGGCACCGACCGCCCCGCCACGTCGGCGCGCAGCACGGTGGCGGTCGACGTGTCGACGTGCAGGGTGGCGAGCCGGGCCGCCCGCTGTGGGGTGAGCCGCAGCCGCAGCGTGCGTTCGCCACCCGCGGTGGCGTCGGCCACCACCTCCAGCTTCGGCGCCGGCAGGTTCGCCGACTGCGCCGGGCCGGCCCGCAGCTCGCCGTCGCCGAGGCCGGGGAAGTCGTCGCCGACGTCGGTGACCCCGTCCACGTACCCGTCCGTCCACGGCTGCGGGTCGCTCTCGTGGCTGAGCCAACGGGCCTGGCCGGTGCCGGCGTCCATGGCGTACATCAGGTGGGTCGGCGCGGGGTGGGCGGCGTCGAAGCGGTCCACGGCCAGCCCGACCCCGGCGAGCACCACCGCCGCGACGGCGGCGGCACCGGCCGGCAGCACCGCGAGCCGCCGGGCCCGCAGCGCGAGCAGGCCACGCTGGCCGCCGGCCTGCGGGTGCAGCAGGTCGACCACCGGCAGGGCGACCAGGCCGAGCAGCACCGCGACCAGCGCGGCCACGCCGCCCATGGCCATCCCCAGCGCGGGGAAGAGCAGCACCACTGTGGGCAACAGGATGACCACACCGACGGCCGCGGCGGCCGTCACCGCCACCACCGGCCACGGCCCGGTCTGCCGGGTACGCAGTGCGACCAGCCCGCCGAGGGCGCCGGCCAGCGCCGGCACTGTGGTGAGGTACGCCCCACCCGGCACTGCCACGGCGAGCAGCACCCCGAGCACTGCCAGCCAGGCCAGCCCGCCGACGGCGAGCGCGGCCGGGCCGATCCGGCGGCGGGTCAGCGCGTACCAGGTGAACACGATGGCGGTGGCGAGCGCCAGGACGGCCAGTCGGTACCAGATCGGCCGGTACGGGTCGAGCAGCTCCGCGTACCCCGGTCGGATCGTGGTGATGGCCAGCCAGAGCAGTTGGGCGGCGACCGGCGCGGCGACGATCGGCACCAGGGCCAGCGCGAAGCCGGCGGCCAGCCGGCCGGTGCTGGTCCGGCCGCTGCGGCGGGTCAGCCAGCCCAGGGCGGCCACCAGGGCCACCGCGAGCAGGGCCAGCGGCACCGTGAGCCAGCCCGGGTAGCGGACCAGCCCGCCGGGGACGGGGAAGTAGGTGGCGTCGTGCCCCGAGCGCAGGTCGGTCAGGTCGGTGCCACCGAACTCCCGGGCCAGGCCCAGCGCGTTGTCACCGTGCTGCTGGAGGCTGCCCCGGTCCATGGCTGCCGGAGTGTCCAACGGCGTGTGGTAGATCGCCCCGCCGTCGATGTACGCCGAGTTCAGCCCGACGAACTTCTCATCGAGGAAGGCGGTGAAATCGGTGTCGTTGGGCAGCGCGCGGTAGATCTCCACAGCGAACGAGGTGCCGACCGGGTGAGGGGCGGCCCGGCCGAAGATGTCCACCAGCTTCGCGTTGTTCCGGGACGTCTCGAACATGATCACCGGGCCGGTGGAGCCCCGCGCCTCCAGGTTGAGCACCACACCGCCGTCGGCGGCCAGCGGGTGGCTGGCGGCGAACGCGGCAGCGCCGCAGAGGCACGCCTCCTCGGCGTCGGTGAGCACGAAGACGATGTCGTTGCGGGGCCGGGGGCCGGTGGTCAGCGCGCGGGCCACCTCCAGGATGGTCGACGTGCCGGCCGCGTCGTCGTTGCCGCCCGGCCCGGTCTGTACCGAGTCGTAGTGGGAGACCAGGAAGACCCGGCCCGTCGAGTCGGTGCCGGGCAGCCGGGCCACCACGTTGCGGACCCGGGCCACTGTCGCCCCGCCCGCCGCCCCGCTGAGCTGACCGGCCTCCGGAGCCAGAGTGTCCTGCACCTCGGTCTCCAGGCCCAGCCCCCGCAGCTGCTGCTCAAGGTGCGCGCGGACCTGCTCGTTGGCCGGGCTGCCAGCGACGTGCGGCCGGGCGGCGATCACCTGGACGTCCTGGTACGCCCGGCCGGCGCTGAACTCGTCCGCTGGCGCGTCGGCCGGCTTCGGAGCCGGGGTGCGCAGGTCGAGCAGGCTGCCGGCGCCGACAGCGGCCAGCGCGACCAGCGCCGCCGCGGCCGCCACGAGCCGCCGACGCGGCCGGGTCAGCGCGCGGTGGGCCGGGGGTACGCCCGGAATCGGACGGGGCGGCGTGCCCGTCGCGGCCGGGGTGGTAGGTGCGCCCACGGGGACTCCTCGGGGGGTGGTGGGGCCTGGGGTGGGATCATCCTGCCCGTCGGCGGCCGCGGACGGGATGGCCGGTAGGCCGGGGGTTCACCAGCCGCCCGGTTTGTCATCGGGCGGGCAGTGATGCGGCCCATCCCCGCCCGCGCCGCGGGCATCGTGTTGTGTGCGACCGTTGTCTAATACAGGATCAGCAGGGCACTCGGAAGGAGCCCGACATCACCAGCGAACTCCCGCGTCTCGCGGCGGTGACCCGGCCGCACCGGGGGACCGGCTCGGCCGGCTCCCCAGTCGTGCCGTATCCGCACGGTGGCCTGGCGCGGCATGCCAACCTGCCGCCGGGTGAGCGGCTGCGGGTGCTGCTGGTGGAGGACGACGAGGGCGACGCCTTCCTGGTCGGTGAGCTGCTCGCCGAGACGAACTCGATGATCGACCTGCTGGTCGCCACCAGCCTCCGGGAGGCGCGGCAGCGGATCGGCGGCGTCGACTGCGTCCTGCTCGATCTGGGCCTGCCCGACGCGCAGGGGCTGGACGGGCTGCGCCAGGTGTTGGAGATGTCCAGCGGCGCCGCGGTCTGCGTGCTGACCGGCCGCACGGACGAGCACCTGGGCGTGGTGGCGGTCGCCGAGGGCGCCCAGGACTACCTGGTCAAGGGCCAGGTCGACGGGGTGCTGCTGACCCGGGCGCTGCGCTACGCCGTAGAGCGTAAGCGCGCCGACGAGAACGCCCGCCGGCTGCGCGAGGTCGAGCTGCGCCAGGCCGAGTCGGCCCGACTCGAACGCGGTCTGCTGCCCCAACCGCTGATGACGACCGACCAGGTGGCGGTGCACACCTTCTACCGGCCCGGCCGGCACGCCGCGTTGATCGGCGGGGACTTCTTCGACGTGGTGCAGACCCATCCGGACCGCCTCGACCTGATCGTCGGCGACGTCTGTGGGCACGGGGTGGACGAGGCCGCGCTCGGGGTCGAGCTGCGGGTGGCCTGGCGGGCCCTGGTGCTCGCCCGGGTGCCGGACGACGAGGTGCTGCCCGCCCTGGAGCAGGTGCTGATGAGCGAGCGCCGCCTCCAGGAGATCTTCGCGACGGTGGCCACCATCAGACTGGACCTGGACGCCAACCGGGCCACCGTCCGCCTGGCCGGGCACCCGCCACCGCTGCTGCTCTCCGGCGGTCGGGTCGCCCCGGTGCCCGCGCCCGGCGGCCTGCTGCTGGGCGTACGACCGCGCCGGCCGATCGCCTACGACCTGGAGTTCGACACCGATGACTGGTCCCTGTTGATGTACACCGACGGCCTGATCGAGGGGCGGGTGGGCGCCGGCAACGAGCGGCTCGACGTGCCGGGCCTCAGCGGGTTGCTGGACGAGCCGGCGAACCGTTCGGTGTCGCTGCCCGAACTGCCGGCCTGGCTGGTCGGGCGGGCCGAGCGGCTCAACGGTGGCCCGCTCGCCGACGACGTGGCCATGCTGCTGGTCAGCCGGGGTGGTGGCCGGTGAAGCCGGTAATCGGCGGCTGGAGTCTGCGCCGCCGGGTGATCACTCTGCTCACCGTCGTGGGCGTGTTGCTGATCGGCCTGGCCGCCGCGGAGGCGGCGATGGCCGCCCGCAACCGCACCCAGATCGACGCCGTGCTGAACCAGACCGGCCCGTTGCGGGTGCAGTCGCAGGAACTGCTCAACGCGCTGCTCGACCAGGAGACGGCGATCCGGGGGTACGCGGTCAGCGGCGATCCGGCCGACCTCAGCCCTTACCGGGAGGGGTTGGAGCAGGAGAAGACCGTCGTCGCCTCGATGCGGACGCTGCTCGACGACTATCCACAGATCGGCCAGGAGCTGCGGATCGTCGAGGAACAGACGGCGCAGTGGCGGCAGTCGGTGGCGGAACCGGTGATCACCACCACCGAGCAGAATGGCACCAGGGCCGGCCAGGCGTTGGTCACCGAAGCGGCCCGGCAGCAGTTCGACCAGGTGCGGTCGGCGGTGAACGACCTCCAGGAGGAGATCCTGACCGCCCGGGAGCAGGCCGCCTCCAACGTGCGCACCAGCAGCAACATCCTGGTCGTCCTTCTGATCGTCGCCGCGCTGGTGGTGGTCGTCGCCGGGGCGCTGCTGCTGCTCTCCCTGGACCGGATGGTCATCCGACCCCTGATCGGGCTCGCCGACCAGGTGCGCGAGGTCGCCGAGGGCGACTACCAGCACGGCATCGCCACCACCGGCCCACCGGAGTTCGTCCGGCTCGGCGAGGACGTGGACGCGATGCGGCAGAAGATCGCCGCCGACCTGGCCGAGGTCCGGGCCGCCCGCGAGCGCATCGAGTGGGTCAACAGTCAGCTCCAGAAGCAGGCCGAGGAGCTGACCCGGTCCAACCGTGACCTGGAGCAGTTCGCGTACGTGGCCTCACACGACCTGCAGGAACCGCTGCGTAAGGTCGCCAGTTTCTGCCAGCTGCTCCAGCGCCGTTACGCCGGGCAGCTCGACGAGCGGGCCGACCAGTACATCGCCTTCGCGGTGGACGGCGCGCAACGGATGCAACGCCTGATCAACGACCTGCTCGCGTTCTCCCGGATCGGGCGGCTCACCACCGGCTTCGTCGAGGTCGACCTCAACAAGGTGATGGGCGACGTGGCCGGCCAGACCGAGGCCGCCAGGCAGTACGCGGACGCCGAGTTGACCTGGACCGAGCTGCCGGTGATCTCGGGTGAGGAACCGCTGCTCACCAACCTGCTGGCAAACCTGGTCAGCAACTCGATCAAGTTCCGCCGTCCGGACGTTCCGTCGAAGGTGCACGTCTCGGCCCGGTTGGTGGGCTCCGAGTGGGAGATCACCTGCCAGGACAACGGCATCGGGATCGAGCCGGAGTTCGCCGACAAGATCTTCGTGATCTTCCAGCGGCTGCACTCGAAGGACGCGTACCCGGGCACCGGCATCGGGCTGGCGATCGTCAAGAAGATCGTCGAGTACCACGGCGGTCGCGTCTGGGTGGACACCGACGTGCCGGAGGGCACCGCGATCCGGTTCACCCTGCCGGCGCTTCCCCAGGACGTCGAGGCGGCTGCCGCCGCCGATTCCGCGGATGAGCCGGACGCCCCGACCGTTGACGACCCGACGCCCTCGACCGAGGCGCCAGCGGTGCTGGAGGAGCAGGCCGACGGGGCGGACCAGCCGGACCGGGCCGACGAGAGGCCGGAAAGCGGTAGAACGGGTGACATGAGGGAGACGGTGGGATGACCGCGCCGGCGGATGGCAAGAGCCCGATCGAGGTCCTGCTCGTGGAGGACGACCCGGGTGACGTGCTGATGACCCAGGAGGCGTTCGAGGAACACAAGCTGCGTAACCGGCTGACCGTCGTCTCCGACGGGGCCGAGGCGCTCGCCTACCTGCGACGGGAGGGCCAGTACGCCGACGCGGTGGCGCCCGACCTGATCCTGCTCGACCTCAACCTGCCCCGCCGCGACGGCCGGGAGGTGCTGGAAGAGATCAAGAAGGACGAGAACCTGCGCCGGATCCCGGTGGTGGTGCTCACCACCTCCCAGGCCGACGAGGACATTCTGCGCAGCTACCAGTTGCACGCCAACGCCTACGTGACCAAGCCGGTGGACTTCGAGCGCTTCATCTCTGTGGTCCGTCAGATTGACGAGTTCTTCGTCAGCGTGGTCAAGCTGCCGCCGCGTGGCTGACACGCTGCTGGACGACGTCGGCGACCTGCTCTGGGAGGCCGCCGAGCAGGTCGTGCTGCCACTGTTCCGCAAGCTCGACGACGACGACGTGTCGGAGAAGGCGCCCGGCGAGGTGGTCACCGTCGCCGACCGCCGGGCCGAGGAACTGCTCTCGGCGGGGTTGCGACGGTTGCGGCCGGGCTCGATGGTGGTCGGCGAGGAGGGTGTCGCCGACGATCCGGGGTTGCTGCGGCACCTGCGCGACGGCGGGGACGTCTGGCTCGTCGACCCGGTCGACGGCACCGCCAACTTCGCCGCCGGTCGCCGGCCGTTCGCCCTGATGGTGTCGCTGTTGAGCGACGGGCGGCCGACCGCCGGCTGGATCCTCGACCCGCTCGCCGACACTCTCGCCGCCGGCTCGGCGGACGAGGGCACCCTGCTCAACGGTCGTCCGGTGGACGGCGCCGGTTCGGTGCCGCCGCTCGGCGAGCTGCGCGGCGTGGCGATGACCCGGTTCCTGCCGCCGGAGACCCGCGACCGGGTCCGCGCCGGCGGTCGGCGGCTCGGTGAGCTGCTGCCCGGCCAGCACTGCGCCGGTCGGGAATACCTGGACATCCTCACCGGCGAGCAGCAGTTCGCCCTGTTCTGGCGCACCCTGCCCTGGGACCACGCCCCGGGCGCCGTGCTGGTCCGGGCCGCCGGTGGTGTCGCCCGCCGGTTCGACGGCGTCGACTACCACCCCGCCGACGAGGGCCACGGTCTGCTCGTCGCGGCCAACGAGCAGGTCTGGGCCGAGGTGCGCGACGCTCTGCTCAGCACCTGATCAGCGCGCTGAGCGACCGGGCTGGGACGCTCCGTCGACATCGGGGCAGCCCGAGGGTCATGGGGGTGGTCACCGGCCCGCAGTCCGGTATCGTGACCGGCGGTCTCCGCCAGCAGGCCGCCGACCGGCGCCGAAGTGCAATGTTCCTCGGGGGCCGGCGGTCGACGGAAGGACGCTTTCGTGCCCAGGACCAGGCTCAGCCCGCGGCTCGGTCGCCGCGCTCTGTTCGCCCTGCTTGCCGCAGTCGCGCTGGTGCTCGGCGGTGCCGCCGTGCCGGCGTACGCGGAGCCTGGCGAGGGGGGCAGCAAGAAGCTGCAGGACGCGCTGGAGCTGACCGCCAAGGGGCACATCGAGGCCAAGGCCAAACTCGACAACTCCAAGCGTCGCCAGACGGCGCTGACCGGCGAGCTGACGACGCTGGAGGGTCGGCTGGTCGGGCTCAGCGCCCAGGTGGGCGAGGTGGCCGCCCAGTCGTACCGGGTTGGTCGGCTGAGCGCGGTCTCGATGCTGCTCAACACCGCCACGCCGGAGGCGTTCCTGCAACGCGCTGGCGACCTCGACCTGATGGCCCAGCGGGACAGCAAGCGGCTGCGTGACCTCACCGACGCCCGGCAGCAGGCGCAGCAGGCAAAGGTCGCCATCGACGCCGAGGTCCGCGAGCAGCAGAAGCAACTCGCCGTGATGGCGAAGAAGAAGAAAGAGGCCGAGGCGGCGCTCGCCGAGGTCAGCTCCGGTGGCAGCAACGGTTTCAGCGGTGGCAACTCCGCCTCGGCGAAGCCGGCGCCGCGTAACTCCGACGGGTCGTGGCCGTCGGAATCCTGCTCGGTGAAGGACCCGACCACCTCCGGGTGCATCACCCCGCGCACCCTCAACGCGCTCAAGCAGACCCAGGCGGCCGGCTACAAGCGGCACGTCTCCTGCAAGCGCAGCGGTGGCAGCGGCGAGCATCCGAAGGGCCGAGCCTGCGACTTCTCGGCCGCCACCAACGGCTTCGAGGACAAGAACGCGACCGGCGGCGACAAGGCGTACGGGGACAGCCTGGCCGCCTGGCACGTCCGCAACGCCGACCGGCTGGGTGTGCTCTACGTGATCTGGTATCGGCAGATCTGGCACCCCGGCACCGGGTGGCGCTCGTACAGTGGGAGCGGCAGCCCGGCGGCGTCCCACACGAACCATGTTCATCTCTCGATGTACTGACCCGAAGCACCAGCTTCGCTGCGTACCATCGCGACGATGAGCTCCCCACCGTCCGACGTAGCGGCCCTGCCTGCGCCCCCGGCCCCGCCCGTGCCGATCACCGGCCGGGCGCTGCCCAACGGCCTGGCCGCCTTCCTGGTCTTCTTCTCCAGCGGTGCCGTGCTGGTGCTGGAGACCGTCGCCCTGCGCCTGGTCGGCCCGTACGTCGGGGTGACCCTCCAGGTGACCAGCTCGGTGATCGGCATCGCGCTGGCCGCCATCGCGTACGGGGCGTGGTTCGGCGGCTGGCTGGCCGACCGACGCAACCCGCGAGGGCTGCTCGCGCCGGCGTTGGTGCTGGCCGGCATCGCCACAGCGGTTACCCTGCCCGTCGTCCGGTACGCCGGTGAGGTGCTGCGCGGCGGTGCGGCCAGCGGCATCCTGCTGCTCGTCGCGCTGGCGGTGTTCGTGCCGGCCGCGCTGTTGGCCGCTGTCACCCCGTTGGTAGTGAAACTCCAGCTCGCCGACCTGCGTCGTACCGGCCAGGTGGTCGGTCGACTCTCCGGGATCGGCACCCTGGGCGGCATCACGGCAACCCTGCTCACCGGGTTCGTGCTGGTCGCCGCCCTGCGTAGCACCGTCATCCTGCTGACCCTGGCGGTCGCGCTCGGGCTGGTCGGCCTCGGCCTCGGCTGGTACCTGCGCCGGCAGGAGCCCACCGAACTGCCCGGTCCAGCTCGGGCCCGGGCCGCACTGGCAGTGCTCGGACTGGCCGGGGCGGGGCTGACCACAGTGGCACCCAACCCGTGCGACATCGAGACGGCGTACCACTGCGCCCGGGTCACCTCGGACCCCGCCCGGCCCAGCGGGCGGACGCTGCTGCTCAACTCTGCCCAGCACTCGTACGTGGACCTCGCCGACCCGAAGCACCTGGAGTACGGGTACACGAAGTGGATCGGCGCGGTCGCCGACGTCGCCGCGCCGGCCGGTCGGCGGGTGGACGCGCTGCACCTGGGCGGCGGCGGGTTCACAGTGCCGCGTTACCTGACCGCCACCCGCCCCGGCACCGACAACCTGGTGTTCGAGATCGACGGCGGGCTGGTCGAGTTGGGCGAGCAGGAGCTGGGCGTACGGCCGGGGCCGGAGCTTCGGGCGGTGGTGGGTGACGCACGGATGCTGGTGGCCGGTGAGCCGACCGACAGTCGTGACCTGGTGGTCGGTGACGCGTTCGGGCACCTCGTGGTGCCCTGGCACCTGGCCACCCGGGAGATGGCAGCCGACGTCCGGCGGGTGACCCGCCCCGGCGGCGTGTACGTGCAGAACGTCATCGACTACCCGCCGCTGCGGTTCATCCGCGCCGAGTTGGCCACGGTGGCCGCCGAGTTCGGGCACGTCGCGTTGATCGCGCCTCCGGAGGCGCTCGCCGAGGAGCAGGGCTCCAACTTCCTCATCGTCGGCTCCGATGCGCCGCTGCCGTTGGAGGCCGTTCGGGCCCGGCTGGCCGAGGTGGACCCGAAGGTCAGCCTGCTCTCCGGTGCGGCGCTGACGGACTTCGTCGGCGGGGCGATGGTGTTGACCGACGACTACGCCCCGGTGGACCAACTGCTGGCCACCGCCTGATCGAGTGACAATCGTGACCGATTCCGATACTCCAGGTGTAGGCCGGTTGATCCTGGGCAACAACGGTCACCATGGGTGGTGGGGACCGAAACGGCGCGCAGTTGCTCGATGAGCGGTACCGGCTGATCGAGCAGCTCGGCGCGGGTGGCATGTCGGTGGTCTGGCGTGGCTACGACGAGGTGCTCGGCCGCCAGGTCGCGGTGAAGGTGCTGGCGTCCCGGCTGGCCAGCGACCGGGCCTTCCGCCACCGCATCCGGATCGAGGCGCAGGCCGCCGCGCGGCTCTGCCACCCCAACATCACCAACGTGTACGACTACGGCGAGTCCGAGCAGGTCGGGCTGACCGTGCCGTACGTGGTGATGGAGCTGGTCGACGGCGCTTCGCTGGCCAGCCGGTTGGGCCGGGAGAGCCGGCTGCCGTGGCGGGAGGCGGTGACCATCGGCGCCGAGGTCAGTTCGGCGCTGGCCACCGCGCACGCCCGAGGTGTGGTGCACCGCGATGTCACCCCGGGCAACGTCATGCTCACCTCGACCGGGGTCAAGGTGGTCGACTTCGGCATCTCCGCGCTCGTCGGGGAGAGCGAGAAGGGGCCGGACGGCGCGCTGTTGGGCACTCCCGCGTACCTCGCCCCGGAGCGGCTGGACAACGGCCAGGTCTCCCCGGCCACCGACGTGTACGCCGTGGGGCTGCTGCTCTACCGGATGCTCACCGGCCGACTGCCGTGGCAGGCCAACACCACCACCCAGATGCTGCGTGCCCACATGTACAGCGACCCGGATCCGATGCCGGAGGTGCCGGGGCTGCCCGACGAGGTGACCGACCTGGTGCGGCGCTGCCTGGCCAAGCAACCCGCAGACCGGCCGGCGACCGCCGAGGTGGCCCGGACCCTCGCCGACGCGGCGGGGATGCTGGCGGCGGTGCCGGTCTCCCCGGCCGGAGGGCCGCTGGACGCGGCCGCGCTCGCCAGCGCGGGCACCACGATCCTGCCCTGGTCGGCGGAGACCGACGCGTTGCCGATCTCCCGTACCCGCCAACGGGACCGGAGGGTGCGCCAGCGGGTGAGCCGTCGTCGGCGTGTGGAGGCCGGAGTGGCCGCCGTGGGGTTGATCGCGGTCACCGGGGCGATGTGGGGGTTCACCTCGCGCAGCCCGGCCAGCGGCGGCGACCGGCCGACGACCGAGGCCCGGATGGGTCTGCCGGCGGCGGCGCCCTGCGAGGTGGCGTACGCGCTGCGCACCGACTCCGGCACCGAGTTCGCCGCCGAGCTGACCCTCACCAACACCAGTGGCCGTGAGCTGCGGGACTGGACGATGAGCTTCGCCTTCCCCGGGCAGCAGAAGGTGACGAAGGCGGAGCCCGCGCCGGTGCACCAGCAGGGGAGCACTGTGCTGGTTCGGCCGGCGCCCCAGCGCACCACGCTGGCGCCCGGTGCGGCCGAGAAGGTGACCCTCACGGGTAGGTACAGCGGGGCGAACCCGTTGCCTGTCGAGTTCCGGCTCGGCGAGGCGACCTGCGGGGTTCGGGTGTCCGGGGTGGCCGGCAGCGTGCCGTCCACGGCCCCGCCGAGCAAGGCCGTCACGACGAAGGCTCCGCCCAAGGCCGCGAAGGGGCCCAGCGGCTCCGGTTCGGGTGGCGGTGCGTCGAAGGCCAAGCCGCCGAAGCCTCCCCAGGCTCCCGCGAAGGCCAAGGCCGCGGGTGGTGGTCCGGGAAAAGCGGCAAGGTGACCAAGGGGCCGGGTGGTCACCGGAAGAAGTAGGCAGGCCACACCGAGGCCGGTCGGCGTGCGGCGGGTCAGCGCATGCCGGCGAATCGCTGCACCTGGTCGATCCCACCCTCGACGATGACCACCCCACCCCGGGGGAGTGCGATGTCGTCGGACGCGTACCGGAAGCGCTCGCCCGGCAGCTTGGCGCCGATCACGCGAATCCCGTAGCGCTCCTCCGGTCGCAGGTCGACCAGGGTGCGGCCGACCAGGGACTCCGGCACCCGGACGGTGGCGATCGCGAAGTCGTCGTCGAACTCGATGAAATCGAGCAACCGGCTCACGATCAGGTGCGCGACCCGGTCCCCGGTCTCCGCCTCCGGGAAGATCACGTGATGCGCGCCCACCGATGCCAGGATCTTGGCGTGCTTCTGCGAGGTCGCCCGCGCCCAGATCTGGGGCACACCCAGCTCGACCAGCGCCAACACGGTGAGGACACTCGCCTCCACCGAGGCCCCGATGGCCACCACCGCCCGCCCGAAACTGGTGATGCCCAGTTGCCGCAGCGCCCCCTCCTCGGTCGCGTCGGCCTGAACCACACGGTCGAGCTGCGCCGACCAGCGCTGCACCTTCGCCGGGCTGCGGTCGATCGCCAACACCTCGCGGTTCATCCGGGTCAGCGACCCGGCCAGGTGACAACCGAATCGACCCAACCCGATCACCACGATGCCGCCGCTGTCCGCCCGTCTAGCCGACACCTCGGCCCTCCCTGCTTCCAAGGGCGGGTCTCCGACGCGCGGGCCGCCCGACACGTCCGAAACACGCCCTAGCCGACAATGGGTTGCTCCTGGGGATAGCGGTAGAGCCGGCGCCGGGTGTTCAGGGCGATCGCCGACCCCAGGGTGAGCGTCCCGACCCGGCCGATGAACATCAGCACGGTCAGCGCCAGTTGGCCGCCGGCCGGCAGTTCGGCGGCCAGACCGATGGTCAGACCGGTGGTGCTGAACGCCGAGGTGATCTCGAACAGGGCCGCGACGAAGCGGACGCCCTCGGTGAGCAGCAGCAACAGCATGGTTCCGGCCGCCACCAACGCGACACTCAGCAGCGCCACGGTGACCGCCTGCCGCTGGCTCGCGGTGGCCACCCGCCGGTGCCCGATCGTCACGTCGGGCTCACCCCGCAGCTCCGCCCAGATGGTGAACGCCAGCAGGAAGAACGTGGAGACCTTGATGCCCCCGGCCGTGCTGGCGCTGCCGCCGCCGATGAACATCAGCACGATCAGCAGGGGGTAGCTCTCCTCCTGAAGGGCGGCGATGTTCAGGACGCTGTAGCCGCCGGTGCGGCTCAGCGCGATCTGGGTGAACGACGCGAGGATCTTGCCGGGTACGTCGTACTGGCCGATCGTGCTCGCGTTGGTCCACTCGGCGGTGAGCAGGCCAACGAAGCCGATCACCAGCAGCACCACGCTGCCCCAGATGGTCAACTTCGTCGCCACCGCCCAGTGCGCCGGCTGACGCCACTCGCGTACCGCCTCGAACAGCGCGGGAAACCCGAGCCCGCCGATGATCGCGCCGATCGCCAGCGGCAGCGACACCCACGGGTCACGGCTGAAGGCCAGCAGACCGTCGGTGTAGAGCGCGAAGCCACCGTTGTTGAACCCCTGTACGGCGTGGAAGGCACCGGACCAGAGGGCCCGCCCGAACGGATAGTCGTAGGCCAGCCAGAGCCGACCGGCGATCAGCACTGTCATCACCGCCTCGCAGGCGAAGACGGTCAGCGCGATCCGGCGGAGCAACCGGCCCACGTCACCGATGCCGAACTCCGCCGTCTCGGCCTGCACCAGCAACCGGTTGCGCAGCCCGAGCTGACTGGAGACCACCAGGATGACCAACGCCGCGACGGTGAGGATGCCGAGGCCGCCGAGCTGGGTGAGCAGGGTGATCACCACCAGTCCCCAGCCGGACCAGTAGTTCGGCGTGTCGGTGATCGCCATGCCGGTGACCGACACGGCCGAGGTGGCGGTGAAGAGCGCGGTGACCACGGGTGGGCGTACGTGTTCGACGGTCGCCCAGCGCGCCATGAGCAACCCGGTCCCGAGCAGGATCGGCACCAGGAACGCGAACGGCACCAGCCGCACGGGATTGCGGAAAAACCGGCGCACCAGACAATCTTCCTGGCCGCCCGCCACCCTGGAGGGGGAACGGGCATTCCGGAGATTCATCTGCCGGCCAGCCATCGACCAACTCCTGGCAAATCGCGGGCGGTCTGCTTACCCGGACCAACCGATGACAGGAGACGGCGTTGCGACGTACCCTCTCGACCCTCGGCGTGGCCGGCGTTCTGCTCGCCGCCGCCGTGGCCCTGCCGACCATCGCGGCCGCCGAACCGGCTACGAACGCTGACCACTCCCGGGCCAACGACCGACCAATCGTGATCGGTCACCGGGGCGCCAGCGGCTACCGCCCGGAGCACACGCTGGAGGCGTACCGGTTGGCGATCCGGATGGGTGCCGACTACATCGAGCCGGACCTTGTCTCCACCTCCGACGGCGTGCTGGTCGCCCGGCACGAGAACGAAATCTCCGGCACCACCGACGTGTCGACCCGCCCGGAGTTCGCATCCCGCAAGGCGACGAAGACCATCGACGGCGTCGCGGTGACCGGTTGGTTCACCGAGGACTTCACCCTCGCCGAGCTGAAGACGCTGCGGGCCAAGGAGCGGCTACCGCAGGTACGCGTGGCGAACACCGCCTTCGACGGCCGCTTCGAGGTGCCCACCCTCCAGGAAGTCATCGACCTGGCCCGGACCGAGGGGCGGGCACGGGGCCGCACCATCGGCATCTACCCGGAGACCAAGCACCCGAGCTACTTCGCCTCGATCAAACTGCCGTTGGAGGAGCCACTGCTCCGGGTGCTGCGGCAGAACAAGCTGGACCGGAAGAACTCGCCGGTCTTCATCCAGTCGTTCGAGACGGCCAACCTGCGTCGCCTGAGCCGGCTGACCGACGTGAAGCTGGTCCAACTGCTCGACGCGACCGGCCGCCCCTACGACTTCACCGTCGCCGGTGACGCCCGCACCTACCAGGATCTGGTCACGCCGGCCGGGCTGAAGTGGATCGCCGGGTACGCCGACGGCATCGGCGCGAACAAGAACCTGCTCGTCCCCCGGAACGCCGCCGGCGCCCTGCTCGCCCCCACCACAGTGGTACGCGACGCACACCGGGAGCACCTGCTCGTGCACTCGTGGACGTTCCGCGCCGAGAACCAGTTCCTTCCGGTGGACTTCCGGATCGGCACCGACCCGAACGCGCGCGGCGACATCACCGCCGAGTACGAACTCTTCCTCGGTCTGGGCCTCGACGGTGTCTTCAGCGACCACCCGGACACTGCCGTCGCCGCCCTCGCCGGCCGCTGACCCACACTCGGCCCGGAGCTGATCCGCTCCGAGCCGACCACCGGGCCGACCATGCCCGGCCCACACGCTGGCCCGTCGTCCGTCACCCGGACGACGGGCCAGCGGCACGTCCGAGCGGGTCCGCCCCGCAAGATCACAGGATGACGGCCGCTCCTAGCCGCCGTCCGCCGCAAGATCGTGCTCGATCCAGGAAGTAGTGGTGTCGTGCGCGGGGCGAGGCCCCTACATCCAGGATCGAGCACGATCTCGAGACCAGACCGCCGACTCGAAGGTGTTAAGGCAGCAACATCACCGTTGTTGCTGCTTCGACTCGCTCCGAGGCAGCAACAACGGTGAAGTTGCGGCGATCTTCGCCCGCTGCGGTCGGACGGGGAGTGCTACCGGCCGGGGTGTTCGGCGACGTAGGTGCCGCGGCCGGGCTGACCGGTAATCAACTCGCGGTCGTGCAGCAGAGAGAGCGCCCGGGAGGCCGTGTTCATGTGCACGGCGTAAGCCTCGGCGAGTTCCCGGGTGGAGGGCAGCTTGTCACCCGGCTTGAGGTCGCCGCTCTTGATCTTCGCGGCGATCTCGTTGGCGATGCGGCGATATGGGGCTTCTGCTGTGGGCATGGTGAGGACTCCGGTCGGTTCGGCGTCCTCGATCATGCCGGCCTACACCAGTTACTGCAACAGGCTGTGGTGTCGCTGCTTCGAAGGGTCGACCTACACAAGCATTTGGGGTAGGTTGCTGATGTCCGGCTCCGGTTGGTTCGGCAAACCCTCGGGGGCGGGCGTGAGGTGGGCTCCGCGTTCGTACCGCCGCCGATGAGGGCTGCGGGCGTGGGGCCGGGCGGTCTGGTGGGCGTCCCCTACCCGCACACCGGACCGCCCACCAGATCGACGAGTCGAGGGTGATGGCTGTGCGCATGGATAGAGAGCGTTTCGTGGTGCACCTGCCGGTGGTCGCGGTAGACCTGCCGGGGGCGCTGCGGTTCGCTCGGGTGATCACCCGGGCGCTGGGCTTCCTCGCCGACGTCGATCGGGCGGAGACGACGGTGTCCGAGGAGGACGCTCAGTGCGTACGTCATCGGGTCTTCTGCGACAGCTTGCTCGATGGTCGTCGGCGCTGCCCGCGCGCGGCGGCCCACGACGGACCCTGCGGGTGACCGAACCGGGCGAATGGCGCGGAGAGACACACGGCTCGGGTGGTCCGTGGGGGTTCGGGCCATCGAGGGCGTGGGCTCCCGGCTGGTAGTGCGGCCCGTTGTAACCCTCGGCCACCTCATTCCTGTTACTTGTGTGTTTCCGCCACATAGCTCGTGGGTGACGTCACTTCTAGCGTGAGCCGTCACGAAGAAGTTCTCTCCCTCTGAGTCCTCATGTGGAGTCGCAATGACGGTCCGGACGACGCGGCGGGCGTTCCTCTCCGCCGCCACGATGATGGCCGCGGCGCTGGCCGCCACGGCCTGTGGCAGCCCGCAGGACACCGCCACCGGCGGCGGCGACAGCGCCGCGCCGGTCAAGGTCGGCCTGGTGTACTCCCAGTCGGGAGCCCTGGCCAGCTACGGAAAGCAGTACATCGAGGGGTTCAAGGCGGGGCTGGACTTCGCCACCCAGGGCACCGGCAAGGTCGGTGACCGGAAGATCGAGCTGACCGAGGTCGACGACGCGGGCGATCCGGCCAAGGCGGTCTCCGCGGCGAAGGACCTGATCGGCAAGGGCACGAAGATCATCGCCGGCTCCACCGCCTCCGGTGTGGCGCTCCAGGTCGCGCCGATCGCGGCGCAGAACAAGGTCCTGTTCATCTCCGGCCCGGCCGCCACGGACGCGGTGACCGGCGCGAACAAGTACACCTTCCGCTCCGGTCGGCAGTCCTACCAGGATGTGGTGACCGCCAAGTCGTTCATCGGCGACCCGACCGGCAAGAAGGTGGTGGTCTTCGCCCAGGACGGCGCGTTCGGCGACGCCAACGAGGCGGCCGTCAAGGCCGTCATCGGCACCGCGGGCGCGACAGTGAGCAGTGTCCGGGCCCCGGCCAGCGCCACCGAGTTCACCCCGTTCGCCAGCCAGATCAAGGCCGCCAAGCCGGACCTGCTCTTCGTGGCGTGGGCGGGCACGACCGCCCCAGCCATGTGGCAGACCCTCGACCAGCAGGGCGTCCTCTCGTCCACCACTGTCGTCACCGGCCTGGACATCCGCGCCTCGTGGCCGACCTTCGGTGCTGCCGGCGCGAAGATCTCCTTCCTGTCGCACTACTTCGACGGTGCCAGCGACACCGAGGCCAGCAAGGCGCTGAAGGCCACTGTCAACACCATCGACCTGTTCCACCCGGACGGCTTCGCCGCCGCCCAGATGGTGGTCCGCGCCGTGCAGGAGGGTGGGGACGACGTCGACAAGATGGTCACCGCACTGGAGGGCTGGAGCTTCGACGGGGTCAAGGGCAAGATGACCATCCGGGCCGCCGACCACGCGCTGCTCCAGCCGATGTTCCAGGCCAAGCTGACCGGCAGCGGCACCGCGTTCACGGCGACCGCGCAGAAGAGCCTCACCGGTGACGAGACCGCGCCGCCGGCCGTGGCCATGAAGGGCTGACCATGCTCGCCACCCGCGGTCTGACCTGGCGGATCGGTGAGGTCGCCATCGTCGACAGCGTCTACCTCGACCTGGCGCCCGGGGAGTTCCTGGGCGTCATCGGACCGAACGGCGCCGGTAAGACCTCACTGTTCAACCTGATCACCGGCCTGCGCCGGGCCACCGAGGGCCGGATCGTTCTGGACGGGCAGGACATCGGGGCGCTTCCGCCGCACCGGCGGGCCCGCCTCGGTCTGGGCCGTACCTTCCAGGCGTCCTCGGTCTTCGGCTCGCTGAGCGTGCGGGAGAACGTCCGGCTCGCCGTGCAGGCGCACCGCGGGGGCTCGATGGCGCTGTGGCGGCGGGCGGCGGCCGACCGGGAGGTCGCCGCCGCCGCCGACGCGGCGCTCGACCGGGTCGGTCTCGCCCACCGGGGTACGGCCCTCGCCGGCACCCTGGCCCACGGCGAGAAGCGCAAGTTGGAGATCGCCCTGCTGCTCGCCGGTGAACCGCGGGTGATGCTGCTGGACGAGCCGATGGCCGGGGTCAGCGCCGAGGACGTACCGGAGCTGGTGGCGGTCATCAAGTCGTTGACCGGCGACAGCGGCCGGGCGGTGCTGATGGTCGAACACCACATGGACGTCATCCTGGAGTTGGCCGACCGCATCGCCGTCATGCACCACGGCGCGCTGTTGGCCTGCGACACCCCGGAGACGGTCATGGCCAACCCCACGGTGCAAGAGGCCTACCTGGGGGAGTCGCTGTGAGCGCGAGGAGTGAGCCGGGTTTGCGAGCCCCGCAGTCGCGAACGGAGGCAGCCCCGATGGAACCGATCCTCAGTGTCGAGGAGCTGTCGGTCCGGATCTCCGGGCTGCACATCCTCCAGGGGGTGTCCTTCACTGTCGCCCCGACCGGCGTGACAGTCCTGCTCGGTCGCAACGGCGTCGGCAAGACCACCACGCTGCGCGCGATCGTCGGCCTCACCCCACCCGCCGGGGAGGTCCGCGGCACCATCCGGATGGGCGCGCAGAGCCTGCTGGCCCGGCCGACGCACCGGCTGGTCCGCGGCGGGCTCGGCTACGTGCCCGAGGACCGCTGCGTGTTCGCCGGGCTCACCGTCGCCGAGAACCTGCGGCTCGCCGAGCGGCGCGGCACCACCCCGGCGTACGACAAGGTCTTCGCGCTCTTTCCGGAGCTGGACCGGCGCGGACGGCAACGGGCCGGTTCGCTCTCCGGCGGTCAGCAACAGATGCTCGCGATCGGTCGGGTGCTGCTCAACGACAACCGGCTGCTGCTCGTTGACGAGCCGACCAAGGGGTTGGCGCCGAAGGTGGTGACCGAGGTGGCCGAGGTGTTGGAACGGGTCGCGGAGTCGGTGCCGGTGCTGCTGGTCGAGCAGAACCTGGCCGTCGTACGCCGACTGGCCCGCGACGCGGTCGTGCTGGCCGCCGGCAAGGTGGCCTGGACCGGCGACGCCCGTGAGCTGCTGTTGGAGACCGCGTTGACGAAGTCGCTGCTCGGGGTCGGCTCGGCGGAGGTGTCTCACTGATGGGGACCGTGATCCTGTTGGCGCTGACCGGGCTCGGCCTGGCGGCGCTGTACTTCCTGGTCGCCTCGGGCCTGTCCCTGGTCTTCGGCCTGGCCGACGTGCTCAACTTCGCGCACGGGCTGTTCCTCGGCGTCGGCGCGTACGGCACCTGGTGGGCGGCGGGCAACCTGCCGGGCGCCGGCCCGGACGGGTTGGGCTTCGTGTTCGCTGTCGCCTTCGGGGTCGCCGCCGGCACGCTGGTCGCGATCCTGGTCGAGCTGGTGCTGATCCGCCCGCTGTACTCCCGCACCATCGAGCAGGTGCTGGTCACCGTCGGGCTCTCGCTGGCCGGGGTGGCGTTGCTCCAGGCCACCTGGGGTGCGGACGCCCGGCCGTTCCCGCGTCCGGACTGGACCCGGCAGGTGACCGGGATCCTCGGCGCGCAGGTGCCCAACGGTGGTCTGCTGCTGATCATCGCGGCGGTGCTGGTGCTCGGCGCGATCCTGGCGTTCCTGCGCTGGACCCGGTACGGCCTGGTGATCCGGGCCGGGGTGGAGAACCGGGAGATGGTGACCGCGCTGGGCATCGACGTCCGCAAGGCGTTCACTCTGGTCTTCGCGATCGGTGGGGCGGCTGCCGCGCTCGCTGGCGCGCTCGGCGGGGTCTACTTCGGCACCGTCTCGCCCGGGCAGGGCGGCTCGCTGCTGATCTTCGCGTTCATCGTGGTGGTGATCGGCGGGATGGGCTCGGTGGTCGGCTCCGCGTACGCGGCGGTCGTGGTCGGGCTGGTGCAGCAGTTCGTCAACTACTACGGCACGTCCGGGCTGGGCGACATCTGCGTGGTCGGGCTGCTGGCCGTGGTGCTGCTGCTGCGCCCGCAGGGCATCGCCGGAAAGGTGGCAACGGCATGACGGTGATCGACGCGCCTCGCGCGCAGGTGCCCGACGAACTGAGCCCGCAGCGGGGGCGGTGGCACCGGGTCCGCCCGTTCCTGCCGCTGGTCGCGCTCGTCGTGCTGGCGATCCTGCCGTACTCGACGATCTCCCTGCCGGGGATCTTCGAGGGGCCGGTCAACTCGCCCGGCACCCTGCAACTGCTCGCCATCTGCCTGATCTTCGGCGGGTTGGCGGCCGGATACGACCTGCTCTTCGGCCGGACCGGGATGCTCTCCTTCGGGCACGCGTTGTACTTCGCCGCCGGTGTCTACGGCACCGACATCCTGGTCACCCGGGCCGGTCTGCCGCTGTGGCAGGCGGCGCTGCTGACCATCACCGGCGGCACCATCCTGGCGGCGCTGCTCGGCGCGGTGGCGCTGCGGACTGTGGGCATCGCGTTCGCCATGGTCACGTTGGCCTTCGCCCAGGTGGGCGCGATCCTGGTGGCCCGGGACTTCGGCGGCCTCACCGGTGGTGAGGAGGGCCTGCCGCTGGACGTGTCCGGGCTGCCCGCCGGGCTGGTGGGGGTGACCAACACGGTCAACCTGTACTGGTTGGCGCTGGCGTACCTGACCCTTGTGGTCTTCGTGGTGCACCGGGTGAGCGGGTCACCGACCGGTCGGGTGCTCGCCGGGCTGCGCGACGACGAGCGGCGGATCGGCGTGCTCGGGCTGGACCCGTACCGCTACAAGCTGGTGGCGTTCACCCTGGCCGGTGGCCTGGCGTCGGCGGGCGGGGTGGTCTACGTCCTGATCGTCGGCGGCGCGTCGCCGCACATCACGTCCTCCGAGCTGACCCTGTCGCTGCTGGTCATGGTGGTGCTCGGCGGGCCGGGCACCCGGTGGGGTCCGGTGCTCGGTGGTGTCCTCTACATGTACCTGGACCACCGGCTCACCGCCTTCGGCACGAGCGACGCGGTGGACAACCTGCCGGCCTTCCTCAGCCGTCCGCTGAGCCAGCCACTGTTCGTGCTGGGCACTGTCTTCATCCTGGCCGTCTACTTCTTCCCCGGAGGCCTGGCCAGCCTGGCCCCCCGCCTGTCCCACCTGACCCGCGCCCTCCGCCCCCGCTCCCCCCGCTGAGGTCCGCCCGCTGTCGCCCCGTCGATCATGAAGTTGTTGCCGTGACACGCCGCACCGGATGGCGATAACTTCATGATCGACGGGGTTCTTTGGCAGGGGGAGGGGTGGGAGATGGATTCGCGGGTCGCTGTTGTCAGTGGGGGCGGGACCGGGATCGGCGCGGCCGTGGCGGGAGTGCTCGCCCGCGACGGTTACGACGTACTGATCGTCGGGCGGCGGGCCGACGTGCTGACGGCAGCCGCCGAGCAGATCGGCGCGGACTGTGGGCGGCCGGACGCGATCACCGCCGTGACCGCGGACCTGACCGATCCGGAGCAGCTCGACGCGGTCCTCGCGGCGGTTGGTGACCGGCCGGTCGACGTGGTGGTCAACAACGCTGGTGGTTACCTGGGCGGGGATACCGACACGTTGGCCGGGACCGCCGCACACTGGCGGGCCAACCTGGACGCCAACGTGCTCACCGCAGTGCTGCTGACCGAGGCTCTGCGGCCGGCTCTGCGGCGCCCCGGTGGGCGGGTGATCCTGGTCAGCTCGATCGCCGCCCAGCGCGGCGGCGGTGGGCCGTACTCGGCGGCGAAGGCGGCCCTGCACGGCTGGGCGTACGACCTGGCGGCGCAGCTTGGTCCGGAGCAGATCACTGTCAACGTGGTGAGCCCCGGCTACGTCGCCGAGACTGAGTTCTTCGGTGACCGGATGACCGCCGAGGGGCACGCGAAGCGGGTGGCGGCGACCCTGGTCGGGCGGGCCGGGCTGCCGGACGACATCGCCGAAGCGGTCCGCTATCTGGCCAGCCCGGCGGCCGGTTACGTCACGGGTCAGATCCTGGGCGTCAACGGAGGCTCAGTCCTCGGCCGCTGACCCCCGGCCCTGACCTGGTTGATCAAGAGGTTTGCGTCAGAATCAGGCCGAATGATGACGCAAAGCTCTTGATCAACAAGGGCTTGACGCACGGCGCTGGTAGAAATGCCGGGTGGAGACAGCAGAGCGGGCAGGCGTACGGGAGCGGGCCGAGGCGGTGCTGCGCCGGCTGGCCGGTGACCACGCCCGGCTGCGCGAGGACCAGTGGCGCGCCATCGAGGCACTGGTCGTCGACCGGCGGCGGGTGCTCTGCGTCCAGCGCACCGGTTGGGGCAAGTCGGCTGTCTACTTCGTGGCCACCGCCCTGCTCCGGGACCGTGAGCAGGGCCACCAGGCCGGGCCGACGGTCATCGTGTCGCCGCTGCTGGCGTTGATGCGCAACCAGGTCGAGGCGGCCGCTCGGGCCGGCATCCGGGCCCGCACGATCAACTCGGCGAACCTCGACGAGTGGGACGAGATCACCGCCGAGATCCAGACCGGCGCTGTGGACGTGCTGCTGATCAGCCCGGAGCGCCTCAACAACCCGGACTTCCGCGACGGCGTCCTGCCGAAGTTGGCCGCCACCACCGGCCTACTGGTGGTCGACGAGGCGCACTGCGTCTCCGACTGGGGGCACGACTTCCGGCCGGACTACCGGCGGCTGCGGACGTTCCTCGCCGAACTGCCCGAGCGCACCCCCGTGTTGGCGACCACCGCCACCGCCAACGCGCGGGTCACCCAGGACGTCGCCGAGCAGCTCGGCGACGCCCTCATCCTGCGCGGCACCCTGGACCGCGAGTCGCTGCGCCTCGGGGTGCTCGACCTGCCCAGCCCGGCGCACCGGCTGGCCTGGCTCGCCGACCACCTGGACCAGCTGCCCGGCTCAGGCATCGTCTACACGCTGACAGTGGCGGCAGCGGGCGAGACGGCCGAGTTCCTGCGCTCCCGGGGCTACCCGGTCGCCTCGTACAGCGGGCAGTCCGACGACGCCGACCGGCGGGCCGCCGAACAGGACCTGCTCGACAACAAGATCAAGGCGTTGGTCGCCACCAGCGCCCTCGGCATGGGCTTCGACAAGCCTGACCTGGGCTTCGTCGTCCACCTCGGCGCGCCACCCTCGCCGATCGCGTACTACCAGCAGGTCGGCCGCGCCGGCCGCGCCGTCGAGCACGCCGAGGTGCTGCTGCTGCCCGGCGTCGAGGACGCCGCGATCTGGCGCTACTTCGCCTCGCTGGCGTTCCCACCGGAGCAGCAGGTCCGGGCCGTGCTGGCAGCCCTGCACACCGACCGCCCGCTCTCCACCCAGGCACTCGAACCCCTCGTCGACCTGCGCCGGGCCCGGCTGGAGCTGATGCTCAAGGTGCTCGACGTGGACGGCGCGGTCCGCCGGGTGCGCGGTGGGTGGCTCGCCACCGGCGAGCCGTGGGTCTACGACGAGGCCCGGTTGCGCCGCGTCGCCGAGGCGCGCACCGTCGAGCAACAGGCCATGCGGGAGTACGCGACCACGTCCGACTGCCGGATGCGGTATCTACGGGAACGCCTGGACGACACCGAGGCGGTCGACTGCGGCCGGTGCGACAGGTGCGCCGACCCTCTCTTCGCCGCCGACGTGTCGACGGCCGCGCTCGCCGCCGCGCAGGCCTTCCTGGGCCGACCCGGCGTGGAGATCGCGCCGAAGAAGCTCTGGCCGACCGGGCTCGACGCGGTGGGCGTACCCCTCAAGGGCCGGATCGCCCCCGCGGACCAGGCGCTGCCGGGCCGGGCCGTCGGGCGGCTCTCCGACCTGGGTTGGGGTGGCCGGCTGCGTGCTCTCGTCGGCCCGGAAGCGCCGGACGCGCCGCTGCCCGACGACGTCGCCGGCGCGGTCGTGGAGGTGCTGAAGGCGTGGGCGCACGGCGACGACCCGTGGCCCCGCCGGCCGGTGGCGGTGGTCGCTGTCGGTTCCCGGAGTCGGCCCCGGCTGCTCGGCTCGCTCGCCGAGCGGATCGCCACAGTGGGCCGGCTGCCGCTGTTGGGTGAGGTCGCCGCATCCGGCCCCGGAGGCCCGGCCGGGCCGCGCGGCAACAGCGCCCAACGGGTACGCGCGCTGCACGACGCCTTCACCGTGCCGGCCGACCTGGCCGACGCGCTGGCCGGGCTGGACGGCCCGGTGCTGCTCGTCGACGACCTGATCGACTCGGGCTGGACGATGACACTGGTGGCCCGGGCCCTACGCCGGGCCGGCGCGACGGACGTGCTCCCGCTCGCCCTCGCCGTGGCCGGCTGACCCGCCGCCGTCGTGCCGGTCGCGTGGCCGTTCGGGTCTGCGCCGTCGTCCGTGCTTGGTCCGGGTGCTGCGGCGCGGGTTGCGGCGGTCGGGTGGGAAAGTTCCCGGGCGGCGTCGAGTGCGACAGGCGCCACGCTGTCCGGGCGTCGGCCTGACCCGGCCGGACGCGGCGGTACCGTGGGCGGCATGACCGACCACCAGCCCGTCCGCCGCCCGTACCCCGGCGCGGACCCGACCGCCGGGGACGAGGCCGGCCAGGCGCTGGGCGTCGGTCGTGGCTGACGAGGTTCCCGCCGGGCCGGACAAGAGCACTCTCCGGCTGGCGCTGGTGGTCGGCGGGCTGGTGCTGGCGGTGCTGCTCGGCTTCGGCCTCGGCCGGCTGAACGCCAACGGTGCCGCCACCGGCAGTCCGTCGTTGGCCGCCGAGCACACCGACCCGCCGGGCGTCGCGCCGCACAACCACGGCTCCGCCACGGCCGCCGATCAGGGCGCTGCCAGCGAGCCGGGCGGTCTGGCGGTCAGCGCGGCCGGGTTCACCCTGGCCCCCCTGGCCACCGAGTTCGAGGCGGGTCGTCCCGGTCAACTCCGCTTCCAGGTGCGCGACGCGCAGCGCCGGCCGGTCACCCGGTTCGCCATCGTGCACGACAAGCCGCTGCACCTCATCGTCGTCCGGCGGGACCTGACCGGTTACCAGCACCTGCACCCGACCATGGCGGCGGACGGCACCTGGTCGGTGCCGTTGACCCTCGCGCAGCCCGGCCTCTGGCGCGCGTACGCCGACTTCACTGTTGTCGCCGACAACGGCGCGCAGACCGCGGTGACCCTCGGCACGGACCTGGTGGCGCCCGGTGACTACCAGCCCAGCCCGCTGCCCGGGCCGGCCACCTCGACGACAGTGGACGGCTTCAGCGTCGGCTACCAGGGCACCCCGCAGGCAGGGGCGACAGTGCCGCTGACCTTCCGGGTCGACGGCGCTGGCGGTGCCGCCCCGCTGGAGCGGTACCTCGGGGCGTACGGGCACCTGGTGGCGTTGCGCGAGGGCGACCTCGGCTACCTGCACGTGCACCCGGAGACCGAGCTGGTGGACGGTCAGATCAAGTTCTGGTTGACCACTCCCGGTCCGGGCCGCTACCGCCTGTACCTCGACTTCCAGGTGAACGCCGAGGTCCGAACGGCGGAATTCACCCTCACCGTCCCCTAGGCTCGACCCCCACCCCTCCCGTTGATCATGAAGTTATCGCCACCCGCCGCGGCGTGTCGGGGCAACAACTTCATGATCACCGGTGCTTGAGCGGGAGTGGGAGTGGGAGCGGGACGGGGTTAGCCGGCTCGGCGGATGGGGCGGCGGGCCAGGTAGCGGAGCAGGTCGCGGATGTGGTGTTTCTCCTCGGCGGGGACCGTCGGGTCGGCCAGCCGGTCCAGGATGGCCCGGACGTCGGCCTCGACCGGGCCGTCGTCGTGGCGTCGGCGGGGCGTGGGACCGGCGTCGGGTAGCCCGAGCGCGCGGAACGCGGCGGCGACCGGCAGATCCAGTGCGGCGCAGAAGCCGCGCACCTTGGCCAACTCGGGGTAGTCGTGCCAATCGCCGGCCAGCCAGCGGAACACGGTGGAGCGACCCACGCCCGTGTGCGAGGCAAGATCAGTCACGGTCCAGCCACGTTCGTCACGAGCGTCATCGATGGCGCGCCGGACGAAGCGGGCGAAGGCCATCTGCGGTGATACGTCGGCGGATCCCATCCCTGTGTGTCTTCCCCTCCCGCCGGAGCACCGGGACGATGCGCCTTCCGAGGGTAGTACGCCCAGGGCCGGAAACAATTGACTGACCGCACAAACTGTCCCGTGGGTGAGACTTTTCTCTGGAAGCGTTTGTGCAGAACGAAAATTGCATCGAGCGATCATCATCGTTCTTCTATAAGCTCGGTGCCCGTCCCGACCTGGGGTCTGTCGCCTGCCGCGTCCGACCGGACCACCGCCGAGGAGCACCATGGCCGATTCGAGCCGCCCCCAGCCGTACCAGCCCGGTGCGGTGAGCCTCTTCTTCGTCGCCAAGGCCGGCGTCTTCGCGGCCGCGTTCTGGATCTGGTTGCTGGTCCTGGTGCTGCGCGCCGACTCCGCGACCGGCCTCCAGGTGCTGGCCGCCACCGGCACCATCACCACCACCCTGGTCGCGGTCCTGCTCGGTGCACGCATGGCGTTGCAACACAACGCCGCCATCCGGCACGCCGAGGTGAAGAAGCTGCTTGTCGACATCTCCTGGAACGCCTTCGCGGCCGCCGGGAACGCCGAGACCGGGGGCAAGGTCGTACCATTCCCGACCGTCCCGGGCGACGCCCAGCGGCCCGGTGCCGAGCGGGTGTCGGTCCTCGACCGCGGTGTCAGCGAGCGCAACGGTGGCCGGGACCGCCGACGCTAGCCAGCTAGGAGGCGGGCGTCTCTCCGGCGGCCAGCAGGGCCTCCAGCCGGGGGGTGACCTGCCACTGGTCCACCAGCTCGCGGTACTCCGCGCGCTGCGGTCCGGTCGCCTCGGCCCCGGTACGACGTGCGCGGATCAGCAGGTTACGCGGTGTGTGCTGCGAGTCCACGAACTCCACCACCTCGGCCCGGTAGCCGTGCACCCGCAGCAGCCCGGCGCGCAGGGCGTCGGTGAGTACGTCGGCGAAGCGCTCGCGCAGGATGCCCTGCCGGGTCAGCAGCTCGTACGGGCCCGGGGCGGGGTGGGCGCGGAGCTGCTTCGCCAGATCGTGGTGGCAGCACGGCGCGGCCAGCACCCAGCGGGCCTCCCAACGCACCGCTCGGGCCAGCGCCTCGTCGGTGGCGGTGTCGCAGGCGTGCAGTGCCAGCACCAGGTCGGGGGCGGGGTCGACGACGGCGTCGGCGATCGTCCCGGCCACGAAGCTGACCTGGTCGGCCCAGCCCAGCCGCTGCGCCAGCTCGGTGTTGCGCCGCCGCTGGTCCTCTCGGACGTCCACGCCGATCAGCTGGACGTCGAGCCCCCGACCCGTCAGGTAGCGGTACGCGGCGAACGTCAGGTACGCGTTGCCGCAGCCCAGGTCGACCACCCGTAGCGGACCGGTCAGGTCGTCGGGCAGGGTCGCGGCCAGGGCCCGCAGGAACGCGTCCACCTGGCGGCGCTTGGCCGCCGAGCCGCCGATCTCGGCGAAGATCGGGTCACCGGGGTCGAGCAGGTATTCCTTGGCCCGGTCGTTTCCGCTGGGCGTCGCCGCCGGTCGGGACGTCGCGGCCCGGTGCACCTGCGCTTCGCCCGACTTGGTTACCCGCAGCTGGAGCGTCGCGTCGGCCGTCTCGACGTGCCAGTTGCCGAACGGCTCGGCGAGCAGTTCGTCGATCGCCGCTGTGGCCTCGGGACCGGAGGCGACGTTGCGGGTGTACGGGCGAGCGCCGTCGGACGTGGTGATCTGCATCCGGTGCCCGGCCTTGAGCGTCACCGGCCGCAGTTCGGCCCGCTCAACGGTGGGGCGGCGGCCGCGTCGACGTCCGGCGGCGACCGCCCGGGTCAGCGCGGGGTCGAGCAGCAGCGCCCGAACCTCGGTCAGGGCGGCGTCCAGTGGTTGCGGCATCGTTCCATCTTCGGCAGGTGGGGTGGGAGAAGGGAAACATCCCCCGCACCGCGCGAGGCGGTGCGGGGGATGTCAGGTGTGGCTGGTGGTCAGTCGGCTGTCGCCTCGGCCGGCGTACCCGCACCGGAACCGCCACCACGGCGGCGTCGGCGGCGGCGCGGCTTGGACGCCTCGCCGTCGGACGCGGCGGCCGCCTCGGCGGGGGCGTCGGCGGAGATCACCGCTGTCGCCTCGCCCGGGACCACCTCGCCGGCCCGGCGGCGACGCCGGCGGCGCGGGGTACGGCTGCCTTCGTCGGCGGCGTCGCCCGCAGGTGCCTCGGCGACGGCCGGCGTGCCGGCGTCGGAGCGGTCGCGGCGGCCATCGCTCCGACCACGGCGCTCGCCGCGACCCTCGCCACGGCTCTCACCGCGTCGGGGGCCCCGACCACCGCTGTCGCCCCGGCGGGAGCGGGTCGTTCCACCCAGATCCTCTTCGATCTCGGCGGACAGCCCGGCCCGGGTGCGCTCGGCCGTGGGCAGCGTGCCGCTGACCTCGGTGGAGATGTGCAGGTCGGTGTAGAGGTGCGGCGACGTGTGGTACGTCTCCGGCGGCTCCGGCATCTCCAGACCGAGGGTCTTGTCGATGATCCGCCAGCGCGGCATGTCGTCCCAGTCGACGAAGGTCACCGCGACACCCGTCGCGCCGGCCCGGCCGGTACGACCGATCCGGTGGGTGTAGGTGTCCTGGTCTTCCGGGCAGTCGTAGTTGATGACGTGGGTGACGCCGGTGACGTCCAGCCCGCGCGCCGCCACGTCGGTGGCGACCAGAATGTCGATCTTGCCGGCCCGGAAGGCCCGCAGAGCCCGCTCACGGGCGCCCTGGCCGAGGTCACCGTGCACCGCGGCGACCGCGAACCCGCGGAAGTCGAGGTCCTCGGCGACCCGGTCGGCGGCCCGCTTGGTCCGCGTGAAGATCATGGTCAGGCCACGCCCCTCCGCCTGGAGGATGCGCGCCACCACCTCGACCTTGTTCATCGAGTGGGTGCGGTAGACCAGCTGCTGGGTCTGCGGGGACGGGCCGGTCTCGGCGGTGTGCCCGGCGTGGATCGTCATCGGCTGGCGCAGGAAGCGCCGCGACAGGGTGACGATCGGATCCGGCATGGTGGCCGAGAAGAGCATCGTCTGCCGGTCTTCCGGCAGCATCGCCAGGATCTTCTCGACGTCGTCGAGGAAGCCCAGGTCGAGCATCCGGTCGGCCTCGTCGAGGACGAGTGCGTGCACCCGGTCCAGACGGAGGTGCTTCTGCTTCTGCAGGTCCATCAGGCGGCCGGGAGTGCCGACCAGGATCTCGACGCCCTTGCGCAGCGCGTCGATCTGCGGCTCGTACGCCACGCCGCCGTAGATCGGCAGCACCCGGACGCCACGCGTCCGGCCGGCGGCGGCCAGATCCTTGGCGACCTGGATGCCCAGCTCACGGGTGGGGACGACGACCAGCGCCTGAGGGACACCGTCGCTGCCCTCGCCCGGGGCGAAGACGCGGTCGAGCAGCGGTACGCCGAAGCCGAGGGTCTTGCCGGTGCCGGTGGGCGCCTGACCGATCAGGTCGACGCCGCGCAGCGCGATCGGGATCGCGTACTCCTGGATGGCGAAGGCGCGGGTGATGCCGGCCGAGGCCAGGGCCTCGACGGTCTCGGCGCGGGCGCCGAGTGCGGCGAACGTGGGAGCCTCCGGTCGAACCGGGGCGATGGGGGCCAGTTCCTGGCCGTCCAACAAATCTTGAGTCAGGTCGCTCATGTGGATGTGGGGGTGCCCTCTCGTGGGTGCGCCCGTCATGTCCTCAGGGCGCGTTCGGTATGACGCGGGCCACACGGTCGGCGGCAGATTGCCGAGCCGGACCGGGCCGCACGCGCGCCGCGGGCTGAGCTTCGATCAGGTCGGCGCCCACGGCAACTGCTCCATGTTACCTGAACAGGCATGCCCCCGTCCCGATTCCCGGTCGGCCACCCGCCACGCGGGGCAAGTAAATGTGACCCACGCCACTTATTGCATGTCCGTCGAGTGGGGCTGGGGTGCGACGTGCGCGGGACGCGCCCGAGGGTCGGCGCGCGGTAACCTGCCGCTCGTGTCTGATTTCGCCGTCGCTGACCTGTTGGGTCTCGTCGCCTTCGGCGAGCTGCTCGCCTTCGAGCGGATGGCCGGGGACGCCCGGCTCGCTCCCGACCTGCGCCGCCGGGCCGCGCTGAACGAGATGGCCGCGGCCGAGATCACCAACTACCGGCGCCTCGCCGACCGGCTCACCGTGCTGGGCGTACCGCCGGAGGATGCGATGGCGCCCTATGTCGAGCCGGTGCAGGCGTACCACGACTCGACCGAGCCACGGGACTGGGCGGAAGTGGTCACCAAGGCGTACGTCGGCGACGCGATCACCGACGACTTCGTTCGCGAGATCGCCGATGCGCTGGAGGAACCGGACCGGGCGTTGGTGCTGGACGTCCTGCACGACTCCCGGTACGCGGACTTCGCCGCGGCGGAGATCCGGGTGACCGTCGCCGACGACCCCCGGGTAGCTGGTCGGCTCTCGATGTGGGCCCGGCGGCTGGTCGGAGAGGCGTTGTCCCAGGCCGGCCGCGTCGCCGCCGAGCGGGCCACCCTCACCGCGCTGATCGCGCGGGACGGCCGGGTCGACGTGCCTGGGCTGTTCGGCCGGCTCACCACCGCGCACACCGCGCGGATGGCCGCCGCCGGGCTGAACAACTGACCGCCCGGCTGGTCGGGCCGGTGCCGGCCTGCGGCAGGTGGGCCGAGTGCCGACCTGCCGCGATGGCCGGACCGGTCAGCGGACGGTGAACCCGACCGCCCGGGACGACGCCTCGGCGATCTCGACGTAGGCGACCTTCTCGATCGGAACGATGACCCGCCGGCCCTTCTCGTCGGTCAGGGACAGCGTGCCGCCGTTGCCGGCGAAGGCGTCGGTCACGATCTGCTCGATCTCGGCCGGCGACTGCGCGCTGTCCAGTACCAGCTCGCGCGGCGCGTACTGCACGCCGATCTTGACCTCCACTGTGCCTCCTCAACTGGGGCGAAAGAACCGCCCTGCGAAGGCTATCCGATCACGGGGTCGGCGGTCAGGCTGACTCACCTTGCAGCGGGAAGCTCGCGATGCCCCGCCACGACAGCGCGGCCACCAACGCCTCGGCCTCGGCCTTCGGCACCTGCCGGCCGCCGGCCAGCCAGAACTGCGCTGCCGTCTCCGCCGCGCCGACCAGCCCGGAGGCCAGCAACTCGGCGTGCGCCCGGCTCACCCCGGTGTCGGAGATGATGGTGTCGGTGATCGCCGCGATGCAGCCCTGCTCGACCCGCTCCACCCGCTGCCGCACCGCCGGGTCGTTGCGCAGATCCGACTCGAAGACGAGCCGGAACGCCTCGCTCTCGTGGTCGACGAAGTCGAAGTACGCCCGCACCGACGCGCTGACCCGCTCCTTGTTGTCGCTGGTGCCGCGCATCGCGTCCTGCACCTGAGCGACGATGGCGTCACAGTGCGTGTCGAGCAGCGCCAGGTAGAGATCCATCTTTCCGGGAAAGTGTTGGTAGAGCACCGGCTTCGAGACCCCGGCCCGCTCGGCGATGTCGTCCATCGCGGCGGCGTGGTAGCCCTGCGCGACGAACACCTCCTGCGCCGCAGCGAGAAGCTGCTTACGACGCGCGGAGCGGGGCAGGCGGGTGGGCCGGCCGGCGGTCTGTGCACCGTTCCCCGCAGCGGTCATGGGATCCTCCGAGTTCTCCGTACGAGCCGGCATTTTCCCCCCAGACCGGGCGAGGCCCGTGACCTCGGTCGTGGAAATGGCCCGCCGCTGTAACTTATCGCCACTCTCGGCACACGGTAGCCTCAGCGGGGGCGACCAAGGAGCGCGCGGTGAGTGAAACAGGGCAACCCGGAGCCGCCACCCCGGGAGAGCACGGTGACGGAACGGGTCAGCACGACGACCCGAGCCGTTCCGTCAGCGGGTGGGCACCTCCGGCGGGTGGGTGGCCCCGAGCCGCCGACCGTGAGGACGCCCGGGACGAGGCGCCGCGCTGGCAGCCCGACCCCGCGTCGGGCTGGCGGACCTCCTCGACACGGCACGGCGACCTGCCATCGCCGCTGGTCGGGCGGTCGGGCGACCCGGAGTCGCCGGCCCGCACCAACGGCCACCACGTCAACGGCACGCACCACCCGGATGACGTCAACGGCGTCCCGCACCCCGGTCTCGAACCGCCCGTGGGACGCACCACCCCGGTGAGCGCACCGCCGGGGCTACCCGCCGAGGGCCGCCCCGGGGCTGCCAGCGACCGGCTCGTGGTGCCCGCCCAACGTCCCGCCCCGCCAGCGGAGCAGGGTGCCGCCGAGCCCGACCCGGGCCTCGCCCCACAGTCCACCGTCGATCCGGCCGCCGCGCACCGTGCCCGCTGGGCCGAGCCCGGGTTGCCCACCTCGGCCCCACCGGCCGTCCAGGTGCCGCCGGTCGGCACCGCGGCGTCGGGCTTCGAGGTGCCGCCCGGCTTCCACGCGCCGACCGGCGAGCGGCTGGCCGCCGACGAGAACCCGACCGCACCGCGCGACTGGCGCGACCCGCTCGCACCCGAGCACGCGGCGACCTCTGGGCGCACCCCGGGCCCGGCCGGGCCCGCCGACGACGGTGAGCCCGGTCGCGCTGCCGAGGGTTCGCGCCCGGCAGAGACACACCGCACCGGGGACGCGCACCGGCCCGGTGACACGCACCGTGCCGGGGAGTCGCCGGCCATCGAGCCCGACTGGTCGGGGCCGAGCTGGAACCGTCCCAGTTGGGGAGGCGGGTGGGCCCCGCCCTGGTCCCGTCAGGACGATGAGCCGGCTGGGCCGGCAGCACGGGACGAGTCGGCACCGGGCTGGGTCGCCGAGCCCAACCAGCCGTACGAGCCGGTGCGCGCCGAGGTGCCCCGCCCGTACGAGCCGGTGCGCGCCGATCCGCCCCGGGCGTACGAACCCGGCCGGGGCGAGTCCGAGCCCGCGCCGGAGCGCAACGCCGAACCGACCAGCGCACCGCCCGCCGACCGGCCGTCCTGGGCCGGTGGTGCGACGCCGACCAGTGGTCCGCCGGCTGACCGGCCGTCCTGGGCCGGTGGGGCGACGCCGACCAGTGGCCCGCCCAGCGGCCGGCCGTCCTGGGCGGGGTCTGGGGCGACCGGCGCACCAGCCGACCGTCCGTCCTGGGTTGGCGGTGGCGACCCCGACCCCGCCAGCCCGTCGCCCGCGCGGCCGTCCTGGGCCGGGGGATCCGATCCGACGCCGCCCAGCGTGCCGCCGGCGCGGCCGTCCTGGGCTGGCGGGTCCGAGGCGGCGACAAGCGTGCCGCCGGTACGACCGTCCTGGGCTGGCGGGTCCGAACCGCCCGCGACCAGCGCGGCGCCGACGCGGCCGTCCTGGGCCGGCGGTTCCGATCCGGCGCCGATCAGTCCGGCGCCGCCCAGCTCCCCGCCGATGCGACCCTCCTGGGCCGCCAGCCCGGCACCGGCCGACCCGCCGGCATCGGCCGAGGCGACACCCCTGGCACCCGCAGGGCCGCCCCCGGCACCGGCCGGGCCACCTCCCACGCTGACCGACGCGCCACCGGCTCCGGCAGGCCCGTCGCTGGTGACGGAGCGACCGTCCTGGACCAGTGCTTCGCCCACGGCGAGCAGCAGTTCCCGGGCCGAGCGGCCGGACTGGTCCGAGGGCCGGCTCCCCGCCACCCCGGTCGAGCGCCCGTCCTGGCCGGCCAGCCGGTCGGCCAGCGCCGGTGGGGGTGACGGCGGCGAGACGCCCGGCCGGTCCCGGCCCGAGAGCCGGCCGATCGCACCGTTCCGGCTCCGGCCGGCGACACCCGAGCCGGGTCCGTCACCCGTCGAGTCATCCCAGCCGGCCGCGCCGGCCAACGAATCACCATCGAATGACGTCACCCCGTCATCCACCGCGGCGGTCCCGCCCGCCGCCATGAACGGTCCCGGCCGCCGCGATCAACCCGCACCGACGTCCGCCTCGTCCTACGCGGCGCGCCGATCCGCCCCCGACCCGACGTCGCCGGTCGAGGATGGCCGGCAGTCGGCCCCGAGCGCCGTGGTGTTGCCGCAGCGCGTCCCCGCGGAACCGGACGTGCCCGTCGTGCCGGAGCCGCCAGCCGTGGAGCCGCCCGCCGAAACCCCGGAACTCGCCCGCATCGCCACCCACCTGCGTCGGGACGACGAGCCAGCCCCGCTGCGCGAGCGCCCCGAGGGGTTCGATGTCAACGCCATCCTGGACGCCGTCCGGGAGGTGGCCGGTGTCCGCGACGCGGCCCTGCGCCGTACACCGGCCGGGGCGCACAGCCTGCGACTGGACCTGGCCGACGGCGCCGACCCGGCCGAGGTGAGCCGGCAGGTCGCCCGGCTCCTCCAGGAGCGGATGGGGTTGGCCGCGGCCCCGCAGAACGTGCCCGGCCTGCCCACCACGCCACCTCCGCCGGTTCGCCGTCGCGCAGCCGACCGTCCCGCCGAGCGGCGTACCCCGGAAACTCGGAACGCGGCTTCGCGCGAGCCCGGCGAGGTTCGGGCGGCCGAACCGCCGACTGTCGTCCGCCCGCCCGGCGGCCGGGTCGAGGCCCCGCAGGCCGGCCCGGAGCAGCGGACCGGCCCGGACCCGACGCGCCGCCGGCGCACGAACGCTCCGCACCGGGGTCGCGCCACGGTGGAGGAACCCGGATCGGTCTCGTCCGCGCCGGCCGGCGCCGCGACCGGTAGCCCGGCGACGCTCGGCACGTCGTACTCCGGTGGTCAGGTGACCACGACGGAGTCGGCGCCGTCCCGGCCGCTGGAGACCGGCGGCACGCCGGGGCCTCGGGTGGTGATCGACCACGTGCAGGTCAGCACCTTCGGCCTGGACGCGAACGTGGAGGTCCGGCTGCTGGCCGGGGGCGACAGCGCCTCCGGGTACGCCACCGGGCCGGCGGTGGACGGCTACGTGCTGCGGCTCTGCGCGGTGGCGGCGGCGGCAGCGGTGGACGAGTTGCTGCGCGGCGCCGAGAACGCCGAGCGGGGGCGCTGCTTCGTCGAACACGCGGCCGTGGTGCCGTTCGGCAATTGCGAGGTGGCCACCGTGGTGGCGCTGCTGGTCTGTGAGGGTTGGGTCGAGCAGCTCGCCGGGTCGGCCCTGGTCGCGGGTGATCCGCGTCAGGCGGTGGTCCGGGCGACGCTGGCGGCGGTCAACCGTCGGCTGGAGGCGCTGCTGTCCTGAGTGGTTCGAGGCAGACTGGAGCGATGAGACGCGCCACTCTCTGGCCGGACCACCTGCTCCCCGACGACCGCGTTCCGCCGCCGTGGCCGGGCCGGGAGGTCCGCCTCGACGGCCGGGTCACGTACGTCCGGGACACCCCGGCCACCGCCGCTGGCGCGGAGCCGGCGCTGTACGTGCACGGGTTGGGCGGGTCGTCGCAGAACTGGACCGACCTGGCCGGGCTGCTCGCCGACCGGCTGGACGGTCAGGCCATCGACCTGCCCGGCTTCGGCCGGAGCGAGCCCGGCCCGCGCTACACGATTCCGGCCTTCGCGGATCTTGTCGTCCGGTGGATCGAGCATTCCGGTCGAGGCCCGGTGCACCTGTTCGGCAACTCGCTGGGCGGGTCGGTCGCGGTCCAGGTCGCCGGGCTCCGGCCGGATCTGGTCCGCACCCTCACCCTGATCTCCCCGGCGCTGCCGTTCCTAAATTTCCGGCGCTCGTTGCAGGGGCGGATGCTGCCGGTGCTCGCCATTCCCCGAGGTGAGCGGCTGGTCGCCCGGCACCTCACCCAGCTCGCGCCCGAGGTGATGGCCCAGCAGGTGCTGGAGGCGTGCGTCGCCGACCTCAGCCGGATCTGCGATCAGCGCCGGGCCGAGGCGCTGGAGGAGATCCGGGTGCGGTACGAGGCCGAGCACTACGCCGCCGCGTACGTCCGGACGTTCCGTGGGCTGGTCTCCAGCTTCCTGCGTTCGTACCTGCCCGGGCCGGGGTCGCTGTGGCGCCTCGCCGAGGCGGTACGCGCACCGACCCTGGTGGTGGGCGGTCTGCAGGACCGTCTGGTCGACGTGCGGGTCGCGCCGCAGACCGCCCGGGTCATTCCGGACAGCCGATTGATGATGCTCAAGGGCGTCGGCCACGTGGCGCAGTTGGAGGTTCCCCGGCTGGTTGCCCGCGCGGTGGTCGGCCTGCTCGCCGAAACGGAGGACGCCGCGGGGCGGTCTGATCTGGCAGGCTGACGTGGATGCCCAGCTCAGCCCGCCATCCTGCTCGCCGTCGGCGACGTTTCGCGCTGCTCGCCCAACTGGTGGCGGTGATGGTGGCCGTCGGCGCGGCGGTGACCGTGATCGCCGAGGGGCCGGGTGGGCATCCCGGCGCCGACCGGTTGGCCGCCGAGGAGATCGGCCCGCCGCCGCTGGTAGCCGGGCCGCTGCCGCCGTCGGCTGAGCCCTCGCCCTCCGACCCGGTTCCGTCCAGCCGGCCCCCGGTGTTGCGGGTGCCCGGTGCGGTTCCGAGCGCCGGTACGGGCGGGTTCGGTTACGACGCCCGCTCCGGCCCGGTGCTGGGTAGGGCGGGTGAGCTGCGGCGTTACCGGGTCGCTGTGGAGTCGGGCAGTGCTGAGGATGCCGGCGAGTTCGCCGAGGCGGTTCAGGCGGCGCTCGCCGGGCCGGGCAGTTGGGTCGACAGCGGTCGGCTGCGGCTCCAGCAGGTGCCGGGGGCCGCGCCTCGTGACTTCACCGTCTACCTGGCCACCGCCCGCACCGCGGGTCGGATGTGTGCCAGGGGTGGGGTGGACATCCGGATCAACGGTCGGCCGTACACGTCCTGTCGGGCGCCCGGCCAGGTGATCATCAATCTGGATCGGTGGCGGTTGTCGGTGCCGCACTTCGTCTCGGCCGGTGTGCCGTTGACGGTCTACCGGACGTACGTGATCAACCACGAGGTGGGTCACCAGCTTGGGCATCGGCATGAGCGCTGCCCCGGTGCGGGCCGGCCGGCGCCGGTGATGATGCAGCAGACGCTCTTCCTCAGTGGGTGCCGGGTCAATCCGTGGCCGTACCTGAACGGGCGGCGGTACACCGGCCCCGCCCTGTGAGCCGGCCGGTCCGACACGCCCACCATTGAGCCCTCATCGGGCGTCTTGCAGCAAAAGCGAAGAAACGGAGAAATGCCCGAATAATCTGGCAGGCTTGATGCCATGACGCCGTCGTCCCCTTACGGCCCGCCCCGGCCGCCCGGCCACCGGTCGGTACTGCGGGCTGTGCGTCCCGCGTTCGTCCGGATGCACCGGCGTCGGCGCCGCAGCATGCTGCTCGGCCTGCTGGTCCTTGCCGCCGCCATCGGGGTGACGGTGAGCCGGGGCGGCGAGCCGTCAGCCGAGCCTCCGGCCACCACCCAGGGCGGAATGGGCCACGGAGGTGGCGTGGCCGCTCACCCGGCGCCCACCGGCTACCCGTCGGTCGGCGCGGGACGCTTCACCGCCGCCGACGGCGAGACTCTCGTGCACGGCACGGACGGGCCGCTGCACCGGTACCGGGTCGTCGTCGAACGCGGCGCCGGCCAGGACGCCGACGTGTTCGCCGCCACGGTGGACGAGGTGCTGGCCGACCCGCGCAGTTGGATCGCGTCCGACGAGCTGCGGGTGCAACGGGTGGCCGACGCCGGGGCCGCCGACTTCACCATCTACCTGGCCACCCCGGTCACGTCCGAGCAGATGTGCGCCGAGGGCGGCCTGACCACGGAGCGCTACACCTCCTGTCGCCTGCCCGGTCAGGTCATCATCAACCTGGCCCGCTGGATGGAGGCCGTCCCCGACTACGGCGCCTCGCTGGACACCTACCGGACCTACGTCATCAACCACGAGGTGGGCCACGAGTTCGGCGAGGACCACGAGGCGTGCCCCGGCCCGGGGGAGCCCGCCCCGGTGATGCAGCAGCAGACGTACGGCCTGCAAGGGTGCGTCGCCAACGCCTGGCCCTACCTCGACGGCCGTCGCTACGCGGGGGACATCGTCCCCTGATCGGCCGGGTCGTCGGTTATTCCCGCTCCCGCATACCGGACCACGTGTCGTCCCTCATGGCCGAGGGGGGCTCCCGCGAGCAACAATGGCGCGGTTCACACCGCCGATCCCGGGGAGTCCACCGTGTCGTTGCCCCCGCTCGTCGAGCCCGCCGCCGAGCTGACCGTAGACGAGATCCGCCGCTACTCACGCCACTTGATCATTCCGGACGTCGGGGTGACCGGCCAGAAGCGGCTGAAGAACGCCCGGGTGCTCTGTGTCGGCGCCGGTGGCCTCGGGTCGCCCGCCCTGATGTACCTCGCCGCGGCCGGGGTCGGCACGCTCGGCATCATCGACTTCGACACCGTCGACGAGTCCAACCTCCAGCGCCAGATCATCCACGGCGTCTCCGACATCGGCCGATCCAAGGCCGAGTCCGCCGCCGCGTCGATCCGCGAGATCAACCCTCTGGTCAACGTGGAGATCCACAACACCGCTCTGGACCGGGAGAACGTCCGCGAGATCTTCGCCCAGTACGACCTGATCGTCGACGGCACCGACAACTTCGCCACCCGCTACATGGTCAACGACGCGGCGGTGCTGCTGGGTAAGCCGTACGTCTGGGGCTCGATCTACCGCTTCGACGGCCAGGCGTCGGTGTTCTGGGCCGAGCACGGCCCCTGCTACCGCTGCCTATACCCGGAGCCGCCGCCGCCCGGCATGGTCCCGTCCTGCGCCGAGGGTGGCGTGCTCGGTGTGCTCTGCGCGTCGATCGGCTCGATCCAGGTGAACGAGGCGATCAAGCTGCTCACCGGCATCGGTGAGCCGCTGGTCGGCCGCCTGATGGTCTACGACGCCCTGGAGATGGAATACCGCAAGATCAAGGTCCGCAAGGACCCGAACTGCGCGCTCTGCGGCGACAACCCGACGGTCACCGACCTGCTGGAAGACTACGAGGACTTCTGCGGCGCGGTCTCCGAGGAGGCGCAGGAGGCGACGCTCGACTCGACCATCACCGCGCTGGAGCTCAAGGAGTGGCAGGACGCCGGCAAGGACATCTTCCTCGTCGACGTGCGCGAGCCGGCCGAGTACGAGATCGTCCAGATCCCCGGCGCCACCCTGATCCCCAAGGGCGACATCATCTCCGGCGAGGCCCTCGCGAAGCTGCCGCAGGACCGGCAGATCGTGCTGCACTGCAAGTCCGGCGTCCGCTCGGCGGAGGCACTCGCCGCCCTCAAGGCGGCCGGCTTCAAGGACGCCGTGCACGTGCAGGGCGGCGTGCTCTCCTGGATCAAGCAGATCGACCCGTCGCTGCCCGCGTACTGACGATCGAGCCGGGGCGGCCCACAAGGCCGCCCCGGCCGGACTGGCAAGCTTCACGCCGCCGCCCTGGCGAATCGACGCAGATGACGCCGAGCGGTCGTCCGGCGGGAGCGACGCAGCCATTCCGGGCTGGCCGATTCCCTGAGGCGGCATCGCGTCTGCGCAGGTAGCGTCTCCGCCGTGGTCGACTTGGAAGCCGCGATCGGGTTCGTCGTGGCGCACGGGGATGCGGTGGAACGCGCCCGCCTCTCCTGGCTCCGCAACGGCACCCCCGTGCCCGCCGAGTTGCTGGAGACGGCCGAGGTCGGCCAGTCACCGGACGGCGGTTGGCCGGCCACCTGGGGCGGTGAGATCGCCTCGATCGACGCCACCTGTTTCCGGCTCGCCGAGCTGGACGACCTGGGTGCGCTCGGCCGCCCCGCCGCCCGCCGTGCCCTGGACTGGCTGGCGTCCCGGCAGCAGGCCGACGGCGGTTGGGAAGAGGACGCGTCGCTGGCCGACTCGGCGCCCGAGTGGGCCCGGCCCGGCGACCCGGAGGCCGGGTTCCTCGTGTCGGCGAACGCCGGTTTCTGGCTCACCGTCGCCGGCCTGGACGCGCGGGCCTCGGGTCCGCTCGACCACCGGGTGGGTGGGGCGTACGCCGGGGTGGTGCAGGCGGCGGCCCACTCGCTCGCCGCGCGGCTGCGCCCGGACGGCAGTTGGCCGTCGTACCTCGCCGCGGGCTGGCTGAGCGCGGCAGTGCTGCACCGGCAGGAGATGTTCCAGGAGTCGGCGCGGATCCAGGTGGTGCTCGCCGAGCGGATGCCGAAGATGTCCCCGGGGGACGTGGCGTGGCTGGCGGCCACGCTGCGCCGCGCCGGTGTCGACCCACAGGACTGGATCATGGTGCGGGCGCTGCGCCGGCTGACCGAGACCCAGCGCAGCGACGGCGGCTGGGAGAGCGACGACGGCCACCAGTTCGACGTGCACGCCACGCTGGCCGCGATCCGGGCGGCCCGCCCCACCCCACCGGGCTGAGCCCCGCGCCCCGCCCTCAGGCGGCGATCTTGCAGTTTCTGTCGCGGGTTTACGTCGAATGCCCCTTATGCCGGGGCAGTAAGTGCAAGATCGCGGGAGGGGGTAGGGCCGGCCTCAGCGCACGTGCCCGTCTCCGGTGACTACGTACTTCGTGCTGGTCAGCTCGGGAAGGCCCATCGGGCCGCGGGCGTGCAGCTTCTGGGTGGAGATGCCGATCTCCGCGCCGAAGCCGAACTCGCCACCGTCGGTGAACCGGGTCGAGGCGTTCACCATCACCGCCGCCGCGTCCACCCGCGCCACGAACTCGCGGGCAGCGCTCTGCGAGTCGGTGAGGATCGCCTCGGTGTGCCCGGTGCCGAAGCGTCGGATGTGCGCGACAGCCGCGTCCAGCGAGTCGACCACGGCCACCGAGATGTCCGCGGAGAGGTACTCGGTGGCGTAGTCCTCCTCGGTTGCCGGGACCACGGCGGCGGAGTAGGCGGCCACCTCGGGTGAGCCGTGCACTGTCACCCCCGCCTCGGCGAACGCAGCCAGCACCGGCGGCAGGAACGCGTCGGCGATGCCCGCGTGCACCAGCAGCGACTCGGCGGTGTTGCAGGTGGACAGGCGCTGGGTCTTGGCGTTCAGCGTCACAGCGACGGCCTTGGCCAGGTCGGCGGCGGCATCGACGTAGACGTGGCAGTTGCCCACCCCGGTCTCGATCACCGGCACCGTCGACTCCTCGACCACGGTGCGGATCAGCGACGCCCCACCGCGCGGAATGAGCACGTCGACGAGACCCCGGGCGCGCATCAGCTCCTTTACCGAGTCACGGGAGCTGGCGTCGAGCAACTGCACCGCGTCGGCGGGCAGACCGGCCCCGGCGACCGCGTCGCGCAGCACCGCCACCAGCGCGGCGTTCGAGTGCGCAGCCGACGACGACCCGCGCAGCAGCGCCGCGTTGCCGGACTTGAGGCAGATCCCGGCGGCGTCCACTGTCACGTTGGGCCGCGCCTCGTAGATGATGCCGACCACCCCGAACGGCACCCGGATCTGACGCAGCTCCAGGCCGTTGGGCAGGGTGGACCCGCGGACCACCTCGCCGACCGGGTCGGGCAACGCGGCCATCTCGCGCAGCGCGTCGGCGATGCCGGCCACCCGGCCCGCGTCGAGCGCGAGCCGGTCCAGCACGGCCGCGCTCAGCCCGGCCTCGCGGCCGGCCGCCAGGTCCGCCTCGTTCGCGGTCAGGATCTCCGGGGTACGCGCCACCAGCGCCTCGGCCATCGCCACCAGCGCGGCGTCCTTGACCGTACGCGTGGCCACGGCCAACTCGGCGGCGGCGTCCCGTGCCCGTCGCGCCTGCTCGGTCACGCTCATCATCGACTCCTTAGAGCAGCACCAGGTCGTCGCGGTGGACGACCTCTCGTTCGTACGCCGGGCCGAGCGCCGCGGCGAGTTCGGACGTGGAGCGGCCGAGCAGCCCGGGCAACTCCACCGCGTCGTAGTTGACCAGCCCTCGGGCGACCGAGGCGCCGGCGGTGTCCACCAGGTCCACCGGATCGCCGGCCGTGAACGTGCCGTCCACTGCGGTGATGCCGGCCGGGAGCAGCGACTTGCGCCGTCCGACGACGGCGGCGACCGCGCCCGGGTCGAGGTGCAGTCGCCCCCGGGGTGAGGTGGCGTGGGCCAGCCAGAACAGCCGGGCCGTCGGGCGTTGCCGCTGGGGGTGGAAGAGCGTGCCGACCGGTTCGCCGGCCAGCGCCTGGGTGGCCAGGTCGGCGGCGGTGAGCACCACCGGGATGCCGAAGCCGGTGGCGATCCGGGCGGCTTCGACCTTGGTCACCATGCCGCCGGTGCCGACGCCGGACCGGCCGGCCCCGCCGATGGTGATGCCGGCGAGGTCCGCGTCGTCGCGCACCTCGGCGATCCGGGTCGAGTCGGGTTTGGCGGGGTCGCCGGTCCAGAGGGCGTCCACGTCGGAGAGGAGCACCAGCAGGTCGGCGTGCACCAGCGCGGCCACCAGGGCGGCCAGCCGGTCGTTGTCGCCGAACCGGATCTCCTGGGTGGCGACCGTGTCGTTCTCGTTGACGATCGGCACGGCCCGCAGGTCGAGCAGTTTGCGCAGCGTCCGGTACGCGTTGCGGTAGTGCGCCCGCCGGGTCACGTCGTCGACGGTGAGCAGCACCTGCCCGACGGTGCGGCCGTGCCGGGCGAAGCTGGCCGCGTACCGGCCGATCAACAGCCCCTGCCCGACGCTGGCGGCGGCCTGCTGGGTGGCCAGGTCGCGCGGGCGTCGGGACAGCCCGAGTGGGGCGAGCCCGGCGGCGATGGCGCCGGAGGAGACCAGCACCACCTCGCGTCCTTCGGCGGTGAGCCGACCGAGGGTGTCGACGAGCGTGTCGACGCGCTCGTCGGCCAACCCGCCGGTGGCGGTGGTCAACGAGGAGGATCCGATCTTGACGACGACCCGCCGGGCCGTCGTGACTGCGTCGCGCACCCGACCATTCTGCGTGGTCACGGCCGCACCGCCCGGCGGCGTTCCCATATGGTGGCGGATTGTGACTCCTGACGAGTACGTCGAGGCGGTGCTCGACCTGGTGGAGCGGATCCCGGAGGGTCGGGTCATGTCGTACGGCGGGGTGGCCGACGCGTTGTCCGAGCGTTCGGGACGCGCCTCGGCCCGGTTGGTCGGCAACATCATGGCCCGGCACGGCGGCTCGGTGCCCTGGCATCGGGTGGTGACGGCGAGTGGTCGGCTGCCACCGGGGCACGAGCGGGAGGCGCGGGCCCGACTGCGGGCCGAGGGGGTGCCACTGCGCGGCGAGGGTGTGGACATCGCGGCGGCGGGTTGGTCGCCTGATGAGGGGATGTGACCTCCGTCCTAACGTGAGTAACATTCGGCCCCATGAAAACGCCGCCGGGCGCCGGCTCGTCAGCCACCGGCTCGCTGCCCCGCTCGGTGCACGCCGGATACGCGCTCGGTTCACTGGCGACCGGAGCGTTCGGCACAGTGCCCGGCCTGCTGCTGCTGCCGTACCTGACCGACACCCTGGGCGTGGCCGCAGGGCTGGCCGCCCTGCTGGTGTTGCTGCCCAAGGCATGGGACGTGCTGGTCAACCCGGTCGCCGGGCGGATCTCCGACCGCACCCGGTCACGGTGGGGCGCCCGCCGGCCGTACCTGCTCGTCGCCGGCCTCGCGCTCGCCGTCCTGTTCGCGTCGATCTTCGCCGCGCCGTTCGGTAGCGGCCCGGCCGCCGTGGCGTACGTGGCGTTCGCCTTCCTCGCCACCGCCACCGCGTTCGCCTTCTTCCAGGTGCCGTACGTGGCGATGCCGGCGGAGCTGACCGGCGACTACGCCGAGCGAACCCGGTTGATGACCTGGCGGATCGCGGTGCTGGCGCTGGCCATCCTGGTCTCCGGCGCGGTCGCGCCGCTGGTGGTGAGCGCCGGTGGTGACGGCGTGACCGGGCACCGCTGGATGGGCCTGTTCGTGGCGGCGCTGATCGCGCTCGGCGCCCTCGGCGCGTTCCTGGGCACCCGGTCGGCGCCGACCGGCACTGTGGGCGAGAGCGAGCCGACCCTGCGCGCCCAACTCGCCGTGGCCGGCGCCAACCGCCCGTTCCGGGCACTGCTGATCTGCTTCGTGGTGCAGTCCGCCGGGGTGGCGACGATCCTGGCCGGGGTCAACTACTTCGCGGGGCAGATCCTGCGCGACGAGGAGAGCGGGCCGACACTGCTCTTCGTCTGCTTCGTCGGGCCGGCGCTGCTGGTGATGCCGATCTGGACCCGGATCGGCGCCCGGCTGGGCAAACGGACCGCGCTGGTCGTCGCCTCGCTGATCCTCGCCGTCGGTGCGTTCGCCCTGGTCGCCGCGCCGGTGCTGCCGGCGGTCGCCGTCTATCTGATGGTCGCGCTGCTCGGCGTGGGGTACGCAGGGCAGCAGGTCTTCGCACTGGCGATGTTGCCGGACTGCATCGCGCACGAGACGGCGCGCACCGGTCGACGGCAGGCGGGCGTCTTCACCGGGCTGTGGACCGCCGGGGAGACCTTCGGCCTGGCGCTCGGCCCGGGCATCTACGGGCTGGTGCTTCAGCTCTCCGGTTACGTGTCGTCCGACACCGGCTCGGCGGCGGCCCAGTCCGACACGGCGAGACTGGGCGTCCTTCTCGGCTTCACGCTGATCCCGGCCCTGCTGATCGCCCCTCCGGTCCTCCTGCTCCGCCAGTACACCCTCACCGCCCAAGCCCTGACCGACGCCACGCCCGACGGACGGGTCGATCATGGAGTTGTGGTGGGGGACGAAAGCCGTTGACCGTCACGAGAAGGGCACCATAATTCCATGATCGACGAGAACAGGGTTCTACCTTCCGGGGTTGCCGCTGACGTTGCGCTTGCCGAGGTTCGAGGGCTTCGCGCGGGGGACCGGCCTACGCACGGGGGACGGCTGTTCGCGTACGTCTACGACCCGGCGGTGCCAGGGCTGGACGAGCTGACCGCCGCCGCCCACCGGGAGAGCGCGCACGTCAACGGGTTGGACCCGACCGCGTTCCCGTCCCTGCTGGCCATGGAGAACGCGCTGGTCGGCGCCGCCGGCCGGGTGCTGGGCGCCGGCCCGGGCACCACCGCCCCGGACGTCGTCGGCAGCGTCACCAGCGGCGGCACCGAGTCGCTGATCCTCGCCGTCAAGACCGCCCGGGACGCCCACCCGGAGATCGCCGCGCCCCGGATCGTGGTGCCGTCGAGCGCGCACGCCGCGTTCGCCAAGGCGGCGCACTACCTGCGGGTGGCGCTTGACGTCGTGCCGGTCTCCCAGGACACGCTGCGCCCCGACCCGGCCGCGATGGCCGCCGCGATCGGCCCGGAGACGGTGCTGGTCGCCTGCTCCGCGCCGTCGTACGCGCACGGGGTGGTGGACCCAGTCGCGGAGATCGCCGCCGCCGCGGCCGAGGCCGGGGTGCGCTGCCACGTGGACGCCTGCTTCGGCGGCTGGACCCTGCCGTACCTGCGCCGCCTCGGGGAGCCGGTGCCGCCGTTCGACTTCGCGGTGCCCGGGGTCACCTCCATCTCGGTCGACCTGCACAAGTACGCGTACGCGCCGAAGGGGGTGTCGGTGCTGCTGCACCGCGACGCCGCCCTGCGCGCCCCGCAGTACTTCGCGTACGCCGACTGGCCCGGCTACACGATGATCAACCCGGTGATCGCGTCCACCCGCTCGGGCGGTCCGATCGCCGCCGCGTACGCCACGGTGCGGCACCTCGGCGACGACGGTTACCTGCGGCTGGCCGCCGTCACCCGGGACGCCGTCGCCGGTCTGGCCGACGCGGTCCGCGCCGTCGACGGGCTGCGCCTGATGGCCGAGCCGGAGTCGACTGTCGTCTGCTTCACCGCCACCGCTGGCGGCCCCGACCTGTTCGTCCTGGTCGACGAGCTGACCGCGCGGGGCTGGCACACCCAACCCCAGCTGTCGTACGCCGGTCTGCCCGCCAGCGTGCACCTCACGGTGACCGCCGCTGTCGCGCCCCGGGTCGCCGAGTTCGGGCCGGACCTGGCCGAGGCGGTGGCCGCCGCCCTGGCCGCCGGCCCGGTGCGGCTGCCCGCCGAGCTGGCGGCCCTGGTCGGCGCACTGACCCCCGAGGCGCTGACCCCGGAACTGGTGCTGGGCCTGGCTGCCGCGCTGGGTCTCGGTAGCGGTTCGGGCACCGGGCCGCTGCCGGAGCGCATGGCACTGGTGAACACGCTGCTCGACGTCGCACCACCTTCCCTGCGCGAGCGGTTGTTGGTCGAGTTCGTCGGTCTGCTGCAACGACCCGCGTGGGGTTCGGACGGCTGAACCACTCTGGGAGAGGGCCGGTACCTCGTCCGATCAGCCGTAGTAGTGGGTGATGGTGGCGAAGTTGTCGTTCCGATCACGCTCCATCAGGCTGCCCCCGTCCGCAGCGGAGACGAGAAGTTCGATGGTCGCCTTGCCGCTGGCCAACGGCATTCCCTGCCCCCGGCGCAATTGAAGGTTGAGACGGATGTCAGCGTGCGGTGCCAGCCGCCCCAGGGTGCACTGGTATGGCGCTCGCGCCTCGAGCATGTTCTCGCGACACCGTTCCCAGCCATCCCCGAACGGCCGCAACTGCCATGGCAGGCCGAACGACAGCACGGCATTGGGCACTTCGCCCGCGCTGGCGTTGCGTACCCGGACCTGGATCGTGCCCGCGAAACTGTCGCCCGGTTCCCTACTGAGCGCCAGGTTCGAGGAGCTGACTGACACGTCGGCGGCGTACGGGTTGGGACCGAAGCTCGTCGGCCCCTCCACCTGCCGGAACCGCTCGCCGTCCCACCTGTACCCGCGCCACTGTCGCTGCGACTGCTCAAGCGGCCAGCCAACTCCCGGCGCCCGGTCGGCCATCGCCACCCGGATCACCCCGTCAGCGGCCCGCACCTGCAGCCCGATCAGCCACTCGGGAGTCGGGTCGGCGGTGGCGGCCACCCGGCCGAGCGTGACGACCCGGCCGGCGGCGTCTCGGTCGAAGGCGACCACCTGCGCCGGCCCACGAGTGCCGAACAGGCAGCGCACCAGGACGACGGTCTCCGTCGCCCCGTCCCGATCGACGTCCCCGTACGCCAGCTCGACGAGCAGGTTGGCGTCGTCACCTACCGGGTCACCGCTGAGCCGGATCCCACGGGAGTGACACTGCTTGCCGTCCGGGCGGTCCGGCAGGTCGTCCCAGCTCGGCAGGTCGACGGTGGCGGCGAGCAACTCGGCGCGTTCGATCCGTCCGTCCGGTGCCGCCGGGGAAGGGGAGGCGCTGGGCGTCGGCGACGGGGACTCGGACGGGGTCGGTGAAGCCGTCGTCGACGTCGCAGGCGGTCCCGGGTTCCGGCGCAGCCCGGCCTCCCCGGCCACCGGCACGGCCACCGCCACCACCAGCGCCGCGGCCACCGCCACCGCGGTGCGCCGCCGTCGGCGACGGACCGTCTGTCGGACCGAGGCTGGCCCGTCCGGCGCGATGGCCGGAAGCAATGCCGTCCGATACGCGGCGAACTCCGCGTCGAGCTGGACTTCGTCGAACTCAGCCATGGTCGGTCACCTCATTCCGCGGAGCCAGCTGGGCCGCCAGCGCGGCACGGCCCCGATGCAACCAGGACTTCACCGTGCCCTCCGGCACGTCTTCCTGCTGGGCGATCTCGGTGACAGAGAGGTCCGCGAGGTGGTGCAACACCACCACACGTCGATGGTTCGGCGGCAGTGCCGCCAGTGCCCGCGCCAACACGACCCGGTCCGGGCCGGGGCCGGGCACGTGCTCCTCCCGCTGACGTCGCAGGTATGCCTGGGCGGTCCGCAGCCGGCGCCAGCGGCTGGTGGCCAGGTTCCAGGCGACCCGCCGCACCCAGGCGACCGGGTCGTCGTAACGCGATACCTTCGCCCACCGGGCGAAGGCCCGGCAGAACGCCTCCTGAACCAGATCCTGAGCCTGGTTCAGGTCGCCGCAGTACGCGGCGAGCTGAATGGTCAGCGACCGAAAGTGAGCGTGGTACAGCTGATCGAAGTCGACGCTGTCGGTAGACGGCCGACCGGCCTGGCGGGCCAGGTCCTCTGGTGGAGGCTTGTCGAGCCTCGATTCGGTGCTCACCCTCACCTGGGTCCTCCCCGTCTCCGTCGCCCTCCCTCGTCGGGGCGACGCCGCTCGTTCGCCACACGTGGGAAAGCCGGATCAGGTTGCGGTCCTCCCGCAACGGTTCGGTGAACGCCCGATGAAGCCCGTGGCACCAGGCCCGGCCGGAAGTGCCGGCCGGGCCTGATCGGCGGGGTCAGGAAACCACCCGCACATCCACGTGGTTGTCGCGGTAGGTCAGGTCCATCCAGTGCCGGTCCTGGTCGTCGAAGTGCACGACCCGGACGCTGGGCTGGTCCAGCGACGTCGGATCTACCAGCAGGTGGAACGTGTAGGCCCGGCGCTCCCCGGACCGTAGGCCGGCCGTGCGGCAGCTGGCCCCCGACTCGTCGCCTTCCCGCCACGGCACGCAGATCGACGAGTCGGCCCTGATCAACGCGCCGATGAGGCTCAGTTCGGCGAAGCCGATGTGCGCCACGTCCACCGGCCCCTTGTTCGTCACGGTCACCGTCAGGGTGCCCGGACGCTTCCCGTCCGCGTCGGCCGGCCCGAGCACCAGGTCGCCGCCGGACAGCACCAGGTCGGTCAGCCGGGGGTCCCTGCCGAAGGACCTCGGCCCGTCGCTCTGGGTGAAACCGTCGCCGGTCCACCGGTACGTCCGCCACTGCTTCTGTGCCCAGTAGCTCCGCATCGAGCAGCAGGGCTGGATGTCCGCCACCTGTGCCCGTACCTTGCCGTCCTCCGTGACGTCGGCGTCCGTGATGTCGTCGAGCCCTTCGGCGGTGCCGACGACCCGGCCCATGGTCACGATTCGGCCGCGCCCGTCGCGGTCGAACGCCACGAGTTGCTTCGCCGAGGCCTCGCCGAACCGGCAGGTGACCAGGGCGACCGTCTCGGTCGCGCCATCGCCGTCCAGATCGGTGTAACCCAGGTCCAGGTCTGCCAGTGTCGGCACATCCTGGTTGCGCGCCGGAGGCTGCAACCGCACGTTCGAGGTGGCGCAACCCCTCGCGTACGAGGACCAGGCCGGTAGGAGAACGGGGGCGGCCAGCAACTGCGCCCGGCTGATCCGACCGTCCGGTGCGGCCGGGCTCGTGGACGTGGTGGTGCTGGGCGTGAGCGGGGTGGACGGCGTCGGTGCGGGAGCACTCGGCGGCGGCGTGGACGGCTCGCCGGTCTGCGCCGGCACCGGCACCGACCCGTCATCGCGCAGCGCGGCGTTGGCGACGATCGGTGCGACAGCCAGGACGATCGCCGTCACGGCCACCGCCACCGCCCTCGCCCGCCGCCGCCACCGAAGGGTTCGCCGGGCCTGGTCCGGTCCCGGACCCGCGATAGTGGAAACCGTCTCGGCGCGGTAAGCGGCGAACCGCTCCCGCAGCCGCGGGTCGATATCAGACATTGCCCACCTCCTCGATGCTCTCGTCGAGCAGCCCCGCCAGCGCCAACCGGCCGCGGTGCAGCCAGGACTTGACAGTGCCCTCGGCCACTCCCTCCTGGCTCGCGATCTCGTGGACCGGCAGGTCGGCGAGGTAGTGCAGGACGACAGCCCGCCGGTGGTTGGCGGGCAGTTGGGCCAGCGCGGCGTCGATCGCCACCCGATCGGGCGTCGGACCCGCCATCGTGACCTCCGTCCGGCGCTGCCGCAGCAGGTGGTTGCGCGCGGTCCGGAGCCGCCGCCAGCGGCTCCGGGCGAGGTTCCAGGCGACCTGACGGACCCAGGCGACCGGATCGTCGTACCGGGCCAACCGGTCCCAGCGTGCCAGCGCACGGCAGAACGCCTCCTGCGCGAGGTCCTGGGCCTGCGAGAGATCTCCGATGTACGCGCCGAGCTGGGTGGTCACGTTGCGGAAGTGAGCGTGGTAGAAGTCGTCGAAGCTGATCGTCGCCGCGTTGTCAGTGGTCACCGCCGCTGTCGCACCCGGCGGCTCGTTGGCGCGGGCTCCCGTCATCGCTGTCACTGCCCCTCCCCGTTCGCCGTCGGGCCTCTGCCCGAGGCGGTCGTCACACGTGCCAGTCGGCAGGGGGTCGCCGTCCCGCCGCCGGGTCGGAACCGGTGCCAGCCGTGGCAGCCCGGTGGGGGTGAGATGCGAGGTCGGGGGCGTACGCCCCGCCGTGCGTCGCCGGCCGGACCCCCGTGCCGGCCGGCGACGCACCGCCCGGTCAGCTGTCGTCGGAAGCGGTCACTGTGACCCGGACGGTGTTGTCGGCCGGCGCGGCGTCGGCCACCTCGCCGGCGCCGTACCGGGTGCTCAGGACCAGGTCGACGGATCCCAGGTCACCGGCGACGGTGCCGGGCGACGTACGGAACAGCACCGCGAAGGTGCGCTCCTCTCCGGCGGCCATCCGTCCACCGGGGACCTCGAAGAACCCGCCGAAGCTCGGCGAGTCCTGCGGGTCGGTGCCGGCGATCTCCAACCCGGCGGGCACTGTCGCCTGCACCGCCAGGTAGTCGTGTGCAGCGTCGCCCGCATAACGAACGGTCACCGGCAGCCGGCCCGCGTACGTCCCGTCGGCCTGCCGGGTCACTGTGAGCGCGTCAGCTCCGGCGGCCAGCGAGGCGTTCGCCGAGGGGTCCTGGACGTACGGTCGCGGGTGCCGCAGTGATCCGTTGGTGGCCCGGAACAGGGTGGTGAAGTCCTTACCGGCAGCCACCTGCTGGGTGCGCCCGGGCATGACCTCGACCCGCCCACCCGCGGCGGACATCGCGTACGGGCGCGGCGCGGTCCGCACCGTGAAGGCGACTTCGAGGCTGCGCCGCTCGCCCGGCTCGAGGTCCGGTCCGTCCACCGAACAGGCGAAGACCCGCAGGTTGTCCACCGGGTCGGCCTGGATGCAGGCGCCGTTGGGCACCAACCCGTCGAAGGAGCCGGCGACCGGCTCGGTGACCAGGACGGTGTAGTAGTCGGCGGCCCGGCTGCGGTTGGTGATGGTCACCGGCAGGGTGCCCCGGTAGCCGTTCCCGGTGGGCTCCAGGACCAGCCGGCCCGCCGAGATGGCGGCCGGTGCGCCGGTCGACGCCAGCGCGGCGGTGCCCGGCAGCGTGGCCACCAGGGCCAGCGTCGAGCCCAACAGCACACCTGCGCGGAGCTTGATACGAGTGTTCATGGAACGGTCCTCCCGTGGTCCCCGTTGTCGACGGCCGTGCTCGGCGCGCCATACCCCGTTAGAAGCCCCGAACGGGCCTCGGGGTTGCAGCCGGACGTTGTGGTTGACTGTCGGGAGGGGGACAGGAGGGGGTCGTCGTGCAGCTGCCGGCAGTGCTCGGTGAGCCGATCCGGTTCGTGCTGAACTGGGGGCGCCGCTACTCGCTCTGGGTGTTCAACTTCGGCCTGGCCTGCTGCGCCATCGAGTTCATCGCCACCAGCATGGGTCGGCACGACTTCATCCGGCTCGGCGTGATCCCGTTCGCCCACGGCCCCCGCCAGGCCGACCTGATGGTGGTCTCCGGCACGGTGACCGACAAGATGGCCCCGGCGATCAAGCGGCTCTACGACCAGATGCCCGAGCCGAAGTACGTCATCTCGTTCGGCGCCTGCTCCAACTGCGGCGGCCCCTACTGGGATTCGTACTCGGTGACCAAGGGTGTCGACCAGCTCATCCCGGTCGACGTGTACGTGCCCGGCTGCCCGCCCCGGCCAGAGGCCCTGCTGCACGGCATCCTGCGCCTCCAGGAGAAGATCGCCGCCGAGCAGTCCGGCATCGGCGGTGTGCCACAGCGGGACGTGCTGGCCGCGCCGCTGGACGCCCCGCCCCGCGAGGCCGCCGCCCCCCGCTCGGTCGACTCGCTCAGCGCCCCGCCGGTGCGCCCGCCCGCCGCGACCTGAGGTCACGCCCGTCACGACGGGGCCGTCGCGCAGCATGATCGATGGATGGTCGGTTCGCCACCCCCTCCTGGACCGGCCGCACTAGCCTGCGCACTATGAGCAGCTCAGTGGACCAGCGGTCCACCCATATCGTCGACGTGCTCACCGAGGAGTTCGGCGCGTCGATGGCGATCGACCCGGCCGCCTTCCGCCGCAAGTTCCGCAAGATGGCGGCTTCCCCGTTCGCCTTCTACCGGGGCAGCGCCGCGCTGTTCTACGCCGACCAGCGCGGCGACTTCGCCGACGACCGGTTCGCCGACGAGCGGACCAGCCGGGTGTGGATCCACGGGGACCTGCACGCGGAGAACTTCGGCACCTACATGAACGCCTCCGGGCAGCTGGTGTTCAACGTCAACGACTTCGACGAGGCGTACGTCGGGCCGTTCACCTGGGACCTGCGCCGGCTCGCGGCCAGCGTGGCGCTGCTCGGCTACGGCAAGGCGCTCTCCGACACCGCGATCGGGGAACTGGTGGCCGGGTTCGCCCGGTCGTACCTGACCGAACTGCGGGCCATCGCCGCCGGCGGTGACGACGCGATCGGTTCGATCACCCTGGACAACGCCGACGGGGTGCTGCGCCGGGTGCTCCAACGGGCCCGACTCAACACCCGCGTCGACCTGCTGGCCACGCAGACCACCATCGACAACTACGAGCGACGCTTCTCCATCGGCGACGGGGTCTTCGAGATCGACGACGCCACCCGGGACCTGGTCAGCGCCGCCTTCCAGGACTACCTGGGCACCCTGCCGACCGCGTCGACGCAGCTGCGCCCGGTGGCCGCGCGGATCAAGGACGTGGTGCTGCGCAAGGGGGTGGGCATCGGCTCGGCCGGGCTGCCGTCGTACAACCTGCTGCTGGAGGGGCACACCCAGGCACTGGAGAACGACGTCGTCATCTACATGAAGCAGGCGCAGGTGCCAGCCGTGGCGCGGTACGTCACCGACGAGACGGTCCGCGGCTACTTCCAGCACCAGGGGCACCGGACCGCCGAATCGCAGCGGGCGTTGCAGGCGCACGCCGACCCGTGGTTGGGCTTCACCGAGCTGAACGGGACCGGGCAGCTCGTCGCCGAGGTCTCCCCGTACGCCGCCGACCTGGACTGGTCGGACGTGAACGAGCCGGAGGAGCTGACCGGGGTTCTCGTCGACCTTGGCCGGGCGGTGGCCCGGATGCACTCGGTCGCCGACGACGAATCCAGTCACGACCTCGTGGACTACTCCACCGAGGAGGCGATCGTCGCGGCGGTGGATTCCGACGAGCCGGCCTTCGTCACCCACCTGGTGGACTTCGCCCACGCGTACGGGGTGCGCGCCCGCCAGGACCACCAGCTCTTCGTCGACCTGTTCCGCAACGGTCGGCTGCCGGGCATCTGACCGGGCGCGGCGTCGCTCAGGACGCGAACTCCAGCACCACCTTGATGTCGTCCGGCCCCGGGGTGTACGCGTCGGCGTACCGGTTCACCGGCACCCGCCGGGTGATCAGCGACTCGAGCCAGACCTGGTCGGCGCGGGCGAGGGCCTGTGCCGCCATGTTCCAGTGCCGCCGGTTGGCGTTCACCGAGCCGAACACCACGTTGTTCTCCAGCACCAGCGCCCGGTTGAGAGCCCCGGCGTCGAAGTCGATGGTGCGGCCACCGCTGGACACCCCGGCCAGGCAGACGATCCCGGTCGGGCCCGCCTTGCACATGACGTCGAGGACCACAGTCGGCGCGCCGGTGCACTCGATGACCACGTCCGGCTCGAAGGGCAGGTCGTTGACCGGCACCGCGTGGTAGGTGGCGCCGAGCCCGGCGACCAGTTCCGGCTTCGGCCCGTCGGTGGCCCGGTCCAGCACGTGCACGGAGAGCCCGCGTTGGGCGCCGAGCAACGCGGCCAGCAGCCCGATCGGCCCGGCCCCGGTCACCAGGACCGTCTGCGGCTGCCACTCGGCCCGATGCCCGATCCGCTCGATGTGGTCCCACGCCTTCGCCACCACACTTGTCGGCTCCAACAGCACGCCGACCTGGGCCAGCGCCGGGTCGAGCGCAACCGCGAACCGCGGCTCGACCCGCCAGCGGTCGCGGGCGAACCCGGGTAGCGCCTTGATGCCGTGTTCGGTGTACTGACCGTTGCGGCACATGTCCCACTCGCCGACAGCGCAGTTGGGGCAGGGCACCGGGTCGGGATGCCGGACGATCCCGGCCACCAGATCACCGGGTTGCAGGGTGCCGCTCGCGTCCTCGATCACCCGGCCCAGTGACTCGTGGCCGATGACCAGGCGGTCGGCACCCGGCGGCGCCTCGCCGTACTCCCCGGCGATGATCTCGTGGTCGGTGCCGCAGATTCCCACCGCCAACGCCTCGACGAGGACAGAGCCCTCCTCGGCAGCCGGCTCGGGCTGATCCTCGACGAGGCTCAGCGAGTTGGCGACCCCAGGTCTCACCGTCACAGCGCGCACGCCCCTCATCTTTCCCCGCTGCAGCGCGCGCCGCGCCCAAAGTCGGCAGATCGCCTGGCATCGGCGGCGGGCAGGCGCGGACCGGGCCGGCACCAGGGCCTGTTTCATAAGAACTGGCCGGCCTGCGGCGGGCCCGGACGACGACCGGCGGCGTCGCGGTTTCGTCCGGATACGACACCGGTATCCGGACGAAACCGCGCCTTGCCGGATCGCCGCCCGGACTCCGCCTCGGCTCGACCGCCCTTATGAAACAGGCCCTAGGATCAGCGGCATGACTCCCGAAGAGGTCGGCGCTCGACTGGTCGCGCTGCTCGCGCCGGTTGAGGCGACCCCGTCGGTCTCCGGCGGGCAACGGTTCGCCCGAGCCACAGTCGACGTGCCGCCCGGGAGCTGGCTGACCGCCGTCTCCGCCGCCCGTGACGACACCGAGCTGGCCTGCGACTTCTTCGACTGGCTCTCCGCAGTCGACGAGTTGGCCGAGGGCTTCGACGTGGTGGCGCACCTCTGGTCGACGCGACTGCGCCACGGCCTGCTGCTGCGCACCCGGTTGCCGCGCGAAGCGCCCACCGTCGCCTCGGTCGTCGACGTCTACCCCGGGGCCGCCTGGCACGAGCGGGAGACGCACGAGATGTTCGGCATCGACTTCGCCGGGCACGGGGAACTGCTGCCGCTGCTGCTGCCCCCGGAGTTCGAGGGCCACCCGCTGCGTAAGGAGTTCGTGCTCGCCTCCCGCGTGGCCAAGCCCTGGCCGGGTGCGAAGGAGCCGGGCGAGTCCGAGGCCGGCGGCGGGCGTCGACCGATCCGCCCGCCGGGCGTTCCCGCTCCGGGCGAGTGGGGGCCCACGCCCACCCCGGCCGGTGCCGGTGGGGTGGGGGAGGGCCCGCGCGGCGGCACTCCGGCCAGACCGGCCCGTGAGCGTCCGGCGCGGCCCGCCCCGGGGGCCCGTCCGGCGCGTACACCCCAGCCCGCCGGCGCCGCCGACGGCCCGACCCCCGCCGACCAGCCCGCGCCCGACGCAGGCCCGGCCGCCGAGTCTGTGCCCGCGCCGGGCATCGGCCAGGCCGACCAGTCCGCGCGCGGCGCGGCCGGGTCGGACACGCCTGGCGCAGGCCCGGCCGCGCCGGGCGGCGAGCCGATCGCGGACCCGCCGGGCCGCGCTGGCCGGAGCGACCACGACGGGGGTACGGCCTGATGCCGCTCTGGGTGGAGTTGTTGCTCCGGATCGGCGGCGTGGTGGTCGCGTTCCTCACCCTGCCGTTGCTCGTCGGTCAGGCCGAGCACAAGGTGATGGCGCACATGCAGGGCCGGCTCGGCCCGATGTACGCGGGTGGCTTCCACGGCTGGGCGCAGCTGGTGGCCGACGGGGTCAAGTTCGTGCAGAAGGAGGACATCACGCCGCGCGAGGCGGACCGGGCGGTGTTCCGGCTGGCCCCGGCGGTGGCGCTGGTGCCCTACCTGCTGGTGCTGCTGGTCATTCCGCTCGGTCCGAACGACCTGGTCGGGCAGCCGTTGGACATCGGCCTCTTCTTCGTGCTGGCCGTGGTCGGCGTCGGGGTGGTGGCGGTGCTGATGTCGGCGTGGGCGTCGGCCAACAAGTACAGCCTGCTGGGCGGGCTGCGCGGGGCGGCCCAGTTGCTCGGTTACGAGCTGCCGCTGGTGCTGGCCGCCGCGTCGGTGGCGATGGCGGCCGGCACGCTCAGCCTGTCGGGCATCGTCGAGGCGTGGCAGCCGTGGTGGCTGCTCTGGCAGGCACCCGCGATGATCATCTTCTTCGTCGCCGGGCTGGCCGAGATCCGTCGGCCCCCGTTCGACATGCCGGTGGCCGACTCGGAGCTGGTCTTCGGCTACATGACCGAATACACCGGTCTGCGGTTCGCGTTCTTCCTGCTCGCCGAGTACGTCGGGATCGTGGTGATCGCCGCGCTGACCACTGTGCTGTTCCTCGGCGGTTGGCAGGGCCCGTTCGCCGACGACCAGCTGGGCTGGCTCTGGACGCTGCTCAAGATCTTCGCGGTGTCCTTCGTGATCATCTGGCTCCGGGTGTCCTACCCCCGGCTACGCGAGGACCAACTGCAACGCCTCTGCTGGCTGGTCCTCGTGCCCGCATCCCTGGCCCAACTGGTCCTCACCGCAGCCGTCCGCATCGCCCTGTAAACCCCCGCGCACGACGTCGCCCAAACTCCCGCGTCGATCTTGCACTTCCTGTCCCGGCATAAGCGGCCGAGTGGGGCATTCCGGCGTCAGAAAGTGCAAGATCGGCGCGCGCAGGGGGCGGGTAGAGCCCCGGTCAGCGCAGCGGGGTGTGTTCCGGGTCTACCGGCTCGGCCGGGGGTGGGGGCGGGGTGCCGTCGCCGAAGGGGCGGCCACCGAGCGCTTCCCGGCCGTGCGGGATGAGCCAGTTGGACAGGTCGGGGCCGAGCGGAACGATCCCGGTCGGGTTGATGTCGCGGTGCACCTCGTAGTAGTGCCGCTTGATGTGGTCGAAGTCGATGGTGTCGCCGAACCCGGGAGTCTGGAACAGGTCCCGGGCGTACGCCCACAGCACCGGCATCTCACTCAGTTTCTGCCTGTTGCACTTGAAGTGCCCGTGGTAGACCGGGTCGAAGCGGACCAGCGTGGTGAACAGCCGTACGTCGGCCTCGGTGATGGTGTCGCCGACCAGGTAACGCTGGTCGGTCAACCGCTCGGTGAGCCAGTCCAGCCGGTCGAAGAGCTGGTGGTACGCCTTGTCGTACGCCTCCTGGCTGCCCGCGAACCCGCACCGGTAGACGCCGTTGTTGACGTCCCGGAACACCACTGCGTTGACCTCGTCGATCTGCTCCCGCAGGTGCGCGGGGTAGAGCTGCGGGGCGCCCTCGCGGTGGTACGCCCGCCACTGCGTGGACAGGTCCAGGCTCATCTGCGCGTAGTCGTTGGTCACCACCTGCCCGGTCGGCACGTCCACGATCGCCGGCACTGTGATGCCGCGCTCGTAGCCGGGGAAGCGCTTGAAGTACGCCTCCTGGATGCGCTCGATGCCGAGCACCGGGTCCCGGCCGCCCGGGTCGAGGTCGAAGGTCCAGCTCCGGGCGTCGTGGGTCGGGCCGGCCACCGCCATCGAGATGGCGTCCTCCAGACCGAGCAACCGCCGCACGATGATCAGTCGGTTGGCCCACGGGCAGGCCCGGCTGACCGCCAGCCGGTACCGGCCCGGCTCGACCGGATATCCGTCGCGCCCGTCCTCGGTGATCCGGGTGGCGATGTACCGCTGGTCGCGGGTGAACTCGCCGCCCGGCTCGACGTACTTGCCGCCTTTTTCCTCGCCCACGTCGCCCTCCCGGTCTGGTCTGTGTCTCTACCCAATCCTCGCGGATCTACGGCGCACAGTGGTCCCGGATACCCTGCCGGCATGACGGATGTGGAGGCGTCGGCCCGACGGTTCATCGCCGATGTGTGGAATGCCCGCCGAGAGGAGTCGGCGTACGAGCTGGTCGCCGAGGAGTGCCCGGGGCTGGGCGGCACCGGGCCGGAGGCGACGTTGGCCTGGCACCGTGAGCGCCGGGCGGCCTTCCCGGACCTGCGCTACAAGATCGTTGACGTGGTCGCGGCCGGCGAGCGGGTGGCAGTGCACTGGCGGGCCGCCGGCACCCACGTCGGGCAGTTCGGGCCGGTGCCGCCGACCGGGCAGGTGGTCAGCTACTCGGGGGCGACGTTCCTGCGCTTCGACGCTGCGGGCCGGATCGTCGAGGTGTGGAGCTGCAACGAGCTGTTCCAGTTGCTGCAACAACTCGGCGTCGAGATGCTCCCCCCGGCAGTCGTCAACGGACCCGGGGCGTGATCCGACTGATCGGCAGATTGATCGGAAAGGGCTCGCCGGTGTCGACGAACTTCGTCCACCGCCCGGTCTCGGTGTAGACCTCGTTCACCGCGTCGATCCGGTAGGTCACGACCTCAAGCGCACCCTCCGTCTCGATCCGCCAGTAGAAGGGGATGCCGGCCTGGGCGTACAGCGCCGGCTTCAACACCCGGTCGATCGAGCGGGTGCTCGGTGAGACGATCTCGATGGCGAGCACCACCTCGTGCGGTTCGTACTTCGACGGCTCGCGGGCGGCGGCGACCGACGTGGTCACCAGAACGTCGGGGATGAACGAGCGGGTGCGGTTGATACGCACCGCTACCGCCTGGGTCACGTCGTAGCCGTCGGGGCACTCTTCGTCGAGCGCGGCACCAAGACGCATCGCGATGGTCTGGTGGGTGCGGGTGGGGGAGGGGGACATCAGCAGCACTCCATCGAGCAGTTCCCGGCGACGGCCATCCTCGGGCAGCGCATCCAGATCGTCAGTCGTCCACTCGCTCTCGGGCGGGTAGTCGCTCTGCAGCGCGGCGGTCATGGCAGGTCCTTCCAGGTGCGTTCGTTCTCCCCACGGCCACGGTACCGCCCCCGACCTGTGGGTGGTGGTCGCGCGCGCCGTGGCCACAGGGCAGGATGGTCGACATGAGTGACCCCAGCGAGCGTGGTGACACCGGCGAACGCGGCCTTCCCGGCGCGGGCCTGGTGAAAGGGCTGGCGGTCACCCTCAAGACGATGACCAGCCGTTCGACCACCCAGCAGTACCCGGACACGGCCCCCGACCTGCCGCCGCGCTCGCGCGGTGTGATCGCCCTGTCGGAGGAGAACTGCACTGTCTGCATGCTCTGCGCCCGCGAGTGCCCGGACTGGTGCATCTACATCGACTCGCACAAGGAGGAGGTGGCGGTGCCCGGCGCCGCCCGCCCCCGCCAGCGCAACGTGCTCGACAAGTTCGACATCGACTTCTCGCTCTGCATGTACTGCGGCATCTGCATCGAGGTCTGCCCGTTCGACGCGCTCTACTGGTCACCGGAGTTCGAGTACGCCGAGTACGACATCAAGGACCTGCTGCACGACAAGGACCACCTCGGTCAGTGGATGGCCACCGTTCCGCCGCCGCCCGCGCACGACCCGAACGGCGAGCCGGCCAAGGAGGAGACGTCCGCCGCGCGTAAGGCGGCCGCCGCACGTCCCGTTCCGCCAGCGGTACGCCCCGACGCCGACCAGGGCCCGACGTCGTGACCGCCCGAGCCGGAGGGGTGGCCCGGTGACCGGGGCGGACGTGCTGCTGCTCGCCCTCGGCGCGGTGGCGGTCGGTGCCGGCGTGTTGGTGGTGACCACGAAGCACCTGGTCCGGGCCGGGCTCTACCTGGTGGTGTGCCTGGGCGCGTTGGCCGGTGACTTCCTGGTGCTCAGCGCCGAGCTGGTGGCCTGGGTGCAGGTGTTGATCTACGTGGGCGCGGTGGTGGTCCTGCTGCTGTTCGCGGTGATGCTGACCCGGGCCCCGATCGGTGTCTCCGACGACCTGGACCGGCCGGGCTGGCCAGCCGCGCTGATCGGTGGCGGCGCCGGGCTGGGGCTGACTGCCCTGCTTGTCGACGCGTACCGCTGGAGCACCGTCACGCTGCCCAGCGCCGGCACCGCCGAGCGGTTGGGTGAGCAGATCTTCCAATCCTGGGTGCTGCCGTTCGAGGTGCTCTCGGTGCTGCTGCTCTCCGCCCTGGTGGGCGCGATCGTGCTGTCCCGGCCGGACATCGGCCGAGCCGCCCCGTACCGCGACGGCACGGCAGGCGACCTGGTCGACAGTGAGCCCGGGGGGCGCCGGTGAGGCCGGTCATCCCGTACGTCACCGCCGCGCTGCTGTTCGGCCTCGGCGTGTACGGCGTACTGCGCCGCCGCAACGCGGTGCTGGTGCTGATGTCGGTCGAGTTGATGCTCAACGCGGTCAACCTGATCCTGGTCACCGCGGACACCACAGCCCGCGCCGTGCTCCCGCACTCGGGGCAGGTCTTCGCGCTGTTCGTCATCGTCCTCGCCGCCGCCGAGATCGGGGTGGGGCTGGCGATCGTCCTCCAGCTCTACCGGCTGCGGGCGACGGTCGCCGTGGATGACGTGCCCCTGACCGAGTCGCCGGATGCCGTCGGAGGGCGTGAGCCGGCAGTACTGGACTCGGAGGCGGGCCGGTGAGCGGGTTGCTCGGGGCGCTGCTGCCCGCCGTACCGCTGGTCGCCGGGCTCCTCGGCCTGTTGCTACCACCGGCCCCTCGGCGCGACAGCGCGACCGGCGGCGACCGGGCCCGGACGATCGCCGTGACGCTCGGCGTCACCGGCGCGGCCGGCGCGTTGGCACTGGCCGTCGCACTGCTGCTCACCGTCGACGGGCCGACGGAGACGTCGAGCACCTGGGTCGACTTCGGCGGCCTGGTCGTGACCCTCGGCGTACGGCTGGACGGCGCCGCCGCGCTTGTCGCGGTGGCGGTCACCACGGTCGCCCTGGCCGTGCAGGTCTACTCGATCGGCTACCTGCGGCGCGGTCCACACGACGACGTCGACGTGGACCACCGTTACCCGCCCTACGCCGCCCAGATCAGCCTCTTCACCGGTGCCATGCTGCTGGTGGTGGTCGCCGGTGACCTGATCATGCTGTTGGTCGGCTGGGAGGTGATGGGCCTCTGCTCGTACCTTCTGATCGCCCACGACCGCCGACTGGCCGGCGCCCCCGCCGCCGCCATGAAGGCGTTCCTGGTGACCCGGGTCGGTGACGTCGGGTTCCTGCTCGGCATCGCGCTGCTGGGTGTGTCGACGGGCAGCTTCCGGATCGCCGACGTGCTCGCCCACGACCACTCCGGCGCCACGTTGACCGCCGCCGGCCTGCTGCTGCTCGCCGGTGTGGCCGGCAAGAGCGCCCAGTTCCCGCTGCACACCTGGCTGCCGGACGCGATGGCCGGCCCGACCCCGATCTCCGCGCTGATCCACGCCGCGACGATGGTCGCCGCCGGGGTGTACGCGGTGGCCCGGCTCTACCCGCTGTTCACGGCCGCGCCGGTGACGCTGACAGTGCTGGGGGTGCTCGGCGCGATCACGCTGCTGCTCGGCGCGCTCGCCGCCACCGCCCAGGACGACATCAAGCGGGTGCTGGCCTGGTCGACGGTGTCCCAGTTGGGTTACATGACCGGCGCGCTGGCGGTCGGCTCACCGTCGGCGGCACTGTTCCACCTGCTCACCCACGCCGCCTTCAAGGCGCTGCTGTTCCTCGCCGCCGGCGCGGTGATCCACGCCGTGGGCACCACACTGATGTCGGAGATGGGCGGGCTGCGACGCAGCATGCCGGTGACGTTCTGGTGCACTGTGGTGGGCCTGGGCGCGCTGGCCGGGGTGCCACCGTTGGCCGGCTTCTGGAGCAAGGACGGCGTACTCACTGTCGCCGAGTCGGCCGCCCTGGAGGGCACCGGCCCGGCCCCGTCCTGGGTGGGCTGGATCGTCTGGATCGCCGGGCTGGTCGGTGTGGCGGTCACCGCCTGGTACGCGGGCCGGCTGCTGCTGCGCGCCTTCTTCGGCGCCCCGCGCCTGCCGCTGGTTCAGCCGCACGACCCACCGGCGGTGCTGCGCTGGCCGGTGTTGCTGCTGGCCGTGCCGGCCGCACTGCTCGGTCTGGCCGGGTTCGTCGGGGCGTTCGCCGACCGCCTGCGGTTCCCCACCGTCCCGGTGGCGGGCTCCGAGGACGGCCTGGTCCACCTGGGGCCGGGGGTGCTGCTGCCGCTGGCGTTCCTGCTGCTCGGCGCCGCGCTGGTGACTCTGGGCTGGCGGCGTGACAGGGCCGCCGACCCGGCGGCCGCGCTGGGTCCGCTGCGGCCGGTCTTCGCCCGCGCGTTCCGGCTCGACGACGTCCAGCACACAGTCGTGGTACGCCCCGTCCGCGCGCTCGCCCGCGCCGCGCGCACCGGCGACGAGGTGGTGGTGGACGGCGCGGTCGAGGGCAGCGGGCGAGCGACGTCCGGTCTGGGCGCGGGGCTGGCCACGCTGCACCGCGCGGCGCTGCCCCGGGCCGCCGCCGGCGTACTGGCCGGCGCGCTGCTGATCGGCCTGGCCGCCGCCCTGATCGGAGGAGTCTGATGAGCCTCGGCCAGGTGTTGCTGGTCGCTGTCCTGGCGCTGCCGGCGCTGGGTGCGGTCGCGGTGGCGGCGACGCCCCGGGACCGGGCGGCCCGGTTGGTCGGCACGATCGCGGCGGCGTTGACCCTGCTGGCGGCGGTGCCGCTGGTGTTCGGCGGTCGAGGCTGGGTCGCCTGGTCGGCCGGCGCCCCGGCGGTGCGCCCGTGGCACCAACTGGATCTGCCCTGGGTGCCCGGTCTGGAGTTGCGCTTCCACCTCGGCGTCGACGGCATCTCCTGGCCGCTCGTGGTGTTGACCGCGCTGCTCACGTTGCTCTGCTGCGCGTACACGATGTGGCGGGTGCCGGACGGCGGCAGCGGCCGGGCGCTCGTCGCGCTGCTGTTGGTGGTCGAGGTGGGCATCCTGGGCACCTTCCTCGCCCTGGACCTGGTGCTGTTCTTCCTCTTCTTCGAGGTCGTCCTGCTGCCGATGTACGCGATCATCGCCGGCTGGGGTGGCGCGGACCGGCGTCGGGCGGCCCGGAAGTTCGCCCTCTACACGCTGTTCGGCTCGGTGCTGCTGCTGGTCGGCGTGTACGTGGTGGTAGCCGCCGCGGGCACCGCCGACCTGGTGACGCTGACCGGTGGCGCGGGGATGTCCCGGGGCACCCAGTTGGCGGCGTTCACACTGCTCGCGGTGGCGTTCGCCGTGAAGAGCCCGCTGTGGCCGTTGCACTCCTGGCTGCCCGACGCGCACACCCAGGCACCCACTGTGGGCAGTGTCGTGTTGGCCGGTGTGCTGCTCAAGATGGGCACGTACGGCCTGATCCGGGTCGCGGTGGGGGTGGCGCCGGAGGGCGCCCACTGGGCGGCGCCGGTGCTCGGCGTGCTGGCGGTCGCCGCGATCCTGATCGGTTCGCTGGTCTGCCTGGCCCAGTCGGAGGTGAAGCGGCTCATCGCGTACTCCAGCGTGGGGCACATGGGCTTCGTGCTCCTGGGCGTCGCCACGCTGACCGCCACCGGCATCCAGGCGGCGTTGATCGGCAACGTCGCACACGGCGTGATCACCGGCCTGCTGTTCTTCCTGGCCGGGGCCGTGAAGGACCGTACCGGCACGGGCACCCTCGCCGAGCTGTCCGGGCTGCGGGAGACCGCGCCCCGGCTGGCGGGCCTGCTCGCGTTCGCGGCGATCGCGTCGCTGGGCCTGCCCGGGCTGGCCGGCTTCTGGGGCGAGGCGTTCGCGGTGATCGCCGCCGTGCAGGTCGGCGGCCCGCTCTGGACCACCCTCGGGGTGCTGGCGGCGGTCGGCGGGGCGCTCACCGCCGCGTACTTCCTGCGGTTGCTGCGCCAGGTCACCCACAACCGGCCGAGCCCGGCGGTTGGGCAGGTCGGCCCCGGGCTGGCCGGCGCGGAGCTGACCGCGTGGGTGCCGCTGGTGCTGCTCGCGTTGGCCATCGGGCTGGCGCCGACGCTGGTCCTCGGCGTCGCCGAGGCTCCCGTCGACGCCCTGATTGGTGTGGTCAAACCATGAACGTCGTGCAGAGCGTGGACAGCGTCGCGTTGCTGCCGGCCTATCTGGCCGCCGGCACTGCCGTACTCGTGCTCATCACCGATCTGCTCGTGGCCCGACCGCGGGCCACCATCGCGGTGGCCGCGCTCGGCGCGCTCGGCACCGCCGTCGGTTCCGCGCTGGTCGGGGCGGGCGCCGAACGGCGGACGTTCTGCGTGGGCGCCGACTGCTCCTGGATCTTCGGTGGTCGCGCGGCCCTGGTTGGCGTGGTGGTCGCGCTGCTCACCCTTGGCGTGCTCGGGCTGTCGGTGCCGGCGCTGCGGGCCGGTCGGTCTCCGGTCGGGGAGTACGCCTTCCTGCTGGCCTGCTCGATGACCGGCGGCGTGGTGCTCGGCGCGGCCGGCGACCTGATCACGTTGATCGTGGCCCTGGAGACGCTGACCCTGCCGCTGTACGTGCTGGTCGGCCTGCGCCGGGGGAGCCTCGCGAGCGCCGAGGCGGCGGTGACCTTCTTCGTGGTCAGCGTGGTGGCGACCACGCTGACCCTGCTCGGCGGGGCGCTGCTGTACGCGGTGACCGGTGGGCTGCACCTGGACCGGCTCGGCACGTTGCTCGCCGAACAGCCCGAGCTGCGGGAGCTGCCGTTGACCACCGCCGCGGTGGCGGTGCTGCTGGTCGGGTTGGCGTTCAAGGTGGCGGCGGTGCCGTTCCACGCCTGGGCGCCGGCCACCTACGACGGCGCGCCACTGCCGGTGGCCGCGTACCTGTCCACCGCGTCGAAGCTGGGCGGCCTGGTCGCTCTGCTCGCCGTGGTGCAGCGGGCGCTACCGGCGGACCAGACCGGTCCGGTGCTCGCCCTGCTGGCCGTGCTCACCATGACCGTCGGCAACCTGGTAGCCCTGCGTCAACGGCGGACCGTCCGGCTGCTCGCCTGGTCGTCCGTCGCGCAGGCCGGGTACATCCTCGCCCCGCTGGGAGCGTTGGCGCTGGCCGCCGGACGCACGGACGAGGCACGGTCCGCCGCGTACGCGGCCGCCGTGGCGTACGCCGTCTTCTTCGTGGTGTTGGAGCTGGCCGCCTTCGCCGGATTGACGGCCCTGCGGCCGGCGGGTGCGGACGGCGGCACGCTTGACGACCTGCGCGGGGCAGCCCGGCGGCACCCGTGGCGGGCCGCCGCGTTCGGTCTCGCGCTGGTGGGTCTGGCTGGTCTGCCGCCCGGGCTTGCCGGCCTGTTCGCGAAGGTGACGGTGGTCCGGGCGCTGCTGGACGGCGGCGCGGCCTGGCTGGCGCTGGTGGTGGCGCTGAACGCCGTGATCGGCCTCGCCTACTACCTGCGGGTGACCGCCGCGCTCTGGGCGCCGCCGACGACGCCCGGCCCGGCCGCGGCGCTCGCCGGCGACGGAGCGTCGGGCGTACCCGTGGTGGGTGTGGTGGCTGTGGTGCTGGCGGTGGCGACGGTGGCCGCCGTGGTGCTCGGCGTCGCCCCGCAGTTGGTGCTTGACCTGGCCGCCCGCTGACCCCACCCGGCTCCGGTCTCAGTCAACTCTCAGCGTTGAGACGGATGGTTGGCGGGTACGGGGTTGTTACACCGGTCAGCGGATCCCGGCGATCCGTGCACCGAAGGAGACATCGTGCACCACAACCGTCTGAAGACCGCAGCGCTGCTCGGCCTGCTCAGCGCCCTGATCCTGGCGGTGGGCTACTGGTTCGGCGGCAGCGGCGGCCTGGTCATCGCCGTCGTCGTGTCTCTGGTCATGAACGGCGTCACCTACTTCTACTCCGACAAGCTCGCACTGCGCTCGATGGGGGCGCAACCGGTCACCGAGGCGCAGTTCCCCGAGTTGTACCGGATGGTCCGGGAGTTGGCCACCGACGCCCGGCAGCCGATGCCGCGGCTCTACGTCAGCCCGACCTCGCAGCCCAACGCGTTCGCCACCGGTCGCAACCCGCAGCACGCGGCCGTCTGCGTGACCCAGGGCATCACCGAGATCCTCGACTACCGTGAGCTGCGCGGCGTGATCGGGCACGAGTTGTCCCACGTCTACAACCGGGACATCCTGATCTCCAGCGTGGCGGCCGGCCTGGCCAGCATCATCACCCTGCTGGCGAACCTCGCCTTCTTCATCCCGCTGGGTGGCGGGGACGACGAGGACCGACCCAACCCGGCTGTGCTGCTGCTCACCTTGATCCTGGGCCCGATCGCGGCCACGGTGATCCAGTTGGCGATCAGCCGGAGCCGCGAGTTCCAGGCGGACGCCTCCGGCGCCGAGCTGAGCCGCGACCCGCTGGCCCTGGCCAGCGCGCTCCGCAAGATCGACGCGGTGGCCCGACGTCGGCCGTTGCCGGCCCAGGGCCAACTCACCAGCACCGCCCACCTCATGATCGCCAACCCATTCCGGGGCGGCGGCATGGCGGCGCTCTTCTCCACCCACCCGAAGATGGAGGACCGCGTCGCCCGGCTGGAGCAGATGGCCCGCAACGCCGGGCCGGTGCAGTTCCAGCGCTGACCCGTTCCCACCTCCACCCGCGTCCCATGTGGGCGCGGGTGGAGTCACGTCCGGGGGTGGACCGGGCATCACTGCGGGGAGACCGGCAACCGGTCCGGGCGGGTCAGCAGCACGACGACCAGCAGGACGACGCCCGCCGTCAGGTACGCGGCGGCGGGCGAGACCGCCGCGGCCACGCCACCCAGCAGGAAGATCCCGCACCCCGAGGCGACGATGTTGGCCGCCACGATGGTCGCCTCGACCTGCCCCATCCGTTCCGGAGGGGCCAACCGGGCGAAGGTCGCCTGCGCCCCGATCAGCCAGCCACCGCCCGCGCCGATGAACGCGTTGCCCACCGCCAGCGCCCACAGCGGCGCATCCACCGCGACCAGGACGCCGGCCAGCAGCAGCGCGCCGGCCAGCGCGGCGGCCACTGCCACCTGACCGGCCACCCGAGCCAGCCAGCGGGACCGGCCCACCAACAGGACGAAGAAGGCGCCTCCCAACGCCGAGGCCGCCAGCACGACAGGACGCCAGGCACCGCGCGCGAGTTCCGGGGCGAGGGTCTCCGGCAGCGCGCCGGAGAGCACCGTGGCCAGGGTGAGCAGAGCGACGCTGCGGAGCACGGGATGGCCGGCGATGATGCGTACACCCGCGGTCGCCGGCGGACGCGGTCCCCGCCGGCGGTGCGGATGCCTCGGCAGCCCGGCCAGGACGATCGCGGCGATCAGGAACGAGACGAGATCGATCAGGAGCGCCACCCGGGCTCCGAGGGCCACGGTCAGGCTGGCGCCAGCGAGCAGACCGATCACCTGACCCGCCTGGTTGGCGAAGGCGGAGAGACCGAACAGCGGCAGCCGCAGCGGGGCGTCCACCGCCTCGGCGGCGACCGCCACGTTGACGCTCGCATAGGCGGCCCGCACCGCCCCGAGCAGGCCGGCCGCCACGATCGCCGGCACCGGCTGGGGGACCGCCGCAGGCACGGCGATCAGCACGGCGCCGGCCACCGACAGCCAGACCAGGAGGGTACGCCGGGCCGGAACGTCCAACCAGCCGCTGAAGACGGTCGCGACCAGCAGGGCGGGCAGGGTACGGGCGGCGTAGACGGCGGCCGGGCCGAGCACGGAGTTCGTCTGGTCGAAGGCCAGCAGCAGCAGTGCCGCCAACCCGACGAAGTCACCCAGCTCCGAGATGCCCCGGGCGATGACCAGTCGGGAGGCGACCGGATGCCGGAACAGGGCCCGGTAGCCGGGCCGCTCGTCGGTGTTGGACATCAATTCGACTGGTCCGGTTCCGCCACCCCGATTGGTTGGTAGGTGGCGTTCTCCCGGACCCGGCGGGCCTGTTCCTGCCGGTAGCTGCCTTGGATCTCCGGGTCCTGGCGGCGACGGCGCAGGGCCACGAAGTCCGACCAGACGTCCTCCGGCCACGCCGCCAACCCCTGCCCGGTGGTCAACTCGGCGTGCCGGAACGCCTCCAGCGTCGAACGGTGCACCGGCTGCAGGCACATGAGCGGGATGTTCCGGTAGAAGCGCACCACCTGCCCGGCCTCGGTCAGTCGCAGGATGGTGGGCAGGAGCGAGGTGTACCAGTCGGTCTCCACCACCCCCTCATAGAGCTGCAGGCCGCGCTGGACGGGCCAGTTCGGCACCCCGCGGGCGAGCAGACACCAACCCGGGGACGTACGGGCCACCACGCCGGTGACCAACTCGATCGTGTTGGCGGCGCGCGGGTCGGCATCGAGGAACGGGATGCTGGCGCCGTACCGGTCGAAGATGTCCAGGTCGCCCCGGAACTGCTCCGGTGCCGCCGCCAACTGGGCGGCTGCGTCCGGCAGCTTGCCGTCGTACCCGCCGGCGAGGGAACGCCAGCCTGTCGGCTCGTTCTCCTCCAGCAGGGTCCACTCGGTGTCCTGCCCGTCCCACCGGAGCGCGAAGTCGGCCGGCGGGTAGACGTACCAGCCGAACCCGGAGCCGGCGGCGACCGGCGGGCAGCGTTGCACGGCCCGCGCCGGCAGGGAGCCGCGCAGACTGGGCGAGGCGGCTTCGGTGGCCCGGGCGTCACCGTACAGCGAATAGATCTCGACCCGCAGCGGTGCGTTGGCAGTCCCGGTCATCGGACCTCCTGGCTTTCGTGCGGCCTCAGCGCATGGATCCAATTCGATCAACAACTTACTCGTTTCGACCGTTCCGGTCAGCCCCGCCAGCAGCGCCACTGTGAGCGGCCCGACCATCCGCGGTGCCGACCTCGGGGTTAGGGTCGAAAGAGCTTCTACCCGTTACCTGTCCCAGAGCCGGAGGTGTCCGTGACCGCACTGCGCCAGTACCTGGGCGTCTGGCGGATCCCCGGCGCGCCCATGCTGCTGGTCACCGGCATCATCGGGCGGCTCGGCATCGGCATGACCCCGCTGGCGCTGCTCCTGGTGGTCGAGCAGGTGACCGGGCGGTACTCACTGGCCGCCATCGCGGGCGGGATCTACGCCCTCGCCGGCGCCGCGCTCAGCCCGATAGCCGGACGGATAGCCGACCGGGTCGGCCCCAGCCCTGTCCTGCTGCTCACCGCCGTGGCCCACCCGCTGGCGCTCATCGGGCTGCTGCTGGCCAGCCGCTCCGGTGACGACGCTCTCCCCGTCATCTACCTCGCCGCGGGCGTGGCCGGTGCCACCTACCCGCCGCTCACCGCCGCCATCCGAGGCGCCTGGAACGACCTGACCAGCCCCAACTCCGGCCGATACCCGCTCCGCAACACCGCCCTGGCTGCCGAGACCACGCTGTTCGAAATCGTCTTCGTGCTCGGCCCGCTGCTCGTCGCCGGCTTCGTCCTCGTCGCCGACGCGGCCGCCGCGCTGATCGGTGCCGCAGTGGTCACCCTGGTCGGCACGACCGCCGTGGCCCTCGGCCGGGTCATGCGCGGCTGGCGTCCGCACCCGCGGGAACACCATGCCCGCGGGCTCGGCCCGCTGCGGGTCCCCGGCTTCCCAGCCCTGCTGATCTGCGTGGCCGGCCTGGGCATCGCGTTCGGGGCCGCCGGGGTGATCGTGCCGGCGTTCGCCAGCGACCATGCCACCGACGACCCGGAGAGCCTCGCCGGCCTGCTGCTCGCCGTCTGGGGGGTCGGCAGCGCCATCGGTGGGCTCTGGTTCGGCGTCCGCAAGCCGGCACCGAACATGACCCGGCAGTTCGCCCTGCTGCTCGGCGCGCTGGCCGCCACCTTCGCCGTCTTCGCGGTGATGCCCACCCCACTTGCGCTGGGTGTCGCACTGGTCGCCGGCGGGGCCACCATCGCACCCGCGCTGACCCTGGAGAACACCCTGGTCGGCCGGATCGCCCCCACCGGCATGTTGAACGAGGCGTACACCTGGGTGGTCACCGTCGCGGTGGCGTCGAGCGCCGCCGGCGGCTCGGTGGCCGGCGTGATCGTGGACCACGCCGGCGGCGTCCGCTGGGCGTTCCTGTTCGCCGGGGCGGCAGTCGCCGTCGGGGCCGCGGTCGCCGCCCTACCCGCCGGGCCCATCGCCCGCGCGGAAACCACAGCGGTACGCGCCGAACACCCCGTCACCGTCTGACCGCGCGCTTTGGTCGGGTTGTGCTTGATCGACTCGGGTTTCTGAATGCCGCGGTGTCCCGGTCGCCCGGATGCCCCGACTTCCAGGAGCCCGAGTCGATTTCAGTCGGGCGGGTGGGAGCGGTGACGATCTCAGTAGGATGCGCCGATGTCTCGGCCAGTGATCTTCGACCTCTTCCATACCCTGGTTCACGGTGCCGATGACGAGCGTGACCGGGTAGTTGGCGAGATGGCGCTCGTGGTCGGGGTGGCTCCGGCCGCGCTGGTCGCTGCGTACCACGCCACCTGGCGTGACCGGCTGGTCCGGTGGGACGTGGAGGAGACCGTCCGCATTCTCGCCGGACGCCTCGGCGGCACGCCAACCGACGAGCAGGTGACACAGGCCGGTGGCCATCGGCGGGCCCTCGCGCGCCGGGTGCTGGGCACTGTCTCGACCGCCACCCTGGACGTGCTCGACGCGCTGCGCGACGACGGGCATCCGCTGGCCCTCATCAGCAACGCCACCTCGGAGACCGCCGAAGCATGGCCGCAGAGTCCGCTTGCCCGCTGCTTCGACGTCGCGGTCTTCTCCTGCGACGTCGGGCTGGCCAAGCCCAACCCGGAGATCTACCGCATTGCCGCCGAGAGGTTGGGCGTCGCGCCGGCAGAGTGCGTCTTCGTCGGTGACGGCGCAGACGGCGAGCTCGCCGGCGCGGCAGCGGTCGGCATGGCCGTGTTTCGTACCACTGAGCACAACGACACCGACCCGAGCTGGGGCGGACGTGCGTTCGCCACCCTTGACGACCTGCCCGCCCTGCTGCACGAGTCGGCCGGTCTACGTTCCGCTTCAACGTCCGACGGTCGGGCCGGGTGACCTACTGAGTGACGACGGACGCGACCGAGGCCGCCTTACCTGTAGTTGTTGAACTGGAGGGCTACGCCGAAGTCCTCGCCCTTGAGTAGCGAGATGACAGCCTGAAGGTCGTCGCGCTTCTTGCCGGTGACGCGCAGCTGGTCACCCTGGATCTGCGCCTGCACGCCCTTGGGGCCCTCGTCGCGGATCTTCTTGCTGATGGCCTTGGCCTTGTCCGTCTCGATGCCCTGGATCACCTTGCAGTCGATCTTGAAGATCTTGCCCGACGGGCGCGGCTCCCCAGCATCCAGCGACTTCAGCGAGATGTTCCGCTTGACGAGCTTCTCCTTGAACACGTCCAGCGCGGCGCGGACGCGCTCCTCGGTCTCCGCCTGGAGGCCGATCGCCTCCTCACCAGACCAGGAGATCTCAGCGCCGGTGCCGCGGAAGTCGAACCGCGTCGCAAGCTCCTTCTCCGCCTGCCGAAGGGCGTTGTCGACCTCCTGACGGTCAACCTTGCTCACGATGTCGAACGACGGGTTCGCTGCCATGTTTCTGCTCCTGCTGTCCGGCGGTCTGGGCCTGCCGTCGGCCGCCGACCAGCGGCACGACCCCCTGACGGTACCCGGTTGCGTCGGTACCGGGGGAAGCCGCTATTCTTGCTTCCGCCGCCGCGTTGCGACGCGGTGGGGTGCCCTGGCGGGTTGCCCGAGCGGCCAATGGGAGCGGACTGTAAATCCGTCGCGAAAGCTTCAGAGGTTCGAATCCTCTACCCGCCACCAGGTGCAGACACGGCCCCTGACCAGCAGAGATGCTGATCAGGGGCCGTTGTCGTTGATCTAGCCGAGTCCGGCTGAGTCCAGCCGTTGACGACTGGTTGTGGGCAGAAGGCGGGCGGGTCGGCCATGCTCCTGCCAGTCGACGTCGAGTGGCCGATCGCAGGTTCCTGGATTCGGCTTCGGAGTCGGATCCCTCCGGGCCTGGATCGTCGACGGAGCGGCAGGATGGCCCGGTGGAGCGAGACACCCTGATCGTCCTTCTCGGCGCTGAGGATGGCGACGTCTACAGGTCATGTCGCGACGCTCTGCGGGCGGGCTACGACTTCAAGGTCTTCGACGGGGCGGCACCGGTTGGGGCTCTGATCACCACCTATCGGCGTCGAGAGCGTCACACCCGTATGCGCGGCATCCGGACGCTCGGGTTCGTCCAGGCGGTGGATCGGCTGGTCTCGGCCGAAGAACTGGGAGAGTTGCTGATCGGTCAGGTTGGCGGCGCCGGGACGACCTGGTTCTACCAACTCTTCTTCGCACCTGACGGCTCCCGCGTCGTTGCCTGCTTCGCGGTCAGTCAGGACGGGGGCGACGCTCAACGCCCGTAGCCGGCGGGTCGCTGCCCCCACCCGGATGCGGGGGCGACGAAACCATGAACGACAAGTTCGGCGACGCACTGCGGTGAGAGCAGCCGGCTCGGACCGTGCCTTGGCGGCTCATGAACTGAATCTTGAGCGTGCTCGACCGGTCGTAATGCCCGAAACGCCTGCGGGCCATGGGCGCCCGGTCGCGTCTTGTGCCCGCTCGTGCCCGTTGGAGGCCCTGGTTACCGAATCATGGGGACCCTGAGTCCAGAGATCACCTAGCTTGGAAACGGCCGGTCAGGCGATACGCGTTGTGCATTTCCAGGACAACTCGGGTCTGTGGCTGCAGCGGGCCGGGTGGGGTTGCGGGGTCAGCGAAAGCTACTTCGAGCACCTCTGTGCTCTCCGGCTCGATCACTCCTGACCATCGTCGCGCTTCGAAGCACATGGCGAAGCAGTGCATCCGGTCCCCGTTGGGATAGGTGATGACGTGAGCATCCGGCTCAGACAGGCAACCGAAGGCAACGAGATCGGAGCCGTCGACTATGAGTCCGGTTTCCTCTCGGACCTCATCGATTGCGGTACCGACGAAGCTTCCTCCTGGCTCGGCGGCCCCTGCCGGTATCTCCCACAAACCAGAATCACTACGTCGCTGGAACAGGACATGCTCGGCCGAGTCGAGGAGAACGACCTGCGCTCCGGGCATGAGCAGCAGTCGAGACCCGACCAACTGTCGGAGTTGCCAGGTGTAGGAACCGACATAACCCATCCGATGATCAAACCAGGAGCGTGGCGTTGCCGCGCTGGTGCTCGTCCGCCGACCCTGCGACCTACGGCACGCGGCTGCCTCGCTCTGGCTGAATGCCGGCGTCCCGCCGACCGAGGTCGCCCGGCGAATGGGCCAAGGCGTCGCCGGCCAGTTCCGCGTCTACGCCAACTGCATCGACGGCGGCGACGACACCATGCCTGACAAGATCGGCCACGCTCTCACATGAGCGTCCGGGCGTTAGTCCTCATCGCCGAGGATGCCGCGCGGGAACTGGTCAGCCGAGAACTGCCAGCCGTGGGTGGTTATCGGCAACTCGCGTTTCGGCCCGCGAGACGTTGGCGCGCTGTGAGACTGGGGGAGTACCAGCACCGCCGGTGTTTCGGCGGTGGTCGAGTCGACCCGGCGGGTGGGGAAGATGTCCAACGACAACGAGATCCGGCCCTTCCGGCTCGACACGCCGGAGGACGCGATCGCCGACCTGCGTCGCCGGATCGCGGCCACGCGCTGGCCTACCCGCGAGTTGGTCACCGATCGCTCGCAGGGGGTGCAGCTGGCGACGATCCAGGAGCTGGCCCGCTACTGGATGACCGATCACGACTGGCGTGCGTGCGAGATGAAGCTGAACGCCCTGCCGCAGTACACGACGAACATCGACGGCGTCGAGATTCACTTCATCCATGTGCGCTCGCCGCATGAGAACGCCCTGCCGCTGATCATGACGCACGGCTGGCCGGGCTCGGTCGTCGAGCTGCTCGGGGTCGTTGGCCCAATGACCGACCCGACGGCGCACGGCGGCACCCCTGAGGACGCGTTCCACCTGGTGCTGCCGTCGTTGCCGGGCTACGGCTTCTCCGGCGAGCCGACCGAGCCTGGCTGGAATTCCGCGCGGATGGCACAGGCGTGGGCGAAACTCATGGACCGCCTCGGGTACCCGCGTTACGTCGCACAGGGCGGCGACGTCGGCGCCGCCGTCACGGACGCCATGGGGCGCCAGGCACCCGCAGGGCTGCTCGGCATCCACGTCAACCTGCTCGCCGGGGCGGTCGGCATCAAGGACAAGTTGCCGGCCAATTCGGAGCAGGAACGCGCCGCGCTCGACGCGCTCAAGCTGTTCTCGATGGACGGTTTCGGCTACTTCCTGGAGCAGTCCACCCGGCCGCAGACGATCGGCTATTCGCTGCTGGACTCACCTGTCGGGTTGGCAGCCTGGATGCTCGACCACGACACGGACAGCTACTACAAGATCTCCCGCGCGTTCCTTGACGGTGATCCGGCCGGCAGTCTCACCCGGGACAGCATCCTCGACAACATCACGCTGTACTGGTTGACGGGCACCGGCGCGTCGTCCGCCCGGTGGTACTGGGAGCAGGGGCGGTTTCAAGCCGCGGCCCAGGCGGCCGGTCAGGCTCCGCCGCCGGTCACGGTTCCGGTTGGCTTCACCACGTTCCCCGGGGAGATCTGGGCCGCTCCGCGTAGCTGGGCCGAGGCGGTCTACCCCGGCATCGCGTACTTCAACGAGGCTGAGCGCGGCGGCCACTTCGCGGCCTGGGAGGAGCCGGAGCTCTTCACGGCCGAGGTGCGGGCCGCATTCCGGCCGCTACGCAGTTCCTGAGCTCGCGCCCGGATATCGGTCCGGGCAGCGACCGCACGTCCAGGGTCGCCGCTGAGTGGGGAGAGGCGCTCGTCGTGAATCGTCCCGAGCCGACCTCGCGCATGGGAAAGGATCCGTCGGGGTACTGGCGCGTGCGCGAAGACCAGGTATGGTGGTCGATGGCTGGCGCAGAGCGCAGCGCAGGCGCACCCCTTCGAGGCGTCACGGACAGTGACCGACACGTCAGATTTGACAGCTCCGTTGTGGCTGCGCCGAATTGCGTTGAAGGTCGTATTCAACGCTGTGTGAAGCGGTGATCTGCCCCGCAGGCTCGTGATCTGGCCCAGTGTGACCCGGGCGGTGGGCCGAACGGCGGGAAGTCACAGACGGTGGGGCCAGTCGGGGCCTCCACGACTTCTCTGGCTGTCTGCACTGTGGCACGATCGTGGAACCTCCACTATCCCCACGACACTTTCCGACAGGAGCAATCATGTCTGGTCGTAGGTTGGGCCGGCTGCTTGGCTCACTTCTACTCGTCGCCGCACTCGTGAGCGGCATCGGCAGTGTCAATCTCTTCGGCAATGCAGGGGGCAGCTCGCAGGCTGGCGACATCGTCTGGCAGCGCGTGCAGGCTGGCGACATCGTCTGGCAGACTGCGCAGGACGGCGACATCGTCTGGCAGACTCCGGGGACTGACGACATCGTCTGGCAGTGAGCTGGGCGCCTTGGGTCGGTCATCCAAGTTGGCTGTTGGGGATGCCGCGCGCCATTGACGGAATGCTCCGTGGCGGTGTCGTGACCGCTCGGCGTCAATCCGAAGGAGCGGCATGATCGGTCGCGGTCAACCCCGGCGCAGGTCGTCCGAGGACGCGTGGATCATCACCGCGCCTCTCGCTCTGATTGCAGTCACCTGCGCCACCATCACGGGTCTGGTCGCCAAGGAGCCAATCGGTGACTGGCCGGAGGCAGCCCTTCTTCTCGTCCTCATGATCGCGGCCGGTCTGCCGCTGCTCAGCCTGGTTGTTCGGCGGCAGACGATCGGTGTCACGCTCACCGAGCTGCCGATGGTCCTCGCGCTCTACTTCCTGCCGCCGCTGACGGTGGTGGTCATCTACACCCTGAGTTCGCTCATCACCCACACCCGGCAGCGGTTTTCGGCGCCCAAGGTGTGGTTCAACGTGGCGCGGGCGGCGGCCGGGACATCACTGGCCGTCCTGGTCCTCCAGGCGCTCCCGCCCATCGAGGGAGTGGGGCCAAGCACCTGGGGCAGCATCTTCGCCGCGGTGAGCATGGTGATCCTGGTCAGTTACGCCAGCGTGGCAGCGGTGCACACCCTGCTGCACGGCTGGCAGACCGGGCGTGGGACCTTGCGGACCGCCACTCCGGCGGTGCTCACCGCGGCGATCAACGTGTCGGTTGGCCTGATCGTTCTGATCCTGGTCGAGAACACATGGTGGTCGCTGCTCCTGCTCGCCGCCCTCGGCGCCGGCCTTGCCCTGGTCTACCGGGCCTACGCCCAGTTCTTCCGTCAGCACCGCACCCTCACCGACCTGTACGACCTGACCCGCGCGGTGGTGGAGAGCGGTCACAGCGGCACGCTCGCGGACGCCCTGCTCGGCCGGGTCCGCGCTCTCATGCAGGTGGAGTACGCGACGCTGTGGCTGCCGGCCCAGGGGTGGCACCCGGAGACCTTGCTGACCGCCCGAGTCGACGACCGCGGTCTGCTCGACCTGGCCCTCACTCCGCCGACCATCCGGGAGCGGGCCCGCGACACCCGGCGCACCGTTGCCGTCGGCCGCGGCGTGACCACCGACGGAGAGTTCCGCGCCGACCTGGCCGAACGGCGGATCAAGGACGCGGTGGTGGTGCCGCTGCGGTCGGGTCAGGTGGTCATCGGCACCCTTGAGGTGGCCAACCGTCTCGGCGACGGCAACCATTTCACGCCCGCCGACATCGCGGTCCTGGAGACGGTGGCCGCGCACGCGGCGGTGGCCCTGGAAAACTCACGGCTGGTCGATCGGCTGCGACACGACGCGTACCACGACGCCCTGACCAAGCTGCCCAACCGGCGGCGGATCACCGCCGCCCTGGAGGAATCGGTCAAGTTCCGTACCGACGGCGAAGTGGTGGCCCTGCTGCTCTTCGACGTCGGCGGGCTGCGCCAGGTCAACGAGTCCCTGGGGCACGCGGCGGGGGACAAGGTCCTCACCGAGGTCGCCAACCGGTTGCGGGCCAGCGCGCCGTCGTCGGCTCTGGTCGGCCGTGCCGGCGGGGACGAGTTCCTGGTGACGCTGCGGTTGGAGAGCGCCGAGGCCGCGCTTGAGCTGGCCGCTCAACTGCGCGACCAGATCCGCGACGAGATGGTCTTCGACGCGCTCACCCTCGACGTGAACACCGCCGTCGGGGTGGCCCTGCATCCGGATCACGGCAGCGACGCGGCCACCCTGCTGCTGCGGGTCGACCTCGCCGCCACCGCGGCCAAGTCGGTGCCGGGCAGCGTGCAGCTGTTCAACCCGGGCCTGGAATCCCGGTCGCTGCGCCGGCTGGGTCTCGCCGGCGATCTGCGGCGAGCACTGGACCAGGACGAGCTGGAGGTCTACTTCCAGCCCAAGGTGACCCTGCGGGACCGGCGCCTGGTCGGTGTGGAGTGTCTGGCCCGGTGGGAGCACCCGGCGCACGGCACTGTCGCTCCGGAGGACTTCGTGGCGGTGGCCGAGCACACCGGCCAGTTGAGTCGGCTCACCGAGGTGGTGCTCCGCGAGGGCCTGCGCCGCAGCCGGGACTGGGCGCTGGCCGACCAGCCGCTGCCCATCGCTGTCAACCTCTCCGCTCGTACGCTGATCGACCAGCACTTCCCGGACCGGGTCCAGGAGTTGCTGACCGAGTACAAGGTGCCGGCGCAGCGCCTCACCCTGGAGATCACCGAGTCGGGGGTGCTGGACGGCACGGACCGACCCATCCCCACCCTGCAACGGTTGCGGGACCTCGGCGTACGGCTGTCGGTGGACGACTTCGGCACCGGTGACTCGTCCCTGGCGCACCTGCGCCGGCTGCCGGTGCACGAGGTGAAGGTGGACCGCTCCTTCGTGCAGGGCATGGCGACCGATCCGGGGGACCTGGCGATCGTCAACGCGGTGGTGACCCTCTCCCAGCAGTTCGGCCTGGCCGTTGTGGCCGAGGGTGTGGAGAGCGAGCTGACCCTGGAGCTTCTCCAGGACATCGGCTGTGAGATCGGGCAGGGCTTCCTGTTCAGCCGGCCGCTGCCGTACGAGCGGTTGGCCGCCTGGTTCGGCGCCCAGGTTGAGCCGGAGACGGCCTCCAACGGGGAACTGCCGCGCCTTCGTGTCGTGCCCTGAGCAGGGTGCGGACGATCACCGGGGATCCGATTTCACCTGTCGAGCCGGGCCGTGTACTCTTACTCCTGCGCGCCCCACGGGGAGATCGCGCAGGCCCCCTTAGCTCAGTCGGCAGAGCGTCTCCATGGTAAGGAGAAGGTCTACGGTTCGATTCCGTAAGGGGGCTCGAGGGTTCAGCTGGACCCATCGCAGCGGTGTAGCTCAGATGGTAGAGCAAGCGGCTCATAATCGCTGTGTCGCCGGTTCAAGTCCGGCCACCGCTACTCTCGTCTTCCGGGCTTGTTGCCGGTGGTCGTAAGAAAATGGGCGCTTCTGGCGCCCACTTTGCATGTCCGCGCTGTCAGCGTCTAGGCTGGCGCGTCGTAGTTGTTTCCGTTAGCGAGGAAGGCACTCCGCCGTGGCGAAGGCTACCGATGTCCGGCCGAAGATCACTTTGGCGTGTGTGGAGTGCAAGGAGCGCAACTACATCACGCGCAAGAACCGCCGCAACGACCCCGACCGCATCGAGCTGAAGAAGTTCTGCCCGCGCGACGGTCGGCACACGGTCCACCGCGAGACCCGCTGATTGCTGGCCGGCTTCAGGGCCGGCCGCTGTCGAGGCTTTTCCATCGCCGATCTGACCGGTTTGGCGCGGCTCCGCCGCCGCCTACCGATCAGGTCGGCGATTGGGCTTTCCGTGTAGGTTCGCGGAATGCCTCTGGACCCTTCCTTCGTCGGCCGGACCTATCCGCCGACCGCCCCCTACCAGGTGGGCCGAGAAAAGATCCGCGAGTTCGCCGGCGCCATCGGCGCCACCGACCCGGCCCACCATGACCCGGAGGCCGCGCGGGCGCTGGGCCACCCCGACGTGGTGGCCCCGCCGACCTTTCCGGTGATCGTGACGATGGCCGCGAGCAGCCAGATCATCGAGGATCCGGCCCTGGGTGTCGACTACAGCCGCCTGGTGCACGGCGACCAGCGGTTCGCGTACACCCGGCCGGTGTTCGCCGGCGACGAGCTGGTCTGCACCAACACCATCGAGGACGTCAGCACCCGGGGTGGGCACGGCTTCCTGACCACGCGCACCGACGTGAGCACCGTCGGCGGGGAACCCGTGGTCGCCGTCTGGGCCCGGTATGTCATTCGCGGGGAGGCGTGAGATGGAGTTGCCAGCACAGACGTTTCGGGTGACCCGCGCGGACCTGGTCCGCTACGCCGGCGCCTCGGGCGACTTCAACCCGATCCACTGGAGCGACCGGGTCGCCACCAAGGTAGGTCTGCCCGGGGTGATCGCCCACGGCATGTTCACCATGGCGTTGGTCGGCCGGGCCGTCACCGAGTGGGCCGGGTCGCCGGACGCGGTGGTCGAGTACGGCGTGCGGTTCACCCGGCCGGTGGTGGTCCCGGACGACGACCAGGGGACCGAGATCGAGGTGACCGCGCGGGTCCGCGAGGTGACCGAGGACGGTCTCACCCGGCTTGAGGTGACCGCCACCTGCCTGGGTGAGAAGGTGCTGTCGCAGGCGCGGGCAACCATCCGGACGGCACGCTGAACCGAGCCCGCCACGCGTGGCGGAGAGACCGGTTGGGAAAGTCGGGCGGCTACCCGTACACTGGTCCGCCGTGGGGCAAGTGACCCCTGCTCGGTCGTCTGTGGCCGCGTGGGGCGAGTGTTGCCGCATAGGGGTGTAGCTCAATTGGCAGAGCAGCGGTCTCCAAAACCGCAGGCTGCAGGTTCAAGTCCTGTCACCCCTGCGCCTCAGGCCTGACCGTTCCCGTGGGTCGCGCCGCCAGCTTGGCGGCGTCCGGCCCGTGGTGGTGGCATCGGCGGTGTGGCTCCGAGGCAATCGGGGCCCTCCGGGTGATCCACCGGCCGCGGCCCGTCGCGGGACGGTTGGGTCCGGCCGGCGTGACCAGCGCCGCGTACGCCACTCGGCGTGCGACCCCAGATTCCGCGACGGAGGGCGAAGTGGCCGACAACAAGCGGCGCGACGACGACGGCGACGATCGTCTGGACGACGAGGTCGTCGACGACGTGGCCGACGACGACGCCTCCGGCGCGGACGAGCCGGTCTCCCGGGGAGGCACCGCCACGCGGTCCCGTGCCCGGGCGGAGTCGGCGGACAGCCGGCCGACCACCCGGTCGGAAACGGGTCGGGTGGGCGTCTTCGGCCGCATCGCGCGGTTCTTCCGCGAGGTCGTAGCCGAACTGCGTAAGGTCATCTGGCCGACCCGCAAGGAGTTGCTGACCTACACCGCCGTGGTGGTGGCGTTCGTCGCGGTGATGCTGACGATCGTGGGTGTGCTGGACTTCGGCTTCGCCAAGGTCGTGTTGTTTGTCTTTGGCAACTCGGACTGACCGGCTGCCTCCAGCCATAGTGACGGAAGTGAGCGAGCGTGCCTGAGTACGACGAGACCGCCGGACCGGTGGACGAGCAGTCCACGGTCGCGACGGCGGCTGGTGACGAGTCGGTTGAGGCCGCCAGCGAGCCGGAGTTCCCAACGACCGAGCCCGCACCGGACGAGGACTACGACCCTGTCGCGGAGCTGAGGCAGAAGCTGCGCTACGCGCCGGGCGACTGGTACGTGGTGCACTCGTACGCCGGCTACGAGAACAAGGTCAAGACCAACCTCGAGACCCGGATCACGAGCCTCGACATGGAGGACTTCATCTACCAGGTCGAGGTGCCGACCCGGGAAGAGGTCGAGGTCAAGAACGGTAAGCGTTCGCAGATCCAGGCCAAGGTCTTCCCGGGCTACATCCTGGTCCGGATGGAGCTGACCGCTGAGTCCTACTCCTGCGTCCGGAACACTCCGGGTGTGACCGGCTTCGTCGGCGCGACCGACCGGGCCGACCGGCCCGCTCCGCTCTCGCTCGACGAGGTGCTGAAGTGGCTGGCGCCGGCTGTCGAGACCGAGCAGAAGAAGGCGAAGCCGGAGATCAAGGTCCTCGACTTCGAGGTGGGCGACTCCGTCACCGTCACCGACGGCGCGTTCGCGTCGCTGCCGGCCACGATCAGCGAGATCAACGCCGACCAGCAGAAGCTCAAGGTGCTGGTGTCGATCTTCGGTCGCGAGACTCCGGTGGAGCTCAACTTCAACCAGGTCGCCAAGATCTGATTGGTCGTCGGCGGCGGGCCCGACCCGCCGCCGACGTCGGCGTACGCGCTCTCGCTCGACCTCGGCGGACGAGTGGGCTGCGACCTGCGCTACTCTTGAATGTCGCCGCTGTCGCACCGCGCTGACCGTGCGCGCCCGAGGGCGGCGACAGCCGCATTTTCCCAGCTCCAAGCCCCAGGAAGTGACATGCCTCCGAAGAAGAAGCTCGTCAAGACGTTCACGCTTCAGCTGCCGGCGGGCCAGGCCACGCCGGCGCCGCCGGTCGGCCCCGCGCTCGGCCAGCACGGCGTGAACATCATGGAGTTCTGCAAGTCCTACAACGCGCAGACCGAGTCTCAGCGGGGCGACATCGTCCCCGCCGAGATCAGCGTGTACGAGGACCGGTCCTTCACGTTCGTGCTGAAGACCCCGCCCGCTGCCCGGCTGCTGATCAAGGCCGCCGGTGTGCAGAAGGGTTCGGGTGTTCCGCAGTCCGAGAAGGTCGGCTCGGTCAGCCGCGCCCAGCTGCGTGAGATCGCCGAGAAGAAGATGGCCGACCTCAACGCCAACGACATCGCCCAGGCCGAGAAGATCATCGCCGGCACCGCCCGGTCGATGGGCATCACCGTCAACGACTGACGTCGGCCCCGGCCTTCGACCCGACCGTGGGAGGGCTCGCGCCGAGCGGCCCGCCAGAGACCACAGGAGTAATCAGCAATGCAGCGCAGCAAGAGCTACCGCAAGGCCGCCGATGTCATCGACCGGTCGAAGCTCTACACCCCCACCGAGGCCGTGAAGCTGGCCAAGGAGACCACCAACGTCAAGTTCGACGCCACGGTCGAGGTCGCCATGCGCCTCGGCGTCGACCCCCGCAAGGCGGACCAGATGGTCCGCGGCACGGTCAACCTGCCGCACGGCACCGGTAAGACCGCCCGCGTGATCGTGTTCGCCAGTGGCGCGAAGGCCGAAGAGGCCGCCGCCGCGGGTGCGGACGAGGTGGGCACCGATGAGCTGGTCGCCCGGATCCAGGGTGGTTGGCTCGACTTCGACGCGGCGATCGCCACGCCGGACCAGATGGCCAAGATCGGCCGGATCGCGCGGATCCTGGGCCCGCGCGGTCTCATGCCGAACCCGAAGACCGGCACGGTGACCATGGACGTCACCAAGGCGGTGCAGGACATCAAGGGCGGCAAGATCACCTTCCGGGTGGACAAGCACTCCAACCTGCACCTGATCATCGGCAAGGCTTCCTTCACGGAGACCCAGCTGGTGGACAACTACGCTGCGGTGCTCGACGAGGTGCTGCGTGCCAAGCCGTCGGCGGCCAAGGGCAAGTACCTCCGCAAGGTCATCCTGACCACCACGATGGGCCCGGGCGTCCCGGTCGACCCGAACCTGGTGAAGAACCTTCGGGAGGACCAGGCCGACGCCTGAGTCGACAGTTCGCTCCACCGGGGCGCCGCCACGATCGTGGCGGCGCCCCGTCGCGTTTGAGGTGTGGCAGGCTCGACCCCATGCGGCTGGAGAACGTCTGGTTGCGGTACCACCGGCGGGGGCCGTGGGTGCTGCAGGGCATCGACGTGCGGATCGGTCCCGGCGAGGTGGCGATCGTGCTGGGCCGCAACGGGGTGGGCAAGTCGACACTGCTCCAGGTGGCCGCGGGGGTCCTCCGGCCGGGCCGGGGCCGGGTCACCGACCGGCCGGCGCGGGTGGGCTGGGTGCCGGAGCGTTTCCCCGCCGACCAACCGTTCACTGTGACCCGTTACCTGACCGGGATGGCCCGGGCGGCGGGGCTGGGCAGGGCCGCGGCCGGCGAGGCGGTGACCTCCTGGACGGACCGGCTCGGGCTGTCGGCGTTCCGCTCGGTCCGGCTGCCCGAGTTGTCCAAGGGCACCGCGCAGAAGGTGGGCCTCGCCCAGGCGATGCTGCGCCCGCCGGGCCTGCTGGTCCTCGACGAGCCGTGGGAGGGGTTGGACGCCGCCACCCGCGAGTTGGTGCCCGAGCTGATCGCCGAGGTGCTCGCCGCCGACGGTTCCGTCCTGGTCAGCGACCACCGTGGCGAGACGGTCCGGCTGCCGGCCGCGCGCCGCTGGTTGGTGGCCGACGGCTCGCTCACCGAGGAGGCGCCGTCGACGGACGAGACGTTCGCTGTGGTCGAGGTCGCGGTGCCGGCCGCGCGGGTCGCCGGCACCGTCGCCCGGTTGCGCGCCGAGGGCCACCAGGTGCTGCGGGTACGCTCCGACGCCGCCACCGCGGCACCCCAGGCTCGACCCGCCGAACCGTTCCGGGCCGCCGGTGCCGCCCGACCCGCCGAGCCGTCGCTCGGGATGACCGGGGAGCTGGCAGCGGAGCAGCCGGGGGCCGCCGATGCCGCGGTCGAGCCGGCAGCGGGGGAGGCCCGGTGAGCGCCCTGGTCCGGATGCGGCTGGCCGGTTTCCTGCGAACCGGTCGGGCGGTGGCACCGTTGCTCGCCGGCCTGATCACGCTCGGCACGCTCTATGGCGGTGGCCGCGCCCAGCCGGCGGAGGCGTACGGCGTCTCCGCGGTGGTGCTCTTCCCGGTGATCGCCTGGCAGACCAAGATCCTGTTGGACGTCGAGCCGGACGTGCAGCGTCGGCTGGCGCAGGTGACGGTCGGGGTGGCGCGGGAGCGGTGGGCCGGGCTGCTCGCCGCAGCGGTGGCGGCGCTGGTGACGGTGGCCGTCGCGCTGCTCTTTCCGTGGCTGGTCGGCGGGGTGTCCGGCCCGGTCGACCCGGGGGACCGGTCGATTCCGGTCGGGCTCGCGCTGGGGTTGTGGGCGCACCTGCTCGTCGTACCCGCTGCGGTTGCTCTTGGGGCGCTGGCCAGCCGGGCGTCGGTGGGCGGCGCCGGGTACGGCGTCGCGGTGTTGGCCCTCGGCGGGGTCGGCGCTGTGGTGCTCGGCCTGACCGGCTCGGTGGCCCCCTGGCTGGCACCGCCGATCATGGCCGCCGCTCGCACCACCGCCGGCGACGCCGCCGCGCTGACAGTGCTGGGGCTGAGCGGGTGGGCGCTGGCCTGGAGTGCGGCGGTCGTCGGGGGTTACCTGTGGCGGCGGCGGGCCCAGGGCTGACCTGGCCGGGGCTGGTGGCGCGGCTCACAGGCAGCGATTTGGTGCTGGTGACCCGGGCGCGTACTCTTCAAACGTCATCCGTGTTCTCATGGATGAGGAACCACCCAAAGACCGCTGGTCACCGTGCTTCGGCACGGTCGAAGGTCCCGCGACAACGGGCGACCCGCGTAGGGCGGCAAGCGTAATTCGGCAGTGAACGTGGTCCGCCGACCACGATGATCCGCCGGCCCTCGCCCCGTGCGCCCTGCGCCGGGGCTTTTTCGTTGTCGTGCTGCCCTCCGCCCCCGTTCCGGCTTCGGCCGAGACGGGGACCAGCCTCGAGTAACGAGAGAGGAGGGACATGGCGGACAAGCCGATCCGGGCCGACAAGGCCACGGCCGTCGCTGAGCTGACCGAGAGCTTCCGCAGCTCGGGCGCCACCGTGCTGACCGAGTACCGCGGTCTGACGGTTTCCCAGCTCACCCAGCTTCGGCGCTCGCTCGGCGCCGATACCAGCTACACGGTCGCGAAGAACACGCTGGCCAAGCGTGCTGCGACGGACGCGGGCATCACCGGCCTCGACGAGCTGTTCACCGGTCCTACCGCGCTGACTTTCGTTTCGGGCGACGTCGTCGAGGCGGCGAAGGGGCTTCGCGACTTCGCGAAGGCCAACCCGAAGCTCGTCATCAAGGGCGGTGTCTTCGAGGGCAAGGCCATTTCCGCGGCCGAGGTCACGAAGCTCGCCGACCTGGAGTCCCGCGAGGTGCTGCTGGCCAAGCTGGCCGGCGCGATGAAGGGCAACCTGAGCAAGGCCGCGGCCCTGTTCCAGGCCCCGCTGTCGAAGACCGCCCGTCTGGCGGCTGCACTGCAGGACAAGCGCGAGAAGGAGGGCGCCGAGGCGGCCTGAGGCCCCCACGGCGCACCAGTTCTTACTTAACAGAATCAGGAAAGGACGCCAGATATGGCGAAGCTCAGCACCGGCGAGCTGCTCGACGCGTTCAAGGAGATGACGCTGATCGAGCTCTCTGAGTTCGTGAAGCAGTTCGAGGAGACCTTCGAGGTCACCGCCGCGGCTCCGGTCGCGATCGCGGGCCCGGGTGGCGGCGGCGGCACCGCTGCTCCGGTCGAGGAGGAGAAGGACGAGTTCGACGTCATCCTCGAGGCCGACGGCGGCAAGAAGATCCAGGTCATCAAGGTCGTGCGTGAGCTGACCGGCCTGGGCCTCAAGGAGGCCAAGGACGCGGTTGAGTCCGCGCCGAAGGCCATCCTGGAGAAGGTCAACAAGGAGACCGCCGACAAGGCGAAGGCCAAGCTCGAGGGCGAGGGCGCCAAGGTCACCCTCAAGTGACCTGACGTTCCACCAACGCGTACCCGGCTCGTGAGCCGGGACACCATCGCGTCGCGGCGGGCGGTGATCCGACACGGATCACCGCCCGCCGTATTGGTGGAGCCGGCTCCGATCGGCTCTGAGCTGGGCTCCGACCAGCGGCTGGGTGGGCCGGAACGAGGGCGGCGGGTCGCTCTCCAGAGGGAAACACGCAGCAAGGGCAATACCGGCCCTTGACGCGGCCCGGGGCTGCCAGGCACGCTGACACCAGCAAGACACCGCGCTTGCGACGGCCACGACGTGGGTATGACAGCGGCGGCACCATCGGCCGCGGTAACCCGAGCGGCCCAGTGGGGAGTTGCGTTCTGAGCGGCCCGGCAGACCCCGGTTGACGGGGGCCGAGGCGCGCTCCGCAAACAACCTGCGGGGTGGGCTGGACAGCGGTTAGCCTCTCGGCTACACTGCTAGTTTGCGCTGCCTTCCGACTTGACCCCTGCTCGGAAATGTCCGTTTACGGATATTTCTGGTGGGGTCATTGGAGTGCACGCGTACCAGCCGTTCTGCAGCACCGGTCCTCGGAAGGACGCATCTTGGCAGCTTCCCGCCCTGCGAAGACCAGTCGTACGTCGAGCGCATTCGCTCCCCGCCGAGTTTCATTCGGCAGGATCACCGAACACCTCGAGGTCCCCAACCTCCTTGCCATTCAGAACGAGTCCTTCGACTGGCTCGTCGGCAACGAGGCTTGGCAGGGCCGGTCGGCGGACGACCCGCACGCACGCTCGGGTCTCGCGGAGATCCTTGAAGAGATCAGTCCCATTGAGGACTTCTCCGGCACCATGTCGCTCTCCTTCTCAGCGCCGCGCTTCGACGAGGTCAAGGCCTCGATCGAGGAGTGCAAGGAGAAGGACCTGACCTACTGCGCTCCGCTCTTCGTGACCGCGGAGTTCACCAACAACACCACTGGCGAGATCAAGAGCCAGACGGTGTTCATGGGTGACTTCCCGATGATGACGCCCAAGGGCACCTTCGTCATCAACGGCACCGAGCGTGTCGTGGTCAGCCAGCTCGTCCGGTCTCCGGGCGTGTACTTCGACAAGCAGCCGGACAAGACCTCCGACCGCGACCTCTCCAGCGTCAAGGTCATCCCGAGTCGGGGTGCCTGGCTGGAGTTCGACATCGACAAGCGCGACACGGTCGGCGTACGCATCGACCGTAAGCGTCGGCAGGCCGTCACCGTCCTGCTCAAGGCCATCGGATGGTCGGCCGAGCGGATCCGTGAGAAGTTCGGCTGGTCCGAGCTGATGATGACCACGCTCGAGAAGGACCACATCGCCGGCGCCGACGAGGCACTGCTCGACATCTACCGCAAGCTGCGCCCTGGCGAGCCGCCGACGCGCGAGAACGCCCAGACCCTGCTCGACAACCTCTTCTTCAACCCGAAGAGGTACGACGTCGCCAAGGTCGGGCGCTACAAGTTCAACAAGAAGCTCGAAGTCGACGTGCCGATCACCACCGGCACGCTGACCGAGGACGACATCGTCGCCACCGTGGAGTACCTGTGCCGGCTGCACGCCGGTGAGGACGGCTACGAGGCCGACGACATCGACCACTTCGGTAACCGGCGTCTCCGTACCGTGGGCGAGCTGATCCAGAACCAGGTTCGGGTCGGTCTGTCCCGGATGGAGCGGGTCGTCCGCGAGCGGATGACCACGCAGGACGTCGAGGCGATCACCCCGCAGACCCTGATCAACATCCGCCCGGTGGTGGCGGCGATCAAGGAGTTCTTCGGGACGTCCCAGCTGTCCCAGTTCATGGACCAGACCAACCCGCTGGCGGGTCTTACCCACCGGCGTCGGCTGAGCGCGCTCGGCCCGGGTGGTCTGTCCCGGGAGCGGGCCGGCTTCGAGGTCCGCGACGTGCACCCGTCCCACTACGGCCGGATGTGCCCGATCGAGACGCCGGAAGGCCCGAACATCGGCCTGATCGGCGCGCTGTCCACCTTCGCCCGGGTCAACCCGTTCGGCTTCATCGAGACGCCGTACCGGAAGGTCGTCGAGGGTCGGGTCACCGACCAGATCGACTACCTGACCGCGGACGAGGAGGACCGGTTCGTCAAGGCCCAGGCCAACGCGCGCCTGAAGGCTGACGGCACGTTCGCCGAGGACCGGGTGCTTTGCCGTCGTAAGGGCGGCGAGACCGAGGACGTCGTCCCCGGTGCCGTCGACTACATGGACGTCTCGCCCCGGCAGATGACCTCGGTCGCGACCGCCATGATCCCGTTCCTCGAGCACGACGACGCCAACCGGGCACTGATGGGCGCGAACATGCAGCGCCAGGCGGTGCCGCTGGTCAAGGCCGAGGCGCCGCTCGTGGGTACGGGCATGGAGTACCGGGCCGCTGTCGACGCTGGCGACGTGGTTGTCGCCGAGGTCGGCGGTGTGATCGAGGATCTCTGCGCCGACTACGTCACCATCCACCAGGATGACGGCCACCGCCGGACGTACCTGCTGCACAAGTTCCGCCGCTCCAACGCCGGCTCCTGCGTCAACCAGAAGCCGGTGGTCTTCGAGGGCGACCGCGTCGAGGCCGGTCAGGTCATCGCCGACGGTCCGTGCACCGACGAGGGCGAGATGGCGCTCGGACGCAACCTGCTGGTGGCGTTCATGTGCTGGGAGGGCCACAACTACGAGGACGCGATCATCCTGTCGCAGCGCCTCGTGCAGCAGGACGTGCTCACCTCGATCCACATCGAGGAGCACGAGGTCGACGCTCGGGACACCAAGCTCGGCCCGGAGGAGATCACCCGCGACATCCCGAACGTCAGCGAGGAAATGCTCGCTGACCTCGACGAGCGCGGCATCATCCGGATCGGCGCCGAGGTCGTCCCCGGTGACATCCTGGTTGGCAAGGTCACGCCCAAGGGCGAGACCGAGCTGACCCCGGAGGAGCGGCTGCTCCGCGCGATCTTCGGTGAGAAGGCGCGTGAGGTTCGGGACACCTCGCTGAAGGTGCCGCACGGCGAGACCGGCACGGTCATCGGTGTGCGCACGTTCTCCCGCGAGGACGGCGACGAGTTGCCGCCGGGTGTCAACGAGCTGGTCCGGGTCTACGTCGCCCAGAAGCGCAAGATCCAGGACGGCGACAAGCTCGCCGGCCGGCACGGCAACAAGGGTGTCATCTCGAAGATCCTGCCGATCGAGGACATGCCGTTCCTCGAGGACGGCACCCCGGTCGACATCGTGCTCAACCCGCTCGGTGTGCCGAGCCGGATGAACATCGGCCAGGTGCTGGAGACCCACCTCGGTTGGGTCGCCAAGACCGGTTGGAAGGTCGAGGGTGACGACGCCGACTGGAAGCGCCAGCTCCGTTCGATCGATGCGCACGAGTCCGAGGGCGACACCAACGTGGCCACCCCGGTCTTCGACGGTGCCCGCGAGGAGGAGATCTCCGGTCTGCTCGAGTCGACCCTGCCCAACCGGGACGGCAAGCAGCTGATCGGGCGTACCGGCAAGGCGCAGCTGTTCGACGGTCGTTCCGGCGAGCCGCTGCCGGACCCGATCGCGGTCGGCTACGTCTACATCCTGAAGCTCAACCACCTGGTCGACGACAAGATCCACGCTCGTTCGACCGGCCCGTACTCGATGATCACGCAGCAGCCGCTGGGTGGTAAGGCGCAGTTCGGTGGTCAGCGTTTCGGTGAGATGGAGTGCTGGGCGATGCAGGCGTACGGCGCTGCCTACGCCCTGCAGGAGCTGCTCACGATCAAGTCCGACGACGTGCTCGGCCGAGTGAAGGTCTACGAGGCCATCGTCAAGGGCGAGAACATCCCGGAGCCGGGCATCCCGGAGTCGTTCAAGGTGCTGCTCAAGGAGCTGCAGTCGCTGTGCCTCAACGTTGAGGTGCTCTCCAGCGACGGTGTGGCCCTGGAAATGCGCGAGACCGACGACGAGGTGTTCCGGGCCGCTGAGGAGCTGGGCATCGACCTGTCCCGGCGCGAGCCGAGCTCGGTCGAAGAGGTCTGAGGTGAGCGGTCGGGGGCCGGCTCGCCGGCCCCCGACCCCACCCGAGAATTAGCAGTACAGACGACGACATAGGGGACATAGTGCTCGACGTCAACTTCTTCGACGAGCTGCGCATTGGTCTCGCCACCGCCGACGACATCCGTCAGTGGTCGCACGGCGAGGTCAAGAAGCCTGAGACGATCAACTACCGCACCCTGAAGCCGGAAAAGGACGGGCTCTTCTGCGAGAAGATCTTCGGTCCGCAGCGGGACTGGGAGTGCTACTGCGGTAAGTACAAGCGCGTTCGGTTCAAGGGCATCATCTGTGAGCGCTGCGGCGTCGAGGTGACTCGCTCCAAGGTCCGTCGTGAGCGGATGGGGCACATCGAGCTCGCCGCTCCGGTGACCCACATCTGGTACTTCAAGGGCGTTCCGAGCCGGCTGGGCTACCTGCTGGACCTCGCCCCCAAGGACCTCGAAAAGATCATCTACTTCGCCTCGTACGTCGTGACGAGCGTTGACGCGGAGTCGCGTCACCGTGACCTCTCGACGATCGAGAACGAGATCCTGGCCGAGAAGCGGCAGTCCGAGAACAGCCGCGACTCGGAGATCGAGAAGCGGGCCGCCAAGCTCGAGGCCGACCTGGCCGAGCTGGAGGCCGAGGGTGCCAAGGCGGACGTCCGGCGCAAGGTCAAGGAGGGCGGAGAGCGCGAGATGCGCCAGATCCGCGACCGGGCCCAGCGCGAGATCGACCGCCTGGACGAGGTGCTGGACACCTTCCGCAAGCTGGAGCCGAAGCAGCTGGTCACCGACGAGCTGCTCTACCGCGAGCTGCGCGACCGGTTCGGTGAGTACTTCACCGGTTCCATGGGCGCCGAGGCGATCAAGGCGCTGGTCCAGAACATGGACCTCGACGCCGAGGCCGAGAGCCTGCGGGAGACCATCCGGTCCGGCAAGGGCCAGCGGAAGATCCGGGCGCTCAAGCGACTCAAGGTCGTCGCGGCGTTCCTGAACACCCGCAACTCGCCGCTCGGCATGGTGCTGGACTGCGTTCCGGTCATCCCGCCGGACCTGCGCCCGATGGTGCAGCTCGACGGTGGCCGCTTCGCGACCTCGGACCTGAACGACCTGTACCGCCGCGTGATCAACCGGAACAACCGCCTCAAGCGGCTGATCGACCTCGGCGCGCCCGAGATCATCGTCAACAACGAGAAGCGGATGCTCCAGGAGGCCGTCGACGCGCTGTTCGACAACGGCCGTCGCGGCCGGCCGGTCACCGGTCCGGGTAACCGCCCGCTCAAGTCGCTGTCCGACATGCTCAAGGGCAAGCAGGGCCGGTTCCGCCAGAACCTGCTGGGCAAGCGCGTCGACTACTCCGGCCGTTCGGTCATCGTGGTCGGCCCGAAGCTCAAGCTGCACCAGTGCGGTCTGCCCAAGCAGATGGCGCTGGAGCTGTTCAAGCCGTTCGTGATGAAGCGGCTGGTCGACCTCAACCACGCACAGAACATCAAGTCCGCCAAGCGGATGGTCGAGCGTCAGCGCCCGGTCGTGTGGGACGTGCTGGAAGAGGTCATCGGCGAGCACCCGGTGCTGCTCAACCGGGCACCGACCCTGCACCGCCTGGGCATCCAGGCCTTCGAGCCGCAGCTGGTCGAGGGCAAGGCGATCCAGATCCACCCGCTGGTCTGCACCGCGTTCAACGCCGACTTCGACGGTGACCAGATGGCGGTGCACGTGCCGCTGTCCGCCGAGGCTCAGGCCGAGGCGCGGATCCTGATGCTGTCGTCGAACAACATCCTCAAGCCGGCCGACGGTAAGCCGGTCACCATGCCCACCCAGGACATGGTCATCGGTCTGTACCACCTCACCCACCTCACCGCCGGTGAGAAGGGCGAGGGCCGGGCGTTCAGCTCGGACGCTGAGGCGCGGATGGCCTTCGACAACGGCGAGCTGCACCTGCAGGCGCCGGTGAAGATCCGCCTGCGTGGCGTGGTCGGTGTCGACAACGGCAACGGCTCCGAGGCGTGGGCCGCCCCGGAGGGCTGGGTCGAGGGTGACCCGCTGACCGTGGAGACCACGCTGGGTCGCGTGCTGTTCAACGAGACGCTGCCGCAGGGCTACCGCTTCGTGAACTACGAGATCCGCAAGGGTCAGCTCTCCGCGATCGTCAACGACCTCGCCGAGCGCTTCCCCAAGGTCGCGCTGGCCGCCACCCTGGACGGGCTCAAGGAGGCCGGTTTCCACTGGGCCACCTGGTCCGGCGTGACGATCGGCATGGAGGACGTCATCGCGCCGCCGCGCAAGGCGGAGATCCTGGCGCGGTACGAGAAGGACGCCGACCAGATCGACAAGCAGTACCAGCGTGGTCTGATGACCGCCGAGGAGCGTCGCGGCGAGCTCATCGAGATCTGGACCAAGGCGACCAACGAGGTCGCCAAGGAGATGGACACCGCGCTTCCGCAGGAGAACCCACTGTGGAAGATGATCAACTCGGGTGCTCGCGGTAACCTGCTGCAGCTCCGGCAGATCGCGGCGATCCGTGGTCTGGTGGCCAACCCCAAGGGCGAGATCATCCCGCGGCCGATCAAGGCCAGCTACCGGGAGGGTCTGTCCGTGCTGGAGTACTTCATCTCCACGCACGGTGCCCGTAAGGGTCTCGCCGACACCGCGCTGCGGACCGCCGACTCGGGTTACCTGACCCGTCGTCTGGTGGACGTCTCGCAGGACGTCATCATCCGCGAAGAGGACTGCGGCACCGACCGGGCGATCCCGATGCAGATCGGCGAGAAGCTCGACGGCAAGCTCGTCGTCCACACCCACGCCGAGACCAGCGTGCACGCCCGTACCCTCGCCGACGACATCAAGGGGCCGGACGGCACCGTGGTCGCCGAGCGCGGTCAGGACATCAACTCCATCGGGGTCGACAAGATCGTCGCCGCTGGTGTGGAGACGGTCCGGGTTCGCAGCGTGCTCACCTGCGAGTCGAAGCTGGGTGTCTGCGCGGCCTGCTACGGCCGGTCGCTGCCGACCGGTAAGTCGGTCGACATCGGCGAGGCGGTCGGCATCATCGCCGCCCAGTCCATCGGTGAGCCCGGTACGCAGCTGACGATGCGTACCTTCCACACCGGTGGTGTCGCGGGTGAGGACATCACCCAGGGTCTGCCGCGTGTTCAGGAAATCTTCGAGGCTCGGGTCCCGAAGGGTAAGGCGCCCATCGCCGACACCCCGGGTCGGATCCGAATCGAGGACGGCGAGCGCTCGCGCAAGATCATCGTGGTGCCGGACGACGGCAGCGAAGAGATCGTCTACGACAAGATCTCGAAGCGGGTCAAGCTCCGTACCCACGACGGCGGTCACGTCGCTGTCGGCGAGAAGCTGACCGAGGGCACCATCGACCCGCACGAGCTGCTGCGGATCATGGGTCCGCGGGCGGTCCAGGTCCACCTGACCAGTGAGGTCCAGGAGGTCTACCGCTCGCAGGGTGTGCTCATCCACGACAAGCACATCGAGATCATCATCCGCCAGATGCTCAAGCGGGTGACGGTCATCGACTCCGGCTCGACCGAGTTCCTGCCGGGTGTGCTCGTCGACCGGGCGCTGTTCGAGTCGGAGAACCGCCGGCTCGTCTCGGAGGGCGGCGAGCCCGCCGCCGGTCGTCCGGTGCTGATGGGTATCACCAAGGCCTCGCTGGCCACCGACTCCTGGCTCTCGGCGGCCTCCTTCCAGGAGACCACCCGGGTGCTGACCGACGCTGCGATCAACTCGCGCAGCGACTCGCTGGTCGGCCTCAAGGAGAACGTGATCATCGGAAAGCTCATCCCGGCGGGTACCGGCATCAGCAAGTACCGCAACGTCCGGGTCGAGCCGACCGAGGAGGCCAAGGCCAAGGTCTACTCGATGACCGGTTACCCGGAGACCGACTACGGGTTCGGGCCGGCCAGCGGGCAGGCAGTGCCCCTGGACGACTTCGACTTCGGGTCGTACCGCTAAGCACCAGTCACACGACGAGGCCCCCGGTGAAAGCCGGGGGCCTCGTCGTGTCCGTGCCCACCCACCCTCGGGCCGGGTTCGGCATGATGGGGGGATGACGACCGCACCCGGGCAGGTGTCCCTCGCCCAACCGGGCCTGCGCCACCCGCTGGACCCGGACCCGGCCCGCGCCACGAAGGCACGGGCGGTCTTCGCGCTGGGCCTGCTCGGCATGCTGACCGGGCTGTTCATCGGTGGCGTGGTGCCGGCGACGGTGGCCCTGCAACTGGCCCGCCAGGCACGCCGCGAGGCGTACGCCTCGGGGGGTTTCCTGACCGGCAGCGTCTGGCTGCGGCGGGGGGAGTGGATGGCCTGGACCGGCCTGGTGCTTGTCGCGGTCAGCCTGGTGGCCGCTGTGGTCATCGGGGTGGTCCGGTTGGCCGGCGCCCCGTTCGGTCACGACTACCCGGCGAACATGGACTGAGCCGCCGGCGCCCGCGCCCGGCGCGGGCGGCGGCGCCCGCGGCGGTAGCCTGGCCGATGTCCGCCGTGTGGCGGTGGCGGCCTTTCGACTGGAGGACCTCGTGACGGAACCGGCGCGGCCCCCTGCGGACGAACCGGCTGGCGTGCCGGACCCGCCGGTTCCTCCGTCCGAGCCGAGTGACTGGGCGCGACCCGGCCCGGGTGACGAACCACAGCCACCGGTGTCCACCCCGAGCCCGCCGCCGCACTCCGGCTGGGGTACGAGCACGGCACCCGACTCCGCGCAGCCGTACCCGGTCTCCAGCGCGCCGGCCTCGATGCCGCCGCAGGGCTGGGGTCCGCCCCCGTCGGGGCCGGGTGTGCCGCTCCCGGGCTGGGGTCCGTCCCCGTCGGGGCCGGGTGTGCCGCCCCCGGGCTGGGGTCCGCCCTCGTCCGGGCCCGGCATGCCGCCGCCCGGCTGGGGTCCACCCCCATCTGGGCCCGGTGTGCCGCCCGGCTGGGGCCCGCCGGCAGTTGGGCCGGGTGTGCCGTACGGGTGGGGTCCGCCGCCGTCCGGGCCTGGAGCGCATCCCGGGTGGGGTCCGCCGCCGTCCGGGCTCGGGGCGCCGCCCGGCTGGGGTCCGCCGGGGCACGGCCCCGGGTGGGGTGGCATGCACGAGCGTTCGGTGCCGCCGCCCACCGACGACCAACGCCGACCGCCGAAGCGGGTGGAGACGGTCTCCGGTACGCCGTTCGGCGTCGTTCACCTGGACGTGGCGCCGGTCACCTCCGGGTTGGCCATCGGGGCGCTGGTGGCGGGGGTCGCGTCGGTCCTGGTCTCGCTGCTGGTGATCTGTTTCGGAGTGGCCTTCAAGAACGACGGCGGGGCGTGGGCCTCCGGAGCGTTCGCCGCGCTGGGTGTGCTGGCCGGCGGCGCGGCGGTCGTCGTCGGGCTGCTCGGCCGGCGGCAGATCCGCCGGCCAGCCGCGCCCTCCGCGGTCCAGTTCACCGGGCGCGGGCTGGCGATGGCCGGGATCAGCTGCGGCGCGGTGGGGGCACTGCTCAGCCTGCTGGGCCTGGGCCTGGCCCTGCTTCTCGCCCTGACCTGAGGGTGACCACCGACAGTTCCGGCACCTGACGGGGCTTTCCCGCGGAAGGGTTCGGTCCCTCCGGGGGCGATGGGTGCTTCTGCGGGGAAGCCGGTACACTTGTATTCGTAGGTGCCCATCGCGGGCGACGGGGCAGGACGAGATCCGGCCGGCGGGTTGTGAGACGGTCGCCGGGCCATTCCGTTTTGACCTGGGCGGTTGTGGTAGGTACTCTTTCCCCTTGTGCCCGGGCATGCCCGGGCAACTCGTGCGTGCGCTGTTTCCGGCTTACGGGCGGCGGCACGACAAGTCAAGGATCCGGGGCGGGGCGACCCGCGCGCCGGTGACACAAACCCGGTACGCACGCGAGAGCGTCGCAACGGGGCCGTGACGAGGGCGACACGCCCGACCGCGGGTGCCGGGGTCTCCGCAAGGCGACCCTGGTCGGAATGTAGGAGAGCCGGTCATCAGGCCGGCTAACGAGCAGACGGCGCGGCCGCTAACGCGGCCGAAGGGAGCGGAGAAACCCGGTGCCCACGATCCAGCAGCTGGTCCGAAAGGGCCGCCAGGCGAAGACGACCAAGACCAAGACCCCGGCGCTGAAGGGTTCTCCTCAGCGGCGCGGCGTGTGCACCCGCGTGTACACCACCACCCCTAAGAAGCCGAACTCGGCGCTGCGCAAGGTCGCTCGCGTGAAGCTCAGCAGCCAGATCGAGGTGACCGCCTACATCCCCGGCGTCGGTCACAACCTGCAGGAGCACTCGATCGTGCTCGTTCGCGGTGGCCGGGTGAAGGACCTCCCCGGCGTGCGTTACAAGATCGTTCGCGGCTCGCTGGACACCCAGGGTGTCCGTAACCGCAAGCAGGCGCGCAGCCGTTACGGCGCGAAGAAGGAGAAGAGCTGACATGCCGCGTAAGGGACCCGCTCCGCGGCGGCCACTGGTCGCTGACCCGGTGTACAACTCGCCGCTGGTCACCCAGCTGGTGAACAAGATCCTGCTCCGCGGCAAGCGTCAGCTCGCCGAGTCGATCGTGTACGCGGCCCTCGAGGGCTGCCGCGAGAAGTCCGGCACCGACCCGGTCGTCACCCTCAAGCGGGCGATGGACAACGTCAAGCCGACCCTCGAGGTGCGCAGCCGTCGTGTCGGTGGCGCCACCTACCAGGTTCCGGTCGAGGTCCGCCCGACCCGGGCGACCACCCTGGGCCTGCGCTGGCTGGTCACGTACTCCCGCGCCCGTCGCGAGAAGACCATGGTCGAGCGGCTGATGAACGAGCTGCTGGACGCGAGCAACGGCCTCGGTGCCGCCGTCAAGCGGCGCGAGGACACGCACAAGATGGCCGAGTCGAACAAGGCCTTCGCGCACTACCGCTGGTAACACCCTGGTTCCGGCGCCTCCGGGCGCCGGAACCGCCACCAGTTGAGTCGAGACGACGATAAGTAGGGATTGAAGTGGCCGCCGCAGACGCGCTCGCCAAGGTACGCAACATCGGCATCATGGCGCACATCGATGCTGGTAAGACCACGACCACCGAGCGAATCCTGTTCTACACCGGCATCACGTACAAGATCGGTGAGGTCCACGAGGGCGCTGCCGTCATGGACTGGATGGAGCAGGAGCAGGAGCGTGGTATCACCATCACCTCCGCTGCTACCAAGTGTGAGTGGAAAGACCACACGATCCAGATCATCGACACGCCTGGTCACGTCGACTTCACGGTCGAGGTCGAGCGGTCGCTGCGGGTCCTGGATGGTGCGGTCGCGGTTTACGACGGTGTCGCCGGCGTGGAGCCGCAGACGGAGAACGTCTGGCGGCAGGCCGACAAGTACAACGTCCCGCGCATGTGCTTCGTCAACAAGCTCGACCGGACCGGCGCCGACTTCTTCCGCTGCGTGCAGATGATGATCGACCGGCTGAACGCCACCCCGCTGGTGCTCCAGATCCCGATCGGGCTCGAGGGCGACCACATCGGTGTCGTTGACCTGATCGGCATGCGCGCCCTCACCTGGCGCGGGGAGACCCAGAAGGGTGAGGACTACGCGGTCGAGGAGATCCCGGCCGACCTGGCCGACTCCGCTGCCGAGTGGCGCGAGAAGCTGATGGAGACCCTCGCCGACGTCGACGACTCGGTGATGGAGAAGTACCTGGAAGGCGAAGAGGTCTCCGTCGAGGAGATCAAGGCCGCCATCCGGCGTGCCACCATCGCCGGCAAGGCCAACCCGGTGCTGTGCGGCTCGGCGTTCAAGAACAAGGGCGTCCAGCCCATGCTCGACGCCGTTGTCGACTTCCTGCCGTCGCCGCTGGACGTTCCGGCGATCGAGGGTACGGCCACCGACGGCGAGACCCCGCTGCTGCGTAAGCCGTCCAACTCGGAGCCCTTCTCCGGCCTGGCCTTCAAGATCCAGACCGACAAGCACCTGGGCAAGCTCACCTACGTGCGGGTCTACTCCGGCACGCTCGATTCCGGTTCTCAGGTGGTCAACTCCACCAAGGACCGCAAGGAGCGGATCGGCAAGATCTACCAGATGCACGCCAACAAGCGGGAAGAGCGTCCGTCGGCGCAGGCCGGCGACATCATCGCCGTGCAGGGTCTCAAGCAGACCACCACCGGCGACACTCTCTCCGACCCGGCGAACCCGGTCATCCTGGAGTCGATGACGTTCCCGGAGCCGGTCATCTCGGTGGCGATCGAGCCGAAGACCAAGTCCGACCAGGAGAAGCTGGGTACTGCCATCCAGCGCCTGGCCGAGGAGGACCCGACCTTCCGCGTCCAGCTGGACGAGGAGACCGGTCAGACGGTCATCTCCGGCATGGGTGAGCTGCACCTGGACATCCTGGTCGACCGGATGCGCCGCGAGTTCAACGTCGAGGCCAACGTCGGCAAGCCGCAGGTGGCGTACCGCGAGACCATCCGCCGCAAGGTGGACAAGGTCGAGTACACCCACAAGAAGCAGACCGGTGGTTCCGGCCAGTACGCCCGCGTGATCGTGAGCGTCGAGCCGCTTCCGCTGGACAACGACTCGCCGACCTACGAGTTCGCCAACGCCGTCAGCGGCGGCCGCATCCCCCGGGAGTTCATCCCCTCGGTGGACGCCGGTGCGCAGGACGCGCTGCAGTACGGCATCCTGGCGGGCTTCCCGCTGGTCGGCGTCAAGCTGACCCTGCTGGACGGCCAGTACCACGAGGTCGACTCGTCGGAAATGGCATTCAAGATCGCCGGCTCGATGGTGATGAAGGACGCGGCCCGCAAGGCCGACCCTGCGTTGCTCGAGCCGATGATGGCCGTTGAAGTCACCACTCCTGAGGAGAACATGGGTGACGTCATCGGTGACCTCAACTCCCGCCGCGGCATCATCCAGGCGATGGAGGAGCGCAGCGGCGCCCGCATCGTCCGGGCCCTGGTGCCGTTGTCGGAGATGTTCGGCTACGTCGGCGACCTGCGGTCGAAGACCCAGGGCCGGGCTAGCTACAGCATGCAGTTCGACTCCTACGCCGAGGTTCCGCAGAGCGTCGCGAAGGAGATCATCGCCAAGGCAACGGGCGAGTAAAGCCCTGAGCTGGTGATTCGTGGTTGGTCGCGGGAGGGTTCACCCGCCCGCGGCCACCACGATCGGATCGCGTGAGACCGGGCCTGTAGGCTTCATCGCCGCAGAACCCACAAAGGCTCTCCGGCCGTCAGGCCGGAAAGGCTGTCGACAGAGTCCTAAGCGCCGACCGGCGCGCCGGGCGTACGAACCAAGAAGTCCACAGGAGGACACCAGTGGCGAAGGCTAAGTTCGAGCGGACTAAGCCGCACGTCAACATCGGCACCATTGGTCACATCGACCACGGTAAGACGACGCTGACGGCGGCCATCACCAAGGTCCTGCACGACCAGTACCCGGACCTGAACCCCTACACGCCGTTCGACGAGATCGACAAGGCGCCGGAGGAGAAGGCCCGCGGCATCACGATCTCGATCGCGCACGTCGAGTACCAGACCGAGTCGCGGCACTACGCGCACGTCGACTGCCCTGGTCACGCCGACTACATCAAGAACATGATCACCGGTGCCGCGCAGATGGACGGCGCGATCCTGGTGGTCGCGGCGACCGACGGCCCGATGCCGCAGACCCGCGAGCACGTGCTGCTGGCCCGTCAGGTCGGTGTGCCGTACATCGTCGTGGCGCTCAACAAGAGCGACATGGTCGATGACGAGGAGCTCCTGGAGCTCGTCGAGCTCGAGGTCCGTGAGCTGCTCTCCTCGCAGGAGTACCCGGGTGACGACCTGCCGGTCGTTCGGGTCTCGGCGCTGAAGGCCCTCGAGGGTGACCCCGAGTGGACCGGCAAGCTGCTGGACCTGATGACGGCTGTCGACACCTCGATCCCGCAGCCGGAGCGCGAGGTTGACAAGCCGTTCCTGATGCCGGTTGAGGACGTCTTCACGATCACCGGTCGTGGCACCGTCGTCACCGGTCGCGTGGAGCGCGGCGTTCTCCTGCCGAACGAGGATGTTGAGCTCGTCGGTATCAAGGAGAAGAGCTTCAAGACCAAGGTCACCGCGATCGAGATGTTCCGGAAGACCCTGGACGACGCCCGCGCAGGCGAGAACGTCGGCCTGCTGCTGCGTGGTACCAAGCGCGACGAGGTCGAGCGCGGCATGGTCGTCGTGAAGCCGGGCTCGAACACCCCGCACACGGAGTTCGAGGCGACGGTCTACATCCTCTCCAAGGAGGAGGGCGGCCGGCACACCCCGTTCTTCCAGAACTACCGTCCGCAGTTCTACTTCCGGACCACGGACGTCACCGGTGTCGTCACCCTCCCCGAGGGCACCGAGATGGTCATGCCGGGTGACAACACCTCCATGTCGGTGAAGCTGATCCAGCCCATCGCCATGGAGGAGAACCTCAAGTTCGCGATCCGCGAGGGTGGCCGCACCGTCGGCGCCGGGTTCGTCACCAAGATCAACAAGTGAGCTAGGTAACCCCGATTAGACCCGCCGCCGGTCGTGCGGCATACTAGTCAGGTTGCGTAACGACAGTTCGTCGCCTGTGTTCGGCTTTCGCTGAACCTCCGGGTGGCGAGGCAGTCGAGCGTAGGGTGGTTGGCGGCCCAGTCGCCAACCACCCTCGCACGGCGTTCAGGTCGCGGTAATGCGATCGGCGCCTTGACCCACCGCGCGGTCAGCACCACTCCGGAACCACGGGGCGGAGCCCGGCCCGAGGGCGCGACACGCCCGACCGCGGGGGTCGGCGAAGTGGGCCTGTGCCAGCCGGTACAGGCGCCCGCAACACAGCGGCATCGAGAGAAGGAACAGAAGCCACCATGGCGGGACAGAAGATCCGCATCCGGCTCAAGGCCTATGACCACGAGGTCGTCGACTCCTCGGCTCGGAAGATCGTCGAGACGGTGACGCGCACCGGGGCGCAGGTCGCGGGCCCGGTGCCGCTGCCCACGGAGATCAACCGTTTCTGCGTTATCCGCTCGCCGCACAAGTACAAGGACTCGCGCGAGCACTTCGAGATGCGCACGCACAAGCGGCTGATCGACATCATCGACCCGACCCCGAAGACGGTCGACTCGCTCATGCGCCTCGACCTGCCGGCTGGCGTCGACATCGAGATCAAGCTGTAGGGACCGGACAAATGGACAGGCAAGTCAAGGGGATCCTGGGCGCCAAGCTCGGCATGACCCAGGTCTGGGACAACAACCGTGTTGTTCCCGTGACCGTGGTCGAGGCCGGCCCGTGCGTCATCAGCCAGGTTCGTAGCGCCGAGAAGGACGGTTACTCAGCGGTCCAGCTGGCATACGGCACCATCGACCCGCGCAAGGTCAAGAAGCCGATCAGCGGGCACTACGCCAAGGCGGACGTGGCGCCGCGCCGGCACATCGTCGAGCTGCGCACCACGGACGCTGGGGAATACTCGCTCGGCCAGGAAGTCACTGTCGAGGAGTTCCCGGCCGGCGTCACCATCGACGTCACCGGCAAGACCAAGGGCAAGGGCTACGCCGGCCCGATGAAGCGGCACGGCTTCCACGGTCTGCGCGCCAGCCACGGTGTCGAGCGCAAGCACCGCTCGCCCGGCTCCATCGGCGCCTGCGCCACTCCGGGTCGTGTCTTCAAGGGCACCCGGATGGCCGGCCGGATGGGTGGCGTGCGGTACACCGTGCAGAACCTCACCGTCCAGGCGGTCGACACCGAGAACAACCTGCTGCTCGTCCGGGGTGCCATCCCTGGTCCGAAGGGCGCGCTCGTTCTGGTCCGTACCGCGGCCAAGAGCAAGGTGAAGAAGGGCGGTGCGGCCAAGTGACCACCGTTGACGTGCGCACCGTCGAAGGCACCACCAGCGGCTCGGTCGAGCTGCCGGAGGACATCTTCGACGTGCAGGCCAACGTCGCGCTGATGCACCAGGTCGTGGTGGCCCAGCTCGCGGCGGCCCGACAGGGCACGCACAAGGCCAAGACCCGCGGCGAGGTCGCCGGTGGCGGCAAGAAGCCGTACAAGCAGAAGGGCACCGGTCGCGCCCGGCAGGGCTCGATCCGCGCGCCGCAGTTCGCCGGCGGTGGCGTCGTGCACGGTCCCGTGCCGCGCGACTACAGCCAGCGGACCCCGAAGAAGATGAAGGCCGCCGCTCTGCGCGGTGCCCTCTCCGACCGGGCCCGCGCCGGGCAGGTGCACGTCGTCGAGGCGTTCGTCTCGGGCGAGAAGCCGTCGACCAAGGCGGCCCTGGCCACGCTGACCAAGCTCACCGAGGCCCGTCGGGTCCTGGTCGTGCTGAGCAGCACCGACGAGCTGAACTGGGTGTCGCTGCGCAACGAGCCGCGGGTGCACCTGATCGAGTCCGGCCAGCTGAACACGTACGACGTGCTGGTGGCCGACGACGTGGTCTTCACCAAGGACGCCCTGGACGAGTTCCTGGGCGTGCCCGCCGAGACCACCGAGGAGGGTGGCAAGTGAGCACGATCGCCGACCCGCGCGACATCATCGTGGCGCCGGTCGTCTCGGAGAAGAGCTACAGCGAGCTGAACCGGAACTGGTACACCTTCCTGGTGCACCCGGACGCGAACAAGACCGAGATCAAGATCGCTATCCAGCAGATCTTCAACGTCCGCGTCCTGACGGTCAACACGCTCAACCGCCAGGGTAAGCGCAAGCGCACCAAGACCGGCTTCGGTCAGCGCAAGGCGACCAAGCGGGCGATCGTGAAGCTGGCTGACGGTGACCGCATCGAGGCCTTCGGCGGCCCGGTCAGCTGAGGGGTGTAGACAATGGCTATCCGTAAGTACAAGCCGACGACGCCGGGCCGACGTGGCTCGAGTGTCGCTGACTTCGCCGAGATCACCCGGTCCACGCCGGAAAAGTCGCTGCTGGCTCCGTTGCCGAAGAAGGGCGGGCGTAACGCCCACGGCCGGATCACCACGCGGCACCACGGTGGCGGTCACAAGCGCCAGTACCGTCTGATCGACTTCAAGCGGGTCGACAAGGACGGCGTGCCGGCGAAGGTCGCTCACATCGAGTACGACCCGAACCGCACGGCGCGTATCGCGCTGCTGCACTACGCCGACGGCGAGAAGCGGTACATCATCGCGCCGAAGGACATGAAGCAGGGCGACCGCGTCGAGTCCGGCCCGGGCGCCGACATCAAGCCGGGTAACAACCTGCCGCTGCGCAACATCCCGGTCGGTACCACGATCCACAACGTGGAGCTGCGTCCGGGTGGCGGGGCCAAGCTGGCCCGTTCCGCCGGCGTCGGCATCCAGCTGCTCGGCCGCGAGGGCGCGTACGCGACCCTGCGTATGCCGTCCGGTGAGATCCGGCGGGTGGACGTGCGCTGCCGCGCCAGCATCGGCGAGATCGGCAACGCCGACCAGTCGAACATCAACTGGGGTAAGGCCGGCCGGATGCGGTGGAAGGGCAAGCGCCCGACCGTCCGTGGTGTCGCCATGAACCCGGTCGACCACCCGCACGGTGGTGGTGAGGGTAAGACCTCCGGTGGTCGCCACCCGGTCAACCCGCAGGGTAAGCCCGAGGGCCGCACCCGCCGTAAGGGCCAGCCGAGTGACCGGCTGATCGTCCGCCGCCGCTACGCCACGCGTAAGCGCGGCTGAGGGAGATAAGACATGCCTCGCAGCCTGAAGAAGGGCCCGTTCGTAGACGACCACCTGCTCAAGAAGGTGGAAGTTCAGAACGACAAGGGCTCCAAGAACGTGATCAAGACCTGGTCGCGGCGCTCGACGATCATCCCCGAGATGCTGGGGCACACGATCGCCGTGCATGACGGACGCAAGCACGTCCCGGTGTTCGTGACCGAGGCGATGGTCGGGCACAAGCTCGGCGAGTTCGCGCTGACCCGCACGTTCAAGGGTCACGAGAAGGACGACCGGAAGAGCCGTCGGCGCTGACGCCGCGGGCATACGGATAGAGGGAACAAGGGGTTACAGCGATGCCAGGAAAGGGCGACGCTCCGGTGCTTCCGGGCGCGCGGGCGGTTGCGCGGCACGTGCGCATCTCGCCGATGAAGGCGCGCCGGGTGGTCAACCTCGTCCGCGGCCTGCCCGCGAAGGAGGCGCTCACGGTGCTGCAGTTCGCGCCGCAGGCTGCGAGCGAGCAGGTGTACAAGGTGCTCGCTAGCGCGATCGCCAACGCGGAGAACAACGAGCGGCTGGACCCCGACGCGCTGCTCGTCAGCGAGGCCTTCGTGGACGAGGGCCCGACGATGAAGCGGTTCCAGCCGCGGGCGCAGGGTCGGGCGTACCGAATCCGCAAGCGCACCTGCCACATCACCGTGGCGGTCGAAGCGGTCGCGCCGGCAGCGCCGAGGAAGGCCGCGGCGAAGAAGGCCGCCCCGGCCACGGAGGCCGCACCGGCCGAAGCGCAGAGCAAGACGGAGGACGCCGAGTAATGGGTCAGAAGGTTCACCCCACTGGGTTCCGGCTCGGCATCTCGACCGACTGGAAGTCCCGCTGGTTCGCGGACAAGCTCTACAAGGACTACATCGGCGAGGATGTCAAGATCCGCCGCATGATGTCCAAGGGCCTCGAGCGTGCCGGGATTTCCAAGGTCGACATCGAGCGCACCCGCGACCGGGTCCGGGTCGACATCCACACCGCCCGGCCGGGCATCGTCATCGGCCGTAAGGGTGCGGAGGCCGACCGGATCCGCGGAGAGCTTGAGAAGCTCACCGGCAAGCAGGTTCAGCTGAACATCATCGAGGTGAAGAACCCCGAGTCGGACGCTCAGCTGGTCGCGCAGGGCGTGGCCGAGCAGCTGTCCAGCCGGGTCAGCTTCCGTCGGGCGATGCGCAAGGCCATGCAGTCGGCGATGAAGAACCCGGTCTGCAAGGGCATCCGGGTTCAGGTTTCGGGTCGCCTCGGCGGCGCCGAGATGAGCCGGACCGAGTTCTACCGTGAGGGCCGGGTTCCGCTGCACACGCTGCGGGCCAACATCGAGTACGGCTTCTTCGAGGCCCGTACCACGTTCGGTCGGATCGGTGTGAAGGTCTGGATCTACAAGGGCGACGCCGTCCCGGGCCGGGAGGCTCCGGCCGAGGCCGGTCCGTCCCGCCCGCGTCGTGGTGAGCGCGGCGACCGTCCCGAGCGTCCGCGCCGTGGCCGGTCGGGTTCGTCCGGCACCACGGCTGGTGGCACCGAGGCCGGTCGGGCTGCTGCGACCACCATCGCGCAGCAGGCCGAGACGCCGAGCGGCGAGCCGGTGGACAGCGCAGCTGTCGCCGCCGCTGCTGCTCCGGCAGAAACGCAGCAGGAGGGCTGACAGATGCTGATGCCGCGCAAGCCCCCGAAGGGCTTCCGCAAGCCGCACCACCCGGACCGCAGTGGCGCGTCCAAGGGTGGTAACCGGGTGGTGTTCGGCGAGTTCGGAATCCAGGCTCTCGAGCCGGCGTACGTGACGAACCGACAGATCGAGTCGGCACGTATCGCGATGACTCGCCACATCAAGCGTGGTGGCAAGGTCTGGATCACGATCTTCCCGGACCAGGCCCTCACCAAGAAGCCTGCCGAGACCCGGATGGGTTCCGGTAAGGGTTCGCCCGAGTGGTGGGTCGCCAACGTCAAGCCGGGGCGGGTTCTCTTCGAGATGTCCTTCCCCAACGAGCAGACCGCGCGAGAGGCCATGCGTCGCGCGATCCACAAGCTCCCGATGAAGTGCCGCATTGTTACGCGCGAAGTGGGTGAATCCTGATGGCAGCGGGCGTTAAGGCGACCGAGCTGCGTGAGCTCTCCGAAGAGGAGCTGGTCACGAAGCTGCGGGAGGCCAAGGCGGAGCTGTTCAACCTCCGCGTGCAGGCCGCAACCGGGCAGCTGGACAACAACCGGCGGTTGCAGGTCATCCGTCGGGAGATCGCCCGGATCTACACGATCATGCGTGAGCGCGAGCTGGGGCTCTCGGCCGCGCCGACTGAGGTGACTGCATCATGACCGAAGAGACCGCCACCGCCGCCGCGCGGTCGCGCCGCAAGGTCCGCGAGGGCCTGGTGATCAGCGACAAGATGGACAAGACCGTCGTTGTCGAGGTCGAGGACCGGGTTCGGCACGCGCTGTACGGCAAGATCATGCGCCGTACGGCCAAGCTGAAGGTGCACGACGAGCAGAACGCCGCTGGCACCGGTGACCGGGTTCTCATCATGGAGACCCGGCCGCTGAGCGCCACCAAGCGTTGGCGGATCGTGGAGATCCTGGAAAAGGCCAAGTAGCGAAGGCTCGAGCTCGCCCGGCGTTGCGTCGGGCGTAGGTTCCGCCAGGCTCCGGCCGCTACGGCGGCCGGAGAACCGGCAGACATAGGAGATAGACGTGATTCAGCAGGAGTCGCGACTGCGCGTCGCCGACAACACGGGTGCTCGGGAGATCCTGTGCATCCGGGTTCTCGGCGGCTCGGGTCGGCGCTACGCGAGCATCGGCGACGTCATCGTGGCCACGGTCAAGGACGCGATCCCGGGTGCCGGTGTGAAGAAGGGCGACGTCGTCAAGGCTGTCGTCGTTCGCACGGCCAAGGAGAGGCGTCGTCCGGACGGCTCGTACATCCGCTTCGACGAGAACGCCGCCGTCATCATCAAGGACGGCGGGGACCCGCGTGGAACCCGTATCTTCGGCCCGGTGGGCCGGGAGCTGCGGGACAAGCGGTTCATGAAGATTATTTCCCTCGCGCCGGAGGTGTTGTGACCGTGAAGGTCAAGAAGGGCGACACGGTCGTCGTCATCGCCGGCAAGGACAAGGGTGCCAAGGGCAAGGTCATTCAGGCCTACCCGCGGCAGGACAAGGTCCTGGTCGAGGGCGTGAACCGGGTCAAGAAGCACACTCGCATCAGCACCACCCAGCGTGGCGCCAAGACCGGCGGCATCGTCACTCAGGAGGCCCCGATCCACGTCTCGAACGTGCAGGTCCTGGACTCCGACGGCAAGCCGACCCGCGTCGGTTACCGGATCGACGACAACGGCCAGAAGGTCCGCATCGCGCGTAGCACCGGTAAGGACCTGTGATGACCACGGCTACCGAAAAGACCCTGCCGCGCCTCAAGGAGCGGTACCGCAACGAGATCGTGGCCCAGCTGCGTGAGCAGCACAGCTACGGCAACCCCATGCAGGTGCCGCGGCTGGTCAAGATCGTCGTCAACATGGGTGTCGGCGAGGCTGCTCGCGACGCCAAGCTGATCGACGGTGCGGTCCGCGACCTCGCCACGATCACCGGCCAGAAGCCGCAGGTGCGGCGGGCGACCAAGTCCATCGCGCAGTTCAAGCTCCGCGAGGGCATGCCGATCGGCGCGAAGGTCACCCTTCGCGGCGACCGGATGTGGGAGTTCATGGACCGGCTGCTCTCCATCGCGCTGCCGCGTATCCGCGACTTCCGCGGCCTGGACGGGCGCAAGCTGGACGGGCACGGCAACTACACGTTCGGTCTGACCGAGCAGTCGGTGTTCCACGAGATCGACCAGGACCGGATCGATCGCCAGCGGGGCATGGACATCACGGTGGTCACGACCGCCACGACCGACGACGAGGGCCGGGCGCTGCTCAAGCTCCTGGGCTTCCCGTTCAAGGAGAACTGAGATGGCCAAGAAGGCGCTGATCATCAAGGCGGCCGCGAAGCCGAAGTTCTCGGTTCGCGCGTACACCCGCTGCCAGCGGTGCGGGCGTCCGAAGGCGGTCTACCGCAAGTTCGGGCTCTGCCGGGTCTGCATCCGGGAGATGGCTCACCGCGGTGAGCTGCCGGGCGTGTCCAAGGCTTCCTGGTAAGGGCGACCGCGTCCCGGCCGTCGGCCGGGAACTCCTGCACCGATTAGGTATTGCTCTTCGCCGTAGGCCCGGGGCTGATGCCCCGGGAACCCCGGCGAGAAAGGCTGACGAAATCCATGACGATGACCGACCCGATCGCAGACATGCTCACGCGTCTGCGTAACGCCAACCAGGCGTACCACGATCAGGTGAAGATGCCCTACTCCAAGATCAAGGCGAACATCGCCGAGGTCCTGAAGGCCGAGGGTTACATCGCCACCTGGTCGGTCGAGGAGCCCGAGGAGGGTGCCGTCGGCAAGCGACTGGTCGTCGAGCTGAAGTACGGCCAGAACCGCGAGCGGAGCCTGGCCGGCATCAAGCGCGTGTCCAAGCCCGGTCTCCGGGTGTACGCCAAGTCGGACGGGCTCCCGCGGGTGCTCGGTGGGCTGGGCGTGGCGATCATTTCGACGTCCCAGGGGCTGCTGACCGACCGGCAGGCCCGCAAGCGGAGTGTTGGCGGGGAAGTCCTCGCCTTCGTCTGGTAACGGGAGACAGGTAGAAATGTCGCGAATTGGACGTAAGTCGATCCCGGTACCAGCCGGCGTCGACATCACGATCGACGGGCAGACCGTCAAGGTCAAGGGCCCCAAGGGCCAGCTTGAGCACACCCTCGCCGAGCCGATCACGATCGAGCGCGCCGAGGGTGGGGAGCTGAGCGTCAACCGGCCGAACGACGAGCGCAAGGCCAAGGAACTCCACGGCCTGAGCCGTACGCTGGTTGCCAACATGATCGTCGGGGTCACCGAGGGCTACCGCAAGAGCCTGGAGATCGCCGGCACCGGTTACCGGGTCACCGCCAAGGGTTCGGACCTCGAGTTCGCGCTCGGGTTCTCGCACCCGGTGGTCGTCCCCGCCCCGGCGGGCATCACCTTCACGGTGGAGCGGCCGACCCTGTTCCACGTGGCTGGCATCGACAAGCAGCAGGTCGGTGAGGTCGCCGCCAACATCCGGAAGATCCGCCCGCCGGAGCCCTACAAGGGCAAGGGCGTCAAGTACCAGGGCGAGGTCATCCGCCGCAAGGCTGGAAAGGCAGGTAAGAAGTGAGCGCCACGCTGCTCAAGCGCCGCCGCGGTGTCGCCGCCAAGCGCGCCGTTGGGCGTGCGCGTCGACACTTCCGCGTCCGCAAGAACGTCAGCGGTACGGCCGAGCGTCCGCGCCTGGTCGTCACCCGCTCGCTGCGGCACATGGTCGCCCAGATCGTCGACGACACCAAGGGTCACACCCTGGCGTCGGCGTCGACCCTGGACGCCTCGCTGCGCGGTGCGGAGGGCGACAAGAGCGCCCTGGCTGGCAAGGTGGGCGCGCTGCTCGCCGAGCGGGCCAAGGCCGCCGGCGTCTCCAAGGTCGTCTTCGACCGCGGCGGCAACCGGTACGCGGGGCGAGTCGCCGCGCTTGCCGACGCCGCCCGCGAAGCCGGGCTCGAGTTCTAACAACCCCGTCACGAGAGAGAAGGAAGGCTGCTGATGCCAGGTCAACAGCGCCGTGGCGGCGGGTCCGGTGGCAACGAGGGTGGTCGCCGCGACAACCGCCGTGAGGGCGGCCGCGGAAACGCGCCCGTCGAGAAGACCCCGCACCTTGAGCGGGTCGTCGCGATCAACCGCGTCGCCAAGGTCGTGAAGGGTGGTCGTCGCTTCAGCTTCACCGCCCTGGTGATCGTGGGCGACGGCGACGGCACGGTCGGCGTGGGCTACGGAAAGGCCAAGGAGGTGCCCGCGGCCATCGCCAAGGGTGTCGAGGAGGCCAAGAAGCACTTCTTCAAGGTCCCGCGGATCGGTCAGTCGATCCCGCACCCGGTGACGGGTGAGGACGCCGCTGGTGTGGTGCTGCTCAAGCCGGCCTCGGCCGGTACGGGTGTCATCGCCGGTGGGCCGGTGCGTGCCGTGCTGGAGTGCGCTGGGATCCACGACGTGCTCTCCAAGAGCCTCGGCTCGTCGAACCCGATCAACATCGTGCACGCCACCGTGGCGGCCCTGAAGGGGCTTGAGTCCCCCGAGCAGGTCGCGGCGCGTCGTGGTCTGCCGGTGGAGGACGTCGCGCCGGCCGCCATGCTGGCGTCGCGTGCGGGGGTGGCGCACTGATGGCACGCCTGAAGGTCACCCAGCTCCGGTCCGGTATCGGGACCAAGCACAACCAGCGTGAGTCGCTGCGTTCGCTCGGTCTCAAGCGGATCAACGACGTGGTGGTCAAGGAGGACCGGCCCGAGATCCGCGGCATGATCTTCACTGTGAGCCACCTCGTGAAGGTCGAGGAGGTCGAGTAATGACGATCAAGGTGCATCACCTGCGCCCGGCGCCCGGTTCCAAGACCGCGAAGACCCGTGTGGGTCGCGGTGAGGGTTCCAAGGGCAAGACCGCTGGTCGCGGTACGAAGGGCTCCAAGGCCCGCAAGAACATCTCGGCGGCGTTCGAGGGTGGGCAGATGCCCATCCACATGCGCCTGCCGAAGATGAAGGGCTTCAAGAACAAGTTCAAGGTCGTCTTCCAGGTGGTCAACCTGGACCGACTCGCTGAGCTGTTCCCGAACGGTGGTCAGGTCGGCCCGCTGGAGCTGGTTGAGTCCGGCGCGGTCCGCAAGGGTCACCCGGTCAAGGTCCTCGGCACCGGGGATCTCGGCGGTGTGGCGCTCCAGGTGTCGGCGCACGCGTTCAGTGCGTCGGCCAAGGAGAAGATCGCTGCCGCCGGTGGCTCCGTCACCGAGCTGTAAGGCGTACGACCATGGCGCCCGTCCAGTTGAGAGCAACTGGCGGGCGCCATGGTCTGCCTGGGGCGTGAGCGCCCGGTAATATCGGAATCGATTTATGTAGTCGGGCGCATCTGCCCGGACCGGGGTGAGGCTGTTAGAGTCCCATCCCAGCCATGGATTGCGGGCACTCGCCCGTGATCCACCCCGACCCGCCAGGGATCACCGGCGGCCCGCCTCGCGCAGGAGGAAGAAGTTGCTGTCCGCCTTTCTCAGTGCGTTCCGTACGCCTGACCTGCGCAAGAAGCTGCTGTTCACAGTAGGCATCATCGCGGTCTACCGGCTGGGTGCAACGCTCCCCAGCCCGGGCGTCTCGTACGGCAACGTGCAGAAGTGCCTCGACACCATCCAGGGTGACACCACCGGGGTGGTGAACCTGCTCAACCTCTTCTCCGGCGGAGCGCTGCTACAGCTCTCGGTCTTCGCGCTGGGCATCATGCCCTACATCACCGCGTCGATCATCTTGCAGCTGCTGACCGTCGTGATCCCCCGCCTGGAGCAGCTCCGCAAGGAGGGCCAGGCCGGTCAGGCGAAGATCACCCAGTACACGCGCTACCTGACCCTCGGTCTCGGTGTGCTGCAGGCCTCGGCGTTCGTGGCGCTGGCCCGCTCGGGCCAGCTGTTCCAGAACCGCTGCGACCAGTTCCCGATCATCCCCACCGGCACCGGTATCCCGGACTGGCTGACCCTGGCCATCCTGGTGATGACGATGACCGCCGGCACCGGCATGGTCATGTGGCTCGGTGAGCTGATCACCGACCGCGGCGTCGGCAACGGCATGTCCGTCCTGATCTTCACCTCGATCGCGGCGCGGCTGCCCAGCGAGGGCTGGCAGATCAAGACCAGCAAGGGCTGGGACATGTTCGCCCTGGTCATCGCGCTGGTCCTGGTGGTCATCACCGCTGTCACGTTCATCGAGCAGGCGCAGCGCCGGATCCCGGTGCAGTACGCCAAGCGGATGATCGGCCGACGGATGTACGGCGGCACCTCGACCTACATCCCGCTCAAGGTCAACCAGGCGGGTGTGATCCCGGTCATCTTCGGCTCGTCGCTGCTCTACCTGCCGCAGTTGGCACTGCAGTTCTTCGACCAGACCGACCCGGGCAAGACCCAGTCGTGGATCCAGAACAACCTGGTCAACCCGAGCAGCCCGATCTACATCTCGGTCTACTTCCTGCTGATCATCTTCTTCACGTACTTCTACGTCTCGATCACGTTCAACCCGACCGAGGTCGCGGACAACATGAAGAAGTACGGCGGGTTCGTGCCGGGTATCCGCCCGGGCAAGCCGACGGCCGATTACCTCGACTTCATCCTCAGCCGGATCACCCTGCCGGGCGCGCTCTACCTCGGCGTCATCTCGATCCTGCCGAACTTCTTCTTCATCTGGCTGGACAACCAGCAGTACCAGAACTTCCCGTTCGGCGGCACCGCTGTGCTCATCATGGTCGGCGTCGGTCTGGAGACCGTGAAGCAGATCGAGAGCCAACTCATGCAGCGGAACTACGAAGGGTTCCTGCGGTAGATGAGACTCGTTCTGGTTGGCCCGCCGGGCGCGGGCAAGGGCACACAGGCCGAGTTCATCGCCGCGCACCTCTCGGTGCCGAAGATTTCGACCGGAGACATCTTTCGGTCGAACGTCACCCAGGGCACTCCGCTCGGTGTCGAGGCGAAGCGGTACATGGACGCGGGCGAGCTGGTCCCGGACGAGGTCACCATCAACATGGTCCGGGACCGGCTGGCCGAGCCCGACGCCAGCGAGGGTTTCCTGCTCGACGGCTTCCCGCGGACCACTCCGCAGGCGGCCGCTCTGGACAAGCTCCTCGCCGATCTGGGCACTGCCCTGGATCTGGTCCTGGAGTTGGTCGTGGACGACGACGAGGTGATCCGGCGGCTCTCCGGTCGGCGTACCTGCCGGGGCTGCGGCAAGATCTGGCACGTCGAGTTCGACGCCACCACCCGGCCGGGCATCTGTGACCGGTGCGGCGCCGAGCTGTTCCAGCGCGACGACGACAAGCCGGAGACGATCGCCACGCGGCTCCGCGAATACAGCGAGAAGACCGCACCCCTGGTCGACTACTACGGCGCTCAGGGCAAGCTGGTCGGGATCGACGCCACCGGGCCGGTGGAGGACGTCACCACCCGGGCCATCGACGCGTTGCGGTCGTACGGCGGCTGAGGTCCGGCCGGGCCACGGCGGATAGAGTGCGAACAGCGGGGTACGCGTTATGTGCCCCGCTGTTCGGCAACGAAAGGTAACCGCTCCATGCGTCGTCCCCAGCTGGACATCCAGCTGAAGACCCCTGACCAGATCGAGAAGATGCGGGCCGCCGGGTTGGTGGTGGCCGAGGCGCTGCGCCGGATGCGGGAGGCTGTCGCCCCCGGTGTGAGCACCGCCGATCTGGACGCCATCGCCGAGGCGACCATCCGCGAGGCGGGTGCCGTTCCGTCGTTCAAGGGTTACCACGGTTTTCCGGCGTCGATCTGCTCCTCGGTCAACGAGCAGGTCGTGCACGCCATCCCGTCGCCGAAGCAGGTGCTCCAGGCCGGTGACCTGATCTCCATCGACTGCGGCGCGGTGCTGGACGGGTGGCACGGCGACTCCGCGATCACGGTCGGGGTCGGTGACGTCGACCCGGCGCTGCTGAAGATGGCCGAGGTCGCCGAGGACGCGATGTGGGCCGGCATCGCCGCCGCCGCGCGTGGCGCGGCCAGCGGCAAGGGCCGCCTCACCGACATCTCGCACGCAGTGGAGACCGCTGTCCGCAAGGGCGGCCGGTACGGCATCGTCGACGGCTACGGCGGCCACGGCATCGGCACCGAGATGCACCAGGACCCGCACGTGCTCAACCACGGTCGACCGGGCAAGGGCCCGCGGCTGGTCCCGGGAATGGCGCTGGCCATCGAGCCGATGATCACGATGGCGTCCCCGCGTACGGCCGAGTTGGCCGACGGGTGGACTGTCGTCACCCGGGACGGCTCGGTGGCTGCGCACGTCGAGCACTCGATGGCGCTGCTGCCGGACGGCGTGTGGGTGCTCACCGCCTTCGACGGCGGCCGAGCCCGCCTGGGCGACCTGGTAACGGCACGCCAGCCCGCAGCGACAAAGACCCCCTGACCCCCGCCCCACCCGTTGATCATGAAGTTGTTGCGCTGACACGCCGGCGAGGCCGGCAACAACTTCATGATCGACCGATGTTCGAGGTAGGGCGGGACTGGCGCGGCGGTGGCATGCTTGCCGGCATGGACGGGCGCGACGGGATGCGAGCCGCGGACTCGGACCGTGCGGCGGTGGCCGACCGGTTGCGGGTCGCCCTCGACGAGGGCCGACTGGATCTGCATGAGTACGACGAGCGGTTGCAGCGGGCCTACGCGGCACGCACGTACGCCGACCTGAAGGCCCTACTCACCGACCTGCCGCCGGTGACGCCGGCGCAGCGGTCGGGCCTGGCGCCGACCGCCGGGCCGACGGTGAGCCTGCTGGGTGACCAGCTCGGCCCGGCCTCCAGCAGCGGTGTCACGGCCCGCTGGTTGGCCGACGTGTGGTTCCCGTACCTGCGGGTGATCGCCATCGTGGTGACCATTTGGGCGGTGACGTCGCTGCTCAGCCAGGATCTGCTCTACTTCTGGCCGGCCTGGGTGGCGGGGCCGTGGGGCGCGGTGCTGGTGGTCCGCACGGTCTCCGGCATGGCCGCCAAGGAGCCCCAGCGCCAGGCCATCAAGCGCCAACGCCGCCGAGAGCGCAAGCAGGCCAAACGCGCCATCAAACCGGACGACGCCCCACCAACCCCCTGACCCCACCCTCACCTCGTTGATCATGAAGTCATTGCCACCGATGCCGGCGTGTCCTGACGATAACTTCATGATCAACCGCGCTGGGGGCGGGGTTGTGAGGGCGCCGCGCGGGTTGGTGGGTGGTCGGTTTGGCGGGGGAGTGCAGGCCGGCGTACACTTTCAGATCGGCGCACAGCGTCCACTCCGGCATGCCCACCCTGCGCTTCGGTGGGAGCTGGAGCCGCGGCTGGCGCGGGCTTCTGATTCTGATCAGATTTCCGTGTAAGACGTTGTGGGCCGCCCGGAGCAATCGACGTCAGGACAGCGGAGGACATGCCGAAAAAAGACGGAGCCATTGAGATCGAGGGTCGGGTCATCGAGCCCCTGCCGAACGCCATGTTCCGGGTGGAGCTCGCGAACGGCCACAAGGTGTTGGCTCACATCAGCGGCAAGATGCGGCAGCACTACATCCGCATCCTTCCGGAGGACCGGGTCGTCGTCGAACTCTCGCCGTACGACCTGACCCGCGGGCGCATCGTCTACCGCTACAAGTAGTCCTGACGACGGCCGGGAAGTCCCGTGTCCGTCTTCGACGTCCGGTGTCGCGCAGAGCGCGTCCCCGGGCCAGATGGGAAGTAAGGCAACCGTGAAGGTCAAGCCGAGCGTCAAGAGGATCTGCAACAAGTGCCGGGTTATCCGCCGGCACGGCCGGGTCATGGTCATCTGCAGCGACCCGCGCCACAAGCAGCGCCAGGGCTGACTCAGCCCGTCCGGCCGGAACACGGCCGGGTGGCGTTGGTCCGGGCAGATCCCCAGCGACACACACATCACACATGCTCGTCCCAGCCGCGAGCGGTACGCCAGACGTACCTCTGCGTGGCTGACCCCCGGTCGGAGGCCGGGGCCCGCTCGGGCAGCGACCGATCCCGGTCGCCGGCGCTCACCGCGTCGGAAGGACGGGACGGCCGGTAGCGGGGTGGGACGGGTCCACACCTCCGCCACACATCACGAGGAGTACGCCCGCACATGGCACGTCTAGTCGGCGTGGATCTCCCCCGCGAAAAGCGGTTGGAGATCGCGCTCACCTACATCTTCGGGGTCGGTCGCACCCGCGCCCTGGAGACACTCGCCGCCACCGGCATCTCGCCGGACAAGCGCGCTCGGGACCTCACGGACGAGGAGCTCGTGCAGCTCCGCGACCACATCGAGGGCAACTACAAGGTTGAAGGCGACCTGCGCCGCGAGGTCGCCGCTGACATCCGCCGCAAGGTTGAGATCGGCTGCTACGCCGGCATCCGGCACCGCCGGGGCCTGCCCGTGCGTGGCCAGCGGACCAAGACCAATGCACGGACCCGCAAGGGCCCGAAGCGGACCGTCGCCGGCAAGAAGAAGCCCGGCAAGAAGTAGATTTTGACCGGAATTCGGGTCGATGTCGGGTCCAGGAAGACCGGCCCGCCCGGCCCGATCCGGAAAGTCAACTAGGAGCGCACAGACTTATGCCACCGAAGGCTCGTGCCGGAGCCGCTGTAAAGAAGGTCCGGCGCAAGGAACGCAAGAACGTCGCCCACGGGCAGGCGCACATCAAGAGCACGTTCAACAACACCATCGTGTCCATCACGGACCCGACCGGTGCGGTCATCTCCTGGGCCTCCGCCGGCCAGGTCGGCTTCAAGGGCTCCCGCAAGTCGACTCCGTTCGCCGCGCAGCTGGCCGCCGAGGCTGCCGCGCGTCGCGCCATGGAGCACGGCATGCGCAAGGTCGACGTGTTCGTCAAGGGCCCCGGCTCCGGCCGGGAGACCGCCATCCGTTCGCTGCAGGCAGTGGGCCTCGAGGTCGGGCAGATCGCCGACGTCACCCCGCAGCCGCACAACGGGTGCCGTCCGCCGAAGCGTCGCCGGGTCTGAGAGGTAGAGAGAGATGGCTCGTTACACCGGTGCAGACTGCCGCCGTTGCCGGCGGGAGAAGATGAAGCTGTTCCTCAAGGGCAGCAAGTGCGATGGGCCGAAGTGCCCGTTCGAGTCCCGGCCGTTCCCGCCCGGGCAGCACGGCCGCGGCCGTACCAAGGAGACGGAGTACCTGCTCCAGCTCCGTGAGAAGCAGAAGGCCCGTCGTGTCTACGGCGTGCTGGAGAAGCAGTTCCGCGGTTACTACGAGGAAGCCGTTGGCAAGCAGGCCAAGACCGGTGAGGTCCTCCTGCAGATCCTCGAGTCGCGGCTGGACAACGTCGTTTACCGGGCCGGCTACGCCCACTCGCGGGACATGGCCCGCCAGCTGGTCAAGCACGGTCACTTCACGGTGAACGGCAAGAAGGTCGACATCCCGTCGTACCGCGTCAAGGAGCACGACATCATCGAGGTTCGGGGCAAGAGCAAGGAGCTCACCCCGTTCATCGTCGCGCAGGCTCAGGCCGGCTCGAAGACGGTTCCGGCGTGGCTTGAGGCCATCCCGAGCCAGATGAAGGTGCTCGTGCACTCCCTCCCGGCCCGGCAGGTCATCGACACGCAGGTCCAGGAGCAGTTGATCGTCGAGCTCTACTCCAAGTAGTCCGAGCTCGTTCGGTGGCCCGCCCCTCGGGGCGGGCCACCGGAACAGTTTGTGTCGTGGGCGTCAAATAGCGGGCGCCCCGGAAGAGAAGAGAAAAGATGCTCATCAGCCAGCGACCCTCCCTCTCCGAGGAGTCGATCAACGAGACCCGGTCGCGGTTCGCCATCGAGCCGCTGGAGCCGGGCTTCGGCTACACCCTGGGCAACTCGCTGCGGCGTACGCTGCTGTCGTCGATCCCGGGCGCGGCCGTCACCTCGATCAAGATCGACGGTGTGCTGCACGAGTTCACCACGATCCCCGGTGTCAAGGAGGACGTGGTCGAGCTCGTCATGAACATCAAGGAGCTGTGCGTCAGCTCCGAGCACGACGAGCCGGTCAGCATGTACCTGCGTAAGCAGGGCCCGGGCGACGTGACCGCGGGCGACATCCAGCCGCCGGCCGGCGTCTCGGTGCACAACCCGGATCTCAAGCTCGCCACCCTGAACGGCAAGGGCCGGCTCGACATGGAGCTGACCGTCGAGCGGGGCCGGGGCTACGTGACGGCGGCGCAGAACAAGCAGTCCGGCGCGGAGATCGGCCGGATCCCGGTCGACTCGATCTACTCGCCGGTGCTGAAGGTGACCTACCGCGTCGAGGCGACCCGTGTCGAGCAGCGCACCGACTTCGACCGGCTGATCATCGACGTCGAGACCAAGCCGTCGATGGGTCCGCGTACCGCGCTGGCCTCCGCCGGTTCGACGCTGGTGGAGCTGTTCGGGCTCGCCCGGGAGCTGGACGAGACCGCCGAGGGCATCGACATCGGGCCGTCCCCGCAGGACGCCCAGCTGGCGGCGGACCTTGCCCTGCCGATCGAGGAGCTGGACCTCACCGTCCGCTCCTACAACTGCCTCAAGCGCGAGGGCATCAACTCCGTTGGTGAGCTCATCGGGCGTACCGAGGCCGACCTCCTCGACATTCGCAACTTCGGTCAGAAGTCGATCGACGAGGTCAAGATGAAGCTCGCCGGGATGGGTCTCGGGCTGAAGGACTCGGCTCCGAACTTCGACCCGGCGCACGTCGTGGACACCTTCGGCGAGGCCGACTACGACACCGACGACTACCGCGAGACCGAGCAGCTCTAGTCCGCGCTGCCGCCACAACTGAGGAGCACCAAAAATGCCCACGCCCACCAAGGGCCCCCGCCTCGGCGGCAGCCCCTCGCACGAGCGGCTGATGCTCGCCAACCTGGCGACCGCGCTGTTCCAGCACGGCAAGATCCAGACCACCGAGACGAAGGCCCGGCGGCTGCGCCCGCTGGCCGAGCAGCTCATCACCAAGGCCAAGCGCGGTGACCTCGCCTCGCGGCGTCGGGTGCTGGGTGTCGTCAAGGACAAGGACGTCGTCTACGCCCTGTTCGACCAGATCGCGCCCCGGTACTCCAACCGCCCCGGCGGTTACACCCGGATCGTGAAGACCGGTCCGCGCAAGGGTGACAACGCGCCGATGGCCATCATCGAGCTGGTGGAGGAGCTTCAGGTCGCCGAGCCGAAGGTGAACAAGAAGACCGCCGCCCGCAAGGCCGCGCAGCAGGACAAGGTCGAGGCGCTCGCCCCGGCCGACGAGGCCCCGAAGTCGGCTCCGGCCGACCAGGATTCCGAGGCGCCGGTGTCGGCGTCCGGTGACACCGCCGCCGCCCGCGAGGACAGCGACGAGGCCACCGAGAACAAGGCCTGATCAAGGGCATTATCGGGCCCGGCACCCCATCGGGGGTGCCGGGCCCGACCCGTAACAGGAGGTACGAGGTGGACGAGCGGATCCGGCTGCGGCTGGACGTCTCGTACGACGGCACCGACTTTTCCGGCTGGGCACCCCAGCCGACCCGGCGCACCGTCGCGGGGGTGCTCGTCGAGACCCTGGACCTGGTCCTCGGCGTTGGTACGGCCACCGGGCTGACGGTGGCCGGACGGACCGACGCGGGGGTGCACGCCACGGGGCAGGTGTGCCACCTGGACCTGCCGGTGGACGTGTGGCGGCAGCATGAGGGACGGCTGCTGCGTCGGCTGGCCCGGCTGCTCCCCACCGACGTGCGCGTACGGGCGATGACCGAGGTGCCGGCCGACTTCGACGCCCGGTTCTCGGCAACCTTCCGACGCTACGAGTACCGGGTCACCGATGCGCCCTTCGGCACCGAGCCGCTGCGCCGGCACGAGGTGCTGGCCTGGCCGAAGCCGTTGGACCTGGCCGCGCTGAACGCCGCAGCGACCGGGCTGGTGGGGGAGCACGACTTCGCCGCGTACTGCCGGCGCAAGGAGCACGCGACCACGCTGCGCGAGGTGACCCGGCTGGACTGGCGTCGCGACCCGGACGGCATCCTGGTCGCCACCGTGCAGGCCGACGCGTTCTGCCAGGCGATGGTGCGCAGCCTGGTGGGGGCCATGCTGGTGGCCGGGGACGGCCGCCGCCCGGTCGAGTGGCCGGGCACTCTACTCACCCGGCGCGAGCGGTCCAGCGAGGTGACGGTGGCCCCCGCGCACGGGCTGACGCTGGTCGCCGTCGGCTACCCGGCCGATCCGGCCGAGTACGCCCACCGCGCCACGCTCACCCGCCGGTTGCGGGTCCCGATCGAGGGTTGACCGCGCCTGCGGGTCAGTCGCCCGGCAGGCCACCCTGGTTCGCGTTGCTGCCGGTCGGGGCCGCCGTCGGTTGTCCGGCGGTGCCACCGTCCGCGCGGCTCTGCAGCACGCCCCGGCTGAGGTGCAGCTCGATCATGTCGAACAGGATTTCGCGGACCTTGGCGTCACCCGCCTTGATCGCCGCCCCGTCCTTGCGGACCACCAGCGCGTAGGCCAGGTAGTGGCCACGGACCTGCCAACCGACCCGGGCCGGGGCGCTGGTCAGGACGTCGGTGTCGGTGTCGTCGCCCTCGTCGCCGGTGAGGCCACGGAATCGGCCCTGCCGTTCGTCGAGCAGTTGCCGGAGTCGGTCGCGGGCTCGTTCCGCGCTGACCTTGTCGGTGAGGTTGAACAGGCCGGCGGTGACCAGGTGGTTGCCGTCGGGCGTGCTCAGCGTGGCCCGGACGACCTGGTTGCAGCCGAGCCGGACCAGCAGGTCGGCGACCTCGTCGGTGGCGGCGACGGCACAACTGCCGCTGGACTGCGTCTTGAGCACCTGGTAGCTCGGTTGGCCATCGGTGAGCTTCAGCTCCTTGCCGGGGAAGAGTTCCTTGGCGGTGAGCGGGGCCTGGTCGGTGTCCCGGGAGTCGAGGGCCAGCCGTTCCGGCGTTGCCGACGTCGGTGCGGCGGCGTTCGGCTGGTAGGTCGGGTTGCTCTGCGGCTGCTCGTTGCGGTCCATGAGCAGCGCGGCGGCACCGAGGCCGCAGAGGGCGAGCAGCACGAGGACGGCTGCGCCGCCGATCAGTACCTGCCACAGTCGGCCGCCGCCGCGCCGGGCGGACGGCTCCACCGGTGTCGCCGAGGTGTAGATCTGGCTGCGGGGCGGGGCGGGCGGGATGTCGGCACGCGTCGGCAGTGGCTGCGGCGCATCGGCACGATTCGGCGCGGGCTGCGGTACTGCGGCACGAGTCGGCGCGGGCTGCGACGAGGGCAGCGAGAGCTGGTTCGGCCGGGGCAGCGACGGCGTGGGGAAGCGCGACGGAGACGGCCCGGCCGGCGGGGGCGGACCGGCGCCGAGCACCGACAGGTCGGACCCGGGCTCCGGGTACTCCTCGAAAGCGTCCTCATCGGACTCGTACCGATACACCATGTCGCCCAGAGTAGGAGCCATTGTCCCTTTAGGGGGTAATATCGGGGAAATGTGCGTGTGGGCCGTGTCAGGTCCGCCCCGGACCGGTGCGAGAATTGCCAGGTGACCGGCGACCACTACTTCACCGCTCAGCCCACCAGCGACGCCCCGACGCGCGAGGTCGAGTTCTCCGTCGCCGACCGCGACTACCGGCTCACCTCGGCCGGCGGGGTCTTCTCCGCCAGCCGGCTCGACCCGGGCACCGCGGTGCTGCTGCGAAAGGCCGAGCTGCCCGCCGCCGACACCACAGGCGACCTGCTCGACCTCGGCTGCGGATTCGGGCCGATCAGCTGCGTGCTGGCCGACCTCGCGCCCGCCAGCACCATCTGGGCCGTCGACGTCAACGCCCGCGCCCGCGAGCTGACCGCCGCCAACGCGGCCCGGATCGGCGCCGCCGACCGGGTCCGGGTCAGCGCGCCGGACGACGTTCCGGACGGCGTCCGCTTCACCCAGCTCTGGTCGAACCCACCCATCCGGATCGGCAAGGACGGGCTGCACGACCTGCTGCTGCGCTGGCTGCCCCGACTCGCCCCGGACGGCGTCGGGTGGTTGGTCGTCGCCCGGCACCTCGGCGGCGACTCGCTGCAACGCTGGCTCACCGAGCAGAGCTGGCAGGTCGAGCGGTACGCCAGCCAAAAGGGCTTCCGGGTGCTGCGCGTCACCCGGTAATTGGATGTACCCCCCGACCCTCACTGGGGCAGGATCCCGGCGTGGGATACGTGGACGTGGCAGCGGTCGGGCACATCCTGCCCGACGGTCGGGAACTCTTCGCCGACGTGTCGTTCCGAGTCGGTGAGGGCAGCAAGGTCGCCCTGGTCGGGCCGAACGGCGCGGGAAAGACGACGCTGCTGAGGATGGTCGCCGGCGACCTGCCGGTACGCAGCGGCGTCGTCGCGCGGGCCGGCGGGCTGGGCGTGATGCGCCAGTTCATCGGCATGATCGGCGACGAGTCGACAGTCGCCGACCTGGCGTTGTCGCTGGCCCCGCCGGCGCTGCGCGACGCCGGCCGGCGACTCGGCGAGACCGAGGCGGCCATGCGGGCGGCCGAGGCCCACGGCAAGTTCAGCAACGCCGCGGGCAAGGCCCAACTGGCGTACGCCGATGCGCTCGGCGCCTGGGGCGAAGCCGGCGGGTACGACGCCGAGGTGCTCTTCGACACGGTCGCGACCATCGTGCTCAGCCAGCCCTGGGACGCCGTACGGGACCGGCCGGTGCGTACCCTCTCCGGCGGCCAGCAGAAGCGCTTCGCCCTGGAGTTGCTGCTGCGCGGCCCGGACGAGGTGCTGCTGCTCGACGAACCCGACAACTTCCTCGACGTGCCCGGCAAACGCTGGCTGGAGGCACGACTGCGCGAGTCGGCGAAGTCGGTGCTCTACGTCTCGCACGACCGCGAGCTGCTGGCTCAGAGCGCCGACCGGGTGGTTGCCGTCGAGGGTGGCAGCGCCTGGGTGCACCCCGGCGGCTTCGCCAGCTGGCACGAGGCTCGGGTGGCCCGGCACGCCCGCCTCGACGAGCTGCGCCGGCGCTGGGACGAGGAGCACCAGAAGCTGCGCGAGCTGATGCTGATGTACAAGCAGAAGGCCGCGTACAACGACGGGTTGGCCTCGCGCTACCAGGCCGCGCAGACCCGGCTGCGCAAGTTCGAGGAGGCCGGGCCGCCGCCCGTACCGCCGAAGGACCAGGACATCCGGATGCGGCTCAGCGGGGGGCGGACCGGCAAGCGCGCGGTCGTCTGCGAGCAGTTGGAGCTCGACGGCCTGACATTCCCCTTCGACCTGGAGATCTGGTACGGCGACAGGGTGGCGGTGCTCGGTGCCAACGGCACCGGCAAGTCGCACTTCCTGCGGCTGCTGGCCCGCGGCGGCACCGACCCGGACCCGGCGAACGGGCCTGTCGACGGCGCGGGCGCGCTGGCGCCGGTGACGCACGACGGCGTGGCCCGCCTCGGTGCCCGGGTCCGGCCCGGGCACTTCTCCCAGACGCACGACCGGCCGGAGCTGATGTCGAAGACGCTCGTCGAGATCCTCTGGCGGGGCGACGAGCACCGCACCGGGATGGACCGGCACGCGGCGATGGGGGTGCTCAGCCGCTACGAGCTGGCCGCGCAGGGCGACCAGCGCTTCGGCACGCTCTCCGGCGGGCAGCAGGCCCGGTTCCTGGTGCTGCTGCTGGAGCTGTCCGGGGCGACCCTGTTGCTGCTCGACGAGCCCACCGACAACCTCGACCTGGCCAGCGCGGAAGCTCTCGAAGCGGGTCTGAACGCCTTCGAGGGAACGGTGATCGCTGTCACCCACGACCGTTGGTTCACCCGCTCCTTCGACCGGTTCGTGCTGTTCCGAGGCGACAGTGAGGTGGTGGAGACCCCGGAGCCGGTCTGGGACGTCGGGTGATCCCCGCCGACCTGCCCGACCGGCTGTGCGGCGTCGGCGGGGTGGTCGCCGTGGCGCTCGGCGGTAGTCGGGCACGCGGCGAGCAACGCCCGGACTCCGACTGGGACCTGGGTCTCTACTACCAGGGTGAGCTGGACGTGCCGGCGCTGCGTGCGGTCGCCGCGACGGTCGCCGACGACACCGACGTCGCGCTCACCGCCCCCGGTGGTTGGGGCCCCTGGGTCGACGGGGGTGGCTGGCTGCGGGTCGGCGGGGTCGCCGTGGACTGGATCTACCGGGACCTCGGCCGGGTGCACCGCGTCTGGGCGGACTGTCGGGCCGGCCGGTACGAGGTCGGGGTGCAGGCCGGGCACCCGCTCGGGTTCTACTCGTCCGCCTATGCCGGCGAGGTGGCGTTGTGCCAGGTGCTGGCGGACCCGACCGGCCAGCTGACCCGCCTGCGGGACCGGACTCGGGAGTATCCGCCCGCGCTGGCCGACGCACTGGTGGCTGGCGGCTGGGAGGCCGGGTTTCTGCTGACCGGCGCGGCCAAGGCCGCCGCCGGCGGGGACAGCGGGTACGTCGCCGGCTGCCTGTTCCGGGTGGTCGGCGTCCTCGCCCAGGTGCTGCACGCCCGAGCCGGCCGGTGGTTGGTCAACGAGAAGGGGATGATCGCCGCCGCAGGGCGACTGCCCGGTGCTCCGCCGAACTTCACCCAGCGGGCGCAGGCGTTGCTCGGCGCCGTCGGACGTAGCCCCGCCGAGCTGGCCGCGACCATCGGAGCCGCCCGTGAGCTGGTCACCGAGGTGGTCGGCTGAGCCGCCGCCGAGGTGGTCCGCACCGAGCCGGCATAGGGTGGATCTCGTGACTGAAATGACCTATCGCCGGCTGGGCGACTCCGGGCTCGTGGTGTCAGTGGTCGGCATCGGCTGCAACAACTTCGGCCGCAAGCTCGACCTCGACGGCACCCGGGCGGTGGTGGACGCCGCCCTGGACGCCGGCATCAACCTCTTCGACACCGCCGACATCTACGGCGAGCCGCAGGGCGGTTCCGAGGAACTGCTCGGGCAGGCGCTCAAGGGACGCCGGGACGACGTGGTGGTGGCCACCAAGTTCGGCATGGACATGAACGGCCTCAACGGGCCGGACTACGGCGCCCGGGGTGCGCGGCGCTACATCGCCCGCGCTGTGGAGGCGTCGCTGCGCCGGCTCGGCACCGACCACATCGACCTGTACCAGATGCATGAGCCCGACCAGGGCACTCCGATCGACGAGACCCTCGCCGCCCTGGACGACCTGGTCCGGGACGGAAAGGTCCGTTACCTGGGCAACTCGAACTTCGCCGGCTGGCAGATCGCCGACGCGGACTGGGTCGCCTCGTCCAACGGTCGGTCCCGCTTCATCAGCGCCCAGAACCACTACAGCCTGCTGGAGCGCTCGGTGGAGGCCGAGGTGATCCCGGCGTGCGAGCGGTTCGGCCTCGGCATGCTGCCGTTCTTCCCGCTCGCCAACGGTCTGCTCACCGGCAAGTACAAGCGCGAGGCTCAGCCGCCCGCCGGCAGCCGACTCTCCGGCGGTGGCCGGTACGCGGAGCGGCTCGCCGCAGCCGACTGGGACACCATCGAGGCGATCGAGGCGTACGCGGGCGAGCGGGGTCTGACGATGCTCCAGGTGGCCATCGGCGGTCTGGCCGCCCAGCCGGCGGTGACCTCGGTGATCGCCGGTGCCACGACGCCCGAGCAGGTGCGCGCCAACGCGGCCGCCGGCACCTGGGAGCCCAGCGACGAGGACCTGGCGGCACTGCGCGCTGTCCTCTGAGCGCGGCGAGGCGTGCGCGGGCGTGCGCTGCGTCGTGCGCCACGCATGATCCACTCGCGTTCCTTGAAGTCGGGGTGACCTGCGGTCCGGGAAGCCCCGACTTCAAGGATGCCGAGTCGATCACCAGCCGATCGAACGACGCCGGGCCGGGCCGCTCGTCGCGGCCCGGCCCGGTCGTTGAATGCCGTTTGGTCAGTCGGTGCGGCGGCGGCCGAACAGCATGGCCACCCCCATCGCGGCGGCGACGAGCACGAGACCCGCCGCCGCGAACGGCCACCAACCGGTGCCCGCCCCGCCGTCCGCTGGCTTGGTCACCGCGACCGGCGCGGGCGCTGGCGGTGACTGCGCCGCCTTCGCCTGCACCGTGGCGGTGGCCTTGCTCTGAAGTGGAGCGGGGGAGTTCACCGACACCTTCCACATGCCGGTGGAAAGCACCGGGCCGCTGCTGTAGAAACCGTGCCCCTCGGGCTGCGGTTCGAGCTGCACCGGCCCGACCCGCTGCCCGTCCGGGCCGGTGGCGGTGAGGACCAACCGCACCACCTGCTCCAGCCGGCGGCCATCGGCGTGGGTGGCCTGGATGGTGACGCCCTGAGCCCCGTCACCGGCCACCGTGAGTTTGAGCTTGTCGGCCTTCGCCGCCGGGGCGGCCTGAGCGGCCTGCGCCGCCGGGGCGGCCTGAGCGGCCTGAGCCGCCGCCGGGGCGGCGGCGGACAGGGCCAGGGCCAGTCCGGCGAACACGGCGGCCAACACCTTGCGGATACCCGTCACGGACATCTCCTCCCTACCGATGAGGGAGGCCCCTCCCCGACGCCGTAGCGCCGGGGAGGGGCCTCGTCGGATCAGAGCTGGCGACCGGGTGCCAGCCGGGTGGCATCGCCACCGAGCCGCCCGGTGCCCTTGACCGGGTCACCGTCGTTCGCCTTGACCCCGGCCTTGCTGGCCGCGCCGCCGAGCCGAACGATCATGGCGTCGGCGTCCCGGATCAGGACGTCCCGAACCTCCGCCTCGGGCACCAGGGTGGCGTCGGAGGCAAGCGTCCGGAACGCGGTCAGCTGCCGGACGGCCGCCTTGTCGTCGCCGGCCGCCTCCGACGCGCGAACAGCGTCGAGCTTGTTCGACAACTGCTTGTGCGCCTTGGTGGAGAGCCGCCCCGTCGCCTTGAACCGGTCCAGCAGACTCTGCATGTCCCGGAACGAGGTGGTGACGAAGAACCGGACCGTCGAGGTGGTCTTGTTGCCCGCCTTGTCGGTCGCGGTCACGGTCAGCTCGTGCAGACCGAGCGACAGGTCGTACATGGCCTGCAGCGTGCCGCTGGTGTACGCCTGACCGTCGAGCTGGCCGACCACGCTCGCGATGCCCGAGGTCGGGTCGACGGCCTGCCAGGACACCCGAACGTCCTGGCTGTCGCCGTAGAGCTGTCCGTCGGCGAGACCGGACACCAGCAGCGTCGGCTTGGTGCCGTCGATGCGCAGCACCGCTGACTTCAGCGTCTCGACGTTGCCCGCCTTGTCCGTCGAGCGGAACAGCAGCTCGTGCTGCCCGTCGCCGGTCACCTCGACCGGCGTCGAGTACGGCGTCCACGCGCCACCGTCCAGCGACCACTCCACAGTTTTGACACCGGAACCAGCGTCGGTCGCGGCCAGCACCACCGGGATGGTCCCGTTGTGCCAACCGGCGTCGTTCGCCGGAGCGAACGTCGCCGAGGTCACCGGCGCGGTGGCGTCGATCTTGACCGAGACGGTCTTGGTCGCCTCCACGTTGCCGGCCTTGTCCGTCGAGCGGAACCGAAGCTCGTGCTCGCCGTCCCCGCTGACCGCCACCGGAGCGGTGTACGCCGTCCAGGTGGTGGCCCCGTCCAGCTGGTACTCCGTGCTGGCGAGCCCGCTACCGCCGGCCTCGTCGGCGCCGGTGAGCGTGATCGTCACCGGTCCGGTGTGCCACCCGTCGGTCGGGGTGCCGGAAACCGCCGCCGTGGTCACCGGCGCGGTCTCGTCGGCCACCTCCGTGCTGAGCCGGAAGTAGTCGAACGAGGCGGTCTTCGACGCTGTCTGGTTGGCGCCGAGGGTGAACAGCCCCACCTTCGGGGTGGCCCCGACCGCGCTGTTGGTCAGCGCCGTCAACGCGGTCCAGGTCGTCCCGTCGGCCGAGTACGACGCGGTGAACGTGTCGCCCGTGCGGGCCAGCCGCAGGTGCCACACCGCCGAGGTCAGGTTGCCCGCCTCGGGTTGCGGGTTCTGGACCACCCCGGCGATCTCGCTGCGGAACTCGATCCGCCGCGTCACCGCCTGGCCGGCCTGGTTGTCCGCGATGAAGTCGAACTTCAGGTAGTTGTCGTCGTCGGCCTGCACGAGCAGACCGGCCTGCTGGTACTGCTCGTTCAGCAGACTGCCGTCGACCTTCGTCTCCAGGGTCCAGTCGCCCGACGGCGCGGTCTGGAGGATGAAGTTCTTCGGCCCGGTGTTGTCGGTGCCGTAGATGTCACCGTTGGGCACGTCGATCCGCAGCGCGCCATCGGTGACCCGGTAACCGCTCGGGTCCTCCCGCGTGATGGCGTCCCACCGGCACTTGTCCAGCGTGCTGCCGGTGAACTCGTCCGACGGGTCGACCGGGCCGGCCGGAGCGTCCGGCGTGACCTGGAACGAGTCGAACGCGGCGTCGACAACCGGCGCCTCGGTGCCTCCGTTGAGCGCGAAGACCCCGATCCGCGGGTTGGTGATGCCGGCGAGCGCTGCCGAACGGCCGACCGGGGTGAAGGTCTGCCCATCGGCCGAGACGGCCGCGGTCAGGTTCGTCCCGTCGCTGGTGATCCGCAGGTACACGGTGTCACCCGCCGGTGCGGCGGTCCTGTCGTCGGCCTCGTTGCGAGGCGTGGCCGCCGTTTCCCGGATGAACTCCACCGCCCGGCTGCCGTTGTACAGCAGGTCCAGCTTGGCGTAGTTGTCGTCGTCGCCGTACACCAGAAGGCCAGCCTGCTGGTAGTTGGCCGTCACCGGCAGGGTGACCTTGGTGGTCATCTCCCACGCGCCGGTCGGGGCCGCCTGGAGCACCAGGTTGGTGGCGTCGTTGCGTGCGCCGTAGAGGTCACCCACGCCGGTGGGCAGCCGCAGCGCGCCGCCACTGAGCGAGTAGAGCTGGTTCTCCCGGATCACGCTGGTCCAGCGGTCCTTGTCGAGGCTGTTGCCGTTGAAGTCGTCCGAACGCGCCCCGAAGCAGGACGTGTCCGGAGCGTCGACCCGCACCGGCACCGTGGCGTACGACTTGGCACCCTTGCTGTCGGTCACCGTGAGGGTGGCCGTGAAGGTACCCGGGCTGGTGTAGGTGTGGCTGGCGTCCAGTGTGGTCGCCGAGCCTCCGTCACCGAAGTCCCAGGCGTACGTCAGCGGGGTGTCGCCCTCGGCGTCGGTGGCCGTGCCGTCGAAGGCGACGGTGACCGGCGCGGTGCCGGTGGCCGGGGTGGCCGTGGCGCTGACCGTCGGCGGCCCGTTCTCGGTGACACCGCGGCCGACGAAGTCCATCCAGTTGACGTTGAACAGCGAACCCGTTCCGCCGTTCGGGTCGCGGGCCAGGAAGTACAGCGAGCCGCTCGCCGCGCCGGTGACCGGTGCGCTCACGTCCGTGTACGTCTGCCACGCGCCGGTCGACGGTACGACGGCCGTGGCGACCACCGGTCCGTCCACCGCACCCGCGCGGACCTCGATCCGACCGCCAGCGGCGGCGGAGGCGGCCCGGAACCGGATCTCGGTGATGTTGGTCAGGTCCGCCGGGGCGAGCGACCACCAGTCGCCGTCCTCGATGAACGCGACGCTCTGGCCGCCGCCGGCGGTGTCGGCGCCGGCCTCCCGCTGCACGCCGGCGTCGCCGCCGCCGGTGCTCACCGGTGCGCGCCCGGTGGCGGTGAAGAACTCGGCCTGCTTGCGCTTGGGCTGGAGCACCTCGATCGCGCGGCCGGTGAGCGGGCTGGCCCCGCCGGTCCCGCCACCGTCGGTGTAGGTGGCCTCGAAGACCGCGAAGACGTTCGCCTCGGCGCCGTGCCCGGAGGCGAGCGACGTCTGCACGGTGCCGCTGCAGCCGGTGTGCTGCTCCAGCGGGTGGGCGTGCTCGTCGTGGCCGAGCAGCACCTGGAGGTTGACCTTGGCGCAGTCGATCTGCCCGTCCTCCGGGTCGGTCACCTTGATCGAGTAGCGGACCTGGTCACCCCACTCGAAGAACCCACCGTCCGGCGGGAACTCGATGGTCACCGTCGGGGACGTGTTGCCCACGGTGACCGGCACGTTGGCCACCGCGGTACGGCCCTTGGGGTTGGTGACGGTGAGCTGGGCGGTGTAGTTGCCCGCCGTGGCGTACGTGTGGGTCGGGTTCGCCTCGGTGGAGGTCTGCCCGTCGCCGAAGGCCCAGGCGTAGGTGAGAGTGCCACCGTCCGGGTCCCGGGATCCGGCGCTGGAGAACTCGACAGTCAACGGCGCGGCGCCCGACGTCGGGGTCGCGGACGCCGTCGCGATCGGCGCGCGGTCACCGGCGGTGTAGTCGATCCGGTAGACGCCGGAGTTGTCGTTGTTGCCGCCGAAGCCGCTGCCCCACTCGATCAGGTACAGCGCGCCGTCCGGGCCGAACTCGAAGTCCATCGGCCGGACCATGCTCATGCCGGTGAGCAGCTGGTTGATGTCCACCAACGACTTGCCGTCGGGGGTCACCTGCATGGTGTACATCTTGTTCTGGTTCCACTCACCGAGCAGAGCCTTGCCGTCGTAGTACGCCGGCCACTTGCGGTTGGAGTTGAGGTCGGCGTCGTACCGGTAGACCGGGCCGCCCATCGGGGCGCCGCCGCCGCCGATCTCCGGGTAACGCGCGTCGCCGGCGTACCCGTAGTCGACGGTCGCAGGGACCACCGGCGGGAGGTTGGTCAGGCCCGTGTTGTTGGGCGAGTTGTTCACCGGCGCGGCGCAGTCGAACTTCGCGCCGCTCGGGCCGGACGGGAACGTGTAGTCGTTGTACGCCTCGTTCGTGCCCGTGCAGTACGGCCAGCCGTAGTTGCCCGGGGTGACGATGTTCCACTCGACCAGACCGCGCGGGCCCCGGTTCGGGTTGTCCGCGTTGGCGTCCGGCCCGTAGTCCGCGACGTACAGCGTGTTGGTCTTCGGGTCGGTGCCGATCCGGAACGGGTTGCGGAAGCCCATCGCGTAGATCTCGGGACGGGTCTTCTCGGTGCCCGGCGCGAAGAGGTTACCGGCCGGAACGGTGTACGTCCCGTCGTCCTCCGGGTGGATCCGGATCACCTTGCCGCGCAGGTCGTTCGTGTTGGCCGAGGTGCGCTGCGCGTCGTAGTCCTGGCGCCCCGCCCGCTCGTCGATCGGCGTGTACGAGTTCGACTCGAACGGGTTGGTGTTGTCACCGGTGGCCAGGTAGAGGTTGCCTGCGCCGTCGAAGGTCATGCTGCCGCCGGCGTGGCAGCAGGTGTTGCGCTGGGTGTCGACCCTCAGCACCTGCTTCTCGCTTGCCGGGTCGATGGTGTCACCGGTCACCGTGAACCGGGACAGCAGGTTGCGGGTGACCCCGTCGTTCGGGGCGTAGTACAGGTACACCCACTTGTTGGTGGCGAAGTCCGGGTCGAGCCGGATGCCGATGAGGCCGTCCTCGTTGCCGGTGAAGACGTCCAGGTCGACGGCGGTGACGGTGTTGCCGGTGTCCGGCTTCACGATCTGCACGCGACCGTCGCGCTCGATGTAGAAGACCCGCCCGTCGGGGGCGATGTCCAACTCCATCGGGTTGCTGGTGTTGCTGTCCAGCGTGACCTTCTCGAAGTTCGAGGTCTTCGAGGCGCCGCAGTCGGCGTTCTCGACACCGGCTGCGGTGCGGATGCCGCCGAGCAGGTGGGAGAGGAACTCGGGCTCCGCGTACGACTCCCGGGTGTGCCCGCCTCCCGTGTACCAGGAGCGGCCACCGTCGTAGTCCTGGCACCAGGCGATCGGGTGGTCCGCACCCATCGCGCCGGCGCCGGCGGTGTAGCTCTTCTCGTCCAGGCTGGCCAGCACGTGCACGTCCGGCCGGGGGTTGGTCTGGTAGTTGTACCACTCGTCGAACCGGGACCAGCGGTCCGGCAGTCCGGCCGTGGACGGGTGGGCGTGGTCCTCCACCTTGACCGTGGCCTGCTGGTTCTGCGGGTGGTTGGCGAAGTACGCGCCGACCAGGTCGCCGTACCAGGCCCAGCTGTACTCGGTGTCCGACGCGGCGTGGATACCGACGTAACCGCCGCCGGCCTTCACGTAGCGCTCGAACGCTGCCTGCTGGTCGGCGTTGAGCACGTCACCGGTGGTGGAGAGCCAGATCACCGCCTTGTACTTCGCCAGGTTGGCGTCGTTGAATGCGGCGCCGTCCTCGGAGTTGTCCACTGTGAATCCGTTGTCGACGCCGAGCTGCTGGATGGCGGCGATGCCGGTGGGGATGGAGTCGTGCCGGAAGCCGGCGGTCTTGGAGAAGACGAGGACGGAGAAGGGATCGGCTGCGGCCTTTGGCGCCTTCGGCGCCACCTGGCTGACCGGGGCTGCGGCCTTCGCATCCCGTGGGGGGACCTGGGCGGCCGCCTGGGCGGGCGCGCCGAACAGGGTGGTCGAGGCCATGGCCAGGGAGATCAGGGTTGCGGTGATGGGTACGCGGGCACGACGAGAACGGGACACGCCGCCTCCTGTGTCGTAGTTGACAGGGCTCGCGGGAGTCGGCTCGCCGAAGGCCGTCCCTGATGGAGTCGGTGGTCACACCGTGCCAGGGTGTCCCCACCGACATTTTGTCGAATCGCTGAACAAATTAATTCGGCTGGTTCGATGTCGGGCAAGATGCGGACGGGTAACGGTTCTGCAACGGCGTGCGACATTCCGAACAGGACCGCATGAAGTGCCCCATGGATCTTGATCGTTGTGGCGTGGTCCGGCCCGCCGGCTGCCGTCGACCCCGCGCCTTGGCAGGCCGGCGGATCTGTCGTACGGTGACACGCAAGTAACCCACGGGAGCCCGGTGTACCGGGCTGAGAGGGGGGCTGACAGCCCCCGACCGTTGAACCTGATCCGGGTAATGCCGGCGCAGGGAGGAGCGTTGCCGTGCCGTCCCTGGGGCGATTGCATCTCATCACCGACACCCGACCCGGCCGCGACCCACTCGCAGTGGTTCGCGCCGCCCTCACCGTGGCCCACGCCGACCTGGTGGTGCAGGTCCGGGTCGAGGATTCCGCCACCGACCGCGAGGCGTACGACCTGACCCGGCGGGTGCTGGCGCTCTGCACGCCGTACGGTGCGACCTGCCTGGTCAACGACCGGTTGCACGTGGCGCTGGCGGTGGGCGCCGCCGGTGGGCACGTCGGCGCCGACGACCTGCCGGTCGCCGCCGCTCGCCGGGTGCTCGGCCCCACCGGCGTGCTGGGCGCCACCGCCCGCGCGCCCGACCCGGCGCGCCAGGCCGTCGCGGCGGGCGCCAGCTACCTCGGCGTCGGGCCGTGCCACACCACCAGCACCAAGACCGGCCTGCCGGACCCCATCGGACCCGCCGGGGTACGCGCCGTCGTCGACGCCGTCGACGTCCCGGTCATCGCGATCGGCGGAGTGACAGCCGCCCGGGTACCGGCGCTGCGGGCCGCCGGGGCGTACGGGGTGGCGGTGGTCGGTGCGGTCTCCGCCGCCGCCGACCCGGCACTGGCGACCGCCGAGCTGATCGAGGCCCTGACGTGCTGACCGGCCGGTCCCCGTCATCGCCGTCGAGCGACCGGGCCCGGCCGGACGTGGCAGTGGTGGGGGCGGGGCCGATCGGGCTGGCCATTGCCTGGCGCTGCGCCGCGCGGGGGCTGCGGGTGGTGGTGCACGATCCGGCACCCGGCTCGGGGGCGTCGGCGGTCGCCGCCGGCATGCTCTCCCCGGTCGCCGAGGCGTACTTCGGTGAGCGGCAGCTGACCGGCTTGCTGCTGGCGTCCGCCGCCCGCTGGCCGGCGTTCGCCGCCGAGCTGACCGAGGCGACCGGGGTCGAGATCGGCTACCGGACCGAGGGCACCCTGATGGTCGGGCTCACCGGCGACGACCTGGCCGAGGCGCGCCGGCTGTGGGCGTACCAGCAGGGGTTGGGCCTGCCCGTGACGCCGCTGCGCCCCAGTGAGCTGCGCGACCGCGAACCGGCGCTCGCCCCGCGGGTGCGTGGTGGCGCGTTCGCGCCCACCGACCACCAGGTCGACCCCCGGCTGCTGGTGCCGGCGCTGCGCACGGCCGCGCAGCGGGCCGGCGCGGTGCTCGTGCCACAGCCGGTCCGGCAGCTGTCCGACGTGGACGCGCAGGTCACAGTGGTCGCCGCCGGCCGCGGGGCCGCCGCGCTCACCGGCCTGCCCGTGCGGCCGGTGAAGGGCCAGATCCTCCGACTCCGCGCGTCCGACGGCGTCGCGCCGGGCTTCCGGCACGTGATCCGGGGGTACGCCGACGGCGAGCACGTCTACCTGGTGCCCCGCACCGACGGTGAGGTAGTGCTCGGCGCGACTGTCGAGGAGCGCTCCGACACCACTGTCACCGCCGGCGCCGTGCAGCGGCTGCTGCGCGCCGGGATCGACCTGCTGCCCGAACTGGCCGAGTACGACCTGGTCGAGGCGGTCGCCGGCCTGCGCCCGGGCACCCCGGACAACGCGCCGGTCCTCGGGCCGCTGCCCGACCGACCCGACGTCCTGGCCGCCACCGGACACCACCGGCACGGCATCGTGCTCACCCCGATCACCGCCGACCTGATCGCCGACCTGGTGCTCGGCGGCGTACCCGACCCGCTGCTCGCGCCCTTTCGCGCCGACCGCTTCGGCGCTGCCGCGTTGGGCCGAGCTGAACCGACGATGGAGGGGGACCTGTGGAGTTGACGGTGAACGGGACCGGGCGCAGCGTCGCCGCTGGCGCGTCAGTGGCGGACCTGGTCCGCGACCTCGTGCCGCACCCCCGTGGGGTGGCGGTCGCTGTCAACGGCGAGGTGGTGCCCCGGACCGGCTGGCCGGCCCGGTCGCTGCGCGACGGTGACCGGGTCGAGGTGCTCACCGCGGCGCAGGGCGGGTGAGCGCCGTGCCGTTCGAACTGGGTGGGCAGACCTTCACCTCGCGGCTGATCCTCGGCACCGGCGGCGCCGCGAACCTGCACATGTTGGAGCAGGCGATCCGGGCGTCCGGTACCGAGCTGGTCACACTGGCGCTGCGCCGGGTGGGCACGGCGCCGGGCTCCACCGGCGGTCTGCTGGAGCTGCTGGACCGGTGCGGGGTACGCCTGCTGCCGAACACCGCCGGCTGCCACACCGCCACCGAGGCGGTGAAGGTGGCCCGGCTGGCCCGGGACGCGTTCGACACCGACTGGGTCAAGCTGGAGGTGATCGGCGACGAGCGGACCCTCCTGCCCGACGGGGTGGAGTTGCTCCGCGCCGCCGAGGAGTTGGTCGCCGACGGGTTCACAGTGCTGCCGTACACCAGCGACGACCCGGTGCTCGCCCGTCGCCTCGCCGACGTGGGCTGCGCCGCGGTGATGCCAGCCGGCTCGCCGATCGGTTCGGGGCTCGGCATCGGCAACCCGCACCACATCCGACTCATCCGGCAGGGTGTGGACGTGCCGGTGATCCTCGACGCCGGGATCGGCACCGCGTCCGACGCGGCCCTGGCCATGGAGCTGGGCTGTGACGGGGTGCTGCTGGCGAGCGCTGTCACCCGGGCGGCCGACCCGGTGGCGATGGCCACCGCGATGCGGTTGGCGGTCGAGGCCGGCCGACTGGCCGCCGGCGCGGGCCGGATCGCCCGCCGCTTCCACGCGCTCGCCTCCACCCCCGACGAGGGAAGACCCGAGCTGTGACCGGGTTGGTGCCGCCCGCAGATCTTGGAAGCAGTCTGCCCCTGGAGAGGCCCATTCCTTCCAAGATTCCGTCTGGGGTAGTTGTTCTTACCGATCGGCTGGTCGCTCGCGCTCGGCTCGACCGGGCTATCGCGGGAGCTGTGGCCGGGGGAGTGCGCTGGGTGGTGCTGCGGGAGAAGGACCTGCCGCGCGCCGAACGTGCCGCCCTCGCCGCCGAACTGCGGGCGATCCTCGCCGACGTCGACGGGACCCTCATCGTGGCCGGCCCCGACCCGCTCGGCGGCGACGCCGTGCACCTGCCCGCCGCCGGCCCGTACCCGCCGCCGACCCACGGTCTGGTCGGCCGCTCCTGCCACCACCAGACCGAGCTGAACCGCCTGACCACCGAGCACTACGCCACCGTCTCCCCAATCTGGCCCACAAGGACAAAACCCGGTTACGGCCCACCCCTGGGACCGGACGGCCTGCGAAAGCTTGTCGACTCCAGCCCCGTGCCGCTGCTGGCGCTGGGCGGAGTCGAAACCCCGGACCAGGTAACCGCCTGCGTCCAAGCAGGAGCCACCGGAGTAGCCGTACTGGGCGCACTCATGCGCGCCACGAACCCGGCAGAGACAGCCGCCACCCTGACCAGCGCCTTCAAAGAGGCGGTTACCCCTGTGCTGACCCAAACCCGGCGCGGGGTCACCCAGGTCTCCACGTCAGGGCTGCGGCCGACCGTGCCCACGCAGGGATCAAGCCTGACCGCCCGGAGTGGGCACGGTCGGCCGCAGCCCCAAACCGCAACCAAGGAGGAGAAGTGACCCCGAGCACCATCCTCACCATCGCCGGCTCGGACTCCGGCGGCGGCGCAGGCATCCAGGCCGACCTCAAGGTCTTCGCCGCGCTGGGCGCGTACGGCACCAGCGTCCTCACGGCGGTCACCGCGCAGAACACCAGGGGTGTCGACGCGGTGCTGCCGCTACCCCCGCGCACCGTCACCGAGCAGTTGGACAGCGTGCTCACCGATTTCACGGTCTGCGCGGTGAAGACGGGGATGCTCGGCACCCCGGCGATCGCGGACGTGGTTGCCGAGGCGGCCCGGGACGGTCGGCTGCCTCAGCTCGTCGTCGACCCGGTGCTGGTCGCCACGAGTGGTCACCGGCTCGGCGTGGTGGGCGCGGTGGAGCGGCTGCTGCCGTACGCCAGTGTCGCGACCCCGAACTGCGCGGAGGCCGCGGCGATCACCGGACGCCCGGTGGACGACGTGGCCGCGATGGTCGTGGCCGCCGAGGCCCTGGTGGCCGGCGGCCCGGAGTACGTGGTGGTCACGGGCGGTGACCTGGACGGGGGCGAAGCGGTCGACGTGCTGCACGGCGGCGGGGTCACCACGGTGTTGCGCGCACCCCGGGTGCCCACCCGGCACACCCACGGCACCGGGTGCTCGTTCTCGGCGGCGATCGCGGTGCGGCTCGGTCTGGGCGATCCGGTGCCGGCCGCCGTGGGGGCCGCCAAGGAGTACGTGCTCCGTGCGCTGACCGGCGCGCGGGGTTGGGAGCTCGGAGCGGGGCGCGGACCGCTGAACCACTTCGGCTGGTCCGCTTGATCACCAGGGAGGCTGTCATGCACGCACGAGGCAAGGTGTACGTCGAGGGTTCGCGGCCGGATGTCCGGGTGCCGTTCGCGGAGGTGGGACTGACCGGGGACCTGCCGCCGGTGCGGCTCTACGACACGTCAGGTCCCGGGTCGGACCCGGAGGTGGGGCTGCCGCCGCTGCGCGGGCCGTGGATCGCCGAGCGGGGTGACGTGGCACCGGTGCGGGGTGCGGGCACGCCGTTGGCCGGGGTGGACGGTCGCCGGCCCACCCAGCTCGCGTACGCGCGGGCCGGGGTGGTGACGCCGGAGATGGAGTTCGTGGCGATCCGGGAGAACGTCGACCCGGAGCTCGTGCGAGCCGAGATCGCCGCCGGTCGGGCGGTCCTCCCGCTCAACGTCAACCACCCGGAGTGCGAGCCGGCGATCATCGGCAAGGCGTTCCTGGTCAAGGTGAACGCCAACATCGGCACCTCGGCGGTCAGCTCGTCGGTCGCCGAGGAGGTGGAGAAGCTGACCTGGGCCACCCGCTGGGGCGCGGACACCGTGATGGACCTGTCCACGGGCAAGCGGATCCACGAGACCCGTGAGGCGATCGTGCGGAACTCCCCGGTACCGATCGGAACGGTGCCGATCTACCAGGCGCTGGAGAAGGTCGGCGGCGACCCGGTGAAGCTGAGCTGGGAGGTGTTCCGGGAGACCGTGATCGAGCAGGCCGAGCAGGGCGTGGACTACATGACGGTGCACGCCGGGGTGCTCCTGCCGTACGTGCCGCTGGCAGTGGACCGGGTCACCGGGATCGTTTCCCGCGGCGGTTCGATCATGGCGGCGTGGTGCCTGGCGCACCACGAGGAGAACTTCCTCTACACCAACTTCGAGGAGCTGTGCGCGCTGCTCGCGCGCTACGACGTGACGTTCTCCCTCGGTGACGGGCTGCGCCCCGGCTCGATCGCCGACGCCAACGACGAGGCGCAGTTCGCCGAGCTGCGCACCCTCGGCGAGCTGACGAAGATCGCCTGGGCGTACGACGTCCAAGTGATGATCGAGGGCCCCGGCCACGTGCCGATGCACAAGATCAAGGAGAACGTGGACCTTCAGCAGGAGTGGTGCCACGAGGCGCCCTTCTACACGCTCGGTCCGCTGACCACCGACATCGCGCCCGCGTACGACCACATCACCTCGGCGATCGGCGCCGCGATGATCGGCATGTTCGGCACTGCGATGCTCTGCTACGTCACGCCGAAGGAACACCTCGGCCTGCCGGACCGGGACGACGTGAAGGCGGGTGTGATCGCGTACAAGATCGCGGCGCACGCGGCGGACCTGGCCAAGGGACACCCCGGCGCGCAGGCCTGGGACGACGCCCTGTCGAAGGCGCGATTCGAGTTCCGCTGGGAGGATCAGTTCAACCTCTCACTGGACCCGGAGACGGCGCGCTCGTACCACGACGCGACCCTGCCCGCGGAGCCGGCGAAGACCGCGCACTTCTGCTCGATGTGTGGCCCGAAGTTCTGCTCCATGAAGATCACCCAAGAGCTCAAGGAGTACGCGGCACGCGGCATGAAGGACAAGTCGGAGGAGTTCGTCTCCGGCGGCAGCCGGGTCTACCTACCGCTCGCCTGACCCTCGCCAGGGTGCGACGCCCCCGTGGCGCCCCGGTGTTGCGGGGGTGTCGCGGGGTGATCGACTCGGGTTCATTGATGTCGCGGTGTCCGGCTGCGTGGGATAGCCCGATATCAGTGAACCCGAGTCGATCAGCGGCGACCGGTCGGTGCGTGTGTGCGCTACGTGGTGAAGTCAGTGACGGTGGGTCACTCGCGGTGGTGTCGACCGGTGGAGCGCAACGACCGGCGGCCATTCTCCTGCTCGGGCTCGTTGTCCGACACCGGCTTGCTCAGGCCGGCGACCCAGTCGACGAATTCCTCGTCCTGGGTCGCCAGCGGCTCCGCTTCGTCCGACGTCTTCGGGCTCTCCTCGTCCGCGCGGGACCGGTTGCGGCGGAACAACCCGCCGAGCCGCCCTCGCCGAGAGGACTGCTCGGCCACCTTCGGCGGCGTCGCCGCTGCGGCGTCGTCAGGCGCCGGATCGCCGCTGCCGGTATCGGCGCTGGTGGTGGCGGCACCCGAGGGTGCGTCCACCGTGGCCGGGAACTCCGACGGGCCCGGGCGTTCGGCGGGAGCGTTCGTCTCGCTGGCTTCGGTCGGCGCTGTGCGTGCCGTCGAGCTGTCCGGTGACCCCGCCGAACCGCCGCGCCGAGAGGTGTCGAATGCGTTCCAGGTGCCGGCCCGGCTCAGGTCCGGCAACGGTGCCCGGTGCCGGGGCCTGGGCGTCGGCCCGGTGGGCTCGTCGGAACTGCTCGGCCCCTCCGGTGCCGGTGCCCCCGGCTCGGAGGCCTGCGGTGGCACCGTCCAGGTCGAGGTGACCGGCCAACCCGACGGCGCGGGCGTCCAGCGGCCGGCGTCCGGGTCACTGGCGGCGGTGGACTCGAACAATCCGGCGGTGGGAACGCCCTCGGCGGCGGGCCGCGCACTGTCGGTGTCACCAGCCCCGGCGATTGCAGAATCACTGGTCGCGTCGGCCGCTGTTGCCTTGCTGCCGGTCTTCCGGGCGCGCGGGGTGGCTTCCGCGCCAGTGTGGCCGGTCGCCGTGGTCGGTACCGCCGGTGCTCGCGTCGCCCCGGTTGTGGTGGTCGGTGCTTGTGTCGCCCCGGTTCCGGTTCCGGTCTCAGTGGTCGGGGTCGGGGTGGCGTCGGTTGCCGTGGCCGGGGACTCCGGGTTGGCCGGCACCTGCGTCGCACCGGCTTCGGCGGTCACCGAGGCGGCCGGCGCTTGCTTCGAGCCGGCGGCGGGCGTGGCCGGTGCTCGCTTCGCGCCGGTAGCGGTGGTGCGGGCTGCTGGCGTGCCGGCGGCAGCAGTCGAGGTGACCTCGGAGGTCGAGCTCGACCGCCCACCCTGGCCCCCCTGACTGGGTACCGGAGTGTCGGTCGCCGCGTCGGAGCTGCTGCTGTCGGCGGACCCGCCCGGCTTGGTGCCCTTCGTGGCGCGGCCGGTGGTCGTCTCGCGGCTGACCGTCTCGTCGGCGGTCGTCTCGCGGGTGGTCGTCTCGTCGGTGGTTGCCGAATCGACAGGGGGCGTGTCGTCGGCCACGTCGGAGGCGGCGGCGTCCGGGGTGGCTTTCGACTTACGGGTCCGTCGCGGTTTGATCGTCGGCGGTGCCTCGGGCGTGCCGTGGTCGGCCGTGCCCGTGCTGGTCGGGCCCGTGGCCGCGCTGGTCGGGCCCTTGCTCGTGCTGGTCGGTCCCGTGTCCGTCGGGGTCGTGCCCTTGGCGGCGGTGACAGGGCTGGGAGCGCCAGTGCCGGTGGGGGATGCGCTGGCCTCCGTGCCGCTGCCCGTGCTGGTCGCGGCTGGGCTGGTCCGGGCCGTGCCGGCCCGTGCCGTGCTGCCGGTGGTGGGGATCGGCTCGGCCGAGCTGATCGGCGCGCCGGACGCGGCCGAGCTGGTCGTGCCAGTACCGAGTGCATCCGTGCTGCTCGGGACTGCGGTGCTGGCGGACTTGCGGGTGGTGCGCCCACCGGTCGACCTCGCGCTCGTGCCCGTCGCCGCGCTGTCGGTCGTGTTCGTCGACGCGCCGCTTGTCGGTTCGTCGGCCGCACGGCCACCCGTCGGGGTTGCGGCGTCGACGCGTCCGGCCGTGGCGCTGGTCGGGGTGACGTCGCTGACGTCGGCGCTGGCCGAGGCCTCGGTCGTGGCCGGGACATCATCCCGTTGCGCCGGGGGAGTCTGCCCCGCAGAGGTGAACTCACCGGTCGGCGCGGTCAGCCAGGCCGCCGGCTGAGTCGACGCGGCGGGAGTCGAAGCGGTGGGAGTGGACGCGGTGGGAGCCGGGCCGTGCTGGCCGCTCGCTGTGGTCTCCGGCCAGTCCCAGTGGGCCGGGACGGTGCGTACGCCATCGGGGTTGCCCGCTGCCCACCGACCCGCAACGACGCCGCCGGGCTGCGCGGTGGCCAGCTCGGCGTTCGTCGTCTCCGTGTCGGTGCGCTCGGCGGTGTCCCGGTCGTTCGCCGCGCCCGGCAGCGGCGGGCCGGCGGGCAGCGGGCGCAGGATGGCGGTGGGCTCTATCGCCTGCGGATCGGCGGTACGGGTGCGCGTCGGCCACCGCAGCAGCGCGGCGGCGGCCGCGCCGAGAGCTCCGGCGAGGATCGCGATCAACGAGCCGTAGTAGGGGGTGGCCTGGTAGCGGTCCACCGCGTCGCCGGGACCGGCGGTCAGGTAGGCGAACGCCACCAGCACCGGACCGGCCACCCCGGTGGCCCCGCTGACCAGTGGGGCCTGGCCCCGCCAGCGGGCCAGCCCGGCGGTCGCCGCGCCGGCCAGTAGCGCCACTGTGGGCAGCAGGAGCGGCGCCAGCCGCTGTGCGGCGGCGTCGTCCAGCCAGCTCGGCTCCAGTACGCCGAGCCGGACGGTCGGCAGTGGGCCGGCCGTGCCGAGCGACGGCAGGACGGAGATCAGGGCCAGCAGCCAGACCGCGCCGGCCACGACCGCGACGTTCCAGCCCAGCTCGGGCCGGAACAGGACGGCGACCGCCGCGCCCGCCCCGATCACCGCACCGACCATGGCGCAGATGCCCACCGCCCAGACCGGGTCGACGGAGATCAGCTCTGCGGCGCGGGCGGGCTGCATGCAGAGCGGGGCGATGACTGTGGCGCCGAGCGCCGCCGCGGCCCCGACCGCCAACTGCCGGGCGGTGCTGGCTGCCGGGACGTCGCGGCGGGCGAGACGTCCGGTCAGGACCGCACCGGCGACGGCGGCGTTCGCGGCGAACCAGCCCACCCAGACGAGCTGGGCCGGCCACTGGTTGACGGTCGTGCCGGTGAATGCGCCGGTCAGGCGGACGATGCCGAAACCGTATGCGACGCCGAGCTGGCCGGCTCCGGCCAGCACGCTCACCCCGAGCGCCGTGAGCAGCAGTCTGCCCCAGGTCCGAAAGGCCATGTCCGGCACGTTACGCACCTGGTACACCCGATCGCCAACGGCGCGCCGCGCGGCACGCCGGTGGCCATCGGCGGGTCTACTTGAGTTCGACCAGCCGGGCGAGGTAAGTCGTATCCCCGACATTGGTCAGCATGTGCACCGCGCCCGGGTCCCGGTAGACCACTCCGCCGGTGGGCTCGTCGGCGTCGATCCGGGTGCCGTCGACGGTCTGTACGACGTTCTTGGCGCCCTCGATCGCCACCACCAGGTAGGGGTGGTCGTGCCGGTGCAGCGGCTGCCGCTCGCCCGGTTCGAGCCGGATGTGCCAGACCCGGACCCGGTCGTTCTCGTACACGATCTCCTGACCCACCGGTCCGAGTTCGGTTCCGTCGATCACGTCGGTCATCGTGCTCCGTCCAGTTGGGGCAGCACCTCGGCGGCGATCAGCTCAAGGTGGTCGAGATCGTCGAAGTCGATCAGGCGTAGGTGGACCCGGGTGGTGCCGATCGCGGCGAACTCACCGATCCGCTGCGCGAGTTGCGCGGGGGAGCCGACCACCGGGTCCTCCGGTGGCAGCGCGCTCTTCTCGTGCAGGGGCGCGGCCCGACGCTGGGCCTCGGCGTCGGTCCGGCCGATGGCGACGACGATCCCGGCGGAGAGCACCAGCGGGTCGCGCCCGGACTCCGTCCGTCCGGTGCGCTCACACGCCTCGCGCACCCGGTCGTACGCCTCGGCGGTGGCCGCCACGGACTTGAACGGCATGTTGAACTCGTCGGCGTACCGGGCGGCCAGTTCCGGTGTGCGCTTGGGCCCGCGCCCGCCCACGATGATCGGCGGGCCGGGCACCTGCACGGGCTTGGGCAGGGCGGGAGCGTCCACCAGCCGGTAGTGGTCGCCGGTGTAGCTGTAGGTCTCGCCGGGCGGGGTTCCCCACAACCCGGTGATCACCTCAAGCTGTTCGGCGAGCCGGTCGAAGCGCTCGCCGACCGGCGGGAACGGGATGCCGTACGAGGTGTGCTCGCGCTCGTACCAGCCGGCCCCGATGCCCAGGTCGACCCGTCCACCGCTCATCTGGTCGACCTGCGCGACCATCACGGCGAGGGGACCGGGCAGGCGGAACGTGGCCGACGTCACCAGGGTGCCGAGCCGGATCCGCTCGGTCTCCCGGGCCAGCGCGGCGAGGGTCAACCAGGCGTCCGTCGGGCCGGGCAGGCCCGGGTCCGCGCCCATCGACTGGTAGTGGTCGGCGCGGAGGAAGCCCTCGTAGCCGCAGGCCTCGACCAGCCGGGCGAACCGGAGCTGGGTGTCGTAGCTGGCGCCACGGTTCGGCTCGGTGAAGACCGACACCCGCATGGTCAGTGTCCTTCCGCGCCGGCGGTCGCCGGCTGCTCGCGTTCCATCAGCAGTTCGTGCAGGTCGGCGCTGACCTGGGCGACGTCGGCCAGGTGGGCGTTGCGGCCCAGGGTGCGGGGCCGGGGGATGGTCACGTCGACGACCTTGCGGATCCGGCCGGGGCGGGGGCTCAGCACGACCACCCGGTCGGCGAGCAGCACCGCCTCGTCGATCGAGTGGGTGACGAAGACGATCGTCGGCTTGTTCTCCATGTGGACCCGCTGGAGCTCGCCGGAGAGTTCCTCGCGGGTGAGCGCGTCCAGCGCGGAGAACGGCTCGTCCATCAGCATCACCCGGGGCTCACCGATCAACGACCGGCACAGCGACACCCGCTGCTGCATGCCGCCGGAGAGTTCGTGCGGCAGCCGCTTCTCGAAGCCGGCCAACCCGGCCACGTCGAGCAGTTGCCGGGCCCGCTCCCGGTGCTTGGCGCGGCCCCAGCCGAAGACCTCCACGGGCAGCAGGACGTTGTCCAGCACGCTGCGCCAGGGCAGCAGCGCCGGCTTCTGGAACAGCATCGCGATGTCCTGGCGAGGGCGGGTGATCGGCGTACCGGCGACGGTGATCTCACCGGCGGTCAGTGGGAGCAGCCCGGCGATCAGTCGCAGCAGCGTGGACTTGCCACAGCCGGAGCGGCCCAGCACGGCGACGAACTCGCCCTCGGCGACGTCGAGGTCGATGCCGCGCAGCGCTTCCACCCGGCCGGATCGGCCCTCGAAGGTACGGGACACCCCGGACAGTCGGATCATCTCCGGCGTACCTCCGCTGAGTCGACGGTCAGGAATCCGACAAAGGCTAACCGCCCGGTTGAGGTATGGCACCGGCTGGGGTGGTCGTCAGGTTGTTTCCGTTCCGCAACCCGATACGCCTGGCGTCGCAACTGTGGGTTTCTCGTACGCTGTGCCCGCGAAGAGTCCCCCCACGACGGCGGCGTCCGGCTTCCACCCCTCCCGCCGGCCCGTCACGACAACCCCCTCCGGTGGCCTGCCGGCCCCGGTCGGAAAGGACATGGTGCACTGATGAGAAGGCTGACCCGTACGGTCGCTACGGCCGCGCTGGCCACCGCCCTCGCCCTTGTCTCCGCCTGCAGCAGCGGGTCGGATTCGGCCGACGATGCCAAGGGCGGCGACGGCAAGACGCTGGAGAAGGTGACCTACCTCACCTCGTTCGGTAACTTCGGCCGTGACTCCTACGCCTGGGTGGCGAAGGACAAGGGCTTCTTCAAGGAAGCCGGCTTCGAGGTCGAGATCAAGGCCGGTCAGGGCACCGGTGGCGTGATCCAGACCGTCGTCGGCGGTCAGGCCGACTTCGGCCCGATCGACCTCACCGGCGGCCTGCTCCAGCTCGGCAACGGCCAGGCGAAGGACTTCACCGCGGTGGCCGCGATCCAGCAGCGCACCATGGCGGGCATCGCCACCGTCGAGGGCAAGAACATCAGCTCTCCGAAGGACCTGGAGGGCAAGAAGCTCGCCGACACCCCCGGTTCCGTGGTCCGCAACCTCTTCCCGACGTACGCCCGGCTCGCCGGCGTGGACGCGACCAAGGTGACCTGGGTCAACGGTGAGGCGCAGAACCTGATCGGCACGCTGGCCTCCGGGTCGGTGGACGGCATCGGTCAGTTCGTCGTCGGTCAGCCGACGATCGAGGCGGCGGCCAAGAAGAAGGCCGTCATGCTGCCGTACAGCAACGTGATGCAGGACCTCTACGGCAACGTGCTGATCACCTCCTCGAAGACCGCCAAGGAGAAGCCCGAGATGGTGAAGCGGTTCACCGCGGCGCTGCTCAAGGGCCTGGAGTACAGCCTGGCGAACTCCAAGGAGGCCGCCGACATCCTGAAGAAGAACGTCGACGCCACCAACCCGGTCTCCGCCGCCGCCGAGCTGGAGCTGATGGCCGCGTACGTCCGTTCCGGCAACACCGGCACCGCGATCGGCACCCTGGACAGCGGTCGGGTCGCCAAGAGCATCGCCATCCTGCAGGGCGCCGGTGCGCTGAAGCAGAACATCACCCCCGAGCAGATCATCGACTTCAGCCTCGCGCCGAAGGCCTGATCGTCCGGTCGTCATCAGGGGGTACGTCCCGCCGGTTCCGGTGGGGCGTACCCCCGTCGCTCGTCGGCCCCCGGCGGGCCGTGGGATTTCGAGGAGGACAGAGATGACCGACGTCCGGTCAGCGGACCCGGCGGTGGCGGAACCCCCGCCCCCGAGTGCCGGCCCCGAGGCGGGGCGCACGGGTCGAGGTGCCGGTCTTCGGGCCGGGGCCGAGGCGGCGCTTCCCGCGGTCGGCATCCTGGTCGCGCTGGCGGCGTGGTGGCTGGTCGCCCGACTGGAACTGGTCCACCCTGTCGCCCTGCCGCCGCCCGGCGACGTGCTCAGCGCGTTCGTCGAGAAGCCCGCCCAGATGCTGGAGCACACCTGGGACACCACGTTGGAGATCCTGACCGGCTTCGCCCTCTCGGTGGCCGCCGGTGTGCTGATCGGGCTGTCCCTGGCCAGCTCCCGCACCGTGGAGCGGATGTTCACGCCGCTGCTGGTCGCGGTGAACGCGGTGCCGAAGATCACGCTGGGCCCGCTGTTGGTGGTGGCGCTCGGCTGGGGCCAGAAGCCGATCCTGACCATGGTGTTCCTGCTCTGCTTCTTCCCGATCGTGTTGTCCACAGCGACCGGGCTGACCACCACGCCGGCCGACCTGGCCGAACTGGTGCGGTCCTGGAACGCGTCCCGCTGGCAGGCGTTCCGCAAGGTGCGCTTCCCTGCAGCGCTGCCGCAGATCTTCGTCGGGCTCAAGGTGGCCATGCCACTGGCCGCGATCGGCGCGGTGATCGGTGAGTTCCAGGCCGGCGAGAGCGGCCTCGGTTACGTCATCACGCAGTACGCCGGTATCGGCGACGCCGCCACCGCCTGGGCGGCGATCATGCTGGTGGCGTTGGTGAGCATCCTGCTCTACTCGGCGCTCCTGCTGATCGAGCGGATCGCCCTCCCCTGGGTGCGAGAAACCACCAGCAGCCGCTAACCCAACAGAAGAAATAAACCCCAGAAACGCGAAGGGCCGGCCTCCACATGGAGGCCGGCCCGTTCCGTCGAAGCCGCAGGCGAGTCAGGTGTGGCCGACCGTGCCCGGCGGAGGGATCAAGCCTGACCGCCCGGAGCCGGGGACGGTCGGCCACACCCCACCCGGCACTCGACGAAGGGCCGGGAAACGAACCCGCCAAATAAAGGCCCCAGCGTTACCCCGCCAACCGCCAGCGACCATTGCGGGCGACAAGCGTGGTGAGCGCCTGCGGCATCAGGCCGCTGTGGTTGTCCGGCGTCATGCGGATCGGGCCGGAGAGGCCGTCCATCTGGGACGTTTCCAGCACGTCCCGGATGCCGTTGCGGTCGACCTTCCCGATCTCACCACCGGCGCGCAGTTCGGCGTCGGCGATCAGCTGGACGGCGTCGGCGGCGAACGACGAGGACCCGTTGTAGCCGCCGAAGCGTGCCGTGTAGTCCTGGAACCACTGCCGTCGCGCCGCCTTGGCCGGGGTGGTCGCGATCACGTCGTCGATCACCATGGTCTGCGTGAAGATCAGCGTGGCCTTCTCGGTCGCCTTGGCCGCCGCGCCGAGGAAGAGGTCCCCGGCCGCCCCCGCGTCGAAGTAGATCGACCCACGGAAGCTGATCTGCTGGGCGCTGGTGGCGGCCAGCGTGGCCTGCTCCGGCGGGGTCCAGAAGACCATCGCGTCGGGCTTGCCCGAGGCGAGCTGCTGGACCTGCTGGCTGACGTCGGTGTCGGTGGTCTTGATCCGCTGCTGCCGGAGCGAGATGTTGGCCTTGTCCAGCTCGTTCTTGAGTGCGGTCGCGCCCTCCTGGCCGTAGTCGTCGTCGCTGACCAGCATCCCCACCTTGCGGATGTTGTTGCGCCGCAGTTCGGTGGTCAGTGCGGCGGCGCTGTCCGGGGCGTTGGGGCCCAGCTTGAACACGTAGCGCCGTTGGGCGGCCGGCGCCGCGATCGCGCCGGAAGCGGCTAGCGCAATGGTGGGAATCCGCTTCTCGTTGATGGTCCCGACCGCTCCGACCGCGCATTCGTTGCAGCCGCCCATGATGATGGCGCTGACCTTCGAATCGCTGCTGAAGTCGACGATGTTGCGAAGTGACTCGGCCGAGTCGGAACGGTTGTCCTTCACCTTCAGGTCGATCTTCCGGCCGTTCAGTGCTCCGGAGGAGTTCAACTGCTCGACCTTGAGTTCGAGGGCGCGCTGGTATGTCCGACCAACCGTGGCGGCGGCGCCGGAGAGTTCGAGATCGGCGGCGATCACGATCGGACTCGTGTCCTGTTCCGCCTCGCCAAACTGGCAGCCGGTGAGCGTGGTGGCCACTACGGCCGATGCGAGCGCCGCGATGGTCGCGGAGCGGATGGGGCTCAACTCAGTCCTCCAGGTGCGGGCGCGGGCGCTGCCCGGTCACCGCCGCTAATCCGTCCTCAGTGGAGGACGGGATCTCCTCTGCCGTACGGTGTGCGCGAAGCCTGCAAAACCTTGCCAATGGCCGGCGCTGTGGTCAAGCGCGGACCCCGGCAGCATTTTCGGGACGGCCATCCCACATGCTGGGGTAACGCAATGTTTGCAAAAGCTCACTTTGCATACACGCGTGACCACTCTGGAGTTACATGCCCTGTTCAGGGGCTTGCGGAAATGAAGGTATCAGTTGCCCGGATCACGGGATGCGCTCCGTCCGACCGTTTCCTACCTCACTGCGGCTTCCCAAGCAGGATCATCTCTGATGAAATCGCGGCCGTGCCGCGCGTGGTCCCCTCCGCTTACGGCATGGCTCGGCGGCTCAGGCGGGGAAGAAACGACGGAGGCGATGTCGTGAGCACCGGACCGACGACCCTGCCCGCGCTCGGCGATAGCGCTCGGCCTGCGCGCCGACGGATGCCGAGACTGCGTGACGCCCGGATCCGGTCCAAGTTGGCACTGATCCTGGTCGTCCCGGTGGCGGCGGTGATCGCGCTCGCCACGGTCCGCCTGATCTCCGTCGGCGAGGGCGCCTTCGACGCCACCCGGGCCCGGTCACTGACGGCCCTCTCCATCGACGTCAGCGCCCTCACCCAGGACCTCCAGGCCGAACGGATGGCCGCGGCCGCCTACCTCGCCAATCCGCAGCAGCCGGCCGACGCGTACAACCTGCGGGTCCGCCAGACGCAGCAGCAGGTGGACCAGTACCGCACCGAACGGGGCCGGATCGGCGAGGTGCCGGCCGCCCTGCGCGACCGGCTGGCAGCCATCGACGACCACCTGGCCACCCTGGACGGCACCCGTCAGGAGGTGCTGGACCGCCGGCAGATGGCGGTCGCCGAGGCGGTGCTCCGCTACGGAGTCATCCTCACCGACCTGGTCTCGTACGGCGACGGCCTGGCCCAGCTGCCCGGCGACGAGAGCCTGGCGGACAGCCGCCGCGCGGTCTCCGCCTTCGCCCGCGCCAAGGCTTCCGTCGCCGAGGAAGAGGCCGTCGCCTTCACCGCGCTGTCGGCCGGCCAGCTCGACTCGGAGCAGTTCTCCTCCTTCGTGGCAACGTTGACCGGCCAGCAGGAGGCCCTGGTCGCCTTCTCGCTGGCCGCCGACCCGGTGCAGCGCGCTCTGGTCGACAGCACCGTCTCCGGCGATGCGGTCGGCCTGGCCGACCGGGTGGCCACCGACATCACCCGCTCGGTCGGGCAGCGTCCCCTGGTCACCGCGCAGGACGCCACAGCGGCCATCGGCGCCGTGAACGACCTGATGCGCTGGGCCGAGATCCAACTGCAGGACCGGCTGCTCCAGCAGGCCGACCAGGCGCGCTCGGACGTCATCCGGCAGGCCGTGGTCGAGTCGACCCTGGTGCTGCTGACCCTGATCATCGCCGTGTCGCTGGCCGTGGTGCTGGCCCGCTCGCTCAACCACTCGCTGCGCCGGCTGCGTGAGGGCGCCCTCTCGGTGGCCAACCACGACCTGCCCGACGCCGTGCAGCGCCTGCAGAACATGGGCAGCGTGGGTGACGGCGGGGTGGACGAGATCGTCCGCCAGGTCCGGGACCCCATCCAGCTCAACACCCGCGACGAGGTCGGCCAGGTGGCGTTGGCCTTCAACGTCGTCCACCGGGAGGCGGTGCGGGTCGCCGCCGAGCAGGCGGCACTGCGTACCAGCGTCTCGGCGATGTTCCTCAACCTGGCCCGCCGCAGTCAGACCCTGGTCGACCGGATGATCGGCGAGCTGGACGCGATCGAGCGCGGCGAGGAGGACCCGAAGCGGCTCGCGCAGCTCTTCGAACTGGACCACCTGGCCACCCGAATGCGGCGCAACGACGAGAACCTGCTGGTCCTGGCCGGCGCCGACTCCGCCGTACCGCGTCGTGACGACGCGTTGGTGGTGGATGTCCTGCGCGCCGCCCAGTCCGAGGTGGAGCTGTACAACCGCATCGAGTTCGGGACGGTGGACACCGACATCTCGGTCTCCGCGCACGCGGTCAACGACGTGGTACGTCTCGTCGCCGAACTCCTCGACAACGCCACCCGGTTCTCGCCGCCGAACACCACTGTGGTGGCCGACGGTCGGCGGATCCGCGACTACGTCCTGATCCAGATCGAGGACCGGGGTCTCGGCCTCACCGACGAGCAGCTCGACTCGCTCAACCGGCGGCTGGCCGCGCCGCCGAGCGTCGACGTCGCCGCGTTCCGGCTGATGGGTCTGGCCGTGGTGAGTCGGCTCGCCTCCCGCTACGGCATCCGTGTGGAGCTGCGCCGCAACGTCGAGGGTGGCACCGTCGCCCAGGTGACGCTGCCCGCCGCCACAGTGCTGCTGCCCACCAACCGGGGCCGCGAGCAGGTGCTCACCCGGCCGCGTCAGCCGATGGCAGTGGAGCAGAACCCGCTCACCCCGGTCGGTCACGCCGAGCAGTTCGCCGGCGCAGCCACGACGGCAGCGACGCTGCCCGACCAGTGGCGGACCAGCACGCCGGCGCCGGCCCAGTGGCAGTCGCCGCTGGACTCGCGGGACACCACCCCGGCCGTACAGGCGGGTGGCTACACTGGTCCGCGCTCGCCCATGCCGCCCGCCCCCGCCGCTCCGGCACCCGCCGCCCCGCTCCCGCCGGCCCGGCCGGCCTACAGCAACGGCGCGGGCGCCTCGCTGGGCAGCCCGACAGTGGCCTACCCGACCGTCGACCCGCTGCCTCGCCGCGGTTCCATGGCGGACGCCGCGGACGGGCGCGGTGCTCAGGGCGGCCTCCCGGTCGGGCCGGTCGCCGGGCCGGGCGCGGTGGCACCGCCGGCCGCCCCACCGGCCTCCCCGCTGGCCGCGCCGCCGGTGCCGGCCGCGCCGGTGAGCACCCGGCCCGACTTCCCCGCCGAAGCTCCGATCTTCCGGGAGATGGAGGCGGTCTGGTTCCGGTCGCACGGCGACGACGCCACAGCGATCTTCACCCGGCCCAACTTCGACGAGCCTCCCGCGCCCGCCACCAGGGCGGCCGACGCCGGCCTGCGCACCGGTAACGGCGGCCAGCCGAGCGCCGCGCCCGTGCCGGCCGCGCCGCTGGCCCGACCGAAGCTGCCGACCCGCACCCCGGGCAGTTCCGGCACCGACGGCACGGCCACCCCGGGCGCCGAGGGCCTCGGCACCACAATGGACGGATTCGGAGCACGGCCGACGGCACCACCGTCGTACAACCCGCCCCCGGCCAGCCGGACGGCTCCGGCCGCGCCCGCCCCCGACCCGGAGGCCTGGCGTACGGCGGCGGACGAGGGCTGGTCCCGGGCCAGCCGGGCTGCCGAGCCGGCTCCCGCGGGGACCACCCGCTCCGGGTTGCCCAAGCGGGTGCCGCAGGCACAGCTCGTGCCGGGTGGCATCGAACCGAAGAGCGGCCGGGACCGCAGCCGGCGGACCCCGGATGAAGTACGTGGTCTGCTGTCGGCCTACCACCGCGGTGTGCAGCGCGGTCGGACGGCCGGAACGGACCTGAACAGCACCTCGACCAAGGAGAGCCGATGAACAGGCCAGCTGCCATGCAGGACATGGGTTGGCTGCTCACCAACTTCGCCGACAGCGTGGCGGGCATCGCCCACGTGGTGGCGGTGTCCGCCGACGGGCTGCTGCTCGCGTCCTCCCGGGATCTGCCGGGGGACCGGGCCGACCAGCTCGCCGCGATCACCTCCGGGGTGGTGAGCCTGACCGAGGGCGCGGCCCGGATGTTCAGCGCGGGCGGGGTGTTGCAGACAGTCATCGAGATGGACAGCGGGTACCTCTTCCTGATGTCGATCAGCGACGGCTCCTCGATGGCCGTGCTGGCCGCGCGCAGCTGCGACGTGGGCCAGGTGGGCTACGAGATGGCGCTGCTGGTCGAGCGGGTGGGTGCCGCGCTGGTGCCGCTGCCGCGCGACGCGGTGCGCTCTTAGCACCGGAAGGCGGCGCTCGTTCCGAGCGCCGGACCAGGGACGAGAGGCGGCACAGTCCGGCTCAGCGAGGGACGGGGAGGTGATCGGGGATGGACCAACGACGCGCTGACCCGCGCGGCGCACTGGTACGTCCGTACGCGGTCACCCGTGGTCGTACCGAGCCCCGGCAGGACATCGCCCTCGAGGCCGTCCTCACCGCCTCTCCCACCCAGGTCGCCGAGTCCCGCTTCGCCGGGCATGACAAACACCGCATCGCCACGGTCTGTGAGGGCCGAGCACAGTCGCTGGCGGAGATCGCCGCGTATACCCGGATGCCGCTGGGCGTCGCCCGGGTGTTGGTCGCCGACATGGTGGCCGAGAGCCTGCTGACGTTACACACTGCTGCTCCCGCCGAGGGGTTCGAGGAGCGGATGGAACTGCTTGGAAGGGTGCTAAGTGGACTTCGCAGGCTATGACCCCGCAGGGGGGCGGCCGGGCCGGGGAATCGTATCCGCGAAGATCGTCGTCGCGGGCGGCTTCGGCGTCGGTAAGACGACACTGGTCGGGGCGATCTCCGAGATCACACCGCTGACCACCGAGGCGTTGATGACCGCGGCGGGTGTCGGTATCGACGATCCGTCCAAGGTGCCGGGCAAGGAGACCACCACGGTCGCCATGGACTTCGGCCGGATCACCATGGCCCAGGACCTGATCCTGTACCTCTTCGGTACACCGGGTCAGACGCGGTTCTGGTTCATGTGGGACGAGATCATCCGTGGGGCGGTGGGTGCCGCCGTGCTGGTGGACACCCGCCGGATCACCGACGCGTTCGCCCCGCTGGACTACTTCGAGAACCGCAACCTGCCGTACGTGGTGGCGCTGAACAAGTTCGACGGCGCACCGCAGTACGAGCCGGAGGAGGTCCGCGAGGCGCTGGCCATCTCGCCGCAGGTGCCGCTGGTGATGACCGACGCCCGGCAGCGGGACTCGGTCAAGCAGGTGCTGGTGACTGTTGTCGAGCACGCCATGCTCCGGCTCCAGTCCGAGCACGGGCGGGGCTTCCCGACGCCGGTCGGCTGAACCGTCGCGTCACGGCCGGCACGCGACGGCCGGCCGTGACGCCCTTCAGTCGACCCGGAGCCGGTAGCCGCGCTTCACCACGGTCTGCACCACGCGGGGCGCGCGCAAGCCGGCCCGTAGCCGGGCCACTGCCATCTCCACTGCGTGCTCGTCCGCGCCCCGGGGCAGTGTCCGCAGCAACGCCGTGCGGGACAGCACCCGGCCCGGGGACTGGGCCAGCGCCCGCAGCACCGCCATCGGCGCGGGCGCGAGTGGCCGCAGCTCACCGTCGATCACCGCGGCGTGCCCGCGCAACGTGAGCAGATGCCCACCGGCCTTGAACGTCACGGTCCGGCGGGGCAGTTCGTCGACGATGGTCCGCACCAGCGCCCCCAACCGGGCCCGGCCGGGCGCGCTCACCGGCACCCCGCGTCGCAGCAACGGCTCGGCGGTCACCGCGCCGACGCAACTGGCCAACACGTCGCTGCGCAACGCGGACAGCACCGCGTCGGTGCGGTCACCGGCGGCCCGCAGCAACGCCTCGGCCGCCGGCGCCGAGGTGAACGTCACAGCGTCCACCAGCCGGCCGGCGATCAGGTCGATCAACCGGTGCAGCGGCGCCGGGTCGGTCGGCGGCGCCCAGCGGTAGACCGGCACCTCGATGACCGTGGCCCCGGCCGCCTCCAGCGCGAGCGTGCACTCGGGCTGCCGCTCGCCGTGCAGCTGCATGGCGATCACCTGCCCGGCCACCCCACGCCGGCGCAGGTGGTCGACCACCTCGTCGCAGCTCTCCGAGGCGGGCGACCACTGGTCGTGCAGCCCGGCCGCCCGGATCGCGCCGCGCGCCTTCGGCCCGCGCGCCACCACGTACGAGCTGGCCAGCACGGAGCGCAGCGGCTCGGCCAGCCCCCAGCCCTCGGCCGCCTCCAGCCAGCCGCGCATGCCGATGCCGGTGTTGGCCATCAGGATGTCCGGCGGTTGGTCGAGGCAGGCGCGGGTCGCCTCGCGCAGCTCGGTGTCGTCGGACAGCGGCACGATCCGCAGCGCCGGGGCGAGCACCACCCGCGCACCCCGTCGTTCGAGCAGCGCGGCCAACTCGTCGCGCCGCCGGTCGGCGGTCACCCCGATGGTGAAGCCCGCCAGTTCTTCCCGCATCAACCCTCCTGTCGCAGCCGCACCTCGACCAGCCCGTTGCGGCAACGTGCGTCGTGTCGGGCCACTGCCACCCCGGGCAGGTCGAGGCAGTGCCCGCTGCGCAGGTCGTACACCTGCTTGTGCAGCGGTGAGGCGACCGTCGGCACTCCGCCGCGGCTGCCGACGATGCCCCGGGACAGCACGTACGCCCCGGAGACCGGATCGCGGTTGTCGATCGCGAACAGCCCGTCGACCGTCCGGAAGAGTGCGATCTGCACCCCGTCGACCAGGGCGGCGACTCCCCGGTCCGGTTCCAACCGGTCGAGGAGGCAGACGGTGGTCCAGGTCAGCGTGAGGGTCTGGGTCATCGCCGTACCTCCGGTAGGCCGAGGGTGACCGGTTGCCGACGGTGACCGTTTGTCGGCTCGGATCCGGTCGGGGACTGGTCGCGTACGGGCACTGGCTGGCCGCGTTCCCGGGTGAAGGTGATCGACGGGTCGGGTACGTCGGGGGCGTTGACGAAGGAGGTGTAGCGGCGCAGCCGGTCCGGGTCGTCCAGGACGTCGCGCCACTCGTCGGAGTACGACGACACGTGCCGGGCCATCGCCGCGTCGAGGTCCTCGCAGAGCCCGAGCGAGTCGTCCACGATCACCGAGCGCAGGTGGTCGAGGCCGCCGTCCATGGCCTCGATCCAGCCGGCGGTGCGTTGCAGCCGGTCGGCGGTGCGGATGTAATAGATCAGGAATCTGTCGATCAGCCTGATCAGCGCGTCCGTGGACAGATCGGTGGCGAACAGGTCGGCGTGCCGGGGTCGGAAACCACCGTTGCCGCCGACGTAGAGATTCCAGCCGGTCTCGGTGGCGATGATGCCGAAGTCCTTGCTGCGCGCCTCCGCGCACTCCCTGGCGCAACCGGAGACCGCCGACTTGAGCTTGTGCGGAGCCCGCAACCCGCGATAGCGCAGCTCCAGCGCGACGGCCAGCCCCACCGAGTCCTGCACCCCGTACCGGCACCAGGTCTCGCCCACGCACGACTTCACAGTGCGCAGCGCCTTGCCGTACGCGTGACCGGACTCGAAGCCAGCGTCGACCAGCCGCCGCCAGATCTGCGGCAGCTGCTCCACCCGTGCCCCGAACAGGTCGATCCGCTGCCCTCCGGTGATCTTCGTGTAGAGCTGGAAGTCCCGGGCGACCTCGCCGATCACGATCAGCTTCTCCGGGGTGATCTCGCCGCCGGGGATCCGGGGCACCACCGAGTAGCTGCCGTCGCGTTGCAGGTTTGCCAGGAAGTGGTCGTTGGTGTCCTGCAACGACGCCTGTTCGCCGTCGAGCACGTGCCCGCCGCCCAGCGAGGCGAGGATGGACGCCACCACCGGCTTGCAGATGTCGCAGCCGCGGCCCCGACCGTGCTCGGCGACCAGCCGGGAGAAGGTGCGGATGCCGCGGACGCGGACGATCTCGAACAGCTCCCGCCGGCTGACGTCGAAGTGCTCGCAGAGCGCGCTGGACTGCGCCACCCCTGCCGCGTCCAGGAGCTGCTTCAGCATCGGCACGCAGGAGCCGCAGCTGGTGCCGGCCCGGGTGCACGCCTTCAACGCCGGCACGTCCGCGCACCCGTCGGCGATGGCGGCGTCCACGTCGCCCCGGGTCACCGCGTTGCAGGAGCAGACCTGCGCGGTGGCGGGCAGCGCCCCGGCGTCCGCGCCGCCGCCGTCGGGGGCGAGCAGCGCCAGCGGCGCGGCCGGCAGCGGGCCGCCCACACTGGCGCGCAGCGTCGGGTAGGCGCTGGCGTCACCGACCAGCACCCCACCGAGCAGTGTGTGTGCGTCGTCGGAGAGGACCAGCTTCGCGTAGACCCTGGTGGCCGGGTCGGTGAACGTGACGTCCAGGCAGCCCTCGGTCGTGCCGTGGGCGTCGCCGAACGATGCCACGTCGACGCCGAGCAGCTTGAGTTTGGTGGCGGTGTCCGCGCCCGGGAAGGTCGCCGCGCCGCCGACCAGCCGATCGGCCACCACCTCGGCCGTCGCGTACCCCGGTGCGACCAGACCGTGGCAGGTGCCGTCGACCGCGGCGCACTCGCCGACGGCCCAGATCCGCTCGTCGGCGGTGCGGCAGGTCTCGTCGACGAGCACCCCGCCGCGCGGACCCAACGGCAGGCCCGCGTCCCGGGCCAACTGGTCCCGGGGCCGGATGCCGGCGGCCACCACCACCAGCTCGGCGTCGAGGGCGGTGCCGTCGGAGAGTTCCAGGGCCGCGACGCCGCCGTCCGGGCCCTGACGGATCGCTGTGGTCGCCACCCCGAGGTGGGTCCGTACGCCCAACTCGTCGACGTAGCGGCGGAGCATCGCGCCGCCGGCCTGGTCCACCTGCACCGGCATCAACCGGGGCGCGAACTCGACAACGTCGGTGCTCAGGCCGAGCAGTCGCAGGGCATTGGCGGCCTCCAGACCGAGCAGCCCACCACCGATCACCGCCCCGGCCCGCCGGCCCCGTGCGTACTCCCGGATCGCCGCCAGGTCGTCCAGGGTCCGGTAGACGAAGACCCCGGGCAGCTCCGTACCGGCCACCGGCGGCACGAAGGCGTACGACCCGGTGGCGAACACCAGCGCGTCGTAGCGGTATTCGCCGACGGCGGTGGTCACCACCTGCCGGTCCCGGTCGACGGCGGTGGCCGGCTCGCCGAGTCGCAGCCGCACCCCGTCGTGCGGGGTGTGCAGGTTGAGTTCGCTCTCACTCACCCCGTCGAAGTACGCCGAGAGCCGCACCCGGTCGTACGCCGGGCGCCCCTCCTCGGCCAGCACCGTCACCCGCCAGCTGCCCTGTGGGTCGCGGGCGCGCAGCGCGTCCACGAAACGCTGCCCGACCATGCCGTTGCCGATGACGATCAGATCGCCGCCGCTCATCGCGTCACCTCCACCGATTCCGCCTGGCTCAGCCAGTCGACGATGCCGCTCACCGCGTCCCGGCATCCGCCGCATCCGGTGCCGGCCCGGGTCGCGGCCACCACCGCATCGACAGTCCGGGCGCCGGAGCGCCAGCTTCTGACCAGTGCGCCCTTGCTCACCGTGTTGCATTGACAGACAGTGGCCGCGTCCGGCATCAGCGCCGGTGAGGCGGCCGGGGTCGCGCCGACCGCGCCGAGTGCCCGGCCGAGCAGCAGCGCCCGCCGGTCACTCGGCACCGGCTGACCACGGTCGAAGAGTTGGATCACAGTGCCGACCGCCGGGTTGTCGCCGAGCAGGATCGCGCCGATCAACCGCTCGTCCCGGATACGCAACCGGGCGTACGTGCCCCGGGTCGGGTCGGCGAAGGTCAGCTCCTCGCCCGGCCCGCCACTTGCCGCGTCACCCATCGACGCCAGGTCGATGCCGGCGGCCTTCAGCCGGGTCACCACCGGCCGGGGCCGGTACCGGGCCAGTGGGTCCGTCCCGGTCAGCACGTCGGCGAGCACCTGGGCCTGGGCCCAGGCGGGCGCGACCAGCCCGGTGAGCACGCCGTCGTGCTCGGCGCAGTCGCCGATCGCCGAGATGGACCGGTCGGTGGTGCGGAGCCTGTCGTCCACCACCACGCCGCGCCGCACCGTCAGGCCGGCGGCCTGAGCGAGGGCGGTGTCCGGGCGTACGCCGCAGGAGAGCACCAGCAGGTCGGCGCGGAGCGATCGGCCGTCGGCCAGGTCGAGGCGGACACCACTGGCGTCCGCGGCCACGCCGGTCGCCGACAGCCCCAGTTGGACGGTGACGCCGAAACCGGCGAGCGTGCCCGCGAGCACCGCGCCGGCCGCCGGGTCCAGTTGCCGTTCCATCAGGTGCTCTCTCGGGTGCACCACTGTGGTGGCCAGCCCTCGGGTGGCCAGCCCCCGCGCGGCCTCCAGACCGAGCAGCCCGCCGCCGAGGACCAGCGCGCTGCGGGCGCCGTCCGCGGCGGCGAGGATCCGCCGGCAGTCGTCAAGGGTCCGGAAGGGGACCACCCGCTCCGGCAGGTTCGCCGGGTCGAGGCCGGGAAGCGTCGGCACCACCGCCCGCGCGCCGGTGGCCAGCACCAGGTGGTCGTACCCGATTCGTTCGCCGTCGTCGGTACGGACCTCCCGGGCGGACCGGTCGACGGCGACCACCGGTACGCCGCTGCGCAGGTCGACGCCGTGCCCGGCGGCTTCGGTCAGCTCCACGTCCGGCTCGTCGATCCGCCCGGCCAGCAGGGTGGAGAGCAGGATCCGGTTGTACGCGCGGTGCGGCTCGGCCCCGAGCACTGTGACCTTCCGGTCTCCCTCCCGGGCGTGCAGCTCGCCGGCGAGGCGCGCGCCCGCCATCCCGTTGCCGACGATGACCACCCGGGCGGTCATGCCTTCTCCACCCGGACGGCGCAGATCTTGAACTCGGGCATCCCGGAGATCGGGTCCACCGCGTCGTTTGTCACCGAGTTGGCGCGTCCCGCTCCCGCGTAGTGGAACGGGGCGAACACGGTGTCGGGTCGGATCCCGGCGCTGAGCCGGGCCGGAGCGCGGAACTCTCCTCGGCGTGAGGTGACCCGGACCGGGTCGCCGTCGTCGATGCCCAGCCGGGCGGCCAGGTCGGGGTGCAGTTCGACGAACGCCTCCGGGGCGGCGCGCCGCAGCGCTGCCACCCGTCGGGTCTGGGTGCCCGACTGGTACTGGGCCAGCACCCGCCCGGTGGTGAAGTGCAGTGGGTACGTGGCGCAGACCTGCTCGGCGGCCGGCCGGTGGTCGACGGGGTGGAAGCGGGCCCGGCCGTCCGGGGTGGCGAACCGGTCGGCGAACAGTCGTGGCGTGTCCGGCCCGTCCTCGGTCGGGCAGGGCCAGTAGACCCCGTCGTCGGCGTCGATCCGGTCCCAGCTGATGCCGGCGTAGTCGGCGGCCCCACCGGCGGAGGCGCGGCGCAACTCGGCGAAGACGGTGGCCGGGTCGGCCGGGAACCGGGCCGCTGCGACGGCGGCCGGTCGCACGCCGGCCGGGTCGGCGTCCGTCGCTTCGGTGGCGGCCAGCCGCGCCGCCAGGTCGGAGATGATGGCGAGGTCGGTTCGGACGCCGGGCGGGGGCGGACGTAGTGCGCGCCGACGCAGCACCCGACCCTCCAGGTTGGTCATGGTGCCGTCCTCCTCGGCCCACTGAGCGGTGGGCAGCACCACGTCCGCCAGCGCGGCCGTCTCGGAGAGCATCAGGTCGGCGACGACCAGCAGGTCGAGGTCGCGCAGTCGGCCCTCGATCCGGGCCGCGCGGGGTGCCGAGACCACCGGGTTCGACCCGAACACCAGCATCGCGCGCGGGCCACCCGGAGTGCCGAGCGAGTCGAGCAGTTGGTAGGCGGGCACTCCCGGGCCGGGCAGATCGTCGGCCGGCACGCCCCACACCCCGGCCACGTGCTCCCGGGCGGCCGGGTCGTCGATCTTCCGGTAGCCGGGAAGCTGGTCGGCCTTCTGCCCGTGCTCCCGTCCGCCCTGGCCGTTGCCCTGGCCGGTGAGGCAGCCGTACCCCGAACCGTCGCGGCCGGGCAGGCCGAGGGCGAGGGCGAGATTGACGTACGCGGTGACGGTGTCCACCCCCTTGGCGTGCTGCTCCGCGCCGCGCGCGGTCAGGATGATCACGCGACCGCCGGTGCCCAGCGCGCGGGCGGTCGCCTCCAGGTCGGCCACCGGCACCCCGGAGAGCTGTTCGGTGCGGGCCGGCCACCAGGCGGCGACGCCGCGGCGGACCGCGTCGAAGCCGGTGGTGCGGTCGGCCACGTAGGCCCGGTCGACCCAACCCTCGGTGAGGGCGATGTGCAGCAGCGCGTTGGCCACCGCGAGGTCGGTGCCGGGCAGCGGTTGCAGGTGCAGGTCGGCCTGACGGGCGGTGGCGGTGACCCGGGGGTCGATGACGATCAGTTTTCCGCCGTTGCGGCGCTGCTCGGTGAGCCAGCGCACCAGCGGCGGCATGGTCTCCGCCGGGTTCGCGCCGACCAGCAGCAGGGTGTCGGCCCGGCCCAGGTCGGCGAGGGGGAACGGCAGCCCGCGGTCGATGCCGAAGGCGCGCATCCCGGCGGCTGCCGCCGAGGACATGCAGAACCGTCCGTTGTAGTCGATGTGCCGGGTGCGCAGCCCGATCCGGGCGAACTTTCCCAACGCGTACGCCTTCTCGTTGGTCAGGCCACCACCGCCGAAGACGGCGACGGCGTCCCGGCCGGCGTCGTGCTGAACGGCGCGGATGCCGGCGACCACCCGGTCGAGCGCGGTGTCCCAGCTCGCCGGTTGCAGCGCGCCGGTGACCAGGTCGCGCACCAGCGGGGTGGTCAGCCGCTCCGGGTGGTCGAGCAGTTCGGCGGCGGTCCAACCCTTCTGGCAGAGCCCGCCCCGGTTGGTGGGGAACTGGCGCGGGTGGACCGTCACCCCGGCGTCGTCCGCGCGCAGTGTCATCCCGCACTGCAGGGCGCAGTACGGGCAGTGCGTCGCCACCTCCCGGGGCGTCCGCCCCGGTGTAGTTGCCGACCGTGCACCGTCTGTCATGTCGGGAAAGCGTGCCGCCGGGCGGTTTCCGGTCCGGGTCCCTTCTGTTTCGGTCCTGTCAAGTGGGGCTCACACCGCACGGGGGCAGCGGGTGTGACGGATGGGTGGTGGCGTCCGACCTGCCACCCGCCGGCCGCGACCAGCGCCGCTCGTGTCCCACGGAGCGGTCGGTGCCGTGCTCGACCGAACGCCTTCGCTTACTATGTGGGAAAATTGTCTCACCAAATGGGAGATGGCGATGAGCGTGACGGACGTTTTCGACGCGGTGGCCGGCACCTACGACGAGGCGCGCAGGCGGCTGATCCCGTGCTTCGACGCCTTCTACGGCACCGCCGTCCAGGTGGCCACACCGCCGCTGCGCGCCGCGCTCGCCGCCGGGCGTACCCCGGAGGTGTTGGATCTGGGAGCCGGCACCGGCCTGCTCTCGCTGCTGCTGTCCGCCGCGGTGCCCGGAGTCCGGCTGACCCTGGTGGACGGAGCACCGGCGATGCTCGCCCGCGCCACCGACCAGTTGGACGCGCGGTCCGTGCCGCACCGGACGGTCCACGCCGACCTGGCCGACGAGTTGCCGCCGGGCCGGTACGACGCGGTGGTCAGCGCGCTGGCGATCCACCACCTGGACGACGCCGGCAAGCGGGCGCTCTACCGGCGGGCCGCCGCCGCGCTGGCACCGGGCGGGGTGTTCGTCAACGCCGAGCAGGTCGCCGGCCCGACCCCGGAGCTGGACCGGCGCTACGACGAGGTGTGGCTGGCGGGGATCACCGAGCGGGGCGCGTCCCCCGACGAGATCGCGGGCTCCCGGGAGCGGATGCGCCACGACCGCCCGGCGACAGTGGCCGACCAGTGCCGGTGGCTCGCCGAGGCGGGCCTGGCCGACGTCGACTGCTACTTCAAGGAGTGGCGCTTCGCGGTGTTCGGCGGTCGGGCCCGGTAGGCCCGCCGGAATGTGCGTTTCGCCGCCCGGGGGTGAGCCGCTGATCGCGGGGATGACTGTTGGTCACACCGGTGGGTAATCTGCTCGGCATGACTGCCAAGGTGACTCTCTCGTTCACGGACGAGACGATCGAGGAAGCGCGGCGGTTCGCCAAGCGCGAGGGGCTGTCGCTCTCCGCGTGGATGGACCAGGCCGCCCGGGAGAAGGCGCTGCGCGAGGTCTTCACCGCGCATGCCGCCGCCGTGGGCCGCGCCAGCCTTGATCTGGAGTCCGCCGCCCTCGCCGACGCCCGCGAGGTGGGCATGGTCAACGACCTGTTCTCCGGCGGACGGCCGCGTGCTGCGTAGGGGTGAGATCTGGCGCATCGAGGGCGCCCGGGAACGCCTCGGCCTCGTGATCAGCTCGGACGTCTACAACTCCACAGACGTGCCCATCGTGATTGTGGTCGAGGTGGTCGAGGAGTCGCTGCTGCGGGACTCGCCGCTCGCCGTCGCGATGGGCAGGTACGTGGTGATGCCCGACCGGATCTCCTCGCCCATGAAGAAGTGGTTCACCGAGTGCGTGGACGTCGCCGACACCGACACGATGCTGAGGGTCGGCCGCGCGCTGCGCATCCTCCAGCAGCTCTGACCGCGCCGCCGCGGTGGAGTGCTCACCATCGCCGCCGGCCGGTGGTGCGATCCCCGTTTCCGGCCCGACCCGCGACGGGCACTGCCAGGTAACCGGGCGTTCCTAGCGTCTCCCCTCGTCACATCGACGAGGAGGAGCCGCCGTGAGCACGCTCACCAGCACCGTAGTCACCGCCGAGCCGCCTGCCGTCACCGGTCGCCGGCAACCGTTGCACGACTGGCGCCCCGAGGACCCGGACTTCTGGCAGGCCACCGGCGCGCCGATCGCGCGCCGCAACCTCTGGGTCTCGATCTTCGCGGAGCACGTCGGCTTCTCGGTGTGGAGTCTCTGGTCGGTCACCGTGCTCTTCCTCGGCCCCGCGTACGGCATCGATCCGGCCGGGAAGTTCCTGCTCACCGCCGTGCCGGCCGCGTTGGGCGCGGTGCTGCGGCTGCCGTACACGCTGGCGGTGGCCCGCTTCGGCGGGCGACGCTGGACGATCATCAGCGCCCTGCTGTTGCTGGTGCCCGCGGTGCCGATGACGGTGCTGCTGGAACCCGGGGTGTCCTACTCCACCCTGATGGTGCTCGCCTGCCTCACCGGGGTCGGTGGCGGCAACTTCGCCTCCTCGATGGCGAACATCAACCTGTTCTATCCGCAGCGGCTCAAGGGGCGGGCGCTCGGGCTCAACGCCGGTGGCGGCAACCTGGGCGTACCCGCCGTGCAACTGGTCGGCCTGGCGGTCCTCGCCACCGCGGGTGCCGCGTACCCCCGGTTGGTGCCGGCGGTCTACCTGCCGCTGATCGTGTTGGCCGCGCTGGCGGCGGCCCGCTGGTTGGACACGGTGCCCGGGGCGCGCAACGAGCCGGGCGCGCTGCGTGAGGCGGCCCGCGACCCGCACACCTGGGTGATGTCGCTGCTCTACATCGGCACCTTCGGCTCGTTCATCGGCTTCGGGTTCGCCTTCGGTCAGGTGCTCCAGCTCCAGTTCGCCGAGCGGTTCCCCACCCCGGTCGACGCCGCCTGGCTGACCTTCCTGGGACCGCTTGTCGGTTCGCTGATCCGGCCGCTGGGCGGGCACCTCGCCGACCGGTTGGGCGGGGCCCGGGTGACCTTCTGGAACTTCGTGGCGATGGCGGCCGGCGCGAGCACCGTGCTCTACGCGGCCCGGGAGCGATCGTTCGAGCTCTACCTGGCCGGGTTCCTGGCCCTCTTCGTCTTCTCCGGCGTCGGCAACGGCTCCACGTACAAGATGATCCCGGCGATCTTCCGGGCCCGGTCGGCGGACGCGGTGGCGACGGGTCAGCGTGATCCGGAGGCTGCCGCCCGGTGGGCGCGGCGGATGACCGGCGCGTTGATCGGCATCGCGGGTGCGATCGGCGCCTTCGGCGGGGTGCTTGTCAACATCGCGTTCCGCCAGTCGTTCCTCAGCTCGGGCAACGCCGACGCCGCCTACCTGGCCTTCATCGGCTGGTACGCGTTGTGCTTCGCGGTCACCTGGGTCGTCTACCGTCGTCCGAGGGCCGGTCGACTCGCCAACGTGTGAGCTGAGCCACCCTCGGCGCGTCGCCGCGCGGGACCGTACCCCCGTTTTGACCTGCGGACGGGGCGCCGGGTATCGTTGCCTGCTGTTGTACGACATCCAGAGGCGTGCCCCATCAGGTACGCTTGGTCGTTCGTGCGCGCTGGTCCGGCCTGCTAGATCTGGTCACCTCGGCGCGCGACCCCAGACCGACGACGAGACAAGGTAGACCTGTGCGTACGTACAGCCCGAAGCCGGGTGAGATCGAGCGTCAGTGGCACGTCATCGACGCCTCTGATGTCGTGCTGGGCCGCCTGGCCACCCACGCCGCCACGTTGCTGCGTGGTAAGCACAAGCCGACTTTCGCGCCGCACGTCGACACGGGCGACTTCGTCGTCATCGTGAACGCGGGCAAGGTTGCGCTGACCGGCAACAAGCGCCAGACCAAGGTCGCTTACCGCCACTCCGGTTACCCGGGTGGTCTGAAGCAGATCGGCTACGACGAGCTGCTGACCAAGCGTCCCGAGCGAGCCATCGAGCTGGCTGTGAAGGGGATGCTCCCGCACAACAAGCTCGGCCGTCAGCTGATCAAGAAGCTGAAGGTCTACGCCGGTGCCGAGCACCCGCACCTCGCGCAGCAGCCGGTGCCGTTCGAGATCAAGCAGATCGCGCAGTGAGCGCGGGCGAAGGAAGCAGCATGACCGACATCATCGAGACCGAGGTCGCCCCGGAAGCCCCTGAGGCCACCGAGGCGCCGGCGCCCGTTGCCCGCGCGCCTCGTGGTGACCGGCCGATCCAGACCGTGGGCCGCCGCAAGGAGGCCATCGTCCGGGTCCGCATCGTCCCGGGCACCGGCAAGATCACCTGCAACGGCCAGGACCTCGAGGCCTACTTCCCGAGCAAGGTGCACCAGCAGCTCATCAAGGACCCGCTGGTCACCGCCGAGAAGCTCGAGCAGTTCGACGTCATCGCGAACCTGCGTGGCGGCGGCACCACCGGCCAGGCTGGTGCGCTGCGGCTGGGCATCGCCCGCGCGCTGATCATCAACGAGCCGGACGACCGCCCGGCCCTGAAGAAGGCCGGCTTCCTCACCCGTGACGCCCGGGTCAAGGAGAGCAAGAAGTACGGCCTCAAGAAGGCCCGTAAGGCTCCCCAGTACTCGAAGCGCTGATCTTTCCCAGCGCGTTGTACTTCTGACGGACGGCCGGTCCGCCTCCCCCTCGTCGGGGGGAGGTGGGTCGGCCGTTCCGCTTTCTCCTCACTGGCAGTGCTCTTTCGGAGGTTGGCGGGTATGGGTCGGTTGTTCGGCACTGACGGCGTACGCGGGCGGGCGAACGCGGATCTCACCCCGGAGCTGGCGTTGGCGCTCGCGGTGGCCGCCGCGCACACTCTCGCCGAGACGGACCGCAGCCATCCGCCGCTCGCCGTCGTCGGCCGGGACACCCGCGCCAGCGGCGAGATGCTGGAGGCCGCCGTGGTCGCCGGGCTGACCAGTGCCGGCGCCAACGTGGTGCGGGTCGGCGTGCTGCCCACCCCCGCGGTGGCGTTCCTCACCGCCGAGGCCAAGGCCGACCTGGGTGTGATGCTCTCCGCGTCACACAACCCGATGCCGGACAACGGCATCAAGCTCTTCGCCGCCGGTGGGCACAAGCTGCCCGACGAGATCGAGATGCAGATCGAGGCGGCCGTCGAGACGAACGCCACCACCGCCTGGGACCGCCCGATCGGTGCCGGCGTCGGCCGGGTGCACGACCTGCTCGACGGTGCCGACCACTACGTCCAGCACCTGGTGGGCACCGTTCCGCACCGGCTCGACGGGATCAAGGTCGTTGTCGACTGCGCCAACGGCGCCGCCGCCGAGGTCGCCCCCGTCGCCTACCGGGAGGCCGGCGCGGAGGTCATCGCCATCCACGCGGAGCCCGACGGGCTGAACATCAACGACGACTGTGGCTCCAACCACATCGAGGCGCTGCGCGCCGCAGTGGTCGAGCACGGCGCCCACCTGGGCATCGCCCACGACGGCGACGCCGACCGCTGTCTGGCGGTCACCGCCGACGGCGACGAGGTCGACGGCGACCAGGTCATGGCGATCCTCGCGCTGGCCATGCGGGACGCCGGCACGCTCACCCAGGACACCCTGGTGGCCACCGTGATGAGCAACCTCGGGCTGCGGCTCGCGATGTCCGCGCAGGGCATCCGCCTGATCGAGACCAAGGTCGGCGACCGGTACGTGCTGGAGGAGCTGCGCGCCTCCGGACTGGCGCTCGGCGGTGAGCAGAGCGGCCACATCGTCATGCCCGCGCACGCCACCACCGGCGACGGGGTGCTCACCGGCCTGCACCTGATGGCTCGGATGGCGGCCACCGGCCAGTCCCTCGCCGAGCTGGCCTCGGTGGTCACCAAGCTGCCCCAGGTGCTGATCAACGTGCCGGTCGGTGACCGGACCGTCGGCGCCGCCGCACCCGTCGTGCGCGCAGAGGTCGAGCGGGCCGAGGCGGAGCTGGGGGAGACCGGCCGGGTGCTGCTGCGCCCGTCGGGCACCGAGCCGCTGGTCCGGGTGATGGTCGAGGCGGCCACCGAGGCGACCGCCCGTGAGGTGGCCGAGCGGATCGCCGAGCTGGTCCGCACCGCGAGCCCGGTCGCCTAGGGCCTGTTTCATAAGGGCGGTCGAGCCGAGGCGGAGTCCGGGCGGCGATCCGGCAAGGCGCGGTTCCGGCCGGATACCGGTGTTGTATCCGGCCGAAACCGCAACGCCGCCGGTCGTCGTCCGGGCCCGCCGCAGGCCGGCCAGTTCTTATGAAACAGGCCCTAGTCTCCTGAGTCGCTAGAAGCTTTATTGATCTGGGTGCAGTAGTTGGCGAGGTTATCGAGGATCTGGTCGGCGGTTTTGGTCCAGACAAAGGGTTTCGGGTCGTCGTTCCATGCCGCGATCCAGGCGTTGACGTCGTCTTCGAGAGCCTTGACGCTGCGGTGCGTGGAGCGGCGGAGCTTGCGGTTGGTCAGTTCAGCGAACCAGCGTTCGACCAGGTTGAGCCAACTCCCGGAGGTTGGTGTGAAGTGCAGGTGGAAGCGGGGATGCGCGGCCAGCCAGGTACGGATCGCCGGGGTCTTGTGCGTGGCGTAGTTGTCGCAGATCAGGTGCAGGTCCAACTCGGGCGGCGTGCTGGCGTCGATGGTCTTGAGGAATCGCAGGAACTCCTGATGGCGGTGCCGACGCTGGTGCTGGCCCATCACCTTGCCGGTGGCGATATCCAGCGCGGCGAACAGGCTCGTCGTGCCGTGCCGCACATAGTCGTGAGTGCGGCGCTCAGGCACGCCCGGCATCATCGGCAGCATCGGCGCGGTGCGATCGAGGGCCTGCATCTGGGACTTCTCGTCGACGGCGAGGACCATCGCCTTGTCCGGCGGATCGAGATACAACCCGACCACGTCACGGACCTTATCGATGAACAGCGGATCAGTGGACAGCTTCCAGGTGTCCACCAGGTGTGGTTTGAGCCCGAACGCCCGCCAGATCCTCGATACGGCCGTCTGGTTGAGCCCGGCCGCCTTCGCCATCGATCGGGTTGACCAGTGGCTATCCCGGTTGGACGGCACCTCTTCGAGGGTCTTGACGATGACCGCCTCGACCTGCGCGTCGGTAATCTTCCGCGGTGCGCCAGGACGAGACTCGTCCTGCAGCCCTGCCAGTTGCTGCGCGATGAACCGCTTGCGCCACTTCCCAACCGTTGGCAGCGACACCCCGAGCTGCCGTGAGACCTCACTGTTGGACAGGCCATCCGCGCACGCCAACACGATCCGCGCACGCAACGCCAACGCCTGCGCCGTTTTTCCACGACGAGCCCAGCCCTGCAACACGTCCCGATCCTCGGCGTTCAACACCAGCGACGCCAACTTCGGACCACGACCATCACCCATGCCATCAATCTAGCAATGAATCAACGACTCAGCACACTAGGTCAATTGGACGCTGTGGAGCTGAACCGTTGACGGCATCAGCTCCACAGCTCGACGTCAGCCGCTCGGGGTCAGGGCGCGCAGCCGGGTGACCGCCTCGGTCAGCACCTCGGGGCGCTTGCAGAAGGCGAACCGGACGAGCCGCCGACCCGCGTCGACGTCGTCGTAGAAGACCTGGGTCGGCACCGCCACCACACCGCAGCGCTCCGGCAACGAGCGGCAGAACTCCACCCCGTCCCGGCCGCCGAGGGCGGTGATGTCGGCGGTGACGAAGTACGTCCCCTCCGAGTCGAGCACCTCGAACCCGGCGTCGGTCAGACCACCGACGAGCTGGTCACGCCGCTGCTGGAGACTGTCCCGGAAGCCGGTGTAGTAGTCGTCCGGCAGGGCCAGCGCCACGGCCACCGCCGGTTGCAGCGGCGCGGCGTTGACATAGGTGAGGAACTGCTTCACCCGGAGCACCGCCGAGACCAGCGCCGCCGGGCCGCTCGCCCAGCCGACCTTCCACCCCGTGCAGGAGAACGTCTTGCCGGCCGACGAGATGCGCAGCGTCCGCTCCCGCATCCCGGGCAGGCTGGCCAGCGGCACGTGGGTGCTCGCCGCGTCGGTGAAGACCAGGTGCTCGTACACCTCGTCGGTGACCGCGTACGCGCCAAACTCCTGGCACAACTCGGCGACCTGCGCCAACTCGGCCGGAGTGAAGACCTTCCCGGTCGGATTGTGCGGAGAGTTCAGCAGCACCAGCCGGGTGCGCGGACCGAACGCCGCACGCAACGCCGCCGGGTCGAAGTCGTACCGGCCGTCGGCAGTGGGACGCAGCGTCACCGGTCGGCGGACCGCGCCGGCCAGCGCGATCGAGGCGGCGTACGAGTCGTAGTACGGCTCGAAGCACACCACCTCGTCGCCCGGTTCGCAGAGCGCGAGGATGCTCGCCGCCACCGCCTCGGTCGCGCCCGCCGTGATCACGATCTCGCCGTCCGGGTCGTACTCCAGGTCGTGGAACCGCCGCTGATGGGCCGCGACGGCCGCGCGCAGGGCGGGGATCCCCGGGCCGGGCGGGTACTGGTTCTGCCCGCCGCGCAGCGCCTCGGCAGCGGCGGCCAGCATCTCCGGCGGGCCGTCGGTGTCGGGGAAGCCCTGCCCGAGGTTGACCGCGCCGGTGCGTACGGCGAGGGCGGACATCTCGGCGAAGATCGTCGTGCCGAACGGCCGCATCCGGGCCACCAGCGGGTCGACATCGGTGCTCGTCGTCACGCCCGCCAGCCTACGGGCCAGCCGGGTCAACTCGACCCCGGCGGTTCAGCCGAAGCAGCTGGCCCGCCACGCCGCTTCGCTGACCCGTTCCGTCACCGGCGTGCCACCGTCGATGGTGACGGAGCAGGCCATCGAATCTCCGGTGCCGACGGTCCTGCTGACCTGCACCAACACATGGTCCCGTCGGTCCGTGCGAATGTTCGCGCGCCACGGCAGCTGCACCGCGTCCAGCCAGATTTTTTCGCCGTTCGCGTCGTCGTAGAGGATGTCGGCCCGCCCCTGTCCGGTCACCTCGTAGACCACCTGCACCTGACCGGGGCCGGTGGACGGCGTTGTCGCGGGTCGAGCTGAGGCGTTCTGCGTCGGCTCCGGGGTGGCGACCGTCGGAGCCGCAGTCTGCCGGGGATCGGCGGTGAGCGACTCGGCCGGGGGCTGGTCGTCGGGCCGGAGCAGCGCGTACCCGCCGAGACCGCCGAGCAGGAGCGCCACCGCGAGGGCCGCGCTGGTCAGCACCCGCCGGCGGGGGTGTGGGTCGCCGGGCTGGGGCTCGACGCCGGCGGGCGGAACCGGGGCGGCATCGGGCCGCGCCGACGGATCGGGCGATGACGGATCGGAGGGTGGCGTTCCCTCGGGCATGACTGCTCCAGTCAGGATTAGCGGACAACCGCGCAAGCGGTTCGCCCGGGCTTCGCAGGGGCGCGGCAGAGCCTACCCAAGGGAGGTGACGCAACTTCCGCCACTTTCGCCTCGGCAGCCACTGTGCTGGGGGTGGCGTGGACGCGGGTGGGTCACCGGTGAGCCGGTGCCCGCCCCGCTGCTTGCGGCCTCGCTGTGCGGGTAGAAGGGAGCTGCGGCCCGAGTCGTGGCACCTCAGGCCGGGCTTCCACGCCGGTCGTCGTCGCTCGGCGGTTCGCTCAAACAAGATGTTCGTTTACCCGACTTTCGAGCACCCATCATGAGTGAAACTGGGTTAGGCTGCGGGCCATGTGTGGAATCGTGGGATACGCGGGCGCGCGCCCCGCACTCGGCATCGTCCTCGACGGGCTGCGGCGGCTGGAATACCGCGGCTACGACTCGGCAGGCGTCGCGATCGTCTGCGACGACCAACTGCTGACCGAGAAGAAGGCCGGCAAGCTGGCCAACCTGGAGAAGGTGCTGTCCGAGCGGGCCGCCGACGACCCGACCTCTTGCGCGGCCAGCCCGATCGGCATCGGCGACGGCACCACAGGCATCGGGCACACCCGGTGGGCCACCCACGGCGGCCCGACCGACCGCAACGCCCACCCCCACGTCGCCCCCGACGGGCGGGTCGCGGTGATCCACAACGGCATCATCGAGAACTTCGCCAAGCTCCGCGCCGAGCTGGAGGCCGACGGCGTCCAGTTCACCAGCGACACCGACACCGAGTGCGCCGCGCACCTGCTCGCCGCCGCGCTGGCCGACCTGCGCGCCGCCGGCCAACCGGACAGCCCGCAGCTGCTCGCCGCCGGCATGCGCGTGGTCTGCCAGCGGCTGGAGGGCGCGTTCACCCTGCTCGCGGTGGACGCCGCCGTGCCCGGTGCCGTCGTCGGCGCCCGGCGCAACTCGCCGCTGGTGGTCGGCCGCGGCGACGGCGAAAACTACCTGGCCAGCGACGTGGCCGCGTTCATCGAGCACACCCGGGAAGCGGTCGAGCTGGGCCAGGACCAGATCGTGCTGATCACCGGTGACAGCATCGAGATCACCGACTTCGACGGCCAGCCCGCCGCCGGCAAGGACTTCCACATCGACTGGGACTCCTCGGCCGCGGAGAAGGGCGGCTACGACTGGTTCATGCTCAAGGAGATCGAGGAGCAGCCGCAGGCCATCGCCGACACGCTGCTGGGCCGGCTCACCGAGAGCGGCGAGATCGCCCTCGACGAGGTTCGCCTCAGCGACCAGGATCTGCGCGACGTCGACAAGATCTTCATCGTGGCCTGCGGCACGGCGTACCACGCCGGCATGGTCGCCAAGTACGCCATCGAGCACTGGACCCGGATCCCGTGCGAGGTGGAGCTGGCCAGCGAGTTCCGCTACCGCGACCCGGTGCTCGACCGGTCCACGCTGATCGTGGTCATCTCGCAGTCCGGCGAGACGATGGACACCCTGATGGCGCTGCGCCACGCCAAGGAGCAGAAGGCCCGGGTGCTGGCGATCTGCAACACCAACGGCTCCACCATCCCCCGCGAGTCGGACGCCGTGCTCTACACCCACGGCGGGCCGGAGATCGCCGTCGCCTCCACCAAGGCGTTCCTCACCCAGGTCGTCGCCTGCTACCTGATCGGCCTGCACCTGGCCCAGGTGCGCGGCATCAAGTTCGCCGACGAGGTGGGCGCGGTCGTCGCGCAGTTGCAGGAGATTCCCGGCAAGCTGCGTGAGCTGCTCGACCGGATCGAGCCCGTCCGCGAGCTGGCCCGGGAGCTGAAGTCCGAGCCGACAGTGCTCTTCATCGGCCGGCACGTCGGCTACCCGGTGGCCCTGGAGGGCGCGCTGAAGCTCAAGGAGTTGGCGTACATGCACGCCGAGGGCTTCGCCGCCGGTGAGCTGAAGCACGGCCCGATCGCACTGATCGACAAGGGCACCCCGGTGATCTGCGTGGTGCCCTCGCCGGTGGGCCGGGGCATGCTGCACGACAAGGTCGTCTCCAACATCCAGGAGGTGCGGGCTCGTGGCGCGCGGACCATCGTCATCGCGGAGGAGGGTGACGAGGCGGTCGTCCGGTACGCCGACCACCTGATCTACGTGCCGCGTACGCCCACCCTGCTGGCGCCGCTCGTCACCACTGTGCCGTTGCAGGTGCTCGCCGCCGAGATCGCCGCCGCCCGGGGGCACGACGTGGACCAGCCCCGCAACCTGGCCAAGTCGGTCACCGTCGAGTAGCCCTCAGCGGCCCAGCACGACCCGGGCCATCCCGTCCAGCGCGGGATTGCCCGGGTCCCAGTAACCGGTGTGCCCGCCCCGCCCACTGCCGAAGACCCGACCGCCGAACCCGGGATCGGACGGGTCGTGCCCGAACCACAGCTCGTGCCCGGTCCGGCCCGGCCAGCCCAGCACGGCAGCCAGCGGCGCCGTACGCAGCAGGGCCCGTCGGGCCAGCTCGTCCGGTGACTGGGCCGCCCGGATCACGTCGTCGGAGGCGCTGCTCGCCCAGACCTCCCCGGGTGGCACGCCCAGCTCGGCGGCGTGCGACGCGCCGACACCGGGGGAGCCGACAAAGACCAGCGCGTCGGCGGCCAGCCCGTGCTCCCGGGCGGCCACACCCACCACCAGTGACCCGTAGCTGTGCCCGAGCACTGTCTGCCGGGCCGGTGGCCCGTCGTGGCTGACGCGCAGCCCCTCCTGGAAGCGGTGCAACGCCGGGCCGGCGTCCCGGGCCTGGCCCGCCGAGGCGGCCTCGGTCAGGAAATCCGGCGCGTCGTAGTCCAACCAGAGCACCGCCGCGCTGCGCTCACCCGGGGCGAGCGCCGCGCACCGGTCCAGCACCCGTGCCGCCCTACCCAACTCGCCGGGGGCGTCGTCCAGGCCGGCGGTCATCCCCGGCACGTAGGTGAGCACCCGGTCGGCGTGGTCCGGGTCGCCGAGCGCCACCACCACCCGGCCCTCACCGGCCGGATCCAACCCGAGCAGGTACGCCCGCGGCGCCCCGTCGGCCGTCAACCGCCCGACCAGCGCGTCCAGGCCGGCCAACCGCCCGGCCACCCCACGCAGCCGGATCGACGCGAGCGTCCCCGGCGGCACCCCTGACAGCAACCGTCGCCGCTCGGCCAGCAGCTCCGCACGCCAGACGTCGAGCCGTAACCGGTTGGCCTGGTCGCGGGCGGCCACCGGAACCCCGTCCAACCGACCGACGAGGGCCGGCTCGCGCCCGATCAGCCACCGACGCTGCGCCGGGGTCAACCCGGACCACCAGGCGCTGACCAGCGCGGGCGCGGCACCGAGGGCCGGTCGGCCCGGCGGAGGCGGGGACGCCCAGCCGGTGCCGGCGGCCCTCGCCAGCTCATCCAACCGGTCGGCGGCGACCCGGTCCGCGACTGCTGCCCCGTCGAGCGCGGCCCGCAGGGCCGCTGCCACCCCAGCCGCCGCCATCCCCGCCGCTGCCACAGCGGCCCGGTCGGTGGGCCGAACCCGGGCGGGATCGACCCGCACCCCGCCCGAGCGGTCCACCAGCAGGCCGGCCGCGTCGGCCTGGGCGACCGCCTCGGCGAGCCGTGCCTTCGCCACCGTCAGCCGGCTGGCCAACTCGGCCAGCACCTGGTCGACCTCGATCAGCGCGGGTGCCACCGAGGCCAGCTCGTCCCGGAGGCCGGCGAGCCGGGCGTCCGCCGCCGCAGAGGCCGCACCCGACCAACCGCCCCGCAACCGCCCGCCGGACGCGCGCAACCCGCCGACCCGCCGATCGACCGGCCCGACCAACCCCGCCCACGCCGCCCCGGCGGCCCGCCACCCTTCCGGATCGACAGCCCACAGCTGCCGATAGCCGACGCCGCTCACCGGGGCAGGGTGGCGAAGCGGTCGGCGGCCCGGTCGTCCACCGTCTCGTACGCCTCGGCCGCCGCCCGGACCCCGCCGGAGGTCGCCGCGACCCGGCCACCGAGCCGGCAGAACCAGGCGTGCCCGGCCGCCTCCAACCCGGCCAGGGCCGCTCCAGCTCGCCACTCGGGCGCCGCCACCACCAACCCCGGCAGCCCCGCGAGGCCCAACGCCAACCGGCGCGCCTCGTCGTCGAGCAGGACGGCGACCGCCCGCAACTCCTCCGGTCGGACGGCGAACGGCTCGTCGGTCATGACCCCACCCCCGTGGACGATCGGCATCGACGCGCTGACGCTAGGCCCGTACCGGAGGTTGCGCCGTGCCCTGTGGACAGCCGGCGTCAAGGCGTACCCCGGGGTGTCCACAGGCGTTGCCCAGCGCGAGCCCGACGGCTAATCTGCGGCCCCGACCGCCGGTAGGGTGAAGTGGTGATCGTCGCTGTCGGCATCGACGTCGTCCTGGTCGACCGGTTCGCCCGGGCGCTGGCCCGGACGCCCCTGCTCGCCGACCGGCTCTTCACCGAGGCCGAGCGGCACACCCGCGCCGGCAACCCGCGCTCGCCCGAGTCGCTCGCCGCCCGGTTCGCCGCCAAGGAGGCGGTGGCCAAGGCGCTCGGCGCACCGGCCGGGCTGAGCTGGCACGACTGTGAGATCGTGCCCGACCCGGATGGCCGCCCCTGGCTGGCCGTCTCCGGCACTGTCGCGGCGGTGGCCGACGCACGTGGGGTCAACCACTGGCATCTCTCGTTGTCGCACGACGGCGGGATCGCGTCGGCGATGGTGGTCGCGGAACGATGACGTCGGGCGGGAGGGCCGGTCGGGCCCGCCCGCGAACGGGATGGGACACGGTGGCATGAGAGCGGTGTGGCGGGTGGCCGACGTACGGGCGGCCGAGGCGGGGTTGATGGGCACGCTGCCGGAGGGGACGCTGATGCAGCGGGCCGCCGCAGGCCTGGCCCGCCGCGCCGCGCTCCTGCTCGCCGAGCGGGGCGGGGTCTACGGGGCCCGGGTGCTGCTGCTCGTCGGGTCCGGTGACAACGGCGGCGACGCGCTGTACGCGGGGGAGCGGCTGGCCCGCCGGGGTGTCCAGGTGTCCGCCCTGCTGCTCACCCCCGGGCGGGCGCACGCCGCCGGCCTGGCCGCGCTGCGAGCCGCCGGCGGCCGGCTGGTGCCGGATCCAGCCGGCCCGGTCGACCTGGTCCTCGACGGCATCGTCGGCATCGGCGGCACCGGTGGGCTACGGGCGAACGCGGACGAGGTGGTCCAGCGCCTCTGCGAACTGCGCGGACGCGACGGGGAGCGGGCCACAGTGCTGGCGGTCGACGTGCCCAGCGGGGTCGCTGTCGACACCGGCCACGTGCCGCTGTCCGCGTCCGGCCGGCCCACAGCGGTCCGCGCCGACGTGACGGTGGCCTTCGGCGCACTGAAGCCCGCCCTGGTGGTCGGGCCGGCCGCCGCCCTGGCCGGGCAGGTCGAGGTGGTCGACATCGGGCTGCGGCCGTGGCTGCGTGGCACCCCGGCGCTGCGGGTCACCGAGTGGTCCGACGTTGTCGACTGGTGGCCCCAGCTGGGCCCGGCCTCGGAGAAGTACACCCGGGGCGTGGTGGGGGTGGCCACCGGGTCGGCGACCTACCCCGGTGCGGCGGTGCTCTCCGTGGGCGGCGCCCTGGCCGGGCCGACCGGCCTGGTCCGCTACGCCGGCAGCGCCCGCGCCGAGGTGCTGCACCAGCATCCGTCGGTGATCGCCAGCGGGCGGGTCGCCGACGCGGGCCGGGTGCAGGCCTGGGTCTGCGGCTCCGGGCTGGGCACCGGCGCCGACGCGGCGGCCGAGCTGCGCGCCGTACTGGCCGCCCCGGTGCCGGTGGTGCTCGACGCCGACGCGCTGACCCTGCTGGTGGACGGCTCGCTCGCCGACCGGCTGCGGGGTCGGGACGCGCCCATCGTGGTCACCCCGCACGACCGGGAGTTCACCCGTCTCTGCGGGGAGGAGCCGGGTGCCGACCGGGTCGGCGCCGCGCTGCGGCTGGCCGCCTGGATGAACGCCGTGGTGCTGCTCAAGGGCGACCGCACGGTGATCGGCACCCCGGACGGTCGGGCGTACGTCAACCCGACCGGCACCCCGGCGCTGGCCACCGGCGGCACCGGCGACGTGTTGGCCGGGCTGCTCGGCTCGCTGCTGGCGGCCGGGGTGCCGGCCGATCGGGCCGCCGCCTCGGCCGCGTACCTGCACGGGCTCGCCGGGCGGGAGGCGGCCCGGAGCGGGCCGGTGACCGCGCCGGACGTGGCGACCGCGTTGCGCCCGGTGCTGGCCCGGCTGGGCTGAACCGGGCGGTTCCGGGTGCGGTGACCGGATCGCCGCACCGGGACGTGCGTCGCCGCCCGCGGTGATCACGGCGGAAAGTAGGCTGGGCGCATGTGGCAGGCCGAGGTACGCGTCGATCTTGACGCCATCCGCGAGAACGTGAGCAGGCTCCGCTCCGGCACCACCGCCGAGTTGATGGCGGTGGTGAAGGCCGACGGGTACGGCCACGGCATGCTTCCGGCCGCCCGCGCGGCGCTCGACGCCGGCGCGGACTGGCTCGGTGTCTGCACCCTCGACGAGGCGCTCACCCTGCGCCGGGGCGGGGTGACAGTGCCGGTACTGGCCTGGCTGCTCGCGCCCGGGTTGCCGCTGCACGAGGGCGTCACCGCCGGGGTTGACCTGGGCGCGGCCAGCCTGGCGCAACTGGACGAGATGGTCGAGGCGAGTCGCCTGGCCGGGCGTCCCGCCCGCCTGCACCTCAAGATCGATACGGGGCTGTCCCGGGGTGGCGCGACAGTCGCCGACTGGCCCGCGCTGCTGGACGCCGCCGCGAAGGCGCAGGCAGACGGCCTGGTCGAGGTGGTCGGCGTGTGGAGCCACTTCGTGTACGCGGACTCGCCCGGCCACCCCACCACCGACCGTCAACTGGCCGTCTTCCACGAAGGGCTGGCCATGGTCGAGCGAGCCGGGCTGCGACCGCGCTGGCGGCACCTCGCCAACTCGGCCGCCACCCTCACCCGCCCGGACACCCACTTCGACCTGGTCCGCCCCGGCCTGGCCATCTACGGGCTCTCCCCGGTGGCCGGCGAGACGTACGGGTTACGGCCGGCGATGACCGCCCGCGCCCGGGTGATGCTCACCAAGCGGGTGCCCGCCGGCACCGGTATCTCCTACGGGCACGCCTACACCACGGAAACCGACGCGAACCTCGCCGTGGTGCCACTCGGGTACGCCGACGGGGTTCCCCGGCACGCGTCCAACACCGGCCCGGTGCAGCTCGGCGGCGTACGCCGGACCATCTCGGGGCGGGTCTGCATGGACCAGTTCGTGCTCGACTGCGGCGACGACCCGGTGGCCGACGGCGACGTGGCGACGCTGTTCGGCAGCGGTGCCGACGGCGAACCGACAGCGGACGACTGGGCCGAGGCGGTCGGCACGATCAACTACGAGATCGTCACCCGGTTCGGCGGCACGCGGGTGCCCCGGGTCTACGACGGCGAGAAACCGTGAGCGTGAGGAGTGAGCCGGGGTTGCGAGCCCCGCAGTCGCGAACCAAGGTGGCGCCGTGAACTACCGCATTCCACGTCCGCGGACGGCCGCGGGCCGGGTCGCGGGGATCGTCGGCGCGGCGGTGGGGGTGGCCGCGGCGGGTCTGGCGGCCGGGGTCGCGACCGAACGGACCCTGGTCCGCCGACTCAAGGCCGACCCGGCCGACCGCTACGCGCACGAGACGTTCGACCAGCAGCGGTACGACGAGGCGTTCCGCCTGGAGCTGCCGGACGGCACGGACATCCACGTCGAGGTGGTCGAGCCGACCCGACCGGTGCCGGGGCGCCCGACTGTGGTGCTGGTGCACGGCTTCTGCCTGGACATGGGGACGTTCCACTTCCAGCGCCAGATGCTCGCCGCCCGCGGTGACTACCGGATCGTGGCGTACGACCAGCCCGGTCACGGCCGGTCCGGCCGGTTGGAGACCGGGGAGTACGACCTCACGGTGCTCGGCCGGACGTTGCGCCAGGTGATCGACCGGACCGCCCCGGACGGGCCGCTGGTGCTGGTCGGCCACTCGATGGGCGGCATGACCATCATGGCGTTCGCCGAGCTGTTCCCGGAGCTGTTCGGTGACCGGGTGGTGGGCACCGTGCTGATGGCCACGTCGGGCGGGCTCATCGCGGAGACCAAGCTGGTCGCACCCGCGCTCCTCGGCCGGGTCGGTGGCCCGGTGCTCTACATGGTCAGCAACGCCACCCGGTACGGCGGGCCGGTGATCGACAAGGCTCGCAAGTCCACGTCGAACGTGGCCTGGCTGCTGACCCGCAAGTACGGTTTCGGCACCCGCAAGCCCAGCCCGTCGCTGGTGTCCTACGTGGAGACAATGAACTCCCGGACGTCTGCCGACACGGTGACCCGCTACCTGCGGACCCTGGCCACCCATTCGCGCTTCCCGGCGCTGGCGGCGCTGGCGGCGACTCCGGTGCTGGTGGTGGTCGGCGACAAAGACATGATCACTCCGGTGACACACTCCGAGGAGATCGTCCGCCGGTTGCCGCACGCCGAGTTCGTGAAGATCAAGGACAGCGGTCACGTGGTGATGTTGGAGCACGCGGACGAGGTCAACGCCGCGCTGGCGCGGTTCCTGGAGTCATTGCAGAGCGTGGAGGAACGGTGAGTCACGTCGTCAAGCTGCCGACCGTCGAGGACACTCGGGACTTCGGCCGGCGGATGGCCGGGCTGCTACGCGCCGGCGACCTGGTGCTGTTGACCGGCCCGTTGGGCGCCGGAAAGACCGCACTCACCCAGGGCATCGGCGCCGGGCTCGGCGTCCTCGGTGACATCACCTCGCCGACCTTCGTGATCGCCCGGGTGCACCGCCCCGACCCGGCCCGGGGCGGCCGGGTGGCACTGGTGCACGCCGACGCGTACCGGTTGGGTGACGCCACCGACCCGCGCGCCGAGATCGACGACCTGGACCTCGACGCGTCGGTGGACGACTCGGTGACAGTGGTGGAGTGGGGCGAGGGCCTGGTGGAGCAGCTGGTGGACGCGCACCTGCGGGTACGCATCGACCGCCGCGACGACGACACCCGCATCGTCGAGCTGGACCCGATCGGCGGCGACTGGGCCCGGCGGCTCGCCGACCTGGGCTAGGTCGGCGGTTGTCGTAGCCGATGCCTAGAGTGCGGGGGACCGACCCGCGCTGTGAGAGGTTTCTGATGCCCGACGACGCTCCCGCCCTGGATCTGCTGGCCCTCCTGCCGGAGCAGTGGCGTGCCGTGCTCACTCCGCACCTCGACCCGGCACGCACCGCCGCCCTGGGCGAGTTCGTCGCCCGCGAATACGCGACGCAGACCGTCTTCCCGCCGTTGGAGGACCTGTTCTCGGCATATCGGCTCTGCCCGCCGCAGGGCACCCGGGTGCTCATCCTCGGGCAGGATCCTTACCACCGTGCCGGGCAGGCACACGGGTTGAGCTTCAGTGTCCGCGACGGTGTGACGGTGCCGCCGTCGTTGCGCAACGTCTTCAAGGAGCTGGGCGAGGACGTGGGCGTGCCCAAGCCGCGCAGCGGCAACCTCGATGGTTGGGCCGCCCAGGGTGTGCTGCTGCTCAACGCGGTGCTGACCGTCCGTCAGGCCACCCCGGGCTCGCACGCCAACGCCGGCTGGGAAGAGTTCACCGACGCGACCATCCGGGCACTGGACGCGGCACCGGAGCGGGTGGTCTTCCTGCTCTGGGGTGGCTACGCCCGCAAGAAGGCCGCGCTGGTCACCAACCCGCAGCACGTGGTGCTGGAGGCGGGGCACCCCAGCCCGATGAACCCGCGCGGCTTCCTCGGCAGCCGCCCGTTCAGCGCCGCCAACAAGGCACTCGCCGACGCCGGCCTGCCCACCATCGACTGGGAGCGCACCGCCGGCTGAGCCGGCACCTCGGGCCGGCAGTTGGCTCAGCTGTTGCTGGCCGGCTGCCGGTTCCGGTAGCGGCGTAACAGTGCGGCGGCGCGAGGCTCGCTGAGTTCCAGCTCGACGAGCGGCACCACCTGGTAACTCCGCCCGCCGTGGCGCACCTCGATCGTCTCGGGCAGCTCGTCGCACATGGTGGCCCTTATCTCCCCGTACCGGGTCGACCACAGGTGTTCGCCCGGCTCTTCGGGCTCCAACCACACCCCGCCGAACTCACCCCAGCGGGCGTTCCACCGCTGGCCGTAGTTCGTCTCCAGCCAGCGGGTGAACAGCTTGGCGTCCTGCCAGCGCAGGGCGATCTCCAGCGTGTCGGCCGGCACCGGTGCACCCTGTAGCAGCGCCGCGGCGCATCCGGTGATCACCTGCGGGAAGTCGGTGAGCCGGTCCAGCAGCCGATCCAGGCCAAGCTCGTCGATTCGCTCGGCGATCGGCCGGGCGGCCAAGCCGTCGATCCGGGCGTCGAGGTGTGCGTCCAACGGCTCAACCCCGACGACCAACTGCACATCCATAGCGGCAAGCAACCGCTCCAGCACGGCGATGGTTGGCGCTCGCTCACCGCGTTCGAACCGGGCCACCGCTGCCTGGTCAACCTCGGCCAGCGCGGCCAACTGACGCTGACTCAGGTCGCGCAGATGTCGTTGCTGCCGTACGGCAGCGCCGAGAAGGGTGACAAGGCGAGTGGATGACATCCCGGCATGGTGGACCAAGGGCGAGACGTCCGCGATCCTGCTGCGGCAGATCGGCGGATGGCGGGCCTTACTTCAATGAGCGTGATGTCTGTGAGTCATCACGATGACTCAGAGACATCACGCTCACTGGGGCGATGTGGCCTGTTGCCGTCCGTCCGTCGGTTGGGCGGTGCGGGCGGGCCGTCGGTCAGCTGCGGCCGTGCGATGGGTGGGACCGTGCGGGACGGGTGGGGGCCGCCCCCGGTAGGGCCCCTGGCGACCGGCTGTGGGCGTGGTGGCAACCAGGGCGAGGCGGCGGGGCAGCAGGGCGAGGCGGCGGGGCAGCAGGGCGAGGCGGCGGGGCAGCCCTGCGGCGGGGCGAGGTCCGCGGCCGGTGGCGGGGCGGGGCGTGACCGAGGTCTGCGGCGGGGCGGCTAGGCTGGCTTACCGTGCTCGTACTCGTGGTGGACAGCTCGACCCCCGCGGTCACCGCGGCGCTGGTGGACGTCTCGGCAGATGGCGTGGCGTCGCGGGCGCACCGGTGCACGGTCGACGCCCGCGCGCACGGTGAGCTGCTCGCGCCCCAGGTGGATGCGGTCCTCGCCGACGCCGACGCGCGCCCACGGGACCTGACCGCCATCGTCGCCGGGCTCGGCCCGGGGCCGTTCACCGGGCTGCGGGTCGGCCTGGTCACCGCCGCGACAATGGGTCAGGTGCTCGGCATCCCCACGTACGGCGTCTGTTCGCTGGACGCCATCGGCTACCCGGCGGCGTCCGGCGCGCCGGTCCTGGCCGCCAGCGACGCCCGGCGCAAGGAGCTCTACTGGGCCGTCTACGACGGCGCCGGCCAGCGGATCGTCGGGCCTGAGGTGTCCGCACCGGCGGTCGCCGCCGCGCGCGCCCGGGAACTGGGCGCGACGATCGCGGTCGGTGACGGGGCGCACCGATACGCCGAGGTCCTGGACCTGCCCGTTCGATTCGAGCCGCGCTACCCGGACGCGACAGTGCTGGCGCTGCTCGCCGCCGAGCGGATCCGGGCCGGCGCGTCCAGTGAGCGGCTCACCCCGCTCTACCTGCGCCGCCCCGACGCGGTGGCGGCGGCCGGCCGCAAACCGGTCCTGCCATGACGGCGGTACGGCTCGAACCGTTCCGCTGGTGGCACATCGATGACGTGCTGCCGATCGAGGCGGACCTCTTCGGCGCCGAGCAGTGGTCGCCGGCCATGTTCTGGAGCGAGTTGGCAAACGGGCACCACTACCGGGTCGCCGTCGACGCGGACGGTTCGTTGCTCGGCTACGCCGGACTCGCCGGCGCTCCGCCGGACGAGGTGTGGGTGCAGAACATCGCCGTCCGCCGGGACGCCCAGCGGCGCGGCGTGGGCCGCACCCTGCTGGAGGAGTTGCTCGCCGAGGCGGTCCGGCGCGACGCCCGCAGCACCCTGCTGGAGGTCGCCGTGGACAACGCCGCAGCCCAACGGCTCTACGCGACGTACGGGTTCGAGCCGATCGGGGTGCGGCGCGGCTACTACCAACCGAGCAACACCGACGCGCTGGTCATGCGGCGCGACGCCGAGCCGACCGGGGACGGACCACACGACCATGGCTGACGAACCACTGATCCTGGGTATCGAAACCTCCTGCGACGAGACCGGCGTCGGCATCGTGCGGGGGCACACCCTGCTGGCCGACGCGCTCGCCTCCAGCGTCGAGGAACACGCCCGGTTCGGGGGTGTGGTGCCGGAGGTGGCCAGCCGGGCCCACCTGGAGGCCATCGTGCCGACCATGGACCGGGCACTGACCGAGGCCGGCGTCACGCTGGCCGACATCGACGCCATCGCTGTCACCTCCGGGCCGGGGCTGGCCGGAGCGCTGCTGGTCGGCGTCGCCGCCGCCAAGGGGTACGCGGTCGCCGCCGAGAAACCCATCTACGGCGTCAACCACCTCGCCGCCCACGTCGCGGTGGACACCCTTGAGCACGGCCCACTGCCCGAACCCGCCATCGCGCTCCTGGTATCTGGTGGCCACTCGTCCCTGCTGCTCGTCGACGACCTGGCCCGCGGTGTCACCCCGCTGGGCGCCACCATCGACGACGCGGCCGGGGAGGCGTTCGACAAGGTCGCCCGGCTGCTCGGGTTGCCGTTCCCCGGCGGTCCGCCCATCGACCGGGAGGCGCGGGCCGGCGATGCCGCCTCTATCGCCTTCCCTCGCGGTCTGACCGCCGCCAAGGATCTGGCCGCCCACCGGTACGACTTCTCGTTCTCCGGCCTGAAGACGGCGGTGGCCCGGTGGGTCGAGGCCCGTCAGCGTGCCGGCGAGCCGGTGCCGGTGGCCGACGTGGCCGCGTCCTTCCAGGAGGCGGTCTGCGACGTGCTGACCGGCAAGGCGCTCGCCGCCTGCCGCGCGCAGGGCATCGAGACCCTGGTCATCGGCGGGGGAGTGGCGGCGAACTCGCGGCTGCGGGCGATGGCCGAGCAGCGGGCCGAGAAGTACGGCATCCAGGTCCGGGTACCCCGGCCAAAGCTGTGCACCGACAACGGTGCGATGGTGGCCGCGCTCGGTTCGCACCTGGTCGCCGCCGGGGTCGCTCCCAGTCGACTGGACCTGCCAGCCGATTCGGCGCTGCCGTTGACCACGGTCAGCGTGTGACGGGAGCGGCGGACATGATCGTTCGGATGTGGGAGGCGCGCGCCGAGGCGTACGGAGTCGCCGACCTGATCACCTGGGTGTGCGACACCGCCCTGCCCGAGTTGGAGCACGACCCGCTCCACGTCTCCAGCGAGGTCTTCTCCTCCACCGACCACCGGGTGGTGGTCATCTCCAAGTGGCGCAGCAGCCCGCGCCCCCTGCCAGACCCGCCAGCACTGCTGGTGGCCCGCGCCCCGCACTCCTGGGACTTCACCCAGGTAGACCGCTGACGCGAGCCACCATCCAGCCGACTGGTCAGCTGCGGCGCAACATCCGGTAGGTGGCGATTCCGCCTGTGCCCAGCGCGGCGAGGAAGACCAGCCAGACGACGGTGCTGCTGACTCCGACCTGCGGGCCGGAGTTGGCGGAGGCGGCGGCCAGGAGCCCGTCCTCACCCGGGGCGGGCAGCGCGGCCGGCGGCAGCTCCGGCCAACGGACCAGGCCGGTGCTCTCCAGCATCTGCATGTGGTGCTGGACGAACGCGTTGGCGTCCTCGCAGAGCTTGCGGACGGTGGCGTCCCGGGTGCTGGCCCGGACCGCGCCGATCACCGGGAAGATCTTGCCGTGGGCAACCCGGAGCCGGGTGACGAAGATCTGGTCGAACCGGGCGCCGGATGCCTTCTGCATCTCGGCCAGCCAGCCCTTCTGCTCGGCGGTCGGCTCGCTGGGGATCGTCGCGCCCAACTTGTTGGCCGCGTCGACCACGAGCTGGTCGAGCTTCTGGTGCTCGTCGGCGATGCCGGCGCCGATCTCCCGGACCTTCGCCGACTGTCCCTTCTCGGCGGCCATCTGGCCGGCTGGCATCTCCCACAGCCCGGCCAGCCGGACCCCGTTGAGCAGTGTCATGTCGGCGGCGTTGAGCTGCTGGCCACCGGCGGGCGCGGCGACGGCCACGCCGGGCAGGACACCGACCCCCGCGATGACCGCGATGAGCAGCATCACCGCTCGGTGGGTCCGGGTGCCCAGTCGGCGATGGGCGGATCTGAGCGGTGCCATGTCTGTGGTGCCTCCTCGGTCCGGACCGGAACGCGTCTGGACCGGGCAGCCGTATCCTGCCGGTTGCCCGTCCGCCCACTGGTACGGACTGATCGCGCGATCAGTTCATCGCGGAGCGACAGGGATCAGCGGGTGACGGCGAGCAGGCCCCCGAGCAGCAGCAGGGTGAGCGCCGCGGCGGCGAAGACCATCAGCAACTCCTGACGCCCGCGCCCGACCGGGCCGGCGTCGACGACCGAGTTGGGCAGTGCCGGTAGGTCGCGGGTCAGCGCGGCCAGGTCACCGAGGGTGCGCGCCGTCCACACCGCACCGGCGCGATCGGAGAACTCGTCGAGCGTCAGCCGGCCCGCCGCGGTGTGCTGGTGCAGCGCGGCGACCACCCGGTTGCGGTCGTCGTCGGAGGCGCGTAGCTCGACATCCACGCCGGACAGCGTACGCGGATCAGCCCACGTCGAGGGGGTCGGCGAGGAGCCGTTCGAAGGCCAGTTCAGCGGCACCGATCAGGGGCGCGTCCTCGCCCAGTTTCGGGGTGCGCAGCCGGACGTGCTCCAGGCAGGCGCCGAGCGCGTTGGAGTTGAGCCGGCTGCGGATCTGGGCCGCCGCCGCGAGGTACAGGTCGCGCATGGTCCCCCCGAAGATGACCATCTCGGGGTTGAAGACGTTGACCAGGTTGGCCACCCCGAAGCCGAGCCAGTCGCCGGCCTGGCGGACCGCCGTCTGGGCCCGGGCGTCTCCCCGGTCGGCGGCGTCGAAGACCGCCAGCAGCGCTTCGCGGCCCCGGGCGTCGGAGCGTCCGGCCGCGCGCAGGAGGCCGTGCTCGCCGATCTCGGTCTCCCAACAGCCCCGGGAGCCGCACTCACAGGGTCTGCCGTCGCGGGCCACCTTCATGTGGCCGACCTCGCCGCCGTACCCGCCGTGCCCGGTCAGTCGACGGCCACCGGCGATGATGCCGGCGCCCACGCCGACGTCGCCGTACAGGTAGAGGACGTTGTCGCACCCCGCCGCCACACCCCGTGCGTGCTCGGCGAACGCGGCGACGTCGGCCACGTTGCCCACTGTGATCGGTACGTCGATGCCCAACTCGTCGGCGAGGGCAGCGCCGATCGGCTCGTCCACCCAACCGGTGGTGGGGCCGAGTCGGACCAGGCCGTCGTCCCGGCGGACCATGCCGCAGACAGCGACGCCGGCACCGACACAGATCGCGTCCGCCGGCACCGACTGCTGCATCTCCTTGACCGCTCCGGCCAGCAGTGGCGCGGCCTCGGCGGCCAGCAGGCCGCGTGGCCGGTCCAGATCCCGGCGGTCCAGGACCGCGCCACCCAGCCCGATCCGGGCTGCGCGCAGCCGGTCCACCTCCACCGAGTACGCGTACGCGTAGACCCGGGCCGACTCGGGCCGGACGACAAGTGACGGTCGTCCGGCCCGGCCGGTCTCCTTCGGTGCTCCTTCGCTGACCAGCCCCACTGCGGACAAGTCGGCGGTGAGCGCGCCGATGGTGCTGCGGTTGAGACCCAGCGTGGTCGTCAGCTCGGCACGCGTGGTCGCCCCGTGGACGTGCACGTGCCGCAGCAGGGCCCCGAGGTTCTGCCGTCGGACATCATCCTGGCTCGGTCCTGGGCGCATGCTGGTGCTACCTCCCGCGGTCAGCGGGTGCCGGTGGCTGCCGCGCGGCGGCGGGAGAGCGCGTCGACGCTGGCGGCGAGCAGCAGCACGACGCCGGTGACCACGTACTTGACTCCCGCGCTGTACCCCATCAGGCCCATTCCGTTTTCGATGACCGCGACCACCGCGCCGCCGAGTACGGCGTCGAGGACGCGGCCCTTGCCACCGAAGAGGCTGGTGCCGCCGATAACCGCTGCGCCGACCGCGTAGAGCAGTACGTTACTGCCCCCGGTGTTGGGGTCGACCGAGTTGGCCCGGCTGGCCGCCACGATGCCACCGATGGCGGCCATGGACGAGCAGATCACGAAGACGGAGATCCGGATCCGGTCGACTCCGATGCCGGCCCGGCGGGCGGCTTCCCGGTTGCCGCCGACGGCGTAGATGTGCCGGCCGTAGCTGGTGCGTTGCAGCACGAAGGTCCAGATGACGAGCAGTACCGCGATGATCGGCACCACGATCGGCACGCCCTTGAGCGAGACGATGAGGACGTTGCGGCTGCGCTCCAGGTTGAGCACGTACACGGCGGTGCCGAGGATGACGGCGAGGCCGCCGATCCGTAGCGCCACCACCGCGATCGGGTCGGTGATCAGACCGCGGGTCACCCGGTTGCGGTGGCGCAGCAGTTGCACCGCCGCGTAGCCGATGACCGCGAGGGCGGTCAGCGCCCAGCCCAGCGTGGGGGCGAGGTTGCGGTTGGCGATGGCGACCAGCACCTCGTCGCGGACGGAGATGTTGGTGCCCTCCTTGACGAGCAGCAACACGACGCCCTGGAAGGCGAGGAAACCGGCGAGGGTGACCACAAAGGACGGGATGCCGATCTTCGCGACGAGCATGCCGAGAGTGGTGCCGATGACCACACCGGTGGCGACCGCGGCGAGCACGGCGACCCACCACGGGTAGCCGAGCACGGTGACCACATTGGCCAGCACCGCGGCGCAGACGCCGCTGGCGAAGCCTGCGGAGAGGTCGATCTCCCCGAGCAGCAGCACGAAGACCAGGCCCATCGCGATCAGCGTGACCGCCGCGCCCTGGGTGAAGAGGTTGGCGAAGTTGCCGGCCGACAGGAACGACGACGGCCGCATGATCGCGAAGACGGTGCAGAGCACGATCAGCCCGAGCACGGCCGGTAGCGCGCCGACGTCGCCACCACGTACGCGACTGAAGTAGTTGCGGACGTGGCCTCCGACGGTCGGCGCCGGTGTGACGGCCGCGGGGCCGCCCTTCCGCACGGCGGTGGTGGTCATCGGACGCCTCCTGAGATCGAGTCGGCCGGCTGCGGGCCGTCGCCGTTGCTGCCCGGGTCGGTGGCGAGGCCGAGCCCGCCCGAGCGCCCGGCGGTGATCAGCTCGACCACCTGGGCGTGGGTGATGTCGGTGGTCTTCACCTGGGCGACCATCTGGCCGAGGTACAGCGCGGCGATCCGGTCGGAGACGGCGAAGACGTCGTTCATGTTGTGCGAGATGAGTACCACGGCCAGGCCGTTGTCGGCGAGGCGGCGGACCAGTTCGAGAACCTGGGCGGTCTGTGCCACGCCGAGCGCCGCGGTCGGCTCGTCCAGGATGACGAGCTTGCTGTTCCAGAGCACCGCCTTGGCGATGGCCACGGTCTGGCGTTGGCCACCGGAGAGGCTGGACACGTGCTGGCGTAGTGAGGTGACGGTGCGGATGGAGAGCCCCGCCAGCGTTTCGGCGGCGAGCTGTTCCATGGTCGGCTCGTCGAGGACGATGCCGCTGCGCTTCTCCCGGCCGAGGAACATGTTCTGCACGATGTCCAGGTTGTCGCAGAGCGCGAGGTCCTGGTAGACGACCTCGATGCCGAGCGTGGCGGCGTCGCGGGGGCTGCCGATGTGCACCGGTTCACCGTTGAACAGGAACTCTCCGGCGTCGGTGGGGTGGATGCCGCTGATGCACTTCACCAGGGTCGACTTGCCGGCGCCGTTGTCACCGACCAGTGCGGTCACTTCGCCCGGGTGGACGGTCAGGGCGACGTCGCGGAGCACCTGGACGGGACCGAAGCTCTTGTCGATCCCGCGGAGTTCCAGCAGGGGGGTCGCGGACACGGGGGTCTCCTTCTTAAGGGAGGGTCGGGGCCCGTCCGGCGGGCGCCGCCCGGCACGGGAGGGTGCTCCCGTGCCGGGCGGCGATGGTCGTTCCGGCGGGTACTGCGGCGTCGGTCAGCTGATGCCGGCTTCGGCGCAGAACTTGGTGTACGCCGCGGTGCAGACCTCTTCCTTGGTCACGTAGCCGTCGGCGATGACGTCCTTGACGGTCTCCTTGGTGATGGCCTTCGGGGTGAGCAGCACCGAGGGAACGTCCCGGTCACCGTCCTTGACCGTCTGGCCGGTGTCCTTCGTCTCGCCCTTCGCGAGGGCGATGGCCAGGTCGGAGGCGGCCTTGGCCTCTTCCCGGACCGCCTTGTAGACGGTCATGCACTGGTCACCGGCGAGGATGTTCTGCAGGCCCTCGGTGCTGGCGTCCTGCCCGGTCACCGGCACCTTGCCGTTGAGCTTGTTCTTCTTCAGGATCGAGATGGCCGCGTTGCCGAGACCGTCGTTTGCGGCGAGCACGCCGTCGATCTTGCCGTTGGCCTTGGTGAGCTGCTGCTCGAAGATCGTCGCGGCCTGCGCGTTGTCCCACGCGGGCACCGCGTCCTCAGGACCCTTGACGTACTCCTTGGCGTCGAACTTCGGCTTGAGCACCGAGTCGTAGCCGGCCTTGAAGAGGGTGGCGTTGTTGTCGGTGGGGGAGCCGTTCAGGTACGCCACGACGGGGTTCTTGACGCCCTTCTCGGTCAGGCACTTCGACAGACCCTCGCCCTGGAGCTTGCCGACGGTCTCGTTGTCGAAGCTGACGTAGTACTGGGCGGAGCCGCCGAGGGTGAGCCGGTCGTAGTCGATGGTGGCGACGCCCTGCGACTTGGCCTTGTCGAGTACGGCCTTGCCGGTGCCGGAGTCCAGGTTGACGATCATCAGGGCGGTCACGCCGCCCGTGATCATCTGGTCGGCGATGGTCTGGAAGGCGGTCTTGTCGTTCTGGGCGTTCTGGATGTCGTACTGGACGCCGGCGGCCTTGAACGCCTCCTCCAGGAACCGACGGTCCGCGGTCTCCCAGCGGGCCGAGGACTTGCTGTCCGGCAGGATCACGCCGATCTTGGGGGTCTTGTCGGAGCCGGCCTTGTCGCCGGAGTCGTCGCTACAGGCGGTCAAGCCGCCGGTCGTGAGCAGGCCCACGGCGGCGATGGTGAGGATCCCCTTACGCATGTGCAGGGTCCTTTCGGAGGTGGGGGAGGTGTTGTTTTGTTGTGTCCGGCAACGTATTTCGCGTCACACCGGCTCCACAAGACCGCGCAGGTGCATAGTTTGTTGGGAGCGATAACAATTCAGCAACGCGACTGTTACTCCCCGGGTATCCCACGGAGGAGTCGACGTAACGAAGGCCGTCAGTGGGTCTGCAACGGCGCGGTGCGGGCGTCGGTCAACGCCACCAGATCCGCCGCTGCCAGTTCGAGTTGCAGACCGCGCCGACCAGCCGAGACGTAGATCGTCGGGAGATCCAGCGCGGATTCGTCCAGCACTGTGGGCAACCGTCGACGCTGCCCGAGCGGGCTGATCCCACCGCGTACGTAACCGGTGGCCCGCTCGGCGACCGCCCGGTCGGCCAATGCCGCCCGCTTGCCGCCGACCGCCGCAGCGAGCGCCTTGAGATCCAGCTCGCCGGTGACCGGCACGACCGCCACGGTGAGCGCGCCGTCGACAGCGGTCACCAGCGACTTGAACACGCGCTCCGGCGCCACGCCGAGGGCCACCGCCACCAACGCGCCGTAGTTCGGGGCGTCCGGCGCCACCCGGTACGGATGGGTGCGATGCGCGATGCCGCGCTTGACCAACAGTGCCGTTGCCGGCGTGCCCTGTCCCGCCACAGCGACGAGGCTAGTCGAGATGGCGCTGGTCGGCCGGCCGGCCACAGCGACACTGGTCGACCGGCCGGCCACGGGGACGCTAGTCGGCCGGGCGGCCGACCAGCACCGTCGGTGCGCCGTCGACCCGGGTGAGCACCAGGCTCGCCGCCGCGTCCCCGGACAGCCGCAGATCCCGCCGAAGCTGCTCCGGGGTGAGCGCCGAACCCCGCTTGAGGATCTCCACGCGGCCCACCCGACGGTCGCGCAACAGTGCCCGCAGGCGCTTGAGCGAGAACGGCAGCACGTCGGTGATCTCCAGGCACCGCGCGTACGGGGTGCGGATCGGCTCGTCGGCGTAGAGGTAGGCGATGCTCGGATCGCCCAGGGTGGCGTCCAGTTCGGTGGCCAGTTCGGCGACGAGGTGCGCGCGGACCACTGCCGGGTCCGGGTCGTACAGGTAGCGGCGCGGCGGCCCGACCGGCGCCTCGGTGGCACCCGAGCCGGTGAGCTGGTGGCGGTGCGCCTCGGCGCCCCGCTGGCGGTAGAGGGTGGCGCGACGAGGCACCTCCGCCAGCTCGCCGCACCAGAGCGCGGCCTCGACCAGATCGCCGTCCACGCCGACCCACTCGGCCTCCGCGCCGGCCGGGATGAGCGCGTGGTCCAGGCCCGGCGCCACCTTCACCACGGTCCGCGGCACCCGCTCGGCCAGGCCGGTGACGAAGTCCCACGGCGGCGAGTAGGCGCGCGGGTCGAAGATCCGCCGCCCGGTGCCGGTGCTGCGGCGGGCCGGATCGCAGAAGACCCCGTCAACCCGTGACACGTCGAACCCGGTCGCGTCGCCGCACTCGACAGTGAACAGCTCGGCCAGCCCGGCCGCCGCGGCGTTGGCGGCTGCCATCGCCGCGGTCACCGGATCGGCCTCCACGCCGTACACCCGGATGCCGGCCCGGGCGGCGGCCAGCGCGTCGGCTCCGAGCCCGCACCCGAGGTCGGCCAGGGTGCGCACGCCGGCCGCGGACAACCGGGCGGCCCGCCGGTCGGCGACCACCCGGCGGGTGGCCTGCTCCAGGCCGGGGCGGGTGAGGAACATCCCAGCGGCGGCCGGGCCGAACTTGCCGACCGCCCGATGGCGCAGCTCGGCCTGAGTGAGGGCCGCCGCCGCCAACGCCGGCGGCACCCCGGTCGCGCGCAGCGCCGACGCCGCGACCAGTGGATCACCGCCGGCCAGCTCGGCCGCCGCCGTGAGCGCGGCCGACCCCTCGGGGGTACGCAGCGCCGCCAGCTGATCGAGATCCACCCGGCCATTGTCCCGGCCGACAGGGAAATCCTGGCTGGCGGGGCGCGACGCGCTGGCACTCTCCTTGACGGAGTGCTAGCCACGGAATAACCTGCGATTAGCACTCTCACCCTGAGGGTGCCAGCTTCCGGGTCTCGCGACCCGGGTGCGCACGCCAGGCGGACCGGCACCCGCGACGACGGCACCGCCCGGTGGCATGAGGCAGATTGACGCTGGTCAGCCCCGCTGGCCAGCAACGAAACCAGTACCCCAGGAGGGTATGCCCGTGACTACCGCGACCAAGGTTGCGATCAAGCCGCTCGAGGACCGCATCGTGGTCCAGGCGAACGAGGCTGAGACCACCACGGCGTCGGGCATCGTGATCCCCGACACCGCCAAGGAGAAGCCGCAGGAGGGCACCGTCCTCGCTGTGGGCCCGGGGCGCGTCGACGACAACGGCAACCGGGTTCCGGTTGACGTGCAGGTCGGCGACACCGTCCTCTACTCGAAGTACGGCGGCACCGAGGTCAAGTACGCCGGCGAGGAGTACCTGGTGCTCTCCGCCCGCGACGTCCTCGCGGTCATCGAGAAGTAAGCAACCGATCAGTGCCACTGCCCCGGTCCGGCTCGCCGGGCCGGGGCAATGGCGCTTCGAAGGGACATTAATGGCGAAGATCCTGAGCTTCTCGGACGACGCCCGGCACCTGCTGGAGCACGGTGTCAACGCCCTCGCGGACGCGGTCAAGGTCACCCTCGGCCCGCGCGGGCGCAACGTCGTCCTGGACAAGAAATTCGGTGCGCCGACGATCACCAACGATGGTGTGACCATCGCCAAGGAGATCGAGCTCACCAACCCGTACGAGAACCTTGGCGCGCAGTTGGTCAAGGAGGTGGCGACCAAGACCAACGACGTCGCCGGCGACGGGACCACCACCGCGACCGTGCTGGCCCAGGCGATGGTTCGCGAGGGTCTGCGCAACGTGACCGCCGGGACCAACCCGGCCGGCCTCAAGCGGGGCATCGACGCGGCGGCCACCAAGGTCTCCGAGGCGCTGCTCGGCCGTGCCGCCGAGGTCACCAGCAAGGAGTCGATCGCGAACGTGGCGACGATCTCCGCGCAGGACTCCACGATCGGCGACCTCATCGCCGAGGCGATGGAGCGCGTCGGCCGCGACGGTGTCATCACCGTCGAGGAAGGCTCGATGCTCACCACCGAACTGGACGTGACCGAGGGTCTCCAGTTCGACAAGGGCTTCATCTCGCCGAACTTCGTCACCGACCTGGAGAGCCAGGAGTCCGTCCTCGAGGACGCGTACATCCTGGTCACCACCCAGAAGATCTCGGCGATCGAGGAGCTGCTGCCGCTGCTGGAGAAGGTCCTGCAGAACAGCAAGCCCCTGCTGATCATCGCCGAGGACGTGGACGGCCAGGCGCTCTCCACCCTGGTGGTCAACTCGCTGCGCAAGACCCTCAAGGTCTGCGCGGTCAAGGCCCCGGGCTTCGGTGACCGGCGCAAGGCGATGCTCCAGGACATCGCGATCTCCACGGGCGCCGAGCTGGTCGCCCCGGAGCTGGGCTACAAGCTCGACCAGGTCGGCCTGGAGGTGCTCGGCACCGCCCGGCGCGTCGTGGTCGACAAGGAGAACACCACGATCGTCGACGGCGGTGGCCAGAAGGCCGACGTCGCCGACCGGGTCTCCCAGATCCGCAAGGAGATCGAGGCCTCCGACTCCGACTGGGACCGGGAGAAGCTGGCCGAGCGGCTGGCGAAGCTCTCCGGTGGCATCGCCGTCATCAAGGCCGGCGCGGCGACCGAAGTCGAGATGAAGGAGCGCAAGCACCGCATCGAGGACGCCATCGCGGCGACCAAGGCAGCGGTCGAGGAGGGCACTGTGCCCGGCGGCGGCGCCGCCCTGGTGCAGATCCTCTCGGTGCTCGACGACGACCTGGGCTTCACCGGTGACGAGAAGGTCGGCGTCTCGGTCGTGCGCAAGGCGCTCGTCGAGCCGCTGCGCTGGATCGCCCAGAACGCCGGTCACGACGGCTACGTCGTGACCCAGAAGGTCGCCGACCTCGAGTGGGGCAACGGCCTCGACGCCGCCAAGGGCGAGTACGTCGACCTGGTCAAGGCCGGCATCATCGACCCGGTGAAGGTGACCCGCAACGCGGTCACCAACGCCGCCTCGATCGCCGGTCTGCTGCTCACCACGGAGAGCCTCGTGGTGGAGAAGCCGGAGCAGGCCGAGCCGGCCGCCGCCGGCGGCCACGGCCACGGTCACGGCCACCAGCACGGCCCGGGCTTCTGATCCGGTAGCGACACCCGGGGCACACCGCCGTACGGCGGTGTGCCCCGCTTCGTTCGGTGGGCCGGCAGGTCATTACCGAACGCTGACGTTGTTGGCGACCGGACGAGATGATCGCGCACACTGGGCCGATGAGCACCACGTCACGGCGGTACGCCGCGCTGGCCGGAATCACCGCCGCCGCCGTCGCGATCGGGATCGCCGAACCGGTCGCGGTGTTGACCGGCCCTCGGTCGGCGCCCCTGGTCGCTGTCGGCGGGGTCATCGTCGACGCCGTCCCCGAGTCGCTGAAGCAACTCGCCATCGACCTCTTCGGCACCGCCGACAAGATCGCGCTGCTGGTCGGCACGGCCGTGTTGCTGGGAGCCTTCGCCGCGCTTTTCGGCGTACTGGCGATCCGCCGGCTGGCACTCGGCCTGGCCGGCATCGCCGCGTTCGGCGCCATCGGCGTCGCGGCCGCGTTGACCCGTCCCGGCGCGGACCTCGCCGACGCGCTGCCGTCCCTGGTCGGCGCCGGTCTCGGCGCCCTGGTGCTCTGGCTGTTCATCGCCGGACCGTTCGAGCTGAACCCCTGGTCCTGGTCACCACCCACCCCGCCCGCCGGTCCGGCGCCGGCGTCGCCCGGCGACCCGGTGTCTTCGTCCGTGCCGGTGTCGCCTGGCGGTCCGGTGCCAGTGTCGCCGGCGGGGTCGGTTCCGGTGACTCCTGCCGGGCCGACGGCGGCGGTCGAGCCGGCCGGGCCTGCCGAAGTGGACCCTGACTCGCGGCGGCGCTTCCTCACCGGCAGCGGGGTGCTGCTCGGCACAGCGGTGGTGGCCGGTCTCGGCGGACGCTGGCTGGCGGGCCGGCGCGGCGTCTCCGCGGCCCGCGACGCGATCCGCCTACCCGCCCCGGTGGCCCCCGCACCGGCCGTGCCGGCCGGCGCGGACCTCTCCCTGACCCAGCTCGCGCCGTACGTCACCCCGAACTTCGGGTTCTACCGGATCGACACCGCGCTGGTGGTGCCCCAGGTCGACCCGGACACCTGGCGGCTGCGGATCCACGGGCGGGTCGGCAAGGAGCGCACCTACAGCTACGCGGACCTGCTGGCCCGACCGCTGGTCGAGCGGTACGTCACGCTGGCCTGCGTCTCCAACGAGGTGGGCGGGGACCTGATCGGCAACGCCCGCTGGCTCGGCGTACCCCTGCGGGAACTGCTGGACGAGGTTGAGCCCGACGACGACGCCGACCAGGTCGTCGGCCGGTCGGTCGACGGCTGGACCTGCGGCACCCCCACCGCCGCGCTACGCGACGGACGAGACGCGCTGTTGGCCGTCGGGATGAACGGCGAGCCGTTGCCGGTCGAGCACGGCTTTCCGGTCCGGATGGTGGTGCCGGGCCTCTACGGCTATGTGTCAGCCTGCAAGTGGGTGACCGAACTGGAGCTGACCCGGTTCGCCGACTTCGACGCGTACTGGGTGCCGCGCGGCTGGTCCGCCCAGGGGCCGATCAAGACCCAGTCGCGGATCGACGCGCCCCGGGGGCGCAACCGGCTGACCACTGGGCCGGTGACCATCGCTGGAGTGGCCTGGGCACAGCACCGAGGCATCCGCCGAGTCGAGGTACGCGTCGACGACGGCCAGTGGCAGGAAGCCGCGCTGGCCCCGACCGTCTCGGTGGACACCTGGGTGCAATGGTCCTGGCGCTGGGACGCCACACCGGGCGAACACCGGCTCCAGGTCCGTGCGACGGACGCAACCGGCGAAACCCAAACCGAGCGTACGCAGGACGTCGTCCCGGACGGCGCCACCGGCTGGCACACGGTCACCGTCACCGTCCGCTGATCCACCGTGTGGCGCCGCCCGCCTGGGCTGCGTCCGGCGCCTGAATCGGCGGGCTGTGTCCGCGACCTGCTCTGCGGGTCGGCGGGCTGTGTCCGCGACCCTGGTCTGCGGGTCGTTAGCCTGTGTCCGCGACCCTGGCCTGAGGGTCGGTGGGCTGTGTCCGCTGCCGCCTGCCGGCTCCGAAGACTGTCGTTGGGGTCGGCGGGCCAGTTGAGTGACCGGTGATACCCCGGAGTGCCTGCAGATCTTGGACACTTTCCGTTAGCGCAGAACTATTCAGTCCCATGACATCTGTCAGTGTTGAAGTCTCGATACATGTGTCACTTGGCAGGGGCCTTGGGTGTGCTGGTCCATGGTGCCGGGTATGGCTTCTCGGCGGCGTGTCATGAATCTGCTCGATGCCCAGTTGGCTGCTGGGGTGCGGATCAACGCCGCCGAGTTCGCGCGTGAGCATGGGGTTTCGGTCCGTACCGTTTACCGGCATCAGGCACGGATCAGGGATGAGGGCGAGTGGCATGAGCGGTCCCGGCGGCCGCGTAGCAGTCCGCGGACGACGCCACCGGAGTTGGACGCCTGGATCTGCAAGCTGCGCGTCGAACTCGGCGTGGATAACGGGGCTGACTTCATTCGCGACGCGCTGATCGAGGTGCACGCCGCTACCGGTGCGCCGTGGCGGGTGCCGTCGCGATCGACGATCAACCGGGTCCTGGCCCGGCATGACCTGCTCGAACGGAACCCGGCGAAACGGCCGCGCAGCTCGTTTCGGCGGTTCGTCTACGCCCGGCCCCGCGACTGCTACCAAATTGACGCCACGAACGTCCGGCTCGCCGACGGCAGCCTCGCCGCGGTCTTCGACGTCCTGGACGACTGCACCCGAACCCTCGTCGGCTGTCACGCAACGAGCGCGGAGACCGCCGAAGGCGCGGTCACCGCGATCAGGCAGGCATTCGACGAGTACGGCACCCCGGCGATCGTGTTGTCCGACAACGGGACCGCGTTCACCAGCCGATTGACCCGGCCCGGATCGATCTCCACGTTCGTCCAGTGCCTCCTGGACCACAATGTCCGGCCGATCAACTCCAGCCCCTACCATCCGCAGACCTGCGGCAAGGTCGAACGCCACCACCAAACCCTCAAAAAATGGTTGAGCACCCACCCCGCCCCCGCAACCCGCGCGGAACTGCAGAACCTCCTCGACGTCTACCGCCGCTACTACAACACCCAACGACGCCACAGCGCCCTGCCGCGACGCGCCACCCCCGCCCAGGCATGGACACACGCGCCCAGCCTCGGCGGGCCGGCCAGCCTACCGATGCAAACCGACGCCACCCTGCACCGCTGCCTCGTGGGCAGCACCGGCGCCATCACCGTCGCCGGACACCGCACCAGCGTCGGCACCACCCACGCCGGCGCCACCATCACCGCCATCCGCGACCAGAGCCGGATCACCATCTACCACCAAGACGGCCAACCCCTCGGCCACTTCCACCTCACCCCCGACCGGACCTACATCAGCCTCACCCGAGCAGCCTGATCAACAACACCTGACACATCTATCGGGACTTCCCCTTGACACATGACTCGGGACAGCACAGTTAGCGCAGAACGGAAAGTGTCCAAGATCTGCAGACGGGCGTCGGTTGTTCGACGCCCTCCGTCTCCGTTGGGCCAGTTCGGCACCCTCCGCCCTGGCGACTGCGGCCTGCGGCCGAGGTTCCCAGCGGCCTGCACCCTGCGACCTGCGCCGGATGGCGGTGGCCGGTGGCCTGCGAATGGCGGTCAGCGGCCGCCGGGTGGCATGGCGGGTGGCGATCGGTGGCAGCAGGAATGCCGTTGGCCGGCACCCCGGGTTGCGGGTGCCGGCCAGCGGTCGGTGTCGTGCTGTTCTGCTGTGCTGTGGGTCAGCTGTTCCAGTGCTGGGCGACCAGGTCGGTGGCCTGCTGCTCCCACTGGGCGTAGGCGTCCGGGTAGGCCGACACCTGGACGGTCTGCGCGGCGTCGGTCAGGGGCATGTCCTGCCACCCGTCGACCTGCTTCAGACCCTTGAGGAACGCGGTCGTCGAGTACTCGGGGTTGGTGATCTGTTCCGGGGTGCCCCAACCCGAGCTCGGGCGCTGCTGGAACAGGCCCAGCGAGTCATGGTCATTCATATCGCCGAGGTGGCCGAGGTTCTCCAGCTTCGACTCCTGCAGGCTCGTCGCGATCGAGATCACCGCGGCCCGCTCCGGGAGACCGGCCTTCTTCGTGGCGGCGATGATGGCCTTGACGTTGGCGGTCTGCTCATCATTCAGGGTGATGTGGGACTGGTCGCCCTGCGGCTTCGGCGCCTGCACGGCCACGGCGACGGGCTTGGCGTCGACCGGGGTGGCGGCGTGGGCGGCGATCGGGCCGGCGAAGACACCGCCGGCGAACGCGAGACCAGCAACAGACAGCATGCTCTTACGGAAGATCGTGTTCATGGGGGTAGCTCCTTCGGGGGTAGGAACACCCGCACCGCCAAACAGGGGGCGGCGGCAGGGTGTGAGCACCTCGTCCGGCGCTGCACGTACAAGGGGAAAGTTTGGGGGTGACGCCCTGTCGGGCGTCGGGTCGGCGTCCTGGCGAGCGGGGGGCTCGTGGCGCCGGGACCCTGTGTAACGACCGGCGGGCCGGGGTCATTCCGGGGGTGGCCCATCCATCCGGCACCCTCATCGGGGCGGTGCCTGCGGTCGGTCGTGGGGACTGTAACGACCGGGCGGAGGCTGGCATTCCAACCCGCCGGACCTGCATCCCAACCCCATGCGGGGCGGGTGGCGGGTCGTGGTGCTGCGATCGTCAGGGTATGTAACGACCCCGGCTCGGCCAGGATTCCGGCCCACGGGTGTGCCCGGTCACGGGACAGAGATCGCATACCTCGCAGAAGCCTAAGGCCTGCACCAAGCCCAAATGCCCCAGACCGGTCAAACGTCCCAGGGTGCCCGTCTCTGCTCGCCCCTCCGGCCCCGAACCTGGCTTGATCCACTCGGCATCATTGAAGTTGCGGTGTCCGGATGGCTTGGGCTCAAGTGGTTGTTGCAACGGGGTGGATTCTCGTCAGGATGAGGGGTCATGCCGGGGCAGAGGTTGTCGTCCGCGGAGCGGGCGCAGATTGAGGTGTTGTTCGGTCAGGGGTTGACGTTCCCGCAGATCGCGCAGGTGATCGGGCGGCATCGCTCGACGGTGTGGCGGGAGTTGTCGCGTAATCACTGCGGCACGGGGGGTCGGGTGCCGGTGGGTCAGCGGCATCCGCATGGTGCGGATCCTGGTTATGTGGCTGGGGTGGGCTATCCGAAGGGGTGGGGTGGGGCGTATCGGTGGAAGTACTCTCACCGCAATGCTCAGGGCAAGGCGGACGCGCGGGCGCGGCGTCCTCGTGAGGGCAAGTTGCGTCCGGGTCGGGGGCGGGCGTGGCCGCCGTTGTGGCAGACGGTCAAGGATCGTCTGGCGCAGCGGCACTCGCCGTGGCAGATCGCCCGGTCGCTGCGGCGGGAGTTTCCTGAGCGACCGGAGATGTGGGTGTCACACGAGACGATCTATCAGGCGGTCTACTTCCAGGCCCGAGGTGGGATGCGCCAGGAGTTAGCCCGGCAGGTCGCGTTGCGCTCTGGGCGGGCGTTACGGCGGCCTCAGTCGCGTCAGGCCAGCGCGGGGCGGGGAAGCCGCCCGTGGGTGCGTGACTTTCACATCTCGACTCGCCCGGCAGAGGTCGAAGACCGGGCCGTGCCCGGGCACTGGGAAGGCGACCTGGTCATCGGCGCCCGAGGCTCCAGCGCGATCATCACCCTGGTCGAACGCGCCACCCGATACGTGATGCTCGGCGCGCTGCCCGAATCGCGGGTCAGTGAACAGGTCATCGACACCCTGACCGGCCTCATGCGCCGCCTGCCGGCCGAGCTGCGCAAGACACTGACCTGGGACCAGGGCATCGAAATGATCCAGCACCCCGTCTTCACCCTGGCCACCGACTGCAAGGTCTACTTCTGCGACCCCCACAGCCCGTGGCAACGCGGCAGCAACGAGAACACCAACGGCCTCCTGCGCCAGTACTTCCCCCGCTCCAGCACCGACTTCCGCACCTGGACCCAGGACGACCTCGACGCCGTCGCCCGCGAACTCAACGGACGACCACGCCAAACCCTCGACTGGCAGAATCCAGCCGAGGTACTCCACAAACACCTGGTCGCAACAGCCGCTTGAAACCGCCTGGGCGGGATGCCCCGACATCAAGGAACCCGTGTTGATCACGCGGCGTTCGTCGGCGTCGCGTAAACCGCGCGCGAAACCGCGCCCCAGGACAGGGGCGCGGCTCGCGGATGTGGATGTCGCGTCGGGTCAGGCGACGTTGCGTTGGGCCGGGACGGTCGACTTGTGCGGCCGACCCAGGCGGGCTTCCAGCCGTGCGACGTCGACCCGGGCGTGTCGGCGGTCTGCCAGGTCCTCCCAGCCGACGGCGAGCAGTCGCAGGCGCTCCGACTCGCTGAAGCCGCCCCACACGCCGTACGGCTCGCGTACGGAGAGGGCGTGGGCGGCGCACTCGGCGCGAACCGGGCAGGCGCGGCAGACCGACTTGGCGGCGGACTCGCGGCGCAGCCGGGAAGAACCGCGCTCACCGTCGGGGTGGAAGAACTGGGCGCTGTCGCGCCCTCGGCAGGCACCGAGTCGCTGCCAGTCCCAGAGATCGACGATGGGTCCGGGCAGTCTACGTACGTTCGACATCAGCACCCCTCCTCCCGCGCGGCTCCGCGAGAATCCTTATGGCCGGCGTCCGGGCGGCGGGCCGCGCAGGCGCACCGTTCCCGGCCTGGATCTCCCGGTACCCGGGCTGTCGTCAACTCACACGTGTGTGATCGAAAACGTCCGGGAAATTGCGGCTTTTGCCCCATCTGTCGGAAAAGTTCGAAGGATTGCCGGGAACCCCCTCCCCAGCCGACCCCGTCATGGTCTGCTCGTTGGCGGAGAGGAGACCACAGTGCGTACCGTTCTTGTGTGCGTTCGGACACCACTCGCGGCCCAGCACCTTACTTCTGCTGCCGCGCGGCTGGGGTTGTCCGCGATCGTTCGTACCGCCGTCTCTGATCCCGAGGTGATGCTGCGGCTGGCCGAGCGGCCGGCCGACGTGGTCCTGGCGGACACGGCCCTCACTCGGCCGGACAGCGCGGGCTTCGTCCGTCGGGTGTTGGCGCGTGCGCCGCAGGCGGCGGTGCTGCTGCTCGGCACCGAGGAGTCCGAGGCAGCGGCGGCCACCATCAGCGCCGGCGCCCGGGGGCTCATCCAGAATGTCGACCATGACCTGACCAGCGCGGTGGCGAAGGCGCTACTGCTGCTCGCCGCGCCCGGCCGAGCCTCTCGGCAGCGGATCACCGATCCGGCCCGCGACGCTGCTGCGGTGGGTGGGTCCGGTCGCTCCGGTCCGTCGCCGCGTGGCTCCGGCGAGCCCGGCTGGGCGGCCACGGCCGCCGACGGGCCGGCCGGTGTGGCGTCGGTGCCGGTGCAGCGGGGCGACGACGAGGCGGAGGCGGGGACCGGCGAGCCGGCGACGCAGACCGACCAGGGTCGTCCCGCCCCGAACGCCCGACCCAGTCGGGCGTCGATCGGCCTCACCGAGCGTGAGCTTCAGGTGCTGCTCGGCATGGCCGAGGGCAAGAGCAACGCGGAGATCGGCCGGGAGTTGTTCGTCTCGGAGGACACCGTCAAGACGCACGCCCGCCGGTTGTTCCGCAAGCTTGGCGCCCGGGACCGGGCGCACGCGGTGGCGGCGGGGTTCCGCGCCGGTCTAGTGGCCTGACATCCGCGCAGCGCCGCCGCAGGGCGCGCCGCGCGGAAGCGGGGCACGCCACACGGCACGGCACGCGACAGCAGGGGTACGCCGCGCAAGCAGCGCGGCGGTGTCACTTGGTGGCGGTCGGGGCGTCCGGCTCGTCCTCGGTGCCCTCGGACAGGGTGTCGTGCACCCCGTCCGCGTACCCCCGGGCGTAGTCCCAGGTCACGTAGTGGTCCGGGTCGGGGTCGTACGCGGGCTCGTGCACCCGGGGCCGCCCGGAGTTGAGCAGGTGCCGCAGGTTGCCGCGGAGCAGGTCCCAGTCGAAGTAGTGCGGCTCGCGGCAGTCCTCGCATTCGATCACCAGCCCGCGAACGCCGATCGGGGCCAGCAGAGCCTGGTAGATCTCCAGGTCGGCGAGGTCTTCCAGCACATCCTGCCGCTCGACGTCGGTCAGCGGATCCGGCGTCGCGTCATCGCCCGGGTCATCCAGACCCGCTGTCGGATCGGCCGGGTCGCCATTGAACGGGTCGATGGGCTCGTCGTGCACCCCCTCACCGTAGACCCAACGCGGCGCGAACGTCCGCCCCCCGGCGTCCGCGCCGGGCCGGCCTGCCACGGACGGGTCGCCCAGCTCACTGGGTACGATGAGGCGACGTGCCGGCACCGTGGCGCGCTCCGGTGCCCGCCCGCGCCACCTCGCTGAAGCCCATCCGAGCAGCTCAGGGGAGCAATCGTGGAAAATTCGCCCAGCACCGATCTTCCGGCCGGCGTCGAGCACGCCGACCTGGGCGGCCACCTGCCCGAGCTGCCGGCCGGCTCCGCCCGGGTGGTTCCGCTCGGCCTCACCTTCGACGACGTGCTGCTTCAGCCGGGCGAGTCGGATGTGGTGCCCAGCCGGGTCAATACCCGGACGAAGCTCACTCGCAACATCGAGTTGTCCATTCCGCTGCTGTCCAGCGCGATGGACACGGTGACCGAGGCCCGGATGGCGATCGCCATGGCCCGCCAGGGCGGCATCGGCGTGTTGCACCGCAACCTCTCCCTGGAGGACCAGGCCCTCCAGGTCGACCTGGTCAAGCGCTCCGAGTCCGGCATGATCACCAACCCGGTGACGGCCAGTCCGGACGACACGCTGCGCGAGGTCGACGAGCTGTGCGGGCGTTACCGCATCTCCGGCGTGCCGGTGGTGGATGGCGACGGCCAACTGGTGGGCATCGTCACCAACCGGGACATGCGTTTCGTCTCCGAGCCGAACACGCCGGTCCGCGAGATCATGACCCACACCCCGCTGGTCACCGCGCGGGTCGGGGTGAGCAAGGACGACGCCCTGGCGCTGCTGCGTCAGCACAAGGTCGAGAAGCTGCCGATCGTCGACGACTCGGGCCGGCTGCGTGGCCTGATCACCGTCAAGGACTTCACCAAGAGCGAGCAGTACCCGGACGCCAGCAAGGACGACGCCGGCCGGCTGCGGGTCGCCGCCGCCATCGGCGTGGGCGAGGACGCCTACAAGCGGGCCCGTGCGCTGGTCGACGCGGGCGTCGACGTGCTGATCGTGGACACCGCGCACGGTCACCAGCGGGCCGTGCTGGACATGGTTCGCCGGCTCAAGGCCGACGTGGCGGTCGACATCATGGGCGGCAACGTGGCCACGTACGCCGGCGCGAAGGCGCTTGTCGACGCCGGCGCCGACGGCGTCAAGGTTGGCGTGGGGCCGGGCGCGATCTGCACCACCCGGATCGTCGCCGGGGTCGGCGTGCCGCAGGTCACCGCGATCATGGAGGCGGCCCGGGCCGCCCGCCCAGCCGGCGTGCCGGTGATCGGTGACGGCGGCATCCAGTATTCCGGTGACATCGCCAAGGCCCTGGTGGCCGGCGCCGACACGGTGATGCTCGGGAGCCTGCTGGCCGGTTGCGAGGAGAGCCCCGGTGAGCTGATCTTCGTCAACGGCAAGCAGTTCAAGACGTACCGCGGGATGGGGTCGCTCGGCGCGATGCAGTCCCGGGGTCAGGCCAAGTCGTACAGCAAGGACCGCTACTTCCAGCAGGACGTGCTCAGCGACGACAAGCTGGTCCCCGAGGGCGTGGAGGGTCAGGTGCCCTACCGGGGGCCGCTCTCCCGGGTGGCCCACCAACTGGTCGGCGGTCTGCGACTGGCCATGGGGTACGCCGGTGCGGAGAACATCCCCGATCTGCACCGCCGGGGCCAGCTCATCCGGATCACCGCGGCTGGCCTGAAGGAGAGCCACCCGCACGACATCCAGATGACGGTCGAGGCGCCCAACTACCACACCCGCTGACCCACCACCCCCAACCACCTGGAGTCCCCCATGCGTGACGTGGTCGAGATCGGGCTGGGCAAGACCGCGCAGCGCGGCTACCACCTGGACGACATCGCCATCGTGCCGAGCCGCCGCACCCGGGACGTCGATGACGTCTCGACGTCCTGGCAGCTCGACGCGTACCCGTTCGGCATTCCGTGCGTCGGCCACCCCTCCGACGCCACCATGAGCCCATCGTCGGCGGTGCGTCTCGGTCAGCTCGGCGGCCTCGGCGTGCTCAACGTCGAGGGGCTCTGGACCCGCTACGAGAACCCGACGAAGGTGCTGGACGAGCTGGCCGGCCTCGACGAGGAGGCCCGCGCCACCAAGCGGCTCCAGGAGGTGTACGCCGAGCCGATCCGCCCGGACCTGATCGCGGAGCGGGTCCGCGAGTTGCGTGCCGGTGGCGGCACTGTGGCGGTGCGGGTCTCCCCGCAGCACACCCTCGCGCTGGCGCCGGTGATCCTGGACGCCGGAGTGGACATCCTTGTCATCCAGGGCACCATCGTCTCGGCCGAGCACGTGTCGACCACCGACGAGCCGCTGAACCTCAAGGAGTTCATCGCCGACCTCGACCTGCCGGTGATCGTCGGTGGCTGCACCGACTACAAGACGGCGCTGCACCTGATGCGTACCGGGGCGGCCGGCGTGATCGTGGGCATCGGTGGTGACGAGTGGTCGACCACCGAGTCGGTGCTGGGCATCCGGGTGCCGATGGCCACCGCGATCGCCGACGCCGCGGCGGCCCGCCGTGACTACCTGGACGAGACCGGTGGCCGGTACGTGCACCTGATCGCCGATGGTGACATCCAGACCTCGGGTGACATCGCCAAGGCGCTCGGCTGCGGTGCGGACGCGGTGATGCTCGGTGAGCCGCTGTCGCTCTGCGAGGAGGCCCCCGCCGGTGGTGCCTGGTGGCACTCGGCGGCGAGCCACCCGTCGCTGCCCCGGGGTGCCTTCGAGGTTTCCGGTGAGCCGCTCGGGTCGATGGAGCAGTTGCTCTTCGGGCCGGCGGACGAGGCCGACGGTCAGCTCAACCTGTTCGGTGGGCTGCGTCGGGCGATGGCCAAGTGCGGTTACCGCGACCTGAAGGAGTTCCAGAAGGTCGGTCTGGTCCTCGACCGCTGACCGATCCGTCAGACGCCGGAAGGCCGGCCCCGCAACACTGCGGGGCCGGCCTTCGTCGCGTTCAACCGGAGTCACTCAGCCGGGAGTCACTTCTCCACGTAGATGGTCAGGTCGGACATGTTGCGGTAGCTGGTCGCCGCGAAGTCCAACGACTGGCCCCTGTTCTCGGTGCCGCCGGGGGCGGTGTCCATCTCCCAGTTGGCGTGGTGGAAGTTGCGTTCGCCGATGGTCTGGAAGAACTGCTGGAAGTTGAGGTCGCCGTCGCCCAGCGGGGTCATCTGGTAACCGTTGGGGACGCTGGTGTCCCGGTCGCCGTCCTTGGCGTGGAAGAGCGGGAACCGGGTGGTCCGGTCGGCCACGGTGAGGATCGGGTCGAACAGGTCGGTCACTTCCTGGCCGGCCGGGTTCACGTACCTCTGGTGCTTGTAGCGGGCCACGTAGGCCCAGTAGATGTCGAGCTCGAAGAAGACGTACCGCGGGTCGGTGATCTCGAAGAAGTACTCCAGCCGGCGGATGCCGGAGGACCGGGTCTGCCGGCCCTGCGCGTCGCGCGGGCCCCGGTCGATGAGGAAGCTGTACGCGGCGTCGTGGTTGTGCGTGTAGAGCCGCATGCCTCGGGCCTTGGCCTGCCGGCCCAGCTCGTTCCAGATGTCCGCGGCGGCGTCCCACTCGGCCTTGTACGCGCTGCTGGTCGGGTCGCTGCCGGTGCCGATGTTCTTCATGCCGAGTTCTTCGGCGATGTCCAGCTGCTGTTGGAAGGTGGCCGGCTGGATCGAGGCGTGGGTGCCGTTGGCCACCAGGCCGTTGTCGTCGAGGATCTTGCGGATCTCGGCGGGGGTGATCTGGCGGCCCAGGATCTCGGTGCTCTGGGTGTAGCCGGCGAACTCGATCTCCTTGTAGCCGATTTCGGCGAGTCGAGCGAGGACGCGCTCGAAGCCGTACGGCACCCCGCTGTCGTCGGGCGCGGCGGTGATCCGGTCGCGGACGCTGTAGAGGATGATGCCGCGGTTCTTGGCCGGGATCAGCGGCTCGACCCGCAGCTTGCTCGCGTTGCCGGGGTTGGCGAGCGCGGGGGTGCCGGTGGCGAGGACGGGCAGGCCGGCTGCGCCGATCGCGGCGGCGGCCCCGGCGGAGGCGGCGAGTAGGGACCGGCGGCTGAGCCGGCCGGTGGGGGTGGCGTCGGGGGCGGTGTGGTCTGGCATGGTTCCACCTTTCGCGACGGTGGTCGGAGACAGACACTAACGTCGGTCTAAGTCGAAAGAAAGGTTCGATCGACGTCAGCTTTTGTTCGATCCGACGAAAGTCACTGATGATCGTCGATACCGGTCGCGCGGCCGCTGATGCTGACTACGCTCGGCCTGAGCAGAGTGCCGCAGGAGGGGTGGGCATGGTCCTGACCGGACGGAGACTGCGAGTCGCCGCCGCGCTGACCTGCGCGATCGTGCTGGCCACCACCGGTTGTACCGGCGACGACCGCGACGGCTTCCGGCCCGGTGCCGCCGACGCCGGCGACCCGTACGTGCCGGGGCACGGCAACGGCGGTTACGACGTCGGGCACTACGGCCTCGACGTCCGCTACGACCCGTCGACCGACCGGCTGACCGGTCGAGCCGTCATCACGGCCACCGCCACCCAGGACCTGTCCCGCTTCAACCTGGACCTGGTCGGCCTGGAGGTCCGCGCGGTCAGCGTGGGTGACACGACGGCCGAGCACCGGCGCGGCGACGGCGAGCTGGTGGTGACGCCCCGCGACGGCCTGCCGCGCGGCCGGCAGTTCACAGTGACTGTCGAGTACACGGGCGTCCCCACTGCCGTCGAGGACGGGGCGTTGGGCAGCGGCGGTTTCCTGCACACCGCCGACGGCGCTGTGGCGCTCGGCCAGCCCGACTCGGCCGCCACCTGGTTCCCGGTCAACGACCACCCGTCGGACAAGGCCACCTACGACCTGGCGGTGACCGTTCCGGACGGCTTGGCCGCGCTGAGCAACGGCGTACCCGGGCCGAAGAACAGCGCCGACGGCTGGACCACCTGGCGCTGGTCGGAGCGCGCCCCGATGGCAAGCTACCTGAGCACCCTGGTGATCGGTGACTACCGGGTGGTGACCGGCACGCACGCCGGCCGACCGATGGTCACGGCGGTGGCCGCGAGCCTGCCGGCGGCCGGCGGCGCGGCCACCTCGCTGGCCCGCACCGGCGCGATCGTCGACTTCCTGGCCAGCCGCTTCGGCCCGTACCCGTTCGACTCGTACGGGGGCATCGTGATCGCCGACGACCGGGTCGGGTACGCGCTGGAGACCCAGTCCCGGCCGGTCTACGGGCCTGCCTTCTTCTCGGATGACCGGCCGAACCCGAGTGTCGTCGTGCACGAGCTGGCGCACCAGTGGTTCGGCGACAGCGTGTCGCTGACCAGGTGGGGCGACATCTGGCTCAACGAGGGCTTCGCCAGCTACGCCGAGTGGCTGTGGGAGGAGCACGACGGCGGCCGGACCGCCCAGCGCAACTTCGAGATCCAGTACGCAATGACCGACTGGACGCAACCGTCGGTCGAGCCGGGCCGGGAGCAGATGTTCGGCGCGGCCGTCTACAAGCGCGGGGCGCTCGCCGTGCACGCGTTGCGCCGGACCGTCGGTGACGACCTCTTCTTCCGCATCCTGCGCACCTGGACCAGCGAGCGGGCTGCGGGTAACGCGACCACAGCGGACCTCGTCGCGCTGGCCGAGCGGGTCGCGCAGCGGCAACTGCGTCCGCTCTTCGACGCCTGGCTGGTGGGTGGGTCGGCCCCCACACTGCCGTGACCGGCGCCGCCGCCCGGTCGATATGCTGCCGCCTGCGAACGGCGGGTAGGCGCCAGTTCGCGCGGCCGTGACCGGCCACCGTGCGGAAAGGGTGTGGGATGCGGGGGACGCGGCACAGACTGCGAATGGGTGCCGGCCTGCTGGTGACCGGTGCGCTCGCACTGTCCGGATGCGACTCGACGGGCCCGGATACGGCGCTACCACCAAGCGCGTCTCCCACACCGTCGCGGACGTTCAGCGCGGGCGCCGACGGGGTCGGTGACGCCTACTTCCCGACCTACGGCAACGGCGGCTACGACGTCGGTCGGTACACGGTGAAGGTGCGCTACGACCCGGCCAAGGACCAGTTGACGGGTACGACCACAGTGCGGGCCACCGCGACGGCGGACCTGTCGACGTTCAACCTCGACCTGGCCGGCCTGACCGTCAGCGCGGTCACGGTGGACGGCGCACCGGCGACCCACAGCCGCAAGCGGAACGAGCTGGTGATCAAGCCGGCTTCCGGCCTGATCAACGGCAACGGCTTCGTCGCCGAGATCACCTACGCCGGTAAGCCGAAGCCGCTGAAGAACGAGACGCTCGGTGACGGCGGCTTCCTGCACACCGCCGACGGTGCCATCGCGCTGGGTCAGCCCGAGTCGGCCAGTACCTGGTTCCCGGTGAACGACCACCCGTCGGACAAGGCGGCCTACGACTTCGAGGTCACCGTCCCGGACGGCCTGACCGCGATCAGCAACGGCGTTCCCGGCGGCAAGGCCAGCTCGGGCGGTTGGACCACCTGGAAGTGGTCGGAGAAGTCGCCGATGGCCAGCTACCTGAGCACCCTGGTGATCGGCAAGTTCCGGATCACCACCGGCGAGCACAAGGGCCGCCCGGTCTACAACGCGGTCACCACCACCGAGGCCAAGGGAAACGCGGACGCGTCCATCGCGCAGACCGTCGCCGTGGCCGACTATCTGGAGAGTGTGTTCGGGCCGTACCCGTTCGGCGCGTACGGCGGGGTGGTGATCTCCGACAGCCGGATCTCGTACGCCCTGGAGACGCAGAGCCGACCGGTCTACGCGGCGAGCTTCTTCCGGCAGGGCGAGAACACCGAGGTCGTCGCCCACGAGTTGGCCCACCAGTGGTTCGGCGACAGCGTCGCGTTGGCCAAGTGGGAGGACATCTGGCTCAACGAGGGCTTCGCCACGTACGCGGAGTGGCTCTGGGCCGAGCACACCAAGGCGTACACCGCCAAGGAGGCGTTCGACAGGCGGTACGCCGAAATGTCCGCGCAGGTGTGGAGGACGCCGCCGGGCAAGCCGGGGGTGGACAAGCTGTTCAGCGAGTCGGTCTACCAGCGCGGCGGGATGACCCTGCACGCCCTGCGGGTGGCCGTCGGCGACAAGGCGTTCTTCGAGATCGTCAAGACGTGGGCGGCGGAGAAGCGCGACGGCACCGCCACCACTGCCGAGTTCGTGGCCCTTGCCGAACGGATCTCCGGCAAGCAGCTCGATGCGATCTTCGACGCCTGGCTCTACGGCACGAAGAAGCCCGACCTGCCCAAGCGGCTCTGAGCGGCGGTCAGTTCTTCACGACCAGCTTGGGGTGGGCGGCAAGGTACGCGTCGGCGCGGCCGGCGCGGAGTTCGGTGAGGAACTTGCGGCCCTCGGCGGTCAGCTGTTCGCCCCGGTAGGCGCTGCCCTTGCCGACACCGGAACCGGGCAGCCCGACCAGCGTGAAACGGTTCTCCGGCAGGCCGCTGAGGGCGTACGCGATGTCGACGATCCGGCGCCCGCCCACGTAGACCAGCGTGTCGCCCAGTGCGGAGACCACCTGGTCGACGCGCTCGGGTTGCTTGGCCAGGCCCTCGTCCAGGATCTTGCGGGTCATCGCCCGGATCAGCTGCTGCTGGTGCCGCTGCCGCGCGTAGTCACCGCCGGTGATGTAGCGCTGCCGCGAGTAGTCCAGCGCCTGCCAGCCGTTGAGGTGCTGCTCGCCCTTCTCGTACACCTGCTGCGGCCCCGTGTACCCGCCCGGCGCGCTCTCCCGGTACTTGCCGTCCGGTCGGCGGTGCAGCGACTCGACCCGCTGGTCGACGTAGATGTCCACCCCGCCCAGGGCGTTGACCAGCCGGTCGAATCCGTTGAAGGTGAGCACCGCACCGGCGTCGATGCGCAGCCCGGTGTAGCCGCTGACAGTGCTGCGCAGCAGCTCGTACCCCTGGGCCGTGCTGGGTTGTTTGGGTTTGCCCGGCACCCGGCTGCCGAAGCTCATCGCGTGCGTGAGCTTGGTCTTGCCGCCCTTGTATCCGGCCTTCGGGAACGCCGGGATGTCCACCACCAGGTCGCGGGGGAGTGAGAAGAGGTACGCCCGATCCAACCCCTTGGGTACGTGCAGCACCAGCACGGCGTCCGAGTGCGGCTCCCAGCCGGGCACGCTGACCCGGGTGTCCACACCGACCAGCAGCAGGTTGAGCGGGCCGGTGATGTCCGCGCCCGGCGGTGGACCGCTGGGGCTGGGGGTCGGCGTGCCGACCGGTGACGGAGTCGGTGAGCCGGCCACCGGAGGGCCGCCCGGCTTGTCGTTCCCGGTCAGCCGGCTGATCACCACAGTGCCGGCGGCGATCAGCGCGACGACGGCGAGGGCCGCCAACCCCAGCAGCAGCCATCGTCGGCGCGGAGCCATCGACCCGAGAACCATCTTGGATTCCTTCCACCCGTCTGGTGAACAACGCTCCGACGGGTGCTCCGGGTTGCGGCCGGGAGACGCCGGGTCGGTCGGCCGGAGCATGATCGCGCGAAAAGTGCCGCTGGCGCGAGCGCTACTCGCGAGTAATGATGCGTCCATGCGGTACGACGTGGTCGTCATCGGGTCCGGCTTCGGTGGCAGCGTCACCGCGCTCCGACTGGCCGAGAAGGGTTACTCGGTGGCGGTGCTGGAAGCTGGCCGCCGCTTCGCCGACGACGAGTTCCCGCGAACGTCCTGGCGGGTCCGCCGGTTCCTCTGGGCACCGAAGCTGGGCTGCTACGGCATTCAACGGCTCACCCTGCTCCGCCCGGCCGACCGACGATCCGGCGGCGGGGTGCTGGTGCTCTCCGGCGCCGGGGTGGGCGGCGGCTCGCTGGTCTACGCGAACACCCTCTACGAACCGCTTCCGGCCTTCTACAGCGACCCTCAGTGGCGGGACATCACCGACTGGCGCGACGAGTTGGCCCACCACTACGACCAGGCGAAACGGATGCTCGGCGTCACCACGTACCCGGTGCACACCGGCGCGGACCGCGCCATGCGGGCGGTGGCCGAGCGGATGGGGGTGGGGCACACCTTCCACGCCACCCCGGTGGGCGTGCACATCGGCCGGCCCGGCCAGCGGGTCGATGACCCGTACTTCGGCGGTGCCGGCCCGGAACGCACCGGCTGCCTGCACTGCGGTTCGTGCATGACCGGCTGCCGGCACGGGGCGAAGAACACACTGGTCAAGAACTACCTCTGGCTCGCCGAACGGCTCGGGGTCACGGTCCGCCCGTTGACCACTGTGACCGCCGTCCGGCCCGCCGACGGCGGCGGGTACGAGGTGCTCGCCGAACGCACCGGCGCCTGGCTGCGCAAGAGCCGGCAGGTCATCCACGCCGACCAGGTGGTCTTCGCCGCCGGGGCGCTCGGCACCCAGCGACTGCTGCACGGGATGCGGGCCGACGGGGCACTACCCGGGCTCTCGCCCCGCCTCGGCGAGCTGACCCGGACCAACTCGGAGGCGATCCTCGGTGCCTCGGTGCCGCGCCAACGGGCCCGGGCCGAGCGGTTGGACTACACCGAGGGGGTGGCCATCACCAGCTCGTTCCACCCCGACCCGCAGACGCACGTCGAGCCGGTCCGCTACGGGCGGGGCTCCAACGCGATGGGTCTGCTCCAGTCGCTGCTTGTCGACGGCGGCCCGCACCGGGTACGCCGCTGGCTGGGCAGCATCGTGCGGCAGCCCCGGTTGGCCGCGCGGATGCTGTCGGTGCGCGGCTGGTCGGAACGGACGGTGATCGCCCTGGTCATGCAGTCAGTGGACAACTCGCTGACCACCCGGTGGCGGCGTGGCCCGCTCGGCCGCAGGTTGGTCACCGGCCCGGGCCACGGCACGCCCAGTCCGACCTGGATCCCGGCCGGCAACACAGCTGCCCGACTGCTCGCCGACGAGATCGGCGGTACCCCCGGCGGATCGCTCACCGAACCCTTCGACATCCCGATGACCGCGCACATCCTGGGCGGGGCGGTCATCGGCGCCACACCGGCCGACGGGGTGATCGACCCCTGGCACCGGGTGTACGGGCACGCCGGCCTGCACGTGGTCGACGGCGCCGCGGTGTCGGCCAACCTGGGCGTGAACCCTTCCCTGACGATCACCGCCCAGGCGGAACGGGCGATGTCCTTCTGGCCCAACAAGGGCGAGCAGGACCCCCGCCCACCGCTCGGCACCCCGTACCGCCGGCTCGCCCCCGTACCCCCACACAACCCGGCGGTGCCGCCAAACGCCCCAGGAGCGCTACGACCCTGACCCCGGCGCCCCGCCCCGCCCCGTCCCGCCCCGTCCCGCCCCGTCCCGGCGATCTTGCAGTTTCGGTCGTCGTTCTGCGACTTTTGCGGTTTTTGTCGGGACAGGAAGTGCAAGATCGCGGGGAGAGTGGACTGCTGGCGAGCCGGTGCCGGGAGCGGCCGTGACTGTCGGTAGGCTTCGTGCACATGAGCCTGCCTCGCCCCGTCCTCGTGGTGGACTTCGGAGCCCAGTACGCCCAGCTCATCGCCCGCCGGGTCCGTGAGGCGAAGGTCTACTCCGAGATCGTGCCGCACTCGATGCCGATCGCCGAGATGCTGGCGAAGAACCCCGCCGCGATCATCCTGTCCGGCGGCCCGTCCAGCGTCTACGCCCCGGACGCGCCGCAGATCGACGCGGGCGTGTTCAGCGCCGACGTGCCGGTCTTCGGCATCTGCTACGGCTTCCAGGCGATGGCCCAGGCGCTCGGCGGCACTGTCGCGAAGACCGGCAACCGCGAGTACGGCGGCACCCCGCTGCGCCCCCGCCTGCTCGAGCCGGGTGTGCTGCTGCGTGACCTGCCGGCGGACCTGCCGGTCTGGATGAGTCACGGCGACGCCGTCACGGAGGCGCCCGAGGGCTTCACTGTGACCGCCGAGTCGGCGGGCGCCCCTGTCGCCGCCTTCGAGGACCTGGCCGGGCGTCGGGCCGGTGTGCAGTTCCATCCGGAGGTCGGGCACACCGCGCACGGCCAGGAGATGCTGACCCGCTTCCTCTACGACATCGCCGGCATCGAGCCGACCTGGACGCCCGAGAACATCATCGACGAGCAGGTCGCCCGGATCCGCGCCCAGATCGGCGACAAGGAGGTCATCTGCGGCCTCTCCGGCGGGGTGGACTCGGCGGTCGCCGCAGCGCTCGTGCACAAGGCGGTCGGTGACCAGCTCACCTGCGTCTTCGTCGACCACGGCCTGCTGCGGGCCGGCGAGGCCGAGCAGGTGGAGAAGGACTACGTCGCCGCCACCGGCATCAAGCTGAAGGTGGTCGACGCCGCCGACCGGTTCCTCGGCGCGCTCGCCGGGGTCACCGACCCGGAGCAGAAGCGCAAGATCATTGGCCGGGAGTTCATCCGGGTCTTCGAGGCCGCGGCCCGCGAGATCGCCGCACACGGCGACGTCGAGTTCCTCGTCCAGGGCACTCTCTACCCCGACGTGGTGGAGTCCGGCGGCGGCACCGGCACCGCCAACATCAAGAGCCACCACAACGTCGGCGGCCTCCCGGAGGACCTGAAGTTCGCGCTCGTCGAGCCGCTGCGCACCCTGTTCAAGGACGAGGTCCGCGCGCTCGGCCTCCAGCTGGGCCTGCCCGAGGCCATGGTCTGGCGGCACCCGTTCCCCGGCCCCGGCCTGGCCATCCGGATCATCGGCGCGGTCGACCAGGAGCGCCTCGACCTGCTCCGCCAGGCCGACCTGATCGCCCGCGAGGAGCTGACGGCCGCCGGCCTCGACCGGGGCGTCTGGCAGTTCCCGGTGGTGCTCCTCGCCGACGTGCGCAGCGTCGGAGTGCAGGGAGACGGGCGCAGCTACGGGCATCCCGTGGTGCTACGCCCGGTCTCCAGCGAGGACGCGATGACCGCCGACTGGTCCCGGCTGCCCTACGACGTGGTGGCCCGGATCTCCACCCGGATCACCAACGAGGTCGCCGAGGTCAACCGGGTCGTCCTGGACGTCACCAGCAAGCCGCCGGGCACCATCGAGTGGGAGTGAGCGCCGCTCAGGCGGCCGGCGGCGGGCTGAGCGGGGTCGTCGGCGGGTAGGGCGGCGTCGGGGCGTACCCCTGCGGTGGCCCGCCGGGCGCGGGCCCGGCGTTGGGCGGCGGGCCGTTCTGCGGCGCGACGCCCGCGGCGTGCGGCCAGGCCGGCGCGCCGGTGGGCTCCTCCGGCATCAGGAACCACATGATCGGGTACGCGAACAGCGCGAGCCCGCCGGTGAGCAGGCCGGTGACCGCGAAGATCACCCGGACCAGTGTGGGATCGACGGCGAAGTAGCGGCCGACGCCGCTGGCGACCCCGGCGACCATGCGGTCGGTGGTGGGTCGCCGAAGCTGCTTGTACGGGGCGCGGGGAGCGGTGGTCGATGTCATACCCCTACCGTCCGCGCTGGCGCCCGGCCCGCCCTCGGTGACCGCCCGGATCCTTACCCTGACCAATCCCTGATCGGGGTCAGACAGTCAGGAATCCGACTCTTTTCCGTCCCGGTAACCCGGCCCGGGGAGAATTTGCTTCCGTGACCACCTTGCTCAAGCCGCTCCGCAGGATCGCGGCATACGCAGTTTGTGCTGATTCAATCGGCCGAGTCCTGCTGGTCCGCGCATCGGAGCACTCCGGCACCCCCGGGGCGTGGTCGCTGCCCGGCGGGGCCGTCGACCACGGCGAGGACCCGAACCACACAGTCGTTCGCGAAACCGCCGCCGAAACCGGCCTCTCCGTCGCCGTCTCCGGCCTCGCCGACGTGCTCGCCGACATGCGGGCACTCCCGGACCGGGGCATCACCATCCACACCGACCGCCTGATCTACCGGGTGGCCGTACGCGGCGGCACCCTCGCCGACCGGGTCGGCGAACGCCCCACCGACCTCGCCCGGTGGTACACCCTCGACGAGGCGCGCGAACTGCCGCTGCGCTCGTTCACCGCACGCGCCCTCGGGCTGCCCGCCTCCTCGGCCGACGTGGTGCCCGACGAGGCCCCCGAGTTCCCCTCCTTCTACGCCGTGCCCGGCCCCGACGGGCTGCACCGCGCCCAGCGCTTCGCCGCGTACGCGGTCTGCACCGACCCCGCCGGCCGGGTGCTGCTCACCCGCATCTCCGACGGCTACCCCGGTGCCGGCTGCTGGCACCTGCCGGGCGGCGGCACCGACTACGGCGAGCAGCCCGGCGCGGCACTCATCCGAGAGTTGATCGAAGAGACCGGCCAGGCCGGCCGCCTCGTCGAACTCCTCGGAGTCGCCAGCCACCGCGACGCCGCCTCGCTCGGCCCCGAGGGCTACCCGATCGACTGGCACGGCGTACGCGCCTTCTACCGGGTCGTCGTCGACCAGCCCAACCCACTGACCGTGGCCGACGTGGGCGGCTCCACCTGCGAGGCCCGCTGGTTCGGCCGCGAGGAGTTGGGCGCCCTCCCCACCGACCGCCTCACCGAGGTGACCGCCGAAGCAGTCCAAGCAGCCCAGCTCACCTGAGCCCCGACCGGCCCGTCAGCCGTCCTCGCGTCCTCGCGTCCTCGCGTCCTCGCGGCCCGGCGGCCCGGCGGCCCGGCGGCCCGGCGGCCCGGCGGCCCGGCGGCCCGGCGGCCCGGCGGCCCGGCGGCCCGGCGGCAAGATCGTGCTCGAAGCAGGATGTAGTTGCATCGGCGCGTCGGTGAGGCCACTACATCCTGGATATTGCGCGATCTTGGGCTCGGGCGCCCCGCCGGGACTGTCCGCACGGGCGTTCCGGGGCGGGCGATCCTCGGCCCACCCCAGGCCAGGTCATGATCCACTCGGTTTCACGGAAGTCGCGCTATCCGTCTCGCTCGGACACCGCGTTTTCAAGGAACCCGAGTCGATCACTGCTCGTCTCGGCTGCTGCGGCGCGAATGGACTCCACAATGAGGGCTACCGGAGTGAAGCGGACAGGCGGTCAAACCAGATAAACCGGCCTTATGGGCCTAGACGGTCATGGCCTGTGGGTGCTTGCTCGGTTTCGGCGGCCTCGGCTCGTGAGCTCTACGAGTTTCCCGCGTACCGCCTCGTGTTGATCATGAAGTTATTGTCGCGGCGCGAGATGGATGGCGATAACTTCATGATCAACGGGTCTGGGGTGCGAACACGGGGGTGGCAGGGGTGCAATTGACGCGGCGGGTCGGGGCCTACGGGCTTTTGTGGGATTCGGGCCGGGTGTTGGTGGTTCGGGACGGGGCGGAGGGTGAGTTTCCGGAGCTCTGGCGGTTGCCGGGCGGTGCCGTTGGGCATGCGGAGGACCCGAAGCACGTCGTGGTCCGCGAGGTTGCCGAACAGGCCGGGCTGACGGTGACTGTGACCCGGCTACTCGCTGTGGTTGCCGATGTCGCCACCTTTCCGGAGGACAAGGTCGCGCTGCACACCGACCGGCTGCTGTTCGAGCTCGGCACGCCTCACGGCGCGCGGTCCGAGGGCGCGCCCCACGCCGCGAAGCCTGAGGGCGGGTTGCGGGAGGAAGCGGGTGGGCCGGTCGATCGGGCTTGCTGGCTTTCACTGGCCGAGGTGGCGGAGTTGCCGCTGACCCCGTTCACCGCTGAGGCGCTGGGCCTGCCGGTGACCCCACTGCCGCCCGGAGCGCACCGGTCGCGAGACCCGTTCCCGCCGGCGCACCCCGACCGTCGGCTGCGCTTCGGGGCGTACGGGCTGGTCACCGATCCTGCTGGGCGGATTCTGCTGACTCAGATCGCGGAGGGCTATCCGGGGGCCGGCCTGTGGCATCTGCCCGGCGGTGGCACCGATCACGGTGAGCAGCCAGCCACCGGGTTGCTACGGGAGTTGGTCGAGGAGGGTGGCCAGGTGGGTCGGGTCGTGGAGTTGCTGGGCGTCAACAACCTGCACAATCCCGCCGCACTGGGCCCGGAGGGTCGGCCGCTGGACTGGCATGGCGTACGGGTGATCTATCGGGTGCTGGTGGACGTACCTACTGATGCGGTGGTCACGGAGTCCGCCGGAGGGTCGACGGCGCGGGCCGGGTGGTTCACTCGCGCCGAGGCGGTTGACCTGCCGTTGAGCGACATCGCTGCCGTGGCAATCGGACAGAGCGGCCGATAGCACCCCGCTCGGTGAGCCGAGTTGGTGACCCTCCGGTACAGTCAAAGGCGGGAATGATGGAGGAAACGGGCGATGACGCCCGGGATGGGAACAAGCGAGCGGTTCGAGCGGTTTAAGCCAGATATAAGTACCGCCGGCAGCTATCGCCAAGCCATGTTCCCCTATGCGATGGTGTACTCCGCAAAACGGCTGCCGGGCCATGCAAGGTCCGGCACGAGACAGCCGGACAACCGCCAGTTGGCGGCCAGCAGATCCGGTGATGGAGGAAACGTGCCGAGAGCCCCATGGCGCCGGCGTCGTACTACTGACAGTCCGCGCCCCGCAGGGCGTCGCTGGGCGGGCCGGTTGCGCCGCAGCAGCACGTTCGCCCGCCAGGTGCTGTTGGTCCGGGTGGGTCGCCGCGACGGCGACCTGCACCCGAGTGACCTGTCCCCGACCGAGCACCGGTACGCCGACCGGCAGCGCCGTCGCTACGGCCTGGACCGGCTCAGCCGGCCGACACTGGGTGTGGACCCGACACTGGGCCTGGACCGAGCCGACATCGACGCGGTCGTGCCGGTCAGCCCGGCGATGCCGCCGATGGCGCAGGCCGACGAGGCCCGGTCCATCCCGCTGCTCCCCGGCGAGCGCACCATGGCACGCCGGATGAAGTTCGGCCTGGTCAACGCCTGCACGCTGGCCAGTCTGATGCTCGGCATGCTGGCCATCTTCCTGGCCATGCAGGGCGAGGTGCGCATGGCGGCGCTGTGCCTGATCGCCTGCGTCGGCTTCGACGGCCTGGACGGCGCGCTGGCCCGACGGCTCGGGGTGGCCAGCCCGTTCGGCGCGCAGATGGACTCACTGGCCGACATGTGCTCGTTCGGCCTCGCCGCGCCGGTAGTGGTCTACGCCTCGCTTGCCGGCTCCGTCTCCACCGCCGCGGCGGCGGTGGCGTGCGCCCTGGTCGCGGCGTGTGCCGCGATTCGGCTGGCCCGCTTCAACGTCTCGCCGAAGGACGGCCGGTTCTTCTGCGGCGTGCCCACCACCATGGCGGCCGCGGTGCTCGCCGTGACCGTGGCGATCGGCCTGCCGGTGCCCGGTGCCGTGCTGGTCGCCGGGGTGGCGCTGCTGGCCTTCGCGATGGTGTCGAGCTTCCCGTACGCGAAGCTCGCCCGCCTGGTGAAGCTGCCGCCGTGGCTCTGGTTGGCCCCGGTGATCGGCGCGCTTGTCGACATCCGGCTCACGTTCGCCCTGATCGTGGTGGGCTACCTGGTCAGCGGGCCGGTTCTCTGGCTGCGGCAGCGTCGCACCGCCTGATCCGAGCAGACACAGAACGGGGCGCCGCGAAAGCGGCGCCCCGTTCCTCGTTCGTGGGTCAGCGCCAGCGGGCGATGACCGTGGACCCACCGACCACCTTGTCGCCCGGCCCGACCAGCGGGTCCGCGGCCTCGGCGGGCAGGTAGACGTCGGTCCGGGAGCCGAACCGGATCAGCCCGAACCGCTCGCCCCTGGCCAGGAGCGCGCCGATCGGCGCGCGCTGCACGATCCGGCGGGCGATCAGCCCGGTCCGCTGTGCGACCACCACCGTGCCGCGAGCGGTGTCCAGCACCGTGTACGCGGCGACGTTGTGCTCGGCGTCCGGCTTCATCGCGTTGACGAAGCCGCCGTCGGCGACGAAGTAGTCCACCACCTTGCCGGCGACCGGGGAGCGGTTGACATGCACGTCCAGCACCGACAGGAACACCGCGATCCGTAGCCACTCGCCGTCGCCGAAGCGCTCGTCGTGCAGCCGCTGCACCGACAGGACCTTCCCGTCCGCGCTGGCGACCACGGCGCTCGGGTCCTCCGGCACGTCCCGCTCGGGATCGCGGAAGAACGCAGCGACCGGCCCGGCGGCCAGGGCCGGCAGCAGCCACAGCTTGGACGACGGGCGCGTCACCCGGGCCAGCGCTGCGAGGCCCAGTGCGATGCCCGCCGCCGCCACGCCGTTGGAGTCGATGTGCATGCCCCGGGTCAGCGGCACGCTCGACGGCCGGTACGCGGGGGCCAGGCTGTCGGCCGTGGCCGGGCTGGCCGGGGTGAACCGCAGTCGGTAGACCCGCACCGGCGGCGAGTTACGCAGCACCAGGTCGGCGCCGACGCCGTAGAGGGCGTCCTGTCGGGCCAGCTCGGCGGCGGCGCCCTCGGTCCGGCCGGGCGCGGCGACGGTCGCCACGCTCAGCACCGCCCCGTCGGTCAGGTACTTGGACAGCCCGTCGATGCCGCTGCGGGTCGCCTCGGCGGTGCCGGCGAACACCTCGCCGGCGATGACCACCCCGGCGGCCTCGGCTTCGGCGAGCGAGTCGACGACGCTCACCCGGTCGGCGACCCAGCGGCCCTGGGCGGTGACGTGCTCGCGGAGCGCCGCGGCGCCGAACGGCTCGGCGGGCACCACGGTGAGCCGGTCACCGGGGAGCAGCGCCTCGACCGCCGCGGCCAGCACCGCGGAGTCCGGGGTCACCCCGACCAGCAGGGCGGCCTTGGCGTCGTTGATCCGGGCCAGCTCGGCGACGAGGGTACGGGCGGCTCGCTCGCCGATGCGGACCGGACCGGACCGGCCGGTGGTACGCACGGCGGGGGACTGGGTCATGTCGGGCGGGCTCCTGACGGGGGTAGAGACGGGAATCGCGGCGGGACCGCCATGGGCGGGACGGGCCGGCCGGCGGAGGCGAGATCTCCACCGGCCAGCATATGCGCCTGTCCGCGCCGGCTGCACCGCCGTGGGGATGCGGTGGGCCGACGCGGGCAGGCGCCCGAGGTCAGGCTTCCCGGCGCGGACCCTCCCGCTCGTCGCCCGGCTGGTCGCCGGTGGCCTCGACTGGTTGGTCGGACCGGGTCGGCTCGTCCGCCTCGGACGAGGTCGGACGGGCGAGGTTTCCGATGGTCGGCTCGTCGTCTCCGCTGTCGGGTCGGCCGGGAATGGGCTCGGTCGGCGGGTCCGACGGCGGATGTGCCAGCCAGGCCGGGTGGATCACGTCGGTGGTCGGCGCGACCTCCGCCCGCGTCTCTGTGGCCGGTATCCCCAACGTCGGGTCCGTGCTGAGCGTCGGGTCGGAGGAGGGGGTGTCCCAGGTGGCCCGCTCGGCTTCCCAGACCGGCAGGGCCGTGCCTGAGGTCGACGTGGCGGCACCGGAGACCGGCACGGGCGCACCGGAGACGGGTGCGCCGGAGACGGACGTGCCGGAGACGGGGGCGACGGCACCTGCGGTTCCGGCCTCGGCGGTCGGCTCCGGCGGGCTCGGCCGACCCGAGCGCAGCGCGCCGACCAACCCGAAGACCCCGATCAGGATGAGTGCGCCGGCCAGGAACCAGCCGACCGGCGGCAGCGCCAGCCCGAGCAGCTGGGCGAGCAGCCACCAGGCGGACAGCGCGAGGAACACGAGCCCGAAGGCGAACGACACCAGATCCGTGCGGTGAGCCTTCACCGGGTCACCTCCAGGTTGCCGGCATTGACGTGGATGTAGAGGCGCAGGGTGCCGCCGCCGGGGCCGTCCGCACCGACGTCGGTGGATTCCCGCAGGCGGCCGTCCAGCCCGCCGGAGCGGTTACCGAAGATGGTGGCGTCACCGGCGTTGACGTCGGCCACTGTGGTGACGTCCACGTTCGGCGGCACGACCACTGTCGCCTGGCCGAAGTTGACGGCCACCGTCACCTGGCTGTCCCGCTTCGCGAAGTCGATCCCGCGCAGGTCGAGCACGGCGTCGCCGAAGCTGTTCTCGTACCGGTCGGCCAGATCGCGGTAGTCGGTGGGCGCCCAGGTCACCGCGCCGTCGACCCCCCGAATCCGGTCGTAGGACTCGGCGACGGTCGCCGTGCCCAGCGCCGCCGCGGTCACCAGACCGAGCGCGATGAGCCAGCGGGCCCGCCCGAACCAGGTGCCGACCAGCAGCCCCAGCGCGATGGTGGCCAGCGCGGCCGCGAAGTACGCCGAGGCGCTGATGGCGAAGACGTCCAGCAGGTCGAGCAGGGCGACCAGACCGAGCACCAGGAAGATCAGCGAGAAGGTCACCGCGCCGAGCGGCGACCGCTCCTTGGGGCGCTTCGGCGGCTTCGGTGGCTTGGGCGGAGGAGGTGCGGCCGGGGTCGGCGAAGCGTACGGGCCGTGTGGCGCGAACGGGGGGCGGTAGCCGGAGGGCGGCGGGGCGGTCGGATAGCCGGCCGGGGCAACGGGTGCGCTGCTCACCGGCGCGGACGGCCAGCCGGCGCTGGGCATCGCGGCGCTCGGCCAGCCGGGCTGGGCAGCCGTCGTGCCGGCCGGCTGGCCGGACACCGGGCCGACCCCGGACACCGGGTGCGTCGCGCTGGTCGGCGGCGCGTCGTACCCAGGGATGGTGACGGTGGGCGTTGCCCCGGTCGTCGCGGTGGCGTACTCCGGAGCGGTGCCGAACATCGGCGGGGTCACCGCCGGGCCGGTCGACGGCGCCGCGCCGTACGACGGTGCGGGCCACGTCACCGGTGGGACGACCGTGCCGGACGGTGCGGCGGGCTGCGGACCACCCGGGGTGCCGGGCCGTGGATTGCGGCCGTCCCGGTTGAGCAGGAGCGCGCCGGCGACCAGGATGGCCGCGCCGAGGAGCACCGCGCGGAAGGCGTCGGTGACGATGTACGCGAAGCTGGCCGCGACCAGGATGCCCAGGACGATCACCGTCACCGGCGACATGCTGGAGCGACCACGACCGAGCATGGATTCGACCGGGGAGGCGGTGTCGCCCTCGTTCGGGATGATCAACCAGGCGGCGACGTACACCAGGATGCCGATGCCCCCGAAGAATCCGAGCACCGCGAGCAGCACCCGCCAGAGCACCGGATCGGTGTTGGTGGCGCGCCCGATCGCCGCGCAGACCCCCGCCAGATACCGCCCCTCACGTGGCCGGACCAGGCCGTACCGCGAGGTGAAGCTGGTGCCGCCCAGCGGTGGTGGCGGCGCGGACGGACCGGGACCACCCGGCCCTGGTGGCGTGCCGCCCGGGCCGTAGCCGGTGCCCGCCGCGAACCCGGGGCCCGGGCCGTAGCCCGCCGCGGGCGGCGGGTAGCCGTCGGCCGGACCGCCGGGCATGGTGCCGGCGGTCGCGTCGGTGCCGGCGTGCGGACCGAACGTGCTGGGCTCGGTCCATTCGGTGGGCGTGGTGGTGGGCGGGGGCGGTGCTGAACCGCCCGGCTGTGCCGACCCCGGTCGGGGCGGCGGGGCAGCTTCCTCGGTCATGCTTCGATCCTGCTGCCCGGTCCACCCGAACGACCTCAGGACCCGACCCTGACCCCACCCTGAGATCCGGCGGCCGGAATGTCGGGGGCGTCCCCGTGGTCGCGGAGGCCCCAGCGTGTGACGATCGAGTCACCCGACCTCGACCTGTCCGCCACCGTGACCAGGGAGCCTCCGATCAGCACCGTGACCTCGCCTCCGCGCCTCTATCGCGCCCCGGAGCACCGGATGGCCGCCGGCGTCGCCGCCGGTATCGCCGACCATCTCGGCATCTCGGTGCTGCGGGTGCGCGTCGCGTTCATGGTGCTGCTCGGGCTGAGCGGGCTCGGCCTGCTGCTCTACGCGGCCTTCTGGGCGGTGGTGCCGCTGCGTCCCGGTGACACGGCGGTGCCGCCCCGGCGGGACGTCGCCCAACTCCTGCCGTTCGTGGGGATCGGGCTCGGTGTCCTGTTGATCCAGGTGATGGTCTTCGACTCCGTCGGCGCGGCGGGCACCGCCGGTTGGTTGGTGGCCATCATCGCGGTCGGCGCCGGGGTCATCTGGCACCAGTCCGCGCCCGAGCGGCGGCGGCAGTGGGGCGACGCGATGCCGGTGCCCTGGCTCGGCGCGGTCGTCGAGGAGAGCGACCGGCGGGCCTTCGTACTCCGGTTCATCGGCGGGGGAGTGCTGGTCGCGGTCGGCATCATCGGTGTCGCGGCCGTCTACTCGCCGGCGCAGAACTTCGACGCGGTGATCAATGGCGTGATCTTCGCGCTGGTCGGGCTGGCGGGCGTCGGTGTGGTCGCCGCGCCGGTGCTCTGGCGGACGTACAGCCAGCTCCGCTCGGAGCGCGAGGGGCGCATCCGGGAGCAGGAGCGGGCCGAGTTGGCCGCGATGGTGCACGACCAGGTGCTGCACACGTTGGCCCTGATCCAGCGCAACGCCGGTGACGTCAAGACGGTGCAGCGGCTGGCCCGAGGGCAGGAGCGTTCGCTGCGCAACTGGCTCTACAAGCCGACCGCTTCGCCGAGCGAGCGCTTCGCCGCCGCGCTGGAGCAGGCCGCGGCCGAGGTCGAGGACACCTTCGCGATCAGCGTGGAGACGGTGGTGGTGGGCGACCGGGAGACCGACGAGAAGGTCGGGGCGCTGGTCGCGGCCGCGCGGGAGGCGTTGGTGAACGCCGCCCGGCACGCCGGCGTGCAGACCGTGTCGCTCTACGCCGAGGTGGAGCCGGATCAGGTCAGTGTCTTCGTCCGGGACCGGGGGAAGGGCTTCGATCCGGATACCGTGGAGGACCACCGGCACGGCGTACGCGGCTCGATCATCGGGCGGATGAAGCGGCACGGCGGACGGGCCGAAATCCGGTCCGGCCCGGGGGAGGGGACCGAGGTCCGGTTGATCCTGCCGATCTCCCGGGACTCGTCCGCAGCTGAGAGGAACAGATGACCATGGCCGAGCAGTCGACCGAGCACCTCGACCCGGCGGAAGCCCGCCCCGAGCGGCTGCGGGTGTTCCTGGTGGACGACCACGCCATGTTCCGAGCCGGGGTGCGCGCGGAGTTGGGCGCCCACGTCGAGGTGGTGGGCGAGGCGAGCACTGTGGCTGAGGCGGTCACCCGGATCGCCGCCGTCGGCCCGGACGTGGTGCTGCTGGACGTGCACATGCCCGACGGCGGCGGTCGCGCGGTGCTGGAGGCGATGCGGCGTACGCACCCGCAGGTCAAGTTCCTCGCGTTGAGCGTCTCCGACGCGGCGGAGGACGTGATCGGGCTGATCCGTGCCGGCGCCCGCGGGTACGTCACCAAGACCATCTCCCCGGACGAGTTGGCCGCCGCGATCCGTCGGGTGGCCGACGGGGACGCGGTGTTCAGCCCCCGGCTGGCCGGGTTCGTGTTGGACGCCTTCGCGGCCCGACCGGACGCGCCGGTGGCCGACCCGGAGCTGGACCAGCTCACCAACCGTGAGCGGGAGGTGCTGCGGCTGCTGGCCCGGGGGTACGCGTACAAGGAGATCGCCAAGGAGCTGTTCATCTCCATCAAGACTGTGGAGACGCACGTGTCGAACGTGTTGCGCAAGCTTCAGATGTCCAACCGCTACGAGCTTTCCCGTTGGGCGGCGGACCGCCGGCTCGTGTGACCGTGTGTCGGCGCCGGCGAGGATCAGAGAAACGTCCGGCGCGCCCTCGTACACCCAGCCGGTGATCGTGCCCGGGTAGCCGTAGGGGCCCTCATCCGGATGGGTCGAAACATGAGTGGTGACGGACGTCCCACCGGGCCCGAGTGACCTTGCGGCTCGCGCACGGGCCGAGGCTCGTTGCGCGGGTGGCGCAACGTATTTCCTGGTCAGTGCCGCCCGTGTCGACCGTTTTATGATCATTTTTCAAGTATCGGCAACGTGGCGGGCAACTAACGGCTTGATAACGGCACCTTCACGGAAGCGGCCAGTGGGTGTCACAGTGGCAGCACCTCACCATCGGTGTGTGGCACTCCGTACGCCCCACGACCACGATTCTGCCGATCACGGCGGCCCGTGGCTGTGTCGATTGCGTCGTGTCACGCCTCGTTGGCGAGGGAGCCCGGCGGATCGGAACATCAGGGGTGTCCCCAACTTCCCTGTGGTCCCGGCGACCCGCGCCCCGGGGTGGTCGGGCGGTGTCACCCCCAAACGTGCGTGAAACCCACGACGGAACCTGGTTAGAAAGAGGAGGCCCCTCGGAATGAGAGTCTCGAAGCGGGCGACGAGCGCTATCGCGCTCAGCGCGGCTGCCGCGCTTGTCGCGAGCGGTTGCTCGAGCGGCGGCGACGGCGATACTGCCGCCAGCGCGGACGGCTCGATCGTTGTTCACGGCGTCCAGCCGGAGAACCCGCTGGTCCCGTCGAACACCACGGAGACCGGTGGCGGCAAGATCATCGACTGGATGTGGACCGGCCTGGTCGAGTACCCGAACGACGGTGGGGCCCCGCGTAACGCGCTGGCGGAGTCCATCAACACCACGGACTCCAAGGTCTTCACGATCAAGATCAAGGCCGGTACCAAGTTCCACGACGGTACCGAGGTGAAGGCGAAGAACTTCGTCGACGCCTGGAACTGGGCCGCCTACTCGCCGAACGGCGCGCAGAACGGCACCTTCTTCGCGGACATCGCGGGCTTCGACAAGACCTACACCTCGGACCCGGACGGCGCGGAGGGCCCGAAGAAGGCTCCCGAGCCGACGGCCAAGGAGCTGTCCGGCCTGAAGGTCATCGACGAGCAGACCTTCGAGGTCACCCTGGCAGCGCCGACCGCGGTCTTCCCGACCAAGCTCGGCTACAGCGCCTTCATGCCGCTGCCGGACGCCTTCTTCACCATGAAGCCCGAGGAGTTCGGCCGCAAGCCGATCGGCAACGGCCCGGTGAAGTTCGTGTCGTGGGACGACAACGCCCTCATCAAGCTGACGCGCTTCGACGACTACAACCTTCGCGACAAGATGAAGGTCAAGGACGTCGACGTCAAGCTCTACCAGGACGACAACGCCGCCTACGCCGACCTGCTGGCCAACAACCTCGACTTCATGGAGGTTGTCCCCACCTCGGCGCTCGCCGGTGACAAGTGGAAGACCGACCTCGGTGACCGGGGCCGCTCGACCGTCACGCCGTCGACCGCGTTCATCGCGTTCCCGATCTACGACAAGCGCTTCGCGAACCCGAAGCTGCGTCGTGCGGTGTCGCTGGCGGTCAACCGGCAGGAGATCTCGGACAAGATCTTCTTCGGTACCCGCAAGCCGGCCGACAGCTGGGCGAACCCGCTGACCCCGGGCGCCAAGCCGGGCAACTGCACCGCCTGCAAGTTCGACCCGACCACTGCCAAGCAGCTGCTCGCCGAGGCCGGTGGCTTCAGCGGTGAGATGGTCTTCTACTACAACGCGGACTCCGCCCACAAGGACTGGATGGACGCCGTCGCGCAGCAGGTCAAGACCAACCTCAACATCAACGCCCGGGCCGAGGGTGTGCCGACCTTCGCGGTGTTCCGCCAGAACATCAACGCCCACACGATGAAGGGCCCGTACCGCGCTGCCTGGCAGCAGGACTACCCGGACGTCGAGAACTGGGTCAACCCGCTGTTCGTCACGAACGGCTCCTCGAACGACGGCCTCTACAGCAACACCGAGGTCGACGCCCTTGCCAAGCAGGCCAGCGGCGCTCCGAGCCTGGAGGCCTCGCACGAGGCGTTCGCCAAGGCGGTCGAGAAGGTCGACCAGGACGTCCCGAGCATCCCGGTCTACTTCTACGGTCAGCAGTCCGGCCACTCTGAGAAGATCAAGAAGCTCGAGCTGAACAACGTCGGCGAAGTCGACATCACCTCGGTCGAGCTCTGATCCGAACGGTCTGACCCCGGGTCGGGCTCGCCACATCCGGTGAGCCCGACCCGGGGCCGTTCCGCGATTGGGTGTTACAACACTCCACTCGCACGTTGTCACCACCGTGTCGGCCGTCCGACGCGCCCCCTGTCTGGAGGACCACCCCATGGGCCGTTATCTGTTGAGACGGCTGCTCCAACTCGTGCCGGTCTTCATCGGTACGACGTTCCTGATCTACTGGCTCGTCTGGGCCGTTCCGGGCGATCCGTTCGCCGGCAAGTGCGGCGAGCGTCGCTGCCCGGACCAGTACATCAACTTCATGACCGAGAAGTACCACCTCGACCAGAACGTCTTCGTGCAGTACGGCAACTACATGAAGAACCTGCTCCAGGGCGACTTCGGTCAGACGTTCCAGCAACGCGAGATCAGCGACATCATCCTGACCGCGTACCCGAACACGCTGAAGCTGGCCCTCGTGGCGCTCGCCATCGAGGCGATCATCGGCCTCGGCGCCGGCGTGCTGAGCGGTCTGCGGCGTAACGGCTTCCTGGACAACCTGGTCCTGGTCTCCACGCTCTTCCTGATCGCGCTGCCGGTCTTCGTGGTCGGCTTCGTGCTGCAGTGGCTGCTGGGCGTTCAGTGGGGCATCATCAAGCCGACCGTCTCCTCGGAGATGCGGTGGTCCGAGCTGATCGTGCCGGGCTTCGTGCTGGGCAGCGCGTCGGTGGCGTACATCGCCCGGGTGGCACGAACGAGCATCGCGGAGAACCGCCGCGCGGACTACGTGCGCACGGCCATCGCCAAGGGCCTGCCGATGCGCCGGGTGGTGGGCGTGCACCTGCTGCGCAACTCGCTCATCCCGGTGGTGACCCTGCTCGGCACCGACCTCGGTGCCCTGATGGGTGGCGCGATCGTCACCGAGGGAATCTTCGGCATCAACGGAATCGGCCGCCAGGTCTTCCGGGCGATCATCACCAAGGAAAGCGCCACGGTGGTAGGCATCGTGGTCGTCCTGGTGCTGGTCTATCTCGTGATGAACCTGCTGGTTGACCTGCTCTACGCCGCCCTGGACCCGAGGATCCGTTATGAGTGACCCGAGTACCGCATCGATCGTCAGCACCCCTGGCGCACACCCCACCGACTCCGCCGCCCCCGCCACCGCGGGCCAGCCGCAGAGCAACGAGAAGCCGCGCGGCCTGCTCGGCGACGCCTGGCGGGACCTGCGGCGCAAGCCGCTGTTCTGGATCTCGGCCACGCTGATCGTGATCTTCCTGCTGATGGCGGCCTTCCCGGCGCTGTTCGCCCCGGGCGACGCGGTCAACGGCTCGCTGTCCCGCAGCCTCGACAAGCCGTCCGCAAATGGTTGGTTCGGCTACGACGTGCAGGGCCGCGACGTCTACGCCCGGGTCATCTACGGCGCACGGGCCTCCATCGTGGTCGCCGTGCTCTCCGTGCTGGGCACCCTGCTCATCGGCGGAACCATGGGCATCATCTCCGGTTACCGCGGTGGCTGGGTGGACGCGCTACTCAGCCGGATCGCCGACGTCTTCTTCGGTCTGCCGTTCGTGCTCGGCGCGATCGTCATCCTGACCACGTTCAACGGGTCGGGCTCCGGCAACAGCAAGGCCCAGATCATGGGCCTGGTGACCGCGTCACTGATCGTCCTGAGCTGGCCGGTCGTGATGCGACTGATGCGCTCCTCGGTGCTCGCCACCAAGGAGGCCGACTACATCGTGGCGGCCCGCGCGCTGGGTGCCGGCACCGGCCGGATCATCCTCAAGCACCTGCTGCCGAACTGCCTGGCCCCGCTGCTGGTCTACGGCACGATCATGGTCGGCTCGTTCATCGGCGCCGAGGCCACCCTGTCGTTCCTGGGCGTCGGTCTGAAGTCGCCGGTGGTGTCCTGGGGCATCATGATCAGTGACGGGCAGAATTTCGTCCGGGTCGCGCCAGGGCTGGTGTTCTTCCCCGCCGCGTTCCTCGTCACCGCAGTGCTGAGCTTCGTGATGCTCGGTGAGTCGGTCCGCGAGGCCCTCGATCCGAAACTCCGCTAGGGGAGATCCAGTGTCCGACATTCTCGTGTCCGAGCAGTCCGCGCCGGGACCCGGCGGGTCCGGGCGTCCCTCCGGCCGGCTGCTCGAGGTCGAAGACCTGCGGGTGGAGTTCCGTACCCGGGACGGCGTCGCAAAGGTCATCAACGGGGTCACGTACCACGTCGACGCGGGGGAGACCCTCGCCGTGCTCGGCGAGTCTGGCTCCGGTAAGAGCGTCACCGCGCAGACCATCATGGGCATCCTCGACACGCCGCCCGGCTTCGTCACCGGCGGGCAGGTGCGCTTCCACGGCAAGGACATGCTCCGCATGTCCGACGAGGAGCGCCGCCGCATCCGCGGCGAGGGCATCGCGATGATCTTCCAGGACGCGCTCTCCGCGCTGAACCCCGTCTTCACCGTCGGGTTCCAGATCGCCGAGCAGTTCCGGGTCCGGCGGGGCATGGGCCGCGCCGAGGCCAAGAAGCGCGCGATCGACATGCTCGACCAGGTCAAGATCCCGAACGCCAAGGGTCGGTTCAACAACTACCCGCACCAGTTCTCCGGCGGTATGCGGCAGCGCGCGATGATCGCGATGTCGCTGGCGCTCGACCCGGAGGTGCTGATCGCGGACGAGCCGACCACCGCCCTCGACGTGACAGTGCAGGCCCAGATCATGGACCTGCTGGCGGAGCTTCAGCGCGAGCGGCAGATGGGCATGATCCTGATCACCCACGACCTCGGCGTGGTCGCCGACGTCGCGGACCGGATCGCGGTCATGTACGCGGGCCGGATCGTCGAGGAAGCCGACGTGTACGAGCTGTACGCCAAGCCGGCGCACCCGTACACGCTGGGTCTGATCGACTCGATCCCGCGCCTCGACGAGAAGGGGCAGCAGCTCCGGACGATCAAGGGCCTCCCGCCGAACCTGATGAACATCCCGCCGGGCTGCCCGTTCAACCCGCGGTGCCCGATGGCTCAGCCGGTGTGCCGGGAGAAGGTCCCGCCGCTGCTGCAGGTCGGCCCCGCCCGGGCCAGCGCCTGCCACTTCGCCGAGGAGCTGGTGAACCGTGTCTGAGAACATCCTCGAGGTCAATGACCTGGTCAAGCACTACCCCGTCACGCAGGGTGTGGTGTTCAAGAAGACCGTCGGTCAGGTCAAGGCAGTCGACGGGGTCTCGTTCGGTCTGCGCGCCGGCGAGACGCTCGGTGTGGTCGGCGAGTCCGGCTGCGGCAAGTCGACCCTCGCCCGGGTGCTGATGAACCTGGAGAAGCCGACCGCCGGCAACGTGGTCTACAAGGGCCAGGACATCTCCAAGCTGTCCGGTTCGGCGCTGCGGCGTCTGCGCCGGCAGATCCAGCTGGTCATGCAGGACCCGTACACCTCGCTCAACCCGCGAATGACGGTCGGTGACCTGCTCGGTGAGCCGTTCGAGATCCACCCGGAGGTGGCGCCGAAGGGCAGCCGCCGGGCCAAGGTCCGCGAACTGCTCGACCTGGTCGGGCTCAACCCGGAGCACATCAACAGGTACCCGCACCAGTTCTCCGGCGGTCAGCGTCAGCGCATCGGCATCGCCCGGGCGCTCGCACTGCGGCCCGAGATCATCGTCTGCGACGAGCCGGTGTCGGCGCTGGACGTCTCCATCCAGGCCCAGGTCATGAACCTGCTGGAGCAGTTGCAGGGCGAGTTCGGCCTCTCGTACGTCTTCATCGCTCACGACCTGTCGGTGGTCCGCCACCTCTCGGACCGGGTCGCGGTGATGTACCTCGGCAAGATCGTCGAGATCGGCACCGAGGACGAGATCTACGAGCGACCGACCCACCCGTACACCCAGGCTCTGCTCTCCGCGGTGCCGGTGCCGGACCCGACGCAGCGGCACAACAAGACGATCATCCGGCTCACGGGTGACGTGCCGTCGCCGATCAGCCCGCCCTCGGGTTGCCGGTTCCGGACCCGCTGCTGGAAGGCGCAGGACGTCTGCGCCGAGCAGGTCCCGCTGTTGGAGATCCGGCGGGAGTCGGACCACCCCAGCGCCTGCCACTTCGCGGAGAAGCGCGAGATCGTCGCCACCCACGAGGTGTGAGTCACCGAAACCGCCTGCCGCCGTCACCACGACGACGGCAGGCGGTTTCGTCTGTCAGTGACCCGGATCGGCGGCGGGCCGCACAGCAGCGCACGCCGCGTCGGTGGGCCGGTGACCCGACCGAGGGCCGGTGCGCCTCACAGCGGGCCGCGACCCGCGCGGAGCAGCAGCAGGGCCAACTGGGTGCCGTCGGCACCGAGCGCGACCCGGAACCGCTCCAGGATCTCCCGTTCCCGGGAGAGCACCAGCCGGGTCCCACCGGACGCCATCCGGGTCACCCCGACCTCCTGGGACAACGCGGCCCGCTCCTGCCAGAGCGTGATCAACGCGTGGTCGATCTCGTCGATGCGTTCCCTGATCTGCACGATCCGCGCTGCCGCGGACGGCTCCTGGGTGCCGGTCTGCTGCTCGGTCGGCTCGGCCTCCGCACCCGTCGGTGGGGTGGCCACCGCCGGCTCAGCCTCCTGCGCCGCGGACTGCCCCGGCCGGATCGGGCTGCCGCTCTGCTCCATCACGTCTGTCATCATCGGGTACCTCTCGCACTGTGGTGCCCGGTGCCCGGAACCTGGGACGGAAAGAGCCCCGGGCTCCAGGAGCCCGGGGCTTTAGCAGGTCTGAATCGATCAGGCGCGACCTACGGCAGCCGGACTCCCGGTGCCATAGTAAAAGGAGAAGCGCGCAGCGATCACGCCGTCGAGTATGCCCACGTCGTTGCCGGGTGCGCAAGCATTCCGCGTCGTGGGCGGCACCTTTCTCACCGGTGGCGGACGGGGTGGTGGGTGCGCGCCGTCGGTCAGGAGCTGCTGAGCGCCAGAGGCGCAGTGTCGGGCCGGCGGCATAGACTTGTCGGGCGATGCATCCTCTCTTCGACATCCCCGCGTCCCCGCCTGCGCCGGAGTCCGCGCCGGCCCGCCCGCACCGACCCGGGGCGGCTGCCGTGCGCCTCGATCCGCAGCAGTTGCTCGCCGGGCTGAACGGGCCTCAGCGCGACGCCGTCAGCCATGCCGGCTCACCGCTGCTGATCGTGGCCGGCGCCGGGTCCGGCAAGACCCGGGTGCTCACGCACCGGATCGCCTACCTGCTCGCCGCGCGGGACGTGCACCCCGGTGAGATCATCGCGATCACCTTCACCAACAAGGCCGCCGGCGAGATGAAGGAGCGCGTCGCCGCGCTGGTAGGCCCCCGGGCACGCCTGATGTGGGTGTCGACGTTCCACTCGGCCTGCGTGCGGATCCTGCGTGCCGAGCACCAGCACGCCGGCCTCAAGTCGACGTTCTCGATCTACGACGCGGACGACTCCCGCCGGCTGATGCAGTTGGTCACCCGCGAGCTGGATCTCGACCCGAAGCGCTACCCGGCGCGCGGGCTGGCGGCCCAGGTCTCCAACCTCAAGAACGAGCTGGTCGATCCGGAGCAGTTCGCGGCGCGGGCCACCGGGCCCAACGAGCGGGCGCTCGCCGAGGCGTACACGCTCTACCAGCGTCGGCTGCGCGAGGCGCACGCCCTGGACTTCGACGACCTGATCATGACCACGGTGCACCTACTCCAGTCCCATCCGCACGTCGCGGAGAGCTACCGCCGCAGGTTCCGGCACGTGCTGGTGGACGAGTACCAGGACACCAACCACGCCCAGTACGTCCTGATCAAGGAGCTGGTCTCCGGCACCGACGGGCTGGAGCCCGCCGAGCTGTGCGTGGTCGGCGACGCCGACCAGTCCATCTACGCGTTCCGGGGCGCGACGATCCGCAACATCCTGGAGTTCGAACGGGACTTCACCGACGCGCGGACGATCCTGCTGGAGCAGAACTACCGCTCCACCCAGACCATCCTCAACGCGGCCAACGCGGTGATCGACCGCAACACCTCCCGCAAACCCAAGCGGTTGTGGAGCGAGGCCGGCGCGGGCGAGCAGATCGTCGGCTACGTGGCCGACACCGAGCACGCCGAGGCCGACTGGGTGGCCCGGGAGATCGACCGGCTGGTCGACGCCGACGAGACCCGCCCCGGCGACGTCGCGGTCTTCTACCGCACCAACGCCCAGTCCCGCGTCTTCGAGGAGGTGTTCATCCGGGTCGGCCTGCCCTACAAGGTGGTCGGCGGGGTGCGCTTCTACGAGCGCAAGGAGGTCCGCGACGCGCTGGCGTACCTGCGTTCGGTGGTCAACGACGACGACACGGTGAGCCTGCGGCGAGTGCTCAACACCCCGCGCCGGGGCATCGGCGACCGCGCCGAGGCGTGTGTCGAGGCGCTCTCCAGCCGCGACCGGATCTCTTTCGGCGCGGCCCTGCGCCGGGCCCGTGAGGCGCCAGGCATCTCCAGCCGGGCGGCCAACGGCATCGCCGACTTCGTGGCGTTGCTCGACGGTGCCCGTGAGCTGGCCGAGACCGGCACCCCGGAGGAGGTGCTGGAGGCCCTGCTGACCCGCTCCGGCTACCTCACCGAGCTGGAGGAGAGCCTGGACCCGCAGGACGCCGGCCGGGTGGACAACCTCCAGGAGCTGGTCAGTGTCGCCCGCGAGTACACCGAGCGGATCGAGGCGCTGGGCGAGGAGGGGGAGCGGGCCACCCTGGCCGGCTTCCTTGAGCAGGTGGCGCTTGTCGCCGACGCCGACCAGATCCCCTCCGACGACCCCGACCACCAGGGCGTTGTCACCCTGATGACGCTGCACACCGCCAAGGGGCTGGAATTCCCTGTGGTCTTCCTGACCGGGCTGGAGGACGGCGTCTTCCCGCACCTACGCTCGCTGGGCGACACCCGCGAGTTGGAGGAGGAGCGCCGACTGGCGTACGTCGGCATCACCCGAGCCCGACAGCGGCTCTACATGTCCCGGGCGGTCACCCGCTCGGCCTGGGGGCAGCCGTCCTACAACCCACCGTCGCGCTTCCTGGAGGAGCTGCCGACCGAGTTGGTGCACTGGGAGCGCACCGAGGGGTCGTACACCTCGTGGGCTGGTGGGGGCGGCGGCGTCGGCGGCCGTGCGGACCGCGCGCCCGGCGGCCGTGGCACCTTCACCGGCGGTACGCCGAAGGCGGCGCAACTGGCGCAGCGGCTCGGCGTGGACGCCAGCCGGCTGACCACGGCCAGCGAGCTGCCGCAGGGGCCGAAGGTGTCAGCGGGCGACCGGGTCAATCATCAGCGGTACGGGTTGGGGCGGGTGCTCGCCGTCGAGGGGCACGGTCCGGGTGCCCGTGCGCAGATCGACTTCGGCGACCAGACCATGTGGCTGGTGCTGCGGCACGCCCCGGTCGACAAGCTCTGAGCCGTCGCGCCCGAAGAGCGTGCCAGATCACGGAAAGAGTGGCCTCGGGGTACCCCTGAGGCCACTCTTTCCGTGATGGTGCCCGCGAACCGCGCGGGGGTCGTGGATCAGCAGCCCAGGTCGACGCCACGGGTCCGCATGAACGGGGCCGGGTCGATCTGGTTCCACATGCCCTGGTGCACCTCGAAGTGCAGGTGCGGGCCGGTGGCGTCGCCGGTGGCGCCCTCGTAGCCGATGACCTGGCCGGCCTTGACCTTCTGTCCGACAGTGACCGCGATGCGGCTCTGGTGGGCGTAGTGGGTCAGGTATCCGTTGCCGTGGTCGATGAAGACGGAGTTGCCGTACCCGTCGGAGGCGTCGCCGGCCTGGGTCACGGTGCCGGCGGCTGCGGCGTGGATCGGCGTACCGGAGGGCAGGGCCAGGTCGATACCGGCGTGCAGGGTGCCCCAGCGCTGCCCGTAGCAGGACGTGACGGCTGCGCCCGGCATCGGGTCGACCCAGGCGGGTGTGGGCTTGGTGGTCTTCTTCGGTTTGGGCTTGGGCTTCGCGGCGGCCGTCCTGGTGGGGGTCGGGCTGGCGCTGACCGCCGACGGGCTCGCCGTCGGGCTGAGCGAGGGGGTGACCGGTGTGCTCGACTCACGGACCGAGCGGTCGGCCCGACTCGCGGCTTCGGCCCGGGACTGGGCGTCGAGGGAGACGGCGGCGGGTGTCGGGCGGTCGGTGCCGCTGGTGGCGACGGCGACACCACCGAGGCCGAGGGCTACCAGGGCGGCGGCGCCGAGCACGATGAGGCGGTTCCGCCGGCCGGTGCGCTGCGGCGGCGCGGCCTCGCTGGTGTCGCGGGTGTTCTCGTTCTGGACGGGGCTGTCTTCCTGCACGGCGGACCTTCACAGTCGAGGGGCACTTGACCTCGAAATACTGGTGTCGGGCCGAGGTGGGGTAGGAGCGGGGACCGAACCCTCGGACGGGGAGCGGACGGTCGGGTGCCCGGATATGACCCGCTCTGCGGCGCTACATCCGGAAAAGTGATCATGTAAGCGGGTGTCGTCGGTCACGATCGGCGTTGTGGTCCGGGACACATTCGCCGGGACCGGGCAACGCAAAACCGCCCGGATCGACAGATCCGGGCGGTCAACGGTCGTTACGCAACGTCAGGAGGCGGCTACCTCGCTGTAGATTGCCTCGACTTGCAGCTTGATGTCCACTCCGCGCTCCTGGAGGAACGGCACCGGGTCGATCGGCTGCCCCTTGACATGGATCTCCAGGTGCAGGTGGGTGCCGTACGCGTGGCCGGTCTGACCCACGAGGCCGAGCTGGTCGCCCGCCTTGATCTGCTGGCCTTCCTTGACGCTCACCGCGGAGGAGTGGCCGTAGATGGCCTCGCTGCCGTCGGCGTGCTGGACGATCACCGCGTTGCCGTACCCGCCGAACCAGCCGGCCTTGGTGACCAACCCGTCGTGGATCGCCACGTAGGGCGTGCCTTCGCCGGCCACCAGGTCGACGCCGGTGTGCAGCTTGCCCCAGCGCATTCCGTACGGGGAGTTGAAGTCGTAACCCTGCAGCGGCAGCAGCCAGACCTCGGGCTCGGCGCTGTCCTCGCTGCGGCTGTCCCGGGAGGCGCGGTCGGCGTTGTCCGCACGGGCCGCAGCGTCCTGACTGGTGACCGACGCCTGCTTGAGCTCGTCGAGGACCGTCGGGCTGACGTCCTTGGCGTCCGGCAGGGCGCTCGCGCCGAGGGCGACGATGCCGGCACCGACGAACGCGGTGGTCACGACAGCGGCGTAACGGCTGCGGGGTGGGGTGGGTACGCGGCGGCGACCGCGATATCGATCGGGCTCAGACGACAGGCGCTGGCGCACGCACACCCTCCGTTGTCGGGGTTCCGAAGCGGCCGGTGGGCGTCCCTGAAGCTCCAGTGAAGCGTCCGCTGACCGCGTCGTCACCCGTCCATGGACCTGATGACAACCGTGGACACGTTAGCCAACCGCCAGGCGAGTCACAAGCTAGACCGAAAAATTGGCGTGTCGATCTGTCCGTTTGCGTCCATGATTGTCATGCATCGCGACGCCGAACGGTGCCCCCGTCGCTGCCCGTTCGTCGCCGAGCGTGACCGTTCCGGCGGAGTCGTCCGGCTTGACTCCGAACAGCGCCGCGATGGTGTCCACGGTCCTGCCAGCGGCGCGGCGGCGGCGAGGCCGGGACGGCACCGGGTCCGACCTCTCCGGGTTGCGCGGTGGACACGCCGGGTAACGGCCGGTGGCAGAGCCCGGATTTCCCGGGCCGGGCCCGCCGGGTTACCGTTCGTTAAGGTGAAGGCGGTCAAGCCGGTGAAAGGTGTGCGCTGATGAGCTCTCGGATTCGGGTCGTCGTCGCGAAGCCTGGCCTGGACGGCCACGACCGGGGCGCGAAGGTCGTCGCGCGCGCCCTGCGGGACGCCGGGATGGAGGTCGTCTACACCGGCCTGCACCAGACCCCGGAGCAGATCGTGGAGACCGCCATCCAGGAGGACGCCGACGCCGTCGGCCTGTCAGTGCTCTCCGGCGCGCACATGACGCTCTTCCGGCGGGTGCTGGAACTGCTCGGTGAACGGGACGCCCGCGACATCGTCGTGTTCGGCGGCGGCATCATTCCGAACGGCGACATTCCCGAGTTGGAGAAGCTGGGCGTCGCGAAGATCTTCACGCCGGGCGCCACCACCCAGGCGATCGTCGAGTGGGTCCGACAGAACGTGGCCCAGCCGGTTTCCTGAGCCGCACCGATCTGCTGCGCGTACAGGTTTTGGGCACGGGGGAGGGGCCGGACGCACCCCTCACACGTCCGGCCCCTCTATGCACGATGCCCCGCCGCCACCCCTCGACCGACAGGGCATCGGCCGTATCCCGTCTTTGCGCTGTTCAGCGCTCCGACATCTGACTCAACGACGCCCCCACGGCAGGGTTACGCAAGCCGGACAACATCGCCCGGATGGTGGATGCCACAGGAGTCCTGGCCGGAAACCGGCCACACCTGATGTCCGGTTGTGCATTACCGCACACCGCGCACCCGCTCGGTTGCCGGTGGTGCCGACCTCGCTAGGCTGCGGCCAATGGCCTGTTTCAACTGATGACAGGCGTCAAACTGTTTTCTGAACGCTGGTGGCGGCGCGACGGCGCGCCGCGGAGACGGGACGGGACGCGCAATCGTGGACCTGTACGAGTACCAGGGGCGGGACCTGTTCGAGCGGCACGGCTTGCCCGTGCTGGCCGGCGGCGTCGCCACTACCCCGGAAGAGGCCCGCGCGATCGCCGAACGTCTTGGCGGCCGTGTGGTCGTCAAGGCGCAGGTAAAGGTCGGCGGCCGAGGTAAGGCCGGCGGCGTCAAGCTGGCCGAGGGCCCGGATGAGGCGGTGGCTCGGGCCACCGACATCCTCGGCATGGACATCAAGGGTCACACCGTCCACAAGGTCATGATCACGGTGACCGCGGACGTGGCCGAGGAGTACTACTTCTCGTACCTGCTCGACCGGGCGAACCGCACCTTCCTCTGCATCGCCAGCGTCGCCGGCGGCATGGACATCGAGCAGGTCGCCGCCGAGACCCCCGACAAGGTCGTGAAGGCCCCGATCGACGCCGTGAAGGGCGTGGACGAGGCCAAGGCCCGCGAGATCGTGACCGCCGCCGGCTTCCCGGCCGAGGTCGCCGACCAGGTGGTCGAGATCGCCGTCGGCCTGTGGCAGGCGTTCGTCGCCGAGGACGCCACACTGGTCGAGGTCAACCCGCTCGCCAAGAACGGCGACGGCCGGATGCTCCTGCTCGACGCCAAGATCAGCCTGGACGAGAACGCCGCGTTCCGGCACCCGGACCACGAGGCGCTTGTCGACCAGGCCGCTGTGGACCCGCTGGAGCAGGCCGCCAAGGCCAAGGACCTCAACTACGTCAAGCTCGACGGCGAGGTCGGCATCATCGGCAACGGCGCGGGTCTGGTCATGTCGACCCTCGACGTGGTCGCGTACGCCGGTGAGCGGCACGGCAACGTCAAGCCGGCCAACTTCCTCGACATCGGCGGCGGCGCGAGCGCCGCGGTGATGGCGAACGGGCTGGAGATCGTGCTCTCCGACCCGGCCGTGAAGAGCGTCTTCGTCAACGTCTTCGGTGGCATCACCGCCTGCGACGAGGTCGCCAACGGCATCATCCAGGCGCTGGCCCTGCTGGAGCAGCGCGGCGAGCAGGTCACCAAGCCGCTCGTCGTCCGTCTCGACGGCAACAACGCCGAGGCTGGCCGGGCGATCCTGGACAGCGCGAACAACCCGCTCGTGCAGCGGGTGGACACCATGGACGGTGCGGCCGAGCGGGCCGCCGAGCTGGCAGCTGCGGGGGTCTGATCATGGCTATCTGGCTGACCAAGGACTCGAAGGTCATCGTCCAGGGGATGACCGGTTCCGAGGGTTCCAAGCACACCCGGCGGATGCTGGCCGCCGGCACCAACGTGGTGGGCGGCGTCAACCCGCGCAAGGCGGGCCAGACTGTCGACTTCGACGGCACCGAGCTGCCGGTCTTCGCGTCCGTCGCGGACGCGATGGCCGAGACCGGTGCCGACGTCACTGTCATCTTCGTGCCGCCGCAGTTCACCAAGGCCGCCGTGGTCGAGGCGATCGACGCCGCGATCCCGCTGGCCGTGGTGATCACCGAGGGCGTCCCGGTGCACGACACCGCGTCGTTCTGGGCGTACAACGTGGCGAAGGGCGAGCAGACCCGGATCATCGGGCCGAACTGCCCCGGCATCGCCTCGCCCGCCGCGTCCAACGCCGGCATCATCCCGGCCGACATCACCGGCTCCGGCCGGATCGGCCTGGTCAGCAAGAGCGGCACGCTGACCTACCAGATGATGTACGAGCTGCGCGACATCGGCTTCTCCACCTGCGTCGGCATCGGCGGTGACCCGATCATCGGGACCACCCACATCGACGCCCTCGCGGCGTTCGAGGCCGACCCGGAGACCGACGCCATCGTCATGATCGGTGAGATCGGTGGCGACGCCGAGGAGCGGGCCGCCGAGTTCATCAAGGCCAACGTCACCAAGCCGGTGGTCGGCTACATCGCCGGCTTCACCGCTCCGCCCGGCAAGACCATGGGTCACGCCGGGGCGATCATCTCCGGCTCGGCCGGCACCGCCGAGGCGAAGCAGGCGGCGCTGGAGGCCGTCGGCGTCAAGGTCGGCAAGACGCCGACCGAGACCGCCAAGCTGATGCGGGAGATCATGTCCGGCAGCTGAGCCGGTCAGGCAACACGAAGGGGGTCGACCGGTCACGGTCGACCCCCTTCGGCGTACGCGGGCTCCGCGCTGGTCAGTCGTTGTTCCAGAACGGGTAGTTGCCGGTCGAGCGCAGGATCGCGCCGCCGATGATGTTGATCACGCCGAACGCGATGGCGAGGTAACCGAGCAGCGGCGACTGCCCGTACCGCCGGGCGTCGCGGATGGACAGGTAGCCGAAGACGATGCCGAAGATGCCGCAGCAGATCAGCCCCAGCACGATGCCCAGCACGCCCCACAGGGTGGTTCGGTCGCGTCCACGGGCCGGTGGCGGTGGGGGAGGCGGGTATGGCGTCGTCACGGCTTCCTCCGAGCGGTCATGGGCGACGTGCCGGCCCGGACCGCGACCGGTGGGCCCGTCCCTGGGTGGCGGCGACTCGCGCCCCCTCACGGCCGAGGCTAGACCGGCCCGGGTGGGCAGGACGTCGGTTCGGTGAACTCGCCGTCCTTAGGAGGGGTTAACGGACTGCCACCGCCCGCGCGACGTGCCAGAGTAGAGCGGATGTCCCCCGTCACCCCTGACCGTCCCAGCCGTCCCGGCGGTGTGAGCGCCGACGACCGGCCGGTCGACCGTGCCGCATCGGCCCGGCGGGTGCCCGCGCCCCGCGCGGGCGGGTCGCCGCATGGGCGGGCGCCGTTGCCCGTCGCCGCCGGGGTGGCCGCCTGCGGGGCCGCCCTCACGTCGTACCTGCCGGTCGCCATCGTGCTCGGCCTGGTGCAGCTCGGCGCGGACGGCACCACAGTGACCGGCACCCTGCGCACCGCGCTGGCCGGCTGGCTGCTCGGGCACGGCGTGCCACTGCACACCGAGTCCGGGCCGCTCGGGCTCGCCCCGCTCGCGCTGACAGTGCTCGCGCTGTGGCGGCTGACCCGCGCTGGCGTGCACGTCAGCCGCGCGATCGGCGCTCGCGACACCCGCTCACCGCGCCGGGCACTGCTCGCCGCGGGCGCGGTCGGCATCGGGTACGCGCTGCTCGGCGCACTCGCGGCGGTGCTGGTCGGCACCGGCGGGCCAAATGTCTCCCTGATCCGGGCGGCGGCCACGTTCGCTGTGGTCGGCACACTCGCCGCGCTGGTCGGCGCGGTCCGGATCACGGCGGTGACCCGGCTGCTCGTCACCCGGCTGCCGGGTCCGGTGCGCGACGGCGTCCGCACCGGTCTGGTGGCCGGGCTGCTGCTGCTCGGCGCTGGCGCGGGCGCGGCCGGCCTGGCGGTGGCCACCGGCGGCGGCGACGCGGCCGACATGATCGGGGCGTACCGGACCGGGGTCGCCGGGCAGGCCGGCATCACCCTGGTCAGCGTCGCGTACGCGCCCAACGCGGCGGTCTGGTCGACCAGTTACCTGCTCGGGCCGGGCTTCGCGGTCGGGACCGACACCGCCGTCCGCACCAGCGAGGTGTCGGTCGGCGCGCTGCCGGCCGTGCCGCTGCTCGCCGGCCTGCCGCGCGGCCCGGTGGACGGCTTCGGCGCCCTGCTGCTCGCGGTGCCGGTACTGGCCGGGATGGTCGCCGGCTGGCTGCTCGCCCGGCGGGTGGCCCGGCTCGCCGGGCCGGAGCGGGCTGCGCAGCGTTGGGCCGAGTTGCTGGCGCCGGCGGTGCTGGCCGGGCCGGTGGCCGGGGTGGTGCTCGGTGCGGCTGCCGCGGTCTCCGGCGGGCCGCTCGGCGCCGGTCGGCTGGCCCAGGTGGGGCCGGTTGGTTGGCAGGTCGGTGCGGTGGCGGCCGGTGTCATCGCGGTCGGCACGCTGCTCGGCGCCGCCGCCACCCGGGCGCTGACCCGCAGGCCCGCCCAGTAGAGCCGCCGCCACCCGGGCGCTGACCCGCGGGCCGTGCGGTGAACGAGCGCGGGGCGCCCCGGGCGAACCCGGAACGCCCCGTCGAATCCGAGCCCGTCAGGGCTGGGTGGGCAGGTTGACCTGCGCCACGACGCTCAGGATGAGCAGCAGGATGCCCAACCCGACGCCGACCGCGCCGCAGATCAGACCGGCCTTGGCCTGGCCGGCGTTGCTGGCCTGGCCCTGGGCCACCTTCTGCTTGGCGAGGTAGCCGGTCACGATGCCCGCGATGCCGACCGGGATGCCCAGGTACAGGCAGCAGATCAGCGGGATCGACGCGATACCGAGGATCATCGACACCAGGCCGAGGGTGTTGTTCTGCCCCTGCGCCTGCGGGTACCCGGCGTTCGGGTACGTCGGGCCGGAGCCGTACGGCGGCTGCTGCTGCGCGTACGGGTCCTGGTACGGCGGCTGCTGGCCGTACGGCTGCCCCGAGGTGGGCTGCTGACCGTACGGGGCCTGCGGCGCGGCGTACGGGTCCTGCGGCTGCTGGCCGTACGGCTGGCCGGAGGTGGGCTGCTGGCCGTACGGGGCGGCCGGCGGCTGGGGAGCGGTCGGGTCCTGGTTGGGCTGCTGGCCGTACGGGTCCTGACCGGGGTTACCGGGCTGCATTCGAGAAGCTCCTTGGACTGGTTCCGTCAGTTGGTGCTCTTGTTTCCATCCATGATCGCGGTCAGTCCTCCCAAAGCCCAGTACAGCAACAGGACGACATGTGTCCCAAAGCAGGCAAACTGGCCCTTGTCGACCGCTTCGTGTGCCGGATCAGGGCGGTGTGTGGGCCGGTGCGGCGTTCGGCCCGAGCGAGCGGCAGCGTACCGGGTCGACGCACGTCGGCACCGTCGAAGATCGGCGCGCCGCCCAGCCGGAGGGCGTCCCTGACCTGCCCGATAGGGTGGCCCGGTGACCGAGCCCGCGCCTGTCGCCCGCATCGTCGTCCTCATCTCCGGCTCCGGGAGCAACCTTCAGTCGCTGCTGGACGCCGCCACCGACCCCGCGTACGGCGCACAGGTCGTCGCGGTCGGCGCGGACCGCGACGGCATCGCGGGCCTGGACCGGGCCGACGCGGCGGGGGTGCCGACCTTCGTCGAGCGGGTCCGCGACCACGACACCCGGGAGGACTGGGACCGCGCGCTCACCGCGCACGTCGCGAAGCACCAACCCGACCTGGTGATCTCCGCCGGTTTCCTGAAGCTGGTCGGTCCGCACTTCCTCGCCGCCTTCGGCGACCGCTACCTGAACACGCACAACACGCTGCTGCCGGCGTTTCCCGGCATCCACGGCCCGCGTGACGCCCTCGCCTACGGCGTGAAGCTCACCGGCGCCACCCTCTTCTTCGTCGACGCCGGCATGGACACCGGGCCGATCGTCGCGCAGGTAGCGGTGCCGGTGCTGGACGACGACGACGTCGACACGCTCACCGAGCGCATCAAGGAAGCCGAGCGGCGCCAGCTCGTCGAGCAGGTCGGTCGGCTGGTCCGCGAAGGCTGGACCATCACCGGAAGGAAGGTCACGGTTCCGTGAGTCCCACTCAGGACGGGCGCCGCCCGATCAGGCGGGCGCTGGTCAGCGTCTACGACAAGACCGGGCTGGTCGAGCTGGCTCAGGCCCTGCACGGGGCCGGTGTGGAGATCGTGTCCACCGGCAGCACGGCGGGCACCATCGCCGCCGCCGGAGTGCCGGTGACGCCGGTGGAGACGGTGACCGGGTTCCCCGAGGTGCTCGACGGAAGGGTGAAGACCCTGCACCCGAAGGTGCATGCGGGTCTCCTCGCGGACCTGCGCAAGGACACCCACGTCGCGCAGCTCGACGAGCTGGGCGTGGCGGCGTTCGACCTGCTGGTCTCCAACCTCTACCCCTTCCAGGCGACCGTCGCCTCCGGCGCCGGCGTCGAGGAGTGCGTGGAGCAGATCGACATCGGTGGCCCGGCCATGGTGCGGGCCGCTGCCAAGAACCACGCCTCGGTCGCCGTACTCACCGACCCGGCCGGTTACCCGGCGCTGATCGGCGCGCTCAGCGAGGGTGGCTTCACGCTGGCCCAGCGTCGCGCGCTGGCCGCACGGGCGTTCGCCGACATCGCCGAGTACGACGTCGCGGTGGCCCAGTGGTGCGCCCAGGAGCTGGCACCCGCCGACGACTGGTGGCCGCAGTTCGCGGGGCTGGCGCTGCGCAAGTCGACGGCGCTGCGCTACGGCGAGAACCCGCACCAGCCGGCCGCGCTCTACACCGACCCGGACGCCCCGGCGGGGCTGGCCCAGGCCGAGCAGCTGCACGGCAAGGAGATGTCGTACAACAACTACGTCGACGCCGACGCGGCCTGGCGGGCCGCGAACGACTTCGCCGACCAGCCGGCCGTGGCGATCATCAAGCACGCCAACCCGTGCGGCATCGCGGTCGGCGCCGACGTGGCCGAGGCGCACCGCCGGGCGCACGCCTGTGACCCGGTGTCGGCGTACGGCGGCGTCATCGCTGTCAACCGGTCGGTCTCGGTCGAGCTCGCCCAGCAGGTCGCCGAGATCTTCACCGAGGTGGTGGTCGCCCCCGGCTTCGACGAGGGCGCGGTCGAGGTGTTGCAGGGGAAGAAGAACATCCGGCTGCTGCGGGCACCGGCCTGGACGCCGGCGCTGGTGGAGCTGCGGCAGGTGACCGGCGGCGTGCTGGCCCAGGTCGCCGATCGGGTGAACGCCCCCGGCGACGACCCGGCCAACTGGCAGTTGGCGACCGGCGAGGCCGCCGACGAGGAGCTGCTGCGGGACCTCGCGTTCGCCTGGCGGGCGGTCCGCGCGGTGAAGAGCAACGCGATCCTGCTCGCCAAGGACGGCGCCACCGTGGGCGTGGGCATGGGTCAGGTCAACCGGGTCGACTCGGCGCAGCTCGCGGTCAGCCGCGCCGGCGCCGACCGGGCCCGCGGCTCGGTCGCCGCCTCGGACGCGTTCTTCCCGTTCGCCGACGGCCCGCAGATCCTCATCGACGCCGGCGTCCGCGCCATCGTCCAGCCCGGCGGCTCCATCCGCGACGAGGAAGTAATCGAAGCGGCCAAAAAGGCCAACGTAACGATGTACCTAACCGGAACCCGCCACTTCTTCCACTAACCCGGGTTGATCATGGGGGTTGACGGGCGACAGACCGGACGAAACGGCCCGTCAACCCCATGATCATCGTGGTTAGGGGTCAGGCTGCGGTGGTGGGGCGGAGTTCGGCGAAATGGCAGGCGGACGGGTGGGGGTCCGCTGCCCGGGGAACGGTCGCCGGGTCTTCGACGGCGCAGATGTCCTGGGCCTTCCAGCAGCGGGTCCGGAAGTGGCATCCGCTCGGCGGGTCGGCCGGGCTGGGCACGTCGCCGACCAGCCGGATCATGTTGCGCTGGTCGCGGGCCTCCGGGTCCGGCACCGGCACGGCAGAGAGCAGAGCCTGGGTGTACGGGTGGGTGGCCCGCTCGTAGATCTCGTCCTCGGTGCCGATCTCGACGATCCGACCGAGGTACATCACCGCGACGCGGTCGGCGATGTGCCGCACCACCGACAGGTCGTGCGCGATGAAGATGTACGAGAGCCCCAGCTCGCCCTGGAGCTGCTTGAGCAGGTTGATCACCTGGGCCTGGATGGAGACGTCCAGCGCCGACACCGGCTCGTCGCAGACGATCACCTCGGGCTTCAGCGCCAGCGCCCGGGCGATGCCGATGCGCTGACGCTGACCGCCGGAGAACTGGTGCGGGTACCTGTTGATGTGCTCCGGGTTGAGGCCAACCAGGTCCAACAGTTCCTGGACCCGCTTGCCCTTGCTGCCCTTCGGCGCGGCATCCGGGTGGATCTCGAACGGCTCGCCGATGATGTCGCCGACGGTCATCCGCGGGTTCAGCGAGGTGTACGGGTCCTGCATCACCATCTGCATGTTGCGGCGCAGCCGGCGCAGCTCGCCGCCGGAGGCCTTGAACAGGTCCTTGCCCTCCAGGGTGGCGCGTCCGGAGGTGGGCGTCTCCAACCGCATCAGCAGCCGGGCGAGGGTGGACTTGCCGCAGCCGGACTCGCCGACCACGCCGAGCGTCTCGCCCCGACGCAGCTCGAAACTCACCCCGTCGACGGCCTTCACCGCCCCGATCTGCCGCTGGAACAGCACGCCCTGAGTGATCGGGAAGTGCTTCACCAGGTTGTCGACGGAGAGGATGGTCTCGCCGCGGACCTTCGTGGAGTTAGCGGGCGACGCTGTCATCACGGACCTCCTGCGCGAAGTGGCAAGCGCTGGTCCGGCCGTCGCCGAGGACCAGGTCGTGCGGCACCACGTCCACGCAGACCTGCTGGACGTACGGGCACCGCGGGTGGAACGGGCAGCCGGACGGGATGCGCATCAGGTTCGGCGGCAACCCCTTGATCGTCGACAGCTCCTGGCCGCGGACGTCCAGGCGCGGGATCGACTCCAACAACCCCTTGGTGTACGGGTGGGCGGGCGCCTTGTAGAGCGAGCGGACGTCGGCGTGCTCGACGATCCGGCCGGCGTACATGACAGCGATCCGGTCCGCGACACCGGCGACCACACCCAGGTCGTGGGTGATCAGGATCATCGCCATGTTGAGGTCCCGGCGCAGGTCGGCCAGCAGGTCCATGATCTGGGCCTGCACTGTCACGTCGAGCGCCGTGGTGGGCTCGTCGGCGATCAGCACCTTCGGGTCCAGCGCCAACGCCATGGCGATCATGACGCGCTGCCGCATTCCGCCGGAGAACTGGTGCGGGTAGTCGGCGATCCGCTTCGCGGCACCCGGGATCTTGACCAGATCCATCAGTTCGACGGCACGACGGCGGGCGTCGGCTCGGGACATGCCGGCGCGCTGGCGCAGCGTTTCACCGATCTGCCAACCGACCGGGAAGACCGGGTTGAGGGCGGAGAGCGCGTCCTGGAAGATCATCGCGATCTCCTTGCCGCGTACCTGCCGGCGCTGCTCCTCGGAGCGGGTGAGCAGGTCCTCGCCCTGGTAGAGGATCTGGCCGGAGCGGACGAACGCGGGCGGAGTGTCCAGGATGCCCATGATCGCCTGCGCGGTGACCGACTTGCCCGAGCCGGATTCGCCGAGCACGGCGAGCGTTTCGCCGGCGTCCAGGTGGTACGACACGCCGTTGATCACCCGGGCGACACCCTCGTTGGTGCGGAACTCGACGTGCAGGTCCCGCAACTCCAGCAGGTGACCGCCCTCGGGTGTGGCGGAGGCGGGTGTGGGTTGAACGGTCATGACTGTGCCTGCCTTTCGCTCGCGACTGCGGGGCTCGCTCCGCTCACTCCTCGCGCTCGCACGGAGGTTCTCACCGCAGCTTCGGGTCGAAGGCGTCACGGATCGCGTCGCCGAGCATGATGAACGCCAGCACGGTCAGCGCCAGGAAGGCCGACGGGACGATCAACGGGGTGGCCGCCTCCCGCATGTGGATCCGGCCGGTGTCGATGTCCTGGCCCCACGAGATGGTGGGCGCCTTCAGACCGATGCCCAGGAAGGACAGCGTCGCCTCGGCCGCGATGAACGAGCCGAGCGCGATGGTCAGCACGACGATGGCCGGGGCCAGCGAGTTCGGCAGGATGTGCCGCCACATGATCCGGCTGTTGCCGGCACCGAGCATCCGGGCCGCCGCGACGTAGTCCTGCTCCTTCGCGGTGATCACCGAGGACCGGACGACGCGGGCGGCGGTGGTCCAGCCGAGCAGGGCCAGCACGAAGACGACGGCGCCGATCCGAGCCCACTGGCTGTCACTGGACACCCGCTTGAGCAGCACGATCGCCGCCAGCAGCAGCGGGATGCCGAGCACCACGTCGATCACCCGGGAGAGCACCGCGTCGACCCAGCGGCCGAAGTAACCGGCCAGCATGCCGACCACCAGCGCGATGATCCCGGTGCCGAGCGCGGCGAGCGCGCCGACGAGCAGGGACGCCCGGGTGCCGTGGACCGCCCGGGAGTACGTGTCGCAGCCCTGGAAGTCGTACCCGAAGATGGCCCCGCCGGACGGCCCGGCGTGCTGCCGGGAGAGCAGGCAGTCGTTCGGGCTGTTGGCGGTGAACAGGCCGGGGAACAGCGCCATCAGGGTGAAGATGACGACCAGCGCCAGCGAGATCCAGAAGATCGGGTTGCGGCGCAGGTCGCGCCAGGCGTCCCCGGCCAGGCTGCGAGGCTTCTGCGCGGCGCCGACCTGGTTGGGCGTGCCCGGCTCCCCGGAGGGGCCGCGTCGCGCGGCCTGGTTCTCGGTGGCCGCCACAGTTTCAAAATCACTCATGCCTGCACCTCGCTGCGCTCGGCGCCGGCATGAGAGCCCAAGCACGCTGCGCTGATGATTCGTTCGCTGCGCTCACTCATAGCGGATCCTCGGGTCGAGTACGGCGTACAGGACGTCCACCACCAGGTTCGAGACCAGGTAGACCACGACGAGCACGCTGACGATGCCCACCACCAGGGGGCCGTCCTCGGTGCGGATGCCGCGGAAGAGGTTGAAGCCCACGCCGGGGATGTTGAAGACGCCCTCGGTGATGATCGCGCCGCTCATCAGGTTGCCCAGTTCCACACCGAGGAAGGTGACCACCGGGATCAGCGAGTTGCGCAGCACGTGGACGATGACGATGCGCCGCTTGACCAGGCCCTTGGACCGGGCGGTCCGGACGTAGTCGGCGCGCAGGTTCTCCGCGACCGAGGCCCGGGTGAGTCGTAGGGCGGTGGCCAGCGACAGCGATCCGAGCACGATGCCCGGCAGCAGGAGCGCGTAGAACGTCGGGTCGGAGCCGGCGGTGGGTGGGAAGAGCTGCCACTTGACGCCCAGGAAGTACTGCGCCAGTGGCGCCAGCACGATGGTCGGGATGCCCAGCACCAGCAGGGTCAGCACCAGCGTCGAGTTGTCGAAGATGCTGGCTCGGCGGATGCCGGCGAGCACCCCGGCGGTGACGCCGAAGATGATCGCCACGGCGAGCGCGATGAGCGCGAGCCGCACGGTGACCGGCCAGGCCTGCTGGAGGATGTCGCCGATGCTCCGACCGGTGAGCGACTCGCCCAGGTTGCCCTGGAGCAGGTCCTTCACGTAGTCGAAGTAGCGGTAGAAGAAGCCGCCGACGCCCGTCTGATCAAGGTTGTACTTCTCGGTCAGGTAGGCCCGTTGGGCTGGCGTCACCGGCCGTTCGCCGGCGAGCGCCTGGATCGGGTCGCCCTGCCCGGCGAATGTCAGCGCGTAGACGATCAGGGTGGTCCCGAAGAACGCGAGGACCATCTGCAGTAGGCGCCGCAGGATGTAGCGGAACATGCTTAGCAGTCTCTCCGGAAATGTGCGAAAGGGTCGCAGGACGGCATCTCTGGTCGTACCCGAAATATCCGAGACGCGCCGTCCGGCCCGGGGGAGCCGGCACCACCGACGCCGGGTCCGCTGCTGCGGCCCGGCCCCGGTGGTGCGGTCCGGGCCACCCGGGCTTCGTCGCCCGGGTGGCCCACACCATGCTCAGCTCAGCTGGCTGCTTCGATCTTGACGAGGTTGACCCGCTGGAACAGGTCCATCTCCACGTTCTTGACCTTGGACGAGTGGCCGAACACGTTCTCGCCGAAGCGGAGCGGGATCACCGGCATGTCCTTGGCCAGGATGTCCTCCGCCTGCTGGTACTTGGCGATCGCCTCGTCCTGCGTCTTGGCGGCGGAACCCTCCTTGACCAGCTTGTCGAACTCCGGGTTGCTGTAGCCGTAGTAGTTCGACGAGCCGTTCGTGCTGTACAGCGGGCCGAGGTAGTCCTCCATGGTCGGGTAGTCCATGACCCAACCCATCCGGAACGCACCCACCGGCGTCTTCTTCTCGACCTTGGTCAGCAGGTCGGCGAACTTCGGCTCGGCCGAGCCGACCGCGTCCACGCCCAGGTTGGCCTTGAGCTGGTTGACAGTGGCGTCGACCCAGTCCTTGTGCCCGCCATCGCCGTTGTACGAGATGACGATCTTCGACGGGCCACCGGCGGCCTGGTAGAGCTTCTTGGCCTCGGTCGGGTTGAACTCGCCGGCCTTGCCAGCGGTGTTCTCCCGGTAGCCCGGCAGGACCGGCGAGACGAAGGAACGCGCCGACGTCTGCGAGCCCTTGAAGACCGACTTGGTGATCTCGTCACGGTCGATCGCCATCGAGATGGCCTTGCGCACGTCCGGGTTGCTGTAGTCCTTGTCGAACGTCGGGAACGCCAGGAACTGGAACGACGACATCGGGCTGGTCCTGTACCGGTCACCCAGGTCGGTCGGCGCGGTGCTCAGGCTCTCGGTCGGGATCGTGGGCAGCACGTCCAGGTTGTCCGCCAGGACGTCCGCGTAGGCCGCGGTGAGCTGCTGGTAGATCCGGAACTCGATGTTCTTGACCTTGGGCTTCTCGCCCGGGTACGCGTCGTAGCGCTCGACGTCGATCTTGCTGTCGTGCTGCCAGGTGCCCTTCATCTTGAAGGGACCCTGCCCGATCGGCGCCTGCTCGTAGGAGTCCTTGAGCACGCCCGGAGCCGAGAACGCGGCGTCCGGCATCGGGTAGAACGCGTTGTAGCCCAGCGTCGTCTTGAAGTCGATGTACGGCTCGGACAGCGTCGCGGTGAAGGTGAGGTCGTCGACCTTCTTCAGGCCGGACATCTCCTTGGCCTTCGGCGCCTTGCCCTGCAGGTCGGCGTAGCCAGCGATCTTCTCGAAGAAGAAGTTGCTGTCCTGGCCGTTCGGGGCGTACGCGCCATAGTTCCACGCGTTGATGTAGTCCTCGGACGTGACCTTCTCACCGTTGTGGAAGGTGAAGCCGTCCTTGAGCTTGATCGTCCAGACCTTGTTGTCGGACGAGGTGATCGACTGCGCGGCGACCTCGTACGGCTTGTTCTGGGCGTCGTAGTCGACGAGCGGGCTGAACAGGCCGGCGAGCACCTGCGACCCGGACGTCTCGGTGGTGTTTGTGGGAACCAGGTGCTTCGGCTCGGCGATCTGGATGCTGACCGCCGAACTGTCGCTGCCGCCGGATCCACCGTCTCCGCCGCTGCCGCAGGCCGCGAGGCCCAGCGTCACCGCGAGCGGGAGGGCGGTCCAGGCGGCGAGTCTACGAACTCGCATTGAGCCTCCTCATCTCCTCACGCTGCGCAGTCAGGCCCGACGCTGGGTTTACGCTGCGCAACAAGCGGTAACGGTAGGTCGGCGGCGGGCCTTCGACAACGACGCGGTTGCGGGTGGGTAACGGTCCGGGGTTGCCTCCCTTGTCAGGGGCCGAAAAAGCTGCTAGCCGAAAACGGGTTTATCGGCGATGGCCTGCGAAAAGTCGGAGAGTTGACGAGTTGGTTGGGCCCGCCTGGGTTGGCTCGACGCCAGCTGGGGTGAAGATCCGGTCTTCGTCGGGGACTACCGTTCCGTCTGGTTCGACAGTGATCGAATCCACAGATTGTGACCGAGAGTGACGAGCGACACGTCACACACGGTCACTCGCCCGTCGGCCCGATGGCCGGCGCATCCCGGATGTGGCGGACGGCCCGAGCGAGGTCGTCTGAACCGCGGGTACCGGCCGTGAGACGATCTGGTCGTGACGGCGACGCTTCTGGACGGCAAGGCAACCGCAGCGGAGATCAAGGACGAGCTGCGCATCCGGGTCAAGGCACTCGCGGAACGCGGCATCATCCCGGGGCTCGGCACGGTCCTCGTCGGGGCGGACCCGGGCAGCCAGGCGTACGTCAACGGCAAGCACCGCGACTGCGCCGAGGTGGGCATCGCCTCGATCCGCCGCGAACTGCCGGCCGACGCCACCCAGCAGCAGGTCGACGACGTGCTGGCCGAGCTGAACGCCGACCCGGCGTGCCACGGCTACATCGTCCAGCTGCCACTGCCGGCCCACCTCGACACCCAGCGGGTGCTGGAGTTGATCGACCCGGACAAGGACGCCGACGGCCTGCACCCGGTCAACCTGGGCCGACTCGTGCTCGGCTACGACGGTCCGCTGCCGTGCACCCCACGCGGCATCGTCGAGTTGCTCCGCCGGCACGACGTGGCGTTGCGCGGCGCCACCGTCGCCGTGGTCGGCCGCGGCAACACCGTCGGTCGACCGCTCGGCCTGCTGCTCACCAGGCGCAGCGAGAACGCCACTGTCACCCTCTGCCACACCGGCACCCTCGACCTCGCCTCGCACACCCGCGCCGCCGACATCGTCATCGTCGCGGCCGGCGTACCGGGTCTGCTCACCGCCGACATGATCAACCCGGGTGCGGTGGTGGTGGACGTCGGCATCACCCGCGTGATCGGCGCGGACGGCAAGGGCCGCTACACCGGCGACGTGGACCCGGAGGTGGCCGAGACGGCCGGCGCGCTGGTCCCCATGCCCGGCGGCGTGGGCCCGATGACCCGGGCAATGCTGCTCACCAACGTCGTGGAGCGCGCCGAGCGCGGCTGACCCGCACGTCGGACGGCGCCGACCCAGCGTCGGGCGGTACCGAACCAGGACGGCGGTGACGTTCGCCCCATCCCGGCGATGGCCGCCGCCCCTGGCCCGATCGGTGCCAGGATGACTGATACGGTCCGGAAAACCGACTGGTATCAGGGAGTGGGACGACCATGGGTAAGAAGGTCACTGTCGTCGGGGCTGGCTTCTACGGCTCCACCACCGCACAGCGCCTGGCCGAGTACGACGTCTTCGACACCGTAGTGATCACCGACATCGTGGAGGGCAAGCCCGCGGGCCTCGCGCTCGACCTCAACCAGTCCCGGGCCATCGAGGGCTTCGAGACCAAGGTCGTCGGCGTGACCACCGGCCCCAACGGTGAGGGCTACGAGAGCATCGAGGGCTCCGACGTCGTCGTGATCACCGCTGGTCTGCCGCGCAAGCCCGGCATGAGCCGGATGGACCTGCTGGAGACCAACGCCAAGATCGTCCGCCAGGTCGCCGAGAACGTCGCCAAGTACGCTCCGAACGCCGTCGTCATCGTGGTCTCCAACCCGCTGGACGAGATGACCGCGCTGGCCCAGCTCGCCACCCAGTTCCCGAAGAACCGGGTGCTCGGCCAGGCCGGCATGCTGGACACCGCCCGGTTCAGCAACTTCGTCGCCGAGGCGCTGAACGTGCCCGTCGCGTCGGTACGCACGCTGACCCTGGGTTCGCACGGCGACACCATGGTCCCGGTGCCGTCGAAGAGCACCGTCAACGGCAAGCCGCTGCGCGACGCGATGCCGGCCGAGCAGATCGAGGAGCTGGTCGTCAAGACCCGCAACGGTGGCGCCGAGGTGGTCGCGCTGCTCAAGACCGGTTCGGCCTACTACGCCCCGTCCGCCGCCGCGGCGCGGATGGCGAAGGCCGTCGCGGAGGACTCCGGCGAGGTCATGCCGGTCTGCGCCTGGGTCGACGGCGAGTACGGCATCTCCGGCGTCTACCTGGGCGTCGAGGCCGAGATCGGCGCCGAGGGCGTCAAGCGGGTCGTCGAGACCGACCTGGACGCCGACGAGCGCGCCAGCCTCCTGGAGGCCGCCGAGGCCGTCCGCGCGAAGCAGGGCGACATCTCCAGCATGTAGTCCCCCCCGAACCAGAACGACCCGAAGGGCCCGCCGGCAAACCCGGCGGGCCCTTCCCCGTCCCCCGGGGCCCCACCCCCTATCCGCGGTTGATCATGAGGTTGGCGGCAGTGATGGAGATCGAAAACCCCGTCAACCTCATGATCAACCGACTCGGGGGCGGGGAGGCGGGGTGAAGGGGGTGCCCAGGTGGGGGGTGGCCAGGATGGTGGGGGAGTGCGTGTGCAGGGCGGTTCGCCGGGAGGTGCGGGCGAGTTCCGGGTCCTCCTCGTGGGCGTACGCCAGGTCGGGGTCGACGAGCTGCACCATGTGCACCAGCAGGTCGCCGGTGAGCAGCATCCGTTCGTCGGCCGAGGTCAGGAGAACCGACTGGTGACCGGGGGTGTGGCCAGGGGTGGGCAGCAGCCGTACCGCCGGGGTCAGGGCGGTTTCGCCGTCGACCACCCGGAGCTGGCCGGCGGCGCGCAAGGGTGCGACCAGGCCGGCCGGTAAGCCGGGGTTGAGCGTCTCGGCCGCGTCGAGTTCGGCGCGCTGCACCAGGTAGGTCGCGTTCGGGAAGTACGGCCGCCCGGGTGTGCCGGTGACCGCCCAGCCGATGTGGTCGCTGTGCAGGTGGGTCAGCACTACCGTGTCGACATCGGCCGGGTCGATGCCCGCGGCGGCCAACTCGGCGGGCATCCGGCCGGGCACGGGTGCCCAGCTCGCTGCGGGCGCGTCGGCGGGGCCGATCCCGGTGTCGACAAGCGTGACCGGCCCGTCGCCGGCGCGGATCGCGAAGCTGCGAAACGGCAGCCACCACTGCCCGTCGGCGGTCACCGAGCCGGGGTCGCGCCGGTCGGCCTCCGCCCATTGCGCCGCTGTGGCCTGCGGAAACGCTTCCGCGCGGGGCTGGAAGAAGGCACCCTCACCGTCGGTGAGTGCGGTGACCGTGATAGACCCGAGGGTGCGGTTCAGTGGCATCGGACGATGATTCCAGGGCATTCCTGTTCCGCGCAGCCCGGTTCCGCCGGCCGGTCGAGGCCGGCTGGGGGCTGCCGGCCCAATTGCAGTACGCTCGTACTGCTTGAGCACGTGTCCCCCGAGAGGAGCGCCGGCCGATGGCGAAGATCAAGGTAAACAACCCGGTCGTAGAACTCGACGGCGACGAGATGACCCGGATCATCTGGAAGCAGATCCGGGAGCAGCTGATCCTGCCCTACCTCGACGTCGACCTGCACTACTACGACCTGTCGATCCAGCACCGCGACGAGACCGACGACCAGGTCACGATCGACGCCGCCAACGCCATCAAGGAGCACGGCGTCGGCGTCAAGTGCGCGACCATCACCCCGGACGAAGCCCGGGTCGAGGAGTTCGGCCTGAAGAAGATGTGGCGGTCGCCCAACGGCACCATCCGCAACATCCTCGGCGGCGTCGTCTTCCGTGAGCCGATCATCATGTCCAACGTGCCGCGGCTGGTCCCCGGCTGGACCAAGCCGATCATCATCGGCCGGCACGCCCACGGTGACCAGTACAAGGCCACCGACTTCGTCGTCCCCGGCCCGGGCACGGTGACCATCACCTACACCCCGGCCGACGGCGGCGCGCCGATGGAGATGGAGGTCGCCAACTTCCCCGGCGGCGGCATCGCCATGGGCATGTACAACTACGACGAGTCGATCCGGGACTTCGCCCGGGCGTCGTTCCGGTACGGGCTCGACCGCAACTACCCGGTCTACCTGTCCACCAAGAACACCATCCTCAAGGCGTACGACGGCCGGTTCAAGGACATCTTCGCCGAGGTGTTCGAGACCGAGTTCAAGGCCGAGTTCGCCGCTGCCGGCATCACCTACGAGCACCGGCTCATCGACGACATGGTCGCCGCCGCGCTCAAGTGGGAGGGCGGCTACGTCTGGGCCTGCAAGAACTACGACGGTGACGTGCAGTCCGACACCGTCGCGCAGGGCTTCGGCTCGCTGGGTCTGATGACCTCCGTCCTGCTCTCCCCGGACGGCCGGACCGTCGAGGCCGAGGCCGCCCACGGCACTGTCACCCGGCACTACCGGCAGTACCAGAAGGGCGAGAAGACCTCGACCAACCCGATCGCGTCGATCTACGCCTGGACCCGGGGCCTGGCCCACCGGGGCAAGCTGGACGGCACCCCGGCGGTCACCGAGTTCGCCAACACCCTGGAGCAGGTCATCGTCGACACCGTCGAGGGCGGCCAGATGACCAAGGACCTCGCGCTGCTCATCTCGCGCGATGCCCCGTGGCTGACCACCGACGAGTTCATGAACGCGCTCGACGAGAACCTGGCCCGCAAGATCGCTGCCTGATCCAGGCGTACCGCGTCATCGGAGCCCGCCGGCACATCCCTGCCGGCGGGCTTCGGCGTGTCCGGCGTCGCCGCGCCGGGCGGCGTCACTGCGGCCGGCGCGCCTCGTTGACCAGGATGGACGAGATGCCAGTCGCGTCCAAGGAAGGTTGACCACGGTCGACCCGCGGCACCCGTGCGCCGATCAGCCAGCCTTCCCGGCTGTGCCGTGCACAGCCAGCCGTCCCTTCCCTGCGGGGGGCCCTGTCCCGGGCCCCCCGCGCCCTGTTTCCCGCCAAGCTCAAGCCACACGCACAGCAGGGCTGATGCCGTCTTGGCCCTGGGCGACGCCGCCATGGCCCGTGTCCCCCGCGGCGGCCGAGCGGGGATTGGCCTCGGCCGCCGAGACCATTCCCCGAGGCCAGGTTGGTGCAGAGCACGACGGTGCCGGCCGGCGGACACTCCAGAGAGCGTGATGTCTGTAAGTCATCACGATGACTCACAGACATCACGCTTCCTGCCAAGTGGGGTGGGAGGTCGTCGAGCTGGCGTACGAGGTTGGCGGCCGGGGCGTTCAGGCGGCACGCAGCAGGTCGGCGGCGCGTTCCGGAGCGATGTCGTTGATGAAGACGCCCATCCCGGACTCGGAGCCCGCCAGGTACTTCAGCTTGTCCTGGGCACGCCGGATGCTGAACAGCTGAAGGTGCAGGTGGCCCAGCTCGCGGTCGATCCGCACGGGCGCCTGGTGCCAGGCCGAGATGTACGGCATCGGCATGTCGAACAGGCCGTCGAAGCGGCGCAGCAGATCCAGGTAGAGCGGCCCGAAGGCGTCCCGCTCACTGTCGCTGAGCGCCGGGATGTCCGGCACCACGCGGTGTGGCGCGACGTGCACCTCGAACGGCCAGCGCGCTGCCGCCGGGACGAACGCCGTCCAGTGTTCGTTCTCGGCGACCACCCGGTCACCGGTGGCGCGCTCGGCGGCCAGCACGTCCGCGTACAGGTTGCCCCCGCCGGTCCGTTCGGCGTGCCGGCGCGCCGCGGCCAGAAGCGCGCGGGTGCGCGGTGTCACGAAGGGGTACGCGTAGATCTGCCCGTGCGGATGGTGCAGCGTCACGCCGATCTCGACACCCCGGTTCTCGAAGCAGAAGATCTGCTCGACGCCGGGCAGCGCGCCCAGCACCTCGGTGCGGTCGGCGAGCGCGTCCAGCACGGTGCGGACCCGGCGTGGCGGCAGGCTGGCGAAGGAGGCGTTGTGGTCGGAGGTGAAGCAGACCACCTCGCACCGGCCGAGGCCCGGCCGGACCGGTGTGAACGGGGTGATCTCGCCGGGCTCCTCGGCCACCCGCCCGCTGAGTGAGGGGAACCGGTTCTCGAAGACCACCACGTCGTAGTCGGGTGCGGGGATCTCGGTCAGCCGGTCGCCCACCGACGGGTCGAGGGGGCACTCGTTCGCCGGCGGGAGGAAGGTGCGGGTCTGCCGGTGCACGGCGACCGCCACCCACTCGTCGGTCAACGGGTCGTAGCGCAGCTGCGACGCAGGGGGAGGCGGCGGCAGGTCCCGGCGGTCCGGCTGGTCGCGGACCGCGTCGTCGCGCTCGTCGAAGTAGATCAGCTCCCGGCCGTCGGCCAGGTCGATCGCGGTGCGCTTCACGGCGCCGTCCCCTCAGTTGTCGGCGTGCGCGTCACGCGGCCCGCCCCTCGCCTTCACCATGATCAGTTCGCCCACCTGCTCGCCGAGTACCCGTCGTGCGGGTGGAGGCAACCGGTCGTCGCTGACCAGTACGTGGGCCGCCGCCAACGCGACGATCGAGGAGATGCCCACAGTGCCCCACTTGGTGTGGTCGGCGAGCACCACCAGTTGGTCCGCCGCGGCCACGAGCGCCCGATCGGTCTCCGCCTCCATCAGGTTCGGGGTGGTGAAGCCGGCCCGCTCGGTGATGCCGTGGACGCCCAGGAAGAGCAGATCAAGGTGCAGTGACCGGACGGCCCCGACCGCGAGTGGACCGACCAGCGCGTCCGACGGTGTGCGTACGCCGCCGGTGAGCACCACCGTCTGGTCCGGGCGGCCGCCGGCGTGCATGATCTCGGCGACCGGCAGCGAGTTGGTGACGACTGTCAGCTCGGGCACGTCCACCAGTCGGCGGGCCAGTTCGGCGGTGGTGGTGCCGGCGGAGAGCGCGATCGCCGCTCCCGGCCGGACCAGCTGGGCCGCCCGGTCGGCGATGGCGGCCTTCTCCGGAAGTTGGCGGACCGACTTGGCGTGGAAACCCGGCTCGTCGGTCGAGCTCGGCCCGGTTGTGGTGGCACCGCCGTGCACCTTGGCCAGCAGGCCGCGCTCGTGCAGCGCGTCCAGGTCACGCCGGATGGTCATGTCGGACACGCCGAACTCGCCTGCCAGCTCGCTGACCCGGACCCCACCGGTCGAGCGGACCCGCTCCAGGATGGCCGCCTGCCGCTGCTGAGCGAGCATCAGCCGTGCCTCCCCGGACGTCCACGTACCTCACGCGGTCAAACGTGTTCCAACAAAGATGAACACTAGCGCGTGCGGGTCAGCTGTGGAAGAAACGGGTACGGCGACGCCTCAGGCGGTGGCGATCTTCAGCTCCACCCAACCGGTCTCGGTCAGATGGTGCAGCACGGCCTGCACCGCGTCCGCCACGCTCAGGTCGGTGGTGTCGAGCACCAGATCGGCGTCGGTCGGCTCCTCGTACGGGTCGTCGATGCCGGTCATCCCGGTGAGCAGGCCGGCCCGCGCCCGCGCGTACAGGCCCTTGCGGTCGCGCCGCTCGCACACCTCGAGCGGGGTGGCCACGTGCACGAGCACGAAACCCGCCCCGGCGGCGAGAGCCATCTCCCGGGCGGTGGCCCGGGCCGCCGCGTACGGGGCGATCGGGCAGCAGATGCCCACCCCACGGTGCCGGGCGATCTCGGCGGCCACCCAGCCGATCCGCCGTACGTTGAGATCCCGGTCGGCCTTGCTGAAGCCCAGACCGGCGGAGAGCTCCCGGCGCACCACGTCCCCGTCGAGCAGGGTCACAGTGCGGTCGCCGCTCTCCCGTAACGCGTCCGCCAGGCCTCGGGCGATCGTCGACTTGCCGGAGCCGGAGAGGCCGGTCAGGAAGACCACCAGCCCGCGCTGCCGACGTGGCGGCCGGGCCCGGGCCAACTCCCGCGCCACTGCGGGCGGGGTGTGCCACTCCGGTAGCGGGAAGCCCCTGTCCAGCAGGTCGTCGATCTCCGGCTGGGTCAGCGCGAGCCGGCGATTGCGCGGCGGGATGTCCTCCCGCCAGCGCCACTGCCCGTCCCGGTTGTCGTACGCGAGCTCGCGCGGCACCAGCACCCGCAGCCCGGCTCCGGAGAGCATCTCCCCGGTGGAGAGCAGGTGGGTGACCCCGTACGCGGCGGAGACCCGGGCGCGCAGCAACGCGTCACTGATCTCCTCGCGGCGGTGCGACAGAGGCACCGCGACCAGGGTGGCGGGCGGCATCCGGTCCCGCGCGGCGAAGATCGTACGGACCAGCGCCTCCGGCGGGAGCCCGTCGGCGCCACCCTCACCGACCGGGATCATCACGAGCAGGTGCGCGGCCAGGGTGCGGGCGGCATGGGCGATCTGCGCGAGCTGCGGACGATGCAGCGGCCGATCGGCGATCACCCCGAGCACCCGGCCCGGGGGCAGTAGCGCGCGGACCTCCTCCGGGTTGCGGCGCAGCCGCTGGAACGGACCGTGCCCACCGTCGCCCAACCGCCGGACCTGACCGCCGACCCCCGCCACGCCCTCGCGTACCGGCCAGACGTCGGCCACGTCCAGGGCGGCTGCCGGGGCGCCCTCCCCGTCGGTCAACACGAGCGCCCGGCGGGCCGGGTCGCGCGGATCGAAGCTCTGCGCCAGTGTCGCCGGCACCTGGAGGACGACAGCGACCTGCCACGGTGTGCCGTCGGCCAGCCGGCCGCGTCGGCTGACCGAGACCAGGTCAGCGCGGGTCATGAAGCCAGTCAGAGGGGCGTACGCGCCGGTCAGTAGCAGCTCCAGATCCGCGAGCTCACCGGGACGTGGCGTGTACGCCGGTGCGTCCCGTAGCACCTCGTCGGGCAGCACCCAGCCGTTGCTCATCCACACCCCCCACTCGCTGACCGGCACACAGTTTCGCAGCCGACCGCCGATCGGTCGAGGGCGCCACTCCACGACCCGGGCGGGCGGATCAGCGCTTGATCCGCCGGCCTACCGCCGACCGCACCCGGTTCCACACCTTCCGCTCGTCGCGGATCCGGGGTCGCGAGCCGTCGGCCCGGCAGATGAACACCAGCGGCAGCCGCGCGTCCTCGGTCCAGCCCACGTTGGAGATCCGGGCCTTGAGCATCCAGCTGCCCCTGGTCCGGCCACCGTTGAGGGCGGCGAAGTCGATAGTGGCGGTGGCCCGGTGCACCAGGTGCACGATGTCCGCTCCGGTCCCGCTGGTGATCCGTTCGGTCTGGAAGGTCATCGGCAGGAAGATCTCGCCGCCGGTCTCCCGATGGCGGGCCACCAGGTCCAGGCGGGCCTTGCGCACCTGCGCGGTGGCGTCCAGCACCTCGGGGGCGATCTCCTCCATCGGGAGCATCAGCACGTCGCGGCCATCGTCGGCGCGGAAGCCCACCGGCTGGTCCGCGGAACGCAGCTCGGCGGCGACGGTCACCGTGACGGCGTGGTCAGTGTGCTGGAGTTCGTCGATCCGGCCGTGTGCGGCGATGCCCGCCTCCCAGCGGGCGAGCCGACGCAGGTCCGCGACGCGGCCCCGCTCGGCGAGGTACGCCACGGCGCGGAGCAGGGGCGGCAGCCCGGCGGCGACGCCACTGGCGAAGCGGTCCTGGATGATCTTCTGGGTTTCCAGCGCGACCTGGTCCAGCCAGGCCTCGGGGGCTTCCAGCAGCCGCTTGCCGCGCAGCCGGCTGAGCATCTCGTTGCGCAGCCAGCGCCGGTGCAGCCGGTCCCGCAGCGGACCCGGCTCGGTGTGGGCGTCGACCACGTCCAGCGCCTCCCGCACGCTGGCGAAGTAGCTCGACGGGTCCATCTCGCCGGCGGTGACGTTACGCCCGTCGCCCCGGTGGACGTGGTGGTAGCAGGTGTAGTCGGACAGCACCGAGGTGCGCCGGGACAGGAAGTAGGCGCGGACGACCAGCGAGTGGTCCTCCAGCCGACGCTTGCCGCCCTCCGGGAACCGCAGACCGTGCTCGTTGAGGAACGACCGCCGGAACAGCTTGTGGCAGGTCAGGCTGTCGATCAGAGGGGAGTTGGCAAGCGTGGCGTCGAAGCGGTTCTTCCGGAACAGCTCCCGCGGCACGGGGCGCCCGTACCCGGCCATCTTCCCGACCACGATGTCGGCGTCGTTCGTCGTCGCGCAGGCGTGGAGCCGCTCCAGCGCCTCGTCGGCGAACCAGTCGTCGTCGTCGGCGAAGAAGACGTACTCGCCCTGGGCGTGCTCGATGCCGAGGTTTCGCGGACGCGACGGCCACCCGGAGTTCTCGATGTGCAGCACCCGGATGTGTGGGTGCTCGGCGGCCAGCCGGTCCAGTCGCTTGGCTGTGCCGTCTGTCGAGCCGTCGTCGACGAAGATCGCCTCGAACTCGTCAGCGGGCAGTGACTGCCGCAGCAGCGAGGCGACGAGCTTCTCGATGTGCGGGCCGCAGTTGTACGCCGGCACCACGACGCTCACCTTGGGGACGCCCACCTTGGCTTTCAGGATCCCTCCCACGTCGTCAGTCGATCACCAGTCAGGTCGATGTCTGGTGAACGGGAGGTGAATGGTGCCACCCCGGATCCGTCTTTCCCGAGGCGGGGTCGGGCCGAACGCAGGACCGGCGGAAACGTCGCCGGAGCCCCGGGTGGGGACCTTAGGGGTCCGGCCGGAAAAGGATCAGGGGAGCGCCGGGGGCGTGCCGGTGTCCGGGCTGGGCATCGACTCCCTACGCTGGGCTCGTGACACTGATCGCGACCCAGTCGCTCACCAAGACGTACGGAGGTCGGGTCACCGCGCTGGCCGACCTCACCGTCGCCGTCGAGCCCGGGATCATCGGCCTGGTGGGCGCGAACGGCGCCGGAAAATCCACGTTGATCAAGATTCTGCTCGGCCTGATCGCACCAACCAGCGGGCAGGTCTCGGTGCTCGGCATCGACCCGACCGCGGACCCGGCGGCCGTCCGCAACCGGGTCGGCTACATGCCGGAGCACGACTGCCTCCCCCCGGACCTGTCCGCCGCCGAGCTGGTCACCCACCTCGGCCGGATGAGCGGTCTGCCCCGCACCGCGGCCCGTGAGCGGGCCTCGGAGGCGCTGCGGCACGTGGGGCTCTATGAGGAGCGCTACCGCCCGGTCGGTGGCTACTCCACCGGCATGAAGCAGCGCGTCAAGCTGGCCCAGGCGCTGGTGCACGACCCCGACCTGCTGCTGCTGGACGAGCCGACCAACGGCCTGGACCCGGCCGGCCGCGACGCCATGCTGGCGCTGGTGCACCGGATCGGCACCGAGTTCGGCATCTCCGTGCTGGTCTGTTCGCACCTGCTCGGCGAGGTGGAGCGGATCTGCGACACGCTGATCGCCATCGACGGCGGCAAACTGCTGCGCGCCGACAACATCTCCGCGATGACCTCGGCCACCGACGTGCTCGCCGTGGAGGTCAGCGAAGGCACCGAGGAACTCGCCGCCCGGCTCGCCGAGCTGAAACTGCCGGTCGCCCGGGACGGGCGACTGCTCCTCGTGCCGCTCGCCGACGACGGCACCTACGACCTGATCCTCGGTGCGGTCGCCGAACTGGACCTGCCACTGCACCGACTGGACCAGCGCCGGCACCGGGTGGCCGAACTCTTCGCCACGAGGGAGCTCACCCATGCCTGAGCCGACCGCAGCCGCCGTGCGCCCCGCGCCGACCGGCGTCATCCACGACATCGGCTACCAGCGCTACAAGGGTCCGCGGCTGGGCCGCCGACAGGTCTTCGGCGCGCTCTACCTGCACGGTCTGCGCACCGCGTTCGGCTTCGGGCGCAGCGCCAAGGCCAAGATCTTCCCGTGGCTGGTGGTCGGCATCGTCTCGCTGGTCGCGGTGGCCCTGGCCGCGGTACGCAGCCAGATCGGCGAGCCAGTCGCCACGTACGCCCAGTTCGCCGACGCGATGAGCTGGCTTGTCATCTTCTTCGTCGCTGTCGTCGCTCCGGAGCTGGTCTCCCGGGACCTGCGCAGCGGTGTGCTGCCGCTGTACTTCTCCCGGCCGCTGCCGCGCACCGACTACGCGCTTGCCAAGCTGCTGGCGCTGGTCACCGCCCTCTGGTTGCTGCTCGGCGGGCCGCAGCTGCTGATGTTCCTGGGTGCCGCCTTCACCACCAAGCAGGGCATGCGCGGGGTGTGGAACGAGCTGCTCGACCTGCTGCCCGGGCTGCTCTACGCCGGGCTGTGGGCTGTGGTCTTCGCCTCGGTCGGGCTGCTGGTCGCCTCGCTGACCGGCAAGCGCGCCTTCGCCGCCGGTGGGGTGGTGGCGGTCTTCCTGATGACCACCCCGATCGTCGGGGTGCTGAGCATCCTGCCGTCGCGCGCCGCCAACGAGCTGGCCGGGCTCGCCTCGCCCTCCACGCTGGTGCAGGGGGTGGGCATCTGGTCGCTGGGTGACCTGCTGGTCGAGGGCGATCCGGGCGAGATGATGATCGGCGGGTTCGGCCCGGTCTACGCCCTGGCCGCGGTGCTGTTGGTCGCTGGCGCGACCGCCCTCCTGCTGGCCCGCTACCGGAAGGTCGCCTCCTGATGAGCACGCTGAGCCTGACCGGGGTGTCCCGGTGGTACGGCAACGTGGTCGCTGTCAACGACATCAGCATGGCCCTGGGGCCGGGCGTGACGGGGCTGCTCGGCCCGAACGGCGCCGGCAAGACCACGCTGCTGCACATGATGGCCGGGTTCCTCGCCCCGTCGCGCGGCACTGTCACCCTCGACGACGAGCCGACCTGGCGTAACCCCGACGTCTACCGGCGGCTGGGGCTGGTCAGTGAACGGGAGGCGGTGCAGGGTTTCCTCACCGCGTACGAGTTCGTGCTGGCCAGCGCGAAGCTGCACCGGCTGGCCGACCCGGCGGCGGCGGCCCGGCGGGCGATCGATCTGGTGGAGCTGGAGTCGGCGCAGGACCGCCGGATCGGCACGTACTCCAAGGGCATGCGGCAGCGGGCCAGGGTTGCCGCCGCGTTGGTGCACGACCCGCAGGTGCTGCTGCTCGACGAGCCGTTCAACGGAATGGACCCACGCCAGCGGCTGCACATGATGCAGCTCCTGCACACCCTGGGCGACGCCGGTCGGACGATCCTGTTCAGCTCGCACATCCTGGAGGAGGTCGAGCAGGTCTCCGGGACGGTGCAGGTGATGGTGGCCGGCCGGTTGGCGGCCTCCGGCGACTTCCGGACCATCCGCCGGTTGATGACCAACCGCCCGCACGTGTTCGCGGTGCGGTCGACGAACGACAGGGCCTTGGCCGTCGCGCTGATCGCCGAGCCGTCGGTCAGTGGGGTCGAGTTGGACCCGACCGGCCTGACCGTGCGGGCCGGTGACTACGGCGCCTTCACCCGGGCGCTACCCCGGATCGCGCTCAAGCAAGGCATCCGGGTGCGCCAGCTGGTGCCGTCCGACGAGTCTCTGGAGAGCGTCTTCTCCTACCTGGTGGAGGCCTGACATGTCGACAATTACCTGGATCACCGCACGCGGGCTGTTCGGCCGGCGTCGGTTCCTGCTGCTGCTCCCGTTGCCGTTGGTGCTGCTCGGGCTGGCCGTGCTCTGCCGGTCGCTGGGCGTGGACCCGGGCGAGTGGGGGCCGCCGGTGCTGGTCGGCCTCGGGCTGGCCGTGGTGCTGCCGGTGGTCGCGCTGATCATCGGCACGGGGGTGCTGGGTGCCGAGATCGACGACGGCACCGTGGTGCACATCCTGACCAAGCCGCTGCCGCGCTGGCAGATCGTGCTGCCGAAGCTCGCGGTCGCCGCCGGGGTCACCGCGGTCACCGTCGCGGTGCCGCTCTACGTCGCGGGCGTGCTCGCCGATTCGGTACGCCTCGGTCTGGCACTGGCTGTCGCGGCGGCGCTCGGCGCGTTGGCGTACTCGGCGTTGTTCCTCGCGCTCAGCCTGGTCACCAGGCGGCCGGTGCTGCTCGGCCTGGTCTACGTGCTGATCTGGGAGGGGCTGCTGGGCAACTTCGTCAGCGGCACCAAGGTGCTCTCCATCCAGCAGTACGTGATCGCTCTCGCCGACCGGCTCGCCCCCACCGGGCTGCTGGAGACCAGCGTGTCGGTGCCGGTGGCGTCGGTGATGACCGCGCTGGTCAGCGTGGGCTTCACAGTGCTCGCCATCGACCGCCTGCGCTCGTTCAGCGTGGCGGGCGAGACGAGCTGACGGCGGTGCTAGGGCGTGTGTCAAAGCCCCTGGCCGGCCTGCGGCGGGCCCAGGCGACGACCGGCCGCGTTGGAAATCGGCCCGGATACAACACCGGTATCCGGGCCGATTTCCGCCTTCCCGGACCGCCGCCTGGACTCCGCCTCGGCTCGACCGAGGCTTTGACACACGCCCTGGCCGCTGTTCCGGCCAGCCCCCGCGCGGCGGTAGGGCTGGCCGGATGGACCGGTCGGGCCACATCGGGCCAGGCTGAAGGGCGTGAGCGTCGAAGCGGAGCGGACGTCGTTGGCTGAGCCATACTCCCGGAGCAGCCGGCCGTGGCTGACCAGCCTGGCCGTCGCCGGTCTGGCCTGTGCCACTGTCGCCACGGCGGCTCAGGGCACCGGCCAGTTCCACTGGTGGGCGGTGTTCATCCTGATCCCGGCCGCGTTGATCGCGGCCAGCGGCGGCCCGTTGCTGGCCCGCGGCGGGGGCCGGGCCTTCGCCGGGTACATGCTCGCCTGCGTCGGCACGATGGTCTTCGCGGTGGGCGCGCTGCTGATGTTCGGGGTGATGGGGCGGGGTTGGCCGCTGATGGTGGTGCTGCCCTGCCTGGCGGTCGCCGGCACCTACGGCTGGCGGGCGGCCCACCCGCTGGCCCGCGGCCTGCACCGGGCGGTGGCCCTGCTCGCGCTGACCGGGGCGCTGCTCGGCCTGACCCTGCAACTGATCCGGGTGGAGCTGATCGACCTGGAGACCGGTTGGTGGGGCGCGTTCCTGATGCTGGCCGGGGCCATCGTGCTGGGCAACGCGGGGGAGTTGACCCGACACCGGATGCCGTACCGCCTCCAGGCGATCACCCTGCTGGTGGGGCCCTCCGTGATCGCGTTCCTGCTCGGGCTGCGCTTCCTGCGCGGTTGGTGACCCGCCGGCCCGCCGCCGCCCGAGCAGGCGGCGGCGGGCCCGGGTCAGAAGGCGCAGGCGATGACCAGCTCCGGGGTACGGTCCGGGAGCAGGTCGAGTTTGCCGATCCGGCCCGCCGCCCGTAGGTCGTCGGCGACCAGCGTGAGCTGCTCCAGCAGCGCCGCCGGGCCGAGCGCCTCGGCCAACGGCACCTCCGCCTTCATCGACAGCTTCCGCTCCGACTTGGCTCGTCGCACCTGGCTGAGCGCCTCACCGGCGAGCCGCAGCAGCGCCGGCTCACCCGACCCCTCGATCGTCCGGGCCACCTCGTACGTGGTGGGCCACGGCGCCTGGTGCACCGAGCCGTACCGCCACCACGACCAGACCTCCTCGGTCACGTACGGCAGCACCGGTGCGAACAACCGCAGCTGCACCGAGAGCGCCGAGGCCAACGCCGCCCGGGCGGAGTCGGCGCCCGCGCCGGTGCCGTAGGCGCGCTCCTTGACCAGCTCGATGTAGTCGTCGCAGAACCGCCAGAAGAACGCCTCGGTCACCTGCAACGCCGCCGTGTGGTCGTACGAGTCGAAGGCGGCGCTCGCGGCGGTGACCACGGTGGCCAGCTCGGCGAGCATGGCCCGGTCCAGTGGGGTGGTGGCCGACAGCTCCAGGTCGCGGCGTGGCGTCAGACGCGCCGAGCTGGAGTTGTCGTACGGGGCGCGCAGCGCGTCGACCGCGCCCAGCCCGAGCGCGAACTTGGACGCGTTGAGCAGTTTGGTGGCGAGTCTCCGGCCAACCTTGATCTGCGCCGGGTCGAAGGCCAGGTCCATGCCGGGCTTGCCGCTGGCCGCCCAGTAGCGCACCGCGTCCGAGCCGTGCTGCTCCAGCAGGGCCAGCGGGGTGACCACGTTCCCCTTGGACTTGGCCATCTTCTTGTGGTCGGGGTCGAGGATCCAGCCGGAGAGCACTGTGTCCCGCCAGGGCAGCACACCGTGCTCGAAGTGCGAACGGACCACGCTGTCGAAGAGCCAGGTCCGGATGATCTCCTGCCCCTGCGGGCGGAGGTCCATCGGGAAGACCCGGGCGAACAGGTCCGGGTCGGTCTCCCAGCCACCGACGATCTGCGGAGTCAGCGACGAGGTGGCCCAGGTGTCGAGCACGTCCGGGTCGCCGATGAAGCCACCCGGCCGGCCGCGCTGCGACTCGTCGTACCCAGGCGCCGGATCGCTGGATGGATCGACCGGCAGCGCGGACTCGTCCGGCGTGAGAGGGTGGGACCAGTCCGGCTCGCCAGTGTCGTCGAGCCGGTACCACACCGGCACCGGCACCCCGAAGAAGCGTTGACGGCTGACCAGCCAGTCGCCGTTCAGGCCGCCCACCCAGTTGTCGTAGCGGTGTTTCATGTGCGCCGGCACCCAGTGCAACTGCTCGCCCCGGGCCAGCAGCGTGGCCCGCAGCGCCTCGTCCCGGCCGCCGTTGCGCAGATACCACTGTCGAGTCGAGACGATCTCCAGTGGCCGGTCGCCGCGTTCGTAGAACTTCACCGGGTGGGTGATCGGGCGCGGCTCGCCGATCAGGTCACCCGCGTCGGTCAGCATCCCGACGATCTCCCGCCGGGCACCGTTGACGGTCTGCCCGGCCAGTGCCGCGTACGGCTGTGCCGGCACCCCGTCCGGCGGCTCGGGGAGCAGCCGGCCGTCCCGGCCGATCACCACCCGGGTGTCCAGCCCCAGCTCCCGCCACCAGGTCACGTCGGTCAGGTCACCGAACGTGCAGACCATCGCGACACCGGTGCCCTTGCCGGGCTCGGCGAGGGGATGGGCGTACACCGGAACCTCGACGTCGAACAGCGGGCTGCGCACGGTGCCGCCCACCAGGTCGGCGTACCGCTCGTCGTCGGGGTGACAGACCAGCGCCACACAGGCCGGCAACAGTTCGGGCCGGGTGGTGTCGATGAGCACGTCACGTCCGTCGGCCGCGACGAACCGCAGCCGGTGGTAGGCGCCGGGGCGCTCCCGGTCCTCCAACTCCGCCTGGGCGACCGCCGTGGAGAAGCCGACGTCCCAGAGGGTCGGCGCCTCCGACTGGTACGCCTCGCCGCGGCGCAGGTTGCGGACGAACGCCCGTTGGCTGGTGGTCCGGGCCATCCGGCCGATCGTCGTGTACGTCAGGGACCAGTCCACCGAGAGCCCGAGACGCCGCCACAGCGCCTCGAAGGCCTGTTCGTCGGTGACCGTCAACCGTTCGCACAGCTCGATGAAGTTGCGCCGGGAGATCGGGGTGGGGTCGCGTCGGGCCGCGTCGTTGACCGGAGCCGCCGGTGGCCGCCACACCGGGTCGTACGGCAGTGCCGGGTCGCACCGCACCCCGTACACGTTCTGCGCCCGACGCTCGGTGGGCAGGCCGTTGTCGTCCCAGCCCATTGGGTAGAAGACGGCCTTGCCGCGCATCCGCTGGTACCGGGCCGTGGTGTCGGTGTGCGTGTACGAGAAGACGTGCCCCATGTGCAACTCGCCCGATACGGTCGGCGGTGGGGTGTCGATCGAGAACACGTCGGTGCGCGCCTTGGCGCGGTCGAACGCGTACGTGCCTTCCTCCTGCCAGCGGCGTGCCCAGCTCTCCTCGAGCCCGTCCAGGGTGGGACGCTCGGGAACGCCGGCGCGGGCCGTCCTCGCCGTATCGGTCATCCTGCGATCGTAGGCACCTGCCGGGTGCGGGGCGACGTAGTTGCGGCCGAACACACCGGCCGTCGGCGATCGGCCACGACGGTGGCGGCCCGCCTAGATCAACGAGTCGCGCCACTGGCGGTGCAGTGCGGCGTACCGGCCGTCGGCCTCGGCCAGCACGGCGGGTGGGCCGTCCTCGACGACAGTTCCGCCGTCGAGGACGAGCACCCGGTCGGTGGTCTCCACTGTGGATAATCGGTGGGCGATCACCAGCGCCGTGCGGTCGCGCAGGATGGTGCCGAGTGCCCGCTGTACGAGACGTTCGGTCGGCACGTCCAGCGACGACGTCGCCTCGTCCAGGATGAGCACTGTCGGGTCGGCCAGGAACGCGCGGGCGAACGCGACCAACTGGCGTTGCCCGGCGGAGAGCCGGCCGCCGCGTCGGTGCACCTGGGTGGCGTACCCCTCGGGTAGTGCGGCGATGAAGTCGTGCGCGCCGATCGCCCGCGCGGCGGCCTGGACGGCGGCGTCGTCGGCCCCCGGGCGACCGAACCGGATGTTCTCCGCGACGGTCCCGCTGAACAGGTGGTTCTCCTGCGTCACCAGCACCACGGCGCGGCGCAGGTCGGCGTCGCGTACGTCGCGCAGGTCGACCCCGTCCAACCGGACCGTGCCGGTGTCGGGGTCGTGGAACCGGGCGACCAGCTTGGCGATCGTCGACTTGCCCGCCCCGGTGGGCCCGATCAGCGCCACTGTCTGCCCGGCCGGCACTGTCAACTCCAGCCCGCAGAGGATCGGGGTGTCGGCCCGGTAGCCGAAGCTGACCGCCCGGAAGATCAGCTCACCCCGGCCGGGCCCGGTCGGCAGCGGCGTGGGCCGGGCCGGTTCGGCGACGGCCGGTCGTTCGTCGAGCACCCCGGCCAGCTTCTCCAGCGCGGCGGTGGCCGACTGCAACGAGTTGTAGAACTGGCTCAGCTCCTGCATCGGCTCGAAGAAGCGGCGCAGGTAGAGCAGGAACGCGGCGAGCACGCCGACCTCGGTCTGCCCGCCGAGCACCCGCCAACCGCCGTAGCAGAGCACCACCGCCACTGTGACGTTCCCGATCAGCTTGATCGCGGGCGAGTACGTGGCGATCAGCCGGAACGCGTGCAGGCTGGTCCGTCGGTAGTCGTCGCCGAGCGCCATGAAGATCCGTTGGTTGCGGGGCTCCCGGCGGAACGCCTGCACCGCCCGGATGCCCCGCATCGACTCGACGAAGTGCACGATGACCAGCGCGACAGCGTCCCGGGTCCGCCGGTACGCGCTGGCCGACGACCGGGCGAACCAGCGGGAGAGCCAGAACAGGAACGGGAAGGCGAACAGCGTCACGGCCGCCAGCGGCAGGTCCAACCAGAGCAGGATGGCGGCCACCGACAGGATCGAGAGGCCGGCCAGCACCAGGCTGTCGATCCCACCGTCGACCAGCTCGGCGATCGAGTCCAGGTCGCTGGTGAGCCGGGAGACCATCCGGCCGGACGTGTACCGCTCGTGGAAGCCCACCGACAGCCGCAGGAAGTGCCCGAACACCCGCTGCCGCAGGTCGAGCAGCACGGCCTGGCCGATCCGGGCGGAGAGGGTGAGGAAGCCGCGGCGGGCCGCGTACTCGGTCACCGAGGCCACCGCGAACGCCCCGGCGACGGTGATCAGCGGGCCGGCGTCGCCGGCGCGCAACGGCGGGATGGCCCGGTCGATGCCGATCATGACCAGGTACGGGCCGGCCATCGCGGCGCCGTTCTGGGCCAGCAGCAGGCCGACCGCCGCGGCGAGTCGCCTCCGGTGCGGTCGGAGCAGGTCGCCGAGCAGGGTCCGGCTGAGCCGGCGGAGCCGGGCCACCGCCTCGGGGCTGGTGTCCTCGGCTCGACTGCGGTCGGCCTCCGGGTCGGTGGCGGTGCCCCGCCAGCGGGTGAGCTCGGGCTCCTCCTCGGGCGGCGGGTCGGCCTGCTTCGGCACGCTCACGAACGCACCAGCCCCCACCCGTCCGAAGGGGACGAACTCGGCCCGCTGGCTCCGGCCGGCGGTGGCTGCCCGGCGGGCGGCTCGGCGGCGAGCAGCGCCCGGTACGCCGGAACGGTGGCCAGCAGGTCGGAGTGCCGACCGGTAGCGGTGATCCGCCCGTCCTCCAGCAGCGCGACCCGGTCGGCCAGCGCGATCGTCGACGGCCGGTGCACCACCAGCAGCGCGGTGCTGTCGCGCAGGACCCGCCGCAGCGCCGCTTCGACAAGGGCCTCGGTGTGCACGTCGAGGGCGGAGAGCGGGTCGTCCAGCACCAGCACCGCGGGTCGGCCGAGCACGGCCCGCGCCAACGCGAGCCGTTGCCGCTGCCCGCCGGAGAGGGACAGCCCCTGCTCGCCCACCCGGGTGGCCAACCCCCACGGCAGGTCGTACGCGAAGTCGGCCTGGGCCAGCGCGAGGGCCGCGCGGACCTCGTCGTCACCGGCGTCCGGGCGACCCAGGGTGAGGTTCTCCCGCACCGACATGGAGAAGAGCGTGGGCTCCTCGAACGCAACCCCGACCAGTCGGCGCAGAGAGGCGAGCCGCAGCTCGCGCAGGTCGTGCCCGTCCAGGGTGATCCGGCCGGCGGTCACCTCGTGCAGTCGGGGTACCAGGGAGAGCAGCGTGCTCTTGCCGGAGCCGGTGGCGCCGACCAGGGCCAGCGTCTCGCCCGGCTCGACGCTCAGGTCGATCTCGTGCAGCACCGCCGTGCCGGCACCCGGGTAGCTGAACGCGACCCGCTCGAAGCGCAGGCGACCGTGCACCGCGCCGCGCGGCAGCGCGACAGCGCCGGGGGAGTCCACGATCTGGGGTGGAGTGTCCAGCACCTCCTGGATCCGGTCGGCGGCGGTGGCCGCCTCCTGACCGTTGGCGATGATCCAACCCAGGGACTGCACGGGCCAGATGAGCATCAGTTGGAGGCTGACGAACGCGACCAGTTCGCCGATGGTGAGCGCGCCCCGCGCGGCGGCGGCCGCCCCCGCCGCCAGCACCACACCCAGGGTCACGTTGGGGACCAGGTCGAGCAGCGCCGAGGTGTTGGCGAGCAACCGTCCCTTGCCGACACCCGTGTCGTGCAGCCGCCGGGCCGCACCGGCGAAGCGGGCGGCCAGTTCGGGCCCCCGCCCGTACGCCTTCATGGTGCGCAGGCCCTGCGCGGTCTCCTCGACCAGCGTCGCCACGTCGCCCTGCTGGTCCTGCATCCGACGGGACGCGGCGTGGTAGTGCCTGCCGAACCGGCGACTGATCAGCAGCAGCGGCACCGCGCTGGCCGCGACCAGCACCCCGAGCGCCGGGTGCAGGTTGATCAGCAGCACCACCACGACCACGTACGTGGTCAGGTTGAGCACCAGGAAGAACACGCCGAACGAGAGGAACCGGCGGATCACCGACAGGTCGCTGGTGATCCGGGAGAGCAACTGGCCGGACTGCCAGCGGTCGTGGAAGCTCGTGGGCAGCCGTTGCAGGTGGGCGTAGACGTCGGCGCGCAGCGCCGCCTCCATGCCCACCGCCGAGGACGACTGCACCCACCGACGGATGAAGATGAGCACCGCCTCGACGACGCCGAGCAGCAGCGCCAGGCCGCCGAGCTGGAGCAGCCCTTCCGGTTCGTGTCGGGCCACCGGCCCGTCCACGACCCGCTGCACGACAAGCGGTACGGCGATCCCGGCGGCAGTGCCGGCGAGCCCCGCGACGAGCAGCCAGGCGAACTCGGCGGCGTACGGGCGCAGGTAGGGGCGCAGCCGCCAGAGGTTGTGCACGGGGTGGGTGCCCGCGGCGGCCCGGGCGGCCGGGTCGCCGTCGCTCTCCACAGGCACTACCAGACGGTAGCGTCTAACAGGTGTCGATGCTCCTGTCAGCTTGTTGTCACGCGCCGCTCATGACCGAGAAGCCACTTCTTCACGTCCAGCCCCCAGCGGTAGCCGCCGAGCGTGCCGTCGGTGCGAAGCACCCGGTGACAGGGCACGAAGAGGGCTGCCGCGTTCCGGGCGCAGGCGGCCGCGGCGGCCCGCACCGCCGGTGGTCGACCGGCCAGCGCGGCGTACCCGGTGTAGGTGACCGGGGTGCCCGGCGGCACCTCGCGCAGCACCTGCCAGGCGTGCGCCATGAACTCGCCACCGGTGCGCTGCCGTACCGGCACGGTGTCGATGGCGGCGAGGTCACCGTCCAGGTAGGAGCGGACGGCCGCGCTGACCGGGCCGAGGTCGGCGCGCTCCCGTAGCGGTGCCCGCAGGGCCGGGTGGACCAGGGGCAGCAGCGCCGCCGGGTCCGGGGTGAAGCCGGCCGCCCGTACGTCACCGTCGGGGCCGGCGAGGATGCTCAGTGGGCCGGCCGGTGTGCTCAGTACGGTGCTGTCGATGTTCATGCCGCTCTCCAGAGTCTGATCGTGGCGTAGGACCGCCAGGGGCGCCAACGTTCGGCGTACCTGTCGAGGGTTGTCGGGGTGTCGGGCAGGCCGAGCGCGGCGGCGCCGCGCCGGACCGCGAGGTCGGAGCTGAGCAGGATGTCCGGGTCGCCGAAGGCGCGCATGGCCAGGTAGTTGGCGGTCCACGGGCCGATGCCCGGGAGCGCGAGCAGCCCTCGAACGGCTTCCCCCCGGTCCACCCCAGCGGCGAGGTTGACAGACCCGTCCACCACGGCCCGAGCCAGTCCCCGTAAAGCCTCCCGCCGCCCCACCGGCATCCCAAACCCCGAGTCGGGAACCCCCAGCAGGTCCTCAGCGCTCAAGAACGCCCGCAGCCCACCCTCCGACACACCCCGTTGATCATGAGGTTGACCTGGACTTTGATCTCCATCGACCACGTCAACCTCATGATCAACGTGATGGGAGAGGAGGCGGGTGAGGGTTGTTCTTGCGGAGGTGACCGAGACCTGTTGGCCGATGATGGCGCGGACGGCCTGTTCGAAGCCGTCGACTGCGCGGGGGACGCGGATGCCGGGTTCGGCGGCGACCACCGGGGCCAGCGCCGGGTCGGCGGCCAGCGTCGCGTCGATGGCCGCCGGGTCCGCGTCCAGGTCGAGCAACCGGCGGCAACGGGCCACCGCCGGCGCCAGGTCGCGCAGGTCGGCGAGGCGCAACGTCGCCGCCACGTGCCCGTCCGCCGGGGTCAGCGCCACCCGGCCGGTGCCGTGCGGCAACCGCAGACCCCGGTGGTACGTCCCGTCGCGGACCTTCTCCACGCCGGGCAGCGCCCGTACCGCGAGGAAGTCCAGCAGCGCCCGGGCGTGCAGCGGCGGGCGGTACGCCAGCCGGAGCGCGATGGTCCCCGCCCCGGCCGGCGCCTGCTGGCGGCCACGGGCCGCGCGCAGGTCCGACGGGGCGCTCGCGTACACCTCGCGAAGCGTGTCGTTGAACTGCCGCACGCTGCCGAAGCCGGCGGCGAACGCGATCTCGGCCATCGCCAGGTCGGTCGTCTCGATCAGGATCCGGGCGGTCTGGGCGCGCTGGGCCCGGGCCAGCGCGAGCGGCCCGGCACCCATCTCGGCGCTGAGCATCCGGTGCAGGTGCCGCTCGGTGTAGCCCAGCCGGGAGGCCAGGCCCGGCACGCCGTCCCGGTCGACAACGCCGTCGGCGATCAGCCGCATCGCCCGACCGACCACGTCCGCCCGGACGTCCCAGAGCGGGGAGCCGGGCGCGGCGTCCGGCCGGCAGCGGCGGCAGGCGCGCAGCCCGGCACCCTGCGCGGCGGCGGCGGACGGGAAGAACCGGACGTTCTGCCGCTTGGGCGTGATCGCCGGGCAGGACGGCCGACAGTAGATGCCGGTGGACGTCACACCGGTGTAGAACCAGCCGTCGAACCGCTGGTCACGGCTGTCCACGGCCCGGTAACACCGCTCGAAGTCCATCTCCATGTCACCGATGATGCCCCGCCCGACCGGTCATCGGCTGGCGGGAATCGGACCTGGGTGTGCGCGGCCTGCGCGGGTACCGCCTCGGCGTCAGCGGCGGCGTCGGTGCGGCTGGCCGGACCGGCCGGCCCGGGAGCCCTGACCGGTCCGGTCGGCCTGGCCGGCACCGTTGGACCGGGCGCCCTGGCTGGACCGGTTGGCCTGGCCAGCTCGGTTGGCCTGGCCGGTCAGCAGCGCCGACCGGAACACGCCGTCCGGGTCGTACCGCTTCCACAGCCGCCGGACCCGGGCGCCGGTCTCGCCCGGGTAGATCCGGGCGAACGCCGCCGGATCCGGCCGGCTCTCGAAGTTGACGTACGCGCCGTCGGCGCGCGCCCCGGCGGCCCGCCAGGCGACGTTCAACGCGGAGTCGGCCTGCGGCGGAAACACCGAGGCCACGATCAGCGTGTCCTGGTGACGATGCGGGTACGCGGTCGCGTCGGAAGCGACGTCGTTGACCGCCCCACCCAACGAGCGGAGCTGGATCACCGCCCGCCCCGGCCCGGTCACCGCTCGCGTCACGGCCCGCGCCCCGGCGTCGTCCAGCGCTGCGAACAGGCCGTTCGTGGTCGTGCCACGCTGCTGCCCGACGTTTGGGTTGAGATGCGCCGTCGGCACCAGCGTGGGGTAGGGCAGCAGGTCGGTCCGGTGTTCGAGCACCTTGCCGATGGCGAGCAGCGGTTCCACAGCCGGTCGGGCCCGGCGCAGGCTCTCGGCGGCGACCACGGCGGTGATGGACATGAGGACCGATCGACCCTCCGCGAACACCACGGCGGCGGCGGACAGCTCCCGTGGCGCGTGCGCGAGGTAGCTCGTCCACTCCCGGACGGTGCGACCGTCCGGATGCGCCTCGACGACCAGCTGCGCGACACCGACGTTGCGTTGCTCGGCCGCCTCGATCTCGAAGGCCACCACGATCCCCGCGCCGGCCCCGGCCCCGCGGACCAGCCAGAACAGCTCCGGCTCGTGGTCGGCGTCCGCGCGTACCAGCGTCCCGTCCGCCAGCACCACCTCGACGGCGCGGACCCGGTCGATGGTGAGGCCGTGGGCGCGGACCAGCCAGCCGACACCACCGCCGGTGGCCAGGCCGCCGACGCCGACGCCGCCGTAGTCACCCGAGCTGATCACCAGGCCGTACGGGGCCAGCGCCTTCGCGACGTTCGCCCAGCGGGCCCCGGCCTCGACCCGGACCAGCCCAGCCCGCTCGTCGATCACCTGAACCCGGTTGAGCATGGAGAGGTCGATGACCACCCCACCGTTGTTGGACGAGGCTCCGGAGAGGCCGTGGCCACCGCTGCGGACCGCGATGGGCAGCCGCTGCTCCCGCGCGTAGCGCAGCGCGTCGACCACCTGCGCGGTGCTCTTCGGCAGCAGGACGGCAGCCGGAGACGCCGACCTGGTGTACGTCGAGCGCAGCTGCGCGTACCGGCGGTCGCCGGGGGTGACGATCTGCCCCCGGAGGGAGTCGGGCACCCGGGCCATGGCGGTGCTCATCGTCGCCCCCGCAGCGGGCGCCTCGGGTGTCCGGGATCGGTCATGGCCCAAGAATGAGCGGGCATGTCGGCCTCGACAAATTCGGTGGACCGGTGCCCGCCGGTCGCCCCGGCGCGCGACGCTCGCCGGTACGGGGAGCGCCGCGCGAAGGTGACCGGAATCTCCTGGGTTGACCGGTCAGGCCGGGGCGGAAGAACCACCGACCTGACCGGTGCTGCTCAACGTGACGGGCTCGGCGAGGCAGTCGGCCGTCCCGGTACACCGGGCGGGCCCAGCGGAGTCGTCGGGGTTGGTGAGACAGTCGGCCGTCCCGGCACTCCGGGCGGGCCCGGCGGAGTCGCCGGGCTCGGCTTGACCGTCGGCTGGCCCGGGACGCCGGGCGGGCCCGGCGTGATCGACGGGTTCGTTTCCGCGCCTCCAGGGCTCGGCTCGACCGTCGGCAACCCGGTGGGCGCGGACGGGGTGGGTACGGGTGGGCTGGGCACGGCCGCCGGACCGGCCGGGCTGGGCACGGCCGGGGGAGGCCCGTCCGAGCCGGTAGCGGCCAGGGCGAGCGGGGTGGCGATCAGGATCGCCGCCAGGGTGCTCACCGCCCCCACCGCCACCGTGGCGCGACGTCTGTTGCGCACCCGTCGTTCCGCTCGGCTCAACTGGTCATGCACGATCGGTGCCTCCTCGGCCAGGTCGGTGAGGGTGGAGCGGATGAGGTGCTCGAAGGGTTCGGTCATCGCCGTACCTCCAGCATGTCGACGTCCGGCAGCAGGTCGCGTAGTCGCTTCACCGCTCGATGGGTACGGCTGCGCACGGTGCCCACCGAGCAGCCCAGCAACTCGGCCACCCGGGCTTCGGGCAGGTCCTCGTAGTAGCGGAGGACCACCACCGCCCGCTGCGTCGGTGGCAGGTGGCGCAGCGCGGTGCGCATCGCCAACCGCACGTCGGAGCCGCCGCTCGGGTCGCCGCCGACCGGTTCGTCCGCCGGGTTGAGCGGTGTCTCCCGCCACCGGCGAAGTCGCCGCCACCAGCTGATCTGCTCGCGGTACATCACCACCCGCAGGTAGCCCTCGGGATCGGCGTGCCGAATGGTTCCCCACTTCGGGATGGTCCGCGCCAACGCCGACTGGAACAGGTCCTCGGCGGCGTTGCGGTCCCCGGTCAGCAGGTACGCGACCCGCATCAGCGCCGGAGTCCGGCTGCCGACGAACTCGGCCAGTCGCGCGCGCTCGTCCTCGTCCACCCACCACCCCCGTTTCGTTGTCACAGATACAGACGTCCCAGGTCATCGTCGCTATCCACGATCGGTGGGGTTTTTCGGCCCGAAAGTGTCGGTCGTGCCGGGTAGCGTCCGGCCACCAACTGAAGAAGGGGTGCGGCGAATGACGAGCGTGGCGGGTTGGGTGGCGGCGTCGACACCGGGTGCGTTCCCGCCGTTGCCCCGCGCGGTGGCGCAGTCCTTCTACCGCCGGATGCGGGCCGTCGCGCCGGCCGCCGTGGGCGCCATCGAACGGGACCGGGCGGGCGACCCCGAGCAGAGCTTTCCGGACACCGCCTGCGGCCGGTTGGCCGGCTCACTCGACGACGCGGGCCTGCGGGCGCTCGGGATGTGGACGCACCACTGGTGCATGCGCTTCTACGACGACGACACGCGGGTCGGCCGGCGGTTGGTCCGCGAGATCGCCGCGCGGCCGGGGCTCGGCTGGACGGCCGACGAGGTGCGTTGGATGCTGCGCGAGTCGGTCTCGGCCGGGCCGGCCGCCGCCGACCGGTTCACCCTGCCGCACGCCGCCGCCGCGCAACTACCACCGGCAGACCGGCCGGCCCTGGGACATCGGCCGGAGGTTGAGGTGCCCCGCCAACGGCGCCCGGGCCAGTCTGGCTGATCATGGGGGTGGCGGGGGTGTTCGACCGCCACCCGCAGGTGGCGGTCGGGCTGGCACCGCGCGGGCGGGAGGCCGGCTGCGGCAGGATGGACGCCGCACCGCCCCCGACGGAAGGACGCCCCGATGGCTGCCAGCGAACCGACCATCATCGCCACCAGCATGGGCTTCTTCCGGGGCGTCCGCGGGCCCTACGACCTGCGCCCCAGCCCGGTCTTCGAGCTGGCGGCCGAGCTGGCCGAGGCGGGTCCGCAGCCGCAGGTCTGTTACCTCGGGCAGGCCGTCGGCGACCAGCCGACCTCGCTGACCGCCGTCTACGGCGCGTTCGCCGACACCCGGTTCCGGCTGTCACACCTCGCCCTGTTCCCGATGCCGAACGTCGAGGACGTCCGTGCCCATCTGCTCGCCCAGGACGTGATCTGGGTCGGCGGGGGCAGCGTCGCCAACCTGGTCGCGGTGTGGCGGGTGCACGGGCTCGACGAGATCCTGCACGAGTGCTGGCAGGCCGGTGTGGTGCTGGCCGGCGTGTCGGCCGGCTCGATCTGCTGGCATGTCGGCGGTGCCACCGACAGCTTCGGCCCCCGGCTGCGCGGCTTCACCGACGGCCTGGCCTGGCTGCCGTACGGCAACGGGGTGCACTACGACAGCGAGGGTCAGCGCCGCCCGCTCATGCACGAGCTGGTCGGCGACGGCACGCTCCCCACCAGCCACTGCACCGACGACGGCGTCGGCCTGGTCTACCGGGGCACCCGGCTGGTCGAGGCGATCGCGGACCGCGAGGGCGTCTCGGCGTACGAGGTCAGCCGTGGCGCGGACGGCAGCGTCCGGGAGGCGGTCATCGCCCCCCGCCGGCTCGGCTGAGCGTCACGCCTCGTCGTCCGGCTGCCGGCGGCGGAGTACCGCGTCGAAGACCTGGGCCAGCTCGGCGGCGTCCTCCCCGGCGTGGTGGGTGTGCGGCAGGTCGTGCAGGCCCAGCTCGTGCTTGATGGTGCTCTTGCGGGTCTGGACCCACTCGCTGCCGGTCAACCCCATCCAGTAGCTGCGGAGATCAACACCGGAGCCGGTGGCACCGAACGGGCTGTGCCCGACGAAGCGGACGAAGTACCAGTGCACGAACATGCCGTCCCAGACGGCCGGGGCGGCGAGGAAGACCGGACGGCCGACCCGGCGCAGCCCGTTGACCCAGGCCGCCGCAGCGGCCATCGCCTCCTGCGCGGCGGGCGCCTCCCGCAGCAGACGGTCCCGGTCCAGGCCGGAGACGGCCAGCGCCGCCGGGACGAACTCGTCGGAGATGGGACGCAGCTCGGTGTAGAAGGTGAGGTCCGGGCGGCCGGCCACGGCCATGCCCAGCGAGATCATGCTGTACGGCCCGGGGATCGGCCCGTCCGCCTCCACATCGACGGCGATGTACAGCTCGGGCAACGTCGAGGTCATCTCACCTCCAGCAGCGGAACATCGAACCGGGAGATTAGCAACGTCCACCGGGGCCCGGCGGGATCGACGATCGACCACCTGCCAGGTGCCGAATCGGAGCCGCCTGGACCGGCCCGGCCGGGACCGGCGTAAGCTGGCCCGTCGTGAGTCTCACCATCGGCATCGTCGGCCTGCCCAACGTCGGCAAGAGCACGCTTTTCAACGCGTTGACCAAGAACGACGTGCTGGCGGCGAACTACCCGTTCGCCACCATCGAGCCCAACGTCGGCGTGGTCGGGCTGCCCGACGAGCGGCTGGGCAAGCTGGCCGAGATCTTCTCCTCGCAGAAGGTGCTGCCGGCCCCGGTGTCGTTCGTCGACATCGCCGGCCTGGTCCGCGGCGCGTCGAAGGGGCAGGGCCGGGGCAATGCCTTCCTGGCCAACATCCGGGACGCCTCGGCGATCTGCCAGGTCGTCCGGGCCTTCTCCGACCCGAACGTGGTGCACGTCGATGGCAAGATCTCCCCGGCCGACGACATCGAGACGATCAACACCGAGCTGATCCTCGCCGACCTGCAGACCCTGGACAAGGCGCTGCCCCGGTTGGAGAAGGAGGCCAAGCTCCGCAAGGACCGGGCCGCCGCGGTCGCCGCCGCGAAGGCCGCGATCGAGGTGCTCGACGGCGGCACCACCCTCTACTCCGGGGCCGCCGCCGCCAAGATCGAGCTGGAGCACCTGCGCGAGCTGCACCTGCTCACCACCAAGCCCTTCCTGTACGTCTTCAACGTCGACGAGGCCGAGCTGGCCAACGAGACGTTCCTCGACGAACTGCGCGCCCTGGTAGCCCCCGCCGAGGCCATCTTCATGGACGCCAAGATCGAGTCTGAGCTGGTGGACCTGCCCGAGGATGAGGCCCGCGAGCTGCTGGAGTCCATCGGGCAGAACGAGCCTGGCCTCAACCAGCTCGTCCGCGTCGGCTTCCGCACCCTCGGCCTCCAGACGTACCTCACGGCCGGCCCCAAGGAAGCACGCGCCTGGACCGTCCCGGTCGGCGCCACCGCGCCGGAGGCCGCGGGTGTCATCCACAGCGACTTCCAGCGCGGCTTCATCAAGGCCGAGGTGGTCTCGTACCACGACCTGGTCGAGCACGGTTCGATGGCGGCGGCCAAGGCGGCGGGCAAGGTCCGCATCGAGGGCAAGGAGTACGTCATGCAGGACGGCGACGTGGTGGAGTTCCGCTTCAACGTCTGAAACCGACCCGTTCCCGCAGGTCAGTAGTAGTCGTGCCGGTAGGGGCCGGCGAAGCGGGTCGTGAACTGCCACTCAATCCGCATGGGGGCGGGGGTGACACTTCCGCAGTCGGATCCCGAGATCTACCGTTCGGTGAAAGTCGCCATCGACATGCCCGCCGAGATCGGGCCAGGTCTGGGACGCCAGCTGGTCGACACGGTGCAGGGGTTCGAGGGACCCGATCTACGCTTCCGCCGTCAGTCCGAGGTCCGGATCTGCTCCAGGCGCGTCAGAGGCTCCCGGCGGAACTCCATGAGCTCCCGCAGCGCGTCCTTCTCCGCCGTGGTGATCACGACGTCCTCCTTCAACAGGGCGCCGACGAGCGTCGGGATCGCCAGGTCCCAGGCCCCGGCGCCTCCGGCGGTCAGGACGATCGGCCGGTACTCCGGGCTGATCCTGGGTGCGAGCTGGTCGGTGATCCGGCGGCTGCGCCGGTAGAAATCGATGACTTCCATGGGTCTCCCGTGGGTTCGGTGGCTAGGCCAGCGGGTTGGTGGTGACGCCCTCGCCGCTGACGGGGTAGCCGCCGGCGATGCTGCCGTCCTTGTCCAGGATAACGACGCAGGTGATGCCGTCGCGGGTGCCGGTGACGAGCCAACCGTCGCCGTCGAGACGTGCCTTAGGGCGGCTGTCGGGGTTGGCGGCGATGCTCTTGAACCAGCCCTCGACCTGTTCCTTGGTGGTGCCGGGCGGGAAGCGCGTCTTGCCGGGCTCGGTGGACGAGGGCTTGTGGTCGCCACTGCCCATGCCGTCGCCGTCCCAGATCTTGTCCATCGCCCCGTCGCCCATCTGACCGAAGCGGTCCATGTCGTACTTGGCGTCGGCGAACTCGGGGTCGTCCCAGGGGTTGGTCCTCTTGGGTACCTCGGGCTCGGATGTGTCGGCGTCCTTCGGGCGGCCCTCCCGGACGCGATCGAGGCCGTGCTGCTGGGCTGCTCCCACGCGCTTGGGCATCATTGCCGGGTTGAACTTTTTAGGCTTGGGGCCATCGTCGCCACCGCCGTGCGGTGGGGTGGGGCCTGAGGGGTGCTTGTGGAGGCCCGCCACAGCGAACAGGACTACCAGGACGGCGGTGGTCCGCAGAGCCGCCATGAGTTGTCGCATCGTGGGCCGCCTAGACGTCGAGGAGTGCGCGAAGGGCGGAGAGGCTGCTGATCAGGCCCATCAGCCAGCCGAAGATGCGGCCGGTCCAGCGGACAACGGCCATCGCGAGCTGGGAGACAACCAGCGGTGTGGCGAAGCCGAGAGAGAAGACCACCTCGGCCAGCCACACCACGACCTTGGCGATGCAGTCGGCGATGAAGGCGCGCACCACCTCCCGCACCGTCTGCACCAGGACCCCCGCGCCACGGGTCGCGGCACCCATGCCGGCGGCCGTGCCCGCGAAGATCCCGGCGACGTCGATGTTGATGGTCAGGATGTCGCGGTAGGCGTCGGCGGCCGCGCCCTGCCATCCGTCGAGGTCGCCGACCAGCCGCGCCTTGAGGTCCTCGGCGATGGAGAACAACTCATTGGCCATGTTGTCCCAGGTCAAGGCGTGCGTCTCGATGGTCTGGGGATCGCCGGCCAGCCAGTCGAGTGCCTGCTTCAGTGGCTCGACCTGCTCGATGGCCCACTCGATGCCCATCGACAGGAGCGTGCTGAACGGGTCGATGACGATGGACGCCCCGTCGAGAGCGGCGCCCAAGCCCGCGACTGAGCCGTCGATCCAGCTGCCGGAGTCGATGGCGTCCTTGATGCCCATGTAGTCGTCGGCCAGCGGCAGGCCGGTCCAGCCGTCGCGGTGCGCGGCGCTTGTCGAAGCGATGTCGGAGGTCGTGGCGACCAGTGGGTTGCTCATGAGAGGGCGCCGGGCCGGCTCAGGTCGCGGAGTGGAAGGAGTTGAAGCCGTCGGTGTTCGACTCCTCGGCCCGCTCGTAGGCGTCGGCGTTTTTCTTGATTCCCGCGGCGAGCAGCGCGATGTTCTCGGCGAGCATCCCCACACCCTTGTCCTGGTCCCGGTGGCGTCCCTCCAGGATGGGCGGTAAGAACTGGCAGAGCTGCCCGTACGCATCATCGGCCTGGAAAATGGTGCCGCTCGCGGCCATGACGGCGGCAAAGCGGTCGTGAATGGCCGACATGGCCGTGGCGTGCGCGCGCAGCGCCTCGACGTCGACCTCGAACCCCCCGTGCATCAGTAACGCCCCTCTTCGTCCTCGGTGTCGGCGGTCCGGAATCCGGCCAGCAGGGCCCGGCCGGTCGCCGAGTCGGCGCCGACCGTCTCCCGCACGACCTCGGCGGCGGCCTCGGCGAGCTTGACCCGCGCGTTGCGATAGGCGCCCATGATCGCCTGCTGCGTCTGCTCCAGGCTCACGCGCTGCGCCCGCGCGGAGAGCCGGACGTCGGCCATCGCCCCCGTGGAGTCGACGGTGACCTCGACGATCCCGTGGGCGTCGCTGGCCGTGACCCGCAGCGCGCCCAAGCCGGCAGCGGCGGCCTGCGTGTCGGCTGCCCGGCGCACGGCGTTGGCCTGCCATGCCTCCAGGCGTTCGCGCGCATCCTCGGCGTCCAACAGCGGATTGACCATCGCGCCTCCGTCTCCGTTGCCAAGCAGGGGATTCAGAGGCGCCAGTGTAGCTACGGCCCGCCACACCAGGATTGCCGAGCGAATGCGGCGTGATCCGGTCACTGTGGATCGCGGCGACGTGGGTGCTGATGATCGCCTTCTTCGGGCCTGCTCGACCTGGCGGCGGTGTTCGGCCCAGGGAGCGCCCACCACCTGGGCGGCCAGGTGTGATGAGCCCGGTCAGCGCCTCCCGGAGGTCCGCAAGCGCAGCTTTCCCGTCTGGCCAGGACTCGCGGTGGGCAGGCCGGCCGCCTTGGCAGCGTCGAGCAGACGCCGGTCGTAACTGACGAAGGGAACTAACTCCGCTCCGGACTCGTTGGTAAGAACCTGCGCGGTCGCCAGATGAATGGCGTCGAGACTGCGCAGTGTCGGCTCGGCGAAGCATCGGGCCGTCAAACGCTGACCAGAGATAACCAGCGACGACCAGCGGCCCCTAAGAAAAGCAGGTGTGTCCATCCGGCTACGAGGAGTTCGACTTCTTCCCGGACGAGGAGCCGGTACGGCTGTGCCGCGCTCACGCGGCTTGGCTTCGGGAGCTGGGTGACCGGTTCGAGATAGCCTGGGCAACCGGGTGGGGTGCCGAGGCGAATCGACTTCTCGCACCCGTGCTACAGCTTCCACAGCTGCCCGTGATCGGCTTTCCTCCGATCCCGTTCGAGCCACGGGAGAAGGTTCCGGCCGTCGCCAGCTATGTGGGCTCACGACCTGCGGTATGGATCGACGACGCGTTGACGCCGGAGGCGCGTGCCTGGGCTGAGGGTCGTAAGGCACCGACGCTGCTAGTTGATGTCGATCCAGCCGAAGGGCTGACCCAAGCGGTAGTCCTCCGAGCGCTCGTTTGCGCGGAGGACTTGCTTGCCGGCGGCCGGAGCTGGTGACGCAGCATCTCTCGGAGTCGGGGCACACATGGGGCACAAGACAGCGTCAAACGTCGGCAACCAGCAACAAGTGGCATGAGCCGCCGACGGGCCGCGACCAGCACGCCGAGCATCGTGAACAGGTCAGGCCACGGCGGCACAAAGTTCCGCTTCAACGTCTGAATCCGGCCTGTTGCCGTAGGTCAGGCGGTTGGAGAAGATCGGCGAGTCGGTCGCGCGAGGCCGACCGCCTCGGACGCTCGCCGGCAGGTAGGGTGCGTGCGCTTGTGCGCGGCCGAAGACCTGGAGGAGGGACGTGGGCGCGAAGACAGCCCTGCTGGCATTCGCCGATGGAGATTTGCGTCCCGCGTTGTATGGGGCGACGCGCTCGGAGCGATCCGAGACCGAGTCGCTGGTACGTCAGATCCATCCGGGCCGCGTCGTGGAGCCCTTCGACGAGAGCACGTTGTTCGACGACGTCTACCCGCCAGATGACATCACGTACGCCACGAAGCTGGCCGGGGCCGAGCTGTACTGCGACCGGCGGCTGGCGCTCGACCGTCCGTCCGAGCTGCCGGAGCACCTGCGCGAAGCGGGAGCGGGCAGGCGGATCATCATGCACGGGATGCACTCGGTCGTGGACTGGCTCAGCTTCGCCGTCTGGGAAGACGGCTCGCTCATCAGATCGCTGAGCCTGTCGCCCGACGGCGGCATCCGGGAGAACATCGGCAAGCCGTACGACTTCGAGCTGCCCTACTGGGCAGGCGAGCATGCTGTTGAGCCTGTGCCGGGCTGGCCCGATCAAGCGCCGTACCCACTGCCGTTCCATCCCCTCGCGCTGGGCGAGCAAGCATTGCGCGCGCTGTTCGGCTTCGTCGTCGAGGGGCACCCCGAGTCGGACGACATCGACGCCGAGGCTGTTCACCTGCACGGCTTCCGCGTGACCGACCCGTCCGGCGAGGAACAGGCCGCGCGTGAAGCCGCATACGCGCAGGCACGACGGGCCATGGGTGCGCCGCGGAGGTTCCGGTTGGGACCGGACGGGGCGATGCACGAGGTCAGCCTCGAAAGCTCCTGATTCGCCGGTCCCTCGGTCGGCGGAGTGTCACGCAGGCCGTGATACCGGACTGCACGTGTCTGGTCCCACCTGGTGCTTGACGCATCCGTCCCAGCTGATGTTGACCGGACGGTGGACCGGCCCGGTGTACTCGGTGAGGGTGAACCGGCGCTGGTCGTCGGCGGCGTGGACGGTGACGTCGAAGGTGCTTCCGTCTTCGAAGCGCAGCGTGAAGACGGGGTCGAGGTCGCAGAGGAACGCGAAGCCGTCGCGTTCTTCGTCGATTTCGCCGACCAGGCGGCCGTGGGCTTCCCAGCCGGCGTCGCTGGCAGTGATCACGGCGGTCACCTCGGCGCTGCCGAACAGTGTGGACGAGTTGGCCCACCAGTCCAGCCAGCAGCGGCCCTCGAAACGATCCATGGCCATCACCTCTTCGAAGATCAGACTCGGGCCGGACGACAGTCGGTCCTGCGTGGGTCGGTGAGTTTTACTGTTGCGGTGCGCACTCGTCTCGTTCTCTGCGTCACCTTGCTGCTGGCGGGTGTGGCGACGGCAGGTGGCGGACTCATGGTCGCCTTGGGATCCATCGAGCAGCCAGGACCCTTCAACGAGGCGATACTGGGTGCGGTGGGCATGGGAATGATCGGCGCGGGTTTCCGCCGTTGGAGGAAGGCGATCACTACCCGCACTTCCTCAGCCGTCGTCGCCACTTTGCGGAGTACATCCGTGACCGCCGCGGACCCGTTGGAGGTCTCCGCACCCGAAGCTCCGGGTTGGCTGCGGCGCCAGTGACAGACACGCCCGCCAGTGGGTGTTCGGCGGTCAGCCGGGTCCACCCTCACCCGTGGTCGTCGAAGCGCAGGAGCGCCCACGGTAACGCCGTACGCCATCCGGGCAGTTCGAAGGCCCACGCCGTGAGCACGGAGTGGACGAGCCGCTTGTCCTCGGTGAACGCCTGGAAGTGGCTGTCCTCGTCACCCTCGCGGTACTCGACCTGGTATCCGTTCGCCTCGGCGCGGGCAACCTGCGCGAACGTCTGACCGGTGGCGTCGGCGAGACGTTCCACGACGAGGAACTGTTCCTCGCCGCGTTCCATGTCCGACAGCAACTCGAACAGCAGGTCCTCTGACGGGTCGTGCCAGATCTGGCCGGACTCCATCGTGGCGCGTAGCAGCGGAGCGTTCATTGTTCGTTCCGGACCGACGAGTCAGGTGCGGCCTGCTGTTCCAGCTGTCGGCGAGCGTCCCGCCAGAGGCGCTCGAACTCCTCCGAGGGCAGGCTTTCCAGAGTGGGTTCCACCGCCGGGTCGGGTAGCGGGAACGGGGCCTCCGGCACAGTTCCGTACCGCTGTTCGTACTGGGTCACCGCGCCCTGGGTCCCCGAATCACGGGCGATGAGCACCTCCGCGAGCGCCGCCGCCGCCATGACGACCCCGTCCGAGCCGCGTAGCTCGACGTGGCGCAATGCCCACCGGTCGGCGTTCAGCTCGTCGTAGTTCCAGCGGTCCTCATCCGGCCAGTACCAACGGACGTAGGTGAGCATGTAGCCGGCGAACTGGCCCGTCACTGGGTGAGGGTGAAGCGGCGATGGTCGGCGCTGGGGCGCACTGTGACATCGATGGCGTCGCCATCCGCGAAGCGCAGGGTGAAGACCGGATCGAGGTCGTAGTTGGCCCACCAGTCAAGCCAGCAGCGAACTTCGATGCAATCCACGGCCGCCACCTATCGGGTCAACACGCAAGCGGTCAGGGTGACAAGGTTGGATGTCTGATAGGACGATACACCTTGTCGCCCTGACCACTTCACCGACGAGGCGCGAGGCCGGCCGCCAGGTGAATGCTCATTATTGCCTGAGCATAATGCGGGAAGTGCGGAGCTGACTTTCGCATTGTGCGGTGGTCAGTTGTAGTGGGCGAACTCCGTATAGTCGTTCCAGATCCAGCCTTTGACGCCGGTGCAGCAGTCGGAGTGCCACCACAGGTTTCCGGCATCGTTCACACAGCGCTTGTCGATACGGAACAGCGTCTTGGACTTCCAGTGGGCGATCACGGTGGACGACCCCGAATAGCTGGTGTGCACCGCGGCGCTGCCGACGATGACCCGCCTCATGTGCGGCGTCCAGTTCGAGCAGGAAGCCAACGTTCCGACCTCCGCCGGCACCTCGCCCAACTCGCTCACCGACGCGCTCGGGCCGGGCTCGACCGCTGCTGCCGGTGCCGCGATCGGAAGAATGCCGGCAAACGCGAGCGTGAGTGCGCCACCCGCCGCTGCGAGTCTCCTCGACGTTGCTTTCCTCATAGAGTTCTCCATATCTGTAAGGGCTCTGAGTTGGACCGTATAGCTAAGGTCATCTCTGCGAAGTCCAGCCCTGGTAACGGATAGATAAACGTGGCTTGATCAGGGCTTTGGTTGGTAGATTCAGGTAAATGGAGCCAGTGAGTCTCGCTTTTTGGGCGGTGGCCCAGGCTCCGCTTGTCTGCCATGCTCGGGATCACGGCCATCGTCGATGCTGCTGGGGCTGGATGTAGCCCGGGGCGGCGGGGCCGCCGGGCTCGGGAGGTTGACCGCATGGCAGACCAGCTGCTCCGATCGTCGTTTGGCGCGGCGGCGACCGCGTACGCCGAGCACCGCCCGGACTATGCGCAGGCCGCGGTGCGGTGGGCGCTGGAGCCCGCGCCCGGCCTGCGCGTGCTCGACCTGGGCGCCGGCACCGGCAAGCTGTCCGCGACGCTGGTGGCGGTGGGCGCGGACGTCGTGGCGGTCGAGCCTGACCCGGCGATGCTCACCGAGCTACGCCGTGCGCTGCCTGGGGTCCGTGCCCTGCCGGGTAGTGCGGAGTCGATCCCGCTGCCGGACGCTTCCGTCGACGCCGTGCTGGCTGGCAACGCCCTGCACTGGTTCGACATGGCCGTCGCCGGGGCGGAAATCGCCCGGGTCCTCGCCCCCGGCGGCGTCCTGGCCGGTCTGTGGAACATCATGGACGACCGGATCGACTGGGTCGCCGGGCTCGAACGGGTCAGCGGGAGTGCGGCCATCGGCCCACGTGACACGTTGGGCAGTTGGCGCGCGGCGACGGCGGGGATGCTCGTTCCGAGCACCGGCCTGATCGCCCGGTTCGGGTCGGCGGAGCAGGTCGAGTTCCCGCACGGTCAGCGTCGTACCGCCGACTCGCTCGTCGCGACGCTCGCCACGCGGGCCGGGATGCTGGTCATGCCGGACGAGGAGCGAGCGGCCACGCTCGGTCGGGTCCGCGCCTTCCTCGGGAGCCGACCCGAAACCGCCCACGGCGAATTCACGCTGCCCATGCTGACCGGCGTGCTGCGCGCCCGGCGGCACTGACGGCCGGCGACCCGGCGACCCGACATCGGGGCGGGACAGTTCAGGGACGGATGGCCTTCTCGCCGTGGACGGTCACGTACTCTGCGGCGAGCCAGGGCCCGAGGTCGTCGATGAGTTCGTCGAGCACACCCGGGTCCGGCGAGGGCGTGCGGCCGATGACGGCGGCTCTCCGCATCTGCCGGGCACGTTCCGGATAGTGGAGCCCGAACGCCTCAGCGGACTGAGTGAGGTCGCTTGTCCAGCCTCCCCACCGAGGCATGACCAGTGTGAAGCCGGTCCTGACGATGCGACGAGCGACGAGCCGGCTGAGGGCCTTCCGTTGCTGGTCGGTATTAGCTTCGGCTGCCTGGCGGCGCCATCCCGCAAGCGCAAGGGACAGGTCGCCGTTCGTCTCGCGGGCGAGCAGGGGAGTGGGCCGGTAGCGGGGGAGTTGGTCGGCGAGGTCGTCGCCCAGCAGGGGAGTGCACAGGCAGGCGACGAAGAAGCCGAGGTCGTGCCGCTCAAGCTCGCTGAGCAGCGTACGTGCACTGAACAGCAGGATGCCCACGCCGTCGATCTGCGGAAACGACTCATCGAGGTCCTGCTCGATCCTGGTGGCGGCCGCCCGGTCGGCCTCGGTTGGTTCGGTGCGCAGGGCGAGAAGCAGGTCGAGGTCGGAGACGCCGAGGATGGCGGTGCCGCGCGGGATGCTGCCGTAGATGTAGGCGCTGTGCAGCCGACCACAGTCGAACGACTCGGCTATCCGAGCGCGGGCCGCGTCCACAACATCGGTGAACGCGGCCGGGACCCGGCTCAGTGCACCCTCGCGCGCGATCCAGCCCTCGACGTCCAGTCCTGCTCCGGCCATGGCGACACTCTGCCGGAACTGACGAGGACGCTCAGCCCCGCCCGGGCGACCTTGGAGTCCTACTGCTCGGCCCAGGCGCCCAGCTCGTTGCCACTGGGGTCGGTGAAGTGGAACCGCCGTCCACCGGGAAACTCGTACGGCCCGTTCACCACCTGGCCGCCGGCCTCCTTGACGGCCTGTACGGACCGGTCCAGGTCGGTGGAGTAGAGCAGCACGAGTGGGCCGCCCGCCCGAACTTCCCCGTCCAGACGGAGACCGCCCACCTCGGGCGCGGGGTCGCCGTGTGGGCTGCGGATGCCGGCGTACTCCGGCCCGTAGTCGGTGAACTGCCAACCGAACGCGTCGGCGTAGAAGCGCTTGGCCACGGCGATGTCGGTCACCGTGAGCTCGATGTAGTCGATGGCGTGGTGTCGGTGCGGCGATGGCTCAGACATGGGCCGATCGTGCACCAGGGGTACGACGGAACCGCGACATGCAACGAAAGGTTGCGCGATGGGTGGCGGCTGTCGTAGGTTGAGTGCAACCAAAGGTTGCGAAAGGTTGTGCGCATGGAACAGGGAACGATCGAACGCGACATCCACGTCAACGCGTCCCCCGAGGTCGTCTTCGAGGTGGTCAGCCAACCCGAGCACATGCGGGAGTGGTGGCCCGACGACGCGCGGTTCGAGTCGGTCGCCGGCGCGCCCGGCGAGCTGGTGTGGCGCGACGCCGACACCGGCGAGACGAAGACCGTCGCGCTCGCCGTCGTCGAAGTCGACCCGCCGAAGCGGTTTTCCTTCCGGTGGTGTTTCACCGAGCCGGACCGGAGCGGGCAGGCGCTGTTCGTCACCTTCGACCTGGTGCCCAGCGGCGCGGGAACGCTGATCCGGATGACCGAGACCGGCTTCCGCGAACTGGGTTGGGAGGTTGCGGTCCTGGAAGAGCAGTACCGCGACCATGAGAACGGCTGGGACCACTACATGCCCCGGCTGGGCGCGTACGTTGCCCGGCTGGTCGCGACCCCGTGACCGCTGTGGTCGACGACGAGTTGTGGTCGGCGATCGGCGACCCGATTCGGCGTACGATGATCGACCTTCTTCTCTCTGACGGGCCAGGCACTGCCACCTCGCTGAGCAGGCGGCTACCCGTCACCCGCCAGGCCGTCTCGAAGCACCTGGCGGTCCTGGACCGGGTCGGGCTGATCCACGCCGAGCCGGCCGGCCGCGAGCGCCACTACCAGGTGGACGAGGCGCAACTCGCGCGCGCTGTCGCCCAGTTGTCGGCGGTCGGCTCCACCTGGGACGCCCGACTGCGCCGGATCAAGCGGATCGCCGAGGCGATCGAACGCACCCGCACCAACGACGAAGGAGACTGAGAATGGTCGACATCCTGCACCGGGTCGGCGTCGTCGCTCCGCTCGACGACGTCTATCGAGCGGTGGCAACGCCGGAGGGCCTCGCCGCCTGGTGGACCACCGACACGGTGGGCAAGAGCGAAGTCGGTGGACAGCTGGCCTTCCGGTTCGGCGATGCCGGCGGCTTCGACATGGAGGTCCTGGAGCTGAACCCCGCCGGGCGGGTGCGGTGGCGCGTCGTCGACGGCCCCGAGGAGTGGGTCGGCACCGAGGTCGACTGGCGTCTCGACCAGCGCGGCGAGTACACGATCGTCCAGTTCGCGCACCAGGGCTGGCGCGAGCCGGTCGAGTTCATGCACCACTGCAGCACCAAGTGGGCGCTGTTCCTGATGAGCCTCAAGGAGCAGGTGGAGACCGGCCACGGCCGACCGGCCCCGGACGACGTCCGGATCAGCGACTGGCACTGACCTCGGTGACGGCTGCATCGCCGGGCAATCGCGAGCTCCGCCTCGAGATCGCGATTGCCCCGGCGATCAGGCCGAGGGCCACGATCGCCATGGCGCACAGCAGCAGCGTCGGGCGTGCACCGATGGCACCCACCAGTGGCCCGCCGAGCATGGTGCCCAGCGGCACCGCCAGCACGAGGATGGCGCCGTTCGCGGCGAGCACCGCCGGTAGCTGCGCGATGGACGTGCTGCGCTGGAACAGCGCCATCGACGTGGACATGTACGGTGCCCAGATCAGGCCTGCCAGGGCGAAGGCGGGCAGCGACAGGCTGACAGGTGCTCCCAGGCCGAGTGGCAGCATGGCGACGCCGAACCCGACGACGATGCTGATGGTGGTGGCGCGCAGGGGCCAGCGACGTAGATGACCGGCGACCACACCGCCGACCAGACCGCCGACGCCGAACGCGGTGTAGTAGGCGCCGAGCAGCGTCGCGGAGGCGTGCAGGTCGTCGGTGATGTGGATCGGCATGGCTACGTACACCGGCCCGAAGAGGAAGAAGAACCAGAGGCTCAGCACCAGCAGGCCCAGCAGCGCCGGGTTGCGGCGGATGACGGCGAAGCCTGCGGTCCGCGAGGCGCCGCCCTCATGCCGGTGGTCGCTCTCGCGGGTAGGAAGGGCGAGACGGTACGTGAGGGCCAGCGCGGCGAAGGTGGCGGCGTCGATGGCGATGACCCATACCGGCCCAACCCAGGCGATCAGGAGGCCCGCCAGTGGTGGACCGACGATGGTGGCGAACCCGGCGATGCTGGCGAGCACGGCGTTGGCCGGCAGGTGGTGTCGCTGCGGCAGCAACTCGGCGATCAGTGTGAAACGCCCGGCGGAACCCCACGAGTGCAGTAACGCCGAGGCGGCGAGCAGGAAGACGTACAGCCAGATGGTGAGCACACCGGTGAGATACGCGAGGGGGATCGCCGCGAGCGCGCTGGCCCGCAGGATGGCGTCCCACCCGGCGAGTTGGGCGCCACTACGCCCACCTAGCAGCCGGCCGAAGACGACAGTCCCGGCCGCGCTGGGCAGCGTGTACGCCGCCATGGCCAACGCGATCCAGATGCCCCGCTGATCGTGCGGGGCGAGTTGGATGGCGAACCAGGTCACCGCGACCACCGCCATGCCGTCGCCCAGCGCGGAGACGGCCAGCCCGGGCAGGACGCGCCGGAGCTGAGGGTGACTGACCACCGGCCAGTACGGCGAGGAGCGCGGGAATCGGGGAGCGTCCGGCATGCTGTCAGCTCACCCGGCGCGGAACCTGCGAATCAACACCTACTGCTACCAGCAGAATCAGCCAAGGGGTGAAAGGCTCGAATCACCGGCTCGGGTGGTCGTCTTCACTGGGAGGACAGTCCGGGCGCTCGTCTGCGGTCTGGCCGCCGAGCAGCACCGCGCGTAGTCGGTTGTTCTCGCGCTTGGCGCGACGGTCCCGGCCGAAAGCGGCGACAATCGCACAGATCCAGCCGAGGGGCACCAGCACCCGGCCGATCGTATGGGCGCTGCCGTGCTCGTTCCCCTGAAGGATCCAGCCGGCAACGAGCAGACCGAGCGCCAGCGCCAGGAGAGCCCGTTCGACGCGTTTGGTCATCACGGGCACCCACTTCCGCTGACGGAGATCGACCCGGCCCCTCGGTGACAGGTCGTCATGCCCACGGTGACACATCCACGCCCATGCCCCCGGGGACCGGAGTCGATCAAGCCTCCCGTGTCCGTCTGATCGGACAGCGAGCTGGCCGGATCACCGTTTCGGGCCGTCGTTTCGGTAGGCAGCGTCGAAGGACGAGCCGATGCTCGCCACTATCGAACCCACCGAGGCGAGCGCCACCGCCACCTTGCCGGCCGTGTCGGCATCGCCGTCCCCGGCCACCCTGAGGATGATGCCGGTGACCATCAGCACGACCGACAGGGCCAGGACTACATGGACGGCTCGTCTGCTCATGGCGGCATCTCACTTCCGGACGGCGGGAGATCGACTCGGGTTCCTTGACGTCGGGACGATGACATACCGACTTCTCCGGAACCCGAGTCGACCAAACCGCTACTCCGCCCGGTAGACGGAGATGTGCGACGGGCTGTCGGCCTGGAACGGGCGCCGGTGCCAGTCGGCGTACCGCTCGGTGAGCCGGAGCCCCGCCTGCTGCGCCATCTCGTCGATCTGGTGCGGCCAGGCGTACCGCATCGCGAACGGCTTCAGGTGCACACCGTCCGCGTCGAACGTGATGGTCTGCCGGATGAACCGCTGCGCCGGCCGGTCGTACCGGTGCAGTCGGATCGTCGCGGAGTCCTCGGTCACGGCACGCACCTGCACCTGCTCGTCCGAGTCGAAGCTGCGCGGGTCGGGCACGAACGTCTCGATGACGAACGCGCCGCCCGGCGACAGCACCCGGGCGACGTTGCGGAAGCAATCCGCCTGCCGCTCGGCGTCCACCAGGTTGAACAGGGTGTTGAAGACCAGGTACGCGAGCCGGAACTCACCGGCCACCGGTACGTCCGCCATGTCGGCGACGACCACCGGGATCTGGTCGCCGCCGGGTTTCGCCCGTAGTTGCGCGAGCATTTCTTCGGACGCCTCGACGCCGTGAACGGCGAGGCCGCGTTCGGCCAGCGGTAACGCGACCCGGCCGGTGCCGATCGCCAGTTCGAGAACCGGGCCGCCGTCGGCCAGGTCGGCCAGGAAGTCCACGGCGGGGGCCGGGTCGGGGTTGGTGCCGCCGTCGTCGTATCCGGCGGCCCAGAGCCGGCCGAAGAGGCCGGGATCGTCGAAGACCGACATCAGCGGCCTCCGGGGTTGGGATCAGTGGCGCCCAGCGCCAGGGGAGCGGTAGTGCTCACGAAGTCTCGATTCCTCGGGTCGGATGACTGTGGGTTCGGGGGACCTCGTCGTGTTGGGCATGGTGGCTGCTCCCTTCCGCGGCTGTCGACCGAGGACACCAGAGATGCCGCGGGCCCGGCAAGGCAATTACGCCAGCCGGGCCCACGACGGGACGTGCGGTCAGGAGATGTGGTGCAGGATCACGTTGTGTACGTGGTGGCTCTTCTGCGCACCACGGAACTCCACCTCGTAGGTGTGCGTGCCGACGTGGATGGCGATGGCGCCGGTGGAGAAGAACGAACCACCCCACGACTTGTTGCTGACCACGCTCACGCTGGTGATCTTCGAGTACGGGATGCTGGTGATCGCGAACCGCTTGCCGACGAACGAGCGGTCCTGAATGATCACGCGGCGGTCGGTCAGCCCGATGAACCCGGTACCGGTGCCGACGGCGTCGTAGACGGCGATGATCTGCTCGCCTTCGAGGAGGCCACTCTCGATCTGCTGGACCTGCTCCTTGCGGTCGTACGCGATGTTCGCCATGTGATTCAGGCTAGAAAACCGGTGCCACCGGGCCCAACCGGGCGAGGACCACGAACTCGCCGTCACCGTGGCCGACCGGCTCGCCGTGCCAGCCCCCGTGGACGCGGTCCACGATGAAGCCCGCCCTGGTCAGAGAGGTGCGCAACTCGGCCTCGGTGCGGAAGCGCAGGGTCGCCGAGCTGAGGATCTCTTCCCCGTCGCCGAAGTGGTAGTGGTGGGTGAAGTCGACCACTCCGTCGCGTACCCCGGTGACCTCGGTCCACGCGCGGACCTCGCCGCCGTCGGGCAGCGTGACCAGCCGGTGCGAATCCACCGGGTTCCACAGCTCCCAGCGACGGTCCGCCGGGTCGCGGGCGTCGAACACCAGCCGGCCGCCGGGCACGAGCGCCCGGGCCAGGTCGGCGAGGGTACGCGCCCAATCCGCATCGTCCACGAAGAACTGCGCGACGTGGCTGGTCAGCATCGCCACGTCGAACGCCCGCTCCGGCAGCAGGGCCGAGGTGCCCTCGAGCCAGGTCACCCGCTCGCCGCCCGGCTTGGCACGGGCGGCGGCCACTGACGCCCCGGCCGGGTCCACTCCGGTGACGGTGTGGCCGGCGGTGGCGAGGGCGACGGTCAACCGGCCGGTGCCGCAGCCGAGGTCGAGCACCCGGGCGGCCGGGGTCTCGTCGGCCACCGCCTGGAAGAAGTCGTCGTCCGGCCCCCACCGACACTCCGCGTCGTACACCTGGACCAGCCGGTGGTGGCGGAACTCGGCGTGTCTCATCGGGGGTTCGCGTCAGTCGCGGCGCGGACGAACTCGCGTACCCGGGTGGTGGTGTTGCTGGGCAGCCAGACCGGCCCGCGTTGGATCGGTGGTGCGTCGTGGATGGGCACGTACGCCACGTCGGGGCGCGGGTAGTAGCGGCGCGTGTGCTCGCCCACCGGCAGGACACCCCGGCCCAGCGCGACCACTGACAGCATCTCGGAGAAGGTGTTCCCGGCGGGTCCCCTCGGCACCGGACGGCCGGACGGGGTGCGCTCCGGGGTGCGGTCCCGCTTGAACTCCACAGAGGTCACTGTCGGGTACTGCACCACCGGGTGGTCGGCGAGCACCTCCAACGACACCGACCGCTCCCGGGTGAGCGGGTGGCCCGCGGCCACCGCGAGCACCCGATCCTCGGAGAGCAGCGCCGGGCCGGTGGCCATCCCGTCGAACGGGTAAGAGGCGATCAACACGTCCGTCGAGCCGTCGAGCAGCCCCGATCGGGTGGTGGACAACTGTGCCTCGTGCACCTCCACCCGACAGTCCGGGTGCCGTTCACCGAACAGGGCCACCGCCCGCAGCAGCACCGGTGCGGTCCACTCGCCGAGGAAGGCCACCCGTAGCGTCCCGGTCACGCCCCGGGCGCCGTCGGTCGCGCGGCGGACGGCCTCGTCCATTCCGGCCACCAGCGGAGCCAGCTCGTCGGCGAGCTGCCGGCCGATCGGGGTGAGCCGGACGACCCGACTGGTGCGGGCGAACAGCGGTGCGCCGATCCGGCGTTCCAGCTTCTTCACGATGTGGCTGACCCGGCCGGTGCTGACTGTCAGCCGCTCGGCGGTCCGGCCGAAGTGCAGTTCGTCCGCGAGCGTCAGGAACGTCTCGACCTCGTACCGCTCCAGCACACCGTTCCCATCGTTGACCTGTGGGCAACGATCGTAGCGGCATCGGGTCTTGGTCGGCGTCCCTCGTCCGGGGATTGTGAACGGGGCAGGGAACACCGAGCGAAAGGCGCCGACGTGAGCATTGACGACTACCTGACCGGCCTGGCCGACCCGCTGCGCGAGATCGGCGAGAAGTTGACCCCGATCATCGCGGCGGCGCTGCCCGGCACGACCGGGGCGATGTGGCACGGGCACCCGGTCTGGGGCCTGGGCGACCGGCCCGGCCAGCGTCCGGTCTGCCTGGTCAAGGCGTACGGGTCGTACGTCACCTTCGGGCTGTGGCGGGGGCAGGAGATCACCGACCCGTCGGGGCGGCTGATCCCCGGTGCGCGGGCGATGGCGTCCGTGAAGTTGCGCGACGTCGCCGACATCGACCCAGCCCTGTTCGACGACTGGCTGCGCGCGGCGGCCCACCTGGAGGAGGCGTGAACGGGGTGCGGGTAACCGGTTTCGACCACCTGGTGCTGACCGTCGCCGACGTGGAACGGTCCCTGGACTTCTACTGCGGCCGGCTCGGCCTGGCACCGGTACGTGTCGACGAGTGGCGCGCCGGCACGGTCCCGTTCCCGTCGGTGCGGATCAGCCCCGACAGCATCATCGACCTCGTCCGAGGTGAGCCGCACGGCGCGAACGTGGACCACTTCTGCCTGGTGGTGGCACCACTGGACTGGGCGCAGGTGATCGAGTCGGGGGTCTTCACGGTGCTGACCGGGCCGGTCAGCCGGTTCGGCGCCCGCGGTTCGGCAACCTCTATCTACGTACGGGACCCGGACGGCAACTCGGTGGAGCTGCGCTGGTACCCGCAGGACGCCGGGTCGGACGCGGAGACGGTGGTCAGGACTCGGTGACCGCCCGGTACGCGTCCTCGATGCGGGCGGCCAACAGAACCTCGCCCTCGGTCAGGGGCTCGCCGCTGCCGTGTCCGACCCGGATCTGGGTGCTGTCGGCCCGACGGCTGATCTCGGGTCGCAGATGCAGCGCATCCGCGACGACCTTGACCCGTTCAGTTAGTGCGGCGTGTTGGGTATCGTCGATCACGAGCGTCCGTCGGATCTGCTCGCCCTCGCGTGTCCAACCAGATAGCAAGGTCAACGCGTCGGAAAGGTAGTCGTGCTTGGCCCTGCTGTTGAACAGCACGCGCATCACCGCACCCCCCAAGCGCCGTTGCCGGCTTGTGGCCAAATCGTCGCCATCCCGTGTCTTGTCGGTGTCCCCTAGTCTCTCGCTGCTCGGAGGGGGTGTCCACGCCCACACTTCCGTGTCTTGTTGGCCTAGCGGACGGCTACGGTACCCAAACCGCCGATTGATCTGGCACCCTGGACGCCCGTGCGGACCGAACGGGCGAGTGATGGCGGGCAGGCCGAACGACGGGACCTGAAGGTGATCGTCGGAGCGGCGATCATCCGGGATGGGCGGGTGCTCGCCTGTGCGCGTTCCGCCCCACCCGAGGTAGCGGGCATGTGGGAGTTTCCGGGCGGAAAGGTCGAGCCTGGGGAGGCCGAGACCGACGCGTTGATCCGGGAGTGCGCCGAGGAGTTGGCCGTACGCGTCGAGATCGGCGCCCGGGTCGGCCGCAACGTACGGATGGCGCACGGCCGCTCGGTGCTCAAGGTGTACGCGGCCCGCCTGATCGGCGGCGACCAGCCCCAGGCGCTGGAGCACGAGGCGCTCCGCTGGCTGGCGGCCGACGAACTGGACTCGGTCACCTGGCTCCCCGCCGACGCCCCCATCGTGGCCGCCCTCCGCCCCCTCCTGACCCCAACCGCCTAACCCCTATCTCCGGGTGATCAAGAGGTTTCGGTCATGATCACGCCTTCTGATGACCGAAACCTCTTGATCACCGGGGTGATGGGGGTGGCGGGGGTGGGGTGGGGGCGCGCCTGAGGGCGCGGGAAGTGGGACGGGGGCCGTGGCTATCGCCGCGGCCCCCGTTGTTGTTCAGGTGATTAGTGCTTGTTGTCCTGCTCCGGGTGCGCGAAGTTGAGGTGCTCCGGAGGCAGCGGGAAGGTCACGTCGTCGCCGAACGGCGACGGCGCGGCGGCCCGGTCGAAGGTGAGCTCGGTCAGCGGCAGCTTGCCCCGGTCGTCGACCGCCGGAGCGGTCGGGTGGGGCACCTCCCGGTGCCAGTTGACGCCGCTCTGCGCCTGCGCCTCAGCCCGCGAATCGTGGGAGCCACCCGCGTGCGAGTGCACCCCACCCCGGGCGGAGCCCGGCGTCGCCGAGCCCTGACGGGCGGTGGTCACGCTGGTCTGGGGCGTCTCGCCCCGACGGAAGATCTTGCTACCAAGCCACACAAGGGGATCGTACCTGCGGTCGACGACCCGTTCCTTCATGGGGATGATCCCGTTGTCAGTGATCTTGATGTGCTCGGGGCAGACCTCGGTGCAGCACTTGGTGATGTTGCAGAAGCCGAGGCCCTGTTCGGCCTGCGCGTACTCCTTGCGGTCGGTCCGGGCGTCCAACGGGTGCATGTCCAGCTCGGCCGCCCGGATGAAGTACCGCGGGCCGGAGAACGCCTGCTTGTTCTCCTCGTGATCGCGGATCACGTGGCAGACCGTCTGGCACAGGAAGCACTCGATGCACTTGCGGAACTCCTGCGAGCGCTCCACGTCGACCTGCTGCATCCGGTAGTCACCCGGGGCCACGTCCGCCGGAGGGGCGAACGCCGGGGTCTCCCGTGCCTTCTCGTAGTTGAACGAGACGTCGGTGACCAGGTCCCGGATGACCGGGAAGGTGCGCAGCGGGGTGACAGTGACGGTCTCGTCGTCGCCAAAGGTCGACATCCGCGTCATGCAACCCAGCCGCGGCTTGCCGTTGATCTCCATGGAGCAGGAGCCGCACTTGCCGGCCTTGCAGTTCCACCGGCAGGCCAGGTCGGGCGCGTCGGTGGCCTGCAGACGGTGGATGACGTCGAGGACGACCTCGCCCTCGTTCACCTCCACCATGTAGTCCTGGAGGTCACCGCCGCTCTCGTCGCCCCGCCAGATCCGGAACTGACGCTTCCCGCTCATCGGTTGTCCGCCTCTCCAGCGTCGGCAACGAGGGCGTCGAAGTCGGCGAGCTCCTCGTCGGTGAGGTACTTGGCCAGCTCGGCCCGGTCGAAGAGGCCGATCAGCTCCGGCCGCATCTTCGGCAGCGGCTTGCGGGTCAGCTGCACTGTGTCACCGTCCAGCGCGCAGACCAGGTTGACCTGCCGCCACTTCGGCTCCATCGCCGGGTAGTCCTCCCGGGTGTGGCCGCCGCGCGACTCCTGCCGCTCCAGCGCCGCCTTCGCTGTGCACTCCGAGACCACCAGCATGTTGCGGAGGTCCAGGGCCAGGTGCCAGCCCGGGTTGTAGCGTCGGCCGCCGGCCGCGCTCACCTTGGCCACCCGCTCACGCAGCTCGGCGAGCCGGACCAGCGCGTCGGCCAGCTCACCCTCCCTGCGGATGATGCCCACCAGGTCACCCATGACCGCTTGGAGGTCCTGCTGAAGGGTGTACGGGTTCTCGCCCGTGTCCCGTTGCAGCGGCGCGAGGGCGGTCTCCACGGCCGCCTCGACCTCATGCACTGCCACCTTCGGCCGGGCGGTCAACCCGTCGGCGTAGCTGGCCGCGTGCCCGCCCGCCCGCTTGCCGAAGACCAGCAGGTCGGACAGGGAGTTACCACCCAGTCGGTTGGAGCCGTGCATGCCGCCGGAGACCTCACCGGCGGCGAACAGCCCGCGTACGTGGCCGAAGGCGGCACCCGAATCCGGGTCCACCTCGACGCCGCCCATCACGTAGTGACAGGTCGGCCCGACCTCCATCGGCTCGGCCGTGATGTCGACGTCGGCCAGCTCCTTGAACTGGTGGTACATCGACGGCAGTCGGCGGCGGATCTCGTCGGCCGACCGTCGGCTCGCGATGTCCAGGAAGACACCACCGGCGGGGGAACCCCGACCGGCCTTGACCTCGCTGTTGATCGCGCGGGCCACCTCGTCGCGGGGCAGCAGCTCCGGTGGACGCCGGTTGTTGTCCGGGTCGGTGTACCAGCGGTCCGCCTCCTCCTCGGTCTCCGCGTACTGCTTGCGGAAGACGTCGGGGACGTAGTCGAACATGAACCGCTTGCCGTCGGAGTTCTTCAGAACGCCGCCGTCACCACGCACCGACTCGGTGACCAGGATGCCCTTCACCGAAGGCGGCCAGACCATGCCGGTCGGGTGGAACTGGAGGAACTCCATGTTGATCAGCGTCGCCCCGGCGCGCAGCGCCAGCGCGTGCCCGTCCCCGGTGTACTCCCAGGAGTTCGAGGTGACCTTGTAGGAGCGCCCGACGCCACCAGTGGCCAGCACGACCGCCGGCGCCTCGAAGAGGATGAACTCGCCCGACTCGCGGTAGTAGCCGAACGCGCCGGCCACCCGGTCACCGTCGAGCAGCAGTTCGGTGATCGTCGTCTCGGAGAACACCCTGATCCGGGCGTCGTACGAGCCGAACTCCCGCTGGTCCTCCTGCTGGAGCGAGACGATCTTCTGCTGGAGGGTGCGGATCAGCTCCAGGCCGGTCCGGTCGCCCACGTGCGCCAGCCGCGGGTACTCGTGGCCACCGAAGTTACGCTGCGAGATCTTGCCGTCCTTGGTGCGGTCGAAGAGCGCACCGTACGTCTCCAACTCCCAGATCCGCTGCGGCGACTCCTTCGCGTGCAGCTCAGCCATCCGGAAGTTGTTCAGGAACTTGCCGCCGCGCATGGTGTCGCGGAAGTGCACCTGCCAGTTGTCCCGGCTGTTCACATTGCCCATCGCGGCGGCCGCGCCGCCCTCGGCCATCACCGTGTGCGCCTTGCCGAACAGCGACTTGGAGATGATCGCGGTCTTCTTGCCGGCCAACCGGGCCTCGATCGCCGCGCGCAGACCGGCGCCGCCGGCCCCGATGACGACGACGTCGTAGTGGTGTCGTTCGATGCGAGTGGTTGTGGTCATGTCAGGGGCCCTTTAGTTGATGAACCGCAGGTCGGAGAACCAGCCGGCCGCGAGCGCCATGATGTAGAAATCGGCCAGCGCCAGGGTGCCGAGGGTGATCCAGGCGAGCTGCATGTGCCGGACGTTCAACGCCGAGACGAAAGTCCAGGCCTTGTACCGCACCGGGTGCTTGGAGAAGTGCTTGAGCCGGCCGCCGATGATGTGCCGGCAGGAGTGGCAGGAGATCGTGTACGCCCAGAGCATCACCACGTTGAGCAGCAGGATGATGTTGCCCAGCCCGAAGCCGAAACCCTTCGGCGAGTGGAAGGCGAGGATCGCGTCCCAGGTGTTGATCAGCGAGATGATCGCGGCGGCGTAGAAGAAGTAGCGGTGCAGGTTCTGCCCGAGCAGCGGGAAGCGGGTCTCACCGCCGTACTCCTTGTGCCCGTCCGGGACCGCGCAGGCCGGCGGCGACAGCCAGAACGACCGGTAGTAGGCCTTGCGGTAGTAGTAGCAGGTGAGCCGGAACAGCAGCAGGAACGGCAGGGTCAGCGCGGCGTCCGGGATGATCCACCAGCCGGGCAGGAACCGGCCGAAGTGCGAGGCTTCCTCGACACACCTGTCGGTCACGCACGGGGAGTAGAACGGGGTCAGGTAGTGGAACTGGTCCACCCAGTACCACTTGTGCATGAAGACCCGGACCGTCGCGTACGCGACCCAGGCGCTGAGCCCGATCACGGTGATCAGCGGGGCGAACCACCATCGGTCGGTACGCAACGTCTTCGCCGCGATGGCGGCGCGCGCCCGCGCCCCCCTCGGCCTCGTTGCCGTTGAAGTCATTCGAGTCGTCTCCTCGACGGGCCCGTACGGGCGGGCTGGTCTCTCTCCGGTCGGCACGCGGACCGGCGAACCCGCACCCGCTGCCACGTCATGCGCACACCAACGACCACGCCGGATCGACCGACGCAGCTAAGTGACACACGTTACGCCGATCTCTGCGAGCCGTCCGCGCAAGGGAGTGTCCCGTGTGTCTGGCCTGCGGAAAAGCCCCCGACACGCCGGTTTGGCGCGCTCGGCGACAACATCAGCCGGACGCGCCTCCGGTGAAGTGCCAGGACGCCAGCCGCAGCGAGGGCGCCGCCCACCAGGCACCGTCCACCCGCTCCGGTTGGCGGACCGCCCGCGCCCCCAGCCCGAGCACCGCCCCCGGCCCGAGCGCCCGCGGGTACGACTCGGTGAACCGCAGGTCACGGACCGCCCGGACCACAGTGCCGTCCTCGATCAGCCAGACGCCGTTGCGGGTCAACCCGGTGACCACGAGGCTCTTCGGGTCGAGCACCCGCGTGTACCAGAGGTCGGTGACCAGCAGCCCCCGGCGTACGCCGGCGACCAACGCGGCGGTGTCCGCGTCGACGACAGCTCCGGCCGCCGCGCCGGTGGTGCTCCGGCCCACCGCGCTGGCCGGACCCGCCGCCGCGCCGGTCAGCCGCAGGTTTCGCGGCATCGGGCCCCAGGTGGCACCCCCCGCCACCGCGTGACCGGTGGACTCCACGCCCGCCTCGACACCCGTCCGGCGATCGTGTGCCACCGTCCGGGTGGTTCCCGCCTCGACCAGCGTCAACGCCCGTCGGCCGGTGCCCTCCGCGTCGAACGGCAACCCGGACCCGCCCAGCGGGTCGTCCACGAGGGTCACCGCCCTGTCGAACTGGGCGGCGCCCGGCTCGGCGAACGACTGCCGCTCGGCGTACCGCTTGCCGTTGAAGCCGTAGAAGGACAGGTTCTGGAGGAGGTCCGCCACGGCCGCCGGCTCGAACACCACCTCGTAGTGCCCCGGCGGCAGCTCGACCGGGTCGGCCGCCGCCTGCGCCTTCGCGGCCGCCTGCGCCCCCAACTCGGCGCCGTCCAGGTCGGCCAACCGGTCGGCGCTGCGTCGGGCCACCCCGTCCGCGCCATCGCGGCGCGCGATGCCGTCCATCGCCGCCTCCACCGAGCGGCCGTACGCCGAGTGCCCGGCCGAGTTGGCGAACGCCGACGAACGGTGCGCGGTGCGGCAGTAACCGGCGGTGCTGAGGCCCCCGGCGGCGGCCACGAACGCCCCCACCCGGTCGGCCCGCTGATCCGGCTCGGCGTGCGCCGTGGCCTCGTCGACGGGCGGCGCGTCCGGCGTGGGCATCGGTGGGGCCAGCCCCGGCCAGCCCGGGTCGGGTGGGCAGAGCCGCGCCGCGGTCAGGGTGCGCTCCACCAGGGCGGACAACCCGTCAGCGGTGACCACGCTGCCGCCGCCGGCAGCCGTCCGACCGTCGACGTGCACCCGCAGCCGGACCCCGACCGTCGACTCGGAGACGTTCTGGTGGATGCCCGAGTTGGCGAACCGGGTCAGCGCCAGGTCCGCCCGCGTCACCACCGCCTCGGCCTGCGCGGCCGGCCCGCCAAGACGCCGAACCAGCTCCACAACCTGCCCGGCCAGATCCAACTCCGTCACGCTGAGCCACCTTTCGTTCGCGACTGCGGGGCTCGCAAACCCGGCTCACTCCTCGCGCTCACGCCGAGCCGCCTTTCGTTCGCGACTGCGGGGCTCGCAACCCCGGCTCACTCCTCGCGCTCACGCTGAGCCGCCTTTCGTTCGCGACTGCGGGGCTCGCAACCCCGGCTCACTCCTCGCGCTCACGCCGAGACCCCCACGCGGACGTTGCGGAACCGGGCCGGCGCGGCCGGGTGGCCGGTGTGCCCGATCTGGCCGGGCTGGCCCTTCCCGCAGTTGGGCGTCCCCCAGGAGACCGTCTCGCCGGAGAGCATGTCCATCGAGCGCCAGAACAGTGGGCCGATCCCGGTGTACGTGGGGTTGCGCAGCATCCGCCCCCGCCGCCCCTTCTTGATCTCCCAGCCGATCTCGCAGCCGAACTGGAAGTTGAGTCGTTTGTCGTCGATCGACCAGGACCGGTTGAGATCCATCAGCACGCCGTCGTCGGTGGCCGCGATGATCTCCTCCAGCGTGTGTGGGCCGGGTTCCAGACCGACGTTGGTCATCCGCACCATCGGCAGCCGGGCCCACCCGTCGGCCCGTACGCTGCCGCCGTAGTCGAGGCTGGCCATCGCGGCGGAATCCCGGCCGGCGAGCACCCCCACCCAGCGGCCGTCCCGGACCGCGTCCCGCTTGACCGCCGGGGAGCCCTCGTCGTCGAAGCCGAAGCTGCCCAGCGCACCCGGGATGGTCGGGTCGATGGTGATGTTCATCAGCTCCGAGCCGTAGCGAAGCGAGCCGAGCTGGGCCAGGTCCAGCCAGGACGTGCCGGCGAACGCCGCCTCCCAGCCGAGGATCCGGTCCAGCTCGATGGCGTGCCCGACCGACTCGTGGATCTGGAGGGCCAGCTGCTCACCGCCGAGGATCAGATCCGTCTCGCCGGCCGGGCAGAGCGGCGCGGTGAGCAGCGCCCGGGACTCCTCGGCGATCTGCGCGGCGTGCGCGGCCAGGTCCAGCGATTCGACCAGCTCCCACCCGGTGGTGCCGTACTGGCCGCGGTAGCTCGGCCAGGACCGGCGCTGCGTCTCGCCGTCACCGATCGAGGTGGCCGAGATGCCACCACCGCACTCGCGGATCCGCTGGTCGATCCGGTGACCCTCGCTGGAGACGAACCACTTCGCCGTGTCCCAGATCTGGTACAGGCCCTCGGCGAGGTCCGCGCCGTGCTCGGCCATCGTGCGGGTCGCGTCGACAAGCAGATCGCCCTTGGCCGACAGGGGCACCCCGAGCGGGTCGATCTGGCAGCCGGAGGCCCAGCTCGCGGTGACCGCCTCGACCGGCACCAGGTCGACCGAAGGGCCCGGCACCCGCGCGCTCGCCATGGCGGTCCGCGTCGCGCGCCGGCCGGCGTCGCGGGCGGCGGCGTCCGACAGATCGGGTACGGCGTGGAAGCCCCAGCTCGCCCCGACCAACGCTCGGACCCCGAGCCCGATGCTCTCGTCCTGGGTCAGCTCCTCCACGTCACCGTTGCGCGCGGTCATCGACTCGTAGCGGCGGTGCATCACCCGGGCGTCGGCGTACTGGGCGCCCGCGTCGAGGGCGGCCTGGACGGCGGCGCTGGCCGCGTCGAACTCGGTCATGGACCGACACTAGGCCAGCCGACCGACACCCGTCAGTCGAGCAGATCCTCCGGCCGGATGGTGGCCCGCACCGGCTCCGCCAACTCCAACACCTCGCCGGCCTTGGTCGTTGACCGCTCCACGTAGTGGGCGCCCTGCCCCCGCCGCGCCCCGCCGCGTCGCTTCGCGAGATCGCGCAACATCCTGGTTGTAGTGGCATCCGCGCGTCGGCGATGCCACTGGATCCTGGTTCGAGCGTGACCTTGGCAGCGGCGGGCGCACCAAACCCCGCTCCTGGCCTTGGGGGCGGTGTTCGTCGTCAAGATCCGCGCAATATCGGAGATGTTGCTGTCTCCTTGCGTCTCGGAGGCAGCAACATCGGGGAAGTTGCGGAGATCTTGGCGCGGTGCGCGAGGCGCGGTGCGCGAGGCGCGGGAGATGAACGGGCGTGGATGGCGAGGTGACGGGGGTGCGGGGCCGATGCCGACTCGTTACGCTCGGGCCCGCTGACACGTGCCGACTTTGTAGCTTATTTTCACCCTCGGGACTTTCCTGTAAGTTCCCTTCGTCACTGAGGGAGGTGGCCGTGGACAGCTCGGAACCCTCGCCGTCCGGCGAGCCGGACGACCGCCCCGTCGTGCCGGCGCAGCGCTCCGACCAGGACGCCTACCTGCGGGTGCGTGATCTGCGGGTCCGGTTCGACACCGAGGACGGCGTGGTGCGCGCGGTCGACGGGGTGTCGTTCGCCGTCGAGCGGGGCCGCACCCTCGGCATCGTCGGTGAATCCGGCTCCGGCAAGAGCGTCACCTCGCTGGCCATTCTCGGCCTGCACGACCCGAAGCGGACCACCATCACCGGGGAGATCTCGGTGGGTGGCCGGCAGGTGGTCGGCCTCGGCGACGAGGAGGTACGCCGGCTACGCGGCCGGGACATGGCGATGATCTTCCAGGATCCACTGTCGGCGTTGCACCCGTACTACACGGTGGGCCGGCAGATCGCCGAGGCGTACCGGGTGCACCACCCGAAGGCCAACCGGCGGGAGGCCCGCCAGCGGGCGGTCGACATGCTGGACCGGGTCGGCATCCCGCAGCCTGCGCGCCGCTTCGACCAGTATCCGCACGAGTTCTCCGGCGGCATGCGCCAGCGGGCGATGATCGCGATGTCCCTGGTCAACGACCCGGCGCTGCTGATCGCCGACGAACCGACCACCGCGTTGGACGTCACCGTCCAGGCGCAGATCCTGGACCTGCTCGCCGACCTCCAGGCCGAGTTCCACTCCGCGATCATCCTGATCACGCACGACCTCGGCGTGGTCGGCCAGGTCGCCGACGACGTGCTTGTCATGTACGGGGGGCGGGCCGTCGAGCGGGGCAGCGTCGAGCAGGTGCTCCGGGCGCCGCAGCACCCGTACACCTGGGGGTTGCTCTCCAGCGTGCCGTCGCTGCACGGCGACGCGGACGCGGACCTGGTGCCCATCCCCGGCAACCCGCCCAGCCTGATCAACCTGCCGTCGGGCTGCGCGTTCCACCCCCGCTGCCGGTACGCGGACCGCGCCGGCAGCCGCTCCCGCACCGAGGTGCCCGAGCTGCGCCCGGCCGGTGCCGATGGCCACCTGGTCGCCTGCCACCTCGGTGCCGAGGAGCGGGCCACGTTCTACGCCGAGGACATCGCACGAGTGGGGGTGGCTGTGTGAGGGCGAGGAACGCAGCGCAGCGGAGTACCGCAGTCCCGAACGGAGGACTGTGGAGATGACCGATGAGCCACTGCTGCGGGTACGCGGCCTGAGCAAGCACTTCCCGGTACGTCAGGGGCTGCGCGCCACCGGTCTGGTGCGGGCGGTGGACGGGCTCGACTTCGACGTGCGCCCGGGCGAGACGCTCGGCCTGGTGGGGGAGTCGGGCTGCGGCAAGACCACCACCGGTCGGATGCTGGTGCGGTTGCTGGAGCCGACAAGCGGCAGCATCGAGTTCGACGGGCGGGACATCACGCACGCCGGTCGTCGGGAGTTGCGCCCGCTGCGCCAGGAACTCCAGATCATCTTCCAGGATCCGTACGCCTCGCTGAACCCTCGGCACACTGTGGGCCGGATCGTGGCGATGCCCCTGCAGGTCAACGGGATCAAGCCTCCGGGTGGGATCAAGGCCCGGGTGCAGGAGTTGCTGGAGCTGGTCGGGCTGAACCCGGAGCACTACAACCGGTACCCGCACGAGTTCTCCGGTGGTCAGCGTCAGCGCATCGGCATCGCCCGCGCGTTGGCCCTGCGGCCGAAGCTGATCGTCGCGGACGAGCCGGTGAGCGCGCTGGACGTCTCGATCCAGGCGCAGGTCGTCAACCTGCTACGTGACCTGCAACGGGAGCTCGGCCTGGCCTTCGTGTTCATCGCGCACGACCTGGCCGTGGTGAGGCACTTCTGCCAGCGGGTCGCTGTCATGTACCTGGGTCGGATCGTGGAGATCGGCGACCGGGCCGACATCTACGAGCGCCCGCAGCACCCGTACACCCGGGCGTTGCTCTCGGCGATCCCGGACGTCACCCAGCTCGGCCCGGCGGGCCGGATCCGGCTGACCGGTGACGTGCCCACCCCGCTGGACCCGCCCTCGGGCTGCCGGTTCCGTACCCGCTGCTGGAAGGCGCAGGACATCTGCGCCACCGAGGAACCCGCGCTGGTCCCGCGCGACGGCGGCAACCAGGCCACCGCGTGCCACTTCCCGGAACCAGCCGGCGCCGGCCTGGTGGCGGAGGCCGCCGCGATCGGCGTCGAGCCGGCGGGTCGCGGGGTCGAAGCGAACGTCGAGGAGGTGTCGTCGTGAGCCTGTCCCCGGTGGAGGGTGTGGCGCTGGCCGAGATCGAGTCCGGCACTGACCCGGACGGGCCCGCCGCGAAGGGCGTCGTCGGCCGCTCGCCCGGTCAGCTCGCCTGGCTGCGGCTGCGCCGCGATCGGACCGCGATGGTCAGCGGCGTACTCCTGGTGTTCTTCCTGCTGTTGGGTTTGGCCGCCCCGCTGATCGAGATGGTCTACGGGATCGGCCCGCGGGAGCAGTTCCAGAACATGCTGGACGGCTTCGGCATGCCGCTGGGTTACGCCGGCGGGGTCAGCGGCGAGCACTGGTTCGGTCTGGAACCGGGGCTGGGCCGGGACATCTTCATCCGGTTGATCTACGGGCTGCGGACCTCGCTCTTCATCGCGATCGCCGCTGCCCTGATCACCGCGGTGCTCGGCGTGGCGCTCGGCGCCCTCGCCGGCTACCTCGGCGGCTGGCTCGACGCGGTGATCAACTGGATCACCGACCTGACCCTGGCCATGCCCTTCCTGATCATCGCGCTGGCGCTCACGCCCACCATCACGCTGCGCTTCTACGGTGAGCGGGGGCAGGTGTCGTCGGCCTTCGGGGTGGGGGTGCTGATCGCCGTCTTCGCGATCTTCGGCTGGACCAGCACGGCTCGGCTGGTTCGCGGGCAGGTGATCGCGCTGCGCGAGCGGGAGTTCGTGGAGGCGGCCAAGGCCAGCGGCGCCGGGCTGGGGCACATCATCTTCCGGCAACTCCTGCCGAACATCTGGGCGCCGATCCTGGTGTCGTTCTCGCTGGCGGTGCCGCAGTTCATCACGAGCGAGGCCGCGCTCTCGTTCATCGGTGTCGGCCTCAGCGACGAGACGCCGAGCTTCGGCCGGATGATCTACGACAGTCTGGACTTCCTTCAGACCGACCCGGCGTACGTGTTCTTCCCGGGCATCATGATCTTCGCGCTGGTGTTCGCCTTCAACCTCTTCGGCGACGCGTTGCGGGACGCGCTCGACCCGAAGTCGTCCCGGTAGGGGTGGGCTCATGTCACGTTTTCTGCTCAAGCGGCTGTTCTCCGCCACGCTGACCCTCTTCGCGGTGAGCGTGCTGACCTTCCTGATGTTCTTCGCCCTGCCGCGTGACCCGGTCAGCAGCATCTGCTCGAAGAACTGCAACCCGGAGCGGCTGGAGCGGGTCCGCGACGACCTGGGCCTGAACGACCCCCTCATCAGCCAGTACGCCGGTTACATGAAGGGCATCGTGACCGGTCGGGACCTGGGCAGCGCCCAGGGCGGCCGGTGCGACGCGCCCTGCCTGGGCTGGTCGTACGTCACCAACGAGGCAGTCTCGGACACCATCGCCCGGGTGCTGCCGGTGACGCTGAGCATCGTGATCCCGGCGGCCATCCTCTGGCTGCTGCTCGGAGTGGGTCTCGGCATGCTCTCCGCGCTGCGTCGGGGCACCTGGCTGGATCGGCTGGCCATCGGCTTCTCGCTGACCGGCGCCTCGTTGCAGCTGTACTTCGTGGGCGCGGTGCTGCTGCTGGTGTTCGTCTACAACCTGCGGCTGTTGCCGGTGCCGAGTTACACCTCCCTCTTCGACAACCCGGCGAAGTGGGCCAGCGGACTGGTGCTGGCCTGGGTGGCGCTGGCCTTCCTCTTCTCGGCCATCTACGCCCGGCTGTCGCGGGCGCAGATGTTGGAGACGCTGTCGGAGGACTTCGTCCGGACCGCGCGGGCCAAGGGCCTGGCCAAACCCACTGTGTACGGGCGACACGCGCTGCGCGCGGCGATCACCCCGGTGGTGACGATCGCCGGGTTGGACGTGGGCGGGGCGCTGGGCGGGACGGTGATCACCGAGACGACGTTCGGCATCCAGGGATTGGGGCGTACGGCGGTGGACGCGGTGCGCTCGGGCGATCTGCCCACCATCATGGCCACAGTGCTGATCGCGGCCGTCTTCGTGGTGCTGGCGAACGTGCTGGTGGACCTGCTCTACGCGGCCATCGACCCCCGGGTGCGGCTGCGCTGAGCGGGAGGGTGTCCGACGCACCCCCCGATGGCGAAATTTATCGACAACTGTTACACAACTCGTAGGTTTTCTTCCTTACGATCCTCGGGACGTCGGCGGTTCTCGCCCCGACGAAACCGCACGGCACATGGGTGAAGGGGGTACTTCATGAGACCACGCGTGGCGGTTGCCGCAGGCGGCGCGATCGCTCTGGTGGTGGCATTGGGTGCGTGCTCGAAGAACACGGGCGAGGGCACCACTGTCGACACCGAACGGCAGCAGACCGGGGTCATCGCAACCGATCCCAAGGACTCGCAGGGGCCGGCGGCCGAGGTGAGCGGCGCTGCGAAGGGCGGCACCTTCACCATCATCCGGGAGTCGCCGATCTCCCACCTGGACCCGCAGCGGACGTACTCGTTCGCCGGCCTGATGGCCAACCCGCTCTTCGCCCGCTACCTGACCACCTGGAAGGACGACGGCAAGGGTGGCCTGGTCCTGGTGGGCGACCTGGCCGAGACGCCGGGCAAGAACGTCAACAACGACTGCAAGGTCTGGGAATTCACTGTCAAGGACGGTGTGAAGTTCGAGGACGGTCGGCCGATCACCTCCAAGGAGATCGCGTACGGCATCGCCCGGTCCTTCGACCCGGACCTGTCCGGCGGCCCGACCTACATCCAGGAGTGGCTCGCCGACACCCCGCAGTTCGACACCAAGTGGGACTTCAAGAAGAACAAGACGTCGCTGCCGCCGGGCCTGAGCACGCCGGACGCGAAGACGCTGCGCTTCGAGTTCGCCAAGCCCCGCTGTGACCTGCCGTTCGCGGTTTCGCTGCCGACCACCGCGCCGCTTCCGGCCGACAAGGACACCGGCGTCGACCTGGACAAGCAGCCGTTCTCGTCCGGCCCGTACAAGGTCGCCAAGAACCAGGTCGGCGTGCAGATCACCCTGGACCGCAACACCAACTGGGACCCGAACACCGACCCGGTCCGGCACCAGTACCCGGACCAGTTCGTCTGGAGCTTCGGCCCGACCGCGGACGCCGCCAACAACCGGGTGATCGCCGACAACGGCGCCGACCAGAGCGCGCTCGCCTTCAACACAGTGCCCGCCTCGCTGGTCGCCAAGGTGGCCGGGGACGCGACGCTCAAGTCGCGCAGCATCCTCTCGCCGACCCCGAGCGCCAACCAGTTGGTCATCAACAACCAGCGGGTCACCGACCTGAAGGTGCGGCAGGCGCTCAACTACGCCATCGACCGCGAGGGCTTCATCAAGGCCATGGGCGGGCAGACCGTCGCCGCGCCGCTGACCACGCTGATGCCGCCGGCCACCATCGGCTACAAGGCGTACGACGCGTACCCGGCGGGGGCCAACGGCAACGTCGACAAGGCCAAGGAACTGCTCGGCGGGAAGACGCCCGAGCTGGTCCTCGGTGTCGCCGACAACTCCACCGAGCAGCAGCAGGGCGCGCAGCTCAAGGCCAACCTGGAGCGGGCCGGCTTCAAGATCACGCTGCGGAACATCTCCGACGACGCGAAGCTCGACGAGATCAAGAAGAAGGACAACCCCTGGGACCTGTACATCGGTAACTGGGCGGCGGACTGGCCGAGCGGGGCCTCGATCCTGCCGGTGCTCTACGACGGCCGCACCATCAAGGCCGAGGGCAACAGCAACCAGGCCTACTTCAACGACCCGGCGATCAACACCGAGATGGACCGCATCTCGGCACTGCCCGCGGCCGAGCAGGGTGCGGAGTGGGCCAAGCTCGACGAGCGGATCATGAAGGAGCACGCGCCAGTGGTGCCGCTCTTCGTCGACGTGGCCTACAACGTGCACGGGTCCAAGGCTGGCGGGGTCTTCATCTCCAGCGTCTTCGGCTACCCGTCGTTCGTGAACGCGCACGTCAAGCCGTAAGTCACACCGCAGACCAGAAGGGCCCCCTCCCGACAACGCCGTCGGGAGGGGGCCCTTTCTGTTTCTGGTCTCAGATCCGGCTCATGGTGGAGGCGTAGCCGCCTCCGCCGGGGTAGGTCCACTCGCCGGTGACCGTGGTGTCGTCGGCGCTGAACGTGCCCTCGTAGTACGCCGGGCTGCCTTTCGCGCCGGCCCAGATGGTCAGCTTGTCGCCGGCGAGTTCGTAGACGTAGTCGAAGGTGTTGCCGGTCGTGTCGTAGAACCGCGACACCACGTCCGGGCCGACCGGCTCACCGAACGGGTGCAGGTTGCCGATGACTTCCAGCCCGGTGACGGGTTGGCCGAACTGACTCAGTTCGACGTGCTGAAGCAGGAAGAACCGGCCAACCATCCACTCGTACCGCACGGTGCCCTCGGCGCCGCCGGTCACCGACCAGGTGCCGACCAGACGGTCCAGGGCGGTGAGTTCTGCGCTCGGCTGGGTGTACTCAGACATCGGGCCCTCCTCGGTGGGTGCTTGCCGGTACCTCGAAGGCGGCGCTCGGGCTTTGACGTCGACGCGACGTGACCCAGGTCACTCTGTCTGGGTGTCAAGGTTCGCGGTGCGGCCACGAGGTAGCGGCAAGCACCCACCACGGAGGAATTCATGGCCACCACCGCAGCCACCGTTCCCACCCGCCGCCGCTCGTCCGAGCGCCTGCTCCTTGCCGGCAGCCTCGCCGGACCGGTGTTCTTCGCCTCGGCCGTGACGCAGATGCTCACCCGGGAGGGCTACGACATCACGCGGCACCCGATCAGCCAGCTGGCCACCGGACGTCTCGGCTGGATCCAGATCACCACATTCGTGCTCGCCGGCCTCGGCGCGATCGCTCTCGCCGTCGGCGCCCGGCGCACGCTCACCGAGGGCACCGGCCGACGTGCGCTGCCAATCTTTGTCGTGATCTTCGGTGCCGGGCTCGTCGCGGCCGGGGTGTTCACCATGGATCCGGAGTACGGCTTCCCGGTAGGGACTCCGGACGGGCCGGTCGGCGAGATGTCCTGGCACAGCATCGCGCACTCGGCGGCGGCCGCCATCGCCTTCACCGCGCTGGCCGTCGCCGCCATCGTGCTGTCCATCCGTCACATCCGCCGTCGGGCTGCCCTGCCGGCCCTGCTGAACGGCCTCGCCGCGCTCATCCTGCTGATGCCGATGTCGCCGAGCCGCATGAGCATCCAGATCGCGGTGAACGGCCTGGTCGCCTTCACATGGACGACGGTCCTCGCCCTCTCCCTGCGTCGTTCGAGCCGAGCGGCGTAGCGTGACCCGAGCCGCGCGAACACGAGGACGACCATGAAGTATCTACTGCTCAGCTACACGCCGGCCGCAGCCTGGGACGCCGCGACCGCGGACACCCCGTCCGACGAGGCGCTGGCCGCGTTCGCCGCGTACCAGCGGTTCGAACAGGAACTGATCGAGACCGGCGAGTTCGTCAGCAGCGAGGGACTCGGCCACCCGGCGGTCAGCACCACGATCCGCAGGACCCCGACCGGCGTGGTGGCCACCGATGGCCCGTTCGTCGAGCTCAAGGAGGTCTTGGCGAGCTTCGCGGTGATCGACGTGAGCAGCCAGGAGCGCGCCGTCGAGATCGTCTCGCGGATGGTCGATGTTCTGGGCGAGCCGATGGAGATCCGGCCGATCATGGGCGCGGACTTCGTGGCATGACCAGCCGCATCCTGCGTCGCCCGACGGCGGCATGTCGAGAGGGCACACGAACGGCAGCACCGGCGTGACGCCAGACGTCGAGTACCTGCTGCGCACCGAGGCGCCGCAGGTTCTCGGCGCGCTGGTGCGGCGCTTCGGTCACTTCGACATCGCCGAGGACGCGGTCCAGGAGGCCCTGCTCGCCGCGAGCAGGATGTGGCCGGCCGACGGCGTACCGGAAAACCCGCGCAGCTGGCTGATCCGGATCGGGTACCGGCGGATGGTCGACCTGCTCCGCACCGACCAGGCCCGACGCCGCCGCGAGCGGCACGCCGGCTTGAGCGAACTGGCGATGCGAGACCCGAGCCGGCGGACAGGCCCTGCGCCGGAAACCGATGACAGTCTCACGCTTCTGCTCCTGTGCTGTCACCCCGCGCTGAGCCCCACCTCCCGGGTGGCGCTCACCCTGCGCGCGGTTGGCGGCCTGACGACCACCGAGATTGCACACGCCTACGGGACGACCGAGAACACCACGGGCGCCCGGATCAGCCGCGCAAAACAGCAACTGGCCCGTGCCGGCGCCCGGTTCACCCCGCCAACCGACGCCGACCGCGACAGCCGGCTGAACGCGGTCATGCAGGTGCTCTACCTGATCTTCAACGAGGGCTACACCGCCTCGACCGGGGACGAACTCGCCCGCGTGGACCTGACCCGCGAGGCGATCCGGCTGACCCGCATGCTCCGCGATGCCCTGCCGGGCGACCCCGAGGTGACCGGGCTACTCGCCCTGATGCTGCTGACCGAGTCGCGGCGCGCTGCCCGTACCGACGGCGACGAGCTGGTGCCGCTGGACGAGCAGGATCGGACACGGTGGGATCACGAGCTGATCCGCGAGGGCACCGAGCTGATTGACAGCGTCTGGCCGCGGCGCGAGATCGGTGCGTACCAGCTACAGGCGGCGATCGCGGCCGTGCACACGGCGGCCGCGTCGCCGGACCGGACGGACTGGCCACAGATCGCGGCACTGTACCTGGGACTGGAACACCTCAGCCCGACCGCACCGGTACGGCTGAGCCGGGTGGTCGCAGTCGCGCACGCGTACGGGCCGGCCCGAGGGCTGGCCCTGCTCGACAACCTCAACCGGAGCTACCACCTGGACGAGGAACCGCTGACCCGGCAACGCGAACGCGCGATCCGCGCACATCTGCTCGAGATGACCGGTGACACGGCCGGCGCGGCCACGTGGTACCGCGAAGCAGCCGCCCTGACCCAGAACCAGGTCGAACAGCGCTACCTCCAACGCCGGGCCACGGCCTCGGCTGACCGATCCTCAGTCGGCGGCACATCGGCGCCATGAGCGGGCGCTTCGGCGTTCAGCAGGCGCTGCCGGTGGGGTGGCAGGTTGGACACCTTTACGAGGTTGAATGTAGCCTTGCGGCTACGTACCCATTCGGTTACTTTGGCGTCATGGACGCCGTGTTGCACGCGCTGGCAGACGAGAGCCGGCGCACGGTTCTCGATATTCTCCGCGACCACCCGGCGAGTGCAGGAGAGCTGGCCGAGGCTCTCCCGATCGCTCGCCCGGGCGTGTCCCGGCATCTCCGCGTGCTGCGGGAAGCCGGGCTGGTCGACGTACGCCAGGACGCGCAGCGCCGGATCTACACACTCCGCCCGGAGGCGCTCGTCGAGGTCGACGAGTGGCTGGGAGAGTACCGCCGGCTCTGGGTGAACCGGCTCGACGCTCTTCATACCGAGGTCACACGAGGAAAGAAGGCGCGACGATGAGCACGATCGCGACGATGCGAAAGCTCGACGAGACCCGCGGAGCGGTCCGGGTCGAGAACCTCTACGACACGGACATCGGCGACCTCTGGCAGGCGTGTACGACACCCGAGCGGCTGGCCCGCTGGATGGCCCGGGTCGACGGCGACATGCGGGTCGGCGGCACGATCCAGGCCGTCTTCACGAGCAGCTGGACCGGTCCGGCGCGCATCGAGGTGTGCGATGCGCCCCACCACCTGCTGCTGACGACGAAGCCGGGCACGGACCACGAGGGGCAGATCGAGGCGTGGCTGACCGAGGAGGGCTCCAAGACCCGGCTGGTGGTCGAGGAGCGCGGCCTGCCGATTGGGAGTCTCCCGTTCCACGCCTCTGGTTGGCGGGTCCACCTCGAGGATCTCGGTCGGTCGCTGGAGGTCGACGGTCCGGTCCATCCGGAGGGCTGGGGCTCCGATGCCCGAGCGCCAGGCTGGGAGGAACGCTGGGAAGAGCTCACGCCGGCATACCAGCAGGTTGAGATCGGCTGATGTCGGACCTGATCAGGCTCAGCTTGACCACGGTCAATGCGCCCGACGCCATCGCGCTCGCGCGGTTCTACGCCGAGATCACCGGCGGGGTCGCGAAGGGCGACGAGAGTTGGGCGCTCGTCGAAGGGCCGAACGGTGACATCGGGTTCCAACAGATCGATGACTACCGGCCGCCCACCTGGCCGGATGGCGAGGTGGGGATGCAGATGCACCTCGAGTTCTTCGTCGACGACCTGGAGGCGACCGGAGCGCGTGTGCTGGCAGCCGGCGCTACCCGATTCGAGCATCAGCCCAACGCGGACCACTGCTTCGTGTACGCCGACCCGGCCGGGCATCCGTTCTGCCTGTCCCTGTGGGGCGTCCCGAGAGTCGGCGACTGACTCAGCTCGCATCGCGCTGGCATGATCAATCGGTGCGGCTGATGATGTTCACGGTGGGGCCGATTCTGCTGATGTGGCTCTTCATGTCGCGCGTGCCTCGAATCCGATGGCTGGTTGCACTGTGTCTCGCAGGGTTGACAGTGCTCGCCGGCACGCTCATCCACTTCCTGCCGCGCGGCTTGTGGGAGATCTCGCTTACGTGCTTAGCCGTGGCTGTGCTGGTGGTGGTTGCCGCCCGGCTGTACGAACACCGCCGACTGGGACCCGGGAACCAGGCCGGAATGGTCGTGTCGACGCGCCTGCTCGCCGGCTGGCTGTTGGTGGTGCTCTGTTGTGGCGCAGTGCTCGGGCGACCAGGGCCATTCTTCCCGGCGACCGACCAGGTGCTGCCGTTGCCGAACGGCCTGCAAGCCACGGTCCTTCCGTACGACGACGGCAACTGCGGCTCAGGATCGTGCCAACGGACGATCACGGTTACCGGCCGAACCGGCCAATCCGGCGAGGACCTTTACGCGGAGGTGAAGCGGCATGTCAAGGCACGAGGGTGGGGCCGGGGGTGCCGACCTGTTGGCTGGCTGCTGGACCGAAGCACGGAATGCATCGAACTGGCCGCGGACGCCGGTCAGGTAACGATTTCCCTTTCCGGCAATCGGGACGACCTCCGACATCTGACGACAATCGATTGACCGCCGCCCGCGGACGAGTTGGCGAAGTGTCCTACTCGGGCGAGGTGTTGTACTGGTCGAGTGTCGCCTTGGACGTGGACGCATCCCGGAATGTGAGCTCCCAGGGGCCGGTGTTGACGTCCATGTCCTTGCCGAACCCGACCCATTTCCCGGCCATCCGTCGGCCGGTCGGCTCCACCAGTAGCTGGATCGCGCCGTGGTACCGGGCTCCCCGGTAGTAGCCAGCGTGATCGGTCTGCTCCACCCAGGTCCCGGTGACCACGGCACCGTCCACGGTGAGGTCCAGCGACAGCGACGATGCCGCCGAACCGGGCAGGCTGCGTACGGTCAGTCGGTCGCCGTGCTGGAGCACGACCACGAAGTGCTGCCCGGCGAATGATTCTCCCCGGCCGCTGGAGTGGTACTGGTAGCGGCTGAGCCAGACGCCCTCGTACGACCCGCGGACTGCGAGTGGCTTGGGCGTTGGCGTGGCCAGGTGGGCCATGGGCGAGGTCAGGTCGTGCCCGCCGTGCTGATCATCGACGACCTGGCCATCGGGTATCGCGGCGAAGCCGAGCAGCGAGACCTTCATGCCCGCCACGATAGCGCCGCGTCACCTCAATGTCGCCCTCGGTGCGCCCTGAGGTCGGGCAGCGCACTCCGGCTGGGCCTGCCGCCGGTTCCCGCCATCGACGGGGCAACGAGAGCTTCGATCAGCATGGCTTCGTGTTTGCTCGATGTACTGTCCGTAGCAGTGGTTCGCCGTCCGGGTGTGAACTGTCCCGTTTGGCAATTGGGGGCGTTGCCGTGTCGCATGTCGATCCGCGCTTCGGTGCCCAACTGCGTGCGCTTCGGAGCGAACGTGGGCTGTCGCTGCGAGCGCTGGGTCAACTCGCTCATCGGGGCAAGAGCCACCTGCACGATCTGGAAACCGCTGCGAAGGCCCCCACCCCCGAGACGGCGAGGCACCTCGACGAGGTGCTGCGAGCCGACGGGGCACTTGTCCGCCTGGTGGACGAGCCCGTCGATCACGACACCGAGGCCGGGGAATTGTTGGCTCGGGTGCGGGTCAGCGATGTCAGCGCCGAGACGCTTCTTCGGATCGAGGCGGGTGTGGATGACCTGGCGAGTGCATACGCCCTCGTGCGGCCGGTTGATCTGCTGCCGCTGGTGCGTCGCCAGTTGGCCTACGTGGGGCGGCTGCTCGACGGTCGCGGGACGTTGGCGCAGCGCCAGCGGCTCGTCGTTGCCGGTGGTTGGCTGACGGTGCTGCGGGCGACGGTCCACATCGATCTGCTGCAACAGCCCGCCGCAGGCGCTCATCTGCGTACGGCCATGGTTCTTGCCGAGCATGCTGAGCATCCGGAGATCCAGGCGTGGTGTCTGGAGACGCAGGCGTGGGACTGGCTCACCCGGGGTGACTGCCGGCGGGCGATGGACCTTTCGCGGCAGGCGCAGCGGGTGGCGCCGCGGGGTAGTTCGGCGTACATCCAGGCGACCGCCCAGGAGGCCCGGGTGTGGGCGCGGTTGGCGGACGTGCGGCGGACGCGTGACGCGCTGGATCGTCTGGAGCGGTTGACAGCGAACTTGCCGGTGCCGGAACGGGCCGAACACCACTACCGGTACGACCCCACGAAGGCGTTGGCGTACACGGCGACCACGCTGTCGTGGGCGGGTGACCCGGCCGCCGAGCAGATGGCCCGGACCGCCTTGGCGGAACTGGACCCGCGCGGCGATGGTGGTGATCGGCCACGGCGATCTGCTTCCGCCCGTCTGGATCTCGCGATGGCACTGTTGGCCGCCGACCAGCCGCACGAGGCGAGCGTCGTCGCCGCCGACGCGGTCAGGTCCGGGCGGGTGGTTCCCTCGAACTGGTGGCGGGCGCGGGAAGTGCTCCGGAAGGTCGAGCACACCGGGACAGCGGAGGCGGCAGCATTTCGCGAGGTGTACGAGGCGTATCGGCCCATGGCTCGATAGCGGACGACACGCGCGACCAGCGGACACTCGTTAGCTTTCTGTCACCGCCTGTTCACTCGAAGCTCTGAGTGAGGGCGGGATCAGTACGAACAGGGTGCCAAAGCGAAACCACCTGCCCCTGACAGCGGAGGTGGGAATGAGCGGCAAGGACGACATCGGTACGCCCAACACGGGCGAGCAGATCGACGCGGCCGAACGGGAAGAGGCCAAACGGCGGTTGCTCGCGCAGGCCGAGGCGGAGCGGATACCGGCCGAGGAGACGACTCGGGCCGTGCCGGATCGGCGGTGGCGTGGTGAGCCGTGATCCGGTGCCGATCGGTCGACGGGTGGCCTATCTGCGGGTGCGGCGGAGATTGTCGCAGCAGTCGTTCGCGGACCGGTTGGGGAAGTCGAAGAGCTGGGTGGACAAGGTCGAGCGCGGGGTCCGTTCCCTGGAGCGGCTGTCGACCATCCGGGAGATCGCGGCCGTGCTGAGGGTCGATACCGCAGCCCTACTCGGTCGTGATGTCGAGCCCGCCGGGGTGGCCGAGCGTCGTGCGGGCGTCGCGCGGATTCGGGCGGCGCTGTCGGCGTACCCAATGGCTTTTGGGCGCCAGACGGACCGCGACGTGATGTCGCACGAGGGGTTGGCTCGGGAGGTGCGGCACGCGTGGATGACCTACCAGCACGCCCGGTACCCGCGTCTGGTCGAGCTGCTGCCCACGGTGGTGGCCGAGGTGCATCGCGCCCACGCGCTGGACCCGGAGGTTGGACGCGCGGCGGTGGTGGAGGCGTACCGGGTGACGGCGGCGCTGCTGGTCAAGCTGGGCGAGGGGAGCCTCGCCTGGCTGGCGGCCGACCGGGCGATGTCGGCCGCTGGCAATGACCGGGTGCTGCTTGGCTGCGCGGCGGTACAGCTCGGTCAGGTGCTGCGGGCATCGGCCCGGGCGAGGCCGGTGATGCTCGCCGCCGCTTCCCGGATCGTCTCTGGCACTCCGCAGGAGTTGTCGCTTCGTGGCTCGCTGCTCGTGCAGGCCGCTCTGATCGCGGCCCGGGCCGGTGACGACCGGTCGGTTGGTGAGCTGCTGGACGAGGCCGCCAAGCTGGGCGTCCAGGTGGGCGACGGCAACGACCATCACCGGACCGCGTTCGGGCCGACTGCCGTCGAACTGGCGCAGGTCGCCGCTGCCGTGGAGTTGGGCGACGGGTCGCAGGCGGTTGCCCGGCACGAGGAGGCGATCGGGCGGGACGGGTGGCGGTGGCTGCCGGTCGAGCACCGCGCCGCGCACCTGATCGACGCGGCGCGCGCCTACCTGCAGACGGATGACCCCGCCAACGCCGCCCGGGTTCTGTTGCGGGCCGAACGCATCGCACCCGCCGAAATCCACCATCGGCCAGCCGTGCGGGACGTGGTCGCCCAGGTCGCCCGCGACCCGGACGCCCCAGCCACGATCACCCAGCTCGCCTTCAACCTGGGGGTGCTGTGAGCATGCGGCTACTGTCCCTCGGCTGCTCGGCCGTTGACCACGCGACATCGATCTGTTTGGCTGCCTTCGCGATGACCTTGAGTACCCCTCACATAACGGGAGATAGCCATGTCCTTCGGTGCCGCAATCAAGTCGGTCTTCAGCCAGTACGTCGGCTTCTCTGGTCGGGCCCGCCGATCTGAGTACTGGTGGTGGACCCTGTTCACCATCCTTGTCAGCATTGTCGCCGCCATCTTGGACAGTGCACTGGGACTGACCTTCGTGGATGGATCGACGACCGGCTTCATCGGTCTTATCGCCTCCCTGGCTCTGCTGCTGCCGTCGCTGGCGGTCGCGGTGCGGCGCCTGCACGACACCGACCGGACGGGGTGGTGGCTGCTGATCGCCTTGGTGCCGTTCGTGGGCGCCATCGTCCTGCTCGTGTTCTTCGTATTGGACAGCACCCCCGGAGCGAACCGTTTCGGCCCCAACCCCAAGGGCTGACCCCAGTCCGCGCCCAGCCTGACCTGATCAGCCCGAGAGTCTGACCACCTGGTGTCAATTGCCAGTTTCGGGTGTAGACGGCCGACCGGTGTGCCTCGGCACACCGGTCAGCCGTCCACCTCGCGATCCAGTCGAGTTACCTGCCGCCAATCAGCTGGCCGGTTGGGCGGACGCGCGTAGTGCTGCGGCCAGCCACTCGTACGGAAACTGCTCCGGCGGCGCACCGTTCACGACGGTGACCAGCTCCATGTACCTGTCGAACGGACCCTCCTGCTCCGGTGGCGTGCGGTCCCACTCCGCGCCCTTGCGCATCTGGTCGGCCGCCTGGATCCGGAACTCCGGTGTGTCCGGGATCCCGGGGCTGTCCGGCGTCGCGAAGATGCCGGTCAGCCACCCGATCCACTGGTTGGCGATCTCCCGGCCCCTGGGCGAATCCGGCGGCACCCGCTCGCGCGCCGCGTCCATCACCGGCTGGCCGATCGCCGCGCCCTCCTCCAGGGCGTCCAGCATCGGCGACGAGGTCATCAGCGGCCCGGCCCCGGTGGTGCACGCCTCGTGCAACTCACGGCGTACGGCCTGCCGGGCCTCGTTGTCCCGGACCAACTCGGCCAGCTCGATCCACGCCTCCAACTGGGCCGCGGTGGGATGGTCGGGCAGCTCCGGTCGGGCCGCCCGCCACCACTCGACCATCCGCGCCGGCGGCTCCCAGCCTGCGGAGACCTCGGTCCAGAACTCGTCGATCAGCCGGTCACGTTCCTCGTCCGACAGGCCAACGAGCTTGTGCATCAGCGTGACCTGCTCGGCTGTGGAGTCCTGTCGCAGGATGGCCGACAGCACCGCGCGACGGGTGCGCAGCCGTGCCTCCTGCCGTTCCAGCAGGGCCAGGTGGGTGGCGGCCAGCTCGCGCAGCGTCGCCTCGCCGGCCAGCACCCGCCGGATCTCGTCCAGGCCGGCGTCGAGTTCCCGCAGCGTCCGGACCAGTTCCAGCCGGGCGATGGCCGACACGTCGTACAGGCGGTGGCCGGCCGGGGTGCTGGCGGCCGGCGTGACGATGCCGGCGTCCGCGTAGTACCGGACGGCACTGACGCTCAGGCCGGCCCGCCGGGCGACATCTCCGATGGCGTACAGCTCGTTTCGGTCCACGACGCCCACTATGCGATCTCAAGCGGCTTGAGATACAAGCCCCACATCAGGTCGCCTGGCAGATTTCGGGAGACGTGGACGCGCTTGAGGCCGGCGGGGGCTCATCGTTCGGCGTCGTAGGCGCGCTGTGCCCGCTCCACCTCTCCGAGATGGGCGTCGGCCCACGTGGTCAGGTGCGCGAAGAGCGGACCGAGGCTGGCGCCCAGCTCGGTGATCTCGTAATCGACCCGGGGCGGCACCTCGGCGTGGTAGGTGCGTGTCACGAGCCCGTCGCGTTCGAGTTGGCGTAACCGTTGCGTGAGGACTTTCGGTGTGATGCTGGTCAGCCGGCGCTCCAGCTCCACGAATCGCTGCCGACCGTACTCGTGCAGAGCCCACAGGATGGGTGTGGTCCATCGGCTGAACACGATATCGACGACCGGCGAAACGGGGCAGGCTAGCTCGGGATTCGCTGACCGTTGCATGTGTCCTCCGTTACAGATCCAATACTATCCTCTAGGTACCTACTATATCGACGCTACTAACGTCTCCTCCAGCCGCGCGAACGACGCGGTCGACCTGGAGGTTCAGACATGTTCGTCGTGACAGGCGCCACTGGGAATGTTGGTCAGAGGCTTTTGTCGATCCTCGCGGCGTCGGGCGCTGCGGCGACGGCGGTGTCCCGTGCGCGACGCCCGGTCGTCGTACCAGACGGGGTGCGCCACCATCGCGCGGACCTCGAGCAGCCGGAGAGCCTCAGGCCGGCGCTCGCTGGCGCCGAAGCGCTGTACCTGCTCGTGGAGGGCGCCGGGGCGCATCTCAACGTGCCCGAGATCCTGCGGGTCACCACGGCCGCCGGCGTGAAGCGCATCGTGCTGCAATCCTCGCAAGCGGTCGGCACAAGGCCGACGGCCGCCTCGCATGCGCCCCTGCACGCCATCGAAGACCTTGTGCGCAGGTCCGGCCTCGGCTGGACGATCCTGCGCCCCGGCGGCTTCGCCTCCAACGTTCTCGCCTGGGCCGAGCCGATTCGCAACGGACGGGCGGTGGCCGCACCGTTCGGCGATGTCGGTCTGCCTGTGATCGACCCGGACGACATCGCCGAGGTGGCGGCTGTCGCCCTCCGTGACGGCGCCCACGACGGTCACACGTATGAGCTGACCGGTCCGGCGCTGAGCACACCACGTGAACGGGTTGCCGATCTCGCTACCGCGCTCGGCGAACCGATCAGCTTCATCGAACAGACGCCCGACGAGGCCCGCGAACAGATGCTGCGGTTCATGCCACCACCGGTGGTCGAGGGAACGCTGGCGATCCTCGGCGCGCCGACCGCACGGGAGCAGCGGATCAGCCCGGACGTGTCGGAGGTCCTGGGTCGACCGCCACGCTCCTTCGCCGCATGGGCCGGGCGCAACATCGACATCTTCCGCTGACGCGACCGGCCATTGCGCCAACCCTTCCCTCCACCGATGACCGGACACCCTTGCACGGCTGTCCGGTCATCGGCAGAGCCGTCAGCGGCTGATCGAGCTTTCGCTGCGGATCAGGGGACGATCACCACGCCGCCGCGCACGCCGCCTTGGGCCAGCCGCTCGTGGGCGGCCGCCGCGTCGGCGAAGGGGTACACGTCGGCGACCCGGAGCGGGATGTCTCCGCTGGTGACGAGTTTGACCAGTTCGCCCAGGCGGGTTCCGTCCGGTAGCACCTCCAGCGCGAAGGTCCGGATTCCGCGCACCGGCTCCGGACGAAGCGGGGGTGACGCGGCCACGTAGCCGCCGCCGTCCCGAACGAGGTCCAGCAACGAGGAGCCGATCACCGCCAGGTCGACGACCGCGTCGAACGTCCCCGTCGGATCGTCGGTGCGCGACAGGAAGGCCGCGCCCAGCGACTCGACGAACTCGCGGTCGTCGGCTCCGGCGAGTCCGGTGGCGTGCAGACCGGTCGTCCGGGCCAGCGCCAGAACGAACCCGCCCACCTGCCCGGCGGCGCCGGTGACGAGCACTGTCGAACCCGCCGGGAGCGCGAGCAGGTCGAGTGCCTGGGCAGCGGCGAGACCATTGGTCGGCAGGGTCGCCGCCTCGGTGGCGGGGACGCCGGCGGGCGCGGAGGTCAGCCAGGCGGCGTCGAGGACTACGTACTCGGCGTGGGCGCCGGCCGTGGTTTGTAGCCACGGCGAGAAGCCGATGACCTCGTCGCCGATCGTGAACTCCTCGACCGACGGGCCGACCGCGTCGACGCTGCCGGCAACGTCCCAGCCGGGCGTGTACGGCAGGCCGGTCGGCAACGGGGCCGGGAACCGACCGGAGCGGACCATCAGATCAACCGGATGGACAACCGACGCCGCGACACGCACCCGCACCTGCCCCGGCCCCGGCTCGGGCACCGGCACCTCGGCCACGTGCAGGACCTCCGGCCCTCCGAACTCTGCATAGCTGACTGCGCGCATCGCCGTCTCCTTCGTGGGATTTCGTGCTCACCACGACCGTACGAATCGTCGGCACTATGAGAAAGTAGGTACCTTAAAGTGCCTAGGGCACCAACGGAGGAAAGAATGGCGACGTCAACCGCAGCGCAACGCCGCGAACAGGCCAAACGCGACTACGACGCGTTCCTGGATCAGTGCCCGACCCGTGAGCTGCTGAGCAGGCTCACCGACAAGTGGGTCGCCCTGGTGATCCCAGCGCTCGTCGACGGCCCGCAGCGGCACGGCCAGCTCGCCCAGCGCATCGCCGGCGTCAGCCAGAAGATGCTCACCCAGACCCTGCGCACCCTGGAGCGCGACGGCCTGGTCACCCGCACTGTCACTGCCTCGGTCCCGGTCCGCGTCGACTACGAGCTCACTCCGCTCGGCCATGAACTGTTCCCGGTCATGATCGCGATCAAGAACTGGGCGGAGACGCACATGGACCGCGTCTTCGAAGCCCGTACCCAATACGACGCACGCCCCTGAGAACCTGGACGCCGATTCACGGCCCCGGCGTCGCCGGAAATCAGCCGGGCAAGGCCGGTGATGCACCGACGGCCTGCCAGATTGTCACTGGTGGAGGCTAGGGTCCGCGTCGTGGACGACACCTCGACGGCCCGGCAGACCGCCCACGCCTACGTTGATCTTCTGGAGCGCCGCGACTGGTCCGGGTTGGCCGCCCTGCTCACCGATGACGTGGTCTACGAGATGCCGCAGACTCGGGAGCGCATTCGCGGCACTGACGCGTTCCTGCGGTTCAACACCGAGTATCCGGGTGATTGGCACCTCCGGCCGCGACGGGTGATCGCCGATGGCCGCCTCGCTGCCCTGTTGCTCGACGTTCGCGTCGGTGACGAGCAGCAGGACGCGTGCGTCTGGCTGGAGATGTCCGAGCAGGGGCTGATCAGCAAGATCATCGACTACTGGCCCGAACCGTACGACCCGCCGCAGGGCCGGGAACACCTCGTGGAACGTTGGTGACCGTCAGCAGGGGCCTCTACCTGGCGCTTCCCATGGGCGCCTCAGGGCTGGCCGAATGCGACAGCACCAACGCTTGAGCGGCGATGACGCGTTCGCCGTCAAAGGTCAGCGCCGGCGACCCGTGCAGCTGATAGCCCTGATCGAGTAGCGCGCTGACGCGGGCGCAGAATTCGGCATCATCGGGCCCGGTGATGAGACGGTAGCCGAGCGGCTTCGTGAAATCCGACACCGCCGCATTATCCCTGCTCGGGTGCCGGAAACCAGTCCCGGCCACTCGCCCCGCTTCGTCCCAGGTCACGCTCGATCCTGGATCGAGTGGTTACCTGGCGCCGCAATACCACTAGATCCTGGACAACGCCGTTGCGTAAGACGGAGTTGCTGTTCGTCAACCCCACGCTGTCCCGTCGATCATGGAGTCGTGGTGGGTGGCAAAGTGCCCATATTGTGCCAAACCAGGCACCGTAACTCCATGATCGACGAGGGCGGGCTGCCCCTCGTCCGCGATCTTGCGTTTACTGTTGCGACATAAGGGGGTGTTCCGCGCATATCGGCGACCGAAAGTGCAAGATCGGTGCGGGCCGGGGGCGTTTCTGAAGTGACGGACCTGGGTGTCGGGATTTCACCGTGCACCTGCGCCCAGCAGCCGATCGCCAGGGCAACGGTGTTCGGATCCTGGATCGAGAGCGATCTTGGGAGTGCGGGCCGCGGGCGGCGGGCAACAGGTGGGCGCGGAACAGGCGGAGTGGCCGCCCGTTGCGTTTTTCAGGAACGACCAACGGCGCGGTCCAGGAAATCGTGGATCATCGGCGCAGCGATGTCGAGCTTGTCTTCCAAGAGGAAGTGGCCGGTGTCGAGCAGGTGGAATTCAGCCGACGGCAGGTCGCCCCGATAGGGGTGGGCACCAGCGGCCGGGAAGACCGGATCGTTCTGGCCCCAGATGATCAGCGTCGGCGGCTGGTGGTCGCGGAAGAAGGCATGGAATTCGGGGTACAGCGTGACGTTGCTGCCGTAGTCGTAGAACAGATCGAGCTGGATGTCCGCGTTGCCGGGGCGGGCGAGCTGCGTGTCGTCGTGGGTCCACCGGTCGGGGTCGAGCCGACTGAGGTCCTGCACCCCCGCCGTGTACTGCTGCTTGACCGTGTCGGAGTTGAGGATGAACGCGATTGCCTGACGGCGTTCGTCGGTCTTCTCCGCCCAGTAGGCCTTGATCGGATCCCAGAACTCGCTCAGGCCCTCTTCGTACGCGTTGCCGTTCTGCACGATGAGCGCGCTGATCCGCTCAGGTCCCTTCAGGGCCATCCGGAACCCCGTCGGCGCCCCGTAGTCGAAGCAGTAGAGCGCATATCGATCCACGCCGAGTTGGCCGAGGAGGCCGTCCATCAGATCGGCGAAGTTGGCGAATGTGTAGTCGAACGTCGACCGGTCCGGGCTGGCGCTGTGGCCGAAACCCGGGAAGTCCGGCGCGATCACCCGGTATCGGTCCGCGAGGAGGGGGATCAGGTGGCGGAACTGCGAGGACGCCGTGGGAAACCCGTGCAGCAGCAGGACCGCGGGGCCGTCGGCCGGGCCGGCCTCGCGGTAGAAGATATCGATTCCGTTCACGGTCGCCGTGCGAAAGTGCGTGACCGGGAACTCGCCTTCCTGCACGGCGGCGACCGAGGGTTTCTGCGCTATGCCCACCATTGTGGAGTCCTTTCGGAATGAGGGAAAGCGGTGTCGCCCTCGGCAATCCCGGCGCCGGGTCCCGCTTCGGTCAGCATGGCATGCGGCAAGGCACCCGACGTGCCGAAATCAGTTATCGAATACCGCGCTACAACAGGTGGGTGCGGAGGAAGTCGAGCTCCAGGGGGAGCAGCCGCTCGGCGGTGCCGTTCGCGGCCAAATGGGTGGCCCCGGTCAACGGCAGCACGGCGTGCGGCCGGCCGGTGCTCAGCAGGGCAGCGGAGAGCCGGAGCGTGTGCGCGGCCACCACGTTGTCGTCGGCCATGCCGTGCACCAACAGCAACGGTCGGGCCTGGTCCGGGCTGGTGACCGGCTCGGCGGCCAACTCGACGAGCGAATGGTGCGCGTAGATGTCCTGGCCGTCTTCCGGCAACCCCAGATAACGCTCGGTGTACGCGGTGTCGTACAGCGCCCAGTCGGTCACCGGGGCGCCCGCGATCCCGCAGCGGAACAGCTCCGGGTGGCGCAGCACCGCCAACCCGGCCAGCCACCCGCCGAACGACCAACCCCGTACCCCGACCCGGCCCAGGTCCAGGTCCGGGTGCTTGCCGGCGAGCGCGGTCAGCGCGTCGATCTGGTCGGTGAGGATCACGTCGGCGACCCGCCGGTGGATCGCCTTCTCGAACGACGGCGCCACGCCCGGCGTACCCCGGTTGTCGATGGTGACCACCGCGAAGCCGGCGTCGGCCCACCACTGCCGTTCCAACCACGCGGCCCGCGCCGCCACGACCTCCTGGTGCCCCGGGCCGCCGTAGATGTCCAGCAGCACCGGCAGCCGCCGGCCCGTCACGTGGTTGTCCGGGTAGAGCACCGCCGCCGGCAGCCGCCGATCGGTCACCCGTTCCAGCAGTGGCAGCGGCGAGTACGGCGGGGTGGCGGCGAACGAGCGCAGCTCGGCGATCTCCTGATCGCCGCGGCGCACCGTCCAGCGCACCCCGGCGTGATCCAGCGACGCGACGCCGACGGCCAGCACGTCCCCGCCCACCGCGGCGGTGTACCAGCCCGAGTCGGTGGTGAGCCGGCGCGCGTCCACCCCACCGCCGATTGTGGTGCGGACCCGGAACAGGTGCCGCTCGCTCGGCTCGCCGTCGCTCGCCTCCACCAGCAGGTCGGCCGGGCCGGCGGCGGCCGGCAGCCGACCCACCACCCGTCGTACGTACAGCGACGGTGGGGTGAGCAGGGTGCCGTCCGCGAAGAGGCACCGGGCGTCGTACCCGTCGTGGGCCAGCTCCCCGCCGACCAGCACCCGGCCGTCCGGCAGGTGCGCGGGGGTGCCGGCGATCGGCTCGACCCAGCGCGGGTCGGCCAGCTCGGCGTGCACCTGCGTCTCACCCGTCCGCGGGTCCACCGCCAGCACCAGCCCGTGCTGCTGCGAGCGGCGCAGCACGGTGATCAACGGGCTGCCCTCACCCCAGCTGACCCCGGTCAGGTACGGGTAGGTCTCCCGGTCCCAGTGCACGTCGACCCAGCCGTCGTCCAGGTCCAGCAGGTGCAGGCTGACCTCCGCGTTCGGGCCACCGGCCCGGGGGTACGCGACGGCGGTGGGCGGGCTCGCCGGCTCCGCCGGGTCGTGCAGGTGCCACCGCTCCAGCCGAGACTCGTCGACCCGGGCGGCGAGCACCGAGCGGCCGTCCGGCGCCCACCAGTACCCCCGGAACCGGCCGAACTCCTCCGCCGCGATGTGCTCGGCCAATCCCCAGCTCACCCCGGCGTCCTCGCCGGCCAGCAGGGTGTCGGTGCCGTCGGGGTCGATCACCCGGAGTTCACCCCGGCGCACACCCTCGGCGGCGTCCGTCACGTACGCCAGTCGCTGCCCGCTCGGGTCCGGCCGTGGGTCCAGCACCGGGCCGACGGCGGCGACCTCCACCACGTCGCCGTGCACCAGATCGGCCCGGAACAACCGCCCGGCCAGCGCGAACACCGCAACCCGGCCGGCCGCGTCCAACGCGTACGAGCCGATGCCGGCGGCGCTGAGCCGCAGTCGCTCGCGCAGCGCGCGTTCGCCGGGGGAGAGGGACCGGACGTCCCCGCCCTCGCCCAGCAGGGTGGCCGGGTCGGCGACCAGCCGCTCCTCGCCGGTGGCCACGTCCAGCAGCCAGAGCGCGTCCGCCGGATCCTCGGGACCGGCGGAGCGCAGAAAGATCACCCGGGAGCCGTCCTCAGCCACCGAGACAGCGCGTGGCGCGCCGTGGCTGAACCGGCGGGTGCGGGCGGCCAGCTCCGGAAAGTCCACACGCCAAATCGTAGAGCGGGAGCGGAGGTGATGTGGCCGACCTGGGCGGACGCGTCAGCGTTGGCCGGCCCTAACCGCCAGTTAGAGTGACCGTCGTGACGATGCTGCCCGACCGCCGCCTGCTGCTGGTCCACGCGCACCCCGACGACGAGTCGATCGGCACCGGCTCGACGATGGCCCACTACGCCGCCGACGGCGCGCACGTCACGCTGGTGACCTGCACGCTCGGCGAGGAGGGCGAGATCCACGTGCCCGCGCTGGCGCAGCTCGCCGCCGCCGAGGCCGACCAGCTCGGCGGGTACCGGATCGCCGAGCTGGCCGCCGCGTGCGAGGCGCTCGGCGTCAGCGACCACCGCTTCCTCGGCGGCGCCGGCCGCTACCGCGACTCCGGGATGATGGGGCTCGCGACCAACGAGCACCCCCGGGCCTTCTGGCAGGCCGACCTCGACGAGGCCGCCGGGCATCTCGTGGAGATCATGCGAGAGGTACGCCCGCAGGTGCTCGTCACGTACGACCCGAACGGCTTCTACGGTCACCCCGACCACATCCAGGCCCACCGGGTGGCCATGCGCGCCGTCGAGCTGGCCACCGCCGAGGGCTGCGCCCCGCTCAAGGTCTACTGGACGGCCATGCCGCTCAGCGTTCTGGAGGCCGGCATGACGCACTTCGCCGAGTCTGCCGACAACCCGTTCGGCGGCATCGAGGACATCGCCGACCTGCCCTTCGGCACCCCGGACGCCCAGATCGCCGCCCGCATCGACGGCACCGACCAGCACACGGCCAAGGAGGCCGCGATGCGGGCGCACGCCACCCAGATCCCGGCCAACTCCTGGCTCTACTCGATCGCCGGCAACTTCGGCGGGGAGTTCATGGGCGTGGAGTTCTTCGCCCTCGCTGTGGGTGAGAAGGGCCCGGGCACCGGGCCGTACGGCTGGGAGGACGACCTCTTCGCCGGCCTGCCCGCGGAGACCGCCCCGGACCGGTTCCCGGTCGCGGCGGCGGGTCTCCGGTGACGCTGCCGGCCGCATCGGTGACGGTCGTGGAGGACCAGGAAGCCCCGCCCCCGGCGGGGCCGCCGCCACGACTGCTGGACCTGGGCGTCCGGGTGGTCGGTGCGATGGTGGTGGTCCTCGCCGGAGTGCTGACCGGCGTACTGGAGTTGCTGCTCGCCACGGTTCGCGTCGGCGGGCAACTGGTCGGCGTGTCGGTGCTCCTCGCCATCGGCGCCAACATCGTGCTGAGCTGGTTCGCGTACGAGGCGGTCGGCCGCCGCTGGGCGGTGGCGCTGCCGGCGGTGCCGTGGTTCGCGCTGATGGCTGTCGCCGCCATCCGGACCAACGAGGGCGACCTGCTGCTGGCCGGCGACAACTGGGTCGGGCTGGCCATGATCGTGGCTGGCGCGATGACGTTCGCGGTGATGGGCTTCCGCCAGATCCTCGCCCCGCAGCCGCCCATGCTCGGCGGCTGAAGCCCGGGTTGGGTTTTGGTCCGGGCCGGCTGATGACGTGTCCCAGGTAAGGGTGGTAGATATTCCTGCCAGGGATGTGCAGCCCGCGACGGGGCGTACGGCAGGAGGGTCCGGCGATGGACAAGCGGTGGCGTGACATCGGGTTGCTCGTAGCGGCGCTGTTCGCGGTCAACGTGGTCGCCCGACTGATCACGCGGTTCGGCTTCGACGGTGACGACACCGCCGCCGACAGGGTGTCGCTGGCGATGTTCGCGGTGATCGGGCTGATCCTCGCCGTGGTCGCCTTCCGCTGGGGTCGTCGCCGGCCGCTGGCGGGCTGGGCCGCCGACATGGCCCTCGTGGTGCCGGTGGCGATGCTGCTGACCGTGCTGGTCGGGCCCCTGCTGGTCGGTCACAACCCGTTCGACGGCGGCGCGGCGACGTTCTTCGCGCAGATCTGGCTCTACCTGCTCGCCACCGGCGCCGGGTTGCTGATCGGCTACCTGGTGCTCACCGCGTTGGGCCGTGACTACCGCTCTCAGCAGCTCAAGCGGTACGCGGAGGTCAAGGCCGCCAAGCCCCGCCGCGTCGTCCGCCGCTGACAACGCGGATCGACTCGGCTTCCTTGAAGTCGCGGAGTTGTAGGCGCCGGGATACCGCGACTTCCTGAAAGGCGAGTCGATCAAGCCCGCCAGCCCGCTTCGCCCGGCCGCACGGTGCCGCCCGGCGAGGGTCGAGGTCAGTTCGGGGCGACCCGGGTCAGGTAGGTGTGGTGGGTGACGAGGCCGAGCCGCTGGTAGAGCGCGACCGCCGCCGTGTTGCGCTGCTCGACCTGGAGGAACGCGTGCGTCGCGCCGCCCGACACGCCCCAGCCGGCCAGTTCGTGGATCACGCGGCGGGCCAACCCCTGGCGGCGGGCCGCAGGTAGGACCTCGATCAGGCTGAGGCCCAGCCAGCGGCCCTGGCCGGTCACCGTGCCGCGGCCGACGGCCACCAGGGTGCCGTCGGCGTACACGTGGGCGAAGCGGACCTGATCCACGGCGGTGAGCACGTGTCGGGCGGCGTCCGGCAGGCCGCCCTTGCGGCCGGCGGCGATGGCCAACCACTCGTCGCTGGGCGCGGTGGCCAGTTCGACCACCGGGCCGGCCGGGCCGGTGGCGGCCGGCGACGCCAGCACGGGTAGCGGCGCGGTCTGCACCAGCGTCGGTGGTCGGGTGCTCCAGCCGCGGGCGTCCAGTTCGGCGCCGACCGGCGCGGCGAGGGGCAGCGGAGTGTTGATCAACGCGGGTTGGCCCAGATCGGCGTACCAGCGTTCCACCGCGTCGACCGCGGCGGCCAGTGGTCGATCCGGGTCACCGATCGGCAGTGCCGAGTTGGCGCGCCCGGTCCAACCCTCGGCCGAGCGGAGCAGCCAGTCACCGAGTCGGCCCCGGGTCGGTGCCGGCCAGGCCTCGTCGGCGGCCCGCTCCAGCGCCACGACCGCTGCGGCGGTGGGCCGGCGGGTCGGCGGTACGCGCTTGGCCCGGTGGACCTGTGCCACCGGGACCCGTAGCTGTCCCTGTGCGGTGGCCAGCGTGAGATGAGTCTCGCTCAGCTCCACCAGCTCGCCGAGGGCATCGGAGAATAGCGGGCGGCCTTCGCGAATCCCCACAATCCGGCGGACCACGATTCGGTGTCCCACATCCTGCTGTCGGAGCACGATCGACCCCCTCCCCGGCGAGATACTAGGCTCTTACCGTCGCGGGAGATCGCGGCGAGTCTTGCGGAGGAGAAGACCGGTGACCTACATCATCGCCGAGCCGTGCGTAGATGTGCTCGACAAGGCATGCATCGAGGAGTGCCCGGTCGACTGCATTTACGAGGGCAATCGGATGCTCTACATCCACCCCGACGAGTGCGTCGACTGTGGTGCCTGTGAGCCCGTCTGCCCCGTGGAGGCGATCTTCTACGAGGACGACGTTCCGGAGCAGTGGAAGGACTACACCGGCGCGAACTACGAGTTCTTCGAGGACCTGGGCTCGCCCGGTGGCGCCTCGAAGATCGGCAAGGTGGAGAAGGACGCCACCTTCGTCGCCGCGCAGCCGCCGCGCGGCGAGGGCCACTGAACCGGCCCGCGCCGGTCTCGTCGCGACTGCCCGAGTTCACCTGGGACACCCTGGACGCCGCGGCCACGCTGGCCGCGGCGCATCCGGAGGGCCTGATCAACCTCTCCATGGGTACGCCGGTCGACCCGGTGCCCGAGGTGATCCGGCGGGCGTTGGCTGACGCGTCCGATGCTCCCGGTTACCCGCTGACCGCCGGCACGCCGGCGCTGCGGGCCGCGATCGCGGCGTGGGTGTCCCGAGCCTGTGGCGCCGGCGTCGACGGTCTCGGTGTGCTGCCGACCATCGGCTCGAAGGAGCTGGTGGCCTGGCTGCCCACGCTGCTCGGCATCGGCCCGGGTGACGTGGTGGTGGTGCCGTCGATCGCGTACCCGACCTACGAGGATGGTGCCCGGCTGGCCGGCGCCACCGTCGTGCGTACCGACTCGCTCACCTCGCTCGGGCCGACCCCCCGGGTCCGGTTGGTCTGGGTCAACTCGCCCGGCAACCCGACCGGCAGGGTGTTGCCCGCGGCGCACCTGCGCAAGGTGGTCGACTGGGCCCGCGAGCGTGGCGCGGTGGTCGCCAGCGACGAGTGCTACCTGCCCCTGGGCTGGTCGGCCGACCCGGTTTCGGTGTTGTCTCCGCAGGTCAGCGGGGGCAGCTATGCCGGGGTGCTCGCCGTGCACTCGCTCTCCAAGCGGTCCAACCTCGCCGGCTACCGGGCCGGCTTCGTCGCCGGCGACCCGGCGCTCGTCGCCGAGCTGCTCAAGGTCCGCAAGCACGCCGGCATGATCGTGCCCGCCCCGGTGCAGGCGGCGATGGTGGCCGCGCTGGAGGACGAGCGACACGCCGAGGAGCAGCGGGAGCGTTACCGCGCCCGACGGGAGGTGCTCACTGCGGCGTTCACCGGTGCCGGGTTCACGGTCGAGCACTCCGAGGCGGGTTTGTACCTCTGGCTGACCAGAGGTGAGGACTGCTGGCAGACGGTCGACTGGCTGGCCCGACGCGGCATCCTGGTCGCCGCCGGCGTCTTCTACGGCCCCATGGCCGGGCAGCATGTCCGGGTCGCGCTGACCGAGTCCGACGAGCACATCGCCGGCGTCGCGGCGCGCCTCGCCTGATCGCGGTCCGGGCGGTCGAACCTGTCGGCCGACCGCCCGCACGGCGTCAGTCGCTGATCTCGCGGAAGACCCGCAGCAGGGTGTTCCGGCTCTGCTTCTCCAGCAGTTCGCTGGCCATCAGCTCCTGCATGGCGAGCACCCGGCCGTCGTGCAGGGTCAGCTCCGCCTTCAGCGGCACCTCCCGCTTGACCTCCACGGAGACGACCTCCTCGTACGGCACCAACGTGTGCCGGGCGGCCAGTTCCGCGATCGGCACCGAGCCGACCAGTTCGCGGAGCCGCTTCTCGCCCTGGCTGGCCTTGCCGGGGTCGACGATCAGCACCAGCCCCCGGTCGAGGATGAGCACGTCGTGCTCCGTACCGTCGATCTTGATGTTGGCCAGTGCGCCGATCAGGTCGGCGTCCCGCCCGGAGACCCGGTCCTCGACCACCGTCGCGCCGGAGGGGTCGATGCCCAGCTCGGCCAGGCGGGCCAACGCCACGTCCAAGGTCTGCGGCGCGACGGCCAGCTTGGCGATCTCGGCGAGGTCCAACGGTTGCCCCTGCGGGCCGACGAGCTGGGCCGGACCGGACCAGGACAGCTGCCAGTGGGCCTGGCCGGAGCGGACTGCCGCGTTGTCGAGCAGCGTCTCCATCGGCCCGGCGAACCGGGCGGCCGCCTCCTCAGCGGTGACGTCGCCGAAGAACCGCTCGGCGAACTCGCCCAGCCGGCCGGAGCGCACCAGGTCCAGCACCGTCGTCAGGCCCGGCCCGCTGACGCCGGCGAAGCGCCCTGCCGCCCGGTAGATGCCGTCCGCCTGCCGCTGCACCCCGGCCGCCACCGCCGCAGCGATGAACTGCGGCCACTGCAGCACCTGACGGCGGCCGGAGTCGACAACGATGCCCTGCAACTGCCGACCGGCGGTGTCGATGTCGGCGAGCAGCAGCGCGGCGGGCCGATCGTCCGGCGTGGCCGTTCCCGCCGGCAGGCCGGCCATCGCGGCGACCCGGACGCCGATCGGCGGGTGGGTGTCCCACGGTGACGGCCGCCGATCGGGGGCGTTCTCCCGCAGCTCGGCGATCTCGTCCTGCCGGCCGCGCAGCAGTTGGCCGAAGCCGCCGAAGAGGTCGTCCGGCGCCAGCTCGGCGGACCAGCCCGGCTCGACGTACCGGCGCATGAAGAAGCCCCAGGCCGCGTCGAGCGCCGGCAGGGCACGCAACGCGGAGGCTGCGGCATCCGGCCCGGCCAGCAGTACGGAGGAACGGTCGGCCTCCAGTTCCTGCCGCCGCGACGCGGCGTTGTCCACCATCAGGTAGAGCTTCGAGTAGCCCTTGAAGACCCAGCCGATCGGGTTGCGCGGGCTGATCCGCTCCAGCGTCTCCGCGATCGCCAGCCGACCCCGGTACGCCACGGCGCCGAGTCGGGTGTGCTTGCCGGAGTAGTGGCCCAGCTCGTGTGCGAGCACCGAGCGCAGCTGGTCCATCCGCAACGCCTGGAGCAGCGGCAGACCGACGTACAGGGTCCGTCGTCCGCCGAGCAGGCCGAGCAGCCGGCTCTGCTCGGAGACCGCGGCGTTCACCTCGGGTACCAGCCGGATCTCGTCCGGGGCGCGGGTGCCGACGGCGGTGGCCAGCTCGCGTACGGCGGCCCACAGGCCCGGCGCCTCGCGCTCGGTGAGGATCAGGCCAGGCGCCGGCTCGTTCTTCGCGCGCATCGCACGCCAGAGCCCGACGGCCACCGCGCCCAGCGCGACGACCAGGGGGAGCAGCAGCTTCCCGGTGACGAGCCCGTTGGTGTGGCTGAACAGCCAGACCCCGAGCGCGGCGACGGCGGCGAGCTGCAGGAGCGCGACGACGTAGAAGCCGATCAACATGACCACCGAGGCGAGGGCCCGGTATGTCGCGGACATTTCGTTTCCTTCCGCTGGTTGCCCGCATCGACTCGGCGGGCGGCGGAGCGGACCGTATGACGCCGATCTGAAGTGGACAACCCTCCTTCCGGACCGGCTGACCAAGATCTACGGTCGGCCGGGTCGTCACAGCGTGCGGGGGCCGGCGGCCCCGAACGATATCCTCGGCCCCGGACCTGGTCGGGGCCGTGGCCCCGCACCCCAGCAGGAACGTCGAGGTGTGCGGATGGTGGACAGGTCGGGCGCGCGGGTGCGGGCGGCGGTGGTCGGCACCGGCCTGATCGGTGGTTCGGTGCTGCTCCGGATGTACGCCGCCGGCGTCGACGTGGTCGGGTGGGACCCGGACGAGGTCACCCGGCGGGAGACCCGCCGGTTGGGCGTACCCGCGCCGGACCGGCTGGTCGAGGCGGTGGCCGACCGGGACGTGGTCTTCCTGTGCGGACCGTTGCCCACTCTGCCAGCGACGCTGGTCGAGGTGGCGGCGATGACCGGTGAGCGGTGTGTGCTGACCGACGTCGGTAGCACCAAGGAGCAGGTGGCGGCGTTCGCCGCCGCGCAGGGGCTGACGCACCGGTTCGTGCCCGGCCACCCCATGGCGGGCACCGACCGGGCCGGCTTGACGGCCGCCCTGCCGGACCTGCTCACCGGCGCGGCCTGGGTGCTCTGCCCGGCGCCCGGGCCAGCCACCACCGCGTTCCGCTGGCTGGCCGAGCTGCTGGTGGAGGTCTTCGAGGCCCGGGTGGTGCCGATGTCCGCCACCGAGCACGACTCGGCCGCCGCGCTCGCCTCACACGTGCCGCACCTGCTGGCCGGCGCGCTGGCTGGCGCCGTGCAGCGCGCACCGCTGCGCGACGCGATCCTCGCCCTCGCCGCCGGCAGCTTCTCCGACGGCACCCGGGTCGCCGGAACCCCGGCCGAGCGGACCGCCAACATGCTGCTCGGCAACCGGGACCGGGTGCTGCGTGAACTGGCCGAGGTCACCTCGTTCCTGGACGACCTGGCCGCCGCGCTGCGCGCCGACGACGCCCCGGCGCTCGCCGCACGCTACGACGAGGCGCGGGCTGCCCGCTCGGCGCTGCGCGACCGGCGGTTCGATGCGTACGTCAGGCAGTTCCCGGCCGGCGGTGACCACACCGCAGAGGTGTCCTGGCTGCGCGAGCTGGGGGTGGCCGGCGGCCACCTGACCGGCCTGCACGTCGACGCGGACACTGTCTCCTACGCGGCGCGGCGCCCAGTGGCTGACTAGGCTGAGGGGCATGGCTGTGGACGGTCCGGTGGTGCAGGTGCGCGGCGAGGCGTACCGGGAGGTGCCGCCCGAGCTGGCCCGGTTCGCTGTCACCGTGACAGCTCGCGACCGGGACCGGGAGGCGACGCTGACCCGGTTGGCCGAGCGGGCAGCAGCGGTCCGGGTGCTGCTGGACGGCTCCGGGCCGGCGGTGGCGCGGCGGGAGACCGGCGACCTGCGGGTGCGGCCGGAGACCCGGCGCTCGGGTGAGCGGGTGGTCGCCTGGCACGGCAGTGTCACCACCACAGTCACTGTCACCGACTTCACCGCGTTGGGTGAGCTGATGCTCCGGCTCGCCGACCAGGACCAGGTCGAGGTGGCCGGCCCGTGGTGGGAGCTTCGTCCGGACAGCCCCGCCCATCGTGCGGCCCGGCACGCCGCGATCAGCGACGCGTTGCTGCGGGCCCGCGAGTACGCGGAGGCGCTGGGGGCCCGGGTCACCTCGTTGATCGAGCTGGCCGACGCGGGCCCTGTCGACCGGCCGATGTTCGCCCGTGCGGCCTTCGCCGGGGGCGGCGGCGCGGGCGGTGGCCCGCCGGAGCTGGAGCTGGACCCGCAGCCGCAGACTGTGCAGGCGGCGGTGCAGGCCCGGTTCACCATCAGCGAACCGGTTCTGGGCTGATGCCGTCGGCCCGGGTGCTGTCCGCCGACGAGTTGGTGGCGCGGGCCTTGGCGCTGGCCGAAGCGGGCCCGCGACAACTGCTCGGCATCGCCGGTGCGCCGGGCGCCGGGAAGTCCACACTGGCGGAGCGGATCGTCGCCGAGGTCGGGTCGGCCGCCTGCCTGGTGCCGATGGACGGCTTCCACCTGGCGCAGTCGCAGTTGGTCCGACTGGGCCGCGCCGACCGCAAGGGCGCGGTGGACACCTTCGACGCCAACGGGTACGTCTCACTGCTGCGCCGGTTGCACCGGTTGGAGCCGACGTCGGTCTACGCGCCGGAGTTCCGCCGGGAGTTGGAGGAGCCGGTGGCCGGCGCGATCGAGGTGCCGCCGTCGGTCCGGCTGGTGGTGACCGAGGGCAACTATCTGCTGTTGCCGGACTTTCCCTGGCAGGAGATCCGACCGCTGCTGCACGAGGCATGGTTTCTCGACCTGGACGCCGAGGTGCGGCACCGCCGGTTGACGGCCCGGCACGAGGCCTTCGGTCGTTCGCCGGAGCAGGCGCGGGCGTGGGCGCTGGGCAGCGACGAGTCGAATGCCGCAGTGATCACCCCCACCGCCGACCGGGCCGACCTGGTGGTCCGCCTGTCGGATCCGCCGACGGTCTAGCCGAGTTCGCGGATCGGCCGGGCGGGGTTGCCGACCGCCACCACGTCGGCGGGCAGGTCCCGGGTGACCACCGCGCCCGCGCCGACGACTGTGTTCGCGCCGATCGTCACGCCGGCCAGCACTATCGCGCCACCGCCGAGCCACACGTTGTCGCCGATGGTGATCGGCTTGGCCGCCTCCCACTTGTCCCGTCGCGGGCCGGCCTCGACCGGATGCGTCGGGGTGAGCAGCTGCACGTTCGGGCCGACCTGGACGTCCGCGCCGAGGGTGATCCGAGCGACGTCGAGGAAGACCGCGTTGTAGTTGACGAAGCTGCGCGGGCCGATCCGGATCTGCCAGCCGTAGTCGCAGTAGAACGGTGGGCGGATCCAGGCGTCCTCGCCCAGTTCGCCGAGGAGTTCCCGCAGTGCTGCGATTCGGGCCTGTGGATCGGCTGCGGGACTGGTGTTGAAGCGTTCCATCAGCCGGGCGGCCCGGTCCAGGTCGGCGATGATCTCGGGATCGTCGGCGATGTATGGCTCGCCGGCGAGCATCTTGTCCTTCATGGAGGTCACCGCCCGATCATGCCGGCCCGGTTCGTCGGCTCGTGGCGGGTCTGTCATTTTTTGGCCTTCATTTTACATACCCGGTATGCAATTGTGGGTTGTCAATGTGACTCCATCCATCAAGACGCTTGACGAGGAGGATCCGTTGCACCAGGGAAGAAGATTGGCCGCTCTCGGCCTCGTGTTCGCGCTGGCGCTCTCCGCGCCGGCTCCCGTCTCAGCCGCAACCACAGTGCCCGCACCACCCGGCGGCACCGGCCCACAGTCCACTCCGGGTGGACCCACCGTCAACCGTTCGACCACCGTCACGCTGATCACCGGTGACCGGGTCACCGTCACCGCGTCCGGCGCCTCGGTCCGGCCCGGCGCCGGCCGCGAGGACGTGCAGTTCCTGGTCCAGCGTGAGCGCGGACGCCTCACCGTGACGCCGACGGACGCGGTGCCGTTGCTGCGCTCCGGCCGGGTGGACCGGCGACTCTTCGACGTCACCGGGCTGGTCGAGGCGGGCTACGACGACGCCCACCGCAACAGCCTGCCGCTGCTGGTGGCGTACGGCACGACGGGGACCGCCCGGCGTGCCTCGGCCGCACTGCCCGGCACGCAGGTGACCCGCGACCTGCCGGTGATTAGCGGTGCCGCCCTGAACAGCGACAAGTCCTCCCTCGGCGCGGTGTGGGCGAAGGTCACCACCGGTCCGGCTGAGGCTCGGCTCGACGCGGCGGGGGGCGTCGAGCGGATCTGGCTGGACGGCCATCGACGGGTGACCCTCGACCACAGCGTGCCGCAGATCGGCGCGCCCGCAGCCTGGGCTGCCGGGTTCACCGGCGCGGGAGTGTCCGTCGCGGTGCTGGACACCGGCGTCGACGCGACCCACCCGGACCTGGCCGGCAAGGTGGCCGAGGCGCGCAACTTCACCGAGGTCGCCGACGCTCGGGACACGGTCGGCCACGGCACCCACGTGGCCTCGACCATCGCGGGCACCGGCGCGGCCTCCGGCGGCAAGTACCGGGGCGTGGCGCCGGACGCGACGCTGCTCGACGGCAAGGTCTGTGAGGACACCGGCTGCTCCGAGTCGGCGATCCTCGCCGGCATGCAGTGGGCCGCTGTGGAGAAGAAGGCCGCCGTGGTCAACATGAGCCTCAGCGGCTGGGACACCCCGGAGCTGGACCCGCTGGAGGAGGCGGTGCAGACCCTGACGGCGCAGACCGGCACGCTGTTCGTCCTCGCCGCCGGCAACGACGGCTCGGACGGCTCGGTCGGCTCCCCGGCCAGCGCCGACGCCGGGCTCGCTGTGGGTGCCGTGGACCGCGACGACGAACTGGCCGAATTCTCCAGCCGGGGACCGCGAGTCGGCGACGACGCGCTGAAGCCGGACATCACCGCGCCGGGCGTCGACATCGTCGCCGCGCGGTCCGCCAACGGCGTCATCGGCGATCCGGTGGGGGACCGCTACGTCACCCTCTCCGGCACCTCGATGGCCACCCCGCACGTGGCCGGTTCGGCCGCGCTGCTGGCTCAGCAGCACCCGGGATGGCGGGCCGACCGGCTCAAGGCCACCCTGATGGCCGCCGCCAAGCCACACCCGGACCAGACCGCCTACCAGCAAGGGGCCGGGCGGGCCGACGTCGCACACGCGATCACCCAGCAGCTCACCTCCGACCCGGTCAGCGTCTCGTTCGGACGTACGCTCTGGCCGCACGGTGACGACGCCCCGATCACCCGTACGGTGACCTGGCGCAACGACGGTCCGGCCCCGGTCACCGTGGACCTGAGCATCGAGGGCGCCGGCCCCGGCGGTCGGGCGCTACCGGCCGGCCTGTTCGTCCTGGGCGCCAACCAACTCACAGTGCCGGCGGGCGGCACGGCCGCCACGACCGTCACCACTGACACCCGGCTCGGCGACGCCGACGGTTACTGGACCGGCCGGATCGTGGCCCGTTCCGGTGCCGCGGTCGCGGTCACCCCGCTGGCCGTGAACCGGGAGGTGGAGAGCTACACGCTCACCGTTGAGCACCTCAACCGGGCTGGTGCGCGTACGGCGGACCACTGGACGCTCCTGGTCGGAATGGACACCTACGGCTCCTGGGACCTCGTCAGTTCCGACGGGGTGGCCACCGTGCGGGTGCCCAAGGGGCACTACGGCCTGAGTGGCCTCGTCTTCGAGCCCGGACCGGAGGACGAGCCGCGCGGGATGTCCCTGTTGATGCAGCCCGAAGTGGCCGTCGAGCGGGACACCCGGATCGTCGTGGACGCCCGCCGGGCCAAGCCGGTGCGGACGACAGTCCCGGACCGGACCGCCGTCCCGCAACTGATCGACCTCAGCGGCAACTTCACCGCCGACGACGGCAGTGGCTACGGCATCGGGCTCTGGGCGGAAACGTTCACCGGCCTGACCAGCGGTCAGATCGGCAAGCCGGTCTCCGCCGACAAGTTCGTCGCCACCCTCAGCAGCCAGTGGACCCCGGCGCAAACGGCCAACAGCCCCTACCTGTACGCGCTGGCCGAAGCGATCCCCGGCCGGATGCCCAACGGGTTCGTCCGCGACTACACCCGACGGGACCTGGCCACCGTCGTGCACCAGTTCCGCGGTAGCTACCCGGGCATGACGGCCGAGCGGATCGTGATCCCCGAGCTGGAGTACAACGTCGGCTATTCCGCGCTGATCCTGCCCACCGTCGTGCCCAGCCAGCGGGTCGAGTACTACAACACCAAGGGCGTGAAGTGGGAATCCGAGGTCTACTTCGGAACGGTGGACGAGGAAGGGTGGTTGAACCCGAAGGCGGCGCTCTTCTCCGTCCCCACCGCCTACCGGGCCGGGCGGACGGTGCAGGAGATCTGGAACCAGGCCCCGTACGGACCGTCCTTCCCGAAGCCGCGCTGGCCGCACCAGAGCGTCAGCCGGGTCGGCGACACCATCGTGGTGGACGTGCCGATGTTCAGCGACGCGGCCGGGCACCCGGGCGGCTCGCTGAGCGACAGTGAGCACACCAAGCTCTGGCGCAACGGCAAGCTGGTCGGCGAGAGCGAGTACGCCGGCTACGGCGAGTTCGCAGTGCCGCCGGGTGCGGCGGACTACCGGCTCGTCACGTCGTCGAAGCGAAGCTTCACCGATCTGAGCACCGCTGTGGAGTCCAGCTGGACCTTCCGGTCGCGGCACGTCGCCGGTGAGACGCCGGCCCGACTGCCCCTGTCGGCGGTGCGCTTCGCGCCGCCGCTGCGGGTGGACAACAGCGCTCCGGCCGGGCAGGGCTTCATCGTCCCGGTCCGTGTGCAACGGCAGCCGGGTGCGCCGACCGCCCGGGTGGAAAAGCTCACCGTCGACGTCTCGTACGACGGCGGGAAGACCTGGAGCAAGGCGAAGCTGGTGCGCACCTCTGCCGACGGCTGGTCGGCACTGTTGCGGCATCCGGCCGGCCCCGGCTACGCGTCGCTGCGGGCCACCGCTCGGGACACCGCCGGCAACACGGTGACCCAACGGATCATCCAGGCGTACCGGTTGCGCTGAGTCGTACCCCGTCCGAGTCCGCGGCCGAACGCCGCGGACCCGGCGGGTCCGTCAGTCGTTGGCGTGCAGGGCGGCGTTCAGCTCGATGCCCCGGCCGGTGCGCGGCCGGGCCTCCAGCCCGCCGGTGACCGAGTTGCGCCAGAACAGCAGGCCGTCGACGCCGGACAGCTCCCGGGCCTTGACCACCCGGCCGTCGGGGAGAGTGATCTTCGACGCGGCGGTGATGTAGCAGCCGGCCTCGACGACACAGTCGTCGCCGAGCGAGATCCCGACGCCGGCGTTCGCGCCGACCAGGCTCCGCTCACCGATGCTGATCTTGTCGGTGCCGCCGCCGGAGAGGGTGCCCATGATGGAGGCCCCACCGCCGATGTCGGAGCCGTCGCCGACCAGCACGCCCTGCACGATCCGCCCCTCGACCATCGAGGTGCCGACGGTGCCGGCGTTGAAGTTCACGAAGCCCTCGTGCATCACTGTGGTGCCGGCGGCCAGGTGGGCGCCGAGGCGCACCCGGTCGGCATCGGCGATGCGTACACCCGAGGGCACCACGTAGTCGGTCATCCGGGGGAACTTGTCGACCCCGTACACCGCCAGGTGCCGGCCGGCGGCCCGCTCGATCACCCGCAGCTCGTCCACCCGCTCCGGGGGGCACGGCCCGGCGGACGTCCAGGCCACGTTGGCCAGCTTGCCGAAGATGCCGTCCAGGTTGACCTGGTTGGGCCGGACCAGGCGGTGCGAGAGCAGGTGCAACCGGAGGTACGCGTCGGACGCGTCCTTGATCGGGTCGTCCAGCGAGCCGATCACGGTGACCACCTGCACGGTACGCAGACCGGGCAACGGCCGGTCACCCAGCGCGGCCGGTGGCAGGTCGAGCACGTCCGCCTTGTCCTCGCCGGCGACCAGCGGCAGTTCGCCCAGGCCCAGCTTGCCGGTCGGGTACCAGGTATCGAGCACCTGCTCGTCGGCGGTGACCGTAGCCAGGCCGATGCCCCAGGCGGAATCTGCGGACGTCACTGTTACACCTCTCGGTCACGGCCGGGCTGACCTCGGCTCGCTCCTCGCGCTGACAGACCTGAAGGTACCGTGCGAACCATGGAGAACCCGCTGACCCCCGAGGTCCTCGCCGATCCGGTGCAGCTGACCCGCGCTCTGGTCGACATAGAGTCCGTGTCCCTCAACGAGAAGGCGATCGCCGACTGTGTCGAAGAGGTGCTGCGGGGTGTACCGCACCTGACCACCCACCGGCACGGCAACACGGTGATGGCACGTACCGACCTCGGTCGGTCGCAGCGCGTCGTGCTGGCCGGGCACCTCGACACGGTGCCGTTGAACAACAACTTCCCGTCGACGATGCGCGGCGACCTGATGTACGGCTGCGGCACCTCCGACATGAAGTCCGGCACCGCGTACGCCCTGCACCTGGCCGTGACGCTGCCCGAACCGCGCTACGACGTGACGTACTTCTTCTACGAGGCCGAGGAGATCGAGTCCCGGTACAACGGGCTCAACCTCGTCGCCCAGGCGTTCCCGGAGTGGCTGCAGGCGGACTTCGCGGTGCTGCTGGAGCCGACGTACGGCATCGTCGAGGCGGGCTGCCAGGGCACCATGCGGGCCATCGTGACGACCACCGGTGAGCGGGCGCACGCGGCGCGCTCCTGGCACGGGGTGAACGCCATCCACGGCGCCGGTGAGGTGCTGCGGCGGCTCCAGGCGTACGAGGGACGCCGGGTCACCATCGAGGGGTGTGACTTCCGCGAGGGTCTGAACGCGGTCCGGATCACCGGCGGCGTCGCGGGGAACGTGATCCCGGATCACTGTGAGATCGAGGTCAACTACCGGTACGCCCCGGATCGCGACCCGGTGGCGGCGGAGGCGCACCTGCGGGAGGTCTTCGCGGGATTCGAGCTGGCCGTGACCGACGCGGCGGCCGGCGCGGCCCCGGGGCTGGAGGCGCCTCCGGCGAAGGAGTTCCTGGCCGCGGTGGGCGCGGCACCGATCGGCAAGCTGGGCTGGACGGACGTGGCCCGGTTCGCGGCGATGGGGATCCCGGCGCTGAACTTCGGCCCGGGTGATCCCAACCTGGCCCACCACAAGGACGAGCACGTCGAGATCAGCAAGATCCGCGACGGCGCGGCAACCCTGCACCGCTGGCTGGCCCCGGCCTGACCGGGCCCGACCCCGCTCCGGGCCCCGCCCCCGCCGGTGATCAAGAGGTTTGCGTCAGCCTGGCCCGTTGTCGGCGACGCAAACCTCTTGATCGGCTCCGGATGGCGTGGGGGAGGTGGGGGTTGGGTCCTGCTGACGGATGCGGCGGCGTTCGGCCACCACGTCTCGGATTCGTCGCTGCATCTGGCGACGGATCCGGATCATCTCGCTGTTGCTGATCACGCTGTCTCCTCCCCCGAAGGCGCGCGCCGGGGCATACCCGGTATGTGAATAGTAAGACGTACGGGAGCGCCGAATAGTTGCCCATGATCCCGAACAATTTCTCGGCGTCCCCGCCCCGCGCACCCGACCGCTGCTGCTCCACTACGGTTGCCCCATGAGCCAGAGCAACGGGCGGGAGGCCGGTCGCGGCGCGCGACAGGAGCGGCATCGCGGTGCGGTCACCCTGCGCAGAGGGGCCATCCCGAGCAGCACCGCCGACCAACGGTTGCTGGATTCCCGGGGGCGGAGCGACTGGAAGACCAAGGACGCCTGGCGCGCGCTGCGCATCCTCGCCGAGTTCGTCGAGGGTTTCGACACCCTCGCCGACGTGCCGTCGGCGGTCAGCGTCTTCGGCTCCGCGCGCAGCGCGCCGGACAGCGCCGAGTGCCAGTTGGCCGAGCGGTTGGGCGGTGCGCTGGCCCGAGCCGGCTACGCGGTGATCACCGGAGGTGGGCCCGGTGTGATGGAGGCCGCCAACCGGGGTGCCAGCGAGGCCGGTGGGCTCTCCGTGGGGCTCGGCATCGAACTTCCGTTCGAGCAGGGCATCAACGACTGGGTCGACCTGGCCATCGACTTCCGCTACTTCTTCGCCCGCAAGACGATGTTCGTCAAATACGCCCAGGCGTTCGTCGTGCTGCCCGGCGGGTTCGGCACCATGGACGAGTTGTTCGAGGCGCTCACCCTGGTGCAGACCGGAAAGGTCACCCGGTTCCCGGTGGTGCTCATGGGGGTCGCCTACTGGCAGGGCCTGCTCGACTGGCTGCGCGACACGATGGCCGCCACCGGCAAGATCGGGCCGGTCGACCTGGACCTGATCTGCCTCACCGACGACGTCAACGAGGCGGTCCGCTACATCGTCGCCTCGGAGGCCGCGCTCTCCGCCGAGCAGGAAGCGGTCCGCGAGGAAGCCGTCGCCCGTACCGGGGCGGACCAGCAGGCTGCCGCCGAACAGGCCGCCGAGCAGCCTCGGGACCACGACTGATGGCGGCGATCTGCGTCTTCTGCGCCTCCTCTCGTACCCTCGATCAGCGCTGGTTGGACCTGGCCGCCGAGACCGGTGCGGAGCTGGCCCGGCGCGGGCACACGCTGGTCAGCGGTGGCGGCTGCGTCGGCATGATGGGCGCGCTGGCGGACGGCGCGCGCTCCGCCGGTGGGCGCACCATCGGCGTGATCCCGCAGTCGCTGGTCGATCTGGAGGTCGCCGACCTGGCCTCGGACGAGCTGCTGGTGACCGACTCGATGGCCAGCCGCAAGACCCTGATGATCGACAAGTCGGACGCCTTCCTCACCCTGCCCGGCGGGCTGGGCACCCTGGACGAGTTGTTCGAGGTCTGGACCACCGCCACCCTCGCCCTGCACGCCAAGCCGATGGTGCTGATCGACACCGACGGGTTCTACCGCCCCCTGCTGGACTGGCTGGACGCGCTGGCCGACCAGACCTTCCTCAAGCCCGCCGGCCGCGACCTCCTGACGGTCACCACCACCGTCCCCGAGGCCCTCGACGTCCTGGAATCCCACCTAACCTGACCCCCGGGTCCCGCCACCCCCGGGCCCGGCCCGTCTGCGGTGATCATGGAGTTGGCGATGTCGCTGTCGGCGTGTCGCGTCGCCAACTCCATGATCGACGGGGGTGGATGGGGTAGGGGAGTGGGGGTCAGGTTTGGGTGGGTGGGTGTCGTATGGGTCTGATGGGATGAGCTGATGCAGGCGTACCGGTTGGTGCGGCGGCCCGGAGGGCTGCCGCTGGGGGACGGGGCGACGCCTGACAGCGCTTCCGGGCCCGCCAACGGCGGCCTGTCCGGAGGCGGTGTCGGCGCGCCGGGTGGGCCCGATGGCGTGGCCGGGCCCGAGCTGGCCGTCGTCGACGGTGGCTGGCGGGCCGATCCGGTGCAGGCCGAGGTGGTGGGGCACACCGACGGGCCGATGCTCGTGCTCGGCGGCCCGGGCACCGGCAAGACCAGCACGCTTGTCGAGGCGGTCGCCGCCCGGGTGGCCGAGGGGGTCGACCCCGAACGGATCCTGGTGCTGACCTTCGGCCGGCGAGGCGCCACCGCGCTGCGGCAGCGCATCGAGGCCCGGGTCGCGCAGGACGGCCACCGGGTGCTGCGCGAGCCGCTGGTGCGCACCTTCCCGGCGTACGCCTTCGGGTTGCTCCGCCGCGCCGCCGCCGAGCGGGGCGAACCGTCGCCCCGGCTGCTCACCGGCCCCGAGCAGGATCTGATCATCCGTGAGCTGCTGGACGTGGTGGGCGAGGAGCCCGAGGACGACCCGGTCGGCTGGCCGACCGACCTGCGCCCCGCCCTCCGGACCCGGGCGTTCGCCGGTCAGCTGCGCGACCTGCTCATGCGCGCCGCCGAACGCGGCGTCGGCCCGGTCGACCTGGCCCGGCTGGGCGAGAAGCTCGGCCGCGCCGACTGGCCGGCCGCCGCCCGCTTCCTCCGGGAGTACGTCGCCGTGCTCGCGCTGCGCGACGTCAGCAACCGGGGCTCCATCGCATACGACCCGGCGGAACTGGTCCGGGCGGCCACCGGGCTGCTGCGCGACGACGAGGAGCTGCTGGCCGCCGAACGCCGTCGGCTCGCCCACGTCTACCTCGACGAGCTGGCCGACACCGACCCCGCCCAACTGGAGCTGCTGTCGGTCATCGCGGGCGGCGGCAAGTCGCTTGTCGCGTTCGCCGACCCGGACTCGTCCACGTACGCCTTCCGGGGTGCCGACCCGGCCGGGGTGGCGACGTTCCCGCACCGCTTCCGGACGGCTTCCGGGGCGCCGGCCGCACAGGTGCTGCTGACCACGTCGTACCGGGCCGGGCCGGGTCTGCTCGCGGCGATCGCCCGGCTGGGTCGCCGGCTGCGGGGTCCGGCCGCGCACCGTCGGCTGCACCCCCTGCCGGACGCGCCGCCCGGCGTGGTCGAGGTGCACACGTTCCGCTCGGCGACCAGCGAGGCCGCCTGGCTGGCCCACGCGCTGCGTTCGGCCCACCTGCTCGACGGCGTGCCCTGGTCACGGATGGCGGTGCTGGTGCGGTCGACCGCGTTGCAGCTGCCCACCCTGCGACGGGCGCTGCACGCTGCCGGCGTACCCACCGTGGTGCACGGTGAGGATCTGCCCCTGCACCTGCAACCGGCTGTCGCGCCGCTGCTGCTCCTGCTGCGCTGCGCGCTGGAGCCGGAACGACTCGACGAGGAGGCGGCCGTCGCGCTGCTGCACTCGCCGCTGGGCGGGGCCGATCCGTTGGCCGAGCGGCGGCTGCGGCAGGGCCTGCGGGCGCTCGCGCTGGCTGGCGGTGACCGACGGCCCTCCGGGGAGCTGATCGTCGAGGCCTTGCAGGATCCGGAGGAGCTGGCCGGCATCGAGCGGCGCTGGGCGGAGCCGGCGCAGGCGGTGGCCGGTCTGCTGGCCATCGCACGCGAAGCCGCCGCCCGGCCGGGTGCGACCGCCGAGGACGTGCTCTGGGCCGTCTGGCACGCCAGTGGTCTCGCCGATCGGTGGGCCGGCGCGATCAACCAGGGGCGTCCGGAGGCCGGCGAGGGCGACCTGGCCCGGCGTCGGCGGGCCGAGGCGGCCGACCGCGACCTGGACGCCGTGCTGGTCCTCTTCGACGCGGCGGCACGGTTCACCGACCGGCTGCCCGGCGCTCGTACCGAGGTCTTCCTCGACCACGTGCTCGCCCAGGACCTGCCGGCCGACACCATCGCCCCGACCGCCGACCGGGGTGCTGCGGTACGCCTGCTCACCGCGCACGCGGCGAAGGGCCTGGAGTGGGACCTGGTCGCGGTGGCCGGCGTGCAGGAGGGCATCTGGCCGGACCTGCGGTTGCGCGGCAGCCTGCTCGGCTCCGAGCGGCTGGTCGATGTGCTGGCCGGCCGGTCGGTCGACGGCGCGACCGCGGCGAACGTGGTGGGTCAGACCTCGGCGTTGCTGGACGAGGAGCGCCGGCTCTTCCACGTCGCGATCAGCCGAGCCCGGCACCGGCTGCTGGTCAGCGCCGTGGCGTCGGCCGCCGTCGGCGGTGACGATCACGAGGAACAGCCCAGCCGGTTCCTGCACGAGTTGGGCCCGAGCACCCCGCCGAGCTTGCCGCCGCCGCCGACTCCGCCGGGTCCGCCGCCAACGCCGACCCTGCCCACCCTGCCGGGCCCGCCGCACACTCCGCCGACAGCGCCGACCCCGCCGCCCGGTCCCCGCACCGAGCGGTCCCCGGGCGCCAGCGGGGGTGGCGCTGCGGCGGGCGAGACCGCAGACGAGGAGCCGGACCGCCCCGGGGCGCTGCCGGTGACCCGTCCACCCCGGGCGCTCACCCTGCCGGCGTTGGTCGCGGAACTGCGTACCGCCATCACCGACCCGGCCGCCCCGGCAACCCGGCGGCGCGCCGCGGCGGCCGAACTGGCCCGGCTCGCCTCCGCCGGGGTGCCCGGCGCGCACCCGGACGACTGGTGGGGGTTGCGGGTGCTCTCCGACGACCGGCCGCTCGTCGACGACGGTGAACCGGTGCGGGTCACCCCGTCGGCCATGGAGAGCGCGCTGCGGTGCAGCCTGCGCTGGTTGTTGGAACGGCACGGCGGCAGCGGGCCGACCAGCACCGCGCAGGGGGTGGGCAACCTGGTGCACGCCGCCGCGATGCTCGCCGAGGACGCCAGCGCCGACCGGGGGGCGCTGCTCGACTACGTGGCCGCCCGGTTCGACGCGATCGAGCTGGCGGCCCGGTGGATGGCCGGGCCGGAGCGGGAACGCGCCGAGGCGATGGTCGACAAGTTGCTGCGCTGGCTGGCCACCAACCCCCGTCGGTTGCTCGCCATCGAGCACGAGTTCGCCGTCCGCCTGGACGACCCGAACAGGCCCGTCGACCTGACCGGTCGGGTCGACCGGTTGGAGGTGGACGAGGCCGGACGGCTCGTGGTGATCGACCTGAAGACCGGTAAGTCCACAGCTGTCACCGGCACCGACCTGGCGGAGCACCCACAGCTCGGCGCGTACCAGGCGGCGGTGGAGGCGGGGGCGTTCGCCGAGTTCGGTGACGAGTCCGGGGGTGCCGCGCTGGTGCAGCTCGGCACCTCCGCCAAGGACGCCAGGGAGCAGAATCAGCCGGCGGCCAGCGAGGGGCCGGCGGCCGGTTGGGCGACGGCGCTGGTCCGAAGGACCGCCGATACGATGGCAGCCGCCACGTTCGCCGCGGTGGCCAACTCGAAGTGCCGGGTCTGCCCGGTGCGCACCAGCTGCCCGGTCTCCGGGCAGGGGCGCCAGGTAGTCGAGCCGCCCACCGTTCGACGCACCCGTGAGGGCGAGGAGTGAGCTTGCGAGCCCAGTCGCGCGTGAGGGCGAGGAGTGCGCCGGTGTGGGGAACCGAGACGGCACCGTGAGCCAGCCCACCCTGTTCGGCGCGGGTCCCGCGCCGACGCCCCGACTCGCGGACTCCGGCCCCCGGTACACACCGGTGGAGCTGGCCAAGCTGCTGCGGTTGCCGGCGCCCACCCGGGAGCAGGCCGCGATCATCGCCGCCCCGGTGGAGCCGCTGCTGGTGGTCGCCGGCGCCGGGTCGGGCAAGACCGAGACGATGGCCGCCCGGGTGGTCTGGCTGGTGGCCAACTCGTACGTGCGGCCGGAGCAGATCCTCGGGCTGACCTTCACCCGCAAGGCGGCCGGGGAGCTGGCGCATCGGGTACGGACCCGGCTCGACCAGCTGATCCGCCGCCTCGGCCGGCAGGAACGGAACCCACTGGACGACCCGCTCGCGGGCGAACCCACAGTCTCCACCTACCACTCGTACGCGGGGCGGATCGTCACCGAGCACGGGCTGCGGGCCGGCTACGAGCCGTCCACCCGGCTGCTCACCGAGGCGTCCCGCTGGCAGTTGGTCGACCTGCTGGTGCGCAACTACGACGGTGACATGTCCGAGGTGGACCGGATGCCGAGCACCATCACCGACGCGGTGCTGGCGCTCGCAGGCGAGCTGGACGAGCACCTGGTCGCGCCGGACGACCTGGCGGCCTGGACCGGTCGGTTCTTTGCCGAGGTGCAGTCCCGGCCGGGTCGGGTGTACGCCGACGTGCGCAAGGCACTCACCCTCCAGCAGACCCGGTTGCGTCTGCTGCCGCTGGTGCGGGCGTACGCCCGGCGCAAGGAGGACTTCGAGGCGATGGACTTCGCCGACCAGCTCGCCCGGGCGGCCCGGGTGGCCCGGGACCATCCGGGGGTCGGCGTGATCGAGCGGGACCGCTTCCGGGTGGTGCTGCTCGACGAGTACCAGGACACCAGCCACGCCCAGGTGGTGTTGCTCAACGCGTTGTTCGGTGGCGGGCACCCGGTGACCGCGGTGGGCGACCCGTGCCAGTCGATCTACGGCTGGCGGGGGGCCAGCGCGGGCACCCTGGACCGGTTCCCCACCGAGTTCGCACGCGCCAACGGTGAGCCGGCCCCGGCGCTGGGGCTCACCACGAGTTGGCGCAACCGCCCGGAGATCCTCCGGGTGGCGAACGCGCTCTCCACCCCGCTGCGGGCGGCGGGTGCCCGGGTGCCGGAGCTGCGCTCCGCGCTGACCGTCCGGGACCCGATCCCGCACCGCAGCCCGGGTGGTGCGGCCGGCGGCACCGTGCACTGCGCGATGCTGACCACGTACGCCGACGAGGCCGACTGGATCGCCGACAGCGTGCTCGCCGCCTGGCGCGGGGCGGCCGGGATGCCGGGCGCGGCCCCGGAGCACATCCCGGTGGCGCGGCGTCCGACGACAGCCGTGCTGGTCCGGGTCCGCAGCCAGATCCCGGCGATCGAGTCGGCGCTGCGCGAGCGGGGTCTGCCGGTCGAGGTGGTCGGGCTGGGTGGCCTGCTGGACACCCCCGAGGTACGCGACGTGGTGTGCACGCTGCGGGTGCTTGCCGACCCGACCGACGGCGCCGCGCTGCTGCGGTTGCTCACCGGCGCCCGTTGGCGGATCGGGCCGCGTGACCTGGTGGCGTTGCACCGGCGGGCTCGGGCCATCGCGAACGCCCGGCGGCAGGTGGCCGCCGACGAGGCCTCGGAGATCAGCCCCGACCTGTTGGACGAGGCGACCCTGGTGGAGGCGTTGGCCGACCTCGGGCCGGCGCAGGCGTACTCGGCGGAGGGGTTCGCGCGGCTGCGCGCGTACGGCCGGGAGCTGGCGCTGCTGCGCTACCGACTGGACCAGGCGCTGCCGGACCTGATCGCTGACATCGAGCGGACCATCGGCCTGGACGTGGAGGTCGCGGTTCGGGCCGGCCGGGACGGCGCCGGCGACGCAGGCCTGGCCCGGGGGCACCTTGATGCCCTCGGCGACGTGGCGGCCCGGTTCAGCGGGGAGACGCCCGGCGCGACGCTGTCCGGTTTCCTGTCCTACCTGGCCGCCGCCGAGGACGAGGAGCGTGGTCTGGCGCCGGGCGAGGTCGAGGTGGTGGAGGGCGCCGTGCAGGTGGTCACCGCGCACGCCGCCAAGGGCCTGGAGTGGGACGTGGTGGCGGTGGCCGGGCTCAGTCGTGGGTTGTGGCCGGGGCCGGTCCGCAACTCCGACCACTGGCTGGGTGGGCTGGGCGTGCTGCCGTTCCCGTTGCGCGGCGACGCCGACGGGCTGCCCGAGTTGGCGCTCGACGAGGCCGGGGACCAGCGGGCCGTGGCGCGGGCGGTGACCGACTTCACCGACGCGTGGCGGGCCCACGACGAGCGGGAGGAGCGCCGGCTGACGTACGTGGCGGTGACCCGGCCGCGCCGGCTGCTGCTCTGCTCCGGTTACTGGTGGGGGGAGGGCACGAAGCGACCGCGAGGTCCGTCGGTCTTCCTGCGGGAGGTGTACGACGCCTGCCTCGACGGCGGGCCGGGGCACCTGATCGACGCGTGGGCGCCGGAGCCGACGCCCGACGCGACGAACCCGACGGCCGAGGTGGTGCTCCGCGCGGAGTGGCCGGCCGACCCGCTGGGTGGTCGCCGGCCAGCGTTGGCCGAGGCGGCCGGGTTGGTGCGTCGCCTGATGGCCGACGGTCCGGCGGCGGCGCTCCCCGGGCCGGTCGGGCCGGTGCTCGCCGGTCCGGTCACGCCGGACGGGTCGCCGGTCGAGCCAGCCGAGCCGGAGGTGGATCCGGAGGTGGCGCGCTGGCAGCGCGAGGCGGACCTGCTGCTGGCGGAGCGCGCCGAGCTGACCCGGCTCTCCGGTGCGGTCGAGGTGGCGCTGCCCGGGGCGCTGAGCGTCACCCAGCTGGTCGCGTTGCGGCGCGATCCGGCGGCGCTGGCCCGTACGCTGCGCCGCCCGGTGCCGGCCGAACCCAACCCGTACGCCCGCCGAGGCACCGCCTTCCACGCCTGGTTGGAGCAGCGCTTCGGCGCCGACCGCCTGCTGGACCTGGACGAGCTGCCCGGCGCGGCCGACGCCGATGCCGCACCCGACGAGGCGCTGGTCGAGCTTCAGGAGCGGTTCCTGGCCAGTGAGTGGGCCGACCGGTCACCGGTGGAGGTGGAGGTGCCGTTCGCCACGGTGATCGCCGGAGTGGTGGTGCGGGGCCGGATGGACGCGGTCTTCGCCCGGCCGGGTGGTCGGTTCGACGTGGTCGACTGGAAGACCGGAGCGCAGCCCACCGGGACGGCGGCCGACGTGGCCGCCGTGCAGCTGGCCGTGTACCGGCTGGCCTGGGCTGAGCTGGCCGGCGTGCCTGTCGACCGGGTGGGCGCGGCGTTCCACTACGTCCGGCACGGAGTGACGGTCCGCCCCGCCGACCTCCTCGATGTGACAGGCCTCACGGCCATGATCGCCCAGTTGCCCGAGGATTCTGCCCAACATTGACCATCGCGGGGAAAACCGTGGTAGGTTGACCGGGTTGCAGTTTTGGTTACCAGAGACTCTGTGTGCGCCTGGCGGGATTGTGGCCCCAGGCGCTCTTTGTTGTGTCCGGAGTTCTCCGGGCGGGGCGACCAGAAGCGACAGGCGATTCGCGCATCCCCGCGCGGAGCGCTCCTCTTCGGGCACGCAACAAGTGCGTGTCCGACGTTCCGTCAAGGAGACGAAACACATGGCTATTGGCACCGTGAAGTGGTTCAACGCTGACAAGGGCTTCGGCTTCATCACCCCCGACGGCGGCGGCGCCGACGTTTTCGCCCACTTCTCGGCGATCCAGTCCTCCGGCTACCGGAGCCTGGACGAGAACCAGCGGGTCGAGTTCGAGGTGACCCAGGGCCAGAAGGGCCCGCAGGCGGAGAACATCCGCCCGCTCTGATCTTCGGATCGGTCAGCATTACCTGTCGCGCCCTCCGGGTGTGACGGTGACGGGACCGGCCCGCCCCGCTGTCGTCTGCTCACGCAGGCGGCGGCCCGGCGGCGGGCCGGCCTGTACTCCCTTCGGTTCGTGCTTGTGAGTCCTGGCGGCCTTTTTCCGCCGGTGACAGCGCCGACTTCGGCGCCCTCCCTCGACACGTGCCGCGTCGAGGAAGGCTTCCGCATGACCACAGTTATTCCTTCTTTCGCTCATACCGGTCTGGCGCCGGCGCTGCTCACCGCGTTGACCGCGCAGGGCATCACCGAGCCGTTCCCGATCCAGTCGGCGACGCTGCCCGACTCGCTCGCCGGCCGGGACGTGCTGGGCCGGGGTCGTACCGGCTCCGGCAAGACCCTCGCCTTCGGGCTTCCGCTGCTGTCCCGCACCGCCGGCCGCAAGGCGCGGCCGGGTCGTCCGCTGGCCCTGGTGCTGGTGCCGACCCGCGAACTGGCTCAGCAGGTCACCACCGCCCTGGCCCCGTACGCCCGCGCCGTCGGGCTGCGCTGCGCCACAGTCGTCGGCGGCCTGTCGTTGCAGCGGCAGGCGGACGCCCTGCGCGCCGGTACCGAAGTGGTCGTCGCCACCCCCGGCCGGCTGCACGACCTGATCAACCGTGGCGACGCCCGGCTCGACCAGGTCGAGATCACCGTGCTCGACGAGGCCGACCAGATGGCCGACATGGGCTTCCTGCCGCAGGTCACCAAGCTTCTGGAGCAGGTCGCGCCGCAGGGCCAGCGGATGCTCTTCTCCGCGACCCTGGACGGCGGCGTGGACCGGCTGGTCCGCCGCTTCCTGAGCAACCCGGTCACCCACTCGGTGGACCCGGGCACCGCGACGGTCACCGCGATGACCCACCACGTGCTGCACGTCGACGCCGCGGACAAGCCCGACGCCCTGACCCGGATCGCCGCCCGTGAGGGCCGCACCATCCTGTTCATGGGCACCAAGCACCGCGCCGACCGGCTGGCCCGCCAACTGCTCTCCAAGGGCGTACGCGCGGCCGCGCTGCACGGCGGCAAGTCCCAGCCGCAGCGCACCCGGATCCTGGAGCAGTTCCGCAACGGTCAGGTGACCGCCCTGGTCGCCACCGACGTGGCGGCCCGTGGCATCCACGTGGACGGCCTGGACATGGTGGTCAACGTGGACCCGCCGACCGAGGCGAAGGACTACCTGCACCGGGGTGGCCGTACCGCCCGGGCCGGCGAGTCCGGTTCCGTGGTCACTCTGGTCCTGCCGGAGCAGCGCCGGGACGTGTCCCGGCTGATGGCCACCGCCGGCATCCGGCCCGAGTCGGTCCAGGTGCGCGCTGGTGACGGGGCGCTGGCCCGGGTGACCGGTGCTCGCGAGCCGTCCGGCGTGCCGGTGACCATCGTCGCTCCGCCGGCGCCCGCCTCTCGGGCCCGTACCTCCGGTGGCGCGTCCACCGATGGTGGCGCCCGGCCGGCGCACCGCGCGTCGGGCCGGTCCCGTCGGCCGCGTCGCCCGCGTACCGTCTGATCTTCTGCGCGTCGACCGACCCGTCCCGCTTCGGCGGGGCGGGTCGGTTTTGTCTGCGCGGTGTTCCGGGCCGGTCGGCTCTCCGGGCCGCCCGACCGGTCAGCCGGCCGCGCCGGGTGGCCGCTCCGCTGAGTCGGTAATCAGCCTCCGGTGGGTCGGCTGGCCGACTGCGCCCCGGCCGGTCGTGGTCGAGGCTGACCGACGGGGGAAGTCGGGCGGGGGGCCCGGCGCGGGAGGGGTGACCATGGCGGGCGAAGCCGGCTCGGGTGCACTGCGTGAACTGATCCTGGTGGTCGCGGTCGCGCTCGCCGGGTTGTTGCTCGCCATGGTTGCGGCCTTCGCACCCTGGCATGCCACCCCGGCGGGTAACGCTCCCGCCGGTCTGGTGGAGCTGCACAGTCCTGGCGACCCGGGCCTCGGCCCGGCGACCGCACACGTGGGCTGAGCAGGACCGGCCTACCGGTGCCGGAAGAGGGGCAGGCCCGGTCAGGATCGGTACGAGATGTGGTCGGGCCGGCGGGGCACCGGCCCGACCACATCGCCTTCGCCGCTCACGAGGTGGTGGGGGTGTGGGTGAGCAGGTTGGCCAGGGTGGTGCTGTCGACCACAGTGGCGATCGCCCCGTGCACCGCCAGCCAGACGTCGGTAAGCCCGGCGGCCACCCCGTGATAGCCGGCCCGCTCGGCCGGCAGACCGCGCACAGTGGTGAGCGAGCCGCCGACCGCGCGGAGCACGTCTCCGACGGTGATCTCGCCGGGTGGGCGGGTCAGCGCGTACCCGCCGTCGGCGCCGCGATGGCTGTGCAGCAGACCGGCCCGACGCAGGTCGAGCAGGATGCCCTGCAGGAAGCTGAGCGGGATGTCCTGCGCCTCGGCCAGGCTGGCCGCCTTCACCAACTCGCCGGCCCTGTCGCCGTCGTCGCCACCACCGGCGGCGGCGACGGCGAGCATCGCCCGGAGCGCGTAGTCGCTGCGCGCGGAGACGAACACGTCACTGACCAGCCTGGTCCAGTACGCCCCAGCGGCGCCGGATCGCCTTGTCCGCAGCACCGAACGCGGCGTCCACGACCAGACCGACGACCAGGATGACGATCATCGTGGAGAGCAGCCAGGGTGCGTCGGACAACTCGCGGGAGTAGGTGAGCTGGGCGCCCAGCGAGGTCTGCGAGATGCCGCTCACGAGCAGCTCACCGGCCATCAGGCTGCGCCAGGAGAAGGCCCAGCCCTGCTTGAGCCCGGCGACGATCGCCGGCAGGGCGGCCGGTGCGATGACGTACCGGTAGAGGTTGAGCCCCCGGGCGCCCAGGTTGCGGCCGGCGCGCACCAGCAGCGGCGGCACGTAGTCCACGCCGGAGATCACCCCGTTGGCGATGGACGGTGCCGCGCCGAGCACCACCACGAAGAAGATGGCCTTCTCGCTCAGCTCGAAGAGCAGGATGGCCAGCGGGAACCAGGCGATCGACGGCATGGTCTGCAACGCGGTGATCATCGAGCCGATGGCGGCGCGCAGCACAGTGGACCGGGCCACCGCGAGGCCCAGCAGCAGGCCGACGGCGACCGAGAAGACGTACCCGAGGGCGGCCCGTTGCAGCGTGGTGAGCAGGCCGTCCCAGAGCTGTGGGCCCTGGGCCTGGGCCACCAGCTCGCGGCCCACCTCCAGTGGCGCCGGCAGTGAGTACGGCGGCTTCCAGCCCGTCCAGACCACGATCTGCCAGGCGGCGATGGCGATGGCCAGCGCGGCCAGCTTGGGCCAGGTGGCCGCCCAGATCCGGGCGCCCCGGGAGACCTCCTTGTCCCGGCCGGCGATCTCCAGCGCGTCGAGGCCGGAGATCTCCGCGTCGGTACGCGCCGAACTGGTGAGGGTGTCACTGGCCATGGCGGCCCACCTCCGTACGGAGCCGCTCGGTGACCTCGGCGGCGATGGCGGCGACCTCGGGGGAGTCGATCCGGCGGGGGCGCGGGATGTTCACCTCGGTGGAGTAGATGATCCGGCCGGGTCGGCTGGAGAGCAGGATGATCCGGTCGGCCAGCCGGGCCGCCTCGCGGACGTTGTGCGTCACGAAGAGCACCGAGAGCTTGCGCTCGGACCAGATCCGTTCCAGCTCGTCGTGCAGGATGTCCCGGGTCATCGCGTCCAGCGCGCCGAACGGCTCGTCCATGAGCAGCACCGGGGTGTCCAGGGCCAGGGTGCGGGCCAGCGCGACGCGTTGCCGCATTCCGCCGGAGAGCTCGTGCGGGCGCTTACGGCCGAAGTCGGCCAGGTGCACAGTGCGCAGCAGTTCGGCCACCCGCTCGCGGCGCTGGGCCCGGGGGAGCCGGCGCAGCTTGAGGGGCACCTCCACATTGGCGTCGACGGTCAGCCACGGGAACAGCGCCGGTTCCTGGAACATCAGACCCGGGTTGGCGTCGCCGGCCAGGGTGATCTGCCCACCGCTGACCCGGTCCAGCCCGGCCACCAGGTTGAGCAGTGTGCTCTTGCCGCAGCCGGACGCACCGACCAGGCAGACGAACTCGCCGGGCGCGACGTCCAGCGAGACACCGTCCAGGGCCAGGACGGCGTTCGCCCCGCGCCCGTACACCTTGGTCACGCCGGAGAGCGCGACCGCTGTGGTCGCGCTCTGCGGCGCCGTCGTGGTCGACGTCATGGCTGGACGACCTCGGGCTTCCCCTGCGCCTTGAGCGCGTTGTTCAGGTACTTCAGGTCGTACAGGCCCTTGAGGTCCACCGGCTCGGTCAGGTCCACGTCGACGGCGTGGTCGAGCCCGGCCTTGAGCGAGGACGAGATCGGGTCGTTGGTGAACTCCAACGTCGGCCACGCCTGCTTGATCAGCTTCAGGTCCAGCGGCTTGCCGGTGATCTTGCCGATCGCGTCGGAGATGGCCTGCTGCGCCTCGTCCGGCTTGGTGTTGACGAACTCGTTGGCGGCCACCTGGCCGTCGACGAGCTTCTGCACCACGTCCGGGTGTGCCTTGAGGAACTTCGTGCTCACCAGCAGGTTGGTGATGACGAACTTCTTGTCCGGCCACAGGTCGCGCTCGTCGACCAGCACCTTGCCGCCGGCGTTGACCAGGCGGGAGACGAACGGCTCGGGCACCCAGGCGCCGTCGATCCCGCCGCTGTTGAACGTCTCGACGGTCTGGGCGTTCTCCTGCGGCACGATCTTGACGTCGCCGCCACCCTCCTTGGTGGTCTTGAGGCCCTGCTGCTTGAGCCAGTACCGGATCGCCACGTCCTGGGTGTTGCCCAGCTGCGGGGTGGCGATCTTCTTGCCCTTCAGGTCCTGCACTCCGGTGATGCCGGGCTTGACCACCAGCGCCACGCCGCCCGAGGCGGCACCGGAGATGACCCGGACGGCCTCACCCTTGGACTTGGAGAAGGCGTTGACGGTCGGGTTCGGACCGATGTAGGTGGCGTCCAGCGCGCCGGAGAAGACCGCTTCGATGGCGGCCGGGCCGGCGTTGAAGGTCTTCGGGTCCAGCTTGACGTTGGTGCCGAGCTTCTCCGCGAAGATGCCCTTCTCCACGCCGACGACCGCTGGCGCGTGGGTGATGTTGGGGAAGTAGCCGAGGCGCAGCGTCACCGGGCCGGAGCTGCCGCCCTCGCTGTCGTCGCCGCACGCGGCGGTGCTGCCCAGGGTCGCCGCGCCGACCACGGCGAGGGTGGCCAGGGTGACCAACCGGCGCAGGGGGAGCCGTCTCATCGTCCATCCAATCCGCAGTATTCCTACTTAGTTGGTAGGAAGAGTGGGCCAGGCTCCGGTCAGCGTCAAGGCCCATCCACATGGCGGGATGGCGCGTCTCAGTTATGTCGGTATTTCCTATCAGGTTGCTAGGGTAATCGGCGATCGGTCACCGGCAGAGAGGCGACTTCGCGATGAGCTTCCACTGGTTCCTCCCCACCTCCGGCGACGGCGACCAGGTCGGTGCCGCCACCGTCACCGCGGGTGCCGCCCGGCACGACCGGGCGGCGACGGTGGCCTACCTGGCCGAGGTCGGCCGGGCCGCCGAGGAGAACGGGTTCACCGCCGTCCTCACGCCGGTGGGCGCCGGCTGCCCCGACCCGTGGATCGTCTGCGCCGCGGTCGCCCAGCACACCGAGCGGCTCGGCATGCTGGTCGCGGTCCGGGCCGGTTTCGCGCTACCCACCCTGATCGCCCAGCAGGCCGAAGCGTTCCAGGCCATCTCGGGTGGCCGGCTGTCGCTCAACATCGTCACCGGCGGCGACCCGGCCGAGCAGCGGGCGTACGGCGACTTCCTCGGGCACGACGACCGCTACGCGCGCACCGGCGAGTTCGTCGACGTGCTTCGCCGCGCCTGGGCCGGCGGGCCGTTCGACTACGCCGGCAAGCACTACCGGGTCGACGGCGGTGGCCTGGCCACCCCGCTCGCCGTGCCGCCGCCGGTCTACTTCGGCGGCGCGTCCCCGGCCGCCGAGACGGTGGCCGCCCGGCAGGCCGACGTGTACCTGATGTGGGGTGAACCGCCGGCGTCGATAGCGGCCCGGGTCGCCCGGGTCCGGGCGCTCGCCGCCGACCACTGCCGCACCCTGCGCACGGGCCTCCGGCTGCACGTCATCGCCCGACCGACAACCGCCGAGGCGTGGGCGGAGGCCGACCGACTGCTGGCCGGGATGAGCCCGGAGCGGATCGCCGCCGCCCAGGCCCGGTTCCGCCGGATGGACTCGGTGGGTCAGGCCCGGATGGCCGCCCTGAACGCCGGCCGCACCGACGGTCTCACCGTCGCACCGAACCTCTGGGCCGGCGTCGGCCTGGTCCGCGAGGGCGCCGGCACCGCGCTTGTCGGCAGCTACGCCGAGGTCGCGGCCCGCATCGACGAGTACGCGGCACTCGGCGTCGACGAGTTCGTCCTCTCCGGCTGGCCGCACCGCGAGGAGGCAGAGCGGGTCGGCGCCGAGGTGCTGCCCCTGGTGACGGCCCCGGTCGCGGCGGCTCCGGGAAGGTCGCGGGTGGCGGAGGTGTCGACGCGCTAGGGTCGACTCCGTGGCGGCGCGGAGATCCAGAATTCCAGCGACGAAGTATCCGGTCGAGCGGTTCACCCTCGACAACGGCCTGCGGGTGGTGCTCACCCCCGATCGCAGTGCCCCGGTGATCGGGGTGGCGGTGGTCTACGACGTCGGCATCCGTTCGGAGCCGGAGGGACGTACCGGCTTCGCCCACCTCTTCGAGCACCTGATGTTCCAGGGCTCGGAAAACCTGGAGAAGCTGGCCCACTTCCGGCACGTGCAGGGCGCGGGCGGCACCTTCAACGGCTCCACCCACCTGGACTACACCGACTACTTCGAGACGCTGCCGAGCAACGCGCTGGAACGCGCGCTGTTCCTGGAGGCGGACCGGATGCGCGGCCCCCGGCTGACCGAGGAGAACCTGCGCAACCAGGTCGACGTGGTCAAGGAGGAGATCCGGGTCAACGTCCTCAACCGGCCGTACGGCGGCTTCCCCTGGCTGACCCTGCCGCCGGTCATGTTCGACACCTTCCCGAACGCCCACGACGGCTACGGCTCCTTCGACGACCTGGAGTCGGCGACCGTCGCCGACGCCGCCGACTTCTTCCGCCGCTACTACGCCAGCGGCAACGCCGTGCTGGCCGTCAGCGGTGACATCGACGTGGCCGAGGCGACCGAACTGGTCACCCGGCACTTCGGTGACGTGCCGGCCCGGCCGGCACCGCAACGACCCGACTTCACCGAGCCCGACCTGAGCGCCGAGCGGCGCACCTCGTACACCGATGCCCTGGCGCCGCTGCCGGCGGTGGCCGGCGCCTGGCGCGTGCCCGACCCGGTCACCGACTTCGCCGGCTACCTGCCGTACGTGGTGCTGGCCGAGGTGCTCACCGACGGCGACGCGTCGCGGCTGGTCGAGCGGCTGGTGCAGCGCGACCGCACGGTGACCAGCCTCGGCGGATACCTCGGCTTCATGGGCGACCCGTTCGACGTCCGCGATCCCACAGCGCTGCTGTTGCAGGCGCACCTGCCGCCCGGGGGCGACGTGGACAAGGTGCTGCGCACCATCGACGAGGAGTTGGACCGGCTGGCCACCGACGGGCTGACCGACGGTGAGCTGGCCCGCACCCAGGCCCGGATGGCGACCCACCTGCTGCGGGACACCGACGCGGTGCTCGGTCGGGCGCTGCGGATGGCCGTGCTGGAGCAGCAACGCGGCGAACCGGGCCTGCTCAACGACCTGCCCCGGCTGGTCGGCGAGGTCACCGAGGAGCAGGTCCGGGCCGCCGCGGCCACAGTGCGCCCGGAGCGCCGGGCCGCCATCGAGGTCATCGCCGGAGGCGCCCGATGAGTGTCACCACCGCTCCTGCCGGGCCGCGTACGCTGCCGCCGCTCGGTCCCACCCGCAAGCTCACGGTGCCCAAGCAGGCCGAGCGCACACTGCGCAACGGGCTCACCGTGATCGCCGTACGCCGGCCCGCCGTACCCCTGGTCGAGATGCGGCTCTGGGTGCCGTTCGGCCGGGTCCACCTGGCCCGCGGCGCGATGCTCTCGCAGACCATGCTCTCCGGCACCGAGTCGATGACCAGCGTGCAGATCGCCGCCGAGTTGCAGAAGGTGGGCGGCGGGCTCTCCGCGGGCGTCGACCCGGACCGGCTGATGCTCTCCGGCGCCGGCCTGGTCACCGGTCTGGACCGGATGCTGGAGTTGCTGGCCGAGGTGCTGACCGGCGCCAGCTACCCCAGCGACGAGGTGGCCACCGAACGGGACCGGCTGGTCGACCGGATCCAGGTGGCGCAGAGCCAACCGGCGCACCTGGCCCGGGAGGCGCTGCTCAAGCGGATCTACGGCCGGCACCCGTACGCGACGCAGACGCCGGAGCCCGGTCAGATCCAAGCGGTCCGACCGGCGGCGCTGCGCACCCTGCACTCGGAGCGGGTCCATCCGACCGGCGCGCAGTTGGTGCTGGTCGGTGACGTGCAGCCGGAGAAGGCACTGGACGCGGCCGAGCGGGCGCTCGGCGGCTGGTCGGGTGCCGGGCGTACGGCCGAACTGCCGGCGACTCCGCCGCTGGAGCCGGGGCCGCTGCTGCTTGTCGACCGGCCCGGCTCGGTGCAGTCCTCGCTGCGGATCGCGCTGCCGGCGGTGTCGCGCACCGACCCTGACCACGCCCCGCTGCAACTGGCCAACCTGATCTTCGGCGGCTACTTCTCCTCCCGCTGGGTCGAGAACATCCGTGAGGACAAGGGCTACACGTACGGCCCACACTCGGTGATCGAGCACTCCGTCGCCGGGTCGGTGCTGGTCGCCGCCGCCGACGTGGCCACCGAGGTCACCGGTCCGGCACTGCTGGAGACGACGTACGAGCTGGGTCGGTTGGCGTCGCTGGCGCCGAAGCCCGAGGAGTTGGAGCAGGCCCGGCAGTACGCCCTGGGCACCCTCCAGCTCGGCATGTCCACCCAGGCCGGGTTGGCGGCGTTGACCAGCGCGTACGCGGGCAACGGTCTGCGCCTGGACTTCCTCGCCGAGTACGCGGCGAGGTTGGCGAAGGCGAGCATCGACGACGTCGCGCGGGCGGCGGCCCGCTACCTGGCACCGGCTCGGGCGGCGATCGTGGTACTCGGCGACGCGGAGCGGATCACTCCGGGGCTGGCAGCGCTGACCACTGTTCAGACCGAGCAGTTGGCGTGAACGAGCGGAGCGAGCGAGCCCTGGGGCTCAGCAGCGGAGCGCCGGCGTGAGCGGGGAGGCGGCGCCGCCGTTGGCGCGGTCCACGCTGGATCGGGCGGCGCACCGGCGTGGCGACTCGCAGTGGTTGACCGAGGCGTGGTTGCGGGCCCGGGTGCTGCTGCTCGATTCGACCGACGAGGGGCGGACGCTCGCCCGCACCGAGACGTCGCCGCCGACGTTGGTGCTGTTCGGGGCGGGTGACGTGCCCGCCGGCTCCGAGTCGGGCGCGATGTTCCTGGGTGTCGAGCCGGACGGGGTGCCGGTCTTCGCTGTCGACGCGCCGCTGCCGACGATTCCGGGGACCCGGGCGGTCCACCTCCGGGAGGTGGGTCACCTGCTCGCCGATCGGGAGGCCGGCATCTTCACCACCGCGTTGGCGCTGGTCAACTGGCACACCCGACACGGTTACTCGACGAGCACCGGCGCGCCTACCGCGATGGACGAGGCCGGTTGGTCCCGGGTGGACCGCAACGGCGGGCGGATCTGGCCGCGTACCGACCCGGCGATGATCGTGCTCGTTCACGACGGCGTGGATGGGCCGGACGGCCGCTGTCTGCTCGGCAACAACGCCGGCTGGCAGGGCACACCGGGTGGTCGGCGCTACTCCTGCCTGGCCGGCTACGTGGAGCCAGGGGAGTCGGCGGAGGCGGCCGTGCTGCGCGAGGTCCGCGAGGAGGTGGGCATCGGGGTCGAGCGCATCGGGTACGTGGGCAGCCAGGCCTGGCCGTTCCCCGGTTCGCTGATGCTCGGCTTCCTGGCCACCGCGAACCCGACCGAGCCGGTGCGGGTCGACCCGTCCGAGATCGCGTACGCCCGCTGGTTCTCCCGCCGGGAGATCGGGGCGGCGTTGGCCGGGCAGACGGTGGACGTGGGCGATGGGGCCCGGCTGATCCTGCCGCCCCCGTCGTCGATCGCGCTGTTCCTCATCCACCGTTGGCTGGACGGCTGGGTGGACGCCGACCGCTGAGCACGGTCCCGGCCCGTGGCCGCCGTTGCCGCGGCGGTCACGGGCCGGGAACACGGGCCGTCGTGGTCGGTGGGTGCGATGAACGCGGCGGGGGAGCCGGTCCGACCACGACGGACGACCTGTGGAATCAGGTGCCGGTGCGGCCCGGTCTGTGTCGGAAGGCGGGCCGCGGCTCGACCAGCGGCAGGACCTTGACCCGTTGCTTGCCGGCGCGGACCGCGCCGACAGTGGCCAGGGCGCGAGCCAGCAGAAGTGCGGCGTCCCGGTCCTCGGCGTGCACGATCTGCCGGCGTGGCTCGGGCGTGGTCGTCTCGTCGCGAAGTCGGTGGCCGTCCGCCCAGGCGGCGGCGATGTCCCCGTCAGCGACGGCGCGGATGTCGGTGCGAACGATCAGGAACCGCATGAGGGTCTCCGGATGAACCGCGACGGAAGAGCCAGTGTGGAAGTTCCACGTATTCGAGGGTCATGTTACGCCCCGTGTTCGTCTCAGCAACTGAAACGCGCCTATCGGTTTCGAGCCTCGTCCGATCGGCGGATGGCTGCTCAACAGGGTCGGCGCGTCGCCCAGCGAGGGAGTCGGCGGGTCGCCGAGCGACGGAGTCGGCGGGTACGACGCGACGGGGCCGCCGGCAGTGCGCCGACGGCCCCGTACCAGTCACCGAATCAGTTCAGATCGAACTGGCCCTTCTTCGCTCCGGTGATGAAGCCGAGCCACCCCGCGCGGTTGAACAGCAGCACCGGACCGCCCCGGTCCTTGCTGTCGCGTAGGGCGACCGCCGACGGGCCGGTGGCGAGCGGGGCGACCTCCACACAGTTGGAGGTCTGGCTGCGTGTGCTGGTACGCCACGGGGCGTCCGCCAACGAGTGGGCGGAGACGGACGGCGTGTTGCGGATGTCGTTCATGGTTCTGCTCCTGATGTGCAGCGATCCGATGGGACGAGTGGTGCCGCACGCCCCGACGGAGGGTCCCCCGTGGATCACCGGTCCGTCAGTCGCCCCGATTCCCGGCGGCGTTGGGTCGGCGCCGTTGCCGGCCCGAACGCCACTGTGGATGGGGGCGTTGCCTCGGTCAGCCGTCCCGCCGCCTCGATCAGCCAGGAGAGGGTGTCCGAAGCGTTAAGTGCCGCCGTGCATAGCCACTCGAACACCACTTTATAGCGATTTAGAGTGATTGTGTCGGTCGACATGACGTCGGTGAAGCCACCTTCGATGGCCAATGTCTCCGGATCGAGGGGATCGGCGAACCGATAGACCGAGAAGGCGGTCGGCGGAAGGTACCAATTGCCGATTTGGGTGTCCCGGGGCAGCACGTGCAGGGCCACGTTGGGCAGCAGCGCCAGCTCACAGAGTTGGAGCAGCTGCTCGTGCAGCACCTCCGGCGGCCCGGCCCGACGGCCGAGGGCCGCCTCCTCCAGCACTGCGGTGTAGCGGGGAGCGTGCGGTTCCCGGGTCAGCAGCGACTGGCGGGCCAGCCGCGCCTGCACCTCGGTCTCCGGCTCGTCGCCGGGTTCCGGCTCGCCCGCGCCCGCGCTCACCTGCCGGGCCGACACGATCCGCAGCTGGGCGTACCCGGGGGTCTGCAACAGGCCCGGCACCAGCACCGGGTTGTACTCGGAGATCTCCGCGCAGCCCGCCTCCAACTCGGCCCAGCCGCGCTGTTGCTGCGTCATCACCGGGAAGTTCTTCAACCAGCCGCGCATGTCGCCGGCCTCGTTGGTGATGCCCAGCAGTTCGTCGTGCAGCGCCTGGTCGGCGCCGTAGAGGTCGAGCAGGTCGCTGACGTCCTGTGGGTCCGGTCGGCTGCGGCCGTTCTCCAAACGGGACAGTTTGGATGCGGAGGCCCAACCGATACGCTCGATGACCTGATCGCCCGTGAAGCCTGCGGCCTCACGCAGGCGGCGCAGCTCGACGCCCAACCGGCGACGACGCAGGATTGGGCTGGGTGCGGCAGGAGGCACAGTGTCCTCTTTCCCGTCGTCCGCCGCAGACGCGACGGTAACTGTATGAAATTCGCCCCCCACGGTCAGTATGGACGGCGCGACCGGTGTCGGAGGTTCCGGCGAGGGCGTGTCTTGCGAAAATCGGACCACGGGAATGCCGGCTGACGACGGACCCGAGGTCGCGGCCCGTCGACCTCGCCCATCTGGGCAGGCCATCCCGCCGGAGGGACCCCATGCGCACGATCCTGCGCCGACCCGACTTCCGCCTGCTCTTCGGCGGTCTGCTGGCCAGCATGACCGCCGAGTCGATCCTTCTGCTCGCACTCGCCATCTGGGTCAAGGATCTGACTGGCTCGAACGGGTTGGCCGGTGCCACGATCTTCGCGGTCATCGCGCCGATGACGCTGGCACCGCTGGTCGGCTGGGTCGTCGACCGTTACCCGCGCCGGCCGTTCTTCGTGGCTGCGAACGTGGTGACCGCGGCTCTGCTCGCCCCGCTGTTCACCGTTCACGACGCGGGCGACGTCTGGATCGTCTACCTGGTGGCCGCCCTGTACGGACTCTCGTCCATCACGCTCGGCGCGGCGCTCAGTGGGCTCATCCGCGAGATGGTGCCGGTCGAGCTGCTGGCCGAGGCGAACGGAGTTCTCCAGACCGTACGTCAGGGGATACGACTGGTCGGTCCGCTGGTGGGCGCGGCGCTCTACGCGGCGCTCGGCGGGTGGGCGCTGGCCGGAATCGGCATGGTCGGATTTCTGACCGCCGCGGCGGTGGTGACCGCACTGCCCACCCCGCAACAGCTGCCGCCGGCCGTACGGCTGCGGTGGCCAGCCGAACTGGGCGCCGGCCTGCGGCACCTGGCCGGCGAGCCGGCCCTGCGGCGGGCACTGCTCGGCTACGGGCTCGGATCACTGGTGATGGGCTTCAGTGAGTCGCTCATCTTCGCCTACGTCGACCAGGGGCTGAACCGGGATGCCGCGTTCGTGGGCGTGCTGGTCACCGTGCAGGGTGTGGGTGGTTTGCTCGGTGGGCTCTGCTCACCGACGCTGGTCCGCCGGCTCGGAGAGGTCGGCACGCTGGCCGCCGGGGTCGCCTTCTTCTCGCCGGCCGCGCTCGCGCTCGCGTACCCCGATCTGCGGCTCGGGTTCGCGGCGGTGCTGCTGGCCGGGGTCTCGCTCCCGCTGACGATGGTGGGGTTGCACACGCTGATCCAGCGCCGTACCCCGCCCTCGCTGGTCGGCAGGGTCGCCGCCGCCACCCAGGCGGTGGTCAGCGGGCCGCAGGCGTTCTCCATCGGGGCGGGTGCCCTGCTGGTCGGGTTCCTGGACTACCGGCTGCTGTTCGCGCTGGTCGGGGTGGCCACCCTGGCCGCCGGCAGCTACCTGTGGCGGGGCCGGCACCTGAGCGCGCCGACCGGGGCCCGCCCGCCGACGTCGCCCACCCGCCCGACGCTCCCGGCGCCCCGCCGACCGGCCGAGGACACCGACCGACCCGAGCTTCCGGCACCCACCGACCGTCGCCGCCGTGACCCGCTCCGGAACACGACGAGCGGCCGCCCCGGGTGGGGCGGCCGCTCGTCGAGAATGAACCGGCAGATCAGGCGTTGAGCGTCTCCAGGTGCTGCTTGACCTGGGTGATCGAGGGATTCGTCAGGGCGCTGCCGTCGGCGAAGCGCAGCGTCGGCACCGTCTGGTTGCCGCCGTTGACGCTCATCACGAACTCCGCGGCCTTCGGGTCCTGCTCGATGTCGACCACCTCGTACCCGATGCCCTCCCGGTCGAGCTGCGACTTCAGCCGGTGGCAGTAGCCGCACCAGGGGGTGGAATACATCGTCAGCATGGTCGGATCCTCCAACTCCTCCGGCCGCGGCTTGCGGATCAAGCCGAGGCTGTTCGCTGCAACGCTGGGAGGAGCTGAGATGATTCCTGGTTGTGGCGGTTCACTCAGCGTCGGAACAGGTGCTCGCCGGGCTGGACCCGGAGCAGCGCTCCGCGGTGACCGCACCCGCCGGCCCGGTCTGCATCCTGGCCGGCGCCGGCACCGGTAAGACCCGCGCGATCACCTCCCGAATCGCCCACCGGGCGCTCTCCGGTGAGATCTCACCCCGGCACGTGCTCGCGGTCACCTTCACCGCCCGCGCCGCCGCCGAGATGCGACACCGTCTCACTCTGCTCGGGGCGCAAGGTGTCCAGGCGCGGACCTTTCACGCGGCGGCGCTGCGCCAGGTGCGCTACTTCGCACCCCGGCTGCTGGCCGGCCGCGCCATGCCCGAGCTGCTGGACAGCAAGGTCCGACTGGTCACCCTCGCCGCCGCCCGGGTCGGCCTGCGTACCGACCGGGCCGCCGCCCGCGACCTGGCCGGCGAGATCGAGTGGGCGAAGTCGTCGCTTGTCGAGCCGACGGACTACGTGGTCGCCGCGGCCCGGGCACTGCGCGACACACCGCACGAGCCAGCGAAGGTCGCCGACGTGTTCACCGCGTACGAGCAGCTCAAGCGCTCGAACGGTGTGATCGACTTCGAGGACATGCTGCGGGCCGCGGTGTGGGGCATCGAGGAGCACCCGGACGTCGGCGAGCAGGTCCGCACCCAGTACCGGCACTTCGTGGTCGACGAGTACCAGGACGTCAACCCACTCCAACAGCGATTGCTGGACGCTTGGCTGGCCGGCCGCAACGACCTGACCGTGGTCGGCGACGCCAGCCAGACGATCTACTCGTTCACCGGGGCCACCTCCGCGTACCTGGTCGACTTCCCCCGCCGGCACCGCAACGCCACGGTGGTCCGGCTGGTCCGCGACTACCGCTCCACCCCGCAGGTGGTCGGGCTGGCAAACGCGGTGATCTCCCAGGCCCGGGGCACCGAGGCGCGTCTGCGACTGGAGTTGAGCGGGCAGCGCCCACCCGGCCCCGAGCCGGACCTGCGGATCTTCACCGACGAGCCGGCGGAGGCGAACGCGGTGGCCGCGCGCTGCCGGTCCCTGATCGACGCGGGCACGCCAGCGAAGGAGATCGCCGTGCTGTTCCGCGTCAACGCGCAGTCCGAGGCGTACGAGAAGGCGCTCACCGAGGCCGGCGTGCCGTACGTCGTGCAGGGCGCGGAGCGGTTCTTCGAACGGACCGAGGTACGCCAGGCGATGGTCGCGCTGCGTGCCGCCACCCGCTCGATCCCGGGGGAGACACCGCTGCCGGTCGCCGTCGTCGAGGCGCTCACCGCCGTCGGCTGGGCCCCGGACGCGCCCCCGGCCGGCGGCGCCGCCCGCGAGCGGTGGGAGGCGCTGTCCGCGCTGGTCCAGCTCGCCGAGGAGTACGCGGCCACCCCCGAGGTCGTGCCGATCGGCGAGGCCGCCTCGGTGGAGCGTCCGGTCACCCTCACCGACTTCACCGAGGAGTTGGCGCGACGGGCCGCCCAGCAGCACGTGCCGACCGTGGACGGCGTGACGCTGGCGTCCCTGCACTCGGCCAAGGGGTTGGAGTGGGACGCGGTCTTCCTGGTCGGCCTCGCCGAGGGCACCCTGCCCACCACGTACGCCAAGACCGTCGAGCAGGTCGAGGAGGAGCGCCGGCTGCTCTACGTCGGGATCACCCGCGCCCGGGAGTGGCTGTGGCTGTCGTACGCCGCCGCGCGCTCGCCCGGCGGGCGGGCCCGGCGGCCGTCGCGGTTCCTGCCCCAACTGGACCGCTCCGGCGGCACCGAACGGGCGACGGGTAGCAACGGTCCGGCCCGCCGTCCCGAGCGGCGGCGAACCCAGATCGTCTCCTGCCGGATCTGCGGCGCCACACTGCTCGCCGGCCCGGACCGCAAGCTCGGCAGGTGCCCCACCTGCCCGTCCGACATAGACGATGAGCTGCACGAACGGCTGCGCGAGTGGCGGCAGCGGGTGGCCGGTGCGCAGAAGGTCCCGGCCTACGTGGTCTTCACCGACGCGACGTTGATCGCGTTGGCCGAGCGGCGACCGGGCCGGTCGGAGGAGCTGATCGCCATCGCCGGTATCGGCCCTCGGAAGCTGGGCCTCTACGGGGAGTCGGTGCTGGCCCTCGTGGCTGGTGCCGGGGTGGACGATGTCTGCCCGGAGAAAACTTTCGAAATCTCGTCGTAAATTCGTTTGCCCTCGCCCCGGCGCGAGGAATAGCCTCAGGACACACCACGCGAGCGGCGCCATTCCGGCTGCTCACGAGGTCGGTCCAGTCGATTCGAGGAACGTGAGGGAGGTGGCACCCGTGAAGATCTTCACCTATGAGCGTCTGACGGCGATGCCGTCTGTCTGCGCTCCGCTGTCGGCTGTCCGGGTGGCCCTTGCGGCTGCACGACCGTCGGTTCCACAGGTGCACCAGGTTCAGGCCGAGCTGATCCTGACCGTCGCGCCCGCTGGAGTCGAGGGGACCAGTGGCTTCACGGGCAATGGCATCCAGGTCGCCAAGAAGCGCATGGATGTCCGCGGCGTTCCACCTCGAGGTAAACCGGTCTGACCATCAGACTCCGGCTCACCTCGAGGCCGCGGAACCCGCTTACCGGGATCCGCGGCCTCAGTTTTTTGCCCGCCGTAAGTACGTCGGAATGCGATCCACGAGATCGAAGTGAGAGAGAGGTGACCGGGAGATGAGTCTGGCGTTGGCCCCCCTCGACATGAGCGTCGAGATGGAGGCGAACCTGCCCTGCCGGAAGTTCGACCCCGACCTGTGGTTCTCCGACTCGCCCACGGAGCTCGAGCTGGCCAAGTCACTCTGCGGGGACTGCCCGCTGCGTGTCGAGTGCCTGGCCGGAGCCGTTGAGCGAGCGGAGCCGTGGGGCGTCTGGGGCGGCGAGATCTTCGAGCGTGGCGCGGTTGTCCCGCGTAAGCGGCCCCGTGGCCGTCCGCGTAAGGAGGACGTCGCCCGTGACGCCGAGCTTCGGGTCGAGGCCGAGGCGCGCCTGGCGGCCAGTGGGCTGTCCGAGGCGCGTGGCGCGGTCCGGCTGGCAGCCTGACATGTTCCCGACCCGTCCCAACTACGCCGGTGTCACACCGGCAGTGAGCGAGAAAACGATGTTGAACGTTCCGAGTGGAGCCTTCGAGATGCAACTACTCCACGAAGCGTTGACCAGGGCTCGAATGCGCCGGCCTCAGGCCGGTCGTACCACCACGAGCACTGAGGCAACCCGATCCGCCCGTACCGTCGCCATGACCGGCCGCAACCAGGCGGCTCGCGACCTGGGCGTTCTCTAGTACCACCCCACGCAGAAGGGCGGGTGCCGACCGGCACCCGCCCTTCGTCACGTCATGAGGCGACCTGACCTCGACGTTGTCAGACGGTATCGACCTTGTCAGGCGACCGGGGCGAAGCCGGGCAGCCAGCGCTCCAGGATGCTCCGGTAGGGGGCCTTCGCCTCCAACTGGCAGAGCACCCCGATCGACCCGAGCGTCACCCGGTGGATCAACAGGTACGACGGGGGCAGGTTGAGCCGCTTGCTCAGCTGGTACGTGGGGGAGCGGGGGCTGGCCAGTCGCCCCGCCTCGGCGCGTAGCCAGGCTCGGGTGAACCGGAAGCCGTCCGCCGCGATGGGCTCCAACATGGGGCGGATGAAGTCGAGCACGCCCTCGGCGTCGATCTCCTCGGCCGAGCCGATGAACCCCTCCGACCGCAGCCCCGCCACGACCTCGTCGGCGTCGCCGCGCAGGGCCATCGCGGCGATACGACCGATCGGCTCCGGCGTGCCCTCCGGCATCCGGGCCACCGCACCGAAGTCGATCACCCCGAGCCGGCCGTCGGGCAGCAGCCGGAAGTTTCCCGGGTGCGGGTCGGCATGCAGCAGCCCGGCCCGCTGCGGCGCGGAGAGATGCAGGGTGGCCATCAACCGGCCCGCCTCGTCCCGCTCCTCCTCGGTGCCCTCGCGGATGATGTCGGCCAGCGGGGTGCCCGTCACCCACTCGGTGACCAGCACCCGGGGCGAGGCGTTTACCACTTCCGGGATGAAGATCTCCGGGTCGTCGGCGTACGCGGCGGCGAAGGTGCGCTGCGACTCGGCCTCCAACTCGTAGTCCAACTCCTCGGTGATCCGTTCGCGCAGCTCGGCCAGGAGCGGCTTGACGTCCAGGCCGGGCTGGATGGCCCGGAACATCCCGCCCAGTCGGGACAGCTGCTTGAGGTCGGCGAGCAGGGCGTCGCCAGCCCCCGGATACTGGATCTTGACCGCCACGTCCCGGCTGTGCGGTGCGCCCGACTCGTCGTACCCGGGCTCGCGCCAGCGCGCCCGGTGCACCTGGCCGATGCTGGCGGCGGCGGCCGGGACGTCGTTGAACTCGACGAACAGGTCCCGCCAGTCGGGCCCGAGTTGCTCGGCCAGCACCTTGTGCACGCTGGCGGCCGGCAGCGGCGGCGCAGCCTCCTGCAGCTTCGTCAGCGCCTGCCGGTAGGGCGCGGCGATCTCCTCCGGCAAAGCCGCCTCGAAGACCGACAGCGCCTGGCCGAACTTCATCGCCCCGCCCTTGAGCTGGCCCAACACGCTGAACAGCTGCTCGGCGGTGCGCTGCTGAATCTCCGCGGAGATCACGTCGGAGGCGAGCCCGGTGACGCGCTTTCCCATCCCGAGAACGGTCCGGCCGGCGAAGCCGAGCGGCAGGGCGGCGAGCTTGGCGGTGCGGGACACGGCGCGGCGCGGGATGTCGGTCACACGGTCATTGTTACCGACCGGAGGGCCCCGCTGCTGCTCTGCGGCCGGGCTGGTGCGGACACTCGGCCTCGTGAGCACCCACACGCCGGGTGTGGCGGCCAACCCCGACGACGGAAACGACCGGTGCCGGTGATCTCCATGGCACCACCCAGCGTCTCCGGCTGACCTCCGTCCAGCTGCGTCAGTGCCTCGGCCAACGCGTACCCGCAGGCGACGAGCAGCGTGCCGGTCGTTCCGGTGGCCACCGGGTCGGCGGCGGCGAGTTGAGCGGCGAGCCGTGGCCAGTCCGGGTCGCGATCGGCCCGGTGCAGCTCGACGCAGTGCAGGCAGGGCCCTGCGGGTGGGCGAACCAGCGGCCCGATCACCGGTACGCCTTCGCGGAGCGTGACCAGCAGGTGCGGCTGCCGACGCTGGGCGAGACCGGCGGCGAGCAGCGCGGGAGGCCGGTCCGTGCCGAGCTGGATCACCAGGTCGATCCGGCCGGCGCGGCTCGGGTGGGTGCCGGTGCCCGGTGCGACGCGGTCGACCGCGGCCCGTACCGCCGGTGACAGCGGACGACCCAGTTCGGCGGCGGGGATGCCCGTACCGATCAGGTCGACGGGGCGTACCGAGCCGGTGAGCTGCGGAATCACCTGCCCCACGCCGGACTGGGCCAGCGCGACCGTCAGCGGACCGCCGAGCCCTCCGGCGCCGGTGAGCAGGACCCGGGCCGCGCGCCGCCGACGCAGGACCTGCGCGGGGGTGCCGGGTAGTCGGGCGGCGGCCAGGGCCAGCGCGCCGGCCTCGGCCGCGAGCCGGGCACGGACCGGGCCGGTCAGGTCGCGGGGGAGCAGGCTGTGCGCGGGCACCAACAGGCCGGCGGCCCGCAGGGTGTCGAGCAGGGTACGCGCGTCGTCGGCGCTGACCCGGGCGGCCGCCGCCTGGGCCAGCACTGTGCGCTCGCTGCGGGTGCCGTCCAGCAGGTCGAGCAGGTGGGCGGCGCGGGGGTTGGCCAGTTCCACCAGGACGGCCGGCCCGGGGCCGACGCCGAGCTGGAGGGTGTGCCGGTCCCGCCAGAGCCGGTTGAGGCCGGGTAGCAGGGTGGGACGGGGCAGTACGCTGCGGCTCATGGTCACGAATCGTGACCGCATCTTCGCGTTCGGTCGATCGTTGTCCACAGGCGGTCAGGCCGCTGTCCAGCGCTATCCACAGGCTTTGACGGGTTTTCCACAGCCCGCTGCGCCTGTTGTCGGTCACCCGACAGGGCTACCGACGCCGGTGGCACCGAACTCCCGATCGGCAACGGGGGTGGGGTGGCCACCGGCCACCCCACCCCCGTTCACCCGCTCGGGTCAGACCTTGGCCTTGCCCAGGATGCGGTTCACTGTTGTGCCGCATACCGGACACTTGCCCTTGGCCATGTTCATTCCGGTCTTCGAGACCTCGACGTGCCCCTCGAAGTCCCGCTTCTCCTTGCACTTCACGCAGTAACCGTTGTAGGTCGTCTGGGCCTGGTCGGCCACGGTGCCCTCCTCGTCTCGTCCGCCGGTCAATGCCGTCCCGGCGGGGTGCCCGGCGGCGGGCCACACGGGGCGCCGGCGCTGGGTCTCACTCCGCGGCCACCTTCGTGACCGCTGGTCCGCGGACCCTACCCAGGTCTGGGCAGTTCCATGTCAGCTGTGCATCGACACTGTGAGCAAGTCGACGTCGAGAGTGTGCATGGCGAAATAGGTCGGATAAGTCAGTTTGGCGGGGACACGCCGACCAAACCTTGACAGCCACCCGTGCGAGTGGCCCCCGCAGGGGCATTCGGACGGTGATCACCTACGGTGGGGACGTGCCGCGTACCGGCGCCATCAGCGTTCACGAAGGGTGACGAGATGGCGCGATGGCGCTGCGGTCAAGAAATTTTCGGGACGCCTGGCGACCAATCACCATTTTCTGGGCGCGTGTCGTGCGGTTGACTCTTGCGGACCCCTGGTCAGTACGCATTAGCTTTCCTTCGTGACACGTAGTCGAGGCTGCGCGGGCCAGTGATGGCGGGGACGCGTAAGCCGGTCGTCGAGGTGCGGCGCAGCCAGCGCCGACGACGCACGGTGTCCGCGTACCGTGACGGTGAGCGAGTGGTCGTCCTCATCCCCGACCAGTTCTCCCGCGCCGAGGAGAGCGAGTGGGTCGACCGGATGCTCGCCCGGCTCGCCGCCCGGGAGGGCCGCCTCGCCCGCTCCGACGCCGAGCTGCTGGCCCGCGCCAACCGGCTCATCGACCTCTACCTCCCCGGGTACGCCACGAAGGCGGTGCCGGCCAGCGTCCGATGGGTCACCAACCAGAACGGCCGATGGGGTTCCTGCACGCCGGCGGACCGCAGCATCCGAATCTCGCACCGCGTCCAGGAGATGCCCGAATGGGTGATCGACTACGTGTTGCTCCACGAGCTGGCGCACCTCATCGTGCCCAGCCACAACGCCCGGTTCTGGGCGTTGGTCGGTCGCTACCCCAAGGCGGAACGCGCCCGCGGCTACCTCGAAGGAGTAGCCGCCGCCTCCTGCGCCCCGCTCCCCACCTGATCCACACCCTCTGATCGGCCTAGATCCACTCGCCTTCCTGAAAACCGCGCTATCCAGGTCGCCGGGACACCGCGACTTCAAGGAAGTCGAGTCGATCATGCTTTGAGCCGCGCCGGGGCGCTCCGGAGCGGGTCGGGTGGGGTGGCCGTACGGGGTGGGGCGCTAGGGTCGGGGGATGGCGCGACGGGTGGTGGTGGCGTTGCTCGGGCCGGTGCACTGGTCGCCGCCCGGCGTCGACCTGGCGGAGTGGCGAGCGGCTCTCGCGGAAGACGTCATCGACCTGCTCGCCACGCTCAACGAGGTGGAGGTCGCTGTCGCGGTGACCCCGGCCGACCGAGCGCTGGCCGATGCGCTGGTGTGGCCCGGCACTGCGGTGTACGAGGTGGCCGAGCCGACGCCGAACGCCGTGTTCGCCGCGCTGGAGGGGTACGACCAGGCGGCGGTGCTGGTCAGTGACGTGCCTGACCTGCCCGCACTGACCGTCGGCAAGCTGCTCCGCCCACTCACCACCCGACCGGTCGCGGTGGCCCCGGTCGAGGGCGGCGGTCCGGGTCTGCTCGGAGTCGCGGTACGACTGCCCGCGCCGGACTGGCTACCGACACTGGAACTGGACACCGCTACGCCGGCTGCGGCGCGCGCCAACGCCCCGCGCCCGGGTGACGTGGCGGTCACGGCGGGCTGGCGACGACTGCGCGGGCCGGCTGACCTGGCCACGCTGGACCCGGCCTTCGAGGGTTGGGAAGCGACCCGCGCCCTTCTCTCCGGGTCGGGCCGACCCGCCTGAACCGCCACCCTGCCTGCCCGCAGGACCCGCACCACCGCCCGCCAGCCCCGCCGACGGCACGCCCGGGTGCCCGCTGTCGATCATGCGGGCACCCGGGCGCGGGTCGTCGTTGCGCGGACGTCAGGACTTGGCGTCGTCCTCGCCGTCGGTCTCATCCGGCTGACCGGGGGCCTTCTCCTCCACCCCGCCGGGGGCGGTGAAGTCGAAGCTGTCCAGCTCGCTGAGGTCCATGTCGTTCATCGCGAAGGCGACCGGGTCGGCGAAGTCGTCGTCCGATGGGAGCAGATCCGGGTGGCCCCAGACGGCGTCGCGCCCCTCGATGCCACGGTGCTGGGTGAGCGCGGCCCAGAGCGCCGCGGCCTCGCGCAGCCGGCGGGGGCGCAGTTCCAGACCGACCAGCGCGGCGAAGGTCTGCTCGGCGGGGCCACCGGCGGCCCGGCGACGGCGGAACGCCTCGCCCAACCGGACGACGTTGGGCAGCCGGTCGCTGGCGGCGCTGTCCACCACGTGGCACACCCAGCCCTCGACCAGGGCGAGTGCGGTCTCCAGGCGGGCCAGCGACGCCTTCTGCGCCGGGGTGTCCTCCGGGGTGAAGATGCCCTCCAGGGCGATCGCCTGCATCGACTCGGGGTCGGTCGGGTCGACCCGGCCCATCGCCTCCTCGATCGCCTCCCGGTTGACCCGGATGCCCGAGGCGTACATCTCGACCGCGCTGAGCACATGCCCCCGCAGCCACGGGACGTGTTGGAACAGCCGCTGGTGGGCGGCCTCGCGCAGCGCCACGTAGAGGCGGACCTCGTCCTCGGGCAGTTCCAGGCCCTCGCCGTACGCCCGGATGTTGGCCGGGATCAGCGCGGCCGTGCCGGCCGGGCCGAGCGGCAGCCCGATGTCGCCGGCGGAGAGCACCTCCGCGGCGAGCGAACCGAGGGCCTGGCCCAGCTGACCGCCGAAGAGCGCGCCACCGAGGGAGGCCACCATCGACTGCATCGGGCCGAGCTGGGCGCGCGCCTCCGGTGGCACCAGGTCGCCCATCGCGCCGACCATCCGGCTGGCGACCGGGTCGCACAGCTTGCGCCACACGTCCAGCGTCTTGAAGATCCACTCGTTGCGGTTCCACGCAACCGGGTTCTGGATGCCGGTGGGCCACGCCGAGGCGGGCTCCAACCACAGGTCGGCGAGGCGGAGCGCCTCCTCGACCGCGTTGCGTTCGTACATCGACACCGCCGGGTCACCGGCGGCCGCGAGCTGGCTGGCTGCTACCTGCCGGGCCAGGTCCCAGTTGACCGGACCGCTGCCCGGCGCGGAGAGCAGGTGCTGCAACTGCGACATGAACTGCTGCATCTGCGCGGGATCGTTGGGGTCTGGTGGCTGCCCACCCGGGAGCGCGAAACCGAACGGAATATCAGGCACGACATCTACGGTACGCGGACCGCGCCCCAGGTAGCCGCCGCTGGCGTTGCGCTGAGGGCGAAGTCGCGCGGCGCATCCGGCAGGTGACCCGCGACCGGTCGGTACGCTCTGCGGCATGAGACGTCGTGGCCTGACGGTCCTGCTCGGTGCCCTGTTCACCGCCCTGCTGAGCATCGGGGTGCTCCGGGTGCCGATTCCGTACGTGGTGCTGGGCCCGGGGCCGACGGTCAACACCCTCGGTACGACCGACGGTAAGGAGGTCATCCAGGTCTCCGGTCGGGAGACCTCCACCTCGGCCGGCCAGTTGCGGCTGACCACGGTGGGGGTGCAGCCCACTGTGCGGTTGCGGGGGGCGATCGCGGGCTGGTTCTCCGACGACGAGGCGGTGGTGCCGCGTGAGCTGGTCTACCCGCCGGGGGAGTCGACGGAGCAGGTCGAGCAGCGCAACGCCGAGGACTTCAAGGCGTCGCAGACCAGCGCGGAGACCGCCGCGCTGCGGGAGTTGGGCTTTCCGGTGCAGGTGGTGATCAAGACGGTGGCCGGGGACGGCCCGGCGGCCGGTGCGCTGAAGGCCGGCGATGTGATCACCTCGGTCGACGGTCAGCCGGTGCCGGTGGCCGCGAAGGTCACCGAGCTGGTCCGGGCCAAGCCGGCGGGCACGGCGTTGACCATCGGCTACACCAGGGACGGCGCGCCGGCCACCGCGACGGTGACCAGCCAGGAGCAGGACGGCCGGCCGCGGATCGGTGTCGAGATCGATCAGCAGCAGCCGCACCCGTTCACGCTCGGCATCGATCTGGGGGACATCGGTGGGCCGAGCGCCGGTCTGATGTTCGCCCTGGGGATCGTGGACAAGCTGACCCCGGCCGACCTGACCGGCGGCCAGATCATCGCCGGCACCGGCACCATCGACGACGAGGGTGCCGTCGGCCCGATCGGCGGGATCGCCCAGAAGCTGGTCGGCGCCAAGCGCGCCGGGGCGAAGGTCTTCCTGGTACCGGCGGACAACTGCGCGGAGGCGGTCCGCAACCCGCAGCCGGATCTGCCGCTGTTGCGGGTCGGCTCGTTGGACGAGGCGATGACCGCGCTGGAGACGTTGCGCGCGGGCGGTCAACCGACGCGTTGCTGACCGGTGTGACCGTGCCCCGCCACGCTCAGGAACACCCCGTACTCTGGGTGCCTGGTCGGAGCCGATCATATCGAGCGTGCGGAGCCAACAGTGGTCATGCGTAGCAGCAGCCCCCTCCCGAGGATGAGCCGGCGCGGGCGCGTCACCATCGCTGTCCTGGTCGGGGTGTTCGTGCTCTTCACCCTGCTCGGCTGGGGTGTCCAGGCGTGGACCGACTGGCTCTGGTTCGACGAGGTCCGCTATACCGAGGTCTTCACCGGTGTCCTGCTGACCCGGTTGATGCTCTTCCTCGCCGTCGGCCTCGGCATGGCGGTGATAGTCGGTGGCAACCTGTGGCTGGCCTACCGGTTGCGCCCGCGCCTGCGCCCGCACTCGGTGGAGCAGGCGACCCTGGAGCGCTACCGGATGGTGCTCAGCCCGCGTCTCGGCACCTGGATCTCGCTGACCGCCGCGGTGGTCGGGCTCTTCGCCGGTCTCTCCGCGCAGAACCGGTGGAACCAGTGGCTGCTCTTCCGCAACGGCGGTGACTTCGGCATCAAGGACCCGGAGTTCGGGGTCGACATCGGCTTCTACGTCTTCCAGTTGCCGTTCTGGCGCTACCTGCTCGGGGTGGCCTTCACCGCTGTGGTGCTGGCCGTGATCGGCGCGCTGGCGGTGCACTACCTCTTCGGCGGGGTCCGCCTCCAGGGCGTCGGCGACCGGATGAGCAACGGGGCCCGCGCGCACCTGAGCACCCTGGTCGCGGTCTTCGTGCTGTTGAAGGCCATCGCGTACGTGTTGGACCGGCGGGCCATGCTGCTGGAGTACAACGAGGGCGCCAAGTTGTACGGTGCCGGCTACGCCGACGTCAACGCGCTGCTGCCGGCGAAGGAGATTCTCGCCTACATCTCGATCGTGGTGGCGATCGCGATCCTCGTGTTCTCCAACGCCTGGATGCGGAACCTGGTCTGGCCGGGGATCTCGCTGGCGCTGCTCGGCGTGTCCGCGGTGGCCATCGGCGGCATCTACCCCTGGGCGGTGCAGACCTTCGAGGTCAAGCCGAGCGCCAAGGACAAGGAAGCGCCGTACATCCAGCGCAGCATCGACGCGACGCGGGCGGCGTTCGGGTTGGGGGCCACCGAGACGACCCCGTACTCGGCGAACAACCTCACCCCACCGGGGAATTTGGCCACCGACACCTCGGTGGTGTCGAACGTGCGGCTGCTCGACCCGCAGCTGGTCAGCGAGACGTACACGCAGCTCCAGCAGGTGCGTGGCTTCTACGACTTCGGCCCGAAGCTGGACATCGACAGGTACGGGGTGAACGGCAAGGTCTCCGACTACGTGGTCGGCGTCCGGGAGATCAACTACGGCGAGTTGACCGACCAGCAGAACACCTGGATCAACCGGCACACCGTCTACACCCACGGGTACGGGCTGGTGGCCGCCCCGGCCAACCAGGTGGTCTGCGGCGGTCAGCCGTTCTTCGTCTCCGGCTTCCTCGGTGAGAAGACCCAGGAGGCGTGCTCCTCGCAGACTGAGCAGATCCCGGCCAAGCAGCCGCGTATCTACTACGGCGAGCGGATGGCCGCGGACGACTACGCCATCGTCGGGCAGTCCGACCCGAACAAGAAGGCCGAGTTCGACAGGCCGGTCGGTGAGGGCGGCGGCGAGTCCTACACCTACACCGGTGAGGGCGGCGTGGAGATCGGCTCCTTCACCCGGCGACTGCTGTACGCCATCAAGGAGCAGGAGTCGAACTTCCTACTCTCCGAGGCGGTCAACAAGGACTCGAAGCTGCTCTACGTGCGTAACCCGCGCGATCGGGTGGAGAAGGTCGCGCCGTTCCTCACCCTGGACGGCGACCCGTACCCGGCGGTGGTCGACGGTCGGGTGCAGTGGATCGTGGACGGCTACACCACGGCGGCCTCCTACCCGTACGCCGAGAAGGTCAATCTGCAGACCGAGACCACCGACGAGTTGACCAACCGGGGCACGTTCCAGCTGGCCCGGGAAGACGTCAACTACATGCGGAACTCGGTGAAGGCCACAGTCGACGCGTACGACGGCACTGTGAAGCTCTACGAGTACGACGACACCGACCCGGTGCTCAAGGCGTGGAACAAGGCGTTCGGCGGTGACCTGGTGCTGCCGAAGGCGGAGATCCCGGTCGAGCTGACCGAGCACCTGCGCTACCCGGCGGACATGTTCAAGGTGCAGCGCAACCTGCTCACCAAGTTCCACGTGACCAACCCGGGCGACTTCTACTCCGCGCAGGACTTCTGGCAGGTGCCGAACGTGCCGGACGCGCCGGACAGCGGCCAGAAGCAGCCTCCGTACTACCTGTTCACCCAGTTCCCAGGGCAGGAGAGCCCCCGGTTCCAGCTCACCTCGGCGGTCACCCCGAACGGCCGGCAGAACCTCGCCGCGCTGATCTCGGGGTCGTACGTCGAGGGGAAGCCCCGGCTGGAGGTGCTGGAGTTGCCGGATCAGACCCGGATCTCCGGCCCGGTGCAGGTGCACCAGCAGATGACCAACAACGCGAACATCCGGCAGCAGCTGAACCTGCTCTCCAGCAACCAGGCGCAGGTCCAGTACGGCAACCTGCTCTCGTTGCCCTTTGCCGACGGCATGCTCTACGTGGAGCCGGTCTACGTGAAGAGCAACCAGCAGGACGCGTACCCGCTGTTGCAGAAGGTGCTGCTCTCGTACGGTGACGGCGGCTCCTTCGTGGCGCTGGCCGACAACATCAACGACGGCATCAAGCAGTTGGTCGAGCAGGGCAAGAAGGCCGGGCAGGGCACGTCGCCGCCGCCGACGACCGGGGGCAACCCGACGACGCCCACGCCGACGCCTTCGGGCACGGCGACGCCAGCGCCGACGGCGACCCCGAGCCCCGGCACGCCACCGCCGGCCGGTGACCTGGCCGCCGCCGCGGACCGGGTGCAGACCGCGATCACCGAGGTCCGGGCCGCGCAGACGTCCGGCGACTTCGAGCGGTACGGGCGGGCGCTGAAGGCCCTCGACGAGGCGCTCACCGCGTTCCAGCAGGCGCAGCAGGCCGCCGGTGGGCCGGGTGCCAGCCCGAGTGCCGGAGGCTGACCCGCCACCGCACGCAGTTCCTCCCCGAGCCCCCGTCGCGCGGACCGCATCAGGTCCGAACGGCGGGGGCTCGGCCGTTGTCCTGATCTGTGCGTATCTGTCACGTCACCGACAGCACCCTCCACCTCCGCAACCTGCGACGCCGGTCCGCCGTCCTCAAAGCAACGGGGTGGGGACGAGGGGGAAACAGTCGTGCGGGACGCGCAGAGCTTCGATGACTTCTACCGCAGCACAGCCCGGCGGACGCTGCGGTACGGCTATGCGGTCGCTGGCGACCACAGTGAGGCGCAGGACCTGGTGCAGGAGGCGTACACCCGGGCCTGGCGGCAGTGGGGGCGACTGTCGTCGCATCCGGCGCCCGAGGCGTGGCTGCGGCTCGTGGTGGCCCGGCTGGCGACCGACCGCTGGCGGCGTCTGCACCGTTGGCGGGTGGTGCTGAGTCGTAGCGGACCGCCGGCGGTCGCACCCCCGCCCAGTGAGGACGGGGTGCTCCTGGTCGGAGCGCTCCGGCAGTTGCCCGCCACGCACCGGCAGGCGCTGGCCCTGCACTACCTCTTCGACATGTCCGTCGAGGAGATCGCCCGGGAGACCGACGCACCGGTCGGCACCGTGAAGTCCTGGCTGTCCCGAGGCCGGTCCCGGCTGGCCGCGCTGCTGCCCGACCTCTGCGCCGTGGAGTTGGAGGCGAACGATGTCAGTTGAACTCTCTGACCTGTACCGGTCGCTCGGCGCCGTCGCGGACGGGCATGAGTTGACGAATCCCGAGTCGCTTCGGCGGTTGGCCGACCGGCGGGCCCGAGCCCGGATGGCCGGCTCGACGCTCGCGGTGGCGCTGCTCGTGGGCGGGGTGGCCGTCGGTGGCCGACTGGCGTACCCGGCGGACGGCTCCGCACCGCTGCCGCCGCCCGCCGACACCCCCGGCCCGCTGCCGACCGGGGCGACAGCGACCTCCCGGCCGTCACCCACGCCGACCCCGGTGTCGACACCCTCGTCGCCGCCGCCGTCACGAACCACCCCGAGCGGTACGCCGTCGCAGCCAGCCACCGGCCCGGCGGCACCCCGGCCGCCCACCTCGATCCCGGACCGCGCCTTCTTCGTGCTGGCGGCTCCGAACCGGACCGGACTGGAATCCTCGGGGGAGGGTCTGGCGCTGCCGACGCTGTGCGGGACGCGCCTGTCCAGCGACTCGGCAATGGTCCAGCGCCGTGGTCGCTACCTGGCCTACAAGTTGCCGGAGACGCCGACGGGGCACGTGCCGGATGGCAGCTACCGGCACACCATCACCATCTACCGGGCGGGCCGCGCCGACGACGCGTTGCGGGAGCTGCGGCAGGCCGTGCGCGGTTGCCCCGACCAGAAGCTGCCCGACGACAGCAGGACGTGGCGACAGCGGCTGCTGACCTCGGGGGTGTACGGGGATGAGTCGGTGCTGTTCGAGATGCGGGCCCCGATGCCGGACGGGATGGGCGAGCCGGGTACGGAGGAGGTTCGGCTGGTCCGGGCGGTTCGGGTCGGTGAGGTGGTGACGGTGCTCTGGGAGCAGGGTTGGGAGCACACGGCGGCCGTTCGGTCCCAGGTCGATGCGGACAGTCGACGGGCGGTCGCGGCGATCGAGAACTGGCTCGACTGACAACGGTCCAGGTCAGAGCTGTCCGGGTCGGCGGTATCGGAGTCGCTTTGCGGTGTCCCGGGTCGGTGCGCTACGGTTAGCGAACCGACGCGGGGTGGAGCAGCTCGGTAGCTCGCTGGGCTCATAACCCAGAGGTCGCAGGTTCAAATCCTGTCCCCGCTACGAGAGAAACACCAGTTCGAAGCCCGTCTCCGGTTCGCCGGGGGCGGGCTTTCGACATTCCGGCTGCCGGGTCGCAGTGGTTGGTGACCCCCGCTGATCATCGCCGGGAACGGGTGGGTTAGTCTTAACCAGTCGACGCGGGGTGGAGCAGCTCGGTAGCTCGCTGGGCTCATAACCCAGAGGTCGCAGGTTCAAATCCTGTCCCCGCTACCACTGAAAGTGATATGAGTCCGGCCCCCACAGTGTGGGGGCCGGACTTTTTTGGTGCCGGTGCGCAATGCGGGCCCCGAGGGGGCCGGCGCCGCTCAGGCACCGGCCCCCGCTGGTTCTACCGCAGGCCGAAGGCCCGGGTGACGGTCTGGGTGACGCCGCCACCGTTGCGCTGCCTGGCGGTGACCCGGATCGACACGAAGTCGGCCCGCTGCGGCGCGTTCAGCGACGCCTGCCAGGTGCCCTTCTTTTCCCTCAGGTCCTGCCGCTGCCAGGTCGCCCCGTCGTCGTAGGAGATCTCCAACTGGAGCGACGACACGCCGTCGCGAGCCGCGGTGCTGCCCACCACCACGGGCGTGATCGCGAAGTCGGTTCGGCGCTTCGTCCGACCCGCGAAGTCCACGTCCGTGCCGTAATCCAGTTGGACCAGCGGAATGGCCTGCACCTCGGTGCTGCCGCCGGAGACGAAGCTCCACTCGGTGTGCGTGGCGGTCGAGTACGGGCTGAACTCGGGCTTGCCAGTGGTCTCGACGACCAGCCGGTACGGCAGTCTCTCCGGCGACAGGTCACCCGCGCCGACCTCCGGCCAGCCGTCGAACTGGGTCAGCAGCTTGTCGCCCTGATAGAACGTGGCGATCTGCGACATGCTGGCCCCGCCGCTGTGTGCGGCGCCCGCGTCGCCGAACCCCTGGATGTAGGCGCTCATGGCGGTCTCACCACGGAACGGGATCTCGGTGCTGAGCAGCCGTGGCCGGGTGATGGGACCGAACCAACGGTCCTTCTGGACGCTTCCCGGCCGGTAGGCGATGGCCTCCGTGTTGGACCGCGCCCAGTCGGCGACGTCGGCGTACTGCATCCACTTGATGCCGCCACCCGCCGAGACCCAGTCGGTACGTGGCCCCGGCGCGACCGGCTCGAACGGGAACGGCCGTGCCGCCGCGTACTCGTACGGCGGGAAGTCCATTCGCGTCTCACTGGACTGCTTGCCCGGGGGCGGGGAGAAGGTGAGATCGATCCGGGCGAGGTTGCGTGGGTCGGTCTTGGCGGACGGGTCCTTCGGCACCGCGCCCCGGTGGTAGTCCACCAGGTCGTACAGGTACTTCGCCCTGGGGTGGGCGACCACTACCAGTCGTAGCGGGTTGCGGCCCGAAGCGGTGATCTTCTGGATCAGCGCCTCGCCCTCGTCCATGGTCACCGAGGCCACCGGGATCGGTCCGGTCGTCACGGCGTCGGGGTTGCCGTACCAGTCGCTCTTGCGGCCCGCCCCGTCGTTGACCACGACGAGCATCGCCGCCCCGGCGGTGTGCGCCGCCGCTGCCTGATCGGCGGGGGTCACCGAGTCGTTGCCACGGACGACGACGGCCTTGCCGCGGGCGGAGAGACCGGCGTAGTCGGCGGTTCCGCCGACGCCCGCGAAGACGGCGTCCAGGCGCGAGGTGCCGTCGGGCAGCGGCGGGGAGCCGGGCTGCACGAGCGGGTCGCTGAGGTGCCGGCCGTGGTAGCTGATCGCCATCGGCGTCTGCTCGGCGCGGATCCGGGTGGTGAAGACGAAGCTGCCCTTCTTCACCTTGTCAGTGGTCGGCAGGGCCCACAGGCTGTCGTAGGCGGCGCCCGGCCAGAACGTCTCGCGCAGGGCGTTCCAGTCGGTGGGTGTCGGCTCGCTCGACGTGAAGGAGCGGTAGACGTCGATTCTGCTGTTGACGACGGCGGTCGGCTGGGGTGTCGCCACCTTCACCTGGCGGGCCCGCGCGGCGTCGAGTTCCACTACCCGGTTCGTCGTGAGGTCGACCTCGGGAGCGGTCAGCATCGCGAGCCCGAGGGAGCGGGGGCCGTGCAGGCCCTCCACGTCCGCCGCCGTGACGACGGTGTAGGAGCCGGGCGCCAGGCGGGCGGTGAGCGTGCCAGCCGGCACCCACATGAAGGCGGAGCCGGTCTCGGCGTTGACCACCTCGACCTCGCCGCTCATCGGTCGACCGGCGCGGTCCTTGAGGTGGATGGTGAGGTCGTACTTCTTGGACTCGACGGCGACCCCGACGGCCGTGTGGACCTCGCCGGCCGCGAAGCGGGCCGTGACCTGGGCGGAGTACCTGCCGGCAGGAAGGCCCGCCGGGGCCACCACGACCTCGGCCGTAGCGCTCGCCCGAGCGGGCACCGTGACGCGGTCCGTCGTCGCCGTGAACGTCTGCGCGGGGGAGGTGCCGCGGTCGACGGAGAGCTCCACAGTGATCGGGCTGTCAGTGGTGTTGGTGTAGGTGATCGTCCGCTTGATCGGCTGTGGGGTGCTGCCCGGCGACCACCTGACGAGCCCGGCGTCCACCGAGCCGGACGCGATGACCTGGTCCTGGTGGTAGGCGGCGGCGACGTTCAATCGGCCGCTGCCGGCCTGGTAGGCGTTGTAGTCGGGCGTGCGGACGCTGGTGCCCATCAGCGCGTCCTTGAGCTGCCGCGCACTCCAGGTCGGGTGCTTCTGCACCAGCAGGGCGGCCGCCCCGGCGACGTGCGGTGCCGCCATCGAGGTGCCACTGTCGGCGTAGTAGTAGCCCTCACCCCAGGGGATGTGCTGCGAGCGTGCCGCCAGCACGTCCACCCCGGGAGCTGTCATGTCGGGCTTGAGGGCCTCGTCGTTCATCCGGGGCCCGACGCTGGAGAAGCCCGCCAGCTGGTCGGAGGTGTCCACCGCGCCGATGGTCAGCGCGGCGTCCGCGGTGCCCGGCGCACCGAGGGTGTACGGGTCTGGTCCGCTGTTGCCGGCGGCGACGACGAAGAGCGCGCCCGTCTCGGCGGTCAGCTGGTTGACGGCCTGGCTCAGCGGGTCGTCCTGGGTGTGCCACGCGCTCACGCCGAGGCTCATGTTGATCACTTTGGCGTGCTCGGCCCGCGCCGCCCACTCCATGCCCGCGATGATCCCCGAGATGGACCCGCTGCCGTACTCGTCGAGGACCTTGCCGATCACCAGGTCGGCGTCGGGGGCCACGCCCCGTTCCTTGCCGCCGGAGGCGGCGCCCGTGCCGGCGACGGTGGAGGCGGTGTGGGTGCCGTGCCCGTTCCGGTCGATCACGTCCTGGCCGGAGATGAAACTCCGGGAGGCCACCACCTGGTCGGCGAGATCCGGGTGGGTGGTGTCCACGCCGCTGTCCAGGACGGCGACCCGGACACCGCTGCCGGTGCCACCTGCGGCCCACGCCGCGGGCGCGCCGACCTGGGCGGTGGTGTCGGCCAGGGTGGCCTTCGCCTTGCCGTCGAGCCACACCTTGTCGACGCCGGCCGCGAAGGAGGGCGTCGGGGTGGCGGCGCTGCGGCCGGTCGGCGACTGTCCATTGGTGAGGGCCGACCAGAAGTCCGAGGCCTGCGATCGGCGGGTGCGGATCGCCTCGCCACGGACGGAGGGAAGCTCCAGCGTGGTCTGCGCGCCCGGCAGCGTGGTGCCGGTCCGGAGCTTCGCCACACCCGTCGTGCGGGTGACGATCAGGGGGAGTTCGGCGGTCCGCGCGTCGTCGTAGCCCTGGGCGATGAGCTGGGTGACGTCGAACAGCTGCTTGTCGAGTCGACCGGTGGCGAGGTACGGCAGCGCCTCGTCCGGGTACACATAGGTGTCCCCGCCCTCGGTGGAGATGCGCACGGAGCCGGTGGCACCCGGCGCGCGTTTGACGTCCACCGAGGGGGTCGCGCCGTGGACGCCGGGGGTCACCGTCACCCGGTCGCCGGTGATCAGCGTGACAGTGACGGGCGTGCGGTCCGCGTTGCCACTTGGAGCGGGTCTTGTCGGCGGCGGTGTGGGAGGTGGGGCGCCGTGCGCCGCAGTGGGGGTGAGGAGCGCGGCGACGACTGTGACGCCGACCGCTGCCGCCGCGGATCTTCGGGTGTGAGAGATCCGCGCACTGTCTACAGAGTTGACCATGAGGCGAATCCGATCACCTCAAGAGATTCATGTAAAGATCATCATCTTTGCCGGGACGTTGCGAGCACGTTGCGCGCCGGCCGGAGAGTTCCGGACGATTCCGGTTCCGTGATTCGGCGTGGACCGACGTGCCGAGGTTGCACCCTTCGGCGAGGATGGGCACATGTCTTCATTCGGTAAGTGGTGGGGCCGCCTCAGCGCGGTCTTCGGTGCGGTCGTACTGGCGGTCTTCGTGCCCGTGGCGGCCTGGGCGTCCACGGGCACCGGCGAACTCGTGGTGGAGGCCGCTCGGCGGCGAAGCCGCGGCGGCTTCGGGATACTTCCGCTGCTCTGCTGCCTGGTGGTGGTGGCGATCGTCGTGTTCCTGGTGCTGCGGCTGATGCGCAACCGCCGGGGTGGCCCGCCGCGCTGACCGGGCCGGAGACACCGACGGGTCACCCAGCGGCCGGCCGCCGGTGCTCACACCGCCAGGGCCGCGATGGCCTGGGACAGGAAGCGCGCGGTGGCCTCGCGGGTGCCGTCGCGCTTGACGCGGATGCGCTCGGCGGCGGTGACCAGCAGGGTGCGCACCTTCGCGTGCCCCTTGGGTGGTGGGGCCGGCGCCGGCCCGAGCTGGTCGGCGATGCTGGCGCCGAACGCGGCGGCACGCCGCTGGGCCGAGTCGGTGATGCTGCCCTCGGCGTAGCGGCGCACCGCGGCACTGGGGTTCAGCCCACGCTCGTGGCCGAGGACCGTGCCAACCTCACCGTTTGTGGTCAGAAAGTTGATCACGTCGGCGACCGCGTCCGGGTGGCGGGTGCCCCGGAACGCCGCCCAGTACATCGACGCCCGCGCCCACTGAGCGCCGGGCGGGCCGGGAAAGCCGACGATGCCCAACTCGGAATCGGTGAGTCGTTGCAGCTCGGGCAGCTGGTGGGACCACGCGAAGGACGCAGCGGTCACCCCGTTCACCACCAGTTGCCGGGCCGGCTCGCCGCTGTCGGCCTGCTCGACGAGCGCCGCGCTCGGCGTGGCCCGCCCCCTGCGGGCCCGCTGCCACAGCTCGAACCACGCGATCAGCTCGTCCGCGCCGAAGCCGAGCTGGTTGCCCCGGTAGAACTCGCCGCCCTGCGACCGCAGCCAGAGCCAGAGCGCCCGGTAGTCACCCGACCCGTCCATGGTGCCGGCCACCTGGCCGTCGCTGGCCTCGGTGACCTGCGTGGCCCAGGAGATGTAGTCGGGCCAGCTCATCCCGGCGCGGGGCTCCGGCATCTGCAGGTCCCGCAGCAGGTCCCGGTTGAACACCACGACGCCGTGGGTCTGCCCGGCGGCCACCGCCATCGTCCGCCCTTCCACAGTGCCGTAGCGGATCAGGCCCTCCGGCAGGCCCCGGAGATCCAGGTTGTGGTCGGTGAGGTCGAGGATGACCTGACGTTGCGTGTACTCGGTCAGCATGGCGTCGTCGATCTGGATCAGGTCCGGTACGTTCCCGCCGCCCGCCTGGGTGGCCAGCCGGTCGTAGTAGCCGTCGGCGCCCTGCCAGGTGACCCGGAAGGTGACCCGGGGGTTGCGATCCGAGTAGAGCCGCAGCGCCTTCTCGGTGAGCTCGGCCCGCTTGGTGCCACCCCACCAGAAGACCGACAGCTCGACGGGCCCGTCCTGGGTCGAGGTGGCGGCGCCGTCGCTGCAACCCGCCAGCCCGCCGGACGCGAGCAGAGGTGCGCCGAGCAGTGCGCCGAGCAGTCGGCGCCGGCCCGGGTCGGCACCGAGGCGGTCGAGCGGGGGTCGAACAACGGGCACGGGGCTCTCCTGGACCTACTGGGGTGGCGGTCGGACCATTCACGCAGGCAGCGCACGAAGGTGTCAACGTCCGTCCGGTCACCCTCGGCTGGGTGGTCGAATCAGGCCCTTCCAATGTCGCGTGGTGTACTAGGGCGCGTGGAACTTCTGCACTCGGGCAAGGTTCGGGACGTCTACGCCGACGGCGACGACCTGATCCTGGTCGCCTCGGATCGCATCTCGATCTACGACGTGGCGCTGCCGACGCCGATCCCGGACAAGGGCCGCCTGCTCACCGCGCTCTCCCTCTGGTGGTTCGAGCAGCTCGCCGACCTGGTGCCAAACCACGTCATCTCCGCCACCGACGTGCCCGCCGAGTTCGCCGGGCGGGCCATCCGCTGCCAGCGGCTGGACATGCTCCCGGTCGAGTGCGTCGCTCGCGGCTACCTCACCGGCGGCGGCCTACGGGAGTACGAGCGGACCGGCGCCGTCTCCGGCGTAGCACTGCCGCGAGGGCTGGGCGAGGCGTCGATCCTGCCCGAGCCGATCTTCACCCCGTCGAGCAAGGCGCCGATGGGCGAGCACGACGAACCCATCACGTACGACGACGTGGTGGACAAGGTGGGCCAGGCCACCGCCGAGCGGCTACGGCAGATCACCATCGACATCTACCGGCGCGGCGCCGAGCTGGCCGCCGACCGGGGCATCCTGGTCGCCGACACCAAGATCGAGTTGGGCTGGGCGCCGGACGGCACCCTGGTCCTCGCCGACGAGCTGCTCACCTCCGACTCGTCGCGGTTCTGGCCCGCCGAGTCGTACCAGCCGGGGCGGGTGCAGTTCTCCTACGACAAGCAGTACGTGCGGGACTGGGCCACCGGCAGCGGCTGGAACAAGCAGGACCCCGCCCCGGACATGCCGGCCGAGGTGGTCGAGGCCACCCGGGCCCGCTACATCGACGTCTACGAGAAGCTCACCGGTAACCGCTGGGAGTGACCGCCGGACCGGCGGTCACTCCACCCAGTCGAGGGTGCGCTGCACGGCCTTGCGCCAGTTGTGCAGCTCCCGATCGCGCAGGTCCGCCGCCATTGTCGGCCCCCACTGCGCGTCCGAGCGCCACTGTGCCCGCAACGTGGCCAGGTCCGGCCAGAAGCCGACCGCCAGGCCGGCCGCGTACGCGGCGCCCAGGCAGGTGGTCTCGGTGATCCGGGAGCGGACCACCGGCACGTCGAGCACATCGGCGAGGAACTGCATGAGCAGGCCGTTGGCGGTCATCCCGCCGTCCACCCGGAGCCGGCGCAGCGCCACATCCGAGTCGGCGTTCATCGCGTCGACCACCTCGCGGGTCTGCCACGCCGACGCCTCCAACACCGCACGCGCCAGGTGCCCCTTGGTGATGTAGCCGGTCAGGCCGGCGATCACCCCGCGGGCGTCGCTGCGCCAGTGCGGGGCGAACAGCCCCGAGAACGCCGGCACCACGTAGCAGCCGCCGTTGTCGTCAACGGTGCCGGCCAACTCCTCCACCTCGGCGGCCGTGGAGATCAACCCGAGGTTGTCCCGCAGCCACTGCACCAGTGAGCCGGTGACCGCGATGGCGCCCTCGAGGGCGTACGCCGGTGGTTGGCCCTTGATCTGGTAGGCGACCGTCGTGAGCAGGCCGTGTGTCGACGGGACCGGGCTGGCGCCGGTGTTGAGCAGCAGGAAGCTGCCGGTGCCGTAGGTGCACTTCGCCTCGCCCGGCTGGAAGCAGGTCTGCCCGAACAGGGCGGCCTGCTGGTCGCCGAGCGCGCTGGCCACCGGCACCCCGGCGAGCACCCCGCCGGCAGTGCCGTACACCTCGGCGGAGCAGCGGATCTCCGGCAGCATCGCCGCCGGCACGCCCATCGCGTCCAGCAGTTCCGGTGCCCAGTCCAGGGTCGTGAGGTCCATCAGCATGGTCCGGCTGGCGTTTGTCACGTCGGTGACGTGCTCGCCGGTCAGCTTCCAGATCAGCCAGCTGTCCATGGTGCCGAAGAGCACCTCGCCGCGCTCGGCGCGCTCGCGCAGGCCGTCGACCTCGTCGAGCAGCCAGCGCAGCTTCGGCCCGGCGAAGTAGGTGGCCAGCGGCAGGCCCGTCCGGGCCCGGAACCGCTCCTCGCCGTACGCCGAGGCGAGCTCGCGCAGGAGCGGCCCGGTCCGGGTGTCCTGCCAGACGATGGCGTTGGCCACCGGGCGCCCGGTGGCCCGGTCCCAGACGACTGTGGTCTCCCGCTGGTTGGTGATGCCGACGGCGGCCAGCCCGGACGCGTCGGTACCCGCGGCCCGCAGCGCCTCGGCGACCACCTGCTGGACGTTGTCCCAGATCTCCTCGGCGTCGTGCTCCACCCACCCCGGTCGGGGGAAGATCTGCCGGTGCTCGCGCTGGGCCACGGCGACGATGTCCCCGGCCCGGTCGAAGACGATGCACCGCGAGGAGGTGGTGCCCTGGTCGATGGCGGCGACGTACTGGGGGGTCACCGCAGCACCGTACCCGGACGACGGCGCGGCGCGACAGGCGTCACTGTGGGTGGGTTCCGGCCCGCCGCCGATCGGTGGCCGTCCGCTTCCCCTACGATGTGCGAACGTGCGCGACATCGCAGTTTTCAGTGGAACCGCCCATCCCGACCTGGCTGCCGAGATCTGCGCCCACCTGGGGGTGCCGCTGCACCCGGTGCGGGTCTCCCGGTTCGCGAACGACTGTCTGGAAGTCCAGTTGCAGGCCAACTGCCGGGAGCGGGACGTCTTCCTGATCCAGCCGTTGGTGCCGCCGGTGCAGGAGCACCTGGTCGAGCTGCTGCTGATGATCGACGCCGCCCGGGGTGCCTCCGCCGGTCGGATCACCGTGGTGCTGCCGCACTACGCGTACGCCCGGTCGGACAAGAAGGACGCGCCACGGATCTCGATCGGCGCCCGGCTCGTCGCCGATCTGCTCACCTCGGCCGGTGCGGACCGGGTGCTCGCGATGACCCTGCACTCGCCGCAGGTGCACGGCTTCTTCAGCGTCCCGGTGGATCACCTGCACGCGCTGCGGGAGCTGGCCACCCACTTCCGGCGTTACGACCTCAGCAACACGGTGGTGGTCTCGCCCGACCTGGGCAACGCCAAGGAGGCCGCGGCCTTCGCCCGGCTGCTGGGCACGCCGGTCGCGGCCGGGGCGAAGCAGCGGTTCAGCGACGACCTGGTCAAGATCAGCGCGGTGATCGGCGACGTGACCGACCGGGACGTCATCGTGCTGGACGACGAGATCGCCAAGGGCAGCACTGTGGTCGAGTTGATGGAGCATCTGCGGGGCCTGAAGGTCCGGTCGATCCGGCTCGCCTGCACGCACGGCCTCTTCTCCGGAGACGCGTTGCAGCGGCTCAGCGACCAGGACGGCGTCCTGGAGATCGTCTGCACCAACACGGTGCCCATTCCGGCCGCCAAGCGGGTCCCCAAGTTGCAGGTCCTGTCGGTTGCTCCGGCCCTGGCCGAGGCGACGCGCCGAATCCACAACGGCGAATCCGTCTCCGCCCTCTTCGCCTGACCCGACCTCGCCTACCCGCGCGATCTTGCGGTTTCTGTCGCGACATAAGGGATATTCCACTCATCCAGACAACCGAAACTGCAAGATCGCCGAAACGTCCGGGCTGACCTGCGTCGATCATGGAGTTGTGGTGCCTCGCATAAGGGGCGGACGTGGAGCTGTCACCCACCACGACTCCATGATCGACGGGCGGGGGTGGGAGCGGGGGCGGGGGCGGGGGCGGGGGCGGGGGTTAGCGCGGGGTGGGGTTGTGGGTGGTCAGGCCCGTCGTGATGCGGACGGTGGTGCCGGCGTTGCCGGTGACGACTTCCATCGCGTCGGTGAGCTCACGGGCCAACCAGAGACCCCAACCGCCGGCGGTGTCCGGGGCCGGTCGGCTGCGGTCGCCCAGCCGCTGCGGGGTGATCCCGTTCCCGTGGTCGGCGACCTCGCAGACCAGCACACCCGACTCCTGCCAGAGCCGCAGCCAGCCGCGCCCGCCGCCGTGTCGCACCGCGTTGGTGATCAGTTCGTTGATCGCGAGCACGAAGTCGTCCAGCCGTTGGCCGCTGAGTCCCGAGGCGTGCGCGCAGGAGGTGACCGAGTGTCGAATCTCGGTCACCTGGGCCTGGTCGAAGGCCTCGGCGATCAGGAGGGCAGGTTCGATGGGCACAACCGTACGCGGTGCGTGCGGGTCTGCGTTCGTCATGGGCCCGTCCCGGCGGCGCATCTCGGAGTATTTCGCGGCTTTTCCACCGTACGTCAGGGTTTCCTGAACCGCACTCGCTGCTCGCCGTGCGGCGGCCCGGTTGTGGCATCCTGACCGCCATGCCGTCGCCGCCGGGTGGATACGAGGTGCCGCTGTGGCGTGCGCTCACCGTGTTCAGGCTGGCGTCCCTGGCGTACGTCTGCGCGCTCGCGGTGCGCGACGCCGACCGGTACGCCCACCCGTACGCCGTCGGCGCCCTGATCCTGCTGATGATCATCTGGACCGGTGCGACAGCGATCGGGTACGCCCGCCCTGCCTGGCGGCGCTGGCCGCTGCTGCTGGCCGACCTCGGGGTGGTGATGGCCATCGTGCTGGCCACCCCGTGGGCGGTCGGCCGGACGGCGCTCAGCCACGGCGTACCCACCCTGGGGGTGGCCTGGATGGCCGGCCCGGTGCTGGCCTGGGCCGTCTCCGGCGGCCGGCGGCGGGGCACGGTGGCCGCGCTGCTGGTCGCCGGCGCGGACCTGGCCACCCGGGAGCGGATCGGCCAGTCCTCGTTCACCGGGGTGATCCTGATGCTGCTCGCCGGAGTGGTGGTCGGTCACGTGGCCCGGCTGGCGGCGAGCGCCGAGGAGCGCCTGCAGCGCGCGGTGGAGCTGGAGGCCGCCACCCGGGAGCGGGAGCGGCTGGCCCGGGACATCCACGACTCGGTGCTCCAGGTCCTGGCGCTGGTGCAACGGCGCGGCGCCGACCTGCCCGGGGAGGCCGGTGAGCTGGCCCGGCTGGCCGGCGAGCAGGAGGCTGCCCTGCGGGCGCTGATCGCCGACGCCGGCCCGGCCGCCGGCAGCCCCCCGGACAGCGGCGAGGCGGTGGACCTGCGGACCCTGCTCGGCCGGTACGCCTCCGCGACGGTGGCGCTCTCCGCCCCGGCCACAGCGGTGCCGCTGCCGCGACGGGTGGCCGGCGAGTTGGCCGCCGCGACCGGCGCGGCTCTGGACAACGTGGGACGGCACGCCGGTGGGCGGGCCTGGCTGCTGATCGAGGACGAGGGGGCGACGGTGACCGTGTCGATCCGCGACGAGGGGCCGGGCATCCCGGACGGTCGGCTGGACGAGGCCGCCGCCCAGGGTCGGCTCGGGGTGACCCAGTCGATCCGGGGCCGGGTGGCCGACGTGGGCGGCACGGTACGGATCGTGTCCGCCCCCGAGGCCGGCACCGAGATCGAGCTGAGCGTGCCGAGGTCACCGCTGTGAACCCGATCCGGGTGATGGTGGTGGACGACCATCCGATGTGGCGGGAGGGCGTGGCCCGCGACCTGACCGAGGCCGGTTTCCTGGTGGTGGCGACCAGCGGCGAGGGACGGCAGGCCATCCGGGTGGCCGCCGCCGCCCGGCCCGACGTGGTCGTCCTCGACCTGCAACTACCGGACATCTCCGGCGTCGAGGTGATCCTGGGGCTGCGCGCGGCACTGCCCGCCGTGCGGGTGCTGATGCTCAGCGCCAGCGGCGAACAGCAGAGCGTGCTGGACGCGGTCAAGGCCGGAGCCACCGGTTACCTGGTGAAGTCGACAGCGCCCGCCGAGTTCCTGGAGGCGGTCCACCGCACCGCGGCCGGCGACGCGGTCTTCACCCCCGGCCTGGCCGGGCTGGTGCTCGGTGAGTACCGCCGGCTGGCCGCCGGACCGGGGCGGGGGACCGGCCCGGCCGGCGCTGCCGAACCCGCGACGCCCCAGCTCACCGAACGGGAGACGGAGGTGCTGCGGCTGGTGGCGAAGGGGATGTCGTACAAGCAGATCGCCCAGCGGCTCGGCCTGTCGCACCGCACCGTGCAGAACCACGTGCAGAACACCCTGGGCAAGCTGCAACTGCACAACCGGGTCGAGCTGACCCGTTACGCCATCGAACGCGGCCTGGACGACTGAGCGGACGTCACACCGAGCGCGGCGGCTCCGTCTCGTGGATGGCCAGTTCCTCGGCGGTCGCCCCGCCCCCGGCCGATCCGGCGTCGTACGCCACCGAGTCGGTCTCCTGGTCGGTGTGCGACCCCTCGTCCGGTTCCACCAGCCGGCCCACAGTGGCGTCGGCCACCGTGCCGAGCTGACCGTGGTCGTAGAGGGAGACCGGTGAGTTCGGGTCCGAGGTCGGCCCGGGATCCATCACGTCGGCGTCCAGCTGAGCCTCCGCCGCGGCTTCCAGGTTGTCCGCCTCGAAGGCGATCTTCGGGTCGATCGTGCCGGCCAGCGGGTCGTCCGCCGGGCGCTCGTAGACCTCGCGGTCGAGCTTGTAGTCCAGGGACTCACCGTCGAGCTGCTCCTCGGCGGTCGTTCCGAACCGGTCCACCGCCACCGGCGTCCGGTCGCCGGGCAGTTGGGCCGGGTCCGGGCCGTCCGCCTCGCGCCCGGTGAGGACGTCGTCGTTGGCGGTCGAGTCGTCATCGGCGGTGTCGGGCAGCCCTTGCGCCTCGGTGTCGGACACGGGGGTCGGGTACTCGTTGTCGCGCATGTCTGATCACTACCCGCTGCCCTGCCGCCATAACCGGACGACCTTCGGCGGTACGCCGCCGAACCGGGCGGCGACGGCGAAAGCCCCCGTCAGACGGCCTCGTCGTCAGGGTGCAGCACGCACCAGACGACCTTGCCGTCCGGTACGGCGCTGCTGCCCCAGCGGCGCGTCACCGTGTCGATCAGCAGCAGGCCCCGGCCGCCCACCCGGTTCGGCGGGGATATCCCGGCGAACGTCGGCCGACGCGGGGAGTGGTCCCGAACCGCCAGGTGCAGGGTGCTGTCCTGGGGCGCCAGCCGAACCGTCATCGGGGTCTGTGCGTGCGCCACCACGTTGTTGACCAATTCGGTGACCGCGATGCACGCCGGGTCGGTGAGCGTCGGCATGCCCCAGCGCTCGCAACCTGTGGTGACCAGCTCGCGCGCCAACCGGGCGGCCCCCACCGCCGGGGCCAGTTCGGCCGTGAGCACCGCAGCCAGGGGCGTCGCCGCGACTGCGGCCAGCGCTTCGTCGAGCGTCGGCCAGGCCGGCACGTTGGCGAGCGCGGCGTCCGGGTGGGCGGGCCCGTCGACAGCCGGGTCACACAGCAGCAGATCCGCTGCGGGCCAGTCGGCGACCTCCCGGCGGACGTCGGCGAAGACGCCCCGCCCGGCCGAGTCGACGACCCGCAGACCGGTCACGTCGGCCACCACCGGACCGGGCCGGTCCACCAGGCGGGCGAGCAGCGCGCCGCGTACCGTCTCGGCGCCGGCGGCGTCGAGCACACCGGTCAGCCGGACCACCGCTGACGACTCGTCGATTTCCACGAGACAGCTCGACATGATCGTCCCATTGTGCGCGCCGGTGACGGTCAGCGCATTTGGGCGCTCGACATCGGCCATCAGTGGTCCGACCGGGAGCGGCGGCTGATGGCGGCCAGGGTGCCGACAGCGGTGCCGGCGGCGGCCAGACCGAACGCGGCGGTCATCCGCACCAACTGACGTCGTCGACCCTGCCAGCCACCGTCCTGGCGGCCCTGAGCGTCGGCGTGGAACACGTTGCCGCTGCTGTCCACCCGGGCGCCCGGACCGAACTGGGTGCGGTGGGCGTACCAGCCGAGGGTGCGCTCCACCAGCGCGGGCGCCAGCCGCCACTGCAGACCGATCAGCCGGGCCGCGCCACCGGCGTACGCCTCGCGGCGGGGCCGGCGCAGCAGCCGGACGATGGTCTCGGCGACCACCTCCGGCGGGTAGATCGGAGGAGGCGGCACCAGTTCCCGGCCGCTGTGGTTGCCCGTGTGCCGGAAGAACGGAGTGTCGATAGTGGCCGGCAGCACTGTGCAGACGGAGATGTGGCCCCGACCGGTGACCCGCAGCTCCTGGCGGACGGTGTCGGCCAGCCCTCGGATGCCGTGCTTGGTGGCGTTGTACGCCGACTGGTACGGCATGGCTACCTCGGCCAACACGGAGGCGTTGTTGACCAGCACACCGCCACCGGCGGCGCCCAGGTAGGGCAGGGCCGCCTTGATCCCGTGCACCGTCCCGAGCAGGTTGACCTCCAGCACCCGGCGGAACTCGGCGACCGGTATCTCGTCGAACAGACCCACGGCGCTCACCGCGGCGTTGTTCACCCAGGCGTCGATCCGGCCGAACTCGGCCGCCGCCTGATCGGCCAGCCGCCGCACCGAATCCAGGTCGGTCACGTCGGTCGGTACGACAAGCGCCCGGCCGCCCAACTCCCGGCAGCGCTGCGCGACCTGTCGCAGGGCGGGCTCGCTGCGGGCGGCCAGCACGACGGCGGCGCCCCGGCGGGCCAGTGCGTAAGCGGTCGCCGTGCCGATCCCGCTGGACGCGCCGGTGATCACCACGGTCGAATCGTCGAGACTGCGGGTCAGCGGCATTCCTGATCGGTACCCCCGGCCGGCCCTGGTCACACCGACCACGGCTTGTCGATCATCGTCGAACCCCGCTGTCGTGTGCCGCCTGTGCTTGCCGTGGCGCAAGTGTCGGTGGCACTCGCGCTGACTCTTCCTGATCTGCCAGGTTTCGGCTCAGCGTCGCGGGGTTAATGGGACGCTCTGACCGGGAGGACCACCGCCGAGGAAAGATCGCAGGGAGGTGACCCATGCGCGTCGGCCTCGTCTGCGCGCACGCCAGTTCCTACCGCCACGCCGACGGCCCACCGGTCGGCACCCGACAGCACACCGCGCGGGTCGCCGCCGAGCTGGCCGAGCGAGGCCATGACGTCCGGCTCTACGTGCGCCGGGACGACCCGACGTTGCCGCCGACGATGAACGTCGACGGCTACCAGGTGCACCAGGTGCCCGCCGGCCCGCCCACCCCACTGCCCACCGCCGAGCTGATCCCGTACGTGACGGAGGTCGGCCGTTGGCTGGCCGACGACTGGTCGGGTGCCTGGCGGCCCGAGGTGGTGCACGGGCACTACTGGGTCGGTGGTCTGGCCGCCGCGCACGCCGTTCGGGAGACCGACATCCCGGTGGTGCAGACGTTCCACTCGCTCGGCATCGAGCAACTGCGTCACCTGGGCGGCCACTACGACGGGCCGGGCCAGCGGATCACGCTGGAGCGCGCGTTGACCCGGGCGGTCGACATCGCCGTGGCCCAGTCCAACGACGAGGTAGACGAGCTCACCCGGATGGGTCTGCAACGTAGTTCGGTCGCGTTGGTGCCGGCCGGCGTCGACATCGACCTGTTCCACCCCGACGGCGAGGCCGCACCGCGCGAACAGCGACCCCGCATCCTCTCGGTGGGCTCGCTCGCCGCCGGGCACGGCCAGGAGGACCTGATCCGGGCGATGCGGCTGGTCGGTGACGCCGAGCTGGTGATCGCCGGTGGGCCACCGGTCGACCAGTTGACCAACCACGCCGAGGCGCGACGACTGCGTGAGCTCGCCGAACAGCTCGGCGTCGTCGACCAGGTACGGCTCGTCGGGGCGGTGCCGCACGACCAGATGGCCACCTGGTACCGGTCGGCGGACGTGGTCGCCTGCACGCCGCACTACTCCTCGGCCGGGCGGGTCTCACTGGAGGCGATGGCCTGCGGGGTGCCGGTGATCGGCTACGCGATGGGCGGCCTGGCGGACGCCGTCGTCGACGAGGTCACCGGCCGTCTGGTGCCCCCCGGTGACGTACGGACACTCGGGGTGTCGCTACGCCGGCTGCTCGCCGACAACGCCGGTCGGTTCGCGTACGGGCACGCCGCCGTGGACCGGGTGCGCAGCAGCTACACCTGGGAGCGGACCGCCGGTGCGTTGGAGCGTCTCTACGAGCGGGTGGTGAGTCGCCGCAAGCCGGTCGAGGCCTGATCGGATGGTGCTGCGGCACCTCTTCAGTGGTGCGGTGCCGGATGGTCAGCCCGGCCGGCCGGCACCGACCATGGCGCGGTCCCGACGGCGTGCCACCGAGCGGTGCTGCTGCGGTTCGGCGTACCGGGTCAGGCCGATCACCGCGGCCAGGGTGACCAGGAAACCGACAGCGGCCAGCCACTCCCGCCCCGGCCAGATCTTGTCGTTGAGCAGCAGCAGGCCGACGATCGCGGCCGGCACCGCGCCGGCGGCGTCCATCGCGGCGACCGCGGCGGTCGTCGAGCCGCGCTGCATGGCCAGGCCGAGCAGCAGCTGACCCACTATCGAGTGGGCGATCAGCAGGTAGAACAACGGGTCGGCGAGGAACGCCTCAGCGGACGGCGCGGACGCCAGTGGCCGGGCGGCGACCGCGGCCGAGCTGAACGCCAGCCCGGCCAGTGAACCGAGGGCCACCGAACCCGGCGCCCCGTGCAGCCGCACGGCGAAGAAACCGAGCACAGCGATCACACCGAGCGCCACCAGCAGGGCGATCGAGCCGGCGGTGCCGAGCTGCTTCGACGGCGCCGGCCGGGCGGACAGCACCAGCCCGGTTATCCCCGCGAAGAGCAGCGCCAGCAGCACCACCTCCGCCGCCGGCAGTCGCCACTTCAGCACCAGCACCCCGAGGATGGCGGTCACCCCGAGCCCGGCGGCCACGCTGGCCTGCACGAGGAACAGCGGCAGGTCCCGCCGGGCCAGGAAGGCGAGCACGAAACCGCCGATCTGACAGCCGAGGCCGACCAGGTACGTCCGGTGCCCGGCGAGGCGCAGCAGCAGGCCCGGATCGAAGGTGTGGTGGACGGTGGTGCGGGCCGCCGCCACCGACTGGAGCAGGTTGGCGAAGCCGTACGCGACGATCATCGCCGCGAGAAAACACCAACCGGAGGAGACCACCTGGCGAGGATAGAGGTTGCCGGGGGTCAGCGCTCGGCTGGTCGATTGAGGCGGGTGAGGATGTCGGCGTGCAGCACACCGTTGGTGGCCACCACGCTGCTGTCGGTGCCCGGAGCGCCGGCGGGGGCCGGTTGTCCGGTCAGATCCGTGACCGTGCCACCCGCCTCGGTGACGATCGGCACCAGCGCCGCCACGTCCCACAGCGACAGTTCCGGCTCGACCATCACGTCGAGTGCCCCCTCGGCCAGCAGCATGTAACCGTAGAAGTCGCCGTACGCCCGGTTGCGCCAACTGTCCCGCATCAGGTCGAGCACCGCGTCGAGCCGCCCGGCGCTCTCCCACCCGTTCAGCGACGAGTAACAGAAGCTGGCATCGGGGATCCCACGCACCGCGGACACGCCGATCCGCTCGCCGGCCGCGGGGCCCGGCCCGGCGAACGCGCCCGCGCCCGCGCTGGCCCACCAGCGTCGTCCGAGCGCCGGTGCGGACACCACGCCGACCGCCGGCCGGTCGCCGTCGTAGAGCGCGATCAGGGTCGCCCAGATCGGCACGCCACGGACGAAGTTCTTGGTGCCGTCGATCGGGTCGATGATCCACCGGCGGCCGTTCGGGTCGGCGGACGGCTGCGCGCCGTACTCCTCACCGAGCAGCCCGTCGGCCGGCCGGTGCTCGGTGAGCAGGGCGCGGATCTCCCGCTCCACGGCCGTGTCCGCGTCGGAGACCGGGGTCAGGTCGGGTTTCGCCTCGACGCGCAGGTCGAGCGCGCGAAACCGGGCCGTGGCGATGGCGTCGGCCCGGTCGGCGAGCAGGTGGGCGAGGGCGAGGTCATCGGCGTACCCGGTCATGCCGGCAACCTAGCCCACGCCCGTCGGGTCACTCGTCGGGGCCGCGCCGGTCACCCTCGCCAGGGCCGCGCTGGTCGCTGTCGCCGCGCGAGTCACCCTCGCCGGCCCGTGAGGCGAGCAACCGACGGTACGAGGCCAGCCGTCGCGGATCGGCCTTACCGGCGGCCACCCACGCGTCCAACCCACACTCGGCCTCGTCAGCTGTGTGCGGGCAGTTCGGCGGGCAGTCGACGGTGCCCTCGACGAGGTCCGGAAAGCCGTGCAGCAGGCTGTCGGCCGAGACGTGCGCCAACCCGAAGCTGCGGATCCCGGGGGTGTCGATGATCCAGCCCGGGTCGGTGTCGACGCCGGGCACCGGTGGCAGCCGCAGCGCCACCGCGCTGGTCGAGGTGTGCCGGCCCCGGCCTATCGCGCTGACCACCCCGACCGCGCGCAGCGCGTCCGGAACGAGGCGGTTGACCAGCGTCGACTTGCCCACCCCGGAGTGCCCGACCAACACCGACACCTTGCCGCTGAGCAGCGAGCGGAGCGCGTCGAGGTCGGAGTCGGGGCGGTTGAGCACGTACGGCAGCTCCAGCTCGGTGTAGTAGCCGAGCACCTCCTCCGGCCCGGCCAGGTCGGCCTTCGTGAGGCAGAGCAGCGGCTCGACGTCCGCGTCGTACGCCGCCACCAGGCAGCGGTCGATGAACCCGGTGCGCGGCGGTGGGTCGGCCAACGCGCTGACGATCACCAACTGGTCGGCGTTGGCCACCACCACCCGTTCCAGCCGACCCTCGGCGGTGGTCTCGTCGTCGTCGGCGGTGCGGCGCAGCACCGAGCGACGCTCGGCGATCCGGACGATGCGGGCGAGCGCGCCCTCCGCCCCGGACGTGTCGCCGACCAGGCTGACCCGGTCACCGACCACCACCGACTTGCGGCCCAGCTCGCGGGCCCGCATCGCGGTGACAGTGGGCAGCTCGGCGCCGACCACGCCGCGCTCGGCCCCGGAGAGCACGCAGGTGTAGCGCCCACGGTCGACGGCGATGACGAACCCGTCGACAGCGTCGGCGTGCTGCGGGCGGGTGCGCGTACGCGGGCGCGACGACTTCCCGGGCCGGACCCGCACGTCGTCCTCGTCGTACTCCCGCCGTTTGGTCGCCAGGACCTGTCCTCTTCTCGCGTCAGCTCTTGCCGGTCACCATCGCTGACCATAGTGCCGGGAACTCGGGCATGGTCTTCGAGGTACACCCCACGTCGTCCAACTCGATGCCCGGAACGGCGAGCCCGGCCACTGCGGCGGCGTGCGCCATCCGGTGGTCGTGGTAGGTGCGGAAGACCCCGCCGCGCAGCGGCCGGGGCCGGATCTCCAGCCCGTCCGGTGCTTCGGTGACGTCCGCCCCGAGCGCGGTGAACTCGCGCGTGAGCGCGGTCAGCCGGTCGGTCTCGTGGCCACGGATGTGCCCGACGCCGGTGAAGACCGACGGCGAGTCGGCCAGCATGGCCAGTGCGGTCAGCGCCGGGGTCAGCTCACTGACGTCGGAGAGGTCGGCGGTCAGGCCGTGCACCACGCCGGTGCCCCGGACGGTCAGCCCGTTTGTGGAGAGGGTGACCTCGCCGCCCATCTGTTGCAGCAGCGAGCGGAGTTGCTCGACCGGCTGCGCGCTGCTGTGCGGCCAACCCTGCAGGGTGACCTCGCCGCCGGTGACCAGGGCGGCGGCGAAGAACGGCACAGCGCCGGAGAGGTCCGGTTCGATCTCCCAGCCGCGGCCGGTGAGCGGGCCGGGCTCGACGGTCCACACGTCGGGGGTGCTGTCGTCGACGGCCGCGCCGGCGGCCCGCAGCATCCGCACCGTCATCCGCAGGTGCGGCGCGGAGGGCACCGGGGGGCCGACGTGGCGCACCACGACGCCCCGGTCGAAGCGCGGGGCGGCCAGCAACAACGCGGAGACGAACTGGCTGGACACGGACGCGTCGATCACCACCTCGCCGCCGGTGACCCCACCGGTGCCGAACACTGTCAGCGGCAGGCTGCCGGTGCCGGTGACGTCGATCCGGACACCCAGCGAGCGCAGTGCGCCGACCAGCGGGCCGAGCGGCCGGGTGCGAACGTAGGGGTCGCCGTCGAAGGTGACCGGCCCGTCGGCCAGCCCGGCCACCGGCGGCACGAACCGCATCACGGTGCCGGCCAGGCCCACGTCGACGTGGGCGGGGCCGACCAGCGGGTGCGGCCGGACCAGCCAGCGCTCGTCGTCGCTGATCGACACGTGCGCGCCCATCGCGCGCAGGCCGGCGGCCATCAACTCGGTGTCGCGGGCGCGCAGTGGCCGGGCCAGCGTCGACGGGCCGGCGGCCAACGCGCTGAGCACCAGGGCCCGGGCGGTCATCGATTTGGAACCGGGCAGGCGCAGCGTCGCCGCCACCGGGTCGGATGCGGTCGGTGCGGTCCACGGCTGCGGCGGCCGGGTCGCGGTCAGGTTGCCCACGGTTACATTCTGCCGTGTCGGCGGGAGGGCGACTGCGCCCGGCGTTCGTACTCCCGGTTGGCGGGACAGCCGGCAGGGCCTCCGACGCGTTAGCGTGTGCCCCATGTGCGGCAGGTACGCGACGACCCGGAGCTCCGGCGAGCTGAGCGCGCTGTTCGAGTCGTCCGACGACTCCGACGGCCTGGTCCGAGCGGATCACAACGTCGCGCCGACCGACCCGGTGCCGTTGGTCCGGGTCAGTCCGGAGGGGCACCGCAGCCTCTGTGTCGGCCGCTGGGGGCTGCTGCCGCACTGGTCCCGGTCCGCCTCGGGCGCCGCCCGCATGATCAACGCGCGGGCGGAGACGGTGGCCACCAGCCGGGCGTACGCCGGCTCATTCTCCCGTCGCCGCTGCCTGGTCCCGGCCGACGGCTGGTACGAGTGGGTCCGGCTGCCCGACGGCGGACGACAGCCGTACTTCATGACCCCCCGGGACGGCTCGGTGCTCGCGTTGGCCGGCATCTGGTCGGTCTGGGAGTCCGCCGCCGAGACCCGGCTCACGTTCAGCGTGCTGACCACCGCGGCGCTCGGCGACCTGGCCGAGGTGCACGACCGGATGCCGGTGCTGCTGCCACCCGAGCGTTGGTCGTCGTGGCTTGCGCCGACCGACGAGCCGGAGCGGCTGCTCGTCCCGGCGTCGGCGGAGCAGTTGGCGGGGTTGGAGATCCGCCCGGTAGGTGCGGCGGTGGGGGACGTCCGCAACGACGGGCCGCAGCTGACCGCCCGGGTGGCGGTGGCGCCGACTGTGACTCCCCAGGAGCTGACCCTCTTCTGACGCTGCGTGCATTGTCGGCCGCCGATTTGCCAGGGTTCCGCGCGATTCGTCTCCTGGCTGTTCAGTCAGGTTCCCGGCAGACCCTTGTCCCGGTGTTGTGAAGTGCGATAGAACACAGCGCCGGTAGTGGCAGTCGATCCGCACGGGGCGGACGACGTCCACAGCTCTTGCCGGTCCCACGGGGGAGGTGGGTGGATGACACGGGCACGTATGCCGCGCCCGCACGAGGTGGCGGCGGCGCGGCGAGATCCGCGACTGCTGCGGGCCGTGCGGGAACGGCGCCAGGACGACGCCTGGCGCACCAGAGGAACCTGCCAGAGCGTCGATCCGGAGACGTTCTTTCCGGCACCGAACGAGCCGGCGGACGCCGCCGTCGCGCTGTGCCGCAGTTGTGACGTACAGGGATCCTGCCTGGCCTGGGCCCTCGACGTCGGTGACTGCCACGGCGTGTGGGGCGGCACCACACCGCGGGAGCGACGGGCGATGCTGGTCGCCTGGCGTGGCGAGGTCGAGCCCGACCCGGACGCCATCGACGACGCCGGCCCGCCGGTGCGCGATCGCCTGCTCGCCCTGGTCCCGCTGAGCTGATCGGCGGCCCGGTTCGCACCCGTCGCCCGTCCGGCGGCGCAGAATAGGCCGGTGCCACCCAGCTACGAGATCGACACCCGGCGCGGTCCGGCGCGGCTCGACACCGACCTGCCGGTCCGTCCGGCCACCGCCCTGCTCGTCCTCGGGCACGGTGCGGGCGGCAGCGTCGACGCGCCCGACCTGCTCGCGGTCCGGGACGCGTCGGTCGCGGCCGGCCTGGCGGTTGTCCGGGTGACCCAGCCCTACCGGGTCGCCGGTCGACGCGCGCCGGCGCCGGCGGGTCACCTCGACGAGGCCTGGGCGGCGGTGCTCGCCGTGCTGCGTGAGCGGCACGCCGACGTGCCGACAGTGGTGGTCGGTGGGCGTTCCAGTGGTGCACGGGTGGCCTGCCGGACGGCGCGTGCGGTGGGCGCGGCGGGCGTCGTCGCACTGGCCTTTCCGCTGCACCCGCCCGGCCGGCCGGAACGCTCGCGGGCCGCCGAACTGGGCACCGGCCTCCCGACGTTGGTCGTCAACGGCGACCGCGACCCGTTCGGGACGCCGGAGCCGGGGCCGGGCGTGCAGGTGGTGAGCCGTCCCGGTGAGACGCACGATCTGCGCCGCGATCCGGCCGGCACCGCCGCCGCCGTGCGCGACTGGCTGTCCGCCCAGGGCTGGGCGGCGGCCGACTGACCCGTCGCGGCCGGCTCGCCGGGGCGACCGTTTCCGGCGCCGGGCACTGGTCGTTGCATCCGATGGTGCCGCCGGCCCGATCGGGGCCGGTGACACCAGTCCTCCCAGGCCCTTCCTGGTCCCAGCGCCGGCCGCCGTCGGGGCCGGGACCAGGAACGGGAGGGACGGCCGGAATGCCCCAGTGGTCATCTCGCGTTACTACCCCCGGACGACTTTTCTGCGAGGGGGGTGACCGGTGCCAACCGAGACACGAAGCCTGGAACGGGACGAGCGGGACGCCCGGCAGCTGAAGCGGCTGCTGGATGGCCCGGAGTGGCCCGCGACGGCGGGACCGGGCGGGGTGGGTGCGGTGAGCACGGGCACACCGGCCGGAAGTGAATCTGCGGGCAGGTCCGTGCGCGTATCCTCGGCGGGAAAGCATCCGACGCGAGGGGATGTGCGGTTGACCACCGAGAAGACGGACGAGCGCAGGGCCCGATTCGAGCGGGACGCGATGCCATTCGTCGATCAGCTCTACGCTGCTGGGCTGCGGATGACACGCAACCCGGCGGATGCCGAGGACCTGGTCCAGGAGACGTACCTGAAGGCGTACGCGGCCTTCCACCAGTTCGAGCAGGGCACGAACCTGAAGGCCTGGCTCTACCGGATCCTGACCAACACCTACATCAACTCCTACCGCAAGCGGCAGCGCCAGCCGATCCAGGCGCCCACCGAAGAGATCACCGACTGGCAGCTCGCCGAGGCCGAGTCGCACACCTCCAGCGGGTTGCGCTCCGCCGAGACGGAGGCACTGGACCGGCTGCCGGACAGTGACGTCAAGGAGGCCCTCCAGCAGTTGCCGGAGGAGTTCCGCCTGGCCGTCTACCTCACCGATGTCGAGGGCTTCTCCTACAAGGAGGTCGCGGACATCATGGGCACGCCGATCGGCACCGTGATGTCGCGTCTGCACCGGGGCCGTCGTAATCTGCGCAAGCTGCTCGAGCGCTACGCGGGGGAGCGGGGCTTCAGCGCTGCCCGCTCGGCGAAGGGCTCGACCGCCGCTGCCGGCCGGGAGGTGTGACGTGAGCTGTGGGGAGCCGCACGAGACGGACTGCCGCGAGGTGCTCGCGGAGGTTTACCTCTACCTGGATCTGGAGTGCGCCGACGAGCGCCGCTCGCTGATCCGGCACCACCTGGACGAGTGCGGGCCCTGCCTGCGCGAGTACGGGCTGGAGCAGGAGGTGCGGGCGCTGGTGGCGCGTTGCTGTGGCAACGAGACCGCGCCGGACGAGCTGCGCGAGCGGCTGCGGGTCAAGCTCACGGAGCTGGTGGTCTTCGAGACCAGCGACTCCCGTGAGCTGGCCGACTGAGCGTCTGAGCTGGCCGACGGAGCGTCGGCACGAGCTGGCAAGACCGGTGGCCCGGGTCGATGTCGACCCGGGCCACCGGTGTACCCGGCCTCGGCCGGGTCGAGCTGAGCGGCGACGGGCAACCGGCCCGTCGACCCGTTCAGGAGTTGGGACGCTTGCCGTGGTTCGCGGCGTTCTTCTTACGAGCCTTCTTCTTGCGGGACTTCTTCGCCATGCTGACCTCCTCGTGATGGGTCGGATCCGTCCTGCGCACGACCTCGGCGCGGATGCGGCCACCGGCGGTCCGGCGTCGGGTCCGACCCGCTGATGGTAGTGCGGTCGACACCCGCCGCCTTCCCCAGGGCGGGCCTGCCATCCCGGCTGTGCCGCTGCGCGCCCACCACCGGTCGACGCATGATTGGATACATCGGCAGGCACGTCGCGAAGAGGGAGGGCCTGGACATGGCCGAGGAGATCCGCGCCGAGATGGTGGCCAACGTCTGGAAGGTCGTCGCCACGGCGGGTGACACGGTGGCCGAGGGTGACACCCTGGTGATTCTCGAGTCGATGAAGATGGAGATCCCGGTCATCGCCGAGTCCGACGGTGTGCTCCAGCAGCTTGTCGTCAACGAGGGCGACGTCGTGCAGGACGGTGACCTGATCGCGGTGATCGCTTGACCGGGTTGCGGGTCCGTTCGGCCGAGCCGGCCGACTTCCCGGCGGTGGCCCGGCTGACAGTGGCCGCGTACGAGGCAGATGGCCAGCTCAAGGGCGAGCACGGGTACGGCGAGGTGTTGGCCGACGTGTCGACCCGAGCCGCCAGCGGCGAGGTGCTGGTCGCTGTCGACGAGGTGACCGGGGCGGTGCTCGGCTCGGTCACGTTCGTGCTGCCGGGCACCCCGTTCGCCGAGTTGTCCGGGCCCGGCGAGGCGGAGTTCCGGATGCTCGCTGTCGACCCGGGCGCTCAGGGGCGGGGGGTCGGTGCCGTGTTGGTCGAGGCGTGTGTCGACAGGGCGACCGAGTTGGGTTGCACGGCGGTGGTGATCTGCGTCCGGGCCGGGATGGCCGATCCGGCGCACCGGCTCTACTCGCGGCGCGGGTTCGTCCGTTCGCCCGAGAAGGACTGGTCACCGGCGCCGGGCGTGGACCTACTCGGCCTGCGGCTGGAGCTCACGCGCGGCTGAGCCGCCGACCGACGAGCCCGGGTCAGGCGTCGGGCTGCGTGCCGATGGCGGCCAGCAGCTCGTCGGCGACCTCCAGGGCGAGCTTGCGGCGTTCGTCGTCGCTGATGTGCGGCGCGCGGACCGCGAACCAGCTGGTGTGCACCGCGAAGATTGACAGCGCGGCGCGCAGTTGGGCGGCGGGGGAGTTGTCGCCCCGGCAGAGCGCGTCGGCCAGCTCCAACATCCGACCGCGCATCTTCTGCCCCGAGGAGAGGCTCTTGAGCGCTGTCTGGTTCTGCTCGAAGAAACGCATCACCGACGGCTGAGTGCCGTCGAACATGGTGTCGGCGTACCGGGAGATCAGCTCGCGCCGGGTGGCCAGGGTCGCGGGCTGGGTGGCGGCCCAGGCGATCAGTGCGTCCATCCCCTCCAGCCGGTCTTCGACGAAGCTGGCGACGATGTCGTCCTTGCTCTTGAAGTGGTAGTAGAGCGCGGCCTTGGTCACGTTGAGGCGCTCGGCGATTTCCCGGAGCGAGGTCTTCTCGTACCCCTGCTCGGTGAAGAGTTCGAGCGCGACGGCCTTGATCCGTTCCCGCGTTCCGCCGCCTGTGCTCTCGCTCACGCACGCCCTCCAAATGGCTTGACCGTTGCTCGTACCCAACTTACCGTGCGGCTAGTAAGGTGACTAGCCGGGCGGCAAGTAAGTACGGCAATCTTCGGGGGGAGCTTACCCATGACTCAGGCAACCCAGGCCGGCACACGACCCAACAACATCCGGGTCGTGCTGTTCGGGCTGATGATCGCGATGATGCTCGCGATGCTCGACAATATGATCGTCAGCACCGCGTTACCGCGGATCGTCGGCGAGTTCGGCGGGCTCAACCACTTCACCTGGGTGGTCACCGCGTACGTCCTGGGCACCACCGTCTCGACCCCGATCTGGGGCAAGCTCGGTGACCTCTACGGCCGCAAGTCGGTCTTCCTGACCTCGGTCGTCGTCTTCCTGGTCGGCTCCGCCCTCTGTGGCATGGCCGGCTCCGGGATGCTCGGCGGCCCAGAGGACGGCATGGTCCAGCTCATCGCCTTCCGGGCCGTGCAGGGCCTCGGCGCCGGCGGCCTCATGGTGGGCGTGATGGCGATCATCGGTGACCTGGTCCCGCCCCGCGAGCGCGGGCGCTACCAGGGCATGATCGCTGGCATCATGGCCATCGCCATGGTCGCCGGCCCGCTGGCCGGTGGCTTCATCACCGACCACCTCTCCTGGCGCTGGGCGTTCTACGTGAACCTGCCGCTGGGCGGTGTCGCGCTGCTCGTGCTGATCACCACCATGCACCTGCCGAAGTACCGCACCGAGCACCGGATCGACTGGCTCGGCGCCGGGCTGCTCTCGGTCGGCATCACCGCGATCGTGCTCATCACCACCTGGGGTGGCAACGAGTACGACTGGACGTCGGCGCAGATCCTCGGCCTGGCCGTGCTGGCCGTCGTCGCGTTGGTGGCGTTCGGCCTGGTGGAACGCCGGGTCCAGGAACCGATCCTGCCGCTGGCGCTCTTCGCCAACCGCAACTTCGCGCTGATCTCGGTGGTCGGCTTCCTGCTCGGCTTCGCGATGTTCGGCGCGATGAACTTCCTGCCGCTCTACCAGCAGACCGTGCAGGGGGCGTCGGCGACGAACAGTGGTCTGCTGTTGCTGCCGCTGATGTTCGGCATGCTCGTCGTCTCGCTGGTCATCGGCCGGGCGATCACCCGCAACGGCAGGTACCGGGCGTACCCGATCATCGGTGGCGTGGTGATGACCGCGGGCATGGCGCTGCTGTCCATGCTCGACACCGACACCAGCAAGCTGATGTCCTCGATCTACATGGTCGTGCTCGGTGTCGGCATGGGCTTCCTCATGCAGACGTCGATGCTGATCGCGCAGAACAGCGTGGAGCAGAAGGACCTGGGCGCCGCCAGCGGCGCGGCCACCTTCTTCCGGTCGATCGGCGGCTCGTTCGGCATCTCGCTGTTCGGCGCGATCTTCGCCAACCGGCTGGCCAGCTCGGAGGGCGGTCGGGCCTTCGGTGGCGGCGAGGCCGGCGCCGGGATGGACCTGGAGAAGCTCAAGGAACTGCCCGCCCAGGCGCGCGAGGCGGTGCTCGGCGGTCTCTCCGACGCCATCTCGCACGTCTTCCTCTGGGCGGTGCTGTTCACCATCGTGATCCCGGTGCTCGCCTGGTTCATCAAGGAGATCCCGCTGCGCACCGCGAACGAGGCACCGCCGCAGGCCACCCCGGAGGAGGACGCCGAGGTCGCCCTCGGCAAGGCCCCGGTCGCCTGACCCCACAGCGACACAGCGCCGCGTCGACCGTCACGGTCGGCGCGGCGCTCCCCTGCTCAGCCGTTGCCAGAGTCGGCGCAGGGGGTTGCGGGGGCGGGGAAGTCGGGGGGAGTGGGTGGCCAGCAGTTCGGTGGCCAGTGCCGCCGTCGCCGGATCCAACTGCGGGGCGGCGAGTGCCAGATGGGCCAGCGAAGCGGCGATCGGGACCGGTCGGCTCCGCGCCACGGCTGCCGCGTCGGCCAGCCGCTCCGCCACCACCCGGGCCACGTCGGGCCGCACCGACGGGTCCACCCAGGCGGCGGTGACCAGGGCGAACAGCGCCGCCTCGGTGACCCAGTCCTCGACGCCCCAGATCAGATCGAGCAGCACCCGGCGTCGGGTCGAGCCCTCCCACGGCTCGTCGGTGCGATGGTGCAGCAGCCCCAGACAGGCCCACACCTGCACCCCACGGACCCAGACCGACGGATCGTGGGCGGCCAGCAGCCGACCCACCGCGTTGGCCGGCGCCGCCGGTGGGTGGACCAGCAGGCCGAGCAGGTCGCCCAGGTCGAGGCCGGCCAGGCCCACCGCCGCGTCGTACGCCGCCGGTGGGTGCGCCCACGCCGGGTGGGCGATCTGCCCGATCCGTTCGACAGCAGTCGCCGAGGGCGCCGCCACCGCGGGCGTGGGGACCGCGTCCGCGTAGTGCCACAACCGCTGAGCGGACTCCCGCCGGGGCTCGCGCGGGTCGGGCTCCGGCGTGCCGACGACCTCGATCCGCAGCCCGGGGGCGGTGGAGATCGCCGTGCCGACCGCGCTCGGCGGGGCGGCGGCGGGTAGGCGTACGGCACCGCCGAGACCGTTGTCGTCATCGGCCACCGCCTGACGCATCGCGTCGACGAGGGGCCCGCCGGCCGGGGTGAGTTGGCCGAGCCAGGGCCTGCCTCGGCAGCACTGGGCCAGGTCGCCGTGCTCGTGGCTGTCGTCCGGGTGGTCCCGCACGAAATCGGCGAGCGCGACCAGGTGGGCGAGGTCACCGTCGCGCAGGTGCCGCAGGCGGTGGGCGGTGTGTACCGCGCAGTCGAACGACGGATCGCGCGCCAGCGCCCGCTCGGTCCACTCCAACGCCTCGTCCAGCCGGCCGATCTCGGCCAGCGTGCCGGCGATGTCCGCGTAGATCGCCAGGTCGTCGGGGTCCAGCTCGACGGCCCGACCGAGGGCCGCCAGGCCGTCACGGGTCCGGCCCGAGCTGCGGTACGCGTACCCGAGCCACACCTCGCCCATCTTCGAGGGCTGTGCGCGTACCCCTCGGGTAGCCCAGCGGACCGCCAGCTCGACCTCGCCGAGGCGCCGGGCCAGCGCGGACGCCGCGCCCAGCAGCAGGCCGTGGTCGGGGTGCACGGTGGCCGCGTTGCGGGCGAGCGTGAGGTACGGGGTCAGCGGGGCCCGGCCGATCCGCGGCACCGGGTCGGGCAGCGCGGCGCAGACCTGCATGAGGACGCGGGCGATGTGCTCCGGGTCCAGTCGTTCGGCCAGCTCGGGCGCGGTGACCCAGGGCACGCCGGCCCACTCGGTGCCGGGGGAGTACGACGTCGCGGCGGCCAGCAGCTCCAGGCCTTCGGCGGGGCGGCCGGCGGTGGCGAGGAGGTGGGCGCGGGCGACCACCGCACCGACGAAGGTGTGGTGGTTGATCGGGAAGAGGTCGAGGCCGCCGCCGCCCGTCGCGGCGAGCCGGGCCAGCGTCTCGTGCACCTCGGGGAGGGTGGGTGCCCGGGCCAACGCGCCGGCGAGGTGGCCTGCGGCGTGGTGCAGGTCGCCCTCGTCGAGTGCCAGCCGGGCCAGCGCCAGCTCCTCCGTCGCGGAGAGCGCGGGATCGTCCGTTCCCTCGGGCACGTCGTCCTCTCGTGGCAGGTAGACCGGGTACAGCGGGTAAAGCTTAGTTGATATTGAGATCAACTGGTGATCACCTGCGCAGTCCTGCTCGTTCGATTGCTGAGATACGCTCAAAAGTGCAAGACTGAGCAAGAATCGCGCGGCAACCGCGCAGGGGGAGGGGTTTCCGTGACACGTGCAGGGGCCGGAATGGCCGCCGACATCGAGGAGCAGCCGGCCGGCTACGCGCGCCTGCTCTCCGCTGCCAACGCCGCCGAGATCGCCCGGGTGGCGGCGGTCATCGCCGAACGTCGGCCACGGCACGTGGTCTTCACCGCGCGAGGCACCTCCGATCACGCGGCCCTCTACGGGGCCTACCTGACCGAGATCCGGCTCGGCCTGCCCGCCGGGCTCGCCTCGCCCAGCGTCGTCACCCTGTTCGGTGCCCGCCCCGACCTGTCCGACGCGCTGGTCGTCGGGGTCAGCCAGAGCGGCGGCTCGCCCGACCTGGCCGAGGTGCTGCGCGCCGCCCGCGCCTCCGGGGCGCTGACCCTCGCGGTGACGAACGCCCCCGACTCGCCGCTGGTCGACGTGGCCGAGTTGAGCGTCGACATCGCCGCCGGGCACGAGCGGGCGGTCGCCGCCACCAAGACGTACACCGCCGAACTGCTCGCCCTGCTGATGCTGGTGGAGGGGATCCGGGCCGGCGACGGCGTGCTCCCGAAGGCCGAACGGGAGGCGCTCGACGCCCTGCCCGAGCTGGCCGCCCGGACCCTGACCGACGGCACCCCGGCCCAGCTCGCCCCGCGCTACCGGTTCGCCCGTCAGCTGGTCACCACCGGCCGGGGGTACGCCTACCCGACCGCCCGGGAGGCCGCGCTGAAGCTGATGGAGACCTCGTACCTGCCGGCGCTCGCCTTCTCCGGCGCCGACCTGCTGCACGGCCCGCTCGCGATGACCGACCCGGAGGTTCCGGTGCTCGCCGTTGTCGGCTCCGGCCCCGGTGGCCGGTCGATGGGTGAGGTGCTGCCCCGCCTCGGCGAACGCCGCGCCGACGTGGTGGTGGTCGGCTCCGCCGACGTGCCGGGCGCCACCCGGCTGGCCGTTCCCGAGGTCGACGAGCGGTACGCCCCGCTGTTGGACATCCTGCCGATGCAGCGGTTGGCGCTGGCCCTGGCGCTCACCCGGGGCGAGGACCCGGACGCGCCGCGCGGGTTGAAGAAGGTCACCGCGACGATGTGAGGCGCGGCGTGGCACCCTGGTCACCGTGTCCACGCTGCGCGACCTCGCCGAGGAGCACACCCATCTCCGTCCGGCCGACATCGACCACCTGCACCGGATCGCCGGCGACTGGCAACTGCTCTCCGATCTGTCCTTCGCCGACCTGCTGCTCTGGGTTCCGGTCGACGCCGAGGGCACGTTCCTCTGCGTTGCCCAGGTCCGTCCGACCACCGCGCCGACCGCGTACCAGGACGACCAGGTGGGCCGGATCGTGGGCGGGCCGGAGGTGGCCCATCTGGGGGTGGCGTACTCCCAGGGTCGGATCTGGCGCGAGGGCGACCCGGTCTGGTACGGCGACGTGCCGGCCCGGCACGAGGCGATCCCGGTCCGGCTGCGTACCGCCGAGGGGGAGGCCGGCGAGGTGATCGCCGTGGTGGGGCGGGACACCAACCTCTCCACCGCGCGTACGCCCAGCCAGCTGGAGCTCAACTACCTCACCACCGCCGACGACCTGGCGCAGATGATCGCGGACGGCACCTTCCCGCCGCCGAGGCATCCGGGCGAGACCACCTCGGCCCCCCGGGTCGGTGACGGCCTGGTCCGGCTCGACGCCGGCGGGAAGGTCACCTACGCCAGCCCGAACGCGCAGTCCGCGTACCGCCGGCTGGGCTACGCCTCGCACCTGGTGGGGGAGGACCTGGCCGCGCTGCACCGCCGGCTGGCCGGTGATCCGCTGGACGGCACCGAGGCCTCGAACGGGATCCTGGCGGCGCTGCGCGGTGAGGCGCCGCCCCGCCGGGAGATCGACGCACGAGGTGCCACGATGCTCACCCGGGCGCTGCCGCTGATGCCGGCCGGGGTGCCGATCGGAGCGCTGGTGCTGGTCCGGGACATCACCGAGGTCCGCCGCCGGGACCGGGCGCTGATCACCAAGGACGCCACCATTCGGGAGATCCACCACCGGGTGAAGAACAACCTCCAGACCGTCGCCGCGCTGCTGCGGTTGCAGGCCCGCCGGGTGTCCATGCCGGAGGCCCGGGTCGCGCTGGAGGAATCCGTCCGTCGGGTCGCCTCGATCGCCCTGGTGCACGAGACGCTCTCCATGTCCAGTGACGAGGCGGTGGAGTTCGACGGCATCGTCGACCGGGTGGCCAGCGCGGCGACCGAGGTCGCGGCGACCGAGGTGAGCGTCGGCATGCGGCGGCGCGGCAGCTTCGGCGTACTGCCGGCGGAGATCGCCACCTCGCTGGTGATGGTCCTCAACGAGTTGCTGCTCAACGCCGTCGAGCACGGCTTCCCGCCAGCCGACGAGGCGGAAGAGGTTCCCGTACCCGCGGCCTCCGGCATGGTGCCGGTCGCCGCTCCCGAGGTCGACCCGTCGCTGCGACCCGAGGTGGTGGTCTCGGCACACCGGTTCCGCAAGATGCTGCACGTCTCGGTGACCGACAACGGGCGTGGCCTCCCCCCGGACTTCGACGCCGAACGCGGCAGCCGGCTCGGCCTCCAGATCGTCCGAGCCCTGATCACCGGGGAGCTGCGCGGCACCATCGAACTGCGCGCCGGCGCCAACGGTGGCACCGAGGCAGTGTTGGTCGTCCCGCTGGCCCGCAACGCCCACGACGGCCGCTCGCAGCCCTGAGCCGCCGCCCTGCTTCCGGCTCCCGCTCGGGCGGGTCCGCGTCGGGAGCGGATGTCTGGATGAGCGTGATGCCGGTGAGTCATCTTGATGACTCACCGGCATCACGCTCAACGAGGTGCGCGGACCGCCGGCCTGCCCATGGACGGACCGGTCAGCGGCCGGGACGGCTGGTCAGCAGGGCAACGGTCAGGCCGGGGCGCGGCCAGACCTGGGTGACGGTGAACTGCGTGCGCAGCGCGTCGCCCTTGGCGCCGGACACAGCGGCCAGCGGCTCGGCGTGCCGGCCGGCGACGACCAACCACACCCGTGTCGTACCGGCGAGGCACTGGGCCGGCTCGGGGCACTCGGCGGCCCACAGGTCGCCGCGACGGACCTCGTCCTCGGTCACCAGCACGTCCCGGGGAGGGTCGCCGAGGTGGTATTCGATGCCGAGGTCGAGGAAGAGCCAGCTGTGCCGGGGCGAGTAGACCACAGCATCCCCCGGGCGTTGACCGTCGGCGATAACCCGCGCCGCCCCCGCGTAGTCCACCGGCGCGCTGCGCGGCCACTCGTGGGTCCGTCGCAGCGCGGCCTGGTCGGGTAGGCCGAGCAGCCCGGCCAGCACCACCACGACGAGCGCGGCCGGTGCGGCCACGGCGGCCAGCGCCGCGCCCGCCAGCAGGCACGCGAAGGGCACCACGAAGACCAGGTACCGGGGCACCCACAGCGGTACGACAGTGCCGGCGGCGAAGAGCAGCAGTACGGGCAGCAGCACCGCGCCGACCGGCAGCAGGGCGCGTCGCCCGAGCCGGGCCGTGCCCAGCGCCGCGACCCCGACCAGCAGTCCACCGACCACACTGCTCTGGGTGACGCCGCCGGGCAGTGCGGTGAGGTCGTCCAGTCGGGCCAGGTGGACCCAGTTCAACTGCCGCGACTGCTGGGTCCGGGCCTTGACCAGCAGCGGCCCGGCCAGCAGCGCGACCGGCACCACGGAGACCAGCCACCGCCACACCCGCCGGTCCCGTTCGGCGTCGAGGTGCGCCGGGGTGGTGACGCCGGCCGCGGTCGGGCCGCGCCACCAGGCGATGAGGACGACCAGCGCGTGGGCGGCGAGCAGTGTGAGCGCGATCAGGTGGATGAGCCCGAGGGCGGCGACGGCGACGGCGTAACCGGCCCAACGGGCCCAGCTCGGTCGACGTAGCGCGGTCACCAGCAGCAGTGTGGCGAGCACGGCGAGCATGGTGGCCAGCGCGTACGGGCGAGCCTCCTGCCCGTAGCGGGAGGTGCCGGGGAGCACCGCGAACAGCAGCCCGGCGAAGAGGCCGCCGCGCCTGTCGACGAGCCGTGCCCCGAGCACGGCGAGCAGCCCGGCGGCCACTGTCATCGCCAGCACCGCCGGCACGCGCAGGGCGATCGTGGAGTCGCCGACGACACTGGTCCAGCCATGCATCAGCAGGTAGTACGGCCCGGTGGCGGCGTCGATGGTGCCGGCCAGCCGGACCAGGTCGCCGGGCGACCGGGTGGCCGCGCTCCACGTCGCCAGCTCGTCGCGCCAGAGCTGGGCGGAGCCCAGCCCGGTCACTGTCACCGCCACTGTCACCAGTGCCGGGGGGAGCCAGACCGGCAGGCGGCGCAGGTGCTCCCACGCCGCCCCGGCCGACCTCTCGGACAATTGCCCCACGGTCCGAGCCTGCCACGGCCACCCCCTGCGCGGGCGTCAGCCGGCCGCAGGTGGTGGCCGCCAGGCGGGCATCACGTCGTTCGGGCGGGCGGTCTTCGCCGGATCACGCTCCACCAGTTCGTCGAGCACGGCGTCGATCCGGGCCATCAGCTCGTCGTCGAGCCGTACCGTGGCGGCCCTGGCCGTCTCGGCGAGCTGCTCGGGCCGGGACGCGCCGACGATCGCGCCCGCCACCGTCGGCCGGCGCAGCACCCACGCCACCGCCAACTGGGCCATCGTGCAGCCGGCGGCCTCGGCGACCGGTCGGAGCTGGCGTACCCGGGAGAGCAGCAGATCGGAGGAGTAGCGGGCGATGAACGAGCCACCGAAACCGTCGGTGGCCCGCGAGCCGGCGGGCGGACGTCGGCCCGGCTCGTACCGACCGGTCAGCACGCCCATCGCGAGCGGCGACCAGGCGAGCTGGCCCAGGCCGAGGTCGGCGCAGGCGGGCGACACCTCGGCCTCCACGACCCGCCAGAGCATGGAGTACTGCGGCTGGTTGGCGATGAACGGGATGCGCAGCTCGGCGGCGAGCCGCAGGCCCGCGCGCAGCTGCGGGGCGGTCCACTCGGAGGCGCCGACGTAGAGCACCTTGCCCTGGCGGACCAGGTCGGCGAAGGCGAGCATCGTCTCCTCCAGCGGCACGCTGTCGTCGTACCGGTGCGCCTGATAGAGGTCGAGGTAGTCGGTGCCCAGCCGGCTCAGCGAGGCGTGACAGCCCTCGATGATGTGCTTGCGGGACAGCCCGGCGTCGTTGGCTCCCGGTCCGACCGGCAGGCACACCTTCGTGCACAGCTCGATCGAGCTGCGCCGGACGCCGCTCAGCGCCTTGCCCAACGCCTCCTCGGCCCGCCCCTGGGCGTACCGGTCGGCGGTGTCGAATGTGGTGATGCCCGCATCCAGGGCGGCCTTCACGCACGCGGCCGCCGCGTCGTCGTCGAGCTGGTTGCCGTGGGTGACCCAGTTGCCGTACGCGACCGCGCTGACGCGCAGGCCCGACCGGCCCAGTTGCCTGTACTCCATCCGAGAATCGTCGGGCCGCCGGGCGCTGTCGCCGAACCGTTCGAGCGTGGTCGAATCCGTGGGTGATCGAGGTTCGGTTCTCGCCCGACGACCTGAGCCGGGTGCGGTTCGTGCACTCGCCCCTGGCCGAGCTGGTGGCCAGCTCCTGGGCGTTACGCAAGCCGGAGAAGTACTGGATGCACCGTCCGTGGCGGCAACGCGCGGAGCGGCTGCTGCCGGATGCCGGCCTGGAACCGCTGTTGGCGGTGCTCAGGTCGTCCAACGGTTACGTGCCGGACTTCCTCACCCCGATCGGAGTGGCACCGAACCTGGCCGCCGAGCTGCGGGCGGTCGCCGGCACCGACCCGTCCCGGATGCGCCGGCAACTCGAGCGGGCCGGCGCACCCCGGCTGGCCCCGGACGAATTGGTCGCGCAACTCCACAGGTACTTCACAGTGCTGATCGCACCGGACTGGCCCCGGCTGCGGGCGCTCGCGCTGGCCGACATCCGGCGTCGGACGCTGCTCGCCGCCGAGCAGGGCGGGCGCACTCTGCTTCGCGACGTGCACCCGTTGATCCGGTGGGACGGCGCGGCGCTGCGGGTCGCCGTCGGCACGACCCGCCCGCCCGGCCTGGACGGACGCCCGTGGACGCTGCTGCCCACCTCGTTCTCCGGGCCGACGGTGCACGCGATCATGGAGGGCGACGCCGGGCCCGCCCTCTGCTATCCGCCGACCGGGCTGGGCGGGCTGTGGGATTCGCCGCCGCCCAGCGCGGCGCTCGGCGCACTGCTCGGCGGCACCCGAGCGGAGGCGCTCTGCCTGCTCGACTCGCCGCTGAGCACCGGCGAGTTGGCAGCGATGCTGGGTCTCGCACCGGCGACGGCGTCGCATCACCTCACCACGCTGAGGGACAACGGCCTGGTCGCCGGCGTACGACAGGGGCGGGTGGTGCGTTATGCCCGAACTATCCTTGGTGACCAGCTGGTCGGCTGACCCCCGGCCCGTGATGTGGGATCCAGCACGTGGACATTGGCCGGCCCCCTCGGGGTGTGGCAGCATGGGCCCATGACCGCCGCAGTCGTCCGCCGCTTCGTGGCACGTCGCCACGTCGATTACGGCCGCGTGCGCAGCGCGATCTGTCCGGCCTACTGACGACGCCCGACCAATCTGTCTCGGGCGCGCTCCGCGCCGGCTGTCTCAGACACCGTTGTCCCGCCCGCTTCGCCGGGCCGGCCGCCGCGCCCCGCGTATCCCGAGGCACAGCAGACAACGGAGGACGCCGCGATGGCGGTCAGCAGCATCCCGGCCCGTTCCGAGGACCCGACGGCTCGCCCGACCCGAGCACCGCGCCGGCCACGGGGTGAGGGTCAGTGGGCGCTCGGCCACCGCGAGCCGCTCAACCCCAACGAGCGGATCAAGAAGGACGACGACCCGCTCAACGTCCGGGCTCGCATCGAGAACATCTACGCCCACCGGGGCTTCGCCTCCATCGACCCGCAGGACCTGCGGGGCCGGTTCCGCTGGTGGGGCCTCTACACCCAGCGCAAGGCGGGCATCGACGGCGGGCGCACCGCCGTGCTGGAGCCGCACGAGCTGGAGGACGAGTTCTTCATGCTCCGGGTCCGCATCGACGGCGGCCAGCTCAGCCTGGCCCAGCTGCGGGTGATCGCGGACATCTCCCGGGAGTTCGCGCGGGACACCGCCGACATCACCGATCGGCAGAACATCCAGTACCACTGGATCCGGGTCGAGGACATGCCGGAGATCTGGCGCCGGCTGGAGTCGGTCGGCCTGCAGACCACCGAGGCGTGCGGCGACTGCCCGCGGATCGTGCTGGGCAGCCCGGTCGCCGGGGTGGCCCGCGACGAGCTGCTCGACCCGACACCGGCGATCGACGAGATCGTCTCCCGGTACGTCGGCGACAAGCAGTTCTCCAACCTGCCCCGCAAGTTCAAGACGTCGATCTCCTGGCTGGTGGACACCCCGTACGAGTCGAACGACATCGCCTTCCTCGGTGTCGACCACCCCGAGCACGGGCCCGGCTTTGACGTGTGGGTCGGCGGGGGTCTCTCCACCAACCCGATGCTCGCCAAGCGGCTCGGCGTCTGGGTGCCGCTGGCCGAGGTGCCGGACGTGTGGGCCGGGGTGGTCGGGATCTTCCGCGACTACGGCTACCGCCGACTGCGCAACCGGGCCCGGTTGAAGTTCCTGGTGGCCGACTGGGGCGTGGAGCGCTTCCGCGAGGTCCTGGAGAAGGACTACCTCGGTCGTACGCTGCTCGACGGCCCGGCGCCGATCCTGCCGTCGAAGCCGGTCGACCACGTGGGTGTGCACGAGCAGTCCGATGGGCGGCACTACGTGGGCGCCGCCCCGGTGGTCGGGCGGGTCTCCGGCGCACAGCTCAGCCAGTTGGCCGACGTGGTCGAGGCGCACGGCAGCGACCGGGTGCGGCTCACCCCGTACCAGAAGCTGCTGGTGCTCGACGTGCCGTCGGAGCGGACGGAGTCGCTTGTCGACGCGCTGCGCGGGATCGGTCTGGAGGCCCGGCCGTCGGCCTGGCGGCGCGGCACTATGGCGTGCACCGGCATCGAGTACTGCAAGCTCGCCATCGTCGAGACGAAGGCCCGCGGCGAGGAGCTGGTGGCCCGGCTGGAGCAGCGGCTGCGCGACTTCGACGCGGACATCTCGATCCACATCAACGGCTGCCCGAACGCGTGCGCGCGCACCCAGGTGGCCGACATCGGCCTCAAGGGTCAACTGGTGGTCGGTCCGGACGGTCGGCAGGTCGAGGGTTTCCAGGTGCACCTGGGCGGCGGGCTGGGCATGGCCCAGGGGCAGACCGCCGGTTTCGGCCGCAAGCTGCGCGGCCTGAAGACCACCGCCGAGGAGCTTCCGGAGTACGTGGAACGGCTGGCCCGTCGCTACCTGGCCGGTCGGAGCGAGGGCGAGACGTTCGCCAACTGGGTGATCAGAGTCGACGAGGAGGAACTGCGGTGAGCAGCGAGAACCGAGCGGCACCTCTGTACTGCCCCTACTGCGGCGAGGAGGACCTGCGGCCGCACGAGGCGGGGCACGGCGCGTGGGAGTGCCACGCCTGCACCCGGGTCTTCTCGGTGAAGTTCACCGGGTTGCTGAGTCGGGCGGTGACCTCATGAGTCTCGTCTCGGCCGCGAGCCTGCGCCTGGTGGGTCCGGGCGGCTCGACGCCGGCCGACCCGGCCCGGCGCGACCCGGACGAGCTGCGGGCCCTGGCCGAGCGGGCCGCTCGGGACCTGGAGGGCGCCCCGGCACTGGAGATCGCCCGCTGGGCGGCGCAGACCTTCGGTGACCGGTTCTGCGTGACCAGCTCGATGGCCGACGCCGTGCTGGCGCACCTGGTGTCCCGGGTGGCCCCCGGGGTGGACGTGGTCTTCCTCGACACCGGCCTGCACTTCCCCGAGACGCTGCGGGTACGCGACGAGGTAGCCCGGACGCTGCCGGTGAACGTCCGGTCGATCCGGCCCCGGCTGACCGTCGGCCAGCAGGACGGCCAGTACGGTCCCCGGCTGTTCAACAAGTCGCCGGACGACTGCTGCCAGCTGCGCAAGGTGGAGCCGCTGGAGCGGGCGCTGACCGGGTACGACGCCTGGGCCGCCGGTCTGCGTCGGGACGAGTCGCCGAGCCGGGCCAACACGCCCGTGGTGACCTTCGACGCGCGCCGCGGCAAGGTCAAGGTCAACCCGATCGCGGCCTGGTCGCAGAAGGATGTGGACGCCTACATCGCCCGCTTCAACGTGCCGGTCAACGAGCTGTTCAAGCAGGGTTACGGGTCGATCGGCTGCTGGCCGTGCACCCGCCGTACCAAGGCCGGCGAGGACGCGCGGGCCGGCCGGTGGGCCATGTTCGAGAAGACCGAGTGCGGGCTGCACGTCTGACCTCCCCGGCGACGACCCTGACCGGCCCCGGCGCGGCCGGCGGGGCGGACCCGGTGGTGCTGGTCGCGCACGGCAGCCGTGACCCACGGGCGGCCGATGCCACCCGGGCGCTGGCTCGGGCGGTGTCGGCGGCCCGGCCGGGCACACCGGTGTGGGCGAGCTGGCTGGACCACACCGAGCCGGGGCCCACCGAGGTGCTGCGCGACCTGGCCGTGGCCGGTCATCGCCGGGCGGTGCTGGTGCCGCTGCTGCTGACCGCCGCGTACCACAATCGGGTGGACATTCCGGCGGCGGTCGCCGCAGCGGCGCGGTCCGGGCCGCCGCTGGCGGTACGGGTGACCGATGTGCTCGGGCCGGCGGACGACACGCCCGATCCCAGGCTGCTGGCCGGGCTGTGCCGTCGGCTGGGTGAGACGCGTCCGGGCCGCTTCGACGCGTTGGTGCTGGCCGCGGCGGGCACCCGGGACGCCAGGGCACGCCGCTCGGTGGGCCGGGTGGCTGACGCCCTCGGCGTGGAGTTCGGGGTGCCCTGCCGGGTGGCGTACGCCTCGGCGGCTCCACCGGCGGCCGGCGTGGCGGTGTCGCGGCTACGGGTGTCCGGCGCGCGCCGGGTCGCGGTGGCCGCGTACTTCCTGGCGCCGGGGCTGTTCCACGACGCGGTGACCGAGGCGGCCCGGGCGGCGGGTGCGGTGGCTGTCGCCGCGCCGCTGACCGACGCACCGGAGTTGGTCGAGTTGGTGCTGCGTCGGGTCGACGACCGGCCCGTGCTGGCGTCTACGGGCTGACCCGTGCCGGCACGGGTCATCCGGTGCCGGACAGCAGAACGCCCCGGTGGGCGAACCCACCGGGGCGTACAGCTGTGTGTTGGGGATCAGGCGGAGTGAGCGCGCAGCACCCGGAGACCGCCGCGCCGCTTGACGGCACGCCGCTCCTCCTCGCTCATTCCGCCCCAGACGCCGGCGTCCTGACCAGACTCGAGTGCCCACTGAAGGCACTGGTCGGTCACGGAGCAGCGCCTGCAGACGGCCTTGGCCTGCTCGACCTGCAGCAGAGCCGGTCCAGACGTCCCGATCGGGAAGAACAGCTCTGGGTCCTCGTCGCGGCAGACACTATGGTGACGCCAGTCCATGGCGGCAACACTCCTCATTCTGGATGGGTGGCGAACAATTGCATGTCGTGCTTTTCCTATATGCATCCGCAGTGCCGATGGTGACAGTTAGCGTCCGTCCATTCGGCAGTGCGTGAGCAGGCGTTCAGCGCCGGGGACCTGCTGGAACAGCTCAACCTGACGAGCATATCCAGGCAATGTCCCGGTAACTCAAGTCCGCTTGTGAATACTTTCACGAACAGTCGCGATGTCAAGGGTGACGCTCGGAAAAACTCCGGGCGGTGAGCAAGCCCACAACCCATTTGTCCGGGTTCCAGTGCTTTCCTGGTTACCCGCCGTGCCACAGTCGAGGATCAATATAGTACAGTCCGCGTGACATTGCTGACATTTCCGGCACCTGCCCCTCGGTGTGGCGGCGACCAGGTCGATCGGTTGTGGCCACCGTGTCGACCAAGGGCAGTACCCGAGACCTAGCAGATTACTCTCAGTGCGGCGGGAACGGAGGTGAATCTGACTTTCTCCCGCTCGCCGAGATAGTCCCCGTCCAGCTGGAACGCCTGCGGACGGCTGGAGACCAGCGTGAACTCCGCCGTGTCATGGAGTCGTAACACCTGCCGACCGCGCGGATTCGGTTGCCGGGACAGGAACTGCGTCACTGTCCGTGTTGTGCTAGCCACCCGGAGCTGACGCAACGCCAGCACATCAAGCCCGAGATCGAACGACGCCGCCGGGTTCGGGTTGACCTCACGGTCGCCCAGGTACGTCCAGGGCGCCGTGTTCTGGATGATGACGGTGGCCAGCTCGGCCTCCGCCGGCTCGCCCGGACGCTCCAGGACGATCGCCGGGTGCCGCCGGTCCGAGGCGAGGAAGTACTGGTTCATGATCGAACGCAGGTAGAGCGACGGCGTGGACACCCGCCCCTTCCGCCGGGCCTGCTCCACCCGGTGGATCACCGCCGCGTCCAGGCCGAACCCGGCGCAGAAGGTGAAGTAGCGGTCGTCGGCGAGGCCCAGCCCCACCGTCCGGCTTCGGCCCAGCCGCAGCCCTTCCAGGATCATGCTGGTCGCCTCCGGCCACTCCCGGGGCAGACCCACCGCGCGGGCGAACACGTTCGTCGAGCCACCGGGGACGGTCGCCAGCGCGGGCAGTCGCTCGGCCATCGGGGCATCGCCGGCGCGAGTCGGCGGTTCGGCCGTCATCAGGCCGTTCACCACCTCGTTCACAGTGCCATCGCCACCCAGTGTGACGACCAGGTCGACCCCCTCCGCGGCTGCCTCCCGGGCCAGCGCCACGGCGTGCCCGCGCCGACGGGTGTAGCGCACGCTGAGATCGACTTCGCTGCGCAGCGCCCGGACAAGCACGTCCCGGCTGCGTTCGCTGGTGGTGGTGGCCTTCGGATTGACCACCAGGACGGCCCGCATGGGCGGCACTGTACCTTCCGGCAGCCCGGGTATCGTGGCGCGCGTGACCATCGACTCGGACCCGATCCCCGTCACGCTCCGCTGGGCGGTCCGGCTGCTGTGGGCGGAGGCGGCCGTCGTCGGGCTGATCGCCGTCTGGCTGGTCTGGGCCGACCTCACGGCCACCCGTACCGACCTGCTGGCGGCGTTGCTGGTGACCGTGTTCGCCATCGGGGCGGCCGTGGCGCTCTGGGCCCTGGGCCGCGCGCTGCTGCGCCGTCAGGCGGGCGCACGGGCTCCCGCGATCGTGCTTCAGCTGATGCTGCTGCCGATCGGGTGGTTCATGATCCAGGCTGGGCTGGGTTGGCTGGGCGTGCCGCTGATGGCGCTCGGCCTGGGCGTGGCCTGGCTGCTGATCTGCCCTCCGACGACACGCGCCCTCGGCTTCGAGTGACCGCGCCGGCGCGTCGGGTCGGTCAGTAGCCGCCGGAGCGGCGGGTGAGCAGCGCGATCGTGGCCCGACCGTCGGCGGACGTGGCGGACGCCGAGGTGGTCAGCGCGGTGAGCACCTTCCAGGCGAACGACGACTCGCCGGGCAGGGTGGCGCCGCGCACTGTCGGCACTGTCACCTCGACGGTCAGCGCGTCCTCGGTGACAGCGAAGCGGCACTCCAACTCGGCGTCGCGGGTGGCGATGGCGAGCAGCATGGCGCACGCCTCGTCGACAGCGATCCGCAGATCCTCGATCTCGTCGAGCGCGAACTGCAACCGGGCCGCGAGACCGGCGGTGGCGGTACGAAGCACGCCGAGGTAACCGCCGTCGGCGGGCACCGTGAGGTGCACCACGTCGTCGTCGGTCGCTGGCTGGCCAGTCAGTTGAGTCACGCCTCATCCCCCCGGTCGGGGACTCTACCCGGTCAGTCGCCCGGACGCGTGCCGGCGGTGGTGGCGTGGTCGGCCAACTCGCGGAGCGCGTCGCCGCTGAGCCGATAGGAAACCCATTCGCTCAGCTGCTCGGCCCCGATCGAGGCGTAGAAGCCGGCGGCCGGGTTCCAGTCGATCATGCTCCACTCCAGCCGCCGGTAGCCGCGTCGTACGCAGATGTCGGCCAGCGTGGCGAGCAGCAGTCGACCGGCACCGGTGCCCCGGGCGGCCGGCCGGACGTACAGGTCCTCCAGGTAGATGCCGTGCACGCCGGCCCAGGTGGAGAAGTTGAGGAACCACAGCGCGAAGCCGACCGGCTCGTCGTGCTCGTCCACCGCGACATGACCGAAGAGCGCCGGAGCAGTCGTCCGACCGCTCCAGCTCGGCGCGTCTGACGCCACGCCGCGACCTGGAGCGGTCGCGAACAGAGCCGAGGTCAGCTGCTCGGCGGTGAGATGGCACTGCTCGGGGGCACGTTCGTACTCGGCCAGCTCGTGCACCATGGCGACGACGGCCGGCACGTCCTCGGGACGTGCCGGCCGGATCGTCGGGATGACCGGTGAGGTCACGCCTTCTTGGTCTCCCAGAAGATCTTCGAGATCTCGTCGATCTTCGCGAGCAGCTTGTCGGCGGTGGCCGGGTCGAGGCTGCCCTTGACGCCACCGGCGCCGGCGAGCTTGGTGGCCTCGTTGAACAGGCTGTGCAGGTTCGGGTACTTCTCGAAGTGCGGCGGCTTGAAGTAGTCGGTCCAGAGCACCCAGAGGTGGTGCTTGACCAGCTCGGCGCGCTGCTCCTTGATGATGACGGCCCGGGTGCGGAACTCCGGGTCGGTGTTCGACTGGTACTTCTCGCAGATCATTTTGACCGACTCGGCCTCGATCCGGGCCTGAGCCGGGTCGTAGACACCGCACGGCAGGTCGCAGTGAGCGCTCGCGGTGACGCGGGGCGCAAGGATGCGCGGAAGTCGCATCAGGATCCTCCATGGGAAGTTTGCGATGATCAAAGGCGACATTACTCCTGGGAATGCTCCCCGAACCGGGTGGAGGTGAAACCAGTGGCTGCCGATCACCCGGCTGAGGTGCCCCGGTTGCGGAGGCCACTGGCCGCCGTTCTGGTCACGGGCCCGTCCATGGCCCCGACGCTGCGGCACGGCGACGCGGTGCTGGTGCGCCCCGGTGGCCGCCCGATCCGAGCCGGCGACGTGGTGGTCGCGGTCTTCCGGACCCGGCCCGATCTGCTGGTGGTGAAGCGTGCGGTCCGGCCGCAGGACGGCGGCTGGTGGCTGCGTGGCGACAACGACCTGATCACCGACGACTCCCGGGCGTACGGGGTGGCCGACGTACGCGGGCGGGTGGTGGCCCGCTACTGGCCGCGCCCCGGACGGATGCCTCGTCGTCAGTTATGACCCTGCTCACATCCGAGGGGTGGTGTCGACACTATGCTCGGAAAGTGCCCGGGTGACCCCCCGCACCGCGTGCCACCGCTCGCCGCCCACCTCGCGGCGGGGCAGGCCGCCTCACATCTGCTCGACAGATCCTGGAGTCACCACCATGCCTTCGTCCACCGTGGACCCCGCTGATCCCGTCTTCCTACTGCACCGGGGCGGCAAGATGGCCGTCACCTCGACAGTGCCACTCACCAGCCGGGAGGACCTCTCCCTGGCGTACACCCCGGGGGTGGCCCGGGTGTGTGAGGCGATCGCCGCCGACCCCGCCCTGGTGGACGACTACACCTGGGTGTCGCACACGGTCGCGGTGGTCACCGACGGCTCGGCGGTGCTCGGGCTGGGCAACATCGGCCCCCGGGCCGCGCTGCCGGTGATGGAGGGCAAGGCGGTGCTGTTCAAGCAGTTCGCCGGGGTGGACGCGGTGCCGGTGTGCCTGGACACCCAGGACGTGGACGAGATCGTCGCGGTGGTGCGGGCGCTGGCCCCCTCGTTCGGTGGGATCAACCTGGAGGACATCAGCGCGCCGCGCTGCTTCGAGATCGAGCGTCGGCTCGACGAGGCGCTGGACATCCCGGTCTTCCATGACGACCAGCACGGCACCGCCATCGTGGTGCTCGCCGCGCTGCGCAACGCCGCGACGTTGCTCGACCGCAAGCTCGGTGACCTGCGGGTGGCGGTGAGCGGCGCGGGCGCGGCCGGCGTGGCCGTGACGAAGATGCTGATCGCCGGGGGCGTCAACCCCGACCAGGTGGTGGTCTGCGACTCCAAGGGGATCATCGGCCGGCACCGCACCGAGCTGACCGGCACCAAGGCCGAGCTGGCGGCGAGCACCAACGCCGACGGCCGGCACGGCGACATCACCGAGGCGCTGCGCGACGCGGACGTGCTGGTCGGGGTCTCCGGCGGGCAGATCCCCGAGTCGGCGGTGGCCGGGATGGCGCCCGGCGGAATCGTGTTCGCGCTGGCGAACCCGACCCCCGAGGTGCACCCCGAGGTGGCCGCCCGGCACGTCGCGGTCGTCGCCACCGGCCGCAGCGACTACCCCAACCAGATCAACAACGTGCTGGCCTTCCCCGGGGTGTTCCGTGGCGCGCTGGACGCCGGTGCCACCCGGATCACCGAGGCGATGAAGGTCGCCGCCGCGGACGCCATCGCCGGGGTGGTGGCGGATTCCCTGACCGCCGACGCGATCGTCCCGTCCCCGCTCGACCCGCGTGTCGCGCCGGCCGTGGCCGAGGCGGTCGCCGAAGCCGCCCGCCGCGACGGCGTCGCCCGCCGCTAGCGCACGCACGGGCCGGGCGCTCCGGCGCAGCATGCGCCGCCGGCCTGTGCGGCACGGCTTCTTAACGAGTGCTCAGCTTGTTACCGTGCCGATCATGCGTGCTGCCTTTGCCTCCCGTTTCGACGACGCCGACCCGCTCGCCGCGCTCACCGTCGGCGAGCGGCCCGAGCCGACCCCTCCGGCCGACGACTGGGTGACCGTGCAGTTACGGGCCACCTCGCTCAACCACCACGACCTCTGGTCACTGCGCGGGGTGGGTCTCACCGAGGCCCAGCTGCCGATGATCCTCGGCTGCGACGCGGTGGGGCTGGACCCGGAGGGGCGCCCGGTGGTCGTGTACCCGGTGGTCGTCACACCGAATGACCCGCGCGGGGTTTCCATCCTCTCCGAGCACTTCTCCGGGACGCTCGCCGAGCGGGTGGCCGTACCCCGATCGAACCTGATCCCGCTGCCCGACGGCATGGCGGCGACCGACGCGGCGTGCCTGCCCACGGCCTGGCTGACCGCGTGGCGGATGCTGACCACCAAGGGCCGCGTCGCGGACGCCGACAGCGTGCTGGTGCAGGGCGCGGGCGGTGGCGTTGCCACCGCGGCCGTCGCGCTCGCCGTCGCGATGGGCAAGCGGGTGTACGCGACCAGCCGCGACGCCGTCAAGCGGGACCGGATCTCGGCCCTCGGCGCCATCGCGGTGGAGCCCGGTGCCCGGCTGCCGGAACGGGTCGACGTGGTGATCGAGACGGTCGGCGCGGCCACCTTCGACCACTCCCTGAAGTCGGCCGCGCCCATGGCCCGGATCGTGGTCTCCGGCGCTACCGCCGGGCACGAGCCGTCGGTCAACCTGCGCCGGGTCTTCGCGATGCAGCTGGAGATCCTGGGTACCTCGATGGGCACCCCCGGCGAGCTGTACGAGCTGCTGGCGTTCTGCTCCGACAACGAGGTGCGCCCGGTGGTGGACAGCGTCGTCCCGTTCAGCCGGGTCGAGGACGCCTTCGCCCGACTGCACTCCGGCGACGCCTTCGGCAAGGTCGTCATCGACCACACCGCCTGACACCTGCCTTCATCCGCGCGACATCAGGGATGTTGCTGCCTCCGGTCGCGCTGAGGCAGCAACATCCCTGATGCTGCGGGGATCTTCACCGTGATCGGCCGGGCGGACGTCAGAGGTGGTCGTCGAAGGTGGCGATGTCGCCGCGTGTCGCGTCGGTGGAGATGCGCTTCTTGGCGTCGGCGTCGCCGTAGAGCGACCAGCGCAGGAACTCGACAGAGGTGTCCGAGACGACCCGCAGCGTCGCACCGTCGCCGAGCAGCGCCCGCCCGTGGTCGCCCTTGGGCAGGCTCAGCATGGCCTTCGGCCAGGGCACCTTGTCGTACGCGGCCTTGCCCGCCGCGTACTCGACCACCTCGTCCAACTCGCCGTGCACGAACAGCTGCGGCGCGGCCGCGCCGGCGAACGCGGTGCCCACGCCGAGCGCCGTGCCGGCGAACACCACACCCGCGTCCAGCCGCTCGTCCCGGCTCGCGGTGAACAGGCCGATGGTGGTCACCCCGCCCGCCGAGTGCCCGGCCGCGGCCACCCGCTCGCCGTCCAACCGGCCGCGCAACGCGTCGCCGGCCTTGCCGTCCAGCGCCAACACCTGATCCAACGCGTACGACACATCGGCGGGCTGGTTCAGCACGTCGAGGACGTTGTTGTCAGCGCCCCGGGAGGTGTGCGGGAACGCCGGCGCGGCCACCACGAACCCCGCCGCCGCCCAGCGGGTCAGCAGTGTGCCGTAGTCGTCCGGCCGCCCACCCAGGCCGTGACTGAACATCACCACCGGGAACCGGCCCTCCGCCGCCGTCGCCGACCGCTTGGCCGCGCCGCCGGACTGCCCGGCCGCCGGGTACCAGAGCGTCGTGGGCAGTGCGCGGCCGTCCCGGTTCAGCTTCAGCTGGCGTACGCCGACCGCGAAGGCGCGTTGCGGGGCCTTTCCGGCGGGGACCTGCGGTGTCGGCGTGGCGGCGGGTGGTGGTTCGACGGGCGCCTGCTGGCCCTCGGTCTTCCTGGCGTCCGCCGAGCAGCCGACCAGACCGGCGATGAGCACGGCGCTGGCCAGCAGGGCGGGGGTGACGCGACGTGGCATGAATCCGATTGTGCCTTGCCCCGCTGACGTGCCCGGTGGACTTCGACGCGGTGTGCCCGTCGACTCACCCAGCGCTGCGCGCTCGGCTTCAGGCCGCGGCACGTTCGGCGAGCGGGCGTCGCCGTCGTGAGGTGTCGGTCAGTGCGCGCAGAGGGAAGGCGGCATTGGGGTTGTACCGGTTCGTTCCGGGCGGAACGATCTCGTCGATCCGGTCGAGGGTCGCGTCGTCCAGGGTGAGCGTGGCGCCCTTGAGCAGGTCCTCCAACTGCGGCATGGTTCGCGGTCCGATGATCGCCGAGGTGACGGCCGGGTGAGCCACTGTGAAGGCGATGGCGAGTTGCGGAAGCGTGCAGCCGATGCTGGCGGCGAGGTCGACGAGCTGCTCGACGGCGTCGAGCTTGGCGGCGTTCTCGGCGATCGTGGGGTCGAACTGCGCCGGCCGCAGGGCGGCACGCCCGGTCGACAGGTCGACGGGCTGGTCCCTGCGGTACTTGCCGCTGAGAAACCCGAAGGCGAGCGGGCTCCAGACCAGCACTCCCATGCCGTAGCGCTGGCAGACCGGCAGGGTCGAGGCCTCGACCCCGCGGGCCAGGATCGAGTACGGCGGCTGCTCGGTGCGCAGGCGTCCGAGGCCGCGACGCTCAGAGACCTGGTGCGCCTCGACGATCTCCTCGGCCGGGAAGGTCGAGCAGCCGAAGGCGCGGATCTTCCCGTCGCGGACGAGGTCGGTGAGCACCGAGAGGGTCTCCTCGATGTCGGTAGAGGGGTCGGGACGGTGGATCTGGTAGAGGTCGATCCAGTCGGTGTTCAACCGCCGGAGGCTCCCCTCGACCGCCTTGAGGATCCACCGCCGCGAGTTGCCACCCTGGTTGGGGCCCTCGCCCATCGGGAAGTGCACCTTGGTGGCCAGGACGACGTCGTCCCGGCGTCCCCGCAGCGCCTTGCCCACGATCTCCTCCGACTCGCCCTGGCCGTACATGTCGGCGGTGTCAACGAAGTTGATGCCCTGGTCGAGGGCGGTGTGGATGATGCGGACGCAGTCGTCGTGGTCGGGGTTGCCGACGGCACCGAACATCATGGTCCCGAGACAGTGGGTGCTCACCTCGATGCCGGTGCCGCCGAGGGTGCGATAGCGCATGTCGATGCTCCTTGGCTGTTTCTGTAGCGATCACCGCGCACCCTAGGAGCTAGAGTCGGCTCTAGGTCAACCCTCGGTATCCTGCTCGTCATGGCTGAGGTCACAGCGACTTTGAGCATCGGTCAGGTCGCCGAACGCACCGGCTTGAGCGTGCACGCGCTCCGCTTCTACGAGCAGCAGGGCGTCTTCGTCAGCTCGGTACGCCGTGGGCCTGGCGGGCGGCGCAGCTACACCGAGGACGACGTGGACTGGCTGGGCGTCTGCATCATCCTTCGCGCCTCCGGCATGCCGCTTCCCGCGCTCCGCCGATACGCCGACCTGGTCCGGGAAGGCGCCGGCAACGAGGAGGAACGACTCGCGCTGCTGCGCGAGCACCACGAGCAGGTCACCAGCCAACTCGGCCGGCTCACCCAGTGCCTGGACCTGATCACCTTCAAGGTCGGGGTCTACGAGGATCTGCTTGAGCAGGACCGGCGCGCAGCCGGGCCAGGTCGTCGGCGTCCTTCGGGCGGCGGGGACGTTCCGGCATCCAGACCGGGTACATCTGCTTGAACTCGATCTGGGCCGCCACCGAGATGGTCGGCGCGGTGAGTGGACCGATCCGGCCGGGTGGGGCGTCCAGCATCCCGGCAGGCAGCGTGGTGCCGGCCCAGGACCCGGCACCGACCGCCGGCCGGCCGGCGGCATCCCGACCCAGGTACGCGAAGCTGACCTCCACGTCGGCAGTGAAAAGGTCGAGCTGCGACTCCACCGGCATCCGTGGGTCGGGAAGCCAGCCCCGGGCCAGCAGCAGGTCGGCCAGCCGGTAGGCGTCGTCGCGCCAGCAGTACCAGTCGACGTCGAGGTGCGGGCGGGTCACCACGCCGAGCTGGAAGTCCATCGCCCAGCCGCCGCGCAGCCACACCGGGATGCCGCCCGCCCCGGCCACCGCGACCACCTCGGCGATGCTCGCCAACTGCTGCCGCGCAAGCTCGTCCACCGGAAGACCGTACCGGCGTCGGCCGGGTCAGTGGGCCGGGCGGGACTCGTAACTGGTCAGGGTGGGGGAGTGGGCGTCGGCGGGGAGGCGGGAACCGGCGGCCCGGTCGCCGTAGAGGGTCCAGCGCAGGAAATCGGTGGTGGTGGCGAGCACCGGGGCGAAGCCCGGGTGGCCCGGCGTGAGGTACGCGCCGTGGTCCTGGCCGAGCAGGCTGAGGAACACGGCCGGCCCGGGGGTACGCGCGTAGGCGGCCCGGCCGACAGTCACCGGCACCACCGGGTCGGCCGTGCCGTGCACGAAGAGCACCGGCGCGGCCGGCCCGGCGAAGCTGCCCGGCAGCCCGCCGCCGGCGATCACGATCCCGGCGCGCAACCGGGCCGGGTGGCCCTCGCTGAACATGCCGGAGGTGGTGAAGCCGCCCGCCGAGTGCCCGGCGGCGGCGACCGAGGTCAGGTCGAGGTGCCCTGCGAGGGGATCGACAGGGCTCCGGTCGAGGCCGCCCAGGTGCCGGATCAGTCGCCACGCGTCGGCCGGCTGGTGGCGTACGTCCGCCCGGGTGAAGTGCGCGGCACCCTGCCGGGTGTGCGGGTACGCCGGTGCGGCCACCACGAAACCGGCCGCCGCCCAGCGGGTGGTCAGGCCGGCGTGCAGCTCGGGCAGGCTGCCCAACCCGTGGCTGTAGACCACCACCGGGAACCGCCCGGCCGCCACCTGACCGGTCGACGTCGGGTACCAGATCGTCACCGGCAGGGGGCGCGCCGAGCGCGGATCGAGGGTGAGCGTACGCACGCCGACGGCGTACGACCCCTCGGGCGCCCGACGCGCCGGCACCGGTCCGGTGGCCCCGCCGGCGACGGCCGTGGCCGGCGCACAGCCGGCCAGCAACGCTGTCACCAGTACGGCCATCAGCCGGCCTGCCCCCATCGTTCCACGGTAGGTGCCCGGGCAGGCGTAGCGGCCCCGCCGTCCGGCTCGGGTGCACCCGCCACCCGGTCGGGTCAGCTCCGCCGGGCGGGTCCACCCCTGGGACGCCGTGGGCCGGGGACGGTGCAGCGTGACCAGCTTCGCTAGGGTCACCGACATGCCTGAGAACTACACGGACCCCAGCGGCAACACCGAGGCGTTCCGCGCCTTCAACCAGACGCCGGAGGCTGCGGCGTCGACGGAGGCCCCGTCCCGCCTGCCGCTCATCATCGGTGCGGCAGTGGTCGTCGTGGTGCTGGTGGCACTCGTCGCCTGGCTGGCGACCGGCTGATCGAGGCGCCTGGCTGGCGACCGGCTGATCGAGTCGCCTGGCTGTCGACTCGCGCGCACCCTCGGGCCTCCCGGGGGTGCGCGCCTCACTGGGGTCAGGCCGCCCCGACCACGTCGCGGGTCTGCCGGGCGATCTCCCGCTCCTCGTCGGTGCGGATGACGCAGACGCCCACCTCGGCGCCGTCGGGCGAGATCAACCGGTCGCCCTCGCCGTCGTTGCGGGCGTCGTCCACTGTGATGCCGAGCCGGCCCAGGCCGGCCAGCGCGGCGGCCCGCACCGGCGCGGCGTGCTCGCCGACTCCGGCGGTGAAGGTGATCGCGTCGACCCGGCCGAGCAGCGCGTAGTACGCCCCGACGTAGCCGGTGATCCGCCGGCAGTACACGTCGAAGGCCAGCGCCGCCGCCGGGTCACCGGCCGCCCGGCGTTCGAGCACCTCGCGCATGTCGTTGACTCCGGTCAGCCCGAGCAGGCCACTGCGGTGGTTGAGCAGGTCGTCGATGTCATCCACCGACAGCCCGCCCTCCCGGCGCAGATGGAAGATCACGGTTGGGTCCACGTCGCCGCTGCGGGTGCCCATCACCAGTCCCTGCAGCGGGGACATGCCCATCGAGGTGGCGACGCTGCGACCGTTCGCCACCGCGCAGGCGCTGGCCCCGTTGCCCAGGTGCAGGGTGATCGTGTTGACCTGCTCGTACGGGCGGCCCAGCAGTTCGGCGGTGCGCCGGGACACGTACGCGTGCGAGGTGCCGTGGAAGCCGTACCGGCGGATGTCGTACCGCTCGGCGGTGTCCCGGTCGATCGCGTACGTCGCCGCGGCCTCCGGCAGGGTGTGGTGGAACGCGGTGTCGAAGACGGCGACCTGCGGGACGTCCGGCAGCGCCGCGCGGGCCACCTCGATGCCGGCCAGGTTGGCCGGGTTGTGCAGCGGGGCGAGCGGCACGAGACGCTTGATCGCGGCCAGCACCGCGTCGTCGACCAGCACCGGCGCGCTGAACGTCCGGCCACCGTGCACCACCCGGTGCCCGACAGCGGCCAGCCCGGTCAGGTCCAGCCCGTCCAGGATCTGCCGGACCGCCTCGGTGTGGTCCGCCGGGCCGCCGCCGGGCTCACCGATCCGCTCGACGGTGCCGTGGTCCAGCGCCTGGTCACCGTCGTAGCGGCGCCACTTCACCGACGACGACCCGCAGTTGAGCACCAGCACCCGACTCACGACGCCTCCTCGGTGGCCGCCTGGATGGCGGTGATCGCCACCGTGTTGACGATGTCCGGCACTGTGGCGCCCCGCGACAGGTCGTTCACCGGCCGCCGCAGGCCCTGCATGACCGGGCCGACGGCGACCGCCCCGGCGGAGCGCTGCACCGCCTTGTACGTGTTGTTGCCGGTGTTCAGGTCCGGGAAGATGAAGACCGTGGCGTGCCCGGCGACCGGGCTGTCGGGCAGTTTCGTCGCCGCCACCGCCGGGTCGATCGCCGCGTCGTACTGGATGGGCCCCTCGACCAGCAGGTCGGGCCGGCGCTCCCGGACCAGCGCGGTGGCCGCGGCGACCTTCTCCACGTCGGCGCCGGCGCCGGAGCTGCCGGTGGAGTACGACAGCATGGCCACCCGGGGTTCGATGCCGAACCGGGCGGCGGTGTCGGCCGACGAGATCGCGATGTCGGCGAGCTGGGCCGCGTCCGGGTCGCGGTTGACCGCGCAGTCGCCGTAGACCAGCACCCGGTCGGCGAGCAGCATGAAGAAGACGCTGGAGGCTACCGAGACGTCCGGCAGCGTACGGATGATCTCGAACGCCGGCCGGATGGTCGCGGCGGTGGTGTGGGTCGCGCCGGAGACCATGCCGTCGGCCCGGCCGGTGGCCACCATCAGGGTGCCGAAGTAGTTGGGCTGCGCCACGATGTCGTGCGCCAACTCGGCGGTGACGCCACGGTGGGCGCGCAGCCGGGCGTACTCGGCGGCGAAGTCGTCGCGCCACCCGCTGGTGCCCGGGTCGACCACGTGCGCGTCGCCAAGGTCGATGCCCAGCTCCCGGGTGCGGCGGGCGATGTCGTCCGGCCGACCGAGCACCGTCAGCTCGGCCACCCCACGGCGCAGCAGGATCTCCGCCGCGCGCAGGATCCGCTCGTCGTTGCCCTCCGGCAACACCAGGTGCCGGGGTTTCGAGCGGGCCCGGTCGATCAGCTCGTTCTCGAACATCAGTGGGGTGACCCGCGCCGACCGGCTGACCCGCAGCCGACGGGCCAGGTCGTCGGTGTCCACACAGCGCTCGAACGCGCCGAGCGCGGCCTCCACCTTGCGGGGATTGGCCGCGCTGGGCCGACCCTCGATGCGACTGGACGCGGCGACCGTGTCGTAGCTGTCGAGACGCACGGAGAGCACCGCCAGCCCGGTGTTGAGCCCCTCCACCAGCCGCATGACCCGGGGGTCGGGCTGCTCGCCGAGGGTGAGCACCAGCCCGGCCACCGACACCTGCCCGGCCACGTGCGCGGCGCTCGCGGCGACGAGCAGGTCGGCCCGGTCCCCAGGGGTGATCACCAGGGCGCCCTCGGTGAGGTGGCCCAGCAGGGTCGGCACGTGCGCCGCGCCGACCACGAAGTCCAGCACGTCGCGACCGAGCGCGGCGTCGTCCCCGGCCAGCAGGGTGGCGTCGAGCGCCGCCGCCACCTCGGCCACCGTCGGCGCCGACACGGTCGGCACCTCCGGGATGGCGTACGCGGGGACCGGCAGGTCGGGCAGCGTCATCGGCTCGGTCACCCGGTTGGCGATCACCGCGAGCACTGTCGCGCCCAAGTCGGCCAGATCGTGGTACGCCCCCCGCACGGCCGACGCGACCGCTGTCGGCTCCTGCTCGAAGCCGTCCACCACCGGCACCACCACGCTGCCGAACTCGGTGGCCAGCCGGGCGTTGAAGGCCAGCTCCCGGGGGCGGGCCGGATCGCCCGGGTCGTCGAAGTCGCTGCCCACCACTACCACCGCCGGGCACTGCCGCTCCACCGCCCGGTAGCGCTCGACGATGGCGGAGATGAGCTGCTCCCGGCGGCCGTCGGCGACCAGCGCCGCGGCTTCGGCGTAGCTCGCCCCGGCCAGCTCCGACAGCGGCACCTCGACCCGGTAACGCTCGCTCAGCAGGGCGAGGATCGGGTCCTGGCCGCTGTCGGCCACCAACGGCCGGAACACGCCGATCCGTCCGACCTGGCGGGACAGCAACTCCGCCAACCCGAGGGCGATCGTCGACTTGCCCCCGCCCGAACCGACACTGGTCAGATACACGCTGCGAGCCACGTACCCACCCTAGAAGATCGCAAGGCCCCCCACCCGGGCCCTCCGACCCTGCAAACCCGACCCCCTGGGACCCTCCGCCCCCGCGGGCCCGCCCCTGCACCCCGGTGATCATGGAGTTAGCGCTCGAAACGCCGACGACACGCGCGGCCAACTTCATGATCAACGCGTGGGGGTGGGGGGTGGGGGTTAGGCGTCTTCGTCGTCGGGGTCGTCCAGGCGGGCCAGGTAGGTGGCCAGGCGTTCGATGGGGGTTTCGAAGTCGGGGTTGAGGTCGACGAAGTCGCGCAGGCGCTCGCCGAGCCACTCCAGGGTCACCTGCTCCTCGCCCCGGCGCTCGACCAACTCCTCGATGCCACGGTCGGTGAAGTACATGGGTACGTCCTCGTGCTCGGCCCGGCGCGGGCCGGGCGGGTGATGGGTGGGTGGACGGTCAACCGGCTGGTGGGACCGACGAGAGCCGGGGCAGGACCGTCGTGGAACGGCCCTGCCCCGGCTTCCGTGCTCAGGTCAGGTCACGGGCGGGGGAGAGCCGCCTCGATCAGCGCGTTCTGCTCGACCTCGTGGGTCTTGGCCGAGCCGACCGCCGGGGCGGCCGCGGCCGGGCGGGAGATCCGCCGCAGCCGAACGTCAGTGAGGTGCTCCAGCAGGTTGAGCGCGACGAACGACCAGCCACCCTGGTTGGCCGGCTCCTCCTGCACCCAGGCGAAGTCCTCCGCGTTCGGGAACTGCGCGAGGGCGGCCCGGATCTCCTCCACCGGCAGCGGGTACAGCTGCTCGAGCCGGAGGATCGCGGTGTCGGTGACGCCGCGCTCCTGCCGGGCCTGGAACAGGTCGTAGTAGACCTTGCCGGAGCACAGCAGCACCCGTTTCACCGCCTCCGGTGCCGGGGCGGCCGTGTCGCGCAGCACCGGCTGGAAGGTGCCGGTGGTGAAGTCCTCCACCGACGAGACGCAGAGCTTGTGCCGCAGCAGCGACTTCGGCGTGAACACCACAAGCGGCTTGCGCTTGGGCGACAGGGCCTGGCGGCGCAGCAGGTGGAAGTAGTTCGCCGGGGTCGTCGGGATGGACACCCGCATGTTGTCCTCGGCGCACATCTGCAGGAACCGCTCCGGCCGGCCGGAGGTGTGGTCCGGGCCCTGGCCCTCGTGACCGTGCGGCAGCAGCAGGGTGATGGCGGAGCGCTGGCCCCACTTCACCTCACCGGACGAGATGAACTCGTCGATCACCGACTGGGCGCCGTTGACGAAGTCGCCGAACTGGGCCTCCCAGGCGACGAGGGCGTTGATGTTCTCCACCGAGTAGCCGTACTCGAAGCCCATCGCCGCGTACTCGCTGAGCAGCGAGTCGTGCACGAAGAACCGGGAACGGTCGCCGTCGCCGGTGAGCGACTTCAGCGGCAGGTAGTCGTCGCCGGTGCGGGAGTCGACCACCGAGGCGTGCCGCTGCACGAACGTGCCGCGACGCGAGTCCTGGCCGGCGAGCCGGACGGTGACACCGTCGTGCAGCAGCGCCCCGAGCGCGATGATCTCGCCGAAGCCCCAGTCGATGTTGCCCTCGACGGACATCTTGGCCCGCCGGTCCAGCAGCTGCTGGATCCGCTTGTGCGGGGTGAAGCCCTCCGGCAGGTTGATGTGCGCCTCGCCGATGGCCTTGACCACCGACGCGTCGGTGGCGGTGTCGACCTGCGGCTCCGGCTCCTCCTCGCGGCGCGGCCGGTTGAGCTGGCGCGGTGCCGAGGCGGCGTCCCGGGTGGCCTTGAAGACCTTCTCCAGCTGCGCCTGGTAGTCGCGCAGCAGCTCCTCCGCGTCCTCCACCGTGATGTCGCCGCGACCGATCAGCTCCTCGGTGTAGAGCTTGCGGACCGAGCGCTTCGAGTCAATGATCTTGTACATCTGGGGGTTGGACATCGACGGGTCGTCGCCCTCGTTGTGCCCGCGCCGGCGGTAGCAGACCATGTCGATCACGACGTCCTTGTTGAACGTCTGCCGGTATTCGAAGGCCAGCCGGGCCACCCGGACCACGGCCTCCGGGTCGTCGCCGTTCACGTGGAAGATCGGCGCCTGGATCATCCGGGCCACGTCGGTGCTGTAGAGGCTGGACCGGCTGTATTCGGGGGCGGTGGTGAAGCCGACCTGGTTGTTGACCACCACGTGCACCGTGCCGCCGGTGCGGTAGCCGCGCAGCTGCGACAGGTTGAGCGTCTCGGCGACCACGCCCTGCCCGGCGAAGGCGGCGTCACCGTGCACCGCCAGCGGCAGCACGGTGTAGCCCTCCAGCTTGAGATCGATCCGGTCCTGCTTGGCCCGGACGATGCCCTCCAGCACCGGGTCGACGGCCTCCAGGTGCGAAGGGTTGGCCACCACCGACACCTTGACCGCGTGCTCGCCGTCCGGGGTGGTGAACTTGCCGTTCTGACCCAGGTGGTACTTCACGTCGCCGGAACCCTGCGTCGAGCGCGGGTCCAGGTGGCCTTCGAACTCCGAGAAGATCTTCTCGTACGGCTTGCCGACGATGTTGGCCAGCACGTTCAGCCGACCCCGGTGGGCCATGCCGATGACGACCTCGTCCAGCCCGTTCTCGGCGGAGGACTCCAGCACCTCACCGAGCAGCGGGATCAGCGACTCGCCGCCCTCCAGCGAGAAGCGCTTCTGGCCGACGTACTTCGTCTGGAGGAAGGTCTCGAACGCCTCGGCCGCGTTGAGCCGGTTGAGCACGTGCTTCTGCTCGTCGGCGGACGGCTTCTCGTACTTGCGCTCGATCCGTTCCTGGACCCAGCGCCGCTCCTCCGGGTCCTGGATGTGCATGTACTCGATGCCGACCCGGCGGCAGTACGAGTCGCGCAGCACGCCGAGGATCTCGCGCAGCTTCATCCGCTGCCGGCCGGCGAAGCCGTTGACCGGGAACTCGCGGTCCAGGTCCCACAGGGTGAGCCCGTGCTGGAGGACGTCCAGGTCGGGGTGCTTGCGGATCTTGAATTCCAGCGGGTCGGTGTCGGCCATCAGGTGACCGCGCACCCGGTACGCGTGGATCAGCTCGTGCACCCGGGCGGTCTTGTTGATCTGACCCTCGGAGTTCACAGCGACGTCGCGCATCCAGCGCACCGGCTCGTACGGGATGCGCAGCGCGGTGAAGATCTGGTCGTAGAAGCCGTGCTCGCCCAGGATCAGCTCGTGCATCACCTTGAGGAACTCGCCGGACTGCGCGCCCTGGATGATCCGGTGGTCGTACGTGCTGGTCAGCGTGATGATCTTGCTGACCGCCAGCTCGGCGAGGGTGGCCTCGGACATCCCCTGGTAGGGGGCCGGGTACTCCATCGCGCCGACGCCGATGATCGCGCTCTGCCCCTGCATGAGCCGCGGCATCGAGTGCACGGTGCCGATGCCGCCCGGGTTGGTCAGCGAGATCGTGGTGCCGGAGTAGTCCTCCATGGTCAGCTCGTTGCGCCGCGCCCGTCGGACCACGTCCTCGTACGCCTGCCAGAACTGCCGGAAGTCCATCTGCTCGCAGCCCTTGATGGAGGGGACCACCAGGTTGCGGCTGCCGTCCGGCTTGGCCAGGTCGATCGCGATGCCGAGGTTGACGTGTGCCGGGCGGACCACCGCCGGCTTGCCGTTGGCCTCGGCGAAGGAGTTGTTCATCTCGGGGTGCTGGACCAGCGCGCGCACCATCGCGTAGCCGACCAGGTGGGTGAAGCTGACCTTGCCGCCCCGCCCACGGGCGAGGTGGTTGTTGATCACGATGCGGTTGTCCACCAGCAGCTTGGCCGGGACCGCGCGCACGCTTGTCGCGGTGGGCACGCTGAGCGAGGCGTCCATGTTCTGGACGATCTTCGCGGCGACGCCCCGCAACGGGGTGGTCTGCGGGCCGTCGGCGCTCGGCGCTGCCGCCTTGGCGGCCGGCTTGGCCGGAGGGGCCTTCTCCGGCGTGGCCTTGGGGCTGGCCGGAGCGGGCCTGGCCGGTGCCGGCTGGGCGGCGGCCGGCTTGCTCGCGGCCGCTGGCTTGGCCGGGGCGCTCGGCTGGGCGACAGTGGCGGCTGCCTCCGGCTGCCCGTCCGGCTCAGGGGCGGCGGCGGGCTTGTCCGACGATTCGACGCCGCGCGGCGTGGCCGCGCCCGGTGCCGGCCGGTAGTCGGCGAAGAAGTCGTGCCAGGCCGAATCGACGCTCGATGGGTCGGCGAGGTAGCGCTGGTACATCTCCTCGACGATCCACTCATTCGGGCCGAAACCCGCCAGTGGGTTCTCCTGCGAAGTCTGCTGGGTCGACACGGCCGGTAATCGCCTCTTTCACGCGGGTTTGTGTGGCACGCGGTGGGTCGTCGCGCCCGATGAGGAGCACGGACTGGACGGCTCCAAGGCTACGCCGTACCGATCCCGCAGGCATTTCCGCCTCGGACCCGTGGCCGGTTTCACAGAAGATGCCAGAAGTTCGGCAACGCCTGCGCGCACCGTGTCGAACTGGTAACACCCAGCCGGGTGCCGACGGTGACGCCCGACCCCGGAGCGGCCAGCTCGTCGCCGCCGCCCCGGGGTCGCGGACGCCGTCAGGCGATGTCGCGCCGTCGGGTGAGCAGGACCCCGACAACTCCGCTGACCAGCGCGTAGCCGATCAGCACCAGGGCACCCACCCACCAGGACGGGGTGAACTCCGAGGTGCCCTCCGTGATCATGACCTGGGATGCCACAGCGGGCCAGATCACCTGCCACTTGAGCACCGCCTGGCTGTCGAGGAGATTCGACAGGAGCAGGAAGAGCAGACCCACCACCTGGGTGCCGATCAGATAGAGCACCGCCGCCGTGATCACCGCTCCGAGCTGGTTGGTGATCAGCGTGCCGATGCCCACCCCGAGGATCGTCCAGATGGCGTAGGCCAGCAGGTTGAACAGCAGTGCCCGCTGCACCGGCCACTCACCGAGCTGGGTGCCGTAGTCGTTCGCGGACAGGAAGATCGAGCCGGCGGCCAGGTCGATCAGCGTGGTCGCCAACCAGAACATGAAGCCGAGCAGGCTGGCGGCGACGAGCTTGCTGACGATGACCGACGTGCGCCGGGGAGTCGTCAGGAACGTCGTGGTCGCGGTCTGGTGGAAGAACTCGTTGGTGACCATCAGGATGCCGATGAGCATCACGAACATCAGCCCGAGGTACTGGCCCGAGGTGTAGAGGTTCGCCGCCTGCGCCGGCGCGGTCGCCTGCTCGGCGCTGACGCCGATCTCGTCGGCGTCGCCGCCGAGCGCCGTGACGGCCAACCACGCATTGATCGCGAACGCCAGGGCGATCGACAGGAACGCGCCGAGAGCCAGCCACCACCAGGTGCTGGTGGTACGGATCTTGAGTAGCTCGGATCGGACCAGGTTCATCGGATGCCCGCCTTTCCGGCCGTCAGCTCCAGGAAGACCCGTTCCAGATCGGGCCGTTCGGTGGTCAGTTCGTGCAGCTCGACCCCGGCCGCGAGGGCGGACCGGCCGATCGTCGGGGCGTCCACCCCGCCGACCAGCAACACACCCTGCTCGTCGGTCTCGATGGTCGCCGACTGCGCCTTCAGGGCGGCGGTCAACGCCTCGGCCTGCGGGGTGCGGACCCGGACCCGGGCGCCCTGGGCCATCGACCCGAGCACCTGCTCGACCGGACCCTGCCGGACCAGCTGCCCGGCCGCGATGATCACCACGTCGTCGGCGAGCAGCTGCATCTCCGACAGCAGGTGGCTGGAGACGAGCACCGTACGGCCCTCGTGGGCGAGGTTCTTGAGGAACCCACGCATCCACCGGATGCCCTCCGGGTCCAGCCCGTTGGCCGGCTCGTCGAGGATCAGCACGCGGGGGTCACCGAGCATCGCGGCGGCGATGCCGAGCCGCTGCTTCATGCCCAGCGAGTAACCCTTGAACTTGCGCTTCGCCGCCGGGGTCAGCCCGACCAGGGCCAACGCTTCGTCGGCCCGCTCCTTGGGCAGCCCGGCCGCCGCGCAGATGACCCGGAGGTGGTTGATGCCGGTGCGGCCCTTGTGCGCGCTGGACGCCTCCAGTACCGCTCCGACCTGCCGCAGCGGGTCGGAGAGGTCGGCGTACCGCCGACCGCTGATGGTGGCGGTGCCGGCGGTCGGCGTGACCAGGTTCAGCAGCATGCGCAGCGTGGTGGTCTTGCCGGCGCCGTTCGGGCCAAGGAAGCCGGTCACCCGCCCCGGCGCCACGGTGAAGGACAGGTTGTTCACCGCCCGGACGTTCTTGTACTGCTTCGTCAGACCGGACACCACGATCTGACCGTCGCTGGTGGGGCTTCGCTGCCCGTCAGACATCGTTCTCCTCCCGTGTGTGGCGTAGAGGTACGCCGTGGCACAGCGTGACGGCCCGTGGCAACAAGGTCAATCAGGCGCGGTCGGTACGTTTGCCTCCGTCGCGGGGTGGAGGCGACTCATCCCTGCGGACGACGAACGGGTTCAGCGGGCGATCCAGGTGGCCCGGGCCGCGCCGAGCAACGACCCGTCCGGGCCGTACAGGCTGGTGTGCACGAGTGCCTTGCGCCCATCGACGCGCAGCAACTTTCCGGTGACCACGCACTGGTCGCCCGGCCCGGGCAGCGCCGCGACCATGGCGGCGATCCGGCCCAGCAGGTACGGGCGGCCCGGCGCGAGCACCGCCCAACCACCGGGGCAGTCCAGCGCCGCCCAGACCGTGGCCCCGCTGACCTGCTCGGGCGCGCGGAACGGCGCGGCGGTCCGGCCATCCGGCAGCCGGCCGGGGAAGATCCGCAGCCCGTCGGCCCGCTGCGGCCCGCAGACGTAACAGGTGGGGAACGGATGCTCGACCAGGCCGGGGTAGCGGGCCGCGGCGGCCACCGCCGTGTCCAGGTCGACAGGGGGTACGACGACATCGATCACCCCGGCCGGGCGCACCTCGGCCACCAGCTCGCCGGTCGGGTCCCGGACCTCGCCGTCGACCATTGTCAGCTCGGTCTCCAGCGGTGGGGGCCGGCGCAGCGTCACCTCGACCGGCCCGCTGCCGCCCGCCTCGGCGGCGAAGACCCCCGCGCTCCAGCCGCCGTTGCCGGAACCGGCGGGCCCGTTGTAGCGGGACTCGATGCGCATCGTCGACCTCCGGTGGTGCGTGCCGGCGTCGTCGCCGGTCCGTTCCGCAGCCTCGCACGACCGCTGTGGGAGCCATCTGCCGGCCGGCGTTCATCCTGCCGACACCAGTGGTCCCCGTGAATGGCAACCCGGGCCCTTACACAGATCCCATGGCCGTTCTGCATGCCGCTGGCGCACCCCTGAAGACCAGCGGATACACCCTGCTGATCGCCGACGACCCCACCCAGGTCGCGGCCGCGCAACGCCTGCGCCACGAGGTGTTCGCCACCGAGCTCGGCGCCACCCTCCTTCCCGGCGAGGCCGGGTTGGACGTGGATCCCTTCGACGCGTACTGCGACCACCTGATCGTTCGCGAGGACAGCACCGGCGAGGTGGTCGGTACGTACCGGCTGCTGCCGCCGGGGCGCACCACCCGGCGCTACGCCGAGGACGAGTTCGACCTGAGCCCCCTCGACCCGCTCCGGGGCGACCTGGTCGAGGCGGGTCGGTCCTGCGTGCATCCGGACCACCGCTCCGGCGCGGTGATCAACCTGATGTGGGCGGGCATCATCAGGTACCTGCACCTGCGCGGCTCCCGCTGGCTCGGCGGTTGCGCGTCGGTGCCGGTGGGCGACGGCGGGCGGACGGTCGCCGAGGTGTGGACCCAGGCCCGGGCCCGCCACCTGTCGCCGCCGCCGCTGCGGGTCCGGCCGTTGCGGCCCTGGTTCACCGAGGCGGCTGCCGCCGGCCCGGTCGCCGCTGCCCCGACCGGACGGGTCGCGTTTCCGCCGCTGTTGCGGGGCTATCTCCGGCTCGGCGCGTGGATCTGCGGCGAGCCGTCGTACGACAGCGACTTCGGGTGCGCGGACTTCTACGTCCTCTTCTCCCTGGACCGGATGAACCCGCGCTACCTGCGGCACTTCCTGGGCGGAGAGCAGCGGTGACCGCCGTGCCGCGTGACCTGTGGCGGCCCTCCTCGGGCTGCGACGACGACTGCCTGCCGGCGGCCGGCGAGGTGCCCACGGTGCCGGTGGCCCGCCGGGTGCTCAGGCTGGTCGCCGCGCTCGGCATGCTGCTGGCCGGGATCCCGGTGGTACTGCTGTTGCCGGTGCTCCCCACCCGGGAACGGCAGGTTCTGCTCAGTGGCTGGGCGCGGGCCACCGCGCGTGCCTTCGGCGTCCGCCTCGTGGTCAAGGGTCGGCTGCCCCGGCGGCGCGCGCTGCTGGTCGCCAACCACGTCTCCTGGCTGGACATCCTCGCGGTGCTGGCGGTCGCGCCCACCCGGATGGTCGCGAAGCGGGAGATCCGCTCCTGGCCGGTGGTCGGTCTGCTGGCCGCGGCGGCGGGCACTGTATTCGTGGACCGCGCCCGGCCGCTGGCGCTGCCGAGGACCGTGGGCCGGGTCGCCGACGCGCTGCGCGCCGGTCGGTCGGTGGCGGTCTTTCCGGAGGGTACGACGTGGTGCGCCGGGAAGGACGCCACCGACTGCCGCCCCGGTGGTGGTTTCCGGCCCGCGACGTTCCAGGCGGCCATCGACACGGGCAGCCCGGTGGTGCCGCTGCGGCTCACCTACCGCTGTCTGGCCACCGGGTCGACCACCACGGCAGCCGCCTTCCTCGGTGCGGACACCCTGCTGCGCTCGGTGGCCCGGGTGGTCGCGGCGCGGGAACTGGTGGTCTCGGTGACGATCGCCGGCGCGCTGCACCCGGCCCGTGACGCCGATCGACGGTTGCTGGCCCGGGCCGCCGAGTCGGCCGTGCACCTGGTGCCCACGGCGGGTGCCGGGGCGCGGGCCCGGCTGCGGCCGGTGCCGACGGTGACCCCCGCCGTTCCCGTGCCGACGCGGCTCGCCGATCGGGAGCTGGACCTGGCGGCCTGACGGGAGCCACGCCGGACGTCGGGCCGGCGACCAACTCCCGACAGTCTTGTAGTGTCGCGATGTATCGCGTTACAGTCTCCTCCTGTTCGGCGTGCCTCCCGCGCGTCGTCGAGAGGGGGACGCCATGGCCGGATGGACGGTCGAGAGCCCGCAACGGCTCACAGTGGACGCTCCGGTCGTCCGGCTGGACGTTCGACTGATCAGTGGACGGCTCAACGTGGTCGCCACCGACGGGCCGACCCGGATCGACGTGACCCAGGTCGGCCGTCGGCCGGTCCTGGTCGACCACGCCGACGGCCGGCTCAGCATCCGCCAGGAGCGCGGTCGCGGCTGGTCGGACCTGCTGCGGTGGTTCCGGATGATCCACCGGTATCCCCGGGTGGACGTCTCCGTCGCGGTGCCCGCCGACGTCCTCGCCGACCTGGGCCTGGTCGCGGGTTCGCTGGTCGCCTCCGGCCTGCGCCGGCAGACCACAGTCAACGTCGTCGCCGGCCAGATCACCCTGATGGGGCTGCGCGGCAGCACCTCCGCGAAGCTCACCTCGGGGCCGGTGGAGGCGCTCGGCGTCCGAGGCGACCTCACAGTGGAGACGGTCTCCGGGGAGGTGATCCTCGCCGACAGCGCCGCCGACCGGGTACGGGCGCAGACCGTCTCCGGCGCCATCACCTGCGACCTGGACAACCCCCGGGGCAGCGAGATCCGGTTGACCACCATCTCGGGCAGCATCACCGTCCGGGTCCGCGCGGACAGCGACCTCGCCGTCCAGCTGAACACCGCCTCCGGGCGCATCACCAGCGGCTTTCCGCAGCTGCGCACCTCGACGTTCCCACTGCCCAGCAGCGAGGGGGTGCTCGGCGCCGGCGAAGGTAAGCTCTGGGCTTCCGCGACCTCGGGGAGCATCGCCCTGCTCGCCCGAGCCGTCGACGACGATGGGGAGGAGCTGCCGTGACCGCCGTGTTCAGCCACGGGCGGCTCCGGCTCTACCTGCTCAAGCTCCTCGACGACGGCCCGAAGCACGGCTACGAGCTGATCCGCCTGCTGGAGGACCGGTTCCTCGGGCTGTACGCGCCCAGCGCCGGCACCATCTACCCCCGCCTGCAACGGCTGGAGGTCGAGGGTCTGGTCAGCCACACAGCGGCCGGTGGGCGCAAGACGTACGACATCACCGACGCCGGCCGCGAGGAGCTGCGCCAGCGGGCCGGCGAGTTGACAGCGCTGGAAACGGACATCGCGGCCTCCGTCGCGGACCTCTCCAGCCTGGCCGGCGAGATCCGCAGTGAGGTACGCGGATCGGCACGCGACCTCAAGCGGGAGCTGAGCGAGGCCACCCGGCAGACCCGGCAGACCCGGCGGGCCCGCTGGGAGGCGCCCGCGCCGCCGCCCCGGCCGGCGTCGACCGGAGGGCCGCAGGCCGAGCTGCTCGACGAGCTGGACCAGCGGCTGGCCGCGTTCACCGCCGAGGTGGGCCGGCTGATGCGCGCCCGACAGTTCAGCGACACCCAGCTGCGCACCGCGATCCGGCTGCTCGACGGCGCCCTCGACGGGCTGCGTCGCCTGCTGCGCTGACCGGCGTCGCCGACCGCCGGCGACTCACAGCCTTTTTGCAGGAAGCGTCCAGCGCTGGCGCAGTGATGTCACCGATGATGGGCGCATGCCCGCTACCCAGACCGAGGCGCGACTGCTCGTCGTCGAGGACGACCCCAACATCCTCGAACTGCTCTCCGCGAGCCTGCGGTTCGCGGGCTTCGACGTGGCCACAGCGACAAGTGGGAGCGCCGCGCTCAACGCCGCCAAGGACCACCGGCCCGACCTGGTGGTGCTCGACGTGATGCTCCCCGACCTCGACGGCTTCGAGGTCATCCGGATGCTCCGCGAGGGCGGCACGCGTACCCCGGTGGTGTTCCTGACCGCCCGGGACGCCACCGACGACAAGATCCGTGGGCTGACCCTGGGCGGCGACGACTACGTCACGAAGCCGTTCAGCCTGGAGGAGCTGACCGCCCGGATCCGCGCTGTGCTGCGCCGCACCACGACCGGCGAGCAGGCCCCGTCCCGGCTCACCTTCGCCGATCTGGAGTTGGACGAGGAAACCCACGAGGTGCACCGGGCCGGCCAGCGGGTGCAGCTCTCGCCGACCGAGTTCAAGCTGCTGCGGTACCTGATGCTCAACGCCAACCGGGTGCTCTCCAAGGCGCAGATCCTCGACCACGTCTGGAACTACGACTTCCGGGGCGACGACAACATCGTCGAGTCCTACATCTCGTACCTGCGGCGCAAGGTCGACACCACCCAACCCCGGCTGATCCACACTCTCCGCGGCGTGGGGTACGTGCTGCGCAAGCCGGCGGCGTGAACGCGGTCCAGCAGGCGAAGGGACGGGTGCGGGGCATACCGCTGCGGGTCAAGCTTGTGACCGCGGTGCTGCTGCTGGTCGCCGCCGCACTGGTGGTGATCAGCTCACTGACCACGTTCTTCCTCCGCAGCTACCTGGTCACTCAGGTCGACAACGAGCTGAGTGGTTCAGCGCGCACCATCGAGAGCGCGGTGGTGACCGCGCAGCAGGGGCAGTTGGGCATCCCCACCGATTACCTCGTGGTGGTGACCAGCCGGAGTGGCGACCGGGTCCTCGGCTCCCAGTTCGACGACAAGCGTTTCACGTTGGCCGACCTTCCGCCGTGGCCGACGGATGCCGCCGGCTTCGAGAAGCTGGAGGGCGAACCCTTCACCGTCCGGGCCCGGGACAGCAAGGTGCGCTGGCGCATGCTCTACACCGAGCTGCCCAACGGCCAGCTCGCGGCCATCGGTCAGCACCTCACCGATGTCGACCTGGCGGTCAAGCGGCTGGTCTGGATCGACCTGCTGGTCGGCGGGGCCGTGTTGATCCTGCTGGCTTCGGTGGGCGCGGCGATCGTCCGCACCAGCCTCAAGCCTCTCGTCGAGATCGAACAGACGGCCGCCGCGATCGCCGGCGGTGACCTGACCCGCCGGGTGCCAGACCCGGAGGAGGGCCAGGCCGAGCCGACCTCGGAGCTGGGGCGGCTCTCCCGTGCGCTGAACGCGATGCTCACCCAGATCGAGGCGGCCTTCACCGCCCGCGCCGCCTCGGAGACCTCGGCGCGCTGGGCGGAGAGTGCCGCCCGGGATGCCGCCGCCGCCGCTCAGGCGTCCGAGGCGCGGGCCATCCGCTCCGAGGAGCGGATGCGGCGGTTCGTCGCGGACGCCTCGCACGAGTTGCGGACTCCGCTGACCACCATTCGCGGCTTCGCCGAGCTGTACCGGCAGGGTGCCGCCCGTGCGCCGGAGCAGACCGCCGGCCTGCTGCGCCGGATCGAGGACGAGGCGGCCCGGATGGGGCTGCTGGTGGAAGACCTGCTGCTGCTCGCCCGGCTGGACATGGAACGACCGCTCTCGCTGACCCCGGTGGAGCTGCCGGTGCTCGCCTCCGACGCGGTGCAGGCCGCGCGGGCGATCGCACCGGACCGGCGGATCGAGCTGGACATCGCGCCCGAATCGGGCCCGCTCGTCGTCTCCGCCGACGACGCGCGGCTGCGTCAGGTGATCGGCAACCTGGTCACCAACGCGCTCACCCACACGCCACCGGAGGCCGAGATCCGGGTACAGCTTCGCGCCGAACCTGGTGGTTTCGCCGTCGTGGAGGTGGCCGACACCGGCCCCGGCCTCTCGGCCGAGCAGGCGGAACGCGTCTTCGAGCGGTTCTACCGGGCCGATGCGGCCCGTACCCGGCGGGCCGACGGCAACACGGGCACCGGCCTCGGCCTGGCCATCGTGGCGGCGCTGGTCGCTGCCCACCACGGCTCGGTCGAGGTGGCCGAGACGCCCGGCGGCGGGGCCACCTTCCGGGTCCGGCTGCCGCTGCTGCCGCAGGTCGACAGAGCGGGCGAGTGACTTTCAGCCAACTTCCAGGACGGTTCCAGGTTGATTGCAGTGCTGCGGGAGAAGGTAGTGCCATGACCGAGTTCGAGTCCGACCCGCAGCGCCGGCCGGCCCCCACCGACGCCGAGCCGTCGCACCCCACCGCCGAGCTGCCGCGCGACGAGCGCGTGCAGTCCGACTCCCCGACCACTCCAGTACCGGTCGTCTCGACCGACGGTGACCCGACGGTCGTCTCCACCGCCGGTGACGCGGAGACCACCGCCGCCACTCCGGCCGCATCGCCCGCCGGGTACGCCGGCTCCTCCGCGCCCGCCGGCCCGCCGGCCGCCGCCCAGCCGACCGGGTACGAGCCGTCGACCGGCTACGAGCGCCCGGCCGCCGCCTCCGCGCCGCCGTACCCGGTCTCCGGTCACCCGGCGCCCGGCCAGCCCGGCTACCCGCAGCCGGCCGCCGGCCACTACCCCGGTGCCCCCTGGTACCAGGGCCAGCAGTCCGGCTGGGCCGGCGGGGGGCAGCCGGGCATGGCGTACGCCCAGCACCAGCAGCACGCCCAGCACCAGCAGCACCCTGGACAGCACCCGCAACACCCGCAGCACCCGGGCCAGCCGGTCCCGCCGTGGGGCCCGCAGGTCGCGCCGCCCGGCAGCGGCCCTCGGCCGGGTCGGATCGCCAAGTTCGCCGGCGCCGGCGTCGCGGTCTTCGCCCTGATGCTCGGTTCCGGTGTGGCCGGCGGGGCGCTCGCGCTCGCGCTCGACGGCGACAGTGGCGGTATCACCCGCACCTACTCCGCGGCTCCCGTGATCAATGGCGCCGACCTGCCGAAGATCGCCGCGTCGGTGCAGGACAGCGTCGTGTCGATCACCACCGACAGCGGTGAGGGCTCCGGGGTGGTGCTCAGCGCCGACGGGTACGTGCTGACCAACAACCACGTGGTCGCGTCCGCCGCCGGCGACGCGGTACGGGTGGTCTTCGCCGACGGCAAGACCGCCGACGCGAAGATCATTGGCACCGACCCGAAGACCGACCTGGCCGTGGTGAAGGCCAACGGGGTGAGCGACCTCAAGCCCGCCAAGTTCGGCGACAGCGACGCCATGCAGGTCGGCGACCAGGTGCTCGCCCTGGGTAGCCCGCTCGGCCTGCAGGGTTCGGTGACCTCGGGCATCCTCAGCGCCCGGGACCGCACCATCCGGGCCGGCGAGGGGCAGCAGCAGGACCCGACCCAGCAGAGCCAGCCGGTCAGCTCGATCTCCGGCCTGCTCCAGACGGACGCGCCGATCAACCCCGGCAACTCCGGCGGCGCGCTGGTCAACACCCGGGGCGAGGTGATCGGTGTCAACACCGCCATCGCGACCTCCGGGCAGAGCACCGGCAACATCGGTGTCGGGTTCGCCATCCCCAGCAACAAGGCCAAGGACGTCGCGGGCAAGCTCCAGCGTGGCGAGAAGGTCAGCCACCCGTCGCTCGGGGTCGGCGTCAACCAGGCCGAGGGTGGTGGCGCGCTGGTCGCGTCGATCACCCCGGGCAGCCCGGCCGAGAAGGCCGGCCTCCAGCGTGGCGACGTCGTCACCCGCTTCGGCGACAAGCCGGTCAACGACTCGGACGACCTGGTCGGCGCGGTGCAGGCCGGCAAGGTCGGCGACCGGGTCGAGGTGCAGTTCAAGCGCAACGGTGTCGAGAAGTCGGCGACCGTGACGCTCGCCGAGACGTCCTGACCAGCTGTCTGACAGAACCTGCTTCCTCCCTCCGGCGGCGGGTGGCGGGGCCGAGGGGGTCGGCTCCGTCACCCGCCGCTTTTTTCCGCCCGGACGGCGGTTCACCCGGATCGGGTGAACCGCCGTCACCCGTCCGCCCGGCAGGTTCGGTGGGCGACGACCGGAATCGGGGGTGGGGCGCCATGACCGAGGTGGTGGATGTCCGCGACGACCAGCGGATCCAACGCGACGTCCTGGCCGAGCTGGCCTGGGACGCCCGGCTGCAACCGAACGAGATCGGGGTGACCGTCGACCAGGGCGTGGTCACCCTGACCGGATTCGTGGACGGTGCCGCTCGCGGTTGGGCCGCGACCCGGTGCGCCCAGCGGGTCCGTGGCGTACGGGCGGTGGCAGACGAGATGGAGGTGCGGCTGCCCGGCACTCCGGGGCGTACCGACGCCGAGGTCGCCATCGCCGCCATGCGGGCGTTGGAGTGGGACAGCTTCGTGCCGGCCGAACGGCTGGACGTGACAGTGGCCAACGGCTGGCTGATGCTGCGCGGTGAGGTCGAGTTCGGCTGGCAGCGGCGGGCCGCCGAGGGCGAGGCGCGCCGGCTCGACGGCGTCCGGGGGATCACCAACCTGATCGAGGTACGACCTGCGTCGCCACCGGTCGCCGAACGCCTGCGGCGGGACGTCCAACGGGCGCTGTCGCGCACGCTCGGCGGCGAGCGGGTGACCGTCGAGGTGGACGGCGACACGCTGGTCCTCGCCGGGGTGGTCCGGTCCTGGTGGGAACGCGACCAGGTCGAGCGGGTGGCGTGGTCCGCGCCCGGGGTGCGGGTCGTGCACGACCAGCTCCTGGTGGGCGGGTGAGCGTCCGGCGTGTCCCGTTTACCCGCGACGTCACCGGGAAACCGCCGCCGACCGGCGGTGCCGCCGCACCGGGGATCAACGGGGAGGACTCGTGGCCGTGAACCACCCGCCCGCAGGCCGGTCCGACGAGCGGTCGCTGCGCATCGCAATGGTGGTTCCGCCGTGGTTGTCCGTTCCGCCGCCCGGTTACGGCGGCCTTGAGCAGGTCGTCGCGGCCCTGGTGGACGCGCTCTGCGAGCAGGGACACGCGGTGACCCTGTTCGGCGCCGGCGGTGACCACGGCACCGCGGCCGACGGCTTCGTCTCCACCGTCGCCGAGGTCCAGTACGAGCGGCTCGGTGAGTCACTGCCCGAACTGGCTCACCTGGCCCGGGTGAATCGGCTGATCAGCGTGGCCGACTTCGACGTGATCCACGACCACACCACGATCGGTCCGCTGGTCGCCGGCCGCCGGGCCGTGCCGACGGTCGCGACAGTGCACGGGAACCCCGTCGGGGAGTACGGCGACGTGCTGAGCGACATCGACGGAGGCGTCGCTCTGGTGGCCATCTCGCACGCCCAGCGTCGGCTGAACCCGAACCTGCCCTGGGCCGGCACCGTGCACAACGCGCTGGACATCCGGGGCTTCCCGCGCAAGCACACGCCCGGTGCGGGGCCGGTGCTGTGGCTGGCCCGGTTCAGCCCGGACAAGGGCCCGGACACCGCCATCCGGGCGTGCCGGGCGGCCGGGCTGCCCCTGCTGCTGGCCGGCAAGTGCAACGAGCCGGCCGAGCGCCGCTACTACGAGCAGGTCGTCGCGCCGATGATCGACGACGACGTGACAGTCGTGCTCAACGCGGACCGCGCGACGACGCTGCGGATGCTTGTCGACGCCCGCTGCCTGATCATGCCGATCCAGTGGGACGAGCCGTTCGGCATGGTGATGCTGGAGGCGATGGCGACCGGCACGCCGGTGGTCGCGCTCAACCGGGGTGCGGTGCCCGAGTTGGTGCAGCCGGGGCGGACCGGGCTGGTCGTCGAGCGGTCCGAGGAGCTACCGGCCGCGTTGCTCGCGGCGGAGCGACTCGACCCGGAGGACTGCGTGGCGCACGTCGCGCAGAACTTCTCGGTCGAGCGGATGGCGCGCGGCTACGCGGAGGTCTATCGGCGCTTCGCCGTCGGCCGGCACGACGTCAACGAACCGGCCCGGGTGCCGGTGCGCTGACCCAGCCGGGTCGCCGGGTCAGGCCCCGGTCGCGCCCAGTTCGGCGATGGCGGCGTCGAGCCGGGAGGCGTACGCCGGGCTGATGCCGCCCTCACCGAGGCGGACGGTGACCTTGGCGCGCAGCCGGGCCACCGGCGGCGCCAGCTCTTCGCGGCCGGAACTGACCGCCACTGTCAGGTTGCGCAGCTCGTTGCGCAGGTCGAGGGCCACGTCGTCGCGGATCTCCCCGGCGCTCAGGCCGGCGCCGATCAACCCGTCGACCCGGTTCGCGACCTCGGTCAGGGTGCCCGGGTTCGAGGTGGGCGCGCCGGTGGTCGGCTTCGTCGTCGGCGCCGCGGTCGGCGGGGCCGACGTGATCGGCGCGGACGACTCGGGGGCCGGCGGCCCGGTCGACGGGGTCGTCACCGGCCCGGCGGAGGGCTGTGCCCGGCGGGTCGGCTGCTGTTCGGGCAGCAGGGCCACCCCGGCCAGGGTCACCCCGACGGCCAGCACCAGCAGCAGCACCAGCCGCCGCCGCGACCAGCCCGACCCGGCCGCCGGTCCGCCCGCGCCGGAGGAGGCCCCGCCGTCCGAGGTGTCCGCATCCGGTCGCGCCGCTGCCGGGACGCTGGCCGTCGCCACGGCCGGCGACTGCGGTGGCATCGGCTGGGTGGGCACCCGGATGGTCGCGGTCGGGGGCTCGGCGGGCAGCGAGTGGTCGCGCAGCGCGGTGGCGACCTGCCGGGCGGTCGGCCGATCGGCCGGGTTCCGGGCGAGGCTGCGCAGGCAGATCTGGGCCACCGGCGCGGGCAGGTCCGGTAGGTCGGCCAGCGTCGGCGGCGGGCCACTGGCCAGCGCGGCGCTGAGCTGCTCCCAGGTGTCCGCCGGATACGGAACCCGGCCGGTGAGCGCCTCGTGCAGCAGCACGCCGAGCGAGTAGACGTCGGTGGACGGTTGGGCCGGCGCGCCGTCGAGACGTTCCGGGGCCACGTACGCCGGGGTGCCGAAGGTCTCGCCGTCCTCGTCCTCGTCGGGCGCGCCGATCCGGGTGGCGATGCCGAAGTCGAGCACCTTGACGCCCGTCCCGGTCATCATCACGTTGGCCGGGGTGATGTCCCGGTGCACGATGCCGAGCCGGTGCGCGGCGGCCAGCGCGTCCGCGACCTGCGCGCCCACCTGGACCGCCTCGGTCCACGGCAACGGCCCCTCGGTGAGCCGAAGCTTCAACTCCTCGCCGCTGAGCAGCTCCATCACCACGAAAGAGGTGATCGAGCCGTCCGGGTCGACCGTCTCGCCGTAGTCGTGCACGGACGTCAGGTGCGGGTGCACCAGCTGGGCGGCAGCCCGTGCCTCCTCGCGCACCATGCCCCGGAACCGCGCGTCGGCGGCGAGGGACGGGGCGAGCACCTTGAGCGCGACCACCCGGTCCAGCACCTCGTCCCGGGCACGCCAGATGACCGACATGCCACCGGCGCCGATCTGGTCCAGAAGTCGGTATCTGCGAGCCAGTAATCGGCCCGGATGCAGCGCTGCCTTCACGGATCGCACCTGCCTCAGGGGTGGGAGCCGTATCAGGTTGCGCGAATGCGTCCGGCCTGTCAACGCCGCCGCCACCGGCCGTCGGCGGACGGTGCCTGCCGTGCGCTGACCGCCGGGCGACGGCAGCCCATCGGTCGGCGGCGGGCCCGTGCCAGGATGAGAGACATGGCGGGGGGACCGGTGGCGTTCGTGCTCGGCGGCGGGGGAGTGCTCGGCGCGGTCGAGGTCGGCATGTTGCGCGCGCTGTTCCGCGCCGGCATCCAACCCGACATGGTGCTCGGCACCTCGATCGGCGCGGTGAACGGCGCGCTGGTCGCCGCCGACCCGTCGGAGGCCGTGACCGACCGGCTGGTCCGGCTCTGGGCCTCACCGGAGGCGAGCGAGGTGTACGGCGACTCGGTGGCCCGGCAGTTGCGCCGCTTCGCCGCCCGCACCCACCTGCACTCACCCCGGCCGCTGCGCCGCCTGTTGGAGACCGAGCTGGGGGTGGACACCACCTTCGCCGATCTGCGGGTGCCGTTCCGGTGCTGCGCCGCCCACATCGAGCGGGCCGCCGAGCACTGGTTCGACAGCGGTCCGGTGGTGCCGGCGGTGATGGCGTCGGCCTCCGTGCCGGGCCTGCTTCCGCCGATGCAGATCGACGGCGCGCACTACGTGGACGGCGGGATCGTCAACTCCATCCCGATCGGTGAGGCGGTGGCCGTCGGCGCCCGCCGGATCTACGTCCTCCAGGTGGGTCGAATCGAACGGGAGCTGACCCCGCCCCGTCGGCCGTGGGAGATCGCGCAGGTCGCGTTCGAGATCTCCCGCCGGCACCGCTTCTTCCGGGAGATGGCGGCGCTGCCCGAGGGAGTGGAGGTGCACGTCCTGCCCACCGGCGGGCTCAACCCCCGCGACGACACGCCGTGGGCGTACCGGGACATGGCGGCTGTGGGACGGCGGATCAGCCGCGCGTACACCGCCTCCCGGCGGTACCTCGCCACCCACCAGGAGCGGTGATGCCGCTGCCTCCCCGGTGGCTGCGTCGGCTGCTGTTGGCCCCCGCCGTCGTACTGGTCGCCTTCCTGGTGGTCACCACGTTGCCGATCTGGGCGCTGCTCGCCGCCGCTGCGTCCCCGCTGGTCCCGGGCCGGCTGCGCCCGCTGCGACTGCTCTGGATCGGCTGCTTCTACCTGGTCTGGGACGCGGCCGCGCTACTCGCGCTCTTCCTGCTCTGGGTCGTCTCCGGTTTCGGCTGGCGGACCCGGTCGCCGGCCTTCCAGCGCGCGCACTACGTGCTGGCCGGCTGGTTCCTGCGGGTGCTGTTCTGGCAGGCACATTGGACACTGCGGTTGCGCATCGACGTGGTCGGCACCGACCCGGACACGGCGCTGCCCGGCCGACCCGAGCTGGTGCTCTGCCGGCACGCCGGGCCTGGCGACTCGTTCATCCTCATCCACGGGCTGGTCAACTGGTTCCACCGGGAGCCCCGGATCGTCCTCAAGGACAGCCTCCAGTGGGATCCGGCAATCGACGTGCTGCTCAACCGGCTGCCCAACCGGTTCATCGCGCCGACACCGGAGCGCGGCGAGGAGACGGTACGCCAGGTCGGGCATCTGGCCACCGGCCTGGACGACGACGACGCCTTCGTGCTCTTTCCGGAGGGCGGCAACTTCACCCCCAGGCGACGGCTGCGCGCCATCGCCCGGCTGCGCTCCCTCGGCCTGGAACGAATGGCCCTGCGCGCCGAGCGGATGCGCCACGTGCTCGCCCCGCAACCCGGTGGGATGCTCGCCGCGCTGGACGCCGCACCGGACGCCGGGGTCATCTTCGTCGCCCACACCGGGCTGGACCGGCTGCTCACCGTCACCGACGTGTGGCGGGAACTGCCGATGGACAAGCGGATCGTGATGCGGTTCTGGTCGGTGCCGCCGGAGGACGTACCGACCGGACGGCAGGAACGCATCGACTGGCTCTTCGACTGGTGGGCGCAGATTGATGCCTGGATCGCCGCTAACCGGTGAGCGCGAGGAGTGCAGCGAAGCGGAGCCCCGCAGTCGCGAACGAAAGGCGGGCTCCGGTGAGCGCGAGGAGTGCAGCGAAGCGGAGCCCCGCAGTCGCGAACGAAAGGCGGGCTCCGCGGCGTTTGGCCGCGTAGGGTGCGGGCGTGGACGAGATCTGCGTGGTGACAACGGTGGTGGATGCGCGTTCGGTCGCCGACGTGTTGGCGGCTGCGGCCGTCGCCGGCAGGCTCGCCGCCTGCGCCCAGGTGGGCGGTCAGGTGGACAGCACCTACTGGTGGCGGTCCGGGATGGAGACGAGCACCGAGTGGTCGGTGCAGTTCAAGACCGCACCGGATCGGCTCACCGCGTTGCTGGACCAGATCCGGGTCAGCCACCCGTACGAGGTGCCGGAGATCCTGGTGTCCAGGGTGGAGAGCGGCAACCCCGACTACGCGACCTGGGTGTACGAGCACACCCGATCCTGAGTACGCGCACTCTGGGTGGTGCCCGGGCCGGTTGTCGATGATGACCGGGTGGACGACACCCGTTACCCCTGCCCCGCCTGCGGTGCGCCGGCCGACCTGAGCGCCGGTTGCTCCGGCTGCCGGCGCGCGCCCGACCCGATCGCCGCCGAGGTGGTTCGGCTGAGCCGGGAGGCCGCCGAGCTTGAGCCGAAGGTGGAGCAGGCGCGCCGCGCGTACACCGAGCTGGCCGGACGTCTGTCGACCGTGTCGCGGCGGCGGGCCGAACTGGCGGCGGTCGTCCGGGCCGGGTTGGCCGCCTCGGTCGTGGCGCGCCCGGCGGCTCTCGTCGGCCCGGCGCCGTCCATCGGCCCGGGTCCCGGGGTGGCGGCGGATTCGCGACCGGGTGCGGCGGAGACCTCGACCCGGACGGTCCAAGGTCTGCTCTTCGTCCTCGGTGGACTCCTGCTGGGCACCGCGGCGGTGGTGTTCACCGCTGTCGCCTGGGCGGCGGTGGGGGTCGCCGGGCGGGCGTTGATCCTGGTGGCGTTCACCGCGCTCGCCCTGGGCGTGCCGCTGCTGGCGGTCCGCCGAGGTTTGCGGGGTACGGCGGAGACGTTCGCCGCGGTGGGGTTGCTGCTGGTGGTGCTGGACGGTTACGCGGCCTGGTCGGTGGACCTGGCCGGCGTGACCGGCTGGCCGGGCAGCCGGTACGCCGCGCTGGTCGGGGGGGCCAGCGCGGCGGTCGCCGTGGCGTACGGCCGGTGGAGCGGGTTGACAGGCCCCTGGTTCGCCGCCCTGGTGGCCGCCCAGCCGGCGTTGCCGCTGCTCGCCGCCGAGGCCGGGCTGGGTGCGGCCGGGTGGGCGTTGGTACTGCTCGGGGTGGCGGCGCTGAACCTGGCCGTGCTGTCCGCGCTGCGGGGCCGGGAAGGGGCGGCGCAGCTCGTCGGCCGGGTGCTGGCCGGCGTCGGTCACGTCGCCGCGCTGGTGGGTGCCGCGGCCTGCGCGATGGTGCCGCTGGTCAGTGGGCGGGCGGGGGGCTCGCCACTGCTGGCCGGGGTGCCGTTGGTGCTGGTCGCGCTGACCGGGTTCGGCGCGGCCCGGCTCGTCGGGGGGCGGGCGCTGCGGGCCGTGGCGGCAGGGCTGCTGGTGCCGGTGCTCGCAGCCGCCCTGCTGCGTCCGGTGGCGGAGCTGCGGCCGTCCCTGCTGCTGCTCGCGGCGGCGATGGTGGCGCTCGGGCTGGCTGTCGCCGTGCGGTTCGTGCCGGCGGGGGCGGCGGACGGTGGCGGCGGTTGGCGGACCGGCCCGCGGGCCGGTGCGCTGTTCGTCGCGGCGGGGACGGCGCAGGTGACAGTGCTGATCACCGTCGGGCTGGCGGTCGCCACCGTCGGCCGGTCGCTGCCGCCCTGGGGCGGGGCTGGGACGGGGCTGGACCTGCGCTGGGGCTGGCAGCTGGCACCGGCGGTGGCACTGGCGATCGGCGCCACGGTGCTGCTGCTGCCCCGGAGCGCGCGGGCGGTGCTCGCCACGGCCGGGGCGGTGGCGGTGCTGTTCGCCGTACCCGCCGGCTGGACGGCCTCCTGGTCGCAGGTGGTGGCCATCGACCTGGTCGGCGGGGTCGCGTTGCTGCTCGCCGTGCTGGCCCGCCCGACCACCCCGCCGGTCGCCCTGCGCACCCGTGCGCTTGGCGGTGCTGTGCTGCTCGGGCACGGGCTGCTGGTCGCCCTGGCCGCCCCGGCCGGTGCCCTGGTGGCGCTCGGCGTGCTCGCCGTGGTCGGGCTGGCCCTCGCCGTCCGACGGGGGGCTGGCGCGTACCGGGAGGTGGCCGGCGCGGGTCTGCTGGTCGGGCAGCTCGCGCTGCCCGGGATCGCGGCGGTGGCGATGTTCGCCGCGGGCGGGTCGCCGTGGTGGCAGGCCCGGCTCGCGCTGGCCGCCGCCGGGCTGTCGCTGGCCGCGGCGCTCGCGGCCCGTCGCCACCGGGTGGAGCTGATCGGGTACGCGCTGACCGGCGCCGTCGTCGCGGTGACCGTGCCGGGCCTCGCGCCACTGGTCGGGGCGGGTGACGAACCGCTCGCGCTGTACGCCGCGCTGGCGGCCCTGGGTGTCGCGTCCGTCGCCTACCTGCTGCCGTCGGCGAGCGCCTCCGGCCCGGCGGCCCTCGGGGACCGGCCGGCGGCCGACGGGCGCGAGCCGGGCCGGTCGGCGCTGTTGCTGGCGGCGGGCGGAACGTTGGCGGCCGTCGCCGTCCTGGCGGTCCTGCCGACGGTGCTGACAGCGCTCGTGTCGCCCTACGACGGTCGGGACAGGGTGTGGTCGGGGGTGCCCACTGTCGTCGCCGACCCGACGGTGCTCCCGGCCGGGTTCGCGCTGGTCGTGCTGGCAATAGCCGGCGCGCTGACCGGTCGACGGGTCGGCCTGCCGGTGCCGCCCGCTCTGCCGTTCGTCGCGGCGGCGCTGCCGGTGCTGCTCATCGCGATCGGCGCGCCGTGGCCGGTGCTGCCGGCCGCCGTTCTGCTCGCCGGCCTGGCCGCGCTGCTGTTCACCGCTTTGGCGGCGGCCCGCCTGGCGCTCGCACCGGTCGCCGTGCCGGTGGGCGTGGTGTTGGTGGCCTCCGGTGTGCTCGGTCTGCTGGCCACCCGGGCCGGGACGCTCGCAGCCGAGGGGGCGTTGCTGGTGGCGGCGGTGGCGGTCGCCGCCGGGGCGCGCCGGTTCGAGGTACGGGTCGCCGGTTGTCTCGCCGCCGTGGGCGCGGCGTCCGCGTTGGCGGTGACCGCCCCACTCGCCGGTGGGCTGCCGTTGCGGGCTGCCGCGTACCCACTGCTGGTGGTGGCCGCGTTGGTGCTGGCCGCCGCTGTGGTCACCCCGGCGGGGGCCCGGCTGGGACGGGTGCTGGACGCTGCCGCGCAGGCCGTCGCGCTGGTGGCGGCGGTGCTCGCCGTCGAGGTGGCGCGGCACCTCGCCACCGTCTGCGTGCTCTGGGGTGTCGCCGTCGCGCTGCGGCTGCTGCGCCGGGGTGAACCGGCCGGTCGACGGTGGGCGTTCGCCGGGATCGCCGCCGGCAGCGAACTGCTCGGGGCCTGGGTACTGCTGGCCGCCGGTGGGGTGACAGTGCTGGAGGCGTACACCCTGCCGGCCGCGGCGCTCGCCGTCGGCGCGGGTCTGCTGGCGCTGCGCACCCGGCCGGGGCTGACCAGTTGGCCGGCCCTCGGCCCGGGGCTGGTAGCGGCGTTGCTGCCCAGCCTCGTGTCGGTGCTGGCCGGGCCGGACCCGCAGCCGTGGCGGCGACTGCTCCTCGGCGCGGCGGCCACCGGCGCGGTGCTGGCCGGCGCGACCCGCCGGTGGCAGGCGCCGGTGCTGCTCGGCGGCGGGGTGCTGACGCTGTTGGCGCTGCACGAGGTGGCCCGGGGATGGGACCTGCTGCCCCGGTGGATCTACCTGGGCGTCGGCGGGCTGGCGCTGGTCGGGCTCGCCGCCACCTACGAGCGGCGTCGACGTGACCTGGCTCGACTGCGCGCCGCGGTGGGCCGACTGAGCTGAGTCGAACCAGTGGGGGTAGGGCCTGCCCTACCCCCCATTCGGGGGTTGTCGGGTTTACTCACCGCTACCGCGATCGGGAGACTTGACATTAAGCCCGAACCACCCTGGTACGGGCGCAAGCGGAACGGGAGCAGCGATGGCGCTCGGAGCGGTGGCGGAACCGCCGGTACGACGGCGAGGTAGTGACTACGCACAGTTGTCCCGACGGATCAGCCAGGCGGGCCTGCTGGAGCGGCGCCCCGGCTGGTATGTCACCCGCATCGTGTTCACCCTCGGCGCTTTCGTGGCCGGCTGGGTGGCCGTGTTCCTGCTCGGCGACTCCTGGTGGCAGCTTCCGCTCGCGGCCCTGATGGCGGTGGCCACCACCCAGGTCGCGTTCCTCGGTCACGACGCCGGGCACCGGCAGATGTTCCGTCGGCGTGGCCCCAGCGAGTTGGTGGGGCTGCTCGCCGGCAACGTGGCGGTGGGGATCAGCTACGGCTGGTGGGTCGACAAGCACAACCGGCACCACGCCAACCCGAACCACGAGGACGAGGACCCGGACGTCGGCGCGGGCGCACTGGTGTGGACGCCCGAGCAGGCGATGGAGACCCGGGGGTTCGGCCGTTGGATGGCTCAGCGGCAGGCGTACTTCTTCTTCCCGATGCTGCTGCTCGAGGGCCTGAGCCTGCACGTGGCGAGCATCCGGGCGATCGTCGGCCGGGAGGACGGCAAGTACACCGTCCCGATGCGGCGCCGGGCGGTCGAGGCGGCGTTGCTCGTCGTGCACACCGCCGCCTACGTGGCGCTGCTGTTGGCGGTCATGTCCCCGGTCAAGGCGCTGCTCTTCGCCGTCGTGCACCAGGCGCTGTGGGGCCTCTACATGGGCTGCGCGTTCGCGCCGAACCACAAGGGCATGCCGATGCCGACCGCCGAGGACGAGCTGGACTTCCTGCGTAAGCAGGTGCTGACCTCCCGCAACGTACGCGGCAGCCGACTGGTGGACACCACGCTCGGTGGCCTCAACTACCAGATCGAGCACCACCTCTTCCCGAACATGCCCCGCGCCAACCTGCGCCGGGCCCAGCCGATCGTGCACGCCTACTGCGTCGAGCAGGGCATCCCGTACGCCGAGACCGGTCTGGTCGAGTCGTACCGGCAGGCACTCGGTCACCTGCACGAGGTGGGGCGGCCGCTGCGCGGCTGAACACACCAGGGGGAAGGCGGGGGCGGTGCCAGACGGCACCGTCCCCGCCTGCGCGTATCGGACCGATCGACACCCCGCTACCGCTGGCCCATGCCGGCCGTCGTCCCCGGTAGGGTCGGCCCATGGCAGACCTGCTCACCGCGGAAGCGGTGCGAGAAGAGCTGGGCGGGCTGACGGGCTGGTCCCTGGCCCGGCGGATTGACGACATCGTCCGGAGTGCGGCATGAGATTCGAGATCAGCAAGGTTCTGGATGCCATCGAGGGTCGGGTCTGCACCGACCCGTCACTGGCCCGAGCCGTGGTCGACCTGGCCGAGGTGATCCGCTACCAGGACATCGACGGTGGTCGTCCGGCCAGCCTGCTCCGCCTCGGCATGGTCATCGACGCGCTCTCCCGCGAGCTGGAGGAAGACAGCGTCCAGGTCTACGCGGTGGTGCACCGGGCGTTGCTCTCCGACGCCGACCTCACCTCGAACGAGCGGATGGTCGTCCGCCGCTGGGCCGACGACGGGCTCGTCGAGGTGCTCGACAACCCGGGTGACCGGATGTTGGAGGTCGCCGACCTGCTCGGTCTGCCGGTGCTCAGCCGGGTCCGCTTCGACGGGCTGCGGGGTCGCTTCCCGTGGCTGGTCGAACAGCCCGGTCGGGTGGTCGCCCCGGTGCCCGGCGCCGGCGGGCCGGTGTTCATCGCACACGTCGGCGGTGGCCACTCGCCGGTGGCCGGCAAGCGGTCGCCGACCGGCGCCAAGCTGCTGGCCCGCCAGTGGCGCTGCCCGGAGTCGGGCTGCGCGCTGTTCGGCGGCGGTGGTGGGGGTGGCGCGTTCGCCGACCTGGCCGGGGGTGCCGACCGCAGCCCCGCAGCGCAGCCGCCGCCCGCGCTGCGCAACGGCGTGCCGACCTGCCCCCGACACGGCGTACGGCTCGGTGACGGCGGCCCGCGTCCGCGTACCGAGGTGCTCGCGGTGCGCGTCGGCGGCCTGGTGCGGCGGCGGTTCGTGCTCAGCGAGGAGCAGCCGATCGTGGCCGGTCGGGCTCCCGAGCAGGACGGCGGGATCATGCTCGGGCAGTGGCTCAACGACGAGGCCCGGCGCTGGATCAGCCGTGGTCACGTCCGCTTCGAGCTGCGGGTCGGCGAGGTCATCGTGACCGACGTCAGCACCAACGGCTCCGGTATCCGCCCGGCCGGTTCGATGACGGAGTCCGACCGGATCCCGCTGGCCCCCCAGCAGTCCCGGGTGCTGGGCGAGAACGACATGGTGGAGCTGTACCCGGGGGTCCAGATCGGTCGGGCCGAGGAGTTGCCCACCGGTGCCCCGTTCACCCCCACCTCGGTGATGGCCGAGGCCCCGACCATGGCCATGCGCCTGCCCCGGCCCTGACGCGAAAGGCGGGCGCCGGAACCCCGACGCCCGCCTTTCACCACGTTCCTGGATCAGCCGGCCAGCACCTCGGCCAGCTGGGCCACCGCCAGGTCGATCTCTTCCTCGGTGATCACCAGCGGCGGGGCGAGCCGGATGGTGGAGCCGTGGGTGTCCTTGGCGAGCACGCCGCGCGCGGCGAGCCGCTCACACGCCTCCCGACCGCTCATCAGCGCCGGGTCGATGTCCAGACCGGCCCACAGGCCACGGACGCGTACCCCGACGAGGCCCTTGCCGACCAACCCTTCCAGGCCGGCCCGCAGCCGCTCACCCAGCTCGGCCGAGCGGCGCTGGAACTCGCCGGTGGCCAGCAGCCGGACCACCTCGATCGCCACCGCGCAGGCGAGCGGGTTGCCGCCGAAGGTGGAGCCGTGCTGGCCGGGCTTGAGCACCCCGAGCACGTCGGCGTTCGCGGCCACCGCGGAGACCGGCACGATGCCGCCGCCGAGCGCCTTGCCGAGCAGGTACATGTCCGGCACGACGCCCTCGTGGTCACAGGCGAAGGTCGCGCCGGTACGCCCCAGACCCGACTGGATCTCGTCGGCGATGAACAGCACGTTGCGCTCGGTGCACACCTGGCGTACGCCCGGCAGGTAACCCTCCGGCGGCACCACCACACCCTGCTCGCCCTGGATCGGCTCCAGCAGCACGGCCACGGTGTTCTCGTCGATCGCGGCGGTCAGCGCGTCCAGGTCGCCGTACGGCACGACAGTGAACCCCGGGGTGTACGGCCCGAAGTCGGCGCGAGCGTCCTCGTCGGTGGAGAAGCTCACGATGGTGGTGGTCCGACCGTGGAAGTTGCCCTCGGCGACCACGATGTTGGCCTGCCCGGCGGCCACGCCCTTGACCTGGTAGCCCCACTTGCGGGCCACCTTGATCCCGGTCTCCACCGCCTCGGCGCCGGTGTTCATCGGCAGCACGAGGTCCTTGCCGCACAGCTCGGCCAGCTCACGGCAGAAGTCGGCGAACTGGTCGTGGATGAACGCCCGGCTGGTCAGCGTCAACCGGTCCAGTTGGGCGTGCGCGGCGGCGATCAACTGCGGGTGCCGGTGACCGAAGTTCAGCGCGGAGTAGCCGGCCAGGCAGTCCAGGTAGCGGCGCCCGTCCACGTCGGTGAGCCAGGCGCCCTCGGCGGACGAGATCACCACCGGCAGCGGGTGGTAGTTGTGCGCAGTCCAACGCTCGGCGTCCCGGACCGCTCCCGGCGTACGCAGCTTGTCATCCACTATCACTTGCTTGCCTTTCCCTGACGGAGTCGCAGCGTGCAGCACTTCGGTCCGCCGCCGGCCTTACGTAGCTCGGACAGGTCGACCCCGATGGTTTCGTAGCCCCGGTCGCGCAGCTTGGCGGCCAGGTCGGTGGCCTGCGCGGGCAGCACCACGTGCCGCCCGTCGCTGACCGCGTTCAGCCCCAGCACCTCGGCGTCGGCCATGGTGGCGTGCACCGCGTCGGGGAAGAGCCGGCGCAGCACGGCCCGGCTGCCCGGGGAGAACGCCTGCGGCAGGTAGGCCACGGTCCGCTCGTCGAGCACTGTCAACGCGGTGTCCAGGTGGTAGAAGCGCGGGTCGACCAGTTGCATGGTGATCACCGGGTAGCCGAAGACCTCCTGCAACTGGGCGTGTGCGGCGTGCGCCGTGCGGAAGCCGGTGCCGGCCAGCAGGTGGTCACCGGCCAGCAGGACGTCGCCCTCTCCCTCGTTGACGTGCTTCGGGTCGTACATCTCGAAGCCGGCGGCCTCGAACCAGGCCCGGTACGCCGGCGCCTCGTCGGCGCGCTGCGGGTCCCGGAACTGCACGGCCATCGCCTTGCCGTCGATCACGGTGCCGCCGTTGGCGGCGAAGACCATGTCGGGCAGGCCGGGCACCGGAGTGATCTCCTCGACGGTGTGGCCCAGGTCAAGGTACGTCTGGCGCAGCTGCTCCCACTGCCGGACGGCCAGCGCGGCGTCGACCGGCGCGCTCGGGTCCATCCATGGGTTGATCGCGTAATCGACGGCGAAGTACGTCGGCCGGCACATCAACAGGCGCTGGCTGGTGGCGTCCATCGTCATTGTCCTGCTCCCAGGGGTCGGGCGCGCCCGGCCACCGTGGCCCACGGGCTGGCGCCGTTGCTCAACGGTATGCGGCGTCAGCGGCAGGATCCACCACCGAGAGTTGCACAGACCGAAGATTCGTTGCGTCTGGGAGCTGTGCGAATGCGAATCGTTGCGTCGGAGGCTTCGTGGGCCGGGATTCGTGTTCCGGGCCACCTGCCGCAGGCGTCTCGCGTGGCCTTTGCTCTGCTTCATCGGACGCAACAGCCAACGCCCGGATACCGGACGTGAGATGTTGCGTCTAGTGAAGCAGAGCAAAGGGGGCGTGCCGGGCGAAGCCGGGCCGTCGCTGGCGCAGGGGTCTCGTTTCCGGGCCGGAGCCCATCCCACCGGGAAGCTGCCAGGCCCTGGAAACACTTCAGGGGCGGCGAACCGCCGCCCCTGAAAGGGTGTCGCCCGGCCGGTGAACCACCGGACTGATCGGGCTGCCGGCGAACCGCCGGCTGTTCGCCGGTGCATCACCGGCGAGCGGAACAGTGCCCGCTAGAAACGATCCACAAACTGTGAGTCAAGCCACTCCCGGAAGCGCTGCACCCAGTCGCCGTCAGTGGTCGGCCAGTCGAACTGGCCGGTCATCGCGAGCACCCCGATCACGACCGCGGCCAGCCCGATCATCACGCCGAAGAGCGCGTCGGTCTTGCCGGCGACGTGCCGACGGCGGGTGGCCATCAGGCCGAGCACCGCGAGCACCGCACCGAACGCGCCGAGCCCGATGCCGTACCCGGCCAGGGTCCCGGTCAGCACGAACATGGCGCCGACGACCGAGACGATCAGGCCGAGGGTGGCGAGCAGGCTGGCGCGCGGCTTCGGGCCACGTGTCACCGGCGGCTCGGGCGTGGTCACGTCCGGAGTCGGGTCGACCGGGCGGTCGGTGCTGACACGGTCGGTGGTGTCGGGCCGACGGGTGGTGCTGTCGAGGTCGGCGTCCCGCTCGGCGGTCCGTGCCGTCGTCGGGGCGACGGTGGGCCGGGACCCGGTCACCAGAGTGTTGGCGGTGCGGGGCTCGGGTGTGACCGGGCTGGTCGTACCGTTCACCGGCTCGGGTGCGACGGGGCGGGTCGTGCCGTTCAGAGGCTCGGGTGCGACAGGGCGGGCGGTGCCCCGCGGCTCGGTCTCCGCCGGTCGCGCGGTGGCGGCTCGGGCCACCGCCGCCCGCTCGTTGGCCCGCCGCTCGGCCTCGCTGGTCTGGTCGCCGGTCGCGCCGGCGCTGCGGTACGTCGTCTGGTCCTCGTCCCGGTCGGTGACCACCGGTCGGCCGACGCTGTCGTCGGACTGGCCGGTGTCGGTGACCGGGGTGTCACGGCCGTCCACGCGGCCGTCGAGGTTCTCGTCCCGCGTCGGTGCCGGCTCGGACCGGCGGGACAGCGAAGGAATCCTGACCACTACACACCTCCTGATGAATGCGTGGTGGCCGACGGAAAGGGTGGCACCCACGCGGTGTCGCCCCCCAAATACCCACCTGGGCGTTTCTTGACACCAATCCTGGGTACGGCCGCCAAGACCGGCCTCGACCGGAGTCGATCAGCGCGCGGTCCGGTCGGGTGGGGCTGGCTATCCTTGGCACCTGTGCCAGAGGGACACACGATCCACCGCCTGGCGGCCCGGCACGCCGAGCTGTTCGCCGGGGACAAGCTGCACGCCACGAGCCCGCAGGGCCGTTTCGCCGAGGGTGCCGCCCGGCTCACCGGGACCGTGCTGGAGGGCACCGAGGCGTACGGCAAGCACCTGCTGCACCACTACGCCGGCGAGCTGACTCTGCACGTACACCTCGGGTTGTACGGCAAGTTCACCGACGGGCCGGGGGAGCCGCCGGAGCCCGTGGGTCAGGTGCGGCTGCGGCTGGCCAGCGACCGGCACTGGCTCGACCTGCGCGGGCCCACGGCCTGTGAGCTGCTCACCCCACCCGAGGTGGCCGCGCTGCGGGACCGCCTCGGGCCGGATCCGTTGCGCGCCGACGCCGACCCGGAGCGGGCGTACATCCGGATCACCCGCAGCCCCACACCTCTCGCCGCGCTGCTGCTGGACCAGTCGGTGGTGGCCGGCACCGGCCTGATCTTCGTGACCGAGGCGCTGTTCCGGGCGGGGCTGCCTCCCACGATGCCGGGACGGCAATTGACCAGGACCGGCTGGGACGCGCTCTGGGTCGACCTGGTCGGGTTGATGCGGCTCGCGGTCGAGCACGGCCGGATCGACACGGTCCGCGACGCGCACCTGCCGGAGGCGATGGACCGACCGGCGCGGGTGGACCGGCACGGTGGCGAGGTGTACGTCTACCGCCGCCCGGGAGCACCCTGCCACGTCTGCGGCACCGAGGTCAGCCGGGGCGAGTTGGCCGGCCGCAACCTGTACTGGTGCCGTACCTGCCAGGCCGGCTGACCCGCCAGGTGCCGGACCTCAGGCGCCGTCGAGCAACCAACGGACCACCTCGATCTTCTCGGGGAAGATGCCGTCGTCGGCGACGCTCCAGGACAGCGTGTGGCCGATCGTCCAACCCCGGACCCGTTCCCGGTCCAGCCCCAGGTCGGTGCTGAGTCGGTCCAGCCGGTGCCGGACGACGGCCGGCGAGTGCCCCAACTCAGGGCCGCGCACCATCGGCACGACTGAGAATTCCCGTTCCCCGGTCAGCGGCTTCGGGTCGATCGCCAGCCACGGCCCTCGGTCGACGGGGAGCGCGCCGGCGGCGAGCACGTTGCCGGCGTGCAGGTCCTGGTTGACGAGTACCTGTTCGCCCTGGCTGGATGCCAGGCCGCCGAGCAGGTCGAGCGCCCCGTCGAGCAGCCGCCGCTCGTACGGCCGGCCGGCCTGTTCCCAGGCCCTGGGCATCCGGTCGATCCAACGGGCGGTCTCCTGCGCCAGCGGGGTGAACGGCGCGCCGGCCGGTCGCCAGAGCCGGGGGAGCAGCGCGATCACCGCGTCCAGCGCCCGGTCCAGCGGGAGGTCGTGCAGGGGAGTGCCGGGCTGGCAGCGTTCGAGCAGCAGGGCACGCCGCTCGGGGTCGTGGGCGAGCAGACGGATCGCCGCGTCACCGCCCCAGTGGGCCAACGCGTCGGCTTCGTGCCGGCTTTCCTCGTCGGGGTACTGAAGCTTCAGCACCACCGCAGTGCCGTCGGGCATCTCGGCGGGGAGCGCCAGTGAGGCGTACGCCTGTCGAAAGGGCGGCCCGACCCGCAGCGACCAGCGCTCGGCGCACTCGGCCAGCCACGTGGGAAGTGCGGCCAGCCAGGCGCGACCGGCCGGTGACCCGCGTACCCAGTCGAGTCCCTCGGGCAGGTCCATCTGGCCCTCCTGAGTCGTACGTCGGTTCGTGCCGGCTGCCTAGTGGTTCAGGCGGGCCACGGCGTTCCCACAACGGTCCACAGTGGCTAGCGTGGACGGGTGCAGATTGGTGTGAACGTACCGAACTTCGCCCCGGGAACCGACCCCGACGTGCTGCGTCGGTGGGCGCAGACGGTCGAGGGTCTCGGCTTCGACCTGTTGATGGTCTCCGACCACATCGTGGTGACCCCGGACGTGGCCGAGCAGTATCCGGCGCCGTTCTACGAGCCGTTCACCACGCTGTCCTGGCTGGCCGGGGTGACCAGCCGGGTCCGGCTGGGCACCACTGTGCTCATCGTTCCGTACCGGCATCCGCTGCTCACCGCCCGGATGGCGGCGAATCTCAACCGGCTCAGCGGCGGTCGGCTCGTCCTCGGCGTCGGTGTTGGCTGGGCCCGGCAGGAGTTCGAGGCGCTTGGCGTGCCGTTCCGGCAGCGCGGCGCGCTGACCGACGAGTACCTGCACACCATGCGGGCGGCCTGGCAGGACACCGAGGACTACGACACGGCGGCCATCCCGATCTGGGTCGGCGGCAACAGCGAAGCCGGCATGCGCCGCGCGGTGTTGCTCGGTGACGCCTGGCATCCGCTGCGGGTCACGCCGGGACGGCTGGCCGAGGCGGTCGGACGGCTGAAGGCCATCGCCGACGAACTGGGTCGCCCGGTGCCCGCGTTGGTGCCACGGATCGCCCTTCAAGAGACCAGTGCACCGATTAGCGACCCGGACCGGCTCACCGGTGTCGGCACCATCGATCAGATCGTCGCCGACCTCGACCAGCTTCGCGCGCTCGGCGCGGAGACGGTGGTGCTGGACCCGTTCAACGACGATCTGACCGAGATCCGCCAGCCCGAACGCGCCTGGCGGACCCTTGCGGCGGTGGCCGCACACCACAAGACCCAGGAGGATCGATGACCCCCGACGACGAGAAGTTTCTCCGCCACGCCGTGGAAATCGCCAGGCGGGCGGGGGCTTCCGGCGAACGGCCGTTCGGCTCGTTGCTTGTCGACGCGGCAGGAGTCGTCCTGATCGAGGACCACAACACAGTGGTCTCCGACGCGGACATCAGCGCACACCCCGAGTTGAAGCTGGCCTGCTGGGCGGCTCGGGAACTCTCTCCCGAGGTGGCCGCCGGCACCACCATGTTCACCAGTTGCCAGCCCTGCCCGATGTGCGCGACGGCGATCGACCGGTCCGGCCTCGGGCGGGTGGTGTACGCCCTGTCGACCGAGCAGTTCGAGGAGGTCAAGCCGGCCACCCCGCCGTTGCCCCCGGTCCGGTACGAGGGGCCGGCGCTGTTCGACGAGGCACGCCAGCCGATCGACGACTACTACTGACCGGAGCCCGTCGGAGCTGCTTGGCTCGGCTGAGCCGACGCCGAGGGCCGTCCCGCGTGCTCAGGCGGTGTGGCGGACCCGCGCGCGCCACAGGTCGTCCTGGGTGCCTGTCTTGTGCCAGAGGTGGGCGATGCCGTCCGGGCCGAGGTCGTCGAGGGGTACGAGGAAGTCAGTGGACAGCGTTCTGGCGAATTCGTCGACGTCGGCGATCGTGTGGGGGGTGCTGGCGTCGGCGCCAAGCCGGCGCAGCGTCCGGGACAGCAGGACCAGGGTGTGGTCGGCGCTCGGCCGAGCGGCCATGAGCGTGGTGACATACGCCGAGGCGGGGGACGTGGACATTTCCCGGGAGTGGGCGGCAAAGTCGCCGATCTCCCGTGGCCGCAAGCGAAAGTCGTAGGAGGCGATGGTGCCACCGGGGTGGTGGTGGAAGCGCCAGGTGTCCGGATCGAGCCGCTCAAGCCGGTAGGTCAGGCTTCCCTGAATGTGGGGCCCCTCCCGCATCGGCAGCGGCTGGACGAATCCATCACCGATACCGGCGTCCGCCAGCCAGCGTCGATCGTCGAGGTCGACCAGGAGCGCGTTGTGGTTGCCCCACATCGACTCGCCGCGGGTAGCACGCATGACTGCGGCCTCCACAATGGTCACCTGGAGGCCGGCCAGACGCAGCAGCATGGCCAGGCCGGCGTTCTGTTCGTAGCAGTAACCGCCGCGCCGCCGCCGTACGAGCTTGTCGAAGATCGCCTCCGCATCGAGGGCGATCGGCCGGCCGAGCTGGATGTCGAGGTTCTCGTACGGCACGGCGTGCCGCCAGGCCTGATGCAGTGCGAACAGCGTCTCCACGTCGGCTGCGACGCGCCCGTGGTGCCCAATTCTGTGCAACATCTGAGCCATCGCCACTTTTGTGCCCATCATCAGCCTCCCAAGTGAGGGAATGCCCTCCACTTGTAAAGTCTAAGTGAAAGACTTCCATCCGTATACTGGTCAGGTGAAGAACGAGAGCCCCAGGCTCCGGGCGGACGCCAGGCACAACCGCGAACAGATCATCGAGGCGGCCCGCGCACTCATCGCCGAACGCGGTGTCGAAGTGCCGATGGAGGAGGTGGCCCGCCGCGCCGGTGTCGGGGCCGCCACCCTCTATCGCCGGTTCCCCGACCGTGAGGCTCTGGTGCGCGGGGTTGCGCTGGACGGCTTCGACCGCGTAGTCGCCATCGCTCGCGATGCCGAAGACGAGGAGCCGGACGCGTGGCGTGCGCTCGCGCGCTTCGTCCGCCGGGCGGCCGCCGAGCTGAGGTTGGCCACCTGGCTGTCGATCTGGTTCACCAGCACCTGGGAGCAGCTGCACGCCGAGCCCGAGGAGCAGCGGCTCCGTCAAGCCCTGCTGAAGATCCTCGACCGGCTCGTCCGCCGCGCCCAGGCCGACGGCGACCTGCGTCCCGACGTGGACGCCGGCGACCTGACCCTCATGATGGCGCTGCTGCTGCGGCCGTTGCCCGGCCTGCGCGCCGAACTCACCCAGCGCAGCGTGGACCGCTACCTGAGCCTCATGCTCGAGGGCCTGCGTGCCGGCCCGGACATCCAGGACCTTCCCCCCGCCGAGGTCGGCCTGGTCGACCTCGGGGGCGCCTGATGGATGTCGGGGCGCGGACATCGCTACGGCCGGGCGACCGTCCCCGTTGCGGTGTGACGCAGCCGGAATTGACAGTCGGCCGGCTGTCGGAGCAGGGTTGAGCGGTGACAACGATGTCAACGGGCAAATGGGGGCAAAAGCCCCGGCTGCGGGTTGACCCTGGCCAGTCGATTCGTGGCGTACCGTTGGCGGTTTTGCGGCGCGGACCCGGTCCGTCCGCCGATCCTGGCCGTATGTCCCATTCCTACCCGACGGTGACCAGCTGAAATGACCGACGTGCCCCGATCCGACGCCGCAACGACACCCGCCCCGGCAGGGTCGCCAGACCTGCCCGATCTGGACGAGTTCCTCGCCGACCAGACCCGGACGCTGCTCGACACCGCCCGCCGCTCGGTCCGGCCCGAGGGCGGCTTCTGGTGGCTCACCGACGACCGCACCCCGGACCGCGGCGAACCGATCCACACCTGGATCACCTGCCGGATGACCCACGTGGCCGCCCTTGCCCACCGCAACGGCGACCCGGACGCCGCCGCCCTGGTCGACCACGGGATCGCCGCGCTCAGCACACTGCTGCGCGACGACCGGTACGGCGGCTGGTTCGGAGCGGTGGACCAGCAGGGGGTGCCCGTCAACGACCGCAAGGCCGGCTACGACCACGCGTTCGTCCTGCTCGCCGCCTCCAGCGCCGCACGCGCCGGCCGGCCCGGCGCGGACACGTTGCTCGCCGACGTGCTGACCGTCGTGCGGGACCGATTCTGGGACGACGACGCCGGCGCGGTCCGCGAGTCGTGGAACCGGGACTGGACGGTCACCGAGGACTACCGGGGCGCCAACAGCAGCATGCACATGGTCGAGGCGTACCTCGCCGCTGCCGCCGCCACCGGCGACGCGAGCTGGGCCGACCGGGCCCTGCGGATCGCCACCCACCTCGTGCACGGTGAGGCGGCCCGGCACGACTGGCGACTGCCCGAGCACTTCACCACCGACTGGACGCCGCTGCCCGACTACAACCGGGACCAGCCCGCCGACCCGTTCCGGCCGTACGGCTCCACCATCGGGCACTGGCTGGAGTGGGCCCGGCTGCTGCTGGAGTTGGAGGCGGTCCTGCCGCAGCCGCCCCGCTGGCTGCTCACCGACGCCCGTGCCCTGTTCGCCGCGGCCGTTCGTCGCGGTTGGGCGGTCGACGGCGCGGACGGCTTCATCTACACGATCGACTGGGACGACCGGCCGGTGGTGCGCTCCCGGATGCACTGGGTTCTCGCCGAGGCCATCGGGGCGGCGATCACAGTGCACCGCCGCACCGGGGACGCGGTCTACCTCGACTGGTACCGGGTCTTCTGGGCGTACGCCCGCCGCAGTCTCATCGACCAGACCGGATGGCGGCACGAGTTGGACGCGCAGAACCTGCCCGCCGACACGGTCTGGCACGGCCGACCAGACGTCTACCACGCGTACCAGGCGGTACTGCTGTCCCGCGCGGCCGACGGGCTCGGTGGCCCCGGCCCGCTCGCACCGGGGGAGGTGACCGCGTGATCGTCGTCGCGGGTGAGGCTCTGATCGACCTGGTCGTCACCGCCGAGGGGCAGCGGGCCGTGCCCGGCGGCTCCCCGGCGAACGTCGCTGTCACAGTGGCCCGGCTCGACCAGCCGGTACGGCTGCTGGCTCGGCTCGCCAGCGACGACTACGGTCGGCAACTCGTCGAGTATCTGAGCGCCAACCGGGTGGACCTGGAGTGGGCGGTGCACGCCGAGGAGCCCACGTCGGTGGCGGTGGCCACCCTGAACGCCGCCGGGCAGGCCAGCTACGAGTTCCGACTGGCCGGTGCCGCGGACTGGCAGTGGACTCCGCAGGAGCTGCCCGAGTTGGCCGGCTCACCCGCGATCGCGCTGCACACCGGCTCCCTGGCACTCGCGTTGGCGCCCGGCGCCGAGGCGTTGGAGGGCCTGCTCGCCCGAGAACGCCAGCGGGACGGGCTCACCATCTCCATCGACCTCAACCTGCGGCCGAGCATCGTCACCGACCGGGCGGCGGAGCAGGAGCGGGTACGCCGGCAGGTCCGTCTTGCGCACCTGGTCAAGGCCAGCGACGAGGACCTGGCCTGGCTCTACCCGGACCGTTCGGTGGCCGACGTGATGACCGAATGGCGTACGGCCGGCGTGTCCTGTGCCGTGGTGACCCGGGGCGGGGACGGCGTCTGGCTGCTCGCGCCCGACGGCTCGCTGCACGAGGAGCCGGCGGTCCGCACCACGGTGGTCGACACCGTTGGCGCCGGCGACTCGTTCACGGGTGGCCTGCTGGCCGCACTGGCCGACCTCGATGCGCTCGGCGACCGCCCAGCCGACCGGCTCGCTGCCGTCACTCCGCAGCAGTGGGGCACAGTGCTGCGCCAGGCCGCGACCGTGGCCGCACTGACCTGCGGCCGTCGGGGTGCCGACCCGCCCCGCCGCTCGGAGGTAGCGGCCCGCCTCACCCCCGCAAACTGACCCCTTTGCTCTGCACCCGCGGATGCGACGGCTACGAGCCGTGCCCGGTCGTGCCCGGTGCCCGGTCGTGACCGGTGCGCATCAGGGTGCAGAGCAAAGGAGGGGGCAGGGGTTGTCTGCCTTGCTCCTCCGGGGCGAGCACGTCCTGCTCAACGCTCGCGGTTCCGCCACCGGACGGGGTGGGCGGGGGTCAGGTCAGGCCGCGGGGTCGGAGCCGCGTGGGGAGCACTGTGGTTGTCGGTGGGGAGTCGTCGCCGGCTATGCGCTCGAACAGCCGTTCTGTGGCGACCCTCGCCAGCTCCCGGGTGTCGTAGGCGACGACGGTCAGCGGTCGGGGCATCAGGTGGGCCAGCTCGAAGTCGTCGAAGCCGACCAGCGCGGCGTCGCTGCCCCGCCGGTGCAGCTCCTGGAGCGCACCGACGGTGAGCCGGTTGTTGGCGCAGAAGAACGCGGTCGGCGGCTCCGGGAGGTCGAGCAGCGCGGCGACAGCCCGACCGGCCTCCTCGGGAGCGATGAGCCGTTCACGGATCAGTGACTCGTCCGGTTCGACAGCAGCGGCGTCCAGCGCCGCCCGTGCCCCGGCCAGCCGCTCACGCATGGTGGGCACGCTCGGCGCGCCGAGCAGCAGCCCCACCCGGCGGTGGCCCTCGTCGAGCAGCGCACTCACCCCGGCGTGGCTGCCACCCCGGTTGTCCAACAGCACCGCGTCGGCTTGCAGCCCCTGCGGCGGCCGGTCCAGGAACACCACAGGCATGCCCAACTCGACCTCGCGCCGCAGGAACGAATGGTCCAGGCCCGCCGGCACCACCAGCAGGCCGTCGACCCGGCGCTGGGTGAAGTCCTGGAGCAGGGCGCGTTCCCGCTCCGGGTCCTCCTCCGACGACGCGGTGATCAGCATGGTGCCGTGGGCGGCGGCGATCTCGGCGGCGACGCTGGCGATCGTCGCGTAGAACGGGTTGGCGATTTCCTCGATCAGCAGGCCGACGGTGGCGTTGAGCTGCCGGGAACGCAGGTTGCGAGCGATGTCGTTACGCCGGAAGCCCAGCTCGGCGATGGCGGCCAGCACCCGGCCGACCAACTCCTGCCCCACCGGCTCGTCGTTCACGACCCGGGAGACCGTCTTCAGGCTGACGTCGGCGCGCCGGGCCACGTCGACCATCGTGGGACGCCGACGTACGGTCGGCCGGGTCGGGGTCTGGGTCACGGGGTGTTCCTCCACGGCGGGCGCGGGTCAACGGTCGAGGGCGGCGAGCGCGTCGACAGCTTTACGGGCGGCGATGAGCACCGGATCCCACACCGGCGCGTACGGCGGAGCGTAGCCCAGGTCCAGCTGCGTCATATCGTCCACCGTCATGCCGTTCCACAGCGCCACGGCCAGCGAGTCGATCCGTTTGGCCGCCTCGGACCAACCGACGATCTGCGCGCCGAGCAACCGGCCGCTGGGGCGCTCGGCGATCAGCTTGACAGTCATCGGCCGGGCGCCCGGGTAGTAGCCGGCCCGGTTGGTCGACTCGGCGATCACCGAGACGAACTCGAAGCCGGCGGCCGTGGCGTCGCGCTCGCGCAGACCCGTCCGGCCCACCTCCAGGTCGCACACCTTCGTCACCGCCGTGCCGATCACGCCGGTGAAGGTGGCGTACCCGCCGCCGATGTTGATGCCGGCGACCCGTCCCTGCTTGTTGGCGTGCGTGCCGAGCGGCACGTGCACCGGCAGCCCGCTGACCCGGTGCAGGGTCTCCACGCAGTCGCCGGCCGCCCAGACCCGCGGGTGCCCGGGCACCCGCATCCGCCGGTCCACCCGGATCGCGCCGGTCGGCCCGAGGGGCAGCCCGGCCGCCTCCGCGAGCGCGGTGTTGGGGCGTACGCCGAGACCCATGACCACGACGTCGGTCGGGATCGGCCCCTCGGCGGTGACGACGGCGGACACCCGGCCGTCCCGTTCCTCAAGGCCGGTAACCGGCAGGCTGCCGCGGATCGTGATGCCGAGGCCGCGCATCGCGTCGGCGACCAGCTCGCCCATGTCGCTGTCCACCGTCGACATGGGCTGCTCGCCCGCTTCCACCAGGGTCACCGAGAGGCCGCGTTGGATCAGGGCCTCGGCGATCTCGACGCCGATGTAACCGCCGCCGACCACCACGGCCCGGCGCGGCTGCGGGTCGGCGTCCAGCCAGTCGCGCAGCGCCGCACCGTCGTCGAGGGTCTGCATGCCGAACACGCCGCCCGCGTCGGTGACCGCCCACGACGGCTTCACCGGCACCGCGCCGGTGGCGTACATCAGGTCGTCGAAGCGCTCGCGGACCTCGCCGCCGCCCACCAGGTTCCGGGCCACCACCTCGCGGCGTTCCAGGTCGATGGCAGTGACCTCGTGGCGCATCCGCACGTCCATCGCGTACTCGGTGCGGAACGTCTCCGGGGCCCGGGCGATCAACGCCTCGGGGCCGGGCACCAGGCCGCTGATCCAGTATGGGATGCCGCACGCCGAGTAGGAGGTGAAGTGGCCCCGCTCGAAGACCACGATCTCCAGGTCGCCACTGTCACGACGGCGTCGGGCCTGGGACGCCGCCGACATTCCGGCGGCGTCCCCGCCGATGACGATCAGCCGTTGCGCCACGGGTCCATCCTGTCACGCGGTGATCAGCCGCGGGTCTGCCGCGCGACGTCCTGCACCACGTCGGTGAGTTTGCCGGTGCGCTCGAACACCGCGCGTTGGCGTGCCGCGCCGCTGCCGTGCCGACGCAGGCCGCCCAGGAGGTCGGTCACCTCGGCCCAGTCGCCGTGCTGCTCCAGCGCCGGACGCATCCGCTCCACGAACCGGTCCAACAGCTCCCAGGTTGGGCGTAGTTCACCGTTCGTGACGTCGACGGCCTCGCCTTCCAGGCCGTCATGGGCGGCTCGCCAGTGCGCCCCGACCAGCAGGTGGTGGTCGGTCTGCAACGCTGGCCGGTCGGACTCCACATCCGCCATGGCGGTGGCCACCAGCGCCCGGACCAGCGCGGCGACCAGCACCGCGTCGTCCACCGACGGGCAGACGTCGCCGATCCGCAGCTCAACGGTCGGGTACTTCGCCGACAGCCGGGCGTACCAGTAGAGCATTCCCTCGTCGAGCATCACCCCGCTGGAGATCAACTGCCGGATCAGCCGCTGGTAGTGCTCGTGCGACTCCAGAAACGGCGTCGGCGCCACAGACGGCCAACGCTCCCACTCCACCGAGCGCCAACTCGCGTAGCCGGTGTCCTCGCCCCGGGAGAACGGCGAGTTGGTGGTGACGGCGTGCAGCATCGGCAGCCACGGCCGTACGTGGTTGAGCACCTGCACGCCGGTGTCCGGGTCGGGCACCCCCACGTGCACGTGCATGCCGTTGTTGCCGGGGCCGGGAACGAGCAGCCGGAACCGCTCGATCATCCGGTCGAAGCGGGGCTTGTCCACCACCGGTGGCACCGGGCCGTCCACCGGGCCGGTGCCGATGGCGAGCAGGCGTACGCCGGCCCGCTCGGCGGCGTCGGAGAGCGCCCGACGCAGGACGCCGAGGGAGTGCCGGATCGACGAGAGTTCCAGGCCGGGCGGGCTGCCGATCTCGATCTGACTGGTCTGGAACTCCCGCTCCACCTGTCCGCGAAGTTCGGCCGGCACCTGCTCCATGACCAGGTCCACGGCCGGAACCGCAGCCCCGGTGTGCGGGTCGACGAGCAGGAACTCCTCCTCGACACCCACGGTGAGCAACCCGGTCGCCGCAGCCATGTCGCTGGGCGCCTCTGCCACCTGACCCGTCATCACATCACCCGTCCGTTTCCACCGTTCGCGGTCCGTCCGCGTCGGTCCGCCGTTGGTTACCCAACGTGGCGATGCCGGGAAACGTGGCGGCGACACGTCGTACTCGGAGCGGGCCGCAGGATTCGGCTGGGCGACGTGACAGCGGGTCCTATGCTGAGCCCGTGCCGGTGCTGCTGGGCTTTTTCGGGGTCGCGTGGATGTCCGCGTTCGCCCAGCTCACAGTGCTCGCGGGCCGACCGGTCGACCTGCTCGCCGGCGCCGCGTTGACCGCCCTGGTGCTGCTCGCCGTGGTGCTGGCGGCCCGGGTGCATGACCGGGCGGGCCCACCCGGTGCCGGGCCCCGGTGGGCCGGCCTGCGGGCCCGCTCCCGAAGTCGCCGAATGCCCCGCCAGATCGACCCCGATGCCGCCGGTCGGCCTCGTCCCCGCGCTCCGGGACACCCCTCGGCCGCGTAGCGTCTCGCCGCCGCGCGGCCGATCCCGCCGTCACCGGCCCCCCTTGCTGAGCGGATGCCGCCCAGGGGAGGGCCTCACCGGAATCGGACCGAGGGGTTTCCCATGCTTGCCTTCGCACCACTGCACGACGCTGTCGCCGCTGCCGGCAGCGCGCTGTCCTGGCTCACCGAGCTGCTCGAACCACTGGCCGGCGGTGCGGCGACCGCCGCCGCGATCGTGCTCTTCACCATCGCCGTCCGCCTGCTGATCTCGCCGCTGACGGTCGCGCAGGTCCGCGGCGAGCGGCGCCGCGCGGCGCTCGCCCCACAGGTGCGTGACCTTCAGCAGCGGTACGCCGACGACCCGGCGACGCTTCAGCGCGAGGTGTTCACGTTGTACCGCGAGGCCGGCGCGAACCCGATCGCCGGCTGTCTGCCGTTGCTCATCCAGGCGCCGTTCCTGCTGGTGCTGTACCGGTTGTTCAGCACCAGTGAGGGCGGCACCGGGTTGCTGGACGAGCGGTTGGCCGGCGTGCCACTGGGTCACCATCTCACCGAGGGGCTGGCCGGTGCGGCCGGACCGCTGTTCGGCGTACTGCTGGTGGTGTTGTTGGCGGTGGCCTGGTGGTCGTCGCGGCGGGCCCGTCGGGCGTCGGCGGCGGTGGGCACGGTGGCCGGTACGCCGACCGAGGGGCCGGGGGCGGCCACGCTCGGCCGGCTGCTGCCCCTGCTGCCGTTCACGACAGTGCTGGTGGCGCTGGTGCTGCCGCTCGCCGCGGTGATCTACCTGGTGACCACTAGCGTGTGGTCGGCCCTCGAACAGGCGGTACTCCGGCGACCCCAGGCGGTTCCGTCGCCGGCTGACCGGTAACGCGATCAGCGACCGGCGGTCACCGACCGCCGGTCGTCGCGGTTCCGACGCTTACGAACCTTACGGATCACCCAGCTGGCGACCATCACGGCGAAGACCGCGACGATCGCGTAGTTGAACCAGTCGCTGTAGCGCTCGACGTCCTGCCAACGGCTCCCGAGCCCGTAGCCGGCTCCCACGATGAGACCGTTCCACACCCCGCTGCCGATGGTGGTGAGCAGGATGAACTCACCCAGCGGCATCCGGTTGGCTCCGGCCGGCACGGAGACCAGGCTGCGGACCACCGGCACCACCCGACCGATCAGCACCGCCCACCGACCGTGCCGCTCGAACCACTTGTCGGCCTTCTCCAGGTCGTCGCGGTCCACCAACGGGATGTGGTCCAACCAGCGCTTGAGCCGTTCCTCGCCCAGCGCCGCGCCCAGCCAGTAGAGCACCAACGCGCCGACCAGCGAGCCGACAGTCGCGGCCAGCACCACGAGGAAGACGTTGAACTTGCCCTCGTGCGCCAGGAAGCCTGCGAGCGCCAGCACGATCTCGCTGGGGATCGGCGGAACGATGCTCTCCAGCGCCACCAGCAGCGCCACGCCGACCGGGCCCATCACCTCGATCACCGAGGCCACCCAGCCGGTCAACCCGGTGAACCCGGACGGGTCGCCAGCCTGGGCGTACGCCATGGTCGTCCTTCCGGTCGGCTCTCGGGGATCGGATGGTCATACCCAGCCGGGCCCGAGCTACACCTGCGCTCAGTGCTCCGGGTGCAGCGCGGTGTCCGCCGGCCCCTGCCTCCAGCCGGTGAACACCACTGTCAGACCGGCGCGGGACGGCGCGCAGCAGAACGGGCCGGCCATGGCCTCGGCCGTCGGGTCCAGCGGGGCGAGGCGGACCAGTCGCCACGGCTCGTCGTCGACCCGGGCGCGGACGGTCAGCGCGTCGCCGGCCCGGCTGACCCGGACGGTCACCTCCCGGCCCGCCCACTCCGGCACCGGCCCCACCGACCAGTCGGAGAACTCCCGGGTCACCACCGCGCCGAGCTGCACCTCGCCGTCGCTGATCTCCACACCGGCCTTGGTCCAGGTCCGTTCGTCGACCCGGACGAACGCACCGGCCTGGTCGAACTGCGCCGAGAAGTCGAGCCGGAAGCTCACCTCCATGGCGGTGCCCACCGGCAGCGGTGCCAGCAGGGCCGGGCCGTTGTCGTGCACGAAGCCGTAGCTGGTCCGCCGCCAGAAGTCGCTGTCGGCGGCCGGCTCGACGACCAGCTCGCCGGCCGGGCCCTCCTCGACGCGTACCGGCGGGTGCAGCCAGCTACCCCGGGACCAGTCCAACAGTTCGCTCGGCGGTACGAGGTCGTTCTCCATGACCGGCACGGTAACCAACGCCGCCCGCCGCCCGCCCGCCCGCCGGACGGGTTTGCCGCGGCGGTCGATCGGAGATGTTCCTCCGGCATGGGTGACCGTTGGTATTCCGAAGCCGTCGTCTACTGCCTCGACATCGACACGTACGCCGACTCCGACGGCGACGGGGTCGGTGACATCCGTGGGTTGATCGGGAGGCTGGACTACCTGGCCCGACTCGGGGTGACCTGCCTGTGGCTGCACCCCATCCACCCGTCGCCCAACCGTGACGACGGCTACGACGCCACCGACTTCTACAACGTGGACCCGCGCTTCGGCACCCTGGGCGACTTCGCCGAGCTGCTGCACCAGGCGCAGAACCGGGGCATCCGCGTGATCATCGACCTGGTGGTCAACCACACCTCCGACGAACACCCGTGGTTCCAGTCCGCCCGCTCGTCGCCGGACTCGCCGTACCGGGACTGGTACGTCTGGTCCGACAGCGAGCCGGACGACCGGCACCAGGGCATGGTCTTCCCCGGCGAGCAGGACGAGACCTGGAGTTACGACCGGACCGCCAAGGCGTGGTTCTATCACCGGTTCTACAAGTTCCAGCCGGACCTCAACTTCGCCAATCCGCAGGTCCGCGACGAGATCAAGAAGATCATGTCGTTCTGGCTCCAGCTCGGCGTCTCCGGCTTCCGGATGGACGCGGTGCCGTTCATCATCGAGCTGACCGAGCCGGGCAACCCGAACTCCCCGAAGGACTTCGAGTTCCTCACCGAGATGCGCCAGCACGTCCAGTGGCGCCGCGGTGACGCCGTCCTGCTGGCCGAGGCGAACGTCGAGCCGGACCAGCTACCGACGTTCTTCGGCGACGCCAGCGGTTCCGGCAACCGCATCCACATGCTCTTCGACTTCATGCTCAACGGTCGACTCATGCTGTCCCTGGCCCGGCAGGACCCGGAATCGTTGATCGACGCGCTGCACGACACCCCGAAGCTGCCGGTCGGCGGGCAGTGGGCCACCTTCCTGCGCAACCACGACGAGATCGACCTGTCCCGGCTGACCACCGAACAGCGCAACCAGGTGTACGCGGAGTTCGGCCCGGACGAGAACATGCGCATCTACGACCGGGGCATCCGTCGCCGGCTCGCCCCGATGCTCGGCAACGACCGGCGGCGCATCGAGCTGGCGTACGCCCTCCAGTTCTCGATGCGCGGCACGCCGGTGCTGCGCTACGGCGAGGAGATCGGGATGGGCGAGGACCTGTCGCTGCGGGGTCGGGACGCGATCCGTACCCCGATGCAGTGGTCGTACCAGCCCAATGCCGGCTTCTCCACGGCGGACCCGGAGAAGCTGGTCCGCCCGGTGATCGAGAAGGGCGAGTTCGGCTACCAGAACGTCAACGTCACCGCCCAGCGGGGCGACCCGAAGTCCCTGCTCGCCTGGTTCGAGCGCATGATCCGTACGCTGCGGGAGGCACCGGAGATCGGCTCCGGCTCGACCAGCCACATCGACGTGCCGGTGCCGCCGGGCGTGCTGACGCACCGGGCGGACGGGCCGACCGGGACGATGGTCTTCGTGCACAACCTGGGCACCGACGACGTCGAGGTGGACCTGAGCAGCCTCGAACCGGAGGCCGACCTGCCGATCGACGTGCTCGCCGACCGCGGCTACGGAGAGCTGGGCAAGCTCGGCGCGGTGAAGGTCTCCGGCTACGGATACCGGTGGATTCGCCTATGCCGAGGGTCGGCCTGTTGACGTTAAGCTCCTCCGATCGACCCCACGTTACCGGGAGGTAATCATGTCGGAGGAGTCCCGCGTCGCCATCGTCACCGGAGCCGCACGCGGCATCGGCGCGGCCACCGCCCGACGGTTGGCCGCCGACGGAATGGCCGTCGCCGTGGTCGACATCGAGGAGGCGGCCACCAAGGAGACGGTGGACGCCATCGCCGCCGAGGGCGGCCGGGCGCTCGGGGTGGGCGCCGACGTGTCCGACCGGGACCAGGTCGAGGCGGCGGTGAGCCGGATCGCCGCCGAGCTGGGCGCGCCCACCGTGCTGGTCAACAATGCCGGTGTGCTCCGCGACAACCTGCTGTTCAAGATGACCAACGCCGACTGGGACACGGTGATGGGGGTGCACCTGCGCGGCGCGTTCCTGTTCAGCCAGGCGGCCCAGAAGCACATGGTGGACCGGAAGTGGGGGCGGATCGTCAACCTCTCCAGCACCTCCGCGCTGGGCAACCGGGGCCAGGCGAACTACGCCGCCGCCAAGGCCGGCCTACAGGGCTTCACCAAGACGCTCGCCATCGAGCTGGGGCCGTTCGGGGTGACAGTGAACGCCGTCGCACCCGGCTTCATCGTCACCGACATGACCGCGGCCACCGCCGCCCGGATGAAGGTCGACTTCGACGACTTCCAGAAGCACGCCGCCGCCGAGATCCCGGTCCGTCGCCCGGGCCGGCCGGAGGACGTCGCGCACACCATCTCGTTCCTGGCGAGCGAGGGCGCGGGCTTCGTCTCCGGTCAGGTCATCTACGTCGCGGGCGGCCCACGGGACTGACCCGTACTCCCGACGAGGGCGCTCCGGCAGGTAGGCCGGCGCCCTCGTCGCCGGGCGGGTCAGGCGGGCGCGCGGTGGTCAGGCCGGTGCGCGGCGGGTGCGCCAGAGCCAGATCAGGCCGAGCACCGGCAGCACCAGCGGGATGTAGCCGTACCCGCTGCCGAACTGCGACCAGACCGTCTCGTCCGGGAAGAGCTCCCTGTCGACCAGGCTCAGGATGCCGACCGCGACCACCCCGACCAGCTCCACGGAGCAGCACGCCAGCGCGACCCGTCGGCCGGTGTGCCCGGCGCGGGCCAGCCCCACCGCCGCCACGATGTAGATGAGCGCGGCCACCCCGGAGAGCAGATACGCCACCGGTGCCTCGTCGAACTTGGTGGCGAGTTGCAGACCCGCCCGACTCGTCGCCGCGATGGCGAAGAGCAGGTAGACCGCGATCAGCAGCCGACCCGGGCCGGAGTTCGTACGCCGGGGGGCCGGTCCTGTCTCAACCACCGAGCACCTCCCAGGTCTGCTGCAACCGGACCACCACCACCGGGGCCACCAGGCAGACCGCGCACACGATCGCCGAGCCCCAGCGGGTCGGTTCCATCCGGGCCAGCACCCAGGCCAGTGGTGGCAGGCACACCAGCGTGACCAGGTAGCCGAAGAAGGCGCCGGGCTCGCCGGGCCGATCCCCGCCGCCGACCGCGACGAGCGCCAGCACGCTCAACACCAGCAACGCCACTTCGAGTACGGCCAGACCGACGAACTGCACCCGGTCCGGCGGCCGGTGGCGTACCGCCGCCACCAGCGCCCACACCGCCACGAGCAGTGACAGCACGATCGGCACTGTCGCGACGATCCCATCCACCGGCGAGTCGGCGCCCACGCTGGTCACCGGAACCACCCGGTCGTTGCCTCGGTCACCGGCACAGCCTACTAACCGTCGTAGTAAAGGGATGCCCTGCCTCTCCGCGTGTGACGCGCGCCTGTCGCTGTGGCCGCAGCCCCCGGTCCCAACGCCGTTCGGGTGGGCGTCAGTCGTGCCCTTGCAGCCAGTAGACGGAGACGGCAAGGAGCGGATCCGGTCCGTCGTTCCGGATCTGGTGCGGCACAGTGCTGTCGAACGCCACGACGTCTCCGGCCCGCAGGACGCTGGCCTGGTCGGCGAAGGTCACGGTTCCGGTTCCGGCCACGATGATCCACACCTCACGAGACCGGTGGACGTCGAGATCGTTGGACGTGTTCGGGGCCACCGACCAGCGCGCAACCTCGAACGGAGCGGGCGCCGTTGACGGAAACGGCAGCAGCGCGCGGTGCACGGGGCCACCCTCGGTGAAGTCGTACCAGTGGTCGAAGGTCACGACACCGCTGGTCGTCGCTGGATTCGTGCTCGGCATGTCCTCGAGACTGCCTCGCCGTACCTGGGGTGTCTGGCGGCATTCGGACCTGACGTCACCGAGAGCGGAAACGGCGGTGGGCTGCTTCGATTGGTCGAACCCGCCGCCGTCATGACCGCCGGGGAGACTAGCGTGGATCACGTCCGTGGCGTTGCCATGGTGCGGGGAAAACAGCGGAGGTACACGTGCTGCGGTTCGGCTTGTTCGGCACCGGTCACTGGGCGATCGAGACGCACGGGAAGGCGCTGCACGCACATCCCGACGCCGAGTTGGTCGGGGTGTGGGGGCGCAACCCGGAGCGAGCGTCAGCGCTTGCCGAGCGGTACGGGGTGCCTGCCTACGCCGACGTCGACGCGCTGATCGAGCAGTGCGAGGCGATCGCCGTCGCCCTGCCGCCGGACATCCAGGCCGACATCGCGGTCCGGGCCGCCCGCGCCGGCCGGCACCTGCTGCTGGACAAGCCGCTGGCGCTCAGCGTGGCCGACGCCGACCGCGTCGTGGCCGCCGCCGACGAGTCCGGGGTCGCCTCGGTCGTCTTCTTCACCCAGCGGTTCCAGCCGAACGTGACAGCGTTCCTCGCCGCCACCGCCGCCGCCGGGGGCTGGCAGCACGGCCGGACCACCGCGTTCGCGTCGATCTTTCATGAGGGCAGCCCGTACGGCGGCTCGTTGTGGCGTCGCGAGCACGGGGCACTCTGGGACATCGCCCCGCACGCCCTCTCGATCCTCCTGCCGGTGCTGGGCCGGGTGACGCAGGTGGCGGCGATGGACGGCCCGAACGGGATGGTGCACCTGCTGCTCACCCACGAGGGGGGTGCCACGAGCAGCGCCTCACTCTCCCTGGATGCCCCGACCGAGTCGATGGCCCGGGAGTTCGTGTTCTACGGCGAAAACGGCGTCGAGAACGTCCCGTTCGGCGAGAACGACGCCGCCACCGCGTTCGGCGTCGCCATCGACCAGCTCGTCGAGCAGGTGCGGGCCGGCAGCCGGGACCACCGCTGCGACGTCCGCTTCGGCCGTGAGGTCGTCACCATCCTCGCCGCCGCCGAAACCGCCCGAACAGAAGCCCGCACAATCCCCCTCCCGTAACCCCACCCCCGGTGATCATGAAGTTAGCGGCGCGACACGCCGTGCGGGACGGCGATAACCTCATGATCACCGAGGTCAGGTGGGGGTGGTCAGGGCGGCGTTCAACTCGTCGGGGGAGTTGAACTGCTCGGGTGGTAGGGCCTGCAGCATCTGCAGCATCGCTGTGCTGGCCCCGTTCTCCTGACCCCAGCGGACCAGGTCCTCCCGGGAGACCGGGTAGTCGAGCCCGGCCAGGTACTCCTGCAACTGAACCCCGGTGACGGTCATGTCGGCCGGCTACCCGCTCGCGGTGGCCGTACACCGGTCGGGTTGGCACCCACGACGGCCCGGCGGCCGGCGTGTCGGCCCGCGACGCGCCCACGGTTTGCCGCAGCGGCGGCCGGGTAGCCGCTGGCATGCTGGTTCAGCGGCTCGGCGCGCCGAGCGATTTCGACCCGTTGCTGGAGCGCGTTCGGAACGCCCGGGTGGTGATGATCGGTGAGTCCACCCACGGCAGTTACGACTACTACCGGCTGCGGGAGCAGCTCACCCGCCGGCTGATCGCGGAGTGCGGCTTCTCCTTCGTCGCCGTGGAGGGTGACTGGCCCGACTGCGATCGGGTGCACCGCTCCGTGACGGCGGCACCGGGTGGCGCGCTCCAACCCCAGCTCGCGCTCGACCAGTTTGAGCGGTGGCCGACCTGGATGTGGGCCAATGCCGAGGTGGCCCGGTTCGCCAGCTGGCTGCGGGCCTGGAACGTGGAGCGGCCGGAGGAGCAACGGGCCGGGTTCCACGGTCTCGACGTGTACAGCCTCTGGGAGTCGATGCAGGCGATCTTCGACTACCTGGGGGAGGAGGACCCGAAGTCGCTGGAGGCGGCGCAGGACGCCTACCGGTGTTTCGAGCCGTACGGCAAGAGGGCCGAGGAGTACGGCGCGGCCAGCCGGTTCGTCTCCGCCCGCTGCGAGGAGGAGGTCGTCCGGTTGCTCGCCCGGACCCGCGAACACGCCCTCTCGGACGGCCCGGATCGCTTCTCCGCCTGGCAGAACGCGGAGGTGGTGGCCGGCGCTGAGCGGTACTACCGGGCGATGGTGGCCGGCGGGCCGGACTCGTGGAACATCCGCGACACCCACATGCAGGACACCCTGGACCGGCTGCTGGACCGCTACGGCCCGGAGGCCCGGGGCATCGTCTGGGCGCACAACACGCACGTCGGGGACGCGCGGGCCACCGACATGGCCGCCGACGGGATGGTCAACATCGGTCAGTTGGCCCGGGAGCGGCACGGCGAGGACGCGGTGGCCCTGGTCGGCTTCGGCAGCTACCGGGGCACGGTGATCGCCGCACCCCGCTGGGGTTCGCCGCCGGAGGCGATGGTGGTGCCGCCGGCTCGGGAGGGGTCGATCGAGCGGCGCCTGCACGAGCTGATGCCGGAGCGGGCGGTGCTGATCTTCGGCGGCGACGACCAGCCGGGCTGGGTCACCGACACCGTGGACCACCGGGCGATCGGGGTCGTCTACGACCCGTCGTTCGAGTCCTGGGGCAACTACGTGCCGACGCGGCTCGGCGACCGGTACGACGCCTTCATCTGGTGCGACGACACGACCGCTCTGCACCCGCTACCGGTGCCGGCCGCCTCCGGCGAGATGGAAACGTACCCGGCCGGGGTCTGACCCGGACCCGGTCGCGCCGATCATGGAGTTGTGGTGCCGGACCAACGCCCCGAAGTGGGGCACGGCAGACACCACAACTCCTTGATCGACCGGGTGGGCGTCAGACCCTCGTGGGGGTCCGCTCCTCCAGGTGTTCGCGCAGGCCCTCGCCCTCGATGTCCACGTTGGGCAGGGCGCGGTCGAGCCAGCGGGGGAGCCACCAGGCACGGTCGCCGAGCAGCGACATCACCGCCGGGACGATGGTCATCCGGACCACGAACGCGTCGATGGCCACGCCGATGGCGAGCGCGAAGCCCATCGACTTGATGATCGGGTCGTTGAGGAACACGAAGCCACCGAAGACGGACATCATGATCAGCGCGGCGGCGGTGACCACCCGGGCACCGTGGCCCATGCCGCTGATCGTGGCCTCACGCGCGGTGTCGCCGTGCACGAAGTCCTCCCGCATCCGTGAGACCAGGAACACCTCGTAGTCCATGGCCAGCCCGAACAGGATGCCGATCAGCAGGATGGGCAGGAAGCTGACCAGCGGGGCCGGGCTGTCCAGGCCGACCAGGTCGGCGAGGTGGCCCTGCTGGAAGATCGCCACCGTGATGCCGAACGTGGCGGCCACGGTGAGCAGGAAGCCCAGCGCCGCCTTGAGCGGCACCAGCAGCGAGCGGAACACCAGCATCAGCAGCAGCACCGAGAGCCCGACGACCAGCAGCAGGTAGATCGGCAGTGCGTCGGAGAGCTTCTCCGAGACGTCGATTCCGATCGCCGTGGCGCCGGTGAGCAGCACCTCGGCGCCCTTGACCCCACCGACCGCGTCGCGGACGTCGTGCACCAGGGTCTCGGTGGCCTCGTCGGTCGGGCCGGTCTTCGGCACCACGCCGAGCAGCGCGGTCCGACCGTCCGGACTCAGCTGCGGTGGCGCCACCGCGAGGACGTTCTCGGTGCGCTGGATCATCGCGGTCACCTGCGGCACCGCGGCGGCGGTCGCCTGCGCGTCGTCGCCCGCCACGACCACCGCGAGACGGCCGGTGAAGCCGGGGCCGAAGCCCTCGGTGGTGAGGTCGCTCGCCACCCGGGCCGGGGAGCCCACCGTCGCCGTGCTGGCGTCCGGCAGGGCCAGCCGCATGTCCGGCGTGGGCAGCGCGAGCAGGCCCAGGCCGAGCAACGAGACCAGGATGACCGGCACCCGGAAGCGGATGACGAACCGTGCCCAGCGGAAGCCGAACCCGGAGCGGTCCTCGACCGGCAGCGTCTCTTCGCCCACCGGCTCACCTGGGGCGGCGGAGCCGACCGTGGAGCGCAGCCGGCGCGGGAGCACCCGGTTGCCGGCGAAGCCGAGCAGTGCGGGCTGGAGGGTGATCGCCACGAGCACGGCGATGGTGACCGTACCGGCGGCGGCGAGACCCATCACGGTGAGGAACGGGATGTTCACCACGGCCAAACCGGCGAGGGCGATGACCACTGTGGCGCCCGCGAAGACGACTGCCGAGCCGGCGGTACCCACGGCCCGGCCGACCGCCTCCTCCGGGGGCAGGCCTTCGAGCAGGTTCTGTCGGTGCCGGGAGGTGATGAACAACGAGTAGTCGATGCCGACGGCGAGACCGAGCATCAGCGCCAGGATCGGCGCGGTGCTGGTCAACTCGATGACACCGCTCAGCGCGAACAGGCCGGCCATGCCGACGCCCACGCCGATCAGCGCGTTGAGCATCGTCATGCCGGCGGCGACAAGGGAACCGAACGTGATGATCAGGACGATCGCGGCGACCAGGACGCCGAGCGCCTCGGTGGAGCCGATCTCCGGCTCACCACCCAGAACCTCGCCCCCCGGGGCGACCTGCCAACCCTTCGCCTCGGCGGCGGTGCCGACCTCCTCGTACGCGGTGCGCTGCTCGTCGGTCACCTCGTCGCCGCCGGTGGCGAACTGCACCTGGACCAGTGCGTACCGGCCGTTGGGTGAGACCGCGCCGACCTGGAACGGGTTGACCGCGCCGACCACGCCGGGCAGTGTCGAGGCCTCCTGGACCAACTCCTGCACCACGGCCTGGCCCTCGGGCGTGGCCAGTTGGCCGTCGGCGGGCGCCTTGACAGCGATGGTGCCGGTGGCGCCGCTGGCTGAGGGGAACTGGTCGGCCAGCAGGTCGAGCGCGCGCTGGCTCTCGGTGCCGGGCATCGTGAAGTTGCTCGCCGTCGGGCCGCGCAGGGTCGCCGCGGCCAGGCCGGCGACGACGAGTACGACGAGCCAGAGCGCGACGACGAGCCGTCGCCGGCGCAACGCGCCCCGGCCGAGCCGGTAGAGCAGGGTGGCCATCAGGAGTCCTTGTCCTCGGTCGTGGGTGGATGGGGCAGGGGTGCGTCGACGGGTTCGACGGCCCGTCGGGCGAGGGTGAGCAGGGCGTGGCGCAGCTCGTCGTCGGGGATGTCGGCGAACTCGGCGCACGCCTCGGAGATGCCGGCGAGCAGCACCAGCGCGGCGATCCGGGCCGCCGGCCGGTCGGAGTGCCCGGCCAACGCGTCCCGCAGCCGGTCGGAGATCTCCTGAATGTGCGCGAAGGCCGGCTGGCACAGCAGCTCCGGGAACTCGCCGCGCAGTACGGCGATCTCCTGCCGGAACCGGACCGCGAGGTCGACGAAGCCCTGTGCGGCGACCTCCTGGGCGGCTGCGCCGGTCAGGCCGTTGAGCTGGTCGTCGAGGCTGCGGAGCACCTCGATCGCGGGGGCCATCAGCTCGGCGAGCAGGGCTTCCTTGTTGGCGAAGTGGTAGAGCACCGTGGCCTTGGAGCAGCCGACCTCCCGGGCGATGTCCTGCAGGGAGGTGCCCCGGTAGCCGGTCACCGTGAACTGCCGCGCCGCTGCGGCGAGGATCTCGCCGTGTGTGTCGGGTACCGCTCTGACCATGCCCGGTCCACCTCCCGCAGACCAGCATGCCTGACCGATCGGTCAGACCCTGACCGATCGGTCAGATGGAAGCGGTGGCGTTCACCACACCTGGGCCCGGTTCAGCCGGTGTGCTGGGCGTCGTACCTGGTCCGCGCCTCGGCGATGGCCCGGCGGTGCCGCTCGGCCCAGCTGGTCAGCGCGACCAGCGACTCGTACAGCTCCAGCGCCATCGGGGTGGCGGTGTATTCGACCTTGGGCGGGACGGTCGGATAGACGGTGCGGTGCAGCAGTCCGTCCCGTTCCAGGTTGCGGAGCGTCAGGGTGAGCATCCGGCGGCTGATCCCCTCGATGTGCCGCTCCAGTTCGGTGAAGCGCACCGGGCCGTGCGAGGCGGCCACCAGGATGCCGATGCTCCACTTGCCGCCGACCCGGTCGAGGACCTCCCGGACGGTGCACGCGCGGGCCTGCCCCGGGGTGAACGGCACGTTCTCGGCAGCGCAGGTCAGCTCGGCCTCGACCAGCCCGGACACATCGCTGTTCCTCTGGGACATCAAAGTGCCTCCTTCCGCTCCGGTTCATGGTCACAGACGATGACCTCGGTAACAAACCGTGCACCAAGGAGGGGTTCCATGGACCGTGTCGTCCCGTCCCGCTGGCCGGCGCTGCTGGTGCTCTGCGCCGGCAGCCTGATGATCATCCTGGATGGCACAGTCGTCGCTGTGGCGCTGCCCGCCGTGCAACGCGACCTGGGCTTCACCGCCGCCGGCCTGGCCTGGGTGGTCAACGCCTACCTGGTCGCCTTCGGCGGACTGCTGCTGCTCGCCGGCCGACTCGGCGACCTGCTGGGCCGGCGCGGGGTCTTCCTGGCCGGCGTCGCGCTGTTCACAGTGGCCTCGCTGGCCTGCGCGGTCGCCACCGGACCGGCAGTGCTGGTGGGCGCGCGGTTCGGGCAGGGTGTCGGCGGCGCTCTGGCCATGGCGGTCAGCCTCGGCATGATCGTCCGGCTCTATCCCGAAACGGCCGAACGGGCCCGCGCCATCGCCGTCTTCAGCTTCACCGGGGCGGCCGGCGCGTCGGTCGGCACGGTCGCCGGAGGGGTGCTCACCCAGGCCGCCGGGTGGCGGACGATCTTCCTGGTCAACGTGCCCATCGGTGCGGCCATCCTGATCGCGGCCCTCCGCCGGCTCCCGGCCGAACGGGGGATCGGCCTGCGCGCCGGCCTGGACCTGCCCGGTGCGCTGCTCGCCACCGCCGGCCTGATGGCCGCCGTGTTGGCCATCGTGGGAACTGGCGAACACGGCTGGACCAGCCCTCGGACGCTCGGTGCGATGGCACTCGCGGCGCTGCTGCTCGGCGGGTTCGCGCTGCGTCAACGGGTGGCGGCGACCCCGCTGGTGCCGTCCCGGGTGCTGCGCGTCCCGGGTCTGGTGGCGGCGAACGCCGTGCAGTTCCTCATGGTCTGCGCGTACTTCGGGTTCCAGTTCCTGCTCGCCGTGGAGTTGCAACTGGTGCTGGGGCTGGACGCCGCCGCGACCGGCTGGGCCTTCCTGCCCACCCCGGTCGTGATCGCCGTGGTCTCGCTCGGCCTGGCCGGTCGGCTGATCGCCCGCTTCGGTGCCCGGATGGTCCTGCTGCTCGGGCTCGCCCTGGCGACCGTCGGCTTCCTCCTGCTCGCCCGACTGCCCGCCGACGGCGCCTACCTCGCTGACGTACTCCCCGCGATGCTGATCTTCGGCGTGGCCGGCGGCCTGACCCTGCCGGCGGTCACCACAGTGGCCATGGCCGGCGCGACCGACACGGACACCGGGCTCGCCTCCGGCCTGGCCAACACCACCCAACAGGTGGGCGGCGCGGTCGGCCTGGCGGCGCTGGCCACCCTGGCCGCCGCGCGCAGCGACGGGCTGCGGACCGCCGGCTGGGCCGAGACCGCCGCGCTTGCCGGCGGCTACCGGACCGCGTTCGCGGTGGCCGCCGGTCTCGTTGTCGCCGCGTGGCTGGTGGCGCTGACAACGGTGCCCCGACGCGCGACCGGGCCGTCGTCGACCGCTGGTCCGTCGGCGCAGACCGCGGTGGGCGCCGGAACAGATCCGCACCGAAGCGCCGCGTCCGGTTGACCGACGGCACCGGGGCCGGGAGGGTGGTCGGGTGAGTGAGGCTGACGAGACCCGGGACGGCGTGGCCCTGACCAACCTGGACCAGCCGCTGTCCGACCGCGATGACGCGACGAAGCGTGACCTGGTCGACTACCTCGACGCGGTCCGGGACCGGATCCTGCCGCAACTGCGGGGCCGGCCGCTGTCGGTGATCCGGGTCCGCCCAGGCCAGCCGCCGTTCATGCAGAAGAACCTGCCCCGGTACACCCCGGACTGGGTCCGCCGGGCGTCGGTCTGGGCGGAGGCGTCGCACCGGGAGATCTCGTACGCCCTCTGCGACGACCGCCGCACCCTGCTCTGGTTCGCCAACCAGCGGGCGGTGGAGTACCACCCGACACTGGCCACCGTGGCGGACCTGCACCGCCCGACCCACCTGATCCTCGACCTGGACCCACCGGACGGCGACGGGTTCCGCGCGGCGGTCGACGCCGCCCTGCTGGTCCGCCAGGCGCTCGCCGACGCCGGCCTGGCTGGTGCGGTCAAGACCAGCGGCGCCAAGGGCGTGCACGTCTTCGTCCCGGTGACCGATGAGCCCACGGCCGAGGAGTTGGCCGCCGCCACCCGGGCGCTCGCCGTCCGCGCCGAGCGGCTCGACCCGGCGCTGGCCACCACTGCGTACATCAAGGAGGACCGGGGTGGCCGGGTCTTCGTGGACGCCACCCGGGCTGGCGGCGCGACGGTGGCCGCCGCGTACAGCCCCCGGCTGCGTCCCGGGATGCCGGTCTCGTTCCCGGTCGACTGGGCCGACCTGACCGAGGTGACCCCCGCCGACTTCACCATCCGGACCGCTCCCGCGCTGCTCGCCGACGATGACCCGTGGGCCGCTCTGATGCCGGCCCCGCAACCGCTCCCCGCCGACCTGGTGGCCGAGGGTCGGACCATCCCGGTGGCCCGGGTGCAGGCCATGCACGAGGGGAAGCGCCGGGCCCGCGCCCGCCGCGAGGCCGGCTGACCGGCGCGCCGGCCCCGGCTCGACCCGTGCTCGGCCCCGGCTCGACCCGTGCTCGGCCCCGGCTCGGCCCCGGCTCGACCCCGCTCGCGCCCGGCGGGCGGCCGATTGTCGGTGGGTTGTGGCACGATTTCGCAGGTGAGCAGCAAACCCGACGCGACCCAGCGACTGGGCGACCTGGCGCGGCTGCGTCGGGTCCGCGACCGGATCGACAGGGAGTACGCGCAACCGCTGGACGTCGAGGCGCTGGCGCGTGGCGCGCACATGTCGGCCGGGCACCTCAGCCGCGAGTTCCGCCTCGCCTACGGCGAATCTCCGTACAGCTACCTGATGACGCGACGGATCGAGCGCGCGATGGCCCTGCTGCGCCGTGGCGACCTGAGCGTCACCGATGTCTGTTTCGCTGTCGGTTGTTCGTCCCTGGGCACCTTCAGCACCCGCTTCACCGAGCTGGTCGGCGTGCCGCCCAGCGTCTACCGGCGGCAGGCGGCGCAGGCGACGGCGGGAATGCCGTCGTGCGTGGCGAAGCAGGTGACCAGACCGGTCAGGAATCGAGAAGCGCGGGCCACCGAGCCGCAACTAGCGTGACCAGCATGGACATCACCATTCACTCGAGTTTCCTGCCGCACACCGACCCGGAGGCCTCGCTGGTCTTCTACCGCGACATCCTCGGCTTCGAGGTCCGCCTCGACGTCGGGTACGAGGGGATGCGGTGGATCACGGTCGGGCCGGTCGGCCAGCCCAGCACCGCGATCGTCCTGCACCCGCCGGCCGCCAATCCCGGCATCACCGACGACGAGCGGCAGACCATCCTCGAGCTGATGGCCAAGGGCAGCTACTTCGGCGTCAACCTGGCCACCACCGATCTCGACGCCACCTTCGCCAAGCTCGAGGCCAGCGACGCCGAGGTGGTCCAGGAGCCGACCGAGCAACCGTACGGTGTGCGCGACTGTGCCTTCCGGGACCCGGCAGGCAACATGGTCCGCATCCAGGAAGTGCGCTGAGTCCTGCGCGCCCGACAGATGGAGACACGATGAGCACGGCCAGCCAGCCGTCCGCGCCGCACATCGCCGACAGCCACGACCTGATCCGGGTGCAGGGCGCGCGGGTGAACAACCTCAGAGACGTCAGCGTCGAGATCCCGAAGCGGCGGCTGACCGTGTTCACCGGTGTCTCCGGCTCCGGCAAGAGTTCGCTGGTGTTCGGCACCATCGCGGCCGAGTCGCAGCGGATGATCAACGAGACCTACAGCGCCTTCGTACAGGGCTTCATGCCGACGCTGGCACGGCCCGAGGTCGACCTGCTGGATGGCCTGACCACGGCGATCATCGTGGACCAGGAGCGGATGGGCGCCAACTCCCGCTCCACCGTCGGCACCGCCACCGACGCCAACGCGATGCTGCGCATCCTGTTCAGCCGGCTCGGGCAGCCACACATCGGCTCGCCCAACGCGTACTCCTTCAACGTCCCCTCGGTGAAGGCGACCGGGGCGATCACAGTCGATCGCGGCGCCGGCAAGACGAAGACCGAGAAGGCGACCTTCAACCGTCTCGGCGGCATGTGCCCGCGGTGTGAGGGCATGGGCGCGGTGACCGACATCGACCTGTCGGCGCTCTACGACGACAACCTCTCGCTCAACGAGGGCGCGATCACCATCCCGGGTTACAGCATGGAGGGCTGGTACGGCCGGATCTTCCGTGGCTGCGGCTACTTCGACCCGGACAAGCCGATCGCCAAGTTCAACAAGCGGGAGCTGCACGACCTGCTCCACCGGGAGCCGACCAAGATCAAAATCGATGGGATCAACCTGACGTACGCGGGCCTGATCCCGTCGATCCAGAAGTCCTTCCTCGCCAAGGACATCGACGCGTTGCAGCCGCACATCCGCGCCTTCGTGGAGCGCGCGGTGACCTTCACGACCTGCCCCGAGTGTGCCGGCACCCGGCTCAGCCAGGAGGCCAGGTCGTCGAAGATCAAGGGCAAGAACATCGCCGACGCGTGCGCGATGCAGATCAGCGACCTGGCCGCCTGGGTGCGCGGGATCGAAGAGCCGTCGGTGGCCCCGTTGCTGGCCGGCCTGCAACACCTCCTCGACTCGTTCGAGGAGATCGGGCTGGGCTACCTGTCACTCGATCGGCCGTCGGGCACCCTCTCCGGCGGTGAGGCGCAGCGCACCAAGATGATCCGCCACCTCGGCTCCTCGCTCACCGACGTCACCTACGTCTTCGACGAGCCGACGATCGGGCTGCACCCGCACGACATCCAACGGATGAACGAACTGCTGCTCCAACTGCGCGACAAGGGCAACACGGTGCTCGTCGTGGAGCACAAGCCGGAGGCCATCGCGATCGCCGACCACATCGTCGATCTCGGGCCCGGCGCCGGCACGGACGGCGGAACCGTCTGCTACGAGGGCACCCTGGAAGGTCTGCGGGCCAGCGGCACCATCACCGGCCGCCACCTCGACGACCGGGCGGCTCTCAAGGAGACGGTGCGGACGCCCACCGGCAAGCTGGAGATCCGGGACGCCACCGCCAACAACCTCCAGAACGTCGACGTCGACGTACCCCTCGGGGTGCTCGTCGTCGTGACCGGCGTCGCCGGCTCCGGCAAGAGTTCCCTCGTGCACTCCTCGATCCCGGCCGGCGCGGGTGTGGTGTCGATCGACCAGGGCGCGATCCGCGGCTCACGGCGCAGCAACCCGGCCACGTACACCGGGCTGCTCGACCCGATCCGCAAGGCGTTCGCGAAGGCCAACGGGGTGAAGCCGGCGCTGTTCAGCGCCAACTCCGAGGGTGCCTGCCCGAGCTGCAACGGCGCCGGCGTCATCTACACCGACCTGGGGATGATGGCGGGCGTCGCCGCCCCCTGCGAGGAGTGCGAGGGCAAGCGGTTCCAGGCGTCGGTGCTGGAATACCGCTTCGGCGGTCGCGACATCAGCGAGGTGCTCGCGATGTCGGTGACGGAGGCCGAGAAGTTCTTCGGCGCCGGCGATGCGCGTACGCCGGCAGCGCACGCCATCCTCGACCGGCTCGCCGACGTCGGGCTCGGCTACCTGAGCCTGGGGCAGCCGCTCACCACCCTCTCCGGCGGCGAGCGGCAACGGCTCAAGCTGGCCACCCACATGGCCGAGAAGGGCGGCGTCTACGTCCTCGACGAGCCGACCACCGGCCTACACCTGGCCGACGTCGAGCAACTGCTCGGCCTGCTCGACCGCCTGGTCGACGCCGGCAAGTCGGTGATCGTCATCGAGCATCACCAGGCGGTCATGGCGCACGCCGACTGGATCATCGACCTCGGCCCCGGCGCCGGCCACGACGGTGGCCGGATCGTCTTCGAAGGCACCCCCGCGGACCTCGTCGCCGCCCGCTCCACCCTCACCGGCGAGCACCTGGCGGCGTACGTCGGAGGCTGACGGCCGCCGTTCACGCCACCGGTGGTCGGACGCGGCGTGCCGTCGTGCTGGCGAGGACTCCGCAGGTGGCGGCGACCAGGCCGAGGCCGACCGTGCCCGGGGTGACGTACCCGGGCACGGACGAGGTGACGTAGGCGCCGCCACCGCTGAGACGGCACTCGAAGCGGAGTGGCAGGAAGCTGACGTCGTAATCGATGACCAGGCTCGCCACCTGTGGTCCGGCCTCGCGACAGGGTCCGACCGGGGCGGATCCGGTGCCACCGTCCTCGGCCCGCATCACGGCGTAGCCGAGGTTGAGCAGGCCCCACGCGTACAGGGCGACGGCGACCGCACCGACGAGCAGCGCCGCCGCACGCAGGCGACCCGACCGTTCGCTCTTCCTGAACATCGCGCGGAACCCGCGGACGGTGAGGACTGTGGCGATGACCGCCCCAGCCAGTGCGGCGAGGAGCAAACCGAGAAACAGCATGATCGACATTCTGGCGGGTGTTCCGCCAACACGATGAAGGCCCCTGACCGAATTTCTGGTCAGGAGCCTCTCGTGCTGGTGAATCTTGGTGCCCCCGGCAGGATTCGAACCTGCGCCCCCGCCTCCGGAGGGCGGTGCTCTATCCCCTGAGCTACGGGGGCTCAGCGACTGGAGAAGACTAGCAAACCTCCCCTCCGTACGCCGAATCGGTATCGGGTGAGCCGATCGTGTCGGACCGGCCCACCCGGTGCTCAGGCGGCTACCGCCCGCCCGCAACTGGGCAGCGGGTGCAGGACGATCCGCCGCGGGAGCCGGCGCGGCCACTCGTTGCGCGGCCAGGAGCCGTCCACGATCAGGTGCACGGTGCGCTGCTCCTCGCCGCTGAGCCGCAGCACGAAGTCGCGGGGGAGCGGCGGGTCCACGGTCGGCGTGGTGATCATGAAGCGCACCCGACCGCGAGACGAGACCGCAGAGATCACGTCGGCGGCCGGCATCGTGCCGCGCAGCCGGACCCGACCGATCCAGTAGACCTCCGCGAGGTGCTCCTGGGCGGCCCGGGTGATCCCCGGGTACTCGCTGCGGACCCACCGCTCGACCGCGCTGACGCAGAGCCCGCAGGCCCGCTCGCGCGGCTCCCGCGGACCCAACCCCCAGGCCCGCAGGTACGCCCCGACCGCGCCGACGTCCAACGGCAGCTCGAAGCGCCGCTGGATGAGCGTGGTGAGGCTCTGCCGCGTCCACAACTCCTCGTCCAGACCGAACTCGTCGGGGTGGACGCCCCGCAGCATGTCGATCAACTCGAGTTCCTGTTCGCGGCTGAGCATTCCCGGCTCGCCCTGCCGCTGTCCGCGACGGACGGCTGCCACCGCCCCGTCACCACCGATGGTGTGGCGTCGGCACCAGCTGGTGACCGAACGCCGTGCGTCTCTGAGTGCAACCCCCACGTCTTGGGCAACGAGCCCGAATCGCAACTGGTCACGATATGTGGGGAGAAAACTCTCTAAGCAACGTAATCGCCTGTGCCGCGCAAAACACCCACAAGGTGCGAGAGGGGCGTTCGGGTCATACACGACGGGTTCGGCCGCCTTGATCGACTCGGGTTCCTGAAAGTCGGGGCGTGCCGGTCGGGCGGTTTCAAGCGGCTGTTGCGACCAGGTGTTTGTGGAGTACCTCGGCTGGATTCTGCCAGTCGAGGGTTTGGCGTGGTCGTCCGTTGAGTTCGCGGGCGACGGCGTCGAGGTCGTCCTGGGTCCAGGTGCGGAAGTCGGTGCTGGAGCGGGGGAAGTACTGGCGCAGGAGGCCGTTGGTGTTCTCGTTGCTGCCGCGTTGCCACGGGCTGTGGGGGTCGCAGAAGTAGACCTTGCAGTCGGTGGCCAGGGTGAAGACGGGGTGCTGGATCATTTCGATGCCCTGGTCCCAGGTCAGTGTCTTGCGCAGCTCGGCCGGCAGGCGGCGCATGAGGCCGGTCAGGGTGTCGATGACCTGTTCACTGACCCGCGATTCGGGCAGCGCGCCGAGCATCACGTATCGGGTGGCGCGTTCGACCAGGGTGATGATCGCGCTGGAGCCTCGGGCGCCGATGACCAGGTCGCCTTCCCAGTGCCCGGGCACGGCCCGGTCTTCGACCTCTGCCGGGCGAGTCGAGATGTGAAAGTCACGCACCCACGGGCGGCTTCCCCGCCCCGCGCTGGCCTGACGCGACTGAGGCCGCCGTAACGCCCGCCCAGAGCGCAACGCGACCTGCCGGGCTAACTCCTGGCGCATCCCACCTCGGGCCTGGAAGTAGACCGCCTGATAGATCGTCTCGTGTGACACCCACATCTCCGGTCGCTCAGGAAACTCCCGCCGCAGCGACCGGGCGATCTGCCACGGCGAGTGCCGCTGCGCCAGACGATCCTTGACCGTCTGCCACAACGGCGGCCACGCCCGCCCCCGACCCGGACGCAACTTGCCCTCACGAGGACGCCGCGCCCGCGCGTCCGCCTTGCCCTGAGCATTGCGGTGAGAGTACTTCCACCGATACGCCCCACCCCACCCCTTCGGATAGCCCACCCCAGCCACATAACCAGGATCCGCACCATGCGGATGCCGCTGACCCACCGGCACCCGACCCCCCGTGCCGCAGTGATTACGCGACAACTCCCGCCACACCGTCGAGCGATGCCGCCCGATCACCTGCGCGATCTGCGGGAACGTCAACCCCTGACCGAACAACACCTCAATCTGCGCCCGCTCCGCGGACGACAACCTCTGCCCCGGCATGACCCCTCATCCTGACGAGAATCCACCCCGTTGCAACAACCACTTGAGCCCAAGTCGCGCGGACAGCCCACTTTCCTGCAACGCGAGTCGATCAAGGCCGTGCGGGCGTCGGTGTTGGCCGGGGCTGCGCCAGCGGTTGGCCGGGGCCGAGCCGCGGGGTGCGCTGGTGTCGACATGGTGCGGCCCGCGTCACCGCCACGATCGGCGGGGACGCGGGCCGGGTGCGCCGTCCGGGTTGGTCAGCCCTTGGCCTGCGTCTGGAGCTGCCGGAGGTTGTTCAACTCGGTCTGCTGGGTGGCCTTCATGGTGTTCGCCACCCGCACCACCTCGGCGTTGTCGGTCGCGTCGAGCGCCGCGTCGATCATGTGGATGCCGCCCAGGTGGTGGGCGTACATCAACGCCAGGAACTGCCGGTCCACCTCGATGCCCTGGGCGTCGCGCAGGGCGGTCATCTGTTGCGGCGTGGCCATGCCCGGCATCAGGCCGTCCTTGACGGTGGCACCGTCGGACATCCACGACATCGGCGGCTTCGATGCGGTCGGGCTGAGGCCCCACTCGCGCAGCCAGGTCTGCATGGCGCCGATCTCGCCCTGCTGCCCGGTGGCGATGTCCACGGCGATCTGCCGCACCTCGGGGAGGGTCGCCGACCGGTACGCGATCAGGCTCATCTCCACCGCCTGCGCGTGGTGGGTCGTCATGTCCCGGGCGAAGCCCGCCTCGACCGAGGCGTCACCGGGTCGGGTGAGCCGCGGGGTGAGCAGGCCGCCCGCGTAGCCGAGGAGGAGCCCCACCACCAGCATGATGGCCAGTGCCAGCACGCCGTAGCGCGACGCCGGGGCCCGGCCGCCCTCGTTCGGGGCGGCCGGGATCTCGTCGTACTCGCTGTCGGTGGTCGCCGGAGCGGTCATTGCCGTCCTTACTGGGTGGGCTGCTGCTGGAGTTCACGCGGCGTGGTGCCGGTGGCGGTGATGCCGGTGTTGCAGAGCGCCGTCGGGCCCTCGACGGAGGCGTTCACCCGCAGGTCCTTGATGAACTCGTCGATCCGCGAGTCGTCGGCGTTGTCGACTTTGAGCTGGTAGCCCCAGGCCTGCAGCGAGATCGGCTTGTCCAGGCCCTCGTACGGGCTCATCAGCATCTTCTCGACGCCGCGCACCTTGCCGGCGAGCTTGTCGACCTGGTCCTTGGGCAGGTCCGGGCGGTAGGTGATCCACACCGCGCCGTGCTCCAGGCTGTGCACCGCGTGCTCGCTGGCGATCGGGGCGTCGTAGACGTCGCCCATGCAGTTCTGCCAGGCGGCGTTGTGCACCCCACCCACCGGCGGCGAGTACTTGTAGGTCAGCGGGCCCGACTTGTGCGACTCGTACTTCAGGCTGTCCGGGTCGGACTTGCGAATGTTGGTGATGCCGTCGATGGCGTTGGCCCGCTTGTCCCACGGCTTGGAGCCCTGGAACGACGCCCAGGCGCCGTACCCGAGGATGCCGGCGGCGAGCACGCCCACCGCGACGAAGAGCGCGATCGGCCCCCACGCGCGGCCCTGGCTCACCTTGACCGGGGTGACCGGCTTGCGCGGGCCCTTGCCACCGGCCCGGGGGGAGCCCGTCGGCTTTCCGGAACCGGTCTTGGCGCCGGACGCCGGCCGGCCAGCGGCCGGCTTCTTGCCGGTGCTGACCACGGTCGGGCGGCGCTCAGGGCCACCCGGGGTGCTGATGCTCATCGTGCCTCGTCAAGTCGGTCGGTCAGGGGAGTGGCGGGCCGGATGACGCGCAGGGGAGCCGCCGAGTGCCCGAGTCTACCCCCGATAACATGGTTGGGTGACTCCTGCAGAACTAGCCTCGGTCGTCCTTGCCGCCGCCCACGCCGTCTTCGAGCAGCGTGGGCTGGACCGCGCCGCGCTGCCGGCGAGCACTGTGGTGGAGCGACCGCGCAACCCCGAGCACGGCGACTACGCCTCGACGCTCGCGCTGCAGTTGAGCAAGAAGGTGGGCGTTCCGCCCCGGGAGCTGGCTACCGCCCTGGCCGACGAGCTGGGCCGGGCACCGGGGGTCAAATCGGTGGAAATCGCCGGGCCGGGCTTCCTGAACATCCGGCTCGACGCCGCTGCGGCCGGTCAGCTCGCGCGGGTGATCGTCGAGACCGGCGCGGAGTACGGCCGCAGCGACCGCCTCGCCGGCGAGAAGATCAACCTGGAGTTCGTCTCGGCAAACCCGACCGGGCCGGTGCACATCGGCGGGGTCCGCTGGGCGGCCGTCGGTGACGCGCTGAGCCGGCTGCTGCGGGCCACCGGCGCCGACGTCGGCACGGAGTACTACTTCAACGACGCCGGTTCGCAGATCGACCGGTTCGCCCGGTCGCTGCTCGCCGCCGCCAAGGGTGAGCCGGCGCCGGAGGACGGCTACGGCGGGGCGTACATCGCCGAGATCGCCACCGAGGTGCAGGCCCGCCGGCCGGAGGTGCGCTCGCTCGACGACGACGCGGCCCAGGAGATCTTCCGGGTCGAGGGCGTCGCGCTGATGTTCGACGAGATCCGCTCCTCCCTGCGCGACTTCGGGGTGGAGTTCGACACCTACTTCAACGAGAAGGACCTGCACGACCGGGGTGAGCTGGACCTCGCCCTGGCCCGGCTGCGCCAGCAGGGGCACCTCTACGAGTCCGAGGGCGCCACCTGGCTGCGCACCACCGACTTCGGCGACGACAAGGACCGGGTGCTGCGCAAGTCCAACGGCGAGTGGACGTACTTCGCCGCGGACTGCGCCTACTACCTGGACAAGCGCGAGCGCGGCTTCGAGCGGGTCGTGATCATGCTGGGCGCCGACCACCACGGCTACATCGGTCGGATGAAGGCGATGTCCGCCTGCTTCGGCGACGACCCGGAGCGCAACCTGGAGATCCTCATCGGGCAGCTGGTCAACCTGCTGCGCGACGGCGCCCCGATGCGGATGAGCAAGCGGGCCGGCACGGTGATCACCCTGGAGGACCTGGTCGACGCGATCGGTGTGGACGCCTCCCGGTACGCGTTGGCCCGCTACTCCAGCGACTCCCCGATCGACATCGACATCGAGCTGTGGACCCGGGCGACCCGCGACAACCCGGTCTACTACGTGCAGTACGTCGCCGCCCGGACGGCGGGTGTGGCCCGCAACGCCGCCGAGGTGGGGCTGGTTCCGGGCGACGCCGACGCGTTCCGCCCCGAGCTGCTCGACCACGAGAAGGAGAACGAGCTGCTCAAGGCGCTCGCCCAGTTCCCCGCTGTGGTGGCGACGGCCGCCGAGCTGCGGGAGCCGCACCGGGTGGCCCGCTACCTGGAGGAGAGCGTGGCCGCCTCCTACCACCGGTTCTACGACAACTGCCGGGTGCTGCCGCTGGGCGACGAGGAGATCACCGACCTGCACCGCGCTCGGCTCTGGCTGAACAACGCCACCCGCACGGTGATCGCCAACGGTCTCTACCTGCTCGGCGTCTCCGCACCCGAGAGGATGTGACATGAGGGCTCACGAGGCTGGTGCGCTGCACGCGGACATCAGCAACCAGGGGCCGGCCTGGCTGCGTACCCCGGCCGACGTCAACGCCCTCGTGCCGGCGCTGTGGCCGCGGTCGGTGACGCGCGGCGCCGACGGCGCGGTCGCCGTCGCGGGCCTGAGCGTCCGCGACATCGCGGCCGAGTTCGGCACCCCGGTGTACGTCCTGGACGAGGCCGACCTGCGCTCGCGCTGCCGCGACTTCCGGGCGGCCTTCCCGACCGAGGACGTCTTCTACGCGGGCAAGGCGTTCCTCTGCCGGGCGGTGGTCCGGATGATCGCCGAGGAGGGCCTGCACCTGGACGTGTGCACCGGCGGCGAGCTGGCCACCGCGCTCTCGGCCGGAATGCCGCCGGAGCGCATCGGCTTCCACGGCAACAACAAGTCGGTCGCCGAGCTGGGCCGGGCGCTGGACGCCGGGGTGGGCCGGATCATCGTCGACTCGTTCACCGAGATCGACCGGCTCACCGCGCTGGCCCGCGAGCGCGGGGTCCGGCCCCGGGTGCTGGTCCGGGTCACTGTGGGCGTCGAGGCGCACACCCACGAGTTCATCGCCACCGCCCACGAGGACCAGAAGTTCGGCTTCTCGCTGGCCGGCGGTGCCGCCGCGAACGCCGCGTTCAAGATCCTCGACGAGGGTGTGCTGGAGCTACGCGGTCTGCACTCGCACATCGGCTCGCAGATCTTCGACGCCAGCGGCTTCGAGGTCTCGGCCCGTCGGGTGCTCGCCCTGCAGGCGCAGATCCGCGACGCGCGGGGGGTGGAGCTGCCCGAGCTGGACCTGGGCGGCGGCTTCGGCATCGCGTACACCACCCAGGACGACCCGGCGACCCCGCAGGATCTGGCCAAGCGGCTTCGCAAGATCGTCGATTCGGAGTGCGCCGCGGAGAACCTGGCCGTGCCGCACCTGTCCATCGAGCCGGGCCGGGCCATCGTCGGGCCGGCCGTGTTCACCCTCTACGAGGTCGGCACTGTCAAGGACCTCGACGGCCTCCGCACGTACGTCAGCGTCGACGGCGGGATGAGCGACAACATCCGTACCGCCCTCTACGACGCGTCCTACTCGGCCACGCTGGCCTCGCGGGCCTCCGACGCGCAGCCGTTGCTCGCCCGCGTGGTGGGAAAGCACTGTGAGTCCGGGGACATCGTGGTGAAGGATGAATTCCTGCCCGCCGACGTGCAGCCCGGAGATCTTGTCGCAGTGCCCGGCACCGGTGCGTACTGCCGAAGCATGGCCAGCAACTACAACCATGTGCCCCGGCCACCGGTGGTCGCGGTGCGCGACGGCCAGGCGCGCCTGATCGTCCGGCGGGAAACCGAAGACGACCTGCTGGCTTTGGATGTGGGATGACCTCACCTGTGCGCTTGGCGCTGCTCGGCTGTGGCACTGTCGGCCAGGAGGTGGTCCGGCTGCTGCACGAGCAGTCGGCCGACCTGGCCGCGCGGATCGGCGCTCCGCTGGAGATCGCCGGCATCGCCGTGCGGCGGCTCGGTCGCGACCGGGGTGACCTGCCGGTCGACGAGGACCTGTTCACCACCGACGCGCTCGGCCTGATCAAGCGCGATGACGTGGACGTGGTGATCGAGGTGGTCGGCGGCATCGAACCGGCCCGGAGTTGGCTGGTCGAGGCGCTGCGCGCCGGCAAGAGCGTGGTCACCGCCAACAAGGCGCTGCTCGCCGAGGACGGCGTGGCCCTGCACGAGGCGGCGGCCGAGGGCGGCGGCGACCTCTACTACGAGGCGTCGGTGGCTGGCGCGATCCCGCTGCTGCGCCCGCTGCGGGAGTCGCTGCACGGCGATCGGATCAACCGGGTCACCGGCATCGTCAACGGCACCACCAACTTCATCCTCTCCGCCATGGACGCGACCGGGGCCGGCTTCGCCGAGGCCCTCGAAGAGGCCACCGCCCTGGGGTACGCGGAGGCCGACCCGACCGCCGACGTGGAGGGCTTCGACGCGGCGGCGAAGGCGGCGATCCTCGCCTCGCTGGCGTTCCACACCCGGGTCGGCGCCGCCGACGTGCACCGCGAGGGCATCACCGAGGTGACCGCCGCGGACATGGCCAGCGCCCAGGCGATGGGCTGCACGATCAAACTGCTCTGCATCGCGGCCCGGGGTGTCGACCCCACCGGCCGTGAGACCGTCAGCGTCCGGGTGCACCCGGCGATGATCCCCCGCAGCCACCCGCTGGCCAGCGTCGGGGACGCGTTCAACGCGGTCTTCGTGGAGGCGGACGCGGCCGGGCAGTTGATGTTCTACGGTCGGGGCGCCGGTGGCGCGCCCACCGCCAGTGCGGTGCTCGGTGACGTGGTCGCGGTGTCCCGCAACCGGCTCGCCGGGGTGCGCGCGGCCAGCGAGAGCGCGTACGCGGACCTCGCGGTCCGGCCGATGGGTGAGGCGCTGACCCGCTACCACGTGAGCCTCGACGTGGCCGACCGCCCGGGTGTGCTGGCCTCGGTGGCGAGTGTGTTCGCCCGGCACGACGTGTCGATCGCGACAGTGCGGCAGGGCTCGGCGGGCGGGCCAGCGGGCCGTGACGGCGACGCCGAGCTGGTCATCGTCACCCATGTGGCACCGGATGCCGCGCTCGCCGCGACCGTCGGTGAGCTGCGCGGTCTGGACATCGTCCGGTCGGTGACCAGTGTGCTGCGGGTCGAGGGCGACGCCTGAGTCGTTGCATCATCGACGGGACGTCCCGCGTGTCCCGTCAGGTGGGTAAACCGGGGTGTGCCATCGACCACTCCGGCAGGCTGGTCCAAGGTGGCCCTGATGCTCGGCTGGGCGCGGCGGTAGAGACGAGGAGAACGACATGTGGCGGGGTCTGATCGAGGCGTACCGGGATCGGCTGCCGGTCACCGCTGCCACGCCGGTCGTCACCCTGCACGAGGGGAACACCCCGCTGTTGCCGGCGCCGGTGCTGTCCGCCCGGCTCGGTTGCGACGTGCACCTCAAGGTGGAGGGCGCCAACCCGACCGGCTCCTTCAAGGACCGGGGGATGACCCTCGCGGTGTCCAAGGCGGTCGAGGCCGGCAACAAGGCCATCATCTGCGCCTCCACCGGCAACACCAGCGCCTCCGCCGCGGCGTACGCGGCCCGGGCCGGGTTGACCTGTGCCGTGTTGGTGCCGCAGGGCAAGATCGCGTTGGGCAAGCTGGCCCAGGCGCTGGTGCACGGCGCGAAGCTGCTCCAGGTGAACGGCAACTTCGACGACTGCCTCGCGACGGCCGCCAAGCTCGCCCAGGACTACCCGGTCGCGTTGGTCAACTCGGTGAACATCGACCGGCTGCACGGCCAGAAGACGGCCGCCTTCGAGATCGTCGAGGCGCTGGGTGACGCGCCCGACATCCACTGCCTGCCGGTCGGCAACGCGGGCAACATCTCCGCGTACTGGATGGGATATTCGGAGGAGTTGGCCGCCGGCGCCACCACCCGCACCCCGAAGATGTACGGCTTCCAGGCCGCCGGGGCGGCCCCGATCGTGACCGGCCAGGTGGTGCCGGAGCCGTCGACCATCGCCACCGCGATCCGGATCGGCAACCCGGCGAGCTGGACCAAGGCGTTGGATGCCCGGGACGCCTCCGGTGGCCTGATCGCGTCGGTGACCGACCGGGAGATCCTCTCCGCGTACCGTCTGCTCGCCCGCGAGGTGGGGGTCTTCGTCGAGTTGGGCAGCGCGGCCAGCGTGGCCGGCCTGTTGCAGCAGGCCGCGGCGGGCGCGGTGCCGCCCGGTTCCACTGTGGTCTGCACGGTGACGGGCCACGGGCTGAAGGACCCGGAATGGGCGATCTCCACCGCGCCGGCGCCGGTCACCATCGCGAACGACCCGCTGGCCGCGGCCCGCGCCCTCGACCTGGCCTGAACGCGCCACCGTCCCGGTGGTGATCGACGGCGGGTAGTGCCGGGCGGCGGGACGGCCCGGGGGTGGCGGGGGTCGAGGTATGCGAGTCCGGCACACTTTCGGGTATCCCCGCCCGCATTCTCGTTCAGGAGTGAACCAGGCCGATGTCGCTGCTCGCCAGATTCAGCCTCGCCAACCGAGGGCTGATTGCCCTCATCGCGGTGGTGACCACGGTGTTCGGAGCGTTCGCCGTTCCGTCGCTGAAGCAGCAACTGCTGCCGTCGCTCGAGTTCCCGGCCGCGTTCATCGTGGCCCCCTTCCCCGGCGCCGGCCCCGAGATCGTCGAGTCGCAGGTGACCGAGCCGATCGAGAATGCCCTCCAGGGCATCCCGGGGCTGGACAAGGTCACCTCCACGTCGCGCGAGGGCGCGGCCACCGTGCAGGTGACCTACGAGTTCGGCACCGACCTCGACGACGTGGTCAACAAGATGCAGACCGCGCTGAGCCGGATCGACGCCCAACTGCCGGAGGGCGTCGACCCGCAGGTCATCGCGGGTAGCACCGACGACCTCCCGGCGGTGGTGCTGGCCGCGGCCGGCACGGCTGACGAGCGGGCCCTCGCCGAGAAGCTGCGCGCCACAGTGGTGCCGGAGCTGGAGGGCATCGAGGGGGTACGCACTGTCGAGGTGACCGGCACCCGCGACAACGTCGTGGTGGTCACCCCGGACCCGGCGAAGCTGGCCGCCGCGAAGATCCAGCCGACGGCGATCGGCGCGGCGCTGAAGACCAACGGCGTGGCGGTTCCGGCCGGCGTGGTGACCGACGGCGCGCTGGCCCTTCCGGTGCAGGTCGGCACGCCGATCGCCACGGTGGAGGAGCTGCGCGGCATCGTGGTCGCCCCGGCCGCGGCGCCGGTCCGCCTCGGTGACGTGGCGACGGTCGAGCAGCAGCTCGCTCCGGCCACGGCGATCACCCGGACCAACGGCAAGGACAGCCTCGGCATCGCGGTCACCGCGGCGCCGGACGGCAACGCCGTGCAGATCTCGCACGAGATCCGCGACCGGCTCGACGACCTGAAGGACGCCTCCGGCGCGGAGCTGACAGTGGTCTTCGACCAGGCGCCGTTCGTCGAGAAGTCGATCGAGTCGCTGACCACCGAGGGACTGCTGGGCCTCGTGATGGCGGTCATCGTCATCCTGGTCTTCCTGCTGTCGGTGCGCTCGACGGTGGTCACAGCGGTCTCCATCCCGCTCTCCGTGCTGGTGGCGCTGATCGCCCTGTGGATCGGTGACTACTCGCTCAACCTGCTCACCCTCGGCGCGTTGACCATCGCGGTGGGCCGGGTGGTGGACGACTCGATCGTGGTGTTGGAGAACATCAAACGACACCTGGAGTACGGCGAGGAGAAGCGGCACGCCATCATCACCGGCGTCCGGGAGGTGGCCGGTGCGGTGACCGCGTCCACCCTCACCACGGTGGCGGTGTTCGCGCCGATCGCGCTGGTCGGTGGGTTCGTGGGCCAGCTCTTCGCGCCGTTCGCGATCACCGTGACGGTGGCTCTGCTCGCCTCGCTGCTGGTGTCGCTGACCGTCATCCCGGTCCTCGCGTACTGGTTCCTCAAGCCGCGCGGCGGCACCGCGGACGACGAGGCGGTACGGCACGCCGCGGAGGAGAAGGAGCTGCGCAGCCCGTTGCAGCGGGCGTACCTGCCGGTGATCGGGTTCGCCACCCGCAAGCGGTCGACCCGTTGGATCACCGTCGGGCTCGGCCTGCTGGTGCTCTTCGGCACCTTCGGTCTGGCGCAGAAGTTGGAGACCAACTTCCTGGACGACTCCGGCCAGGACACCCTCAACATCAGCCAGGAGCTTCCGGCCGGCAGTGGCCTGGCGGCCACCGACGCGGCGGCCAAGCAGGTCGAGTCGGTGCTGTCCCGCACCGAGGGCGTCGAGACGTACCAGGTGACAGCGGGCGGTGGGGACAACCCGTGGGCGGGCGGCGGCGGCAACAACGTCGCCAGCTGGTCGCTGGCGCTCGGCGGTGACACCGACGCCAAGCAGATGCGCGAGGTGCTGCGCAAGGAGTTCGACAAGCTCGGCGCTGGTGTGGGTGAGATCAGCTTCGGTGGCGGGCAGGAGGCGTCCACCAGCCAGTTGGAGGTGATCGTCCAGGCCAGCGACCCAGAGGTGCTGACCCGGGCGGCCGAGGAGGCGCGGGCCGCGATGGCCGGCGTCCCGGACGTGGAGGACGTCTCCACCAGCCTGGCCGCGCGGGTGCCGCGGGTCGACGTGACTGTCGACCGGGTCGCCGCCGGTCGGGTCGGGCTCACCGAGGCCGCCGTGGGGCAGATCGTGTCGCAGGCGTTCCGGGGAGCGCCGCTGGGTCAGGTCGCGCTCGACGGCCAGCAGCAGAACGTGGTGCTGCGGTTGGGCACGCAGCCGCCGATGACAGTGGCGGAGCTGCGGGCACTGCCGGTGGGCCCGGTCAAGCTGGGGGACATCGCGCAGGTCACCCAAAGCGAGGGGCCGCAGCAGGTCACCCGCATCGACGGTGAGCGCAGCGTGTCGGTGACCGGCGCGGCTACCGGCTCGAACCTGGGCGCGACCAGCAAGGAGTTGCAGACGCGGCTGGACGGCATCAACGTGCCGGGCGCGAGTTTCACCATCGGTGGTGTCAGCGCGGATCAGGCGGACGCCTTCGCGGACCTGGGCCTGGCGGTGCTGGCCGCGATCGCCATCGTCTTCCTGATCATGGTGGCCACGTTCCGTAGCCTCACCCAGGCGCTGATCCTGCTGATCTCCATCCCGTTCGCGGCGACCGGCGCGATCGGCCTTCTGCTGGTCACTGGGACGCCGCTCGGTGTGCCGGCGCTGATCGGTGTGCTGATGCTGGTCGGCATCGTTGTGACAAACGCGATCGTGTTGCTCGACCTGATCAACCAGTATCGGGCGCAGGGCATGGGGGTCCGGGAGGCGGTGGTCGAAGGTGGCCGTCGCCGGCTGCGCCCGATCCTGATGACGGCCGTGGCGACCATCTTCGCGCTGCTGCCGATGGCGTTCGGCTTGACCGGCGAGGGTGGCTTCATCTCGCAGCCGCTGGCGGTCGTGGTGATCGGTGGTCTGCTCAGCTCGACGCTGCTCACGCTGATCCTGGTGCCGACGCTCTACACGATGGTGGAGCACACCAAGGAGTCGCTGCGGAGTCGGCGCGCACGGCGGCGCTCCGGCGGGTCGGCGGTGACCACGACGGAGACCGACGAGGTGCCGGCCCCGAACCAGGTCGCGGTGCCGAGCGACACGCCCGCCCCGGCTACGGCCGAGGCCACCCAGCCGGCCGGGCGACCCGCGCCGTCGGCCGCGCTGGTGGAGGGCACGGACCAGTTCGAGGTGCTGCGGCTGCCCCGTAGCCGTACCTCGCCACTGCCTCCGGCGGAGCCGACCGAGTAGGTCGAAGCGCGATTCGGAACGCCCCCGGCGGATTTTCGCCGGGGGCGTTCCCGGTCTATCCGACCGAAACACTCCGACTCGACCGACCCACACTTTGTGTAACTTCTTGCATACTCTTCGTGGATGGGTGGGGGTGTGGGTGGAGCGGGACGGGCGGACGGCCGAGAGGGCGCGCGGGTGGGGACGACGCGACCTGCTGCGCCGTGGCCTGCTGGTGGTCGGCGGTATGGCCATCGGTGCCGGGACGTCCGAGGCATGGTGGATCACCCATCGCCGGATGCCGATCGCCGGCGGCCCCGCCAGCGCCACCCTCGGCAACGGTCAGCAGGACGTCCGCTCCGGCGCGCTGGAGATCACCTGGTCGGGAAGGACCAACCAGCGCCTGGTGGCCCTCACCTTCGACGACGGCCCCGCACCACAGTGGACCCCGATGGTGCTCGACACCCTGGCCCAGCACCGGGTTCCGGCCACCTTCTTCATGGTCGGAGCGCAGGTCCGCCGGCACGCCGACGTCGTCCGCGACCGCCTCACCGGGCACGAGGTGGGCAACCACAGCTGGGAGCACCGGGACCTGGCCGAACTGGACGCCGCCGAGACGTACGACGACCTGCGCCGCAGCCACGACGTGATCACCGACCTGACCGGGACGCCGCCGGTGCTCCTCCGCCCGCCGTACGGCCACCTGGGCGGGGCGGTGCTGCACGCGGCGGCCCGGCTGGACTATCGGGTGGTGTTCTGGTCGTTGCAGATGGCGGAGCGTGAGTTCCCCGGCGATCCAGCCGGCCACGCCCAGCGGATCGTGGCCGGCGTCCGACCGGGAACGATCGTGCTCGGCCACGATGTGGGGGCGCGGCGGCGGCTGGTCGCACTGCGCGGCCTGACCGACATGATCAACGGGCTCCGGTCGCGCGGTTACACATTCGTCACGGTCTCGACGCTGCTGGGAGCGGGTGTGGGCCCGACACCGACCGGGTAGGGTCGCGCTCCGTGGCGTCCACCCTCTCGGTTCTGACCGGCAATCGGAGCTTCCGCAACCTGTTCCTCGCCGAGCTGGTGGTGTTCGGCGCCGACTGGTTCGTCATGGTGCCGCTGCTGGTGCTGCTGCCGCATCTGACCGGCAGCGGCGTCTGGGGCGCGCTGGTGTTGGCGGTGGACACCGGCATCGTGGCGTTGCTGCTGCCGTACACCGGCACGATCGCCGACCGCTTCGACCGCCGGAAGATCATGATCGCCGCGAACGTGGCCGCGCTGGCCGGCGTGCTGCTGCTGCTCGGCGTGCGGAACGCCGGAACGGCGTGGCTGGCGCTGGTTGCGATCGGCGTGGTGGCGGTCGCGAAGGCGTTCTACTCGCCGGCCGCCCAGGCCGCGCTGCCCAATGTGCTGGAGCCGCACGAACTCGCCGCCGGCAACGCCGTCGCCGGCTCGGCCTGGGGCACCATGACAGTGGTCGGTGCCTCGCTCGGCGGCGTGCTCAGCACCGCCGCCGGCCCGTACGCCTGCTTCTGGGTGGCGGCGGTGGGCCTGGTGATGGCCGCGGCCCTCGCCACCCGGATCCGCCGGCCGTTGCAGGCGCCCCGGGACGCCGACCAACCGGCCCAGCGCACCTGGCCGGCGGTCCGTGAGGCGCTCGGCTACATCGGTCACCGCCCCCGGGTGCTCGCGCTGGTCACTGTCAAGTCGGCGGTGGGCCTGGGCAACGGCGTGCTGACCGTGTTCCCGCTGCTGGCCGGTGTGTATGGTGTCGGCCCGCTCGGGGCCGGACTGCTCTTCGCGGTACGCGGCGCGGGAGCGTTGGTCGGGCCGATCCTGATGCGCCGGGTGCTGACCAACCGGGCCTGGCTGCTGCCCGGGCTCGCGCTGTCCATGTCGCTCTACGGCCTGTCCTACCTGGGCACCTCGGTGGTGCGCTGGTTTCCGCTGGTGCTGCTGCTGGTCTTCGTGGCGCACTTCGCGGGTGGCAGCAACTGGGTGATGTCGAACTTCGCCCTCCAGGGTGAGGTCCCCGACCGGTTGCGGGGCCGCGTCTTCGCCACCGACATGATGCTGGCGACGCTGGCGATCTCGGTGAGCCAACTGGCGGTGGCCCTGGTGGTGGACACGGTCGACGAGCGGGTGGTGCTCGCCGGCTGCGGTCTGATCACCCTCGTGTACGCGGTCGGCTGGCGGATCGCCACGCGCCGGCTCTCGCTCACCGATCCGGCCGCCGACCCGGTCCCGAACCCGGCCGGCTGAACTCGGCGGTCCCAGGCAGCGGGCGCGACGTCGGTTCGTCGGTGCCGAGCGCGAGGGCGTGTGTCAAAGCCCCTGACCGGCCTGCGGCGGCTCGACCGAGGACTTTGACACACGCCCTAGCATGAGCGCGTGCCGACGAACTTCGCCGCCGGGCCGGTCCGGGTCCGGGTTCCCGCGACCAGCGCCAACCTGGGCCCGGGCTTCGACGCGCTGGGTCTCGCCCTCGGGCTCTACGACGACGTGGCCGCCGAGGTCGCGTCCTCCGGCGTCCGGGTGACAGTGACCGGTCAGGGCGCCGGTGAGTTGCCCGACGACGACCGGCACCTGGTGGTGCGGGCCATGCGCGCCGCGTTCGACGTGCTCGGGGCCCACCCCGCAGGGCTGAGCGTGGAGTGCGTCAACCGGATCCCCCAGGCACGTGGGCTGGGCTCCTCGTCCGCCGCGATCGTCGCCGGGGTGCTGCTGGCCCGGGCCCTCGTCGTCGATGGGGAGCACCGCCTCGACGACGACGGCGCGCTCCGGCTGGCCGCCGAGATCGAGGGCCACCCCGACAACGTGGCGCCGTGCCTGCTCGGCGGCTTCACAGTGGCCTGGTCCGAGCCGGGCGGCGCCCGGGCGGTGTCCCTGCCGGTGGCCGAAGCGGTGCGACCCACCGTTTTCGTCCCGGCGGAACGCGGATTGACCGCGACCGCGCGGGCGGCTCTGCCGGCCACCGTGCCGCACGGCGACGCCGCGTTGACCGCGGGGCGGGCCGCGCTGCTGGTGCACGCGCTCACCACGGCCCCGACCCTGCTGCTGCCGGCCACCGTCGACCGGCTCCACCAGGATTACCGGGCAGCCGGAATGCCCGGCACGTTTGCCCTGGTCAGCGCGTTGCGCGAGGCCGGTGTGGCGGCTGTGGTCAGTGGGGCGGGGCCGACTGTGCTGGCGCTCAGCGAGCCTCCAGCGGGCTTCCCGGTGGGAACAGACTGGGAGATCTGGCAGTTACCGATAGACGTCAGCGGCGCACGGGTCGCACGGGGTAGACTTGGACACGCCGAGCGGGACCCTGTTGCCGCAGGTCGGAAGAGTTGATTACGCTCTAGACCTAGCACAGCCGCGAAGCACGCGATCTCCTGCGGGGCGGCGCACCCCCGAAGCTCTCGGCGGTCAGCCCGTCTACCCCTGCCAAAGGCCCACGCCGCACCGCAGTTTCCACAGGTCGCCGCAGACGGCGAGACCTGCTCACCGATGTTGGTGAGTCGGGATACCGACCGGCTGCTGTGTCACAGACTCCCGCGACGCGTCCTTGCGAGGCGGGTGCACCGAGGCCGCCCGGCCACCTGAGTTCCGACTCCGGGCAGTCCCGGCCTTATCGAGGGAAGGAATCCATTGAGCGACACCACCGACGTGACGTCGGATGTTTCCAACGTCGCTGGCGATGCCACCGCCGCCGCTCCCGCCCGTCGTCGGCGTAGCGGCACCGGTCTGTCGGCGATGCTGCTGCCAGAGCTGCAGAGCCTGGCTGCGTCGCTCGGCATCTCCGGCACGGCTCGCATGCGCAAGGGCGAGCTGATCGCCGCGATTTCCGAGCGGCAGGGCGGCAACGCCGCCGGGACCCCTCGACCCCGGGCCGAGGTCGCGGCCGCGGCCGCCCCGACCCGTGAGGGGGTGCGCGCCGAGGTGCGGGAGACCGCCGACCGGCCGGCCGCCGAAGGTCGCGGTGCCGAGCAGGCGCCGGCCGAGCCGGCCGCCGAGACCGAGGGCCGCACCCGCACCCGGCGGAGCCGGACCGCGACGGCGGAGGCCCGTGCCACCGAGGCGCGCCCCGTTGAGGCGCGTGCGACCGAGACGCGTGTGAACGAGACGCGTGCGACCGAGACGCGTACCGACGAGGCGGAAGCCGGCGAGCGGGCCGACCGTGGCGAGAACCGCCGCGAGCGGGCCGAGCGCCCGGAGCGTGGCGAGCGGACCGAGCGTGCCGACCGTGGCGAGCGGACCGAGCGTGGCGAGCGGACCGACCGTGGCGAGCGTGCCGAGCGGACCGAGCGTGGCGAGCGTGGCGAGCGGGCCGAGCGTGCCGACCGTGGCGAGCGCAACGACCGGAGCGAGCGTGCCGACCGGAGCGAGCGTGCCGACCGGGGCGAGCGCAACGACCGGGGCGAGCGTTCCGACCGGGGTGAGCGGGCCGAGCGCAACGACCGACCCGACCGCGGTGACCGCAACGACCGCAACGACCGCAACGACCGTGGTCAGCGCGCCGAGCGGGACAACGATGACGACGACGGCGAGGGTGGCGGCCGGCGCGGCCGACGCAGCCGTTTCCGGGACCGTCGCCGCGGGCGCGGCGAGCGCACCGAGACCGGTGCCGACACCGGCGGGCGTGAGCCGCAGGTCAACGAGGACGACGTGCTCGTCCCGGTGGCCGGCATCATCGACGTGCTCGACAACTACGCCTTCGTGCGGACGACCGGCTACCTGGCCGGCCCGAACGACGTGTACGTCTCGATGTCCCAGATCAAGAAGTACGGCCTGCGCCGCGGTGACGCGATCACCGGTGCGGTGCGGGCGGCCCGCGAGGGCGGCAACAGCGGTGACCAGCGGCGCGACAAGTACAACCCGCTGATGCGGCTGGACACGATCAACGGGATGGAGCCCGAGGAGGCCCGGCGTCGTCCGGAGTTCTACAAGCTCACCCCGCTCTACCCGCAGGAGCGCCTGCGGCTGGAGACCGAGCCGCACATCCTGACCACCCGGGTCATCGACCTGGTCATGCCGATCGGCAAGGGCCAGCGGGCACTCATCCAGTCTCCGCCGAAGGCGGGTAAGACCATGGTGCTGCAGGCGATCGCGAACGCGATCACCCGCAACAACCCGGAGTGCCACCTGATGGTGGTGCTGGTGGACGAGCGGCCTGAAGAGGTCACCGACATGCAGCGGTCGATCAAGGGCGAGGTCATCGCGGCCACGTTCGACCGTCCGCCGCAGGACCACACCACGGTGGCGGAGCTGGCCATCGAGCGGGCCAAGCGCCTCGTCGAGCTCGGGCACGACGTCGTCGTGCTGCTCGACTCGGTGACCCGGCTCGGTCGGTCGTACAACCTGGCGGCGCCGGCCAGCGGCCGGATCATGTCGGGTGGTATCGACTCCACCGCGCTCTACCCGCCGAAGCGCTTCCTCGGCGCGGCCCGCAACATCGAGAACGGCGGGTCGCTGACCATCATCGCCACGGCGCTGGTGGAGACCGGGTCCATGGCGGACACGGTCATCTTCGAGGAGTTCAAGGGCACCGGCAACGCCGAGTTGAAGCTGGACCGGAAGATCGCCGACAAGCGGACCTTCCCGGCCATCGACATCAACCCGTCCGGTACGCGTAAGGAAGAGGTCCTGCTCGCACCGGAAGAGCTGGCCATCATCCACAAGCTCCGGAAGGTGCTGCACTCGCTGGACTCGCAGGCCGCGATGGATCTCCTGCTGGACCGGCTCAAGCAGTCCCGCACGAACATCGAGTTCCTGATGCAGATCGCGAAGTCGACGCCGGGGGAGTAACCATCCCCGGGTAACGACAAGGGGCACGGCCGTCGCGGCCGTGCCCCTTCGTCATGTCTCCGGGCCCGACACCGCGCCGTGAGTTGATGGAATTTTCCTTCGGTTCAGTCGACAGGTATTGAAACTTCTATTCATGGCCGGGTTGACTGTCGTCCATGCGTACCCGCAGACGATCCGCCCGCCGCACCGGCGTCCTGCTGCTGACGCCGCTGCTCGCCCTGGCCCTGTCGCCGCCGGCCACTGCCGCACCCACCACCGCCCCGCCCACCGTGGCCTCGACCGCCGTGGCCTCACCCACCATCGCGGAGGACGCGCCGCCCGCGTCTTCCGGCCCGGCGGGCTCGGTCAGCCTGGCCGCCGCCCCGACGGTCGCGACCGCCCCGACCGCCGGCGCCGGTGGCCTGGAGCCGGCCGGCGGGCTGGAGACCACGAAGGCCACCCGGCCGGTAGCGCCGGGCGTGCAGCTGACGTCCTTCGACAGGTACGACGCCGAGGGCTGGCTGCGCGCCGACGCGCTCACCACCGACCTGGCCGGCGGCGCCACCGTCGACTACGTCAACTCCGGGGCGGTCAGCCGGGCCGAGCCGCTGCGGAAGGCGGTGGACCAGTCGCACGCCGTCGCCGCTGTCAACGGCGACTTCTTCGACATCAACAACTCCGGTGCCGCCCAGGGCGTCGGCGTCCGGAACGGCGAGCTGATCCAGTCGGGGGTCAGCGGTCACCGCAACGCGGTGGCGGTCACCACGAACGGGCTCGGACGGGTGATCGAGGTGAACTTCGACGGCAGCGCCACCCTGCCCACCGGGCCGGTCCCGCTGACGCAGTTCAACAACATGGTGCAGGCCGACGGCATCGGCGCCTTCACCGAGCTGTGGGGGACGTACTCCCGGCAGCGTGCCGTGGAGGGCGCGGCCCGGGTGGTCGAGGTCACAGTGACCGACGGTCGGGTGGCCGCTGTGGGAAGTGTGGCCGGTGGCGGCCCGATCGTCGCCGGCAGCACCGTGCTGCTCGGCCGCGACCTCGGCGCGGACGCGCTGGCCGGCCTGCGCCCCGGTGACCCGGTGGCGGTGGCCTGGCGGCCGAAGCCCTCCGACGGCAGCACCCTGCACGCGGCTGTCGGGGGCGGCAACGTCCTGGTCCGCGACGGCGTCGCGCAGAGCATCGCCGATCCGACCCTCGCCCCCCGAACCGCCGTCGGGTTCAGTGCCGACGGCCGAAAGATGATCATGCTGACGGTGGACGGCCGGCAGGTCGACAGCCGCGGCGTGACGCAGACCGAGATGGGCCGGATGATGGCCGAGCTGGGCGCCCACCACGCGCTCAACCTGGATGGCGGCGGATCGTCCACGCTGCTGGCCCGGGAGCCGGGAGCGCCTGCCGTGCAGCTGGAGAACGGTCCCTCCGACGGCAGCGAGCGGGCCGTGCCCAACGGCCTGGCCATCTATGCGCCGAAGGGCAGCGGGCGACTCACCGGCTACTGGGTCGAGACGGCCAGCGACCCCACGGCCGCCCCCGGCGTCTCACCGGTGCGAGGCGGGCGGCCGGACCGGGTCTTCCCGGGGCTGACCCGCACCCTCACCGCATCCGGGTACGACGAGACGTACGGCCCGGCGGCCGGTGCCCCCACCTGGCGGGCGACCCCGGCGGTCCGCGGCCGGGTCGACAGTGGTGGCGTGTTCCACGCGGGCGCACCGGGGGCCAGCACGGTCACCGCCGCACGGGGGCCTGTCACCGGCTCACTGAACCTCACTGTGCTCGGCCCGCTGGCCCGGATCGGCACCACCGAGCCGCGGGTCGGACTGACCGGCCGGGACGGTGACGCAGTGGTCGGCGTGGTCGGTTACGACGCCGAAGGCAACACCGCGCCGATCGAGCCGGCCGACCTCACAGTCGACTACGACCGGGACCTGCTGCGGATCACTCCCACCGGGGACGGCAACCTGTCCGTCGTCGCGCTGCGCGACACCGGCTCGGGCCTGGTGACTGTTCACGTCGGACGCACGAGCGCCGTCCTGCCGGTCACCGTCGGGCTGACCGACGTGCCGGTCGCCGGTTTCGACGACGCCGCGTCCTGGCGGTTCAGCCAGGCCCGCGCCAGCGGTTCGGTAGCGCCGGCGCCGGGGCGCACCGGCACCGGCCTGCGAATGTCGTACGACTTCAGCCAGTCCACCGGCACACGGGCCGCGTACGCCGACCCGCCCGCCTGGATCGAGGTGCCCGGTCAGCCGCAGGCCTTCGGGATGTGGATCCACGGCAACGGCACCGGGGAGTGGCCCAGCCTGCACCTGCACGACGCCCAGGACACCCAGCACGTGCTGCGTGGCCCACTGATCACCTGGACCGGCTGGCGGTACGTGGAGTTCGCGGTGCCGGCCGGGGTGCAGTACCCGGTGCGGGTACGCCGCTTCTACGTGGCCGAGACGAACGCCGCGGCGCAGTACACCAGCGAGGTGATCATCGACGACCTGGTGGCGAAGGTGCCCCCGACTGTCGACGCGCCGGAGGTGGCCCCGCGTACCGATCGGGTGGTGATCCGCGACGGCACCGTTGACGGCGCGCCGTGGCGTTTCGCGGTGCTCTCCGACGCCCAGTTCGTCGCCGCCGACCCGGACAGCGACCTGGTCGCCCAGGCCCGGCGGACGTTGCGCGAGGTGCGGGCGGCCCGGCCGGACTTCCTCCTGATCAACGGCGACTTCGTGGACACCGCCTACCCGGCCGACTTCGCGCTGGCCCGGCGGATCCTCGACGAGGAGTTGGGCGACGCGCTGCCCTGGTACTACGTGCCCGGCAACCACGAGATCATGGGTGCCCCGATCAGCAACTTCGCCTCCGTGTTCGGTGCCACCTCCCGGGTGTTCGACCACAACGGCACCCGGTTCGTCACGCTGAACTCGTCCACCGGGACGCTGCGCGGCGGCGGCTTCGACCAGGTACGGATGCTTCGCGAGACGCTGGACGCGGCGGCCACCGACCGGCGCGTGGGTTCGGTCGTCGTCCTGCACCACCACCCGCCGCGCGACCCCAGCCCGGCGCAGGCCAGCCAGCTCGGCGACCGCAAGGAGGCGGCGCTGCTGGAGCAGTGGCTGGCCGACTTCCAGCACCGCACCGGCAAGGGCGCGCTGTTCGTGGGCGGGCACGTCGGCACCTTCCACGCCGACCGGGTGGACGGGGTGCCATACGTGATCAACGGCAATGCGGGCAAGACGCCGTCCACCCCCGCCGACCAGGGCGGCTTCACCGGCTGGACGGAGTTCGGCGTGGACCCGGTGACCCCGGCCGAAGCCGACCGGGCCCGCCGTAACCCGCTCGCCGAGGGCCCACGCTGGGTGGACGCGGAGTTCCACGCGCACGCCGACCGGCTCACGGTGGCCGCCCCGGCCAGCGTCGCGGTCGGCACCCCCGCGGCGATCACCGCCACGCTGACCCAGCCCGGCGGGCGTACGGTCCCGGTGGCCGCACCGGTCAGCGCCGACTGGTCGGCCTCGCCGGGAGTGCACATCGGCGCGGCGGCCGGGGTGCGCCAGTGGCACACCGCCCGATTCGACCCGGCCACCGGCACCCTGACGGCACTGCGACCCGGCGCGCCGATACGCCTGACTGTCGAGGTCAACGGCGCCCGTGCCGAGGCCACCATCACCGTCACCGGGTGAACTGTCCGGACGGGCCCCCACTCGTGGGGGTCCGTCCGAACACCTCAGAAGTCGCCGTCGGCCACCTGGAAGACGGTGAGGCCGAGGGATCGCCACATCTGGACCACCTGGACGCGGTCGTCGAAGACGCCGGCCACCCGGTAACGGTCCCGGATCTCCCGGTCGTAGATCTCCCGTTTGACGATCGAGTCCTTCCGGGAGTCGCCGACGGCCCGTAGGTGCAGGCCCAGGTAGGGCACCCGCACGTGCCGCGCCAGCCACGCCTCGGTGGCCGCACGGGCGGAGGCGTCCCGCCCCGAGCAGAAGACCACCCCGTACCCGGCGGCGTGCATCGCCCGGACCGCCGCGATCACCGCCGTGTTCGGCTGGTCCTGGCCCACCCGGGTCATGTCGTACGGGCTGCGGGAGACGGCCAGCGCGACGGTGCCGTCGATGTCCACCAGGACGATCTCCGGTGGCTCGGTCGACGGCGGGTGCACCACCGCGGGGCGTCCGGTGCGGGCCTGCGGCACCGGCAACGGCAACTCCCGCCCCTGAAGGTACCGCTCGTGCAGCCGGCGGATCGCGTCCGCGCCGACCTGGTCGGCGGCCGGGCGAGCGGCGTCGCGGCGCAGGCACTCGTCCAGCGGCACGTCGGTGAAGTCGTGCACCTCGAAATCCGCGCCGTGGCGGGCGGCCAGCTCGGCCCAGCCCCGCAGGGTCCGCGCGCGCAGGTTGGTGTCGTCCACGCAGACGTCCGCCCGGGCCCGCAGCAGCGCCTCGACCTGAGCCTGCTGTACGGCTGTCACCTGCGCCTCGGCCCACTGGGTGAACAGCCGTTCGCCGTGCAGCATCCGGCGCAGGTCGTCACGGTTGACCCGCGACACGGACGGCTGGAGCGTGCGGGCGAACGTCGTCTTGCCCGAGGCGGGCAGTCCCCGGGTGGCGATCAGGCGGGTCATCGGCGCACCTCCGGCTCGGCGGACGTACCCCGGGCGGGGTACCTGGCGCCGGACCGCCGGGTGCGCGAATGCCCCGCCGGGCGGCGGGAATGCGGACGGGTAGGCACGTGTTGACGATGCCGGACGAGGTGTGCGGCCCGATTACCGGGTCGGCTCAGGCCCATGGCACACTGGTCAATCGGCCACCGGTTCCGGTTCACGCCCGAGCCCGTCGCGTACGGCGCGACGAGCGATGACGGCGACCCGGCGACCACCAACGAGAGGACCGAGGCGAGATGAAGGCAAACATCCACCCGGAGTACGTGACCACCGAGGTCAGCTGCTCCTGTGGCAACACGTTCACGACCCGCAGCACCGCCAAGGGCGGGGCGATCCACGCCGAGACCTGCAGCGCCTGCCACCCGTTCTACACCGGTAAGCAGCGCGTTCTCGACACCGCCGGCCGGGTCGCGAAGTTCCAGCAGAAGTACGCCAAGGTTCAGGCCAAGAAGGCCAAGTAACTCCCCGTTCGGCGCCCGCGTCCGGTTTTCCACCGGACGCGGGCGCCGTCCGCTTTTACCTCCGTTTCCGCCCGGCCGCTGGCCTCCCGGCCCGGCCCGGTCGTCGCGCACCGTCGAAGGAGCATCCGCAGCATGAGCAGCGAGCGTCTGGCCGGCCTTCTCGACGAGTACGCGGAGCTGGAGAAGCGGTTGGCCGATCCGGCCATCCACGCCGACCAGGCCACCGCGCGCAGGGTCGGCCGCCGGTACGCCGAGCTGGTGCCGCTGCACAAGGCCGCCGACGAGTTGGAGCAGGCCCGCGCCGATCTGGCCGCGGCCCGCGAGCTGGCCGCCGAGGACCCGTCCTTCGCGGCGGAGGCGGACGCGATCGCCGGGTCCCTGCCGGTGCTGGAGGAGCGCCTCGCCGAGCTGCTCATTCCGCGCGACCCGCACGACGCCAAGGACGTGATCGTCGAGATCAAGGCCGGTGAGGGTGGCGAGGAGTCGGCGCTGTTCGCCGGTGACCTGCTGCGGATGTACACCCGGTACGCCGAGCGGCACGGCTGGGTCACCGAGGTGATCGACGCACAGGATTCGGACCTCGGCGGGGTCAAGGACGTCTCCCTGGCAATCAAGACCAAGGGTGTACCGGACGGCGGCAACGGCGTCTGGTCGCGGCTCAAGTGGGAGGGCGGCGTGCACCGGGTGCAACGTGTCCCGGTGACCGAGTCGCAGGGCCGCATCCACACCAGCGCCGCCGGGGTGCTGGTGCTGCCGGAGGCCGAGGACGTCGACGTCACGATCGACCAGAACGACCTGCGCATCGACGTGTTCCGCTCGTCCGGCCCGGGCGGCCAGTCGGTGAACACCACCGACTCGGCGGTGCGGATCACCCACCTGCCGACCGGCATCGTCGTCTCCTGCCAGAACGAGAAGTCCCAGTTGCAGAACCGGGAGCAGGCGATGCGGATCCTGCGGGCCCGGCTGCTCGCCGCGGCGCAGGAGCAGGCCGACGCCGCCGCCTCGGACGCGCGCAAGGCCCAGGTGCGCACCGTGGACCGCTCGGAGCGGATCCGCACCTACAACTTCCCGCAGAACCGGATCACCGATCACCGGATCGGCTACACCGCGTACAACCTGGATCTGGCGCTCGGCGGCGAGCTGGACGGGGTGCTGGACGCCCTCACCGAGGCCGACCGGGCCGCCCGACTCGCCGGCGACACCGAGCTGACCCGCCGCTGACCGCGGCACGCCCGGACTGCCTCGCCGCGCCCGTCGATCATGGAGTTGCGGTGGGCGAATTGTTAGGCCGTGGGGCTTTCGTGGGGCACCACAACTCCTTGATCGACGCCAGCGCCAGCGCCAGCGTTGGCCGGAGGGTCAGCTCGCGCGGGGGCGGGTCTTGGCGCGGAGCATCTCGCGGTCGGCCTGCTCGAACGCGACGCTGAGCGCGTCGCGCAGCCCGCTGCCACCGGAGACCTCGGCGAAGCCGATGCTCACCCCGACCGGGGTGCCCGGCACCAACGACTCCCAGTCCTCCAGTCGAACCGCGGCCTCGATCCGGCGGGCCACCTCTGCGGCCTCGGCCATGCCGGTGTCCGGCAGCACCACTACGAACTCGTCACCGCCGTAGCGGGCCACGAAGTCGCCCCGGCGCATCACCCGGTTGATCACACCGGCGATGCGTTGCAGCACCAGGTCGCCGGAGTGGTGCCCGTGGCGGGTGTTGACCGCCTTGAAGCCGTCCAGGTCGCACACGCCGATCACCACCTGCTCGCCGCGGGTGACAACGGCGGTGATGTACCGCTCCAGCCGGCGGCGGTTGGGCAGCCCGGTGAGCGGGTCGGTCAACGCCTCGCCCTCGAAGCGCGCCGCCTCGCGGCGCATCTCCTCGTGGTCGATGCGGGCGGCGATGCCGTCGATGTAGACGTCGCGCAGCCGGTCGTTGCGCTGCGCGGCCAGCCGGAACGCCAGCCGGTCGGCCCGGTGCGCGGAGAGGTGGTCCCCGGCGCGGGTCAGCGCGATGCTGCGTAGCCGGGCCGGCTCGGCCGCCCCGAGGGTCTCGTTGGACACCTGGACGGTGTCCAGTCGGGCGACCGCCTCGATCGGCCGACCGTCGGCGACGGCGAGGCACACCTGCCCGAGCTGACGCAGGTCGCGGGCGCGGGCGCTGTCCCCACCGTGGCTGATCAACCGGGCCGGCTCGGGGCCTTCGGTCGCCACCTGGTCGCCGAGCGCGGCCTGTCGGGCCGCCGCGTAGCCGTAGGCGGCGAGACTGCTCGGGCGGAGCTGGTCGGCCCGTCCGGCGCGGACGAAGCGGGCCAGGTCGGCGGCCACGTCCCGGAGCACCCGCAGACAACCGTCGCTGTCGCCGTTGTGGTCCAGGGCCACGGCGTTGCGCAGCCGGATGCCCGGCGCGGCGAACGTCTCCTCCGGGATGCCGGCGGTCAGCCCGAGCTGCCGGGCCCGCTCGATGGCGCCCAGGGCGTACCCGTGGAAGCTGAGGTAGCTGTAGGCCATGGCCAGGTCGTGCCAGCCCCAGGCGGTGTCCCGGTCCGGGTCGGCGACGGCGCCCAGCGCGCGGGCCGCCCGGACGAGGTGCATGACGCAGCGGTCCAGTGCGCCCTGGTGGTGCGCGGCGAGCGCGGCCAGCGCGTTGAGGTGGCCGTGCAGGTAGGGCTCCGCGAGGTCGCGGACCGCCGCCGACGCCTCTTCGATGGCCCGGGTGAACTCCGCGGTGCGACCGAGATTGATCAGCGCGGAGAGGCGCTGCACCATCGCGTCCGCTCGCGCCGCCGGGTCGGTGGTGGTGCGGATCACACGCTCCAGCAGGACGTACGACTCCGCGGAGCGGCTGGCCTCCTGCAACGCCCGGGCGTGCGTGAGGGCGTCAACCTGGTCATCGACCCGGTCGAGCCAGCCCACCCGCCAACCTCCTGTCGTGCGCGCCTGGGCGCACCTGTTCGTCGCGCCGCCCGCGACGCTTCATGATTATGTCGTGAGTACTTTGCCGCAACACCCCCCCGAAGGGACAGGCCCCATCCGGCCGTCCGCCGCGGTGGCCCGAGCGGCCCGCGCGCTCGCCGCCGCCGGGGTCGGCTCCGCCCGGGTGGAGGCCGAGGTGCTGGCGGCGTACGTGCTGGGAGTTCCCCGGGGTCGGCTGGCTCTCGCCGACGACCTCGGCGACGACCAGTTGGCGCGGCTCGACGAGCTGACCCGCCGCCGCGCCGCGCGTGAGCCGTTGCAGCACCTGACCGGCCGGGCCGGGTTCCGGCACCTGGAACTGTCGGTCGGCCCGGGTGTCTTCGTGCCCCGGCCGGAGACCGAGCTGTTGGCCGGCTGGGGCGTCGAGCAGGCCCAGGGCCGGCCCGACCCGGTGGTGGTGGACCTGTGCAGCGGCTCGGGCGCGATCGCGCTGGCGGTTGCCCAGGAGGTGCCGGGGGCGCGGGTGATCGCTGTGGAGCGGTCCCCGGCGGCGCTGGCCTGGCTGCGGCGCAACGCGGCGGAGCGCGCCGCGGCGGGGGACCGGCCGATCGAGGTGGTCGAGGCCGACGTGACAGCGCCGGACCTGCTGGCGGAGCTGGTGGGCCGGGTGGACGTGCTGCTCTGCAACCCGCCGTACGTGCCGGACGACGTGGTGGTCCCGCCGGAGGTGGCGGGGCACGACCCGGCGGAGGCGGTCTTCGGCGGCGCGGACGGTCTGGTGGTGATCCGGCCGGTGGTCGCCCGGGCGGCGCTGCTGTTGCGCCCGGGGGGCGTGTTCGGCGTTGAGCACGACGACACCCACGGCGCGGCGGTGCCCGGGCTGCTCGTCGAGGACGGCGGCTTCACCGCTGTCGCGGAGCATCTGGACCTCACCGGGCGTCCCCGCTACGCGACGGCGTCCCGACGGGCGGACGGCCAGCACGCCCCGATCGGGGCGGCGTGGCAGACTGACTCCTCGTGATGCTCTACGACTGCCGGTCGCCCGCCGATCGGGACCGCGGCATCGCTGCGGCGATCGAGGCGGTCAAGAACGGCGAGCTGGTCGTTCTCCCGACGGACACCGTGTACGGGATCGGCGCGGACGCGTTCACCCCGTACGCGGTGAAGGCGCTGCTGGATGCCAAGGGCCGGGGTCGGCAGATGCCGCCGCCGGTGCTGATCGGCTCGCGGCACACCCTGGACGGGTTGGTCTTCTCGCTGCCCACCGCCGCTCGCGACCTCGTGGAGGCGTTCTGGCCGGGTGCCCTGACGATCGTTGTCGAGCACTCGCCGAGCCTCCAGTGGGATCTGGGCGACAAGACCGGCACGGTGGCGGTGCGGATGCCGCTGCACCCGGTGGCGTTGGAGGTGCTGCGCGAGACCGGCCCGATGGCGGTCTCGTCGGCCAACAAGACCGGCCAGCCGGCCGCGGTCACCGCCGACGAGGCGCGTGACCAGCTCAGCTACTCGGTGCGGGCCTACCTGGAGGCCGGGCCCTGCCCGGACCCGGTGCCCAGCACGATCGTGGATCTGACCGGTGAGGTGCCGCAGCTGTTGCGGGCCGGGGCGATTCCGCTGGAGAAGCTGCGCGACGTGGTTCCGGATCTCGTCGACGGTCGGGCGGTCTGAGTGCCCCCGTTCACCGTTCTGCACGTCTGCATGGGCAACATCTGCCGCTCGCCGATGGCGGAGCGGCTGCTCGCCCTGGCGGTGCGGGAGCGGCTGACCCGGCGTGCGCAGGACCCGGCTCAGGCCGAGGAGCTGGTGCACAGCCACAGCGCCGGCACGGGTGGCTGGCACGCGGGTGAGGAGATGAACCCGCCGGCGGCCCGGCAGGTCACCGGCCGTGGTGGGGACGTGGCGGGGTTCGCCGCGCGCAAGCTGCGCTCGGACCACATCGACGCCGCCGACCTGGTCCTGACCGCGACCGCCGACCAGCAGGAGTACGTGGTGGCGCTTCGTCCGGACGCGGCGGCCCGCACGTTCGTGCTGGGTGAGTTCGGCCGGCTGCTGGCCGCTGTGGACGCTGCCGCGCTGCCGCCGGGCGACGCCACCCCGGAGGCCGTGTACGCCCGGGGGGTGGCCCTGGTGGCGGCGGCTCACGACGCGCGGCTGGGCGCCTCGGCCCTGACCACCGATGATCTGGACGACCCGTGGGGTCGTGGCGACCAGTGCTTCAGCCGGGTCGCCGACGAGATCGAGGAGACGGTCCACCCGCTGGCCGGCGCGCTGCTGCCCTGAGCGTGGTGCGAGTTTCCTCCGGGTTTGTGGAAAACCCAGGGCTAAAGGGGCGTTCCGGGTCATTCTGAACGGGTCCTAGCGTGACCGGCTCCTGCGGGGAGAGCTGATGATCCGGGCCCAACTCGACAAACTGCTGACCGTGGTGATCGCCGGAGTGCTGGCCGGACTGGTGCTGGCCGCCGCCGCCCTGCCCGTGGCCCTGGTCTTCGGGATCGGCTTCAGCGCCCTGTCGACGCCGTACTCGGAGCTGCCGAACACACTCCGGACGCCGCCCACCGCGCAGCGCTCCAACCTCTACGCCAATGACGGCACCACAGTGATCACCTCCTTCTACCAGGAGGACCGGGTGGACGTGCCGCTGCACGAGGTGGCTCCGGTGATGCGACAGGCGATCGTCGCCGCCGAGGACGTCCGGTTCTACCAGCACAGCGGGGTCGACCTGCGGGGCGTGGTGCGCGCGTTCACAGTCAACAAGCGTGACGGCCAGACCCGGCAGGGCGCCTCCACGCTGACCATGCAGTACGTCCGCAACGTGCTCAGCAACGACCCCCGGCTGACCGAGGCGCAGCGGGACGCCGCCACCGAACTCACCACCGTCCGCAAGCTCCAGGAGATGCGGTACGCGCTCGCGTTGGAGCGGGAACTCGACAAGGACGAGATTCTGACCCGCTACCTGAACATCGCCTACTTCGGCGCCGGGGCGTACGGCATCGCGGCGGCCAGTAAGCGGTACTTCTCCCGCTCCCCGGCCGAGTTGACCCTGGCCCAGGCGGCACTGCTCGCCGGTCTGGTGCGTTCGCCGGACAGCGACGATCCGATCAACGGCGACGCCGACAGCGCTGTGGCCCGGCGGTCGTACGTGTTGGAGCGGCTGGTGGAGTCGGGGCAGGTGCCGGCGGACGCGGCGGCGGCGGCGCGCGCCGAGCCGTTGCAACTGCGGCCCAGCGAGACCCCGAACGACTGCACGGGCGTGCCCGACGCGCACAACGACTGGGGCTTCTTCTGCGACTGGTTCACCCGCTGGTGGAGCAGCCAGTCGGCGTTCGGGGCGACCGCCGACGAGCGGCAGCGCGCGCTGCGCCGGGGCGGTTTCTCGATCGTGTCGTCGCTGGATCCGGGAGTGCAGCGGGCCACCACCGAGCAGGTACTGAAGATCTATCCGACGACCAGGGCCGAGGCGGTGCCCACCGCCGTGGTGCAACCGGGCACCGGGCGGGTGCTGGCGATGTCGGTGAACCGGGCCTACAGCGTGGCGGACAACCCGGTCGGGCAGAAGAACCGCCCGAACACCGTCAACCAGTTGATCGCCGGCGGCGGCGCGATCGAGGGGTACCAGGGCGGTTCGACGTTCAAGCTCTTCACCCTGCTGGCCGCGCTGGAGTCCGGCCTGCCGCTGTCGACCGACTTCGTGGCGCCCACCCAGTTGCTCACCCGCTTCCCGGTGACCGGGCAGGCGAGCTGCGACGGACGGTGGTGCCCGGCGAACGCCAGCCCGTCGTCGATGGACGGCCCCCGCACCATGTGGAGCGCGTTCGGCCGCTCGGTGAACACCTACTTCGCCTGGCTCACCGAGAAGGTCGGCGCCGACCGGGTGGTGGAGATGGCCGAGCGGCTCGGCATCGTGCTGCGGGCCGAGTCCGACGCCAAGCTGGCCCGCTACGGGGCGAAGGACTGGGGTCCGTTCACCCTGGGCGTGGCCGCGACCACCCCGTTGGACCTGGCTGGCGCGTACGCCACCGTGGCGGCCGAGGGGACCTGGTGCGCGCCGCTTCCGGTGGTCTCGATCACCGACTCGGCCGGCCGGCCGGTCGACGCCGCCAAGCCGGACTGCCGACAGGTGCTCGACCCCGACGTGGCGCGGGCGGCCACCGACGCGGCCCGCTGCCCGGTCGGCGACCAGTCGATGTACGGGCGCTGTGACGGCGCCACCGCACCCGGGTTGCGGGCGAAGCTCGGCCGCCCGGTGGCGGGCAAGACCGGCAGCTCGGAGCGGTACGAGACGGAGACGGTGGTGGCGTTCACGCCGCAGCTCGCGGTCGCCTCGATGGCCGCGAACCCGGACGATCCCCGGGACGCGGTCGGTCAGGCGGTGCAGGCCCAGATGGTGAACGCGGTCGGTGAGGTGCTCGCCTTCGCCCTGCGCGACCAACCGGTCCGCGACTTCGTCCCGCCGAGCGAACGAGCAGCCTTCCAGGCCCGACCCCAAGCCGGCAACTGACCCCTGCGGTCAGCGGGTCTGTTCGGCGTTGCGAGCTATGTTGCGGGCCATTCCGCCGAAGACCACCGCGTGGAACGGTGCCACCGACTTCCAGTAGGCGTGCCCCGGCAGACCGCGCGGCAGGAAGACGGCGCGTTGCTGGTAGCGGCTGCGGCCGTCGTCGGCCGGCAGCACCCGCATCTCCAGCCAGGCCCGGCCGGGCAGCCGCATCTCGGCGCGCAGTCGCAGCAGCTCGCCCGGGACGATCTCCTCGACCCGCCAGAAGTCCAGCGCCTCGCCGACCTGGAGGCGGTGTGGGTCTCGTCGACCCCGCCGCAGGCCGACGCCGCCGACCAGCCGGTCCAGCCAGCCGCGGATCGACCAGGCGAGGGGGAACGAGTACCAGCCGTGTTCGCCGCCGACGCCCTCGACGACCCGCCAGAGCGCCGCTGGTGGTGCGTCCACCGTCCGCTCCCGGACGTCGGTGTAGGCGGTGCCACCGGACCACACCGGGTCGGTGGGCAGTGGTTCGGCGGGGGCGTCCGGGCCGCTTGCGGTGGACCAGCGGGTCTCCACCTGGGCGTCGCGCACCTTGGTCAGCGCCAACGCCACCGCGTCGTCGAAGCCGGTCAGCCCGCCCGGCGGGTCGGGGACGTAGCGGGCGATGTCGTGTTCGTCCGCTACCGCCTCCTGGATCAGGCTCTCCACCAGCGGGCGGGCGATCTTGTTCGGCACCGGGGTGATCAGGCCGACCCAGTGCGAGGAGAGCGACGGGGTGAGCGCCCGGACCGGCACGATGATCCGCCGGCGCAGCCCGGCCACCCGGGCGTAGCGCTGCATCATCTCGCGGAAGGTGAGCACGTCCGGCCCGCCGATGTCGAAGCCCCGGTTGACCTCCGCCGGCAGGGTGGTGCAGCCGACCAGGTAGCTCAGCACGTCGCGGACGGCGATCGGCTGGATCCGGTTGCGCACCCAGCGTGGCGTGATCATGGCGGGCAGCCGCTCGGTCAGATACCGCAGCATCTCGAACGACGCCGAACCGGAGCCGATGATCACCGCGGCGCGGAGCACCGCCGTGGGCACCCCGCTGGCCAGCAGGATCCGGCCCACCTCGGCCCGGGAGCGCAGGTGCGGCGAGGGGACCGCGTCGGTCGCCGGCAGTGGACCGCCCAGGTAGACGATCCGCCGTACGCCGGCCGCGCTGGCCGCCGCCGCGAAGTTGGTCGCCGCCGTCCGGTCGGCGGCCTCGAAGTCGGGCCGACCCAGTGAGTGCACCAGGAAGTACGCGACGTCCACGTCGGCGAACGCGGCGGCCAGCGTCTCCGGCCGGCTCAGGTCTCCCTCGACGATCTCGGCCGCCGAGGCCCAGGGCACGTCGCGCAGCCGCACCGCCTTGCGGGCGAGGCAGCGCACTGTGTGCCCGTCGGCGAGCAGCAAAGGCGTCAGCCGCCCGCCGATGTAGCCGGTCGCTCCGGTGACGAGGCATCTCACAGGTCCCAGTCTGCGGCCCCCTAGACTCGTTTGCTGTGGAGACCGAGACGAGCACCTTCTGGGGGCCGGATTTCGCGCAGCTCAGGGCCACTGATCCGGAGATCGCCGGGGTGGTCCTCGGCGAGCTGGACCGGTTGCGCGGCGGCCTGCAGCTGATCGCCAGCGAGAACCTGACCTCGCCGGCGGTGCTGGCGGCGCTCGGCTCGACGCTCACCAACAAGTACGCCGAGGGGTACCCGGGCCGGCGCTACTACGGCGGCTGCGCCGAGGTCGACCGGGCTGAGGAGATCGGCATCGCCCGGGCCAAGGAGCTCTTCGGGGCCGAGCACGCCAACCTCCAGCCGCACTCGGGGGCGAGCGCGAACCTGGCCGCGTACGCCGCGTTGGTGCAGCCGGGGGACACGGTGTTGGCGATGGACCTGCCGCACGGCGGGCACCTCACCCACGGCAGCCGGGTGAACTTCTCCGGCAAGTGGTTCCACCCGGTCGGCTACCCGGTCCGGCCGGACACCGAGCAGATCGACTACGACGAGGTACGGGACCTGGCGCGGGCGCACCGACCCAAGCTGATCATCTGTGGGGCCACCGCGTACCCGCGCCTGATCGACTTCGCGCGGTTCCGGGAGATCGCCGACGAGGTCGGCGCGTACCTGATGGTGGACGCGGCGCACTTCATCGGCCTGGTCGCCGGTCGGGCGATCCCGTCCCCGGTGCCGTACGCCGACGTCGTCTGCGCCACCACCCACAAGGTGCTGCGCGGGCCGCGCGGCGGCATGATCCTGTGCCGTGAGTCGCTGGCCCAGCGGATCGACAAGGCGGTCTTCCCGTTCACCCAGGGCGGCCCGCTGATGCACGCGGTAGCGGCCAAGGCGGTCGCGTTGCGCGAGGCCGCCCAGCCGGAGTTCCAGACGTACGCCCGGCAGGTGGTCAGCAACGCCCAGGCGCTCGCCGCCGGGCTGGCCGACGAGGGGATGCGCCCGGTCTCCGGTGGCACCGACACCCACCTCGCCCTGATCGACCTGCGGGAGCTGGGGGTGACCGGCGCCGAGGCCGAGCGCCGCTGCGACGCCGCGTCGATCACCCTGAACAAGAACGCCATCCCGTACGACCCGCAGCCGCCGATGGTGGCCTCCGGCATCCGGGTGGGCACCCCGAGCGTCACCACCCAGGGGATGCGCGAGGGCGAGCTGCGCCAGGTGGCGACGCTGATCGCCCGTGCGGTGCGCACCGATCCCGGCGCTCCCGGCGGGGCCGACGAGCTGACCCGGCTGGGTGCCGAGGTGTCCGAGCTGGTCGCGGCGTTCCCGGCGTACCCCCGTGGCTGAGCCCGGGGTGGTCGCGCCGGACACCGACCGGTGGCGGCTGCGGCACCTGCCGGTGCTGTTGGGCGCGTCGGCGGCGCTCGCCGTGGTCGCCGCCGTGGTGGGTGGGGTGACCGGCGGCGTGACGGCCGCGCTCGGCGCGGCGGCCGGTGTGGGCGTCACGGTGCTCAGCTACACCCTCACCACTGTGGTGCTGGCCCGGGCCGACCAGGTCAACCCGCAGCTGCTGCTGCCGCTTGGCCTGGGCCTGTACGTGCTGAAGTTCAGCCTGCTGGGTGCGGTGCTGGTGGCGGTGGCGTCGACTGGCTGGCCCGGGTTGATCCCTCTTTGCCTCGGCATCGTCGCCGGGGTGGCAGTGTGGACAGCGGTGCACCTCTGGTGGCTGACCACGGTGCACGCTCGCCGGCCGCGCGGCTGACCTGGCGGTCGTCCCAACCAGCGGACGCGCCGCAATGTGTCGGCCTCCGGTCATTTTCCGACGGGCGGAAGGGGAGTAGCGTGCCCACAGACGACGGCGCCCACGAGAAGCCCACACAACGACGGTTGTGCGGGGGGTGAGGCACAGCCTCGTCTTCCCGGCTGATATCGTTCGCCCCGTCATGGCTGGTGACCAAACCCCCCGTCCCGCCGGTGAACCGGACGATTATCCGTCCGGCGCCGGTCAGGGTTGGACCGCGCTCAGCTACCTCATCGGAGGAATGCTTGTGTGGGGTTTCATCGGCTGGCTGGTCGACCAGTGGCTCGATACCGGTGGCGTCGCCACCGGGATCGGCGTCGTGCTCGGCGTGACCGGGGGCATCATCCTCGTCGTCCGTCGGCTCGGCACGCCTACTTAGGAAGGGACACGGTGTTCGGACAGGCGAACGTTCTGGCAGCGGGCCAGGCGGCATTCCCACCCAGTGTGGACGACTTCTACCTGCCCGCGATCGCGCCCTGGGGTGTGGAGAACGCTCCGTGGTTCACCAAGTTCACGCTGATGATCTGGATCGCGGTCGGCGTTCTGATCATCTTCTTCCTGGCGACCTATCGGAACCCGAAGCTGGTGCCGACCAAGAAGCAGTGGTTCGCCGAGTCGATCTACGGCTTCGTCCGGAACAACATCTCGGTCGACATGATCGGTCACCAGGGCGTGCGGTTCGCTCCGTACTTCACGACGCTGTTCTGCTTCGTGCTGCTGACGAACGCGTTCGCGATCATTCCGCTCTTCCAGATCTCGCCGAACTCGCACATCGCCTTCCCGGCGATCCTCGCGGTGATCAGCTACGTGCTGTTCAACTACATCGGCATCCGGCACCACGGCTTCGGCAAATACTTCAAGCACGCCCTGATCCCGCCGGCACCGTGGTACATCCTGCCGCTGCTGATCCCGATCGAGGCGTTCTCGACCTTCATCATCCGGCCGTTCTCGCTGGCCGTCCGTCTCTTCGCGAACATGTTCGCCGGCCACATGCTCCTGCTGGTCTTCACGCTCGGCGGCTTCGCGATGCTCAACGCCAACGCCTGGTTGGCGCCGATCTCGGTGGTCTCCTGGGTGATGACGGTGGCGCTGACGCTCCTCGAGGCGCTGGTCATCGTCCTGCAGGCCTACGTCTTCACCGTGCTGAGCGCCAGCTACATCCAGGGTGCGCTCGCCGAAGAGCACTGATCCACGCACCAACCGTTGTCGTCCCGCGTGAGAGTCACGCGTGATAACCAGGAGGAACCACACCAATGGACGCTAGCGTTCTCGCCGAGGTCACCGGTAGCACCGCTGCCATCGGCTACGGTCTCGCCGCCATCGGCCCGGGCATCGGCGTTGGCCTGGTCTTCGCCGCCTACATCCAGTCGACCGCCCGGCAGCCCGAGTCGTCGCGCATGACCCTGCCGTACGTCTGGATCGGCTTCGCCGTCATCGAGGCGCTCGCGCTGTTCGGCATCGCCTTCGGCTTCATCTGGGCCGGCTGATTCCGCCCCTTCCGACCGGGAGGTCACCCATGTTGTTCCTCCTCGCCGCCGAGGGTGGTGAGTCAGACCACAACCCGATCATTCCGATCTGGCAGGAGATCGTGGTCGGCACGGTCGCCTTCGCCGTGCTCTGCTTCGTCCTGATGAAGTTCGTCTTCCCGCGCATGGAGCAGACGTTCCAGGCTCGGGTCGACGCGATCGAGGGCGGCATCAAGCGCGCCGAGGCCGCTCAGGCCGAGGCGAACCAGCTGCTCGAGCAGTACCGTGCCCAGCTCGCTGAGGCCCGGACCGACGCCGCCAAGATCCGTGACGACGCGCGGGCCGACGCCGAGGGCATCCGGCAGGACATCCTCGCCAAGGCGCGGGAAGAGTCCGACCGGGTCATCCAGGCGGGCAAGGACGCGCTCGCCGCCGAGCGGGCCACCATCGTGCGCGAGCTGCGCACGGAGGTCGGCACGATCGCGGTGGACCTGGCCAGCAAGATCGTTGGCGAGTCGCTGGCCGACGAGGCGCGGCGTAAGGGCACCGTCGACCGGTTCCTGAGCGGTCTCGAGAGCACGGGGGCCCGCTGATGCAGGCCGCCAGCCGGGAGTCGTACAAGGTCGCGGCCGAGCGCCTCGACGCGTACGTCCGCGGCGCGGAGCCGTCGGCGGTGGCCTCCACCGCCGACGCCATCCTCTCCGTGGCGACCCTGCTGCGGCGTGAGCCGCGGCTGCGCCGGGCACTCTCCGAGCCGTCCCGGTCCGGCGAGGACCGCGGCGCTCTGCTCGGCGACATGCTGGGCGGGCGGATCGGCGCGGACGCGCTCGACCTGCTCGTGTCGCTCGTCTCCGGCCGGTGGTCGGCACCGTCGGAGCTGCTCGACGGCGCCGAGCGGCTGGGCGTGGAGGCGCTGCTCGCCAGTGCCGACAAGGCCGGCGAGCTGGGCGAGGTCGAGGACGAGCTGTTCCGCTTCGGTCAGGTCGTGGCCGGTCAGTCGGCGCTGAGCAACACGCTCGCCGACCCGGTCGCCCCGGTCGAGCAGCGGGCCACCCTGGCCCGCGAGCTGCTCGCCGACAAGGCCCGTCCGGTCACCGTCCGCCTCGTCGAGGTCGCACTCGGCGGGTACGGGGGGCGCTCCTTCACCGGCGCGCTCACCCGGCTGGTGGAACTCGCCGCCGAGCGACGTGACCGGCAGGTGGCGTACGTGACCGTCGCGGCCCCGTTGAGTGACGAGGACGAGCGCCGGCTGGGTGCGAGCCTCAGCGCGATATACGGTCGGGAGGTCTCCGTCAAGCAGACGGTGGACCCCCACGTCCTGGGTGGCGTGAGCGTGCGGGTCGGTTCCGACCTGTACGACGGCACCATCCTGCGCCGCCTCAACGAGACCCGCAACGCGCTCGCGAAGCGCTGATCGGCTTCGCCGCCCCGCGGCTGAGCGGCTCCGCCGCCCAGCGTCAGGGTGGCTGGACCGCCAGCGCCCGGAATGACAGACGCCATTCGGACCGGTCGGTACTAGGTATCCCGGGCCCCTGAATTTTAAGGAAGCAGAGGATGGCCGAGCTGACCATCTCGACGGAGGAGATCCGCGGCGCCCTGGAGCGCTACGTCTCTTCCTACTCGTCCGACGTCTCCCGCGAGGAGGTCGGCACCGTCGCTGACACCGGTGACGGTATCGCCCACGTCGAGGGCCTGCCTTCGACCATGACCAACGAACTCCTGGAGTTCGAGGACGGCACGCTCGGCGTGGCGTTGAACCTCGACGTCCGGGAGATCGGTGTCGTCGTTCTCGGTGACTCCGCCAAGCTGGAGGAGGGGCAGCGCGTCAAGCGCACCGAGCGGGTTCTCTCCGTTCCGGTCGGCGACGCCTTCCTCGGCCGCGTGGTCGACGCGCTCGGCAAGCCGATCGACGGGCTCGGTGACATCGCCAACGAGGGTTTCCGCGAGTTGGAGCTGCAGGCTCCGAACGTGATGTCCCGGCAGTCGGTGTTCGAGCCGCTGCAGACCGGCATCAAGGCGATCGACGCGATGACCCCGATCGGTCGGGGCCAGCGACAGCTGATCATCGGTGACCGGAAGACCGGTAAGACCACTGTCGCCCTGGACGCGATCCTCAACCAGCGGGACAACTGGCGCACCGGCGACCCGAAGAAGCAGGTCCGCTGCATCTACGTCGCCATCGGCCAGAAGGCCTCCACGATCGCCTCGATCAAGGGGCAGCTCGAGGAGGCGGGCGCGATGGAATACACCACCATCGTCGCCTCGCCGGCGTCCGACCCGGCCGGCTTCAAGTACCTCGCCCCGTACACCGGCTCGTCCATCGGGCAGCACTGGATGTACGGCGGCAAGCACGTTCTGATCGTCTTCGACGACCTGAGCAAGCAGGCTGAGGCGTACCGGGCCGTGTCGCTGCTGCTGCGTCGCCCGCCGGGCCGTGAGGCGTACCCGGGTGACGTCTTCTACCTGCACTCCCGCCTGCTGGAGCGCTGCGCGAAGCTCTCCGACGAGCTGGGTGGCGGCTCGATGACCGGTCTGCCGATCATCGAGACGAAGGCCAACGACATCTCGGCCTTCATCCCGACCAACGTCATCTCGATCACCGACGGTCAGATCTTCCTGGAGACCGACCTGTTCAACCAGGGCGTCCGTCCGGCGATCAACGTCGGCACCTCGGTCTCCCGGGTCGGTGGCGCCGCGCAGGTGAAGCCGATGCGCAAGGTCGCCGGTTCGCTGCGGCTCAACCTCGCGCAGTACCGCGAGCTGGAGGCGTTCGCCGCCTTCGCCTCCGACCTGGACCGGGCCTCTCGCGCCCAGCTCGACCGCGGCGTCCGCCTCGTCGAGCTGCTCAAGCAGCCGAACTACTCGCCGTTCCCGGTCGAGCAGGAGGTCGTCTCGGTCTGGGCCGGCGTCGAGGGCAAGCTGGACGACATCCCGGTGGGCGACGTTCGGCGCTTCGAGGCGGAGTTCCTCCAGTACCTGCGGCACAAGCACCAGGGTGTGCTGGCCGGTATCGCCGACAACCAGTGGGGCGACGACATCGTCGGTTCGCTGGACGGGGCGATCGCCGAGTTCAAGCAGGTCTTCCTCAACAAGGACGACGAGCGCAAGGTCAACGACGCGCCGGCCGCGCCGCTGGAGGGCGACGAGAACCGCGAGACGGTGACCCGCTTCCGCGACAGCGCGACCGACCGCCCGGCCGAGAGCTGATCCCGTGGCGGCCCAGGTACGCGTTCTTCGTCAACGGATCCGCTCGGCGAAGTCGATGAAGAAGATCACCAAGGCGATGGAGCTCGTGGCGACGAGCCGGATCGCCAAGGCTCAGGCCCGGGTGCAGGCGTCCCTGCCGTACGCCCAGGCCATCACCGGCGTGCTCACGGCGCTGGCGTCCAACGCGCGGATCGACCACCCGTTGCTCACCCCGCGCGAGCGGGTGCGGCGGGCGGGCGTCCTGTTGGTCACCAGTGACCGTGGTCTGGCCGGCGGCTACAGCTCCAACGCGATCAGGATGGCGGAGTCGCTGATCGCGCGGCTCAAGGCGGACGGCAAGGAGCCGGTGCTCTACGTCATCGGACGTAAGGGCGTCGGGTTCTACCGGTTCCGCAACCGGCCGATCGAGGCGAACTGGACCGGCTTCAGCGAGCAGCCGTCGTTCGAGGACGCACGTACCGTTGGTGAGACGCTGATCAAGGCGTTCACGGCCGGTGCGGACGACGTCGACGGCGGCGCCGGAGCGGACGGGGTGCTCGGCGTCGACGAGTTGCACATCGTCTACACCGAGTTCCACTCGCTCATGACGCAGAACCCGGTTACCAAGGTCATCGGTCCGATGCAGGTGGAGGACCGGCCGCGCTCCGAGGGGTTGCTGCCGGCGTACGAGTTCGAGCCGGAGGCGGAGGCGCTGCTCGACGCGCTCCTGCCGAGGTACATCAACACGCGGATCTACGCGGCGTTGATCGAGTCGGCGGCGAGTGAGTCGGCGGCACGGCGGCGGGCGATGAAGAGCGCCACCGACAACGCCGAAGAGATGATCGAGAAGTACACGCGCGAGATGAACTCGGCTCGCCAGGCCGGGATCACCCAGGAGATCAGCGAGATCGTCGGCGGCGCCAACGCGCTGGCCGCGTCGGGAAGTGAAGTGTGATGACTGCACCAGTAGAGACCAAGACGGCCACGGGTCGCGTGGTCCGGGTCATCGGCCCGGTCGTCGACGCCGAGTTCCCGCGCGACGCCATGCCGGCCCTGTTCAACGCCCTCAACGTCAAGGTGAACCTGTCCGGCGGTGAGAAGACGCTGACCCTGGAGGTTGCCCAGCACCTGGGTGACAACCTGGTCCGTGCCATCTCGATGCAGCCGACCGACGGCCTGGTTCGCGGCGCGGAGGTGCGTGACCTCGGCGAGCCGATCAGTGTGCCGGTGGGCGACGCGGTCAAGGGCCACGTGTTCAACGCGATCGGCGAGGTGCTCAACCTCAAAGAGGGCGAGACGTTCGAGGCCGACGACCGGTGGGGTATCCACCGCAAGGCTCCGGCCTTCGCCGACCTGGAGCCGAAGACCGAGATGCTGGAGACCGGCATCAAGGTGATCGACCTGCTCGCCCCGTACGTCAAGGGCGGCAAGATCGGCCTGTTCGGCGGCGCGGGCGTGGGCAAGACGGTGCTCATCCAGGAGATGATCACCCGTGTTGCCCGCAACTTCGGTGGTACCTCGGTGTTCGCCGGCGTGGGTGAGCGCACCCGTGAGGGCAACGACCTCATCGCCGAGATGACCGAGTCCGGCGTCATCGACAAGACCGCGCTGGTCTACGGCCAGATGGACGAGCCGCCGGGCACCCGGCTGCGGGTGGCGCTCTCCGCGCTGACCATGGCCGAGTACTTCCGGGACGTGAAGAAGCAGGAGGTGCTGCTCTTCATCGACAACATCTTCCGCTTCACGCAGGCCGGTTCTGAGGTGTCCACCCTGCTCGGCCGTATGCCGAGCGCCGTGGGTTACCAGCCGACCCTGGCCGACGAGATGGGCGAGCTCCAGGAGCGGATCACCTCCGTCCGGGGCCAGGCCATCACCTCGATGCAGGCGATCTACGTGCCGGCGGACGACTACACCGACCCCGCCCCGGCCACCACGTTCGCCCACCTGGACGCGACCACCAACCTGGAGCGGTCGATCTCCGACAAGGGCATCTACCCGGCGGTTGACCCGCTGGCGTCCTCGTCCCGGATCCTCGCGCCGGAGTTCGTCGGCCAGGAGCACTTCCAGGTCGCGACCGAGGTGAAGCGGATTCTGCAGCGCTACCGCGACCTGCAGGACATCATCGCCATCCTCGGTATCGAGGAGCTCTCCGAGGAAGACAAGATCACCGTGGCTCGCGCCCGGCGGATCGAGCGTTTCCTCTCGCAGAACACCTACGCTGCGGAGCAGTTCACCGGCGTGCCGGGCTCGACGGTCCCGATCAAGGAGACCATTGAGGCGTTCCGCAAGATCAGCGAGGGTGAGTACGATCACTTCCCCGAGCAGGCGTTCTTCATGTGCGGCGGTCTCGAGGACCTGGAGCGCAAGGCTGAGGAGCTGATGAAGGACTGACAAGTCCCCATCCAATCCGTAGCAAAAAGACTGCCCCGGCAATGCCGGGGCAGTCTTTTGTTCATGTTCGCGTCTTACCATCGTCGCGGTCCGTTACTCGTGGTCGTCGCTCCCAAGGCTCCCGAGATACGGTTCGTTCCGCGCGCTCACCTGAACGAGCGTTGATCTTTGCAACCTTTCGACGACGTGCGCCCGTCTTCCTCGTCGTGGGCGTAACGAACGGAGATGCTCGTGGGTAAGGCCGGCAAGAGGGGCCGCAAGCCGTCCATCTGGCGAGGCGTGCCGCGGTGGGCCAGGATCTGCACGGTGTTCGGCACCGTGCTGGCCGTGCTCAGCGGCGCGGTGCTGGTCGGCACCGAGGTGCTGATGGCCCGCTACGAGGGGTCCGTCGGCAAGGCCGACCTCTTCGGGGACCAGGCCGCGGGCGCCCAGGCGAAGAAGAGCGACATCAAGGGCCCGCTCAACATCCTGCTCGTCGGTATCGACCCGCGTACGCCGACGGCCGCGCCACTGGCCGACTCGATCATGGTGCTGCACGTGCCGGCCTCGATGGACCGGGCCTACCTGTTCTCGCTGCCACGTGACCTCTACGTGCACATCCCGGAGTTCAAGAAGGCCAACTTCCCGGGCGAGACCACGAAGATCAACGCCGCGATGTCGTTCGGCAGCAAGGTGCCGGGGGCCAACCCCGACGCGGCCCGGGGCTTCGAACTGCTGGCCACCACGGTGCAGAAGGTGACAGGCATCAAGCGCTTCGACGCTGGTGCGATCATCAACTTCACCGGCTTCCAGAAGATCGTCGACGCCATGGGTGGTGTCGACATGTACATCGAGCGCGACGTGAAGTCCGAGCACAAGCAGCCCGACGGCAAGCCGCGCCCGGGCAACACCCGTGGTGAGGGCTACGTCGGCCCGCAGGCGCTCTACAAGAAGGGCAACCGGCACCTGAGTGGGTGGCAGGCGTTGGACTACGTCCGCCAGCGCTACCCGAAGAACGGTGTCCCGGATTCCGACTACGGCCGGCAGCGGCACCAGCAGCAGTTCGTCAAGGCGATGGTCGGCCAGGCGTTCAGCGCCGACGTGGTGTCCAACCCGATCAAGCTGGACAAGGTGCTCCGTGCCGCCGGCCAGTCACTGATCTTCAACGGCCGGGGCAACAGCGTGGTCGACTTCGGGCTCGCCCTGAAGGACATCCGGCCGAACACGATCGAGATGATCAAGCTCCCCGGTGGTGGAGTCTTCGACGGTAAGAAGTACCTGGGCGAGCAGTTCCAGGAGGGGGTCCCGGACTTCTTCACCGCCCTGCACAACGAGCAACTCGACCCGTTCCTGCTCGAGCACCCGGAATTCGTGAACAAGACCAAGTAGCCAGGGCGCCGTTGTCCCGACCCGCGTTGGGCGGGCCGCGTCGTCAGGCTAGACTTTCGGCAATCCGTAGCCGCAGCAAGGAGACAGCGTGGCACAGCAGCTTCACGTCGAGCTCGTCGCCGTCGAGGAGAAGGTCTGGTCCGGTGACGCCGAAATGGTCGTCGCCCGGACGACCGAAGGCGAGCTCGGTGTCCTGCCGGGGCACGCGCCGCTGCTCGGCCAGCTCGCCGAGCCCGGCCAGGTACGCATCAAGCTTGCCGGCGGCGAGCAGGTCGCATACGAGGTGGCCGGCGGCTTCCTCTCGGTGAGCGCCGACGGTGTCACCGTGCTGGCCGAGAGCGCAACCCCGGTCTCCGCGCCGAGCCGCTGAGCCACACCGGGGATGGAGATCGTCGAAGGATTCGGAATCGGCGTCGTCGTCATCCTCGGCGCGCTTCTGATCCTCTTCGTCCGGCGAGCTCTGGTCACCCGCAGCGGTGGCATCATCCGGCTCAGCGTACGGGTCTCCACCATGCTCGACGGCCGCGGCTGGTCGCCCGGCTTCGGCCGGTTCGCCGGTGACGAGCTGCGCTGGTACCGGATGTTCAGCTTCGCGATCCGGCCCAAGCGGGTGCTCTCCCGCAAGGGGCTGGCCGTGGAGCGCCGCCGGTTGCCCGAAGGTCAGGAACGGTTCTCCATGCCGGCCGACTGGGTGATCCTCCGCTGTACCAGTAACCACGCACCGGTGGAGATCGCCATGGCGCGATCGACAGTGACCGGTTTCCTCTCCTGGCTTGAGGCCGCCCCTCCGGGGGCGGTCTCGCCGCGTATGGCCTCCCAGGACTGGCCGGCTGCCTGATCTTCGTCTGTGGTTGCTCTTCTGGGTTTCCGGGGGAGCCCGCCCGGCTCCGGGCGGTCAGGCTTGATCCCTGCGCCGGGCGGGCTCCCCCGGAAACCCTTCGTTGGGCACTGTCTGCCGGTTCGGCGCGGGCTTTGATCACCTGCCGTTGCCGGTGCAGCGGGGTTTCGCCTTTTCGAGTTGATCGACTCGGGTTTCTTGAATTCGGGGTGTCCTGCTGGTGGGGATGCCCCGGTTTTCATGAGCCCGAGTCGATCACGGGGGCGGCGAGAGCTGGCGCGGCGTTGGTCAGCCTGACTCGGCCGAGTGGATCACGGCTTGGCTACGCGTGGTGGCGGGCAGAGTGGGAACGCATACCTCGACGTGGTGCGGAGCGCCGACGTTCAGCGCTTGCCGCCCGGCACCCATAGCACATCTCCTGCCGGATTTGCCGTTCTTGACAGGATAAAGAGCAGATCGGAGAGCCGGTTGAGATACTTTGCCGGGAGCGTGCTGGTTCGTTCCGGATCGTGGCTGACCAGCGCCCACGCTGCCCGTTCGGCACGCCGGGCGACGGTCCGCGCCACGTGCAGCAGCGCCGCGCCTGCGGTGCCGCCGGGGAGGATGAAGGAGTCGAGCTTGCTCAGGCGTGCGTTGTACTCGTCGCACCAGCCCTCCAGGCGCTCGACGTACTCCTCGGTGACCCGCAGCGGCGGGTACTTCGGCTCCGGCTCGACAGGGGTGGACAGGTCGGCGCCGACGTCGAACAGGTCGTTCTGCACCGACGCCAGCACGCCGCGAAGCTCCTCGTCGAGGTTCCCCAGCGCGAGCGCGACGCCGATCGCCGCGTTGCACTCGTCGACATCCGCGTACGCGGCGATCCGTGGATCGGTCTTCGGCACCTGCTCGTTGTTGCTCAGCCTGGTCATGCCGGCGTCGCCGGCCTTGGTGTAGATGCGCGTGAGGTGGACGGCCATGACGCACAGCCTACGGATTCCCGACCTGACGATCCCGGCGCGGCCGGACAGCACCGCCGGCTGGCCGGTGGTGGTGGGCCCCGGCGATGCCGGCGATCCTGCGGTAAACGATGTCGACGTCATCCGGGTCCGCGGTGACGCCCGGTTGGCTGGCACCGTGCACGTGGTCGGTGCCAAGAACTCGGCGTTGAAGCTGATGGCCGCCGCGCTGCTCGCGCCGGGCCGCAGCGTGATCACCAACGTCCCCCGGATCACCGACATCGCGATCATGGGGGAGGTGCTGCGTCGGCTGGGCTGCGACGTCCAGTTCGACGCGGACGACCCGGTGGACCCGATGGTCGCCCGGGGCGGTGTGGCCCGGTCCCGGTCGGTGACGATCGACGTACCCGAGCAGCCGGGCGCGGAGGCCGACTACGACCTGGTCCGACGGCTGCGCGCGTCGATCTGCGTGCTCGGCCCACTGCTGGCCCGTCGGGGGTACGTGCGGGTGGCCCATCCCGGTGGTGACGCGATCGGGTCGCGGGGGTTGGACATGCACATCTCCGGTCTGACCCGGATGGGCGCGGAGATCTCCGGTGAGCACGGGTTCGTGATCGCCTCCGCCCCGCACGGGCTGCGGGGCGCGGACATCGTGCTGGACTTCCCCAGCGTCGGCGCGACCGAGAACCTGGTGATGGCGGCGGTGCTGGCCCAGGGCACCACGATGATCGACAACGCGGCCCGGGAGCCGGAGATCGTCGACATCTGCACGATGCTCAACCAGATGGGCGCGCGCATCGTCGGCGCGGGCACGTCCACGTTGCGGATCACCGGTGTGCCCGGTCTGCGTCCGGTGCGCCACGCCACTGTGGGGGACCGGATCGTCGCCGGCACCTGGGCGTTCGGCGCGGCGATGACCCGGGGCGACGTGACAGTGACCGGGCTGGACCCGGCCTTCCTGGAGGTCGCCCTGGACAAGGTGGTGGCCGCCGGCGGGCTGGTGGAGACCCGGGGGGACGGCTTCCGGGTACGGATGGACGACCGACCCCGGGCGGTGGACGTGGTGACGCTGCCGTACCCCGGCTTCGCCACCGACCTGCTGCCGATGGCGATCGGGCTGGCGGCCGTCAGCGACGGCGCCTCCCTGATCACCGAGAACATCTTCGACGGTCGCTTCATGTTCGCCAACGAGATGATGCGGCTCGGCGCGGACATCAAGACCGATGGGCATCACGCTGTGGTCCGGGGACGGGGCCGGCTCTCCGGTGCCCCGGTGCGGGCCACCGACATCCGGGCCGGAGCAGGGTTGATCATCGCCGGGCTCTGCGCGGAGGGGGTCACCGAGGTCTCCCACGTGCACCACGTCGACCGGGGCTACCCGGACTTCGTGGCCGACCTGCGTGCGCTCGGGGTGGCGGTCGAGCGGGGCACCACGCCGGAGGAGCCGGCACTGGAGATCTGAGGCCGGTCCCCGCGACCCCGGCCCGACCGCCACTTAGCCATCGTTCAGGCTCGCCGACTAGGGTGCAGGCAGGCACTCAATCGCAGCGAGGGAGAAGCAGATGGCGGGTCGACTCGCGGTCGTCGGGGCCGGGTTGATGGGTTCCGGCATCGCCCAGGTGGCGGCGCAGGCGGGCTGGCAGGTGACGCTGCGCGACCTGGACGACGCGGCCACCACCCGGGGTCTCGGCGGCATTCGGAAGTCACTGGAGAAGTTCGCCGAGAAGGGCAAGATCGAGGCGTCCGAGGTCGAGGCGACGCTGGCTCGGATCACCCCGACCACCGACCTGGAGGCGGCGGCGGACGCGGACATCGTGGTCGAGGCGGTCTTCGAGCGGCTGGAGATCAAGCACGAGGTGTTCCGCGCCCTGGACAAGATCTGCAAGTCGGACGCGGTGCTCGCCACGAACACCTCGGCCATCCCGGTCACCCAGATCGCCGCGGTGACCGAGCGGCCCGAGGCGGTCGTCGGAACCCACTTCTTCTCCCCGGTGCCGATGATGCAGCTCTGCGAACTGGTGCGCGGTTACAAGACCAGCGACGCCACGCTGGACACCGCGCGGGTCTTCGCCGAGGAGATCGGCAAGACGGTCGTGGTGGTCAACCGGGACATCGCCGGCTTCGTCACGACCCGGCTGATCTCCGCCCTGGTGATGGAGGCGGTCAAGCTGGTCGAGTCCGGGGTGGTGTCCGCCGAGGACCTGGACACCGCCTGCCGGCTGGGCTTCGGGCATGCGATGGGCCCGCTGGCCACCACCGACCTGACCGGCGTGGACGTGCTGCTGCACGCCTCGAAGAACATCTACACCGACACCGCCGACGAGAAGTTCTTCCCGCCGGAGCTGCTCCAGCGGATGGTCACCGCCGGTGACCTGGGCCGCAAGACCGGCAAGGGCTTCTACACCTACTGAGTTGTGGCGACCGGGGCGGGAACCCGCCCCGGTCGGCCGCTCAGCCGTCGCGCTTGGTGGTCCAGCGGAAGGTGGTCAGGCAGAGCACCACGCCGATCACGCACCACAGGGCCAGCACCACCGCCACCCGGCCCAACTCGAACGAGCCGCCCGGCTCCTGGGCACCGAAGCTCTCCGGCAGGAACACCGACCGCAGCCCCTGGCACATCCACTTGAGCGGGAACACCGCCGCCACCTGCTGCATCCAGGTGGGGAGGTCGGTGAAGACGAAGAACACCCCGGAGATGAACTGGAGTACCAGGGCGACCGGGGTGACCACAGCCGAGCCGCTGCGGGCGGTGCGGGCCAGCGACGAGATCGCGATGCCGCACAGAGTGCAGGCGGTCACTCCGAGCACGGCGACCCAGCCGAAGGTGAACCACTTCGCCGCGGTGCCCGGCAGGTCGAGGTCGAACAGCGCCACCGCGACGGCCAGCAGCAGTGCCGTCTCGGCGATGCCGATCGCCACCACCATGATCACTTTGCCGGCGAACCAGACCCACTTCGGCATCGGCGTGCCCCGGTAGCGCTTGAGCACCCCCCGATCCCGCTCGATCGGGATCCAGATGCCGAGGTTCTGGAAGCTCACTGTCATCAGGCCGGTCGCGATCATGCCGGTGATGAAGTACTGGGTGAACTTGACCCCGCCGCCGATCGTGCCGTCGAAGATCGACGCGAAGATCAGGATCATGATGATGGGGAAGCCCATCGTGAAGACCACGGACTCCCGGCTGCGGAGGAACTGGGTGATCTCCAGTCGACCCTGGCGCAGGGCGAGCGTGCCGGCACCCGGCCGCCGGCCGCGGGTCGCGGTGACCGGCGTCGCCGGCTTCGTCGTGGTCGTCATCGCGCGTGTCCGATCATGGTGAGGTAGACGTCCTCCAGGGTCGGCCGGGTCACCGTGAGCCCGGGGACCTCGCCGCCGTAACGCGCGGCGAGGTCGGCCACGAAGGCCGTCGGCGTCGCGCTCTGCGCGCTTTCCAGCGTCCCTTCCGGGGTACGCCAGGAGACCGTCGCGAGGGCCTCCTGCCGATTGCCCAGCCGGTTGGGAGCGGCCACCTCGACCAGCCGACCGCCGGCGATCACGCCGACCCGGTCGGCGAGGGACTCGGCCTCGTCCAGGTAGTGGGTGGTGAGCACGATTGTGGTGCCGGCCGCGGCGAGGTCGCGGATCAGCTCCCAGAACTCGCGGCGGGCCTCCGGGTCGAAGCCGGTGGTCGGCTCGTCGAGGAAGAGCAGTTCGGGGCGGCCGATGATGCCCAGGGCCACGTCCAGGCGGCGTTTCTGCCCGCCGGAGAGGGTGTGCGTCCGGGCCTTCGCCTTGTCGGCCAGCCCGACCCGCGCGATCACCTTGTCCGGGTCGTCCGCGCCGGGGTAGAAGCCGGAGAAGTGCCTGATCACCTCGGCCACGGTCAGTTCGTCGAACTCGCCGGTGCCCTGGAGCACGATGCCGACCCGGGACCGCCAGTCGGCGTCGGGTTGGGCCGGGTCGACGCCGAGGACGGTGACCTCGCCGGCATCCCGGTGGCGGTAACCCTCCAGGATCTCCACCGTGGTGGTCTTGCCGGCGCCGTTCGGGCCGAGCAACGCGAACACCTCACCGCGGTGGACGTCGAGATCTACGCCCGCCACCGCCACGTTGTCGCCGTACGCCTTGCGCAGCCCTCGGACGGAGATGGCCAGCTCGTCATCCATGCCGTCCAGTGTGCGTCCTGGCCCGGGCCGGGTGGTGCCCGGGGTGTGGCGGTCCGCGCCACTGCGGGCGCTTGGCACCCGGACGTCCCCGACATGGACCTGTGTGGTTTTCCACAGCCTCTTTTACTGAACGGTAACTTAGACTCCGGCCATGGATGAGACGGCTTTCCCCGGGCGGCTGCCCGAGCGGGACCGCCCGTGGGTGATGCGCACCTACGCCGGCCACTCGTCGGCCGCGGCGACCAACGCCCTCTTCCGCCGCAACCTGGCGAAGGGGCAGACCGGCCTGTCGGTCGCCTTCGACCTGCCCACCCAGACCGGGTACGACCCGGACCACGAACTCGCCTCTGGCGAGGTCGGACGGGTCGGCGTGCCGGTGGCCCACCTCGGCGACATGCGGGCGCTCTTCGACGGTCTCCCGCTCGCCGACACGAACACCTCGATGACCATCAACGCGCCGGCGATGTGGCTGCTCGCCCTGTACGGCACCGTCGGGCTGGAGCAGGGCGCCGACCTGACCCGCTGCGCCGGCACCACCCAGAACGACATCATCAAGGAGTACCTGTCCCGGGGGACCTACATCTTCCCGCCGGCGGCGTCGCTGCGGCTGACCGCCGACGTGGTGGCGTACACGCTGCGGGAGATGCCCCGGTGGAACCCGGTGAACATCTGCTCGTACCACCTCCAGGAGGCCGGCGCGACGCCCGTGCAGGAGGTCGGCTTCGCGCTGGCCACCGCTGTCGCCGTGCTCGACGCGGTCCGTGACTCCGGTCAGGTGCCGGCCGAGCGGATGGGCGACGTGGTCCAGCGGATCTCGTTCTTCGTCAACGCCGGGGTGCGCTTCGTCGAGGAGATCGCGAAGATGCGCGCGTTCGGCGTGCTCTGGGACGAGATCACCCGGGACCGGTACGGGGTCACCGACGCCCGGCAACGGCGGTTCCGCTACGGCGTGCAGGTCAACTCGCTCGGCCTCACCGAGGCGCAGCCGGAGAACAACATCCAGCGCATCGTGCTGGAGATGCTCGGCGTGACGATGTCCCGCGACGCCCGGGCCCGCGCGGTCCAACTGCCGGCCTGGAACGAGGCGCTCGGCCTGCCCCGCCCGTGGGACCAGCAGTGGTCGCTGCGGATGCAGCAGGTCCTGGCGTACGAGTCGGATCTGCTCGAGTATCCCGACCTCTTCGCCGGCTCGCACGTGATGACCGCGCTGGTCGACGAGGTCGTCACCGGGGCGCGGGTCGAGCTGGACAAGGTGCTGGAGCTGGGCGGCGTCGTCGCCGCCGTGGAGACCGGCTACCTCAAGAGCGCGCTGGTCGCGTCGCTGGCCGAGCGCCGCCGCCGGATGGAGTCCGGTGCCGACGTGGTGGTCGGGGTCAACCGGTACACCGAGACCGAATCCTCCCCGTTGACCGCCGCCGGCGCCGGAGCGGTCGAGCAGGTCGATCCCGCGGTCGAGGCGGCCGCCACGGACGGCGTACGCCGGTGGCGGGCCGACCGGGACACGGCCGTCGTCGACGCGGCGCTGGCCCGGCTCCGCGCGGACGCCGCGACCACCACCAACCTGATGCCGGCCACCCTGGAGTGCGTGCGGGCCGGGGTGACCACCGGCGAGTGGGCCGGCGCGCTGCGCCAGGTCTTCGGCGAGTACCGGGCGCCGACCGGCCTGGCCGGCGCCACCGGTGGCGGCGGTGAGCCGGGGCTTGTGGCGGTCCGCGAGCGGGTCACCGCCACGGCGCGGGAGTTGGGCAGCGGCCGGCTGCGGCTGCTGGTCGGCAAGCCCGGCCTGGATGGGCACTCCAACGGCGCCGAGCAGATCGCGGTACGCGCCCGCGACGCCGGCTTCGAGGTCGTCTACCAGGGCATCCGGTTGACGGCGGGGCAGATCGTCGCCGCCGCCGTGGAGGAGGACGTCGACCTGGTCGGGCTCTCCGTGCTCTCCGGGTCGCACCTGGCCGCCGTGCCAGCGGTGCTCGACGGGCTGCGCGCCGCCGGCCGGCCGGACCTGCCGGTGGTGGTGGGCGGCATCATCCCGGTCGGTGACGCGGACACCCTCCGGGCGGCCGGGGTCGCCCGGGTCTTCACCCCGAAGGACTTCGCTCTCACCGGCATCATCGACGAGCTGGTGACTGTCATCCGTCGCGCCAACGACCTGCCCTGATCGAACGCTGCCCCCGGCCCCGGCCGGCGGCCGGGGCTCAGTGGCGTGGGTCAGCGGCCGGCGTAGGTCATGCAGTCGGCCATGTCGTTGTCCGGGCCGACCCTGATCGACGCCGCGTGGCACTCCAGCTGCTCGTTGTGCCGGCAGTCGGAGCGCTGGCAGGCGCCCACCTGCGCGATCAGGCTCTCCACACCGCCCCGGACGGGCGACTCGACGAAGGTGTGGCAGTGGGCGTGATCCATGCTGCCGATGGTGATCGCGAAGGCGTGGCAGTCACCCGACTGGTTGTACGCGCACGCGGCGACCACACATTCCTGGACTCGGGGCATCTCCAACGCTGCGGTCATGCCGACCTCCTCTAGGCTCTTGCCCCGATACTAGGCTTTTGTCGACACGTGGAGCCCTGGTATGGCGGGCCGCCGATCCGCCGCTCAAGCGTCAGACGCGGAAGCCGGCGGCGCGGGCCGCCTCGCGTTCGCGGCGTCGTTCGGAACGACGGCGGACGAACCAGAAGGTGAAGAACACCAGGCCGACCAGGAAGACGAGCACCAGCACCGGCAGGATGATCGCCACCAGGGAGACCACCACGCTGGTGGCGTCCTCGGCGGTGCTGGCGACCGGGGCGCCGATCCCGGCGGTCGTCGCGTTGATCACCGGGCGGGCTGCGGATTTCAGCAGGTGCACGCCCAACGCCAGCAGTACGCCGGTGACGACCGGCACCCACTGGTGGGACGAGAAGAAGCTCCCCGGGTCGCTGACCGTCACCGTCTCCGACGAGGAGCCGGCACCGAAGGCCAGGCCACCGGCAGTGGGCCTGACCACTGTCTGCACCACGTCGTTGATGTGGTCGACCACTGGCACCTTGTCCGCCACCATCTCCACGGCGAGCAGCACGGCCATGATGGCGATGACCCAGCCGTTGCCGAGCCAGGTCCAGCTGCTGGGCAGGTCGATCAGGTCGGTGTAACGGCCGAGTAGACCGAGGATGAGCAGGGGTATGTAGGCGTTCAGCCCCGCCGAGGCGGCGAGACCGGTGCCGGTGAGGACTTCGAACACGGTCTCAGCATCGCATCGACGCGCCAGTGCCGCTCGCTGGCGACCGGTGGGTGCTCGGCTACCCTCGTCGGGTGCGGTTGGTCATTGCGAAGTGCTCGGTGGACTATGTCGGACGGCTCTCGGCTCACCTGCCGCCGGCCACCCGGTTGCTGATGGTGAAGGCGGACGGGTCGGTGTCCATCCATGCCGACGACCGTGCGTACAAGCCGTTGAACTGGATGAGCCCGCCATGCCGGTTGGAGGAGGCCCCCGGGGTGTGGCGGGTCGTCAACAAGGCTGGCGAGGAGCTGCGGATCACCCTGGAGGAGATCTTCCAGGACACCTCGTACGAGTTGGGTGTGGATCCGGGCCTGCGCAAGGACGGGGTGGAGGCGCACCTGCAGGAGTTGCTGGCCGCCAACCCGAGTGTGCTGGGTGAGGGGTTCACGCTGGTCCGCCGCGAGTACATGACGGCGATCGGCCCGGTCGACCTGCTGTGCCGGGACGCCAACTCGGGCTCGGTCGCCATCGAGGTCAAGCGGCGTGGCGACATCGACGGGGTGGAGCAGTTGACCCGCTACCTCGAGTTGATGAACCGTGACCCGCTGCTCAGCCCGGTCGTCGGGGTCTTCGCCGCCCAGGAGATCAAGCCGCAGGCCCGGGTGCTCGCCACCGACCGGGGCATCCGGTGTGTGGTCGTGGACTACGACAAGCTGCGCGGCATCGTGAAGGACGAGCTGACCCTCTTCTGACCGGAGCCCTAGCCGTTGCGCACCGCGATCAGCGACTTCGGCAGGCCGAACACCCGCTCCACCAGCATCGTGGAGTCGGGGAAGTAGTGGCGCATCTGCGAGCGGTCCAGCAGTTCGGTCCAGAGCACCTGGTGGATGGCGGCGTCGTGGCTGCGGGTCGGCTTGTGCCCCAACGGCCAGCGTTGCGCGAGCGCGGTGCGCAGTCGTACCGGCAGGAACTGCATGCCCGGCGCGATCCAGTGTGGCTCGATGGGAAAGTAGCGGTAGGGCGTCTGCACCCAGTGTCGGTCGGCCAGTGAGCGGACGGCGGCGGCGAAGCGGATCCGGCGTTCGTGCCCGCCCACGTGCTCCAGCACCGAGTTCGAGAAGACCATGTCGAAGCTGCCGTTGGTGAGGTGCGGGGGCAGGTCGCAGGCGTCGGCCTGCTCGACGTGGGCCCATTCCGGAACGACAGCGGGCGGCTGCTCCAGGTTGACGACTGTCACCCGGGCCGGTCGGACGGTGGCGCGGTGCCAGGTGCCGAGCCGACCGCCGAGGTCGACCACGTGCATGTCACCGATGTCGGGGAAGGTGCGCGCCAGCCAGTCCGAGCGGTGCCGACGACGTCGGGCGCTCCACGACTGGTCACTGTCGACAAGGCGGTAGCGCAATCGATTGGGGCCCATTTAACGCAATGTACCGCCGTGGACACAACGTATAAACATGTGGATACGCCGATCCTTGGTGATGATCGGTTATCCGACACTCACCTTCCGTACATCGCCTTGATCGCCTTGACGAGCCGGGCCACGTCGGTGGGCGTGCGGTCGAAGGTCATCGACGGCAGCAGCGACCGGGCGCGGCGTCGGGTGATCGCCTTGGACCGGCCGAACTCACGCAGGCCGTCCTCCCCGTGGATCCGACCGAAGCCGGAGTCGCCGACACCACCGAACGGCAGGGTGGACATGCCGGCGAAGGTCAACGTGGAGTTGATCGAGGCCATCCCGGAGCGCAGCCGCCGTGCGATGGCCACCGCGCGTCGCCGGCCGAAGACCGAACCCCCGAGGCCGTACGACAGGGCGTTGGCGCGGGTGACGGCCTCGTCGGCGTCACGGACCCGGCTGATGGTCAGCGTGGGGCCGAAGGTCTCCTCGCGGACGGCGGCCGACTCCTCCGGCACGTCCACCAGCACTGTGGGGTGGACGTACGGCGGCTGTACGGCGCTCGGGCCGCCGAGCACCGCGCGCCCGCCGGACGTGATCGCGGCGTCGATGTGCCGGCGGATCACGTCGATCTGCCTGGGCATGGTGATCGGCCCGATGTCGGTGCCCTCCGGCCCGACGGTCAGCCGGCCGGCGCGCGCCACCACCTTGTCGACGAAGGCGTCGAAGACGGCGTCCACGGCGTACACCCGCTCGATGCCGATGCAGGTCTGGCCCGCGTTGGTCATGCCGCCCCAGACGCACGCCTCGGCGGCCGCGTCCAGGTCGGCGTCGCTGTCGACGATCATGGCGTCCTTGCCGCCACCCTCGATGAGCACCGGGGTCAGCGTCTCGGCGCAGGCGGCCATCACCTTCCGGGCGGTGGCGGTGGAGCCGGTGAAGGCCAGTTTGTTGACGCCGGAGCGGCACAGCGCCGCGCCCACGTCGCCCAACCCGTGCACGGCGGTGAAGACCGGTTGCTCGGGCACCACCTCGGCGAAGCTGTCCACCAGCCACTGGCCGACGGCGGGGGTGTATTCGCTCGGCTTGAGCACCGCGGCGTTCCCGGCGGCGAGGGCGTACGCGGCGGAGCCGATCGGCGTGAAGACCGGATAGTTCCACGGCCCGATGACGCCCACGACCCCGTACGGCTGGTATTCGAGGTGGGCGGAGAACTCGGCGAGGATGAGCCGGGACCGCACCCGGCGTGGGCCGAGCACGCGGCCGGCGTTGCGGGCGGCCCAGTCGATGTGTTCGATAGCGGTGACGATCTCGACGATGGCGTCGGCGACCGGCTTCCCGCCCTCGACGTGCACCACCTCGGCCAACTGCTCGATCCGCTTGGCGAGCAGGGCGCGCCAGCGCAGCAACCGCTCGCGACGGCCGGTGAAGCCGAGACCGGCCCACCACTCGCCGGCGGCGCGGGCGCGGTCGACGGCTTCCCGCACGTCGGCATCGGTGGCGACCGGGAGGCGACCGGCCTCGGCGCCGGTCGCCGGGCTGGTGGAAACCAAGTGGCCCGCGTCGATGACCGGAACGCCCGGGATATGCACTGCCGTCATGGCGGAAGTCTAGACCCGAGGATTACTCACCGGTAGGGTCCGCGATTCGGGGCCGGGGGACCGGCGTCGCACCAACCCGACCGATCGTTGATCAGTGCAGGTCAGGGCGTTGGTGACGGATGCGGCCCGCCCGAATCGTCGAACGGCAGATGGCCGGGAGGTGACGAGAGGCTGACCGGCCGGTCGGTATTGACGACTACCGTCTGATGGCAAGCTGACGCGCGGAGTGACGGTGTGGGGTGGAGGGCTGACTGTCCATGGAGGAACATCCGGAACTGATGCCGCTGTTGACGGTCGCGGGTGGACCGATGCGCGGAGCGAGCTTTCGCATGCGAGCCGAGGTTCAGGTGATCGGCCGCGCGCCGACCGGTCAGGTGGTCATCAACGATCCGCACCTGAGCCGTCGCCACGCCGAGGTGTGGCTGGCGCCGGAAGGCCCGTCCCTGCGGGACCTGGGCTCCACCAACGGCACCTGGCTCAACGACCGGCGGATCACCGATGTGGAACGACTCTCCGACGGTGACGTGATCCGGCTGGGCCGTACCGAACTGCGCCTGTTCGACCCCGGGGTGGCGCTCACCGATCCGGTGGGGCTCAGCTTCGGCCCGTCCCGGCGCGACGTCCGACCGACGCTGCCGCTACCGCTGGCCGCGCCACCGGGCACGCGTCGCTGACCGCCCGGCGGTCGGCCACATCGGGCAGCTGACCGCCCGGCTCTCGGCCACATCGGGCAGCTGATCGCCTGGCGGTCGGCCACACCGGGCAGCTCCGTTGGGTGGCGGTCCGACACCTGGACCGGCGGAGGCACCCGTGGCAGCATGCCGCGGATGGAAACCGAGCAGCGGACCGTGACGGCGAACGGCATCACCCAGGCGGTACGGGTGGCCGGCCCGCCGGACGGCACACCGGTGCTGCTGATCCACGGCAACTGCTCGTCCGCGCTGTTCTGGGAGCCGCTGGTCCGCCGGCTGCCACCGACGCTGCGGGTGGTCGCCCCCGACCTGCGGGGGTACGGCGACTCCGCGACCGCCCCGGTGGACGCCACCCGGGGCCTGCGGGACTTCGCCGACGACGTGGCCGCCCTGCTGGACGACCCGACGCTCTTCGCCGCCGACGCGCGCCCGGTGGTGGTGGGGCACTCCCTCGGCGGCGGGGTGGCGATGCGGCTGCTGGTCGACCATCCGCACCGGGTGGGGGCTTTGCTGCTGGCGGCGCCGGTCTCCCCGTACGGCTTCGGTGGCACCCGCGACCTGACCGGCACGCCGACCACCCCCGACTTCGCCGGCACCGGCGCCGGCACGGCCAACCCGGACTTCGTCGCCCGCCTCGCGGCCGGCGACCGGAGCGCGGACGCACCGGCCAGCCCGCGGGCCGTGCTGCGAGCCACCTACGTGGCCGATTCTGCCGCCTTGGGCGAGGACGAGGATCTGCTGCTGGACACCGTGCTGTCCACCGCCACCGGGGACGACAACTACCCGGGCACGGCGGTGCCGTCGGAGAACTGGCCGGGCACCGCGCCGGGGGAGCGCGGGGTGCTCAACGCGCTCGCGCCGACCTGGTTCCGGCTCGCCGACGAGCTGGTGGCCGTCGCCGAGAAGCCACCCGTCACCTGGGTACGCGGAGACGTCGACGTCATCGTCTCGGACACCTCACTCTTCGACCTGGCGTACCTGGGTTCGCTGGATCTCGTGCCCGGCTGGCCCGGCGCGGACGCCTGCCCACCGCAGCCGATGGTCGGCCAGACCCGGGCCGTGCTCGACCGGTACGCGGCGGCCGGCGGCGCGTACCACGAGGTGGTGCTGCCCGGCTGCGGTCACAGCCCGCACCTGGAGCGCCCGTCGGAGTTCGTCGCGGAGTTGCTGGCCCTGACCAGCGTGGCGACCGCATAGCGGTCCGGCTGCGCCGTGGGTGAAATATGCCACGGCGTCTCGACAACTCACCGTCACGTGGCAGACTCGCGCGCATAACCTTAGCGGCCGTTCAGTGGCCGTGCGGAGTCTCTGGGGAGGCCGGTCGTGGCGCGCGAGTTCAGCACCGTAGGCGTGGTGGGGCTGGGCACCATGGGTGCCGGCATCGTCGAGGTCTTCGCCCGCAACGGCATCGACGTGGTGGCCGTGGAGATCTCCGAGCCGGCGCTGGAGCGCGGCCGGGCCACCCTGAAGGGTTCCACCGACCGGGCGGTCGCCAAGGGCAAGCTCGCCGAGGCGGACCGCGACGCCCTGCACGAGCGGGTGCACTTCGCGGTCGGGCTGGACGCGTTGCACTCCGTCGACCTGGTCATCGAGGCGGTGCCCGAACACCTCGACCTCAAGCAGCGGATCTTCGCCGAGCTGGACCGGGTCTGCCGACCGGAGACCATCCTCGCCACCAACACCTCCTCGTTGAGCGTCACCGAGATCTCGGTGGCCACCAGCCGACCCAACCAGGTGATCGGCATCCACTTCTTCAACCCGGCCCCGGTGATGAAGCTTGTCGAGGTGGTCCGCACTGTCGTCACCGCACCCGAGGTGGTCGCCGACGTCGAGGCGCTCTGCGCCCGGCTCGGCAAGGTCGACGTCACCATCAACGACCGGGCCGGTTTCATCGCCAACGCGCTGCTCTTCGGCTACCTCAACCACGCGGTCAGCATGTTCGAGTCGCACTACGCGACCCGCGAGGACATCGACGCCGCCATGAAGCTCGGCTGCGGCCTGCCGATGGGCCCACTGGCGCTGATGGACCTGATCGGCCTGGACACCGCGTACGAGATCCTCGACACCATGTACCGGCGCGGCGGGCGGGACCGCCGGCACGCCCCGGTGCCACTGCTCAAGCAGATGGTGACGGCGGGGCTGCTCGGCCGGAAGTCCGGCCGGGGCTTCTACACCTACGAACGGCCCGGCTCCCCGGTGGTCGTACCGGACGAGGCGACGCCGCTCGCCACGGAGTCGGCGCTGGCCGACGGTGCGCGCGCCATCGCGAAGGTCGGCGTGGTCGGCTCCGGAACGATGGCCACCGGGATCATCGAGGTCTTCGCGAAGGCCGGCTACGAGGTCGTCTCGGTGACCCGCGGCATGGAGAAGTCCGCGAAGGTCTGCGAGGCGGTGAAGACCTCACTGAACAAGGGCGTCGTGCGCGGCAAGCTCGCCGAGGCCGACCGGGACGCCGCCCTGGGCCGGATCAGCTGGTCCGCCACGCTCGACCATCTCGCCGACGTCGACCTGGTGGTCGAGGCGGTCGTCGAGGAGCTGAGCGTCAAGAAGGCCCTCTTCGCGAGCCTCGACGAGATCTGCAAGCCGGGCGTGGTGCTGGCCACCACCACCTCGTCGCTGCCGGTGATCGACGTGGCGATGGCCACCCAGCGGCCGGCCGACGTGGTGGGTCTGCACTTCTTCAACCCGGCGCCGGTCATGCCGCTGGTCGAGGTCGTCCGCACCATCCGCACCTCCCCGGAGGCCACCGCCACCGCCCGCGCCGTCTGCGCCGCACTCGGCAAGACGGGTGTGGTCTGCGGCGACCGATCCGGCTTCATCGTCAACGCGCTGCTCTTCCCCTACCTGAACGACGCGGTGAAGATGCTGGAGGCCAGCTACTCGACGGCCGACGACATCGACCACGCCATGAAGCTGGGCTGCGGCTACCCGATGGGCCCGTTCGAGCTGCTCGACGTCGTCGGGCTGGACGTCTCCCTGGCCATCCAGCGCGAGCTGTACCTGGAACTGCGCGAGCCGGGCTTCGCACCCGCGCCGCTGCTGGAACACCTGGTCACCGCCGGCTACCTGGGCCGCAAGACCCGCCGCGGCTTCCGCGACCACTCGCACCGCTGACCGGGTCAACGCTGACGGCCACCGGCGGCGTCTGAGTGGTGTGACCTTCGAGGAGTACGTCGGCAGTCGAGGTCCAGCCCTGTTTCGGCTGGCCCGGCTGCTGACCGGTGACGAGCACCGGGCCGAGGACCTCACCCAGGAGGTGCTGTCCCGGGCGTACGTGCACTGGCGCAAGATCTCGCGGGCGGACCGGCCCGACGTGTACGTGCGCCGCATGCTGGTCAACGCCAACATCTCCTGGTGGCGTCGCCGGTCCAACCGCGAACTGGCCGTCGACACCTTCGCCGAGCGGGCACACCGAGGCGACCTCGGCGGCGAAGCGGCCGACCGGGACGAGATGTGGCGGCTGATCCTCGGCCTGCCCGACCGTCAGCGGGCGGTCCTGGTGCTGCGCTACTACGAGGACCTCGACGACGCGACCATCGCCCAGATCCTGGACTGCTCGCCGGTCACCGTCCGCACCCACGCGATGCGGGCGCTCGCCAACCTCCGGGAGCGCTGCGGTGCCCCGGCCACGAACGGGAGCCGACCGTGACGGACCTCGACGAGCGGATCGTCCGAACCCTGCGGGACCGTGCCGAGGGCACCGTGGACGCCGACCGGCTGCTGCGGGCTTCCCACGCTCGAGGCCGCCGCCGCCAACTCCACCGCCGGGTCGCCGCAGGGACCGCGTTGTCCCTGATCGGGGCGCTCGGCGTCGTCGGAATGACCGGGACGGGCCTCGACGGGTTGACCGGCCGCCTGCCCTGGACCGCCACGACGTCCACCGGGGCCACGCCGGTGCCGCCCCGCATCGACGGGGTGCCCGGGGCCGCCGCCGACCCGGCGCTGGTCGGCAGCGATCCGAACGTGCTGCACTTCGGCCTCGACCCGACCCAGGCCCGCTATCTGGGCTGGGAGGTTATCCGGGGCCGCACCGAATCGGTCCGGCTCAGCGTCCGGGATGACCAACCGGTGCATGTCGAGGTGAGCAGTACGCCGGAGTTGTCGATTAGCGTCTCGTTCGGCGGCGTCGAGGTTGAGGCGGCCGCACCGGGGCCCCAGACCTTCGACGGCACGATCCACCAAGCGAGCGGCAGCGTGCGTGCAATGGTCAAGTCGTGGCACCCCGCGCCAGGTCTGTACGCCCGTGCCGTCATCTTGCGGGGGGACCGTGCCGGGCTGGAGCAGGCGGTCAAGGCACTGCGCTGGAACGAGGCACACTCGTGTGCCGTGCCGCTGCGGCTCGATGCCCTGCCCGAAGGCGCGCCGATCACTTCCTGCTCGGTGGACGTCAGCTCCTACCCGAGACTGGTCTCCTCGGAGATCACCCTTGCGCGGGCGGCGACCGAGGCCATGTTCGTGAAATACCGCTATGCGAGCGGGGCTGGCACCCGCACCGCGGGGAATCGGACTGTCGCTGGCCGGCCCGCGTTCTTCTCTGGGACGACCCTGGATCTGCTCGGCATCCCCAAGACGGTGGTGAGTGCCACCTTCGGCTTGCAGCGGGAGGACAGGCGACCGGTCGGCGTCCAGCCGGGCGCGCCACGCGGCTTCACCGAGGCGGACGCGACGACAGTCCTGGCGGGGGCGCGGGTCGTCGAAGACCCGACGCGGTCGGAGAGTTGGGAGTGATCTCAACCGTTGGGCGGGCTGGCCGCGAGCTCGTCCCGTCCGGCGGAACGTACGCTTGGTGACTGTGAGCCCCCGTCGCAATCGCCCTCGCCGGGACGAGAACGCCAACCTGGACGCCGACCGGGTCCGGCAGGGTGTCGCCTCGGTGCAGCAGTGGACCGACGGCGCCTGGCAGGTACGCGGCATCGGCGCGGGAGCGTCGGTCAAGACGTACCGCTGCCCGGGTTGTGACCAGGAGATCCGACCCGGGGTGGCCCACCTGGTGGCCTGGCCGGCGGACGGCCTGGGTGACCTGACCGACCGGCGGCACTGGCACAGCGGCTGCTGGCGCGCCCGGGAGCGACGCGGCCCCGCGGTGCAGCGCGGCCGGGGTACCCCGCGCTATTGAACGACCCCGCCCGTTAGCGACCTGGGTCACGCTGTTCGTGCCTGGGCGGGCGGCGGCGGCGACTTCGCGACAGACTTGGGCGGTGAGCACAACGATCCGCGCGTCGTCGATCCTGCCCGGCCGCCGGGAGGACATCGAGCTGCACACCGCCGACGGTCTGCGGCTGGTCGGTGAGCTGGCCCTGCCGGCCGACCGGCCGCCGGTGGCCACCCTGGTCTGCCTGCACCCGCTGCCCACCCACGGCGGAATGATGGACAGCCACGTGTTCCGCAAGGCGGCCTGGCGGCTGCCCGCCCTGGCCGACCTGGCGGTGCTGCGGTTCAACACCCGGGGCACCAGCAGTGTGCGCGGCACCAGCGAGGGGGCCTTCGACGGCGCGGTGGGCGAGCGGTACGACGTGGCTGCCGCCATCGAGTACGCGGAGTTCGCCGAGCTGCCCAACATCTGGCTCGTCGGCTGGTCGTTCGGCACCGACCTGGCGCTGAAGTACGGCTGCGACCCGACGATCGCCGGGGCGATCCTGCTCTCCCCGCCGCTGCGCTTCTCCGCCCCCGAGGACCTGGCCACCTGGGCCGACTCGGGTCGGCCGCTGGTGGCGCTGGTGCCGGAGTTCGACGACTACCTGCGCCCCACCGAGGCGCGGGAACGGTTCGCCGCCGTGCCGCAGGCCGAGGTGGTCGGGGTGCCGGGCGCCAAGCACCTCTGGGTGGGCGACGCGGAGACGGTGCTCGACGAGATCGTCCGTCGGGTCAACCCGGCCGTCGAGGTGCCGCTCCCGACGACCTGGGACGGCCCGATGGAGGCCGGCGACGTCAGCGCGTACGCCGACCGGACGGTGGCCGCCTTTGCCGACACCCCGGTCCCCGGCCCGGCCGCCGGTCAGGCCAGCTGACGCTCAGCGGCGCTCCTGGCGGGGCAGTACCACCTCGCGCAGGATCAGTTGCAGCGCGGCCACAGTGGGGATGGCGATCAGCGCGCCCACCACGCCCAGCAGCGACACCCCGAGCAGGGCGGCCAGCAGGGCGGCCACCTCGTTGACCTCCACCGAACGCCGCATCACCTTCGGGTAGATCAGGTAGTTCTCCACCTGCTGGTAGATGAGGAAGAACACCGCGCAGGCGATGCCGGTGGGCAGGTCGGCGGCGAAGCCGACCAGGCTCACGATCACCGCGCCCAGGGTCGCGCCGATCTGCGGGATCAGGTCGGTCACCGCGACCACCACGGCCAGCGCGAACGGGTACGGCAGGTCGACGATCAGCGCGAACACGAAGGTGGTCGCGCCGGCCAGCACCGCGATGCTCAACGCGCCGACCATGTACGAGCCCACCTTGGCCAGGATCTCGTCGCCGATCAGCTGCACCCTCTGCCGCCGCGACCGGGGCACCACCGAGTAGCCCAGCGAACGCAGCTTGTCGAAGTAGGCCAGGAAGTAGATCGTCAACACCAGCACGGTCAGCGTCCGGAACACCGTGCCGAAGATCAGTTGTGCGCCGCCGAGCACCCCGCCGAGCGCCCGCCCCACCGTCTCCGCGTTGGCCGCGCCCTGCACCCGCTCCACCACGTCGTACCGCTCCACCAGGTCATTGACCGTCGGGTTGCGGCGCAACTCGTCGAGCAGGCTCGGGATCTGGTCGATGAACTGCCCGGACTGGGTGACGATCGGCGGGACCAGCGCCACCACGCCGCCGCAGAGCAGCAGCACCACCGTCAGGGCGACCGCCGCCACCGCCAGGCCGTGCGGCACACCCCAGCGCCCCAGCCGGACCACCGCCGGGTTGAGGCCGACCGCGAGGAAGAGCGCGATCACCACCAGCACGAGGATGCCGCCGGCATTGCGAATCCCCAGATAGAGGGTGTACGCCAGCAGCACGCCCAGCGCACCGGTGAAGCCGAGCAGGAAGCTGCTACGGCGCAGTGGCCGCCCCGGTGTGCCGAACTTTCCGGACGGGACCGCCGGTGGCTCCTCCGGGTCGACCCCCGGCGCGGGGACCGGCACCGGCGGTGGCGTCTCGGCCGCCGGTGGTGTCTCGGCTGACGGTGGCGTCTTCGCCGGTTGTGGGTTTTCCGCTGGCGGAGGACCGGGGGTCACGTTCGGTTCGTCGCCGGACGGGTCGTGCTGTGGCACCAGGGACCTCCCGGCTCAGGCGGTGGGACGACGGGCGACGGCCACGAACGCCCGCCACGCGGCAGGCGCGAACACCAGCACCGGACCAGCGGGGTCCTTGCTGTCCCGCACCCCCACGACCCCGGGCAGGTTGTCCGCCACCTCGACGCACTCACTGTTGCCGCTGCGAGTGGAGGTGCGCCAAACTGCGCCGCTCAGGTGCATGAATCCACTGCTTCCTTCATCAGGTCAATCGAGTGCCGATGAGAGAGCGCTTCGTTGCGAACCGTCTCCCATCGTGAGAGCAGCGTAGCCACGTCGCCATCTCGGTCAACCACGACGCCGGCAAGCTGGTTTTCGAGGTTGCCGACCCATCCACCGTCCGCGCCGCGCGCAAGCGTGAAGGGTCCGGACATCCCGACGTGCACTCCAACCTCGGCGGGAATGACGTGCACGCTGACCGGCGGACGCTGGGCGTAGGTGATCAGCTGGGTGAGCTGCTCGACCATGATCCCGCGCATGTGCTCAGCGGTGTGCCGCAGCGCGTGTTCGTCGACGACGGCGATGAGCTGCGGTGGGTCAGGCTGCGTGAGGATGGACTGGCGGTCCAGGCGGGCATGGACTCGGCGTTCCACTTCGTCGTCGCTGAGCAGGTCGTCGCAGCGGATCACCGCGCGGGCGTAGTTCTCGGTCTGAAGCAGCCCGGGGATCAGCGACGGCTGGAAGCACCGCAGTTGGCGGGCGGTGCGCTCGGCGTCCAGCCAGGGTCGGAACCAGCTCGGCTGGCCGTCCCGCTCGGCGAGCTTGAGCAGGTAGACGAGCAGACCGCCGGTGGTCAGCACCTCGTCGGCGCGGGCCAGGAAGAGCCGGTCCAGCGGGCGTTGGCCCAGCTCCAGCGCGGACACCATCGAGCCGGAGTAGTGCACCAGCCGGCCGAAGTCCTCCTGGCTCATCCCGGCGGCGATCCGCAGCCGGCGCAGCTGCGCGCGGATCATGTCGGCCGTCGGCGCGGCGTCGCCTTCCACAGTGCCTCCGCAGGTCGAGGGTCGTCTCCACCAACTGTCCCGGCGGACCATGCCGTCGATGCAGTCCCGCCGCCGAGCACGGTGACGCCTTCCGACCGTAACGGTGTTCTCAGCAGACTGTCACGTACCGGATGGGTATGGCTCCGCGTCACCTGCGGCCACCCCGCTTCCGGGCCCACCGCGCGGGCCTGCCGTTGCACGGCGGCGCGTCCGCGCCCCAGTCGAGGAGGTCACCCATGCCCACGTCTCGCCCCGTCGGCCGGTCGCTGCCTGTCACCGTCACCTCGGCGCCGCGGTCGTCCGCCGGCTGCAGCCCGCCGGGCTCCAGCTCAGGCGGGAGGCCACGTACCCCGATGTCGGGGCTGCCGCAGCCGCGGCTCGGGCCGTACCCCGTGTTTCCCCGACCCTGCGGCGCACGGACGCCGCACACCCCGCTGCGACCCATGTGGTGCTGCCGGGCCGACGGCCGGCCGTGGCCCTGCGCGGACGCCAGGCTGCTGCTCAAGGCGGAGTTCGACGAGGACCCGGCCGCGCTGACCATCTACCTCGCCGGTCTGTACCACGAGGCGGCGCACGACCTGTACCAGCTCAATCCCTACGACGGGCCGGCGCCCAGGGAACTGTTCGAACGCTTCGTGGCGTGGGGTCCGTTCCGCCGCCCGATCATCGACCCACCCCCGGACCATCGGTCCTGATCCACTCGCCATTCAGGAAGTCGGGGTGTCCGCGCTGGCGGGACACCCCGACTTTGCTGATGTCGTGTCGATCATGAGTGCGCGTGGCTCAGCGCCCGCCGTCAGTCCTTCTCGATGGTGACCTTGCTGGGCTTGGCGCTGCGCTCGTCGGTGGTCGGCTTGCTGGGTCGCTTGCCGTTCTCACCGGTGCTAGTGATTTTGGTGGGCTTGGCGCCCCGGCCACCCTCGCCCGGAACGGCGGCCACCGTCGGCTCCCCGTCCACCCCGGCGCTCGCCATGCCACCGTCCACCGTGGTCACCGGCTCGGCCACCGGTCGCGTCGTGGACTGCCCGGACTCCTCAGCACCCGCGTTCACCGGCTGCCTGGTGTCGGCGGGTTCGGCCTTCAACCCGGTGCCCGTACCCGAACCCCCGGTGCCCGTACCCGAACCCGCAGCCGCGCCGGCGGAAACGCTCACGCCGTCGTCCCCACCGTCGGGCCCAGCCGCGCTCGCGCCGTCTGCTGCGGCCGGCGCAGTCGGGCCGTCGATCGGGCCGGCGACGCTCTGCAACCGCAGCTCGGACATTTGACGCTGGAGTTCGTCGGACTCCTGCCGGGCCTTCCAGGTCTCCTGCCGCAGATCCGCCAGCTGCTGCTGGGCCTGGGCGATCTCCAGCATCACCTGGGCCAACTGCTGGCGGCCCGCCGCCGACTCCTGCTGGGTCGCCGCCAGGTGCTGCTGGGTGGTGGCCAGGTGCTGCTGCGTGGTGGCCGCGTACTCCTCGAACTGCCGCCGGGACGCCGCGACATGCTCGTCGGCCTTGCGGCGCTTGTCGCTGGCCTCGGTCTCGGCCCGGCTCAGCAGCTCGGCGGCCTCCGCCTCGGACCGCTGGCGCAGCGCCGCCGCGTCCTGCTCGGCTGCCTGACGGATGCCGGCCGCGCCCTGCTCGATCTCGTTCTTGCGAGTGGTGTACTCGGTCTCCAGCTCGTCCTTGCGACTGGAGTATTCGATCTCCAGCTCGTCCCGACGGGTGGTGAACCCGCTCTCCAGCTCCTGCTGCCGGCTGGTGAACCCGGCCTCCAGCTCCTGCTGGCGCGCCGCGTGCTGCTTGTCCAACTCGTCGCGGCGCTTGGCGAACTCCTGTTCGGCCGCGGACCGTCGCTGCGCCAACTCCCGGTCGGCCGTCTCCCGACGGGAGTTGACCTCCTGCTCCACCCCGGCCCGCCAGGCGCCCAGCTCCTGCTGGGTCTGCGCCCGGGTGTGCTGCACGTACGCCTCGGTCTCGGTGCGCATCCGCTGCACGTACGCCTCGGTCTCGGCACGGCTGCGCTTCGCCGACTCGGTGGCCTGCGTCGTCAGCCGCTCGGCCTCCTGCTGCGCCTTGGCGCGGGTGGCCCGTCCGGCCATCGACGCATCGTCGATGATCTGCTTGGCCTCCTGCTGCGCCTTCGCGTGGGTGGCCCGCCCCGCCTCGGTCGCCGTGTCGGTGAGCCGCTTGGCCTCCTGAAGCGCCTTGGCATGCACCTCCTTGGCGGCATCGCGCAGGTCGCTGGCCTCCTGCTGGGCCCTGGCCAGCGTCTCGCGGGCCGTCTCGCGCAGCTTGGTGGCCTCCTGCTGGGCCCGAGTGTGGATCTCCTTGGCAGCATCCCGCAGTTGGGTGGCCTCCTGCTGGGCCTTCGCCAGCGCGTCCTGCGCCGCCTTGCGCAACTGCGCCGACTCGTCCTTGGCCGACCGCAGGGTCGCGTCCGCCTCGGCCCGCTGGGCGGCGCTGTGCCGCTCCTCTTCCGCGCGTCGGGCGGCGAGGGCGATCTCGAAGTCCTTCAGTGCCCGCGCGGCCTGCTCGCGGGCCTCCTCGATGATGTGCTCGGCCGCGGCACGACGGGCCTCGATCTCCCCGTTCGCGTCGATGAGGATCTGCTCGGCCTGCTCCTCAGCCAGCGTGAGGATCGACTCGACCCGCGGGCCGAGATGCCGGAACGACGCCCGGTCGACCACGTTCATCTGCTTGCGCACCTGGGTCAGGTCGCGCTGGAGAACCTCGACCTGGCCGGCGAGCTTGTGTATCTGTGTGTACGCCTGTTCCCGTTCCCCAGCGAGGGTCGCGATCTCGTGCTCAGCACGCGCGACATAGCGGTCGACCTGTTTCTTCTCGTACCCCCGCAGAGCGGACTCGAAGCTGGGCTCCGTCGTCACGTCCCCGCCGAGAGCGAACAGTTCCTCGCCGTGCGACATGCCCCCATCCTCACACGCAACGGGCCCTGCTGGGGCGATACGGACGGGCCTTGTGGGAGCTACTTCACTCCGTTGCGGTCAGCGAATACCAGGGGTTAGGAAACGCATACGGCGCGAGGTGGCGCCGGTTACCCGGTGTCACCTCGCGCCGTCGATGCCCCGACCTGACGCCTCGCGTCAGCCAGCGGTCTCCGCGGGCACCCGCTCCTGACCGCCATCGGTCTTCTTGGCTTCCGGCTTGGCAGCCGGAGCGGCCTGCGCCGGCATTCCCGGAACGATGCCGGCGAGCCCGGAGAGCATCTGACCCAGCTGCGAGGTGACCGCGTCCTTCTGCCGGGTGAGGTCCTCGACCTCGCGGCGGGCGGCCTGCGTGGTCAGCTCCGCCTCGGTGCGCGCCTCGGTGAGCAGACGCTGCGACTCGGCCTTCGCCTCGTTGAGGGTCTTCTCCGAGTGCGCCTTGGCCTTGTCGACCGTCTCGGCGGCGTTGCGCTCCGACTCGACACGCCGCGCCTCGGCGCGCTGCTCGATCTCCTTGGCCCGCTCCTGCGCGGCCCGGGCACGCTGCTCGGCCTCGCTGACCATCTTCTGGGTCTGTGCGACCTGGGCGGCGTGGCGCTCGGACTCCTCGCGCTCGGCCTTCTCCCGCCGCTCGGCCAACTGGAGCTCCAGGGCCTGCAGGTCCTTGTCGCGCTTGTCCCGCGCGTCGGTGAGAAGCTTGGTCGCCTCGGCGCGCTTCTCCTCAGCCTCGCGGGCGGCCTTCGCCCGCTGCTGGGTGATCTCACGCTCGGCGGTGGCCCGGAGGGTGGCGACCTCCCGCTCGACTGTCGACTTCAGCTCGGCCACCTCGTGCGCGGTGACCGTACGCAGCTGCTTGGTCTCCCGGTCGGCGTCGGCGCGCAGCGTGTCAGCCTCGCGGCGGGCCTGCACCCGGACCTCGGCGGCCTCGCGCTCGGCGGCCGTGCGCAGGTTGCCCGCCTCGCGCTCGGCGCTCGCCTTCATGGCAGCGGCCTCGGCGCGGGCCTTGTCGGTGATCTCACGGGCCTCGAGGCGGGCGGCGGAGAGGATGCCCTCCGACTCGCGCTTGGCCTCGTTGCGGTGGTCGTTGGCCTGCTCCTCGGCGAGCCGGAGGATCTGCTCGACGCGGGTGCCGAGCCCGGAGAGGGTGGGCCGGCTGTTCTCTTCGAGCTGCTTGTTCGTGTCGGTGAGCTTCTGCTCCAGCGCACTCATGCGCTGCTCGGCCTGGCGGAGCCGACGCTGGGCGTCGTTCATCCGCTGCTCAGCCTCGGCACGGGCCTGCTCGGACTGGGTCAGCGCGGCGGTCATCCGGCCGAGGAAGTCGTCGACCTGATGGGTGTTGTATCCGCGCAGGCCAACGGTGAAATCTGGCTGCGAGTTCGCGTTATCGAAGAACGCGAGAGGGGAGGACTGCTGCTGGGGCATTGGGACATACTGGCAGACGCCCCAGGGTGCTTCGCAAGAGCGGTGCGAAGCTTTCGTGCCCTCTTTACATGGTCAACTCCCGGGATCGGTGCGGTTGGACCAATCGGCGATCTTGGCAGGTCCCGGCCGGTCGAACGCCACGCAGCGTGACGCGGAAAAGGGCCCCGGGGTTACCCCGAGGCCCTTTGTTCGATCCGGGTGGGTTATCCGCTAATGAGGGCGGAAGAACAATGAGCGATCAGCGCAATGGCCAGCCGGCGTTCCACCATCCGGACGGGGTGCCGCAACCCGGCGGTGCCGGTGAGTGGCCGGGACCGGCGGTGCCGGTCAGTGGCCGGGGACCGGCGGTGCCGGTCAGTGACCCCGGAACCGGTTGATCGCGTCCTCGTGCCGGGCCCGCAACTCCCCGTCGCGGACGCCCAGCCCGTCGGTGGGTGCGAGGCAGCGCACGCCGACCTTGCCCTGGTGGGCGTTGCGGTGCACCTCGTACGCGGCCTGGCCGGTCTGCTCCAACGGATAGGTGCGGGACACCGTCGGGTGCACCTTGCCGAGCGCGACCAGGCGGTTGGCCTGCCACGCCTCGTGGTAGTTGGCGAAGTGGCTGCCCACGATCCGCTTGAGGTGCATCCACAGGTAGCGGTTGTCGTACTGGTGCTGGAAGCCGCTGGTGGAGGCGCAGGTGACGATGGTCCCGCCGCGCCGGGCCACGTAGACGCTGGCGCCGAACGTCTCCCGACCCGGGTGCTCGAACACGATGTCCGGGTCCTCGCCGCTGGTCAGCTCGCGGATCCGCTCGCCGAAGCGTCGCCACTCGTCCGGGTCCTGGGTCTCCTCGTCCTTCCAGAAGCGGAAGCCCTCGGCGGCCCGGTCGATGACCAGTTCCGCGCCCATCCTGCGGCACAGCTCCGCCTTCTCCGGTGAGGACACCACGCAGACCGGGATCGCGCCGCCGTTGAGGGCCATCTGGGTGGCATACCCGCCGAGGCCACCGGAGGCCCCCCAGATCAGCACCACGTCACCCTGCTTCATGTTGGCGCCGTGATGCGAGACGAGCTGCCGGTACGCGGTGGAGTTGACCAGCCCGGGGCTGGCCGCCTCCTCCCAGCTCAGGTGCCGCGGCTTGGGCATCAGCTGGTTGGCCTTGACCACGGCCAGTTCGGCCAGGCCGCCGAAGTTGGTCTCGAAGCCCCAGATCCGCTGCTGCGGGTCGAGCATGGTGTCGTCGTGACCGGCCGCGTCCTCCAACTCGACGGAGAGGCAGTGCGCGACCACCTCGTCGCCGGGCGCCCAGCGGGTCACCCCGGGGCCGACGCGCAGCACCACGCCCGCCGCGTCCGAGCCGACCACGTGGTATGGCAGGTCGTGCCGGCGTGTCAGCTCGGAGACCCGGCCGTAGCGCTGGAGGAACTTGAAGGTGGAAACCGGCTCGAAGATGCTGGTCCACACCGTGTTGTAGTTGATCGCGCTGGCCATCACCGCGACCAGCGCCTCGCCCGGCGCCAGCTCTGGCGTCGGCACCTCCTGCACGTGCAGCGCCTTGCGCGGGTCCTTGTCCCGGCTGGCCATGCCGTCGAACATCCGGGACTCCTCGGCGCGGACCACCACGCCCCGGTAGCTCTCCGGTACGGGTAGTCCGGCGACGCCGGCGAGTTCGCGGTCCGGGTCGTTCGATTCCTCCGCCGCCATGATCGCTTCGAGGATGTCCTGCACGGTGACCTCCGGTTCGTCCGCACCCGCACGGGCCCGGGTGCTGCCATCGTCGGCGCCGGTGGGCACGACCGCCATGTCGGCATTCGACACATCCGGCACCGGTCGCGCTCCTGTGGGGCCGGACGTTACTGAACGGTAGCTAGGCCGGGAAGTCCTCTGTGAAAAACTGCATCCGCCGATGCGTGAAGGTGTCCAACCACCCCGCCAACCGCGCACTGACGTGCGTGTGCCCCGGCCTCCAACGGCCGCCACCCCTGTTGATCAAGAGCTTTCGGTCATCTGCGCGGCGCGGGATGACGCAAACCTCTTGATCAACAGGGGTGAGGGTGGAGCCGGGGCGTCAGTGCGGGGTGGGGGCGGGTTGGACCAGTTCGACGAGGACGCCACCGGCGTCCTTGGGGTGGACGAAGTTGATCCGGCTGTCCGCAGTGCCACGCCTCGGTGCGTCGTAGAGCAGGCGCATGCCACGCTCCCGTAGCGCCGCGCAGGCCACGTCGATGTCCACGACTGTGTACGCGACCTGCTGCACGCCCGGCCCGTTGCGGTCGAGGAACTTCGCGATCGTCGACTCCGGGGTGAGCGGGGCGAGCAACTGCACGCAGCCGCCCTCGGTGGTCGGTCCGACGGCCAGCATCGCTTCCCGAACACCCTGCTCGGTGTTTGTCTCCACGTGGACGCAGCGCATCCCGAACGTCCGCTGGTAGAAGTCGATAGCGGCGTCCAGGTCGGCAACGGCGATCCCGACGTGGTCAATCTTGCGAAGCCCGATGTCTGTGACGTAGTCCGCACCGGGCTCGACGGGGGAGTTCTCTGCCATGGCGCTAGTCTGGCCGAACAATCGTTAAGGCGTACAGCTCGGCACCCCTCGGAGGCAGGCATGGCTTCGGTGATCGTCAGTGGCGCGCGGACCCCGATGGGCCGGCTGCTGGGCAACCTCAAGGACCTCCCGGCCACGAAGCTCGGCGGGATCGCCATCAAGGCGGCGCTGGAGCGTGCCGGCGTCAGCCCGGACCAGGTCCAGTACGTGATCATGGGGCAGGTGTTGCAGGCCGGCACCGGTCAGATCCCGGCTCGGCAGGCGGCGGTCGAGGCCGGCGTGCCGATGTCCGTGCCGGCGCTGACCATCAACAAGGTCTGCCTCTCCGGCCTGGACGCGATCGCCCTGGCCGACCAGCTGATCCGGGCCGGCGAGTTCGACATCGTGGTGGCCGGCGGCATGGAGTCGATGACCAACGCCCCGCACCTGCTGATGGGCCAGCGCACCGGCTACAAGTACGGCGACGTGGTGGTCAAGGACCACATGGCACACGACGGGCTCAGCGACGCCTGGGACTGCTGCTCCATGGGTGAGTCGACCGAGCGGCTCGGCGCCAGGCACGGCATCTCCCGCGAGGAGCAGGACGCCTTCGCCGCCGCCAGCCACCAGCGGGCCGCCGCCGCGCAGAAGAACGGCCACTTCGCCGACGAGATCGCCCCGGTGGTCATCCCGCAGCGCAAGGGTGACCCGCTGGTGATCAGCGAAGACGAGGGCATCCGCCCGGACACCACAGCCGAGTCGCTGGCCAAGCTGCGCCCCGCCTTCGCCAAGGACGGCACCATCACCGCCGGCAGCTCCTCGCCGATCTCCGACGGCGCCGCCGCAGTGCTCGTGATGAGCAAGGCCAAGGCGAAGGAGCTGGGGCTGACCTGGCTGGCCGAGATCGGTGCGCACGGCAACGTGGCGGGCCCGGACAACTCCCTGCACTCGCAGCCGTCCAACGCCATCAACCACGCCCTGAAGAAGGGTGGCCTGAGCGTTGCGGACCTGGACCTCATCGAGATCAACGAGGCGTTCGCGCAGGTCGGCGTCCAGTCCACCCGGGACCTCGGGGTCAGCCCGGACAAGGTGAACGTCAACGGCGGCGCGATCGCGCTGGGGCACCCGATCGGCATGTCCGGCGCGCGCCTCGTACTCACCCTCGCCCTGGAGCTGAAGCGCCGCGGTGGTGGCACCGGCGCGGCGGCGCTCTGTGGCGGCGGTGGTCAGGGCGACGCGCTGATCATCCACGTGCCGGAAAATGCCGCGGCCAGCCAGTGAGCACGAGGAGTGCCCCGCGGTCGCGAACGGGGATGACGCAGTGAGCGAGGCTGAGCACGTCCCGGCAGCGGGCACCACGTCGGTGCGCCGCAGCCGGGACGTACCGCTGCTGGTCGAGCGGGCCCGCGCGGGCGACCCGCGCGCGGTGGCCCGCCTGATCACGTTGGTGGAGAACGGTGACGCGTTGTTGCCGGCGATCGCCGCGGCGCTGGCGCCGTACGCCGGGCAGGCCCAGGTGGTCGGGCTGACCGGCTCACCCGGGGTGGGCAAGTCGACCACCACCAACGAGCTGGTCCGCGCGCTGCGGGCGCGTGGGCACCGGGTGGGCGTGCTCGCTGTCGACCCGTCCAGCCCGTTCACCGGGGGAGCGATCCTCGGCGACCGGGTGCGGATGCAGGACCACGCCACCGACCCGGGCGTCTACATCCGGTCGATGTCCAGCCGGGGGCACCTCGGCGGGCTGGCCGCGGCGACGCCGCAGGCGGTCCGGGTGCTGGAGGGCGCCGGCTGCGACGTGGTGCTGGTGGAGACCGTCGGCGTCGGGCAGGCCGAGGTGGAGGTCGCCTCGCTGGCCGACACGACGCTGGTGCTGCTCGCGCCCGGGATGGGCGACGCCATCCAGGCGGTCAAGGCCGGCATCCTGGAGATCGCCGACGTGTTCGTGGTCAACAAGGCGGACCGGGACGGCGTCGACGCCACAGTCCGCGACATCCAGGGCATGATCGCTCTCGGTGAGCGCGGGCCGGGGCAGTGGCGGCCGCAGGTCGTCCGGTCGGTAGCCGCGCGCGGCGAGGGCATCGACGACATCGCCGCCGCCATCGACAAGCACCGGGGCTGGCTGGTCGAGCACGGCGAGCTGCGCCGCCGCCAGGAGGCGCGGGCCGCCGCCGAGGTCGAGGCGATCGCGCTCGGCATCCTCCGCGCCCGGATCGGCTCACTGCGCGACGGTACGGAGTTGGCGACGCTCGCCACCAAGGTCGCCGAGGGTGCGACCGACCCGTACACGGCGGCGGACGAACTGCTCGCCCAGCTCTCCCGCTGACCCGACGCCCCGCTGGCCGGCGCGTCCACCCTGGACGTGCCGGATCGGCGCGCCCCGACGTCTTTCGTGCGGCCGGTCGGAGCGCGCCTCCAGCCCACAAGCGAAGGTCGCTCTGGTTTTAGTAGGCTCGCGGCGCGTGGCCGGCAGCCAGCTGCCGCGAAACGGGCTGACGAGCCGGTCGGTCCACAGTGCACCGGGACCAGGGGAGATGTGATCATGACGGACGCGGTGGAGAACGCCGGCGCAGCGCAGCCCGCGACGGGTGCGGCCCGGGGTGTCACGTCGGTTTCCGACGAGGTCGTGGAGAAGATCGCCGGAGCGGCCGCTCGCGCGGTGCCCGGCGTCGCCGATCTCGGCGGTGACGTGTCCCGCTTCTTCAACAGCGTCCTGGACAAGATCGGCCTGGACGAGGTGGGCGACGCCCGCCGGGGAGTCTCTGCCGACGTGAAGGGCAGCTCGGCCGTCATCAACGTGGTCCTGGTGATCGACGCCGGGCACGTCGTGGCGGACGTGACCGAGGCGGTGCGGGCCGCGGTGATCGAGGCGGTGGAGAAGTACGGCCTGACTGTCACCCAGGTCAACGTGACGGTGGACGACATCGAGCTGAACCAGCCGGGGGCGGCAGCCGGAGCCTGAGGCGCAGCTGCCCAACAACCCGACGGCTTACTCGACGGTGCGAGGAGCAGGGAGCGACTGTGGACCTGGAAGCAACACAGAGGCTGACCAGGGCGTCGGTGCCGGCTGGTGGGACGACGCAGGTCGCCGACGAGGTGATCGAGAAGATTGCTGTCGCGGCGGCCCGCGCGGTGCCCGGCGTGGCCGACCTGGGCGGGGACGTCGCCCGGTTCTTCAACGCGGTTCTCGACCGAGTTGGGCTGGACCAGGTGGGTGACGCCCGGCGGGGTTGCTCGGCCCACGTCACCGAGGACGCCGCAGTGGTCAACCTGGTGTTGGTGATCCAGGCCGGTCGGCAGGTGTCAGAGGTCACCGGTCAGGTGCGCGCTCGAGTGAGCGAGGCGGTCGAGGCGTTCGGGCTGCGGGTCGATGAAGTCAACATCCGGGTCGACGACATGGCGTTCGGCGAAACCCCCGCCACGCCTCCCGCCTGAGAGGTACGCGGCGCGCTCTGCGCCACCTCCCGCGACGCCGTGCCTGCTGTTACTCATGGGTAGGGCGTGACTTAGCGATCGTTCAGGTGAGGGCCTTACACTCGACGTGCAGTCGAGGACCCGAGGAGGAGCCCTGCTCATGGACGCCGACGAGATCGACGCCGGACGGGCGCGCTGGCAGGCCCGGTACGACGCCGCGCGCAAGCGGGACGCGGACTTCACCACGCTTTCCGGAATGCCGGTGGAGCCCGTCTACGGGCCGCCGGAGGGCGCCACCTATCCGGGCTTCGAACGGATCGGCTGGCCGGGCGAGTATCCGTACACCCGGGGTTTGTATCCGACCGGCTACCGCGGGCGGACCTGGACGATCCGGCAGTTCGCCGGCTTCGGCAACGCCCAGCAGACCAACGAGCGTTACAAGATGATCCTCGGCGCCGGCGGCGGCGGGCTCTCGGTGGCGTTCGACATGCCGACGCTGATGGGCCGCGACTCGGACGACCCGCAGGCGCTCGGCGAGGTCGGCCACTGCGGCGTGGCCATCGACACCGCCACCGACATGCAGGCGCTCTTCGACGGCATCGACCTGGCCGGCGTGACCACCTCGATGACCATCTCCGGCCCGGCCGTGCCGGTGTTCTGCATGTACCTGGTCGCCGCCGAGCGGCAGGGCGCCGACCTGTCCAAGCTGGACGGAACCCTGCAGACCGACATCTTCAAGGAGTACATCGCGCAGAAGGAGTGGCTCTTCGACCCGGAGCCGCACCTGCGCCTGATCGGCGACCTGATGGAGTACTGCGCCCGGGAGATCCCGCGATACAAGCCGCTGTCGGTCTCCGGCTACCACATCCGGGAGGCCGGCTCGACCGCTGCGCAGGAGCTGGCGTACACCCTGGCGGACGGCTTCGGCTACGTCGAGCTGGGCCTCTCGCGCGGGCTGGACGTGAACGTCTTCGCGCCGGGGCTGAGCTTCTTCTTCGACTCGCACCTCGACTTCTTCGAGGAGATCGCCAAGTTCCGTGCCGCCCGCCGGATCTGGGCCCGTTGGCTGCGCGACGTCTACGGGGCGACCAGCGAGAAGGCCCTGTGGCTGCGGTTCCACACGCAGACCGCCGGGGTGTCGCTGACCGCGCAGCAGCCGGTCAACAACGTCGTACGCACCGCCGTCGAGGCTCTCGCTGCGGTGCTCGGCGGCACCAACTCGCTGCACACCAACGCGCTGGACGAGACCCTGGCGCTGCCCACCGACGAGTCGGCCGAGATCGCCCTGCGTACCCAGCAGGTGCTGATGGAGGAGACCGGTGTGGTCAACGTGGCCGACCCGCTCGGCGGCTCCTGGTACGTCGAGGCGCTGACCGACAAGATCGAGGCCGAGGCGGAGGAGATCTTCGCCCGGATCCGGCAGCTCGGCGGGGACGGGCCACACCAGATCGGCCCGATGACCTCGGGCATCCTGCGCGGTATCGAGGACGGCTGGTTCACCGGGCACATCGCCGAGTCGGCCTTCGTCTACCAGCAGGCCCTCGAGAAGGGCGACAAGAAGATCGTCGGCGTCAACTGCCACACCGGCACTGTCGCCAAGGAGTTGGAGATCCTGCGCATCTCGCACGAGGTGGAGCTGGAGCAGCGCCGGGTGCTCGCCGAGCGCAAGGGCGCGCGGGACGAGTCGGCGGTCCGCGCGGCGGTGGCCCGGATGATCGAGGCGAGCCGTACCGACGAGAACATGATCCCCGCCATGCTCGACGCGGTCCGCGCCGAGGCGACCCTGGGCGAGATCTGCGACGCCCTCCGGGCCGAGTGGGGCACCTACCGAGAACCAGCCCGCTTCTAACCCCCTGCCGTCACACCCACCCCCGTCGATCTTGCGGTTTGTGCGCCGACATAAGGCATGAATGCGGCGTACCGGCGACAGAATGTGCAAGATCGCGGGGGTGGGGGCGGGGCGTGAGAGTTGCAACGTCGGGGTTGCGGGTGAGCTGAGATCGGGGGCTCACGTGCGAGACTAGGTAACCATGAGCGACCCACGGATCACCTCGTCGATCTTCACCCGCGGCGCGGTCGACCTCAGCACGCTGCGTGGCCCCGCACCAGCAAGTTCCCGCCCCGGCACGCCCCCGCAGGGCGGCCCGTCCAACGGCGCCCCCGGCGCGCCCACCGCCGGCGGTGACACCGCCATCGTGGACGTCACCGAGGCGACCATCCAGTCCGACGTGCTCGAACGCTCGATGGCCACGCCCGTCGTCGTGTTCTTCGGCGCGGCCGGCTTCCCGGAGAGCGACGAGTTCGCCCCGGTCCTGGAGCGGCTGAACGCCGAGGGCGGCGGCACCTGGGTGCTGGCCCGGGTCGACGTGCAGGAAAACCCCCGAATCGCCCAGATGTTCCGGGTGCAGGGCATCCCCATGGTCTACGCGGTCGTCGGCGGCCAGCCGGTCGACGCCTTCTCCGGAGTGGTGCCCGAGGCGCAGCTGCGGCAGTGGCTCCAGGCCGTGCTCAAGGCCGGCGGCGTGACAGTCGCCGAGCCGGAGGACCCCCGCCTCGACGAGGCGGACGACGCGCTGATGAGCGGCGACCTGGATGCCGCCGAGCAGGCGTACCGGAAGATCCTCGCCGACGCCCCGGCGGACGCCGCGGCCACGGCCGGGCTGGCCCAGGTCGGGGTGGCCCGCCGGGTGGCCGGCGCCGACCCGTCCGCCGCGCTGGCCGCCGCCGAAAGCGCCCCCGACGACGTCGCCGCGCAACTGCTGGCCGCCGACATCGAGGTGCTCAGCGGCCTGGCCGAGCAGGCGTACGCGCGGCTCGTCGGTCTGGTCCGGCGCACCGCCGGTGAGGACCGTGAGACGGTTCGCCAACACCTGGTCTCGCTCTTCTCCATCGCCGGCCCGGACGATCCGGCGGTCGCCTCGGCGCGTCGGGCCCTGGCCAGCGCCCTGTTCTGAGTTCGTAGCACGCCAGCGCGGGCCGGCGTTCCGGCCGGCCCGCCCGACCACCGAGGACGGGAGCTCACGATGCGCCGGATCGCCGTCCTCGACGCGCCGACAAATCTCGGTCTACGGCCGCCGACGCCCACGTCGGTCCCGGGTTGCGCAAAGGCGCCCGGGGCGCTGCGCGACCACGACCTGCTGGCCCGGCTCCGCGCCCGCGACGCCGGCTGCGTCACCCCTGCCCGGTACGACCCGGGCGACTGGCGGCCCGGCGACGGGGTGTGCCACGCCCGGGAGATCGCCGACTACTCGCTGGCCCTCGCCGAGCGCATCGGCTCGATCATCGACCGGGGCGAGTTCCCTGTGGTGCTGGGCGGCGACTGCTCCGTGCTGCTCGGCTCGGCCCTGGCCATGCACCGCCTCGGCGAGGCCGTCGGCGGGCGGATCGGGCTGGTCTTCGTCGACGGGCACTCCGACTTCCGGCACCCCGGCAACGCCTCCTACGTGGGCGCTGCCGCCGGTGAGGACCTGGCCCTGGTCACCGGGCGAGGGCAGGCCGACCTGGCCGCGCTGGAGGGCCGCCGGCCCTACTTCCGCGACATCGACGTGGTGGTGCTCGGCATCCGCGCCCAGGACGAGTACCGGCTCGACCTCCAGGCCGCCGGGATCACCACCCGGCCGGTGCCGGCGCTGCGCGCCGAGGGCGCCGCCCGGACGGCCCAGTGGGCGCACGAGCAACTCGCCGACTGCGCGGGCTACTGGGTGCACATCGACGTGGACGTGCTCGACCCGGCGGTGATGCCCGCCGTGGACGCCCCCGATCCGGGTGGAATCGCCTTCGCCGAGCTGGAGATCCTGCTCGCCGGCCTGGTCGACACCCCGCACTGCCTCGGCGTCGAGTTGACCGTCTTCGACCCCGACTACGACCCGGACGGCTCGTACGCGGCCGAGATCGTCAACACGGTGGTCGCCGGTCTGGCACCGGTGACCGCCCCGGAAGCCGTGCCGCCGCGACTGCTGTCGGCCCGGCCGACACCCTCCCCGCGGCGCGGCAACGGCCGGGCCGCGACCGCCACCGACCGCGCCGACCGCGCCGAGCGGCTCGACCGCGCCGAGCGTCCCGACCGGGCCGAGCGGCTCGACGCGCTGGCTGGGCTTGACGGAATCGACCGCGCTGGGCGGGTTTCGCGGCTTGAATTCCCGGTTGGCATCGACCCCGCTGGCATCGATCCCGCTGGCATCGATCCCGCTGGCATCGACCCCGCCGATGGCGGGCCCGCTGCGCTCGGGCCTGCTGGGCGCGGCTCTGCCGATGTCGGGCCTGCCGGTGTCGGTGTCCCCGGCGTCGGCTCGTCGGTGAGCGCGATGCCGTACGACGTCCCGGCCGAGGGGGAGTCACCCGGCACGGGCGGACGGGCCCACTCCGAGCCATCCGGCGTCGCGGGCACTGTTTCGCCCCTGGTCGAGCGCGAACCGGTCGGCCCGCCGGCGTCGGCCGGCCCAGGTCTCCTCCGACGCACCGCCCCGTCGACCCAGGACCCGCCCGACAGGCACCAAGCCGACACCGCCTGACCCGGCCCTCGGCCCCCTGGCCTTGATCGACTCGGTTTCCGTGAACCCGGGGTGTCCGAGTGGCTTGGGCTCAAGTGGTTGTTGCAACGGGGTGGATTCTCGTCAGGATGAGGGGTCATGCCGGGGCAGAGGTTGTCGTCCGCGGAGCGGGCGCAGATTGAGGTGTTGTTCGGTCAGGGGTTGACGTTCCCGCAGATCGCGCAGGTGATCGGGCGGCATCGCTCGACGGTGTGGCGGGAGTTGTCGCGTAATCACTGCGGCACGGGGGGTCGGGTGCCGGTGGGTCAGCGGCATCCGCATGGTGCGGATCCTGGTTATGTGGCTGGGGTGGGCTATCCGAAGGGGTGGGGTGGGGCGTATCGGTGGAAGTACTCTCACCGCAATGCTCAGGGCAAGGCGGACGCGCGGGCGCGGCGTCCTCGTGAGGGCAAGTTGCGTCCGGGTCGGGGGCGGGCGTGGCCGCCGTTGTGGCAGACGGTCAAGGATCGTCTGGCGCAGCGGCACTCGCCGTGGCAGATCGCCCGGTCGCTGCGGCGGGAGTTTCCTGAGCGACCGGAGATGTGGGTGTCACACGAGACGATCTATCAGGCGGTCTACTTCCAGGCCCGAGGTGGGATGCGCCAGGAGTTAGCCCGGCAGGTCGCGTTGCGCTCTGGGCGGGCGTTACGGCGGCCTCAGTCGCGTCAGGCCAGCGCGGGGCGGGGAAGCCGCCCGTGGGTGCGTGACTTTCACATCTCGACTCGCCCGGCAGAGGTCGAAGACCGGGCCGTGCCCGGGCACTGGGAAGGCGACCTGGTCATCGGCGCCCGAGGCTCCAGCGCGATCATCACCCTGGTCGAACGCGCCACCCGATACGTGATGCTCGGCGCGCTGCCCGAATCGCGGGTCAGTGAACAGGTCATCGACACCCTGACCGGCCTCATGCGCCGCCTGCCGGCCGAGCTGCGCAAGACACTGACCTGGGACCAGGGCATCGAAATGATCCAGCACCCCGTCTTCACCCTGGCCACCGACTGCAAGGTCTACTTCTGCGACCCCCACAGCCCTTGGCAACGCGGCAGCAACGAGAACACCAACGGCCTCCTGCGCCAGTACTTCCCCCGCTCCAGCACCGACTTCCGCACCTGGACCCAGGACGACCTCGACGCCGTCGCCCGCGAACTCAACGGACGACCACGCCAAACCCTCGACTGGCAGAATCCAGCCGAGGTACTCCACAAACACCTGGTCGCAACAGCCGCTTGAAACCGCCTGGCTCGGACACTGCACTTCCAGCGAAACCGAGTGGATCAAGGCCCGGCGCTGGGCGTTGACCCGGGCAATGGCCGGACGCCCGGTGGGGCCCCGGGGTGGTGGGGTCAGCCGACCGGGAGGGCGCGGAGGAAGCGCTCGGCGATCGGGACGGCCGAGGCGGTGCTGGCCCCGCCCTTCTCCACGAAGACGGCGAACGCCACGTCGCCCCGCCAGCCGACGAACCAGGCGTGGGTGTGGGCCGGGTTGTTGTCGTACTCGGCGGTGCCGGTCTTGCCGTACACCTCGCCCGGCACATCCTTGAGCGCGCTGCCGGTGCCGGCGGTGACCACCTCGCGCATCATCGTGCGCAGCGCCGTGACGGAGGCCGGCTTCAGCTGCTCGCCGGCCGGGGCCGGCTTGGCCGGCGCCGGGTCGGTCAGCAGCTTCGGCTGCTCGAAGCGGCCACGGGCGACGGCGGCGGTGGCACCGGCCATGGCGAGCGGGCTGACCAGCGTGGTGCCCTGCCCGAACGACGCGGCGGCCTGCTCGGCCGGGCTGCCGCCCGTCGAGACCTTGCCGGTGAAGGCGTCAGTGCCGAGGTCCCATTGACCCTCCAGGCCCAGCGTGCGGCCGGCGGCGGCCAGCCCGTCGCCGCCGAGCTTCGGGGCCAGCGCGGCGAACGCCGTGTTGCAGGACTTGGCGAAGTCGGTGCGGAACGGCACCGAACCGAGCTCGAAATTGTCCGAGTTCTTGAAGGACCGGCCGTCCACAGTGAAGGTCTTCGGGCAGTTCACCGGGCCGTCCAGGGTGACCGCGCCCCGGTCCAGCAGGCCCAGCGTGCTGACCATCTTGAAGGTGGAGCCCGGAGGCACCTGGGCGTCGAAGGCAAGATTCTCCCCGGCCGGGCCGGGGCCGTTCGCCGCGGCGAGCACAGCGCCGTCGCTGATCCGGAGCGCCACCAGGGCGGAACGGTGCGACTCGGCGCGCAGTGCCCCGTCGGCCGCGTTCTGGACGGCGACGTCCAGCGTGGTCTTCAGCGCCTGCCCGGGCTGCGGCTCCCGACGGAACAACTCGGCGCCGGTGGGTTCGAGTTTGCCGCCCTCGGCCGGACGCTCGACCACCACGGTCAGCCCGGGGCCGCCGCGCAGTCGTTCGTCGTAACGGCCCTGTAGCCCACCGTGCCCGACCAGGTCGCCGACGACGTACCGGTCGGGGTGTGCGGCGAGGTCGTCGGCCTGCGCCGGGTCGACAGTGCCGAGCAGCGCACGGGCGAACTCGCGAGTGGGCGCCAGGTCGATCTTGTCGGAGACGAACTTGGTGCCGGGCAGGTCGTAGATCCGGGGCTTGATCTGCCGGTACGCCTCCTCGCGGAGCGACACCACCTCGACGAAGGCGCCCGGCTCGGCCTTGGCCACCCGCTCGGGCAGGTCGGCCAGGTCGACGCCCGGGACCAGCGCCGGGCGGATGGCCTTGAACGCCGCGTCGAGGTCCTTGACGAGCTCCTTGATGTCGGCGACACCGTTGGGCTGCACACCCACCCGGACGACCGGGCGCGGGGTCACGATCGGCTTCCCGGCGTTGTCCAGCACCCCGGCGCGGGCGCCAGCGTCGCGGCGCAGCGCCAACCGGTCGCCCTTGGCGAGCTGCTCGTGCACCACCTTCGGCTCCCAGATCACCTGCCACTGGTCGTCGTCGCCGTGGGCGAGCCGCACCTCCCGGTCGTACGCCCAGCGGGTCTGACCAGGCAGGGTCCACTCCACCTGGACGGTCGTGGTCGCGATGTCCTTGGTGATCTTCGGCTCGCCGCGTCGCGTCAGCGTGGGCGGCGTGGCCGCCAACTCACCGGAGAGTTCCTTGATCTCGCGCGACACGTCGGCCGACGGCAGTTTCGAGCCGAGCGGGTCGATCACTCCGACCGCCTGGAGGTCACCGCTGCGCCAGCCCGCCAGGAAGGCGTCGACGGTGCGCTGCGGCCCGTCGTCACCCGAGCAACCGACCAGGACGCCCGCCGTGAGCAGCGCCGTGGTGACGGCGGCGGCCAGGCGGCGGGCGGGGTTCGGCCGGTGGGGCCGAGGGTACGACAAGGGCATGAAGCTGGTCCTTCCGATCTCGGACTGCCCTCGCACGGTAGTACGCGAACAGCGTCCCCAACGTCCCCCAGGTGCTCGGCCGCACTCAAAGACGGGCCCCGCCCGTGTGATGAACATCGCGTGGCGGGGTATCCCGCAGCCGGCCAACCTCGGACCCGCAACGGGTGAAAGGACAAAGTCCCGATCCGGACGTCTGGCCAGTGGTCCGCCGACGAAGGCGCACAACGGCAGGGCCTAGGCTGGGCGGCAGAGTGACCCACAACGCGGTGGGTCGAGGGGAGTGGCACCGATGGACCGGCGTCCGGCGATCAAACCGGAACCCGACCTCCGGCAGGATGACTCCGGCCGGGACGATGACAGCTTCGATTCGGCGACCGACGGGGACGGCTACGGCCGGCTCGACACGGGAGTCACCGGGCTGACCGGGTCGAGCATCGACACCATCTACGATCTGGGTCTGCCAGCCGAGGCGCTGGCCGACGACGTGGAGGACGCCGAGCTCGACGAACCCGTCCCCAACGCGGAGCGCCTGGTGGCCCAGGCCGTCGCGCTCGCGGGGGACGACCACGACGCGGCGACACTTGTCGGCCGTTTCTGGCGGTTCGCCCCGGACGAGGAGCTGGTCGGCTTCACGGCGGAGGAGATGCTCGACGCGGCCCGGGCGCACCGGGATCTCGCCCAGCAGCGGGTGCCGGGCGAGTTGAAGCTGCGGATCCACGAACCGCACGCGGACCAGCACCACACAGTCGTCGAGATCGTCACGGACGACATGCCGTTCCTGGTCGACTCGGTGACGGCGCTGCTCAACTCGTACCACCTCGACGTGCACCTGCTGGTGCACCCGCTGGTGGTGGTGCGGCGGGAGCCGCTGGGCCGGCTCACCGAGGTCTCCGCCGACGTGGAGCCGGACGACGCGATTGCCGGCGACATCATCGAGAGCTGGATGCGGATCGAGATCGACCCGGTCCGGGACGCGGCCGAGCGGGACCGGTTGCGCCGCGAGTTGCAGCGGGTCCTCACCGACGTGCGGGAGGCGGTGGAGGACTGGCCGAAGATGCGTCAGCGTGCCCTCGCGCTCGCCGACGAGCTGGCCTCGGCCCGTACCTCCGACAACCGCCCACCGGTGCCGGAAAAGGACATCACCGACTCGGTGGAGCTGCTGCGGTGGCTCGCCCAGGACCACTTCACCTTCCTCGGTTACCGCGAGTACCGGTTGGTGGACGCCGACGGCGGCGACGCCGCCGACCCGGTCGACGGCAAGGCTTTGGAGGCGGTGCTCGGCACCGGTCTGGGCATCCTGCGCTCCGACTCGCCGGACGCCCGGTCGCTGGCCTCGATGACGCCCGAGGCGCACGAGAAGGTGCTGGAGAAGCGCCTGCTCATCATCACCAAGGCCAACTCCCGTGCCACAGTGCACCGCTCGGCGTACCTGGACTACATCGGCTTCAAGATCTTCAACGCCGATGGTGACGTGATCGGTGAGCGGCGCTTCCTGGGCCTGTTCTCGACGGCCGCCTACCGGACCAGCGTCCGTGAGCTGCCTGTGGTACGCCGCAAGGTGGCCGAGGTGCTGGACCGCTCCGGCCTGAGCCAGCGCAGCCACTCGGGCAAGGATCTGATCCAGATCCTGGAGACCTACCCGCGCGACGAGCTGTTCCAGATCAAGACCGACGACCTGTACCACGCGGTGGTCGGTGTGCTGCGTATGGCCGGTCGCCGGCAGCTGCGGGTGTTCCTGCGTCGGGACGCGTACGGGCGGTTCATCTCCTGCCTGATCTACCTGCCCCGGGACCGGTTCACCACGCAGAACCGGCTGCGCATGCAGGACATCCTGCTGCGGGAGCTGAACGGCGTCGGGGTGGACTACACCACCCGGGTCACCGAGTCGATGCTGGCTCGGGTGCACTTCATCGTCCGTACCGACCCGACCCGACCGCCCGGCGACATCGACGCCGACCTGCTGGCCGAGGAGTTGGCGGACGCCACCCGGCTCTGGGACGACGACTACCGGTTGGTGCTGGAGCGCAAGCTCGGCGACGAGCAGGCCAAGCACCTGTTCACCCGGTACGCCGACGCGTTCCCGGAGGGATACAAGGACGGGCACACGCCGTACGAGGCGATGAAGGACCTGGCGAAGCTGGAGCTGCTGGAGGAGCCCGGCCAGCTGGAGATGCACCTGTTCCGCAAGCAGTTGGCGCCCCGGCCGGGCACCCGGGTGCCGGGTGCGGACCTGGCCGAGGCGATGGACGTCCGGTTCAAGGTCTACCGGTACGGCGAGCCGATGATGCTCTCCGCCGTGCTGCCGGTGCTGCACTCGCTCGGCGTACGGGTGGTCGACGAGCACCCGTACGAGGTGGACCGGATCGACGGTCGGGTCTACCTGTACGACTTCGGCCTCATGCTGCCCGAGGGGCATCACGAGCTGGCCGAGGTGCGCCCGCACGTGGAGAACGCCTTCGCGGCGGCCTGGCGCGGTGAGGCCGAGGTGGACCGGTTCAACGAGCTGGTGCTGCGCGGCGGGCTGACCTGGCGGCAGGTGGTGGTGCTGCGGGCGTACGCGAAGTACCTGCGGCAGGCCGGCACGGTCTTCTCACAGGACTACATGGAGCAGACCTTCATCGCGTACCCGAAGCTCGCCGCGTTGCTGGTGGAGCTGTTCGAGACCCGGTTCGCGCCGGGCGAGTCGAGCACCGAGCAGCGGCAGCAGCGCAGCGGTGAGCTGGTGGAGACGATCCGGGGCGCGCTGGACGACGTGGCGAGCCTCGACCAGGATCGGATCCTGCGCTCGTACCTGACGCTGATCGAGGCCACCCTGCGGACCAGCTTCTACCAGAAGCGCGCCGACGGGCGACCGAAGGCGTACGTGGCGTTCAAGCTCGACCCGCAGGCCATTCCGGACCTGCCGGCGCCGCGACCGAAGTTCGAGATCTTCGTCTACTCGCCCCGGTTCGAGGGTGTGCACCTGCGGTTCGGGCCGGTGGCCCGGGGCGGGTTGCGCTGGTCCGACCGTCGGGAGGACTTCCGTACCGAGGTGCTGGGCCTGGTCAAGGCGCAGATGGTGAAGAACACCGTGATCGTGCCGGTCGGCGCCAAGGGCGGCTTCGTGTTGAAGCAGAAGCCGGGTGACCGGGACGAGGCGGTCGCCTGCTACCAGGAGTTCGTCGGCGCGATGCTGGACGTCACCGACAACATCGTCAGCGGGCAGATCGTGCCGCCCGAGGACGTGGTCCGGCACGACGGCGACGACCCGTACCTGGTGGTGGCGGCCGACAAGGGCACTGCGACGTTCTCCGACATCGCCAACGAGATCTCCAAGGCGCACAACTTCTGGATGGGTGACGCGTTCGCGTCCGGCGGATCCGCCGGCTACGACCACAAGAAGATGGGCATCACCGCCCGGGGCGCCTGGGAGTCGGTCAAGCGCCACTTCCGGGAGTTGGGCCTGGACACCCAGACCCAGGACTTCACTGTGGTCGGCGTCGGTGACATGTCCGGCGACGTCTTCGGCAACGGGATGCTGCTCTCCGAGCACATCCGGCTGGTGGCCGCCTTCGATCACCGGCACATCTTCCTCGACCCGGAGCCGGACGCCGCCACCTCGTACGCGGAGCGTCGACGGCTGTTCGACCTGCCCCGTTCCTCCTGGGAGGACTACAACCCGGAGCTGATCTCGGCAGGTGGCGGCATCTTCCCGCGTACCGCGAAGTCCATTCCGATCACCCCGCAGGTCCGGGCGGCGATCGGCCTGGACGACGACGTCACGCAACTGTCGCCGCAGGACCTGATGAAGGCGATCGTCACCGCCCCGGTGGACCTGTTCTGGAACGGCGGCATCGGCACCTACGTCAAGGCCTCCACCCAGACCAACGCCGAGGTGGGCGACAAGTCCAACGACGCGATCCGGGTCGACGGGCGCAACCTGCGCTGCCGGGTGGCGGGCGAGGGTGGCAACCTGGGTTGGACCCAGCTCGGCCGGATCGAGTACGCGTTGACCGGTGGCCGGATCTACACGGACTTCATCGACAACGCGGCCGGGGTGGACACCTCCGACCACGAGGTGAACATCAAGATCCTGCTCAACACGGCGGTGGCCGACGGTGAGCTGACCATGGCCGACCGCGACGAGCTGCTGGCCGGGATGACCGACGAGGTCGCGGAGCTGGTGCTGCGGGACAACTACGACCAGGCTCGGGCGATCAACAACGCCCAGGCCCAGGCCGCATCGCTGCTCCCGGTTCACCGCCGGATGATCAACGAGCTGGAGCGGTCGGGCGGGTTGGACCGGGCGTTGGAGGCGCTGCCGCCGGACGAGGAACTGGCGGTCCGCAGCGAGTCCGGCCTGACCGCGCCGGAGTTCGCGGTGCTGCTCGCGTACGTGAAGATCGTCCTGGAGCGGGAGATCCTCACCGAGGGGTTGGCAGACGAGGAGTGGACGACCGACGTACTGGTCAACTACTTCCCGACGCCGATGCGCGAGCGGTTCGCCGACCGGATGGGCCGGCACCGCCTGCGCCGGGACATCGTCACCACAGTGCTGGTCAACGAGGCGATCAACCGGGGTGGCATCTCGTTCATCTTCCGGGTGGTCGAGGAGACGGCGGCCAGCGCGGCCGACGTGATCCGGGCGTACGTGGTGGTCAGCGAGGTGTTCGGCCTGCGCGACCTGTGGGACGCGATCGAGGCGCTGGACAACAAGGTGGCGCCGGAGCTGCAGACCAGCGTCTACCTGGACACCCGCCGGCTGCTCGACCGGGCGGTGCGGTGGCTGGTCTCCAACCGGCGCTCGCCGATCGACGTGCCGGCCGAGATCGCCCGGCTGCGTGACGGGGTCACCCGACTGCTGCCGGGTCTTGAGGAGCTGTTCTACGGCAACGAGCGCCAGGGCATCGCCGCGCACATGGACTCGATGACCGAGCGTGGGCTGCCCCGCGAGCTGGCGGAGCGGGCGACCCGGCTGATGTACAGCTTCGGCCTGATGGACGTGGTGGAGACGGCGAACGCCAGCGGGCGGGACGTCAGCGAGGTGGCTTCGGTCTACTTCGTGCTGTCCGACCTGTTCCGGGTGGACTCGCTGCTGTCGAAGATCTCCCTGCTGCCGCGGGAGGACCGCTGGCAGACGCTGGCCCGGATGGCGCTGCGGTACGACCTGTACGCCGCGCTGGCCGCGCTCACCGCGGAGGTACTCGACTCCACCCCGGGCGACCTGCCGCCGCACGAGCGGGTGCAGCAGTGGGAGCAGTCGAACGCCACCTCCATCCACCGCGCCCGACGGGCGATGGGGGAGTTCGACGAGTCGCGGGCGGATCTCGCCGCACTGTCGGTGCTGCTGCGTCAGATCCGCACCCTGGTGCGGACCTCGGCAGCCGCCTGATTCAGGTATACGCCGGACCGTTTCGTTAGTCGCCGATCAGGCCGCCAGGGTGGCGAAGACGACGATGTTGTCCGGGTAGCTCTTCGCGGCCTCGTCGAACTGACCGCCGCAGGTGACCACCCGCAGGCTGGGTCGGTCGCTCGGTCCGTAGACCAACTCGGTGGGGAAGGCAGTCTTCGGGTACGACTTCACCGAGTCGACAGTGAAGGTGGCCGGCACTCCGTCGGCGCGGCGCACGGTGACGGTGTCGCCGGGGGTGAGAGCGCCGAGGTCGAAGAAGACGGCCGGGCCGAGCACCGCCGAGTCCACGTGCCCGACGATGACCGCGTTACCCGTCTCGCCCGGGCTCGCACCGGGCTCGTACCAACCGGCCTGGTCGGCCTTGTCCAGCGGAGGGACCTGGACGGTGCCGTCCGGGTTGGTGCCCAACGACATGATCGTCGCGTCGACACCGATCCGGGGGATCTCGATGCTGGTCGGTGCCGAACGGGCCAAGCCGGCCGCCGCCTGACCGGCCGGCTGCCCGTCGACCGCTGGAGCATCGTCGGCGGTGCCCGCCGGCGGGGTGACCTCGGGGCCGGCCTGGGCCAGCGGCTGCGGCGGCCGGGGAGTGGGCGTGGTCTTCAGGGAGGCGCCGATCATGCCGGCGCCGATCATGGCCAGGGTGACGACGACGGCCGTGCCGGCGGCACGCCACGGTTTCCCGTGGCGGCCGCCGGCCGGTGTCGCCGTCACGTCAGACGAGCGAACCATCGGTCCGCCGACGACGCATCAGCACGATCCCGCCGAGCGCGGCAGCGCCGAGCAGGCCCGCCCCGCCGGTGGCCAGACCCCGGTCGGTGCCGGTGCTGACGCCGCCGTCACCACCGTCGACACCGCCGTGCGGCAGCACGACCAGCTCGCCCTCGCCGCAGGAGCCCTTGAGCTCGTAGCGACCCGGCTTGGCGTCCTTGTCGACCTTGGCTTCGCCGTAGTAGACGAACTCGCGCTCCTCGTCCCGGCCACGCTCGTCCGAGCCGCGCTCGTCCTTGCCGTAACCGCCACGCTCGTCCGAGCCGTACTCGGAGCCGTGCTCGTCCTTGGACTCCCAGCCCTTGTCGGAGCCGTTGTCCGAGCCGTACTCGGAGCCGTGCTCGTCCTTGGACTCCCAGCCCTTGTCGGAGCCGTTGTCCGAGCCGTACTCGGAGCCGTGCTCGTCCTTGGACTCCCAGCCCTTGTCGGAGCCGTTGTCCGAGCCGTACTCGGAGCCGTGCTCGTCCTTGGACTCCCAGCCCTTGTCGGAGCCGTTGTCCGAGCCGTACTCGGAGCCGTGCTCGTCCTTGGACTCCCAGCCCTTGTCGGAGCCGTTGTCCGAGCCGTACTCGGAGCCGTGCTCGTCCTTGGACTCCCAGCCCTTGTCGGAGCCGTTGTCCGAGCCGTACTCGGAGCCGTGCTCGTCCTTGGACTCCCAGCCCTTGTCCGAGCCGTTGTCCGAGCCGTGCTCGTCCTTGGACTCCCAGTCCTTCTTGTCACGGCCTTCTTCGGCGTCCTGGCCGTGCTCCTCGCCCTTCCAGTCCTTGCTGTCCTCGTCGCCGTAGGCGTCAGCGGCAGCGCCGCCACCCTGGCCGCCCTTGCCGTTCTCGTCCTTGCCGTGCTCGTCCTTGCCCTTGTCGTCCTTGCCGTGCTCGTCCTTGCCGTTCTCGTCCTTGCCTTCGTGGTCCTTGCCCTTGTCGTCCTTGCCGTGCTCGTCCTTGCCGTTCTCGTCCTTGCCCTCGTGGTCCTTGCCGTTCTCGTCCTTGCCCTTGTCGTGGTCGGAGGAGTTCTCCTCCTCGCGCCACTCGCGGTCCTCACCCCGGTCCTCATGTGCCGGCTTGAGCTTGACCTTGCCGGTGACCTTGGACCACACGTACGCGTGCTCCTGCCGATCCGGGCAGATCTCGAGGAGCTTGACCTCGTCGCCAGCCTTTACGACGTGCGGCTTGGCGTAGACCTTGCCTTCGTCGTGACCGTCGGCGAACGCGATCCCCGGTGCGAACACCAGGAGCGACGCGCCGCCGAGCGCGGCGCCCGCAACGACCTTCCCGAGCATCTTCTTAGCCATGACCTGCGTCACTCCATCCCTGTTGTCCTGAGCCCGGCGACAACCGAGCTAAGACCGACGTTAGACGGTTTCATGACTTATGAAGTGAAAGATTCGCGTTTTGACCTTTGGTCCAGGTAAGAGGTGAAGGGGTGCTACGCGGCTTTCGCCGCGCCGAGCGTCATCTCAGGCAGCCCGGGACCTTCTGGGGTACGGCACGGTGTTCCGCGCCCACAGTTCCCGGCCTGCCTCGCTCATCCAGTAGAGGCGGGTCCGGGCGGCGCGTGCCGGTCGGGCGGGCTCGGGGGTATCGTCCGAAACGGCTCCGGCAACGCATCGAGCCATTGCCATGGAAGCGCTCCCATGCAAGAATCGGCGAACGCGGTTCAGAGAGCCACACCGTGCAGGCAGGGAGTCGAGGGCACCCGGTTCACCGGGCGACACACCCGCCGCCGATCGACCGGCCGACGTCTCGGTCGGGCACCACCACCACCATCGCCCGTCCGGGTCGGGCGCCCCCCAAGAATCCCGTTGGCGCCGACGGCCGTCCGTGTAGGACGCCCATCGGGCCGTCCCGCCGGGCCGTACGTGGGCCCGGTCTCGCCCAAGGAGATCAGTGGCATGAATGTGTGGAGAAGGCTAACCGGCCCACGCCGGGCCCTCGCGCTCGCCGGCGCGGGTGCCCTGGTCGCCGGTGGGCTCGTAACGATTCCGGTTACCGCGGCGCAGGCCGCGACGCAGTGCGATATCGCGTACACGAGCAACGACTGGCCCGGCGGTTTCACCGCGAGCGTCACCATCAAGAACGTCGGCGACGCGCTGAACGGCTGGACGCTGGGCTGGACCTTCCCCAACTCCAGCCAGCGGGTGCAGCAGGGCTGGTCGGCCACGTTCACCCAGTCCGGCAGCCAGGTCACCGCCCGGAGCATGTCCTACAACGGCACCCTGGCCACCGGCGCGTCGACGAGCATCGGCTTCAACGGCGCGTGGAGCGGCAGCAACCCGAAGCCGACCTCGTTCACGCTGAACGGCGTGGTCTGCAACGGTGGCACCACCCCGCCGACCACGCCCCCGCCGACCGACCCGCCGCCGACCACGCCCCCGCCGACCGACCCGCCGCCCACCACGCCGCCGCCCGGCACCAAGGTCGACAACCCGTACGCCGGGGCGCGCGGTTACGTGAACCCGGAGTGGAAGGCCAAGGCGGACGCCGAGGCCGGCGGAAGCCGGATCTCCAACAACCCCACCGCCGTCTGGCTGGACCGGATCGCCGCGATCAACGGTACGCCGGACAGCAGCTCCAACGGGGCCTTCGGGGTGCGGCAGCACCTGGACGAGGCGCTGCGCCAGGGCGCCGGCTACATCCAGTTCGTGATCTACAACCTGCCCGGCCGGGACTGCTCCGCGCTCGCCTCCAACGGTGAGCTGGGCCCGGACGAGCTGCCGAAGTACAAGGCCCAGTACATCGACCCGATCGCCGCGATCCAGGGCGAGTCGAAGTACAGCAGCCTGCGGATCATCAACATCATCGAGATCGACTCCCTGCCGAACCTGGTCACCAACACGTCCGATCAGGCCGGCGGCACTGTCATGTGTGACACGGTCAAGGCCAACGGCGCCTACGTCAACGGCGTCGGCTACGCCCTCGCCAAGCTGGGCGCGATCGGCAACGTCTACAACTACATCGACGCCGGCCACCACGGCTGGCTCGGCTGGGACTCCAACTTCGTCCCGACCTCCAACATCCTGAAGACCGCCGCGGTCGCCTCCGGCAGCACTGTCAACAACGTGCACGGGTTCATCACCAACACCGCGAACTACTCGGCGCTGCAGGAGCCGTACTTCAAGGTCACCGACAACGTCAACGGTCAGTCGGTGCGGCAGTCCAAGTGGGTCGACTGGAACTTCTACGTCGACGAGCTGTCGTTCGCCCAGGCGTTCCGCAACCAGTTGGTCTCGGTCGGCTTCAACTCCAACATCGGCATGCTGATCGACACCTCCCGTAACGGCTGGGGCGGCTCCGCCCGGCCCACCGGTCCGGGCGCGACGACGAGCGTCGACACGTACGTCAACGGTGGCCGCATCGACCGCCGGGCCCACCTCGGCAACTGGTGCAACCAGGCTGGTGCCGGTCTTGGTGAGCGGCCCCGGGCCACCCCGGCGACGGGCATCGACGCCTACGTCTGGGTGAAGCCGCCGGGTGAGTCGGACGGCTCCAGCAAGGAGATCCCGAACAACGAGGGCAAGGGCTTCGACCGGATGTGCGACCCGACGTACGGCGGCAACGCCCGAAACGGCAACAACCCGTCCGGAGCGCTGCCGGACGCGCCGATCTCCGGTGCCTGGTTCTCCGCCCAGTTCCAGGAGCTCATGCGCAACGCCTACCCGGCGCTCTGATCGGGTAGCTCACGCACCAACCCGCTGCCAGTGGTTGGTGAGGCACTGTTGGCAGCAGGTTCCCCCCGGGTCCCCGGCTCGACCGTCACAGGTCGGGCCGGGGACCCCCCCTTGTGGGCCCCCGATCAGGGCACCGTGCGTTCGATTGCCGCCCGGCCCTGCTCGGCCAGGTCACGGCGGGCCTTGTCCAGGTTCTCCGGTGTCAGGTCCTGGCCACGGGCCATCACCAGGTCCTCCGGCTCCCAGGGCTGCTCGCCCCCGGTGCGGATGTTGTCCCCACCGGCGCCGGTGCCCGTCCCGGTCGCCCCGGTGCCGGCAGCGTACGGATCACCGATCAGCTCGTCGGTGTCCGGTGCGAGGTCGTCCGGTCGACTGCGGGGTTCGGCGAAGCCCGGTGTGTCCCGGTCGGGGCCACCTCCGGTCCGCAGCTGCGGCACGGTGGCGTCATCGTCCACCGCCGAGGCCACCTCGGGGCTGTCCTCCAGCGGCGGTTGGCGATCGCGATCGGTCATGGTGCTGCCTCCTGTGTCCGACACGGTGCCTGATTTCCCCCACGTACCCCTTCGTGCTCCGCTCATGCCGCACGGCCCGGCGGTCAGGCCGGGCCGTGCTCACGAGGTGCGGTCGGGCGGTCAGGCGTCGGGCTGCTGCTCGTTCGGGTCCGGCGCTTCGGCTGGGCGCAACCACTGCCAGAGCAGCATGAGCAAACCGAACACGAGCATCGCCAGCCCGGCCCACAGGTTGATCCGTACGCCTTCGGCCTTGTCGATCTCGGCCCGGCTGTCGAAGATGCCGATCAACGTCACGATGATCCCGTACGCGACGAACAGGCCACCGATCACCCGGCGGATGTCGAACAGCCGGGCCGCGGCGGACCGCCGCTGCTCCGCCTGCGTCTCGTCGATCAGCGGGTCCTGTGCCGGCTGGCCATCGTTGCTCATCTGCCGACCCCTTTCCTTAGAAGACCGGGATGTAGAAGACGGCGGCCAGCGCGACCGCGATCAGACCGAGCAGCACCGGGGAGCGGTACCAGACGGCGTCCCCGGCGAGCACGTCGCCCTTCAGGTCGACGCCGCCCATGCCGTACACCAGCCCGCGAAGCTCCTCGTCCCGCTTGGGCGAGGTGAGCGGGGTGACGATCGCGGCGACCACCACCGCCGTGACGAAGGCCAGACCGGCACCCCAGAAGCTCTCCTCCAGGTCGGAGTTGAAATCGACCACACCGCCCTTGTAGAGCAGGTAGAGGCTCAGCGACACCAGGGTGCCCAGCAGGAGCGACCAGAAGCCGGCCAGGGCGCTCATCCGCTTCCAGAACATGCCGATGATGAAGGTGGCGAACAGCGGCGCGTTGAAGACGGAGAAGAGAGCCTGGATGTAGTTCATGATGTTGCTGAACCCGGCCGCGATGAACGCGGTGCCGATCCCGATCACCACGGCGGCGACCGTCGCCCACCGCCCGACCCGCAGGTAGTACTCGTCGGACCGGTCCCGGCGGATGTACGCCTGCCAGATGTCGTAGGTGAAGACGGTGTTGAAGCCGCTCACGTTGGCCGCCATGCCGGCCATGAACGAGGCGAGCAGGCCGGTGACCGCCACCCCGAGCACGCCGTTGGGGAGCAGGTCGCGCATCAGCAGCGGGATGGCGTTGTTGTATTGCAGGTCGCCGCTCTCCGCGCCGAGGCCCTTGACAGTGACCAGGGCCACCAGGCCGGGGATGACGGTGACCAGGGGGATGAACAGCTTCGGGTACGCGGCGATGATCGGCGTACGCCGGGCGGCGCTCATGTTCTTCGCCGAGAGGGCCCGCTGCACCTCGGCGAAGTTCGTCGTCCAGTAGCCGAACGACAGCACGAAGCCGAGGCCGAAGACGATGCCGATCCAGTGCGCGCCCAGCGGGTTGGCAGTGCTGCCGGTGTCCTGCCACGCGTGCAGACCCGCCTCGCCGAGCTTGGTGTCGCCGACCGCGTCCATCAGGCCGTTCCACCCGCCGACCTTGACCAGACCGATCACCGTGACCGGGATGAGGCCGGCCAGGATGACGAAGAACTGGAGCACCTCGTTGTAGATCGCCCCGGACAGGCCACCGATGGTGATGTACGCCAGCACGATCGCCGCGCCGACCACGATCGCCGTCCAGAGCGGCCAGCCGAGCAGCGCCTGCATGACGAGGGCCAGCGCGTAGAGGTTCACGCCGGCGATCAGCACCTGGGCGACGGCGAAGCTGAGCGCGTTGAGCAGGTGGGTGGGGCGGTTGAACCGCAACCGCAGGTACTCCGGCACGCTGCGGACCTTGGAGCCGTAGTAGAAGGGCATCATCACGATGCCCAGGAAGACCATCGCCGGGACCGCGCCGATCCAGTAGTAGTGGACCGTCATCACGCCGTACTGGGCCCCGTTCGCGGCCATCCCGATGATCTCCAAGGCGCCCAGGTTGGCCGAGACGAAGGCGAGACCGGTCACCCAGGCCGGCAGGGAACGGCCGGAGAGGAAGAAGTCGACGCTGGTCCGGATCGCCCGGCGCGCGGCGAAGCCGACCCCGAGGACGGTGACGAAGTACAGCGCCAGGATCAGGTAGTCCAGGCCGTTCATGTTGAGCCGAAGACCGTCGCCGTCCATCCCGTCACCCCTCGTCCCGCGGTGGTTGGTGCGCGCGCCCTATTACCCCGTCCGAGCGGTTTCACTCCCGGAGGTCGGGACCGCCGTCTTCCGGCCCCAACGGGTGGTCTGGCCGGCCGGGCGACGATCAGCGCGCAGGAGGGCGCCCCGGCCGTCACGGCCGGGGCGCCCTCCTGCTGGTCAGCTGATTCAGCGACCGAGTACGCGGTCCAGGAAGTCCCGGTAGTTACGTACCGCCATCCGCAGCTGCTCGGTGTCGGCCGAGCCGGCGTCCTGCCATCCACCCAGGGTGTTCTTCTGCGCGGCCAGCGCCGAGGAGAGGGCCTGGATGGCCTCCTCCACCAGCGACTGTGCTTCGCCGGCAGCCGCCTGCGGGTCGTCGACGAAGCGCAGCTGCACGTCCCGCCAACGGTCCCGGAAGCCCTGCGCGGTGTCCGTGTCGAGGAGCGTGGCCGGCTCGGCCGCGACTGTCGACCCGGCGGGTCGGGACGTTCCGGCGGACTCCAGCGTGGGGCTGGTGTCGTCGCCGGGAACCGGTTCGCCGTCCGCGTCCGGGTCGACCATCTCCGGTGTCGCGCTGCCGTAGCCGGCCGCGCCCGCCGTGGCCGCGTCCCGGTCGCCGGTCAGATCGCCGCGCCGCTCGGGGTCGCCGTCAGTGCTCCCCGGCGGAACGACGGTCCGCGCTGACGTGTCCGCGTCGGTGCGGTCGTCGAGGTCCGTGCGGTCGTCGACGTCGGCGCTGTCGTCGACGTACGCGTCGCGGCGGTGCAGCTCCGCTGTGGGGTCGGCGCGCAGACCCTCCCGCTCGCCGTCCTCGGCGCCGTCGCCCGGCTGGGCGGTCCGCTCGGCCCGGGGGTCCGGCTGATCCTGCGGGTGCGGGCTGGCCAGCGCGGAGGCGGCCACCGCGTCGGCCACAGTGGTGGCGCCGAACGTCGTCGGCAGCGGCCCCGGCTCGTGGAAACCGCCCTCGTCGGTGGACCGGTCGTCGCGCCGGTGACGCGTGTCGGAGTCGTCGGTCAGCTCGTCGTCGGACCTGTCGTACGCGACCTCCCGGTCGGTGTCGTCGGTCCGCTCGTGAGCGGCGGTCTGGTCGTCGAAGGTGCCCCGGTCGTCGAGAGAGTCCTCCGGGACGTCGGAGCGGCCGGCCCGGTCGCCGGCCGGGGGTACCGGCACGGGCGCGGACCGGACGGCCTCCGGGTGGTCGTTGCTCACCTGCTGCTCTTCCTGGCGCATCGGTGGCCTCCTCAGCGGCTCGTGGCGTCGTGGTCCGGGTGGTGGCGCTGTTCGGGAGTGCGGTGGCCGACCGGCTCCTCGCCCAGCAGGTCGGCGAAGAGCGCGCGGTAGTGCACGACCGCCTGCCGCAGCTCCTCGGTGTTGGCCTCGCCCCGGGAGTTGCGCAGGTGGATCTCGTGCGCGTCCCGGTAGTTGGTCAGCGTGCGGGCGTGCTCGACGGAGAGGTGGGCGATCTGGTCGGAGAAGTCGCCGGTCGGGTAGCCCTGCTCCTCGATGAGCCGGGTGACCAGTTCGTCCGCGTCGCCCACGGTCTCGCCCGGGGAGTCGATGAAGCGGACCTGGAGTTCCTCCCAGGCGGCGGCGTACCGGGCCCGGGACTCCGGGGTGAGTGGGGTGAGCGTGAGCTCGGCATGCCGACGTTCCCGGTCGCGCAGTTCGCGCTCGGCGGCGGACCGGCTGTCCTGTTCCGCCACCACCCGGTCGTACTCCGGTCCGAACCGGTTGCGCAGCGAGCGGCGGTTGTTGAGCGAGCGGGCGGCCACGGCCAGCACCGCGACGATCACCAGCACGACGAGCACGATGACGATTATCTGCGTGGGCGACATGGGCTCCTCCTTCGTCATCTGCTATTCCCTCCGCGCAGTGATCGCCAATCCCGATCCGAGACACTTTCCTGACAGGGGCCGCAACTGCCCGGCCAAGACTTGACTCATTCCAGAGCGGCGCTCGGATGGGTCTGACGCGCCGCCGACCTCGACCGGGAGCAAATCCGGGACGAGTGGTGCAGCCGCGCGGTTTCGTCGCACCCGGCCCGTTCCCACCCGGCGCACATCCCGGAGCGTCGATGTCGACGCGACGGGCGGTAGTGCAACCGCCCTCGATTACGTATCCTGCCCAAGGCGCCCGCGCCGGTGCCCGGCGACGCGGCCGGGCGCTCAGCCGGCCGGCGCGTTGCCCGGCGGTGCCGGCACCCCTCCTGCCACCCCTGTACGGGCGAGGTCTGATGAGAACCCGCGACTGGCCGATCCGCTCGAAGCTGACCGCGTTGGTCGTCGCGCCGGTGACCGCGCTCCTGGCGCTGTGGATCTTCGCGACCACCCTGACCTTCGGTCCCGCCCTGAACCTGCTCTCCGCCCGCACCCTGCTGTACGACCTGGGTCGCCCCGGCGAGACGGTGGTCACCGAGCTGCAACGGGAACGTCGACTCTCGGTGGTGCAGCTCGCCGGTGACTCCGCGCTGCCCGCACTCGCCGAGCAGCGCGGGCGCACCGATCGGGCGATCGCCGAACTGCGCCGCCGGGTGGACGGGGAGCCCCTGCGCGACGCCGCTGACGACCTGCTGGAAACCCGTGTCGACCAGCTGGTCAACGCCCTGGCGGCGCTACCCAGCGGGCGGAAGTTCATCGACGACCGCAAGGTGGACCGGGCCGGCGCCATCGGCCTCTACAGCGGCATGGTCTCCGCGGCCTTCCAGGCGTTCGCCGGCATGGCGACCCTGACCGACCCGGACATCAACCGGCAGGCACTGGCGCTCACCGCGCTGGGGCGCTCCCGGGAACTGCTCGGCCAGAGCGACGCGCTGCTGGCCGGCGCACTGACCGCCGGGCGGTTCGCCGAGGGGGAACACACCCAGCTCGTACAGGCCATCGGCAACCAACGGTGGCTCACCGAGAACGCCGTGGCCGACCTGCCCGAGAGCAGCCGGGTCGCGTACCAGCGGTTGACCGAGGGTGAGGCGTTCACCCGGCTGCGCACGATGCAGGACGCGCTTGTCGTACCCAACCGGTCCGGCCGGCCGACTGTCGACGCGGCGGCCTGGCAGGCCAGCCAGGACGCGGTGCAGCAGCAGTTACGGGACTTCGAGCTGTCCGAGGCCGACGCTCTCACCGACCGTTCGGTGCCGATGGCGGTCCGCATCCTGGTGCGGCTGGCCGCCGCCGGCGTGCTCGGGCTCATCGCCGTGGTCGTCTCCGTGCTGGTGGCGCTGCGGGTCGGCCGCACCCTGGTCCGGCGGCTCAGCGGCGTCCGCACCGCAGCGCTGGAGCTGGCCGAGCACCGGCTGCCCGACGTGGTGACCCGGCTGCGCCGTGGCGAGCAGGTCGACGTGGCCCGGGAGGCGCCGCCGCTGGAGTACGGCCACGACGAGATCGGCGAGGTCGGGCGCGCCTTCACCGAGGTGCAGCGCACCGCCGTCCAGGCCGCCGTGGACGAGGTCACCCTGCGCCGCGGGCTCAACGAGGTCTTCCTCAACATCGCCCGCCGGAGCCAGAGTCTGGTGCACCGCCAGCTGCATCTGCTGGATCGGATGGAGCGGCGTAGCGAGGACCCGGACGAGCTGGCTGAGCTGTTCCAGGTCGACCACCTGGCCACCCGGCTCCGCCGGCACGCCGAGGACCTGGTCATCCTCGCCGGCTCGGCGCCCGGCCGGGGTTGGCGGAACCCGGTCGCGATGGTCGACCTGATCCGCGGCGCGATCTCCGAGGTCGAGGCGTACGAGCGGGTGGACGTCACCGCCGTGCAGCCGGCCGGCGTGCTGGGGCGGGCGGTCGGCGACGTGATCCACCTGCTCGCCGAGCTGGTCGAGAACGCCACTGCTTTCTCCCCGCCGGACACCCGGGTCACCGTCACCGGGGCGCAGGTGGCCAACGGGTACGCCCTGGAGATCACCGATCAGGGGCTGGGCATGTCCGACGCGGCGCTGGAGACCGCCAACACCCGGCTGGCGAGCTCGCCCGAGTTCGACCCGGCGCAGAGCGCCCGACTCGGGCTGTTCGTGGTGGCCCGGCTGGCGGCCCGGCACGGCGTACGGGTGCGGTTGCGCCCATCCGGGCAGGGTGGTGTTACCGCCGTGGTGCTGGTTCCCGGCGATCTGGTCACCACCGAACCGCCGGCCGGCCCCGACCCTGCCACTCTCGGCGCCGCGTCGGCCGACCCGAACCGGCGGCTGGCTCGGACGGCGCGCCGGGGCACCGTGACCCGCCCTCGCACCCGCCCGCCAACGGCCCCGTCCGCCAGCACGGCCCGGCCCGCCCCACCCACCGGAGCACCGGCCTCGGCCGCCCCGCCGGCCACTGGGCGCGGTGAGGGGTCGGCGACCTCCGACGAGCCGGACGACGAGCTGGATGGCCTGCCCCGCCGGGTGCGACGTCGTACCCCCGCCGCCCAACCCCGTTCGACAGTCACCGACACGCCGTCGCCCCGCTCGCCGGAGGAGGTCCGCCAGGTGATGGCGGCGCTACAGGCCGGCACTGCGCGCGGACGCGCCACCGCCATTCCCCCGACGGCACCGGCTGGCCCGGCGCCAACGGGTTCGGCGGCGCCGACCGGTCCGGCGGCCCTCACCGACCCGCCGACGACCCCCGAACCTTCGACAGCAACTGAGAGGGACGCCTAGTGCGGGATTCGACGAAGCAGAGCGCCGGCCTCGACTGGTTGCTCGACGAGCTGGTGCAACGGGTACCGGCCGCCCGGGAGGCGGTGGTGCTCTCCGCCGACGGTCTGCTGCTCGGCTGTTCGGCGGAGCTGGAGCGCTCCGACGCCGAGCATCTCTGTGCGCTCGCCGCCGGCTTCTCCAGTCTTGCCCGGGGTGCCAGCCGGCACGTGGACGGCGGCCCGGTCCGGCAGACAGTGGTGGAGATGGAGGCGGCGTACCTCTTCGTCACCGCCGCCGGGCAGGGTGCCTGCCTCGCCGTGGTGAGCGACGCCGACGCGGACATCGGGCTGGTCGCGTACGAGATGGCGATGCTGGTGATCCGGGTGGGGGAGAGCCTCGCCGCGCCGGCCCGATCGGCGGCGGGTGCCGGAGATGCGGACTGAGCCGCCCGGGCCGCAGCACGAGTGGCTGGACGGTGAAGCCGGCCCCGTGATGCGCGCCTACGCGCTCACCGGAGGCCGGGTACGCTCCGCCGTCGACCATTTCAACCTGGTCGCGTTCGTGTTGGCCGGTGCGGACGTCGACGTGGCGAGCCACCCGCGCCTGCTGCCGGAGCATCGACGGCTGGTCGGGTTGGCCTGCCGGCCGGTGTCGGTGGCCGAACTGGCCGCCGAGTTGGACCTCGCGGTCGGCGTGGTCCGGGTACTGCTCGGTGATCTCCTCGCCGAGGGCCTGGTCGCGGTGCACGAGCCGCCGGCCGCCGGCACCCTTCCCGACGACGACATCCTCAAGGCGGTGGTCAGTGGACTCCGTGCGCTTTGACCAGGCGGGCACCAGCACCACCATCCCGCTGGCCCTGAAGATCCTCATCGCGGGAGGCTTCGGTGCCGGCAAGACGACCTTGGTGAGTGCCCTGAGCGAGGTCCGTCCGTTGCAGACCGAGGAGGTGTTGACCGGTGCCGGAATCGGCACCGACGACATCTCCGGCGTGGAGGGCAAGTCCACCACCACCGTGGCGATGGACTTCGGCCGGATCACCATCAACGACGACCTTCAGGTCTACCTGTTCGGCACGCCGGGTCAGGACCGGTTCTGGTTCCTCTGGGACGAGCTGGCCTTCGGCGCGCTCGGCGCTGTGGTGCTCGCCGACACCCGGCGGCTGGCCGACTGCTTTCCCTCCATCGACTACTTCGAGCAGCGTGGTATCCCGTTCGTGGTGGGCGTGAACTGCTTTGACGATTCCCGCCGGTTCAACCTGGAGACCGTCCGCCGGGCCCTCGACCTGGACCTGGACGTGCCGATGGTGCTCTGCGACGCCCGGGACCGGCAGTCCGGGAAGATGGTGTTGATCTCTCTGGTGGAGCACGTCGCCCGACAGCGCGGCGAGCCGGTGCCGGCGGCCTGAGAACCGGCCCGGAAAGCCGGTTAACGGGCGGGCAACGCGGGCAGCCTCTGGTTGGATCAACGAAGGATGCCGGCGGAGGAGTGGGACGTGAACGGTCAGGGTGAGGTCGTCCACATCGGGGGTTACACCGCGCAGAGTGGCGGGCGGGGCAGCGGCATCGTCGCGGCACGCCGCGACCCGAGGACCGGGGCACTGACCCCACTCGGCACGGTGGCGGTCACCCCGTCCCCCTCCTTCCTGGCGCGGCACCCCACCCAGCCGGTGCTCTACGCGGTCAACGAACTGGCCGACGGGCAGATCAGCGCCTGGCAGGTCGGCGCGGACGGTGCGTTGGACCCGCTCGGCAGCCGGTCGACCGGCGGTGCCGAGCCCTGCCACCTGGCGGTGCTGCCCGGCGGCGGTCACCTGCTGGCGGCCAACTACGGCAGCGGCAGCATCGCGGTCTTCCCACTGGACCCGCAGGGCGTGCCCGGCGAGCGCAGCGACCTGGTCGTGCACGAGGGGCACGGCCCCGACCCGGAGCGCCAGGACCACGCCCACGCCCACATGGTCTCGCCGGGGGCGGGTCGCGGGCCGATCCTCGCCGTGGACCTCGGCACCGACTCGGTCTACCGGTACGACCTGGACGAGGCGACCGGACGACTGGTGCCACGTGCGCCGCGGATGCGTACGACGCCCGGCACCGGCCCTCGGCACCTGGCCCGGCACCCGGACGGACGGCGCTGCTACCTCGTCGGTGAGCTGGACGCCTCGGTCACCGCGTACGAGCTGACCGACGACGGCGCGTTGCACCAGCGTGGGCGGGTCGAAGCGAGTGAGCGGGCCGGTCACGTCCAGCCGTCGGAGGTCGCGGTCGCCCCGGACGGGCGGTTCCTCTACGTCGGCAACCGTGGGGTGGGGACGGTGGCGGTCTTCGCCCTGACCGGGGAGTTGCCCGAGCTGGTGGCCGAAGTGGACACCGGCGGCGAGTGGCCTCGGCACTTCGCTCTGATCGGTGGGCACCTCTACGTCGCCGACGAGCGGGCGGACATGGTGCGGGTGTTCCGGCGCGACGCCGACACCGGCGTCCTGGAGGTGGTCGGCGAGCCGGTGCCGGTGCCGAGTCCAACGTGCGTTTTGCCCTGAACGATGGTTTAGAGACGCGAGTGCTGCACTGATTCGGCAACGCCACGGGGCGGTTACGTCACTCTGTGTTGCAAAAAGGTGGTCAACTGTTTCTCCTCCGTAACTTTAGTCCGAACGGATGTGGCAGAGACGGCACCTAGTACGCAAGATGGTCACCGTGTCAGCAGGCCGCCATCGCATGCGTTCGAAACTCCACCTAGCCGCCGCCGCCGCAACGGCGGGGGTGCTCGTCGTGACGACGGGCGCGTGGTTCGGCTATCGGGAGTTGGTCCAGCCCAGTTGCTCCGGGGAGATCCGGCTTGCCGTGGCGGTCGCCTCCGAACTCGCGCCGGCGGTGGACGCCGCCGCGTCCCAGTGGGTCAAGGACGGCGCCGCGGTAGGCCCGACCTGCATCCGCGTCGACGTCTCGGCGTCCGACCCGGTCGACGTGGCGGCCGTGGTGGCGGCCAAGCACGGCGCTGTACTGGCCGGTGTGGGGCAGGCCAGTGGCACCGCCGTCAGCCCGGACGTCTGGGTGCCCGACTCCTCGACCTGGCTGCTGCGGTTGAAGAAGGACGCGACAGCGTTCGCTCCGACCAACGGCGCGTCAATCGCGCGCAGCCCCATCGTCGTCGCGATGCCCGAGCCGATCGCCACCCGACTGGGCTGGCCGGACAAGGAGTTCAACTGGACCGACCTGCTCAAGCAGGTAAACAACACGAGCACGCCGCTGCGGACCGGGATCGTCGAGCCGACCCGCGACGCGGCGGGCCTGTCCGGTCTGCTCTCGCTGACCGCCGCCGCCAACGGCGCCGGCGGTGACGCCCAACGCAACACCGTCGGCGCGCTCCGCGCGCTGGCCACCGGGCGCTCCTCGCTGCGCAACGACCTACTGGCCCGTTTCCCGACGGCCAACGACGCGACGTCCATCGCCAGTGGTCTCGGTGCGGCGGCTCTGTCCGAAGAAGACGTGATCGCGTACAACAGCAAGAAGCCGCCGGTGCCGCTCGCCGCGCTCTACATGCAGCCGGCGCCCATGCCGCTGGACTACCCGTACGCGGTGCTGCCCGGCATCGAGCCGAGCAAGGCGTCGGCGGCAAAGGTTCTGTTCGAACTGCTCACCAGCCCCACCTTCCGCGACCGGTTGGCCGCGCAGTCGCTGCGTGCGCCGGACGGCAACTGGGGCGAGGGCTTCAAGGCGCCGCAGGGTGCGCCGAGCCCGTCCGGCGGCGCGCCGACTGCGCCGGCGAACGGCGGCACCGCGGCTGGTGGTCTGGACCCGGCCGCCATCCAGCGGGTCGTCTCCAGTTGGTCGATCGCCACCCAGTCGGGTCGGATGCTTGCCGTCATCGACGTCTCCGGCTCGATGAAGGAGCCGGTTCCCTCCGCCAACAACCGGAGCCGGGAGGAGGTCACCGTCGACGCGGCGCGCCGCGGTCTGAGCCTCTTCGACGACTCCTGGTCGATCGGCCTGTGGACCTTCTCCACCAAGCTCGTCGGTAGCCGGGACTACCGGCAGTTGGTCCCGATCGGGCCGCTCTCCGGCCAGCGGGGCCAGTTGGAGGGGGCGCTGGCCACCGTCCGGCCCTCCGACGGCGGTACCGGTCTCTACGACACCATGCTGGCGGCCTACAAGGCGGTGCAGGAAGACTGGCAGCCCGGCCGTGTCAACTCGATCGTGCTGTTCACCGACGGCAAGAACGAGGACAACAGCGGTGTCAGCCAGGGGCAACTGCTCGCCGAGTTGAAGCGGACTGCCGACCCGGAGCGGCCGGTCCAGGTGATCATGATCGGTATCGGTGAGAGCGTCAGCAAGGCAGAGCTGGAGTCGATCACCAAGGTGACCGGTGGCGACGTCTTCGTCACCAAGGACCCGAGCGAGATCGGCAGCATCTTCCTCAGCGCCATCGCGCGGCGTCCGCCAGCGCCACGCTGATCCGACGCTCAGCCGTCCAGGGGGTCTGCCGTACCGCCGATTCGGTGTGGCAGGCCCCTTTTCGGCCAGCAGGTTGTTGAAGAAAAGTGACGGCAATACGTCGGAAGCAATCGGCAGTCATAGTTGTCAAGGCAGGATGTCGACTGTTCCGGCATAGTCGGTCCGCCTCCGGTCCGACCCGTCGGCCGGGGCCATCCTGTACAGAGTGGGAGGGCCGGTGAGCGTGGCGACACTGTTGACCCCCGCCACGTCGGCGGAGCCGGACGCTCGACGCGCCGGGCTGGTGGCCCGCGCCGACGAACGGTCCTACGTTCGGGTTCTGGTGGTGCTGGACACCACCGTCCTCATCATCGCGCTGCTGATCGGCTACGTCGCCCGTTTCGGTGAGGGCGAGCCGACCGGCTCGGAGATCCCGTACGTGCTGGTCGCCCCCGGGTTGGTGCTGGCCTGGCTGGTCTCGCTCAAGGCGCTCGGCTGCTACGACGACCGGGTGATCGGCTACGGGGCGGACGAGTACCGGCGGGTCAGTTCCGCCAGCCTGCGCCTGGCCGGGGCGATCGCCATCATCGGCTACATCGCCGACGTCGGCGTCTCCCGGGGGTTCCTGGGCATCTCCTTCGCGGTGGGCACCGTCGGGCTGGAGGTGGCGCGGTTCGCCGCCCGTAAGCGGCTGCACCGGGCCCGCTCGCTGGGTGTCGGCTGGTCTCGCAAGGTGTTGGTGGTCGGCGACACCGCCCACGTGCTGGAGTTGGTCCACACGCTGCGCCGCGAGCCGTACGCCGGCTACCAGGTGGTGGGCGCCTGCATCCCGGACGCGTTGCTCGCGCCGGTGGCGCAGCGGCTGGGTGACGTGCCGGTGGTGGGGTCGTTCCGGGGCATCCCGGAGGCCGCCACCGCGATCGGCGCGGACACGGTCGCGGTGACCGCCTCCGGTGAGCTGACAGCTACCCGGCTGCGCCGTCTCGGCTGGCAGTTGGAGGGGACCGGCGTCGACCTGGTCGTGGCACCCGCGCTGACCGACGTCGCCGGCCCGCGGATCCACACCCGCCCCGTCGCCGGCCTGCCGTTGATCCACGTCGAGGCGCCGGAGTTCCGTGGGGCCCGCAAGCTGGTGAAGGGTCTCGTCGACCGGTCCGTCTCGTCGCTGGCGCTGGCGGTGCTGCTGCCGCTGATCGCGTTCATCGCCCTGGCCATCAAACTGGACAGCCGGGGCCCGGTGCTGTTCCGGCAGGTCCGGGTCGGCCGGGGCGGGCAGGAGTTCGGCGTGTTCAAGTTCCGCACCATGGTGGTGAACGCGGACGCGCTGCTCGCCGAGCTGACCGCGCGCAACGAGACCGACGGCCTGATGTTCAAGATGCGCCAGGACCCCCGGGTGACGCGCGTCGGCCGGCTGCTGCGCAAGTGGTCACTGGACGAGCTGCCGCAGCTGGTCAACGTGCTGCTGGGTCAGATGAGCCTGGTCGGGCCCCGCCCGCCGCTGCCCTCGGAGGTGGCCCGTTACGACGGTGACGTGGCCCGACGGCTGCTGGTCAAGCCCGGCATGACCGGCCTGTGGCAGGTCAGTGGCCGCTCCGACCTGAGCTGGGAGGACGGCATCCGGCTCGACCTCTACTACGTGGAGAACTGGTCGCTCGCCGCCGACCTCACCATCCTCTGGAAGACCTTCGGCGCGGTGCTGAACGGCCGCGGCGCGTACTGAGCACCGGTCAGGGTTGCGGGCCGGTCCAGTCCAGGCAGACGACAACCGCGTCGTCGACCAGGTCGCCGGCCACGAACGCGCGCAGATCACCGATCAGCGATCGGACGGCGTCCAGGGGCGCCATCGGCCCGGTCCGCCGAAGGAACCGGTCCAGCGCCGTCTCGCCGTAGCGCACGTGCTGTCCGGTGGCCTCCACCACCCCGTCGCTGACCACGAAGACGCGGTCACCGCGCTCCAGCGGGAACTTCTGCTCGTGGTAGTCGGTCGCCTCGAACATGCCCAGCGGGAACTGCGCCTCCAGGGGCTGCTCGGTGACGTCGCCGTCGCGGAGCAGGACCAGTCGGGGCGACCCGGCGTCCACCACTGTCATCATCCCGGAGCGCAGGTCCAACTCCATCAGCAACGCGGACAGGTGCTGCTCGCCCCGGTACAGGTCGTAGATGGCCTGGTCGGCGAGGGCGGCCTGGTCGGCCAGGCCCAGCCCGGCCCGACGCGCGTTGCGCAACGCGTGAGTGGCCAGCGAGGTGAGCAGGGAGGCGGCCACCCCCTCACCGGTGCCGTTGATGGTGGACAACCAGAGCCGTTCCCCGTCGTCGGACCAGTCGAAGCTGTCGCCGCGCACCGCGTACGCCGGCTCCAACTGCCCGGCCAGGCTGAACGAGGGACGGATCCGGCTGCGGCCGGGGAGCAGGTCCCACTGCATCTCGGCGGCCAGGGTGAGGCGTTGGGAGCGCCGGGCCGCCCGATAGACGTCGGTGCCGGCGGAGACCGCCGCCACCTCGTGGGCGAGCGCGGTGGCGATCTCGGCCAATGCGGCGACGACGTCCCGGTCGTCCGCAACGGGTGACAGGCGCAGCACCCCTCGACGCTCGCCACGCATGGTGACCGGGAACCAGGCGGTGCCGTCGGTCAGTATCGGCGACTGGTGGTCGAAGGCGCGCCAGGCCGGGTGCCCGGGGCTGGTGATCGGGTCACCGTCGGTGAGTGGCAGCAGCTCCGCGATCCGGTAGTCGACCTGGTAGAGCTCGACCTCGGTGATCCCGTACGACTGGACGAGCACATCCCCGATACCACCGACGAGACGGTCAGCTGGTGTCTCGTTCAGGGCACGTCGTGCCCGATTGACCGGTTCGCTCATCGTCAGCCCTTCACTGAAAGCTCGACCACCAGGAGGTTCGGAGTACTCTCGGGCCACCATGGCCGAACTGAACCGTCCGATGGACCCTGAGACGAGTATGGCTGCCGCACTGGACGCGGCGGCCGCTGCCCTGCTGGGCATCTGGGAGTCTGCCCGGGAGGGGACCGCCAACCGCGTGTCGGGTGCCCAGTTACGGGCGGTGATGGTGGTGGAGCAGCACGACGGGATCAACCTGCGTCGCCTCGCCACCCGACTCGACATGCTGCTCAGCTCCGCCAGCCGTCTCTGCGACCGGCTGGTCGCCGCCGGCATGCTGGAGCGCGAGCCGGGCCGCTTCGACCGGCGGGAGATCTCGCTGCACCTCACCCCGGAGGCCCGCCGGCTCGTCGCCGAGTTGCGGGCCGACCGCCAGGGCCAACTCGCCGCCGTGTTGGCCGGGATGAGCTGGGAGGGCCGCGACGCCCTGCTGCGCGGGATGCGGGAGTTCGACGAGACCGCCCGCCGCCAACAGGCGCAGAACGCGCCTCCACCGGACGAGCCGACGGGCCAGGGGGACTGGCCGAACGACCCGGACCGGCCCGGTGGGCGGTCGGGAAACTGGCCGGTCGAGTCGGCTCGGCAGACCCAAGCGGGGTGGACGGGTTCGTCGGGGGGCCCGGAACGATCGCTCGGCTCCACTCGGGATTGGCCGGCCGACGACCCGCCGGTGGCGCGCACCGCCTGATCGAGCCGGCCGGGCTGTCGCCCGTCGGTCATGCCGAGGCGCCCACGGCCAGCATCGCGATGTCGTCGTGGGCCTGCCCGTCCAACCAGTCGTCGACCGCCCGCAGTACCCGGTCGATCAGTGCCGCCGGGGGTTGACCGGCCGCCGCGACCAGCGCGGCCCGCAACCGGGCCTCGCCGAACATCCCCGCGTCGCGCGGTCCGCGCGCCTCGGTCACCCCATCGGTGTACGCGAGCAGCAGGTCGCCCGGATCGAGGTGCACCCGCGCCTCGGCGAACCGGGCGGCGGTCAGCGCCCCCACCGGCATGCCACCGACCGGGACCGTGGTGACGGTGCCGTCGGCGGTGACCAGCAGTGGCGCCGGGTGCCCTCCGCCGGCGATCCGGACGTCCAGCCCGGCCGACCCTCGGTCGAGCGAGCCGAGCAGCACTGTGGTGAACTGGCTGCGCCGTGCCGCGTCCGGCGCGTCGAACAGCGCCTGGTTGAGCAGCTGGATCAGCTCCAGTGGGCGTTGCTCGACGAGCCGCAGCGTCTGCAACGACTGGCGGACCCGGCCGGTCAGCACCGCCGCGCCCACGCCCTTGCCGGACACGTCGCCGAGCGCGAACAGGGCGCCCTGTGGGTGTGGGAACACCTCGTAGAAGTCACCGCCGATGCGCAGGGTGTCGCCCGCTGCCCGGTAGCCGCCGGCCATCGTCACGCCGGGCACCGTGGGCAGCTCGGGCGGGAGCAGGCTGGTCTGCAGCACCCGGGCCAGGTGGGCCTGCTCACCGTGCAGGTCGGCGGTGGCCAGTGCGGCACCCGCGCGGGCGGCGAACTCCCGGGCCAGCTCCACGTCGCGCCTGTCGAAGCCAGCCCGCTCGGGCCGACGGATGAGCAGCAGCGCCCCGGCGGACCCGCTGGCGCTGAGCAGCGGGCTGACCAGCACCATGCCCGGAGGGCCGAACCCGGGCGGCAGCAGGTCGGCCAGTTCGGTGCGCGGGGCGTCCGGCCAGGTGCCCGGCTCGGCAGCTTCGCCGGCCAGCGCCTCGGCCAGCCCGGGCACCGCGCCGGTCAGCGCGGGACCGGCCAGCCCGGTGACAGGGGCGGGCTCACCGTCGGCGTACCGGATCCACCGGGGGTGCGGCTCGGCCGGCACCGTCGGTCGGGGCAGTGCCACGGCGACGTCGGCCAGGTAGGGGACGGCGAGCGTGGCGGTGGCCAGGAGGACCTGGTCCCGGTGCAGGGCCAGCGCCAGTCGGCTGCCGGCCTGGGCGAGGAACGCGGTGCGGGAGCGTTCGGCGAGCAGGGCGTCGGCGCGGGCGTGCTCCTCGGTGACGTCGCGGACATACCACGCCCACCGGGAGCCGGCGAGTTGCCGCCGGACGCCGCGCAGTCGCCGGCCGTGGTGGTCGGCGTCGAAGCGGTCAGCGCCGCTGGCGACCGCCCGGGCCAGGGGTGCCACCGGGCAGCCGGCCAGCTCGGTGCCGGCGTCGATCTCGGGGATCAGCTCGGCCGCCATGGCGTTGACCAGGGTGACCCGGCCGGTCCCGTCCGTTGTCAGCACGGCCTCGGCGAGCCCGTCGAGCAGCTCGCGAGCCAACAGCTCGTCGGCCGGCAACGGGGTGCCGCCGGGTTGCCGGGTCGTGGTCACCGCCGGACGCCGGCTCGCGTCTGACGACGTGTGCGCATGCTGCTTCTCGACTCCTCACCGGGGATCGTTGCCTGGGGGCAAGGGTACCGATCCTCCCCGACAGCGGCGCACGGCGCGGGGTGGAGATCAGCCGGAGCGGGCCAACCAGCCGACGGGCTGGGCGACGATCCGGCGGGCCACCGATCCGGCGGCACCCACCGCCGCGGCCTCCGCGCCGAGCGTCGACGGCCGGACCGTGACCGGCGACCAGGCCGCTGTGAGCACCCGGGCGTCGATCTCGGCGAGGACCGGGGGGCACAGCCAGGGTGCGAGCGCGGCGTAACCGCCACCGAGCACCACGGTGTCCAGGTCGAGCAGGTTGACGACGCCGGCCACCGCGACGCCGAGCGCCGTTCCGGCGTCGTGCAGCGCCCGCAGCGCATCGGCGTCCCCGGCCTCGGCCAACTCGGCGAGCCGGGCCGTCGCGGTGTCCGCGGGAAGCTCCGCCCTAGCCAGCCCGGCGGCAGACACGATCGCCTCCTGGCCGGCGTACTGCTCCAGGCAACCCTGCCCGCCGCAGCGGCACGGACGGCCCTCGGGGTGGACCGGAAGGTGCCCGATCTCGCCGCTCCACCCGCGTACGCCGCGAAACAGCGCACCGTCCAGCACGATGCCGGCGCCGATGCCCACCTCCCCGGAGATGTGCAGGAAGCTGGACGAGCAGCCGGGCGGCTGAGAGTGCAGCTCGCCGAGCGCGGCGAGGTTGGCCTCGTTGTCCACCGTCAGCGCCGGGATGCCGGGCACCTGCTCGATCAGCGGAGGGTGCTTGGCGAGCAGCGCAGGCACCGGCACGTCACGCCAGCCGAGGTTCGGCGCGAGCCGGACCAGCCCGTCGTCGTCCACCAGGCCGGGCACCGCGAGCGCGGCCCCGACCAGGGTGAGGCCGTGCTGCGCAGCGTCGTCGCGCGCCGCCCCGGCCATCTCGACCAGGCGGGCCAGGGCGTCGGCGGGGGCCACCGGGCGCAGGTCGGCCCGGTGCACAGTGCGGTGCCGGACCTGGCCGGCGAGATCGACCACGCAGACCGCAAGGTAGTCGACGTTGACCTCCAGGCCGAGCCCGGCCGGACCCTGATCGGCCAGGACCAGCCCGCGCGCCGGCCGGCCGGCGCCCGAGCGGGGCGCGGGGTCGGACTCACTGACCAGCCGGCCGGCGAGCAGGTCCTCGACCACCGCGGACACTGTGGCTCTGGTCAGGCCGGTCGCGGTCGCCAGGTCGGCCCGGGACGGAGGGCGGTCGGCCGCGGCGATCCGGCCGAGGACGAGGGCGAGGTTGAGCTCGCGGAGACTGCCCTGACGGACTGCGCCGGCCGGGGCGTGGGTGAGGCTCACCCCTTGACAGTGCCATAGGGTGGGCAAATAATTCAATCGCTGAACAAATAGCGGACAACACCACCCCGGAGGTCGCTCATGGCACCCCGTCCCACCCCCGCCGACAAGTTCTCCTTCGGGCTCTGGACCGTGGGCTGGCAGGCCCGCGACCCGTTCGGTGACGCCACCCGTCCCGAGCTCGACGCGGTCGAGGCGGCGCACCGGCTCGCCGAACTGGGCGCGTACGGCATCACCTTCCACGACGACGACCTGATCCCGTTCGGCGTCGACGCGGCCACCCGTGACCAGCACATCGCCCGGTTCCGCAAGGCCCTCGACGAGACCGGCCTCGTGGTGCCCATGGTCACCACCAACCTCTTCACCCACCCGATCTTCAAGGACGGCGGCTTCACCAGCAACGACCGCGACGTCCGCCGGTACGCGCTGCGCAAGGTGCTGCGTCAGGTCGACCTGGCCGCCGAGCTGGGTGCCAGCACCTTCGTCATGTGGGGTGGGCGCGAGGGCTCCGAGTACGACCTCGCCAAGGACGTCCGCGCCGCCCTGGACCGCTACCGCGAGGCAGTGAACCTGCTCACCCAGTACTCCATCGACAAGGGCTACAACCTGCGGTTCGCCCTGGAGCCCAAGCCCAACGAGCCGCGCGGCGACATCCTGCTGCCGACCATCGGGCACGCGCTCGGCTTCATCTCCCAGCTGGCCCACCCGGAGCTGGTCGGCCTCAACCCGGAGGTCGGCCACGAGCAGATGGCCGGGCTCAACTACGCCCACGGCATCGCCCAGGCGCTCTGGCAGGGCAAGCTGTTCCACCTGGACCTCAACGGCCAGCGCGGCATCAAGTACGACCAGGACCTGGTCTTCGGCCACGGTGACCTGATGAACGCGTTCGCCCTGGTGGACCTCCTGGAGAACGGCGGCCCCAACGGCGGCCCGGCCTACGACGGCCCCCGGCACTTCGACTACAAGCCCTCCCGCACCGAGGACATGGACGGTGTCTGGGCCTCCGCAGCGGCCAACATGAGCACCTACCTGCTGCTCAAGGAGCGGGCGGCGGCGTTCCGCGCCGACCCCGAGGTGATCGAGGCGCTCGCCGCCAGCAAGGTCGGCGAGCTGAGCACGCCGACGCTCGGCGACGGCGAGAGCTACGACGAGCTCCTGGCCGACCGGTCCGCGTTCGAGGACGTCGACGTGGACGCGGTGGCCGCCCGGGGCTTCGCCTTCGTCCGGCTCAACCAGCTCGCCGTCGAGCACCTGCTCGGCGCCCGCTGAGGCCCCGCCATGCCGTTGGTCGCAGGCGTTGACTCGTCCACCCAGTCCTGCAAGGTGGTGATCCGGGACGCGGAGACCGGCGCCCTGCTCCGGCAGGGCCGGGCACCGCACCCGGACGGCACGGAGGTCGACCCGGAAGCCTGGTGGCAGGCGCTGCGCAGCGCCGCCGACCAGGCCGGCGGGTTGGCCGACGTGGCGGCGATCTCCGTCGCCGGCCAGCAGCACGGCATGGTGTGCCTCGACGAGGACGGCCGGGTGGTCCGCCCGGCGCTGCTGTGGAACGACACCCGGTCCGCCGACGCCGCCGCCGACCTGATCGAGGAGGCCGGCGGCGGCTCGGCGGGGAGCCGGTTCTGGGCCGAGGCCACCGGCAGCGTTCCGGTGGCCAGCTTCACCCTCACCAAGCTGCGGTGGCTGGCCCGGCACGAACCGGAGCTGGCCGCCCGGGTGGCCGCCGTCTGCCTGCCACACGACTGGCTGACCTGGCGGCTGGCCGGTGCGCCCGGGTTGGGCGCGCTGCGTACCGACCGGGGCGACGCCAGCGGCACCAGCTACTGGTCGCCGGCCACCGGTGAGTACCGACTGGACCTGCTGGAGCGGGGCTTCGGTCGGCGGCTGGTGGTGCCCGAGGTGCTCGGTCCGGCGGAGTCGGCGGGAAAGCTGGCCGACGACCTGGGTGGGTCGGGTGGCGCGCTGCTCGGCGCGGGCACCGGAGACAACGCCGCCGCCGCGCTGGGTGTCGGCGCCGGGCCGGGTGACGTGATCGTCTCGATCGGCACCTCCGGCACCGTGTTCAGCGTGGCCGACGTGCCGGCCGCCGACGAGAGCGGCACCGTCGCGGGCTTCGCCGACGCGTCCGGTCGTTTCCTGCCGCTGGTTGCCACGCTCAACGCCGCGCGGGTGCTGGACGCCGCCGCCGCGATGCTCGGCGTCGACCTGGACCAGCTGGCCGAGCTGGCGCTCTCCGCGCCGGCCGGGGCGGACGGGCTGGTCATGGTGCCCTACCTGGAGGGTGAGCGGACGCCGAACCGGCCGCTCGCCACCGGCGCGGTGCACGGCCTGACCCTGCGCACGTCGACCCCCGCGCACCTGGCGCGGGCCGCCGTGGAGGGCATGCTCTGCGCGCTCGCCGACGGCCTGGACGCGTTGACCGCGCAGGGCGCCGTCGCCCGCCGGGTCATCCTGATCGGCGGCGGGGCCCGGTCGGCAGCGGTGCGTCAGATCGCCCCGCAGGTCTTCGGCTGCCCGGTGGTGGTACCGCCGCCCGGCGAGTACGTCGCCGACGGGGCGGCCCGCCAGGCCGCCTGGGTCGCCCTGGGTGGTGCCGCGCCGCCGGTCTGGGCGGTCGAGGGCACCGAGGAGTACGCGGCAGAGCCCGTCCCCGCCGTCCGCGAGCAGTACGCCGCAGCCCGCGGGCTGGTGCTCGACCGGCGCTGAGCGTCGGGATCGACGCGGGTGGTTGCCGGCCCACGGTGACCGGCACCCACCCGCGTGACGACCTCCTGCACGGAGTCTGGTTGGCTGCCGGTCATGACGGTGACCACTGGCGGGCCCGGCCTGCGCCCGCACGGTCGGGGCGGTGGGCGGACGCACCGGGCGTACAGCGTCGTGGTGTTCGTGCTGCTCGCCTCGCTGGACAACGTGGCGATCGGGCTGGTCCCCCCGCTGTACGGCCCGATCTCCGACGCGTTCGACGTGTCCGGGCGGCTGCTCGGCGTGGTCACCGCGGTCAGCTTCCTGGTCAGCGCGGTCGCGGCGGTCGGCTGGGCGTACGTCGGGGACCGGACCAACCGCAAGCCGCTGCTCATGGTGGGCACGCTGCTGTGGGCGGCGGGCACGGGCGGTAGCGCGCTTGCCGGCGGCTACCTGACGTTCCTGGCCGCGCAGTTGGTCGCGGCGGTCGGCCTCGGCGCGGTCGGCTCGGTGGGCTTCTCCGTGGTCACCGACCTGATCTCACCGACCCGACGAGGGCTGGTGATGAGCTTCTGGGGGCTCTCCCAGGGGGTCGGCACCCTGGCGGGCACTCTCGTCGGCGGGCTGCTCGGGGCGGCCGACTGGCGCCGACCGTTCCTGCTGCTGACCGGCGTCGGCCTGGCCGCCACATTGGCCTACCTGTTCACGTACGACATCCGGCGAGGCCAGAGCGAGCCGGAACTGGCCGGCCGGATCGACGCCGGCGCCGAGTACGACTACCGGATCAGCCGCGCCGACCTGCCGCGCATCCTGGGCCGGCGGACCAACCGGTGGCTGATCCTGCAGGGGCTGACCGCGCAGGCCGCGTTCGGCTCCCTGGTCTGGTTGCCGGTGCTCTTCGCCGAACGCGCCGAGGCCCAGGGTTACTCCACGTCGACGGCGGTGGTGGTGGGCAGTGTCTTCGCCACCCTGTTCCAGCTCGGTGGGGTGCTGTCCATCGTGGGTGGGTTGATCGGCGACGCTGTGCAACGGCGTACCCCGCGCGGGCGGGCACTCGTCGCCTCGATCGGCGTCCTCGCCGCGCTGCCGTTCTACCTGGTGTTGTTCTTCGTTCCGGTGACCATCGACGTGCCGGACGGCGCCAGCGGTGGGGCGGTGGTCGGTGCGGTGCTGGCCAGTGTGTTCACCGAGCCGTCGGTCGGGCTGAGCCTGCTCACCGCGATCGTGGCGCTCGCGTTGACCTCGGCCAACTCGCCGAACTGGTTCGCGTTGATCGCCGACGTCAACCCGCCGGAGCACCGGGGCACTGTCTACAGCCTGGGCAACCTGGTCAACGGGGTCGGTCGCGCGGCCGGCAACGGGCTGGTGGGGGTGGCCTTCCAGGCGCTGCGAGGGGCGTTCCCGCCACCGCTGAACTTCGCCGTCGGGCTGGCCGCGTTCCAGCTCTTCTTCATCCCCACCGGCGTCATGTACTGGCTCGCCTCGCGGACCTCACCGGCGGACATCGACAACGTGCACGACCTGCTGCACACCCGAGCCGACCGCCTCTGACCCCACCCCACCCCACCCCCGCCCCACCCCGGCCCTGTCGATCATGGAGTTGTGGTGGGTGACAATTGGCCCGTAAGGCACCAAGCCAGGCACCATAACTCCATGATCGACGGGCCGGATCGCCCCCCGGCCCGCGATCTTGCGCTTACCGTCCCGACAAAGGCGGGCATTGAACCCATATCGACGACCGAAGCTGCAAGATCGGCGCGACGGCGGCGTCGGGGACACGTTCGGTGTGCGGTTCCGAGGACCTAGGCGTCCCCGCACGTCCTGCGCCACTCAAGATCGCGCTACTTCCTGGTTCTAGTTGCCTTCCGGCGGGCCGAGGCCACTGCATCCTGGAAGTAGCGCGATCTTGAGGGTGCGGGGCGCGGGCGGGCGGGGGCGCGGCGGGCGGGCGCGCGGCGGGCGGGCGTGAATCGTCTACGGCATCAGCTCCATAGCGAGCCGGTCCACACCGACCGGCCCGCCCGCGAGTACCGCCGAACGGGCCGGTCGGCGCTGGGTCAGCCGCGCAGCCAGACGGTCACGTCGGTCGGGACCGTGCCGTCGTCGTCCAGGGGCGCGCTGGCGGCGAGCAGCTCGGCACCGGCCGGCACCGGCACCGGTGCGGCGCCGAAGTTGGTCAGCACCGTCAGATCACCGTTGCGGAAGCTCAGCACCTCGTCGCCGGAGGACAGCCACTCCAGGGTGCCGCGACCCAGCCCGTGGGCGCGGCGCAACCGCAGCGCCGTGCGGTACAGCTCGTACGTCGAGCCGGGCACATCGCGCTGGCGGTCCAGCGCGTACTCCGCCCAGAGCGGGGGCTGCGGCAACCAGCTCGCGTCGGTCGGCCCGAAGCCGTACGACGGGGCGTCGGCCTCCCACGGGATCGGCACCCGGCAGCCGTCGCGGCCGCGCTGGGTGTGCCCGCTGCGCGCCCAGGTCGGGTCCTGACGAGCCTCGTCGGGCAGGGTGGTGTGCTCGGGCAGCCCCAGCTCCTCACCCTGGTAGAGGTACGCCGAGCCGGGCAGCGCGAGCATCAGCAGGGTGGCCGCCCGGGCCCGGCGCAGACCAAGTGCGGCGTCCGGCTGCGGGTCGCCGATGCCGATGCCGTTGGGGCGGACGGTGCCCACCGGCAGACCGAGCCGGGAGGCGTGCCGCACCACGTCGTGGTTGGACAGCACCCAGGTGGTCGGCGCGCCGACCGAGTCGGTCGCCTCCAACGAGCGGGTGATCACCGCGTACTGGGCCGGTGCGCTCCACGCGGCGAGCAGGTACTCGAAGTTGAACGCCTGGTGCATCTCGTCCGGGCGGACGTAGCGGGCCAGCCGCTCGGCAGGCTCAACCCAGGCCTCGGCGACCAGCACCCGCTCACCGGGGTAGCTGTCCAGCACCTGCCGCCACTGCCGGTAGATCTCGTGCACGCCGTCCTGGTCCCACATCGGCGGGCGCGGCTTGTCGATCTCGTTGCCGGAGAGGATCTCCTGCGGCTCCTGCCAGTCCGCCAGGTCGGCCTGCTTGATGAGGCCGTGCGCCACGTCCACCCGGAAGCCGTCCACCCCGCGGTCCAGCCAGAACCGCAGCACGTCCAGGAACTCCGCGTGCACCTCCGGGTTGTCCCAGTTGAGGTCCGGCTGCCCGGTGTCGAACAGGTGCAGGTACCACTGGCCGGGCTGCCCGTCGGCGTCGACCGTCCGGGTCCAGGCCGGACCGCCGAAGACGCTCTGCCAGTCGTTCGGCGGCTGGTCGCCGGCCGGACCGAGGCCGTCCCGGAAGATGTAGCGCGACCGTTCCGGGCTGCCGGGCGCGGCCGGCAGCGCGGCCTGGAACCAGCGATGCGCCGAGGAGGTGTGGTTCGGGACCAGGTCGACGATCACCCTCAGGTTGCGGGACCGGGCCTCGGCGATCAGCTTGTCCGCGTCGGCCAGGGTGCCGAACAACGGGTCGATGTCGCGGTAGTCGGCCACGTCGTAGCCGGCGTCGGCCTGCGGCGAGGGGTAGAAGGGAGAGAGCCACACCGCGTCCACACCCAGCTCGACCAGGTGGTCGAGGCGGGCGGTGATGCCGGGAAGGTCACCGACTCCGTCCCCGTCCGAGTCGGCGAACGAGCGGGGGTAGATCTGGTAGATGGCGGCCTCGGTCCACCAGCCGGTGGCCGGGTTGCCGGAGGAGGTCTGCTGCGTCGGGTCGGTGTTCAGGGTCGTCTCCCGTGTTGCGGTGTTTTGGATTTCAGTGTGCCCGGGGCGGCGCGGTCGAATCCCGGACCACCAACCGAGTGGGCAGGACCACCGGAGTGTCGCAACCGGCGCCCCGTTGACTGACGATAGGGCCCGGGGGTCGGGCCCCGAGCGGGTCGAGCAGCATCTGGGCGGCCAGCCGGCCCTGCTCGGCGGCGGGCTGGGCGACGGTGCTCAGCCCGAGCACGCCGGCCAGGTCGTGGTCGTCGATGCCGACCACGCTGACGTCCTGCGGCACCCGCAGTCCGACGTCGCGCAGGGCGGTCATCGCGCCCATCGCCATCTCGTCGCAGGCGGCGACGATCGCGGTCGGCGGCTCGCCGCGGGCCAGCAGTTCAGCGGTTGCCCGGTTGCCGCCGTCGATGGTGAAGGTGGACTCGATGTCCAGTGTGGGGTCGGGTCGCAGGCCGGCGGAGCGCAGCGCCGCCTGGTAACCCCGGCGTCGGTCGAGGTGGGTGGTGAAGGCCAGCTCGTCGTCCGGGTCGCCGGAGATGTGGGCGATCCGGTGATGGCCGAGGTCGATCAGATGCTTGGTCGCGGCCCGCGCGGCCGCCACGTCGTCGATCCGTACACACGGCCAGTTCGGCACCCTGCTGCCCGAGCTGATGGTGACGCCGGGCAGTTCCAGCGAGGCCAGCGCGGTCAGGTCGGCCGGGCGCAGGGGCGTGGCGACCAGCATCATGGCGTCCACCCGCTTGTGCAGGTTGGCCGTACGCAGGACCCGCTGGCGGACCTGCTCCCGGCCGCCCAGGTTGTAGAGCAGCAGGTCGTAGCCGGACTGGTGGAGGTACTCCTCGACCGCCTCGACGACGGTGCTGAAGAACCAGCGGGTGATCCGGGGGACCACCACCGCTACCGTGCCGGTCCGGCCGCCGGCGAGCCGGGACGCGCTCGGTGAGACTTCGTAGTCGAGTTGTTCGGCGGCGGCGATCACCCGGCGGCGGGTGGCGGCCGAGACCGTCGGTAGTCCGCGCAGCGCCCGCGAGACGGTGGCCGTGGACACTCCGGCCAGCCGGGCCACATCATCGATCCTCGTCACGGTTTCCCCCGCTCGGTGCCCGGAGCGTCCGCCGCCGCCCGAGGGGCCGGGTGGCGGCGGACGCGCGGGTCAGCCCTTGACGCTGCCGGCGAGCAGACCTCGCACGAAGAAGCGCTGCAGGGACAGGAACACGATGAGCGGTACGACGATGCTGACGAACGCACCGGCGGTCAGGCGCTGCCACTCGTTGCCCCGGGTGCCGGCCATCTCGGCGAGCTGGACGGTGAGCGGGGCGGTCTCATCACCGCCACCGGCGAAGATCAGCGCAACCAGCAGGTCGTTCCAGACCCAGAGGAACTGGAAGATGCCGAACGCCGCCAGCGCCGGGGTGATCAGCGGCAGCACGATGGTACGGAAGATCTTCGGGTGGGTGGCCCCGTCGACCCGGGCCGCCTCCATCAGGTCCCCCGGCAGTTGCGAGATGAAGTTGTGCAGCAGGAAGACGGCGAACGGAAGCGCGAAGCAGGTGTGGGCGAACCACACCTGGGCGAACTTCTGCTCGTCGACCAGGTCCCAGGCCGGCATCAGTGTGACGCCGCCGAGGGTGACGCCGGTGGAGAAGAACTTCAGCAGCGGCACCAGGGCCATCTGCAACGGCACGATCTGCAACGCGAAGATCGAGATGTAGACCCAGTCCCGGCCGCGGAAGTTGATCCACGCGAGCGCGTACGCGGCGAGGCACGCGAAGGCGAGCGGGAAGAGCACCGACGGGATGGTGATCGCCAGCGAGTTGATGAAGGAACCGGCGAGCTGCCCGGAGGACGACGACCGCCCGAACAGGACCTGCTGGTAGTTCTCCAACGTGAACTGGGGGTTGGTGAAGGCCGTCCACCAGCCGGTGGTCTTGATCTCGTCCTCCGGGCGGAGGGAGGAGACGAGCAGGCCGAAGGTCGGGATGGTCCAGACCACCGCGATGACGATCGAGACGAGCGTCGCGGTGCGGCTGTTCAACCGCTTGCGGACCCGGCCGGCCGTGGTGGTCGGGGTGCCGTCGGTCTTCTGGGTGCCGGCGGCGACGGTGGGCGTTGCGGTCGTCATCTCAGCCCTCCCGCTGCTGACGGAGGTTGCGGATCTGGTAGATCACGACCGGGATGACCAGGATGAAGAGGAAGACCGCGAGCGCGGAACCCTGCCCGTTCTGGCCGTACCGGAACGCCTGGTTGTACATCTCGCTGGCGATCACGCTGGTGTCGTAGTTGCCGTTCGTCGAGGTCCGGACGATGTCGAAGACCTTGAGCGTGGCGATGGTGAGCGTCACCACCACGACGATCAGCGCCGGCCGGATGCTCGGCATGGTGATCTGCCAGAACATCTGCCACGGGCTGACGCCGTCGAGCCGGGCGGCTTCGACGATGTCGCCGGGAATCGCCTTGATCGCCGCGGAGAGCACCACCATGGCGAAACCGGCCTGGATCCAGACCATGATGACGATCAGCAGCAGCGTGTTCAGGGGTGATTCGAGCAGCCACTGCTTGGGCTCACCGCCGAGGCTGACCACGATCTGGTTGAGCAGACCGATCTGATCGCCGTCGCCCCGGTAGGCGTAGACGAACTTCCAGATGATGCTGGCGCCGACGAAGGAGATGGCCATCGGCAGGAAGATCAGTGACTTGGCCACGGCCTCGAACCGGGCCTTGTCCACCAGTACGGCGTAGATCAGGCCGAACCCGGTCGCTACCAGCGGGACCAGGAGCACCCAGACCAGGGTGTTGATCAGGACCCGGACGATCGAGTCGTCGGAGAACATCCAGCCGTAGTTGCGCAGGCCCACCCAGTTGGTGCTGGTCCCATCCATCAGGGAGAGCAGCGTGGTGCGGATGGCCGGCACGACCAGGCCGATGACGAGCAGCAGCAGCGTCGGCAGCAGGAAGAAGAACGCGAAGAGTCCCTCCCGCTGCTTGCGTCGGCGGGGCAGCGGGCCCCCGCCCACGGAGGCGGCGACGAGCTGGGCCTCCCGCCGACGGGCGAACCAGGCCGGCACCACGTCGAGCAACAGGAGCAGACCGCCCACGACCAGTACGAAGGCGACCAGCCCGTACATCAGCATGAGGAACTTCGGCTGCTGATCGGCGAAGTCGAACTTCATCAACCCTCCCTTCCGGGTCCACCTCGGCCGGTGGCCCGGTCCGCGAACGCGGACCGGGCCACCGCCGGGATCACTTAGGCCAGCTGCTCTCGATGCCCTGGAGCACCGGGGCGGTCGCCTTGCCGTTCAGCCACTCGACCATGCCCTTCCAGAACGTTCCCGCGCCGACGGCGGCCGGCATCAGGTCGGATCCGTCGAAGCGGAAGGTGCCCGTCTTGTCCTGCAGGATCTGGACGGAGAGCTTGTCGATCGGGCTGGCGACGTTGGCGATGTCCAGCTTGTTGTTCGCCGTGACCCAGTTGCCGAGCTTCGCGCGGCTGTTCACGTACTCCGCCGAGACGAGGTACGTCTGCACCGCCTGCACCTCGGGACGGTCGGCGTAGCCGACGACGAACTCGCCAGCGCCCAGCACCGGCTTGCCCTTGGCCGGGTCGATGGCCGGGAAGTAGAAGGCGAACGCGTCGCCGTCCTCGGCCACCTTGGTGCCCTCGGGGAACTGGTTGGCGTAGAACGACGCCTGTCGGTGCATCGCGCACTTGCCGGTGGTCACCGGCAGGCCCGCCTCCTGGAAGGCGGTGGTGGTGATGCTCTTGACGCCGCCGAAGCCGCCGTTCATGTACTTGTCGTTCTTGAGGATGCTGCCGGCGCGGTCGACCGCGTCGACGATCTTCGGGTCGTTGAACGGGATGGCGTGGGTGGTCCACTGGTCGTAGACCTCGGGGCCCTGCGTACGCAGGACCACGTCCTCGATCCAGTCGGTGGCCGGCCAGCCGGTGGCGTCACCGGACTCGACGCCCGCGCACCACGGCTTCGTGCCGCTGGCGGCGATCTTGTCGCTCAGGGCGATGAGCTGGTCCCAGGTGGTCGGAACCTCCCAGCCCTTCTCCTTGAACGTCTTCGGCGAGTACCAGACGAAGGACTTCACGTTGGCGCCGAGCGGCACGCCGTAGAGCGTCCCGTTCACGGTGCCGTACTTCAGCCAGTCGGCCGGCATGTTCTGCTCGGCGAGCGCCTTGGTGTCGGCGCTGAGCGACTTCAGCTTGCCGGCGTCCGCGAAGCGCTTCACCAGGCCCGGCTGCGGCACGAAGGCGATGTCGGGCGCGTTGCCACCGTCGACCCGGACGGGGAGCTGCGCTTCGAACTCGCCGCTGCCCTCGTAGTCGATCTCGATGCCGGTGCACTCGGTGAACTGTGACCACGACCGCTCCAGCAGGTCGGCCTCGGCGTCACGGATGGACGCGTAGATGGAGACCTTCTTGCCGTCGTGGCCCTCGTACTTCTCGTATGCGGCGCACTCCGCGGAGCCCGCGTTGTTGCTCTTCTTGTCGTCGCCGGTACCGCAGGCGGTGGCGCTGAGCGCCAGCCCGAGTACACCGGCGATCACGAAGGCCTGGCGTGGTCTGGTAAAGACCGCCATGCCGTCCTCCTTCCTAGCCGGCGCGGTCGTGCTGGTGACCCGTCGCCGGTCCGATTGGGCGTGCACACATGTAAGCGCTTGCATCCGGCGCGGTCCACCCCCTGTCAGACACGAGCGAGTAACAATCCGGAAACCTGCGGGCTGCCTGGTGGGCGCGCTCCCGGTACACGCTGGGGACTCTTTCGAAGATTGACGATATCTGTCAGGCTGGGCGCACCGGATCGAAGGTTTTCGACATAGGAGGAGCTGTATGCGAAAGCGGTGGATCAGCCTGCTGGTGACGGGTCTCTTCGTCGGGGGAGCGCTGGTGCCGGCGACTCCGGCGATGGCCGCGCCGACCTTCAAGGTGCCGTTCCCGTGCGGCCAGTCCTGGTCCGGGCAGACCCGGTCGGACCACAGCCCGGCGTACGCCGTCGACTTCAACCGCACTGACGACCTCGGCGACCCGGTGGTCGCCAGCGCCCCCGGCACCGTCGACCGGGTGACCGACCTCGGCGGCACCAGCTATGGCAAATACGTCCGAATCAACCACGGGGGCGGATACAGCACCTACTACGCGCACCTCAACGGCTTCAACGTCTCGGTCGGGCAGACGGTCGGGTACGGCAAGGTGCTCGGCTGGGTCGGCAGCACCGGCGGGTCGACCGGCCCCCACCTGCACTACGAGCAGCGCCTCAACGGGGCCGACATCCAGGTCCGCTTCAACGGCACCCTCGCGCTGTACTGGGGCACCAAGAGCTACACCAGCAACAACGGGTGCTCCTCGGGCAGCGGCAACGGCACTGTCGACACCAGCGGCACCCCGCTGACCGTCCGCTCCGGCCCCGGCACCGGGTACGCCTCGGTGGGCACCGTCGCCGACGGCACCCGGGTGACCATCGCCTGCCAGACCAGCGGCACCACTGTCACCGGCACGTACGGCACCAGCTCGATCTGGGACCGGATCGGCTCCGGCCGCTACATAGCCGACGCGTACGTGTACACCGGCTCCGACGGCTACATCCCCGGCGTACCCCGCTGCTGACCCCGCCACGGTCCCCGGTCGGCCACCGCCACCGGGGACCGGTCGGTCAGTTGTTCAGCTGCCAGATCGACAGGTTCAGCGCGGCGGCGAAGGTGACCCAGGCCCAGTACGGCAGCATCAGCGCCGCCGCCACCCGGGACACCCGGGCGAAGAGCACCACCGTCAGACCGATCGCCAGCCACATCAGCACGATCTCGGCGAACGCCAGCCCGTACCGCCCCGCGCCGAAGAACAGGGGGGTCCAGATCGCGTTGAGCACCAGCTGGGCGGTCCACGCCCAGAGGGCGGGGGAGAAGCCGACCCGGCGCCACGCCAGCCAGCCGGCCACCGCGATCAGCGCGTAGAGCAGCGACCAGACCGGGCCGAAGAGCCAGGAGGGCGGGGCCCAGCTGGGCTGCCGCAGGTTCGCGTACTCCTCGGTGGTGCCCTGCACGCCCAGCCCGCCGATCGCGGCGGCGACGAAGACCGCCGCAGCGAAGCCGGCGAGGGCCCACCACGCTCGCCGGCCGGAGGTCGCCGGCGCGTCCCGAGATATCTCCATGGTCGAGATATTTCCTCTCGGGGCCGGCTCAAACCGCCGAGCGGGAGGGCGGTCCGGGGCCGGCCACCCACGAAAAAGCGCCGGGATCGCCACGGCCGGTGCTTCTGTCGGGAGGACGAAGCTCCGGTCGCGGCGACCCCGGCGGGTCCCGGAATCAGGGCGATACGAGCGCTAATTGAAGATGCTGACACCACCCGGGCCGACCAACAGCCCGACGACGATGAGGACGATGCCCCACAGGATCTGCCGGCGGAACAGCGCGAGGATGCCGGCGACCACGAGTACGACTGCGAGAATCCAGAGAATCAGCTCCATGACCTCTGACTACCCGACTGGCCGATCGGGGAAACCTGGTCGGTGTCGAGTTGATCGCCAACGTGAAAGACGCTGTACGCCTGCTTGATCACCGGGTGCGCGACGTTGCGGACGCGTACCCCGCCGGGGGTCGTGCCGCGCTCGGTGCCGGCGTGCGCGTGCCCGTGCACGGCCAGCGCCGTGGGCGCCGAGTCGATCGCCTGCCCCAACTGGTACGACCCCAGGAACGGGTAGATCTCCAACGGTTCGCCGGCCAGCGTGTCCGGAACCGGGGAGTAGTGGGTGAGCGCGACCAGCATGTCGCAGTCCAGCGAGCGCAGCGCCGCACCGAGGCGGTCCGCGCTGTCGGTGGTGGTCCGCACGAAGGCCTTCATCTCCGGCTCGCCGAAGTCACTCGCGCACCGCCCGGCGAACCCACCGCCGAAGCCCTTCACGCCGGCGATGCCCAGCCGGCCGCCCGCGCAGTCCAGCACGACGCCGTTGCCCTCCAGCACTGTGATGCCCGCGTCCTCCAGCACCTTGACCACCTGTGGCACCTGGTCGCACTGGTGGTCGTGGTTGCCGAGCACTGTCACCACCGGTACGGCCAACCCGCCGAACTCCTCTGCCACGCAGCGCGCCTCGGCCTCGGTGCCGTGCCGGGTCAGGTCCCCGGCCAGCAGCAGCACGTCGGCGCACTCCGGCAGCTCTTCCAACGCCGGTCGGAACCGGCCCACCACGTCCTCGTCCAGATGCACGTCGCCCACAGCGGCAATCCGGATCACCATGGAACCTCCCTCAGGGCAGTTGCTCGATCTCCGTGGGCGCCTGGGCGCGGATCACCCCGATGTCGCTGGTGATCGGCACGTCCGGGAAGCGCTCGGACACCCGACGCAGGATCTCCTCCCGCCGGTGCGGGCTCTCCACCTCGCCGTAGAGCACGAGGGCACGTTCCCGTCGAACCACTGTGATCCCCTGTTCGGCGACGGCGGGGTCCTCGACGAGCAACCGTTGGATCTCCGCCTCGACGTACTCGTCCGGTGGCCCGGCGCCGATGTCGCGTTGGTGGGTCACGATGTCCCCTCTCCTGGCTGGGTGCCGGCGGCCGGCACCACCTCCAGCCGGTCCAGCAGCACCAGGAACGCCTCGGCGTACGGCGAGTGCTGCGTCTCCTTGCGTACCCGTTCCCAGTCGATCTGCTCCCGCAGAGAGCGGGCCAGCGGCAGACCGCGGGCGAAGTCGCAGTAGTGCTGGGAGAAGCTGAGCAGTTTGTGCACCATCAACTGGGTGGCGGACAGCACCGGCATGTGGATCGCGTCGACCGGCCGAACGACCGTGTCCGCGAATGTCTCCTCGGTCACCGGCGTCTCGATCGGCCGGTGGATCAGGTCCACCATCCGGCCGTCGTCGAAGACCTTCACCAGCCAGTCCTCCGGGGGACGCTCGGCGACGAAGCCGGCGGCAACCAGCGCCTCCAGCGCCTGCTCCACGTCGGCCTCCCGGATCAGGAAGTCGACGTCGTGGTCACTCGAGTGGCCCCCGTGGGCGTAGACGGCGAAGCTGCCGCCCAGGGCGAACGGGATCTCGGACTGCTTGAGCACGGCGGCGACCTTCTTGAGGGTGTGCACCAGACTCTCGTCCCCGCGCTCAGCCATCTGGTTCCTCCGTCGTCGTGTTGGTGGACCGGCGGTTGGATTTCGAACTCCGGTACCCGGCATTCCGGTCGCCCACACCTGCTGGTGTCTCGGTCGGGCGTCAACAGGGATGAACCGCGACAAACCCCGCGGAGCAGGTGCGTGGGTCGGATAACCTGTGGAGAGTGGCCAGATCATCGGGGATGCGACGACGCAAGGCCCGATTGCGCACCGTCGCCCTGATCGGCATCGACGGTTCGGGCAAGACCACTCAGGCACACCGGCTTGCCGACGCGCTGACCGCCGCCGGCCGCCCCGCCACCTACCGCCGCAACGCCAGTGGCCGACGCTGGCTCGGACGGCTCGCCCACCGCCTCGGCCGACCGGACGCGCAACGACTCGTCGGGCGCGACGGCGTGCTGGCCGTGGAGTCGGTGCTGCGCTGGCTCGCCATCGCCATCGCCCTGCTCAGCTGTCTGCTCACCGGCCGGACGGCGGTGATGGACCGCTACTCGGCCTGCCAGTACGCGAGCATCCGGGCGCACGGCGGGCAGCGCTGGGAGCGGCTCGCCCGGGCCGGCTACCGGTTGTTCCCGACGCCGCAGGTTACCTTCCTGCTCGCCGTCGACCCGGCGGAGGCGTACCGGCGCATCGAGGAGCGCGGCACCGACCACGAGACGATGGGGTGGCTCACCGCCGCCGACACCGCCTACCGGGCGCTGCCCGAATATCCCAGCTTCGTGCTGGTGGACGCGGGTCGCCCGGCCGAGGAGGTGACCGAGCAGATCCAGGCCCACCTGGAGACCTGGCTGCCGACCTCCGCATCGGACGGGGACGAGGTCGGCCGGATGGCCGCTCAGGCCCGCCCGTAGACCGGAACGGTGGCCCCACTGGTCGGAGCGGAGTCGGCCGACGCCAGGAACCGGATCACCGGCGCGATCTCCTCCGGCGTCACCCAACGGGAGTGGTCGGCGTCGGGCTGGGCCGCCCGGTTCGCCGGGGTGTCGATGACGCTGGGCAGAACGGTGTTGCAGCGTACGTGCTGCGACCGGTACTCCACAGCGACAGCGTTGGCGAAGGCCAGCACCGCCGCCTTGGCCGTCGAGTAGCCGGCCGCGCCCCGGAACGGGGCGACCGCCGCGCGGGCCGAGACGCAGACCACCGCGCCGCCGCCGGACGCCACGAGGTGCGGCAGCGCGGCCTGGGTGACCAGGTAGGTCGGCCGCAGGTTGACGGTGAGCATCCGCTCGAACTCCTCGACCGGCGTCTCGTGCACCAGTCCGCCGCTGGCGTACCCCCCGACGAGGTTGACCACCGCGCGCAGCGGCGCCGCCGGGTCGCCGACGGCGGCCTCGACCGCCTGCGCCGCGCCCGCCGGCTCGCCCAGGTCCGCGACCACCCGGACCAGTCCGGCGGCCGCCGGCTCCGACCCGGGCCGGGCCTTCCGCTCCGGTACGACCACCCGCCAGCCCGCCTCGAGGAACGCGGTGACGACCGCACCGCCGAGCCCGCCGGAACCCCCGGTCACCAACACGCTGCCCTCTGCCATGGACCCCACGTTAGTGCCCCCAGCCCGCATCCAGCGCTCCCGTCGATCATGAAGTTGTTGCCGAGACACGCCGAGCTGAGTGACAACAACTTCATGATCGCGGTCTGCCGTGGGCAGAGCGGCTGGCCGAATCGACTCGCGACGGCGCAGGATCGGCGGATGCGGATCCTCATTCTGGGTGGCACCCGATTCCTCGGCCGGGAGACGGCCCGGCTCGCCGTCGAGCAGGGTCACGAAGTCACCTGTGCGGCCCGGGGCGTGTCCGGCGTGGTGCCGACCGGCGCGCGGTTCGTGGCGGCCGACCGCGACGATCCGCAGGCGCTCGTCCCGCTCGCCGACGAGGGTTTCGAGGCCGTGATCGACGTGTCCCGCCAGGTCAGCCATGCCCGGCACGCGCTCGCCGCGCTCGCCGACCACGTCGGTCACTGGTCGTTCGTCTCGACGATCTCGGTGTACGCCGACCACACCACCCCGGGCCAGACCGCGGCGGACGCCCCGATCCTGGCCCCGGCGCCGCCGGACGTGGACGGTCCGATCGGCCCGGACCACCGCTGGTACGGCGAGTGCAAGGTGAGCATCGAGGAGCTGGTCCGGGAGCGGATGGGAGTGGACCGTTCGTTCATCTGCCGGGCTGGGCTGATCGTCGGCGCGGAGGATCCGAGCGACCGTTTCCCGTACTGGGTGCGGCGGTTGTCGGCCGGTGGTGAGGTGCTGGCCCCCGGACATCCGAGCGACAGGGTGCAGTTCGTGGACGTGGCCGATCTGGCGCGCTGGCTGCTGCACGCCGCCGGCACCCGCCTCGGCGGCACCTACGACGGCACCGGTCCGGCCATGTCCCGGGCCGACCTGTTGGCCGGGGTGGCCGCCGGGCTGGGCGTCGTCGACCCGCTCCTCACCTGGGTCGATCAGGATTTTCTGCTGTCCCACGACGTACGCGAGTGGTCGGGGGAGCGGGCGCTGCCGCTGTGGGTGCGACTGCCGGAGACCGCTGGCCTGATGGACAGGGACGTTCGGCCGGCCCTGGACGCCGGTCTGACGGTCCGTCCGCTGGCCGACACCGTTCGGGCGACCGCGTCCTGGATGGCCGCGCACCCGGCGGCCGTCCGGCAGGGTGGACTCGACCCGGCGGATGAGGCGGCGATCCTGGGGAAGTGGCAGGCTGTGCGGGACCGGTGATCCCGGCGATCGAAGTTTCCCCCACCTCGGACAGTCATAGTTGACGCTCACGCCTGCTGAAAGTAAGTTTCATCCGTGGCGAAGAGTGCGAAGATTTCTGCGAGTCACGAGCCCGGTGGGCTGATCGTCCACATCAGTGGGCTGTTGCCGTCGCTGTCGCCCGCCGAGCAGCGGGTCGCCCGGTTGGTGGTCTCCGACCCGGCGGCCGCCGCCCGTCGGACAATCACCGACCTCGCCACCGCAGCCGAGACATCCGAGGCGACAGTCATCCGATTCTGCCGTTCGGTCGGCATGGACGGTTACCCCCAACTGCGCATTCGCCTGGCCGCCGAGGCCGCCCGCCGGATCGAACCACCGGACGCCCGAGTGGTCGGCGGTGACATCCCGCCCGGCGCCGACCTCGCTCAGATCATCGCCACCATCGCGTTCAACGACGCCCGCGCCGTCGAGGAGACTGCCGAGCAACTCGACCCGGCGGTCTGCGAGCAGGTGGTCGAGGCGATCGGCGGTGCCGGCCGGATCGACATCTACGGCGCCGGCGCCAGCGGGTTCGTCGCCTCGGACTTCCAGCAGAAGCTGCACCGCATCGGCCGGATCGCCTTCTACTTTCCGGACGTGCACACCGCGCTGACCTCGGCCGCCCTCCTGGGCCGGGGAGACGTGGCGATCGGCATCTCGCACACCGGCACCACCTCCGACGTGATCGAGGTGCTGGAGCAGGCCCGTACCCGGGGTGCCGCGACAGTGGCGCTGACCAACTTCCCGCGCTCGCCGATCACCGACGTGGCCGACTTCGTGCTGACCACGGCGGCCCGGGAGACCACCTACCGCTCCGGCGCGACGGCCAGCCGACTGGCCCAGCTGACCGTTGTCGACTGCCTCTTCGTCGGAGTGGCCGCCCGCAACCGGGCCCGAGCCCGTAAGGCTCTCGAGGCGACCGCCGAGGCGGTCCAGTCGCACCGGGTGGGTGCCAACCGGAGGCGGGCATGACGGCCGGTGCGGAGATGCCCGCACCGCCCGCTCGCCCGACGGTCCGGGTGGGCGCCCCCACCGAACGGCGCAACCCGCTCAGCGTCGACCTGGACCTGATGTCGACCCGGGACGTGCTCACCGTGATCAACGAGGCGGACCGGCGGGTGCCCGCGGCGGTCGCCGCGGTGCTCGACGAGATCGCCACCACCGTCGACCTGGCGGTCGCTGCCCTTCGCGGCGGTCACCGGGTGCACTACTTCGGGGCCGGCACCTCCGGCCGGCTGGGCGTACTCGACGCGGCCGAACTGGCCCCCACCTTCAACTCGCCCCGGCACTGGTTCTGCGCGCACCTCGCGGGCGGCCCGGACGCCATGTGGCGGGCCGTGGAGGACGCCGAGGACGATGACCGGGGCGGCGCTGTCGAAGCGGCCAGTTGTGTACGGGCCGGGGACCTGGTGGTTGGTCTGGCGGCCAGCGGACGCACCCCGTACGTCCTCGGGGCGCTCGCCGCAGCCCGCGCCAAGGGCGCCTCGACGGTGCTCCTCTGCGCCAATCCGGAGGCGGAGGCCGCCCGGTCGGTCGACGTGTTCATCGGGGTGGACACCGGACCCGAGGTGGTCACCGGGTCGACCCGGATGAAGGCGGGCACCGCGCAGAAGTTGGTGCTCAACACGTTCTCGACCGCCGTCATGGTGCGCCTGGGGCGGGTCTACTCGAACCTCATGATCGACATGGTGGCCACCAACGCGAAACTCCGGGGACGAATGATCTCGATTCTGGTCGAGGCCACCGGCTGCTCGGAGGAACTCTCCCAGCGGGCCCTCAGTGAGGCCGACGGGGACCTGAAGACGGCATTGGTCTCCCTCGTCTCCGGCGCCGAGATCGACGCCGCCCGGGCCGCGCTGGCCCGCTCGGCCGACCAGGTGCGCGGCGCCCTCGCGCTGCTCGCCTCCTGACGCCACCCGCCCCGGGAAGCGAACGGGCCCTCGGATTGTTCATCTGGCCGGGGGGTAATAACACCCCCGTGGATGAACCGACCGGTCCATCGGTGCGTATCTGGCAGTGACCAGGATCGCATCGCGGTGGTGACCCGGGTCGCTGTGCCCCCACGGCGGGCGGTGTTGCCATGGTGCGGTAACCCGTACGTGGTGCCCAGTGGCGAGCCACCCGATGGGGTGCTGACAGCAAACATGGACCGTGCTCTCAGCTGTTACTCAGGCATTCGTGACACTTTCGACTCACGACGAGGAATCCCCGACACGTCTCATCTGTTGTGTAGGTGTCAGCCCCGATGGGCACAGCAGAAGTTACCAGGGGCTGACCGGTGTGGGGAATGGCAAGGAACCGGGCAACCGGCGCGAGCGAGGGGACCGTGGGCAACGTGGACAAGAACATCGGCATGCGAACCGACGAGGTTGCCGAGGAGCGCGACCTGGTCGGCGTCTACCTGCACGAGATCTCCCGGACGCCACTGCTGGACGCCGCCAAGGAGGTCGATCTCTCCAAGGCGATCGAGGCCGGCCTCTACGCCGAGCACCTGCTCGGTGAGGAAGCCGTTCCCGCCGGTGTCGACCGGGCCGACCTGGAGTGGCTGGTCGTCGAGGGAGAGCGGGCGAAGGACCTCTTCATCCGCGCCAACCTCCGACTGGTCGTGTCGATCGCCCGACGCTACGTGCGCTCGGGGATGCCCATGCTGGACCTGATCCAGGAGGGCAACACCGGCCTGGTCCGGGCGGTCGAGAAGTTCGACTACGAGCGTGGCTACAAGTTCTCCACCTACGCCACCTGGTGGATCCGGCAGGCGATCAGCCGGGCGATCGCCCAGCAGGAGCGCACCGTCCGTCTGCCGGTGCACCTGGTGGAGGACGTCAACCGGATGCGCAACGTGGCGCGGCAGCTGACCCGTGAGTTGGGCAGCGACCCGGAGCCGGAGCAGATCGCCACCGCCCTCGGCGTCACCGTCGAGCGGGTGAACGAGCTGCGCCGCTGGTCGCAGGACACCGTTTCGCTGGACACCCCGGTGGGCGACGACGGCGACACGAACCTCGGTGACCTGGTCGCCGACAGTGACGCGCCGTCGCCGGAGGACATCGTCCTCAGCGGTCTGGAGCGGCAGCGCATCGAAGGGCTGCTCAACCACCTCGACGACCGGTCCGCCGGCATCATGCGGGCCCGCTACGGGCTGGAGGACGGCCGGGAGCACTCGCTCACCGAGGTCGCGTCCCGGTTCTCGCTGTCCCGCGAGCGGATCCGGCAGCTGGAGATCCAGGCCCTCGGCCGGCTCCGTGAGCTGGCCCGGGCGGAGGGGCTGCAGGCAGCCTGACCTGGTAGTAATGACGGCGAACGGCCGGCGTCCGATAGGGGGACGCCGGCCGTTCGCCGTTTCCGGTCGTGGTCAGCGAACCCGGCCGTAACCCTGGATCGACATCATGTTCATGCCGCGCTTGAGCACGTTGCGACCGGCGCTGGGCGCGTCGATAACCTGACCGCCGCCCACGTAGAGGGCGACGTGCCCGAGCCCGCTGTAGAAGACCAGGTCGCCGGGGCGTAGGTCGCCCCGCCCGATGTGGGCGACAGCACTCCACTGCATCCGGGTGTTGTGCGGCAGGGACCTCCCGGCTGCCCGCCAGGCCGCCGAGGTCAGCCCGGAACAGTCGTAGCCGTTGGGCCCGTCGGCTGCCCAGACGTACGGCTTGCCGATCGCGCCGAACGCGTAGCGAACCGCCGTACCGGCGGCACCGGACACGGCGGGGACGTTCTTGGCCTCACTCGTCGCCGCCTTCGGCTGGGGTCGCTCGGTGGCGGCCCCGTACGCCTGCCGGCGCAGTTCGTACAGCTTGGCCAGGTCCTGCTCGATCTGCTTCTTGCCGGCGGCCAACTGACGAGCCTGCGCGGCCTGCCGGGTCAGGGTCGCACCCAGGCGGGCCTTCTCGTCGAGCAGCCGCTGCTGATCGGCGGTGAAGCCGGAGATGCGCTCCTGCCGCTGGCGGGTCAACTGCTCGATCGTGCCGAGCCGGTCCAGCAGAGCGGCTGAGCCGCCGGGACGCAGCAGGGCGTCCGCGGTGCGCAGGCCGCCACTCTTGTACGCGGTGGAGGCGAGCTCGGCCACGTCGGCCCGGCTCTGCTCGACCTGCTGTTCGAGCGGGCCGATGCGGGTCTGTAATCGGGCCACGGCGGCCTCGTTTGTCTTGATCTCCTCACGCAGCTTGTTGTACGACTCGACGACCCGCTCCAACTCGGCCGAGGACGTCTCGATCCGGCGGGTCAGGTCGGCGGGGGACGGCTCGGCCTGGGCCACCGCCGTCGGGGCGATCAGCGCGGCCGACATGCCGACCAGCGCCACGGTGCGCAGCAGATTTCTCAGGGATGACAAGAGCGGAAGGCCCCTCTCCCACGGCCGCCGGGGCTGCTGACGCCCTCGACGACACCGGCCGGGGCCATCCGGGCGGACGGCACTGGGCCGGACCGGCTCGCCCAACCTAACCCGGGACGGTTGTCGCTCGCAGTTGAAGTAGGGGCGAAAGTTGGGAGAGTTGCGGGTCGTGCCCCTGGGCTGGGTGGCGTCATCGTGGCTGATGACGCCTGGGAGCGAGGGAAACATCGTCCTTTTGGCGAACTAATGACGGATATACGACCTTCGTCGTTCCCGGCGTATGCCGCCGGAATCCTGGCCTCCATAACCGATAAAACCTGAAATGGATGCTGTTTCTCGGCGATGTCACCCAGCCGTGGTGAGCTGTCGGGAGCCGGTAAATGCCCAGGTCGACTGGCGGTGCCGCAACACAATGAAGTCCGGAGCCGGGAATCCCGTCGACAGGTGGCGATGCGGTCACCGGCGGACCCACTCGGCCCAACCGTCCCCTGCGGGAGGAACCGTGAATCGTGAAGGCGCAAAGACGCGACCGCCGCGATCGGTGCCGGGCGCCCGGTCGACCCTGCTGTACGCGCGGCCCGGCATCATCGTGACCGTCGACCGGTTCACCGTCGGTCGGACCAGTTACCGGGTCGCCGACCTGACCCATCTGCGTACCACCCGGGGTCCGCACGACCGGATCGCCGTCCGGGCCGTCGTCATCACCGCCAGCATGCTCGGCGGGGTGGGAGTGCTCCTCGGCTTCACCGGCGGACTGCAACGCCTCACCGCCGAGGCGTACCTGATCCTCGGCGCGGTGTTCCTGCTCCCGGCCGCTCTCGCCCTGGTGGGCGATCGCTGGCGCCCACCGCCTCACGAGTTGTGGGGGTGGTACCGAGGATCGGAGGTGCTGCTGTTCAGCGCCGACGACGAACGGCAGTTCGGCCAGGTCACCCGGGCCCTGCTGAGGGCCCGGGAGGTCAACCGCTACGGCGGTTGGGTCGACCCGCTCGCCTCGGCGGACCCGTGGCGACCCAACCGCTGATTCGACTGATCGGCTCAGTATGTTGAGCGCGCCGCTGACGCCGCCGCGCGTGGTTTCGCCGCCCACTGAGCCGTGCCAGCACGAGTGAATGCCGTGACGAAGAGGTAGGGATGGTTTCTCGCGTGTCGTTGGCCGATGCAACTGAGAATCAGCGGAAGTTGCTCCGCACGGCGGTGCTTCCGCTCCTGGTCGGCCTGGGGCTGCTTGGCGGCTCGCTCGGCTATCGGTGGTGGGACTCCTCCGAGGCGGATCGGCTGCGCGTCGAGGGCGTGCAGGTTCCGGCCACCCTCACCGACCGAGAGGGAGGCAACGCCCGAGGCAGCGGCATCGACCGGATCGAGGTCTACTACATGTACGAGGGGGAGCAGCATCACGACTGGATCCCCTGCGCCAAACTCGCGGTCTGCAGCAGCCCGCCGCCCCAGGCGTTGACCATCTGGGTGGATCCGAGTGACCCGGAGCATTTTGTGGCGGAGAACGATCGTACCGATGGGTCGCTGTTCCCCCTGATGTCCTGGTCCCTCGTTCCGATCGGCGCAGTCGCCACCATCTTTGGTGTCCTGATACTCCTCTTGGCGAGGGCCGACAGGAAAAAGCTGACCTAGTGGTCCAGGGGTGACGCTGACCGGATGGCTAATCGCCCGCCGCAGGGCGTGAAGGTCGGCGCAACCAATCTTCACGCCCGCTCACGTCACCGTGGGAGCACGGGCTCCGGAGCCCGTTCCGCCTGCGGTGCGGCCACCCAGGCGCTGACCCGGCGCTCGGCGTAGAACGAGACGAACGGCACGGTGCCGGCCAGCATCACCAACAGCATCCGCTTCAGCGGCCAGTCGGCTCGGCGGCTCAGGTCGAACGCGGCCACCAGGTAGATCATGTAGAGGAAGCCGTGCGCCGGCCCGATCGTCTCCACGACGACCGGGTTGTCGAACGCGTACTTCAGCGGCATGCCGATCACGACCAGCAGGATCAGCACCACGCCCACGATCCAGGCGATCACGCGGTACCGGGTAAGGGCAGCGCCCACCGTCGTCCGTCCTTCCGAGCCCGGCTCAGCCGGGATAGTCACCGGGCCGGGCGCCCGGATTGGCGTTCAACCATGACAGGTAGTGGTTGTAGGCGGCCAGGTCGGTGTCCTCGACGACATCGCCGGTGGCCGGCACCCGGGACACCCGCACCGGTCGGCGTACCGCCGGTCGGGACCCGGTGGTGACCGCCGGCGCCGGCTCGACGGCCGGATCCGCAGGCGGCGCGTCGGCCTCCTCCGCCCTGCGACGGGCCAGCTTCACCTCACGCCACCACACGTAGACCACGAAGCCGGCGAAGATCGGCCACTCGACCGCGTACCCCCAGCTCAGGCTGTTGCCGGCGGTGGCCCGGCTGATCTGCCACCAGCCCAGCCCGAGGAAGCCCACGACCAGCACGACCATGGCCACGTGGCGCGCGATCCACGCCGGGGTCCAGAGCCGCCTCATGGCATCGAGGGTACCGGGGCCGCTGCCGCTCTCCGACACCGTGTCGTAGTTGTGGCCTCGCCGGTGTGGTTTGGCATCACGACGCCTGGGCAATCGTCTAGACGCCAGCCCAAACGAGATCAAGGGGGGCGATCATGACCGGATCGGTACGAGAAGACGGCTTTGCGTCCAGCGGCGACGCGGAAATGAGCCCGGAGCAGCGGGTGCCCGAGTGGGGTGGCGACCAGCTCGCCGACCCGGCCGGCGCTCCCGGTCTCGACGGCGATCTGCTCGGCATCGACCCGACGGAGCTGACCGACGAGGACCTGATCCGCGAGATGCACAGCCTGCACCGCACCCGCCTGGACACCCTGCGGCACGCGGCGGACTCCGCACTCGCCAACCACCTGCGGCGCACCGCGGAGCTGGAGACCGAGTACCTGGCTCGCCACCCGGGCCGCGAGGTCGATCCCAGCCGCCTGCGGGACGCCTGATGCCGGCGCGCGCCGTGCGCGGCATGTCCGCGCCACCCGAGGTGGTCTTCAACACCGCCACCGACCCCGACCGGGCCTCGGCCTGGCTGCCCGAGCCGCTGCGTGGCGACGGCAGCCCCGCCGCGGAGATCAGTGGTGAGGAGTTACGCGCCCGCTGGGGCGACGCCGACGACTGGTCCGCGGAGATCCGGGTCGAGCCGGCGGATTCGGGCGGCGCCCGGATCCAGCTCGACCTGGCCGACGGGTCGGACGGACCCGGTCCGGACCAGCTGGCCGACGAGGCGCTCACCAACCTGGTACGCGAGGTCGCCGACAACCTCCAGGCTGGCTGAGCCGGCCTCGCGGGACACCGGTCCCGCACCACCACGACATGTGAGGAGATCGGGTGAGCGACACTGGCCTGCGACAGAAGGCGGCCCGGCTACGCCGGGCGTACGCGCCGCACGAGCACCGGCCGCTCGGCGGCTACCTGGTGGCAATGGGCGCCTACGCGGGGGTGACCGGGGCTCTCGCCGGCCTGGTCAAGGCGACCGGTCGGCCGGTGCCGGAGCGTCCCGCCCCGTCCGACGTGGTGCTGCTCTCCATTGCCACCCACAAGCTGAGCCGGTTGCTGTCCAAGGACGCGGTGACGAGCCCGCTGCGGGCCCCGTTCACCCGCTACGACCGCCCGATCGGCAGCGGTGAGGTGATGGAGCAGGTCCGCGACTCGGGCAGCCCGACCCGGCACGCCATCGGCGAGTTGCTGAGCTGCCCGTTCTGTCTGGCGGTCTGGGTGGCCACCGGGCTGACCGGGGGCCTGGTGCTCGCACCCAGGCTCACCCGCCTCGTGGCCACCGCGCTGACAGCGGTCGCCGCGTCCGACTTCCTCCAGATGGCGTACGCGACGGCGCAGCAGGCCGCCGAGGGCGGGCACCACGACGAAGACTGACGAGCAGGACACGAAAAGGGGGGCCGGCAGACGCCGGCCCCCCTTTTCTCGTACCCCTCAGCGCTGCATGCCGGACCAACCGTGCGGCGACTCCGGCTCCCGTTCGTCCTCGTCCGCCCCGGTGATGATGTCCCGATCCACCGCCGTACGGTCGTGCTCGTTGGCGAAGTCCGGCTCGGGCGTGGTGTCCCTGCCCTTCGGCGGCTGACCCAGCGCCGGCACCTTCTCGTCGTGGTTCTCGTGGTGCGTCATGTCGGTGTCCCTCCTACGGTCATTCACGCGATGGAACCGCCCAGCAGGTCACTGGCCTCGTCCACCGCGTACTCACCCTCGGGAAGCGCGTCGATGCGGGCGAGCAGGTCCGGCGGTAGCTCGGCGGCCACCGCCCGGCGATAGATCTCCGCCTGGGTGACCCGCTCCTGCGCCCGGAAGATGTCGTCGAGCAGGTCGTCGAGGGCCTGGGTGTCTGGCTCGCCGGCCACGGATGCGTCGTCGGTCACGTCGATCAGCTACCCGGGGCGGAATCGGTCAAACGTCACGCCTGTCGGCCCACGTACCGACGATGCCGCCTGCTCACCAGGGCAGTTCCCCTGCCTCGTCCTGGAAGGTCCCCGTTGGTCCGCTCGGGCCCAGGGTCGCCAGGCGCACGACCTGGCGGGCGCTCTCCTCCACCGGCCGCCCGATGTTGAAGGCGGCGGTCATGTCGGTGGCGGTGGGGCCCGGTTCGAGGGCGTTGAACCTGATGCCCGGCTGGGACTTCGCGTACTGCACGGTCAGCATGGTGGCTGCGGACTTGGACGCCGAATACAGCGCGAGCGGCAAACCGAACTCCGGCCGCTCGGGATTGGTCACCGCCCAGAACGATCCGGCGCTGCTCGAAACGGTGACGACTGTGGGATTGGACGACCTGCGGAGCAGGGGCAGCGCCGCCTCCGTGACACGCACGATCCCTACCGCGTTCGTGTCGAAGGAGCGCAGGGCCGCAGGCCCGTCGAGGTCGGTCTCCAGAATGCCCGCGTTGTGCACCAGGACGTCGAGGCGGCCCTCGGCCGAGTCGATCGTCGCCAACGCGCTGCGCACAGAGGCGTCGTCGGTCACGTCGAGCTGGACGAACCGCGACCCGAGCGCGACCGCGGCTTTCTCACCCCGCTCGACATCCCGCGCGCCGATGTAGACCTCGTGCCCCAACGCCAGAAGCTGTCTGGCGGTCTCGAAGCCAATGCCCTTGTTGGCTCCGGTGATCAATGTGATGGTCATGTCCCGACGCTAACCACGGCAGGTCGGCGTACCCGGAGCCCTCTTCAGACCGGGGTCTGACAGGACCCCCTCTGATCGCCGGAACTGTCAGCGGCGCGTTTCAGGTCCGGGCGGGCTGGACCGCTCGTGGCTCGCGGCTGGCGGGTAGGTCGGCGGAGGCAAGGAGACTCAACTTCTCGGCGTCACTGGACCCGGTGTCGGCGTGATAGACGACGAGCATCAGGCCGTCCGCTCCGCCGATGCTCAGCCGTTCACGATTGAGGGTCAGCTCCCCGACCTGCGGGTGATCGAACCGGATCGGCGTACCCTGCTGTCCGCGTACCTCGTGGCGTGCCCAGAGCTGGCGGAACCGGGCACTCGCCAAGGAGAGCTCTCCGGTGAGTTCGATGAACCGGGGGTCGTCGATGTCGGTGCCCACTGCCTGTCGCAGGTTCGCCACGAAGCACTCCGTGATGTTTTCCCATTCCGGATGCAGCGCCTGCTCGGCGGGGTTCAGGAACAGGTCCCTGAGCTGGTTGCCCCCTTTGACAAGGCCTGGCGAGAGCGCCTGGGCGAGCCTGTTCGAGGCCAGGATGTCGAAGTACCGGCCCTCGATGAAGGCGGGCTGAACGAGGGAGCCCAGGAGCTTGAGCGCACCCGGCGGAACGGTTTCCCTGCGAGGTCGACGTCTGCGCTTTCGGGCGGAATCCGCGACCAGCATCAGCAGATAGGCCAGGTGCTCCTCGTCGAGCTGCAGGACGCGTGCGATGGACTCGAGCACCTGCACGGACGGGTTACGGTCACGACCCCGTTCCAAGCGCAGGTAGTAGTCCGCGCTCAGGCCGGCGAGCATGGCGACCTCCTCGCGCCGCAGGCCCGGCACGCGTCGCACGCCACCGTGCGGGATGCCGGCCTGCTGCGGTGTCACCAGCGCCCGGCGAGCACTCAGAAAAGCGCCAAGCTCGTTCGACATCTCACCCACAAATCGATCGTATGACCGGGCAGGACGGATAGCAGGGGTCCTGTCGCACCCCCGGCTCCCGCCGGTTGCCGCCTACAGACAGCGCCGCCCCCGACCTCGTGAGTCGGGGGCGGCGCTGGTGTCGGTGTGCAGGTCGCCTCTCGGCGAGTGGCACTACGCGGCTCCAGCCGGACGGTATTCCGCGAAGGCTATTTAGGTGAGGCCCGGGGACACTGGACACACCGACACCCCTGTCAACGAGTCGACCCCCGCTCGTGTTCCGTGCGGCGTGGTGTCGACTGTCACACCGTCGTCGGCACTGTGGCCCGGCGGGCCCGCACCGCCGAGGCGAGGTGGTCGAGCACCTCGGCGGTGTCGTCCCAGCCGAGGCAGGCGTCGGTGACCGACCGGCCGTACTCCAGCTCCCGGGTCGGGTCGAGCTCCTGCCGGCCGGGCAGCAGGAACGACTCCAGCATCACGCCGGTGATGCCCCGCTGGCCGGCGGCCAGTTGGGCGGCCACGTCCGCGGCGACCAGCGGCTGGTTGCGGTGGTCCTTGCCGCTGTTGGCGTGACTGGCGTCGATCACCAGCCGCTCCGGCAGGTCGGCCGCGCGGAGCAGGTCGAGCGCACCGGCGACCGACTCGGCGTCGTAGTTGGGCCGGCCGCCCCCGCCGCGCAGCACCAGGTGCCCGTCGGTGTTGCCCCGCGTGTGCATGATCGCCGGGGTGCCGGAGAAGTCGATGCCAGGGAAGACGTGCGGCACCCCGGCGGCGCGGATCGCGTCCACCGCAGTGCCGATGCTGCCGTCCGGGCGGTTCTTCATGCCGATCGGCATGGACAGGCCGGAGGCGAGCTGGCGATGGACCTGACTCTCCACGGTGCGGGCGCCGATCGCGCCCCAGGCCACCGTGTCCGCGATGTACTGCGGGGTGATCGGGTCGAGGAACTCGCAACCCACCGGCAGACCGAGGCGGAGCACGTCGAGCAGCAGCGCCCGAGCCAGCCGTAGACCGGTGTTGACGTCTCCGCTGCCGTCCAGCCCCGGGTCGTTGATCAGGCCCTTCCAGCCGACCGTGGAGCGTGGCTTCTCGAAGTAGACCCGCATGACGATCAGCAGATCGTCGGCGTGCCGGTCGGCAGCCTTCCGCAGACGCTGCGCGTAGTCGAGGGCGGCGGCCGGGTCATGCACCGAGCAGGGGCCGACCACCACCAGCAGGCGGTCGTCCTCGCGGTCCAGCACGCGACCGACCGCGCGGCGGCCGGTCAGTACGGCCGACGCCAGCGGGGCGTCCAGGGGTAACTCGTGGTGCAGCAGGGCGGGCGTGGTCAGCGGCACGACACGGTCGATCCGCTGATCGCTGACCCGATCGGTCTCCGGGGTCGTCACGGTGGGCATCCTTCCGCCGACCGTGCCCGGGGCCGGTGCCCGGGACGAGCCGGCTGCTCGTACGCAAAAGGGCAGGAACGACAGCTCCTGCCCAGCCGGCTCGGTCCGTGGTGACGTCAGTTCATGGTGAAGTCACCGGCGTGCGAGCCGGCTGCCTAAACCATCGATAGGAACGCGTCACCGGACCAGCGTACCCGACCGGACGCGGTCACCCGCCCTGTCGTCCCAAGATGCGGGGCGAAGATCGCGTGCCGGGGATGCGGTCGGGGTAACAGGGTGCCATGACAGACGAGCAGAGCGATCAGGAGCGGGTGGAGTCCCGCGCGCACCACCTCCTGCCCGAGGAGAAGGCGGTGGGCAGCGACGACCCGGAGGCGCAGGCTGAGGCCATCCTCGCCGACTCGGACATCCGCGAGGCGGACCAGAACGCCGCCCCGGACACGGTGCTGGAACGTCGTACCTCGGATCAGACAGTGGTCGCTGTCGAACCGCCGGACTGAGCGGTCGCCCCGCGCGCCCGGCGCGACCCCCGGTAGGTCTGGTCGCGCAGCCAGGCCAGCGGACCTGCCACCCGCAGTTCGGGTGGCAGGTTGCGCACCGGGTCGAAGGCGAGCGACGCGTCCTCCTCGGCGCCGAGCTGGACACCGAAGCTGACCTGCCCGACCAGTCGCCACGGCCCCACCGCCGACGCGACCGCGAGCACCAGACGCGGGGTGTCGGTCCGGGTCGCGGCGGCCGCCGTGGCCAGGCTGCGACCGAGGTCGGCCGAGTCGGGGTCGGCCAACGCCGCCAGCCAGAGGCGGCGCCGACCCGCGCGGTAGCACGTGATCGTGCTGTACGTGCCGGTGAAGCGGCGTCGGGGCAGCGGCAGGTTCCGCAGCACCGGGGCTGCGCCGCTGGAGCTGACCAGCAGGTCGAACGGCCGGCCGTGGTCGCTGTGCAGGCGCAGCGCGAGGCCCAGGACGTCGGGCCAACTGCCGGGTGTGGGCGTTCCCTTGGAGAGCCGGACGGTGGTTCGGTACCGGCCGGGGTGGTCGAGCAGACCGATCCCGGTGGGAGGTCCCGGCGTACCCCAGATCACCGTCTCGCCGACGAACGAGCGACCGGCCGGATGCAGCAACCGGCCACGGCGCAGCCGGCCGAGTGCGGTGCTGGCGCGTTCGACGGCGGTGGCGGCCCGGCCGGCGGACCGGGACGGAGACGGGGTGACGGTCATTCCTCCCCGGTACCCCGAGCGGCGGCCCCGATGCCCGCCCGGGTCGGCTCGCCGACCGACCGCACGTCACCTTTCCGCCCCCGAGATCGGATAGCGTCGGGGCATGCCCGACAGCGGTTACCCCTGGCCCATTCAGACGTCCCGACTGGACAACGGCCTGCGCGTGGTGGTGAGTGAGGATCGCACCGCCCCCGCCGTGGCCGTCAACCTCTGGTACGACGTCGGCTCCCGGCACGAGCCGGCCGGGCAGACCGGCTTCGCCCACCTCTTCGAGCACCTGATGTTCGAGGGCTCGGTGAACGTGGCGAAGACCGAGCACATGAAGCTCATCCAGGGCTCCGGCGGCTCGCTCAACGCCACCACCAACCCGGACCGGACCAACTACTTCGAGACGGTCCCGGCCGAGCACCTGGAGTTGGCGCTCTGGTTGGAGGCCGACCGGATGGGCGGCCTGGTCCCCGCCCTCACCCAGGAGACCCTGGACAACCAGCGGGACGTGGTCAAGAACGAGCGCCGGCAGCGCTACGAGAACGTGCCGTACGGCGACGCCTGGTTGCGGTTGCTGCCGCTGCTCTACCCGCCGGGGCACCCCTACCACCATGCGACGATCGGCTCGATGGCCGACCTGAACGCCGCCGACCTCGCCACCTTCCAGGCGTTCCACCAGACCTACTACGCGCCTAACAACGCGGTGCTGACAGTGGTCGGCGACGCCACCGCCTCCGACGTGTTCGCGCTCGCCGACAAGTACTTCGGCGCGCTACCCACCCGCGACGACATCCCGCCGGCACCGGACGGCCGCGATGTCCCCGCCACCGGGCAGACGGCCGTCGAGTCGGTGAGCGCCGACGTGCCCGCGCCGCGGGTGTACATCGCCCACCGCAGCTACCCGTTCGGCAGCCCGGGGTACAACGTGATCACCGTGCTCGCCACCGTCCTCGGCAGCGGCCGGGGCAGCCGGCTCTACCAGCGCCTCGCCGACGGCGAGAGGATCGCGCAGCCGGACCTGGTCGGGGCGTACGGGGTGGATCTCGCGCACGCCCCGGCACCGCTGATCGCCACCGCCACCGCCCGCCCCGGCGTGAGCGCCGAGCGGCTGGCCGAAGGGCTGGCCGAGGTCGTCGACGAGCTGGCCACCGTGCCGGTCACCGCCGCCGAGCTGGATCGGGCCAAGGCGTTGCTCAGCACCGGATGGTGGCGCCAGCTGTCCACCGTCGACGGCCGCGCGGACCTGCTCGGCCGGTACGCCACCCAGTTCGGTGACCCGGCCCGCATCGCCGACCAGTTGCCGGCCCTGCTCGCGGTCACCGCCGAGCAGGTCGCCGAGGCCGCCGCCGATGTGCTCGCCACCGACCGGGTGACCCTGACCTACCTGCCCGAGGAGACCTCATGACGCTGATCGCCGACCGTCCCGGCCCGGGTGCGGCCCGCCCGTACCGGTTCCCGCCGGTGGTCCGCCGCGCCGTGGCCGGTGGTCAGGTCGTCGCCGCGCACCTGCCGGGGCAGAACCTCGCCGTGGCCCTGCTACTGCTCGACGTGGGCGCGGGCCAGGAGCCGGTCGGCAAGGAGGGCCTGTCCGGTGTGCTGGCCAAGGCGTTGGAGGAGGGGACCGCGCAGCGGGACGCCGCCGCGTACGCGCTCGCCGTCGAAGGGCTCGGCACCGCGTTGTCGACCGGTCTGGACTGGGACTCGTTCCAGGCCAGCGTGGTGCTCCCGGTGGACCGGCTGAGCGCGGCAGTGGAGCTGCTCGCGGAGGCGGTCCGGACGCCCAGGCTCGACCCCGCCGACGTACGCCGGGTCCGCGACGACGAGGCGACCGCACTTCGGATGGACTGGGCCAACCCGGGCCCACGTGCCGACGCGGCGCTGCGTGCCGACCTGTTCGGCGCGCAGAACCGCTGGGGGCGCCCGATGCACGGCGACCCGGAGTCGGTCGCCGGGTTGGACGTGGAGGACGTGACGGTCTTCCACTCCGAGTGGTTCCTGCGCCCCGGCACCCTGATCGTCGCCGGTGACCTGGACCGGATCGACCTGGACGCGCTGGCCGCCGCGGCGTTCGCCGGCACTGGTGGTGGCCCCGCCGAGCGGGGCGGCCCCATCGAGGTGCCGCTGCACGGCGGTCGACGGATCATCCTGGTGGACCGGCCCGGCTCGGTGCAGTCCACGCTGCGGTTGGGCCACCCGTCACCGCACCGGGCGCACCCCGACTACGTGCCGATGACGCTCGCCGGCACGGTGCTCGGCGGGGCGTTCACGTCCCGACTCAACCACCTGCTGCGCGAGGTGCACGGCTACACCTACGGCATCCGGGGTGACTTCGCCGCGTCGCGGCGGTTCGGTCGGTTCGCGGTCAGCTCCGGCGTACAGACGGCGGTCACCGCGCCCGCCCTGGTCGAGGCGGTGGGCGAGATCACCCGTACCCAGGCCACCGGGGTGACCGAGGACGAGCTGGAGGTGGCCCGTTCCTGGCGGGCCGGGCAGCTGTCGGTCGAGTTGCAGAGCCCGCGGGCGATCGCCTCCGCGCTGACCACCCTGGTGGTGCACGACCTGCCGGACGACTACCACGCGCGGCTGCGCGAGTCGCTGCTCTCCGCCGACGTGGACCAGGTCTCCGCGGCGGCAGCCACCCACCTGCACCCGGAAGCCCTCACCCTGGTCGTCGAGGGCGACGCCGCGGTGATCCGCGCCGACCTGGAGGCCACCGCCCTGGGAGATCTCCTCCCCTGACCCGCCCCGGACGAACGCCGTTGATCAAGAGGTTTGCGTCATCCGGAGCACGGTTTCTGACGCGAACTTCTTGATCGACAGCTGTAGGGCGGGGTGTGAGGTGGGACCCGGGGGGTGGGAAAGGGGTCCCGGTTTCGGGGGTGGGGTCGGTAGCCTCGCGGGCATGAGGATCGGCATTGTGGGGGCCACCGGCCAGGTCGGTGGCGTGATGCGGCAGGTGCTGGCGGAGCGGGAGTTCCCGGCGGAGCAGGTGCGGTTGTTCGCCTCGGCGCGGTCCGCCGGGCGTACGCTGGCGTGGCGCGACGGTGAGGTGACAGTCGAGGACGCGGCGACCGCTGACTATTCCGAGCTGGACATCGTGCTCTTCTCGGCCGGTAAGGGCACGGCCCGGGAGTTGGCGCCACGGGTCGCCGAGGCCGGTGCCGTGGTGATCGACAACTCGTCGGCGTTCCGGATGGACCCGCAGGTGCCGCTGGTGGTCGCCGAGGTCAACCCGCACGCCGCCCTGGACCGCCCGAAGGGCATCATCGCCAACCCCAACTGCACCACGATGGCCGCGATGCCGGTGCTGCGTCCGCTGCACGCCGAGGCTGGCCTGGTGGGCCTGGTCGTCTCCACGTACCAGGCGGTCTCCGGCGCCGGGCTGGCCGGCGTCGCCGAGCTGGACGAGCAGGTCCGCAAGGTGGCCGAGCACGCCGCCGGGCTGGCCTTCGACGGGTCGGCCGTGGAGTTCCCCGCGCCGCGCTCGTTCACCCAGCCGATCGCCTTCAACGTCCTCCCGCTGGCCGGTTCGATCGTCGACGACGGCTCGTTCGAGACCGACGAGGAGCAGAAGCTCCGCAACGAGAGCCGCAAGATCCTGGAGATCCCCGACCTGTTGGTCTCCGGCACCTGCGTCCGGGTGCCGGTCTTCACCGGGCACTCGCTCCAGATCAACGCCCGGTTCGCCCGGCCGCTCACCCCGCAGCGAGCCCACGAACTGCTGGCCGACGCGCCCGGGGTGGCACTGACCGACGTCCCGACGCCGTTGCAGGCCGCCGGCCAGGACCCGACCTACGTGGGTCGGATCCGCGCCGACGAGACAGTGGAGTACGGGCTGGCCCTGTTCTGCTCCAACGACAACCTGCGCAAGGGCGCCGCGCTGAACGCTGTGCAACTCGCCGAGCTGGTCGCCGCAGAGCGCCGCTGACCGGCACTGTCGCCGACACACCGAGCACTCAGCGAGCCCTCGCCGTCCGTCGGCGGGGGCTCGGTGCCGTTCCGGGTGGTAGCGCTGCCGTTCCGGGCGCTCGCCCGCGACGGCCGGCAGGTCGTGCTTGGATGGGTCGGAGACGATCGTCCAACCTGGAGGACACCATGCCGGATGACCGCACCCAGCAGGCGTTGACCGATCTGGTGGCCGGCCGCTCGATGGGCGTGCTCGCCACCATCAAGCGGGACGGGCGTCCGCAGCTGTCCACGGTGCTCTACTCCTTCGACCGGGCCGCGGGCCTGATCCGGGTCTCGGTCACCGACGGCCGCGCCAAGACCGCCAACCTGCGCCGCGACCCGCGTGCCAGCTTCCACGTCAGCAGCGAGGACGGCTGGGCGTACGCGGTGGTCGAGGGTCGTGCCGAACTGAGCCCGCCGGCCACCCAGCTCGGCGACGACACGGTCGAGGAGTTGGTGGCGCTCTACCGGGGGTTGAGCGGCGAACACCCCGACTGGGACGAGTACCGCCAGGCCATGGTCGACGAGGGACGCATCGTGCTACGCCTGCACGTCGAGCGGCTCTACGGCATACCGCCCCGAGGCTGACACCGAAGCTGGTCGCTCAGCCGGGCTCGATCACTGTCACGCCGGGCCAACGCTCCGCCGGCCGGTGCCGGGCCAACCGCTGCCGGGACCGGGCCACGTCCACCCGGGCCGGGTTGTGCCGCCACACCCCACCCAGCAGATCCGTCAGACCGTACGGTGCGCAGACCTCCAGCCGGCCGGCCGGGTCCACGCGGACGGCCACCGCTGTCGCGTACTCCGGCCAGGTGGCGATCGCCTCGGCCACGCTGCGGTACGGCTCGATCGGGTCGCCGCCGAACTTGGCCGCGTACCAGGTGTGCACCGCCGCCTGGTTGCGCGCCTGCCACGGCGGCTGCGGCCACATCCCCGCCAGCCGGGCGGTGGCCCTGTCGTCGTCGGCTCGGGTCAGCCTCGCCGGGTCGAAGAAGACCACGTCCACATCGCGGACCCGCGCCGGGTCGAACCCGTCGCCGTACCGCTCGCCCCAGACCAGGTCACGCAGCGCCCCGGCGCCGATCCAGGCGTCCGGCAGCCCGGAGTCCCGCACCACTGTCAGCGCCCGGGTCAACCAGGCGCTGCCGGCGACCAGGTCCCGCAGTTTCTCCTCGCCCGTCATCATCCGCCCACCGTAGGCAGCGGACCGACGCGCGCCGCCCGTAGGCGGGTGTGCCGCCCTTCGACGGGTATACCGCACTGATTCGCCGTCGCGGGACGTCGGGGAGGGGGTGGGCGATGGGCGCCGGCACGAGCAGCAACGAGGCCCTTCCCGGGGGCCCGCCCCTGCGGAGGGAAACCTCCCGGCTGTTGTCGTTCAGCGACGGGGTCTTCGCCATCATCATCACGCTGCTGGTGCTCGACCTCCAGCCTCCCCGGGTCGGCCGCGGTCAGATGCTGCACGCGCTGGTCGAGCAGTGGCCCGCGTACCTCGCCTATGTCACGTCGTATCTCTGGGTGGCGGTGAACTGGCTGAACCACCGGGCCACCTTCAACCGCGTCGTGAACAGCGGAAAGGCCCTCCAGTGGTACAACCTCGCAGTGCTGTTCAGCACAGCGCTGCTGCCTTTCGCCACCTCGTTCGTCTCGCAGGCCATGCGGGAGGGCGACCAGGCGGACCAGCGAACCGGCGTGGTCCTCTACGGTCTGGTCGGCGTGCTGGTCTCGGTGAGCTGGCTGTGGCTGTACCACTACCTCGCCCGGCATCACGACCTGCTGGACCAGACGGTGCCGCGTCGGTTCTTCCCGACCGAACGGGCCCGGGCCGCGATCGGCCTCCTGGGGTACGCGCTGGCGATCCTGGTCGGATTCCTCACCAGCCCGCTGTTCGCGCTGGTGATCTTCCTGCTGCTGCCGGCGTTCTACAGCCTGACCAGCAGTGGCCTCTACGAACTTCGACGCCTGCGACACCCGCGCGGATAGGCCGGGGCCGTCGGCGTTACCCCCTCCCGCGCGGCGGGTAGACGGGCCGTGCCGACACCGAGAGGGGAGCACCATGACAACGGTCGGAGAGTTCATGACGACCCGGTTGGTGACGATGGACGGCAACGACACGCTCATCGCAGCCGCGCAGGAGATGCGTGACAGCGCAATAGGCGATGTGGTGGTGACCGACGGCGACAGTGTCGTCGGCATCGTCACGGATCGGGACATCACGGTCCGAGGTGTCGCCGAGAACATGGACCCGGGCTCGACCCGGTTGAGCCAGATCACCACTCGCGACGTGATCACGGTGAGTCAGTACGACGATGCCGTGGCCGCCGCGGACCTGATGCGGACGTACGCCGTACGCCGACTTCCGGTGATCGACGACGGGCGCCTGATAGGCCTGGTGTCGATGGGTGACCTCGCGGTCGAGCGCGAACCGCAGTCGGTTCTGGCTGACATCAGCGCCGACGACCCGAACAACTGACCCGTCCGCCGCGGCGCGCGCCGGCCCTCCCGTCCGGGAGGGCCGGCGCTGTGGCGTCCCGGCTCGGCGGCACCGTCGACCGTTCACCCGATCTGGGCGAGGTTGACCGGGGGAGCGGCGGGGACCCGTGCGGGGACGTGCAACGCCGGCCGTCCGCGCGACGCGAGCGCGGTGGGTGGGATCCCCGGCCCGGCAACTGGGAGGAGTGGACCCGATGGTGGACGCGACCACGAGGTTCTTCGAGGACCTGGACCGGCGGGGGTACGAACCGCTGCTGGCCAAGACCTCTGGGACACTGCGGATCGACCTGCACGAGGGGGCGCAGACCCGGCACTGGCTGCTGAGGATCGATCACGGCCGGCTGAACGTCAGTCAGGAGGACCGGGAGGCCGACACGGTGATCGGCGCGAGCCCAATCCTCTTCGACGACATCGCCTCGGGGCGCGAGCACGGCCTGGCCGCGCTGCTGCGTGGGGACATGACGGTGACGGGCGACGCTCGGCTCGTCGTGCAGGTGGAGCGGATCTTCCCGGGTTCCCCGGACGCCCGAGGGCCGCGCCGGCGTTTCGCCGGGGAGGTGCACTGATGGGGCAGAGCAACACGATCCGGATCCTGGACGGCAACACCTTCGTGGTCTGCGAGGACACCGGTGACATCGAGGCGACGCCGAGCGAGCCCACCGGGCTCTTCTCCCTCGACACCCGGTTCCTGTCGACCTGGGTGCTGACCGTCAACGGTGAGCGGCTCAACTCGCTCTCCTTCGACGACCTCCAGTACTTCGAGTCGCGGTTCTTCCTGGTTCCAGGGATGGCCACGCACTACGTGGACGCGAAGCTGTCGATCATCCGGGAGCGAACCGTGGGCGGCAGCTTCCGCGAGCAGCTGACCATCCTCAACCACGACGAGAAGCCGGTGGACCTGGAAGTCCGGATGGACGCGGCGTCGGACTTCGCCGACCTGTTCCAGGTCAAGGACGAGATCCTGAACAAGAAGGGCGAGATCTACACCGAGGTGGAGTCGGACCGGCTGCGGCTCGGGTACCGGCGGGGCAACTTCCGGCGGGAGACGGTGATCTCGTCGTCGATGTCGGCCCGGTACGACAGCAAGGGTTTCGCGTACACGGTGCACCTGGAGCCCAACGAGCAGTGGGATGCCTCGATCGACGTCCAGACCCACGCGGTCGGGCCAGGCGGCCGGGACCTGCGTTTCGGGCTGCGGACGCACGGCACCGAGCGGCTCGCCCTCCAGCACGACCTGGAGCGGTGGATCGCCGACGCACCCAAGGTCAACAGTGAGCACGGCCGGGTGGCCAGCACGTACCGGCGCAGCCTGATCGATCTGGCGGCGCTGCGCTTCTCGCCGCTGTCGCTGGGCGGCGCCACCCTGCCGGCCGCCGGTCTGCCCTGGTTCATGACCATGTTCGGTCGGGACAGCATCCTCACCTGCCTGCAGACACTGCCGTTCACCCCACAGTTGTCGAAGACGACGCTGCGCGTCCTGGCGTCCCTCCAGGGCAGCCGGTTCGACGACTTCCGGGACGAGGACCCGGGGCGCATCCTGCACGAGATGCGCTACGGCGAGACGGCGGCCTTCGAGGAGCAGCCACACTCGCCGTACTACGGCTCGGTGGACGCGACACCGCTGTTCATCGTGCTGCTCGACGAGTACGAGCGGTGGAGCGGGGACGTCGCGCTGGTCAAGGAGCTGGAGCAGGAGTCCCGGGCGGCACTGAGGTGGATCGACAACTACGCCGACCTGGTCGGAAACGGCTACATCTGGTACGAGCGACGCAACACCGACACCGGCCTGGAGAACCAGTGCTGGAAGGACTCCTGGGACTCGATCTCCTACTCCGACGGCACGCTGCCGCCGTTCCCACGGGCCACCTGCGAGGTGCAGGGGTACGCGTACGACGCGAAGGTCCGCGCGGCCCGGTTGGCGCGCGAGTTCTGGGGTGACCCGGAGTTCGCCGACCAGTTGGAGCGGGAGGCGGCGGACCTGAAGGAGCGGTTCAACCGGGACTGGTGGGTGGAGGAGGGCGAGTACTTCGCCCTGGCCCTCGACCCGGACGGCCGCCAGTGCGACATCCTCAGCTCCAACATCGGCCACCTGTTGTGGAGCGGGATCGTCGAACCCGAGCGGGCGGAGAAGCTCGCCGCGCACCTGGTCGGGCCGCGGCTCTTCTCCGGCTGGGGGGTGCGCACGCTGGCCGAGGGGGAGACGCGGTACAACCCCATCGGCTATCACAACGGCACGATCTGGCCGTTCGACAACTCGTTCATCGCCTGGGGTCTGCGCCGCTACGGCTTCGCCGAGGAGGCCGCGACCATCGCCAACGGCATCCTGGACGCGGCCACGTACTTCGACGGGCGGTTGCCGGAGGCGTTCGGCGGCTACCCACGGGAGCTGACCAAGTTCCCGGTGGAGTACCCGACGGCGTGCAGCCCGCAGGCCTGGTCGACGGGTACGCCGCTGTTGCTGCTGCGCACCATGCTCGGCCTGGAGCCGCACGAGGGTCACCTGGCGGTCGAGCCACGGCTTCCGGTGGGGATGGGTCGCATCGAGGTGCTGGACATCCCCGGTCGGTGGGGTCGGGTGGACGCGTTCGCCAGGGGTCGGCTGGATCTGGACAAGCTCGCCGACTGACCGATCCGACCGCCGAACCGGCGGTGGCGCGCCGCCCGCGTCGCCGCCGGTTCGCCACCCAGCCGATCCCCAGCCGGTCAGGGTAGATTCTGCGAATGCCGGAGCTCGTGTACCCGCCCGTTATCGCCGCCGCCAAGACGCTGTTCCGGGTCCTCGACCTGAAGATCACCATCGAGGGCGCCCACCACGTACCCCGCACGGGCGGGGCGGTGCTGGCCAGCAACCACGTCAGCTACCTCGACTTCATCTTCGCCGGTCTGGGCGCCAACGCGTCGGGTCGGCTGGTTCGCTTCATGGCGAAGGATTCGGTCTTCACGCACAAGATCTCCGGCCCGCTGATGCGCGGGATGCGGCACATTCCGGTGGACCGGCAGGCCGGAGCGGCCTCGTTCCGCGCCGCCGTGGGCGCGCTCAAGCAGGGCGAGGTCGTCGGCGTCTTCCCCGAGGCGACGATCAGCAGGTCGTTCACCGTCAAGGAGCTCAAGAGCGGCACGGTCCGGATGGCCCGTTCGGCGAAGGTGCCGGTGCTGCCGGTCGCGTTGTGGGGCACCCAGCGCCTCTGGACCAAGGGCCGCCCGCGCACGCTGACCCGCCGGCACACGCCGATCACCATCCTGATCGGCGAGCCGATCAACCCGGCTGACTTCCCGGACCCGAACGTGCTGGCCGCCGAGCTGACCGCCCGGCTCAGCGCCCTCGTCGACCGCGCGCAGCGGGATTATCCGGACACCCCGGCCGGCCCGGACGACACCTGGTGGCAGCCCGCGCACCTGGGCGGCAGCGCGCCCACCCCGGAGGAGGCCGCCGCCCTGGACGCCGCCGCCGAGCAGCGCGCCCCCAGCGCCTGACGCCTTGGTTGGCCAGATCGTTCCGCACCCGGGCAGGATGGTGTCTGCCGGCGCGAACGACGTCCGGCCAGGATCGACGTCATGAGCAGAGCAGCACTCGTCGTGATCGACGTACAAGAGTCCTTCCGTCAGCGCCCGATCTGGGCGCACGGCTCCAACCCCGACATGGTTCGCCAGGTCGACCGGCTGGTGGCTGCCGCCCGGCAGCGCGGCGACCTGGTGGTCTGGGTCCTGCACTCGGAGCCCCGCACGGGCGGGTTGTTCGACCCCGCCCTCGGGTACGTGCGGCTGATCGACGGGCTGGCCCCCGCCGAGGGTGAGCCGACGCTGGTCAAGACGGCGCACAACGCGTTCACCACCACCAACCTCCAGCAGTTGCTGACCCAGGCGGGCATCACCGACCTCACCGTCTGCGGCATTCGCACCGAGCAGTGCGTGGAGACCACCACCCGCATCGGCGCGGACCTCGGCTACCGGATGACCTTCGTCAGCGACGCCACGCTGACCTTTCCCATCCCACACCGGGACCTGCCGGAGACCGCCACGGTCGCGGAGATCCTCGCCGACCCGCGCACCCTGACCAACGAGGAGATCGTGACCCGCACCGAGTACGCGCTGGCCGGCCGCTTCGCGACCATCCGGACCGTGGACGAGGTCACCGGCGCGACCCTCGCCGGCAGCCGGGGCTGACCCCGTGACCCGGGTCGTCTTCCTGCTGGTCCCACAGCTGCACCTGCTGGACCTCGCCGGGCCGGCCCAGGTCTTCTCCAGCGCCGCCGACCTCGGGTACGACTATCAGCTGCACTACGTCGCCGAGCGCGAGCAGGTGCCCACAGTGCAGGGCGTACCGCTGGTCGCCGACACCCGGTGGCCCGAGCTGACCCCGGACGACCTGATGATCGTGCCCGGTTGGCGGCCGGCGGCGCACGGGCCGCAGGGGCCGGTGTCGCCAGGCGACCTGCGGCGGCTCGCCGAGCACCACGCGGCCGGCGGCACTGTGGCCAGCGTCTGCGCCGGGGCGTACGCGCTCGGGCGGGCCGGGCTGCTCGACGGCCGACGCTGCACCACCCACCACGAGGTGCAGGACGACCTGGCCCGCCGGCACCCGGCGGCCCAGGTCGTTCGCGACGTGCTGTACGTGGTGGACGACCGGGTGGTCACCTCGGCGGGCATCGCCAGTGGCATCGACGTGGCGCTGCATCTGGTGGCGACCAGGCACGGCCCGGCGACCGCCGCGAAGATCGCCCGCACGCTTGTCGTCTATGCCCGGCGCAACGGGCACGAGCCGCAGGCCAGCGCGCTGATGCGGCACCGCTCGCACCTGTCCGACTCGGTGCACCGGGTGCAGGATCTGATCGACAGCCGGTACGCCGAGCCCCTGCCCCTGGCCGAGCTGGCCGCCGCTGGCGGCGTGGCCGAACGAACCCTGACCCGGCTGTTCCGGGCGAGCACAGGCCTCACGCCGCTCGGCTACCAGCAGCTGCTCCGGGTCGAACGGGCCGAACATCTCATCGGGCACGGCGCCACAGTGGAAGCCGCCGCGCGAGCCGTCGGCTTCACCGATGCCCGGATGCTGCGCCGCCTGCGAGCCCGCCCCACGAGGTCGGCTCCGGTCTTGAGCGGTAGTAGTCGTCCCGGGAGTGGAACTCCACAGGCAACGAGCCGGGCAGCGTGATCCGGGTGTCGCCGGCGAGCAGGCCGGGGCCGGCCCGCAGCAGCAGTACGTCGCGCTCCTGGGCCGACAGGTCGACCAGTTGTGGACGGGAGAGCCGGAACATGGCCACCGCCCGGCGGACCTGCCGGGCCAGCGCCACGACCTCGGCGGCCGCTCCGCTGAGGGCCAGCGCCGGCTGCTGGATGGTGCGCAGCGCGTCACAGACGATCAGCAGCTGCGCGGGCGCGTCCGGTGCGCTCGCCGGCAGCTCCAAACGGGACGGCCACTGCCAGCGGATCTGACCGCTCATCAGGCCGTTCAGCCGGGCGGGCGGCCGAGCCCGGTGCGAGCCGTCGGCGACCAGCGACAGCTGTGAGCCACTGCCCACCCAGCAGATCCGCTGATCGGTGACGGTGACCGCGACCTGCTCGGGCAGCTGCCAACGGCAGCGCACCTCGCTCGGCCCGAGCAGGTAGCCCGCGACCAGCAGCCGGTGTCGCCCGAGCACCCGCTCACCGGGCCTCGGTCGCAGGTTGTATTGGCGGTCCAGGGTCGGGCCCACGTCGTCGTCGAGGGCGTCGAACCGGTGGGGACCGATGAAGAAGGGGGACGTGTCGGCGTGCATCGTCACGACCTTCCGGTCAGCTGGCTGTGTACTGAAGCCTGGCGGACCGGAGGCCCCCTGTCATGACGCCTGTTAGGGGGTCGGCCGGTCGTGCGTCGCCTGTGACCGGTAGATGCCGATCTCCTCCGGGCGGACGAGACCGTCCTCGATCGCACGGGCGAGTAGCGCCGCCTTTGTGGCAGCTGGTCGCCCCGCCCGGGTGTACTTGATCCGCGCCCGGTCCACGTACTGCTTCACTGTGTGCTCGCTGATCTGCATCCGTCGCGCCACCGAGGCCTTCGACATCGACTGGAACCAGAGCAGCAGCGCCTCACGCTCCTTGTCGGACAGCATCGGCCGGTCCGGTCGCGGGTCACCGACCATCGCACCGGCCAGCGCCGGCGGCACGTACGGGCGGTCGCTCGCGGCGGCCAGCACCGTTTCCACGCAGTGTTCCCTGCCCTCGTGCTTGGCCAGGAACGCCACCGCCCCAGCGTCCAGCGCGGCGAGCATCGTCTGCGGGTCGGTGTGCTCCGAATAGACCACCACCCGCCGCCCGACGGCGCTCAGCTCGGCCAACTTGTCCAACGCCATCCGCCCGTGCAGCCGCAGGTCGAGCAGGATCACATCGGCGTGCGGCGCCGCCCGCAGCACCGCGTCCGGGTCGTCGCCGGTGGCGAGCACCGTCAGGCGCGGCTCGGTGGCGAGCCAGGCGCGGACTCCCTCCACCACCACCGGGTGGTCGTCGACGATCGCGACCCCGACCGGCCGGTCGCCGGTCACCGCCGCCACCGGGTCTGCGCCCATCTGATGTTCCCGTCCCGTTCGTAGAGGTACTGCACCGGCTCGTCGTCGTCCTCCCCGGGGGGCGGGCCGGTCGACTCCGGGCCCTCCCGGTCGGGCGTGACGAGGCTGACCACCACCTCGTCCGGGCCGGAGACCACTGTCAGTCGCGCCCATTCCCGGGCGTCGGCGAGGGTGCCGGTGAGCGGGTCGGCCAGCCGGCGGCGGACCTCCACCGGCAGCGGCGGCGGGGTGCCGATGGTGACCAGGTCGATCGGGAGACCGTTGCGTTCCGCCAGGTCGGCGGCGGCTCGCAACTCGTGTAGCAGCGGGTCGGGCACGTCGTCGGACTCGGCGATCAGCCGGCGCAGCCGGGCGGCGGCCAGCATGCACCGGCGCTGCACCTCCGGGTCGTCCGGGTCGGCCTGGCCGGCGGCCAGGTCACCGAGGACCCGCCCGGCCGCCGAGCTGACCAGGGCGAGCCGGTTCCGACGTTCCTGGAGGCCCCGCTCGGCGGCGTCCCGCTCGGCGGCCATCGCGTGACCGGCGGCCGAGACGGCGGCCCGTTCCCGAGCCAGGCCGACGATGACAGTGCTGCCCACGAAGACCGCCACCGGCAGCGAGAACGTGCCGTAGACGTACATCACGTAGCGGGCCACGTCGGCCGGGTCGGGGCCGTGCCAGAGCACGGCGACCAGGGCGATCAACGCGTGCGTGCTGAGGAGCGCGATAAGCCCCACGACGCGTCGACCCCACACCGCCAGCACGAAGAACCAGCCCAGGGTGCCCCACACCCAGTTGGCGGCGGTGAACAACTGCCGCTCGCCGGCCGCGGCGAAGACGGCCGCGTCGACGACCAACAGCAGCCCGGCCAGCGGCCACGGCGGCAGCGGCGAGCCCCGCAGCAGCCGCACCCCGGCCACCGCGCCGGTCACGGCGACCAGTACCCAGGCGCCGAGCACTACCGCGGGCGCGGCGAACTCCGCGCGGGCGGACAGCACCGCCGGCAGCGCGATCGCGACGTGCCAGGCCAACGCGATGGCGACGGCGGCGATCCGGGCACCCCGGTCGGACGCGTGCGCGACGGCGGCCGGCGCCGCGAGCGTGGCGGGGGAGACCGGCTCCCGGGGCGTCGGAACGCTGGTCCGGGTCGGTGCCTCCGGAGCGGCGGTGGGGTGCGCCGGGACGTTCAGGTCAGCCGACACCGGGCCACTCCAGTCGAATCCGGGTGCCCGCGCCGACCGCCGAGTGCACGTCGGCCCGCCCACCGACAGTCACCATCCGGCCGCGGATCGACTCGCGCAACCCGTACCGGTGTGGTGGAACGGTGGCCAGGTCGAAGCCGGGGCCGTCGTCGGCGACCTCGACCACGACGCCGATCGCGTCCCGGGTCAGCCGCAGCGTGGTCGCGGCGCCCGGCGCGTGGCGGACCACGTTGGACAGGGCGGCGTAGGCGCTCTCGCTGATCGCGTCGGCCACCCCGACCGGGACGGCGCAGGACGCCAGGTCCAGCCGTACCGCCAGCTCGGGCAGCCGGTCGACCACCAACCGCAACCGTCCGTCGAGCGGCACCGGGCCGTCGCCGGCCACCGGGCCGCCGTCGGTGAGCGAGACGAGGGTACGCAGGTCGGCTGCGCACCGGTCCCGGAAGACGGTCGAGGGCCCGGCCACCGCGCCCAGCCCCACCATGGTCAGCGTGCCGAGCACTGTGTCGTGCAGATCGCGGTTCTGTTGGCGTTCGGCCTCCCGGGCGGCACGGCCGACCAACGCCTCCCGGGTCAGCCGCTGGTGTTCGACGAAGGCGCGGTCCGCCCGGCCGATGCGTCGGCGCATGACCGCCGCCATCATCGCCGTGCAGGCGGTCTGCGCCAGCAGCGTGGCCGCGTGCGCCCGAGCTTCGGTGGGGTTGCCAGCCGCCTGCGCCCCGGTCACATAGGTGGCGATCACGAGTAGACCGGCTGGGATCGACCAGCGCGCCGGGGCGGTGGCCTGTGCGTTGATCACCGTGGTGCTGGCCAGCACGGCGATCCAACTGCCCTCGCCGGGCAGCACCTCGGGCGCCACCAGAACGGGAATGAGCAGGCAGGCCAGCGCGGTGACCGCCACGTCACCGACGACGAGGGCGGGGTTGATGCCGTGGCGCAACGCGCGGTGCGCGTACCAGAGGGACCAGCCGGTCAGCAGGCCCACGGCGGGCAGCAACACCGCCTGCTGCACCGGCGGGGTCTGCACCGAAACGGCCACCGCCGCGCCGAACAGCCCACAGCTCAGCCGCAGCAGCGCCGGCAACGTGGTGAAGATGAGGCCCAGGGCCCCGCCGGCCGGATTGTCCAGCGTGGGCGGCACGGTTGGGGTGGCAACGGCCGGCATCGGGAAGTGTCCTTCCGACAACGACCCGGTCCGGGTCCACGGGGCGTAGATCGACATCGGACAATAGCATGGCCGACAGTGACCGGGTGACTCCTATGTGCGGAGTGTCGCTAACGTGTCACTCTGCGCTGCGGGGCTGGAGGAGGTCCCACCGGTTGCCGTAGAGATCGACGAACACCGCTACCGAACCGTACGCCTCATGTCGCGGTTCCTCCAGAAAACGCACCCCGGCCGCCACCATCCGGGCGTGGTCCCGGGCGAAGTCCTCCGTGTGCAGGAACAGCCCGACCCGGCCGCCGGTCTGGTCGCCCACCCGAGCCCGCTGTTCGGCGCTGCTCGGCCGCGCCAGCAGCAGCGCCGTCTCCCGGGCTCCCGCCGGCCGGACCACCACCCAGCGTGAACCGTCCGGTCGGGCGGTGTCCTCCACCAGCTCGAAACCGAGGTCGCCGACGTAGAAGTCGATCGCCTCGTCGTACTCCCTGACCAGCAGTGCGACAAGTCCCAGATGTGCCATTCGGCCATTCTGCCGGCGGGTGGCCCGGGCCCACCCGGCGGCGTCCGCGCTGGTCGTCCGCGTCACGCCGCCCGGTCGTTCAGGCGAACGCGATAGGGGTGGACTGGATGAACCAGTCGACGGACCGATCACGGCCGTCGCTGTTGACGTAGCCGATCGCCGCGTACTGGCGTCCGCCCCCGGGCATTGTGAAGGTCTCCTGGACGTCGACGCCCGTGCCCGAGACGACGCGCACGACGTGGCGACCCGGCGGGACCCGCACCGGGAACAGGACGAAGTTGTGCTGGCCCTCGACCGCGAATCCCTGATCGACGATCTCCGCGCCGTCGATGCTGATCGAGAGGACCACCGGGTCGTCCGTGAACGACTGGTTGCTCACCCAGAGGTGCAGGTCGGCCTGGTGCTCCTCGACCAGGCGGACGGCTGGCGCAGCCGAGCTCGGCACCGGCGGGTTCGACGCCGCACCTGTCGACGGTGGTGCCGACGCGGCGTTCGGCCCGGCGCAGCCCACCACGGCAAGGAGCGCTGTCACGCTGAGGGCGGCGGCACGCGGGAAGGCGTTTCTGTCCATCCCGCTGGGACGCCGAACGGCGGGTGCCGGTTCCGCCATCCCTGGCGGAACCGGACGCGTTCGTCGTCCGTCTCATCCTCGGGTGGAAGGGTGGTGAGCCGGATGCGCTCGTCGCGGACGGTACTGGCGGTGGCACTGCTCGGCATGGCGCTGGGTGGTTGCGGTGGCACGGAGATCGGGCCGGACAGGGCCGACGATGCCGCTCCGGCTCAGATCGTCGATGGGTGGACCTCGTGCGCCAAGCAGGCCCCACAGGCCGGCGAGGTGCTCTCGGCGCCGAAGGCCGAGACGTCACCACCAGCCACGAAAGAGCCGACGATCGGTCGCATCGACCCCACGTTCACCCCGGTCGCGGCCGTGATCTGCGGGCGGGAGATTCGGCCGGGACCCAACGGCGGCCAGGAGCAGATCGCCACCGAGCGACGCGCCGAGGAGATCGCACCGCTGCTCACCGCGCTGCGCCTGCCCAGCGAGCAGGCCGACGAGGAGGTCGCCTGCACCCTCGAGATGGTCGTCCCGCCGTGGCTGGCCCTGGTGGACGACCGGGGGCGCTGGCTGCGGCCCCACATCCCGACGGACTCCTGCGACAAGCCGCGCACCGAGGTGATCAACGCGTTGACCGGACCGCGGTGGACCACCGTGGACATCCGTACCATCCGGCAGATCGAATCTCCGGCGGCCGAGGCCGCCGGCTGTGCGCAGCAGTGGACGGACATGGTGTGGGTGGAGACCCGGAACGGTACCCCCGGGCCGGCCGGGCCAGGGACCGCGCCGTTCGCCGGGCCGCTACGCCTCTGCGTCTACCAGGTGCCCGCGTCGCTTCAGGAAGGCGAAAAGCCGCCGGGCGACTTCGTGTACGGCGGACCGCTGCCAGCCGAGCGTCAGGCGGGCGTACTCCGGGCGCTGTCCAACCGCCGGGCGGTGGTCGACTGCGACACCCCGGCGACCCGGTTCGCGGTGCTACGCCCGCTCGACGAGGGAGGCCCCGACCGGTACGTGGAACTCGACGGCTGCCGACGGTTCCTGATCGTGCCAGCGACGGGCGGGGCGCAACTCGGCCAGGGCGACGACGCGCTGGCCGCCCTGCTGGGTCCGGTCTGAGCCGGTTCGGCCGATCCGCGACACCCGCCCCGTCGGGCCGAGAAACCCCTGGTCGCTACTTCGACAATGCCCGCTCCAGCTCGCTCTTCGACATCGACGAGCGGCCCTTGATGCCGCGCTGCTTCGCCTCGTTGTACAACTGCTCCTTGGTACGTCCCTGGGCGCCGCTGTGGGAGCGCTTACCGCCGCGGTGCGCGGACGACACGTCGTTCCGGGAGGACCGGCTCGCCGTTCGGGACTCACCCGAGCGGGCCCGTTCCTTGTTGACAGTGCGGGCGGCGATCTCCTTCGCCCGGCCGGAGGAGGCGCCCCGCTGCTGCGCGCTCTCCTTGATGTGCTCGTACTGTCGTTCCCTCTTCGGGCTTGATCCTGCTGGCATCGGTGCCTCCCACCTCCGCTGTCGGGTGCGGTCCAGACCCGGTTGGCGTGCTTTCGCGCTGTCATCGGCACATTCCGGGCCGGGGCGTGGTGTTCACGCTGTCTGAGCACGATGCCCCGCCGTCCCGGCGGCCAAACGAGTGCGCCCGAGCCGATCCGGCTGCACCTTCGGGGAGGTTCCACTCGGCGTCGTATAGTTGTCGCCGCAGCCGACGCCTGGGGCGTCGGTCAGTCAGCGTCCAGCAGCGGGCGCCCGGGCTCGGTTGGCGAGTCCGTGCGGCGCCCCGTGCTCGCGGTGCGCCATCACCACGCGCGCTGCCGTCGCCTTCTGCAACCGGTACGCGCCCCGGGCACGAGGACCTTGAAGTCATGGCACAGCAGCCCATTGACCCCAATGCGGCGATCTTCGAACTCGGCCAGATCAAGCTCGGCGAAACCGACCTGTCTGGAGTGTTGACCCAGGTCTCCGAGTTGGCACGACGCACGATCCCCGGTGCCGAGGAGGTGTCGGTGACGTTGATGAAGCAGGAGAGTGCGCACACCGCCGCGTTCAGCGGTGAGATGGCGCTGCGACTCGACGAACTGCAGTACGAGTTTGGCCAGGGTCCATGTCTGGAGGCGGCCAGAGACTCCGCCGTCGTGTCCGTCCCGATCATGTCCGAAGAGGCCCGCTGGCCACAGTGGGCGACCCAAGCGGTGCAGGGCGGAGCTCACAGCTCATTGTCGATCGGGTTCACGATCCAGGAGTCCGTGCTCGGTGCGCTGAACATCTACGGGGTCAAACCGAGCGCCTTCGACGACGAGGCGGTCACCCTCGCACAGACATTCGCGGGGTACGCCGCCGTCGCCCTCGCCAACGCCCACCTCTACGACGCCACCGCCAGCCTGGCCGCGCAGATGCAACTGGCCATGCAGAGCCGGGCCGTCATCGAGCAGGCCAAGGGCATCATCATGGGCGAACGCCGCTGCACCCCCGACGAGGCGTTCGCCGTTCTCGCGAAGGTCTCTCAGGACTCGAACCGCAAACTTCGGGAGGTCGCCGCCGCTCTCGTGGAGAGGGCCACCCGACCGCCGAGTCTCAAGCGTGACCGCGGTGGGGCAGGCAACCTGCCGTAGGCGTTCGGCAATGGGCTGTGGTGTTGCGGTAAGTGGTGGCCCGCCGGCTGAGCTCGGCCAGGGACGGACGCCCTGACTGGCGGCCGCCCGCCCAGCCCGTTATCTTCGAGATTGGTCAAGCCATGCGCCAATCCTGTTACGGATTTCAACAGGAGGCGTGTGCTCCTATGCCTGAGCGTTCCTGGTTCTTCCAGACCCACCTCGACAGTTTCCCGACGGCGATCAGCCTCGGGCAGGTCACGCCAGCGGCGCTCGCCGGCGGTCAGCGGGACGGCATTCTTGACCCGGACTCCTCCAGGCCGTCGTTCCAGGTGACCCGCTCCACTGAGCCCACGAACCTGTCCGCGACCATCTCGGCTGAGCGGATGGTCGTCGCCCCGGTGGGGTACGTCGACATGGACACCGCGCCACGCCTGGCCACGGCCCTGATGAACGCGATCGACAGCCACCCCGAAGTCTGTTGCGACCTGACCGGCGTCGGCTTCTTCAGTGCCGCGGGCGTGCGCGTACTTCTACTGGCGCGGCAGCGGGCGGAGCGGGTCGGCTCCCGCTTCTCGGTCCGAGGCGCCGCGGGAATCACCCAGCGGGTGCTGCGGATCACCGGGGTGGAGCGCCTGCTCCTGGGCCCCGAACAAGACACCGGACGGGGAACGCGTCTCGGCTGATCCGTAGCGCGTGACCCACACCCCCGCCACGCGGTGGTGTCACCAGGTGTCGGGGCGGTCGATGTCACGGGCCGGCTGGTAACCGCCGAGGATCGCCAAGCCCTCGCCCTCGGTGTAGCCGTTCCCCCAACCCTTCAGGAACGCCTCGACGTGGCAGGACTTGACCACCATCTTCAGCACGTCACTGCCTTGCCGGTGGACCCGATAGGGGCCGGCGACAAGATCCCCGGGCCGAGCGTCATCGCCGGCCGGGGAGAATTGCGCCCGAACCGTCAGCCAACGGCCGGATGCGTCACCGACCACCAGAGACCCGTCGACGAAAGAGTCCCGCGCCGACCGGCCGAGCGTGACCGAACACTCCAGCAACCGTCCGCCGGGCGGCAGCGACTCCAGGCGGAACGGCACGACGCAGCGGTGGGCACCGTCGAACCGGACCCGGCTCGCCGTGCCGGCCGCCTTGTCCCGGGTGGTCGCGTAGATGTCCAACTGGGCCCAGAGCCCGTCGGCGGGTTGCCAGCGGACGAACCACAGCTTCCGGTCGCCGGACGGATCGAACCAGGCGACCCCCGCACGGTCGCCGACCCGTACCTCCGTCCGTGCCTGCGGTCGCCCGGCCGAGGACAACGTCTGCTGGAGCCCATTCAGCAACGCTTCGGTGCGGGCCAGCGCGAAACGGGCCTGACCGCTCGGGCCCCGGAACTCGACGCTCTCGATGCCGCGCCCGGTGCGCCACGTGGCGAAATCGGCACCGCTCAGCAGGGCGTCGGTCGTGAAGTGCACAGTCGCGGGATCGGCACCGACCTCCTCGGGGCGTACGGTCCCGTTGCTCTGTGCCTCCGGCAACATCAGCGCCGCAGCCGGCATGATCGGGTCATCAGTGCTCCGAACGCCCGGGATTGCCAGCACCACCGAGGTGAGAGCGACACACACCGCTGCCACGCCGCCGGCGATCAGCCCCCGCCGCCGCAGTCGCAACCGCCGGCCGCGATGCCGAGCCTGTTGCACGATCGGCGTCGGATCGATGTCGCCGCCCGCCCGATGCCTGAGCGTGGCGGCGAGCTGCTCATCGAGGTCACTGAACATCAGAGCTCTCCCGCCCATGCGTGGGTTGCCGCAACCTGTCGTTGACGCAGCGCCGCCAGAGCACGCTTCGCGTGGGTGCGTACCGTCCCGGCCGAACAGTCGAGGATCTCGGCTATCGACGTGTCATCAAGATCCTCGTAGTAGCGCAGAACTATCACGGTTCGCTGACGCGCCGGCAGCTCACAGACCAGCCGCCACAGCGCGTCGCGCTCGGCGACCCCGGCGGCCTCATCCACATCGCCAGCCCGATCGAGCACTGCTGCCACGGAGATCTCCCGGCTGCTGCGCCGACGCCACCACGAGTTGTGGGTGTTGACGAGCATGCGCCGGACATAGGCATCGGGACGGTCCGTCCGCGAGATGCGGCCCCACCGGGCGTACGCCCGCGCGAGGACATCCTGAACCAGGTCCTCGGCCCGGTGCTCGTCACCGGTCAGCAGCCGGGCGAGCCGCACCAGGGCCGAAGTGCGAGCGAACGCGTACTCCTCGAACGTCACGCCCTATTAACGCCGTCGGCCGGCCAACCCGTAGACACCCGCCGGGCACTTTCTGCCGAGCAGGGCCGTCGTGGCGCGCCTACTTGTCGCTGACGTAGGTGCCCCGCTGCGGCACGGTCATCACCAGTCCACGCTCTCGTAGCAGTCGCACCGCCGCGCGGACCGTGCCGCGAGCGACGCCGTACTCCTGCTGAAGCGTGGATTCACTCGGGATCGGTCGATTAGGTGGCAGCTCCCCGGTCTCAATCCGCTTGGCGATCACGTCGGCGAGCTGAACGTAGATCGGCGTTGGAGACAGGGGATCGAGCATGGACGCAACCTAGGGGACGTCCATAGACGTTCAAACCTCTGGTACGTCTATAGACGTACAGGGACGTACAGCGCTACGGTTGTCATCGAGAGGGTGACGCACCGTAGGAGGCCGGATGCGAAAGGTTGGTTTCGACGATTACCTGCTGTCGGTGGCGCTGACCCTGGCTCGGCGCCACCGCCCGGGATGGAGCTGGAAGCGTTGGCGCTACGTGTGTCGCTGCGGTGCGGATCTTCCCTGCCGGTTCCGGCACCGCATCCCGATCAACCGGCGGCACTGGCCCGGTGAAGACCAATGACGAAGCACGGACCTGTCCTGCCGCTCTGGCTGTGCGAGATATGCGATCGGCCTTGGCCCTGCACTCCACGCCGCGATGAGCTGCTGGGCGAGCACGCCGCGACGTCAATCTCGCTGGCCCTCTACATGGGCGCGTGCCTGCTGTCCGCCAGGAAAGACATGAGCTGGGCCCCGCCGGACGCCCTCCGGCGCCGCTTCCTCGGCTGGATGCCGTGAGCGCGCTCAGCTCCGGCGATGTGGTGCTGATCGAGTCGGCGTGCTCGGTGCAGTTCAGCGGCGAACGGGCGCTCCGGCTCCGGCTCACCGCAGTCGGCAGCGTCGACCCGTACGACGGCTGGGTGTGGTTGACGGGCTACGTCCTCAACGCAAAGGGGATGGCCACCGACAAGCGGGAGGTGTACGTCCAGCGCGCAGGCATCGCGATCGAGCAGAGGCAGCCCGGCCCGCCGCCGTCCGGCCGGACCGTCGCCCAGGCTCGCACGAGCCCGCCACGGCTACGAAAGTCGCCGCAGTCCGCCCTTCCATGAGGTCAGAGTTGTTGGACGATCTGGATCGGGTTGCCGTCCGGGTCGGCCGTCCAGGCGATGAGCAGGCGATCGAGCCACCGGTGCGGCGCGGCCAGGGCGGGGGCGCCGTTCGCCGTGAGTTCGGCGTACGCGGCGGCGGTGTCGTCGGTCCAGAGGATCACCGCGGCCCGCTGGCCCTGGGGTACGGGGTCGAGCCCGTGGTCGTCGCGGGTGGAGGTCACCGAGGCGACGCCGATCTTGTAGCCGTCGAGCGCGAGGTCGATGTGGATCGGCTCGCCCTCGGCCGGCACCCGGAAGGTCTCGGTGAAGCCGAGGCCGGCGTAGAACTCGGCGGCGCGGGAGACGTCCTCGCTGAAGAGGATCACCTGAGGAGTGCGGAACATCGTCACCGCCCGACGCTACGACTTTCCGCTACATGCGCCGCTGTCGGCCCCGACTAGAGACAGATCCAGCAGTAGATGCTGTCCCCGCTCGTTCGTGCTCTGCGGGCCAGCCCGACGAACTCCCGCAAGCGCGACAGCATGACCTCCGGCTGAGTGTCGCTGTAGTGGGACAGCTCCTCAATGTGTGACCATCGGTTGGCCAGGTCCGGCAAGCGGTCATCCGGAATTTCGGCAAGCGCATCCCGGGCGCCTTCGCTCAGTACGACGACCCAGGGGCCTTCGTACTCACGGTCCTCACGAACACCCTCCGGCCAGATGAGTCGTTCCCCGATCAGGTCGGCGTCCCATGGCACGTCGAGGGCGAACGAGACGACTTGGCCGAGGACGACGGGCGGATCGATCCCCTTGCCATCCACGGCGTCCTCGACCGGGGAGTCCCCCTCTCGCACCACCGGGCCGCCATCGATGGCGGCCATCAGCTCCGCGACAGCCTTGTCGTCAGAAGCACGGAAGTAGTCGTACAGAACACCCACAGCGCCTCCGATCTGCTGCCATGCCGCGACCTGTGGGGCGACCGAGAGAACATACAGCCCCGCCGCGAGGGGAACCCGGTAACCATCATGGTCCGGGGCGAGACACCCACTTCGAGGCTGACTTCGTGGTCGGCGTTGTGGGCGCCGGCCAGTCTCGGCAGCTGCCCCTTGCAGCTACCCCGTCGCCGTAGCAGGAAGCGGTTGGCACCTACAGGGCTGAGCGGCCATGCGTCCGGGCCGGCTGACGCCGCTCGCCGAGTCGAGGCACGGGCTGCCGGCTGCGCCACGACTCGGCGTCGCCTCGCAGCCGGTTCCAGTTTCGTCGCAGCCACCATGCGTACGCCAGTGCCAGCACCGTGCTACCAGCGAGGAGAAGGGTTGGGTAGAGCACGCCCGGTTCGTCGTCCGACAGGTAGGCACTTCCCACTGGGTCCACTCGGTCGTAGATCACGTCGACCTCTTCCCCGACGCTTGGTTCGTCCCACGGCGAGTGACTGATCCAGGTGATGACCTCCTCACCGCTTCGCGTGGTGAAGCTGACTGACACCCACCACTGCCGGCCGTGCACCTCGCGCACCGTGCCGACCGCCCGCTCGTCCCGTTCCACCAGGTCGTTGCGGTGGCTCAGGTTGCCGAGGCCGCAGTACACGACGACAAAGACCATCAGCCCGCCGAAGGCGACGCCAAGAGCCGGGTGCCGGAGCCAGTAGCCGGGGCGCCATCGGCTCCGGGGTTTCGGGTCAACCAGCTCAGTCGACTGCCCGGTGGTCCATGCTCCCGTCGCTCGCGAGCGCCGTCGGTACCGCTTGACCACCGCGCCTCCCGTATACGTCGCCCTCGGGATGTTCCCGCCCACGGTAGTTGGCTGCGCATAGCCCTACTGATCTCGCGTACGACGCCACCCGCGACGGTCCGAGTTCCACGGATGGCTGCACTGGCGGGGCTATCTCCGTCCTCGGAGAAAATCTATGTCCGAAGCGCTAGACATCCTTGATGGCGCCGACTAACGTTCCTGAGGTCGAAGACGGAGTAAACAAAGACGCTGACGTTGCCGCCCAGCGCGAGGGCGAAGGAGTGGGGCCAGGGAAAGTGCAAGTCCTGCTCAGCTCGGCGGCAGGCATCTGCCGTAGTTAGGTAGTACGCGTGTGACAGCGGGTGAGGCCAACGCTTGTTCAGGGCTTCACCCGAGGTAAGGAAAGTCCGTCGCACGTGTTGGGGCCATGAAGTTGCGTGGGGCTTCGACACCGACGGACAGCACGGAGTACAGCAGAGGAAATCAGAGGCAAGGGAGGGCATTACACCGTTGGATCGCCCGCTGCCAGTCGCGTTCGTGGGCTGGGCGCGGACACCGCAGTTTCCCTCGAACGAGAGGTGGTCTCCGGTCACGCTTATGCGATCCTCGCACCCGAAGCCGTCCCTGACGGTCGGTGCGGACAAGACAAGCCGACGTTCTGTCGGTAGATGGTGTTCCTGACCCACAACCCTTGGGCCCCGGTGCTTCCGAGCACCGGGGCCCTCGTGATGGAGGTTCCATGGCTCAACCAGACGACATGCTCGACGATGAGGACTACCCCGCCTACACGATGGGCCGCGCCGCCGAGATCCTCGGCTGCTCGCAGGATTTTCTACGCCGACTCGGCGATGCGAAATTGATCGACCCGCAGCGCTCCAGCGGAGGGCACCGCCGCTACTCCCGCTACCAGCTGCGCCTTGCCGCGCGAGCTCGGGAGATGTGTGACCAGGGCACCGACATCGCCTCGGCCTGCCGGATCATCATTCTTGAGGACCAACTCGAAGAGGCCCTTCGGCGCAATGAGCGCCACCAGCAGGGCTGAGCACACCTCCGCGCGGGTCTGCCCGCAACGTGAAGCCGAGCGCCATACGGTCCCTCCCGTCAGGGCAGGGGCCGTCGGTCGTCTGCGGAAAAGGGTTTCGGTCGTGTGGATCGGCGGGCCTGCCGGCAGCGCTCGATTGTGGTCCCTGCCCGAGCTGCTCGGGATGGGCCGACTATCCGACGCCTCTGGCAAACAGCGCCACCACAGTCGGATTGTCCGTGCTGAGGCCGATCTGCTGCGCCCAACGCCCGAGGCCGACCAGTCCGATCTCGTGGGCCTCTTGTTCGGTGACGGCCGCGACGACCGCGCTGAGGGTGGTAGCACGATCGCCAAGTATCGACACGGCGATCGGGTTCACACGTGAGTCATCCGTGGTGCCGTCGCCCTCACACCAAGCAGGCGACACGCCGACATACTCCACCGTCATGACCCACGTCGGGGTGGCAGCTGACTCCATGGATGTCCCTTCCACTCTGGCCCAGCAGGAATCTGTGTCGCGGATGTGCGTCTGGTCAGAACTGGGGCTGAACCGGTGCGAGCTGCATGTCGGACCACGTGCGTCGCTACCGCTCCCCGTCCCGGCACCTGCAGCGACAGATACCGCCGGGGTAAGCGTCCACTCGCCCATCGAGCCGCTGGACCTGGAGGTGGTCGTCTTCGTGCCAGATCGTCTCGCCAGGATGCACGAGGACCGGTCGGTTCAGTACGAAGTGGTGCCAGCGATCGATCAGTGTGAGGCGGTCGGCCTGCTCGCGCAACGCTGCCCCTCCTCCTAGCCGTGCTCGTGCTCAACATCATCGGCCAGCCGATAGGCGAGCCGCAACGGGTGACCTGGCTGGGCAGCGCCCCGGGTCGTTCATGCCTGACGCTAGGTTCTGGTCCTCAGACCAGAGCGGGTGATGACGTGGGCGACGTGCAGGCTACCTATCGTGCGATGCTGCGCGACGATATTGCTCCTGCTCTACGCGTCCTCGGCCTCAACGGATCGGGCTCCCGGTACAGCCTGCCGGACCCGGAGTCCTGGGCGTTGCTGGGGTTCCAGTCCTCGCGGTTCAACACGAGCGAGGCCCTGACGTTCACCGTCAACCTCTGCGCCATGTCACGGCTCGTCTGGGAGTCGCTCAGGCGTGAGCAGAGCCACCTACCGGAGAAGCCTTCGCCGGGCACCTTCTACGGTCGTTTCGTCTGGTCCTGCCGCCGGGGCCATCTGATGCCTGAGAACAGGGACGTCTGGTGGGATCTGGACGAGGATGCAGATGCCAAGGCTGTTGCGAGCGAGGTCGTCGCCGCTATCAGCGCGTACGGCCTTCCTGCTCTCCGCGAACGGCTTTGATCTAACAGTCTTCGCCATGGCCGGCCGGCCCGGCCGATGCCGGCCGGGGCCGGGCGTGCCAAGCCGCTGACCTGCGGCGGTGGGGGTGCGCCCGGCAGGATTCGACTGCGGCCTTGGGATTAGAAGAAGATCGCGGATGGCTGGTCAGGTGATGGCACTGCTGTTCAGCCGTCCGTCGTTGTCGGGCAGCGTCGGCGTAAGCGGGCGGGCTTGGCTGTACGGATGGCTGTACGACGGGCCGGCGCTGACCATCTGATCCGTAGCCTCGGCGAGGCCGTCCGGGACGGTCCGTCCGCAGCTTCCGTCGCTGGCCCCTACGCCAGTGTCCGCGCTTGTGCACCACGGTCCGGTGCCGTTGCTGTCAATCGTTGCTGTCATCATCGGGAGCCGTGAACGTTCACATTCTCGACGTGGTCGAGGCTGCATTGCCAAAGGTGACCTTTGCCTGTGCTGCTGGCGTCGCTACCGGCGTCTGGCGAGACGCCGACCTACCTGTAGCCGGCCAGGACTTCAACGTCGAGCTGGACATCCCCGATGCGCTGCACTGGGGCGAATCCGCGGCGTGCGCTACTGAGGCGACCGATTTCGCTGGTGTCCTCGATGATGCCGTGCTCATGCGCGGACGAATCGAACAGCCGGCGGAAGGGGGCGAGGTCGCAACGATGAGAGTCAGCGGCGGCCTGGTCCTGGTGGAGATCGTCGGATTGCCGCCCGATGTCGCGGGATGTTGGGTTGAGCTTCGCGGCGTGAAGTTGGAGCTGTATCCGACCCGCACCTGATCCCTGGCGCTCTCCGGGCGCGTCCTGGGGTGATGGCAGGGGCGACGCCCTCGGCAAACGGCCTCAGAGCCATCTCCGCCGTGAGTCCCACACACCGTGGAGCTGGCCCCTGGTCTGCTCGGCTCTGCCTGGGACTCATGGTGGAGATGGCAACCCGCGCAACTACCAACTACCGCACCGTCCGGACGGGCTTCCCCCATGCGGCTGCACGACCTGCGGCACGCCTGCGCGACGTTCCTGCTCGTCTCCGGTGCCTCGCCCCGGACCGTGATGAAGGTGCTCGGGCACAGCCAGATCGGGCTCACGATGAACACCTACGCCCACGTCCTGCCGGAGATCGAGCGGGCCGCCGTGGACGAGGCCGCGAAGCACCTCTTCGGGTGACTTGGCTGTACGAATGGCTGTATGGGGGTCGTGATGATCGACCGGACCGGGCAAGGCAAACCGCTGACCTGCGGTGCGGTGGGTGCGCCCGGCAGGATTCGAACCTGCGGCCTTGGGATTAGAAGTCCCCTGCTCTATCCGCTGAGCTACGGGCGCGTGTGGCGTGGATGTCGCGCCCAGAGGGTACCGCCGTCCCACTGCCCGACGGCGAAAAGGGTGCCCGCGTACACGTTGCCGAGCAGGGTCTCACGTTCGCCTCGTGGCGGGCATCCGGGTTACCGCGGACCGGCCTGGCCGTGGACCGTACCTTTGGCTGGTGTTGCTGGATTCCGATGCCGAGAGCGACGTCGCCTACGAGCTGTGCCAGGTCGTCGGTCGCGCCATCCTGCCGTACCGGTCCTCGGGCGACTTCGGTACCGCGTTCTTCTTCCAAGGCGGCGACGACCCGGTGGGGGAGTCGTTGTTGACGGCGGCCGACCTGGTGGTCGGTTCGGGGGGTGAGCTGGGCCTGCGGTCGAGTGTCACCGAGCCGGCGGGGGTGGCCCCGGCCGTCATTGCCGAGGCCGAGATCGTGCCCGGCTGGGCCCGCTTCCCGGGCGACGGGGTAGCGGTGTTGCCGACCGCTGGCCTGCACCGGTATGCCGGCGACGGCGGCTGGCGGTGGCGCGTCCAGCCGGTGCCGGCGGAGGTCGCCGCCGGGCCCGAGGTGGTCGCCCGCCTCGGCGCCGACGCCAGTTCCGCTTTCGTGCTGGCCCTTGGGGTACGCGAGGACGGGTCGCGGCCGCTGGAGGTCGCGATCGAGCGGGTGGTCCGCGACGGGGACGCCGTGGTGGTCACCACGGAGCTGCCGCCGGGGTACGTCGGCGCGCCGGTCTTCATCGTTCAGGCAGCCGCCACCGGTGCGATCTCCCCGTACTGCCTGGGCCTGGTCCTGCCCGGCGTCGGCGAGCACCCGGTGGCGACCTTCGACCGGATCCGTGCCGTCCTGCCGGCGACGCCCGGCGACGTCTGAGCCCTGCTGTCCGGCCTGGTCAGTGGCCGGGCGTCGCCCCTGCCGCGTCGGCCGTCTGCGCGGTGGTCGGCGCGGCGTCAGCTAGGCCCGCGTCGGTCAGTGCGGCATCCACTGGGGGCGCGTCTGAGCGTGCGGCGTCGGTCGGTGTGGCATCGGCCGGGGCGGTGGGGCCGGCGGCGAGGAACGCCTCGGCCCAGCGGCCGACCTCGTCGAAGACCTTCTTCCGTACGGCGGGGCCGGAGAGGGTGAGGTCGTGCATTCCGCCGTCGAAGCGGGCCAGTGTGACGTGGCGGCCGAGGCGGGGCGCGTAGCGGACCATGTGCTCCACGTCCAGCACGGCGTCGGCCAGTGTCGCGTTGTCGTGCCACTTGGTGCCCCGGAAGGAGCGGGTCGAGCAGGCCAGCAGCACCGGCACCTGGATGTCCAGGCCGGCGCGGAGCCGGCGTTGCCCGGTGCGGATCGCGTTCAGCCAGCCGGCCCGGACCGGGAACCCGGCCAGCGGCTTCCACGCCAGGTCGTAGGTCCACTCGCCGCGGTGGTCGGAGTGGATGCTCTCGCCGTACACAGTGCCCAGCCCGAACGGGAGGATGCGGTGCGGCGCCCTGCGGCCCAGCCGGGACGCGGCGGCCGCGAGGGGTCGGCGGACCGCCCAGGGGGCGTTCAGGTCGAAGAAGGGGCTGTTGAGCACCAGGCCGTCGACGGTGCCGGTGTCGCGGCGGGCGTCCGCCCAGAGCGAGATGATCAGGCCGCCGGTGGAGTGGCCCATCGTCAGCAGGGTCTCGTGCCCGTCGTCCTTGCGGATGATCTCGGCGGCGGCGTCCAGCTCGGGGAAGTAGTCGCTGATGTCGTGGCAGAAGTTCGGGGTCTGGCCCGGGAGCAGACTGCGACCGTATTTGCGCAGGTCGAGTGCGTAGAAGTCCCAACCTCGCTCGGCGAAGAAGTCGGCCAGGTGGGTCTGGAAGAAGTAGTCGACGAAGCCGTGCACGTAGAGCACGGCCCGCCCGGTCGGGCGCTCGGCCCGCCGCCGGACCAGAGTCGCGACAACGCGGCCTTCGTCGTCGGTGCCCAGGTCGATCGTCTGCCGCTCGTACGGCGGCCCCAACACGTCCGGTTCCACGAACGCGACGCTACGCCGCCGCCCTACCGAGCGGTAGCCCAAGCCTCGCTGGTTCAGTTGACGCCACTCGCCCCGCGATCTTGCACTTTCTGTCCCGACAAAAAGGGGCGATAGCCGCTGTTCGGGAGCCGAAAGTGCAAGATCGCGGGGGTGGGGCGTGGGTCAGGCCGTTTCCGCGTCGGCGCGGAGGGCCGGGTCCTCGGACTCGTCGGCCTCGGTCTGCGGCTGGGGGAGGTCGCGCAGGTGCTTGTTGTGCCGGGGCTCCTGGCGGGTCTTGGCGTCGTTGAGCCGGCGCCGCAGGTCGTCACGGACGTCGTTGAGGGCGGCGTGCAGGTCCTCCTCGGCGGAGGTGGTGACGATCTTCTGCCGGCCGGCGATCCAGCACTCCAGGGTGACCTTCTGCCCACGCGCCTCCCGGTCCTTCACCGACACCTCCAGCTCGGTGGCGTCGGCGTGGAAGCTGGCCAGCCGGGCGTCGAGGGTGCCGAACTGCTCGGCGATCCAGTTGCGGTCGCCCTGCGAGAACCCGGCACCCACCCGCAGGCACTCGGCCACGGTCGCCGGGTTGGCCACGGCGCTCATCGCTGCGCCTCGGAAGCGTTCGCGGAGCCGATGGTAGTGATCATCATGGCGCTGACCTCTCGTCGACGTGGAGCTGTCGGTGGTGCGTTGATCAAGTCCTTACCCAGTTCGGGCGGCCCGGGAAACCGTGGACGGCGGGTCGGCCGGGTCGGGCGTACCACATCCGGGCGTGATCAGGGCGTTGTCCACAGGTGGGTCCGTCATCCACAGGCGGGGAATGGGCGCTCGCAACGGGTGCCCTCAGTGTCGATGCTCGGTGTCGAGTCGACTCGCGCTGGCAGGCCCCGATCCCCCTGGAGGGACGATGTTCGACACTTACGTGACAATCGTCGGCAATGTGCTGACTACGCCCGAGTGGCGGCGTACGACCCAGAGCAACACCCTGGTGGCCAACTTCAAGGTCGCCTCCACCGCCCGCCGACTCGACCGGGACAGCGGCCGGTGGGTCGACGGCAATTCGCTCCGCGTCCGCGTCAACTGCTGGCGCAAGCTCGCCGAGGGGGTCGCGGCCTCCGTCATGGTCGGCGATCCGGTGGTGGTCTGCGGGCGGCTCTACACCCGCGACTGGACCGACGACGCCGGCAACCACCGCACGCTCTACGAGTTGGAGGCGGTCGCCGTCGGCCACGACCTGTCCCGGGGCCGGGCCCGGTTCCTGCGCAACCGGCCGAGCATGACGACAAGCACCGTGGAGGACACGGAGGCCGAGAGCCGGGTGCACGGCGAGCCCACCGAGCCGGTGCCGGCCGGGCAGGCACCCGTGCTGCCCGACGACCGTCCGCTGGACGACGACTTCGAGCTGCCCGACTACGCGGAGCTGGTAACCAGCCCGTTCGCCACCGTCGGAGAGGACGACGACAGCACCCCGAGTGGCGGACAGGTCGGGCAGGGCAACCTCCCGTCGGGCCTCGACGACGAGTTGGCATCTCCGCCCGAGGCGGACGACGACCACGCCGACGGTGAGCTGGACATCGAGTTGGGGCCGGTGCCCGACGAGGGGCAACCGGAGCCGGCGCAGCCCGGTCGAGGGCGGCGTGGTCGGGGCCGGATCCCGCAGCCAGCCTGACTGGTCGGCTCGGCCGTCGCGGGTTGGGCGGCGGCCGAGCTGGCTGAGGTTCGGCCACATGGCACCACGCGGCACCACACGGCGCGGTGCGGCACAGCATGGTGCGGAGCGGTGCGGCACATGCGGCACGACGGGGGCGGGGTGGCGGCGTGATCAGCGCTGTCACCCCGCGTGACGGGCGTCAGCGGGGCTGGCCTGCCTCTTCGCTCCAGGGGTTCTCGTCGCCGGTGCGGGACCGTGGGTCGGGTTGGTTCACGGGGTGCTCGTCTAGGCTGGCCGGCCGGAGGTGGTGCGGGTGCGACGGACAGCGCCGATGGCGAACGCGGTGGGGCTGCTCGCCGGGTTCGCGCTGGACAGGGTGCTCGGCGACCCCAGCCGGTGGCACCCGGTGGCCGGCTTCGGGCAGGCCGCGGGCGCGCTGGAGCGCCGCCTCTACCGCCCGGACCGAACGGCGGGTACGGCGTTCACCGCCCTGGCCGTCGGCGGGCCGGTGTTGCTCGGTGCGGTCGCCGCAGCCGCCACCCGGCACCGGCCGGTGACCCGGGCGGTGCTCGTCGCGGCCGGCACGTGGACCGTGCTGGGCGGCCGCACGCTACGACACGAGGCGACAGTGATGGGTCGGACGCTGCGCGACGGTGACCTGCCCGCCGCCCGGCGACGCCTCGGTCACCTCTGCGGACGGGACCCGTCGACGCTGGGCGAGTCGGAACTGGCCCGTGCCACAGTCGAGTCGGTCGCGGAGAACACCTCCGACGCTGTGGTCGCTCCGCTGCTCTGGGGTGCGGTCGCCGGGCTGCCAGGGCTGCTTGGCTACCGTGCGGCGAACACCCTCGACGCGATGGTCGGCCACCGGTCGACGCGCTACGCGCGGTTCGGCACCCCTGCCGCTCGGCTGGACGACGCGCTCAACCTCGTGCCGTCCCGACTGACCGGGCTGCTCACCATCGCCGTCGCGCCGGTCGCGCACGGGGACCGCCAGCGCGCCTTGCAGGTGTGGCGGCGGGACCGCAACGACCACCCGAGCCCCAACGCCGGGCAGTGCGAGGCGGCGATGGCTGGTGCGCTCGGGGTCCGCCTCGGTGGCCGCAACGTCTATTTCGGGCGCTCCGAGGTGCGGCCGTTCCTCGGTGACGGTCCCCGCCCCGAGGCGCGGCACCTGAAGCGGGCCGCCCGGATCTCCGGCGCGGTGGGGTTGGCCGCCGTCGGGCTGGCCGCCGCGTACCCGGTGACCCTCGGCCGGCTGGTAGGCGCCGTGAGCAGGCGTGCACTGATCGGCGCCGTGGGCCGGCGAGGGCTGGTCGCTGCGGCCGGAGGGCGCGGGCTGGCCGGCCTCGCCCGGGGCGTTGGGGCGTGGCGGGGGAGCGGGCGGTGAGCGGCGGGCTGCTGGTGGCCGGCACGACGTCCGACGCCGGCAAGAGCGTGCTCACCGCCGGCATCTGCCGCTGGCTGCACCGGCAGGGCGTGAAGGTGGCGCCGTACAAGGCGCAGAACATGTCGAACAACTCGGCGGTGGTCGTCGGGCCGGACGGCCGCGGCGGCGAGATCGGGCGCGCCCAGGCCATGCAGGCCGCGGCGTGCGGGCTGGCACCCGACCTGCGGTTCAATCCGGTGCTGCTCAAGCCGGGCAGCGACCTGGCCAGTCAGGTGGTGCTGCTGGGTGAGGCGGTCGACACGATCACCGCAGGCACCTTCCGGCAGCTACGTCCCCGGCTCGCCGAGACCGCGTACGCCGCCCTGGCGGAGCTGCGCGAGACGTACGACGTGGTGATCTGCGAGGGCGCCGGCAGCCCCGCGGAGATCAACCTCCGGGCCGGTGACTACGTCAACATGGGGCTGGCCCGGCACGCCAACCTGCCCGCCATCGTCGTCGGCGACATCGACCGGGGTGGTGTCTTCGCCTCGATGTTCGGCACTGTGGCCCTGCTCGACCCGGCCGACCAGGCCCTGATCGCCGGCTTCGTGATCAACAAGTTCCGGGGCGACCTCGGGCTGCTCCAGCCGGGTCTGGACATGCTGCGTCAGGTCACCGGCCGCCCCACGTACGGGGTGCTGCCCTGGGCACTCGACCTGTGGCTCGACGCGGAGGACTCACTCGCCTACGGCCGGGTGCTCGGCCGGCCCGCCGCCCCGCACGGCAGCGAATGGCTGGACGTGGCCGTCGTCCGCCTGCCCCGGATCAGCAACGCCACCGACGTGGAGGCGCTCGCCACCGAGCCGGGCGTCCGGGTACGCCTCACCATCGAACCGGCCGAGCTCGCCGCCGCCGACCTGGTCGTCCTGCCCGGCTCCAAGTCCACCGTCGCCGACCTCGCGTGGCTACGCGAAACCGGGCTCGCCGACGCCGTGGCCACCCATGCGGCGGCCGGCAAGCCCCTGCTCGGCCTCTGCGGCGGTTTCCAGATGCTCGGCCGCGCCATCCACGACCCGGTGGAGAGCCGGCAGGGCAGCGTGCCGGGGCTCGGCCTGCTGCCCATCGACATCACCTTCGACCCGCGCAAGACCGTCCGGCAGTCGGCGGGCACCGGCCAGGGTGGCCTCCCGGTGCGTGGCTACGAGATCCACCACGGGTACGTCTCACAGGCCGACCCCGACCTGACCCCGCTGCTGACCGGCGACGACGGTGTCGGAGAGGGCGCCGTGCTCGGCGCGGTGCACGGCACACACTGGCACGGGGCGTTCGAGTCCGACGGGTTCCGCCGGTGGTTCCTCACCGAGGCGGCTCGCCTGGCCGGGCGCAGCGGCTTCCGGGTCGCACCGGCCACCAGCTTCGCCACCGCCCGGGAACGCTCACTCGACCTGCTCGGTGACCTGGTCGAGGAACACCTGGACACCGATGCCCTCTGGCGGCTCATCGAAGCCGGCCCGCCCGCCGGCCTCCCCTTCATCCCACCCGGCGCCCCGTCCTGACCGCCGCACCGTCCCCTGAGGAGGGTGCAGGCGGCACGGCGCACGGCAAGGCCGGGGGATATCAGGGGCGGACGTCGGCGGGGCGGTCGGTGGTGGGCAGGCCGGCGGCGAGCCAGGCGTCCACGCCGCCGATCATGTCGGTGGCCCGGCGCAACCCGAGGGTCTGCAGGCTGGCGGCGGCCAGGCTGGAGCTGTAGCCCTGCCGGCACACCAGCACGATCTCCCGGTCGTACCCGGTGGCCTCGGGGATCCGCCAGGCGCTGGCCGGATCGAGGCGCCACTCCAGTACGGTCCGGTCGATGACGACCGCGCCCGGCAGGTCGCCCTGTTCGCGGCGCTGAAGTTCGCTACGGGTGTCGACCAGCAACGCACCGCCGCGGACCGCCTCGACGGTCTGCTGCGGAGTCAGTCGGTTCAGCCCGGCGCGGGCCTGTTCGAGTAGGGCGTCTATACCGGGGCTCATTACGTCTCGGAGCACCACCCGATCATGCCGATTCGGTGGCACCCCGGGCGGCGAACGGGCTGCCCGTCACCCGTCGCCGCACCAATTCCCCCGGACGTGACGGTGGCGGGCCAGGGCGGTCAGCCCTACGTGTCACAGTGCCCCACTTCGGCCCCGCAAACGGCATGATCGACACGGGCCAGCAGGGATACCGCGACGTCGATGAACCGAAGCCGATCACCCTGCCCAGCAGCGGTGGCGGCATACTTCGGGCATGCACCACGGGAGGCTGTGCTGAACCCGGAGACTGGCGGGCCGACAGTGGCGGTCGTCGAGGCGTACGCCGGATTGGCTCGTCGGGTGCTCGCGGCCCCGGCGCGGTTGGGGCGGACCCGGCTGGTCGCTGTCGACGGGCCGAGCGGCGCGGGTAAGAGCCGGTTCGCCGCGCGGCTCGCGGATGCCCTGGCGGGGCCGCTCGACGGCCGGCCGCCGGTGGTGCACACCGACGACCTGCTCGACGGATGGGACGACCAGGTCACCTTCTGGCCCCGACTCGACGAGGGAGTGCTCGCCCCGCTGCGCAAGGGGGAACCGGGCGCCTACCGGCGGTACAGCTGGGTCCGGCGATGTTTTCTGCCCCGGCCGGTTCCGGTTCCGGTGGCTCCGGTGCTGGTGGTCGAGGGGGTCAGCGCCGCCCGGGCGGTCGTCCGGCCGGAGCTGACGCTGGCGGTGTTCGTCACCGCGCCCGCGCCGCTGCGACTGGCTCGCGCGGTCGACCGGGACGGGCCGGCGATCCTGCCCGAGCTGCGCCGCTGGCATGACGGGGAACGGGCGCACTTCGCCGTCGACGAGACCGCGACCCACGCCGACCTGTTGGTGGATGGCGCGCCGACCCTGCCGCACGACGCGGACCGGTACTACGTGCGGCTTCGCTAGGCGGGCATGGACGTCGGCCACCGACTGCGGCACGATGCGGGGAGCTACGGCGAACGGGGAGCCACCATGACGGCAGCGGACGCGCCAGCGCGGCGTCGGATCACCCTCACCGGAATCAGCTCGCGGGCCTGGGAGCATCCGGCCGACCGGGGTGCCCTGGTCGCGCTGCGGGAGCTGCGTGGTTTCGACGACGTGGTGCGGGCGTTCTTCGGGATGTGGAACGAGCGGGGTTTCCGGCTGTCCGTGCTGGCATCCGGCATCCGGGTCGACCATCGGCAGTACCCGGCGGTGTGGCAGCGCTACACCGAGGCCGCGGCGGCGCTCGACGTGGCCGAGCTGCCCGAGCTGTACGTGACCCAGTCGCCCTGGCTGGGCGCCGAGGCGGTGGGGCTGGAGCGGCCGTTCATCGTGCTCAACTCCGCGTGCGTGCAGCAACTCGACGAGGACGAGCTGCGCTGCCTGCTCGGCCACGAGTTGGGGCACGTGGGCAGCGGGCACGCGGTCTACAAGACCATGCTGATGATCCTCACCCGGTGGGCGGCCAACCTGAGCTGGTTGCCGGTCGGCGCGATCGCGCTGCGGGCCATCATCGCGGCGATGCTGGAGTGGTGGCGTAAGGCGGAACTCTCCGCCGACCGGGCCGGCCTGCTCGCCGGGCAGGACCCGGCCGCCGCGCTGCGGCTGCTGATGAAGCTGGCCGGCGGCGGCGACCTGTCCCAGGTCGACACCACAGCCTTCCTGGAGCAGGCCGCCGAGTACGCCGGCGGCGGCGACCTGCGCGACAGCCTGCACAAGATCCGGATGACCGCGTGGAGCACCCACCCGACGCCGGTGGCACGGGCGGCGCAGCTGCGCCAGTGGATCGACTCCGGGGCGTACGGGCAGGTGCTGGCCGGGGACTATCCGCGCCGCGAGGACGACAGCTCGACAAGCGTCTCCGAGGAGATCAAGGCGGCTGCCGAGTCGTACCGGGAGGAGTTCAGCCGGTCCACCGACCCACTGGTGGGGTTGCTGCGCCGGCTCGGCGACGGCGCGAGCGACGTCGGCGAGTGGGTGGGTGGCACCGCCGGTCGGGCCCGTTCCTGGATGGATGCCGCCACCGAGGCGGCCGGCCGCGCCCACCGTGCCGGCCGGGCCGCCCCCGGCGCGCGGGCCGGCGCCGGCCCCGCCGACAGCGGTGACGGTACGGGCTCCGCCGGCACGCCCCGGTAAGGCCGGCATACGATGCCGGTCATGACCTCACCGATCATGTCCGAGTCCGAGGTGCGGGCCGCCGTCGAGCGGGAGATGCCCGGCGTCCGGGCCGACCTGGAGCGCCTCGTCCGCATTCCCGGCATCGCCTTCGAGGGCTTCGACCACTCGCACGTGGAACGCTCCGCCGAGGCGGTCGCCGAGCTGCTGCGCGGCTGTGGCCTGGACGTCGACATCGTGCGATCCGGCGGCCAGCCGGCGGTGATCGGCCGTCGGGCCGCGCCGCCCGGCGCACCCACCGTCCTGCTCTACGCCCACCACGACGTCCAGCCGGTCGGCGACCGCTCGCTGTGGGAGTCCGACCCGTTCGAGCCGGTGGAGCGGGACGGCCGGCTCTACGCCCGGGGCGCGGCCGACGACAAGGCCGGCATCATGGCGCACGTCGCGGCGCTGCGCGCGTACGGGGACGCACTGCCGGTCGGCGTGGTCCTCTTCATCGAGGGCGAGGAGGAGTACGGCTCCGACTCGCTGGAGCAACTGCTGGCCGAGCACCGCGACGAGCTCACCTCCGACGTCATCGTGATCGCCGACTCCGGCAACTGGGACATCGGCGTACCGGCGTTGACCACCTCGCTGCGGGGCATCGTCAACTGCTTCGTCGAGGTGCGCACACTGGACCACGCGGTGCACAGCGGCATGTTCGGCGGCGCCGTGCCGGACGCGCTGACCGCGCTGGTCCGGCTGTTGGCGACGCTGCACGACGACGCCGGCGACGTGGCAGTGGACGGCCTCGTCGGCCGGGAGGGCGCCACCGTCGACTACCCGGAGGACCGGGTCCGGGCCGAGGCGGGGCTCGCCGACGGCGTGCAGTTCATCGGCACCGGCCGGATCACCGACCGGCTCTGGACCAAGCCGGCGCTGGCCATCCTCGGTGTGGACGCGCCGTCCACCGGTGAGGCGCCGAACGCCCTGGTCCCGGCCGCGAAGGCGAAGCTCAGCATCCGCCTCGCCCCGGGCGACGACCCCAAGCGGGCGTACGCGGCGGTGCGCGCGCACCTGGAGCAGCACGCGCCGTGGGGTGCGCAGGTGACTGTCACGTTCGAACACGACGGCGACCCGTGCGTGATCGACGCGTCCGGGCCGATGTTCGACGCCGCCCGTTCGGCCTTCCGGACCGCCTGGGACGGCACCGCCCCGGTGGACATCGGCGTCGGCGGCTCGATTCCGTTCATCGCGACCTTCCAGGAGATGTTCCCGAAGGCGGCGATCCTGGTGACCGGTGTGGAGGACCCGCACGCCCGCGCGCACGGCCCGAACGAGAGTCTGCACCTGGGGGAGTTCGCCCGGGTCTGCCTCGCCGAGGCGCTGCTTCTGCGTAACGTGGCGGCGGTCGGCGGTTAGGTGTCAGAACGGCAACTTTGGGCCTGATCTGGGAGTTTACGGCGTGTCGGATGGTCGGCTGTTATAGCCTTTCGTACATGAGTACGAACGAGGTGATGGCCCGGTTGGGGGCCGCTGTCAGCGCGCTGGGAGATGTCGATGTCTCCGCGTGGTCCGAGGACACGCTCAACGAACAGCTCGGTGAGCTCTCCGCCGCACTGGTCGCCCTCGACTCGGTGCTCTCCCGGGTCGCCGGCGAGGTCCGCGCCCGAGGTTTGCGCATCGAGGAGCCCGTCTCCGCCTAAGGGCCTGTCGTCCGCGTGAGTGGGCGGCACCCTGCCGACACCGCCCGGGCACGGCAATGCCCGGGCGGTGTCGGAGGTGACTGGCAGGATGAGCTGCGTGCGGTTCCTCGATCTGGCAGCCACGTCCGCCGCCGTCGGCGCCACCAGCGGCCGACGCGCCAAGGTGGAGCTGCTCGCTGACGCGCTGCGCCGGCTCGACCCCGACGAGGTCGAGCCCGGCGCCGGCTATCTCGCCGGTGAGCTGCGCCAACGGCAGACCGGGGTCGGCTACGCGAGCCTGCGTGACCTGCCGCCACCGGCCGCCGAGCCGACGTTGACGGTGGGCGCCGTGGACGCGGCCATCGCGCAGATCGCCGCTGTGCACGGCTCCGGCTCGCAGGCCCGGCGTCGGGCGCTGCTCGGTGCCCTCTACGCGGCGGCGACGGCCGACGAGCAGCGCCTGCTCACCGGCCTGTTCAGTGGCGAGCTACGGCAGGGCGCCCAGGCCGGGCTCCTCGCGGACGCGGTGGCCCGGGCCGCCGAGGTGCCGGTGGCGGCCGTCCGCCGAGCGCTGCTGCTCGCCGGTGATCTCCGGGCGGTTGCGGTGGCCGCGCTGGCCGGCGGGGCCGCCGAGCTGGCCGGGTTCAGTCTCCAGGTCGGCCGGCCACTGGCGCCGATGCTCGCGCAGAGCGCCCCCTCGGTCGACGAGGCGCTCGCCGCGACCGGCACGCCGGCGGTGGTCGACGTGAAGCTCGACGGCATCCGCATCCAGGTGCACCGCTCCGGCGCCGACATCGCCGTGTTCACCCGCAGCCTCGACGACATCACCACCCGGGTGCCCGAGGTGGTCGCTGCGGTCCGGGCCCTGCCCGGCCGGGAGTTGGTCCTCGACGGCGAGGCGATCGGCCTGGACGAGACCGGCCGCCCGCTGCCCTTCCAGCAGACGTCGAGCCGAGCCGCCCGGCGCACCACCCCCAGCACCACCGGGCGCACACCGGTCGCCCCAGCGGTGCTCGCGGCGGCCGCCAGCACGGGCGCGGCGGTGCTCACCCCGTACTTCTTCGACCTGCTCCACCTCGACGGCGAGGATCTGATCGACAGTCCCGGCCGGGAGCGGTGGGCTGCCCTCGCCGGTTCGGTGGATTCGTCGCTGCTGGTCGGGCGGATGGAGGTCGACGATCCGGAGCAGGCCGCCGCCGCGTTCGCCGCCGCGCTCGACGCCGGGCAGGAGGGCGTGGTGGTCAAGGCGCCGGACGCCCCCTACGACGCCGGTCGGCGCGGTGCCGCCTGGGTCAAGGTCAAACCGCGGCACACCCTCGACCTGGTGGTGCTCGCCGTCGAGTGGGGCAGCGGCCGACGCAAGGGCTGGCTGTCCAACCTGCATCTGGGTGCCCGTGATGCCCGCACCGGCGACTTCGTCATGCTCGGCAAGACGTTCAAGGGGCTCACCGACGAGCTGCTGCGGTGGCAGACCGAGCGGTTCCTCGGCCTCGCCGTGGAACGCGGCGACTGGGTGGTCCGGGTCCGGCCCGAGCAGGTGGTCGAGATCGCCTTCGACGGGGTGCAGACGAGTTCGCGCTATCCCGGTGGGATGGCGCTGCGGTTCGCCCGGGTGGTGCGCTATCGCGACGACAAGTCCGCCGCCGAGGCGGACACCATCGACGCGGTCCGCGCCATCCACGCCGGCCGTGTGAGTGGCTGACGGAGCGAGGTCAGGCGGACGCGGTCGGCGTCGGTTCGGCGGCCCGGTCCAGCGGAGCCGGGGCGGTGCCGATGCCGGCGGCCCGGCGGGCCTCCCGACGGGCCACCCAGCCGTAGCCGAAGATGGCCATCACCGCGAAGAGCCACCACTGCACGACGTAGCCGAAGTTCTGCCAGTTGTTGGTGTGCCCGACCGGCACCGCCTTGAACACTGGATCGGCGGCCGGGGTCTGCTCGTCGAGCAGCAGGTAGGCACCGTAGACCGGGTAGGGAAGCTCGCCGGCCAGCCGTGGCACCCCGATCCGCCGGATCTCCAGCAGCCCGTCGCGTCGGGCCACCGCGCCGGCGCCGCTCTCGGTCTCGTGCACCCGACCGACCACAGTCACGTCGCCGGTCGGCGCGGCCGGCACCGACGGCTGGGCGGTCGCCCCACCGGGCGCCGGCGGAATCCAGCCCCGGTCCACCAGCAGCGCCGTGCCGTCGGCGAGCACCAGCGGGGTGAGCACCTCGAAGCCGACCCGGCTGTCCACCGTCCGGCCACGGACCAGCACGGTGTTCGTGGGGTCGTACCGGCCGGTGACGGTGACCCGGGTCCAGACCTTGTCCTCGGCGGGGGCCGGACCGGCCGTTCCCGCGCCGCCGGTGGGAGCGCGCAGCGCATCGGCGAGCGGCGCGGGGGCCATCCGCTGGCCCGCGTCGATCCGCTCGTTGACCTCGGTGCGCCCCCGGTAGCGGTCCAGCTGCCAGTTGCCGAGGAACACCATGACGGCGGCCGCGACCAGGGTCAGCGCGAGAGCGCCCAGCCAGCGTGGGCTCAGCAGGAACCGGTACACGGCACCGAGGCTACTCGTATGACCGGCGCCACTGACCTGGACCGGGCCGGACGGGCCGGGACCGGCGCCCCGGGGCTCCGGCCAGGGCCGGGCCGGGCACCCGGTTGGCGGTGCTCGCGCCTCCAGCCGGGCGGGTATCGTCACGCCGACGGATCGGCCTCGGTCGTCCCGTCGCGTACCCGCCGCCGCTCGCGAGGAGTCGATGATGACCGTCGTGCCGCGCCTGGTGCTCAGCGCGCCGTCCTCCGGGCATGGTAAGAACGCGCTGGCGATCGGGCTGCTCGCCGCCCTGGCCGAGCGAGGGGTCGACGTCGCCGGGTTCAAGCTCGGCCCGGACCACGTCGACGCCGCCTACCTCGGTCTCGCCTCCGGTCGGCCCGGTCGGGTGATCGACCCCCGACTGGTCGGCCTCGACCGGCTCGCCCCGTTGGTGGCGCACGGTGCCGCCGGTGCCGGGCTGGCCGTGGTGCAGGGCAGCATGGGCCTGTACGACTCGGTCGGGGGCCGTCCCGAGCAGGAGTCCACTGCCGCCGCGGCCGCCGCGCTGCGCAGCCCGGTGGTGCTCGTCGTCGACGTGGCCGCGATGGGGCAGTCGGTGGCGGCCCTGGTGCACGGTTTCCGTTCGTACGACGAGCAGTTGTGGCTCGGCGGGGTGATCCTCAACCGGGTGGCGTCGTCGCGGCACGAGGGGATGCTGCGCGAGGCGTTGGACGACGTGGGGGTGCCGGTCTACGGCGCGCTGCGTCGCCAGGACCTGCCGGCGGTGCTGCCGTCGCGGCGGCACGGGGTGGCACCGGTCGTCGACGGCTCGGCCGACGCTGTCCGTGCGATCCGCCGGCTGGGCGAGGCCGTCGCCGCCACTGTCGACCTGGAACGGCTGCTCGGGCTGGCCCGCTCCGCCCCGCCGCTGCCGGCACCGGCCTGGTCTCCCGAGGAGGCCCTCGGCACGTTCACACCCCCGGCGAACCGGCCACTGGTGGCGGTGGCCGGTGGGCCGGGCGGCAGCTTCAGCCACCCGGAGACCACCGAACTGCTGCGGGCCGCCGGCGCCGAGGTCGTCGTGGTCGACCCGCTGCGCGACGAGGCGCTGCCGGTCGGCACCCGCGCGCTGGTCGTCGGCGGCGCGCTGCCCGAGGCGTACGCCGAGCAGTTGTCTGCCAACCGGCGGCTCTGCATCGCGGTGGCCGAGTTGGCGCGGACCGGGCGTCCGGTGATCGCCGAGGGCGCCGGCCTGCTCTGGCTGGCCCGGGAACTGGACGGGCTGCCGATGTGCGGTGTCCTGGACGCGGTCGGTGTCAGCCGGGACGGGGTGGTGGCCGGTTACCGGGAGGCGACCGCCCAGACCGACAGCGTGGTGGCCGCCACCGGTACTGTGCTGGTCGGGCACAAGGCGCACCGTGCGGTGCTCACCCCCCGCGCTGGTCAGCGCCCGGCCTGGAGCTGGGACGGCGGCGCACCGGAGGGCTTCGTCTGGCGCAACGTGCACGCCTCGCAGCTCACAGTGCACTGGGCCAGCCATCCGGCGACCGCCGCCCGGTTGGTCGCCGCGGCTGCGGCCGACCCGACGAGCGAGGTGGTGCCCGCGCAGTCGGGTGAGGTGTCGGTGTGATCGGTCAGGTGGCGGTGCGCCGGTTCCCGGCGTTGACCGTCTCCACCCCGCGTACGGAGGTGCGTCAGCTCACGGCGGCCGACGCGGCGGCGGCCGGGGAGATCTTCGCCGACAAGCTGACCCGGCGTTGGCTGCCGCTGCCCGACGACTCCGGCCCGATCGACGGGCTGGCCTGGTGCACCGATCTGGCCCGGCAGCGACGCGACAGCGGGGAGGGCGACCACTACGCGGTGCTCCGGCGCGAGGACGACCAGGTGGTGGGCTCGCTGTGGACCCGGCGTACCGACTGGGGCGCCCGCCTCACCGAGATCTCCTACGCGATGGCGGCGCACGCGCGGGGCTTCGGCTTCGCCGCCGAGGCGGTCGACGCGGTGGCCATCGCGCTGATCCTGGAGCACGGCTTCCAGCGGGTCGAGCTGCGGGTGGCACCCGGTAACCTGGCCTCGCGCCGGGTCGCCGAGAAGGCCGGGTTCAGCTACGAGGGCCTGCTGCGCAACGCCGGCTTCGTCAGCGGCGGCCGGGTGGATCTGGAACTCTGGTCGTTCGTCGCCGCCGACCTGCGCTGAGCCGCGCGCTCCGACCCGCGACCCGTCAGCCGACGATGGCGTCCGATGGTGGGGTGAACTGGCGGGTCGGTGTGCCCTTCAGGCCGTCGCGCAGGGTCTCCGAAACCGCCTTGATCGGGATCTGGGACTGCCCGTCACCGACGGCGTTGAACGGATTGTCCGGGTCGGAGATGAAGCTCGCCGCGGCCAACTCCGGGGTGTAGCCAACGAACCAGGCGGACCGGGTGCTGTCGGTCGTACCGGTCTTGCCGGCCACCGGACGTCCGACGGTGCCCCGCACGCTGTCGGCGGTGGACCAGCCGCCGCAGCTGCCGCGCGCCGGGGTGTCTCCGGTCGGGCAGCGGGCCGCGTCGGTGGCCGCCCGCGCGGCGTCCGCGCTCACGACCTGCCGGCAGCGCGGCTTGGCCACTTCGCGGTGGAGGCCGCCCGGGGTGGCGTACGTGGCGGGTGTGCCGTCCCGGTTCATGATCGCTTGCACGGGGATGGCCTCGCAGTAGCGGCCGTCGGCAGCGATGGCGGCGTACGCGTTCGCCATCTCCAGCGGGGTGGCGTCGGAGACGCCCAGGGTGAACGCACCCCACTTCTTAGCCTTGTCCGGGGACGCGTGATCCCGGTCGACGTCGGTGCGCCACCGCAGCCCGAGCTGCTCGGCCAACCGGACGGCCCGGTCCGCGCCGACCTTCTCCTCCAGCCACACGAAGTACGTGTTCACCGACTTGCCGAAGCCGGACCACATGGTCTGCTGACCGGACATCGCGCCGCTGGCGTTGGAGGGCGACCAGCCGTCGTAGACCTCGGAGCGGTAGCGGTGTGGGGCGTTGAACGAGGTGGAGAGGGGCATCCCCGCGTCGAGCGCGGCCAGCATCGGGAACATCTTGAACGTCGAGCCGGCCTGGTAGCCGGCCAGGTCACCGCCGCCGAGCAGCGGTGCCACGGTGTTCGGGTAGTTGGCCTTCACCTTCGGCCCGGCCTCGGGGTTGGAGCTCTGCGGGTTGTCGGCCAGGTCCAGCGAGTACGTCCGGTTCACCGCCATGGCCTTCACCCGCCCGGTGCCCGGCTCGGAGACCACGATGCCGTTGGCGAACGGACTGCCGGTGGCCTCCTTGGCGCCGACGTTCTTCTCCGCCGCTGCCTGGACCTTCGGGTCGAGGCTGAGCACGATCCGGTAGCCGCCCCGGCGCAGGTTGTCCATCCGTTCCAGCCGGTTCGCGCCGAACGCGGGCTGCGCGCTCCACCAGTTCTTCAGGTAGTCGCAGGCGAAGCCCCAGCTGTTGTACTTCTCCGCCACGGCGGCGCAGTCGTGCGGTGGGGTGGTCAGCTTGAGTCGGATCGGCTCGGACTTGGCGGCGGCGGCCGAGTCGGGGGAGAGGTAGCCGAGCTGGCTCATCCGGTCCAGCACGTAGTTGCGCCGCCCGGTGGCCTCCTTCTGGTCGGAGTCGGCCGGGTCGTACTCGGAGGGGGACTTGACCAGGCCGGCGAGGGTGGCGGCCTCGACCGGGGTGAGGTCCTTCGGGGTCTTGGAGAAGAAGATCTCGCTGGCGGCGTAGATGCCGTACGCCCGGTGTCCGAAGTACGCCGAGTTCAGGTAGCGCTCCATGATCTGTTCCTTGCTCAGCTCCTTCTCCAGGTCCAGCGCCATCCGCATCTCCTTGACCTTGCGAATGCTGGTCTGCTGGGTGGCCTCCTGGACCTCCTTGGGCGTGGTCGCGCTGTCCCGCAGGGCCATCCGGACGTACTGCATGGTCAGCGTCGACGCGCCCTGGGAGCCGCCGGAGCGGGCGTTGGACACGAAGGCGCGGGCCACGCCCTTCGGGTCGACGCCGTGGTGCTGGTAGAAGCGGGAGTCCTCGGCGGCCACGATCGCCTGCTGGATGTTCGGCGACATGTCCGACAGCTTGGTGTACTGCCGGTACTCCTCGTAGAACATGGTCAGCACGGTCTTGCCGTCCGGGCCGTAGACGTACGAGGTCTCGGCGGGCAGGGCGGTCTTCAGCACCCGGGTCTTCTGTTCGACGGCGTGCGCGGTGGCCTTCGCGCCGAGCCCGGTGAGGGCGACCAGTGGGTACGCGGCGGCGGCGATCACGATTCCGGCGATCAGTCCGGCGCGGAGGAGAGGGACGAGACGACCAGCGGCAGCAAGGGGTCGGTTGCTCACCTGGTTAAGTTATGACATTTCCGATTCATACATGAGAAGAACTCTTAAACCGGCGAGTGGTGACGCGGCTTACGCCGACATCGACTGTCCCACCGGCCACCTTCCCGGCAGGATCGCGGACATGTCTGATCAGCCGAGCGCTGTCGCCCCTCCCACCGGGGTCGAGCCGGACCTCGCCCACCACGGCGACGCGGAGGCCACCGCCGGCCTGATCGACCTCGCCGTCAACGTACGGCGGGCGCGGCCCCCCTCCTGGCTGGCCGACCCGATCGCCGCCACCCTGACCGACCTGGCCCGCTATCCGGACCCGGCGCCGGCCCGGGCGGCCGTCGCCGCCCGACACCGCCGTCACCCGAACGAGGTGCTGCTCACCGCCGGCGCCGCCGAGGGCTTCGTCCTCATCGCCCAGGCGCTGCGCGGCGTTCGCCGCCCCGTGGTGGTGCACCCCCAGTTCACCGAGCCGGAGGCGGCGCTTCGGGCCGCCGGACATCCGGTCGAGCGGGTGCTGCTCGACGCCTCCGACGACTTCCGGCTCGACCCGTCCCGGGTGCCCGCCGACTCCGACCTCGTGATGATCGGCAACCCGACGAACCCGACCTCGGTGCTGCACCCCGCCCAGACGGTGGCCGCGTTGGCCCGCCCCGGCCGGGTGCTGGTGGTCGACGAGGCGTTCGCCGACACCACCATGGCCGTCGGGCACCCCGGCGAGCCGGAGTCGCTGGCCGAACGCCGCGACCTGCCCGGGCTGCTCGTGGTGCGCAGCCTCACCAAGACGTGGGGCCTGGCCGGGCTGCGGATCGGCTACCTGCTCGGTGCCGCGGAGCTGCTGTCCCAGCTGGCCGCCGTCCAACCGCTCTGGGCCGTCTCCACGCCCGCGCTGGCAGCCGCGTCGGCCTGCGCCAGCAGCGTCGCGGTCCAGGCCGAACGCGCGATCGCCGCCGACCTCGCCGCCGACCGCGACCACCTGGTCGCGCGCCTCGCCGACCTGCCCGGTGTACGCGTCGTCGGCCGTCCCGCCAGCGCGTTCGTCCTGCTGCACCTGCCGGGCGCGACAGCGATCCGGGCCGCCCTGCGCGAGCGCGGCTGGGCGGTGCGCCGAGGCGACACGTTCCCTGGCCTCGGCCCGGACTGGCTGCGGGTGGCCGTGCGCGACCGAAACACCACCGACGCGTTCATCGACGTGCTGCGCGAGACCATGGAGGCATGATGCTGGAGACCACGATCGCGGCGATCCGCCCGGCGGACGAAGCGGCCATGGCCGCCGCCCGGGAACTGCACGGCCGGCTCACCAAGCCGGCGGGCTCGCTGGGCGCGCTGGAGGAGCTTTCGGTACGCCTCGCCGGCCTGGCCGGAGCCTGCCCACCACCGCTGCCCGAGCCGGCCGCGGTGGCGATCTTCGCCGGTGACCACGGGGTGCACGCCCAGGGGGTGAGCCCCTGGCCGCAGGAGGTCACCGCGCAGATGATCGGCAACTTCCTGGCCGGTGGAGCGGTGGTCAACGCGTTCGCCCGGCAGGCCGGCGCCTCGGTCACAGTGGTCGACGTCGGCGTGGCCACCCCGCTGCCCACCGACCCGGCTGTCGCCGATGCGGCTGGGCTCGATCCGGCCGTGCTCGACCCGGCTGTGCCCCGGCTGGTTGTCGCGTCCGTCCGCCGGGGCACCCGGGACCTCGCGGTGACCGCCGCGCTGACCCGCGACGAGGCGCTGGCGGCTGTGCAGACCGGCATCCGGATCGCCGACGAGTTGATCGACGCCGGCGCCGGCATCCTGCTCACCGGGGACATGGGCATCGGCAACACCACCCCGGCGGCCGCGCTGATCGCCGCGTTCACCGGCGTCGACGCGCTCGACGCCACCGGTCGGGGCACCGGGGTCGACGACCCCACGTACGCCCACAAGGTGGCGGTGGTGCGGGCCGCGCTGGCCCGGCACATCCCCGACCCGACCGACCCGCTGGGGGTGCTGGCCGCCGTCGGTGGCCTGGAGCACGCCGCCCTGGCCGGGCTGATCCTGGGGGCCGCGGCGCGCCGCACACCGGTGCTGCTGGACGGTGTGATCGCGGTCTCGGCAGCGCTCGCCGCCGCCGCGTTCGCCCCGGACGCGGTCAGCGCCATGGTCGCCGGCCACCGCTCGGCCGAGCCCGGTGCCACTGTGGCGCTGCGCCACCTCGGCCTCGACCCGCTGATCGACCTGGGGCTGCGCCTCGGCGAGGGCACCGGCGCCCTGCTGGCGTTGCCCGTGGTCACCGGCGCGGTCCGGGTGCTGCACGAGGTGGCCACGTTCGACTCCGCCGGAGTGGCCGAGAAGTGACCACGCGCAGCGAACGAACCCTCCGCCCCGGTGGTGCGGCGTGACCTCCAATCCGTACCCCCTCGGTTTGCGGCTGCACGGGCGGCGTGTGGTCGTGGTGGGCGGCGGCGCGGTCGCCACCCGGCGCGTACCCGCGCTGCTGGACTCCGGTGCGGACGTCCTGCTGGTCTCCCCGGAGCTGACCCCGGCGTTGCGCGCCCGGGCCGACGCGGGTCGGCTGCACTGGGTGCCGCGCCGGTTCCTGCCCGAGGACCTGGACGGCGCCTGGCTGGTCCACGTCGCGATCGACGACCCGATGGCGGCGGCCTCGGTGAGCGCCGTCGCCGCCGAGCGGCGGATCTTCTGCGTCCGGGCCGACGACCGCACGGCCGCCACCGCCTGGACCCCGGCGGTGACCCGGCACGGCCCGGTCACCGTGGCGGTGCTCGGCGGCGGCGACCCCCGCCGTGCGATGACAGTCCGCGACGCGATCCGCGACCTCCTGGCGGTCCGGCTGGCACCGGAGGGGACCGCTCCGACGCGGAGCCGACCCGACGCTGCTACCGGTGGGCCGCAGCGAGGGCGGGTGGCGCTGGTCGGGGCGGGGCCGGGTGACCCGGAGCTGATCACCGTGAAGGGTTGGCGGCTGCTCACCGAGGCCGACGTGGTGGTCGCCGACCGGCTGGTGCCCGGGCTGCTCCTGGACGAGCTGCGCCCGGACGTCGAGCTGGTGGACGCCTCGAAGATCCCCTACGGCCCGTCCCGGGCCCAGGAGGAGATCAACCAGATCCTTGTCGACCGGGCCCTGGCCGGCGCCTTCGTGGTGCGGCTCAAGGGCGGTGACCCGTACGTCTTCGGCCGCGGCGGTGAGGAACTGCTGGCCTGCGCGGCGGCCGGCGTGCCGGTGACAGTGGTGCCCGGGGTGACCAGCTCCATCGCCGCGCCGGCCGCGGCCGGCATCCCGGTCACCCATCGGGGGGTGGCGCACGAGTTCACAGTGGTCTCCGGGCACCTGGCACCCGACGCGCCGGCCTCACTGGTGCGCTGGGACGCCCTCGCCGGTCTGCACGGCACCCTGGTGATCCTGATGGGGCTCAAGAACCTCGCCGCCATCACGGCCACCCTGATCGCCAACGGTCGGTCACCGCAGACGCCGGCCGCCGTCGTCCAGGAAGCCACCACCGGCACCCAGCGGGTCCTGCGGTCCACGCTGGGCGAGGTGGCCGCCGACCTGCTCGCCGCCGACCTGCGCCCGCCCGCCGTCGTCGTGGTGGGAGACGTGGTGGGCGCGCTCGACGCCTGAGACAGACGACGGGGCCGGAGCATGCGCTCCGGCCCCGTCGTACGAGCTGTCGACTACTGCTTGAGCATGTTGTCCAGCAGCAGGGCGCAGCGGATCAGCCCGAGGTGGCTGTACGCCTGCGGGTGGTTGCCCAGCCCGCGCTCGGCGAGCGGGTCGTACTGCTCGGGGAGCAGGCCGGTCGGGCCGGCGGTCAGCACCATCTGCGCGAACAGTTCCTCGGCGTCGGTGCGGCGGCCGGTGCGCAGATACGCCTCGATCAGCCACGCCGTGCAGATGTGGAAACCGCCCTCACGGCCGGGCAGGCCGTCGTCCCAGTGGTAGCGGTAGACGACCGGGCCGCTGCGCAGGTCCGCCTCGATCCGCAGGACCGTGGACAGGAAGCGCGGGTCGTCGCCCGGGAGCAGGCCGGAGAGCCCGATCCAGAGCGACGAGGCGTCCATGTCCTCGTCCCCGTACGCGACGCTGTACGCCTCGACGTCGGAGTGCCAGCCGTGCTCCAGCACGTTGGCGCCGATCCGGTCCCGCAGGTCCTTCCACTCGGGCCGGTCCTCGCCGCCGTGCTCGCGCATCACGTGCAGCGCGCGGTCGACTGTCATCCAGCACATCACCTTGGAGAAGACGTGGTGCCGGGGTGGCAGCCGGGCCTCCCAGATGCCGTGGTCCGGCTCGTGCCAGCGGCGGCGGACCGCCTCGACCATGTTCTCCAGGACCCGCCACTCGTCGTCGCGGACCGAACCGCGAGCGTCGGCGACGGCCGCGATCAGGTCGGCGATCGGGCCGAAGACGTCCAACTGCAACTGGTGGTTGGCCAGGTTGCCGACCCGGACCGGCCGGGAGCCGGCGTACCCGGGCAGCGTGTCGATGACCGCCTCGGCGCCCAGCTCGTAACCGTCGATGGTGTAGAGCGGGTGCAGTCGCTCCGGGTGCCCGCCGGTGCGCTCGATGCAGCCGTCCACCCAGCGCAGCAGCGCCTCGGCCTCCTCGACGGAGCCCAGGTCGACAAGTGCGCGGGCGGTCAGCGCGGCGTCCCGCAACCAGCAGTACCGGTAGTCCCAGTTGCGGACGCCGCCCAGCTCCTCGGGGAGCGAGGTGGTCGCCGCGGCCAGGATCGAGCCGGTGGCCTCGTGGCAGAGCCCGCGCAGGGTGAGGGCGCTGCGCGCGACCAGGTCACGAGCGGTGGACGGCAGCCGCAGCGACGCCACCCAGTCCTTCCACGGCTGCTCGGCGGCGGCCTGCCGCTCGTGGATCGGGACCCGGTGGTGCTCCAGGCTGTGCGTGCCGAAGCGCAGCTCCAGCACGACCTGCCCACCGGCGGCGGAGAGGTCGACGATGGCCTTGGCGGTCTCGTAACCCCCGTCGTTGCCAACCTCCCACTCCACGCCGGGGGCGTAGAGCGCGACCGGTTCGTTGGAGCCGAGCACCAGCAGGCCGTCGCCGAGCGGCTGCAACTGCACGGCGACCTGACCGAACTCCGGCCTCGGCGCGAACTCCACCCGGGCCTTGCCACTGCCGGTGAGCACCCGGACCAGGGTCGAGTCGCCGGTGATGACCGCCGGGCTGTCGTCCGGAGTGGTCTCCCGGGCCGGCTTGTCCAGCCAGTCGGTGACGGTGAGCCCGGACCAGCGGGTTTCCACTGTCATCGTGCCGGAGCGGTAGCGCTGACCCAGCGGGATGCCGCCGCGTTCCGGGGCGACGCTGAAGTGGCCGGCCGGGCTGCCACCGACCAGGTCGGCGAAGATCGCCGCCGAGTCCGGCTTGGGGTGGCAGAGCCAGCTCACCTTGGCCTCGGGGGTCAGCAGAGCGACGGTACGACCGTTGGCCAGCATGGAGTGCCGCTCGATCGGCACCGCCCGCTCGCCGAACAGCCAGTGCCGCCGGGTCTCCAGCAGCAGCGCCAGCGCGCGGGCGGCCTCCAGCGGGTCGGCGACCCGGTAGCTGGCCTGGGTGTCGCCGGGGCCGATCTTGATGCCGAGGTCGGGGCCGTGCAGGTGGCCGAACGCGTTCTCGTCGGTGATGTCGTCGCCGATGAAGAGCACCGCGCTGGAGGCGAGCTGGGTCCGGAGCTGGTCGAGTGCGGTGCCCTTGTGGGTGGCCACCACGGAGAGCTCGATGACCTCCTTGCCCTGGGTCACCGTGACGCCGTCGAAGGTGGCCGGACCGTTGCGGACCGCCTCGATGGCGGCGGCGGCGATCTGCGGGTCGACGCCGCGGGTGTGCATCGCGACGCTTGCCGGTTTGCGTTCCAGCCGGATGCCCGGGTGCTGGGCCGCGATCTCGCGCAGGGCGTTGCGGACCTGGGTCCGCACGGCGACCAGCTCGGGGGAGAGCCGCTCGACGAAGCCGATGTCGAATTCGGAGCCGTGGCTGCCGACGAGGTGCACCTCGCTGGGCAACCGGGACAGTGCGGCCAGGTCGCGCAGCGCCCGACCGGAGACCACCGCCACGGTGGTCTGTGGCAGCGCGGCGAGCGCGCGGACCGCCGCTACCGACTCGGGCAGCGGGACGGCCGTGCTCGGGTCCTCCACGATCGGCGCCAGCGTGCCGTCATAGTCGCAGGCGACCAGGAGCTGGGGGACCCGGGCGATCCGGCCGATGGCGGAACGCAACTCAGGGTCCATGACCCCGGTGGCGGTTGCCGCCCCATCGTTGACGGGCGTGTTCACTCGGCCTCCGCCTCGGGAACTCCGAGCTCCGAGAGGAAAGACTTGGCCCAGTGACCCACGTCGTGGGTACGCAGGTGACGTTGCATTGTCCGCATCCGGCGGCGTGCCTCGGTTTTCTCCACGTGCACTGCCCGGAGGAGGGCGTCCTTGACCGCGTCCGGGTCGTGCGGGTTACACAAAAATGCCTGGCGAAGCTCGGTGGCGGCGCCGGCGAACTCACTGAGTACGAGCGCGCCACCCTGGTCGGCACGTGATGCTACGTATTCCTTCGCCACGAGGTTCATTCCGTCTCGCAGCGGGGTCACCATCATCACGTCGGCAGCAACGTACATCGCCGCCAGCTCACTGCGACTGTACGACTGATGGAGGTAATGGACCGCCGGCACGCCGACCCTGCCGAACTCGCCGTTGATCCGACCGACCTCGCGCTCCACCTTCACCCGTAGTGCCTGGTAGTGCTCCACGCGCTCGCGGCTGGGCGTGGCGACCTGAACCATGACCGCGTCGGGAACTGTCAACTTTCCGTCAGCCAGCAGCTCCCGGAAGGCCTTGAGGCGCAACTCGATGCCCTTGGTGTAATCCAGCCGGTCCACGCCCAGGATTATCGTCTTCGGATCGCCCAATTCGGCGCGAATCTGCTTGGCCCGGGCCTGGATGGCCGGATCGGCGGCCATCCGTTCCATCTCCTGGGTGTCGATCGAGATGGGGAAGGCGCCCGCCTTCACCTGCCGACCGTCGACCTGGATCATCTGGCCCTCGTAGCGCAGCCCCAGCAGGTGCCGGGCCAGCCGGACGAAGTTCTGCGCGGCCAACCGCTGCTGGAAACCGACAAGGTCGGCGCCGAGCAGACCGCGCAGGATCTCGGTGCGGAACGGCATCTGCATGAACAGCTCGATCGGCGGGAACGGGATGTGCAGGAAGAACCCGATCCGCAGGTCCGGACGGAGCTCACGCAGCATCGCCGGCACCAACTGGAGCTGGTAGTCCTGCACCCAGACCGTCGCGCCCTCGGCCGCCACGTCGGCCGCGGCCTCCGCGAACCGGGCATTGACCAGGCGGTACGCCTCCCGCCACCGGCGCTTGTAGGCCGGCGTCTCCACCGCGTCGTGGTAGAGCGGCCAGATCGTCGCGTTGGACTGGCCCTCGTAGTAGCGCTCCAGTTCCTCGGCGCTGAGCGGGACCGGGTGCAGCCGGATCCCCTCCAGGTCGAACGGCTCGGGGGCCGCGCCGGTGCCACCGGCCCAGCCGACCCAGGTGCCCTTGTGTTCGGCGAGTACGGGGTGCAGCGCGGTGACCAGCCCGCCAGGGCTGCGTCGCCACTGCCGGCCCTCGGGTGTGCTCACCTCGTCGACCGGCAGACGGTTCGCCACTACGACAAAGGAGCTACGGACGGTCACGATCGGCCACCTCCGGGTACTGACGGGTCCACCGCGATGAGCGTACTGAGCGTAGCTGCGGCGTCTTGTGCCCCGTGCCGGAGTCTCCTACCCGCCTCGGTCCGACCGAATCCTAAGGGTGATCTTGTCGACAGCCGGTGGGTCAGAGGTCGATGATCGGCCATTCCTTCGGCAGTACCTCGCCGAGCAGCTCCCGCCGGTCCGTCATGATCGGTGTGATCGCCCGAGCCGCCTCCATCGCAGCCTGGGCCAGGTCCATGCCGCCGAGGGTTCGTGACCAGCCGCCGAGGATGGCGCACATGTCGTGCTCGACGGGCGTGACCATGACCTGCTCCAGATCGCCGACGATGTCGAGCAGTGGCCAGCCGTCGCTGGTCACCTGGCGGTACGCGGCGGCGAGGCAGAGCGCCGGGATGATCACGCCCTGCCCCTTGTCCGCGACTTTCGCGATCTGCTCCCCGACCGCTTCCATGCCTTCCGAGTAGGCGAGGAGGCAGCCCGTGTCGAGGACGAGGCCGGCATCAGTCACGAATGGTCATCCGTCCGCGAGACGCCTCGCCCAGCAGCGCGGCTGCCTTGGATCGCAGTTCCGGGGTGATCTTCGCGTGAGCCTCGTCGAGCTTCCTGCCCGCCTCTGCGAGGCCTTCGTCCGTGAGTTGGAAGCCCACCTGTCGAAGCGTCCGCCTCGTGCGCTCGCCAGCCATCCGCTGACGAACGGAGTCGGTGATGAAAGCGGAGACGTTGGATTCCTCGGCCAGCCGCTCCGCCACGTCATCCGGCACGCTGATGGCGATCTTCTTGGTCATACCGAGGACGCTAGCGGGTGATACCACGGTCGGCAACGCGGCGCGCCCGCGTACTCCTGGGGCGGGGTGATGTGGGCGAAGCGCGCCGTACCTGTCAGGATTGACGATGGCGTGCGCGCGGCCGGCTCCAGGCCGGCGGCGGCGGGCGGTCCTCGCAGCCCGCGCCGCGCCGCCGATCAGCGACAGCAACCGACGGAGGTAGCCCGCACCGTGGCCCAGTACATCTACGTCCTGGAAAAGGCGCGCAAGGCGCACGGCGACAAGGTCGTGCTCGACAACGTCACGTTGAGCTTCCTGCCGGGGGCCAAGATCGGTGTGCTCGGTCCGAACGGCGCCGGTAAGTCCAGCCTCCTCAAGATCATGGCAGGGCTGGACAAGCCGAGCAACGGCGAGGCCCGACTCATGCCCGGCTACACCGTCGGCATGCTCGCCCAGGAGCCCCCGCTCAACGAGGCCAAGACCGTGCTCGGCAACGTCGAGGAGGCGGTCGCCGAGACCAAGGCCAAGCTGGAGCGGTTCAACAAGATCGCCGAGCAGATGGCCACCGACTACTCCGACGAGCTGATGGAGGAGATGGGCAAGCTCCAGGAGGAGCTTGATCACCTCGACGCCTGGGACGTCGACTCCAAGCTCGAACTGGCCATGGACGCGCTGCGCTGCCCGCCGCCGGACGCCGACGTGACCCAGCTCTCCGGTGGTGAGCGTCGCCGGGTGGCGCTCTGCAAGCTGCTGCTGGAGGCGCCCGACCTGCTGCTGCTCGACGAGCCCACCAACCACCTGGACGCGGAGAGCGTCTCCTGGCTGGAGCAGCACCTGGCGAAGTACGCCGGCACCGTCATGGCGATCACCCACGACCGGTACTTCCTCGACAACGTGGCCGGCTGGATCCTGGAGCTGGACCGTGGCCGGGCGATCGGATACGAGGGCAACTACTCCACCTACCTGGAGAAGAAGGCCGCCCGGCTGGCCGTCGAGGGTCGCCGCGACGCCAAGATGAAGAAGCGCCTCACCGAGGAGCTGGAGTGGGTCCGCTCCAACGCCAAGGCCCGGCAGACCAAGTCCAAGGCCCGCCTGGACCGGTACGACGAGATGGCCAACGAGGCGGAGAAGACCCGCAAGCTCGACTTCGAGGAGATCCAGATCCCGCCGGGCCCGCGCCTGGGCAGCACGGTGATCGAGGCGGTCAACCTGAGCAAGGGCTTCGGCGACCGGCTGCTGATCGACAACCTGTCGTTCTCGCTGCCGCGCAACGGCATCGTCGGCATCATCGGCCCCAACGGCGTCGGCAAGACCACCCTGTTCAAGACCATCGTCGGGCTGGAGGAGCCGACCGGCGGCCAGGTCCGGGTCGGCCCCACCGTCTCGCTGTCGTACGTCGACCAGAACCGTGAGGGCCTCAACGGCGACAAGACCGTCTGGGAGGTCGTCTCCGACGGGCTGGACTACCTGATGGTGGGCAAGGTCGAGATGCCGTCGCGGGCGTACATCGCCGCGTTCGGCTTCAAGGGCCCGGACCAGCAGAAGCCGACGAAGGTGCTCTCCGGCGGTGAGCGCAACCGGCTCAACCTGGCGCTGACCCTGAAGATCGGCGGCAACGTCATCCTGCTCGACGAGCCGACGAACGACCTGGACGTGGAGACGCTGTCCAGCCTGGAGAACGCACTGCTGGACTTCCCCGGCTGCGCCGTGGTCATCTCGCACGACCGGATGTTCCTGGACCGCGTCGCCACGCACATCCTGGCCTGGGAGGGCGACGACCAGGACCCGTCCAGGTGGTTCTGGTTCGAGGGCAACTTCGAGGCGTACGAGAAGAACAAGATCGACAGGCTCGGTGCGGAGGCCGCTCGGCCGCACCGGGTGACCTACCGCAAGCTGACCCGCGACTGACCGGCCGAGACGGTGTCTGACCGCTTCGTCTACCACTGCACCCTGCGCTGGTCCGACCTGGACGCGTACGGCCACGTCAACAACTCGCGCTTCCTCACCCTGTACGAGGAGGCGCGGGTGGCGTTGATGTTCGCCGGCGGCCGGGCCTGGGGCGTCGGCTCGTTCGCCGACGGGGTGGTGATCCGCCGGCACGAGGTCGACTACCTGCGCCCGGTCGACTACGCGCTCGGCCGGGCCACCGCAGAGGCGGCACCGACAGTGCGGATCGAGCTGTGGGTGGAGGAGATCCGGGCCTCCCGGTTCACCGTCGCCTACGAGTTGTACGACGGCGAGGTGCTGGCCAGCCGTGCCCGCTCGGTGCTGGTGCCGTTCGACCTGACCCGTCAGGTGCCCCGGCGGATCACCACCGAGGAACGGGACTTCCTGCTCACGTACGCCCCGCAGGGTGGTGTGGCGTGACCCGGCCGGGCACCGCTGAGCCGGGCCGGGTGGCGGCCTCGGCGTCCACGCACGGGGTCGCCGGGGTGGCCGACGCGGGCGCCTTTCTGGCCCGGCTGGTCCGGCTGGATCCGGCATCGCCGGTCCGGCTGCGGCCGGCCGGCGCCCCCGGCCGGGTCGCCCTGTGGGCCCGGCTGCCGTGGCAGGTTCTGGTGGTCCGCACGGTCGCCGGTGGGCCGGCCGACGGTGTCGCCGAGGACGTCACGGTGGCGGCCGCTGAGCTGCTCGCCGAGTTGGAACGGGGCGGCACGGCCCTGCCGACCCGCCGGGACGCCCAGTGGCGGTGGCCGCTCCCGCCGACGCGGAGCCGTCAGGTGGAGGCGCTGCCCGTCGCCGAGGTGCGACGGATCGCGGCCGCGGCGGCGGGCACCCTGCGGACGGCGAGCGAGGAGGGGGTCGCCGGCCGGGCCGTGGGCCAGCGGGCGCTGCGTGACGCGTTGCTCGACCACGTGGCGGTGCTGATCACCCCGGACGGGGCGCCCGCCGCGCCGGTCGAGGTGCCGCAGCGGCTGGTGCAGGGGGTGGTCCGGATGGGCTTCCTCGGCGCCGCCGACGACTCGGCGGCTGGCGAGGGCGCGAACGCCGTTCAGGTGCGGGTGGCCGGTCGTTGGGTCGGCCTGGTGGGACCGCACGGAGCGGCATGGTTGCAGAAGGCCACGGATCTTGCCGTGACACCCCTCAGTACTCGTACGAACGGATGACCCCAGATCGTTCTTCTGGTCAGGGGCGGTCGTTGGGGGGGTGCTTCAACCCGGCTGTCCGGGTACCGTCCATCCTCGGATCCAACGCACCGTAGGCGACTGGATCCGCTGGGGAGTGAGGTGCGCGAGCGATGCCGTGGTGGTCATGGCGCCCCGGTCCCGCCGACGGCGGCGATCCGGAAACCCGAAGCGGGATCACAGTCGATAGCGCGGTCCGGATCGGACCGCCCAGTCCTCGCCAGCCGGGGGACGACTGCCCGTCCAACGAGCGGCCCGTGCTGACGGAGATGCCCGCCACCGTCGAGCCGGTGAGTCTGCGCCGGGTCTGTGACGCACTCGATCTGCTCGACGTGCGTTACCTGGCCGACGGCGACGGCAACCTGCTGGCGATGTGGGAACGGCACGCCGTGCTGGTCACGCTGGAAGGCCCGGAGGACGAGATCCTGGTCATGCGGGCACGTCCGCACGCCACGGTCCCGCCGGACTGGGCCGACCGGGCGTACCGGGTGGTCAACGAGTGGAACCACACCCGTCGGTTCTGCAAGGCGTACATCGGCGACCCGACCGAGCGCGGTCAGCTGCCGATCTACGCCGAGCTTCAGGTGCCGCTGGGTGCCGGCACCCACGACGCGCTCCTGGTCGAGATGCTCGACTGCGGCGCGGCGGTCGCCACCAGCTTCGTGGACTGGCTGCACGACGAGGGCGCGCTGCTCTGACGCCACGCCGGGTCGGGCGGGTCAGCCGCCGTTGGCCGGGTCGTCCTCGACGTTGACCATGAAGTACGCGGCCCGCTCCAGATAGTCCCAGAGTGTGCCGGCGACCTCCGGCTCCAGGTCGAGCCGGTCCACGGCGCGGCGCATGTTCCGCAGCCAGGCGTCCCGTTCGGCGGCGCCGATGCGGAACGGCGCGTGCCGCATCCGCAGCCGGGGGTGCCCGCGTTGGGCGGAGTACGTGTTCGGGCCGCCCCAGTACTGCATCAGGAACAGGGTCATCCGGTCCGCGGCCGGGCCCAGGTCCTCCTCCGGGTACATGGGCCGCAGCAGGGGATCGGTGGCGACACCGGCGTAGAACTCGTCGACCAGCTTGCGGAAGGTGGGTTCGCCACCGACCGCTTCGAAGAGGGTCATCGACGCACCGGGACGGTCGGATTCACCTGCGGAAGTCACAGTTCCATCCTGCCAGGTGCGCCCGGTGTCGACCCGACCCGCACGGCGTGCGTCGGATCACGCCGGGTTCGACACCCCCGAATGCCCGGCACCCGGCCCGCTGGTGACGTCGGCTTGACGGGTCAGGTGACCGCGTGCCGGCGGTGGCCGTCACCGGCATGAGAGTCGGACGTGTCTCCCACCGTGCCGTCGCTGGCCGGGCCGTCGGGCCTGGAGGGCGGCGGATCGGCGTTGGCCAGCGAGGCGGCAGCGATCGCATCGTCCACCGTCTGCCGGTCCGGCCAGCGCAGGCTGGCCACCGCCATCAGCACCACCCCGGCCGCGCTCCACACCCCGACCACGATGGGAATGGGGAACCGTTCGGCGAGCACCCCGGTGACCAGCACCGCGAAACCCTGGATGACCTGCACACCGGTAGCCATCACGCCGAAGGCGCGGGCCCGGAACCCGTTCGGCAGCGCCTGGACGAACAACCCGTTGGCCATCGGCATCATGCCGGCGACCGCGAACCCGCAGAGCGCGGCGAGCAGCGCGACCACCAACGGCGGGGGATCGAACAGCACCGGTACGAGCATCAACGGGGCGAGCACCGCGAGCGGCCGCATCAGCTTCAGCCGGCGAGCCGGCCCGAACAGGCGACTCACCAGCAACCCACCGAGGATGAAGCCGACCGGGTTCGCCACCATGATCGCTGCCTGTGCGGTGCCCGCGCTCACCGCGCCGCGACTCTCGTCGTTGGCCCAGGCCGCGGCCAACCCCTCGGGGACGATCGAGAAGAGCATTGCGCTGAACACCAGCACCGCGATGGCCCGCAGCACCGGTGTACGGAACACGATGCCGAACCCCTCGCGGGTCTCCCGCAGCAGGTGGCTGCGGTGGGCCGGGTTCATCACCGGCGGGCGGTGGCGCACCCCGAAACGGACCAGCAGCGCCGAGAAGCCGAACGTGGCCGCGTTGAACAGCAGCGCCACCTCCGGGTCGATCGCGGCGACGGCGGCGCCGAACACGTACCCCACGACCTGGGCGGCCTGCCCCACGCTGCTGTTCAGCGACAGCCCCAACACCAGTCGGTCCCCGGTGAGCAGCTGCGGGATCAGCGCGGACTTCGCCGCCTGGCTCGGTGGGTTGGCCAACGTGGCGGCGAAGATGAGCACCAGCACCGCCTGGTACGGCAGGCTGGGAATGGCGATGACCAGCATCAGCGCCATGCGAATGAGGTCGCACGCCACCATCACCCGGCGGTACGCGTACCGCTCCGCGAGTGCGGCGAGCACGGGACCGCCGAGCAGCCAGGGCAGGAAGCTGACCGCGAAAGCAGCAGCGGAGAGCGCGACTGACCGGGTCTGCTGGAAGACGAGCAGGGTGACGGCGGCCTTCGCGACATAGTCGCCGACCCAGGAGAGAGAGCCAGCCAGGAACACAGCCCGAAACTCGCGCTGGGCGAACACTTCGCGAAACGTGGCGGGGCCTTCCGCGGAAGGTCGCTCGTCAGGCACCGTCGCCTCCATCGGCCCCGGCTCGACCGCTCGTGGCAGCCGGGCCGGAAGCTCTCGTCAGATCTACGGATCAGCGAGGATGTGATCACGCTTTGGTGGGAACGCGTGCTCCGGATTCTGCCCGATCGTCTGACAACTAGCTAGGTCGAACGGGTCGTTCGTCGCCTCCCCGACTGAACGAACGGACGATACCCGAGGGGCCGGCCGGCTCGCGACCCCTGAATCACAGGTCAGTGTCGAGGGGTCAGGTGGCACCGCCCTGACCAGTCTCACCCTCGGGCAACGGCCGGGTGGACAGGCCGGGATAGATGCGGGCGGCCGCGATCTGCGCGGTGATTCCCGAGTTCTCCAGAGCCTCCGCGAGACGCCGACGCAACTCCCGGCCGACAGCGAACTGCCCGTCCGCGGTCGTCTTCACCACAGTGCGGATGACCGCGCCGTCCACAGTCACCTGCTCGACACCCAGCACCTCGGGCGCCTCCACGATCTCCGGCGACAGCTCCGGGTCCATCGCGACCGAGGCGGCAGCGGTCCGGAGCACCGCTGTGGCCTCCTCGGTGCTGTTGAAGCCGATCGGCAGGTCCACCACCACGAGGGCCCAACCCTGGCTCTTGTTGCCCACCCGGATGATCTCGCCGTTGCGGATGTACCACAGCACACCGCGCCCGTCGCGCACCGTGGTGACCCGCAGGCCGACCGACTCGACCACGCCCATCGCCTCGCCCAGGTCGACGTTGTCACCCACGCCGTACTGGTCCTCGATCAGCATGAAGAGGCCGGCTATCAGGTCCTTCACCAGGCTCTGCGCGCCGAAGCCCAGCGCGACGCCGGCGATCCCCGCGCTGGCCAGCAGCGGCGCCAGGTCGAAGCTGAACTCCCGCAGGATCATCAGCAGCGCGATGCCGAACACGAACGCGGTGGTCAGGCTGCGCAGCACCGACCCGATCGCCTCGGCCCGCTGCCGTCGCCGCTCGGGTACGAACTCGGCCGGGTCGGCCGCGGCGGTGGGCACCCGCTCACGTAGCGGCCGCAGCATCGTCGGCACCGCACCGTCGGTGGTCGTCCGGACCAGCCGGTTGATCGTCCGGTGCAGCGCCCAGCGGGCCACCATCGCCAGTGCCAGGATCAGCAGCACCCGAAGCGGCTTGAGCAGGATCCAGTAGCTTCCCTCGGCGAACCAGGCCGACCTGGTGATGTCGTAGATCCACTCGCAGGAGGTACTGCCCTGACAGCTCACCGAGACGGCGTCGGACAGGGCTAGGGGCGTCACGCTGGCGGCACTCACCCTGTCTTCGTACCGCAAGGGACCCGAGCGCCCGCCGCCGACCCACCGGCCGGGTGATTCGCCACCGAGGGCGTCGTAAATCCGTCACCACGGCAGCGTCCGCCCAGGCTGGAGCGGCTACCCGCCCCGGCGCGGGTGATCCGCTTACCAGAAGAGAGATTAGTACGTGCAATCCGGGGTCCGATCAGGGACTATTGGCGCAACGGACGTCGGTGATCGGCCCGGCGTCGACCGTGTGGGCCGTTGTGCCCGGCCCCGGTCGACGGCGGTCCGCAGCAGCCGCTGAACCGGGAGGGTGAGCGCGATGCCTGACATACGACCCACGGTGGGCTCCGGCGCGTTGGTCCTCAACGCCACCTACGAGCCGCTGTGTGTCGTGTCGGTGCGTCGCGCCGCGATCCTCGTCCTCTCCGCCAAGGCGGTCTGCGTCGCCGATGGTGACGGCATCCTGCACAGTGCCCGGGACGCGCTCCCGGTGCCCTCAGTGGTCCGGCTGACGCGCTTCGTTCGTGTGCCGTACCGAACACATGTCGGGCTGTCCCGGCGGGCGATCTTCGCCCGGGACGGCTGGCGGTGCGCCTACTGCCGGGGCCCGGCCGAGACCATCGACCACGTCTTTCCGCGTAGCCGGGGTGGCCGGCACGCCTGGGAGAACGTGGTCGCCGCGTGCGCACGGTGCAACCACACCAAGGGCGACAAGACCCCGGCCGAGATGGGGTGGCGGTTACACGCGTTGCCGGCCGCCCCGAAGGGCACCGCCTGGCGGGTGCTGGGTCACCGCGCCCCCGACCCCCGCTGGGCGGACTGGCTGGACCTGCGGGAGCCCGAGGCAGCCGCCTGACTCCGGAGGGCGTGGTCAGGCTCCGGGGTGCGGATGGTTCACCCGGCGCGCTGCGCGTTCGTGGCGGTCGACCGCTCGGCCGTGTGCGGTCGCGATGAGCCGGTCGATCTCCGGCAGCAGGTGCGGACCGGGCATGACGATGCTGGCGAAGCCGTACTGTGCGTAGCCCGGGTGCGGTACGAGGGTGTCCAGTCGGGCGAAGTCGAACTCGTGCCGGTGCTCCTCGAATGCCTTGGGCGGGAAGCCGAACCGCCGCTCGAACTCGGCCCGGCCCAGGTCCAGGTTGAGGCGGAAGACGCCAGGGCGGTCAAGCTGCGAGGCCTCGTCGAAGCCGGGCACGTCGTGCTCGACGATGGTGGCGAACGGCTGGCGGCGGTCCGGGCCGACGAAGAAGAACCGGTCGCCCCAGGCCGCCTCGGGTGATCCGTTCTCCTCGCTTGCCACGAGCTGCTCGACGCCGGGTAGCGCGGTGATCCGATCGGCGAGCACTGCCGCGTCGACACCGGTCGGGACGTGCAGGATCGCGTCGGCGTGTTCGATGGTGGCCTGGTTGAGCGGGAAGTAGCGGTAGTCGTGTGTCCGCTGCTCGGCCACCGCGATGTCGGACGCCGGCAGGTACCGGGGAAGGCCGGAATCCTGCTGGAGTCTGCCCTCATAGGTCGAGGCGGTGGGCGTCCCGATGCCGAGCGCCGGGCTCGCGCCGAGGCTGCCGACGATCACCGCGTAACGCCCGCCCAGCAGGGACGCGAGGATCGCTCCGGCGCCGGCCCAGGACACCTCCGTGTCGGCCAGCGTCATCGTGCTCTGGTGGCGCTGGAGGTGCGTGTTGTGCGCGAAGACCAGTGTGGGCCCGCGGTGTGCCTCGGCCGATCGGATCGCGAGCAGGTTCTCGGCCATCAGCGCGTCCCGGACCGCGGCCAGGCGGGCGAAGCGTTCCTCCTGGGCAAGTGGTGCGGCGGCTGCGGCGTGGTAGCGCAGCAGTGCGACAGCGGCGGTGGCGTGTACGAACGCCGCCGACCAGCCGGCTGACCTGCCCGGCGCCCGCAGGTACAACTCGGTCAGCAGGTCGTCGGCGAGCACCCGCAGTCGCTGGGCGTCGGTGGAGCGCCCGACCGATCGGCCCGGTTCCCAGATCGCGGCCGTGTCACTCCACAGCGCCTCGTCCCCGATCAGGTCGTCGATCTCGGTTGACCGGTCCAGGTCGAGGAAGTGGCAGACCTGGTTGAGGTGGTGGCGCGGGCTCGGGGCGCTCTCCAGCTCCACCGGGGCGTCGAAGCCGTGGAAGGTCAGGCGCTCGGCGACCGGTCGCCCGGCGTTCCACTCCCGCATGCGCAGCAGGAGGTCGCGGTTGGCCGGGGCGGCCCCGAATCCGTGGCTGAACCCTTCGCTGAGCGCACGGTCGAGGGTCACGGCGGCGGCGCCCTGCACGAAGTCGTCGGCGATCAGTCCGGCCGCCCGGTCGCTCTCCACGGCGATCGAGCGGTAGCCGTGCTCGGCCAGCGACAGGAACGCTTCGTTGCGGAGTTGGAGGAAGGCGGATTCACCGTGCGTCGGTTCGCCGAGCGCGAGCAGGTCTGGCGAGACCGCCAGCAGGTCGAGAAAAGATGGCATTCCATGAACCGTATCGTTGAACCAGCGTTTGAGACTTACGAGCGGTGGAGCGCGATGACGGCCACAGAACCTTCAAACCCCCTGGTACGCCGACCGGTGGATCTCGCGCGCGCCCACGGCCTCTCCGCGCAGGCCGTGCGCAACTACGAACGAGACGGCGTCCTGCCTCCGGCCCAGCGCACCCCGAACGGCTACCGTCGCTTCACCGAGCTGCACGTCACGGCGCTGCGTGCCTACCTCGCGTTGATCACGGGCCACGGCTATGCGGCCAGCGGCGAGATCATGCGGGCCGTCAACCGGGGCGACATCGACACGGCGTTGCGCACCATCGACCAGGGCCATGCCCTGCTCCAGCGCGATCGGGAGACCCTGGACGCGGTCGAGACGGCGGTGGCGACCCTCACCGGGACGAGCCCGCAACCGCGGAGCCAGAAGGCCGTCCCGATCAGCGTGCTGGCTCACCGGCTCGGTCTACAGCCGGCCACGCTGCGCAAGTGGGAGCGGGCCGGGGTGCTGCGACCGGTACGTGATCCGGTGACCCACTACCGGCTCTACCTGCCCGATGACGTCCGTGACGCCGAACTCGCTCACCTGTTGCGCCGCGGTGGGTACCGGCTCGACCACATCACCGGCGTGCTGCGTCGAGTGCGCGACGCTGGCGGTGCCGAACCCCTCGCCGCGTCGCTGGGTCAGTGGCGGCAACGGCTCACCGAGCGAGGCCGGGCCATGCTCACCGGGGCCGCCCGGCTCGCCGAATACGTCGAGGCGGCCGCCGTCCTCTCGATAAGAGGCGAATAGGCCCGCAGTGTAGAACATTTAGTTCTACACTGTGTTCGTGGAGCGTATCGGGGTTCGAGAGCTGAACCAGAACACGAGTCAGGTCCTGGCTCGGGTGAGCCGCGGCGAGACGGTCGAGATCACCGATCGCGGGCGCCCCGTCGCCCGCCTCGTTCCGGTCAGCGACGACAGGTCGGTGCTGGCCAAGCTCGTGGCGGCGGGGCGGGCGGTCGCTCCAACCGGCGGTGGTCCTGTCCCGCTTCCGCCCAAGCTCGGCGCTGAGGATGTGGACGTCGCCGCCACGCTCGCCGCCATGCGGGACGAGGAGCGCTGGTGATCTATCTCGACTCCGCCGCCGTCGTCAAGCTGGTTCGGCAGGAGGAATACAGCGCTGACCTCGTCTCCTGGCTCAACAGCCACGGAGACGTCCCGCTGACCTCCTCCGCCCTCGTCGAGGTTGAGGTGACCAGAGCGTTGCGCCGATCAGCCCCGCAAGCGTTGATCGGAGTGCCGGCTGCCGTCGGACGCCTCTTCCGGCTGGAGATCGACAGCACTGTCCGCGCGACCGCAGCTGCGTTCGCCGAGCCGACGCTACGCAGCCTCGACGCCATCCACCTTGCCACGGCCCAGGTTCTGACAAACGAGTCCGGAACGACACTTATCGCATTCGTCAGCTATGACCGGCGACTGCTCGAGTGTGCCAAGGCCGCAGGGCTGCCCGTGGCAAGCCCAGGCCTGAACTGACCCGTAGTTCCGATCTGCCCGCTCTCACCCTGGACGCGCCTTGACCAGCGAGGCGAAGACCACCACGTTGTCCGCGTAGCCAGTCTCGCCGCCGACCCACTGGCCGCCACAGGTGATCAGTCGGAGGCTCGGACGGCTGAAGTCGCCGTACACCTCGTCCACCGGCAGCCGGCCCTTGTCGAACTTCTCCACCGAGTTGACCTCGAAGACCGCCACGCGCCGGTCGGTGCGGGTGACCTCGATCTCGTCACCGGAACGCAGCTCACGGAGCTTGTGGAAGACCGCCGGGCCGCTGGTGGTGTCGACGTGCCCGACGATCACGGCTGGGCCGTACTGGCCGGGGGTGGGCCCCTGGTCGTACCAGCCGGCCTCCTGGGCGCGGGCCGCGTCCGGCACGGCGATCGTGCCGTCCGGGGCGATGCCCACGTCGTGCACGGGCGCCCGCACGTCGATCTTCTCGATGGCGAGGCTGGTCGGCTGGCTGGCCGGCAGCACCGGGAACTTCTTCGGCGGCGGCCGCAGGCCGGCGCTGAGCCGGTCCGGCAGCAGGCTCATTCCGGTCACCTGCTCGACGCCGAGCATCGCCACGATCAGCACCATCAGCGCGGCGATGGCCAGCACGGGCAACCCGGGGCTCGTAGCGAAACGGTGTCGGGCCGACCCCGGCCCGGCCGGACGCCTCGGCGGCAGCGGGCGGGCGGCCGGGTCGGTGGTGGTGACACTGGCCGACACGGCCTGCCCGGCGACCCTGCGCAGCCGCCCGGAGACGCGGGCCACCAGCCGGCCGGACGCGCGCAGCGCCGGCCCGGCCCGGAAGCGGGCGCGGCGATCCGGCCGCGCACGCGCGGTTCTGCGGGTCATGGGTGATCCGGCTCAGGAGCCGGCTCCCGGTCGACGTCGGCCGCCGGCCATCCCGAGCACGACCGCGGTGGCCACCAATGCCACGCCGCCGAGCACCAGCAGCGAGCCGGTGCCGCGACCGCCGGCCATTCCACCGCCACCGGTCGCCGGCCCCTTGCTCGGCGAGGCCATGTTCAGCACTGTCAACGTGGTCGACGACGTTTGGCCGTTCTCGCAACGCAGGTCGACCGGGTACTCACCGGCCGCCTTGTCCCCCGGAATGGTGACCTGACCGGTCAGGAAACCCTTGTCCGGTTTGAGCATCACGTGCCCGAACGCGTCGGAGTGCACGTTGGACTGTCGGTTGTTGTTGTCGTTGTCGCAGCTCGCCTTGATGTTGACCCGGCTGCCGGCCTGGGCGCTGTTCGGTGTCACCTCGACGAAGACGTTCTCGCCGGCCCGCGCCGGTGCGACCGACAACAGGACGAACGCCCCGACAAGCCCCACCAGTGTCAGTACGGACGAGAGCGCGCGGTTGATCGTGCGGACTGCCTGCATGATTTCCCCCCAACCGGCGACGACCGCCGGAACCCTCCCCTGGGCACGCGCGCTGCTTTCCCGCTGGCGCGGGGGCAAACCCGAGGGGCGAGGGGGTCAGCGCGGGCGGGGGACGGGCCCGGTGGCGGGGAGGGGGGTGACGGGGTGCCAGTTCAGCGGGGAGGAGAGGACCATCGTGCTCGACGGTTGGCCGTACGGGGCGAGGCGGTCGATGACCCCCTCGAACGCGCCGATCGATCCGGCCGCGACCTTCAGCACGCTGCACGCGTCCCCGGTGATCCGGTGGATCTCCAGGATCTCCGGCCAGTCGGCCACGGCGGGGTCGTGCAGGATGCAGCGCGCGCCGTAGCAGGACATCCGGATCAGCGCGACCACGGTACGGCCGGCGCGGCTCAGGTCGACGTGGGCGTGGTAGCCGGTGATGATCCCGGCCTCCTCCAGCCGGCGGACCCGCTCCGCGACCGACGGTGGCGACAGGTGCACCCGCCGGGACAACTCACTGAAGGAGAGCCGCGCGTCGGCCTGCAACTCGCGCAGCAGCGCCCAGTCCATGTCGTCCACGCTCAGACCTTACTTTCGTGAACCGACTTCGCCTAGTTGCTTTTGGTTTGCCAGGTGAAGGGGCCGAGAGCCGTTGATTCGGCATTCCGCAGGCCGATCCGACCGCGAGATCATGACGTCGACTAGTCCGGGGGAGGGAGACGAGATGGTGGATCAGACGGATCGGCGGGCGCCGAACCGCCGTGCCACGGTGCAACCGGTGACCCCCGGGCAGCGTGCGGCGCAGGCGGCGCGCACCGGCGGCGAGCCGACCCTGGAGTTCGCCGACATGGCGCCGTACGACGCGTACGTGCAGGCCAGCGCCCTGCACAAGATGCAGCACCCGCTCAGCAGTGACCCGGGCGAGATGTCCTTCCTGATGGTCAGCCAGATCATGGAGCTGTACTTCGGGCTGACCTGCCACGAGCTGCGGGAGACCCAGCGGCTGATTCGCGCCGACCAGATCTGGGAGGCGCTGGCCCCGCTGGGCCGGGCCAAGCTGCACCTGGAGGGGCTCAACGCCGCCTGGCAGGGCCTGCGGTGGATGAGCCCGGCCGACTTCAACCGGTTCCGCAATCTGCTCGGCGAGGCCTCCGGCTTCCAGTCGGCGATGTACCGGCAGTTGGAGTTCCTGCTCGGGCTGCGCGACCCGACGCTGATCCGCCCGTTCCGCCGGCAGGCCGAGGTGCACGCCGAACTGAGCGCCGCACTGACCACCCCGAGCCTCTGGGACGATGTGCTCGCGCTGCTCGCCCGTCGCGGCTTAGACCTCCCCGCCGACCTGCTCGACCGGGACGTGGCAGTCGAACACGACCCGCACCCGTTGGTCGAGGCGGCCTGGGTACGGATCTACGACGACGCCAGCCCGGACAACCACCTGCGACTGCTCGGTGAGGCGCTGAGCGCTGTCGCCGAGGAGTTCGGCGACTGGCGCTGGAACCACGTCAAGGCGGTGCAGCGGACGATGGGCGCCAAGGTCGGCAGCGGAGGCTCCGCCGGCCTGGCGTGGTTGCAGCGCAGCATGGCCCGGGTGGTCTTCCCGGAGCTGTGGTCGGCCCGCACCGCGATGTGACCGGAGAGCGAGAAGAAGCAATGACGACCCCAGAAGCTGAGCTGCTGGGCTTCGCCGCTGGCGAAGCGGAAGCGCGTCGCCGCGACGAGGCCGACCCCGGCCACCGGCACCTGTTCCACGTGCCGCCGGCCGACGGTGGCGACCACCCCGAGTCGGCGTACCTGGCCGGCAACTCGCTCGGCCTGCAACCTCGGGCCACCCGCGACGAACTCCTGGCCGACCTTGACGCGTGGGGGCGGCTCGGCGTGGAGGGGCACCTGGAGGCGGAGCGCCCCTGGCTGCCGTACCACGAGCTGTTGACCGGGCCGGCCGCGCGACTGGTCGGCGCCCGGCCCGCCGAGGCCGTGGTGATGAACTCGCTCACTGTCAACCTGCACCTGCTGATGGTGAGTTTCTACCGACCGGCCGGCGCACGCACCCGCATCGTCATCGAGGACGCCGCGTTCCCCTCGGACAGTTACGCCGTGCGCAGCCAGGCCCGGTTCCACGGCCTGGACCCGGACGACGCCGTGGTCCGGCTGCGTCCGCGCGCGGGTGAGGACGCCCTGCGCACCGAGGACGTGACCGACTACCTGGCCGCCGAGGGCGACCGCGTGGCGCTGCTGCTGCTCGGCGGGGTCAACTACCTCACCGGCGAGCTGTTGGACATCCCGGCGATCACGGCTGCCGGCCGGGCCGCCGGCGCTGTGGTCGGGTGGGACCTGGCCCACGCGGTCGGCAACGTGCCGTTGGCCCTGCACGACTGGGACGTCGACTTCGCCGCCTGGTGCTCCTACAAGTACCTGAACTCGGGGCCGGGTGCCCTGGCGGGCGTCTTCGTGCACGAGCGGCACCTCGGCGACGAGAACCTGCCCCGGTTCGAGGGGTGGTGGAGCACCGCGGCGGCCACCCGGTTCGAGATGACGCCGGTGTCCCGGCCACCGGCCACAGTGGAGGCCTGGCAGATCTCCAACCCGCCGATCTTCGCGATGGGCCCGGTGCGTACCTCGCTGGAGCTGTTCGACGCGGTGGGGATGACCGCGCTGCGCGCCCGCAGCCAGCGTCTCACCGGTTGGTTGGAGTCGCTGTTCGACGAGGTGACAGTCGGCCGGCCGCTGCGGGTGGTCACCCCGCGCGACCCGGCTCGGCGTGGCTGCCAGCTCTCCGTGCGCATCGGCTCCGGCAGCGCCAACGAGCTGACCAAACGCCTCCGGTACGAGCACGGGGTCATCGCCGACGCCCGCGAACCCGACGTCGTGCGGTTCGCCCCGGTGCCGCTGTACTCCACGTACCTCGACTGCTGGCGTGCCGCCGCCGCGCTGGCCGCGACTGTGGGGGCGACCTCATGACGGCTCGGCGGGACGAGATCGCGATCATCGGCGCCGGGTTGGCCGGCTGCCTGGCAGCCTGCTTCCTGGCCCGGCGCGGCTACCCGGTGGCCCTCTACGAGCGCCGCTCCGACCCGCGCGCCGGCACCGCCGAACGCGGTCGCTCGATCAACCTGGCGCTCTCCGAACGCGGCCTGGACGCGTTGCGCCGGATCGGGCTGGCCGAGCAGGTGATGACCGACGCACTGCCGATGCGCGGCCGGATGATCCACCCGGTCGAGGGCGAGCAGCAGTTCCAGTCGTACAGCGCGGCCGGCGACCGGGCGATCAACTCGATCAGCCGCGGTGCGCTGAACAACGCCCTGCTGGACGAGGCCGCCGCGCTTCCCGGGGTGCGGGTCGTCTTCGACCACCGGCTGGTCGGGCTCGACCCGACCGACGGCGCCCTGAGCTTCGATACCCCGCAGGGTCCGGTCGCGGCGAAAGCGTCGGTCGTGCTGGGTGCCGACGGCGCCGGCTCCGCGGTGCGGGGGCAACTGCTGGCGTACGGGCTGCTGGACGAGAGCGTCGACTTCCTCGACTACGGCTACAAGGAGCTGACGATTCCGCCGCTGGGCGGGGACTTCGCCCTGGACCCGGACGCGCTGCACATCTGGCCCCGGGGCACCTCGATGATGATCGCCCTGCCGAACCCGGACCGCTCCTTCACCTGCACGCTGTTCTGGCCCAACGACGGTGCCGGCAGCTTCGCCTCGCTGACCAGCCCGGCGGAGATCGAACGGCACTTCACCGAGCACTACCCGGACGTGGTCCCGCTGGCCCCGAACCTGGTCGACGACTACCAGCACAACCCGGTGGGCGTGCTCGGCACCGTGCGTTGCACGCCCTGGCAGGTCAACGGGAAGGTCGGCCTGCTCGGCGACGCGGCGCACGCCATCGTGCCGTTCTACGGCCAGGGCGCCAACTGCGCCTTCGAGGACGTGGTGGAGCTGGACCGCTGCCTGGACGAGTGCGCCGACGACTGGTTGGCGGCGCTGCCCCTGTTCCAGCGGCGTCGACAGGAGAACGCGGAGGCCATCGCGACGATGGCGTTGACCAACTTCGTGGAGATGCGGGACAAGGTCGCCTCCCCGGTCTTCCAGACCCGGCGGCGGGTGGAGCACGCACTGGAACGGGCCCTGCCCGGCCGGTACGTTTCCCAGTACGAGCTGGTGTCGTTCTCCACCACCCCGTACGCGGAGGTTCGCCGCCGGGTGCGCCGACAGCACCGGGTGCTCGGGGCGGTCGTCGGCGGGGCCGCGCTGCTGCTGGTCGGCGCGATCGGCGCGGCACTGAGCCGAGGGAGGCAAGAATGACCGGCCTGTGGGACCCGCGACTGATGGCCGGCCACGCGCCGGGTGGCCCGCAGCGGTTGCGCAACTTCGTCGCCGGCGAGTTCGTCGACGGCGGGCCGACGTTCACCAAGGCCAGCCCGGTCACCGGGGATCAGGTCTTCGAGGTCGACGAGGCGTCGCGGTCCACTGTCGACGACGCGGTGGCCGCCGCCCGCGCGGCACTGCGGGGGCCGTGGGGCCGGATGGGGGAGCGTGAGCGCGCCGAGGTGCTGCGCCGCGTCGCCGACGAGTTGGAGCGACGCTTCGACGACCTGGTCACCGCCGAGGTCGCCGACACCGGCAAGTCCATCGCCCAGGCCCGCACTCTGGACATCCCGCGTGGCGCGGCGAACTTCCGGGCGTTCGCGGAGATCGTCGCGACCGCCCCCACCGAGTCGTTCACGACTGTCACCCCGACCGGTGGCCGGGCGCTCAACTACGCGCTGCGCAAGCCGGTCGGCGTGGTCGCGGTCATCGTGCCGTGGAACCTGCCGCTGCTGCTGCTCACCTGGAAGGTGGCTCCGGCGCTGGCCTGCGGCAACGCCGTCGTGGTCAAGCCCAGCGAGGAGACGCCCGCCTCGGCGACGGTGCTCGCCGAGGTGATGGCCGCCGCTGGCGTACCGGCCGGGGTGTTCAACCTGGTGCACGGCTTCGGACCGGACTCGGCGGGCGAGTTCCTCACCCGCCACCCCGGCGTCGACGCCATCACCTTCACCGGCGAGTCGGCCACCGGTGGCGCGATCATGCGGGCCGCCGCCGACGGGGTGAAGGCGGTGAGCTTCGAACTCGGTGGCAAGAACGCCGGCCTGGTCTTCGCCGACGCCGACCTGGACGCCGCGGTGGCCGGCTCGGTGCGGTCCAGCTTCACCAACGGCGGGCAGGTGTGCCTCTGCACCGAGCGCATCTACGTGCAGCGCCCCGTCTTCGAGGAGTTCACCGCCCGGCTGGCGAAGCGGGCCGGCGAGCTGGCGTACGGGTGGCCGACCGACGAGGCCACCGCCACCATGCCGCTGATCTCCCACCAGCACCGGGCGAAGGTGCTCGGCGCGTACGAGCTGGCCCGCTCCGAGGGCGCCGAGGTGCTCACCGGTGGCGGCACGCCCACCTTCGGCGACACCCGCGACGGCGGGTCGTACGTGCAGCCGACGGTGCTCACCGGGCTCGGCCCGGACGCCCGCACCAACCGGGAGGAGATCTTCGGCCCGGTGGTGCACGTCGCGCCGTTCGACACCGAGGACGAGGCGTACGCCCTCGCCAACGGCACCGAGTACGGCCTGGCGGCGACCGTGTGGACCCGGGACGTGGGCGTCGCGCACCGGGCCGGCGCCCGGCTCGACGCGGGCATCGTCTGGGTCAACACCTGGTTCCTGCGTGACCTGCGCACCCCGTTCGGCGGGGTGAAGGCGTCCGGGATCGGTCGCGAGGGCGGTGTGCACTCGCTGAACTTCTACTCCGAACTCACGAACGTCTGCGTGGACCTGTCGTGAGCCGTAGCGAGGGAGCGGGCATGGAAGTTGACATCGAGGCCGCCAACCGGGAGTTGGCCGACGCGCGCAGCACCGGCAAGCCGTGCGCACCACTTCGGGGCCGGCTGCTGCCGGAGGGCGACGTCGAGGCCGCGTACCGGGTGCAGCAGCTCCAGGCGCGGGCCTGGCAGGGCCGCGGCGAACGCCGGGTCGGCGCGAAGATCGGGTTGACCTCCCGGGCCGTGCAGGAGACCTTCGGGGTGTTCCAGCCGGACTTCGGCATGCTGACCGACGCCATGGCGGTCGGTGACGGGGTCGAGGTGCCCATCGACCGGCTGCTCCAGCCCCGCGTCGAGGCGGAGATCGCCTTCGTGCTCGACAAGGATCTCTCGAACCCGCAGCTCACCACTGTCGACCTGATCCGCGCTGTCGACCACGTGCTGCCGGCGATCGAGATCGTCGACTCCCGCATCGCCGCCTGGGACATCTCCATAGTGGACACCGTCGCCGACAACGCGTCCAGCGGGCTCTTCGTGCTCGGCACCACGCCGCGCCTACTCGCCGACGTCGACCTGCGACTGTGCGGGATGGTGCTGGAGCACGCCGGCGAGCCGGTCTCGGTGGGCGCCGGCGCCGCCTGCCTGGGTAACCCGCTGCACGCCCTGCAGTGGCTGGCCGGCACCCTGGCCCGCGCCGGCGACCCGCTGCGCGCCGGGGACGTGGTGCTCTCCGGGGCGCTCGGCCCGATGGTGCCGGTCACCCCGGGAGCCGCGTACGAGGCCCGGATCTCCGGGCTCGGCTCGGTGCGGACATCCTTCAGCGACAGGGGCGGCGAGTGACCACCAACGTGGCGGTGCTGGGGTCGGGAAACATCGGGACCGACCTGATGATCAAGGTGTTGCGGCTGAGTGACAGCCTGCGCATGGTGGCGATGGCCGGCATCGACCCGGCCTCCGACGGGCTGGCGCGCGCTCGCCGGCTCGGCGTCGCCACCACCGCCGACGGAGTGGACGGGCTCGTGGCGATGCCCGAGTTCGCCGATGTCGAGCTGGTGTTCGACGCCACCTCGGCCGGCGCGCACCGACGCCACGACGAGGTGCTGCGCGCCCACGGCCGCACTGTGGTCGACCTGACCCCGGCCGCGCTCGGCCCGTACGTGGTGCCGCCGGTCAACCTTGACGAGCACCTGCACGAACCGAACGTCAACATGGTGACCTGCGGCGGTCAGGCCACGGTGCCGATCGTCGCCGCGGTGCGCCGGGTCACCCCGGTGGCGTACGGGGAGATCGTCGCGTCGATCGCGTCGAAGTCCGCCGGGCCGGGCACCAGGGCCAACATCGACGAGTTCACCGAGACCACGGCCCGCGCCATCGAGGTGGTGGGCGGTGCCGAGCGGGGCAAGGCGATCATCGTGCTGAACCCGGCGGACCCGCCGCTGCTGATGCGGGACACCGTCTACTGCCTCTGCCCGGACGCCGACGCCGACACCGAGGCCATCGCCGCCTCGGTCGCCGAGATGGTGGCGGCCGTGCAGGAGTACGTCCCCGGCTACCGGCTCAAGCAGGACGTGCAGTTCGACAGGGTGGAGGCGTACCTGCCGACGTTCGGTCGGCGGCTCACCGCCCTCCAGGTGTCGGTCTTCCTGGAGGTCTCCGGGGCCGGGCACTACCTGCCCGCGTACGCCGGGAACCTGGACATCATGACCTCCGCCGCGCTGCGCACCGCGGAACGGCTGGTCGCCCTGCGTTCTCCGGAGGTGGCCGCGCCATGACCGACCTGTACATCCAGGACGTGACGCTGCGCGACGGCATGCACGCCGTCGCCCACCAGTACACGGTCGACCAGGTACGCACCATCGCCGCCGCGCTGGACGGCGCCGGGGTGGCCGCCATCGAGGTGGCGCACGGTGACGGCCTCGCCGGCTCCAGCGTCAACTACGGCCACGGCGCCGCCAGCGACGCGGAGTGGATCTCCGCGGCTGCCGAGGTGCTGACCACGGCGAAACTCACCACCCTGCTGCTGCCGGGCATCGGCACGATCGCCGACCTGAAGGCAGCCAAGGCACTCGGGGTGACCAGCGTCCGGATCGCCACCCACTGCACGGAGGCGGACATCTCCGCCCAGCACATCTCCTGGGCCCGGGAGAACGGCATGGACGTGGCCGGGTTCCTGATGATGTCGCACATGTTCGACCCGGCCGGGCTGGCCGGGCAGGCCAAGCTCATGGAGTCGTACGGGGCGCACTGCGTCTACGTCACCGACTCCGGCGGCCGGCTGCTGATGTCCGACGTGGCGCAGCGGGTCGACGCGTACCGGCAGGTCCTCGCTCCGGAGACGCAGATCGGCATCCACGCGCACCACAACCTGTCGCTCGGGGTGGCCAACAGCGTGCTCGCCGTCGAGCACGGCCGGGTCACCGGCTCCGCGCCGGTCGGCCCCGACGCGGTGCACGGCCGGACCGTCCGCGTCGACGCCTCCCTCGCCGGTATGGGCGCGGGCGCCGGCAACGCCCCGTTGGAGGTCTTCGTCGCGGTCGCCGAGCTGCACGGCTGGAAGCACGGCTGTGACGTGTTCGCGCTGATGGACGCCGCCGACGACATCGTCCGCCCGCTCCAGGACCGGCCGGTCCAGGTGGACCGGGAAACCCTCTCCCTCGGCTACGCCGGGGTCTACTCGAGCTTCCTGCGGCACGCCGAGCGGGCCTCCACCAAGTACGGGGTGGACGTCCGGTCGATCCTGGTCGAGCTGGGCCGCCGCCGGATGGTGGGCGGCCAGGAGGACATGATCGTGGACGTGGCACTCGACCTGGCCGGCAAGGAGCAACAGTCATGATCGGACCGGACGTCACGGGGATCGCCGAGAAGTTGGGCGCGGCGGCCGACACGGCCACCGCGATCCCGCAACTCGCCGCCGAGACCGGCCTCGACGTGGACACCGCGTACGCCGTGCAGGCCGCGCTGCTGCAACGCCGGCTGAACGCCGGTGAGCGGCTGGTCGGGTTGAAGATGGGGCTGACCAGCAGGGCGAAGATGGCCCAGGTCGGCGTGGACGAGGTGATCTGGGGACGGCTCACCAACGCGATGCGGGTGCCCGACGGCGGTGCCGTGGACCCGGCCGCGTACATCCATCCCCGGGTCGAGCCGGAGGTGGCCTTCCTGCTGGACCGGCTGCCCGAGCCGGGTGAGCCTGTCGGCGACTTCGCCACGGCGGTCCGCGCGGTCGCCCCGGCCATCGAGTTGATCGACTCCCGGTACGCGGACTTCCGGTTCTCGTTGCCGGACGTGATCGCGGACAACACCTCGGCCGCCGCCTTCGTGATCGGGCCGTGGTCGCCGGTGCCGGCAGGGCTGGACAACCTGGGTGTGCTGCTGGAGGTCGACGGGCGGGTGGCGCAGGTCGGCTCCACGGCGGCGATCCTCGGTGACCCGCGCCGGGCGCTCGACGAGGGCATCCGGCTGGCCGGTCGGCACGGGGTGCGGCTGGAGTCCGGCTGGGTGTTCCTGGCCGGTGCCGCCACCGCGGCTGTTCCGCTGCGTCCCGGCGCCCACGTTCGTGCCGTCGTCGAGAAGCTCGGCACAGCCTCGCTGCGGGCGTCGTCGTGACCGCCCGGGTGGTGGCCGGGAAGGCCGTCCCGCGGGGGGCTTTTCCGCACGTCAAGGTCGCCGGTGGGTTCGTCTTCGTCTCCGGTACGTCGTCTCGGCGCCCGGACAACACCTTCGCCGGTGTGGAGGTGGACGGGTTCGGCACCACCAACCTCGACATCCGGGTGCAGACGCGGGCCGTCATCGAGAACATCGGGGATCTGCTGCGGTCGGTCGGCGCGGACCTCACCGACCTGGTCCAGGTGACGACGTACCTGGTCAACATGAACGACTTCGGTGGTTACAACGAGGTGTGGGCCGAGTTCTTCGACGCCTCCGGACCGACCCGTACGACGGTGGCGGTGCACCAACTGCCGCACCCGCACCTGCTGATCGAAATCCAGGCCGTGGCCCTTCTTCCCTCGGGAGGTCAGTCGTGAGTGAGATCGCCGAGCCGTTCAGCTTTCCGGGCTGGATCGCGGACAACCAGCACCTGTTGAAGCCCCCGGTGGGCAACAAGGAGATGTTCCCCGGCGGGGACGACTTCATCGTGATGGTGGTGGGCGGGCCCAACCAGCGCACCGACTTCCACGTGGACCCGTACGAGGAGTTCTTCTACCAGGTCAAGGGCAACATGCACATCAACCTGATGACCCCGGAGGGGCCGCGTACGGTGCACGTGCGCGAGGGTCAGATGTGGATGTTGCCGCGCAACACCCCGCACTCGCCGCAGCGGCCGGAGGCCGGCTCGATCGGCGTTGTGGTCGAGCGGGTCCGCGAGGAGGGCACCCTGGAGACGTTCCAGTGGTACTGCCCGGAGTGCGGCAACAAGGTGCACGAGGTGGAGTTGCAGGTCCGCGACATCGCCGCCGATCTGCCCCCGGTGTTCCAGGCGTTCTACGCCGATGAGCAGGCGCGCACCTGCGCCAACTGCGGCACCCTGCACCCGGGCAAGGGCTGATGCCGGCAGGCGTTGTCGACGTGCACACGCACGTCGTACCGAAGGGTTGGCCGGACCTCGGCGCGGCGTGCGGCGGGTCCGGTTGGCCGTGGTTGCGGGTGGACTCCGAGCGGGCCGCCATGATCATGGTGGGGGAGACGGAGTTCCGCCCGGTCGGCGCCGAGTGCTGGGACGCGTCGCGCCGACTGGCCGACATGGACGCCGACGGCGTTGCCGTGCAGGTGGTCTCACCCACACCGGTCTTCTTCAGCTACGACCGTCCGGCCGACCAGGCGGTGAAGGTCGCCCGGATCTTCAACGACCTGACCCTGGAGGTCACAGCGGCCGGAGGTGACCGTCTGGTGCCGTTCTGCCAGGTGCCACTCCAGGACCCGGACGCCGCCTGCGCCGAGTTGGACCGCAGCCTCGCCGCCGGGCACGTGGGCGTGGAGATCGGCAACCACGTCGGCGACCGGGACCTGGACGACGCCGGCGTGGTCACCTTCCTCCAGCACTGTGCCGAAGTGGGCGCCCCCGTCTTCGTCCACCCGTGGGACATGCCGGGCGGGCCGCGACTGGACCGCTGGATGGCCCGGTGGCTCACCGGGATGCCCGCCGAGACGCACCTGTCGGTGCTGGCGATGATCCTCGGCGGCGTCTTCGACCGGGTGCCCGAGACGCTGCGGATCTGCTTCGCGCACGGCGGCGGCAGCTTCCCGTTCTGGCTCGGCCGCGCGGACAACGCCTGGCACCGCCGTGGCGACCTGGTCCGGGGCGCGTCCGCCGGCCCGCCCAGCAGCTACCTCGACCGGTTCAGCGTCGACTCGGTGGTCTTCGCGCCGCCCGCGCTACGGCTGCTGGTCGACACGTTGGGGGAGGACCGGGTGCTGGTCGGCAGCGACTACCCGTACCCGCTGGGCGAACGGCCGTCCGGCGCGGTGGTCCACGCGGCCGACTTCCTCACCGACGCCCAACGCGACAAGCTCCTGTCCACCAACGCCCTGCGCTTCCTGCACGGGCCGCGCTGAGGGCGTACCCCTGTTCCGCTGCCTTTGCTCTGCTTCACCCCACGCAACGCCCCGTGTCCGGTAATCGGACGCCTGCTGTTGCGTCCGTTGAAGCAGAGCAAAGGGCACGGCAGGGAGGTGCGGTTGGCGGCGCGGCCGATACTGCGGGTCGGCGGATACCGGCGCCGCCGCAGAGGCCGACGCCGTGTCGGCCCGCCGACAGCCGCTCCCAGCGGGCAGGATGAGGGCATGGCCGAGCCGCACGACCTGACCGCGTTGGAGCAGGCCGCCGCGATCGCCCGCGGCGAGCTGTCCAGCGTCGACCTGGTCGAGCACGCTCTGCGCCGGGTGGCGGCCCTCGGCGACACCGTGGGCGCGTTCGTCACCGTCACACCGGACCTCGCCCGGCAGGCCGCACGCGCCGCCGACGCGGCACCGATCGGGGAGCGCGGCCCGCTGCACGGCGTGCCGACCGCGATCAAGGACCTGACCCTCACCGCCGGGATCCGCACCACCTTCGGTTCGGCCGCCTTCCTCGACTTCGTCCCGCCGGTCGACGCCGACGTGGTCCGGTTCATCAAGGCCGCCGGTCTGGTCAGCCTCGGCAAGACGACCACCTCCGAGCTGGGCTGTTCGCTCTACTCGGAGGGCCGGGTCGCGCCGCCGGCCCGCAACCCGTGGCAACTGGCGTACACAGCGGGCGGGTCCAGCGGAGGCGCGGCGGCGGCGGTCGCGGCCGGGCTGGTCCCGGTCGCCCAGGGGTCCGACGGCGGTGGGTCGCTGCGCATCCCGGCGTCGCTCTGCGGCCTGGTCGGCTACAAACCCAGCCGGGGCCTCGTCTCCGGCGGCCCGATCGGCTCCGGCGCGTTCGGCCTGCCCACCAGCGGCCCGCTCGGCCGGACGGTCACCGACGTCGCCGCGCTGCTCGACGTCATGGCCGTTCCGGTGCCCGGCGAGCCCTACCTGCCGCCGCCCGCGCCGCCCGGCGGCTACCTGGCCGTCGCGCGTCAGGCCGAGCCCGGCCCGCTGCGGATCGGCCGATTCACCACGCCGATGCTCGCCGACGAGCCGGTGCACCCCGACTGCGTGGCCGCCGTGGACCGGGCCGCCGCGCTGCTCACGGCGGCCGGCCACGAGGTGGTCGAGGTGCCACCGCCGCTCGGGCCGGCGGTGTGGCCGCTGTTCGAGACCCTCTGGTACGTGTTGGCGCTCTCCCCGGTGCCGCCGCAGCGGGAGGTGGAGTTGCTGCCGTTGACCCGGCTGCTCCGGGCCCGGGGCGCCGAGCTCTCCGCCGGCACCCTGGCCGCCACCCTCGGCGAGTTGCAGGCCCAGGTCCGCCTCGGCACCCGCCGCACCGCCGGCTGCGACCTTCTCCTCTGTCCCACCCTGGCCGCCCCGCAGGCACCCGTCGGCTGGTTCACCGCCGACGCGGACCCGGCCGCCGACTTCGACAGACAACGCCGGTTCTCGCCCTACTGCGCCATCTTCAACGTCACAGGCGATCCCTCCGTCTCCCTGCCGGTGGGCATCACGACCGACGGCCTGCCCGTCGGGGTGCTGCTCACCGGCCGGTACGGCGACGACGCGCGGCTTATCGCTACCGCTGCGCAACTGGAGAACTCCAGTGACGGATGGGATCGGCACCCCGCAATCTGGCGGGCCGTCGACTCCGCTAACGTGAATGGCGACGGAGTCGGGCGGTCGGCGGCATGAGCGTCCATCCGACCCGGTTGTTCAAGGTCGTCCTTCTTCCGCCTGGGGGCGTTGGGATTGTCTGTTACCGAGACGTTGCTGGTCTTCGTCGGCATCCCGTTGGCCGCGGTGCTGGTCATCGCCGGCCTGTCGTACGCCGGTAGCCGCGGGGGTGCCACCGGCGGTGGCGGTGGCGCCAAGCGCTACCGTCCGGGCCGGCCCTTCGACTTCACTCCGGTCTGGTTCCTGGGCCGCCCGGAGCAGCTGGCCGACTCGGCCGGCACCGCGCTGACGGCGGGGGCGCAGGCGCCCGCGCTGACCAGCCACAAGCTTGAGCAGGCCAGCGTCGAGGCGCCGGCCGGTGGAACCGGAGGCGCAAGTGACCGTTGGTGAGAAGCAGGCCGGGTCGGAAAATCCGCCCGAGGTGCTCGACGGGCCGTTCTCGACCCGCCAGCTGCTGCGCATCGACGAGGCGCTGCGCCTGGCCGACAAGGGCACGGGCCTGGTCTTCTCGGTCTTCGTCGGTGGTCTCGACGAGCCGATCCGTGAGCACGCCCAGCGGCTGCACCGTCAGCTCGCCGAGCCCGACAAGTCGGTGCTGATCGCGGTGTCGCCCAACCAGCGTCAGCTGGAGATCATCACCGGGCGGTACGCCCGAAAGCGCATCCCCGACACGTACGCCAAGCTGGCCGCGCTCTCCATGGTCGGCGCGTTCAGCGGCGGTGACCTGGCCGGCGGCATCATCAACGGCCTCGACCAGCTCGCCAGCCACGCCGGCAAGGGCTGACCCCTCCCACGTACGACAAAGCCCGGCCCGCTCTCCAGCGGGCCGGGCTTTCACGTCTCAGCGAGGCCAGGCGCTCGGGTCCAACCTCATCGTCCACGGCTCATCCACTGTCACCGCGTCGTCCGGACCAATGGTGCCGACCAGTTCGTACTGCACGTCCTTGATCAGGCGGTAGCGGTAGATGATTGGGCCGAAGTCGCCTCGCTCCACACGCCAGTAGTGCGGAATCCCCGCTTCAGCGTAGAGACCGGGTTTGGTGAAGCGGTCATGCCGGCGGCTTGTCGGCGACTCCACTTCGACAACGAGACTGACGCCCTGCGGTTGATGCCAACGCACACCACGTGGGGTGTTTGGCTTCAGCACCGTCACATCCGGGATCAGGTTGCCCGACGGCAGCCCCAGCCCGATCTCACGAATAATCCGCCACCCGTCTGGTGCCGCAGACCCGATGGCCGTCCGAATGCTGTCGGCCAGCTCGTGGTGATCGTCGTCGGCCGGTGGGGTCACGTGCAGGCTCCCGTCGATGATCTCGTAGCGGTTCCCATCCTCGGGAAGGTTGAACAGGTCCTGCTCGCGCCACGCGCGCGCAAGGGGCCGCCACTCGTCGGTCGGCTGTGCCATCACGTCCACCTCCTTCCCGCCACGATAACGTCCGGGGCCGGCGCGGGCTCCCACCCACGCCGGCCCCGGGCCGAACCAGCTGCTCAGGCGCTCTGGGCGTCCTTCGCCCGGGCCTTCAGCGCCCGCACCACACCGTCGCGGCCCTCGGCCACCAGCCGACGCAGCGGGGCGGGGTGCCCGTCACCGGCCAGCCACGCGTCGGTGGCCGCCACCGTGTCGTCCTCCACCAGGTACGTCGGGTACGCCAGCTGGGCGAACTCCTGCGCCGGCTCGCTGTCCCGGGTGGCCCACACCTGCCCGACCGCCGCGAAGTACCGCTCCCGGTACGGGGCGACCAGCTCCACCTGCGCCGGGTGGGCGAAGCCCTGCAACAGCGCCCGGTGCCGCCAGTTGGGCAGCGCGTCCGGGCCGGTGAGCAGTGCCCACACGGCGGCCTTGTTCTCGGCCGTCGGCATCAACGCGTGCGCGTACGCGGCCTCCCGCTCGCCGCTGGCCGTGCGGTCACCGCTCAGCTCCGCCTCGACCTCGTCGGCCCCGGCGGCACCGTTGGCCACCAGCGCAGCGAGGACCGACCAGCGCAGCTCGGTGTCGACGGTCAGCCCGGCCGGCACGCCGGTGCCGTCCAGCCAACCGCGCAGCGTCGCCAGGTCTTCCTCGGAGCGGACCGCCGAGGTGAACGCACGGGCCCAGGCCAGCTGGAACCCGCTGCCGGGCTCGGCGGCGGCGAGTGCGTCGCGGGCGGTACGGGCCAGGTCGGCCCAGCCGGTCGGCGCCCAGGCCGGGTCGGCGTACAGGGTGAGGGCGGTGGTCGCCTGCCGCAGGGTGGCGGTGACCAGGTTGATGTCGGTCTCCGCGGGCAGCCCGCTCAGCGTCAACGCCACGTAGTCACGGGCGGACAGCTCGGCGTCGCGGATCATGTCCCATGCGGCGGTCCAGCAGAGCGCGCGGGCCAGCGACGAGTCGAAGCCACCGATGTGCTGCACCACTGTCGCCATCGAGCGCTCGTCGAGGCGAAGCTTGGTGTAGCTGAGGTCGTCGTCGTTGAGCAGCAGCACGTCGGCCGCCCGGACGCCCCGCAGCGGGGCGAGATCGGTGTGCTCGCCGGTCACGTCCACCTCGTACCGCTCCCGGCGGACCAGCCGCCCGTCGGTCAGGTCGTACAGGCCCACGCCGATCCGGTGCGTGCGCAGCGTCGGGTACGCCGCCGGCGCCTCCTGCCGTACCAGCACCTGCTCGTACGTGCCGTCCGCCCCGATGGTCACCTCCGGACGCAGCGTGTTGACCTGCGCGGTCTCCAACCACTGCGCGGCGAACTTGCGCAGCTCCCGCCCGGAGGCCGCCTCCAGCTCGGTGAGCAGGTCGTCGAAGGTGGCGTTGCCCCAGGCGTGCTTGCCGAAGTAGGCCCGCAGCCCAGCCACGAACGGCTCCTCACCCACGTACGCGACGAGCTGCTTGAGTACGCTCGCGCCCTTGGCGTAGGTGATGCCGTCGAAGTTGACCTCGACGGCCTCCATGTCCGGCATCTCGGTGTAGACCGGGTGGGTGGAGGAGAGCTGGTCCTGCCGGTAGCCCCAGTTCTTCCGGATGGACAGGAAGGTCGTCCACGCTTCGGTGAACCGGGTCGCGTTGGTGTTGCACCAGTGGCTGGCCCACTCGGCGAACGACTCGTTCAGCCACAGGTCGTTCCACCAGCGCATGGTGACCAGGTCACCGAACCACATGTGGGCCAGCTCGTGCAGGATCGTGTTGGCCCGCTGCTCGTACTCGAAGTCGGTGACCTGCGAGCGGAACAGGTAGTGCGACTCGGCGTGCGTCACGCAGCCGAAGTTCTCCATCGCGCCGGCGTTGAAGTCGGGCACCCAGAGCTGGTCGTACTTCGGCAGCGGGTAGCGCACGCCGAACTTCTCGTGGAAGAAGTCGAAGCCCTGCTTGGTGATGAGGAACAGGTCGTCGGAGTCCAGGTACTGCGCCATCGACGCCCGGCAGAAAACCCCCAGGTCGATGCCGTCGTGAGCGTCGCGCACCTCGTGGTACGGCCCGGCGCACATCGCCGTGATGTAGGTGCTCATCCGGGGCGACTCGGTGAAGTGCAGCGTCTTGAGCGCCTCACCCGCCGGCTCCTCGCGCTGCACCGGCATGTTGGACACCGCCCGCCAGTGCGCCGGCACTGTGACGTGCCAGGTGTAGACGCTCTTCAGGTCGGGCTGGTCGAAGCAGGCGAACACCCGCTGCGCGTCGGCCGTCTCGAACTGGCTGTAGAGGTACGTCTCGCCGTCCACCGGATCGACCGTCCGGTGCAGACCCTGGCCGCTGTTGGAGTAACCGAAGTCGGCCTCGACCACGAGGACGTTGTCGCTGTCCAACCCGGACAGGGTCAGGCCCTTCTCGGCGGACCAGTCGGAGAGGTCGACGGGCGTGCCGTTCAGCGTCGCGGACCGCACCGACTCGGCGGCCAACTCGATGAAGGTGCTCGCGCCCGGTTCGGAGCAGCGGAACCGGACCTCGGTCGTCGACCTGAACGTGCGGCCGTCGGCCGCCAGTACGGCGGTGGACAGGTCCAGACTGATGTCGTACCCCGTCACGTTGAGCAGGCGTGCCCGCTCGGTCGCCTCGACCTGCGTCAGGTTGCGCACTCCCGGCACTGTTCGTCTCCATCCCACATGTCGCCGTACGCCCGGCGGCGCCCGTTCGCCTACCGCTCGTGACGGCCGGCCCGATTCGAGTCTTCCATGTACGGGCAGCCCGCGGTGGCCGAGGTCACGCTCTCATTCGGGTGCCGGCCGATGCGCCGCGGGGTGAAGATTCTCCTGAGACGCCGACCGCCGCCGGCGCCACCCGTCGCGAAAGGATCTCACCGTGACCGAGCGTGTCACCGCCGACATGTGGTTCGATCCGGCCTGCCCGTGGGCCTGGATCACCTCCCGCTGGCTGCTCGAGGTCGAGCAGGTCCGGGACGTGGACATCCGCTTCCACGTGATGAGCCTTGCCGTGCTCAACGACGGCCGGGACGAGCTGCCCGAGGAGTACAAGGAGTTCCTGAAGACCGCCTGGGGTCCGGTGCGGGTCTGCATCGCCGCCGAGCAACTGCACGGCAACGAGGTGCTGCGCCCGCTCTACACCGCGCTCGGCACCCGGATCCACCTACAGAAGCAGGAACGGGGCCCGGAGCTGTACGTCGCCGCGCTCACCGAGGCCGGCCTCGACCCGGCGCTGGCCGCGGCGGCCGACAGCACCGACTACGACGAGGCGCTGCGCGCCAGCCACGAGGCGGGCATGCGCCCGGTCGGGCAGGACGTGGGCACGCCGGTCGTGCACGCGCCCGGCCCGGACGGCACCCCTGTCGCGTTCTTCGGCCCGGTGATCACTCCGGCGCCGAAGGGGGAGGCCGCCGGTCGACTCTGGGACGGCGTGCTGCTGGTCGCCGGTACCCCGGGCTTCTACGAGCTCAAGCGCACCCGCGAGCAGGGCCCGATCTTCGACTGAGCGATGACCACCGCGCCCCCGTCCGTGCCGCGTCAGCTGCACGGACGGGGGCGTTTCCGGTCGGGTGCCGAGGTCGGCGGACGGTCGTGGCGTCACCGGGAGGCGGGGGGCGTCGTTTCCCTCGGTGTCCGCCGCAGCGACCCGCAGGGCCGCACGCCGCAGTTCGTGGAGGCAAATCCCGATGGCCAAGCACCGTGCGTCCGGTGACGATCAGTTGACCCGGCAGGGGGTGATCGAGAGTCCCGGCGCGGACTACTGGTCCGTTGACGACTCTCGTTGGCCTACGGTCCGCCCGGACCTGCCCGCCCACCTGGTGGATCTGCTCGCGCCGCCCATCGTGGTGGGCGTGGCGCGGGTCCCGGTGACCTCCCGGCTCACCCCGCCCACGTCGATCGACCCGCTGCCGTCGCCCGTCGACGCCGTGCCGGCCGATGCGCCGGCGCTGGTGCCGTCGGGGGCGGCACCGGCCGAACCGGCGCCCCCACCGCCGGCGCCGGCTCCTCCGCGCCCGGTGCCGACGCCGCCGCTGAGCCCACGGCCCGTCCCGACGCCGCCCCCGGACCGTCCCGTGCCGGGGCCACCAGCGTCGCCCCGCCGCGCCCTGAACACCGGGCCGATCGGGACCGGTCGACGCGGCAACGGCGGGCCGGTGAGCGCGGGTAAGCACCGCCGGGGCGCCTCCGACCGTGCCGGCTGACCACCCGGGGCTTTCATCTGGTGGACGCCCCGCGGGTCCCCGTCGGCGGCGACACCGTCGCCGGTAGCGTCAGTGGGCATGACGGTCGTGCATCCGATCACCCGGGCCTGGGTCACCACTGGCGGCACCGGCGCGCAAAACTACGACGAGTTCGCCGACGACGCGGAGATCACCGCGATCATCGAGTCGAACCCGCACAGCGCTCTCGGCATCGAGATGCCGCACCGCGCCCCGCAGAGCCTGGGCAAGTCGTTCCTCGACGCGCTGCCGGACGCGGTGGCCCGCCTCGCCGAGGCCAAGGCCGACGGCAGTTACACCCCCGCCGAGGAGGTGGTGGTCCTCTACCGGATCAGCGCACCCGGTGAGGAGCCGGCGTACGGGCTGTTCGCGATGGTGGACACCGACCAGATCTCCACCCGGGCGGACGAGCCCGGCCTGGTCATCCGCAACGAGGACGTCTTCATCGCCAAGGTGCGCGAGCGGGTGGCGCTGGCCGACGCGCTGGGTCACCTGCTCTCACCCGTCCTCCTGCTCCAGACCGGGCGTGGCGACGAACTGCACGCCGCGCTCGCCGCGGCGACCGACACGGCGGGCGCGCCCGCCGCGACGGACACCGACCAGGCGGGGCGCACCCACGCCATCTGGCTGCTCGGCCCGGGCCCGGAGCAGGCCACGCTGACCGCTCTCGCCGGTGGCGGGGACCTGGTCGTCGCGGACGGCAACCACCGCAGCCTGGCCGCCCAGACCGGCGGGCTGCCGCGCTTCCTGGCCGTGGTCACCACCCCCGCGTCGGTGGCCATCCAGCCGTACAACCGGCTGGTCAGCGAGCTGACCACGACCCCGGCCGAGCTGCTCGACCGGCTGCGGGCCGCAGGCGCCGAGGTCGAGCCGATCGACGGCCCGGTCGAGGTCCCGGCGGCCGGCGGCACCGTGCACCTCCACCTAGACGGCAAGGGGTACGCGGTGCGCCTGCCCGCCACCGCCTCCGCCCGCCTGGAGAACCTGGACCACGCCCTGGTCGAGCGGCTGGTGCTGCGCGACGCTCTCGGTCTGGACCCGGGCGACAAGCGGATCACCTACGTCGGCGGCGACTACCCGGCGAGCTGGCTCACCGGTGAGGTCGACGCCGGGCGGGCCGAGTTGGCCATCCTGATCGCGCCGGTGACCGTGGCAGACTTCGTCGCGGTCAACCTGGCCAGGGAGAAGATGCCCCGCAAGAGCACCTGGTTCACCCCGAAGGCGCGCGGCGGTCTGGTCGTCGCCGAGCTGCCGCGCTGAGCACCACCCCCACGACCGTGTGACGAACTCGGCTCGGGGACGCCGCCCCTGTGACGTCCCCGAGCGCGGCCTGACAGACTGCCCGGTATGCGCGTCTATCTGGGATCCGATCACGCCGGTTTCGAGTTGAAGGTGCACCTGGCTAACCACCTGGCCATGCAGGGGTACGACGTGGTCGACGTCGGCCCGCACGGCTACGACCCGGACGACGACTACCCCACGTTCTGCCTGCACACCGGCGACCAGGTGGTGGCCGACGAGACGGGCCTCGGAGTGGTCATCGGTGGTTCCGGCAACGGTGAGCAGATCGCCGCGAACAAGGTCGCCGGCATCCGCGCCGCGCTGGCCTGGAGCGTCGAGACCGCTCAGCTGGCCCGCCAGCACAACGACGCGAACGTGGTCGCCATCGGTGCCCGTCAGCACACGCTGGACGAGGCGACCGGGATCGTCGAGGCGTTCCTGAACACGCCGTTCTCCGGCAACGAGCGGCACGCTCGGCGGATCGCCCAGGTGGCCGAGTACGAGCGGACCCGGAAGCTGCCCGACCTCCCCTGACCCGTGCGGCGCTCAGCGCGGCGAGCGGGGCAACTCCTCGCGGGGCACCCAGTTCCGCCGGACGACGACCACCCGGGCTTCCGCCTCGGCCAGGTCGTCGTCGGTGGGGCGGGCCGCGTCCCGGGCCCGTAGCGCGGCGCTCAGCCCCACCTGGGACGAGCCGGAACCGACCAACCCGCGCAGCCCTCGCTCGCCGTCGCGCTCGTCGCCCCCGGTGCTCCTGCGCCGTGGCGGCGGCGGGTCGTCACCGTCATGCACGCCCGCGGTGCTGGCCGTCGAGCCGTCGGCGCCCGGTCTGGCCGTCTCGGTGTCGGCGTGGTGGCGCAGCCGTCGCCGTCGTCGGTCGGGGTCACCCATCAGCCGACCGTACCCTGGCCGGGTCTGATCCGGCACTGTCGCGCGATCTCGCGTCCCGGCCGGGGTCGGCGACCGATTTGCCGGCTGGCTACCCTCGAATCAGGCGGTGCTGTTGCCGTCGGTCAGGGGGAGGACGAGATGGCAGACCAGACGCAGCCGTGGGCGGAGCGGACCGTGGAGGTGCCACCGCAGGCCGGCGTCGGGGTGCCGCCGCAGCGCGACGGGTTCCGCCGAGGGGTCGCTCCGGTGGGTCAGCCGCGCACCCCGCGGACGGAGCCTTTCCCGGTGGTCGAGCAGGAGCCGACCGGCACCGGTTGGCCGGGCGAGCCGGCGCCCCGCCGTTCGCTGAGCTCCCGGATGGCGCAACTGCGGCGCGGCGGCGAGTGGAGCGCGGCGGCCGGCCTCTTCGCGTTCGTGTGCTGGGGGATCTGGGCGCTGTCCGGCCAGGGTGACCTGAGCGGCCCCCTGCTGGTGCTGGTGCTCAGCCTGCTGGTGGCGGTGGGCCTGTTCGCCCTGTCCCGGCTGGTCGGCCGGGTGGTGTGGGAGCGGCAGCTCGGACGGGTGCGGCGCAGCGCCCGTGGTGCCCACCTGGCGACGGCGGTGTTCCTCGCCGGCCTCGGGGTGGCATGGCTCCAGCAGACCGAGTGGGTCGTCTCAGCCTGGAACTGGATTTCTTCGAACTGACCGGGGCGTGCACGGGCGGGCCGGTCCATGACCGCCCACCCGTGCACCCGGTCGTCTCCCCACCAGGCAGGCCGCTGCTTACCCGGCCGGCCGCGGTTCATCCGTGGCCGGCCGCTCCGACCGCTACCTCCTTCGTGGGCTCTACGGTGCGACGGTCAGTGGGTGCCGCCGTGGCCCTCGGCGTCGGCTCGGGGCGACGCGACCCGGGCGGCCGGGTCCTCGACGCCGGGCTCGCCGCCGTCCGGGGCGACCGCCCCGTCGTAGGTGATATCCGGCCAGCGGTGCCGCGCCCCGACGAGTGGACGCGGCACCGCCGAGGGATCAGCCGGCGGATTCGGCGGCGGCGTAGTCGCGGGCCACCCGGACCATCTCCACCAGCCCGCCGGCGTACTCCTGGGATTCGCCGTGCGCCTCGTCGAACGGCGGCTGGAAGCCGACGCCCTCCCACTGGTTGGTCGCCGGGTTCCACCGGTCGTTGCCGACCTCGAAGTCCCAGGCGAAGATGCCCAGCTCGTAGTAGAGCTGGTCGGCGGAGTTGCCGGCGGCGGAGTAGAGCACGTCGGCGACCGGACCGGTCTGGGACGGCCAGGTGACGGTGCCGCGTTCCTGCGCGATGGCGCCGACGATCCGCCGGGCGCTGTTGAGGAACAGCGTCGACTCGTCGATCGACGGTCGCGGCAGGGTGACCCTGCCGTCGGCCCGGTACGCCCCCGGCGGCCACATGAAGTACCCGCCGTAGGAGTGCACGTTCATCGCGAATCTGATGTTCGGGTGGTCCTGGGCGAGCGCGATCACGTTGCCGCTCTCCGCCTCGGACAGCTCGGCGGTGCCGGCGTAGGTGCCGGACAGGCAGTTGGCGCTGGCGCCCACGTACCCGTCGAAGTACGACCCGACGGTGTAGTTGCGGTTGAGGTCGACGCCCCACGAGGTGCGGTACCTCGGGTCGCGGGCCGCCCCGGTGCAGTGGTTGACCAGGTTCTTGCGCTGCATGGCGAAGTCGTTGAACGAGTAGTTCGCGCCATCCGGGTTGACCGTCGGGATGACGAAGATGTCGACCTGTTCCAGCAGCTCACGGGTCGCCGGGTCGGTCCGGGAGTTCGCCAGCATCCGCTCGGCGAACTCCAGGGTCACCAGCGGCGTGGCCCACTCCCGGGCGTGCTCCTGGGAGTACGCGAGCACGCCGACCCGGGAGCCGTCCCGGTGCACGCCGAGGCGCAGCGCCTGCACCGTCCACGGCCGTGCCGGCACCTCGGTGCCCTGGAGCCCGTCGTCGAGCCGGGCCGGGCCGGCGACCGGCATGGGCAGCCCGGCCGAGCCGTCCTCGACGGTGGCCCGGAACCGGTTCGACTGGCGGGCGTTGATCGCTGCCGCGACCTCGTCGGTGGTGCTCACCGTCTTACCGGCGGTGTCGGTGGCCAGCGACACAGTGAGGACGCGATCGCGGTAGCCGACGGTCAGCGGCCGGTTCGCCCGGCCCGGGTCGACAGTGCGCACCTGTACGCCGTTCATGCCCTGGTCGCCGAAGCGGACCGACTCGACCACCACTGCCGCCACGGCCGGGTCCCCCAGGTACGCGACGGCGTTGCGCCGGTATCCCTGGGTCTTGTTCGGCAGGTCGATCACGTCCACCAGGTCCCGGTACTGGCGGGCCAGCCGCTTGATCCGCGCCTGGATGTCGATCGGCGTCAGGTACGCGTCGATGAAGTCCTTCTGGTATCCGGCCGGCAGCGGCGGCGGCGTGGCGTTGGGCCAGAGCGTCGGGGTGATCACCCGGCTGACCCCACCGAGGCTGGAGATGGCGCTCAGCTGAACGGGTCGGCTCGGCACCGGCTGGGGGAGTGCGTAGTGGTACTGGTACTCGCCGGAGTCCTCGAACCGGTACAGCGGGAACGAGCCGGTGGCGCCGTCCGCCGTCCGCCAACTGACGGTGATCTCCACGTCCGGGTCGTCGGTGGCGGTGGTGGCCACCTGGGCCTGCAGGAAGGTCTGTCCGGACGTGGTCCACCAGTACGCCTGCTGCACCTGGAGGGTGTCCACGGCGGCGGCGGTGGACCGCTGGCCAGCGGCCGGCGTACGCAGTCCGGCAGCGGTACGGGCCTGAGCCGCCCGGACGCTGTCGGCGTAGTGCCGGTTGCCGTCCCCGGCGCGCTGCACGATCTGCACGGCCGTCGCGCCCTGCGCTGTCAACTCGGCGAGCTGCGTGCCGCTGAGCACCAGGTCGGCGAGGATCCGGCCGTCCCGGGCGCGGGGCCGGTTGGCCAGGTCCGCGCCGGTGGCGACGAGCCGGTCCAGTTGGGCCTGATCGCGGAGTTGGACTCGGACCAGTGCGGTCTCGGTGGCGCTCAGGGTGATCGGGGCGGCCGGGGCGGCGGGTGCCGCCGTGCCGGAAGCGGGATGGGACAACACTGCGCTGAACAGGATCACTGTGGTGGCGGCAGCTGTCCACCGTCGTCGGACGATCATGTGCCCTCCTGTGACGGACGTCGATGTGCTTGGTCCTTACACCAGTGCACAGATCGACACCTGTCAAGGTGGGGATGCGCCGTCCGCGCCTTACCGGCGTAGTCGACGCGGGTTAAGCTGGCTGATCTTCAAAATCCTTTGGCGTCGTGGGCTGCACCAGCGGGCCGACCCGACAGCGACAGCGAGCACAGCCGACGGCGTACTGGTGCACGAGCGCTCGACCCGTCTGGTCTGTCTCGATCCGGCCGACGGCGTGGCCCGGTGGGACGTACCGATCGGCACCTGGCCCCGCGCCGTCGTGGCCGACGGGTCGCAGTGCTGGGTGATCAGCCAGGATCGCGACGAGCTGCGCTGCCTCGACGTGCGTGGCGGCGAGGTCCGCTGGAGCGCCGAGGTGCCCCGCTTGACGGGCCACATCGTGGTGACCGGTGATCGGGTGTTGGTCGGTGGCTGGCGGGGTTACACGGGACTACGGGCGTTCGATCGGTGGACCGGCGCCCTGCTCTGGTCCGACCGGCAGCGGGTGGCGACAGTACTGCCGGCCGCAGTCGGCGAGCGGGTGCTCGTCGGGGAGCCGGGCGGCACGTCGGTGCGGCTGCTCGACGCTCGCGACGGCAACGAGGTGCACCGCTGGAGCCTGCCGGAACCCCTGGTGGGCCGCGACGGACAGTGGCCCACGTTCGTGGCGGCCGGTGCGGATCGGTTCCTGGCGCGCTGCGGGGCACGAACGCTGTGGCAGGTCCGTCCGGGATCGGGGACGGCAGGGGAGTTCTTCCGGCACGATCGGGACCTGGCCGATGCGGGAATCAGCACCGTCGGCAGTGTGGTGTGGGCGCGCGAGCGCCGGGCCGGTGCCGTCGCGCTGGACCTGACCACCGGTGCGACCCTCTGGCGGGTGACCGCCGGACCGGACTCGGTGGACCAGGTCGTCCCGGGCGCCGGCGGGCACGTGCTGGCCACCGGGCGACCCGGCATGCTGCTGCTCGTCGACGACACCGGCCGCCCATGCGAGCGACACTTCGTCGAACAGCAGATCAGCGGAGTGCGCGTGTTGACGCCGGGTGTCCTGCTCGTGGTCGCTAAGGGCGCACTACTCGCGGTGGACGGCGGTGCGCCGACGCATGAGTGACGCCTGTCGTCGTCTGTAGCCGCCGGACGCCGTTCGGCGTTGATCCCGTGACAGGTCCGCGAGTTCCGGAGCAACCCTCTGGGCCAGACCCCGCGTGACTAACTCGAAACGGGATCGGAGGCCTGAATGAGCGATCGCGACAAGGCGTTCGCCGAGTACTTCGCGGCACGGTCCGGTGCCATGCGCGGCACCGCGTACCTGCTGTGCGGCGACTGGCACCGTGCCGAAGACCTGGTCCAGACCGCGTTCGTCAAGCTCTACCGGGTCTGGAACCGGATCTCGCGGCACGAGGTGCTCGACAGCTACCTGCGTCAGATCCTGATCCGGACCTTCCTCGACGAGCGCCGCCGCGGCTGGTGGCGGCGTGAGCGGGTGGGTGGCGAGGACGCCGAGCAGGTGGCCCCGCCCGACTCGCCGGAGAGCCGACTGGTGCTGCTCCAGGCGCTGGCCCGGGTGGCACCGCGTCAGCGGGCCGTGCTGGTTCTGCGGTACTGGGAGGACCTGTCGGTCGAGGACGTCGCGGCGCTGCTGGAGTGTTCTCCAGGGACGGTGAAGAGCCAGGCGGCACGCGGGCTCGACACATTGCGCGGCCTCCTGACCCCTACCTACAGCGGGATCGAGATGGGGGAGCGATGAACGAGGAAGAGTTGCGCGAGGGGCTGCGCAGCGAGATGGCGGGCATGACCCCGCCACCACCATTGAGTACGACAGCCGCGCTCGGCGCGGCACGACGGACGCACTTCCGCCGACGCGCGGTGTGGGCGTCCCTCGGATCGGCGGCTGTCGTGCTGGCGGTCACCGGGTTCGCGGCCGTCGCCACTCCGGACGGCCATGTCTACCAACCGGCGGGTCAGGGGTCACTGGCTCCTCCGGACACCAAGGAGCCGTGGCCGACCGGGCCGGACGGGCAGCCGCAGGAGGACCGGACCGCGCGGGCGGGGTCCAGGTACGAGCAGGGCATCCACCTACTCAGGGAGGTTGTCTCGGTGGTACCCGCCGGCTTCACCGCGCCGGAGGACCCGCCGGGCCAGTCCGACCCGACGCTCCGGACCCAGCAGGCGCAGTTCGAGGCAACTGTGGACGGCGTCGACGTGTGGAGCTACCTGTCCTCGGTGGCCGTGGCGAAGGGCAAGGGCACCGGGCGCGTGATCGTCGAGGTGCACGACGGCCCCAACCCGCTGCCGGCCGAGCCGTGCGACCTGGCCCAGAAGTTCTGGGGCATGCGGGGCGAGTGCCGGGTCGAGACCGTCGGTGCGACGCGGGTGGGGGTGGTGGTCCGACCGAGTGACGACGATCGGCTCGACCAGTGGTCGGCGTACCGGCACCCGGACGGCGTGGTGGTCTTCGTGGCGCAGAGCGTGCGGCTGGACGAGAGCCGGCCGGCGTTGACGAAGCTGCCGTTCTCCGTGCCACAGTTGGCGGCTCTCGCGGTCGACGAGCGGTTCCACCTGAAGTGACTCGGCGACTCGGCCTCGCCGAGTGGGTCCAGGTGCCGCCACCGTGCGGTCCACCTGGGCCTTGCTGTGTGTCGAAGCCGGCTGCCTCGTGACCGTGCGGGGTGCTGCGCCGCGGGTCCCCCTCAGCGGCGTGCCGTGAGGGGCACGAGGACGAGCACGGCGACGCCCAGCGTGGTGGCGCCGACGGCCCACCACCAGAAGAATCCCGAGAAGACCGAGGCGATCAGGAGGCCCACGCCGAGACCGGCCAGCAGGCCGAGTGCGAACAGGGCCCGTGGGGGCAGGGCGAGGTACGGCAGGCGTCGTACCACGAGCACCTCCAGCCAGGTGCCGCCGCACGCCAACAGCGTTGCGCCGACCCCGTCCACGGCGGACAACCCGTGGCCCTCGCTGATGGGCACGAGAACTCTGCCCTCGTCGCCGGCCGGGACGAGGAGGACGAGCACGCCAGCGAGGATGAGCAGAGCGGCAGCGACGACCTGCCTGCGCGGGGCGCCCTCACCACCCTGTGACATGGCCACAGTCTCGTTCGTCCGCCATCGTCTGCACAGCGGCCGTATCGGCGAACATCGAACGCCTGGCGTCCGGGCTCGTGTGCTGCCGCGCCCAGTTTCGTGCGCGGCGACGTGTGCGACGGCTCCCGCCTGGCCGGCCGCGTACGCGGCATGTCCTGCCGCCCCGCGCAGGTCGCCCGCCGCGTCCATGGCATGACCGCCCGCCGCGCGGGCCTGGGTCATCGTGACCTCGCCCGGAACGCAAAAGCGCCCTCCGACCCGGGTCGGAGGGCGTTGGAGCGGGCGACGAGAATCGAACTCGCGTAGTCAGTTTGGAAGACTGAAGCTCTACCATTGAGCTACGCCCGCGTGCATCCCGCCGGAGCAGGACGCGCTCCATCGTACCCAATGTCGACGCCTGACGCGTAACCGCGCCACCGCCCCGCGGTGCCGAGTCGTCCCCGACGCGGCGGCACCACGCCCTCACCCGGCGGCACGGCACCTCAAGATCCGCGCAACATCCGTGAAGTAGTGGCCTCACTGCACGCGAAGGCCACTACATCCGTGAACTTGCGCGGATCTTGAACCAGGTTGCGCTGATCGTGAACCCGTCCGGGTAGTTGTGCCGATCTTGAAGCAGGCGGTTCGGGGTGCAGTGGTAGTTTTCGGGGGTTCTGTCCGGGTGGCTGATGCCCCGGCACCGACTGAGGCGTGGCGACGGCATAGACTGCACGTCGCCACGGGGTGTGGCGCAGCTTGGTAGCGCACTCGCTTTGGGAGCGAGGGGCCGTGGGTTCAAATCCCGCCACCCCGACTGTCGTCCGCGGCCGGGCCGCCCCGGGTGCCGCCCAGTGCGGCCCCGGGCGATGCCGGAGCGTCAGGCCGGCTCGCCTACACTCGATGGGCTGAATCACGCCCAGACTCAACTGAGATCCGTCAAGGAGTACGCCTGTGAAGAGCACCGTCGAGACTCTGAGCCCGACGCGCGTGCGGCTCGCCATCGAGGTGCCGTTCGTCGAGCTCGAGCCGAGCCTCAAGAAGGCGTACCGCGAGATCGGTTCGCAGGTCCAGGTTCCGGGCTTCCGCCGGGGCAAGGTGCCGACCGCGGTGATCGACCAGCGGGTGGGCCGGGGCACCGTCCTCAATGAGGCGGTCCAGGAGGCCATCCCGGAGAACATCCTCGCCGCGGTGCGTGAGCACGACCTGAAGACGCTGGGGCGCCCGGAGGTCGAGATCACCGAGTTCAACGACGGTGACTCGCTGAACTTCACGGCCGAGGTCGACGTCCGCCCGGAGATCACCATCCCGGACGCGAGCACCATCGAGGTGACCGTCGACGAGCTGCAGATCGACGAGAGCGAGATCGACGAGCAGGTGAAGAACCTGCGGGAGCGGTTCGCGACCCTCAAGACCGTCGAGCGCGCCGCCGCCGAGGGCGACTACGTCCAGATCGACCTCAACGCCACCGTCGACGGCGAGGACGTGCCGGGCGGCCAGGCGAGCAACATCTCCCACGAGGTGGGCAGCAAGCAGCTCCTGCCGGGCCTGGACGAGGCCGTGGTCGGCCTCGCCGCCGGCGAGGACACCACCTTCACCACCCAGCTGGTCGGCGGCGACTTCGCCGGTCGGGACGCCGACGTGGCGGTGACCGTGCGCACGGTCAAGGAGAAGGAGCTGCCGGAGCTGAACGACGAGTTCGCCCAGATGGCGAGCGAGTTCGACACGATCGAGGAGCTGCGCGGCGACCTGCGGGCCCGGGTCACCCAGGGCAAGCAGGTCGAGCAGATCTACGCCGCTCGGGACAAGGCCCTGGCCCAGCTCGTCGAGGCCGCCGACATCCCGGCCCCGGAGGGTGTCGTCCGCGAGGAGGTCGAGAGCCGCAAGCAGGCGATGGTCGACCAGCTGGAGCGGATCGGCGCCTCGATGGAGGAGTACCTCGCGGCCGAGGACAAGACCGAGGAGCAGATCGACGCCGAGCTGACCGAGGCGGCGACCGAGGGCGTCAAGGTCCAGCTCCTGCTGGACACGCTTGCCGACGCGGAGGACGTACAGGTCTCCGACGACGAGTTCGGGCACGAGATCGTGCACCGGGCGCAGCGCGCCGGGATGGCCCCGCAGCAGTACTACGACCAGCTGGTGCGCTCCGGCGCGGCCGCCGCGGTCTTCGGCGACGTGCGGCGGGGCAAGGCGCTCGCGGCCGTCATGGAGAAGATCACGATCAAGGACTCGGCCGGCAACGGGATCACCCTCGACGCCCTGCGCGCCGCCAACGAGGCGGAGCACAACCACGACCACTGATCGTCGGGTGCGGCCGCCGTCCGCCGCTCAGCGGCGGACGGCGGCCGTTTCCCTTTCCGGGTACGCCCGGGCAGCAAGCACTGCCGGGTACGCCCGGAAGCCCGCGCCGCGGGTACCCCGACACAGCTGCGCTGAGAGCGAACACTGCCCCGACCGGGACTCTGCCGCCCCGCACAGCGGTTAGTGTCGGGAAAGACGGTACGGAGAGCGAAGGGCTGCCATGACCGACATGCACATCCCCAAGAAGTCGCTCCGGGCGATTGACGCGCGCGGTGGCGACTCCATTGGCAACCTCGACGACTCGGTCTACAACCGGTTGCTCAAGGAACGCATCATCTTCCTGGGCAGTGAGGTGACCGACCAGGTCGCCAACCGCATCTGCGCGCAGCTGCTGCTGCTCGCCGCGGAGGACCCGGACCGCGACATCAACCTGTGGATCAACTCGCCGGGTGGCTCGGTCTACTCCGGCATGGCGATCTACGACACCATGCAGTTCATCGACAACGACGTGTCGACCGTGGCGATGGGCATGGCTGCCTCGATGGGCCAGCTGCTGCTCTGCGCGGGCACCAAGGGCAAGCGGTACGCCCTGCCCCACGCACGGATCATGATGCACCAGCCGTCCGGTGGTCTGGGCGGCACGGCGTCCGACATCGCCATCCAGGCGGAGCAGATGCTCTACACGAAGCGGATGTTCCAGGAGCGGGTCGCGCACCACACCGGCCAGAGCCAGTCGCAGATCGAGGCCGACTCGGACCGGGACCGTTGGTTCACCGCCCAGGAGGCCATGGACTACGGCTTCATCGACAAGGTGATCATCGGGGCCGCACAGGTTCCGGATGGCGCCGGGACCCTGAGCTGAGGAGCTGACGATGACCGATCTGAGCCTGCCGCCCCAGTTCGCGGCCGTGCACAACCGCTACGTGCTGCCGTCGTTCGTCGAGCGCACGTCGTACGGGGTCAAGGAGTCGAACCCGTACAACAAGCTCTTCGAGGACCGGATCATCTTCCTCGGCGTCCAGGTGGACGACGCGTCGGCCAACGACGTGATGGCCCAGCTGCTGACGCTCGAGGGCACTGATCCGGACCGCGACATCATCATGTACATCAACTCGCCGGGTGGCTCGTTCACCGCCATGACGGCGATCTACGACACCATGCAGTACGTCCGTCCGGACATCTCGACGGTCTGCCTCGGGCAGGCCGCGAGCGCGGCGGCGGTGCTGCTCTCGGCGGGCACTCCGGGTAAGCGGATGGCCCTGCCGAACTCGCGGATCATCATCCACCAGCCGGCCACCGAGGGCGGCTACGGGCAGGGCTCGGACATCGAGATCCAGGCCCGGGAGATCCTGCGGATGCGTACGCAGCTGGAGGACATGCTGTCCCGCCACTGCAACCGCCCGATCGAGCAGGTTCGCAAGGACATCGACCGTGACAAGATCATGACGGCCGAGGAGTCCAAGGAGTACGGGCTGGTCGACACGATCCTGACCAGCCGCAAGAAGGGTCTGCTGGCGGCCAACGCCGCCCGCTGAGCTGTACCGGGTCAGAGGTTGGCCGGGGCTCCGTTCCCGGCCGACCTCTGACACACCCGTTTTGGGGGTCGGAGAATGCCCCGCCAGCGGGTAACGTCGGGTCCGTACCGCTTCGCCGGTTGAGCCGGCGGCGCGAACTAAGCCGGGCGGCGCGCAACGTCCGCAGGTCAGGGCCGGGTCTCCGGCCGATGAGTGCAGGGAGAACGTAGGTGGCACGGATCGGTGACGGCGGCGACCTACTGAAATGCTCCTTCTGCGGCAAGTCGCAGAAGCAGGTCAAGAAGCTCATCGCGGGCCCAGGGGTCTACATCTGCGACGAGTGCATCGATCTCTGCAACGAGATCATCGAAGAGGAGCTGGCCGAGTCCGGCGAGGTGAAGTGGGAAGAGCTTCCCAAGCCGATGGAGATCTGCCAGTTCCTCGACACCTACGTCGTGGGCCAGGATCAGGCCAAGAAGGCGCTCGCGGTAGCGGTCTACAACCACTACAAGCGGATCCAGGCCGAGGCGGCTGGCGCGCCAGGCTCCGGCAGTGACGCCGTCGAGCTGGCCAAGTCCAACATCCTGCTGCTCGGCCCGACGGGGTGCGGCAAGACCCACCTGGCGCAGACCCTCGCCCGGATGTTGAACGTCCCGTTCGCCATCGCCGACGCCACCGCGCTGACCGAGGCGGGCTACGTGGGCGAGGACGTGGAGAACATCCTCCTCAAGCTGATCCAGGCCGCGGACTACGACATCAAGCGCGCCGAGACCGGCATCATCTACATCGACGAGGTCGACAAGATCGCCCGCAAGTCGGAAAATCCGTCGATCACGCGGGACGTCTCCGGTGAGGGCGTGCAGCAGGCCCTGCTCAAGATGCTCGAGGGCACGGTGGCCAACGTGCCGCCGCAGGGTGGCCGCAAGCACCCACACCAGGAGTTCATCCAGATCGACACCACGAACGTGCTGTTCATCTGTGGTGGCGCGTTCGCCGGTCTCGACCAGATCATCGAGTCCCGCACCGGGCAGGGCGGCACCGGCTTCGGCGCCCGACTCCGGTCGGTGTCCGAGCGGTCGACCGACGACATCTTCAGCCAGGTCATGCCGGAAGACATGCTCAAGTTCGGGCTGATCCCCGAGTTCGTCGGCCGGCTGCCGGTGATCACCAACGTGCGCAGCCTGGACCGCAGCGCTCTGGTACGGATCCTCACCGAGCCGCGCAACGCCCTGGTCCGGCAGTACCAGCGCCTGTTCGAGCTGGACGGTGTCGAGCTCGAGTTCGACGAGCCGGCGCTGGAGGCGATCGCCGATCAGGCGATGCTGCGGGGCACCGGTGCCCGTGGTCTGCGGGCCATCATCGAGGAGGTTCTACTCTCCGCGATGTACGAGGTGCCGAGCAACCCCGACGCCGCCCGCGTGCTGATCACCCGCGAGGTCGTCCTGGAGAACGTCAACCCGACGATCGTGCCGCGGGAGTTCACCGGGCGCCGGGCCCGGCGCGACCGCGAAGAGAAGTCCGCCTGATCTTTCCCGCGTCACGCCGGCCGTTCGATCCTGAGCGGCCGGCGTGATCGTGTTCGGCGCCGCTCGCCCCTGACCGCTGGCGCCGGCCAGATCGTGACGCTGTCCGTCAGCGCCCTCCAGCCGTACCCTTTGCTCATGCGTGTCGCCGTCTGCCAGCTCAACGCCCGGGACGACCGTAAGGCCAATCTGGCGGCCGCGGAGGCCTTGCTGGAGCGGGCCGCCGCCGGCGGCGCTGATCTCGCCGTCCTTCCCGAGTACGTCGACTACCTGGGTCCTGGCGCGGGGTTGCCCGAGCCGGAGCCGGTCGACGGGGAGGTGGGCAGCTTCTTCGCCGACGTCGCCCGGCGGCTCGGGATGTGGTTGGTGGCCGGCTCGTTCCACGAGGTCGGGCCGGACCCGGACCACACCTGGAACACCTCGCTGGTCTTTGACCGTGCCGGCAACCTGGCCGCGAGCTACCGCAAGATCCACCTGTACGACGTGGAGATCCCCGGTCGGGTCTCCTACCGGGAGTCGGCGAGCGTTGCCGCCGGCGTCCAACCGGTGGTGGTCGACGTCGAGGGGCTGAGGGTCGGCCTGTCGATCTGCTACGACCTGCGTTTTCCGGAGCTGTACCGGCTGCTCGCGTCGGAGGGCGGCGCGCAACTGCTTGTCGTTCCGGCCGCGTTCATGATGCACACCGGGCGGGACCACTGGGAGGTCCTGCTGCGGGCCAGGGCGATCGAGAACCAGTGTTTCGTGGCGGCGGCCGGCCAGACCGGCGATCATGAGCCGGGTCGCACCTGCTTCGGCCGCAGCATGGTGGTCGACCCGTGGGGGACGGTCATCGGCCAGGTTCCGGACGGTCCGGGGGTTTCCGTCGTCGACCTGGACCTGGACCGGCTCGCCACGATCCGCGCCGAGCTGCCCAGCCTGGCCAACCGCCGGCTCTGAGCCTCAGCCCTCCAGCAGGACGCCGATCACAGCGAACCCGGCGATGGCCGCCGCGGTGACCAGCAGCGCCGTGGTCATCCGGGACCTGCCCCGTCGAGCCAGTCGTCCCACCGAGAGCACGAGTACGACAAGCACGACCGCACCGATCACCACCTGCCAGAACGGCCCGATGAGGCCGAGTAGCGCCTCCTCGGCCAACACCCTGGCACCGTGCCCGGACTCATCCATGACTGACACTCTGGCACGTCGGGGCGGCCCGCGTCCTCGGCTGCGCCGGGGAGTCAGGTGCTCGCGTCCTTGGCTGCGCCGCGGACTGGTGGGCGCTCTTCGTCCGAACCAGTGATGAACCCTGATTTGCCTTCTCCGGGCCGTC